>NZ_JBHUOG010000002.1:0-3725136 GCF_042685865.1 Promicromonospora vindobonensis | reverse complement strand
GGCCGGGAACCTGCGCCAGGCCCATGTCGGGCTCGGGATGCGGGTGCTGGAGATCGGCTCAGGCGGCCCGAACGCGGCGATGCTCGCGCACCTGGTCGGCCCGGACGGTGAGGTGGTCACCGTGGACATCGACGAGTCGGTCACCGCGCGTACCACGGCAGGACTCGAACGACTTGGCCTCAGCGACCGGGTCGAGGTCATTACGGCCGACGCGGGTCGGCATCTTGGCCGTGGGGTCTTCGACCGGATCATGGTCACTGTCTCGCCATGGACCATCCCGAAGGTCTGGCTGGAGCAGCTGGCGCCCGACGGCGTCCTGGTCGTGCCCCTACAGATCGCCCCGGGTCTGCAACGCATCATCGGTTTCCGCTATCAGGACGGACACCTGATCTCGGAGTCGACCGTGCCCGGCGGCTTCGTTCCCCTGCAGGGCGCCAATCGGTACGAGCCGCCGGCGGTCGAGCTGACTGGTCTCTCCGGCAAGGCGGTCACGTTCCGGTTCGCCGACCAGATTCCTGACGACTTCGCAGTCACCGATGGTGTCCTGGCCGCCGAGCACGCGGAGGCGTGGTCCGGTGTGATCTATGCCAGCCGGACGATCTGGCTGGACCTGCTGACCTGGGTGCTCATCCAGCCTGGTGGGTGTGCCATGGAGGCGAAAGATCCGACCGACCGCGGCGCGGAGAAGTCGTTCTACCCGGCGATCACCGAGGCGGGTTCTTTTGCCGCCCTGGCGTGGCGTCCGCTGGGCGACGGCAATGAGCTGGAGATCGGTGCCGTCGGCAAAGGACCAGCTGCAGGCGCCCTCACCACACGGCTGGCCGAGTCCATCCAGACCTACGGCGCCGACCATCGCGAATGCGACCCGATATTCGAGTGGTGGCCCGAAGGCGCGACGCCAGATCTCTCTCCGAGCGCGAAGACTCTCCCGCGCCCTCACGGGATGCTGACGATCAGTTGGCCCGCTCGGTTGCGGCGTGGACGCTCGACGCTTCCCCACATCGCGCGTAACTTGTAAGCACGGTTGTTCTAGCACTAGCCAATCGGGAGGTGGGGAGGATGTCGACGCCGAACGCCATCGAGTACGAGATGACTCACGCGACGGGATCCGGGGTGCTCCCCGTTTCTAGCGTGCCCACCTACCTGCGGCGCGACCCAAGCCCTCGGAACGCGCCGACGGTTGCGGCGCCGATGTTCGAGGCTGGTCCGACGACCAAGGCGGCAATCTGGATGAGCCGACGTGGCCACCGCCGCTGGGGGTTTCCGTTGGCGCTCGCGTCTGCCCTCGCCTACGCCGGAGCGGCCTGGTTCTTCTACGAGCTCCACCACATGGTCGCCTGGGTCCTCGTAGCGCTGTTTGCCTACAACGCTCTGAAGTTCACGCTGGTCGCCGGTTGGCTCATCCTGCTCGGCGTCGGCGGGCTCCTTCGTGCGGCCATCGGCCGGCCAGTGCGGTAGCCCGAGGCGGAGAAGCCCGCAGCAGGTAGATCGCGGTGTGGCGCTTAGGTGTCCTGTTCGTGATCGGGTGCTGCGAGAACGAGTGTTTCGCACACCGAGCATGTGCTCATCCCGGCCCCGGCGGCACCCCCTGCTGGTCCCGGAAGCCGACTGGTCGCGCCTGGGTCAGCGGATACTGGAGGCGTTTAGCCGGATCGGAGGTGCCGCTACCCAGCGAGGGCTGACTGCACCCGGCGCCTGCACCCACCGACGCCTAACCGGCCCCGCACCCCGCCCGCACCCCGGCTCATCGACCAGGGCGAGCGTCCGGGCGTGAACGACGGCCTGCATCTCTGACGAGATGCCGCTAAGGCCGGCGGGGTGGCTCAGGGCATGTGGTGATCTCGTCGTGGCCAGCCTGTCGTGTCATGCAGATCACCACTCCACTGCGCGTGCCCAGTCCGCGGGTGTCAGTGGTCGGCCGCACTATGGGACTCAGTGGGATCACGGAGAGGCACCCTATGAGAGTCACGGCCACGATCGACACCCGCGCCGCCGTCCGCGGCGACGAGTCGTCCCAAGCCCGCGAGATCGAGGTCGAGGCCACGACCTACGAAGCTGGCCGCGACGAACTGGACGCTCAGGTCCCCGAGGGTTGGCAGATGCTCAGCATCGGAGTGCCCGACCGGGGCTGACACCTACCAGCCTCGCTGGCACTGGCTGCCGCCGATCCCCGGTCTCGACCCGAGCCGGCCGGGTGCGACCTGCCCCCGGCCCCGTGGTCACCGTCCGGGACTCGGCGAACCTGATGTGCTGACTCCTAGGCGTCGCGCAGTGCGACGGGTGGGTCGCCCTGGTCAGCTGGCCCGAGCTCGGCCCGGTCGCGCTGGCCGAGGCCGGCGGCGACCTGGAGCAAGCCGTCGTCGTGCCCGACGTCGGCGGTCGCGGTGCCGCAGTGCTTGCCGCGCTCCTGGACGGTATCGAGAGCGTCGTCGCGAGCCTGCGGGCCGCCACGACAGTGAGCGTCGCAAGCTCATGGCCTGGGCGCGCCAGTGGTGTACGACGTCGCGGGCTGATCAACGGCTGGCCCGCGGTCCGCCGTCGGCTGTGTTCCCGTAAAGCCCCCGCCATCTCACCCCGCCCCCTCACCCCTCACCCCTCACCCCTCACCCCTCACCCCTCACCCCTCACCCCTCACCCCTCACCCCTCACGGGCCTTCGCCCCGAGAAGTGGACACGTCTTCGTGTGGTCAGGCGGCCAGCCGTAGCGTAGCCGGGTCGGTTTCGTGTTCGTAGTCGATGGGGCTCTGGTTCCCGAGCCGGGAATGCGGTCGGCGCAGGTTGTAGCGCGTGATCCAGCGGAACACTGCGAGGCGGCAGGCGCGGGCATCGTCGAACGCGGGTGCGCCGGCCAGGGTCTCGCGTTTCAGCGTGGCGTTGAACGACTCGGCCAGGGCGTTGTCGGCGCTGGTGCCGACCGCGCCCATGGACTGAGTCACCTGCAGCCGGCCGCACAGCTGCGCGTAGTCCTTCGATCCGTACTGGGCTCCGTGGTCGCTGTGAAAGATTGCTCCGGCCAGCGAACCCCGCTCGGCTACGGCGGCCTGCAGGGCGTCGGTGACCAGCTCGGTGCGCATGTGATCGGCCAGCGACCAGCCCACGAGACGGCGCGAGTACAGGTCGATCACCGTCGCCAGATACAAGAACTGCCCGCCACCGATCGGCAGGTAGGTGATGTCGCCGACATACCGGCGGTTGGGTGCCGGAGCGGTGAAGTCCCGCTTGATCAGGTCGGCCACCTTCTGCCCGGACGGGTCCGGGACCGTGGTCCGTACCCGTCGGCGCAGCCGGATCCCCGCGATGCCGTGCTCGCGCATCACACGAGCGACCCGTTTGTGGTTCACCGGCGGCCCGACCGGGTCGGTCTTACGCAGCTCGGTCGTGACCCGCGGCGAGCCAAGAGCCGGATCCTCCTTCAGCAGGGCCCGGATCCGTGCCGCCAGCCCGGCATCAGCCCTGGCCCGGGCGGCACGACCAGCGGCACCGTCGCGCCACTTGTAGTAGCTCGACCGGTTGATCTCAAGAACCTGGCACAGCCGCTTCACCGAGTAGGTGGGATGGTGCTCGGCGACGAACTGGAAGCGGCTCACCAGGTCGTCTCTCCCGCGAAATACTTCGCGGCCTTGCGCAGGATCTCCCGCTCGGTGGCGAGCTTGCGCTTGTCAGCCTCCAGGCGAGCGTTGGCTGCCTCGAGCTCGGCGACCCGTGCCTCCAGCTGCCCGACCCGGCCACCGGAACGCACCGCCGGCTCGCCGGGCGTCGTGCCCGCTGCCGGACCGGCCGTCACGGCGGCCTGCCCGCGCTGCTCAGCCGCGCGGCGCACCCATAACCGCAACGTCTCTCGCGAGACGCCCAAGTCCCGGGCGATCCCCTTGATCGTCGCCCCGGGTGTGGACTCGTACAAGGCCACAGCATCGGCCTTGAACTCCTCCGGATAGTTCTTCATAGCCATGCGGATCAAACTCGCTTCCTCTGGATCCACGATCCAGTATCAGCGTGTCCACCAAACGGGGTGAAGCCCCCACCCCTCACCCCTCACCCCTCACCCCTCACCCCTCACCCCTCACCCCTCACCCCTCACCCCTCACCCCTCACCCCTCACCCCTCACCCCTCACCCCTCACCCCTCACCCCTCACCCCTCACCCCTCACCCCTCACCCCTCACCCCTCACCCCTCACCCCTCACCCCTCACCCCTCACCCCTCACCCCTCACCCCTCACCCCTCACCCCTCACCCCTCACCCCTCACCCCTCACCCCTCACCCCTCACCCCTCACCCCTCACCCCTCACCCCTCACCCCTCACCCCTCACCCCTCACCCCTCACCCCTCACCCCTCACCCCTCACCCCTCACCCCTCACCCCTCACCCCTCACCCCTCACCCCTCACCCCTCACCCCTCACCCCTCACCCCTCACCCCTCACCCCTCACCCCTCACCCCTCACCCCTCACCCCTCACCCCTCACCCCTCACCCCTCACCCCTCACCCCTCACCCCTCACCCCTCACCCCTCACCCCTCACCCCTCACCCCTCACCCCTCACCCCTCACCCCTCACCCCTCACCCCTCACCCCTCACCCCTCACCCCTCACCCCTCACCCTCACCCCTCACCCCTCACCCCTCACCCCTCACCCCTCACCCCTCACCCCTCACCCCTCACCCCTCACACTGATTGCATTCAGGAACATCTAGAGGTGTTGGGTCGGCTGCCTGGATGCACCTACGTAGTGGAGGTGCGCTCGTGACGATGTCGATCCGCAAGGTCTCAGCTGGAGACGGCTACGCCTACCTCCTGCGTTCTGTCGTTCGTGGGGACGGGGATCGCTCGGCACCGGATCGAGTGACGCGGTACTACCTCGAGGCGGGTACGCCGCCGGGGTTCTGGCTCGGCTCCGGCCTAGAGGCTCTGGACCCGGCGCTGGCTGTGGCCGCACCGGAGGAGGTACCGGGAGGTAGAGCTGCCGACATCGCAGGCATCGCCGACGGCGACATGGTGACCGAGGATCAACTCAAGCTCCTGATCGGAGCTGGCCGTCACCCGATCACCGGTGCACGGCTGGGACGGGACTACCGGACCTACAAGCCCGCCGCACAGAGAATCGACGAACGGGTCGCGAAGCTCGACCGCTGGCTCACCGACGACGAACGCTCGATCGAGACAGCCGCCATCGAGTCCGAGGAGCATCGCGCTGGCGACCGGCATTCCGTCGCTGGGTTCGACCTGACGTTCTCCGTGCCGAAGTCGGTGAGCGTGTTGTGGGCGCTGGCCGATGCGAACACCCAGGCGCGGATCGTGGAGGCCCATCACGCCGCGGTCCGCGAGACCCTCGGACTGCTCGAACGCCACGTCGCCGCAACTCGGGTCGGCAAAGACGGCATCGCCCAGGCCGACGTCGCGGGCATCATCGCTGCAGCGTTCGACCACTGGGACTCCCGGACCAATGACCCGCAGCTACACACCCACGTTGTCCTCTCCAACAAGGTAATGACCCTGGCCGACGGGCAGTGGCGGACCCTGGACGGCCAGCTACTGTTCGCAGCCGCGGTGGCGTTGTCGGCGCACTATGACGCGGTCCTGCGGGACCGCCTCACCGGGACCTTCGGCCTGGCATGGGAGCGTCGCCGCCGCGGAGCGGACCGGAACCCGCAGTGGGAGATCGACGGCGTCAGCGAGGAACTGATCGCCGAGTTCTCGACCCGATCCACCCAGATCAATGCCGCCACCGACGTCCTGATCGCGCAGTACATCGCCCGGCACGGGCGCCGCCCTTCGAAGACGACGGTCGGCCAGTTGCGGGCACAGGCCACCCTGGCCACCCGCCCGGAGAAGACACTGCACTCCCTGCACGACCTGACTACCACCTGGCGCCGCCGAGCCGCGCGACTTTTGCCTGCGCTCGACGACGGCGACCCGGTCGCTTTCGCCCGCCGCCTAACCACCTCCGGCACCGCCCGCACCCACGGCGCCGACCAGGTGCCCGACGACGCACTGGCCAAGGCCGCCGCCAGCACCCTGGCGACCGTGTCGGACAGTAGGGCGACCTGGACGCACTGGAACCTGTGGGCGGAAGCCTCCCGCCAGACCGCCGGCTGGCGCCTCACCTCGGCCGCCGACCGGGAGCAGGTCACAGCCCGGATCGTCGCGCTGGCCGAGGCTGGGTCTGTCCCGCTCACCCCGAGCGAGCTCGCGCCTACGCCCACGGCGCTGCGACGCCCTGACGGCACGACGATGCTGCGGCCCAAGCACCACACCGTCTTCAGCAGTACCGCGGTCTGGGACGCCGAGCAGCACCTGCTGGACCTGGCCGGCGAAACCACCGCACCGACCCTGCGCCCCGGCGACCCCGCGTTCGCTGCCCAACGTCCGGGCCGGGGTCGGAACCTCAGTAGAGAGCAGGCGTCCGCCGTCGGCCAGGTCGCAGCCTCGGGCCGGACGGTGGATGTGCTCGTCGGGCCTGCGGGTGCGGGCAAGACCACGACGATGCGCGCCCTCGTCCGAGCATGGACCAGTCAGCACGGCCGCGGGAGTGTGGTCGCGCTGGCGCCGTCGGCCGCCGCCGCGAAGGTTCTCGGGCAGGACGTCGGACTGCACGCCGAGACCACCGCGAAGTGGCTCCACGACCACACCAGCACCAAGCCCTGGTACCAGGTCGAGCTCCGTCGCGGGCAGCTGGTGATCGTGGACGAAGCCACTCTCGCTGGCACCCACACTCTCAACGCCCTCGCCACCGCCGTCGAGCGTGCGGGGGCGAAGCTGCTCCTGGTCGGCGACCCCGCCCAGCTCCAAGCCGTCGACGCCGGTGGCGCCTTCGCCATGCTCGTCAACGCCCGCACCGACCCGCCACGCCTGCTCGAGCTGCACCGCTTCACCCACGCCTGGGAGAAGACCGCCTCCCTCGCCCTGCGCGACGGGCGCCCCGAAGCCGTGCCCGCCTACGACGACCAAGGACGCCTCCATGACGGCACCACCCAGGAGATGGCCGACGCCGCCTACACCGCCTGGCACCACGACCACACGGCGGGTCTAACCACGGTGCTGGTGGCGGACACGAACGCCATGGTGGCCGAGCTGAACCGACGTGCCCGGGCCGACCGCATTCTCGCCGGTGAAGTCGACACCGGCCGCGCCCTCGCTTTGGCGGACGGGACGGAAGCTTCCGAAGGTGACCTCGTCATCACCCGCCGCAACCGTCGCCGTCTGGTGACCGCCCGGGGCGGATTCGTGCGCAACGGCGACCGCTGGCAGATCACTCACGTCCGCCGCGACGGCAGCATCGATGCCCGACGAGTCCTGCCCTCCCGGCGCGCGACCAGCACGTCCTCACGCCTCGGGTCCAGCGTGATCCTGCCAGCCCAGTACGTGGCCGAACACCTCAACCTCGGGTACGCCGTCACGGCCCACCGCGCCCAAGGCATCACCGTTGATACCGCGCACGTCCTGGTCACGACCAGGACCGTCCGGGAGAACTTGTACGTCGCCCTGACCCGTGGGCGCCACGCCAACCACGCTTACGTCGCCACCGACCTGCCCGATGACGACCACACCCCACCCGCCGAGAACCCGACCGCCCGGGCGATCCTCTACCGGATCCTGGCCCGTCCCGGCGCAGAACTCTCCGCACACGAGACCCACCGCGCCGAACACGAGAAGTGGACCGGGCGAGACCGGCTGATCGCCGAGTACGAGCACATTGCCGACGTCGCTCAACGACCTCGCTGGATCCGGCTGGTCACAAGCGCGCTGAGCACGGCGGGCAAGCTCACACCTGGCGAAGCAGATACAGCAGTCATGACCGACGCGTTCGGTCCAATGTGTCGAGCGCTGCGCCGTGCCGAAGCCCTCGGGCACGACGTGGAGACCCTCCTTCCCCGGGTCGCGGCCCAGCCCGGCCTGTTGATCGCCGATGACGTGTGCGCCATGCTCGGCGCGCGCCTGAACCGAGCAGCCAGAAAGCCTGGCACCAGGGATACCCACTTCGTTGCCGACGGCGTCCCCGAAGCGCTCGGCGCCATGACCCAGGACGAACGGGCGGCACTCGAGGAACGCGCACGCGTGATCGCTGCCCTTGCCGAGCGCGACGCAGCCACCGTTCGTCCACCTCCGGACTCTCGTGGACAAGTACCGAGCCGAGCACTGCCCCTACGGTCCGGGCGCCGAGACAGGGCACCGCTCGATCTGTAGGAAACACGGCACGCCACCATCTTGGTGGGGCAAGCGAAGCGTTGCCGTCATCGACGGCGCCGAGGAGGTGCGGGGATCGCACGGGTTGGCCCGCAAACGAACCGGGGTCCTTGCGTCTCTCTTCGGCTGCGCTCGACCGTACCGGCCGGCACTGACAGTGGCCGTGGAGGACAGGACGATCCACTGCCGGGTGATCTTCACGCCGAGCGTTTGCGCAGTTCGCACCCGCTGGGACCATCGATCTCGTGCCTCGCAACGAGTCGAACGCCACCGCCCGGACCCTCTACCGCCTCGTGGATGTCCACGACCTGCGCGCGGCCGTTCGCGAGCGATACGTCGACGACCTTGACTTCGACCTGCACGACGTCGTTGTCGGGGGACGTGAGGCCTTGCTCGTGTTGGGCGTCATGGCGACGGAACACGCCAAGTGGGCCCAGGACGTCGAGTCCTTGACCGGGTTCCCGGCAACGATCGGGAACGTCACAGCAGCCGGTGCGCTGATCATTCGCCGTGCGGAAGACGGCGCATGGGCTGTCACCTTCGGCATGGGGTTCCAGCTGATCGATCAGTCGTTCGTCGACTCCAGCTTCGGCCAGCGCGTGGCGATACGACTCGCCGACCCCACCCAGATCAGCTCAGTGACCCGCAGCGCCATCGACTCACGCGCCCAGGTCGCCCGCGTGACCGTGCCTAGCGGGGACGGCCTGAACGGCTTCGGCTTCGAGGCCTTCGGTGAGATGGCAACCCGGATCGTCGTCCGCGGGATGGCGCCTGGCCTCACCCACGACGGGAAGGTCACCGTCCGTGGTGCAGATGCTCTAAACATCCCACTCGGCCGTATCGCGAATGACCTCATCGCAGACCTGGACTATATCGAGACCCTGCTTGCCACCGACCCGCCACCAGGCATGAGTGTCCTGGAGCAGCTGGTTCCGATTCGAAAGCCGGCAAGCCTGGTCAGCGCGCTGGACCAACAACTCGCCGACGCACTCACAGCCGATGAAGAACGCCAGCTGGGTCTGTCCTGGCCCTTCGAGCACATCGGGGACAACGCACCGCCGACACACTTCAAGCTCATGGGATCCGGAGCCGGGCGAGGTAGTTCAGCCCTGCAGGACGGCCTGCCCGTACTTGAGGACCTGGTCGCCCCCCTTGCGGGCTCGACGGCTCCATTGCAGCGGCTCAAGCAGATGAAGGTCCAACTGTTCAGCAGCGCCGATGAAGACGACCCGATCAGCGGAGCGATCTCGGCCCGGAAGTGGCTCGCCTTCGAAACTTCGCACAACGGCAAGAAGTACTGCCTGTTCGACGGGCAGTGGTTTCAGATGGACGAGCAGTACGCCGAGCGACTCCTGCGTCTGACCGAACAGATCTTCCACAAGCGGCTCAAGCCGCCCCTGCCTGGCTGGCCGGCCACGACGAAGAATGAGGCCCAGTACAACCAGGCCCTCGCAGCCCAGCTCGGGGGGATCTGTCTCGACCAGAAACTGATCCGAACCGACGCCCACCCCAGAGGATTCGAAGCCTGTGACGTGCTGCTCAGCGACGGATCGTTGATCCACGTCAAGAAGTTCGACTCCTCCGCGCCAGCAAGCCACCTCTTCGCGCAGGCTTATGTCTCGACCCATGCGCTGGCGTGGGACCAGCAAGCGGTACAACGTCTGAGGGAACGGGTCGAGGCTGAGGGCGGCGACCCGTCGTGGGTCAAAGACCGTCCCGAACGAGTGGTGCTCGCGATGGCGAGAAAGACCGAGGTCTCCGCGGAGAGCTTGTTCACGTTTTCGCGGGTCAACCTCGTGCGGGCAGCCCAGGACATCCAGGGCCGCGGCATCGACGTGTACGTCGCGCCCATCATCGTCGAGTGAACGACACACCCCTCGGCGATCACCAGTTCATACGTCTGCGGCAAGATCGAGTACGCCTTGCGCTAAGCGTCGGGCAACGGCCTCGCACTGCTCCTCCCTCTTCTCGATGAGCACTGCCCGGCGCCCCGTATGACGGGCCGCCACAGCGGTGGAGCCCGATCCGGCGAACGGGTCCAAGACCGTCGCCCCAGGCAGTGTGCTGTAGCTGATGAGCAGCTCGAGCAAGCCGACCGGCTTCGCGGTGGGGTTGCTCGCCGCTCCGGTACGGTCCTTCGGGGCGTAGAGAACCGACTCGACCAAACGAGTACCGTTGTCGACCCAGGCGGATGGGCCGTACCCAGCATGCGTAGACGGCCCCGGGCCGCTCGAAGACCGGCCACTGCGTGCTCGCCCCATGATCTGGACGCGCGGGGTGTCGTGGTGGGTATCCCGCCAGGCGCCACGGTAGAAGTGCAGGACATGTTCGTGGACGCGCCGGAACCGATCTGTCGCTGGGCTGGTCCCGGTGCCCTTGTTCCAGATCACGTCCTGGGACATACGCCAACCGGCGAAGTCATCGACGTGGTCCAGGAACATCCTCATCGAACCGAAGCACCACATCGACGACGCATGACCGGTCATGAGTTGCGGCCACCCGACAGGGTAGACGTCCCAATCCAGCGACGTCTCACCGTACGGAGGGTCGGTCACGACCGCATCGAACGCACCCAGCGTGGGCAAGACCTCCGCAGCGTCACCCAGGTAAAGAGTGACGTCCTGATCACTGAAGTACGGCGTCATGACCGAGCCCGCAGCGTTGGGTCGTACGCGGGGCGGCCGACGGCGACGTGGAAGCACCCGTCAGGACCTAGCGGAGTGCTCGCAGCCAGACGTGCCAGGACGACCCTGCTGCTTGTCCGGTGCACGGACTCACTGTCGGAAGGATTCTTCATGTCGTTCAGGTGCTCGACCGCGCCCGTCTTGGCGCCCTGCGGCCTGAGCCGTCGAGATGTCGTCACGCGGCAGCAGCCGACGTGTCGCGCCGTCCCTGCACCAGCGGGTCATCCGACACGAGCGTGACGGATGACCCGCTGCGGCGTTGTTGGGTACGGATCAGACGCCTGTCTCGAGGTCGAGCACGCCCTGCCGCAGCCGGGTCCGTAGCGACAGGTCGAGGTAGTCCTCGTTGAGATCGATCCCGATGTAACGGCGCCCGGCTTCGGTCGCAGCCAGTCCCGTGGTACCCGATCCGGAGAATGGGTCCAAGACCACTCCGCCTGGCTTGCACCCGGCCAGGACACAGCGCTGAGCCAGCGCGGGTGGCATTGTCGCGAAGTGGGCGCCCCCGAACGGCTGGGTAGCGATGGTCCATACGTCGCCAGGGTTCCTGCCGGCGTCGTCGGCTGCGGTATGGGCCACGCCGGTGGCTTCCATGTTCGGTTGGGGCTGCTTGAGACCACCCCACGGGCGGGCGATCGTGTTCGCCTTGTTTGCGTGCCCGGTGCGAGCGCGTCGAGATGGTGCCCTGTCGCCGTCGTACGGCTGACGGATCGCATCTAGATCGAACCAATAATGCCGGGTCTTCGAGAGCAGAAAAACATGCTCGTGGCGGTTGCCCAAGCGATCGGCGACCGATGTGGGCATCGCGTTGGGCTTGGACCAGATGATGTCGTTGCGCAGGACCCACCCGTCGTCCTGGAGCGCGAACGATATGAACCGGCCCGGGTTCCTTGCCGCTACTTTGCGGGTTCGGGCTCTCGGGTGAGGGCCTGGTAGTGGAGCGTTTCGAACTCTATCGGGGTGAGCATCCCGAGAGAGCCGTGGAGGCGTCGGTTGTTGTACCAGTCGACCCAGCCGGCGGTCGCGTACTCGACGTCCGCGAGGGTGCGGTAGGGCCCGGCATGGAACACGGTGGTGCGGATGCACTCGGCCTTGAACAGGCCGTTGATGGTTTCCATGAGGGCGTTGTCGTAGGCGTCGCCTACGGACCCGATCGATGGGTTGATGCCTTCCAGGGCGAGGTGCTCGGTCAGGCGAATCGCTGTGTACTGAGATCCGGCATCGCTGTGGTGGATCAAATCCCCAGGTGAGACAGGGTTTCCTTCTCTCTCGCGTTGCCATAGCGCGATCCGCAAAGGGGTCATGACCAGCTCGACCTTCTTGCTGGAGCTGGCGTGCCAGCCCACGATCCGCTGGGCGAACACGTCCACGACGAACGCGACGTAGACGAACCCGGCCCAGGTGCGGACGTAGGTGAAGTCGGTGACCCACACACGATTCGGTGCAGAGGCCGTGAAGTCACGACCCAGCAGGTCACCGGCACGTTTCCCGTCCGAACTAGGGACGGTGGTGCGCAGCGTCTTCGCCCGGACGACACCCGCAAGACCCAGGGTCCGCATCGCCCGGTCGACCGCACCACGAGACGTGCCAACCAGACCGTGCCGGCGGCGCAGCAGGGCGAGCCACTTGCGTCGCCCGTACAGCCCCTCCGGAGTCATCTGCTTGCGCCCCGTGGTCTCGTTGAACGTCCACGCCAGATCGCGGATCGTGTCCTCGACCACCGCGTCGGTGATCGTGCGGTCCGCGATACGGGCCGGACGCTTCCAGGCCCGGTAGGTCCTCGCAGCGATCTGCAGGCCCTGCTGACGCAGGACCCTCAGGATCGGCTCGACTGCATAACCCTGGTCCCTCATCTCGTCGATGAACGCGCAGATCAGCGGTTTCGGGGGTCGAGCTCCCCCGCGAAGAAAATCGAGGCCTTCCGCAGGATCTCGTTGTCCTCCCGCAACCGCTTGACCTCGACCTTCAACCGCCGGACCTCGGCAGACTCCTCGCTGGTGACACCGGGCTGGGTCCCGTCATCGACGTCGGCCTGGGCCAGCCAACGCCGCACCGACTCCTTCGAGACACCTTCCTGACGGGCCACCGCAACCACCGCCGCGGTCAGGGTGGGGTACTCCTGCTGGTGCTCGCGCACCAGCCGCACGTACCTCGCACGCAGCTGGGGATCGATCTTCTTCGGCATGCTGTTCATCCTTCCGGACTCAAACAGCAGCGGCATCAAACCCGGGCCGGTTCAATACGCCACGGCATGCCCATGAGGTTCTTCGCAGAGAGACCAGCAGTACGAGTGCGAGGGACCTTGGATGAGTCGGCCTTATGACCGCTTGCGGTGCCGAGCCGCTCTCCGAGCTCTGCCAGGTTCGCCTGGCCGCCATCCCCGCTGGAGTACGAGTCACCGAGGTTAAGCCACAGTGTGCCGTCGTTGGCGAGCACCCGGTGGGCCTGGCGGAACACCTGGGCAAGAGCATCGACGTAGTCATTGGGCAAGGGCTCAGCGCCGAGCTGCCCATCTACGCCGTAGTCCCGCAGGCCGAAGTAGGGCGGCGAACTGACAATGCAGTTGACCGACCCTGGTTCGAATTGCGCCAGGGTTGCCGCCGCGTCCCCGTGGTACAGCGTGACAGCGTCGTCGGTGTAATAAGGCGTCACCATGCTCTGGCCACCGGGCAAATGGGCGCCGGACCGGACAAGGGCGACGGCGTCCGGTCGGCGTGAGCCGTGCGAAGGTTGCCGATGTTCGTCATGCTCGCGAGGTGCCGCGCCGTCCCCGCGACACCTTTACCCAGAGCTCCCGGTGGCTGCCGTGGTCTGGGCTTCCATCGACGGTGTCGGTGGCGTGTGGGAGCCTTGGCCCGGTCGTGTTGGTGTTTTTCTCGGGCGGGGGCCGGTGTGAGTGACCAGGTAGGGGCCGCTTCGGGCGAGGTTGTGGAGTCGCCAGGGACGGTCGAGGAGCGCATGCGGGCGCTGGCCGGTGCCGCACGCCGGCTCGTGGTTGATGCGCGGTCTGTTGCCATGCAGGAGGAATCCGCCGCGGTGGCGAGGTTGTCTGCCGCGAAACGCGCTCAGGCCTCCGTCGCTGTCCTGCCCGTCCAGCAGCAAGCGAACACGCTCGACGCCCAGGACAGGCGCCAATTGGCCGAACAAGCCGCCGTGCTCGCGCCGGGTGCTGCAGGTTGGGAACCCGGCGACGGTCGCTGGCGGCGAGGAAATCTGGCCGCTGGTGCGCGGTGGGCGGGGTTCGTCCGGGTCGGTACTGCCGCGGGTACCGGCGTCCCTGTGGTGTTGCCGCTGCTGGGCACCACCGGGTGGTGTGTCCTGCCGTCGTCAGCGGTCACGGAGGACGACTTCGCCGAGGTCTCCACCGACCAGGTCCTCCCGGATGGGAGGGCCGTCCGCGAGGGCGTAGCGGCACGCGCGACGGACGCTCCTGACGACCTGGCCGGGCGGCTGGGACAGGACCGGTCGGCGTGCCTGACGGTGGTGCAGCAGGCGGTGCTGCGTGTGGTTGCGGCTTCGGAGCCGTTCGGGGTGCAGGTCGAGACGTTCGATCCCCAGGTCACCGGTGTGATGGGAGTCTTAGGTGCGGTCACGTCTCGTTTCGGGCAGGTCGTGTCTAGGCCGGTGCACGACGCCGCGGGCTTGCGTTCGGTGCTGGCGGGGCTGGGTGAGGTGTCATCGATGCGCGCGCATCGCATGGCCCAGGCCGGGCTGAGCAAGTTCGAGCAGCTCCAGGCCAGGTCCCGGTCCTCGGACGCGCACCGGGGGGCCTTCGCCCCGAGAAGTGGACACGTCTTCGTGTGGTCAGGCGGCCAGCCGTAGCGTAGCCGGGTCGGTTTCGTGTTCGTAGTCGATGGGGCTCTGGTTCCCGAGCCGGGAATGCGGTCGGCGCAGGTTGTAGCGCGTGATCCAGCGGAACACTGCGAGGCGGCAGGCGCGGGCATCGTCGAACGCGGGTGCGCCGGCCAGGGTCTCGCGTTTCAGCGTGGCGTTGAACGACTCGGCCAGGGCGTTGTCGGCGCTGGTGCCGACCGCGCCCATGGACTGAGTCACCTGCAGCCGGCCGCACAGCTGCGCGTAGTCCTTCGATCCGTACTGGGCTCCGTGGTCGCTGTGAAAGATTGCTCCGGCCAGCGAACCCCGCTCGGCTACGGCGGCCTGCAGGGCGTCGGTGACCAGCTCGGTGCGCATGTGATCGGCCAGCGACCAGCCCACGAGACGGCGCGAGTACAGGTCGATCACCGTCGCCAGATACAAGAACTGCCCGCCACCGATCGGCAGGTAGGTGATGTCGCCGACATACCGGCGGTTGGGTGCCGGAGCGGTGAAGTCCCGCTTGATCAGGTCGGCCACCTTCTGCCCGGACGGGTCCGGGACCGTGGTCCGTACCCGTCGGCGCAGCCGGATCCCCGCGATGCCGTGCTCGCGCATCACACGAGCGACCCGTTTGTGGTTCACCGGCGGCCCGACCGGGTCGGTCTTACGCAGCTCGGTCGTGACCCGCGGCGAGCCAAGAGCCGGATCCTCCTTCAGCAGGGCCCGGATCCGTGCCGCCAGCCCGGCATCAGCCCTGGCCCGGGCGGCACGACCAGCGGCACCGTCGCGCCACTTGTAGTAGCTCGACCGGTTGATCTCAAGAACCTGGCACAGCCGCTTCACCGAGTAGGTGGGATGGTGCTCGGCGACGAACTGGAAGCGGCTCACCAGGTCGTCTCTCCCGCGAAATACTTCGCGGCCTTGCGCAGGATCTCCCGCTCGGTGGCGAGCTTGCGCTTGTCAGCCTCCAGGCGAGCGTTGGCTGCCTCGAGCTCGGCGACCCGTGCCTCCAGCTGCCCGACCCGGCCACCGGAACGCACCGCCGGCTCGCCGGGCGTCGTGCCCGCTGCCGGACCGGCCGTCACGGCGGCCTGCCCGCGCTGCTCAGCCGCGCGGCGCACCCATAACCGCAACGTCTCTCGCGAGACGCCCAAGTCCCGGGCGATCCCCTTGATCGTCGCCCCGGGTGTGGACTCGTACAAGGCCACAGCATCGGCCTTGAACTCCTCCGGATAGTTCTTCATAGCCATGCGGATCAAACTCGCTTCCTCTGGATCCACGATCCAGTATCAGCGTGTCCACCAAACGGGGTGAAGCCCCGGGTGCTGGTGGTGCTGGACTACCCCCGCGGCGTCGACCAGACCGCACAGGCCGACCTGGTCCGCCTGGCGCAGTCTGGGCAGGCACGTGGGATCAGCCTGCTGGTGACGTTCGACCCGACCGCACAGCCTGCCCCGGGCGTGAATCCCGATGACCTGCTTGGTCCGCTGTCCACGGTTGTCGCCGGCGGTGACGAGCTGTGGGCCGAGGCCCTGCCCGGTGTCTCTGTCGTGCCCGACGGTCCGGTCGTGGACACCGAGGCCGTGTGCCGGGACGTGGTGGAGCGGACGAGCAAGGCCGCACTGCCCACGATCGGGTTCACCGAAACTTTGCCCCCGCGCGAGACGTGGTGGGTACCGATCGAGCAGGGTGAGGGTCTGGAAGCGGCGATTGGGTTCACCGACGCCGATCCGGCTGTCGTTCGTCTGCGGTCGGGGAACCCTCCACTGCCACACGTGCTGGTGGCTGGCGCGATCGGGCAGGGCAAGTCCAACCTCCTGCTGGCCCTGATCCACAACCTGGCCGTGCGGTACTCCCCGGACGACCTGGAGATGTACCTGATCGATATGAAGCACGGCGTGGAGTTCGCCCGGCTCGGTCCAGGACCGGGTCGGAAGGCGTTCCTTCCGCACGCGAAGGTGCTGGGGATCCACGCCGACCGCACCTTCGGCGTCGCGGTCCTGCGCCACCTGAACCAGGAGTTGGTCGCGCGCTCGCAGGTCTTCAAGCAGATGGATGTCACTGACATCGCGCAGATCCCGCCCGGCGGCCTTGCGGGCCTGCCCCGTCCGGCGCGGATGCTGGTGGTGCTGGACGAGTTCCAGGTCCTGCTGGACGGCGACGACGACCTGGCGACCGAAGCCGTTGGACTGCTGGAGCGCATCGCCCGGATCGCGCGCAGCTACGGCGTGCACATGGTGTTGTCGACGCAGACGCTGGACGGCACGCCGAAGCTGACGGCCAAGCGGGACTCGATCTTCGGGCAGGTCCCGGTGCGTATCGCGTTGAAGACCACCAGCAACGACTCCCAGGTCGTCCTCGGCGCGGGCAACAGCGCCGCAGCAGGTCTGCAGTTCCGCGGGCAAGCGATCCTGAACGACAACTACGGCGCTACCGGTGACAACCGGCAGATCCAGGTCGCCCACGCCGACCCGGACGTCCTGGCGGACCTGCGGCGCGAGCTGTGGGAACGCGCGGGTGGGGAGCGGGTGTCCGTCCCACGGGTGTTCCACCTGGCCGAACCCGCGAACCTACGGACGACGGTGGGCTCCATCGAGCCCGGGCGTGATGTCACGGGCGCCCCGAACGCGTGGGCGGGTTTGCCGGTTGCTGTGACCGAGCAGCCGGCGACAATCCCGGTCCGGCACGAGCCGGGCGCCGGGGTGTTCATTGTGGGCGACGGGCCAGCTGACGCTCTCGGGGTGATCACCGGTCTCACCCTCTCGACCGTCCTCGCCGCAAGGGGTGCCGCGGCGGAGATTCCGAAGGTGGTGCTCCTGGACGCAACGGCCGCCGACCCGGCCACCACCGTGGGTAAGCGAGCACTGACGGACGTGTTGTTCGCTGCGGGGTGCTCGGTGGAGCACGTGACGTCGCACGAGTCGATCACCGCCCGGATCTTCACTCTGCGTGACCAGATCCGTGACCGGCAGGTCCCCGGTCCGTTGCTGGTGCTCGGGCACGGGCTGCACGCGGTGGCCGGGATGACGCAGAACCCCGAGGGGTTGATGGAGAGCCCGGCCAGTGCCCTGGACGACGTCCTCAAGCACGGCCCGGGTGCTGGGGTGGTGACGTTCGCTTGGTGGAACAGGCTGCACGTGGTCACCGAGCAGCTCGGGTTCAAACGCTCCAGCGTCAGCGCTTACATCTTCCTCAAGCACCCGCAGGACGGCGTCCGGTCTGCGCTGGGGCAGCCGCTGCTGCGCTGGGCCTCCGACCCCGCGCGATGCCTGGTCTGGGACGGCATCGGCGTTGACCCCGTCCTCGCCGTGCCGTTCGCACCGCTGACTGCGTCGGAGGGCGAACAGCTCGCTCTTCAAGTACGCCCCACGACCGGCCGGACGGAGGCGACCCGATGACCACCAATCTCAACCCGTGGGCAACGCCGGACAAGGGCCCTGATGACCGGGCCGGGCGCGAGAACGTGAGCACTCCGCCCGCACACGTGCCTGCCCCCGATCACGGAGCGGTGTGGGAGGACTACCGGCAGTCGGTCACCCAGCTGGCACACGCCCAGGCCACTGCCCTCCAGGAGACCGACACCGCGACGCAGGAGGCGGAGGTCGCTGTTGCGCGGGCGCAGGCCGACGTCGACCAGGCCCGAGTACACCGTGCACGGGTCGAAGAGCGGGTAGGGCCGTTCGAGGCAGAGATCGCGCAGATCCTGGCCGATGCGGGGGTCTCACCCGACGGCGCCGGCTCCGGCAGCGCCGAGCTGCCTGTGGAGACCACCCAGCAGGCGCTCACCGCGATGGACGGCCTGACCGAACAGCTCCACCAAGCACACCGCGAGCTCGCCCAGGCCCGGCGACGCCGGGCTGCCAGCACAGCCCGATGGATCTCCATCGGTGTGGTGCTCGCCGCCGTCGCGATCACCGCGGGCGTACTCGGGCTGCTCGGCGCTGCCGGGTACGTGCAAGCAGCGGGTGCGGTGATTGCGTTCTGCGTGGCGTGGCCGGCACGGACACGTGGCTGGACAGCTGCCGCGATCAGCGGCGGCATCGCGGCCGGTGTCCTGGTCGCGGTCGTTGCCCTGACCGGGCCGGTGATCTCGGCGATCCTCCTGCTTCTGGGAGCCGTAGTCGCGGTGATCCTGGCGGCCAGGGCGGGCATGATCCGCGCCGCCCGCGTGAAGCCGCCCACTGGTCCGTCCGGGTTAGGTCCCGCGTGACCAGGCTCGATGCAGTGAGTTCCAGTCTGGCCCGTACCGGGCCGCAACAAGGGGGTATGTGAATGTCCAAGGTCGAGGACCTGAAGACCGCTGTATCGGTGGTAGCGAGCAATGCGCAGAACACGGCCAACAGTCTGAGCGGTTACAAGGCGAAGCTTTCCGACCAGATAGGGGAGATCCAGGAGCTCATCGGCGGCACCGCCACGCAGACCGACCGCGAAGTCATCGCGTCGCTGTCCGCCGCGGTGCGGTCTGCCGAAGAGACCGTCAACTCTCTCCTGGACGCAGCTCGCAAGGCCAGCGCGTACACCAACCAGATCTGACCGTCCACCGCCGTCGTGCCGCGCGGGAACAAGGGGGTGAGCACCTGTGGCGATGTCCAGGCTGCAACGCATCGCCGCGGACCTGCTCGAGTTCTACGAGCAGACCGACAAGGACCTGCAGCTGATCGCCGAGCTGGCGCAGGCCACGCAGGGCGACGCGAACCTGCTCGGGTCCGTCTCGGCCTACGAGGCCGCGGTCAAGGCGGAGCTGCTCGAAGAACGCGGGCAGGTGATCGAGTCCTCCGTCGAGCATCTGACTGCGCTCCTGCAAGGCGCTGTCACCAGCCTGACCACCACCTACGACCACGTCAGGGGGCCTTCGCCCCGAGAAGTGGACACGTCTTCGTGTGGTCAGGCGGCCAGCCGTAGCGTAGCCGGGTCGGTTTCGTGTTCGTAGTCGATGGGGCTCTGGTTCCCGAGCCGGGAATGCGGTCGGCGCAGGTTGTAGCGCGTGATCCAGCGGAACACTGCGAGGCGGCAGGCGCGGGCATCGTCGAACGCGGGTGCGCCGGCCAGGGTCTCGCGTTTCAGCGTGGCGTTGAACGACTCGGCCAGGGCGTTGTCGGCGCTGGTGCCGACCGCGCCCATGGACTGAGTCACCTGCAGCCGGCCGCACAGCTGCGCGTAGTCCTTCGATCCGTACTGGGCTCCGTGGTCGCTGTGAAAGATTGCTCCGGCCAGCGAACCCCGCTCGGCTACGGCGGCCTGCAGGGCGTCGGTGACCAGCTCGGTGCGCATGTGATCGGCCAGCGACCAGCCCACGAGACGGCGCGAGTACAGGTCGATCACCGTCGCCAGATACAAGAACTGCCCGCCACCGATCGGCAGGTAGGTGATGTCGCCGACATACCGGCGGTTGGGTGCCGGAGCGGTGAAGTCCCGCTTGATCAGGTCGGCCACCTTCTGCCCGGACGGGTCCGGGACCGTGGTCCGTACCCGTCGGCGCAGCCGGATCCCCGCGATGCCGTGCTCGCGCATCACACGAGCGACCCGTTTGTGGTTCACCGGCGGCCCGACCGGGTCGGTCTTACGCAGCTCGGTCGTGACCCGCGGCGAGCCAAGAGCCGGATCCTCCTTCAGCAGGGCCCGGATCCGTGCCGCCAGCCCGGCATCAGCCCTGGCCCGGGCGGCACGACCAGCGGCACCGTCGCGCCACTTGTAGTAGCTCGACCGGTTGATCTCAAGAACCTGGCACAGCCGCTTCACCGAGTAGGTGGGATGGTGCTCGGCGACGAACTGGAAGCGGCTCACCAGGTCGTCTCTCCCGCGAAATACTTCGCGGCCTTGCGCAGGATCTCCCGCTCGGTGGCGAGCTTGCGCTTGTCAGCCTCCAGGCGAGCGTTGGCTGCCTCGAGCTCGGCGACCCGTGCCTCCAGCTGCCCGACCCGGCCACCGGAACGCACCGCCGGCTCGCCGGGCGTCGTGCCCGCTGCCGGACCGGCCGTCACGGCGGCCTGCCCGCGCTGCTCAGCCGCGCGGCGCACCCATAACCGCAACGTCTCTCGCGAGACGCCCAAGTCCCGGGCGATCCCCTTGATCGTCGCCCCGGGTGTGGACTCGTACAAGGCCACAGCATCGGCCTTGAACTCCTCCGGATAGTTCTTCATAGCCATGCGGATCAAACTCGCTTCCTCTGGATCCACGATCCAGTATCAGCGTGTCCACCAAACGGGGTGAAGCCCCCTTGATGGCTTGATCAGAAGCATGCCCGACCTGTGTCCTGCACGGGTTGTGGCCCATGACAGTTACGCCTCCAGGTGACTCCTACCCAGGCCGACGCCGGTCACGACGTCCACGCTCGGGAGGAACATCGCAGTGTCCATGCTCGCAGAAGCAGTACCCGTCGCGCAGGTCTACCTGTTCGTCGTCGGGATCGATACCCATGCCCGTAACCACGTCTACGCGATCATCGAGACCCTCACGGGCGCGGTGGTCGACACCCAGGAGTTCCCGACCACCGCGGCCGGCCTGGCCCGCGCGTCGGCTTGGGTCGCCCGCCGCACGATCGACACACCGCAGGCTGTGCTGATCAGCATGGAAGGTACCGGCTCCTACGGGCGCCTGGCCGCCGGGCACCTCGCGGGCCTGGGCTACCGCGTGGTCGAGGCGCCCACCCCGGTCCGCGGCAAGGGGAAGGCCAAGACGGACATCCTGGACGCCCAGGCCGCGGCGCGTTCCGTCCTCGGCCAACCCGCTGACCTGCTGCGCGACTACCGGGCCGGGGAAGTCGCCGGCGCGATGCAGGTCCTGACCACCGCCCGCGAACGGCTCGCCAAGGACAAGACCGCGCACCTGAACGCGCTCACCGCGCTGCTGCGCACCCATGACCTGGGCATCGACGCCCGCAAGCCGCTCACGATGGCCCAGATCCGCGCCGTCAAAGCCTGGCGCAGGCGCACCACCGACCCCCTCGACCAGCAGTACGCCCGGACCGAAGCAGCCCGTCTCGCCGCGCGCGCCCTGGAACTGCACGACGAGCTCAAGGACAACGAGAAGACCCTGCGCGACCTCGTGGCCGCACACGCCCCCGACCTGCTCGACGAGCCCGGCATCGGCCCCTACTGCGCCGCCGTCATCCTCGCCGCCTGGGCCTACCCCGGCCGCGTCCGCTCCGAAGCCGCGTTCGCCCGCATCGCCGGCACCGCGCCGATCCCCGCCGCCTCCGGCAACCACAGCGACTACCAGCGCCTCGACCGCGGCGGCGACCGACGGCTCAACCACGCCCTGCACGTCGTGGTCATGACACGACTACGCATGCACGACACGACCCAGGACTACGCCGCACGCCGAACCGCCGAAGGCAAGACAATCCGGTCAATCCGCCGCCAGCTCAAGCGCTACCTCACCCGCAACCTGCACAGGCTCCTGACCAGGACAAACGCACTCGCCGCTACGGCTTGACGAACATAGAAGCGTCTTTGCAACGACCCTGGATTTCATGTGAAGTAGTCGGGTCGGCTGACATAGGTGTCGGTGACGAACATGACTCCGGAGGAGTTCTCGAGCAGAGGGCGTAGGCCGGCGATGAGGGCGTCGGCGCGGTGGTCGGGGATGACGGTGATGAGCAGGGCGAGGGTGTCCTGTTCGTTGAACAGCAGCCGTCCTTCGTGGTATCCGCTGTGGCCCAGACCGGAGACGCCGGAGATAGTGGTGTATCCGGTGGCGCCGGAGTGCTCGATGATGCGGCGAACGTCGGGGGCGTCGGTTCCCGAGACGATGACCTCGATTCTGGTCATTTTCGCGAGGTTGGTGCGGGTCATGGCTGCACTCCGTTCGAGGTGGGGTAGGGAATCCATCCCCCGCGGGCGCGGTGTTGCCAGGGGGAGCTCTGGTCGGTGCGGGCGAGGAGAGTGATCCAGTGGTTGTCGACGAGATCGCGCACCTTGGGGTTGCGGGCCACGATGGTGTCGATTCGCTCGTGCGGGGCGTGGACGAGGACGAGCAGGCGCATCGGTTCGTGCACGAGGCGGTTCCCGACTGCCACCGATTGCCAGGGCAGGCCCGTTCGCAGGTCTCCGGACGGGCCGGTGAGAACGCCGATTCCGCCGACGACGTTGTGGGTTGTTTTGGTGCCGGCGCCGAAGATGTCGGGGGCGACGGTGGAGAAATAGTATTGACAGTTGATCCATTGCGCGACGATCATCGCTGCGGTGAAGATCGTTTCCAGCGCGGTCGCGGTCGGGTCGTCGTCGGGGTTGTAGGAGTGCAGGAAGCAGCGGCTGCGCAGATCGACGCCTGCGGACAAGGTGCGTGGTCCGATGATGAATGCCGCGTTGCCGGCCAGGCCCCATTCGGGATACACCTGTGCCCAGTCCGCGCTACGGGTCCCGGCGTGGCGTGCCGCCGTGTGCGGACTCGGTCGGTCGGGCGCGCCGGGAAGCAGGGTGGTTCGTTCGGCAGCGAGGCGACGTCCGGCTTCGGCCAGGTCGGCGGTGAGCCGATCGAGGTCGTGCCGATGTGTGTCGGGCACCCGGTAGCGATCGAGGATGGTGACGCGGTCGCTGGTGGTGTCATGCTCGGCGGCGACGAACCAGCTGTCGTCGGGAATGTCGATGCCGCGGCTGGCGAGCCTGTCGCGCACTTCGGTGTCATTGAGGATGTCCACGGCGGCGCGAGCGTTCGGCCCGCCAGGGTTGCCACCGCAGGCGCCGCAGGCCAGGGCCGAATGGAAGGGGTTGTTCTCGGTACTGGCGCTGTGTCCGCAGAACACCACCAGCCGAGCGAAACCCTTGGTGAGTCCCATGACCGTGAGGGCGGTTTCGGCGATCTGCACACGCTGGTCGAGACCGAGCCCGCCGGCGGTGTCGATCACGGTGCGGGCAGGGGGCGCGATCCGGGTCCGGGTGCGGGTGCGCCATCGCCGGTAGCGGCGAGGTGCCAGGGTTTTCGCGGCGGCCACGGGCCCGCTCGCCCAGCCGAGGATCTCGGCGAGAGCGAACGGTGCCGCCAGGTCGGCTTTGGCGGTGTGGACCGCGTCCGCGGTGGCTGCGAGGGTGTGCAGTCCGGCGATGTGGCGCTGCGCCGCGACGAGCGCTGCCGGGTCGGGTTGTTCATATAGGTCGATGTGAGGTGTCACCAGAGCCGGCGCCGCGATCGCGGGATCGCCGTTGGCGAGGGCGTGGATGCGGCTGGCCACAGCGAAGAACCCCGCGAATCCGAACGTGTCGTAGCTGCCCAGCGCCTCGAGGTGCCGGCGCAGTCCTTCCGAGCGGGGATCGATACACAGCACCAACTGCGCGTCGGCGCGGGTGAAGTTCGGGGTGGGGACGGGTTTGTCCAGTTCCTCCAGCAGACCGCGGCGATAGTGCGTCTCGTAGGCGTCCAGCCACACCAGTGGCCGCGAATCGACGGGCATATGGTCGAGAATCCGGAGGATCGACGCCTCGCCGGCGGCATCGAGACCGGTCGTGCCCAATGCCTGTGCCGCGCGATGGGCACGGTCTGTGGCCGTGCCCGATGGGTGAGCGGGACCAGGAGCCGTCCTCGCGGGTAGTTCGGTGGTGTCGAGCAGGTGCGCCTCGTAGCTGAGCCGGACGGCGAGATAGTCGACCAGGTCGATTGTGGAGCCGGGTGTGTTGCTGTGCCACAGGATGTGGCTGGCCCAGCCCGGCAGCCGCGTCAGGTGGGCGCGCAGGTAGGCGATGCGTTCACCACCGTGTCCTACACCGAGTCGTGCCAGTGCGTGCGAGATGGCATCAGCGGGATCGGAGGGGAGGTCGCGCAGCGCGCGGCGAGCGGCTGCGGGGAGCCGCGGATCGCGTGGCGCCAGATCGGCCCAGGCCGGGTAGAAGCCCCGGTCGCGGCCGGGCATTGTCCAGCTGGCCTGGCCGGGATCCAGATACGCCGAGCACCATTTGACGGTTTGAGCGTCGATCGCTGCCGCGGTGCGCGCGCACACGCGTTCGCTCAGAGTGAGCAGCCGGCGGGTGGGGGGTGGCGGGGTCGATCCGTGGACAAGGTCGGCCAGAAGGATCTCGGCGGCGGTGTAGACGCGTCCGTCGACCTCGACAGGTGCCGCGGTGACGGCGTCTGGGAGTCGGCGCTCGAGAGCCTCGCTCAGATCGGCCTTCGTGATTCGGCCGGTGGTGTGGGCGGCGCGGAACTCGGCCTCGTCGAGGGTGCCTCGGAGGCCGTAGAGGTCACCGGCGATGGCGAGAGCGTCGTCGAAGGGCCGATGTTCCAGCCCGCCGAGTGGGTTGACCGCGATAAAACTGCTCAACGGCCATACGGGGGTGAGGACGCGGGCGGCCACACTGATCTCGGCTCGCAGCTGTGCGCGCTCGATCGCGCGCTGATCGACGGGGACCGAATCGACGGTGACTGTCATGATTCTCCTACCACAACGGGAACGAACGATCTGGTAGGCGCGGCACTGCGCGCGCCCCTGGTGAACGCGGTCCTGCGAGCGCGCGGACCGAGATCACCGAGACTCAGACACACCACATACAGGGTCTTGTGCAGCGAGGTCAGAGCGGGGACGGTGGTGACCCGTACGGTGGTGAGCGCCGCGACCACCACGAAGACCGGGATCAGCGTCCACGCGCTCATTACCGCGGGGCCCGCGGCCCGCAGAGTGGGTTCGGTGAAGGCGCTGAAGACCGACAGCGCACCGAGGTAGGCAACCATCACGGCGATGAGCACTGCGATGAACGCGCTGGCGGGCCCCGGTTTCGTCACGCGTCGGGCCCAGCCCCACATCAGGCGGGTGCCCGTCACCCACGCGAACGCCAGCAGCAACACCGTCCCGGAATGGGCGAGCCCGAACACCGATTCCCACAGCCACACCGCACCGGCGAGCGCCACCGTGGGCACCAGGAGGGCGAGCGCTCCGAAGGCGCGCCGCGCACCCGGACTGCCCAATGGTCGCGGTGGTGCGGTGCGTTCTTTGACGTGATCGCCGACCGCGGACCCCGACCCCAGGAAGAGCGTGGCCTTGTACATGCCATGTGCGATCAGGTGGAACAGCGCGGCGGAGTAGGCGCCGAGAGCGCACGTCATCACCATGAATCCCATCTGGCCGACGGTGGAGTAGGCCAGTGCGGACTTCACGTCGGGCCGGGTCAGCATGAGCGCGGTGCCGTAGACTGCGGTGAGCGCGCCGGCGAGGAAGGCCAGACCCGTCGCCGTGGCGTAGGAGTCGATCATCGGGTGCAACCGCAGCAGCAGCACGCCGCCCCCGTTGACGATGCCGGCGTGCAGCAGAGCTGACAGCGGTGTCGGCGCGGCGACGGTGGCCGGAAGCCATCCCGCTATCGGGACCAGCGCGGAGCGAGCCACCGCCGCGATCACGAGCGCTCCCGCGATGATCGAACCCGCCGCCGATGTGGTCGTCGGCAGCTCGAGAGCGCGCAGGTCCACGTTCCCCCACTGCACGGTGGCCACGATCACCGCCGTCCACAGCGCGATGTCGCCGACGAGCACCATGCGTGCGGTCCGCGCGACCGCCACCGGCACCCACGCATCGGCGCGGTACACCCGCAACAGCCACCACAACCCGAGGCCGATCGCCGACCAGGCCACAGCCAGCCCGATCAGCGTGGCGGCGGTGACCATCGCCGCGGTGGCCGTGGTGAGCAACCCGGTCAGCGCGGCGAAGCGGGCCGCCCGAGCGTCTCCGCGCAGGTACCGCGTGGCGAAACCCTGCACCACGGCACTGACGCCCAGCACCAGCAACAGCAACAGCACCGACACTCGATCGGCATAGAACCCGGCCACCGCCGACCCGTCCGGGCCGGTGGTCATGACCGCGGCGACCGGGCCGCGCACCGCCACCTCTATGGCGACCACGACAGCCGACACGGCAGCGAACGTCGTCACCGCGACACCGCAGCGACCGGTGCGCCATCCCGCGAGCAACAGCGGACCGGTCATCGCCGGCAGCAGTACCGATACCAGCAGCAGCACACTCACTGGCCTCTCCCTCCCAGCGGACGACCCGCTGATCACTCACCGACGCGATCACCTGTTGTCGGCGACCACCCGAACACCGCCCGGTTGCCACCGGATTGCCGGGAGCGGTCGGGGAACGCGATCGGACGCCGTCGATCACGACATAACGCGACTCACAATACACGAAATATAAAACACGTTCTCGGATGTGTTAAATCACTGTCGCATGTTGTAGCGTGTGATGCGTGACGGACTGGACGTTTCTCACCAACCACGCGCGGGTGCTGCTGTGCATCGCCCGCGACGATCAGATGCGCCTGCCCCAGATCGCCGACGAGGCCGGCATCACCGAGCGGGCGACCCAGCGCATAATCACCGAACTCGAACGCGCGGGGTACCTTGAGCGCAACCGCGACGGTCTGACCGGTCGCTACCGCCTCAACGGCGAGCTACCTTTCCGGCCACGGACGGACCGGGACGTCGCCGTGGGCGAGGTCCTCGACCTGCTCGAACACCCCACCCGAGACGACGGGTCCGTGGCCTCGGTAGCCCGACTGGAGCCGCGGCTGGTCGGCACGACGTCGGCGTGGATGGTGCTGCTGGTGCGCAGCGTCGACGATCTGGACGCGGCCGTGCCCGCGGTGAACGACTACCTGAACCACCTGCGTGAGGGCCTCTCGCCTGCCAGTCGGCACGACAGCACGCTGCTGGGCATCTGGGTCCGCGGCGACCTCGAAGAGGGACTGCCCGAATGGCTGCACTACGAGTCGGCCACCCCTGCGGCGGCCCAGGACGAGACCTCGCAGGCGGCCGTGGCTGAGGCCATGGTCGGGGTCCGCAGGTCGGTGTCACTGTCGGGACTCTGGACGCTGTGCTGGATCGACGGTCCCCTGCTGCGTGCGACCGACACCACCGATCAGGCCCGTCGGCACGTTCTCGACACGTTCGTCGCGGCTACCTCCGAGCCGCGAGGGTCGCGCTTGGGCGGCATCTTCTACGCCAGCTTCGCCGCGAGCCGCCCCTCGAAGTTCATGGCCGCCGAGGTCGCGGATCTGCGTGCCCGCCATCCGCGTCTGGTGGCCGATCGGTGGTTCGTCGTCGACGACGATCAGGGCATCCAGAGGCTGATCACCTACTCCGGAGTCGACCGATGACGCACACAGCCCGACCGACGACGTTCACCGGCCCTGGGACGATCTCCCCCGCAGCCGCCGCCCGGCCCGCTCCGGCCCAGGTGCAGGGGGTCGTCCGCGGCGCTGCGGAAATCCTGCGCCGAGGCGGTCTAGTCGCCTTCCCGACCGAGACCGTGTACGGGCTCGGTGCCGATGCCGAGAACGCCGAGGCGGTCCGCCGAGTCTTCGAGGTCAAGCGGCGGCCCGTGACGCACCCGCTGATCGTCCATCTCGCCGACTCCGGCCAGCTCGGCGACTGGGTCACGGGAACACCGGGTTACGCTCGGGTGCTCGCCGAGTGGTTCTGGCCGGGGCCGCTCACCCTGGTCCTGCCGCGTAGTCCCCGCATTCCGTCCGTTGTCACCGGTGGATGCGACACCGTCGCGGTGCGGGTCCCGCATCATCCCGTCGCCCAGCGCCTGCTCACTGCATTCGGCGGGGCGATCGCGGCGCCGTCGGCCAACCGTTTCGGTGCCGTCAGCTGCACCAGCGCCGAACACGTCGCCGACGAACTCGGCCCCGCCGTGGACCTCATCCTCGACAGCGGCCCCTGCCCGGTCGGGATCGAATCGACGATCATCGACGTCACCGGCGACGAGCCGATCCTTCTCCGCCCGGGCGCGGTCGGGGTGGATGATCTCGCCCGGGCACTGGGCCGGCCGATCCGAACAACCACACCATTGCCCGGGCACCGCGCGCCCGGGCAGCATCCTTCGCATTACGCCCCCCGCGCGCGCGTGGTCCTGGTCGAGGAGAGCGAGATCGTCGCCGAGGCCGATCGACAGCAGTCACACGGCCTGCGAGTCGGAGTCTTGCGACCACCCGCGAGCACGGCATCGATCACCATCGACAGCGCGCTGGTGATCGACGTGCCGACGGCAATCGGCGACTACGCCCGCGATCTGTATCGACTCCTGCGCGAATTCGATCGTCACGACTGCGAGGTCGTCATCGCCTCACTCCCTACCCCCGCGGGTGTCGGTCTGGCCATCGCGGACCGCCTCACCCGCGCATCCGCCCCTCGCCCCGCAGGAACCGCGTCGACCAGCACATGCGCCGAGTAGGAGAGGATCTGTGTCAACGACGCGAGTCGAGCGCGACCAACTACATGTGCAAATGAACTCACGTAAGACAAAATGGCAAACAGGGATCGTAGATTGTAGGGTGATCACGGTGGCGGACTGGACGTTTCTCACCAACCATGCGCATGTCTTGTTGTGCATCGCACAAGACCCCGGGATGCGGCTACGCGACGTCGCCGACGCGGTCGGCATCACCGAACGCGCGGCTCAGCGGATCGTGGCCGAACTGGAACAGGCAGGCTACCTCGAACGCGTCCGCGACGGGCGCCGCAACCGCTACCGATTGAACCAGGAACTGCCACTGCGGCACCCCCTCGACCGCGACCACGCGGTCGGGGAAATCCTCACCGTCCTGACAGCCGAGCCGAAGACCGCCCCCGGCCGTAGCGCATGAGCGCACCACACCCCTACCGCGACCGCGAAGTCGCCCTAGCGACCAAACATGGCAAGGAGCGGGTGCTGGCCACCGCCCTGGCCGAGCGGCCCGGCCTGATGGTCCAGGTCGCTACCGAGGTCGATACCGACCAACTGGGCACTTTCACCGGCGAGATCGAACGCCCGGCACCACCACGCGAGACAGCGCTGAGGAAAGCCCGCCTCGCCATGCAGGCCCTGAGACTGCCCCGTGGCCTGGCCTCCGAGGGCGCCTTCGGCCCCCACCCCATCGCCGGATTCATCCCCGCAGGACTGGAATTCCTCGCCTTCGTCGACGAGGACCTCGGCCTCGAACTCGTCGTGCACCATCTCGAGTGTGACACCAACTTCGGCCACACCGTCACCGACCAACTCGACGAACGAACCTCACAGTTCCTGCAATCCGCCCAGTTCGGCAGCCACGCGGTGACCGTGCGGCCGAACACCGCCACAACCGACGAGGCACTCTACAAAGGCATCCGCACCAGCTCCGCCCTCGCCGCAGCCCTCGCATGCTGCGCGGCGGCGTCCTCGGACGGGCACGCGCGCATCGAAACCGACATGCGCGCCCACCTCAACCCCACCCGCATGCGCAGCATCGCACGACTGGCCACCGAACTGGCCGAACGCCTCGACCGGCTCTGCCAGAGCTGCGGCGCCCCGGGGTTCGGTCGCGTCGCCACCGAACCCGGCCTCCCCTGCAGGCTCTGCCTCACCGCCACCCCGCAGCCAGCCGCAGACATCCACGGCTGCGCCCGCTGCGAACACCGCACCAGAATCAAGCGTCACGAACTCGCCGACCCGGCGGGCTGCCCCTTCTGCAACCCCTGACACCCACGAGACAGCCACCACCACCCACCATGCAAATCGCGAAACTCGATTCGCATATCAACTGACATGTGTTCGGGCATGTGGCAGCCTCGCGACCGAGGCTCAACCTGGCCCCATGCACGAGCGTCGGTCGGCAGCAGGCACCCCTACTCCCCCAGGGTCATTTCAAAGTTTATCTGGGTAGTGAGTAGCCGGGAGGAGCTTCACCTCCCGGCTACTCACGAGGAGACTGCTGAAGAACCGGTGTTTCTGTCCGCAGGGGATGTGGGCGGCGGGCGGATCGCCACGATACGGCAGTCTGTGCGGCATCAAGGTCAGCACCCCGAGGGTGCGACTGCGTGGGTCGGTCCGCCCGCCTGAACCCATCGTGAGCCCGTGACGGGACGGTTGTCCACAGGTTGCGGGCGGCGGGCCGGCTGTCAGGCCAGCGCCCAGGTCCCGGATCGGTGTTCGAGGCCGAGGGCGAGCAGACGGTGCAGGTTTCAGACCGGCGGTCCGGGTCAGCAGCCCCCTTGCTACGCATTTTCGGCAGGGACCGTCTCGTCTATGGCAGCGTGCGCTTGTCGATGGGCGGGGTTTTGGTCGCGCAACGGCTGGTGCCTGCCTGCGGGTGCTGCCCTTGGGCCTTCGCCCCGAGAAGTGGACACGTCTTCGTGTGGTCAGGCGGCCAGCCGTAGCGTAGCCGGGTCGGTTTCGTGTTCGTAGTCGATGGGGCTCTGGTTCCCGAGCCGGGAATGCGGTCGGCGCAGGTTGTAGCGCGTGATCCAGCGGAACACTGCGAGGCGGCAGGCGCGGGCATCGTCGAACGCGGGTGCGCCGGCCAGGGTCTCGCGTTTCAGCGTGGCGTTGAACGACTCGGCCAGGGCGTTGTCGGCGCTGGTGCCGACCGCGCCCATGGACTGAGTCACCTGCAGCCGGCCGCACAGCTGCGCGTAGTCCTTCGATCCGTACTGGGCTCCGTGGTCGCTGTGAAAGATTGCTCCGGCCAGCGAACCCCGCTCGGCTACGGCGGCCTGCAGGGCGTCGGTGACCAGCTCGGTGCGCATGTGATCGGCCAGCGACCAGCCCACGAGACGGCGCGAGTACAGGTCGATCACCGTCGCCAGATACAAGAACTGCCCGCCACCGATCGGCAGGTAGGTGATGTCGCCGACATACCGGCGGTTGGGTGCCGGAGCGGTGAAGTCCCGCTTGATCAGGTCGGCCACCTTCTGCCCGGACGGGTCCGGGACCGTGGTCCGTACCCGTCGGCGCAGCCGGATCCCCGCGATGCCGTGCTCGCGCATCACACGAGCGACCCGTTTGTGGTTCACCGGCGGCCCGACCGGGTCGGTCTTACGCAGCTCGGTCGTGACCCGCGGCGAGCCAAGAGCCGGATCCTCCTTCAGCAGGGCCCGGATCCGTGCCGCCAGCCCGGCATCAGCCCTGGCCCGGGCGGCACGACCAGCGGCACCGTCGCGCCACTTGTAGTAGCTCGACCGGTTGATCTCAAGAACCTGGCACAGCCGCTTCACCGAGTAGGTGGGATGGTGCTCGGCGACGAACTGGAAGCGGCTCACCAGGTCGTCTCTCCCGCGAAATACTTCGCGGCCTTGCGCAGGATCTCCCGCTCGGTGGCGAGCTTGCGCTTGTCAGCCTCCAGGCGAGCGTTGGCTGCCTCGAGCTCGGCGACCCGTGCCTCCAGCTGCCCGACCCGGCCACCGGAACGCACCGCCGGCTCGCCGGGCGTCGTGCCCGCTGCCGGACCGGCCGTCACGGCGGCCTGCCCGCGCTGCTCAGCCGCGCGGCGCACCCATAACCGCAACGTCTCTCGCGAGACGCCCAAGTCCCGGGCGATCCCCTTGATCGTCGCCCCGGGTGTGGACTCGTACAAGGCCACAGCATCGGCCTTGAACTCCTCCGGATAGTTCTTCATAGCCATGCGGATCAAACTCGCTTCCTCTGGATCCACGATCCAGTATCAGCGTGTCCACCAAACGGGGTGAAGCCCCGTTCTAGAAGTCGTTCGGGCTGATGAACGTCGAGATGTTCGACCTTGGTGACGGATCCGACCTCGCGCTGGAGACCGCGGACGTGATCGTTGTACGTGACGAGCTGTCCACGATCTCGCACCTCGCGCACATCTCCCGGCGCGCCCGGCGCTACGTGATCGCCAACCTCGCCATCGCTGCGACCTTCATCGCCGTCCTGGTCACGCGGGACCTCGTCGCGACGCTGCCTCTCCCGCTGGCCGTCGCCGGCCAGGAGGGGCTCAGCGGTCATCGTCGCGCTCAACCGTCTGCGCCTCCTGCGCTGCCAGGCCTGAACCGGCTAGCGGTAGCCCGGCGGCGCCTCGCTCAGCGGCCGACCACGAACCCGGCCGAGCGTCGTTCGTCGGCGAAGCTGGTGACCTTGCCCTCGTCCCAGTCGACGGCCAGCGCCTGGACGGAGCCGTAGTTGGCCAGCTCGGCCTGGTCGCTGACGACCACGTCGTACCCGAGGGCGGCCATAGGGTCGGCGAGCCCGCGGGTCTCCAGGCGGAGCTGCCCGTCGGTCAGGATGAACCGGCCGGCGCGCACGGCGTCTTCCAGGCTCTGCCGGTGCAGGGCCCAGCGGACGACGACGTTCGCGGTGGTGCTGGGGATCTGCCGGCCGCCCGGGGTGCCGATCACCAGTACGGGGCGGCCCTGGTCGTCGAGCAGCATGGACGGTGAGCTCCAGGTCACCGAACGGCGTCCGGGCTCGGGCAGGTTCGCGCTCATGGCGCCGATGTCGCTGAACCGTTCGAGCTGGTCGTTGAGGAAGAACCCGGCGACGTACTGGCCACTGCCCCAATAGTTGGTGATGGTGTTGGTCATCGAGACCGCTGTCCCGTCGGCGTCGATCACCGAGATGTGCGTGGTGTTTGGTGCGCTCTCGTAGCCGCCCTGCGCGGCCGATCTCTTGCTCGCCTGGGCGGCGTCCACGAGGGTGGCGGCGATCTGTGCGTTCTGGCCGGGGTCGGTGAGCCGGTCCACCGGGACGTTCACGTATCGGGGGTCACCGAAGTGCTGCTGCACCGAGGTGTCGGCGACCTGCCAGGCCCGTGAGAGCAGGTCCACGAACTCGGGCGAGTCGGGGTCGACGTCGGCGATCCCGGCGGCCTCTGCGATCTGCACCATCTGGATGATGGCCGCGCCCGGCAGCGCGGGTGCGCCCGAGAGCATCGTGTACCGGCCGACCGGACCGGACGCGGGTTCGAAGGTGTCGACCTGGTAGGCGGCCAGGGACTCGTGGTCGATGCCGGGGGTCTGGGCCAGCGTCTGGGCGAGGGTGCCGGTGTAGAACGAGCCGGCGCCTTCCTCGGCCAGGTTGCGCATGGTCTCGGCCAGGTCCGCCTGGACCAGCGTGTCGCCCTCCTGCAGCGGGGTGCCGTCCGCCCGCCGGAACTGCGGCAGGGCGCCGGTGATGTCCTGGCCGTAGGGGCTGTTGATCGAGGAGGCGAGGTAGCGCGAGACCGGCCCGCCCTCGTCGGCGATCTTGATGGCGGGAGCGAGCAGGTCGGCCCACGGCAGGTTCCCGTGGTCACGGTGGAGGCGCTCCATCCCGGCGACGAACCCGGGGATCCCAGCCCCGCCGTCGGGGATCTGGCCGGCCTGGTTGACCACCTCGCGGTACTCGTAGTTGGTCGCCTCCCCGTCGCCCACGACGATCGAGACACCGCCGCCACCGATGCCGGAGCTGGCCGGCTGCATCACGGCGTCGGCGAACGCGGCGGCGATCGCCGCGTCCACAGCGCTCCCGCCGCGCTCGAGCATCAGGTCGCCAGCCTCTGCGGCCAGCGGGTGGCCGGCGCTGACGCCGTAGCCGCCAAGTGCGGGTCCGGGTGGCGCCGCGGAGGCCGCCCCGGGCTGCGTCGGTGAGTCGTCCGGGGTGGGGGCAGGCTCCGCCGTCGTGCAGGCACCGAGGATCAGGGCGGCCGCTGCGGCCGTGAGGGAGGCCCGGACCGTGGCCGAGGGCCGCAGCCTCCTGCTCGGGGTGTCGGTCATCGTTCGGCCCTTTCTGCTGCGGGGGTGGTCTGTGTCTGTGGGCGAGGTGCGGTGGGGCGCAGCCAGGTCTGGCGCAGGAGCCGTTCGAGCGGTCCCGGCCACCCGGTCCTGCGCCAGAGGACGGCGGCGGTGAGCACGACGGCGATGAGGTTGGCGCTGATCAGGACGCCCTGCTCCACGTCGAAGCCCTCGGGCGGCTTGATCGCGGCGATCACCACGAAGTGCAGGACGTACAGGGTCAGGGCGAGCCGGCCGGACGCGACCAGCCAGCCCAGGACGGCGGAATCGGGGTAACGTCGCCCGGCCAGCGAGCACAGCGCCACCGTGGCGACGGCGCCGCCGATGCTGCTGGCCAGCCACAGCGGCATCTGTCCGTGCGCGGCGCCGGTCAGCAGGCGCCACGGCCCACGGTCGGCGTCCGGCCCGATGAGGGCGTAGGTGACCTGCGAGACGACCGCCGCGCCGACGGCAACCGCCGCGCCGTTGATCGCCAGGCGCCGCAGGAGCCGGGTGTCCGACAGGTCGAGCCGGGCCAGGCACAGACCGGCCACGAACGGCACGGTCCAGCTGGCGAGCGGATACGGGCCGGTCAGCACGAGCGAGTGCGCCGCTTCCCATGGTTGGGTGCCGAAGCTGACCGGGTCGAGCCAGTGGGTGGCCGGTTCGATCGCGTCGTGGGTCACGATCATGACCGGCCCGACCAGCAGGAGACTGGCACCGGCGCCCAGCAGCAGGACCCGGCTGGGCAGCCGCCACAGGAGCGGTGCCAGTAGGAACAGGATGGCGTAGGTGGGCAGGATGACGTTGACCTGCTCGGTCAGCCCCTGCAGAGCGACGCCTCCCGCGAACAGGAGCGCTGCCCGCCAGGTGACGGTCGCCCACCGGTCCCGTTCGGTTCGGCGGGCCAGAAGGTAGCCCATGCCGATGCCAGCGACGACGACGAAGAGCACGGACGCTCGCCCGAAGGGCAGCATGTAGAGGCGGTGGAGCAGGGACTGGGAGTCGGCGGGGCCGACGTTGACGATGATCATGCCGATGAGGGCGAGTCCGCGGGCGGCGTCCAGGCCGCTGTTCCGGGCTCGCGGTGGTTCTTGGTTCACGTGTGTTCACTTCCTCGGACCGGCACGCCGCAGGAGGGCTCCAGGCTCGGCGGTGCCCGTCCGTGCACGACTGGCGCGCCCGCTCCGGTGCTACCGGGCAGGCACGCGAGGGCTGGGGGTCAGGTCAGGCGAAGGAAGGAACGCGCGGTGGCGCACGGGAGCCGGCGACGGTGCCGGTCCAGAGGGTGGCCAGGTGTGCGGGCCGCGGGTCGGCGACCCGGCGGGTCTGCTCGCCCGGGAGGGCGCAGGCCGGGGCCGGGGCGCGGCGCAGCACCGCACCGATGTGCTGGCAGGCCAGATAGGCGACGGCGGCGCCGCACGCCTGCACCATGGCCGCGCCGGTGAGCACCAGTACGAGCGGTGCGGCGTGCGCGGCGACGCCGTCCGCAATGTAGAGCGAGTCCAGCACGAACGCGGTGACCAGGGCGAGCGCGGCGACGTCCCGGGCCGACCGTGTCTCGTCGAACGAGCCCTGGTGTCCGGGCCTGGAACCGTCGCCCGCGAACCGCCGGCTCGCGGGCGCCACGAGAAGGACGAGGACACCAAGGACTATCGGGCCCAGCATCGTCAGCGTGCCCGACGTCGCCGAGGACACCAGCCCGGCATGCTCCAGCATGCCTCCGAGCAGCCAGTGCATCGCCAGGAGCGTCGCCGCGGCGAACATCATCCCACCCGTGCTCGCAGGGGCCCCGGTCGGCGCGGCAGGAGGCGTTACGTGATTCCGCAACGCTCCCACCCCCGAATCTCACCGCTGGTGCGGCACCGCTGTCGAATGCGCGTGTCGCCTGCTTCTGGGAGCATGCTCGCACATGATCTACTAGTTGCGCATATACGAATGTATTCCTGCGGCGATCACTCACACCGTCGTCGCACACTCTCCCGAAGGACACACATGACAGTCCCCGCTCAGCCTGCTGCCCGGCCCGCCCGCTGGACCCGCCACGCCTTGGCCTGTGGCGTCGCCGGCCTGGTCGCCGCTGCCGTGGTGATCGTGACGATGCTGGGGGCTGCCGCTCCTGCGTCCGCGCACGACGCGTTGGCCAAGACCAGCCCCGAGGCCGACACCACCGTGACTGAGGCACTCGAGGACGTGCAGCTCACGTTCGTGGCCGAACCCCTGGAAACCGGGACGGAGGTCCTGGTCATGGACCAGGACGGCACCGACTGGAGCAGTGGTGAGGCGACCCATGACGGCGCCACGATCACCCAGCCGCTGACCTCCGAGCTGCCCAGTGGCACCTACGAGGTGCAGTGGCGAGTCGTGTCGGGTGACGGGCACCCGATCTCCGGTTCCTACGCCTTCGACGTCGAAGTCGCTCCGGTGGCCGACGAGGAGAGCCCGTCGCCCAGCGCGTCCCCGTCCGGGACCACATCCGAGGTGAGCGCACCGACCGACGCGTCCGGCAGCGCGTCCGCCACCCCGGCAGCAGACCGCAGCTCCGACACCTCCGGCGACTCCTCGCTCTTCGCCGTGGCCATCGGGGCGATCGTGCTGGTCGTCGTGGTCGTGGTGGTCGTCGCGTTTGTTCGCCGGCGCTACTCCGCCGAGTGACCGCAGCAGACGAGAGCGCTCAGCGGTGGTGGGGCGGGACGTCGTAGAGCATGTGCTCGGTGTGCTGCAGGACGTTGGCGACCAGGGCCGCGACGTGTTCGTCGGGCTGCCCGTAGTAGATGGTGGTTCCCTCCCGGCGGGAGGTGACCAGGTGCCCGGCGCGCAGCTTGGCCAGGTGCTGGGACACGCCCGCACCGGGCCGCCCCAGAGCCTCGGCAATGGCCGTCACCGACATCTCGGTACCGTTGAGCATCGCCAGGATCGCCAGCCGTGTGCGGTCGGCGAGAAGCCGCAGGACGTCGACAGCGTGGTCGAGGTCTGCCTCCGGGGGCGTGGTGCGCTGGGTGGTGGCCACGAACGACATCATCGCATCCGCGGTCAGCCTGCGGCAGTGTCCCGCGACGTGGTGTCCTGCTGCGTGGTGTCGTCAGCGGTGTCGCGGGCGGGCTCGGTGGTGGGCCACAGGCGGGCGGCTGCCAGTGTGGCGGCGCCCGCGACGCCCGTCAGGACCAGGGCGGTGGCGGACAGGCCGGTGGTGCCGAGCCAGCCGGCCAGCGGGTAGGTGATGAGCCAGCAGGCGTGGGACAGGGAGAACTGGGCGGCGAAGGCGTCGGGCAGGTCGGCAGCGGGCACGTTGCGGCGGATGATCCGCCCGACCGGCGTCTCGACCGTGGACCAGCCCAGGCCGACCAGGAACCAGAGCAGCCCCACAGCGACCAGCCCCCACGCAGGCTGGGCGATGCCGAGCGCGAGCGGCGCGAGCCCGACCGCGACGGTCAGCGCGACACCGCCGGTGAGCATCACCCGCCGCTCCGGCAGGCGGCGCAGGACGCGCGGGAGCGCGATCGCGGCGGCGATCGACCCGAGGCCGTTCGCGGCCAGGAGCAGCGGGACGACGTTCTCGTCCTGTCCGAAGGTCGTGCGCACGATGACGACGGTCTGCACCAGGACGAAGGCCCCGGCCGCCGCGACGGCGAGGTTCAGCAGCAGGATCGGGCGCAGCTCGGCGGTGCGGACAAAGAGCTCGGCCCCGCGCCTGGCACGGTTCCCGAACGGCAGCTGGGGCCGCTCACCGGCATCCTCGCCACCCCGTCGCGGGATGATGGCGGCGGCGACCAGCAGCGCCGAGCCTGCGAACCCGACCGCCGTGCCGAAGAACAGCGCTGAGGAGGGCACCAGCAGCAGGAGCGCGGCAGCGAAGACCGGGGACAGGATCGACTCGAGGTCATAGGCCAGCCGCGACAGGGAAAGGGCGACGGTGTAGTCGTCCTCGTCTTTCAGGACGTCGGGGATGACCGACTGGAACGTCGGGGTGAAAGTGGCAGACGCGGCCTGCATGACGAAGATCAGCACGTAGACCTGCCAGACCTCGCCGACGAACGGTAGCGAGGCCGCGACCACCAGGCGCAGCGCGTCGGAACCGATCAGCACCCACTTGCGCGGCAGCCGCGCCACGGCTGCGGCGGCCAGAGGCGCCACGACCACGTAGGCGACCATCTTGATCGCCAGCGCCGTGCCCAGCACCCCGCCGGCGTCGGCCGGGTTCAGGTCGTAGGCCACCAGGCCCAGGGCCACCGTGGCCAGACCGGTACCGACCAGCGCCACGACCTGGGCGGTGAAGAGACGGCGATATGTGGGGTACTTCAGGACGCGCAGCATCCGGCCATCATCTGCTTATCTGCGCGTATACGCAAGTGTGTGTAGGCGAGGTCCCGCACAGCCGGAGGGCAGTGCGGGACCTCGGTGTGGCGGGTCGGTCAGGAGCAGGTGAGGCCGCCGGCGAGGGCGTCGAGGTTCGCTTCCATGACGTCGAGATAGTCGGCGTCAGCGTCGGCCTGGCTCTCCAGCGGGTCCAGGGTCGCGGTGCCGACCCCGAGGTCCGAGGCCAGTGTCTCGATCGTCTGGGGGGCGGCGACCGTCTCGAGGTACAGGGTCGAGACGTCGTTGGTCTGCACGATCTCGCGGATCTCGCGCAGGCGGGCCGGCGCGACCTCGGACTCGGGGTCGATGCCGGCGATGCCCACCAGGTTCAGGTCGTACCGCCCGGCGAGGTAGCCGAAGGCCTCGTGGGAGGTGACCAGGGTTGCGTCGGCGCACGGTGCGAGCTGGTCCGTGTACTGCTCGTCGAGCGCGGTGAGGTCCGCCTCCAGTGCCGAGGCGCCTGCCGCGTAGGAGTCGGCGTTGTCCGGGTCGACGGCGGCCAGCTCGTCCGCCACCTGCTGTGCGACGGCGGTCAGCCGGACCGGGTCGAGCCAGAAGTGTGGGTCGGTCGCCGCGCCGTGCCCGTGCTCGTCCTCCTCCGCGGGCGCCTCTTCCGCGGCCTCTTCGTCCGCGTGCTCCTCGGCGGTCTCGCCCTCGTGCCCGCCCGCCGGGTCCTCCTCAAGATCGGCAGCATCGGCGGCGTCCACAACGTGCTGGGGAGCGCGCTGCTCGATGCCCTCGTCCACGGCCGGCTGGAAGCCGGACAGGTAGACCACCAGGCCGGCATCTCCGATCGCGCGGGCCTGAGCCGGGGAGAGCTCCAGATCGTGCGGCTCCGCGGACGGCGGGGTGAGGTTGTTGACGTCCACGTGCTCGCCGCCGACTCGCTCGACGACGTACTGCAGCGGGTAGAAGGACGCGAGCACCTGGACGGTTCCGTCGTCGGCGCCGCCCTCGGCGGTCGGGGCGCACGCGGTCGCCGTGAGGGCGAGCGCGGCGATGGAGCCGATGGAGAGCAACCGTGATATCTGCATGCCCGCATAGTTGTGCAATTGATAATGGATGTCAACATCATGACCGTCGAGGCGGACGGGTCTTGCACGAGCCGATGTAACCGTGGTTACATGTCCGCCGTGACAGAGGAATGGGTGCTGCTGAGCTACCGCCTGCCGAGGGAGCCGTCCTCGCCGCGCGTGGCTCTGTGGCGACGACTCAAGCGGCTGGGCGTCGCCCAGATCTCGGACGGGTTGGTCGCGCTGCCCGCCGACGCCCGCACCCGCGAGCAGCTGGACTGGGCAGCCGGCGAGGTGGTCGAGCACGGCGGCACGTCCAGCGTCTGGCTGGCGCGACCCATGTCGGTGGCGCAGGAACGCGAGCTGGCGACCGCGATGGCGGCGGACCGCGCCGCCGAGTACGTCGATCTGGAGACGTCCGCGCGTCAGGCCATGACCGAGCAACCGGTCGAGCAGCGCAAGGTCCTCGTCAAGCTGCGCCGCACTCTCCGGGAGATATCCCGGAGAGACTTCTTCCCGCCCGACGAACGGGACCGCGCACAGGCCGCGCTGCGTCTGCTCGAAGAGCGATCAGCCGATGGCGCCGTTCCCGAACCGGCAGCGCAGCCAAACACACGGGGCAAGCAGGCCTCGAGCCGGCGCGCAGCGGGTGCGCGATGAGGTGGGCGACCCGTGCCGGGGTGCACATCGACCGAGCCGCGTGCGCGTGGTTGATCCGTCGGTTCGTCGACCCCGACGCCGAGTTCGTGTTCGTCGCCGACCCTGCCGAGGTCCCTGACGACGCGACACCGTTCGACATGCGCGGCGTCGACCTAGGCCATCACGGCAGCGACTGCAGCTTCGAGACGATCCTCGTCCGGTACGAGCTGACCGACCCCGTACTGGTCCGGATCGGCCAGATCGTGCACGAGGCGGATCTCGACGACGGCAGGTACGACGCGCCGGAGGCGCCGGGCCTGGACGTCGTGCTGCGTGGGCTGTCCATGACCGGTGACGACGAACGCACGCTGGCCCTTACCGGGCCGCTGTTCGACGGGCTCTACGAGTTCTTCCGGCGCTCCTACCTGCTGGGCCGCGAACCCGCCTGACCTGCAGACCCCACACGACCACACTCGAAAGCCGACCATAGGAGAGACATGAGCACCGAGCACGACGGCGCTACGCCGCCAGTTGCCGTCCAGGGAGACCTGATCCCGTTCCGAACCGCGGTGCGCGCCTGGTTCGCGATCTCGTGGCAGACGTTCGGCGGCCCCGCTGGGCAGATCGCCGTCATGCAGCGCACCCTCGTGGACGAGAAGCGGTGGATCGGGCAGGGCCGGTTCCTGCACGCGCTCAACTACTGCATGCTCCTACCCGGACCCGAGGCGCAGCAGCTCGCCGTCTACACCGGCTGGCTGCTCAACGGCTGGCGCGGGGGCCTGGTCGCGGGCGGCCTGTTCGTGCTGCCGGGGATGCTCGCCCTGCTGGTGCTGTCCGCGATCTACGTCGCCTTCGGCGAGACCACCGTCGTCTCGGCGGTGTTCGCCGGCCTTGCGCCGGCCGTCCTGGCGATCGTGGTCCAGGCGGTGCTCCGGGTGGGCAAGCGGGCCCTGACCAGCCCAGCGCTGGTGGTCCTCGCGGTGGTCGCCTTCGTGGCACTGACATTCTTCGCGGTGCCGTTCCCCCTCGTCGTGCTCGGCGCCGGTGTGATCGGGTGGCTCGTACACCGGTACGCGCCGAGCTGGATCGCGACTTCCGCCGGGCACGGAAAGGAGAGCGACGGCCCTGCCCCGCTCATCCCGGACGACGCCTTGCACGCCGAGAAGCCGTCCGGGCGCCGGGCTCTGCGGGTACTCGTGTTGGGTCTGCTTGCATGGGGCATCCCGCTCGGCGCGGTCGCGCTGCTGACCGGTGTGGACAGTGTGTTCACGCAGCAGGGTTTGTTCTTCTCGGGCAGTGCCCTGGTGACGTTCGGCGGTGCCTACGCGGTGCTGGCCTACGTCGCGCAGCAGGCGGTGCAGACCTACGCGTGGGTCACGCCGGGCGAGATGACGCGCGGTCTGGCGCTGGCCGAGACCACGCCCGGGCCGCTGATCATGGTCGTGCAGTTCGTCGCGTTCCTCGGCGCCTACCGCAACCCGGGCGACCTCGACCCGTGGGCCGCTGCCGTGCTGGGCGCGCTGCTGACCACCTGGGTCACCTTCGTGCCGTCGTTCCTCTTCATCTTCCTCGGCGCGCCCTACGTCGAGCGGCTCCGGGGCAACCGGACGCTGAGCGCGGCCCTCACGGCCATCACCGCGGCGGTCGTGGGTGTCATCGCCAACCTCGCGCTCTACTTCACCACGCACACGCTCTTCGCCACCTCGAACCCCTGGACCGCTGGTCCGCTGTCGTTCGATGTTCCCGACCTCGCCACGATCCAGCCTGCCGCGGTCGGGATCGCGGTGTTGGCGGCGGTGTTGCTGTTCGTGGTGCGCTGGTCGGTGCTGCGCACGCTGGGCGTGTGCGCGGTGGTCGGGCTCGGCCTGGGGCTGGCCGGCTTGCTCTGACGTCAACGCGGGGCGGCAAGTCGTCGCGACTCGTAGCGCACGGCGGTAGCGGCGGCCCTAGCCTCGATCCTTCGTGGGTGAGGTGAGTCAAGGCATAGGAAAGGTGCTCTGAACTGGCACGATACGTCTTGTCGAGGGACGTGTCGGGCTGAGGATCGGAGCACCTTTCTGGTGGGCGAGACTACCGCGTGGGATGCGCGTTTGGAACTGACCGCTGACGGTAAAGGGCTGGTCGCGAACGTGGGTGTGGTGCTGCTGCGTAAGACCGCCGACGCTGTCGGCCTGACCGCTCGGATCTCGGAGGTGTTCGGGCCGGGCAGGGTCGAGCGGATCTGCCGCGGGGCGGTGCTGGTGGGTGCGGCGTCGGCGATCGCTGCGGGGGCCAGAAACTTGTCGCAGGTCGAGCGGATGCTCGCCGGCCATGCCGGCACGTTCGGGTCGTGCGGTTCGGACTCGACGCTGTGGCGGACTCTGGACTCCATCGACGAGCGGGTCTTGAGGCGTTTGTCGCGCGCTCGTGCCAGAAGTCGCAGGACGTTGTGGCGGATGCTGGCCGCGCGGCCGGGCGGCTTCCCGTGGCTGCGGGTCGGCGGCAAACGGTTGGAGGGGTGGGTCGTGGTGGACCTGGACGCCACGATCGTGGGCTGCCACTCCCGTAAGCAGAACGCGACGGGGACCTACAAGGGCGGGTTCGGGCACCACCACCTCGGCGGGTGGATCGCGAACACCGGCGAGTCCCTGTCGATCCTGCCCCGACCGGGGAACGCGGGCAGCAATACCGCGACCGACCACGTCACCGTGCTGGACGAGGTCCTCGCGCAGATCCCTGACGAGGGCCGGCACTCCAAGCTGCTGGTGCGGATCGACGGCGCCGGCGCGTCCCACGACACGGTCAGCCACCTGGAACGGCTGGGCACCACCCGGCGCCGGGTGGCCTGGACGATCGGCTGGACCATCACCAGCGTTGAGGAGGCAGCGATCAAGGCTCTGCCCGAGCGGGTATGGGTGCCCTACCTCGACCAGGACGGCACGATCGCCCCGCCCGTCGACTACGACGACGCGACCAGCGACGAGACCCACGGCTGCGGCGGGCCCGGGTCTGAGTACGGGCATGTCGCCGAGCTGACCGGGCTGGCGAAGCGGCCCGGCTGGCCGACCAGCATGCGGCTGATCGTGCGCCGGGTCCCGATCGCGCCACGCGACCAGGCTGCGGGGAAGGTCACCGCCCTGGAGAAGGCCACCGGGTGGAAATACGCGATCACCGCGACGAACATCGGCCGGATGCGCGGCATCCCCGGGACGAACCAGCCGCAGTGGCTCGATGTCCTGCACCGTCACCACGCCGTCGTCGAGGACCACGTCCGGGCCGCGAAGACCACGGGCCTTGGCCTGCTGCCCTCGGCGTCCTGGCGGATCAACACCGCCTGGGTCCTGCTGACCGGCATCGCCCGTGACCTCGACGTCTGGACCCGGCTGCTCGCCTTCCACGACCACGAGCTCCTGGCGAAGGCCGAGCCAGCCACGATGCGCGAGCTCGTCTACTGGCTGCCCGCCCGCCTGGCCCACCACGCCCGCAAAAGGTGGCTGCGCTTCGACCGCGACCACCCGCACACCGACGCGATCACCACCGCCTGGCACCGCCTCGCGGCTCTACCCGCCGTGACCTGACCAGCCCGACGACTGTTCCCACGAACCGGAACGGAGCGACCGCACAACCCCCGGCCGGAACCGGCGCACGCAGCGACACGCGCACGGCAACCATGCCCAAGACGCGCCAACCACCAAATCGGACGAACCGCTCAGGCCGGGCTACCCACCAAGTGAATGATCGAGGCTAGAGACACGCTCGCAGCTCGTATCCGGCATCAGCGGCGGCTTCCTCGATCTGGCTTCGGTCAACGGGCGCGATGTCTTGGAACGTTACTCGTCCACTTGGCGCGTCGAGCCGCACTCGCCACACACCGGGAACGGCGGACAAATCCATAGAGCGCGCGCGTTGGTAGTTCTCGCAGGGGCACTCCTATCGCCGTCGTGAGTTCCTACGGGCGCTCGCGAGGTCGAGGACCTCTGCGGTCTTGTGTTCTCCTGCCTTCACGTTGGCTGTACGTGCCCAGGTGTTGATCCACTCTGGTTTTGTACCGACGTCGTAGGACGCCTTGGCGGCCGCTTGCTTGCCGAACGCCCGATCAAGAGCTTGTCCGAGAAGTAGCGGTGTTTCGTCGGCTACCGGAATCGGTTCGCTTGTTCGCCAGCCTTGCGACGAGATTTGAATCTGAAGACTTCGCGCACGCTGTTCGCTGATCACGCCCAGGTCTCGGGCGCGCATGACGGCCGCCCCGACGGTGATCCCGTACTCGGCCTTGATCGCGAGATAGCCGTGAAGGGTCAGGCCTTCTGAGATCCGCGAACGAACCACTTCGGGCGGCAGCAGGCACGCGCCGGCGAACTTGTAGGCCCTGCGCTCCTCGGGGCTACGGGTGCTCTTTATCGGGTTCATGAGCCCCCGATCGAAGATCAGATGGCCGACCTCGTGCAGCAGGGTGAGCCGCTTGACTCCACCCGGGACGGCGGCGGCGAGTGCGACTAGTGGGCGATCGTTCAAGGGTGACGGTCGAGAGCACGCCGTGTGCCCACGGACCTCGTCGGAGAGATGGTCGAGGTTGTCGACAACACCGACTCCCAGCCGCTCCAGTGCACGCGTCGCGTTCAGGAGCGGCGCGACGTCGTCCAGGCCAACTGCCTGTCGAAAGGCACGCGCTACCCGCTCGGTGTCGTGGTCGTAGTCCTCGGGATCGGGGAGGCGCGCCGTGTGATAGCCCGAGGCGATCGAGGCGTGACGAAACAGTCGTGACGCCTCGTTATAGAACTCGACCACGCGGTTCTCGTCGCGCGCCGTGGCCCTCGAGTTCTTCCGGAACGTGACGGTTCCGGTCCTGCTCTCGTCAGGTTCCACGCTGAAGAACGACAGCGGCAGGTTGAACATCGCACTCGCGTCGACGACGAGAGTTTCGGGTGCGGGGCGCGCGCCACTCTCGACCTGTGAGAGGAACGACTGCGTGACTCCGAGTTGTCCGGCGAGGTCAGTCTGAGTCAGGTCATGAAGGTGGCGCAGGGCGGTCAGCCGAGGTCCGTGGGCATGGAGCAGCAGATCAGCCGTCAAGCCGGTTGCTCTGCTCGTCGATGTCGACATGGAAGAGATCCTCGTCCTGGGGGTCGCCGGTGAACTTCAGGTGTGTAGTGAAGCCCCCACCGGGAAGCACTTCGAAGACCAGGTCGACCGGTACCGCGAGCCCGTAGTCGCCGGGGGCAAGCGTGTGCACGACCCGGAGGGTGAACTCGTCACGAACTGCGGCGTTCGTGTAGTCCCAGAGGAGAAGGAGCTGGACCTCCTGGCTTCCGGCCGGCGCGGGGCCCTTGGTCGGCAGGTCGAACAGCGGTTCGCTCTGCCAGTAGTCACGGCGTGCACGGGTGCTCCCGGCTACAGGCACGCCACCCGGATAGTTCCGCCGGCGTTCCTTGAGGAAACGCATCCGGATGCCTGAGCTCTCGTGCACGAGTCCCGTCTGGCCCATCGCCCGCGGATTGCCCGTGACAAGCCAGCCGTTCGGCAACTGCGATGCGTCCAGCTGCTCCCGGAACTCCGCACGCGCATGGATGGGCCGCAAATGCGGAAACTTCGAGTGGTCGAGATGGCCGAGCACCTTCTCGGCCTGCTCAAGCGCTGTGCTCATACCTGTGTGGAGCAGGCCTCCAAGGGCCTGGATCTCGGGCTCGACCAACTCGCGAACAGTGTCCTGCGACGCCACGACCAGCTCCTTTGGTATGAGTGCTCATATTATAAGCATCAATGTAAGGGATGGTCGATCGCTGGGCGTGTTGTCCACGGGTCTGATCGGAGCGGCACCCATCCACGGTGCGTCTGACCTGCGGGCTGCACGGTGGGTGAGCCGGGTAGTGCTGTCAGATCCGACAGGTGGTAAAGACCACGCTGCTCGCTGCCCTGCTGTCCGTGGTGCCGCACAACGAGCGGGTGGTGACCGTCGAGGAGGCCCGCGAGCTGCGGCCCGCGCACCCGCACGCGGTGCACCTCGCCGCCCGGCGCGCCAACGTCGAGGGTGCCGGCGCGGTCGACCTCGCAGACCTCGTGCGCAACGCGCTGCGGATGCGGCCGGACCGGATAGTGCTCGGCGAGTGCAGGGGCGCCGAGGTACGCGAGGTGCTCATGGCGATGAACACGGGCCACGACGGTGGGTTCGCGACCCTGCACGCCAACGCCGTTGCTGTCGTGCCGGCCCGGCTGGAGGCGCTGGCCGGACTGGCCGGGATGGCCCGCGAGGCGGTGGCCGCCCAGGCTGCCGGCGCGCTGGACGTGGTGCTGCACCTCCGACGGTCGCACGGTGCCCGCTACCTGGCGGAGGTCGGGCTGGTGGGGCGTGCACCGGGCGGGGAGCTCGAGGTCCGGACGGTCGCACGGTGGGACGGCAGTGGTGGCTGCGAGGTCGAGCCGAACGGGTGGGCCGAGCTGGCCGACAGGTACGGGCCGTGGTGAGGGCGGTGGAGTCGCTCGGCGTGGGGCTGCTGGTCGCGATCGGTGCCTGGCTGCTGCTGGCACGCGGTGGGCGTCGTCTGCGGGAGGTGCTCGAGGCCCCGGGCAAGGTGCCGGGCAGCGACGTCGCGGCGCTGACCGACGCGGGTGTCGGACCGGACCAGGCTTCCGCGGTGCGGCAGAGTCGCAGGCTCCGAGCCGAGCGCGGCCCCGGCAGCGACGTCCGGGTGGTCGTGATGCAGGTGGTCGCCCTGCTCAAGGCCGGCTCGTCGCCGGGGCTGTCCTGGTCCCGCGCAGCTGGGGTCGGTGCCGATCTCACGGGCGTGCCGGACGTCGAAGGGCTCGCCAGGGTGCTCGGCACCCGGCATGCGGAGGCCGTGGTCGCGGCGACCCGGCTCGCGCTCGACGTCGGCGCGCCGCTCGGGCGGGTCCTTGAGGAGGTCGGCGGAACCCTCGTCGCAGAGGCCGAGTCGCGAGCGGAGCGGGACGCGGCGCTCGCCGGCCCTCGGACGACCGGACGGCTGCTCATGTGGCTGCCGATCGCCGGAGGGTTCCTCGGGTGGGGGCTCGGCGCCGACCCGGTCGCCACGGCGACGGACGGCGGGTTCGGCACCGTGGCCGTGAGCCTCGGACTGGTGCTGCTCGTGACCGGTCGGATCTGGTCGGACCGACTGGTGGCGGCAGCCAGGGGTGTCGATCGGCCTGGCGTGGACCTTCAGGTCGTGCTGGAGCTCGTGGCTGCTGCCGTGCGCTCCGGAGCCGGCGTGCCGAGGGCGCTGGAGGCGACCGGCGCGGCGGTCGGCGGACCTGACGGCGCGGTGCTGACGCGGGCCTCCCACGCCCTCGTGCTCGGAGCCACCTGGGAGCGCGCGTGGGCCGGCACCCCGGCGGCGCTTGGCCCGATGGTCCGGGCGCTGCGCGGCGCCTGGCTGGACGGCGCCGCGCCGGGCGAGGCGCTCCGGGCTGCGGGCGAGGAGGTACGGCACGAGCGGAGGGGCGTGGCCAGGACAGCGGCCGCTCGCCTCGGCGTGCGGCTCGTGCTCCCGCTGGGCACCTGCTACCTGCCCGCGTTCGTGCTCGTCGGCCTGGTCCCCGTGCTGCTGGCGCTGGGGATCGATCTGCTCGGCGGCTGAACCCAGCCGCACCGCGAAGAGAACTTCGGCGTACTGACGTGTGCCGACGCCGGCCGCCGCACGGCGGTCGGGGCCCGCTCCAGCGGGCCGTACCAGGGGCCCGCGTGCGGGCCGAGATGCCCGGACACGGGCAGAGACGGAGGAGAGACATGACGATGACGACGGCGGTGGCCTGCCCGGAACCGGAGGACCGCCCGCAGGCGGAGGTCGACGAGCGCGAGTCGGAGAAAGGGCTGGCGACCGCTGAGTACGCGATCGCGACGCTCGCCGCCGCCGGGTTCGCCGGTGCGCTGCTGGCCATCCTGAAGGGCGGCGACGTGAAGGCGATGCTCACCTCGCTGGTCCAGTCGGCGCTCTCGATCGGCTGACTCATGGCGGAGCGTGAGTCGGAGCGGGGGACGGTCACGGCAGAGCTGGCCATCGGGCTGCCCGTCGTGATCCTCGTGCTCGTCGCCGTGCTCACCCTCGCGGCCGCGTCCACGGCACAGATGCGTGCCATGGACGCGGCCCGCGCGGGGGCTCGGGCGGTCGCGATCGGCGAACAGGAGGCAGCAGTGAGCACGGCCGTGGCAAGGGTCGCCGGCCCGGAGGCGGAGCTGGCGCTCGCGCACGACGGCGAGTGGGTCCGGGTGACCGTCACCCGGCCCGTTGCGGGTGGGTGGCTGTCCGGGCCGCTGCGGGCTACGGGGACGGCGGCGGCATGGGTCGAGCCGTGAGGGACAGCCGGCCCGCTTCCGAGCGCTGCACCGAGCCTGGTCCCGAGGAGCCCAGTCCCGAGCCCGGTCCCGAGCGGGGCGCCGGTACGGTCCTGGTCCTCGGGATCGTCGCAGCCGTCCTGCTGCTCGCAGTCGGGATCGCCGCCCTCGGCGCCGCCCAGAACGCCCGCGGTGCTGCCCAGGCCGCAGCCGACCTCGGGGCCCTCGCCGGGGCCACCGCCCTGCGGGACGGATTCGACCCGTGCGGCACGGCGGGTGGCGCCGTGACGCGCAACGGGGCCGAGATCGCGTCGTGCGAGGTACTTGGTGGAGGGGTCGTCCGCGTCGTGGCGACGCGGCAGGCGAGCGGTCCAGGAGGTGCGCTGGGGGAGGCCAGGGCGTCCGCGCGGGCCGGGCCGCGGGTCGGCGGGTCGCCGACGCCGACCGGAGAAAGGGCGTGACACATCTCCAGTACGAGTCGTAGTATCTCTGCTATGAAAAGTATGGAGGATGCGATGAGCGCACCGGAGGTGCCTCCGCCGTCGGGCGACGTGGTGCTCGACGTGCGTGACCTACGGATGCGATACGGGACGAAGGACGTGCTCACCGGGGTCTCGTTCACGGCGGGGCGGGGTGAGGTGCTCGCTCTGCTCGGTCCCAACGGCGCCGGCAAGACCACCACCATCGAGATCCTCGAGGGCTTCCGTATGCGGTCGGCCGGCGAGGTGTCGGTGCTCGGAGAGGATCCGGCCCATGCCGGAGAGGCCTGGCGTGCCCGGCTGGGCGTGGTGCTCCAGTCGTGGCGGGACCACGGCAGGTGGCGGGTGCGGGATCTGCTCGGTTACCTCGCGCGGTTCTACGGCCCCTACTCGACCGCAGAGGTCAGGCGGCCGTGGGACGTGGACGAGCTGATCAAGGTGGTCGGTCTCACGGACCACGCTCGCGCGAAGGTCCAGACGCTCTCGGGCGGGCAGCGCAGGCGCCTGGACGTGGCGATCGGGATCGTCGGGCGGCCCGAGCTCGTGTTCCTCGACGAGCCGACGGCGGGCTTCGACCCGCACGCCCGGCGGGAGTTCCACGACCTGGTGCACCGCCTGGCCGACTTCGAGAACACGACGGTCCTGCTCACCACGCACGACCTCGACGAGGCGGAGAAGCTGGCCGACCGGATCCTCGTGCTCGACGAGGGCACGATCGTCGCCAACGGCTCCGCGGAACAGCTCGCGCGGGAGCTGACCACCCAGGCAGAGGTGCGCTGGACGGCGGAGGGACGCAGGCACGTCCATGCCGTGACGGAGGGCGACCCCACCGGCTTCGTCCGTGAGCTCCTCGCCCACGACAGCGGCGTCACGGACCTCGAGGTCAAGCGGGCCAGCCTCGAGGACACCTACATGTCACTCGTGCACCGGGCCGAGACGGACCAGGCGGAGCCGCGCGACGAGGCAGTGCCGACGAGCACGACCGAGCAGACCGACGAGGGGCAGTCATGACCACGACCACGCAGTCCGACGCCCGCTGGGCGGCCGTGCGCGCGGGGCTGTCCCGCGGCTGGCTCGAGACCAAGTACTCCCTGAAGGAGCCGGGCGACGTTGTCTGGACCCTGGCGTTCCCCGTCATCTACCTGGTGGTCCTCCTCTTCGTGCGGGGCACCACGGTTCCCGGCACGGACTTCGCGCTCGGTGCCATGATCCTGCCGAGCCTGGTCGGCATGTCGATCGCCTTTGGCGGGCTGATCGGTCCAGCGAGCACCATCGCCGTCGACCGGGAGGACGGCACGCTCCTGCGGGCCAAGGCGACGCCCAACGGGATGATCGGCTACCTCGTCGGCAAGATCCTGATGTTCGCGCTGACCACGGCGGTCACCCTGGTGGCCCTCGTCATCCCTGCCTTCGCCGTGGCGGGAGACCTGCGCCTGGACGCTCGTACCGCCGTGCTGCTGGTCCTGCTCTTCCTCGTCGGGATGGTCGCCACCGTGCCGATCAGTGTCGCGCTCGGCTCCCTGATCAAGCGAGCCTCGCAGACCGGCCTGCTGTTGCTCGGCTCGATGCTGCTCATCGCGCCGTCGGGGATCTTCTACCCGATCACCGCGCTGCCTGAGTGGCTGCAGTGGGTGGGGCAGGCGTTCCCCTACTACTGGCTCGGGCTGGGCGCCCGGTCCGCGATGCTGCCGGACGCCATGGCGTCGGTGGAGATCGGCGAGTCCTGGCGTACGGCCGAGACGTTCGCGGTCCTCGGCGTCTGGGCCGTGCTGGGTCTGGTGCTCGCGCCGATCGTTCTTCGTAGGATGGCGCGTCGAGAGTCGGGTTCCACGGTGGCGGCCGCCCGGGAGCGTTACATGAGCCAGGGGTGGTGAGCAGTGGCAGACCAGTCCGACGTCGTCCACAACCGCATCGCGATGCTGCGCGCCGAACGCGGCGTCTCGCGGCGCGAGCTGGCCGAGGCGCTCGGGGTGCACTACCAGACGGTCGGGTACCTCGAGCGGGGCGAGTACAGCCCGTCGCTGTACCTCGCGCTGCGGATCGCTGAGTACTTCGACGTCGCCGTCGAGGTCGTCTTCTCGACGACCCCGTTCAAGCGCCTAGGCGAATAGCCCTTGGTTGTGGGCGCGATCGTTGCGCACATGTGTCCGTTATAGGCGCAATGATCACGCCCACAACCAAGGTGGGTCAGCGGGGGACGACCACCGACTGCCTCGGGAGCAGCGACTCCTGGCTCACCTCGTTCGCGGCAGGCACCAGGCTGCGGCCCGGCGCGAAGCTCGCCATCGGCCCGGACACCGGCAGGTTCAGGCTGGTCCGTCGGAGATCGATCGAGTACTGCGTGGCGGCACCGTCAACAGTCACGGTGGCACCCCGGTCAGTACCCATGATCACCAGCCCCAGCTGGTGCCCCGCCGGAACCACCACGTCGTTGGTCTGCATCTCGACCGTCAGGGTGTGCGTCCCCGCGCCGTCGAGCCGGGCCCACCCGCGCCCGAGGACCTGGAGCTCGGTGGACCCGATGTTCCGGATGACGTCGCGGTAGCAGGCGTCGTCGATCCCGGCCGACTCGCCGTAGCACGACTCGGTCGCGAGCGTGATGGCCCCGTCGCCCGCGCCGAGCACCCGGTCCAGCACGCCGTAGTCGACGAGACCCACGGTGATCTGCCCGGTCGGCGCGCCGTGCGTCACCGTGGTGGTCACCGACGTCGCACCCGACAGGCGCAGGTCCGACGTCAGCGTCCCGGTGCGGAACAGCAGGCGGTTCGGGTTGGGGTCCGCGGTCAGGGCGGAGTTGAAGTTCTGGCCAGGAGCGTTCACCCAGCCGACGTCGGTGGCCCGGCCGCGCGCGCCGAGCGCGAGGCTGCCGTCGGCGCCGGGGCGCAGTCGCGCGGTGCGGTCGGTGACCGGCCACGTGTCCGACGTGACGACCTCGTTCGGCGCCACCTCGACCCGTACGGCGGGTTCGTCGGTGATCCCGTTGTCCACGCCGAGCAGCTCGTGGTCGAACCAGCGGTGCAGCGTGTCCACCCACTCGTCGCGATCCGAGTCGAACGGGTCGACGTGGCCGAGCCGCGTGAGCCAGAGCTTGCGCTCGACCCCCTGCTCACCGAGCGCCGTCCACCAGCGGGAGAAGTTCGGCGTGTCCACGTTGGTGTCCTGCGCGCCGTGCACGATGAACACGCTGGCCGTCACCTGCGACGCGTCGAAGACCGGGCCGGAGCGATAGTCGCGCTCGTCCCAGAAGGCGTTGTGCGCGCCGGACGCGTCGTCGCCCGCTGCGTTCAGCTCCTCCGTGATCGCCGCGCAGTCCGTCGGGATGTGGCGGTTCCGGGCCACGTAGCTCATCAGGTAGCGCGGGTAGTTCGCCGAGAACGCCAGGCCCTGGGCTCGGTCGTAGTCGTACCAGGAGCTGATCGCACCGATCGGCACTATCGTCTCCAACCCTTCCGCCCCGGTCGCGGCGACGCCGTTGGCGAGCGTCCCGTCGTAGGACTTGCCGAGCATTCCCGTCTTTCCGGTGGTCCAGTCAGCGACCACCGGTTCCCCGGTGTCCGGGTCGACGGCGCTCGCGTTCCCGTTCAGCCAGTCCACCACTGCCTTGACGGACAGCACGTCGGAGCGCCCGCCGTGGTCCGTGCAGCCCGTGGACCACCCGGTCCCGGCCATGTCGACCGCCACGTACGCGTACCCGCGGGGTACGAAGTAGTTGTCGTAGTAGAGCGGGAACATCGTGGGGTCGCCGGACTCGTCGTACTGCTTGAGCTCGCTCTCGTTGCCGCGGCCACAGCAGGCGTAGTACGGGCTTGCGTCCATCACGACGGGTACCTCTGCGACGCCGTCGAGCTCGGCCGGCCGGATGATGTCGGCCCGGATCTCCTCGAGATCGCCGTCGCCGTCGAGGTCCGGTGCGATCACGGTCACCGACTCGCGGATCGCCCCGGCGTAGTCGTAGACGGCTTCGGTGACGCCGTCGTCGGTGAGCGGGTGGGTCTCGACAGGATCGGCCATCGGGTTCGGCTCGGTGACCGTGGCCTGCCGTGCCTCCGCGGCAGGAGGGGCTGCGCCGGCAGGGAGCGCCCCGGCCGTCAGACCCAGTCCGGTGAGTGCGGCGAGGGCGACTGCGGCGACCTGCTTCGCCCGGACGTGGTGGACTCGCATCGGCGTGCTCCTTCGCGACGAACGGCCTGGTCACAGGGACCGTACCGGCCGGACGTCGCGGGTGGAATGCCACCTTGTTACATCGGCGTAAGCGTCCTGCCGCCGCGGCGAGGTCGTCGACCTCGCCGCGGCGGCAGGACGGCCGGCCTCAGGGCTTCGTCCCCGCCCGAGCCCGGGCGGACCGGGCGAACCGGGAGAGCAGCGCGCCGGTCGCGACGAGGAACGCGGCGGCGAGCAGGATCTGCCAGGCGATACCGCCGGTCACCGCGAGCGGGGGCGAGCTGTCCGACGCGACGTCGTGCACGGTCGACGGGCAGCCGTCCGGGGCACAGGGCGCAGAACCCGCGACTGTCAGCCGGTTGCGGATCGTCGCCCCTGCCGCGTCCTCGTCGACCTGGACCTGGTAGGTCAGCACCTCGTCCCCGGACAGACCCGGGATGGTCCACGTGAGCACCGTGCCCTCGAGGACCGCCGTGCCCGCGGTGGTGCTGATGCTCCCTGGCACGACGTCGGCGTGCGGCAGCACCTCCGAGAGGTCGTCCGGCACCACCGCGTCGGTGATGGGACCGTTCGCAAGCTCGCTCGCGGTGATCCGGTAGGTGATGAGATCACCAGGCTGGACCGACGTGCCGGACGCCGGGTCGCTGTCCTTGGCGACCGTCCACGTCGGGCCCGTGGCTCGCCGGTCACGGAACGTGACGAGCGCGAAGTCGGTGCCCGCGTTGCCTGCGTCGACCACCACCGGGTCGCTGACCGGATCCTCCGGCAGCAGGTAGCCGTCCGGTGCGGCGGTCTCGACCCAGAAGTACGTCCCGAACAGCAGGCCGTCGACGGAGCAGGTGCCCTCGTCTCCGGTGGTGCACGAGTCGACCACCTCGTCGGTGCCCGGCTCGTGGGCACCATCGCCGTCGTCCAGCACCAGGTCGAACTCGCCGCCCGGCAGGACCCCGTCGTTCTCGGCGTCCAGCTTGAGGACCGTCAGCGTCGAGGCCACCTGTGGGTCTCGGAAGGTGGACGGCGGCATCGTGGTGCCCGCGTTGCTCGCGTCGACGACGACGGGGTCGCTGACCCGAGCGTCGGGCAGCTCGTAGCCCTGCGGCGCTGCGGTCTCGACCCAGAAGTACGTGCCGAAGTCGCGCTCGCCGATGGTGCAGGTGCCGTCCTCCCCCGTGGTGCACGAGCCGACGGACTGGTCGACGCCCGGGTCGTAGGTCCCGTCACCGTTGTCGAGCACCAGGTCGAACTCGGCGCCTGCCAGCGACTCGTCGGTCTGCGCGTCGAGCTTCACCACGCTGAGCTCCGAGAACAGCCGCGGGTTGCTGAAGGTGAACGTGTTCGGGGCGCCCGCGTTGTCGCCGTCGACGACTATCGCGTCACTGACGGGGTCGTCCGGCATCGGGTAGCCGGCCGGTGGCTCCACCTCCACCCAGAAGTACGTCCCGAAGTCGAGGCCCGCGACCGAGCAGGTGCCGTCGTCCCCGGTGTCGCACGAGCCGACGACGGTGTCGCCCTCGTCGTGCCCGCCGTCGTCATTGGTGTCGAGCACCAGGTCGAACCCCGCGCCGGCCAGCGGTTGCCCATCCTCGGAATCGACCTTCTGCACCGTGAGCTCGGTCAGGACCCGAGGGTTGGAGAAGTCGACCGTCAGGTCGTCGCCGGCATTCTCGGCGTCGATCGTCACGATCACGCTGGTCCGGCTCGCCGGCACCTCGTAGCCCGGCGGTGCGGCGACCTCGTACCAGTAGTAGTCGCCGAAGCGCAGCCCGGTCGCCGTGCACACACCGTCCTCGCCGGTGGTGCACGGTTCGCCGACCGGTTCGTCGGAGCCTTCGGGTCCGTCGGCGACGCTGTCGCCGTCGTCCAGGTAGAGCAGGAAGACGGCGCCCGCGAGCGGCTCTCCACCCTCGCCGTCGAGCTTGCGCACGGAGAGCGCCGTCAGCAGCTGCGGGTCCCTGAAGGTGGTGACCGCGAGCTCGCCGCCCGCGTTGTCGGCGTCGACGACTATCGCGTCGCTGACGGGAGCGTCGGGCAGCTCGTAGCCCGGCGGTGCGGCGGTCTCGACCCACCAGTACGTCCCGAACGTGAGGTCGCCTATCGAGCAGGTGCCATCGTCGCCCGCCGTCTCGCACGATCCAGCGACCGGGTCGACGCCCTCCTCGTAGGTGCCGTCACCGTCGTCGCGCACCAGATCGAACGCGCCGCCTGGGAGAGCGGCACCGGTCGCGGCGTCCAGCTTCTCGACCACGAGCATCGAGCGGACCTGCGGGTCCTCGAACACGAACGGTTCGATCTCGGTACCTGCGTTCGTCGCGTCGACGGTGATCACGCCACCGGTCCGGTCCGCAGGCAGCTCGTAGCCCGGCGGCGCGGCCGCCTCGAACCAGTAGTAGTCACCGAAGTCCAGCGCGCCGATCGAACAGCTGCCGGCATCACCTGTGGTGGTGCACTCGTCGATGAGCTCGTCGTCAGGGTCCGGTCCCGCGCCGACCCCGTCGCCGTCGGTGTCGCGATACAGGCGGAACACCCCACCCGGCAGAGGGTCCGTGGTCTCCGCGTCGAGCTTCTGCACCGTGAGCGCCGAGAGGAGGCGCGGGTCCGCGAACGCGGTCACCGGCAGCTCGGTACCGGCGGTGGAGGCGTCGATGGTGACCATCGCGCTCGTACGGTCGTCGGGCAGGTCGTATCCGGCAGGTGCGGCGACCTCGAACCAGTAGTAGGTGCCGAAGTCCAGCCCGGCCAACCCGCAGGTGCCGTCCGTGCCTTCGGTGGTGCACGTGGCGATCCGCGTGTCGTCCGGGTCGGGCCCGTCGTCCGTGACGCCACCCGCGCCGTCGCCGTCCGTGTCGAGGTAGAGGGCGAACTCGCCGCCGGCCAGCGGCGCCTGGTCCGACGCGTCCAGCTTCTGCACGTCGAGCCGCGACAGGGTTCGCGGGTTGGAGAACTGGACGGTCAGCGCCTCGCCGGCGTTGGCGGGGCCGATGGTGACGATCTCGCTGGTCCGGTCGTCCGGTATCTCGTAACCGGGCGGCACGTCGACCTCGTACCAGTAGTACTCCCCGAAATCGAGGTCGCCGGCGGTGCACAGGCCGTCGCCGTCGTCCCCGGTGGTGCACGCGTCGCCCACCGGCTGGTCGGCACCGGCGGGACCGTCGGCGACGCCGTCGCCGTCGTCCTGGTAGAGCTGGAACACCGCGCCGTCGAGCGGCGCACCCCCCTCCGCGTCGACCTTGAGCACCGACAGGTCGGTGAGCAGGCGCGGGTCGGCGAACGTCGTGACGGGGAACGTGCCGCCTGCGTCGGAGGCGTCGACGACGATCATCGCGCTCGTCCGGTCGGTCGGCAGGCCGTAGCCGGGCGGGGCGGTGACCTCGAACCAGTAGTAGGTGCCGAAGCCCAGGTCGTCGATCGAGCACGTGCCGTCAGCGCCTGCGGTGGTGCAGGTCTCGACCTGCGTGTCGTCGGGGTCGGGCGCTCCGCCGGTCACGCCGTCCGCACCGTCACCGTCGTCGTCGAGGTACAGCGCGAACTCGGCCCCGGCCAGAGTCGTCTCCTGGTCGGACTCGTCGACCTTCTGGACCGCCAGCGTCGAGGCGACCTGCGGGTCGGCGAACGTCGTCGGCTCGATCTGGCCGCCCGCGTTGGTGGCGTCGACGGTGATCATGGGGCTGGTGCGGTCCTGGGGCAGCTGGTATCCGGCGGGTGCGGCGGTCTCGAACCAGTAGTAGGTGCCGAAGTCGAGGTCGCCGACCGAGCAGGTCCCTGCGGGGAGGCCTGTGCTGCACGTGCCGATCAGGGTGTCGTCCACGTCGGGCGCGCCGTCCGTCACGCCGTCCTCACCGTCACCGTCGTCGTCCAGGAACAGGGCGAAGTGCCCGTTCTCCAGCGGCTGTTGGGTGCTCCCGTCGACCTTGCCCACCACGAGCTCCGAGCGCAGGCGCGGGTTCTCGAACGTCGCCACGGGGAGGTCCGTGCCAGCGATCTGGGCGTTGATCGTGATGGCACCGGAGACCTGTGGGTTCGCCGGACCGTACCCGGTCGGCGGGGCCGTCTCGACCCAGAAGTACGTGCCGAAGTCCAGGCTGCCGACCGAGCAGGTGCCGTCTGCACCGGCGGTCTCGCACGAGCCGACCACCTCGTCAGCCCCTTGGTCGTACGCGCCGTTCGCGTTGGTGTCCTCGACCAGGTCGAACGTGGCACCCGCCAGGGGTGCACCGTCGCCGGCCTCGAGCTTCTGCACCGTCAGCTCGGACAGCTCGCGCGGGTCCTCGAAGGTGGAGACCTGAACCTCGTCCACGTTCTCGGCGGTGATCGTCACCGGTGCGCTGTACGGCGGGTCCGGGAGCGTGAAGCCCCGTGGGGCCCGGACCTCGACCCAGATGTAGGTCCCGTAGTCGAGGCCCTCGACCTGGCAGGCACCGGGGCCCAGCCGGGTGGTCTGAGCGAGGGTGACGCACCCGCCGACGAGCGTGTCACCGTCGGAGGGCACGCCGTCGCCGTCGTCGAGGAACAGCTCGAAGACGGCGCCACCCAGCGGCTCCCCGCCGACCGCATCGAGCTTCTCCACCTGCATGGTTCCCGGCGACCGTCCGTTGGCGTACGTGAACGTCTGCTCGGTGCCCGCGTTCGCCGCAGTGACCGGGATCAGCGGGCTCGTCCGGTCGTCCGGCGCGACGTGGCCAGGAGGTGGTGACACCTCGTACCAGTAGTACGCGCCGAACGGCAGGTCGGTGACGGTGCACAGGCCGGTGCCGTCGCGCCCGGTGGTGCAGGGTTCACCGACCGGCTCGTCTCCCTCGTCGGGCTCGTCACCCACGCCGTCGCCGTCGTCGCGGTAGAGCTGGAAGACGGCGCCGTCTAGGAGGTCGCCGCTCTCGGCATCGGTCTTGCGCAGGGTGAGGTCGGTCAGGACCTGCGGGTCCTCGAACGGTGCGGTGATCGTCGCGTCCGGGTTCGCCGCAGTGATCTCGATCCCGCTCACCGACGCCTCTTCCCCGGGCGGCAGCTCGTATCCGGCCGGCGGGACGATCTCCGTGACGGTGTACGTGCCCGTGGGCAGGTTGGCGGCGGTGAGCAGACCGTCCTCAGGGTTCGCACCCGGCGAACCGTCGTTGTCGGTGATCTCGAAGTCGACGTTCCACGGGTCCTGGGCGGCGGCACCGGCAGTGCCCTGGACCCGGAACGTGGCGCAGCAGATCAGCTCGCCCGTGGCGGCGTCGCGCTTCTGCCAGGAGATGGAGCCCAGCGAGTTCACGAAGGTGACGGTCTCGTCCGCCGACTCGCTGGGTGTGACGGTCTGCGCGTCGGCGCCGAGATAGCCGGGCGGCGGGCCCGACTCGGTGACCGTGTACTCGACGCCCGGCTCGACGGTGGGGACCCGGATCACGCCGTCGGCCGGATCGGCGTCGTTCTCGTCGTTGTCGGCGATCTCCAGGCCGTCGCCGGTCCCGCCCGGAAGGGGATTGGGGGACACGGTGAAGGTCGAGCCGCCGACAGGCCTGCCCTGCTCGTCGTTCTTCTCGATCGTCAGCGCGGCGCAGGTCGACTCGATGGCGACGGGCTGGTTGAGGTAGTCCTTGAGCTCAGCGGTCGCCCCGCCCGCCGTCGACCGCACGTTCATGGCGATGAAGTCGCCGAACCCGCACGATTCCTCGCCGAAGAGCGCGCTGATGTTCATGCCGAACTCGAGGAAGAGCTGTGCCGCGCGCTCCCCGTCGGGCAGGGTGATGGCCGAGTCGTTCACGCGGCCCTCGATGTCGGTCGCGGGTGCGCTCTCCCAGCCGGTGTCCGCTGGTCCGACCCAGCGGTCGACCGCGAGGACCGACAGCTCGGAACCGGAGCGTCGGAGGGTGACCCGGAGGTCACCCTCCGACCGGTTCGGTACCGAGACGTTGTTGCCGTTGACCGTGTTCTGCCGCTGGTTGAGCTCCAGGTACCAGGTGACCTGCCCTTGCGTCGCGACCCGGTTCCAGGCGAAGAAGGCGTAGAGGTCCCCGTCCACCACGCGGTCGTACGCCCAGACGTTCTGGATGTCCGAGGCGCCGGGGGCGTTGCCCTGCGCCGCGTTGCTCCACTCGGAGAGCGGCCGGTCCTCGTGGCCGCTGCCGAGGACCGTCGTGTCTCCGCTGCCGATGCCGTCGACCACGTGCGCGGCCGCACCCTCGACAGCCGGCGTTCCCCAGTCGTCCCCTGGCGGGTCGACCGGGGCAGTCGACGTCGTGCTGTTGTCGAAACCCTCGTAGAAGTTGCCGTCGATCTCGAAGTCGCCGATCACCACGTTGCCGGTGGCATTCGCCTGAGCGGGGGGAGCCACCACCCCGCTCAGCCCGAGGACCAGGGACATCGCGAGCAACGACCGCGCAACGCGGGAAAGTGACCAGCCTCCGGTCGGGGTGGTTCCGGATCGACGTGACGGCTTCGGCACAGCTGGCTCCTCGTGGCCCGAAGTGAGACGACAGCCGTGAAATTTCACAGCCGCCTCTCCATTGGGCCCGCCAGCGACGAATGGCGCAAACGCAGTTGAATGCATGTTCCTGCGGGAATGGAAATGCTGCGTGCGTCTTCTTCCGGTCTCAGCCGGGAGCCACGCCGAGATACGCCGGGTCGTGCGACAGCACCGCGTCCAGGAGCCGCACCGCCGCGGCCTTGTCGAGCGGCGCGTTGTACGAACCGCACTTCGGCGACTGCACGCACGCGGGGCACCCGTCGGCGCAGGGGCACGCCGCTATCGCGTCGCGGGTGGCCCGGAGCCACGTGGCGCCCAGGTCGTAGGCACGCTCCGCGAAGCCCGCACCACCCGGATAGGCGTCGTAGACGAACACGGTGGCCTCGCCGGTGTCCGGGTGCAGCTCGGTCGACACCCCGCCGAGGTCCCAGCGATCGCACGTCGCGAGCAGCGGCAGCAGACCGATCGACGCGTGCTCGGCGGCGTGCAGCGCACCCGGCGCCTCCTCGGGGGAGATGTCGGCGGCCCGCAGCACGAACTCCGGTACCGACCACCACACCGCGACGGTGCCGAGGGTGTGCTCGGGCAGCTCCAGCTGTTCGGTCCCCAGCACCTGCATGTCGGGTACCCGGCGGCGCTGAAAGCTCACGACCTGCGACGTCACCTCGACGGGGCCGAGGCCCCACGTGACGGGCCCCCACTCCCGGGTGACCAGGTCGTGGCCGGGGCCGTCCCCGCCCTGCGCGCCGGCGTCGGCATCCTCGACGTCCTCGCCCCAGCCCTCGATGGCCACCGACATGACCGAGCGCGACCAGGTGCCGTAGTCGAGCCGCCGTCGCTGCACGACGGCGGTGTGGTCGGCCAGGTCGAGGTGCGCCACCACGTAGGTGGTGCCCTGGTGCACGTAGACGGCGCCGTCATGGACCTGGCCGTCCGCCGACGCCGCGTCGACGGTGCCCAGCATGCGCCCGGTGCCCTGCTCGACCACGCGCACGGGCGACCCGCCGGCTCCGCGCAGGTCGGTGAGCCCGGTCGCGGCCTGGTGGTGGGTCCAGTACCACCCGGACGTCCGACGCCGGAGCGCTCCCCGTGCGACCAGCACCTCCAGGATCCCGCGTACGTGGGCGGGTTCGCCGAAGGCCGAGAGGTCCTCCGCGCGCAGTGGCGCCTCCTGCGCCGCCGCGCACAGGTGGGGTGCGAGCACGTGCGGGTTCGCTGGATCGAACACCGTCGCTTCGAGCGGGGCGTCGAACACCGCCTCGGGATGGGTCACGAGGTAGGTGTCCAGCGGGTCCTCGCGCGCGACGAAGGCGACCAGGCCGTCGGCGCCCGCCCGGCCGGCCCGGCCCGCCTGCTGCCACAGGGACATGCGGGTGCCCGGCCAGCCTGCGATGAGCACCGCGTCCAGGCCGGAGATGTCCACGCCGAGCTCGAGCGCGTTGGTCGTCGCCAGGCCGAGCAGGTCACCGCTACGGAGCGCCTGCTCCAGCTCGCGACGCTCCTCCGGCAGGTAGCCGCCACGGTAGGCGGCGATCCGGCGGGCGGCGTCGGGGGCCGCGTGCCGCAGGTGGTCGCGAGCCTGCTGCGCCACCGACTCCGCGCCGCGGCGCGACCGGGTGAACGCGAGGCTGCGGGCTCCGGCCGCGGACAGGTCGGCGAGCAGGTCTGCGACCTCCGCGGTGGCGGACCGGCGGGGATGCTCCGGCGGGGCCTCGGTGGCGACCGGCGCGGCCTCGGGGTCGGGCTCTGCCGCGGGCAGGGCCCAGGGGTCCGGCTCGGTGAGGTCGGCACGTCGCATCGAGATCGGCTCATCGCTGGACCGATCTCGGTGCAGGCTGCCGACCTCGGCGCTGAGGTCGGCGTCGGCCGGCGGGCGCCAGCCCGTGATCTCCGGGGGCTGCCACAGCACCACGGTGCGGCGTCCGGAAGGCGAGGCGTCCTCGGTGACCGCGGTGACGTCGTCGGGCGCCACGCCGATGAGGCGGGCCGCGCTGACCGCGGGCTCCGCCGTCGTCGCCGAGGCGACGACGAACGTGGGCGACCCCACCCCGTATCGCGCCGCGAGGCGCGCGAGCCGCCGCAGCACCAGGGAGACGTGGGCTCCGAAGACCCCGCGGTAGGCGTGCCCCTCGTCGACGACGACGTAACGGAGCCCTTTCAGCAGACGCGTCCAGCGGCGATGGTTCGGCAGCAGGGAGTAGTGCAGGAAGTCCGGATTGGTGAGGACGACGTCGGCATGGTCCTGCACCCAGGAGCGCTCCTCGCGCGAGGTGTCACCGTCGCACGTCGCGACCCGGACGTCCCGGGTGCCCGCAGCGTCGAGGACGCGTTCGAGCGCGCTCAGCTGGTCGGCGGCCAGCGCCTTGGTGGGGCTGAGGTAGATCGTCGTGGGACGGACGTGCGCCGACTCGATGTTGCCGGGGTCCAGCGTGGCGGCCGCCGCGGCGGTCCGGACGGCGGACAGGGCCGGCAGCCAGAACGCCAGCGACTTGCCTGATCCCGTCGACGTCGCGAGCGCGGTGTGCCGGCCCTGGTGGACGAGGTCGGCGGCGACGGCCTGGTGCGTCCACGGCCGGTCGACGCCGAGCCGCCGGTATCCCTGCACCACCGTCGCGTCTGCCCAGCGCGGCCAGTCCGCGTGCTCCGCCGTGCGCTCCGGAAACGTGCGGGAGGCCGTCAGCCGCTCGGCGCGTGCGCCGCCGGCGAGGAGCACGTCGAGAAGCGGGTGGGTGGGGACGTCGGGCACGCTGGACAGTCTCGCACCCGGAACCGCTGGACCGGAGCGACCGCACGGGCCGCTCCGGTCCAGCGGAGCCCTCCGCGGTCAGTCGCGGAAGGTCTCGATCCGTGCGCCGAGCTCGATGAGGCGCTCGGCCAGCTGCTCGTAGCCGCGCGCGATGATGTCGACGTCGCGCAGCACCGACGTCCCCGTCGAGGCGAGCATCCCGAGGAGGATGACGACGGCCGGCCGCAGGGCCGGGGGGCAGCTCACCTCGGCGCCGCGCCAGCGCGTCGGGCCGGTGACCTGGAGCCGGTGGGCGTCCATGAGCTGAACGTCCGCGCCCAGGCGGGTGAGGTCGGTGAGATGGATGGCGCGGTTCTCGTAGACCCAGTCGTGGATGAGCGTGCTGCCGGTGGCCCGCGCCGCGATGACGGCGAAGAACGGCAGGTTGTCGATGTTCAGGCCGGGAAACGGCATGGAGTGGATCTTGTCGATCGGGGCGCGTAGATCGCTCGGGTGCACCGTGACGTCGACCAGGCGGGTGCGGCCGTTGTACGCGACGTACTCCGGGCTCAGGGTGTACTGCTGGCCCATCTCGGCGAGGGTGGCGAGCTCGATCTCCATGAACTCGATCGGCACCCGCGACACGGTGATCTCCGACCCGGTCACGATCCCGGCGGTCAGCAGGCTCATCGCCTCGACCGGGTCCTCGGAGACCGTGTACTCGACGTCCGTCTCGAACCGGGTGCGCCCGTGCACGCGCAGGGTGGTGGTGCCGATGCCCTCGATCCGCACGCCGAGCAGCTCCAGGTAGAAGCACAGGTCCTGGACCATGTAGTTCGGGCTCGCGTTGCGGATGGTGGTCACGGCGTCGCGGCCGGCGGCAGCCATCAGCGCGTTCTCGGTGACGGTGTCGCCGCGTTCGGTGAGGACTATCGAGAGGTCACCGCTGCCGGGCGTGGCCGTCGCCTGGTAGTGCCCGGAGGTCGCGACGACGTCGAGCCCGAACGGGCGCAGCGCGATCATGTGCGGCTCGACGGTGCGCGTGCCGAGGTCGCAGCCACCGGCGTAGGGCAGCTCGAAGTAGGGCTCGAGCCCGAGCAGCGGGCCGAAGAACATGATGATCGAACGGGTGCGCACCGCTGCGTCGACGTCGATGGCCGCCAGGTCGAGCTTCTCGGGGCGGACGATCTCGAGATCGCGTCCGTTCGGCGCCCAGGTGGCGCGTACTCCGATGGAGCGCAGCACGTCGAGGATCCGGTCGACCTCGACGATCCGGGCGACGTTGCGCAGCACCGTGCGACCGTGGTTGAGGAGCGACGCACACAGGAGTGCCACCGCGCCGTTCTTGGACGAGTTCACCTCGATGGTTCCCGAGAGCTGGTGTCCGCCCTCGATGCGAAGGTGGGTCCGCTTGGCGGCGCCGGCGGTGATGAGCTCCGAGTCGAGAGCGGCGCTGATCCGGCCGATCATCTCAAGGCTGAGATTCTGCGCACCCTGCTCGATCCGGTGCACGGCGCTCTGGCTCGTGTTCAGCCTTTCGGCGAGCTGCGCCTGGGTGAGGCCCCGGTGCTGGCGGGCACCGCGGACCAGGGAACCTACCTGTGCGGCATCCACCACGGGAATCGATCCGGTGAGTGGGCGGTCGGGGCTGGCGATAGTCACGAGGACGACTGTAACTCACATATGAGATACGGCCATCGATCGTTGCGGACGTCACAGGTCGAAGAGCGTTGGCTGCTCCAAGTAGACACCCTCCGTCGCCAGCATGCGTAGCTTGGTGCGCGGGCCGCCGCGGGCCGAGAAGCCGCCGACCCGCCGGCCTGCCGCCAGCACGCGGTGGCACGGCACGATCGGCGGGAACGGATTGCGGCCCATCGCCTGCCCGACCGCCTGGGCTGCTCTGGGTGCACCCAGCTCGGTGGCCACCTCGCCGTACGTGCGGGTCTCGCCCGGCGGGATGGCGCGTACCACCTCGTACACGCGGCGGTCGAAGTCCGGGACGGCACTCATGTCCAGATGGATCTCGGCGAGGTCCCCGACGCCGTCGTCGAGCAAGCGGGTCAGCGCCGCGACCGCGGCGGCGACAGGCGTCGGCGGGGCCTCGACGGAGCCCGGGTACCAGCCGCGCACGGCGCCCCGGACCTGGTCGGCGCCGCCGTGGGGCAGTGCCGAGCCGACGATCTCCGCGTTCTCGTTCCAGACGAGCGCGCACTCACCGATCGCCGTCGGGATCACCGCGAACTCGAACGTGTTGCGATCCATGCGCCACACCATAGGCCGCACCACTGACAGGGATCAGGATGGTCGTCGCTCCCGAGACCGACGACCGTCCGGTCAGCCGGTGGCCCAGCGGGCCGCGAGGCTGCTCGCCTTCTCCGCAGCGTCGGGCCCGCTGCTCGCCGACGCCGCGAGGTCGCCGGCCGCCGCCAGCCCTGCCGCGAAGCCCACCGCGTAGGTGGTGACCGGTGCGGCGGGCCGGGCGACGGCGTGTGCGGCGTCACGGGCCAGGTCGAGCACCGCCGGGACGTCGATGGTGCCAGGGGGGAGGCCGAGCTCTGTCTCCAGGGCTTCCACCCAGCCGTCGAGGTCTGTCATCTCGGATCCTTTCGGTCGTCGCCGGTCGCGGCGCCCAGCCTGGCCGCGTCGGCGGGGGTGTCGATGTCGTCGCTCCAGCCTGTCGGGTCCGGCACCTGTGTGCAGTGCAGCCCGCTCACCAGCCGCTTCATGGGGGCGCCGTCCGCCTCGATCTCTCTGAGGGCGACGTCGAGCGCCGCGCGCCGGTACAGCCCGACCAGCCACTGGGGCCGCCCGTCGCGTACCAGGTAGGCGCCGTCGGAGGGTTCACGTGAAACTGCCTGCTCCAGGAGCGCGATCGCCCCGGCGGCATGTGGCACGTCCACCGCCAGGAGCAGCGTCCAGGACGCACTCGGGGCAGGCAGGGCGCGCAATCCTGCCGCCAGGCCCGCGACCGGCCCGCCGAACGGCGGATCCTCCTGCGTGAGCACGGTCCGCGGTCCGGCGCCGCCCGCAGAGGCCGCCGGCAGCACCCCCGCGAGCTCGGGCGGGCCTACCGCCACAACCGTCCGGGCGCGCTCGCTCGCGGCGAGCGCCCGGTCGAGGAGTCGCGCGCCGTCGACGACGAGGCGTGCCTTGGACGCACCGCCGAGCCGGGTGGCTCGTCCACCGGCCAGTACCACGGCGTCGTACTCGACCAGGGGCAGCGGTCCGGTCATCGCAGCATCAGCACCCGGACGGGATCGCCGATGCGCACCTTCTCCACGTCGGGCGCTACGAGGGCAAGGCCGTCGGCGGCGGCGAGCGCGGACAGGGCGTGGTTGGAACCGGCGGGCACGACGCCGACGGCGCTCGGTGCGGTGCTGTCGGTCGCGCCGTCGTCGGCGAGCGGGACCAGCCGGACCGGGACGACACGCAACCGTCCGGGAGAGCCGGACCAGCCGGCCGCGGCGGCGAACGTCGGGTGGTGTCGTACCGGGCCCTGCTTGTCTCGGAGCCGGTCGATCGCCGGGCGGGCGAACAGCTCGAACGACGCGTACGCCCCCACCGGGTTGCCCGGCAGTGCCAGCCACGGCACACCGCGCCAGCGTGCCAGGCCCTGGGGCTTGCCGGGGGACATCGCGACGGTGGCGACGTCGACGTCGGTAGTGGAGGAGCCGCCGTCCGCGCCGGGAGCCGACGCCGCAAGGACCTCTCGCACCACGTCCGCCGCGCCCGCCGAGACGCCGCCGGCGGTCACGATCAGGTCGGCTCCCGGGCGCCCTGCCCCGGTCGAGCGCACCGCTTCGTCGAGCGCGCCACGGAGGGCCGCCGGGTCGTCGGGCACCGGTCCCAGCCGGACGACGTCGGCGCCGGCCGCTCGGGCTGCCGCCGCGAGCATCGGCCCGTTGGAGTCGGTGATCTGCCCTGGCCCGAGCGGTTCGCCCGCCGGCACCAGCTCGGACCCGGTCGACAGGACGGCGACCAGTGGCCGGCGTCGGACCGGGACACGCACCGTGCCCGACGCCGCAAGGGCGCCCACGAGCGCGGCCGTCACCTCTGTCCCGGCGCGCGCGAGACGCTCCCCCTGACGGACGTCCTCACCCGCGCCCCTGACGTGTGCCCTGGGCTGTCGGGCGAGTGTCACCGACGGCTCCGTGCGGGGCGCGCCCGCGACGAACCGGCCGGTCGAGGTGTGCTCGACGGGGACCACCGCGTCCGCGCCGGACGGGAGCGGGGCACCGGTCATGATCCGCAGGGCCTGTCCAGGGCCGACCGTGGCCGGGCCGCTCTCGCCCGCCGCGACGTCGCCCGTCACCTGGAGGGTCACCGGGCTGCCGTCGGGCGGCAGGTCCGCCAGGCGCACGGCGTACCCGTCCATCGCCGCACCGTCGAAGGGCGGGACGGAGGCCGTGGCGTACAGGTCTTCGGCGAGTACCGCACCCAGCGCGTCCTCGAGTTCCTGTTCCTCGGATCGCAGTGGTGTGACCAGGGCGAGCACGCGCTCGACATGCTCGGTCACGCTGCGCGCCTGCGGCTCCATGGGTCCGACCATAGGACAGTCGGCGGCGGCAGTCGTTTCCGGGCCCGCACAGCCTGCCGTCGCGCACGGTGAGCAGCGATAATCTCGCGCATGCGCCTTCACCACATCCAGGTTGCCTGCCCGCGCGACGGGGAGGACTCCGCCCGCAGCTTCTACGGGGACGGCCTCGGCCTGACCGAGGTCCCCAAGCCGGAGGCGCTCGCCGGTCGCGGCGGCTGCTGGTTCCGGGACTTCGACGAGGAGGGCCGCACGATCGCCGAGATCCACGTCGGCGTCGAGGAGCCGTTCGCGCCCGCCCGCAAGGCGCACCCGGCCCTCGTGGCCGACGACGTCGCGCACCTCGAGTCCGTCGGCGCCCGCCTGGCGCGCCTCGGGTTCGAGGTCACCTGGAAGGACCGCCACACGTTCGACGGCTACGAGCGCTTCCACGCTTTCGACGGGGCGGGCAACCGCGTGGAGGTCCTGGCACCGGTCGGGTGAGGCTCAAGGCAGCTTCGTCACCAGTGTCGAAACTGCCAGGCGTGGTGGATCCTCAGCCCTGCACACCCCTGCGCACCGGGCCCAGCGTGAACAGCAGCGTCGCCAGGCCGGTCGCGGCGAGCAGCGCGAAGCCGATGCCGTAGTCGCCCTCGAACTGGTACACCGCGCCCATGACGAGGGGCGGCACGAACCCGCCGAGCCCGCCGGCGGCGCCGACGACGCCGGTCACCGCCCCGACCTTTTCGGCGGGCGCGACCTTCGCCACCAGCGCGAACGTGGCACCCGACGACGCGCCCAGTGCCGCTGCCAGGCCGAGGAACGCGATCGTGCCCACGGGGACGAGCCCTGGCTGGAACGCGACGACAGCGGCCAGCAGCGTGACCACCGCGAAGCACCAGAGAGACACGTTCACCGGCCCGAGCCGGTCGGACAGCACCCCGCCGACGGGTCGCATCACCACGGCGAGCACCACGAACCCGGCGGTGCGGGCCGCCGCGTCGGAGGCCGCCAGGTCATAGGCGTTCGCGAGGAACGTCGGCAGGTACACGCTGAACGCGACGAACCCGCCGAACCCGACCGTGTACAGCCACGACAGCTGCAGGGTCGCGGGAATCGTGAGGATCGACCACGTGCGCGCCCACATCCCGCCTGCCTCCCCTTGAGTGTGTCCAGGGGCGTCCCGCAGCAGGAACCACGAGCTGATCGCGAAGACCGCGAGCAGCACCGCGACCAGCACGAACGGTGCCCAGCGGCCGAGGGCGTCGGCCAGGGGCACCGTGGTGAACGACGAGACGGCGGTGCCGCCCATGCCGACCCCGAAGATTCCCAGCGCCGTGCCCCGACGCTCGGGCGCGAACCAGGCGTTGACGAACGGGACGCCCACCGCGAACGTCGTGCCGCCGAGCCCCAGCAGGAACCCACCGACGAGGAGCGCGGCGTACGAGTCGGCCAGCAGCCCGACGAACAGGACCGGGATGATCGTCAGCGCGCTCACGACCGGGAACATCACCCTGGCCCCGAGCCGGTCCGTGAGAGCGCCCACCGGGATCCGGCCCACGGACCCGACGATCACGGGCACGGCCACGAGCACCGACTGCTCGATCTCCGACAGCCCGTACTCGACGCCGTACGCCTTTCCGAGCGGGCTGATCAGGGCCCACGCCCAGAAGTTCATCGCGAAGCCCACGGTGGCCAGCGCCAGCTGGATGCTCGACGACGTCCCGGCGACCCCGGTGCGTCGGCCTGGCGGGACGGGTAGTGCCTGCTCCATGTCAGCTCCTCTTCCGGGGTCCGGAGGACGGTTCCCAGCCGGGTCGCGGGCTGTGCGAGCCGGACCCGCCCGAGGTGGCGCCCGGGCTCGTCGCGTCGCGCGAGCGGTAGACGACGTACGGCCGGAACAGGTACCCGACCGGCGCGGAGAACGCGTGCACCAGCCGTGTGAACGGCCAGAGCGCGAACAGCAGGAACGCCGCGACGATGTGCACCTGGAAGGACACCGGCACCCCGGCCATCAGATCGGGCTGCGGTTGCAGGTACCAGAGCGAGCGGAACCAGGGCGAGATGGACTGCCGGTAGTCGTACCCGTGCGCGGTCACGAGCTGGGTGGCCGTGGTGGCCCATGCCCCGGACAGCACGGACACCGCGAGCATCGCGTACATGACCTTGTCCATCACGGTGGTCGCGAGAAACACCGCGCTGGAGACCCGTCGGCGGTAGATGAGGATGAGCAGGCCGAGCACCAGCACCGCGGATGCTGCGGCGCCGGCCAGCGCCGCCACCAGGTGATACACCTCCTCGGAGATACCGACCGCAGCGGTCCAGGTCGCCGGGACCGCCAGCCCGGCGACGTGTCCGAGGATCACCACGAGGAGACCAAGGTGGAACAGCGGCGAGCCGAGGCGCAGCAGCTTCTTCTCGTACAGCTCCGAGGAGCGGGTGGTCCAGCCGAACCGGTCGTACCGGTAGCGCCAGAGGGACCCGACGGCCAGCACGGCAAAGGTCACGTAGGGCAGCACCACCCAGAGCATCACGTCCATGGCACAGCCCTTCCTCCTGTGTCGCCCCCGAAACCGGGCAGCCCTGGCAGGCCCGACAGGCCGACCAGCTCGGCGGGCGGTCCCTCCGCCACGAGGGTGGCCACCCGGTCGAGCGTGCGTGCGTCGACGGGCGCCAGCGTGAGACGGACGGCCTCGACGGCGGCTGCCCACGGCGAGCTCTCGGCGGCGAGCGCCGCCCGCAGCACCTCGATCCCGTCGCGGTGGGCGGTCAGGAGCGCCCCGGCGATGCGCGCTCCGCCGGCGTCGGCCCGTGCGGACAGCTCCAGGACGCTCGCCAGGTGGTCGGGCAGCTCGCCCCCGTTGATCTCCCACCCGACGGCGCGGTACGCCTCCGCGAACCGCAGCAGGGCGGCGCCCCGCCGCCGGGTGTCGCCGGCCGCGTAGTACGACAGGTACAGCGTGCAGCGTCTCTTGAGGTCGAAGGTGGCGACGTAGGCGGCCCGGAGGTCGTGCGGGTCGCCGTCGACCAGGGTGGTGGCGAGGCGTACGAGCCGCTGTGCCACGGGCTCCGGCAGCTGCCCGACGGCGGAGCGCACCTCGCGCGCGGCCGTCACCGTCTCCTCGTCCGGGTAGGTGAGCAGGATCGACGCGGCCATGTGGGCGAGCCGGCGATCGGCGTCGGAGAGCGGGACGGAAGCGAGGGGCTCCGGACTCCCGGCCGGGGCGTTCGGCGGTCGAGGCCTTCGCGACCCGCGCAACCCTGGCCAGGGCAGGAAGGAGGGCGTCATGAGGTCTCCTCGGCAGAGGCGCCAGGCCTGTCGGAGTCGCCCGACGGCGGGAACAGCCCCGCCGGGCGGCCGTTCCCGTCCCAGTTCAGGAGGTTCACGCGGCCCGGCGTGGAGGGCCCGTTGGGCGTGTCGGCGGTCTGCCTGGACGACAGCGCGTGGAAGTTCTCCACGGCTACCGGCACCGGCTGGCCCGAGGACTCGCCGAGCGGACCGGCGCCGCCCATCCCGGGCCCGCCCTCGTAGTCCAGGGAGCAGGCGATCTCTTCCAGGTCGCGGGCCTGCTCGGCGTGCGCCGTCGGGATCACGTACCGGTCCTGGTACTTCGCGATGGCGAGCAGGCGGTACATCTCCTCGATCTGGGTGCCGGTCATGCCGACGGCGCCTGCCGCGTCCTCGTTCGGGGCGTTGCCCAGGTTCACGTCGCGCATGTAGGAGCGCATGGCGGCGAGCCGGCGCAGCACCTTTTCGACAGGGCGGGTGTCGCCGGCGGTGAACAGCCCTGCGAGGTACTCCAGTGGGATGCGCAGCTGTGAGATCGCGGCGAACAGGGTCCGGGGGTCCTCGCCGTCGTTCCCGGAGCTCGCGACGACGTCGACCACGGGGGACAGCGGAGGGATGTACCAGACCATGGGCAGCGTCCGGTACTCGGGGTGCAGCGGGAGCGCCACCTCGTAGTCGTTGATCAGCCTCCAGATCGGGGAGGCCTGCGCGGCGTCGATCCAGTCCTCCGGGATGCCCTCGCTCCGGGCCGCTGCGATGACCTCGGGATCGTTCGGGTCGAGGAAGACGGCGCGCTGCGCGGCCAGCAGGTCGTGCTCGTCCTCGACGGCCGCCGCCTCGCTGACCCGGTCGGCGTCGTACAGCACGAGGCCGAGGTAGCGCAGGCGCCCCACGCACGTCTCGGAGCAGACGGTGGGCAGGCCTACCTCGATGCGCGGGTAGCAGAGCGTGCACTTCTCCGCCTTGCCCGTCTTGTGGTTGAAGTAGACCTTCTTGTACGGACAGCCGGTGATGCACATGCGCCAGCCACGGCAGGCCTCCTGGTCCACGAGCACGATGCCGTCCTCCGTGCGTTTGTACATCGCGCCGGACGGGCACGACGCGACGCACGAGGGGTTGAGGCAGTGCTCGCAGATCCGGGGCAGGTAGAACATGAACGTCTGCTCGAGCTCCTCGGCGACGTGCTCGCTCATGTGCTTGAGGATCGGGTCGTCCTGCATCGTGGCCGTCGAGCCTGCGAGGTTGTCGTCCCAGTTGGCCGACCACTCGATGTTCATGTCCTTGCCCGTGAGCAGGGACCTCGGCCGGGCGACCGGGGTGTGCGCGCCCTGCGGGGCGGACAGCAGCATGTCGTACTCGTACGTCCAGGGCTCGTAGTAGTCCTGGATGGACGGCATCTTGGGGTTGGCGAAGATGGTCGCGAGCTTCTTGAGCCGCCCGCCGGCGCGGAGCTTGAGCTTGCCCCGCCCGGTGCGTACCCAACCGCCCTGCCACGTGTCCTGGTCCTGATAGGTGCGGGGGTAGCCAAGGCCGGGGCGGGTCTCGACGTTGTTGAACCAGACGTACTCGGTGCCGGACCGGTTGGTCCACGCCTGCTTGCAGGTCACCGAGCACGTGTGGCAGCCGATGCACTTGTCGAGGTTCATCACCATCGACATCTGGGCCATGACCTTCATGTGGTCGCGCTCCTCTGCGGGCTCGTGCCATAGGCGCTGGCGCGCCTTCGTCTGCGCCGCTCGGTCATGAGTAGCGCACCTCCTGGGACCGCCGCCGGACCACCGTCACCTCGTCGCGCTGGTTGCCCGTCGGCCCCAGGTAGTTGAAGGCGTAGGACAGCTGGGCGTACCCGCCGGCCAGGTGGGAGGGCTTGAGCAGGATCCGCGTCAGCGAGTTGTGGATGCCGCCGCGCAGGCCCGACGCCTCCGCGATCGGCACGTCCACCGTGCGGTCGGTGGCGTGGTGCATGTAGACCGTGCCCTCCGGCATGCGGTGGCTCACCACCGCCCGCGCGACCACGACGCCGTTGCGGTTCACGGCCTCCACCCACTCGTTGTCCACCACGCCGATCCGGGCGGCGTCGGCAGGGGACATCCAGATGTTGGGGCCGCCGCGCGAGAGCGACAGCATGAACAGGTTGTCCTGGTACTCGGAGTGGATGGACCACTTGGAGTGTGGCGTGAGGTACCGGACGACGACCTCGGCCTCCGTCGTCCCCGCCTGCTCGGTCCGCGACCCGCCGGACCTCAGCGCGGGCGAGTCCGGGAACAGCCGGTGCAGGTCCAGCGGCGGCCGGTACACCGGTAGCTGCTCGCCGAGCTCCACCAGCCAGTCGTGGTCCAGGTAGAAGTGCTGGCGCCCCGTCAGCGTGTGCCAGGGCTTGAGCCGTTCGACGTTCACGACGAACGCGCTGTACCGGCGTCCGCCGTGCTCGCTGCCCGACCACTCCGGCGACGTGATCACCGGCGTGGGTCGGGCCTGGACGTCGGCGAAGGTGATCCGCCTGCCCTCCTCCCCGCGGGCGAGGTCAGCAAGGGGTCTTCCGGTACGGCGCTCCAGGTGCTCGAAGCCCTGGACCGACAGGCGGCCGTTCGTGGTTCCGCTCAGCGCGAGGATCGCCTCGCACACGTGCGTGTCCCGGTCGAGCCGTGGACGTCCTGCCGCCGGCCCGTCGGGGACCAGCCCGTTGATCTCGCCGAGCCGTCGCACCTCGTCGCCGGGCGAGAAGGAGACTCCCTTGGTGACCATGCCTGCGCCCTCGGTCAGCGGGCCGAGGGCGGACATCCGGGCCGCGAAGGCCGGGTAGTCGCGCTCGACCTCCACGATCTTGGGCAGGTTGCTGCCCGGGACCAGGTGGCGCTCCCGGAAGGGGACGTCGGCGTCGGTCAGCGTGCCGTGGGGCACTGCCATCTCGTCGGGGGTGTCGTGCGCAAGCGGTGACGCGACGACGTCGTGCCGCACGCCCAGGTGGTGCACCGCCATCGCGGAGATCTTTCGCGCGATCGCGTGGAACGCCGCGAAGTCGGTCCTGGTCTGCCAGGGCGGGTCGATGGCCGGGTTGAAGGCGTGCACGAACGGGTGCATGTCCGTCGAGGACAGGTCGTGCTTCTCGTACCAGGTCGCGGCGGGCAGCACGACGTCGGAGAACAGCGTCGTGCTCGTCATCCGGAAGTCCATCGTGACGAGCAGGTCGAGCTTGCCGCGCGGGGCCTCTTCCCGCCAGGTCATGCTCCGCGGCCGCCGGTCCGGGGCGGACTCCTCCGCGAACACCGCCGAGTCGGTCCCCAGCAGGTGCTTGAGGAAGTACTCGTTCCCCTTGCCGCTCGACCCGAGGATGTTGGCCCGCCACACCGTCAGGACGCGCGGGAAGTTGGCGGGATCGTCCGGGTCCTCGACGGCGAACCGCAGCCGCCCGGCCTTGAGCTCGTCCACCACGTGCTCGGCCGGCTTCCGGCCGGCGGCCCGTGCCTCGTCGGCGAGGTCGAGCGGGTTGCGGTCGAACGTGGGATAGCTCGGCATCCAGCCACGCTGGGCCGAATCGACGAGCGTGTCCGCCGTGGTGCGGCCGGCGAACGTCCCGGGCGCCAGAGGCGAGGCGAGGGTGTCGGCGGGCAGGCCGTCGTACCGCCACTGGTCGGTGGCGAGGTACCAGAAGGCCGTGCCGATCATCTGCCGCGGCGGACGCACCCAGTCCAGGCCGCCCGCGTACTGTGCCCAGCCCGTGACCGGGCGGCACTTCTCCTGCCCCACGTAGTGGGCCCAGCCGCCACCGTTCACACCCTGACAGCCGGTCATGGTCGTGAGCGCGAGGAACGCGCGGTAGATCGTGTCCGAGTGGAACCAGTGGTTCGTCCCCGCGCCCATGATGATCATCGAGCGGCCGCCGGAGTCGACGGCGTTCTGCGCGAACTCCCGCCCGATCCGTGCGGCGGCTGCAGCGGGCACGCCGGTGATCTCCTCCTGCCAGGCCGGGGTGCCCGGCGCCGGGTCGTCGTACCCGTCGGGCCATTCACCAGGGAGCCCGGGACGAGCCACCCCGTACTGCGCCAGCATGAGGTCGAACACGGTGGTCACCAGGTGCCCGCCGACCCGCCGCACGGGGACCCCGCGCACGACGACGCCCTTGCCGCCGGTGTGCAGATCACCCGTCCCGCCGGGCGAGCCCGGCCCGTCGGGCCGGCCCGCCGGGTCCCCCGGGACGACGTCGAACCGCGGCAGGGCGACGGTGGCGGCCTCGACGGGCTCGACCGACGCGGCGTCCGCGATGCTCAGCGCCGGGTCCACGTCACCGAGGTCCAGGTTCCAGCGTCCCTCGTCAGCCTCGCCGTAGCGGTGGCCCAGCGTTCCGTTGGGCACGACCGGCCGCCCGTCCGAGTCCAGCAGCACGGGTTTGAAGTGCGGGTTCGCCTCGTCGGCCGCACCGGGCAGGACGTCGTCGGCCAGGTCCGCCGCCGTCAGGAACTTGCCGGGGACGTACGTGCCGGCGTGCTCTGAGCCGGCCGAGGACCGGGGCGCCGGCTCCAGGCGGACCAGGAACGGGGAGTCGCTGTACTGCTTCAGGTATCGCTCGAAGCGCTCGGTGCGCTGATCCACCAGGTACTCGCGCAGGATCACGTGCCCCATCGCCAGGGCGAGCGCGCCGTCCGTGCCGGGCTGCGGGGCGAGCCAGGCGTCGGCGAACTTCGTGTTGTCCGCGTAGTCGGGGGAGACCACCACCACCTTCTGACCGCGGTACCGCGCCTCGGTCATGAAGTGAGCGTCCGGCGTGCGTGTCACGGGGACGTTGGAGCCCCACATGATCAGGTAGGCCGCGTTCCACCAGTCCGCGGACTCCGGCACGTCGGTCTGGTCCCCGAAGACCTGCGGTGACGCGACGGGGAGGTCCGCGTACCAGTCGTAGAAGCTGAGCATCGTGCCGCCGAGCAGCTGCACGAACCGGGCTCCGACCCCGTGGGACACCATCGACATCGCGGGGATGGGCGAGAACCCTGCGACCCGGTCCGGGCCGTACTTCCTGATCGTGTGGACGTGAGCGGCGGCGACGATCTCCGCCGCTTCCTCCCACGAGGCCCGGACCAGCCCGCCCTTGCCGCGTGCTCGTTTGTAGGCGTCGGCGGTCACCGGGTCCGCGGTGAGCTCGGCCCACGCCTCGACAGGGTCGTTCCCCTGCCGACGTGCGGCGCGGTAGGCCTCCAGCAGCGCGCCGCGCACGTACGGGTAGCGGACCCGGGTGGGCGAGTAGGTGTACCAGCTGAACGCCGCACCGCGCGGGCAGCCGCGGGGCTCGTACTCGGGGGAGTCCGGGCCGACCGACGGGTAGTCGGTCTGCTGGGTCTCCCACGTGATGATGCCGTCCTTGACGTACACCTTCCAGGAGCACGAACCGGTGCAGTTCACGCCGTGCGTCGACCGGACCACCTTGTCGTGCGACCACCGGTCCCGGTAGAACGAGTCACCGCCCCGGCCGCCCTCCAGATAGAGGCGACGCAGGTCCTCGGACACCTCCCCGCGGCGGAGGTACCGACCCAGGCTGATGAGAGCGTCCTCGCTGGCCATATTTTTCAGTTTCGCCTGGGTGCGGTGAGATCGCGACCGGGATGACGGGGCAACCTCTCACACTGTGAAGTGCCGCCCTGTGCGTTCTTCCTTACGGTCGATTAACTGCTCTTTGTCAGGCGATGAAACACCGCCTCCCTAGGTTCATGGCGTCGGTCCGACGTCGGGCCGGTCCCGGACCCGGCACCTGCCGGTCCGGGTGCGCCCGGCGTCGTCGGGCATTCGCCCATGCAGGGAGGACGACGTGTCCACTCCGACAACACGCGACGACCAGGCCCAGGCCGCGAGCGAGCCCGCCGGCTCGACCCCCACCGGCACCACGGCAGGCACCCCCGGGACGGCATCACGATCGGCCGTCCAGCGGCACACCGGACGCTGGATCGACCACTGGGACCCCGAGGACAAGACCCTGTGGGAGGACGGCGGACGCCGGACCGCCCGCCGCAACCTCGTGCTCTCGATCTTCGCCGAGTTCCTCGGCTTCGGTGCCTGGGCCCTGTGGTCGATCGTCGTGCCGCAGCTGCCCGCTGCGGGCTTCGACCTGACGGTCGACCAGATGTTCTGGCTCATCTCGGTGCCCGCTCTCGTCGGCGCCACGCTCCGCATCCCCTACACGTTCGCCGTCCCCGTGTTCGGCGGCCGCAACTGGACGATCGTCTCGGCGCTGCTGCTCCTGCTGCCCATCGGCGCGCTGATCCTCACGGTCGGTGACCCGACCACCCCGTTCCCCGTGCTGCTCGGTGCGGCGGCGCTCGCGGGTCTGGGCGGCGGCAACTTCGCGTCCTCGATGGCGAACATCTCGTTCTTCTTCCCCGAGAAGGAGAAGGGTGCGGCCCTCGGTTGGAACGCCGCCGGCGGCAACATCGGCACGGCGGCCGTCCAGCTTGCGGTCCCGCTCGTCATCGTGACCGGTGCGGGCGTCGCGCTCGACCGGGCCGGGCTCATCTTCATCCCGTTCATCCTGCTCGCCGCGTTCCTCGCCTGGCGCTGGATGGACAACCTCAGCACCGCCAAGGCGGACCCACGCTCGTTCGGTGTGGCGGTCCACGACAAGCACACGTGGATCATCAGCTTCATCTACATCGGCACGTTCGGCTCGTTCATCGGGTACGCGGGCGCCTTCCCGACGCTGCTCAAGGGCGAGTTCCCGGACGTCGCGCTGCCGCTGGCCTTCCTGGGCGCCCTCGTCGGGTCGGTCGCCCGGCCGCTCGGCGGCATCCTCGCCGACCGGGTGGGCGGCATGATCATGACCATCGCCTCGTTCGGTGTGATGGCGCTCGGCGCCCTTGGCGCGATCTGGGCCCTCGGGTCCGGCAGCTTCCCCGTGTTCTTCGGCTCCTTCCTCATCCTGTTCGTGGCCACGGGCGTGGGCAACGGCTCCGTCTACCGGATGATCCCCGCGGTCTTCCGGGTGAGCGGCGGGACGGTGAAGGCCGCCGCCGGGTGCATCGGCATCGCCGGCGCGATCGGCGCGTTCGGAGGGTTCCTCATCCCCCGCGGGTTCGCGCTGTCCACCACGGTGGCCGGGTCGCTCGTGCCCGCGCTGTGGCTGTTCATCGGGGTGTACGCCGTGATGGCCTTCGTCTGCTGGTTCGTCTACGGACGCGGTGCCATGGCAGAGGCTCGGGTCTGAGCATGCTCGCTTCCCCCGGAACCACCGTCGACTCGCACTGCCCCTACTGCGCCCTGCAGTGCGGGATGTCGCTGACGCGGCCCCGAGCGGACGTGGCGGGCGCACCCGAGGTGCAGCCCCGCGACTTCCCGACCAACCGGGGCGGGCTGTGCCAGAAGGGGTGGACGTCGGCGGCGGTGCTCGGGGCGTCGGACCGGCTCGTCACCCCGCTGGTCCGGGCCGAGTCCGGCGAGCTGGGGCCGGTGAGCTGGGACGTGGCGCTCGACCTGGTCGCGTCACGGCTCGCCGCCCTGGCCGCCGAGCACGGGCCCGGGTCGGTCGCGGTGTTCGGCGGGGGCGGGCTCACCAACGAGAAGGCCTACGCGCTCGGCAAGTTCACGCGCACGGTGCTGCGCACCCCGAACATCGACTACAACGGCCGGTTCTGCATGGCCTCCGCGGCGGCCGGGATGAACCGGTCCTTCGGCGTCGACCGCGGCCTGCCCTTCCCGTTGTCCGACGTCGGGGGCGCGCAGGCGGTGCTGCTGCTCGGCTCCAACCTCGCCGAGACCATGCCGCCGGCCGTGCAGCACCTCGCCGGGGCGCGGGCAGCGGGCGGGCTCGTCGTCGTCGACCCGCGGCGGTCTGCGACGGCACGGCTCACGGGGGACCCTTCGACAGGCTCGGGACAGCGTCCCGCCTCGGCGCAGCCCGCCGAGGGCGTGCACCTCGCCCCCGTCCCCGGCACGGACCTCGCGGTGCTGCTCGGGCTCCTGCACGTGGTGCTCGCGGAAGGCCTCGCCGACCGCGAGTACCTCGAGGAGCGCACCACCGGGTTCGACGACGTCGCCCGGTCCGTCGCCGCCTGGTGGCCGGAGCGGGTCGAGTCCGTGTCGGGCGTCGCCGCCGGCGAGCTGCGGCGGGTGGCCCGGCTGCTGGCCGCCGCCGCCCCGGTGCACGGCGGAGGCGGCGTGTACGTGCTGACCGGCAGGGGCGTCGAGCAGTCCACGCAGGGCACCGCGACGGTCACCGCGTCGATCAACCTGGCGCTCGCCCTCGGCCTGCCGGGCCGGATCGGCTCCGGGTACGGCGCCATCACGGGGCAGGGCAACGGGCAGGGCGGCCGCGAGCACGGCCAGAAGGCCGACCAGCTCCCGGGATACCGCAAGATCGACGACCCGGCGGCGCGCGAACATGTCGCCGCCGTGTGGGGCGTCGACCCGGAGACACTGCCTGGGCCGGGCGTCCCCGCGGTGCAGCTGCTCAGGTCGCTCGGCACGCCGGGCGGACCGCGCGCGCTGCTCGTGCACGGGTCGAACCTCGTGGTCAGCGCTCCCAACGCGAGCAGCGTCATCGAGCGGCTGAAGAGCCTCGACCTCCTGGTCGTCTGTGACTTCGTGCCGAGCGAGACGGCGCTGCTGGCCGACGTCGTGCTCCCCGTGACGCAGTGGGCAGAGGAAGAGGGCACCATGACGTCGCTCGAGGGGCGGGTCATCCGCCGCCGGGCCGTCGTGGCGCCCCCGGGTGAGGCGCGCTCCGAGCTGTGGATCCTCGCCGAGCTGGCGCGCCGGCTCGGGGCACCCGAGCCGCTTGCGTTCCCGACCGACCCTGCGGTGGTGTTCGACGAGCTGGCCCGCGCCTCCGCCGGCGGCCCCGCCGACTACTCCGGGCTGTCCCACGCCCGGCTCGACGCCGACGAGGCGTCCGGTGGTCCCGGCCTGTTCTGGCCGGTGCCTGCGGCGCCCTCCGGCGCCGCCGACCCCGGAGCCTCGGCGCAGCACCCCGGGACGCCCCGGATGTTCCTCGACCGGTTCGCCACCCCGGACGGGCGGGCCCGGATGGTCGCCGTCGACCACGTGGGGCCCAGCGACGACGTACGGCCCGGCGCCCCGATCTACCTGGTCACGGGCCGGGTGCTGCAGCACTACCAGTCGGGCGCGCAGACGCACCGCGTCGCGGAGCTGGAGCGTCTGGTGGCCGAGCCGTACGTCGAGCTGCACCCCGTGCTGGGGTCCCGTATCGGTGTGCCCGACGGCGGCCGCGTCCGCCTGACCAGCGCACGGGGGCGGGTGGAGGCGACCGCGCGCTGGACCGACGCCGTCCGGCCGGACACCGTCTTCATGCCGTTCCACTGGAGCGGCACCGGTTCCGTCAACCAGGTGACGACCGACGCTACCGACCCGATCTCCGGGATGCCGGAGTTCAAGGTCTGCGCCGTGGACCTCACGCCAGTGCCCGATGCCCCGGAGGTCAGGCCGGCCGAGACCACGCCAGGTCTCGACCAGCTCGGCCAGCGGCACGGTGCCCGCCGAACGAAGGAGCTCTCGACATGAACCTACGTGTCCCCGTGAAGGTCGTCGTGGTGGGCTTCGGGATGGTCGGTTCACGGCTGGTCGACGAGCTGCTGCGCCGCGAGCCGGAGGCGTTCGACATCACGGTGCTCGGCGCCGAGCCCTACGAGCCGTACAACCGGGTGCTGCTGAGCGACGTCGTGGCCGGGCGCACCGACATCGCCGCCATCACGATGCCGCTGCCCGACGGCGCCCGGGTCACCGTGCGCCGCGGCGTCACCGCGACGTCGATCGACCGGGCGTCCCGCGTGGTGACCGCCGACGACGGCACCACCCACCCGTACGACCACGTCGTGCTCGCGACCGGTGCGGCGGCCCGCATTCCGCCCATCCCGGGCCTGCGCACGGCCGGCGGCGGGCTGCCCGCCGGCGTGCACGCGCTGCGGAACCTCGACGACGCCCGCGAGATCGTGGCCGCCACCGTGAACTCTCCCCGTGCCGTGGTGGTCGGGGGCGGCGTGCTGGGACTGGAGGCCGCCGTCGGGCTCGCCGGCCGCGGCCTGAGCGTGACGCTGATCCACCACACGCACTCCCTCATGGAACGCCAGCTGGATCCGGAGGCGGCCGAGGTGGTCCGGGCCGGCCTCGAGGAGCAGGGCGTCACCGTGCTGCAGAGCCGTCGGCCCAGAGAGGTGCTCGTGGCGGGCGGGCGCGCCGTGGGCGTCCGGGTCGAGCGCGGCTCGGGACGGCGCGACGAGGTCGTCGACGATGTGGTCGCCGCCCGACTGATCGTCCTCTCCATCGGCACGACCCCGGAGACCGGGCTCGCCGCGGCGGCGGGGCTGCCGACGGATCGCGGCATCGTCGTCGGCCACGACCTCGCCAGCCCTGACGACCCGCGCGTCCACGCGATCGGCGACTGCGCGCAGCCGCCGAACGGTTCGCGCGGGCTCGTCGCCGAGGGCTGGGACCAGGCGCGTCGCCTGGCGGAGCTGCTGGTCTCGCTGGTCGAGCCGTCGCTGGCCGTCGGGCCGGTGGTCCAGCCCGTGCTCCGGCCGGTCGAGCCCGTCGAGGCCAGGACCCACCTCCGCCTGCCGCGCGCCGGTGCCCAGCCCAGCATGGCCGTTCGCCTGGGCGCCCTGCTGGCCGGGGGTGCCACCACGCGTGCCCAGTCGGACCGGGGCATCGAGACGCGGGGGACCGACGTCGTGAAGGTCAAGGGCGGTGCGCTCAGCGTCACCACGATGGGGGTCTGCGGGCCGTCGCGCCCGGACGGCGCCACCCAGCGCGCGGTGCGCCTGGCCGACCCTGCAGCGGGCCGGTACGTCGAGGTGGTGGTGGCGGACGGGATGCTCGTGGGTGCGACGTGCGTGGGCGATCCGCGCGTCGCCGCCGACCTCACGGCCGCCTACACCCGCCGTACCCCCGTCCCGCTCGACCCTGCCTTCCTGCTGCTGACGCCGGTGATGCCTGCCGCGGCTCCGGCGTCGTCCCCCGAGCACATGCCGGAGGACGCGGTGGTGTGCCGCTGCAACGGCGTGACCAAGGGCGACATCGCCGACTCGTGCGAGGCGGGCGCGCACACGGTCGACGACGTCGCGCGCGACACGCGGGCGACGACGGGCTGTGGCTCCTGCAAGGACGCCGTGTGCGGGCTGGTCGACTGGCTCACGGCGAGCGAGGAGGCGGTGCCGGAGCCGGCGTGAAGGGAACCTGCGGATTGAAAGTCCGCTTCCAGCACGCGATTCGGCATGCTCCAGCGCGAGTATCCAGGCCAGATCGCATGGTGGGAGCGGACTTCCGGCCGCTCACGCCGGGCGGGTCCACTCCAGCGTGTAGCGGAAGAACAGTCGACGCCGGAGCCGCGCTCCCGGCAGCACCCGGCGCACCACCGTGGAGATCTCCGCGAACGTCTCGGCCGGGTCGCGCATCGGCAGCGGCGGGCCGCCCTCGTCCACAGGCTTTGTGACCGGCTGTGGATGCTTGACCAGCCCGACCAGCGGGTTGAGCAGCGAGGACGGCAGGTCCCAGGCGAGGTCGGTCAGCGTCTGCGCCCGCGCCAGGCCGATGACGAGCAGCCGGCCGCCGGGCTTCAGCAGCTCGGCACCGTGCCGCAGCGCAACCTCCAGCGGCAGGTGATGCAGCACCGCGACCATGGTGATCGCGTCGAACGTGCCGTCGACCTCCTCGAACCGCGCGTGGCGCACGCTTACCGCCGGGTCGCCGGCGAAACGTTCCGTCGCGACGGCGGCCATGGCGGCGTCGGCATCCACGCCAAGGACCTCGTCGAAGCGTCCCCGCAGCCGGCTCAGCAGGAGGCCGGCGCCGCAGCCGACGTCGAGCGCCTGCCGCCGTCGGGCCGGGAGCCGCCGCAGGATCCAGCCGTGGAAGTGGTCGTTGTGGCTCCACGGGTGCCTGTCGTTGATCCGGCGGAGCCACCGGCCGCCCGCGCGGACCAGAGGATTGGGTACGGTCCGGATGTCCATGCGCCCCCACGGTAGCGGTGCAAGAACCTGGGGTAGGCGGCCTCGTTGATCCAAGTTTCGCCGAAACTTGGATTAACCAACCACGGCGACGGCGCTCACCGGCCCTCGCTCGGGCCTGTGAGGAAGATGTTCGGCCCGGGTAACGACCGGCGCACCGGCGCGAAAAACCCGCGCCCTACGGTCAAGACATGGTCAATTCCGGCACATCTCAGCACCTTGTCGTGATCGGTGGTGGCATGGTCGCGCAGCGGCTCGTCGAGGCGCTGCGCGCCCGGGACGACGCCGGCCGCTACCACGTCACGGTCTTCGCGGAAGAGCCCCGCGCGCCCTATGACCGGGTCGGTCTGACCCGTTGGTTCGAGGAAGGTCCAGAGGGTATCGGCCTGGGGGACCCGGCCCTGTGGGCCGACCCGCACGTCACCCTCCACACCGACCGGAAGATCGAGTCGATCGACCGCGAGGCCAGGACGGTCACCGACCGGCTCGGCCACGTCCACGCGTACGACGAGCTGGTGCTCGCCACCGGCTCCAGCGCCGCGATGCCGCCCATCCCCGGCAACGATCTGCCGGGCGTCTTCGTGTACCGCACCCTCGACGACGTCGCCGCCCTGCGCGGCTGGGTCGAGCAGAAGCGCAGGAGCTACCCCGAGGGCAAGCCGGTGCGCGGAGCCGTGATCGGCGGCGGCCTGCTCGGCCTGGAGGCCGCCGGCGCGCTCACCGCGCTGGACGCGCAGGCCACCGTCATCGAGTTCGGTACCCACCTCATGGGGGTGCAGGTGGACCTCGGCGGCGGCCAGGCGCTCAAGCGCCTCATCAACGGCAAGGGCATCGGGGTCCGCGCCGAGACCGCGACCAGCCAGATGAAGCCGCACAGGCGCACCGGCCACGTGGGCCGGCTGGACTTCGCCGACGGTGGGCGCCTCGACGTCGACGTCGTCGTGGTGGCCACCGGCGTGCGGCCTCGCGACGAGCTCGCTCGCGCGGCCGGCCTCCCGGTCGGCGAGCGCGGCGGCGCCGTCGTCGACCTGTCGTGCCGCACCGAGGACCCGCACATCTGGGCCGTCGGCGAGGTGGCCTGTATCGAGGGCCGCTGCATCGGCCTCGTCGCGCCGGGCAACACGATGGCCGAGGTGGTCGTGGACCGGCTGCTCGGCGGCCTCGCGGAGTTCCCCGGCGCGGACACCGCCACGAAGCTCAAGCTCTCGGGCGTCGACGTCGCGTCGTTCGGCGACGCGCACGCCCGCACCGAGGACGCCGTCGAGGTGGTCTGGGCCGACCCGGTGGCCGGCGTCTACAAGAAGCTCGTCCTGTCCGACGACGCCCGCACGCTCCTTGGCGGCGTCTTCGTCGGCGACGCAGGCCCGTACGCCAGCCTGCGCCCGATGCTCGGCGCGGCGCTGCCGGGCGACGACCCGAGCGCCTTCCTGCTCCCCGAGGGCGGCGGCGGGGCCCCGGGCCTCGAGCTGCCCGACGACGCGAACGTCTGCTCCTGCAACAGCGTCTCTGCCGGGACGATCCGGGGCGCGGTCACCGAGCACCAGTGCACCGACGTCCCCGGCGTGAAGGCCTGTACCCGCGCCGGCACCACCTGTGGCGCCTGCCTGCCGCTCGTGAAGAAGCTCGTGGACACCGAGCTGGAGCGCGCGGGCATCGAGGTCAGCACCGCCCTGTGCGAGCACTTCGACATGTCCCGTGCCCAGCTCTTCGACGCCGTCCGGGTCGCCGACCTGCACTCCTTCAGCGACATCGTGGGGCGGTTCGGGACCCACACCGGCAGCCGTGGCTGCGACATCTGCAAGCCGGTCGTCGCCTCGATCCTCGCGTCGCTGGGCAACGGGCACATCCTGGCCGGCGAGCAGTCCACGCTCCAGGACACCAACGACCACATGCTCGCCAACCTCCAGAAGGACGGCACGTACTCCGTGGTGCCCCGGATGCCCGGCGGTGAGGTCACCCCGGAGGGGCTCATCGTCGTCGGGCAGGTGGCCAAGGACTTCGGGCTCTACACGAAGATCACGGGCGGTCAGCGCATCGACATGTTCGGCGCCCGCGTGGAGCAGCTGCCGGACATCTGGCGCCGGCTCGTCGACGCCGGGTTCGAGTCCGGGCACGCGTACGGCAAGTCGCTGCGCACCGTGAAGTCGTGCGTCGGGTCCACGTGGTGCCGTTACGGGGTGCAGGACGCCGTCGGCATGGCCGTCGAGCTGGAGCTGCGCTACCGCGGCCTGCGCTCGCCGCACAAGCTCAAGATGGGCGTGTCCGGCTGCGCACGGGAGTGCGCGGAGGCGCGCGGCAAGGACGTGGGCGTCATCGCCACCGACAAGGGCTGGAACATCTACGTAGGCGGCAACGGCGGGCAGACGCCGCGGCACGCGAAGCTGCTCGCCGAGGACCTGACCTCGGAGGAGCTCCTGCGGACCATCGACCGCTTCCTCATGTACTACGTCCGCACCGCGGACCGGCTGCAGCGCACCGCGCCGTGGATCGAGGAGGTCGACGGCGGCCTGGACGGCGTGCGTGAGGTCATCATGGAGGACTCGCTCGGCATCTGCGCCGACCTGGACGCCGCCATGGCCCGCCACGTCGAGAACTACGAGGACGAGTGGAAGGCCGTGCTCGAGGACCCGGAGAAGCTGCGCCGGTTCTCGTCGTTCGTCAACGCCCCCCAGGACGCCGACCCGTCCCTCGCCTACGTGCAGGAGCGCGGCCAGCGCCGTCCTGCCACGGACGAGGAGCGTGCGGCCGGCGTCGTCATCGCGGGTCCGAAGCTGGAGGTACGAGCATGAGCTCCGACGACGTGTCAGCAATCCCGTCCACGGGGGTGACCCTGGTGACCGACGCCCCGGTCCGCTGGGAGCGCGCCTGCCTGGTCACCGAGCTGTTTCCCGAGCGAGGGGCTGCGGCGCTGTTCGGCGACGTCCAGGTGGCGCTCTTCCGGCTGCCCGAGGACCCGCTGGACCCCGACGGCGGCGCCCGGGTCTACGCCGTCCAGAACCTGGACCCGTTCTCCGGGGCGTACGTCATGTCCCGGGGGATCGTCGGTACGCGGGCCGGCGTGCCCACTGTGGCCGCCCCGGTCTACAAGCAGGTGTTCTCCCTGGTCACCGGCGAGTGCCTGGTCGCGGCGGACAAGAGCCCGAAGGGAGACCTGTCCCCGGACCTGGCGACCTACCCGGTGGAGATCCGGGACGGTGTGGTCCACGTGGGGCTGCCGTGACGACGAGGGGGCGGGTGACCTTGGTCGGGGGCGGGCCCGGGGCTCCCGACCTGCTGACCCTGCGGGCCTGGCGCGCGCTCCAGGCGGCCGACGTCGTCGTCGCCGACCGGCTGGGACCCGTCGAGATCCTCGCCGAGCTCCCGCCGCACGTCCGCGTGGTCGACGTCGGCAAGGAACCCGGCCACCACCCGGTGCCCCAGGAGCGCATCAACGAGCTGCTCGTCGAGCATGCGCTGGCGGGCGCCCACGTGGTGCGGCTCAAGGGTGGCGACCCGTTCGTGCTCGGCAGGGGCGGCGAGGAGGTCGTCGCGTGCGTGGCGGCAGGCGTGCCCGTCGAGGTCGTACCGGGGGTGACGTCGGCGGTCGCCGTGCCTGGCCTGGCCGGGATCCCGCTCACCCACCGGGGTGTCACCACGGGCTTCCACGTGGTCTCCGGCCACTGCGCCACCGGGTCCGACAGGTCTGGGCCGCTCGATGAAGCGGCCCTCTCCTGCGTGCGGGGCGGCACGGCTACTCTTGTCGTATTGATGGGGGTGCGGTCCCTCGGCGCGATCGTGGCGCAGTCCCTGGCCGCCGGCGCCGATCCCGGAACCCCTGTGGCGATCGTGGAGAACGGTTCCACGTCGCAGCAGCGCGTCACACGGGCGCGTCTCGACGAGGCAGCCTCCGTTGCAGCGGCCCGCGGCGTGCGGTCACCCGCGGTCGTCGTCATCGGCCGCGTGGCAGCGGCAGGACTCCTGGAGGGTACGAGTGAGCGACGTCTGGCAGGTGCCGGTGTCTGACGTCGCAGCGCCCGCGCACGCCCAGGCGACGCACCCGACGCTCGGTCAGGTCATGGCCGGCGCGACGGTTCTCGTCACGGCGGAGCGCCGCGCGGCCGAGCTCGCTGCGGCCCTGGAGCGGCGCGGCGCCACGATCCGCCACGCGCCGGCGCTGAGCATGATCCCGCACGTCGACGACGAGACCCTGATCGCTGCGACGCGCGCGATCGTCTCGGCCCCGCCCGACGTCGTCGTGGTCACCACAGGGATCGGCTTCCGCGCCTGGATCGAGGCCGCCGACGCGCACGGGCTCGCTGAGCCGCTGCTCGACCTGCTCGCCGCGACCCGCATCGTCGCGCGCGGCCCGAAGGCCCGCGGTGCCATCCAGGCCGCCGGCCTGCACGCGGACTGGGTCGCCGAGTCCGAGACCTCCGCCGAGGTGGCGGAAGTGCTGCTCAGCGAGGGTGTGCAAGGGCTCCGCATCGCCATCCAGCACCACGGCGCGGGCGCCGACGGCCTGGACGAGGTGTTCGAGAAGGCGGGTGCGCAGGTCGCGAGCCTCGTGGTCTACCGGTGGGGCCCGGCGCCCGACCCGGCGGCGGTCCGCGACTCGGTGCACGCGGTGGCCGACTGCGAGATCGACGCCGTGGTCTTCACCTCTGCCCCGGGCGCCGAGGCGTGGCTGCGCGTCGTCGAGGAGGAGCGGCTGCTCGACCGGGTCCGCGCACGCTTCGTCGACGGCGGGATGGTGGCGGCCGCCGTCGGACCCGTGACGGCGAAGCCCTTGGAGCAGCGGGGGATCGTGCCACTGCAGCCCGAGCGCGGGCGCCTCGGGGCGCTGGTCCGCGCGCTGGTCGGGTACTACGAGCACATCGACTCCGTGGCGCTGAGCACGGTCGCCGGGTCGCTGGTGATCCGCGCACGCGTCGCGGTGCTGGAGGGGAAGGTCCTGCCCCTGTCGCCGACCGGGGTCGCGGTGCTGCGGCTGCTCGCCGCCGCCGAGGGCGACGTCGTGTCACGCGAAGCCGTGCTGGCCGCGCTGCCGGGCGACTCGCAGGACACGCACGCCGCAGAGGTCGCCATCGCGCGGCTGCGCGAGGCAGCAGGCCGCCGCGACCTCATCCGCACCGTGGTCAAACGGGGCTACCGCATAGACCTGGCGTGACTCGAAGCACCCCCGCGGTGAGAACGGGGTTGTGTGCGGGACGAGGCCCGCACGGAACACAACCCCGTTCTCGACGCTCTGCGAGCTCAGTCCGCCAGCCTGAACGCCAGCTCCGTGTCCCACTGGGCCATGTCGGGCTGCTCGTCCGGATCCGTCAGGAAGAACTCGAAGCGGCCGGCCCAGGCGTCGCCGGCATCGGTGTCGTGCCGGTCGAACGTGAGGCCCTCGGCGGCGGCCCACCTCAGGAGCACGTCGGTCAGGTCGATGAGCTCGTCGGGGTGCCCGTTGTGCACGGTCGTCACGGTCCGCGCGCGGCCGGCGGCTCGGAGTACATCGTCGAGGACTGACCAAAGATCGCACCTGGCGTCATCGTTTCGTCGTCCCCACCCGTCAGGGAGCATGAGAGGGAGAGGGGACGTCACAGATGGCGCAGTGGGAACGGGAGCTCGAGGAGCTCATGGCGCGGCGCAGCCGCGCGCTGGCGGGGTACGCGTACTCGCTGACACGGAACACGGCGCAGGCCGAGGACCTGGTGCAGGACGCGCTGGTCAAGGTCTTCTCGCGGCTGCGGCGTCCGCGCGGCACGGCCGACGGCGGGCAGGTCGTGGACCTGGACCATGACCTGCCTCGCCTGACGAACGCGGAGGCCTACGTCCGCCGCGCGATCCTGACGATCTACCTGGACGGCTACCGGCGGCAGAACAGCTGGACGGGCATCAAGCACCTGCTGGCGGACGAGGACCGCGCGCCGGCGGCGGAGCGCGTCGCGACGGCCAAGGTCGATGTCGGGGTCGCGCTGGCCAAGCTGTCGCCACGGCAGCGCGAGTCGGTGGTGCTGCGGTTCTTCGAGGACATGACGGTGCCGCAGATCGCGCAGACGCTCGGCACGAGCCCCGGCACGATCAAGAGGCACCTGGCCAACGCGATGGAGCTGCTGCGCGGATCGCTCGCGGAGATGACGGCGCCGGAGCTGGACACCGCGCTGGACGAGCGCGTGGGGGCCGTGGTGGGCGCGGTGCGTCGCCGTCGTGCGGTCAAGGTGGGCGCGCTCGGTGGTGCCTCGCTCGTCCTGGCGGGCGTGCTGGCCGTCGCGGCGCTGTGGGGACCGGCGCGATTCCTGTCGGAGCCGGTGCCACCGGCCACCCCGAGCCCCGAGACGTCCGCCCAGACGGCCGGTGCGGGGTTCACCCCCGAGTACTGGCGCGAGGTGGGCACCAGGTACCAGTGCGGCATGGAGGTCGAGGACCTGACGTCGACCTCCGACGTCGTGCGGCTGGAGCTGACCGGCGACGTCACGGCCAGGGAGCACGGCGTCGCCGTGCCCGTCCGGGTCACCCGTGACAGCACCGAGGGGCTTGACGCCAGCGGCGCTCACCCCCGGCTGGTCTTCGCCCGGGACGGCCAGGTGGTCGACCTCGGCATGGGCTGGACCGAGGCCGGCTACCCGCTGCCCGACGCCGGAGAGTCCACCGTCGACACGGCTGAGGCCGGAGCGGCCGATGCCTGCGGGGACTGGACGCTCAGCGGGTCCTTCGAGACCTACGTGGAGTCCCGCCCGGCGGGTACCTACGACGTCTACGCGGTGCTGCCCTGGTTCGACCACGCGCCGGACGGCAGCAACAAGCAGTACCTGGCCGTGAGCGAGCCGGTCACCCTGGAGGTCCCGGAGCTCGCCCTGCCGGACGAGAAGCCGCTGTCCGTCGACATCCGCGACGGCTACCAGCCGGAGTGGCTCAAGGGCACGAGCCTGGCGTGTGGTGCCTACGTGTCGGACATCCCGGCCGGTCCGCGCCTTCCGTCGCAGCGGTCGGGCGTGTCGGCCGCCGCAGGGGTGAGCCGATTCATCGATGCCGGTTCCCACATACCCGAGGACGAGGTCTGGATCTACTTCAACCAGGTCGAGGAGCATGCCGCCGACACGATTCACACGCCGTTCACGCTGGTCTGGGTGAGCGACACGGGGCGGGTCGTCGGGGTGGGCCGGGACGTCTCGTCCGAGCCGGCGGAGAAGCTGCCGACCGGCGCAGAGGACGGGCCGCACGTCGTCGTGCCGGTCGAGCCCGACACGACCTGCCTGACGCATCCCGAGGACGGGCTCCCGGCCGGTGAGTACGCGCTGTACGCCTTCACCCGGCTCGACCCCGGCTCGGCGGGTGAGCCGCAATACCTCGCGGTGGAGGCAGGGCCCCGTGTGATCGGGGAGTGAGCGGGCGCGTCCGGCTGCCGACCGGCGCACACCAACGAAAGCCACACGCGGCGCGTCATGGTGGATGTGGAGACGATGACAGCACACACGCATCCGGGAGGTGGCCATGGCGGGGTGGGAGAGCGAGCTCGATGAGCTCATGCGGGTGCGCGGCAGCGCGCTCGTCCGCTATGCCTACATGCTCTCGGGGGACCGCGCACTCGCCGAGGACCTGGTCCAGGACGCCCTGGTGAAGGTCTACTCGCGGCTGCGTTCCCGCGCTGGGCGTGGCAGTGCGGTGGGGGTGGCCGAAGGAAGCCGGGCGCACGACCTCGACTCCCCGTTCACGAATGCCGAGGGCTACGTACGGCGCGCGGTCCTCACGATCTACCTGGACGGCTACCGAAAGCGGCAGCGCTGGGGCGGGATCAAGCACCTCCTGGCCGACGACGCCAGCACGCGCGGCGCCGACCAGGCCGCCTCGGCGCGCGTCGACGTGATGGCGGCGCTCGCGCAGCTCGGTGCCAGGGAGCGGGCCTGCGTGGTGCTCCGCTACTTCGAGGACATGACGGTGCCGCAGATCGCGGAGGCCCTTGGCACGGCCCAGGGCACGGTCAAGCGCTACCTGTCCGACGCCACCAGGAACATGCAGGAGCTCCTGCGCCCCGACGATTTTCGTCCTGCCGAAGGGAGGGCCGCCCGATGAGCCACGAGACCCCCAACAGTGACAACGACTTCCTGCGCGGCGCGCTCCACGGCGCTGCCGACACGATGCCCGGTGCGGAGGTGGACGACCTGCACGTCTCATTCGGAGTGGTGCGGGACCGCGTGCGGCGCCGCCGTGCGGCCAAGATCGGCGGCCTCACCGGCGCGAGCCTCGCGCTGGTCGGTGTGCTCGCCTTCGGCGCGACGCAGGCGCCGCTGCTGGACCGTGCCGAGCCGGTGCCGCCGGGAACGTCCGAGAGCGCGACGCCGGACGCGGCCCCGACCGCGACGCCCGGTCCCGACCTCAGCCTGCGCGAGGACTTCACCCCGGACTGGCTGGCGGGTACGGGTCTGTCGTGCGGCATGCCCGTCTCGGACCTGGAGGAGCGCGCGACAGCGAGCGAGTACCACCTCGAGGTGCGCGGCGATCTGCATCAGATCGCCGAGACCCTCGGCGAGCCGCACTGGCGCTACGACTCCGTCCTGCCCGTGAGCCTGACATGGGACGCGGTCCAGGGCGTCGACAGCTCGCCGGCGGTCCCGCCCGTGCTCGTGTGGAGCAGGGACGGACAGGTCGTGGACCTCGGCGGCGACCGTACCGACGCAGAGCCGGTGCCCGTCGAGCCGGAGGGGCGGTACTCGGGCGCCACTGACCTTCCGGGTTCGAGCTGTGTGGTCGAACAGACCCCGCTGCCCGACGGCGAGTACGACGTCCGGGCCCTCACCCGGGTGCACCCGGTCGGGGGCGAGGACCCGTCGCTCGCGGTGAGCGACCCTGTCGTCCTGACGGTCGAGAACGGTGCGGTGCACCAGAACCCGGGCAGCGGCGAGGCCGCTCCGTTCGAGGTGCCGGAGTCCGCGGACGAGCCGTCGGCCAGCTCCCCCTCTCTGGGTAGCGCCGTCGTGGACCGGACCGGACCGTGGGGGCGCGACGTCACCTACAGCACTGCCTACGACGAGGGAGGGGACTGGCGCTGGTACCCCGACGACGGGCAGCGGTTCACGGTCGAGGCACGCTGCACGTCGGCCGACCCGAGCGACGAGATCACCCTCCGGACCGCGGGCTGGCTCGTCGGTGCAGGCGGCGGGGAGTCCACACTGCCCTGTGACGGCGAGACCGTCTCCCTTCCGGCGCTCACGGCCAGCTCCACGGCGATCGAGCAGCTGGAGGAGCAGGGTGCCGTCCGCTCCGCATACTTCCCGGTCGCCTTCACGGAGGTGCCCGACGGCGTCACGCTCGCCTATGCGGACGTCGAGCCGGAGGCCGACGGCGGAGACGCCGCCGGCGAGTGCTCCGCGAGCAGTCTCGACCTGGAGTACGACCCGGCGAACTCGCCGAGCGAGGGAGCCGGGTCGACCGCGGCGGCCATCGTGGAGGCCGCGCTGGCCTGCGACTCCGAGCGGCTGACCCAGCTCGCCACGGAGCACGGTACGGAGCTCATGCTCGGGAATGCGACGCCGGAGGACACCTTCAGGCTGCCCGAGGACGCCGGCGTGCCGTACGAGACGCTCGTTCGCCTCCTCGCAGGTACGAGTGGCGAGGTGAACGGCGGGGACCCGGGGAACGAGACGATCACCTGGCCGCGCGTCGCCGTCGAGGAGTTCGCCGATTCGAACGAGGCCTGGGCGGAGGCCGTGGAAGCCGGCCTGCTCACGCAGGCGGATGCCGACGCGCAACGGGCCGACGAGTTCGGCTACGTGGGGATGCGGATCGGGATCGCCGAGGACGGCACGTGGCGGTACTACTCGGGCGGCGACTGACCGGCCGAGGACGAAGTGTTCTGCGTGCGTCCCAACGTTTCCTGTGCGCCGCTCGTATCTCAGTGAGAGCGGGGCACAGGAACACCGGACAAGGGGACGGGCACGTGACAGGTCGAGCGATCCGACGGGGCCAGGACAGCGGTGCCTGATGAGCGCCCGCTGGGACGACGAGCTCACGGCTGGCTCAACAGCTTCGAGGTCGAGGGACTCGACGCGCACTGCGGTATGGCTGTCGAGGATCTGCTGAGCGCACCGGACGGGGGCTTCGAGCTCGAGATGACGAGTGGTCTGAGCGCGCGACAGGACGCGGAGGGCTGGCGAGCGGGCACCCGGCTCACTGGTGACGCCGCCGCGCTCAGCGGCTATCTGGACCCGATGCTGATCTGGGTGCAGGACGGTGTGGTGGTCGACATCCCGTCCAGCACCGCCTCCAACCTGAGCTACTACGCACCCGAGGAGGGCGCTCCGGAGGGGCCGTGGGACGTGGGGGCGCTGACGGGGGCTACCAACGCGTGCGCTGCCGAGTTCGAGGGTTCAAAGGAAGACTGGCCGCTGGTGTACACACACCTGCGCGAAGGCGGCACGTTCGACGTCTAGCCGTGATGCCGGTGTTCGGTCAGGATTCTGCCGCCTGGCTTCCTGTCTCTGCGCCGGTGCGCGTGACGCTGGCGGACGGTTCGGGCCAGGCGCGGTAGCTCGCCAGGATCGCGTCGCTCCGGCGTCGGCCCCACCGGTCCAGGCGCTCGCGGCCCCTGCGGGTGCGTCCGAGCAGGTGGTACCGCCACACGTTGAGCGGCAGGAGGTAGGCGTGCGCCCACGGCGGACGCAGGGGCAGGCCGAGCTCCCGCATGCTGCGCGGCCCGAGGAACATCGTGAGCATCGACGGCAGCCGCTCGCGCTCCAGCCAGGCCCGTGCGGGCTGCCACCAGGACGGGCCGGGGTACGTCCGGTCGGTCTGCGCCGCGACGACCGCCTGGGCGAGGCGCGGGCCGGCGTCCGAGATGTCGGCCTGTGCGAGCAGCACGTGATAGTTGATGCGGTGTCGCGCCCACTCGTCATCGACCAGGAAGTCGGGGTGCACGCCCATCAGGTGCCCCACCCACTTCCACAGGTGCATCAGGGCCCGGCTGTCCGACGGCGGGATACGCACCCCGAGCGCCCGGCAGCCCAGGATCAGGGTGGCGTCGAACAGCCCGAGCGTCGCTGCCTGGTCCGCCTGGTTGATCGGCAGGCCCCAGCGCGCGGTGTCCCACGCGTCGCGAGCTGTGCGGTCGGGGCCGGTGCCGACAGGTCCCGCAGAGCCAGACGCCGCGTCGTCAGGGTCCGTACGGCCGAGGAACGAGGCGTTGACGAGGGCGTGCATCGCCCGGACGTGCACCGTGGCCCGCCACGCGGACCCGTACGGCCGGAGCGACCCCGGCTCGGACAGCCCGACCGTCCACTCCTGGGTCTCCGCGAGCCGCCGCAGCGTCCCGCCCGTCAGCGCGCCGGTCGCCGCGAGCAGATCCGTCGGCCCACCGAACCGGTACCCGCCGACCAGCGAGAGCTGGAGCAGCACGTCGGCGCCGTTCTGCCCGAGCCGCCGCAGCACGGCGGCGCCGGTGTCGACGAGTTCCCAGTCCACCCAGTCGGGCACGGTGGTGACCTCGGCGAGGAACTCGCGGAGCGCCCGCGGTGCTGCGCTGAGTTCGGTCGGTTGCTCGGGTTGCGCGCTGAGATCGGTCACTTGGGATGAGTTCGGTCGGTTGATTGACCGATCTCGTCCCAACGGACCGATCTCATCCTCAGCACGGTCATCCTCAGCACGGTCATCCTCAGCACGGTCATCCTCAGCACGGTCATCCTCTGCACGGTGTAACCGACCGAACTCGGGCTCCGTGGCCGGGCCGGCCAGCGCCGCCCGAAGCTGCCGGTGGCTCACCCGCCCCGGCACCCCGGACGGCAGTCGCATCGCCGCCGCGAGCGCCGCCCCGGCGTCGTCGGCCTCGAAGAAGGCGCGGCCGATCCGTTCCATGAGCGCCTCGTCCACGCCGCGTACCCGGCCGAGCAGGCGCAGCGGCCGGCCGATCCGGGCTCCGCGGGCCTCGGCGGAGCGGAACCGGCGGGGGTACGTGAGCGCGGCGGGCTGTCCGACGTCGTTCGCTGCATCTCCGCGCACCATGTCCCCATCCTGACCCGCCCACGCGCGTACGGGCGAGCATCAGCCGCGGCAGGGGCCGTTCGGGATCGGATGCCGAAACGCCCCAACCTCCCGCCGGGGTGGTTCGTCGGTACGTTCAGGATGGCAGGAAGGAGCCGGCAATGGGCTGGCACGAAGACCTGGAGACGCTTGCCGCACAGCGCGGCTCGGCGCTCGTCGGGTACGCCTACACACTGTGCGGCGATATCCGGCAGGCGGAGGACCTGGTGCAGGAGGCGTTGGTCAAGTACTGCTCCCGCCTGGTGCGGCGGGGCGGAGTACGCGGTCGGGCGGCGTCGGGCATGTACACGGTTCCGCTGGACGGGCGCGCGTCGGACGACAGCCGGCACGCACCGGTCGAGTACGCGGAGGCGTACGTGCGCCGCACGATGCTGAACCTGTACCTGGACGGCTGGCGCCGCAAGAAGCGCTGGGCGGACATCGAACCGAGGGTCGCCACGGACGACCGGGTGCGGTTCCCCGACTCGGGCGTCACGGCCCGCGCCGACGTGGTGCACGCCCTCACCCGGCTCACGCCCCGGCAGCGGGCATGCGTGGTGCTGCGCTACTTCGAGGACATGACGATCGAGCAGGTGGCGGACACGCTCGGGAACGCTCCGGGCACGGTGAAGCGGCACCTGCACGATGCGATGCGCGTGCTGCGCGACGTGCTCGAACCGACTGGAGCGGCAACGGCGGAAGGAGAGCTCCGATGAACCAGCACGACGACGGCCGGGACCGAGACCACGGCTGGGTGGATCCCGCGGGGGCCGGCCTTCTTGCGCAGACGCTCGGTGCGATGGCGGACGGCGTGGATCCGGCGTCCCCCACGGGACCCGCTGCGGCCATGACCGTCATGAGCAGGCGGGTGCACCGCCGTCGGACGGCGAAGCTGGGCGGCCTCGGCGGGGGTGCGCTGGCGCTCGCCGCGGCGCTGGTGCTGGGGGCGACGCAGCTCGCGCCTCCGGACCGGTCCGAGCCGCTGCCCGCGACGTCATCGGCCTCGCCGTCGGCCCTGCCGGAGATCGAGCTGCGGGAGGGCTACCAGCCGGAGCTTCTCCAGGGCACCAGCCTCGCGTGCGGTGTGAACCTGCGAGACATCGTCTTCTCCCCGGACGCGCGTCTGGTGGCCGGGGACCCGGAGACGATCACGTACCACGCTGACGGTGAGTGGGGCGTCGGGCAGACGTCGGTGCCGGTCGGTGTCGACGGCAACACCGCGGAGGAGGACGTCCAGGCGCCGACGCTGGTGTGGACCGACGCGAACGGCAGGGTGGTCGACCTGGGGTGGTGGGAGGAGCAGTCCCCCATGTACCTGCTGCGCGAGGACGGCGAGCCGGCGGCGTACGAGGACGGCGAGTCGTCGTGCCTCGTGGAGGGGCCCGCCGGCTCGCTCCCGGACGGGACGTACGACATCTTCCCCACGAGCATCGAGTACTCCAGCAGCCGGTTGCTGTTCACCGACGAGCCGTTCCAGGTGACGGTCGAGGACGGGCAGCCGCACTGGGGGACGGGCGGCCAGGAAGCACCGGTGCCGATCGAGGTGCCCGGAGCCCCCGACGCATCGCTCATCGAGGACGAAGGCCTCGGCAGCGCGGTCATCGACCGCACGGGCAGGTGGGAGCGCCGGGACATCTACCAGGTGATCGTGGAGAACCCGGAGGCGCTGGAGGGGCGGGACTACCTGGTCGAGGCCTGGTGCAGCTCGTCCGACCCGAACGATTCGCTCTCGTACGACCAGGTCGGCGAGTGGGGGAACGCCAGGACGGGCGGTTCCATCCCCTGCAACGGGCAGAAGGTGACCATGGACGACGAAGCGGGCTACGAGCCGCCGCCGGTCCCCGGCGCACCTGACGGGGTGGTGCTCACCGACGTGCCCGAGGGCGTCGTGCTCGGCTACGTCCGTCTCGTCCCGGCCGGCTGACACCAGCGATCCGGGGCTGGACCGGCGGGCGACATAATGGCTCGGTGACTGCCCAGACAACCTCAGCCCAGCCCACGCCCGCCGTTCCAGAGGAAGCCCGCGCACACACCGAGGACCTCGGTGCGTTCGTGACGGCGTCGCCGTCGTCCTACCACGCGGCCGAGGAGGTGGCCCGGCGCGCCGTTGCGGCGGGCTTCACCCGCATCGCCGAGGGTGCCGCCTGGGCCGTGCTCCCCGGTGGCAGCTACGTGGTGGTCCGCGACGGCTCGGTCATCGCCTTCACGGTGCCCGACGCCGCGGGCCCCACCACGGGGTTCACCATCGTGGGCGCCCACACCGACTCCCCGAGCTTCAAGCTCAAGCCCAAGCCGACCACGCACGGAGCGGGCGGCTGGTGGCAGGCCGGGGTCGAGGTGTACGGCGGACCGCTGCTCAACTCCTGGCTCGACCGCGAGCTGGAGCTGGCCGGGCGGATCGTCACCCACGACGGCACCGAGCACCTCGTGCGAACCGGCCCGATGCTGCGCATCCCGCAGCTCGCGGTCCACCTGGACCGGGGCGTCAACGACAACGGGCTCACCCTGGACAAGCAGCGCCACACGCAGCCCGTCTGGGGCCTCGGGGACGCGCAGAGCGCCGACGTCCTGGCGGCGCTCGCGGCGGACGCCGACGTCGACCCGGCCACGATCGGCGGCTACGACGTGGTGCTGGCCGACACGCAGCAGCCGCGCACGTTCGGCGCCGGGCAGGCCCTGTTCGCGTCCGGCCGCCTCGACAACCTGCTCTCGACCCACGCGGGGCTGACGGCGCTCCTGCGGGCCTCCTCGGGGAACGGACCGGCCGCGGGCTCGACCGGCTCGACGGGCTCGACCGGCGGAGCACGCTCGATCCAGATGTTCGCCGCGTTCGACCACGAGGAGATCGGTAGCGCGTCCCGCTCGGGCGCGGCAGGCTCGTTCCTCGAGGAGGTGCTGGTGCGCATCTCGACCGCTCTCGGTGCGACGGCGGAGGAGCGGGCCCGCGCGTTCGCCGCGTCGCTGCACGTGTCGTCCGACGTCGGGCACGCCGTGCACCCGAACTATCCCGAGCGGCACGACCCGGCCAACCACCCGGTGGCGGGCGGCGGCCCGATCCTCAAGATCAACGCGAACCAGCGCTACGCGACGGACGCGCACGGCGCGGCGGCGTGGAGCGTCGCCTGTGCCACGGCGGGAGTGCCCACCCAGGAGTTCGTCTCCAACAACGCGCTGCCGTGCGGTTCGACGATCGGACCGATCTCCGCGACCCGTCTGGGCATCCGCACCGTGGACGTCGGCGTACCAATTTTGTCGATGCACTCGGCCCGCGAGCTCACCGCCGTCGTCGACCCGTGGTACCTGGCGCGTGCCATGGAGGCTGTGCTCGTCCGCTGAACCGGTGAATCCTCCCGGAACCGGGTGGATGCGCCGCTAATCGGAGCGACCTGCGCTTATGCATGTTTCGTTGGTTCTGTCCCGGTCTACAATTGGCGTAATTCGGGCGCTAGTTGGACGTTTGTCCAAAAGAGACCGGGCCTGACCTGCGAAAACGTACGGTCTAGGTTGGCCATTGGTCTGGAAGAAAATACCTAGTACGGTCCGGATGCATGGACCTCAGGGGGGTGATACCACTGTGGTCATCCGAGCCGTGAACTCGGCAAAAGAGAAATGCCGGACCTCAGGAGCCCCCGTTGCCTCGTGCCACCGTTCGCACTTGCGCCCGATGCGGTTGTGTACTCAGCCGTTACAACTCCGAAGCGCGTTGCGCCGCATGCCGGCGTACGGAATCAGTTCCAGTAGTCTCCCTCCCCAGCGTGCCGACGCGGGTCTGGCAGGACGAAGCGGTCCGGTCGGCGCTCGCCGACTGGGACTTCGGTCAGGTCAGCCGCATGGTGCGGCAGCTCGTCCCTCTGCGCCAGGAGGACGTGGCGGCCCTGACCGGGCTGAGCCAGTCCTACCTGTCGATGCTCGAGTGCGGCGACCGCCGGCTCACCGACGTCTCGCGCGTGGTCCAGTTCCTCACCGGCCTGGGCACGCCACCTGACCTGGTCCGGCTCCCGCTCCCTGGCATCAGCCCGCTGCCCGACGCCGCTCCCGCGCGCACCGCCGCGTCCGGCCAGCCGACGACGCCGGAGCCGGTGACGCCGACGGCGCCCGACCCCACGCTCCCGTGGACGGCGGACCGCATGCTCACGGCGCTCCGCCTGGCCCACGTCGCCGACAACACCGCCGACTGGCTGCCCACGGACGCCAACGGCCCCGTGTCCGCCACGGCGATGAGCGACGCGGCGGGGACCGACACCCCGCGCCCGGCTTCGGGCATCGCGCTGAACTCGATGATCCAGCGCTGGGACGCCGAGCAGGCCGAGCCGATGCGCCGTGCCACGACGGGCACCCGCGTCTCGCACGAGCTGTGCGGGCACCTCCAGGGCACGCTCGACGAGCTGCGGGTCATGGACAAGGGCTCGGGCAGCGGTGCGGTGGCCGACCTGGCCCGTGCCCACCTGGCCCTGGTGGTCCGCGTGCTGGAGCGCAGCACGTACGACGAGGTGACGGGACGCCGGCTCACCGCCGTCGCCGCCGACACCGCCACGCAGGCCGGCTGGTTCGCGTTCGACGCGGGCCGCCCGGACGCGGCGCGCGCGTACATGCTCGCCGGCCTGCGCGCCGCGCACGCGGCGGCCGACGACCGGCTCGGCGCGGGTGCTCTCTCCTACCTCGCGATCCACGGCTACTCCAGCGGCGACCCGCGTGACGCGGTCCGCGCCGCCGAGGCGGGCCGACGTCGGATCGCTCGCCTCGACGCGCCGCACCTCTCGGCGACGCTGCTCACCCGGCAGGCGCGCGGCCACGCCGCCGCCGGCGAGGGCGAGGCAGCGCGCCGGGCGCTCGGCGAGGCCTCCGACCTGTGCGCACGGGGCCGCGGCGAGGACGACCCGCACTGGCTGTACTGGATGAACGAGGGTGAGATCCACGGGCAGTCCGGGTCGGCGCACCTCGCGCTCGGCAACACGGCGCGAGCCGTGGAGAGCTTCGGGCACGCGATCCAGGCGGAGCGCGCCGGTGAGCGCCGGACGCACGGGCTGTTCCTGAGCCGGGCGGCTCAGGCGCACGCCAGGGCGGGCGACCTGGACGCCGCGTGCGCTGCCGGCGACGAGGCGGTGAGCATCGCGGAGACCGTGCAGTCGGCACGGCTGCGGGAGCACCTGCGGGATCTCTCGGCCGACCTCCGGCGTGGCGGGTCGTCGAGGCGGTCCGGGGTAGGTGCCCGGGTGCTGACCGAACGGATCGCGGCGCTCGCGTCGTGACCGCACCGGTCACCTCCCGCGGCGCCGCCAGGGCCCTCGTGCTCTGGGATATCGATCGGACGCTCGTCTACGTCGGGGAGGTGGACCGGACGGCATACCGGGAGGCGTTCGCCGAGGTCGTCGGCCGGCCCGCCGAACGCCTCCCGGCGAAGGGCACCGGCGTGACCATGCCGCTGGCGATCCGCGGGCTGCTGGAGGACAACGGCGTCGGCGCGCGCGAGGTCGACGAGCTGCTGCCACGCATGCTCGACGCGGTGCCGCTGCGCTTCGCCGCGCACGCCGAGGACGTGCGGCAGCTCGGCTCCGTGCTCCCCGGTGCCATGCAGGCGCTCAAGGCCGTCGCGGCCGAGCCCGACCTGGTGCCGACCGTCGTGACGGGCAACCTCGAGGCGAACGCCCTGATCAAGCTGCGCGCCTTCGGCATGGACCGCTACGTGCACGCAGCGCTGGGCGGCTACTCGTCCGACGACGCCCACCGGCCGGCGCTCGTCGCGATCGCCCAGCGCCGCGCGGGCGACCGGTACGACAGCACCTTCTCCGCCGGCAACACCGTCATCGTCGGCGACTCCCTCGAGGACGTCCGCACGGGGCTCGAGGGTGGCGCGCACGTGATCGCCGTGGCGTCGGGTACGACGTCGGCGGACCGGCTCGCCGAGGCGGGCGCCGACGTGGTGCTGCCCGACCTCACCGACGCCGCCCGGCTGCTCCAGGAGATCCGGGAGCTCACCGCCGACGCAGGACCCCGGTAGACCCAGGCGGGACCGGGTGCGGGTACCCCGAGGCCTTGACATAGTGACTGCCGTCACATGTGGGTAGACTCTGGTCTCTTCCCGCCATCGACGTTGCCGGCGGGACGCTGAGGCCTTGCCCGGGTCAACCCCGTGCAGGGCAACACACTTTCTGGGGGAACTCCCCGGAGCTCGTCGAGGAGGACGAATGCTCGAAGACGGCATTGTTTTCGGCGCAGGCAGCTACACCACCGTGGCGGTGATCGCCGTCATCGCGGTTGCCGCACTCGGGTGTGCGTTCGTGCTGCGTCGCCAGGTGCTCGCGGCACCTGATGGAACCGCCAAGATGCAGGACATCGGCCAGGCCGTGCAAGAAGGGGCCTCCGCCTATCTGAAGCGACAGTTCCGCACGCTCGTGCTGTTCGCAGCCGTCGTGTTCGGGCTGCTCTTCCTGCTGCCTGGTGACAGCGGCATCCGGATCGGGCGCTCCATCGCGTTCGTGTTCGGCGCCGGGTTCTCCGCGGCGATCGGCTACCTGGGCATGTGGCTGGCGGTGCGGGCGAACGTCCGCGTCGCGTCGGCCGCGACCCGTCCCGGCGGCCGGGCCGAGGGCGCAAGGATCGCCTTCCGTACCGGCGGCGTCGTCGGCATGTCCGTGGTGGGCCTCGGTCTGCTCGGCGCCGCGCTCGTCGTGCTCGTGTACGACGTCGACGCGCCCGCCGTGCTCGAGGGCTTCGGCTTCGGTGCCGCGCTGCTCGCCATGTTCATGCGGGTCGGCGGCGGCATCTTCACCAAGGCCGCCGACGTCGGCGCCGACCTGGTCGGCAAGGTCGAGCAGGGCATCCCTGAGGACGACCCCCGCAACGCGGCGACCATCGCCGACAACGTGGGCGACAACGTCGGCGACTGCGCGGGCATGGCCGCCGACCTCTTCGAGTCCTACGCGGTGACCCTCGTGGCCGCCCTGATCCTCGGCAAGGCCGCGATGGGTGAGGAGGGCCTCGTGTTCCCGCTGATCGTCACCGCGATCGGCGCGTTCGTCGCTCTGCTGGGCGTGTTCATCACCCGGATCCGCGGGAACGAGAGCGGCCTCGCCGCGATCAACCGCGGGTTCTACGTCTCCGCGATCGTCGGCGCCGTACTGGCCGGGATCGCTGCCTTCGCCTACCTGCCCTCCTCGTTCGCCCAGGTGCCAGGTACCGCGGACCTCTCCGGCGTGACCGCCGACCCGCGCGTCGTGTCGGCGCTCGCCGTCCTCATCGGTGTGGTGCTCGCCGGTGTGATCCTCTGGGTGACCGGCTACTTCACCGGCACGGACAAGAAGCCGACGCTGCACGTCGCCGCGACCTCCCGGACCGGTGCGGCGACCGTGGTCCTCTCCGGGATCGGTGTGGGCTTCGAGTCAGCCGTGTACACGGCGGGCATCATCGCCGCAGCGATCTGCGGCGTGTTCCTGCTGGCCGGCGGGTCCGTCCCGCTGGCGCTGTTCCTCGTCGCCCTCGCGGGCTGCGGCCTGCTCACCACGGTCGGCGTCATCGTCGCCATGGACACGTTCGGCCCGGTCAGCGACAACGCCCAGGGCATCGCGGAGATGTCCGGCGACGTCGACGATGAGGGCGCGCAGATCCTCACCGACCTGGACGCCGTCGGCAACACCACCAAGGCGATCACCAAGGGCATCGCGATCGCCACGGCGGTGCTCGCGGCGACCGCGCTGTTCGGGTCGTACGCCGACGCCGTCTCGCACGCGCTCGCGCAGGTCAGCAACGTCGGCACCGGCCTGGTGACCTCGATGCTCAGCTACGAGATCATCTCGCCGGTCACCCTCGTCGGCGTGATCCTCGGTGGTGCAACGGTGTTCCTGTTCTCCGGGCTCGCCGTCGACGCGGTGACGCGTGCTGCCGGCGCCATCGTGTTCGAGGTGCGTCGCCAGTTCCGCGACCACCCGGGCATCATGACGTACGACGAGCGCCCCGACTACGCCAAGGTCGTCGACATCTGCACCCGGGACTCGCTGCGCGAGCTCATCACGCCGGGTCTCCTTGCGGCGTTCGCTCCCATCGCGGTGGGCTTCGGGCTCGGCGTCGGGCCGCTGGCCGGATTCCTGGCCGGGGCCATCGGGACGGGCGTGCTCATGGCGATCTTCCTGGCGAACTCGGGCGGCGCCTGGGACAACGCGAAGAAGATCGTCGAGGACGGCAAGTACGGCGGCAAGGGCTCCGACGCCCACGCGGCGACGGTCATCGGCGACACCGTGGGTGACCCGTTCAAGGACACCGCAGGCCCGGCGATCAACCCGCTGATCAAGGTGATGAACCTGGTCGCGCTGCTGATCGCCCCCGCAGTGGTGGCCATGAGCGTCCCGGCGGACGCCAACCACACGCTCCGGATCGGCATCGCTCTCGTGGCGGCGGCCGTGGCGTTCGGCGCCGTCATCTGGTCCCGTATGCGGGCCTCCCGCGTGGACGCGGAGCAGCAGGCGGAGCAGGACCGGGCGGAAGCGACGGTCTAGCACCGGGAAGTCCGCTTCGAGCATGCGATCAGGCCTGGAATCCGTCGAGATTCCAGGCCTGATCGCATGCTCGAAGCGGACGTCGGGCACCGTCGCCTGGCTACTGGCCCACTCGGCCGTCGATGCACTCCCGCAGCAGGTCGGCGTGGCCCACGTGGCGGGCGTACTCCTCGATCATGTGCACCAGGGCGTCACGGACCGGGATCTCGTTGCCGTGGTGCAGCGCCGTGCGGCCCAGCTCGTCCTCCGGGAGGGCCGCCAACCAGGCGTCGGCGTCCCGGACCTCGCGGCGCCAGGTCGCCCAGGCTTCCTCGACGACGGCGGGGTCGGCTACGGCACCGTCGAAGTCGGCGTCGGGCGTCTCCGTGGACTTGCCGAACAGCGCGGGCGTGTCCGTCTGACCCTGCAGCACCCGCCGGAACCAGCTCTGCTCGACGTGCGCGAGGTGCCGCACCAGCCCGAGCAGCGACATCGTCGACGGCGGCACGGATCGCCGGGCGAGCTGCTCGGCATCGAGCCCTTCGCACTTCATCTCCAGCGTGATCCGGTAGTGCGCGAGGTAGTTCCGATACGTTTCCTTCTCCCCTACGGGCTTCGCCAGCGCTTCGCGCGCGTCGTCGTCGGGGTCTGCCCACATGTCGGGGTAGACGGTGGCAGAGGTCCAGCGTTCGGAGGTCATCCGCACAGTGCACCGCCCCGGACCGGCCTGGTCAACGGCATTGTCCGCCGGCGTCGTCCTGCGGATCGCAGGGCCGTGGCTGTACCGTCTCCGGTGCGCCGTTCCTGACTGCCCGGGCCGTAGGTCAGAATTGGCCGACTTGCCTGGGGAGGCATCTGTGCTCGTTCGTGCTCGTTCGCTCGCTGCCCTGACCGGCGCGGCGCTGACCGGGGTCGCGCTCGCCGCGGGCTCGTTGGCCGCGCCCGCGGTCGCGCAGCCCTCCGGCGCGCCCGTGGACGGGAGCACGGTCGCAGGGGTGGCCGCCGCCGGACTGGGCCGCGGCCTCGAGGCCGACGTCCTGGCCGAACCGACGGCGGGCGAGCAGGACCACCCGGCGGACCCGCCGGAGCCCTTGTCGCCGGGTGGCGGCGCCGACCTGCACCTGCCCGCGTCGTACCCGCACCAGCCGGAGCTCCGCGCCTTCCCGCCGAACGACGCGGACGCCACCGAGCGGAACGGGACCGTCAGCCACGCCGACCTTGCGCCGCGCCTGACGAGGCTGATGGAGCGGAGCGACCGGGTATCGACACAGGTGGTGGGCCGGTCGACGGAAGGGCGCGACCTCTACCTGGTCACCGTGACCGCGCCAGAACGCCGCGCGGAGACCGCCCGGCAGACGGCGTGGCGCGAGGAGATCAAGGAGCGGCCGGGCCGCGCTGCGCGCGACCGTGACCTGCGGGCGGGGTACAAGGCGCCGATCTGGGTCAGTGCGAACATCCACGGCGACGAGTGGGAGGGCACCGACGCGGCGCTCCGGATCATCAAGCGCCTGGCGACCGCGGACGACGATGCGACGAGGCACCTGCTGGAGCAGCACCGGATCGTGTTCAGCCTCACGCTCAACCCCGACGGCCGGACCAACGCGACCCGTTCGACCTCCCTCGGCCTGGACGCGAACCGCGACATGATCACGCTGGCCACGCCGGAGGCACGCTCGTACGTGCGGACGGCCCAGGCGGTCCAGCCGCTGTTCACAGCGGACTTCCACGGCTACACGGACGTGCTGCAGGTCGAGCCGGCCGGTCCGCCCCACGGTGAGAACTACGAGTACGACCTGTTCCTCCCGCACAGCTACGCCATCGCGCGGCAGGTCGAGGACGACGTCGTGGCGGCAGGGATCGACGGCAACACCTACTACGACCCGGGCAGCGGTGCCGTGGTGGGAAGGAACACGGGGTTCATCAAGATCCCGTACCGGGACACACCGTCGGGCTGGGACGACTACCCGCCCGTGTTCACCGCCCAGTACGCCTCGCTCCACGGCGCGGTGACCAGCACTGTCGAGCTCCCGCTCGGGCCGACGGGCCGGACCACCACGCGGGCGGACGCCGCGGTCAACACGGAGGTAGCGGTCACGACGATGGCGTCGATGATCGACTACGTCCATACGAACTCGGACGCGATGCTCGGCGACCAGATCGAGCTGTTCCGGCGCGGTGTCGCCGGCGCGCCCAAGACGGCGCTGACCGCAGAGAACATCGACGAGGTACCCGGTCCCGACGAGTGGAAGCGGCTCTGGGACACCGCCGACGACCAGGTCGCAGTGCGCCTGCCCCGCGCGTACGTGCTCCCGGTCGGCTCCGGCCAGCGGTCGGCGAGCGACGCGGAGGACCTCGTGGACGCGCTGCTGTTCCACGGCATCGAGGTGGGGCGGCTGGTCGGCCCGTCACAGGTCGGGGGTACCACCTATCCGGCAGGGTCCTACGTGGTCGACCTGCATCAGCCCCTGCGTGGGCTTGCGGCCTCGCTGCTCGCCCTCGGGTCGGACATCTCGGCCAAGGTCCCCGCCATGTACGACATCTCGGCGTGGTCTCCCGCCTACCTCTGGGGCGCGACGGTGGACCGGGTGGGCACGACGACGGACGGCCCGATCGGCCGGACGGTCCCGGTGCGTGGCGCCGGACCGGGCGGGAGCGTCCCGCCCGGAGCCAGGTACGCCGCGTTCGACGTGGCCGGCGTCAGGGATCACCGGGCTCTGAACGACCTCCTGGAGCAGGACGTGGCGGTACGGCTGACGTCGGACGGACGCGCCGTCGTCGGGCCGCGCGGGCTGCAGGCGGCCCGCGACGCGGCCGACAGGTACCGCCTCGGCCTCGTGGCCGTGTCCCGCGCCGAGTACGCGGGGGCAGAGCGGGCCGAGGAGGTCACCGTCGCCTACGCGGGCAACCAGGACGACCGGCTGTCGCTCCTGGCCCTCGGGTTCGACGACCTGGTGCCGGTCTCCGCTGCGGGCATCGAGGAGGCCGCCGCCGGCGGCGGCGCAGGGCTGGACGACGCCGACGTGCTGTGGGTCGGCTCCTCCCTCGACCTCCCGCCGGGCTCGGCGGGCCACGCCTACGTCCGGTCCTGGCTGCGCGACGGCGGCGCCATCGTCGGGAGCGGCGCCGGTGCGTTCGCGGCCGCGGAGGCGTTCGGGCTGGTCAGCGGCCGTGCGGTGACGGGGGATCCGGCCGGCAACGGGATCATCTCCACCGGGACCCCCGGCGAGGTGCTGGACGACCACGCGCAGGACCACGGCTTCCTCTACCCGGCCGTCTGGTTCACGGACCTGGGTGCGGGCACGGCCACCGAGCTGACCTACGGCCGCTTCCTGGCCGGGCACTGGCCTCGGTCGGGCGGCGGTGACGGGCACGCTGCCTCGGCCGGTCGGGGGCAGGATGCCGCCATCGGGCAGGCCGCCGCCGTATCCGGCAAAATAGGACAGGCGCGGGCGTTCGTGTTCGGCACCTCGGTCTTCTTCCGCACCCATCCTCGGGGCGGCCTGAGCCAGGCGGCGACGGCCATCCACTGGGCGGCACTGTGACCTCGACGGAGGTTGCGATGCTGCCGTACCCAGCATCACCGGGGATCTGTGGAAAACCGGGTCCGAGCGCTATCGTCTGCGGTGTTGTGCTCCCGAATGCTCCGCGGTCCGCGGGTGCCGACGAGAGCCCCGACGCAGGAGCCCCCCTCGTGGGAGACCCGGAGCAGGAGAAGGTCCCGTGAGTGCCGACATCGACCCGACCGAGGCCATCCCCCAGGTCACGGCCGAAATGATCGCGAAGGCGCCGGCCCGGCCGGCCGCGTCGCGTACCGCAGAGCCGACCCCTGGGCCGACGGCAGGGCCGCGCCCGCCCGAGGCCGGCGTCGCACCGCCGCCGGCCCCGTTGTCGGCCACGCGTCCGGATACGTCGGCAGCGAGGTCTGCGCGGTCCTCGTCCACCCCGCAGACCCGGCGCGGCACGTCCGCCGATCCGGAGGCGGGAGCCCGGGAGAGGGCGGCGGGCCAGGTCGCCGAGCAGCCGGCCGCGCCGGACGCCATGCTCCGCGACCGGACGGGCACGCAGGCCTTTGCCCCGTCGGAGCCGTATGGCGAGCAGCACGCCGCGGCCGGGCACATCGCCGCAGGGCATCTCTCCTCGCTCGTGCAGATCCCCACCGTGTCGTCGTGGGACCCGCAGCACCTCGACCACGAGGCGTTCGGCAGGCACCGGGCCGCGCTGGCGACGTTCTACCCGCGGGTGCACGCGCTGCAGAGCGAGCCGGCGGGCGATCACGGGCTGCTCTACCGGTGGCCGGGCCGGGGGCGGCAGGACGTGCTGCACCCCTTCCCGGTGGTCCTCCTGGCGCACCAGGACGTGGCACCGGTCCAGGTGGCGGACTGGCCGGCCAACCCGTTCTCGGGCGAGATCCGCGACGGGGCGGTGCACGGTCGCGGCACGCTCGACGACAAGGGCGGGCTCGTCGCGGTGCTCGACGCCGCGGAGACCCTGCTCGGCGACGGTTTCGTGCCGGAGCGGGACATCTGGCTGTTCTTCGGCGCGGACGAGGAGGCGGCGGGCAAGTCCGCCGAGATCGCCGTCCGGCGGCTGTACGAGCTGGGCGTGCGGCCCTGGCTCGTGGTCGATGAGGGCGGCGGCGTCGTGACCGACGCCTTTCCCGGCGTGGACCGCCAGACCGCCATGGTCGGCGTGGCGGAGAAGGGCCTGGTCGGGATCGACCTGCACACCTCCGACGTCGGCGGCCATGGCGCGACGCCCGGCAGGCGGCCCGCCACCGTACGGCTCGCCCGCGCGGTGACGCGGGTCAGCGGACGCCGGTCCGGGGCGCGGGTCAACGCGCCGACCGTCGACATGCTGGAGCGGGTCGCCCCGAGCGCGGCCGGCGCCAGAGGGCTTGGCCTCAGGGCGGCGGCCAGGCTCGCCTCGGGCCCGTTCGGCAAGGTCGCGGCCTGGCTGGTGGCCAAGGGTGGACCTGAGGCCTCTGCGCTGGTCCGCACGACCGTTGCGGTCACCGAGCTCGAGGGCAGCGCGGGGCCGAACGCCGCGGCGTCGTCGGCCCGTGCCCGCCTGGACGTCCGGGTGGCGCTCGGGGAGACGGTGGACCGGACCGTGGCGCGGCTGCGCCGCGTCATCGGGGACAAGCAGGTCGAGATCGAGGTGGTGGAGCGGAGCGAGCCCAGCGAGGTCTCGCCGACCGACAGCCAGCAGTTCGCGCTGCTCAGCGAGGCGATCGGCGCGTCATACCCGGATGCGGTCGTGGTTCCGTTCGTGCTGCCCGCGGCAACCGACTCGCGCACCTTCACCCCCATCAGCGACCACGTCTACCGGTTCAGCCCGTTTGCATTGTCTCGTGCGCAGCGGCAGTCGATTCATGGCGTCGGCGAGCATCTGAGCGTCGATTCTCTGGCTCGCGGAGTGCATTTCTACCGCGAGATGCTCCGCAAGATCCCCGGCTGACCTGCACATTCAACAAATCACCGAAATTGGACTAAGTTCTCCCTTTACGTACGTTGAGGGAGACGTCCATGACCAGCTCCGCTGTGCCGCCCGCCGTGCCGGGCGGCTCGCGCTCGCCCGTGAGCGTCAACGTGCACACCTACCCGGCACAGTTGCAGTACCCGCCGCGGTCTTATCTCCTCTTCGCCGTTCTGGTGACCATCTTCTGCTTCTGGCCCACCGGAATCGTCGCCCTCGTGAACGCGCTGCGTGTCAATTACCTGTGGAAGACACAGGAGCACGACAAGGCACGGAAAGCGTCTCGTCGCGCACGCAACTGGGGTCTGGTGTCGCTCGCCATCGGAATCGTCGCGGTCGTGGTCGTGGTGTTCTGGGCGAGCATCACCTACCTGAACGGGTAGCAACTTCACCCCCTGTTCGTCTCGTATCACACGATTGCCCCTCCTGTCCTGGTGGGACTTGCGGGTAAAGTTCGCGGCTATGAGTGCGACACGGCGCAAGGGCTCGCGGGGCGGTCGTGCTGCGTCTCGCGCCGGAGGTCCCCCCGCAACGAATGCGCTCACCTGGGCGGAGAGCCTCGCAGCAGGGGAAGCAGCGCCCGGTGCCAGTGCCCTCGAGTGGGCCGAGGGGCTCACGGAGCCGGAGCAGGCCCCCAGTCCCTGGGGCAGCGGCGCTGCCGCCGCGCCAGCGGATCCCGCCCCGGCCGCCGACGAGACGGGCAGCTCGCCCTGGGGCCCCGTGCCTGCGCCCGCCGTGCCGGACGGCGAGACCGACGGTGACGCGAACCCGTGGGGCTCCGTCGCGGCCGCCGAGCCGGCCGTGACCCGTGGGCGCGGCAAGAACGCAGGCGGCAAGAGCGGTAAGGCCGGCAAGTCCAGGTCGAAGGGCAAGGCAGGCAAGGCGGCCGCGCCGAGCGTGCCGAAGAGCGAACCCGCGCCGACGCCGGCGGGCGGCTTTCCGCTCAACGTGGGCCCGGTGGCCGACGACGTCGACGTTCCGCTCGCGCCGCTGCCTCTCGCCGCCCCGGCCGAGTCCCTGCCGGAAGACGCGCCCGCCGGCGTACCCGATCTGCCCGACCTGGCCGACCGGTCCGCCGAGCCGGGCAAGCCCGAGTCAAGGAAGGCGGGCAAGAAGCGCGGGAAGGGCCGTATCTCCGGTCCGAGCACCGCGCAGCAGAAGCGGATCAGGAAGACGCTCCGCCGGGGCCTGCCCAAGGTGCTCGACCAGCCGCTGGTGCTCGTGCTGGCCGGCGTGACCGCTGCGGCGCTGGGTCTCGGTACCGGCTGGGGGATGACCTTCTTCCAGGGCGAGGACGTCATCTCGGACGCGGACGCCGCATCGTGCGCGCAGACCCAGATGGCGTGGACGCAGGCCGCCAACGCGCAGTCGGCCATGGTCGTGGACCAGCCCGAGACGCTGCGCAAGGGGTTCATCAACGCCCGCAACGCGCTGGAGGGCGTGACGCCGCCCGAGGCCATCTCGAAGGACTGGGCGGTCGCCTTCACCTACTACTCGACGGTCGCCAACAACATCGAGAAGGTGAAGGCGAACGACGGCCCGGCGGTGACCGCCGCCGTCGGCGGCGCACAGGAGGAGCTCGACACCAACGCGATGGTCGAGGCATCCCAGCGCGTGCAGGAGTACGTGGCGTCCAACTGCCGCGGCTAGCCCGATCCGCACCGTGGTGCGGGTACGAGCGCGGTGCGCGTGCACGCGTGGTGAGGCCACGCGGTCTGCGTGCAGGATAGGCCCGTGCAGCCACCCGTGACCGATCAAGCCCTCGTCGCCTCGCTCCGTGCCGACCTGGTCTCCGCCGCCTACGACGTGGACGGCGTCGAGGACCTCCTTGGACCGCTCGCGGCGGCCGCGCTGCACAGGGAGCAGTCGCTGCCGGCCCGCCGGGCGGTCGCGGCGGCCGTGGGCGGCAAGCCGCCGTCGGACCGGGACCCGCTGGCCACCCTCGCTGGGCTGTTCCTGCTGGGCGCCGACGTGCCGCGCGCAGCGGTGGACCGCGCGCTGCCTGCGACCGGCTCGGCGGGCGCCGAGCGGCTCGGCCTGGTCGCGGCCCAGGGCGCCGGGGACGACGACGCGGTGCGGGCCGTCGTGGACCTGCGCCCCTACTCCTCCGTCGACGCCGTCGGCGACGCGCGCTGGTGGCTCGCCTCCGACCTGGGCGAGCTCGCGACCGGCGGGCGCCTTGCCACGGACCACGTGCTCGGCGCGGGCGGTGCCTCTCTCACGCTGGCGCAGGTCACGGTGCGCAACCCGACCGGCCGGGTACTGGACCTCGGCACCGGCTGCGGGATCCAGGCCCTGCACGCCGCGCGCCACGCCCGGCACGTCGTGGCGACGGACATATCGCGGCGGGCGCTGTCCTTCGCGGCGTTCAACGTCGCGCTGAACACCGACGCCGGTGCGGTGGAGCTGCGGCACGGTTCCATGCTGGAGCCGGTCGCGGGGGAGCTGTTCGACCTCGTGGTCTCCAACCCGCCGTTCGTCATCACCCCGCACGCCGGAGCGGCAGGCCGGGCGGTCGCCGACGCGCTCGGCGACTACGAGTACCGCGACGGCGGCCGCGCGGGCGACGACCTGGTGCGGGACCTGATCCTCGGCGTCGGCGACGTGCTCGCACCCGGTGGGACGGCCCAGCTCCTCGGCAACTGGGAGCACCGCAGGGGCGAGCCGTGGACCGACCGGGTCGGCGCGTGGCTCTCCGATGCAGGCCTGGACGGCTGGATCATCCAGCGCGAGGTCCTCGACCCGGCCGAGTACGCCGAGACGTGGATCCGGGACGGCGGCACCACTCCCGACCGCGAGCCGGACGCCTGGGCCGCCGCCTACGGCGCGTGGCTCGACGACTTCGAGTCCCGGGACGTCGAAGCCGTCGGCTTCGGGCTCGTGACCCTCCGGCGCCCGTCCTCCGGGCCGGCCACGCTGCGGCGCCTCGAGGAGCACACCGGGTCGGTCCGCCAGCCGCTCGGCGCGCACATCGCCCGCAGCCTCGCCGGGCACGACTGGCTCGCCGCGCGCGACGACGCGGCGCTCGCCGCTGCGCGCCTCGTCACGGCGGCCGACGTCACGGAGGAGCGCTACCTGACGCCGGGAGCGGCCGACCCGAACATCGTGATCGTGCGGCAGGGGGACGGGCTGGGCCGCGGTGTGCAGGCGTCGAGCCCGCTCGCCGCCCTGGTCGGTGCGTGCGACGGGGAGCTGACGGTGGGGCAGATCGTCGGGGCGCTCGCCGCCCTGTTCGACGTCGCGGCGGCCGACCTGGCGGCCGAGCTGCTCCCGGCGGTGCGCGGTCTGGTCCGCGACGGTTTTCTGGCGGAGTGAACCCCGACCGACGGGCCGTCCTGGGGGCGCCCGCCCGTTTCGTGCGCGTAACGGTCGGTCGTGCGAACCGATAAATCTTGTTCAGAACAGAGACATCTGCGGCTATGACAGATATTTTCCACCGTGTGGAACTCGACATGCGGCACTTGAGGATGGTTGTCGCCGTTGCCGAGTCGGGCAGCGTCACGAAGGCGGCGGCTGCCCTCGGCATCGCGCAGCCGGCCTTGACTGCGCAGCTCAACCGCATCGACCGGTCGCTGGGCGGGAACGTGTTCGTCCGCGATCGTTTCGGCGCGCGCCCGACCGAGCTCGGTGACCTGATACTCCGGCACGCCCGTGTGCTGCTGCCTGCCATGGCGGCCCTGGCCGACGACGCCGAGCGGCTGGTGAACGGTGACGTGGCCCAGGGCGAGATGGTCCGGGTCGGCATCACCGGAACCGCGCTGGGTGGCCTGTTCGTCAACCAGCTGCACATCGCCATCCCCGGCGTGCAGGTCACCACGAGCATGCCCCACCTGGCGGACGACGTCGCCTCCCGGCTCGCCAGGGGCACCATCGACGTGGGGCTGGTCGGGATGTGCTCGGAGGCCTCGCCACCGGCGGCGGTCGAGGTCGCGTGGACCCGGGTCTGCGCGGACCCGATGTTCGTCCTCATCGACGAGCACCATCCCTACGCGGGCAAGCCGGAGGTGTCCCTCGCCGAGCTGGCCGAGGAGCAGTGGCTCTGCGTCCCGTCGTACGGCTGCCTCGAGGAGTGCTTCGTGTCGGCGTGCGTACGCGCGGGCTTCACGCCTCGCGGCATGGGGGAGGCCGAGTGGACCACCGCGGTCGACCAGGTGCGGGCCGGGCGCGCCGTCGCGCTCGTCGAGCCGGGGCAGCTCGACCCACCGGGGGTCGTGACGGTCCCCCTGGCGGGAGCGCCCCTACGTCGCACCCACTACCTGGGCTGGCGGCACGACGCCGACCTCCGCGTGGACCTCGAGGCCGTCGAGGGTGCCGCCCACCGCGCACATCGCGACGCCGTCCGGCGCAGCCCGCAGTACGAGCAGTGGCTGGCCCTGTACGGCATGCTCGGCTGAGCCGGAGCGGAACCGCAGGCTCAGCCGAAACCAGTAGAGCCTGAGCGGTGACCTTGTGGTTTGCCCTCCATAGGAAATATGTATGACCTCAGTGTGATCTGGGCGGGACGTCCAACTCCTCCTACTGTGTCAGCGCGGGTGAAAAATCACTCGTGGGTGGAACTTCACCCGCTCTACGACACAAGGAGTCGCTGGAGATGAGACGCTCTTCCCTCCGGGGCCTCGCCGTGGCAACCGCCACCGTGGGCCTCTTTGCCGGCACCATCAACGCCGTCGCCGCTGCTGGACAGTCCGACGTCGAGAACGCAGCAGCGGGCTATGCGCCGGGCCTGGTCGCCGCGATGGAGCGCGACCTGAACCTGAGTGCGACCGAGGCCGTGGCCCAGATCGAGGCCCAGGAGACCCTGTCCGGTACGCAGCGCAGCCTGGAGAGGTCGCTCGGCGCCTCCTATGCGGGTGCCTGGGTGGAGGGCACGGACGCGCTGCACGTCGCCGTGACCGACGCCGCTGAGGCCGCCGACGTCCGTGCGGCCGGTGCCACCCCCGTCACCGTCGACAACTCGCTGCAGGCGCTCGACGCCTGGACGGCCGACCTGAACGGTGCGCTGCCCGGGTCCTCCGTCACCTCGTACCACGTGGACGTGGAGACCAACGAGATCGTCATCGACGTCGTCGACGGCGCCACGGCCGACGTCAAGGCTGCCGTGGCCGAGGCAGGGGTGCCCGCCTCCGCTGTCTCCCTGAACGAGGCCACCGAGCGTCCTCGCACCTTCGCCGACGTGATCGGCGGAGAGGCGTACTTCATCGACGGCGGCTCGCGCTGCTCGGTCGGCTTTGCCGTCACCGGCGGGTTCGTCTCGGCCGGCCACTGCGGTTCGGTGGGCTCCTCGGCGAGCGAGCCGGCCGGCACCTTCGAGGTCTCGGAGTTCCCGGGCAGCGACTACAGCTACGTCTCGGTCGACTCGGACACGCCGGTCGGCGTGGTGGACGACTACGCAGGCGGCACCGTTGCGGTCGAGGGCTCCGCGCCGGCCGCCGTCGGTGCTTCGGTCTGCCGCTCCGGCTCCACGACCGGCTGGCACTGCGGCACCATCGAGGCGCTCAACGCCACGGTCAACTACGCGGAGGGCAGCGTCTCCGGTCTCATCCAGACCGACGTCTGCGCGGAGCCGGGCGACTCGGGCGGCTCGCTGCTCGCCGGCTCGCAGGCCCAGGGCATGACGTCCGGCGGTTCGGGCAACTGCTCGTCCGGTGGCCAGACCTTCTTCCAGCCGGTCGGCGAGGCGCTGAGCGCCGCTGGGGTGTCCCTGCTGACGAACTGATCGGCCCTCCGGTCGGCGTCCGCGCCGGCCGCAGGGGCGAGGGCGGGTAGGGGCGTCCCCTACCCGCCCTCGGTATGCCCGCATATTGGTGCGATATGTCCTAATCGGTATCTGGGAGTTACCTGAAAGCGACCCTACGCTGTGCCGCACTGGGTGAATTCATTGCCCCGACGACAAGGAGTCGCTGGACATGAGACGCACATCCTTCAGAGCGATCACCGTGGCCACAGCCGCTGCGACGCTCCTCGCCGCCAGCATCACCGCCGCTACCGCAGGCACTGCCGCCGGTTCCGACAGGCCCGACGTGACCGGCTACGCGCCGGGCATGGTTGCCGCACTGGAGCGCGACCTCGGCCTGACCACCTCGGAGGCGGTCGCCCGCCTCAAGACCGACGAAGCACTGTCGGAGAAGCAGCTCGCGATCGCCAAGGCCCTGGACAAGGGGTACGCGGGCGCCTGGGTGGACGGCACAGAGCTGTTCGTCGCGGTGACCGACACGGCAGGGGCCGCAGAGGTCCGTGCCGCCGGTGCCACCGCCGTCACCGTCGACAGGTCGTTGAGCCAGCTCGACCGGCTGGCCACCAAGGCCTACCGGGCGGCGCCAGAGGCCAAGGTCGCCGCCGCCTACGTGGACGTCGAGTCCAACTCGGTGGTCATGGAGGTGGCCAAGGGCGCGAAGGCCGCCGTGGCGGCCGCCGTCAAGAAGGCCGGGATCTCGGCGGGCTCCGTCTCCGTCGTCGAGGTGGCCGAGATGCCCCGCACCTTCATCAACGTGATCGGCGGCAACGCCTACTACATCGGTGGATCCCGCTGCTCGGTCGGCTTCTCGGCCACCGGCGGATTCGTCACCGCCGGACACTGCGGTTCGCGCGGCGCCACCACCAGCCAGCCGAGCGGCACCTTCCAGGTGTCCTCGTTCCCTGGCAACGACTACGCGTACGTGAACGTCGGCTCCGACGACAACCCGGTCGGCTCGGTCAACAACTACAACGGCGGCACCGTCAACGTCGCCGGTTCGTCCGCTGCCGCCGTCGGTGCCACCGTCTGCCGTTCCGGCTCCACGACCGGCTGGCACTGCGGCACCATCCAGGCGCTGAACGCGTCGGTCACCTATCCCCAGGGCACAGTCTCCGGCCTGATCCGCACCAACGTGTGCGCGGAGCCGGGCGACTCCGGCGGCTCGCTGCTCGCCGGCACGCAGGCCCAGGGCCTGACCTCCGGCGGCAACGGCAACTGCTCCTCCGGAGGCACCACCTACTTCCAGCCGGTGAACGAGGCCCTCAGTGCGGCGAACGTCTCGCTGATCACCGGTGGTGGCGGCACCACGCCGCCGCCCACCGGCTGCACGGGTGAGCGGACGGCGTTCAGCGGCTCGCTGGGCTCCGGCGGCCAGGCGGCCGAGCCGGGCACCACCGGGTTCTCGTCGCTGTCCGGCACCATCACGGGCTGCCTCGACGGGCCCAGCGGGACGGACTTCGACCTCTACCTGCAGAAGGCGAGCGGCGGTTCCTGGACCACGGTGGCCCAGGGGATCACCGCGGCTGCCGACGAGAACGTGCGCTACACGGGCACGTCCGGCACCTACCGCTGGGTCGTGGACGCGTACTCCGGCTCGGGCTCCTACACGGGCGGCTACACGACCCCGTGATCTCCACCACCTGACGTGTCAGACGCTCAGGTCACCCGAGGTGGCCTGAGCGTCTGACACGTGGGACCAGCGCGTCAGGGGCGCGCGGTGGACTGGCGCACGAGCAGCAGCAGCGCGAACGAGCCGAGGCTCACCGCGACGACCCCGAGCATCCCGCCCATGTACGCGGTGAGGTCGCCGCCCAGTGGCAGGCCCCAGCCGTAGCCACGCACGCTGCCGAGTGCGCCGACGGCGAGCACGCCCGTGGCTGCCGTGCCCAGCAGCAGCAGCCCCGCCGCGCCGGCCGACCCGGGCTCCAGGCCGTCCCGCGGCGCGTCAAGGGACGAGGGCGAGCTCAGCATGCAGACACCGGCGCCCCACGCGAGCACCACGAGGACGGCGGCGACGACGTCGGCCGGCCGGTGCCACTGCCCGACCAGGGTCGACACGCCGGTGGCTGCCGTGTAGGCGGCACCCGCCACCGCGACCACCGGTCGCCAGCGCCGCGGCACCGCGATGAGGAGACCCGCCGCCACCGAGGCTGCCACCGTCGTGTGGCCGCTGGGCAGGGTGTTGATGTCGGCGCGTGCGACGTCCAGCAGTGCCGGCCGGTCGAGGACCGCGTGCTTGAGCACCTGGGTGGTGAGATTCGATCCGGCCACCAGGATCGCGACCTGTGCCGCGAGCCACCAGCGACCCCGGGCCAGCGCCAGCACGACGGCGGCCGCGAGCCCCAGGCCGACGAATGAGTTGGACACCACACCGAGGACCGGCTCGGCGAGCTCCCAGAGCACGCCCTGCCCGCGTGCGGCGCCCTCGAGCGCGAGCTGGTCGGCGCGCTGGCCGCCGGCCGACCGGACGAAGGTGTCCCAGGTGGCCCACACGGCCCACAGTGCCAGCACAGCGACGACGCCTGCGGCGATGCGTGGCCGCAGGCGGGGCTGGTACCTGGGCGTTCGCGCAGAGGTGGGGGTGCCGACCGCGTTCCCGAGGGCGGGCAGCGGGAGGGTGCGGTCCGTCATGGGCTCAACCGTAGGCGAACCGCCTGAAGAGAGCGTGTGGTCGGTGTGAGGCTCCGCTGTCGATCATGCCCCGGGTGAAAATCACCACGGTCATCTGAGACCGCCGGGCAACCGGCTGTCGGCCCGGATAGGGTGCGATCCGTCGCGCCTGGCGTACCGTGAACTCTCCGACGGCGCTCGGCGCCCACCCCCAGACCCCGCAGGAAGCAGGCAGGACCGGATGTCCCAGGCACGCAAGCTCGTGATCGTGGAGTCGCCCACGAAGGCTCGAAAGATCCAGAGCTACCTCGGCGACGACTACGAGGTCGAAGCCAGCGTCGGGCATATTCGCGACCTCCCGCAGCCCAAAGACCTGCCGGTGGACATGAAGAAGGGCCCGTACGGCAAGTTCTCGGTCGACGTCGACAACGGGTTCGACCCGTACTACGTGGTCCACGCGGACAAGAAGAAGAAGGTCAGCGAGCTCAAGAAGGCACTGAAGGACGCCGACGAGCTCTTCCTCGCGACCGATGAGGACCGCGAGGGCGAGGCCATCGCGTGGCACCTGATCCAGGAGCTCAAGCCCAAGGTCCCGGTCAAGCGCATGGTGTTCCACGAGATCACCCGCGACGCGATCCTCCGCGCCCTGGAGAACACGCGAGAGCTGGACCAGGACCTCGTGGATGCCCAGGAGACCCGGCGCATCCTCGACCGCCTCTACGGCTACGAGGTGTCGCCGGTGCTGTGGCGCAAGGTGCGCCAGGGCCTGTCCGCCGGCCGTGTCCAGTCCGTGGCGACGCGCCTCGTCGTCGAGCGCGAGCGTGAGCGTATGGCGTTCGTCTCAGCGGACTACTGGGACGTGGCGGGCACCTTCGCGGTCTCGGACGGCGGCGCGGCCGCCGCCGACCAGCCCTCCTTCCGCGCCCGGCTCACCCAGCTCGCCGGCGACAAGGTCGCCTCGGGCCGCGACTTCGACGACCGGGGGCGGCTCAAGGTCCGCACCGGCGTCGTGCAGCTCGACGAGGCCACGGCGAACGCCGTCGTCTCCGGGCTCGCGGCCGCAGACTTCTCCGTCCGCAGCCTGGAGACCAAGCCGTACACCCGCAGGCCCGCCGCGCCGTTCACCACCTCCACGATGCAGCAGGAGGCCGGGCGCAAGCTGCGGATGTCGTCGCGCCAGGCGATGCGGACCGCGCAGGGTCTGTACGAGAACGGCTACATCACCTACATGCGTACCGACAGCCCGTCGCTGTCGGCCGAGGCCACCAACGCGGCGCGCAACCAGGCCGCAGAGCTGTACGGCCCCGAGTACGTGCCGGGCGCTCCCCGCCTCTACCAGTCCAAGTCGAAGGGCGCCCAGGAGGCGCACGAGGCGATCCGCCCGGCGGGTGACTCGTTCCGCACCCCCGCGCAGGTCGCCGGTGAGCTGAGCGGCGACCAGTTCCGCCTGTACGAGCTGATCTGGAAGCGCACGGTGGCCTCGCAGATGGCCGACGCGAAGGGCTCGACGGCCTCCGTCCGGCTCGGCGCGGTCGTCGTGGGCGGCGACCAGGACGGCAACGAGGCGGTGTTCTCCGCGTCGGGCACGGTGATCTCGTTCCGCGGCTTCCTCGCGGCCTACGAGGAGAGCGCCGACGCCGACGTCGAGGCGGCCGAGAGCGCCGCGGCGGCGAAGGAGACGCGCCTGCCGACGATGGCGGAGGGCGATGCGCTGATCGGCACCGACCTCGCCGCCGACGGTCACTCCACGTCCCCGCCCCCGCGCTACACGGAGGCCTCCCTCGTCAAGGCGCTGGAGGAGCGCGGCATCGGCCGCCCGTCCACGTACGCGGCGACCATCTCCACCATCCAGGACCGCGGTTACGTGATCACGCGCGGCCAGGCGCTGGTGCCGACCTGGCTCGCGTTCGCCGTGATCCGGCTGCTGGAGGAGCACTTCGACCGGCTGGTCGACTACGACTTCACGGCCACGATGGAGGCAGACCTCGACCAGATCGCCGCCGGGTCACGGGAGCGGGTCGCGTGGCTCAAGGAGTTCTACTTCGGTGAGACCCCCGGGAACATCGGCACGTCCGACCCGCTCGGCGTGGACAGCGACGGCGGCGGTCTCCGCGCGCTCGTCGAGAACCTCGGCGAGATCGATGCCGCAGCGATCAACTCCGTCGAGATCGGCGAGGGCATCCGCGTGCGGGTGGGCCGGTACGGCCCGTACCTCGAAGACCTCGCGGCCGAGGTCGAGGAGGGCAAGACCCCGCCTCGCGCCTCGGTGCCCGACGACGTGGCACCCGACGAGCTGACCGTCGCCAAGGCGCGCGAGCTGCTCGCGGCAGGAGCCGACGACGGGCGCGTGCTCGGCGTGCACCCGGAGACCGGCAACCCGATCGTCGCGAAGAACGGCCGCTACGGCCCGTACGTCACGGAGCAGCTGCCCGAGCCGGACCTCGACCCGGACCTGTCCGCCGCAGCCAAGAAGCGCGCTCTTGCCGCCCTGCCCAAGCCGAAGACCGCGTCGCTGCTCAAGACGCAGGCTCTCGACTCGGTGACGCTGGAGGACGCGCTGCAGCTCATGTCGCTGCCGCGCGTCGTCGGGGTGGACCCGGAGTCGGGTGACGAGATCACCGCGCAGAACGGTCGGTACGGGCCGTACCTCAAGAAGGGCACCGACTCGCGCACGCTGCCGTCGGAGGAGGCCATGTTCACGGTCACCCTCGACGAGGCGATCGAGATCTACAAGCAGCCCAAGCGGGGCCGGGGTCGTACGGCGGCCCCGCCGCTGCGTGAGCTCGGCGACGACCCCACCAGCGGCAAGCCGATCCACGTCAAGGACGGCCGGTTCGGCCCGTACGTGACCGACGGCGAGACCAACCGCACGCTGCCGCGCGACGTCACGCCCGAGTCGGTCACCGCGGAGCAGGCGATCGAGCTGCTCGCCGAGAAGCGCGCCCAGGGCCCAGCGAAGAAGCGCACGACGCGTGCGCCGGCGAAGAAGGCCCCGGCCAAGAAGGCGCCCGCGAAGAAGGCTCCGGCGAAGAGCACGAGCACCAAGAAGTAGCGCGGGTCGGACGTGTGGGACGCCCTGCGACCCGCACGTCCGGCACGCTGATGGACGAGGTCGTCGTCAGCGCCGCAGCCGGCGGCCCGTGACACCGGCGGGCGTGATGCGGACCCAGGTGTCCCGGGTTTCGTCCAGGTAGCTGACCAGGTTGGTCGACTCGGCGGCCGCGATGTCGGCGTCGGTCTCCAGGATCTCCGCCGTGCCCTTCACGAGGACGCTGTAGGCGATCTCGGGACCCCACTGGTCGACCTCGAACGCGACCTTCGCGTTGACCGCCACCTCCGCGACCTTGGTCCCTGGGATGGTGTGGAAGTAGATGGCCCGGTCCGCGACGGCGAAGTTCAGCGGGAAGATCTCGGGGTCTCCGGCGACGGCGGTCCCGAGCCGCCCGATGGGCTGCATCGACAGGAACTCCCAGCACTCGTCCTCGGTCATCGGCGTGATGCTCTGCTTGTTGAGGTCCATCGGTCCATCGTGCGCTCGGCCGGCCGGTGGCGCACGGCCGGTCGATGTGGGTGGGCGCGGTTAGGGTTGCCGCGTGAACGCACCGGGCTTCTTCATCTCTTTCGAGGGCGGCGAGGGCGTCGGCAAGTCGACGCAGTCGCGCCTCCTCGGCGACTGGCTGGCCGACCTGACCGGCCGCGAGGTCGTGCTCACGTTCGAGCCCGGCGGCACGGCGCTCGGCAAGGAGCTGCGGGCAGCGGTCATGCACGGCCAGGACATGGGCCCACGGGCCGAGGCCCTCATCTACGCGGCGGACCGCGCCCACCACGTCGAGACCGTGGTGCGGCCCGCGCTGGGCCGCGGTGCCGTGGTGATCACCGATCGCTATCTCGACTCGTCCGTCGCCTACCAGTCCGGTGGTCGCGACCTGCCCGGCCACGAGGTGGAGCACCTCTCCCTGTGGGCGGCCAAGGGCCTGCGCCCGGACATCACGGTCCTGCTCGACCTCGAGCCACAGACGGCGGCCGCCCGCCGTGCCACGGCCGACGGCAAGGGCGCGCTGGACCGCCTGGAGCGCGCAGGCCTCGAGTTCCACACGCGCGTCAGGGACACGTTCCTCCAGCGGGCCGCAGCAGATCCCGAGCGCTGGGTGGTCATCGACGCGACCGCGTCGGTCGGTGACATCCAGGCGCAGATCCGGGTGGACGTCTCGGCCCGGCTCGGCCTCACCCCGGTCGTCGCCGAGGCGAGCAGCCTTGCCGAGCCCGGTGGTACCGACACGGCCGGCGAGGACCTGGCATGACGGTGTGGGACGACGTCGTCGGGCAGGAGTCCGCCGTCGCCGCGCTCCAGGCGGCCGTGGCGAACCCGGCAGCGATGACGCACGCATGGCTGGTGACGGGTCCACCGGGGTCCGGCCGGTCGGTGGCGGCCCGTGCCTTCGCGGCGGCGCTGCAGTGCCCGCAGGGCGGCTGCGGCGTGTGCCACGCATGCACCACCACCATGGCGGGCACTCATCCGGACGTGACGCTGCTGGCCACCGAGAAGGTGGTCATCGCCATCGACGAGGTGCGGGACCTGATCATGACGGCTTCCCGGTCGCCGTCGGGCGGCCGGTGGCGTGTGATCGTGATCGAGGACGCGGACCGCATGGCGGAGCGCACCACGAACGTGCTGCTCAAGACCATCGAGGAGCCGCCGCCGCATACGGTGTGGGTGCTCTGCGCGCCATCGGTCCAGGACGTGCTGCCGACCATCCGGTCGCGCTGCCGCGCCGTGGTGCTGCGCGTGCCGCCACCGCAGGCGGTCGCCGACCTGCTGGTGCGGCGCGACGGTGCCGACCCGGCGGTGGCGCTGAGCGCGGCCCGCGCGGCGCAGAGCCACGTCGGCCTGGCGAAGCGGCTGGCCAGGGACGCCGGGGCGCGCGAGCGGCGCACCGCGGTGCTGAGCATCGCGCGCCGCATCCGCGGCGTCGGTGACGCGGTGCTCGCCGCCGGCGAGCTCGTGGAGGTGGCCAAGGCGGAGGCGGTGTCGGCCACGCAGGAGCGGGACGCGGCCGAGAAGGCCGAGCTGCTGCGTGGTCTTGGCGTGGCCGACGGCGAGACCCTGCCGCCGCGCCTGCGCTCACAGCTCAAGCAGCTGGAGGACGACCAGAAGCGGCGTGCCACCCGGCACCAGCGTGACGTGCTCGACCGCGCCATGGTGGACCTGCTCTCGCTGTACCGGGACGTGCTCGTGGTGCAGCTCGGTGCGGAGGTGGACCTGGTCAACGCGGAGCTCGCCGAGACGGTGCGCTCGCTGGCCGCTGACTCCACCCCGGAGCAGACGGTGCGGCGGATGGACTCGATCGGGGTGGCCCGCACCCGCCTTGGCGGCAACGTGGCGCCGCTGCTGGCGCTCGAAGCGATGACGATCGCCTTGCGCCCGCAAGGGTGAACGACGTCCGGTCATCGCCCGCTCGGTCGGCTCCTGTGAAGATTTGGCACGGGTGAAGCTGAACCACCCAGGCAGATTGTCCCGGTTGGCGTCCGTGGTTAGGCTGCGGGACGCCCCCAGAGCTTTTCCGTGCGACAAGGAGTCCACCGCCCGATGAGGATCCTCCTGCTGGTTTCAGCCTTCAACGGTCTCACCCAGCGGGTCTGGTGTTCCCTGAGGGAACAGGGGCACGATGTCGGCATCGAGCTTGCCCCGACGTTCGAGTCCGGCGCCGCGATGACGCGGGCCGTCGAGCGTGCCGACCCTGACCTGATCCTGTGCCCGTTCCTCAAGCACCGCGTGCCTGACACGATCTACGACCGGTGGCCGACCGTCATCGTGCACCCGGGACCCGTGGGCGACCGCGGTCCGTCGTCGCTGGACCACGCGATCCGCGACGGCCGGGACCGGTGGGGCGTCACCGCCCTGTCCGCCGTCGAGGAGCTCGACGCCGGCCCGGTCTGGGCCACAGCGGTGTTCGACATGCCCGACCAGCCGATCGCCAAGAGCGCGCTCTACAACAGCCGCGTCGCGGACGCCGCGATGGCCTGCATCGGCGAGGTGGTCCGCAAGGTCGCCGACGGCGAGCGGCCGATCCCGGCCGAGGCCTGCCTGCGGATCGTGCCCGTCGACGGCGAGCTGCCGTTGCTGCGCCGCGAGGACTTCCGCATCGACTGGAACCGTCCGGCGAGCGAGCTGGAGCGGCTCGTCGCGGCGGCCGACGGCGCCCCCGGCGCCCCCGCCGGTGTGAACGGCCGGTCGGTCTGCGTGTTCGACGCCGTCGCGTCGCCCGAGCACACCGGCGCAGCGCCCGGAACCGTCGTGGGCCGCAACCTCGACGCGGTCGCGATCGCCTGCGGCGTCGGCACGCTCTGGGTCGGCTACGCCGCCGAGCTCAGCGGCCGCCGTGGCGCCAAGCTCCCGGCCGCCCAAGTGATCGACGCGAGCGGCGCCCCGTTCCGCCGGGTCCCGGACGCCCTGGCGGAGACCACGTACGTGCGGGATGGCGCCGTCGGGTACCTGACGATCCGCTCGTACAGCGGCGCCATGTACACCGAGCAGTGCCGCCGCCTGACCAGCGCCGTCGAGAAGGCCCTCACCGAGGACACCAGGGTCCTCGTCATCAAGGGCACCGAGCACACGTTCTCCAACGGGATCCACCTGGGCACCATCGACGCGTCGCCCGACCCGGCCGCCGAGGCCTGGGACAACATCTGCGCCATCGACGAGCTGTGTCTCGCCATCGCGACCGCGGACCAGCTCACCGTCGCGGCGTTCACCGCCAACGCGGGCGCTGGTGGCGTGATGGCCGGGCTCTGTGCCGACGTGACGCTCGCCCGTGAGGGCGTCGTCCTCAACCCGTACTACGACATGGGGATCTACGGCTCCGAGCTGCACTCCTGGAGCGTCCCTGCGCGCGTGGGAGAGCACCGTGCGTCGCTGCTCCTGAACCGCAAGCTGCCGATCTCGGTGGCTGAGGCGGCACGCATCGGGCTGATCAGCGCCGTCGGGCCGCGGGAGTGGGGCGAGTTCACCAGCTGGCTGTCCTCGGCCGCTCAGGGGTACGAGGAGCCGGCCACACTTGGCTGGATGCTCGCCGCACGCGCGGAGCGCCGCGCGACGGACCGGCCGCTGTCGTACTACCAGACCATCGAGCTGGCCGAGATGGCGCGCGACTTCTTCGACGACCGCAACGCCTTCTCGGTGCACCGCCGGGCCTTCCTGCGCAAGACCGCAGCGGACGCCACCCCCGAGAAGCTGCGCTTCTCCACGGCCCGCGTCTGACGCTCGTGTGCGGCCGCCGACGCGCGTGATCCGCCGCGAGCACGGATGATCGGCAGATGGTCAGGTGACCGATAGCTCGGACTATCGGTCACCTCGCCATGTACCGATGTGCCGGGAGCGTGCAAGACCGCCAGCGCCCGCCACATGACAGGAGTGGAGGCGTCGTAACCTGCGACGACCACCCGGTGGTGTCAGGCGAGCGGAAGGATCTGGGTATGAAGATCAGGCGGATGGACCGATCCGGTGGGACGGCACGGCACCTCGACCGTGCGGGTGCGGTGGTGCTGGGCCTCGGCGTGACGGCGGCGCTGGCGCTGTCCGGCTGCGCGCAGTCCGACGTCGGCGGGTCCGAGGCGGGTGACTCGGCCGCCGCCACGTCGACGACGCCGGAGGAGAGCGGGACGGCCAGCCCCAGCCCTTCCGACAGCGCCAGCCCCTCCGATGGGACGGGCAAGGACGACCAGCTTCCGCAGGCCGCCGACATGGAGGTCGAGGCCGGCAGCTCCGGGCGTGGCCTGCCTCCTGGTGTGGAGGGCAGCACGGACTCGACGGTCGGGGTCGCGTGGGCGCCCGTGGAGGGTCTGCTGTACGTGGTGACCAACGGGTCCAGCTCCTGTCCCACGTTCGCGGAGCCGGAGGCGACCATCGGTTCTGGCGGCAAGGCGCCCGGCGTCGCCGCGGCCGACGGCCTGCTGGCGGTCCAGCTCATACCGCCGAGCGACGGCATCTGCACCATGGACTTCGTGCCCACCACCACGGTGGTCGAGGTGCCGGCGGAGTCGGACACCGGCCAGCCGGTCCCGGTCATGCTGGGCGAAAAGGGCAAGGTCGAGCTCCAGCCCCGCGCCGCAGAGGGCGAGCCCGGGCCGGTGACCTGGCTCGACTCGTGAGGGTCGCGTGTCGGTTCGCCAACGGGTAAGAAATCTACCCAGCACAACCGATAGGTTGTGCGGGTGATTCGCCCCGCCCGCCGTCGTCAGCCTGCGGCCGTCGTCGCCACGCTGCTCACCACTGTTCTCCTTCTCGCCGCCTGCGGTGCGCCGCCCAAGGTGCAGACCGCGCTGGAGGACGTGGGCAAGTCGGACGGCTCGGCGACAGAGGGCGCGCCCAAGGGGTTCGAGGACTTCTACGGCCAGTCGCTGGAGTGGACCGACTGCGGCGAGGGTTTCCAGTGCGCCGTGGCCTCCGCGCCGCTCTCCTGGCACGACGCCGGGTCCGGCAGCATCGAGATCGCGCTCAAGCGGATCCCCGCCTCGGGGCAGAAGGTGGGATCCCTGCTGGTCAACCCGGGCGGTCCCGGCGGGTCAGGGGTGGACTTCGTCGGCGACCCGGCGCGGTTCGGGCAGTCGCTGCGCTCCTCGTTCGACATCGTGGGCTTCGACCCCCGCGGTGTGGGGCAGTCGACGCCGGTGAAGTGCTACGACGACGCGGGCAAGGACGAGTTCCTCAGCACCGACTACCCGTACACGCCGGAGGGCCTGGCGGACCGGCAGGACGCGGTCCGGGCCTGGGGGCAGGCGTGCGCCGAGAACACCGGTCCGCTGCTCGGGAACGTGGACACGCAGTCAGCGGCCAAGGACATGGACATGCTCAGGGGCGCGCTCGGCGACGACAAGCTCAACTTCCTCGGCTTCTCCTACGGCACCCAGCTCGGCGCCACCTACGCGGGCCTGTTCCCGGCCCGGACCGGGCGCCTGGTGCTCGACGGCGCGCTCGACACCACGCTGGCGTCGGACGAGGTGGCCCTGCAGCAGGCGGAAGGCTTCGAGAGCGCCCTGCGCGCCTACGTGACGGACTGCCAGGCGAGCAGCGACTGCCCGCTGACCGGTGACGTCACCAGCGGCCTGCAGCAGATCCAGGCCATGGTCGAGGACGCGGAACCCAACCCGATCCCGACGTCGTCCGAGCGGTCGGTGACCAAGAAGCTCGCTTTCTACGGCGTGGCGGTGACCATGTACGACGAGGGGTCCTGGTCGTTCCTCACGCAGGCACTGCAGGAGGTCTTCTGGGAGGGCACCGGTGACGACCTGCTCTACCTGGCCGACGTCTACAACGACCGCAACGAGGACGGCACCTTCAAGTCCAACAGCGAGGAGGCGTTCCGCGCGATCAACTGCGCCGACGACCGCGCCGAGGAGGACATGACGCAGATGCGGGAGCTGGCTGCCGACATCGAGGAAGCGGCACCCACCCTCGGTGAGTCCTTCGGGTACTCCGGTATCGAGTGCACGGACTGGCCGTACCCGCCGGCGGAGCAGGAGTTCGACCAGGCTGCCAAGGGCGCGCCGCCGATCGTCGTCGTCGGTACCACCAACGACCCGGCCACCCCGTACCGCTGGGCCGAGTCGCTCGCGAGCACGCTCTCGTCGGGCACCCTGGTTACGTACGAGGGTGAGGGGCACACGGCGTACGGCCGGTCGAACACCTGCGTCAGCACGGCCGTGGAGGACTATCTGGTGGAGGGCACGGTCCCGGAGGACGGCCTCACCTGCTGACGCAGGTGGGCCCGGTTTCACGGGGTTGAGGACGTCACACGGTTTCGCTTTGAAACCTGGGCCTTCCATTGGGTACAGTGAGGGCCGCTCACCGATCCGGTTCGTTACCGGCTCGCGGTGCGCACGCCGCCTTAGCTCAGTCGGTAGAGCGTCTCACTCGTAATGAGAAGGTCGTGGGTTCGATTCCCACAGGCGGCTCCGTGAAAAACCCCGCTTGACCAGGGCAAACGCTCCGGTCAAGCGGGGTTTCTTCGTTGCCTAGGAGGCGTCTTCCTCGTCGTCGGTTCCCCCGAGGTTCCCCGGAGCGTCGTTCAGGCGCTCCAGGCCCGCGACATCGGCACCGGTCCCGAGGAAGTGCAGGTACCGGTTTGTCGTCGCTGCGGACTCGTGGCCGCACCACGCCTGCACCGTGGCGAGGTCGACGCGGCGCGTGATCCAGAGGCACGCGGCGGTGTGTCGCAGGTCGTGCAGGCGGCGACCCTGACCGGTGTTCTCCCAGTCGAGCGCGCGGAGCACGGCCGTCCTGTGGAGCATCGCTCCCGACGACGTGGTGAGAAGCAGCTCGTGCGGTGCCTTGCCGTGCGCGAGGTCGCGGACGATAGCCAGCACCCGGTTTGCCAGCGGCACGCGACGGGACCGACCGCCCTTAGGGCGCTTGCGCTCGATCCCCTCGGGCTGGTTCCGCCTGACCATCACGCCGGGCGTGGGGACCTCGACGAAGTCAGCCACCTGGAGTGCTCTGGCCTCACCCCAGCGGAGCCCGGTCCAGCCCAGCACGAGCAGCACGTCCGCGAGGCGTGTGTCCTTCTCCTTCCAGATGGCGTAGGCCTCTTCCAGTTCTGCCTCCGTGAACGGTCGCATCTCGATGGCCTCCTCCGAGGGTTTGGGGACGCGGGTGTTCGTGACCGGGTTGGCGACGATCAGCTTCTCTCGGACGCACCAGCCGAAGAACGCCGACAGGCTCGCCCGGTAGCGCCCGACCGAAGCGGCGGTGAGCCGTTCGGGTGCACGCCCGCCCTTGTGCTTCGTCGAACGGTGAGGTGCCGCTGTGAGCAGCCGCTCGTAGGAACGTGAGATCTCGCGGTCGGAAACCGCGCCCAGATGCATGTTCAGCAGGCTCGACGGCATGAGCCGGCGCAGGTCCGCATCGGCTCGGTACGTCTTCGCGGCCACCGTGTTCTGGCGGATCGCGAGCCAGCGGTCCAGCACGGCGCGGACCTGCTCCCGACCGGCCCGTGGGTCGATGCCTCCGGCGAGGGCGGCTCGCTCTCGCTTGAGCCAGTCCCGTGCCTCGGTCCGCGTGTCGAAGGTCTTGCCGCCGATGTACTCGCGGCCGTTCTTCAGCCGGGCCTTGAAACGCCCGTTCGGCTGCTTCTGGACGCTCATCAGGCAGCCGCCTGGTCCAGCCAGACGACGACGTCGTCACGGCGGTAGCGGGGGAGCGACGGCGAGAGCCAGACGACGCGCGGACCCTTGCCAGCGAGCCGCCAGCGGCACACCGTCGAGGGAGCGACCTTGAGCCAGGTGGCTACTTCCTCGGTCGTCAGGAACTCGTCTGTGGGGACGGCGGTCGCTGAGTGGGCGACGGCTGTGGTGGTGTCAAGAGACATGGGTGTTCTCCTCGGCGTCGTCGCTGGTGTGGTTGGGGCGGCATCGGGTGGTGGAGCCAGGGCCGGACAGGGACTCTCCGCAGTCGGGGCAGGTGCCGACCGGAGATGCCCCGTATTGATCCCCGCCTATCCCCGCTACCCCGTCTTCGCAGGTCAGGGCGTCGGATGTGGCGGGGTAAGGCGGGTTAACGACTCTCAGGGCGGGGTATCGTTCCCCGCCGTTACCCCGCCTGCCGGGATCGGTAACCCGCCCTGCCACGCTTTCCCCCGCCGTGTGCAGGGCTGTGACCTGCGGAGACGGGGTAGCGGGGATAGGCGGGGATGATTCCGGGGCATCTCTGGGTGGGGTGAGTCGCCAGAGGTTGACGCCGCTCTTGTTCGCGGTGCCGAGGTCGTCCACGCCCCATCCAGCGGAGCGCAGCGCGGGCGCGGTGCGCTTGAGGACACCGGTCACTCCCCGGGCGCTCTTGGGCCAGGTGCGCGGCGGGATGCCCTCGGGCTGGACCAGGTCGAGCAGCGCGGCGGCGGTGCCCTCCCATGCCGTGGTCACGTGGACCGACAGAGCGGCGAGGAACGGGTCTGAGGTCACCGCGTCGCGGGCCAGGGTGTTCGCCTGGTCCCGGTAGGACGAGAGGCCAGCGGTCCCGTTCACCTGGTCCAGTGCTGCGAGCACCATGGCGAAGTCGGCCATGCGCGGCATGGAGTCGAGCCGGACGGAAGGAATCCGGGCTTTGCACGCCTGGACCTGCGAGAGCAGCGCGCCGAACACACGCGGCCACGCGGACTCCCACGCGGTCACGAGCTGCGACTCAGGGCGCCGCTGCGTCTCGCTGATCCGGTCCAGGTTGACGACGATGGACCGGTCCGCGAGGTCGGGTGCCATGGCTCCGACGTCGATGCCGTTCATGACGATGGCGCGGCGGAACGAGAACACGGCTAGGCCGTCGTCGCTGTACAACTCGCGTCGAACGTCGCCGTCACCGGTCACCGCCCGGCACAGGGAGTCAGACAGCCAGCCGGGGATGTCTGAGATGTTGTCCAGGCCGACGACCCACGAACCAGCGGCGGCGGTCACCCATCCTGTGGCGTCTCGCGGCGGCTTGCGCAGCGGGACCGGGGACGGGTCAACGAGCTGCACCAGACTCTTCGTCGCCGACGACTTCCCGGTGCCTTGCTCGCCCAGGAGCGCGAGCATCGGATGCGGGATGTTCTCCCAGCCGAGAGCAGCGACGAGCCAGGCGAGCACGAGCGGCCGGTCCGCCGCGGTGACGTTGAGCAGCGCCCACAGGTCATCCAGCGTGCCGCCCGGCTCCGGGGCGGGGAGCGCTGCGGTGAGCGCGGTACGACGGAACAGGACCGGCACGTCGTCGGCCATGGTCCAGCCTCGGGAGTCGACTCGGACGACGCTCTCGGCGGCGTCCCCCAGGTCGATCCAGGTTGCGCCGGCCGACTCCGCAACGCGCAGGTGGACCGGTACCGGCTCGGTTTGCCGGGCGGTGCCCTCGATGACGAGCAGTGCGTCCGACAGGGCTTGCTGTCCGGCGATGAGGCCGGTGTGCTTCTGGTAGATCTGTGCGAGTTCGGACCGTAGTGACGAGCGTCCGCCACGCAGGATCCGGACGATCTTGCCGCCCGACGTCGGAACGGCGAACGGCTCGCCGTCCGGGGTGCAGCCGAAGGCGTACCGGTCCATCGCCAGTTCGACTAGGACCGCAGCGGCGGACTTCCGTTCCCGTGGTCCGGCCGTGTCCGGGGCGGACTTCTCGGCGGACACGGCGGGTGCCGCGTCACCGGCTGTCCGGGCGGACATGTCCGGCGTGACGTGGCTGTCACCCGTGGTGTTCACTGGGTTTGGACTGTTCATCGCGACCCTTCCTAGCGGCTGGATTCGTTGGCGGTCTGTCCGGACTTGGGGCTCTGGCAGGAGCCGCCTGTCCGCGTGTCCGGTCGGGCAGTCTTCGGGCTGTCCGGCCGGATGACGTCTGTGTCCGCCCGGCGTGCCGGGCGGCGGTCCGGTCCGGTACGGCTGTCCGTTGGACCGGTCCCGTCCGGCTGTCCGGTCCGGTCCGGGCGTCCGCGCCATCCGGTTCGGTCCGTGCGCGACGGCGGTCGGACGGGACTCGGTCGCGGAGAGCGGCCGGAGTAGTAGCCAGGCCGCGTCATGCGTTCGGTCCGACGACGCGCCGCCCGGCGCCCGCACCCTGGGCACCGGTCAGTTCGGCGTAGAGCTCGGCGTCGCCGGGCATCCCCTCGCCGCGCAGCATCACGTACGACAGGCCGGGGACGACGTCGTATCCCCAGGCGCTGCGGACCAGTTCGCCGTCCTCGATGTCCTCGGTCAGGTCCTGGAGGACCAGGCCGAGGTCAGCAGCCACGGCCCACGCGTCAACGCCGCTCGCGAGGATCACGATCACGTCGTGCACGTGGACGTGCACCTCGAAGACACGGTCACGACCGATACGGCCCACCAGGGCCGCAGAGTCGATCATGACGTCCACCAGCGTCCGGGGCTCCTGCGCTCCGACCGTCGTCTTCTCCGTCGTCGTTACAGACATGATGGCCTCCTGAGTTTCGTAGTCCTGGCCGAGACCTTTTGCCTCGGCCCGTGTCTCCACAGTGCACCTAGTGCACATAGTGCGTCAAGTGTTACGAGTGAACTTCCGTGAACTCGCAGGTGGGGTGTGCTGTACTTAGTGCATAAAGGAGGCGGTGCCCTGATGAACACGAACCTCACGAGCGAACCCGCCGGTCGTCGTCTGGCCGGAGAACTCCGACGCCGCATCGTCAGCGGCGAACTTTCCGAGGGTGCGCAGTTGCCCTCGGCGTCCGCGCTCCAGGCGGAGCACGGCGTCTCCAGCACGGTCGTCCGTGACGCGCTCAGTGCGCTCAAGGCTGAGGGCTACGTCATCGGCCAGCAGGGCAAGGGCGTCTTCGTCGCCACTGCCGAACAGCGCACGGCGACGGCTGGAGACGAGAGCCTCGTGGAGCGTGTCGCCGCGCTCGAAGCGCGGGTACAGGCTCTCGAGGATGCTCGGACCGCGTAGGTTGTTTCGCATGTGACCAGCGAATCGCTGTTCGGGCGGGCGATCGATGACAGCCCGCTGCAGTCCCGATGCAGTGCAGGTGCAACCGATGCAGGGGGTGATTGCATTGACTCTGCTTGATGCGTGGAACGGCGAGCGAGCCGCCCGGCTCCAGTCCGCGCTACGCATGTCCAACGAAGAGTTCGCCGAACATCTCGGCCTCGCTCCGCGTACCGTCGCGGGCTGGCACCAGAACCCGGAGACCCGACAGCGGCCAGACGTTCAGCGGATGCTGGACGGGGCTCTACAGCGAGCCGACGACGGAGCGCGCCAGCGGTTCGAGCACGCAATGCGAGCTGCTGAACCAGAGCAGCAGCGCGACGACGGGCCGCAGCGCCTCACGGTCGCCCTCGCGCTGGTCCAACGGGACAACCTCGTGCTCCTGGTCCAGCGTCGCGACGGGGGCGCGCTCCACTGGCAGTTTCCTGCTGGCATCGTGAAGCCCGGAGCGTCGCCGGCCGATGCCGCTGTACGCGAGACCTACGCCGAGACTGCTGTTCACTGCTCTGTCCGTGAGCAGATCGGAGCGCGCGTGCACCCGAAGACGGGCGTCTACTGCGAGTATTTCCACTGTGACTATCTCGCTGGTGAGGCGGAGAATCGCGACGTCGTCGAGAACGCCAGCGTCGCGTGGGTCGCGGTGGCGGACCTCGGCAAGTTCATACCGGAGAGCAACATCTACCCGCCGATCCTCGAAGTGCTGGGAGGCACGCATGTCTGAGGCAGTAACCGAAGAGAAGCCCGCCATCGCAGCGGCGATCATCGTCCAGGACGGCAAGCTGCTCCTGGTCCAGCGTCGTGTATCCGAAGGCTCGCTCTCGTGGCAGTTCCCCGCGGGAGCAGTCGAGCAGGGCGAGACGTTCGAGCAGGCAGCCGTCCGCGAGACTGCCGAAGAGACAGGGCTCACCGTCGATGCCGTGAAGGTGCTGGGGGAGCGCGTGCACCCGAACACCGGTCGCCTCATGGGCTACGTCGCGTGCGACGTCGTCAGCGGCGAGGCGTACGTCGCCGACACCGAAGAACTCGCAGACATCGTCTGGGCGTCTCCTGACACGTTCTCCGACTACGTGCCCTACGGCTTCGCGCCAGCGGTGCAGGACTACCTCACGACGAAGGTCGGATAACGAGGTAGCGGTAGCGCAGGTAGCCCAATACCCGCGCAGCGCCAGAACCCCGGTTTCGGGCCATATCGAGGCCTTGGGCTGGAGGCCGCTACTCCGCTACCCCTGGTGAGAATCGTTGGAATCTAGCGGCTCCAGGGGTGGCGGAGGCGGTAGCGCCCCCGCTACCGGTAGCGGGGCGCTCCGCTACCTCCGCTACCCCGTGCGCGACGTCGAGGGGGCGCCACGAGACGGCTACGGTGCTACTCGTAGATTGCGGACGGTCACGGCGGACGGCGTTGTCGTCGGACGGGTCGGTCCTCCGCCTAACAACCGCCCGCACGTAGTCGGGGAGCCGGGTGCGCAGGTTCCCCCGAGGTTCCCCCAGGATGCACGGACAGCCGACCGGCGCACTCGATGCACGGAGAGACCGGCCATGAATCGACGAGCGAGGCACCCGGCACGCGCTCGTAATGAGAAGGTCATCAGTTCGATTCTGATAGGCGGCTCCACAGAAAAACCCCGCTTGACCAGGCTGTATGGCCTTGGTTAAGCGGGGTTTCTTCGTTGGCCGGGACCCAATTAAGGACCCAACGGCCCCCCGGCGGCCCCCGAGTCGTCGGAGACCCCTTCGTTCAGGCGACCTAGGCCCGCTTTGTCGGCTCCGGTACCGAGGTAGTGCAGGTACCGGTTCGTGGTCGCGATCGATTCGTGGCCGCACCACGCCTGCACCGTTCCGGGATCGATACGCCGTGCCAGCCAGAGACACGCGGCGGTGTGCCGTAGGTCGTGGAGACGCCGGCCCCGACCGGTCCCGATGCTGTTCCCGGCGTCGTCCCGCCTCGCCCAGTCGAGCAGCCGCAGCGACGCCGACCGCCAGAGCTGCGCCCCGCCCGACGTCGTGAACAACAGGTCATGAGGTGCCTTGCCACGCGCCAGTTCGCGGACGATCGGCAGCACGCGGTTCCCCAGCGGCACACGACGGATGCTCCGGCCCTTGGTGGCCTTCACTGGGGAGCCCTCGGGCTGGCTCCGGCGCACCATGAGCGCAGCCGTCGGTACCTCCATGAGGGACGCGACCTGCATCGCACGTGCCTCGCCCCAGCGGAGGCCGGTCCAGCCCAGCACGAGCAGGATGTCCGCCAACCGTTCGTCCTTCGTCTTCCAGACCAGGTACGCGGCCTCGAGCTCGTTCTCCGTGAACGGGTGTATCTCGTCCACCTCGTCCGAGCCCTTGGGAACCTTGACCCCGGTGACGGGGTTCCGCGCGAGCAACTTCTCACGGACGCACCAGGAGAAGAACACGGACAGGCTGGCGCGGTAGCGCACCACCGACGAGTTGACCAGGCCACCAGCGAGCAGCTTCTCGAAGGAGCGCGCCACCTCGCGTTCGGAGAACCTCACGAGCGAACCGCCGGCCGACGACTGGCCGGAGAACTCCGACGCCGCATCACCAGCGGTGAACTCTCCGAGGGTGCGCAGCTCCCCTCGTCGGCCACGCTTCAGGCGGAGCACGGCGTATCCAGCACGGTCGTCCGTGACGCGCTCGGTGCGCTCAAAGCGGTGGGCTACGTCATCGGACAGCAGGGCAAGGGCGTCTTCGTCGCCAGTGCTGACCAGCGCACGGCGTCGGCCGGAGACGAGAGCCTCGCGGAGCGCGTCGCCGCACTCGAAGCACGGGTGCAGGCTCTTGAGGATGCTCGGTCCGCGTAGGTCGTTTTGCATGTGACCAGCGAATCGCTGTTCGGGTGGGCGATCGATGACGCCCCGATGCAGTCCCGACGCAGTGCAGGTGCAACCGATGCAGGGGGTGATTGCATTGACTCTGCTTGATGCGTGGAACGGCGTGCGAGCCGCCCGGCTCCAGTCCGCGCTACGCATGTCCAACGAAGAGTTCGCCGAGCACCTCGGCCTCGCTCCGCGCACCGTCGCGGGCTGGCACCAGAACCCGGCGACCCGACAGCGGCCCGACGTTCAGCGGATGCTGGACGCGACGCTACAACGAGCCGAAGACGGAGCGCGCCAGCGGTTCGCGCACGCGATGCGAGCTGCTGAACCAGAGCAGAGCGACGACGGGCCGCAGCGCCTCACGGTCGTCCTCGCGCTGGTTCAGCGTGACGATCTCGTGCTCCTGGTCCAGCGCCGCGACGGTGGCGCGCTTCACTGGCAGTTCCCGGCTGGCATCGTGAAACCCGGAGCCTCGCCGGCCGATGCCGCAGTACGCGAGACCTACGCCGAGACCGCCGTTCACTGCTCCGTGCGAGAGCAGATCGGAGCCCGCGTGCACCCGCACACGGGCGTCTACATCGAGTATTTCCACTGTGACTACCTCGCCGGTGAGGCGGAGAATCGCGACGTCGTCGAGAACGCCAGCGTCGCATGGGTGGCCGTAGCGGACCTCGGCAAGTTCATCCCGGAGAGCACCATCTACCCGCCGATCCTCGAAGTGCTGGGAGGCACGCATGCCCGAGGCAGTAACCGAAGAGAAGCCCGCCATCGCAGCGGCGATCATCGTCCAGGACGGGAAGCTGCTGCTGGTCCAGCGTCGCGTTTCTGAGGGCTCGCTCTCATGGCAGTTCCCCGCCGGTGCAGTCGAGCAGGGCGAGACGTTCGCAGAGGCGGCTGTCCGCGAGACGGCCGAAGAGGCAGGGCTCACCGTCCAGGCCGTGAAGGTGCTGGGGGAGCGGGTGCACCCGAACACCGGACGCCTCATGGACTACGTCGCGTGCGACGTCGTCAGCGGAGAGGCATACGTCGCCGATGCCGAAGAACTCGCGGACATCGTGTGGGCGACGCCGGACGAGTTCACCGACTACGTGCCCTACGGCTTCGCGCCGGCAATGCAGGACTACCTCACGACGAAGGTCGGCTGACGCGGTAGCGGTAGCGCGGGTAGGGACTACCCGCCGATCGCCCAAACCCCGGTTTTGGGCCAAAACAGGGGTCTGGGCCGGAGCCGCTACTCCGCTACGCCTGGTGAGAATCGTAGGAATCTAGCGTGTCCAGGGGTAGCGGGGGCGGTAGCGCCCGCGCTACTGGTAGCGGGTCCCTCCGCTACCCCTCGCGCGCCGTCGAGGGCGTGCCGCGAGATGGCTACGGTGCCACCCGCAGCTCGCACTCCTCCTTGAGAGCCCTCGGCGTCGCCCAGACTGGCGGGGGAGTATTGCGTCGCTCTAATCACGGCGGTCATGACACGATCAAAACGTGGTTGACAAGGAACAGGGCCGCACGCGTTCACGGCTGGTGATAATCAGTGGTCCGATCGCGGCGGGGAAGAGCACGTTGGCTGGCGAACTCGTCCAGATGCTTCGGATGGATGGCTTCTCGGTCGCACGCACCGACCTCGACACCGTTGCGGAGATGGCGCTGCCGACGCTTCCGAACTGGGACTGGGCGCATGGAATTCATGCGCAGCTGGTCGGCGCCTGGCTGAGGACCGGCGTCGACATCGTCGTCGACGAAGGCACCTCCAGCCCGGATGAGGTGCACCAGGTACTTGACCAGGTGCCTGAGGGCATCGATGCCTTCCACGTCGTGCTCACTGCCGACTTCGATGCCTCACTTGCCCGAGCGCGTGCGGATCCGGGACGCGGGGTCAGCAAGGATCCGGCCCACCTACGCGCCGACCACGATATATACGCGCGCCACCTGCCGCACTTGCCGAGCAGCCTGCGCTTGCACGTCGAAGGTCAAGAGCCCGCAGTGCTGGCGCGACAGGTCCTCATGCACCTGCCTTGAGTCCTTGCTGTCGTCCGGCTGTTTCTCAAGGACGTTCCGTGGGAGCGCGGCCCCCCGGCGGCCCCCGCCGCCGCATCAGGGACGGCCGGACGCACCACATGCACGCCGAATGGTGCGCGGAATTCGTCACGCGTGGCCCTGGGACGTTCTCGTCATGAGAAGGTCGTGAGTTCGATTCTCACAGGCGGCTCCGTACGCCAAAAGCCCGGAACCTCAGCGGTTCCGGGCTTTTCGCGTACGTGCCGTCGGGACGCACCCGCCGACGTCGGCCCGATCAGGCCACGAACGCCTCCGGCCCGAACCGACCCCACGCCACGAAGGCGATCAGGACCAGGTAGGTCAGGTCCGCCAGCATGAGCTTGTACTCGCGACGGCTGATCCGGGTGACCGCAGCGCCGGCCATGATCATCGCGAGGCCGAGGGCGGCCAACGGCACGAGGTCCGGCGCTATGCCGAGCAGGGCGGGCAGGATCAGGCCGAGGCCGCCCAGTACCTCGAAGACCCCGATGGCCTTGATGGTGCTGGGCTTGAAGTCGTCGGTCCATCTCGCAGCAGGTCCCGTCGCGGCGATCCGCTCCTTGCTCGCGATGATCTTGAGCGCGCCGCTGCCCACGTAGACGATCGCGAGTAGCCCGGCGACTATCCACAGGGCGATGTTCATACGGTTCTCCTCGAAGCCGGGGTCACTGTCTGTACCGCCGACGACAGAGGGGGCCGGTGTGTGACAGCGCGGCCGCACGGGTTACCGGCGCGGGCTATCCCTCCGGCGCCGCGATGGGCTCCTCGGCTGCGCGACTCACCGCTTCCCATTCCTGCCAGGTCCTGCGCCGTTCGTCGGTGACGTCGAATGCGATGTCGTAGGCCGTGCCGCCCAGGAGGAGCCGGCGCGGCGGACTGGCACTGGCGGTCAGCTCAAGGATCGCGTCGGCGGCCCGCTTCGGGTCGCTGTCGACGCTGTTCTCCGCGAACTGCGCCGCCAGCCGGTCACGCAGCGCGTCGTACTCCGCAAGGGGCGCTGCGGTGTCCATGGCGGTGTAAAGGTCGGTCCAGTAGCCGCCCGGCTGCACGATGGTGACGTCGACGCCGAAGTCCGCGAGCTCGTGCGCCACCGCCTCGCTCAGGCCCTCCAGTGCGAACTTGCTCGCGCTGTACAGGCCGGTGCCTGCGAAGCCGGCCAGACCCCCGATGCTGGAGATCTGGATGAGGTGGCCCGACCCCTGCCGGCGCAGTACCGGAGCGACGGCCTGGGTCACCCAGACGGCGCCGAAGAAGTTGGTCTCGAGCTGGGCGCGGACCTGCTCCTCGGTGAACTCCTCGACGAACCCGTACGACATGGTCCCCGCGTTGTTGATCACGATGTCGAGCCGGCCGAAGGCCGCCACGGCCTGTTCGACGGCGGACCGCACCGAGGCCGGGTCGCGGACGTCCGCGGCGATCTGGAGAAGGCCGGGTCGCGTCTCGTCGTCCCTGATCGTGCGGGACACCGCGGCGACCTGGTCACCGGAGTCGAGGGCGGCGTCGGCGAAGGCGCGGCCCAGGCCGCGGCTCGCGCCGGTGATGAACCAGGTTCGGGCCCTGGTGGTAGGTCGTTCGGTCATGGTGCTTCCCCTTCCGACGGGCTTACGAGACGAAGCGTCTCGACAACAACTCTGACGGGGCGATGGCTCTTTGTCAATACGCAACGTCTCGTCTCATTGCGATAGGCTGCTCGCATGTCGACCGCCTCGCTTCCGTCCACCGGACGGCGCCGCAACCCCGCCACCCGCGCGGCGATCCTCGCCACGACCTTCGACGTCGTCGCAGAGCTCGGCTACGCGCGTCTCACCATCGAGAAGGTGGCCGCACGGGCGGGCGTCGGCAAGCAGACGATCTACCGGTGGTGGCCGAACAAGGGCGCGCTTGTGCTCGACGCCGTCCTCGAGCGCTCTCTCGGACCGGGAGAGCCTGCCGAGCTGCCCGACACCGGTGACCTCGAGGCAGACCTGACGGCCGTGCTGGTAGCCACGGTCGAGGAGTTCGCCGACCCCGCGTTCGACCGAGCGCTGCGCGGCCTCACCGCGGCGATCATCGAGGACGCGGAGCTCAGCCAGGCCTACCGCGAGCGGCTGGACGAGCCGATGCGTGAGCTCAAGAAGCGGCGGCTCCGCCGGGCGCAGGAGTCCGGCCGGCTCGACCCGGGGGTCGACCTCGACCTGGCCGTCGATCTGATCTTCGCGCCGGTCACCCGGCGCTGGACGGAGCGGTCCGGCGACCTGAGCCCCGATGGAGTGCGGGCGATCGTCCGGCACGCGCTCAGGGGGCTGACGAACGCCGCCTAGCGGGGATGCCGGACGGGCGGCCGGCGCCGTCGGTCGCCGCGCACTCTCCGCGCGAGCCGGTGCAGCGCCCAGCCCAGTGCCGCCCCGACCGCGTAGAACGGCAGGTCCGGCGCATTGAAGGTGGTGCCGAGCACGAGCCGCGCGAGCGCGCTGTGGGCGCCCAGCTCTGCGGGGACACCGGTGAGCTGGAAGAGCTCGACAGCTGCGCTCACCCCGAACGCCACGATCGCGGCGACCCACGCGCGAGAGTGCGGGGCCACGACGAGCACGAGCCAGAAGATCAGCAGCGCATAGAGCGCGTCGCCCGCGTACTTCGCGACGTCGCCGCCGAGCACCGACCGCACCGACAGTCCGGCAGCCACGGTCACCACGGCTGCGGCGGCAGGCGCCGCCCGGCTCCCGAGCCGGGCCCGGACCGTCGTCTCACCGCTCATGTGCGTCACTCATGTGCGCAGTCTGCCGGAGCTGCCGCAGGCGGCTCGTCGCACGGGCCAGGTCGGGCGGGGCAGGGCGGTCGGTGGGCAACGAGAACAGCTCGTCGAGCGGCCGTTGCGCCGTCAGCACCAGCGCGAGGTCCCGGTCGTAGAGCACGTCGACCAGGCTCACGAACCGCTGCTGCGTGTTGAGGTGGCACTCCGCGAACGGCACGACCTCCGACACCACCCACCGGACGTAGCGGTCGGCCAGGGACAGCATGTCCAGTGCCGACACCGGTGCGGCGCAGAGACCGGCGAAGTCGAACCATACGGCGCCGTCCGACGCCCGGAGGGCCTGCACGCTCCGGCCCCCGCTCAGCGCGACGTCCACTGCCTCCTGCGGTGCGGGGCGGACCAGGCCGGAGGCCGCGAGCAGCTCCGGCGAACCGGGGACGAGGACGGCGCCGCCGCGCCAGCCGACGGGCGCGTGGACGACGGCGTCGTCCGGCACCTCGAGCTCCCGGTAGTCCACGGGACCGTCCACCCGCAGCACGTCCAGCCGGGACTCCAGCAGGTCGATGAGGGGTTCGGCGAGCTCGTGGAACAGCGGGTCGGGCAGGAGCCCTTCCGGTGGGTAGTTCGAGGTCGCGACGAGCGTCACTCCGCGGCCCAGCAGGGTGCGCAGGGCCCGGGAGAGCAGCGTGGCGTCGCCGGCGTCGTGCAGGTGGAGCTCGTCGAAGCAGAGCACGCGCGCGTTCCCGAGCAGCGCGTCCAGGGCTCTGTCCATCGCATCGGCCGTGCCGATCCGTGCCCAGACCTCGGCGTGCAGCGCCCGGTAGAACTCGTGGAAGTGGAACCGCGGCCCGCCCGCCAGACCATGGAACCGGTCGAGGAGCCAGGTCTTTCCCCGGCCCACCGGGCCCCAGAGATAGACGCCGCCGGCGGCCTCCGGGCGTCCACGGCCGGGGCGGACGGCCACCCTGCCCAGCAGGTCCTCGAGATGCCCCGCCGCGGCCAGCTGTGCGTCGTCGAGCAGGTACCCCGCCGCGCTCGCGGCGTCGCGGATCGGCGTGGACTGCATGCGTCGAAGGTACTCTCTGTGCCATGGCATGGACCCGCGCCCGGCGGCGCAAGCCCGTCACCTATCTGCTCGGAGAACCGGTCGAGGAGTACCCGGCGACAGCACCAGAGGTCGCCCGCGGCCGAGTGCTGCGCATCACCGAGATCGGTGAGCCGGTGCTGCACAAGCCGGCCCGGACCGTCGAGGAGTTCTCGACCCCTGAGCTCGCCCGGCTGATCGACGACCTGTTCGCCACCATGGAGTCGGCGCAGGGTGTCGGCCTCGCGGCTCCGCAGGTGGGCGTGGACCTCCGGGTGTTCGTGTACGACCTCACGGACTCGTCGGGCGACCGGCACGTCGGACACGTGGTCAACCCGGTGCTCGAGATGGACCTCGATGCCGAGCCGGAGACCGAGGAGGAGGGCTGCCTCTCCGTGATCGGCGCGTACGAGCCGCTGGAACGCCCTGGCGCGGCCACGGTGCGCGGCGTGGACCAGCACGGTGGGCCGATGCAGCTGTCGGGCACCGGCTACCTCGCGCGCTGCCTCATCCACGAGTCCCAGCACCTCGACGGCGTCCTGTACTGGGACCACCTGAGCGCCGACCTGCAGGCTGACGCGCTGGAGCAGCGTGACGAGGAGCGCGACGACATCATCGCGGAACGGCGCGAGATCGCCATCGAGCTGGACAAGACCCCGCCGACCTACCCGGCGAAGCCGGCCGGCGGCCGCTGACCCCTTCGTTGTGAGCGCGATCGTTGAGCCCAAAGCGGTCACGTAGCCGCAACCGTCGCGCTCACAACGATGCGGCCCAGGCCGCGACGGCCTGGGCCACCGATTCCTGGCGCGCTACGCCGCGCATGTCGTGCGCTCCGGACAGCGTCACGGTCGTGACGGGCCCGGGGATCGCCGCGACGTGCTCAGCGAGCTCGTCGGGGGTGCCGAACTGGTCCTTGTCCCCGGACACGAACAGCGTGGGCACCTGGATCTGCCCGAAGTGCTCCACCCGCAGCTTCTCCGGTCGCCCCGGCGGGTGCAGCGGGTAGCTGAGCAGCACCAGGCCGGCGGCGGGCAGACCCTCCGCCACGGCCATCGAGCACATCCGCCCGCCGTAGGACCGTCCGCCGAGGAGCAGCCGGTCCGTCGGGACACCGAGCTCGTCTGCCCACGCCGCCGCCTCGGCCAGCAGGTGCGCGACGGCGACCGGCGCCCGGTCCGGCATCCGCCGCCCCTCGAGGCGGTAGGGGAAGTCGACGCGGCGTACCGGCAGCGGCGGTGCGACGTCGGCCAGGGCATGCTCCACCGCGACGAGCGCCGCGCTGTCGCGGTTCGCACCCGCGCCGGGGGTCAGCAGGAGGCCTGCGGGTCTGGTCACGCACCCAGTCTGCCCTGGCGGCCCTTGCCGGGCCCGGCCGGGCGCACCCGCGTCCTTGGTCAGGTCAGGCGACGCCAGAGCACCAGCAGGCCGCCGGTGGTCAGCACCGCGCCGCTGCCGAGCACGGCCACCCAACCGAGCGGGGAGATGACCTCGCCGTCCCTCGCCGCGACCGCCCGAGCCTCGGTGCCTTGCTGCTCTGCCATGCCCTGCATGAGCGCCACCTCTGGCGACGTGCGGGAGGGCGAAGGGCTCGGTGTGCTCGAGCCGGACGGCGACGGGCTCGCGCTGGGTGTGGGGGTCGGGGTCGGCGTCGGCGTGAGGGTGGGCGCCGGAGCGGCTGTCGGTGCGGCGGAGGGCGGCGGAGCGGCTGCCGTGGCCCGCGGCCGTTCGGGCGCAGGCGTCGGCCTCGGTGTCGCGACCGGGGCAGGGGCACTGGCTGGCTTGTCGGCCTTCGTGGCGGTCGGTGTCGGCGTGGGCGTCGAGGCCGGCCGGCTGGCCGTGCACGCGGTGTTTCCTTCCGACTCGTGCCAGTCGCTCGCGTCCTCGACCTCCACCCACACCACGCAGTAGCCGTCCGGGTACGCCTGCTTGGCCTCCCAGAACGTGGTCCAGCCGCGGTACTTCTCGTTCCGGGTGAGGTCACGGGAGTACGCCTGCCCGCCGCGGTGCGTCCCGGCGGGCCGGACCACGTAGGCGACCTCGTCGCTCTCCCTGCCGCGCTCGAAGGCGACACCGTCGACGTTGACCCAGATGTCGTCCTGCGAGCGCTTGGCGGCCGCAGCCTGCTGCCCTGCCGCGGCGGTGCTCGTCAGGGCGAGCATCGTCAGCAGGAGCAGGACCCGCTGGAGCGGGCGTCGTGCCGGGGCGTTGCGTACCGTCGGCCGCGGCGGCGCGGCGGAGGCAGTGGCGCGTATCACGGCGGCGATCCTACCGCCGCACGTGCGGAACCGTCAGAACCGTGGGCCTTCCTCGCCGTGGAGCAGGTTGCGGATGGGGCGGGTGATGACGTCCACCCGGTCCACCAGGTCGGCCGGTCCGGTCACGACGACGGCCCGGTCGGCGGCAGGGGAGTAGACGGCGGTGACGTCGCGCACGGTGACCCGCATGCAGCGCTTGCTCGCGCCGTCGACCCGGAACTGCCGGGTCTCGCACGGCACGTCGTCGACCTCGGCGACGATCGCCCGCATCGCGCTGCGGTAGTCCTGGTAGGACTCGGCCAGCTCCGTCACGTCGGCGATCGCCGGCGGCGCGGCCGGATCGACGTCGGCGTGCAGGGGTGCGACGAGCGCGCCGCTGCACGCCGCGCGGACGATGTCCTCGATCTGCGCCGGCGTCGCGGGGACGCGGAGGGTCTCGACCTCGACGGTCTCGCCGGAGAACGTGCGATAGGAGCGAAGGAAGCGTTCCTCGGTGGGGTCCGTGCTGTCGGAGATGCCGGTGACCTCTTCCTCGACCAGGTCGAGTCCCCAGGTCAGCGGGTCGTCCACCTCGCCGACGACGCCCGAGAAACGCGCGAAGCGCGCGACGATCTGTTCCCAGGACTCGGGGGTCGGGCTCGGTTCGTCCGCCATGAGGCCTCCCGGGGCGGGGTGCGGGTCTGACAACGAGACTGCCGGGTGCGGGGGAAGGCGTCAACGACCTTTGCCAGAATCGACCCGTAAACAGCCCGGACTCGCCATCGAGAGCCTGTGCCCGGGCGTGTCGCCCCCGCGCGGGGCGCCACCCACCCCTCAGCGGCCCGACATCGTCACGCCCCTGGCGAACATGGGCATCAACCGGCCCATGGGCGCGTTGTGAGCGCATAGAGTCGTTGCGGTCAGGCCTGGTACCGCCGGTGCAGGTGTACGCCGCTCGTGAGGGAGCAGCACATGTTCGAGAGATTTACGGATCGCGCCCGTCGGGTCGTCGTCCTCGCCCAAGAAGAGGCGCGGATGCTGAACCACAACTACATCGGCACGGAGCACATTCTGCTCGGCCTCATCCACGAGGGTGAAGGCGTAGCCGCCAAGGCGCTCGAGTCGCTGGGGATCTCGCTCGACGGCGTCCGCACCCAGGTCACCGAGATCATCGGTGAGGGGCAGCAGGCGCCGAGCGGGCACATCCCGTTCACGCCGCGCGCCAAGAAGGTGCTTGAGCTGTCGCTCCGCGAGGCGCTGCAGCTGGGCCACAACTACATCGGCACGGAGCACATCCTGCTCGGCCTCATCCGCGAGGGTGAGGGCGTCGCCGCACAGGTGCTCACCAAGATGGGTGCCGACCTGAACAAGGTGCGCCAGCAGGTCATCCAGCTGCTGAGCGGCTACCAGGGTAAGGAGCCGGTCTCCGCAGGCGGCCCCCAGGAGGGTCAGCCCGCGGGCTCGGCCGTGCTCGACCAGTTCGGCCGCAACCTCACCCAGGCCGCGCGCGAGGGCAAGCTGGACCCGGTCATCGGTCGTACGCAGGAGATCGAGCGGGTCATGCAGGTCCTCTCCCGCCGCACCAAGAACAACCCGGTGCTGATCGGTGAGCCGGGCGTCGGCAAGACGGCCGTCGTCGAGGGTCTGGCGCAGGACATCGTCAAGGGCGATGTCCCGGAGACGCTCAAGGACAAGCAGCTGTACACGCTGGACCTCGGTGCGCTGGTCGCCGGGTCCCGTTACCGCGGTGACTTCGAGGAGCGCCTCAAGAAGGTGCTCAAGGAGATCCGCACGCGCGGCGACATCATCCTGTTCATCGACGAGATCCACACCCTGGTGGGTGCGGGTGCCGCCGAGGGCGCTATCGACGCCGCCTCCATCCTGAAGCCGATGCTGGCTCGCGGTGAGCTGCAGACCATCGGTGCCACCACGCTCGACGAGTACCGCAAGTACGTCGAGAAGGACCCGGCCCTGGAGCGTCGCTTCCAGCCGATCCAGGTGTCCGAGCCGTCGCTCGAGCACGCCATCGAGATCCTCAAGGGTCTGCGGGACCGCTACGAGGCGCACCACCGCGTGTCCATCACGGACTCCGCGCTGGTCTCGGCTGCCACGCTCGCCGACCGGTACATCAACGACCGGTTCCTCCCGGACAAGGCGATCGACCTGATCGACGAGGCTGGGGCACGCCTCCGGATCCGTCGGATGACGGCACCGCCGGAGCTCAAGGAGCTCGACGAGAACATCGCCGAGGCGCGCCGGGAGAAGGAGTCGGCGATCGACGAGCAGGACTTCGAGAAGGCCGCCGGGCTGCGTGACAAGGAGAAGCAGCTCACGCAGGTTCGCGCGGACAAGGAGAAGGCCTGGAAGTCGGGCGACCTCGACACGGTCGCAGAGGTCGACGACGAGCTGATCGCCGAGGTGCTGGCGATGTCGACGGGTATCCCGGTCGTCAAGCTCACCGAGGAGGAGTCCAGCCGCCTGCTCAACATGGAGGCGGAGATCCACAAGCGGGTCGTCGGGCAGGAAGCGGCGATCAAGGCGCTCTCGCAGGCCATCCGCCGTACGCGTGCCGGGCTCAAGGACCCGAAGCGCCCCGGTGGCTCGTTCATCTTCGCCGGCCCCACCGGTGTCGGTAAGACCGAGCTCGCCAAGGCGCTCGCCGAGTTCCTGTTCGGTGACGACGACGCCCTCATCCAGCTCGACATGTCCGAGTTCTCGGAGAAGCACACGGTCTCGCGACTGTTCGGCTCCCCGCCCGGATACGTCGGCTACGACGAGGGTGGCCAGCTCACCGAGAAGGTGCGGCGCAAGCCGTTCTCCGTGGTCCTGTTCGACGAGGTGGAGAAGGCGCACGCCGATATCTTCAACTCGCTGCTGCAGGTGCTCGAGGACGGTCGGCTCACCGACTCGCAGGGTCGAGTGGTCGACTTCAAGAACACCGTCATCATCATGACCACGAACCTCGGCACGCGGGACATCGCCAAGGGCGTCCAGACCGGCTTCAACGCCGGCGGCGACCTGGTGACCTCCTACGAGCGGATGAAGGCCAAGGTCAACGAGGAGCTCAAGCAGCACTTCCGGCCGGAGTTCCTCAACCGCGTCGACGACACGATCGTGTTCCCGCAGCTCTCCCAGGACGAGATCATCGAGATCGTCGACCTGGAGATCGCGAAGCTCGACCGCCGTATGCGCGACCGGGACATGGGCCTCGAGCTCACCCCCGCCGCCAAGCACCTGCTGGCGGAGAAGGGTTACGACCCGGTGCTCGGCGCCCGTCCGCTCAAGCGGGCGATCCAGCGGGAGATCGAGGACACGCTGTCCGAGAAGATCCTGTTCGGCGAGCTCACGGCCGGTCAGCTGGTGATCATCGACGGCGAGGGCGAGGGCATCCTCGGCGAGTTCACGTTCCGCGGTGTGGAGCGCGACGAGCGTCGTCGTCCGACCCCGGCCGAGCCCCAGTCGGTGCCAGCGGGCGCCGGACTGGTGCCGCGCGACCTGCCGCCGTCAGGCCAGATGGCTGCCGGCGGGGCGTAACCGCCAGGTAGGTCTCCCGGACCGTAACGAAGGCCCGGTCACCCCGAACAGGGGTGGCCGGGCCTTCGTGCGTGCTCGGCAGGGCGTCACGTGCTCGGCAGGGCGTCACGTGGTCGGTAATCCGTCAGGTGCTCGGCAACTCGGGCTGCCGATCATCTGACGGATTGCCGATCCCAGGGACGTCACGGGCCGCAGGCGCCCCAGCGCCCCTGGGCCCCGTTCCGGCTCGGCGAGCGGGTGAAGCTGGCGGAGTTTGACATTTTCCCGGTCGAGATGGTTCCGTACGACAGAACTCAGTTCCGCTAGACGGATCAAGCACCGATGGAACGTCCCGCTCGCTGTTGAGCAGAAGGAGAAGCAATGAGGCTCAAGAAGATGGCTGCCGTCGGCACGGCGGCGCTCGTGGCCGTAGCACTGACGGCCTGTGGCAGTGGTTTCGAGGCTCCCGCCGAGGGGAGTGCCGAGACCACCGGCGGTGCAGGGGCTCCGGAGGCGGAGACGGTCTTCAAGGTCGCCTTCAACCAGAACGCGGACCAGCCCGAGGCGGTCGCCCTGACCAACCTCGGTGAGCGCCTCGCGGAGCGGACCGACGGGCGGTACACGCTCGAGGTCTTCCCGAACGAGACGCTGGGCGCCCAGAAGGACACGGTGGAGCTGGTCCAGGCCGGGACCGTGGACTTCGCGCTCGTGGCCGGGTCGCTGCTGGAGAACTTCAACCCTGACTTCGTCGCGCTGAACCTGCCGTACGTGTACGACTCGCAGGAGCACCAGGAAGCCGTGCTCAACGACCCGGAGATCACCGGCGACCTGTACACCTCGATCGAGGACCAGAACGTCCGCGTGCTCGGTGGTTTCTCCGCCGGAACCCGCAGCGTGTACAACTCGTCGCACCCCATCGAGACGCCCGAGGACCTCGCAGGTCTCAAGATCCGGGTCATGGAGTCGGACACCAACACGCGGATGCTCCAGCTCATGGGCGGCACCGGTACGCCGATGGGACAGGGTGAGGTCTACACGGCCATCCAGTCCGGCGTGCTCGACGGCGGCGAGAACAACGAGTCGATCTACTCGAACCTCAAGCACGACGAGGTCGCGCCGTACTACTCGTACACCAAGCACCTCATGATCCCGGACCTCCTCATCACGAGCCCCGAGGCCTTCGACTCGATGTCCGAGGAGGACCGCGCGGTGTTCCTGGAGGAGCTCCAGGTGGCGTTCGAGGAGTCCAGCGAGCTCACGACCAAGGTCATGACCGAGAGCCAGGCGGCTGCCGAGGAAGCCGGCGCCGAGTTCAACGAGCCGGACGTCGAGCCCTTCCGTGACGCCGTCAAGCCCCTCCTGGACGAGAAGCTGACCACCGACACCGCCAAGGACCTGTACGACAGCGTCCGCGCGGCCGCCGAGTGATCCGGCACTGAGGATCTCGAGCAATGACATACGCCAAGCGAGGTCTTGATGTCGCGCTGCGGTGGTTGTGCATCGGGCTGTTCGCGGCCCTGGTGCTGATCGTGGTGTGGCAGGTCTTTTCCCGTCAGGTGCTGAACGCGCCGAGCACCTGGTCGGAGGAGCTCGCCAAGTACGTCTTCATCTGGCTCGGGCTCTTCGGCGCCGCGCTCGTCTTCGGCGAGCGGGGACACATCGCGGTCGACGCGCTCGTCCGCAAGATGCCCGAGCGCCTGCAGCGCTGGAACGCCGTGCTGGGCCAGATCGTGATCGCGGCCTTCGCCGTCCTCGTGCTCGTCTACGGCGGCTGGCAGGTCTCGGAGCTCGCCTGGAACCAGAGCATGCCGGGGCTGCCGCTGAAGGTCGGCTGGCTGTACCTGGCGCTCCCGCTGTCGGGAGTCCTTGTGCTCTTCTACACCGTCTACCACCTGGTAGCCCTCGTGCGGGGCGTGGAGAACGCCACCGCCGACGGCGAGCCGGATGCCATCTGAGGAGGCTGTACACATGGAGGTGGCTGCTCTCGCCGGGCTCGTCCTGGTGGTAGGTATCGTCGTGTTCCTCGTCCTGGGGATCCCGGTCTCCGTCGCGGTGGGCATGTCCGCCGCCGCGGCGGCGATCACGGCCCTGGGCTTCGACAACGGGCTGCTGACGTCTGCGCAGCAGATGTTCCGCGGCATCAACAACTTCTCGCTGCTGGCGATCCCGTTCTTCGTCCTGGCGGGCGTGATCATGAACAACGGCGGGATAGCCCTACGGCTCGTCAACTTCGCCAAGATGCTGGTCGGCCGCGCTCCAGGCTCGCTGGCCCAGACGAACGTCGCGGCGAACGCGATGTTCGGCGCCGTGTCCGGCTCGGCGGTGGCGTCCGTCGCCGCTGTGGGTTCCACGATGGGCCCCCTGCAGGCCAAGGAGGGCTACCCGAAGGACTTCGCGGCCGCGACGAACATCGCGTCGGCCCCCGCGGGGATGATCATCCCGCCGAGCAACCTGATGATCGTGTACTCGCTCGTGTCGAGCACGTCGATCGCTGCGCTCTTCATGGCCGGCTACGTGCCGGGACTGCTCTGGGCGGGCGTCTGCATGGTGATCGTGCACCTGTACGCCCGGAAGCGGCCTGAGCTGCGCATCTCGGAGCGGCTGTCGTTCCCGGCGGCGCTCCGCGTGACGGTCGAGGCGATCCCGGCCCTGCTGCTCATCGTCGTCGTGATCGGCGGCATCCTGGTGGGCTTCTTCACCCCGACCGAGGCGTCCTGCATCGCGGTGGTCTACTCGCTGGTGCTCGCGTTCGTCTACCGGGCGATCAAGGTCCGCGACCTCGCGGAGATCCTGCTCGAGTCGGCCCGCACCACATCGATCGTGATGTTCCTGGTCGGCGTCTCCGCCGCGATGTCCTGGGTGATGTCGTTCGCGCAGATCCCGCAGCTGGTCACCGACGGGCTGCTCTCCGTGACCAACAACCCGTACCTGCTGATCATCCTGATCGTGGTGCTGCTGCTGGCCATCGGTTGCTTCATGGACCCGACGCCGGCCGTCCTGATCTTCGCGCCCATCTTCCTGCCCGTGGTCACGGCGTTCGGGATGGACCCGGTGCACTTCGGCATCTTCATGGTGATGGCCCTGTCGATCGGGACGATCACGCCGCCCGTCGGCCCGGTTCTGTTCGTCGGCGCCCGGGTCTCCGGCATGTCCATCGAGAGCGTCATGCATCGCATGATCCCGTTCTTCGTCGCGCTCGTGCTGCTGCTCGTCGTCGTCGCGATGACCCCCGCGCTGTCGATGTGGCTCCCCACTCTTCTCGGGCTCGTCTAGCCCGTCACTCTGCCAAGGAGGCATTCAGTTGGAACAGCGTTACGCCACCGCACCCGACCAGGTACCCGGGATGACCACGGACGACCTGCGTGGTCGCTACCTCGTCCCCGAGCTCTTCGTCGACGACGAGATCCGCACCGTCTACACCCACCACGACCGGGTGGTCCTCGGCGGGATCAGCCCTGTCTCCGCTCCGCTGACCCTGCTGGGCTACCCCGAGATCCGCTCGGCGCAGTTCTTCGAGCACCGCGAGGCGGGCATCGTCAACGTGGGTGGCACGGGCACCGTCACGGTGGACGGGACGGAGTACCGGCTGGAGCACGGCGCCTGCCTCTACGTGGGACGGGGAGCCGCCGACGTCGTGCTCGCCTCGGACGAGCCGACGGCCGAGGCGGGGCCCGCGCGGTTCTACCTGTTCTCAGCGCCGGCGCACACCGCGTACCCGACCACGCTCGTGGCGCCGGGCCAGGGCACGGTGCGCGAGCTGGGCGACCCGCTCACCTCGAACCGCCGCACGCTCAACCAGTACATCCACGAGAACGGTGTGCGGTCGTGCCAGGTGGTCATGGGCGTCACCACCCTGCACCCGGGTTCCATGTGGAACACCATGCCGGCGCACACGCACGACCGGCGCACCGAGTGCTACCTGTACTTCGACCTGCCGGACGAGGCGCGCGTCATCCACCTCATGGGGGAGCCCACCGAGACGCGGCACCTCGTCATCGGGAACCGGGAGGCCGTGATCTCACCCAGCTGGTCGGTGCACTCAGGGGTAGGGACCGCTTCATACTCCTTCGTGTGGGCCATGGCCGGTGAGAACCAGGCGTTCGACGACATGGACGGTTTCTCCGTTTCCACGATGCGGTGACGACGAGGAGGCAGTGATGAGCGAGGCGACGACGGCCAGCGAGAAGACGCTGATGGTGCTCGAGGCGGCGATGACGCACGGGCGGTTCAGCGAGATCGTGACCGCGGTGAACCTGCCCAAGGCGACGGTGCACCGGATCCTCACCACGCTCGTCGAGCGGGACTTCATCCAGGTGGCCGACGGCGGTGCGCACGTGCCGGGTCCCAAGATCCTGTCGCTCGCCGGCGTCGCCTACGACCGGGTGGACATCTCGACGATCGTCCAGCCGTACATCGACGACCTGGTGCGCCGTGTGCAGTGCACGGTGCACGTCGGCGTACGCAGCGGCGACGAGATCATCTACCTGGTCCGCACCGACTCCGACAAGCCGTACCGGATGCCGTCCCGGGTCGGCGCCGCGATCCCGCTGCACACCTCGGCGATCGGCAAGGCGATCCTGGCCCGGCTCGACGACGACGCGATCGAACGCTTCGTCAACCGGGCCGGGCTCCCGCGCCGGACCGCCCGGAGCCTGACCACGCTGGACGAGCTCCGCGCCGAGCTCGCCGACATCCGGGAGGACGGCTACGCGTTCGACCGCGAGGAGAACGTGCCGGGCGTCGTCTGCATCGGCACCGCGGTCCGCGACCACACGGGGCACTCCAACTACGGGCTGTCGATCTCCTCGCTCGCGCTCGAGCACACGGAGGGACAGCTCGCCGCGATGGCCGGCGACCTGCGCAAGGCGGCCGCTGACATCACCCACGCACTCGGGGGCGACCGGTAGGGCACCACGTGCCCGGCCGGACGACCCCGGACCCTGACGAAAGAAATCAAACGTGAGCACTACGAGCACCATCGCACCCGACACCGCCCCGGTCCTGGCCCGGATGTTCAGCCTGTCCGGCCGCACCGCCGTCGTGACGGGAGCGAGCAAGGGCATCGGCCTGGGCATCGCGACCCTCCTCGCGCAGGCGGGGGCCGACGTCGTCGGCGTCAGCACGACCATGTCGGACGGCGACACCGATGCCCGCAGGGCCGTCGAAGCGGCTGGCCGCCGCTTCACGCCGATCGCCACCGACCTCTCGGACCGGGCGGCCGTCGCCGACCTGTGCGACCGGCTGACCGCCCTCGAGGTGGACGTGCTCGTCAACAACGGCGGGACGATCCGCCGGGCTCCGGCCGCCGAGCACCCGGATGCCGACTTCGACCACGTGATCGAGGTGAACCTGCGGTCCGCCTGGACGCTGTCCCGCGAGGTCGGCCGGTCCATGCTCGCGCGTGGCCACGGCAAGATCGTCAACACCGCCTCGATGCTGAGCTTCCAGGGCGGCGTCAACGTCCCCGGGTACACGGCGTCGAAGTCGGCGCTCGCCGGCCTGACCAAGGCGCTCGCCAACGAGTGGGCCGGCCGCGGCGTGAACGTCAACGCGGTCGCCCCCGGGTACGTGGCCACGGACAACACGGAGGCGCTGCGGGGCGACGCCGGGCGTAACGCCGAGATCCTCGGCCGGATCCCGGCCGGCCGCTGGGCCACGCCGGAGGACATCGCCGGGGCGGTGCTCTACCTCGCCGCGCCCGCTTCGGACTACGTGCACGGCGCGATCCTCCCCGTCGACGGCGGATGGCTCGCCCGATGACGGCTACGACGACAGCGCCCCAGGGGCCCGCCCCGACGATGGTCGTCACCGAGTGCGACCACGACGCGTTCCTCCAGGAGGAGGACGTCGCCCGCGCGGCCGGTGCGACGTTCCGCGTCGAGCAGGCCCACGACCGCGCCGCGCTGGAGCGTACCTGCGCCGACGCCGACGGGATCCTCGTGCAGTACGCGACGATCGACGGCCCGCTCATGGACGCCCTGCCGCGCCTGCGCGTCATCGGCCGCTACGGCGTCGGTGTGGACTCGGTGGACGTCCAGGCCGCCACCGAACGCGGGATCGCCGTCTGCAACGTGCCCGACTACGGTACCGAGGCGGTCTCGGACCACGCGATCGGTCTGGCGCTCGCCGTGGCGCGTGGCATCCCGCTGCTCGACCGCGGGGTGCGCGCCGGCCGGGTCGACCTGCCGAAGGTGCGGCCGCTGCACCAGATCGCCGGACGCACCTTCGGCGTCGTCGGTCTCGGCCGGATCGGGCGGGCCACCGCGCGCAAGGCCGCGGGTCTGGGGTACGACGTCGTGGGCTTCGACGTGCTCGCGACCCCCGGCACCGACTACCGCGGCGTGCGGGCCGTCACGCTCGACGAGCTGTGCGCGGCCGCCGACGTCGTGTCGGTGCACGTGCCGTTGCACGAAGGCACCCGCGGCATGATCGGGCCGGAGCAGCTCGCTCTGATGGGCCCGACGGCCGTCGTCGTGAACACGGCGCGTGGCGGTGTCGTGGACACCGACGCGCTCGTCGCGGCCCTCGGCCAGGGCGCGCTCGGCGGAGCTGCGATCGACACGCACGACGTCGAGCCGCTGCCGACCGACCACCCGCTGACCCGGTTCGACAACGTCGTGCTCACTCCCCACCTCGCCTGGTACTCGGAGGAGTCCTACCGGGAGCTGAAGCGGCGCACCGCCCAGAACGTCGTCGACGTGCTGGCGGGCAGCCCGCCCCGCGAGGTCGTGAACCCCGAGGCCTGGGGGCGCGGACGCACCGCCCACCTGGCCACCCAGCCGATCGGAGCCTGAGATGCCGACCACCCCGACCATCCCGACCACGATGACCGCGGCCGTGTGGACCGCTGCGGACACCATGAGCGTGCGCGAGCTGCCCGTCCCGGAGGTGCCGCAGGGCTGGGCGCTGGTGCGGGTGCTGTACAACGGCATCTGCGGCACCGACCTGGCGATCGTGCACGGTGCCCACCCCCGGGCCGCCGCGGGCCTCGTGCCAGGGCACGAGATCGTGGGCACAGTGGTCGCGCCCGGTGAGGGTGGCCCGGAGGCCGGCGCGACGGTGGTCGTCGAACCGCTGATCTCGTGCGGCGACTGCCGCGCCTGCCGGTCGGGCGCCACGCACGTGTGCCGCGACCTCCAGCTCTACGGCATCGACGCGCCAGGCGGCCTGGCGGAGTACGTGGCCTTGCCCCCGTCGGTGCTGCACCGTCTGCCCGACGGCGTGGACCCGCGGGTTGGTGCCCTGGTCGAGCCGCTCGCGGTCGCCGTGCATGCGGTCAGCACCGCGCGGGTCGGCACCGGCGACGTCGTGGCGGTGGCCGGTGGCGGGCCGATCGGCGTCCTCACGGCGCTGGTGGCCCGGCACGCCGGCGCGGCCCAGGCCATCGTGAGCGAACCGTCGGCCTGGCGCCGCAGCGTCCTCGCGGACCTCGGTCTCACCGTCGTCCCCGCAGACCGGACCCTGACGGACGTGGTGCTCGAGCACACCGCCGGAGAGGGCTCCGACATCACGTTCGACGCGGCTGGTCACCCGGCGGTGACGCCGGAGCTGACCGCGGCGACGCGGGTGCTGGGTTCGATCGTGGTCGTGGGCGTGCACAAGAAGCCCGCACCCGTCGACCTGCAGGCGGTCTGCTTCAAGGAGCTGTCCGTGCGCGGCGTGCGCGTCTACACGCGGGCCGACGTGGTGCGGGCGATCGAGCTGGTCGCCGAGGATGCGCTGGGCCTTGCCCGCGTGCCGGTCCAGGTCTTCCCGCTCGCGGAGGTCTCGGCGGCGGTCACCGCCGCGGCCGACGGGGGAGCCGCGCTCAAGGTGCTGGTCGCCCCGGCGGGGGACCTGGCATGACGGGCGCACCGTTCTCCCTGGAGGGCTCGACGGCTGTCGTCACCGGCGGCGCGCGCGGCCTCGGCGAGGGCATCACGCGGTCCCTGCTCGACGCCGGCGCCGACGTGGTGATCATGGCGCGGTCCGCGCCGGGGGCGGAGCTCACCGAGCACGCCGCCGCGGCCGGGCGCGACCTACGGTTCGTGCCGGTGGACCTGTCCGACCTGACGTCGGTCGAGGCCGCCGCTGCCCAGGTGCTCGCGGACGGCGAGGTGGACATCCTCGTCAACAACGCCGGCACGCAGGACCGGTACCCGGCGGTGGACTTCCCGATCGACGCCTGGGACGCCGTGCTCCAGGTCAACCTGCGTGCGGTGTTCCGGCTGTGCCAGCTCTTCGGGCGGCCCATGCTCGAGCGCGGGCGCGGCAAGGTCGTCAACGTGGCCTCGTTGCTCAGCTTCCAGGGCGGGATCACCGTGCCCGCCTACGCGGCGAGCAAGGGTGCGGTGGCCCAGCTCACGAAGGCGCTCTGCAACGAGTGGGCCGGTCAGGGCGTCAACGTCAACGCCGTCGCCCCCGGGTACATGGACACGGAGATGAACGAGGCCCTGGTGCGGGACCCGGTGCGGTCCGAGCAGATCTCGGCGCGGATCCCGGCCGGCCGCTGGGGTACTTCGCAGGACATGGGTGGCGCCGTCGTGTTCCTCGTCTCCACCGCTGCCGACTACGTGCACGGCCAGGTCCTCGCGGTCGACGGCGGGTGGCTGGCCCGCTGAGTCGGCTTGCGTTGGCTGTGGGCGCGACCGTTGCGACTATGTGTCCGTCTTAGGCGCAACGGTCGCGCCCACAACCAAACGGGTCAGGTTGTTGCGGGTGGGACCGTCAGGGCCGCAGGGAGGAGTGACGGGAGGATCTCCCGGAGCGCCGCCACCCGCTCGTCGCGCGCGTCGCCGGTGAGCCGCTCGACCGGGGCGGTGATGCTGACGGCGGCGACGGCCCGCCCGGCCCGCAGCAGCGGCACGGCGATGCAGGCGATACCCGCCTCGTTCTCCTCGGTCTCGTCGGCGATCCCGCTCGCCCGGGCGCCGTCCAGCGCGCCACGGAGCTGCCGGGTGCTCGTGTCCGTGCCGGCGAACCGGGCGAGCGCCGCCTCGTCGAGGTCCTGGACCGACAGCAGCGCACGGCCCAGCGCGGTCGTCGCGGCAGCACGCCGCCGTCCGACGGCGGACCACACGCGGACCGCGCGCTGCGGCTCGACCTTGTCGAGGTACACCACCTCGCGCCCGGCGAGAACACCGAGGTGCACCAGCTCCTCGGTCTTCTCGCTGAGCGCGGTCAGGGCCGGATGCAGGAGCGCGGGCAGGTTCTCCTCGGCCAGATAGGTGCTCCCGAGGGCGACCGCGGCGGGGCCGAGGCGGTACGTGCCGCCAGGGGTCTGCTCTGCGTACCCGCGGTGCCGGAGCGCGGAGAGCGTGCGGTGCAACGTGGGCTTGCTGACGCCGACGGCCTGGGCCAGCACCGCGAGCGGTGCGCCAGCGGCGCCGAAGCCTGCGAGCGTGTCGAGCGCCAGCAGCGCCTTGTCGACGCTCCCGAGCGGGCTGGCATCCATGGGGCTCCCTCGCGTAGCATGCGTTTCGCAGTGAACAACAGGCGTTCACCATAGCGAAACGGAGATCCGATGTCATCCCCGGACAGCACTGTCCTCGAGACCCTCGCCGCCCACCGGCTCGTGCCAGTCGTCGTGGTCGACGGCGCAGACGAGGGTGCCCGCCTGGCCGACGCGCTCGTCGCCGGCGGCCTGCCCGTCGCCGAGATCACGCTGCGGCTCGCGGGCGGCGTCGACGCCATCCGCGCCGTCGCGAAGAACCAGCCCGACGTCGTCGTGGGCGCGGGCACCGTGACCACGGCGCAGCAGGTGGACGACGTCGCGGCCGCCGGTGCCCGCTACATCGTGTCCCCGGGGCTGTCCGCCGCCGTCGTGCGGCGCGCCCAGGAGCACGGCATCCCCGTGCTGCCGGGGGTCGCCACGCCGTCGGAGATCATGGCTGCGCTCGACCTGGGGCTCGACGTCGTCAAGCTGTTCCCCGCCTCCGTCGTCGGCGGGCCCGCCGCCATCAAGGCGTTCTCCGCCCCGTTCCCGGGCGTGCGGTTCGTGCCGACGGGCGGCGTCAGCGCCGCCAACCTCGCCGACTACCTGACGCTGAAGCCGGTGCTCGCCGTCGGTGGCTCGTGGATGGTCGACCGCAAGCTCGTCACAGCGGGCGACTGGGACGAGATCGTCCGCCGCACGCGCGACGCCGTGGCGCTCGCCGCACAGATCGACGGGGGCTCGACAGGCTCCACCACCGCAGGCTCGACCACCGAGGAGAAGAACTGATGACCTCGCTCAACGTCCGCCCCGCCGCCGAGAGCGCGTACGACGCCGTCGCCCTCGGCGAGGTGATGCTCCGCCTCGACCCGGGCAACCGGCGCGTGCGCACGGCCCGCAGCTTCGACGTGTGGGAGGGCGGCGGCGAGTACAACGTGGCCCGCGGTCTGCGCCGCTGCTTCGGCCTGCGCGGCGCGATCGTCACGGCCCTCGCCGACAACGAGATCGGCCGGCTGGTCGAGGACTTCATGCTGACCGGCGGGCTCGACACCCAGTACGTGCAGTGGGTGCCCTACGACGGCATCGGCCGTCAGGTGCGCAACGGCCTCAACTTCACGGAGCGCGGCTTCGGCGCGCGCGGCGCCGTCGGCGTGAGCGACCGCGGCAACACCGCCATCTCGCAGATGAAGCCGGACGACGTCGACTGGGACGCGCTGTTCTCGCGCGGCGTGCGCTGGCTGCACACGGGTGGCATCTTCGCCGCGCTCTCGGAGAGCAGCGCCGACGTGGCAGAGGCCGCGATGGCCGCCGCCCGCCGGCACGGCACCATCGTGTCCTACGACCTGAACTACCGGCCCTCGCTGTGGAAGGGGATCGGCGGCGAGGAGCGCGCGCGCGAGGTCAACCGGCGCCTCGCCCGGCACGTCGACGTCATGATCGGGAACGAGGAGGACTTCACCGCCTCGCTCGGCTTCGAGGTCGAAGGCGTCGACGAGAACCTCACCGACCTGGACACCGGCGCGTTCCGGGCCATGATCGAGACGGCGTCGGAGGCCTACCCGAACTTCCAGGTCATCGCGACGACCCTGCGCGGGGTGCGGTCCGCCTCGCGCAACGACTGGGGCGCGATCGCGTGGTCCCGCAAGGAGGGCTTCGCCGAGGCGACCCACCGGGCGGACCTGGAGATCTTCGACCGCGTCGGCGGCGGCGACTCGTTCGCCTCCGGGCTGGCCTACGGGCTCATGGAGCTCGGCTCGCTGCAGGAGGCCGTCGAGTACGGCGCCGCGCACGGCGCCCTTGCGATGACCACGCCCGGCGACACCACCATGGTGACGCTCGCCGAGGTGGCCAAGCTGGCCGGCGGCGGGAGCGCCCGGGTCCAGCGCTGAACTGGTGCTGGGGTTCCGGGCCTCGTCGAACCGCAGGGTGGGTCGTTGTGCGGAGGGCGTGCTGACGTGAGCCGCAGGTTGGTCGTCCTGCGAGGGCTTGCTGGCGTCGAGCCGCAAGTTAGCCGTCCTCGCCCCGCCGAACCGCAAGTTGGTCGCGGTGCGGGGGACTTCCTAGCGCCGAACCGCAGGTTGGACGTCGTTCCGGGCGCCGAACCGCAGCCGACGCGTCGATCAGGGCCTCACAAGACCTGTAGCTTGCGGCTCGGCCCTCGGGTGGACGGTTAGCTTGCGGTTCGGCGCCCGGTTGGGCGGATTACGTGCGGTTCGGCGCGGCGTGGACGGTTAGCTTGCGGTTCGGCGCGCACTGCAGCGGGCAACTTGCCGCTCGGCGTCAGGCCGCCGTCCGCTCGACGTCAGGCCGCCGTCCGTCCGGCACCACGGCCGCCGTCCGTCCGGCGTCAGGCCTCCGCCGGTCCGGTGCAAGGCCTCCTCGATCCGGTGTGGAAGGCCGTCCGCCGCGCGCCCGCCGCGGGAGTCCGGCGCTGATCACTGCCCGGATCCCGGGCAGCCGGACAGGGTGCAAGGATTGGCGCCATGTCGTCCAAGAGCATCCTGTTCATCGGTGGAAGCGGAATCATCAGCCATGCCTCGGTGGCCCGGGCCGCGCGGCTCGGGCACCGGGTGACGGTGCTCAACCGGGGCCGGTCCTCGACCCGGTCGCTTCCTGCGGAGGTGGAGACCCTCGTCGCCGACGCGAACGACGCGGGGTCTGTCGCCGCGGCACTGGGCGGCCGGGAGTTCGACGTCGTCGCGCAGTTCCGGGCGTTCAGCCCCGACCACGTGGCGCGTGACGTCGCGCAGTTCGCCGGCCGCACCGGGCAGTACGTGTTCATCTCGTCGGCGTCGGCGTACCAGACGCCGCCGTCAAGGCTGCCGGTCCGGGAGTCCACTCCGCTGCGCAACCCGTTCTGGCAGTACTCCCGCGACAAGATCGCGTGCGAGGACCTGCTGGTCCGGGAGTATCGGGACAACGGGTTCCCCGCGACGATCGTGCGGCCGTCGCACACGTACGACCGCACCCTGCTGCCGACGTCGGGCGCCTGGACCGACGTCGCCCGCATGCGTACGGGGAAGCCCGTGGTGGTCCACGGCGACGGCACGTCGCTGTGGACGCTGACGCACACCGAGGACTTCGCCGTCGGGTTCGTCGGGCTGCTCGGTCACCCGCTCGCCGTGGGGGACACGTTCCACATCACCGGCACGCACGCGCCCACGTGGGACCAGATCTACACCTGGCTGGCCGAGGCGGCGGGCGTGCCGAACCCGGACCTGGTGCACGTGGCGTCCGAGACGATCGCACGGGTGCTCCCCGAGATGGGCGCAGGTCTGGTCGGCGACAAGGCGCACTCGATGGTCTTCGACATCTCGAAGGTGCGCACGCTCGTGCCGGAGTTCGGCACGACCATCACCTACGACATCGGCGCGGTGGAACAGATGTCCTGGTTCGACGCGCATCCAGAGGCCCAGGTGGTCGACGCCGACCTGGACGCGGCGTTCGACCGGCTGGCTGCGCACGCCCGCTCGATCTGAGCGGCCCCGCACCACAGAGAAGCGATTCAGTGGAGGGGCGCCGTCGAGTCCCGCACGACCAGCTCGGTCGAGAGGTTGAGGCGGCGCACCTTCGGCGACCGGCCGCGCGCGATGTCGAGCAGGATCTGCGTGGCGGCAGCTCCCATCTCGGCGAGCGGCTGCCGCACGGTCGTGAGCGGCGGCCCGACCCACGAGGCGAGCGGCAGGTCGTCGTAGCCCACCACCGACAGGTCCTCGGGCACCCGCAGGCCGAGCTGGTGCGCGGCGCGGAGCAGGCCGAGGGCTTGCATGTCGGACCCGGCGAACACCGCCGTCGGGCGGTCCGGCAGGGACAGCAGCTCCATGCCCTGGTCGAAGCCGGCCTCGGTGTAGAAGTTCCCCTCGCGCACCAGCGCCGGGTCGACGACGACGCCCGCCTCGTCGTGCGCCGAGCGGAACCCGTCGACGCGGGCGCGGCTGCACAGCATGTCCCATGGCCCGGTGATCATCGCGATCCGGCGGTGTCCCAGCGCGAGCAGGTGCCGTGTGGCCTGCAGCCCGCCGTTCCAGTTGTCGGAACCCACTGAGGCGACGTCGGCCGGCGGCTCACCGTCGGTGTCGATCACCACGTACGGGATGCTGCGCCGGTCGAGCTGCTGGTGCTGGGCCTCCGACAGGTTCGCCGCGACGAGCAGCACGCCGAGCGGCGGCCGCGCGATGGTCGTGTCGAGCCAGGTGGCGGGCGGGCGGTGCTCGCCGCCCAGCTCGGACAGGATCACGCTGGTCCGGGACTCGGCTGCCGCCGCCTCGACGCCGCGGATGATCTCCATGGACCAGCCCGAGCCGAGCCGGTGGAAGACGAGGTCGATCAGGCCGGTGCCCAGTGGCGCGGTCGCCGGACGGCGACGCCGGTACTGGTGCTTCTCGAGGGCGGCCTCGACGCGCTCGCGGGTAGCCGGGGCGACGTCGGCCCGGCCGTTCAGGACCTTGGACACCGTGGGCACCGAGACACCGACCTCGCGCGCGATCGTGGCGATCGTCGGCGTTGCCGCGGCGGAGGTCAGTCCGCCCTGTCCCGTGTCGAGCTCAGCCATGCGGGTCGCCACCACCTTTCGGGTCTCCTTGTCGAAACTTTCGCCTCTCACTTCTGACCGTACACCGCTCGCACTGCCGGGTTGGCCAACACGAGGGTGACATCGAATCGTGACCTGACCCCGAGCAACCATGGCTTGACTGTGTGAGCGGAGTCACCCTACTGTCCGAGAAACCAAAGTATCGGCAATCGTGCCGATAGTTTTCGAAAACGTTCCACGACGAAGTGGACCGACCCCAGCGACGGGGTCAAGGACACGGCGCCGTGGCCGGAGGACATCGATGGCACGAGGCACCGGGACGGTCGAGACCGTGCCGCAGACGGCTGGGAAGCCGCCGGGTGGGACACCGCCGGGTGGCACGGAGGGCGTGAGCGCGGACAGCCCCCCGCCCCAGCAGCTGCGGAACACCTACACATGGGCGCGCGCGCTGCGCAAGGACTGGCGGCTCTACACGTTCCTGATCCTGCCCGTCATCTACCTGATCATCTTCAGGTACGTACCGATGGCCGGGAACGTCGTCGCCTTCCGCCGGTTCCGGCCGGGCAGCTCGATGTTCGGCGACGAGTGGGTCGGCTTCTACTACATCGAGATGTTCATCCAGGACCCCAAGTTCTGGGACGTCTTCCTCAACACCGTCGTCCTGGGCACGCTCACCCTGGTGGTCCTCTTTCCGCTGCCCATCGCGCTAGCCCTCATGCTGAACGAGCTGCGGTCACGTCGGTTCAAGAAGATCACGCAGACGATCACCTACCTGCCGCACTTCATGTCGATAGTGATCGTGGCCGGCTTCGTGTACCAGCTGACGGCGCTCAATGGCACCGTGAACCAGATCATCTCCGCCGTCGGCGCCGACCCGATCTCGTTCATGCAGCGGGACGACTGGTTCCGGACGATCTACGTGACGTCGGAGATCTGGCAGGTCGTCGGGTTCGGCACGATCCTCTACCTGGCCGCGCTGACCACCATCGACGACCAGCTCTACGAGGCGGCTCGGATCGACGGCGCCAACCGGTGGCAGCAGACGTGGCACATCACGCTGCCCGGCATCCGTCCGACGATCGTCGTGCTCCTGATCCTGAACATCGGCACGTTCATGGCGGTCGGGTTCGAGAAGGTGCTGCTGCTGTACAACCCGCTGACGTACGCGTCGGGCGACGTCATCGCGACCTACATCTACCGCGTCGCACTGAACAGCGGGAGCTTCTCCTACGGCGCCGCGATCGGCCTGTTCGAGGCGCTCATCGGTCTGACCCTTGTCCTCTCAGCGAACGCGATCGCCAAGCGCACGGTTGGAGCCTCCCTATGGTGACCACGGATCCGGCTGTCCCGGACATCTCTCGGGTCCGGCAGGTCCCGAAGACCGTCAAGGACTCGCGGGCCTATACGGTGTTCCGCGTCGTCAACGCCACGGTGCTGGTGATCGTCTGCGGCATCACGCTGTACCCGTTCGTGAACCTGATCGCCAAGGCGTTCAGCTCGCACGGCTACATCGTCGCCGGCCAGGTGAACCTCTGGCCGATGGGCTTCAACACCACCACCCTCATGGAGGTGCTGACCCAAGGGCGGTTCTGGACGGGCTACGGGAACACCGTCATCCACACGGTCGGCGGGACCGCCATCGCCATGGCACTCACCACCACGATGGCCTACGCGCTGGCGAAGAAGCACCTCAAGGGCCGGTCGTTCTTCATCGGCATGGTCGTGGTGACCATGTTCTTCAACGGCGGTCTCGTGCCGAACTACCTGTTGATCTCCGGGCTGGGGTTCAAGAACACGGTCTGGGCGATCATCATCCCGAACGCGATCAGCGCGTTCAACCTGCTCGTGATGAAGGCGTTCTTCGAGAACTTCCCGAGCGACCTGGAGGAGGCCGCGGCGATCGACGGCATGACGGTCTACGGGATCTTCTTCCGGATCGTGCTGCCGCTGTCCAAGGCGGTCGTGGCCACCATGATCCTCTTCTACGCCGTCGCGTTCTGGAACTCGTGGTTCCCGGCGATGCTCTATCTGAGCGATCCGGAGCTCCAGCCGGTCACGCTCTACCTACGCAACCTGCTGGCCGGCGCGACGGGCGCGGGCCGAGAGGCGGGCATGGAGGAGGTGCAGATCGGCGCCAACCTCCAGGCGGTGACCATGCTGCTGACGGTGATCCCGATCGTGTGCGTCTACCCGTTCGTCCAGAAGTACTTCGTCTCCGGCGTGATGCTCGGCTCGGTCAAGGGCTGACGCCCGCCGTCCCGCCGGTACCCCACAGGTGCACCAGACCATCTGACCGTCGCGAACAACGACGTTCACAACTGGAGGAGAATCATGAGGATCACCCGCAGAAAGACTGCCGCGGGCATGGCTGCGTCGGTCCTGGCCGTCACGCTCACCGCGTGCTCGGTCGGCGGCGACGGCGACGACGGCGGCGGCGAGGCCGGCGCAATCGACATGGAGTCGCAGGTCGGCTACATGGAGGACTTTGAGGCCGGCACCACGTTCAAGGCCACCGAGCCGGTCAGCTTCAGCCTGCTGTACCGCGACCACCCGAACTACCCGTTCAAGGCCGACTGGCCGATCATCCAGCACCTCGAGGAGAACCAGAACGTCACGTTCGACTACGAGAACGTGCCGCTGGAGGACATGGCCCAGCGCCGGTCCGTCCTGGTCAGCTCGGGCGACGCGCCGGACATCATGCCCGTTACCTATCCCGGGGACGAGGCACAGTTCGTGAGCGGTGGCGCTCTGCTGCCGATCTCGGACTACGTGCAGTACATGCCCAACTTCCAGCAGAAGGTGGAGGAGTGGGACCTGCAGGAGGAGATCGACGCCCAGAAGCAGGAGGACGGCAAGTTCTACATGATCCCGGGGATCCACGAGATCACGATCCCCGGCGCCTACACCGTCGCGATCCGAAAGGACCTGTGGGAAGAGGCCGGCCTCGAGCACCCGAAGACCTGGGACGAACTCGCCGAGCAACTCCAGGTGATCAAGGACGAGAACCCGGACCTGAAGTACCCGATGACCGACCGCTGGTCGACCAACGGCCCGATCGAGGCCACGATCTCCGCGGCCGCGCCGAACTTCGGCACGGTGGCAGGCTGGGGCTACGTCCTGGGCCTGCAGTGGAACCAGGACGAGGGCGTGTACGAGTACGCCGGTGGCTCGGACGAGTACAAGACCCTCGTGGAGTACTTCGCCGGTCTGGTCGAGGACGGGCTGCTGGATCCCGAGGCGGTCACCCAGGAGGACGAGCAGGCCGAGCAGAAGTTCGCGTCGGGCCAGGCCGCGGCGATCGGCACCAACGACCAGGTCATCCTGGAGTACCGGAAGGCCTTCGACGAGATCGGCGACAAGGACTCCGAGATCGAGATGATCACCGTCCCGGGTGGTCCGGCCGGTGACTACGTCCCCGGTGGCTCGCGCCGCGAGTCCGGCCTGATGTTCGCGGCGGGCGCCGCCGAGCAGGAGGACTTCCTGGCGATGCTCCAGTACGTCGACTGGCTGTACTACTCCGACGAGGGCATGGAGTTCGCCAAGTGGGGCGTCGAGGGCGAGACGTTCGAGCGGGAGGGCGACAAGCGCGTACTCAAGGACGACGTCACCTGGGGTGCCCTGAACGAGGGCGCGCCGAAGCTCCTCAACGCCGATTTCGGCTACTACAACGGCGTCTTCTCGCTGGCCCACGGCTCGTCCGAGGACTTGGACCTGTCGATGCGCAGCGAGGAGTCGATCAAGTACATCGAGGACATGAACGCGACCAAGGAGGAGCTGGAGATCCCGCCGGCCGTCGCGTACGACGAGATGGAGCAGGAGCAGGCGGGCCTGCAGCAGACGACGCTGCAGGACATGGTCTTCCAGGCCACCGCACAGTTCATCCTGGGCCAGCGCTCGCTGGACGAGTGGGACGCCTACGTCGCCGAGCTCGAGGGCGCCGGGATGCAGGAGTACGTCGACCGCGCCAACTCCGCAGCCGGCGTCACCGAGTGATCCACGCCTGACCCGCCCCGTCTGCCGGTCCGAGCCCACACCTGGTTCGGGCCGGCAACGGTGCCCGGGTGTACCACCGCCGTACGCCGGGCACACACGTACCAACCTCGAGGAGCCCAGTGTCCCGCATCGTTGTACCGGCCGAACCCTCAGGTGTCCTGGGGGACGCCTGGCGATCATGCGTCGGCACCGGCCGCTTCAACCTGGCGCTCCGCCAGGACTACCAGGAATCCCTGGCCCTGGTGCAGCAGGACATCGGGTTCCGGTACATCCGGGGTCACGGCCTGCTGTCCGACGACGTCGGGGTGCTCCGGCCGTACGACCAGGCCGGGTACTCCGGGACCCGGTACGCCTTCACCTACGTCGACCAGGTGGTCGACGCCTACCTGAGCCTCGGGATCAAACCATTCCTGGAGCTCGGGTTCATGCCGGAGGCGCTCGCGTCCGGGACCGACACCGTCTTCTGGTGGAAGGGCAACATCACGCCGCCGCGTGACCACCGCGAGTGGGCTGGGCTCGTGCGGGCAACCCTGCGACACCTGGTCGACCGGTACGGCCTCGACGAGGTGAGCACCTGGCCGGTCGAGGTGTGGAACGAGCCCAACCTCGTCAACTTCTGGAAGGACGCCGACCGGGCCGCCTACTTCCGCCTCTATGAGGTGACCGCGGCAGCCGTCAAGGACGTGGACCCGTCGCTGCAGGTGGGCGGCCCTGTCCTGTCACCAGGCGCCGACGACTGGTGGGAGCCCTTCGCCGAGTTCGTCACCTCGCGCGACGTGCCGATCGACTTCACGTCCGTGCACGCGTACTCCTCCGGTCCCGCGCAGCACGTGCCGTTCGGCGTCTATCAGACGCTCGGGTCTCCGGAGACCCTGCTCGACCAGTTCGCGCGACCACGCAAGCTGCTCGCCGGCACGCAGCTGGCGGAGCTGCCGCTGCACGTGTCCGAGTTCAACACGAGCTACCGTCCCGACAACCCGATCCACGACACCGCCTACAACGCGGCCTACCTCGCGCCGGTCCTGGCCGGCGGTGGCGAGCTGGTGGACTCGTTCTCCTACTGGACGTTCTGCGACGTCTTCGAAGAGGTCGGGGTTCCCGCGTCGTTCTTCCACGGCGGATTCGGCATGCTCACGCACCGCCAGATCAAGAAGCCGACGTACCACCTGTACGCGTTCACAGCGCGCATGGGCCAGGACGTCCTCGCCCGCGGCACCGACCATCTCGTGACCCGGGACTCTTCGACGGGCCGGGTCACCGTGCTGGCCTGGCAGCCGGTGGGCGGCACGGACGCCCCACCGGAACCGGACCGGCACGAGTTACGCCTGAGCCTCCCGGTCTCGGCGACCGGGCGGGTGTTCGTCATGCGGCACGACGTCGATCAGGCCGCCGGGAACGCTTGGGCGGCCTGGGGGGCCATGGGGCGGCCCGCGTCGCCGTCGGGCAGGCAGCTGGATGCGCTGCGCGAGGCGAGCGAACCTGCCCGCCGCGCGTACTCGCTCCCCGTTGTCCCGACGGCGGACGCAGGCCGGGTCGACCTCGACCTGACCATCGGCCGCCACGGGGTCACGCTCGTCGAGATCGACCCCGTGCGCGACGAGACCCCGCCGTGGCTGGACGACGCCAGGATCCTCGGGAAGCCCAGCGCGTCCGACCCGACCTGATCCGACCTGACCTGCCTGACCCGACCGGCCAGTGAAAGGGCTCGACGATGACGTCCCGGCCACGCGGGTCGGAGCGGGAACCACATGAGACGGAGAACGAGCGAGTGACGACATCGGACGACGGACCCCGGCGCGACCCGCTGCACTGGCCGCACGAGAGGCCGGGCCAGCCTCCTGGGCGTCCCGAGTTCGGCGAGGGCCCGCTCTCCCAGGTGACCAACGCGATCTACTGGTACCTGGTCACCGGGTTCCTCATGATCCTGACCACCCTGCCGGGGACGCTGCCCCTGCTGGTGCTGGACCGGTCCGCCGGCAACGCCCCGCTGGTGGCACTGTGCCTGATGCCATTGGGCCCGGCGTTCTCGGCAGGGCTGTACGGGTTGCGGAACCGGGCAGGCACCGAAGGGTTGACCCCGGCGCGAACGTTCTTGCGCGGATACTGGCAGAACTGGGCGGATGTGCTCAAGGTGTGGGTGCCCGCGCTCGTCGGCGGGATGGTGTTGGGCGTCACCCTGGCGAACTTCGGTGCCACCGGCGTACCGGACTGGTATGCCGGACTGCTGCTCGGGATCTCCCTGGTGCTCGTGCTGGCGTGCATGAACTCGCTGGTCATCGCCTCGTTCTTCAACTTCCGCACACGCGACGTCGCGCGGCTGTCCGTGTACTACCTGTTCCGGTTTCCACTCGTTACGCTCGGCACCGTGTCGTTGCTGGTGCTCGCAGGCGGCGTCGTCTATCTCGCCACGGAGGTGGCGTTCGCCGCGCTGGCGGTGCTCTGGGTGGCCGCCGTGCTGCGGAACTACGCGAAGCTGATCCGCGACATCGAGGAGCGGTTCACGGTGCCGAGCGCCGACTGACGGTGTCAGGCCGGACCACCTGGCCGGACCGCCCCAGCCGGTCCGCCCCGGTCGGCTCGGCCCTTAGCTGTACCGGTAGAGCCGGATCCGCTGGATCGCGAACCGACCGGGCTCCAGCCGCAGGTGCCGTCCCTGGTGGGTCTGGTCCCCGTTGAGCCACCGCTGGTGCTCCCAGGCGCCGTCGTGGTACCGGCCCTCCGCGCAGTCCAGGATGCCAATGCTCTCCGCACCCGACCGGGCGGACGAGAACGTGACGGTGACACCCGTACCGCCGATGACGAGCTCGTCAGGTGCCGTCCGGATGACTATCGCGGCCGCGGGCAGCCTGGTGAGATCCGTGGACCGGTCGTCGGCCTCGTTGATGACACCGTCGGCCAGGCTCGGCGCGGCGATGCGCTCGTAGGTCGCCTCGAGCACGAGCTCACCGAAGACGATCCGGTGCGGGGCTCGCTGGCTCTCCGCGGGTGGCACCAGCGCCGTCATGGTGCCGTCGCCGGCATGGGCCGCGATCAGCGGCGAGAGCTGGTTCACGACGTCGTAGCTCGCAGTCAACGCCTCCGCGGCGGGGCCCTCGATCGTCTCGATGCCGAACGGTGAGAACCCGATCGCCCCGTGGGCGCCGAAGGCGTAGAGCGCGTTGGCCGCGGCGTCGGTGCTGCGCAGCGCCTCCGGCACGAACAGGGGGTTGCCGTCGCGCGTGTAGCGGCCCGCCCACTCCGCGAACTCGGGGAAGTAGATGTCCGGGGCGATGAAGTCGAGGGCGGGCGCGCCAGCACGCCAGACGTCGATCAGGTGCGGCAGGGGGCCGGCGCTCGGGTACTGACCCGGGAGGTATCCGGGCCGGATCAGTGCCGCGTTCGTGTACATCGGCAGGTCGAGCTCTGCCTTGCCGGCTGCGGCGACTGGCTGCACGTACCTGGCGAAGGCCCAGGCCATGAACAGCTCCTCGGTGGCTGGGCCCTCGCCGAAAACCTCGGTCCACGTCCCGCCGGTGCGGCCTCCCGCCGCCGTCCACCTCTCCCGCAGCTCGGGGGCCAGCGCCTCGTGGTGCTTCTGCAGGTAGGCCATCAGCTCGGCGGGCACCGGTCCGGCGAACGCCCGCTCGGCCTCGGCGGTGTGGTCGCGGGCCTCCGGGATCATCCCGATCTCGTTCTCGACCTGGACGAGGACGGCGACGTGCTCCCGGTCGTACTCGCGCAGCCGGCGCATGAGGGCCGCGAACGCCCGGGCGTCGGCGTCCCGGTTGTTGTCGCTGAACGGTGTGAGGATCTCCAGGGCGCGCCCGTTGGAGTCCCGGCTGCGCGGAAATCGTTCGACGTCCGTCTTGACCCAGCCCGGTGCGTAGCAGGACATGCTGTTCTTCCAGCTGCCGAACCACAGCAGTACGAGGCGCATCCCGTGGGCGGCGGCGTCGTCGATCAGCTCCTCGACGCTCGTCCAGTCGAACGTTCCCTCGGCGGGCTCGACCACGTCCCAGTACACCGGTGCGACGACGGTGTTCAGCCCCAGTGCCTCGAGCCGCGGCCAGTAGCCGGCAAGGTAGGTCCGCTCGGCGCTGGAGTTGCCCAGCTCGCCACCGCGGATCAGGAACGGCTCCCCGTCGACGACGAGCTGCGTGGCCGTGCCGGAGCGTCGCAGCCGCGGGATCCGGGCCCCGCCCTTGGGAACGGCGGAGGCGGCAGGCATCGGAGATCCAGACGTCATGGCACGGGAGTCTGGCACAGCCGGTGCCGCGGATGACGTCGCCGTTCACCTCGGCGTCGACCGTGGGTCCGGCACCGGACACCTCGCGGTCGTAGCGTCGGCGCCGGACGATCCAGGTCGACGAGAGGCCCCCGCATGACCTCCACTTTCCGCGCTCGGACGCGACGCACGGTCGCCGTGCTGCTCGGCACGAGCCTGCTCGCCGCCGGCACGGTGGCTACCGCAGTGGCGGGCCCCGGCCGGCCCGGGCAGCCCGACACCCGTGGCACCGACGACGTGCTCCACCGGGAGAGCTTCGACTCTCTCGCGGACGACCTGCTGCCCCGCGCCGAGGACCCGGGCATCGAGCCAGGCACGGTCGGCTGGACGCACGAAGCCCCACGGGGCTGGTCCGTCGAGAACGGCCCCGAGCTGGCGGACGGTGGCGTGGAGGAGTGGCGCGGCTGGTCGTTCACCACCCGCGAGTTCTGGACCGACGCCGAGGACCAGATGCGCTACCGGTTCGCCCGCGCGCAGGACGTGATCGCCGTGGCCGACTCGGACGAGTTCGCCGACGGCGCCGGCACGCCCGGCAGCTACGCGACGACGCTGGCCTCCACGCCGATCAAGGTCAAGGGCCGGGACGAGGTGGAGCTCACCTTCGACTCGCACTACCGCGGCTGGGCCGGCCAGACCGGCCGGGTCACCGTCGCGTTCGACGGCGGCGCGGAGACCGAGCTGGTCCGGTACGACAGCGACACGGTCACCGACGACTACGACGGTGCGACGCTGAACGCCACCGAGACCGTGCCGGTCGACGTGCCGCGTGGCGCGAAGCGGGCCGTCTTCCGCTGGCACTTCACGGCGGACGCGAACTCCTGGTACTGGGCTGTCGACTCGGTATCGGTCCGGGCGCCCCTGCCCCCGGCCGCCGGCGCGCCGACGTCGGCGTGGGTGCTCAGTGACATCCAGGGCGACCCCGACGACCTCGGCCACGCGCTGCGGGACCTCGACGCCGTCCGCCCGGACGCGGACGGGCTCCTCATGGCGGGCGACATCGTCGCCTCTGGCTCGACGGCCCAGTGGCAGGACGTCGACGACGTCATGACCGGCGCGGCCGACGTCCTGCCGGACCAGGTGGTGGCGGGGATCGGCAACCACGAGAGCTACACGGGCGAGCCGTGGGAGGTCCTGCGCGACCGGTTCCTCGACTTCGCCCAGCGCGACCGGGTGTGGGACGAGTACCTCCTGGAGGGCTCGGGCGGTGACGTGCCGGTCCTCGTCCTCGGCCAGGAGGAGGCCCGCCCGCCGGAGGTGCCGATGTCCCGCGAGCAGGTCGAGTGGCTGCGCGACCGGCTCGCGTACTGGTCCGCCCGGGACAAGCAGGTGCTGGTCATGTCGCACTTCCCGCTCGGCGACACGGTCTCTGCGTCGTGGATCCCCTGGTACAGCGACAGCTACCAGTACAACGACGAGCTGACCGAGCTGCTCGGCGCCCACCCCAACGCGATCCTGTTCAGCGGGCACACGCACTACCCGTTCGAGCTCGGCGACTGGGCGGTGCAGCGTCGCACGGCGGGGGGCCACCCGGACGGCTTCTGGACGGTGAACACCGGAGCGGTCCAGGTGGAGTGGGACGCACGGGGCGAGAACACGTCCGGCATCCAGGAGATCGTGACGCGCGACATCAACCGGGGGCTCACCGTGGACGTGTTCGACGACCGCGTGGTCGTCGAGGCGCGGGACTTCGGCCCGGTGGACGCCCAGGCGCCCGACAACGACGTGAACGACGTGGTCCGGTCGGTGACCATCCCCAACCCGCTGGCGGAGTAGCGGGTGGTGGGGCGGTGCGCCGTTGTCCGATCTGCCGCACTTGCGCCAGGGTGAGCGCATGGTGATCAAGCAGGGGGACCCGGTACGGCTGACCTACCGCTATCTCCGGGTGGCGATAGTGGCGGTGGTGCTGGTGCTGTTCGTGTCGTTGGCGATGCAGGTGGTCGCCGATCACGGGAGGCTCGGCTCCGGCGAGGAGTGGTGGCACGCGTCGATCAGCGCGTACTTCTACTCGCCGGTGCAGAGCATCTTCGTCGGCACGCTGGTGGGCATCGGGACGTGCCTCATCGCGATCAAGGGCCGGCACGGGGCCGAGGAGGTGCTGCTCAACTTCGCGGGCATGTTCGCGTTCGTCGTGGCGCTGGTCCCGACGCCGCTCGACGCCGCGATGTGCACCGTCGAGCCGTACTGCCTGGACGTTCCGGAGCGGGTGGGCAACAACGTCGGGACGCTGCTTCTCGTCGGTGGCCTGGTCCTGCTGCTGGCGACGTGGCCACGGCGGCGCGACCTCGGCGGCCGCCAGGGAGCCGACCTGTGGCTGACCTGGCTGACGTGGGCGGCGACCGGCACGTGGCTGCTGGCGTGGCCGGCGAGCTTCCTTGCGGTCGCCCACTACGCCGCGGCGGTCCTGCTGTTCGCCTGTCTCGTGGCCGTCGCCTGGATCAACGGCTCCGACCACGCGGTCACCGCCCAGGCGTTCGAGCGGTTGCGCGGCATGTCGGCGGCCGCGTACCGGGTCTGGTACCGGTGGATAGCCGTGGTGATGGCGGTCGTGCTCGTGGTGGGCCTGACCACCATGGTCGTCCTCGACCGGTACGTCCCGGACCTGTTCCCGCAGACGCTGTTCGTGGTCGAGACCGTGATGATGCTGACCTTCGCGCTCTTCTGGCTGCTGCAGACCATCCAGTTCTGGGACATCGGCCTGCCGGCACGGGCCCTGGTCCAGGACCGGAAGACTCCTGGCGACACCCCGCTCTAGGCGGGCCGGAGGTGCCCCTCCGGAGCCAGCGGGACTGGGTGCGAGCGAGACGCCGGCGCCGTACGGTCGAGGAGCGGCGGCGTGGAGTGCTCCACGGTCACGCCGCCGCACCACCCCATCGGGAGGGAGCCGAGCATGAGCGAGAGCGAGTACGACGAGAACGAGGTAGCGCCGGGCCACGTGCCCAGTCCGGGGCCACCGGTCCCCGGCGAGGGCCAGGGCCGCGGGGTCACGGACGCCGCGGGGGCGCCGAGGGAGAACCCGGGACCGGCGGAGGAGGACGAGCGGTCGGAGGCGATCCCCGGCGAGGATCCCGAGGACAACCCGGATCTCGAGGGCGAGGAGCGTTTCGACGCCGGCTGAGCGTCGCAGCGTGACCGTCGAGCCAGCTCGACGGGCTACGGTCGTGGCATGGACGGGATGAGGAGCTCCGCGCCGACGCCGGGGGGCACGGCACGATGAACGTGACCCGCTCGATCATCCTGTTCGTCGCCGCCGCGGTGTTCGAGATCGGTGGCGCGTGGCTCGTGTGGCAGGGCGTGCGCGAGCACAGGGGCTGGCTGTGGATCGGTGCCGGAGTGATCGCGCTGGGCCTGTACGGGTTCTTCGCGACCCTCCAGCCCGACGCCAACTTCGGCCGGATCCTTGCGGCCTACGGGGGCGTCTTCGTGGCGGGCTCGCTCGTGTGGGGCATGGTGGTCGACGGCTTTCGCCCCGACCGTTGGGACGTCATCGGCGCGCTGGTCTGCCTGGTCGGCGTCGCGATCATCATGTACGCCCCGCGGGCGACCGCAGGTTAGGCGACCTGTCGTCGCGGCCGGCAAGCGCACAGAGAGTCAGGTGAGCCGGTTCTCCTCCGGCGCGAGCGGCGCACGCCAACTCGTGAGCACCTCGGCGATCTTCGCGACGTCACGCTGTGACCCGTCGGCCACGGCCATGACCAGCTCGTAGATGTCATCGGGTGGTGGGTCGAAGTAGAAGCCGTTCACCTCGTAGAAGGTTGCGGCGGCTATCAGACCGAGGCGCTTGTTCCCGTCGATCAGCGCGTGGTTGTTGACAGAGGAATCGAGCAGCGCGGCAGCCTTGAGGTCGATCGTGGGGTAGGCCTCGACGCCCATCATTGAAGATGCTGGGCGGGTGACTGCGGAATCGAGCAGGCCTGGGTCGCGGACCTCGACGGCACGACCGAGGAACTGCTCCGCGATCCAGAGCAGCTCGGATGCGGTCAGATATCGGATAGTCATGCGCGGCGCTACTTGAGCCGGTCGAGGACCGGGCCGAAGCGGTCGACGGCGCGCTGGACGACGTCCTCGAAGTGTGCGCGCTCGTCGACGAACACACGAATGGCTTCACGTGCGGCCTCCTGCTTCGAGACCCCCAGCCGTTCGGCAGTGGCGGTGAGCGCGCGGTCCTCTTCTTCGGTGAGGCGGAGTGTCATAGCCATGAGAGTGGCTCCTCTGGAGTTGCTGCGCATCTTGAACTGGGCTGCCTGGCTAAGGTATCACCTTGATACCTTAGCCAGGCAGCCAAGGTATCAAGGTGATACCAGGCTCTGTCTCCAGGGTTCCGACGCTCGTGCGTCGGTTGCGCCGATGACTTTCCCGCCCGCCGCCCGTCGGACCTTGCATGGCGAACAACGCTACGGGCACCCCACAGGCGCGCGTCCAGGAGGCCGTCGACCGCCTCGTGGCCGACGGCGGCGAGGCCGGCCTCCAGGTGGCGGTCATCCACGGGGGCGAGCTCGTCGTTGACGCGGTGAGCGGCCTGGCCGACGCCGAGCGAGGCGTGGCCGTCACCCCGGACACCCTGTTCTTCGCCACCTCGACGGCCAAGGGGATGGCTTCCGCCGTCGCCCACGTGCTCGTGGAGCGCGGCGAGCTGACCTACGACCTGCGCGTCGCCGACGTGTGGCCCGAGTTCGCAGCGCACGGCAAGGGCGGCGTGACCCTGCGGCACGTGCTCATGCACACGGCCGGCGTACCGGCCCTGCCGTACGAGACGACCGTCGAGGACCTGTGCGACTGGGACCTGATGTGCCGCGCGGTCGCGGACGCCGAACCCTGGTGGGAGCCCGGCACTCGCTTCGGGTACCACGTCCACACCTTCGGTTTCCTGCTCGGCGAGACGGTACGCCGGGCGACGGGGCGGACGCTGACCTCGTGGCTGCACGAGGCCGTGACCGGGCCGCTCGGCGTCGAGGACGACGTGCACTTCGGCGTCCCGCCGGCGCTGCTGGACCGCGTCGCGCGACAGGAGGTGGCGCAGGGCGTGCCACTGCACCACCCCGGTCCGGGCACGCCCGCCGGCCGGGCGGTCCCGCCCGCGACCCGGCCGACCGCCGACCTCGCCAACCGCCGCGACGTGCTCACCAGCGACCTCGTCGGACAGGGCACCATGACGGCGCGCGGGGCGGCTCGGGTCTATGCGGGCCTGCTGGGCCACGCGGAGTCTCCGCTCGTCTCACCGGACCGGCTGGCGGAGCTGGCGCGTCCGGCGTACGCGGGGCCGGACGAGGTGATGGGCCTACCGGCCACCACCTGGGCCTTCGGGTTCAGCGAGTACCGCCCGGGCGGCGTGCCTGCCCGGTCGGGTTCGACGTTCGGCATGGCCGGGGGCAACGGATCCGCCGCCTGGGCCGACATCGACTCCGGCCTCGCGGTCGCGGTGATGCGCAACCGCTTCAGCGCGGACTGGAGCACCGCCGGCGAGGTCGACCGCCTCGTCGCAGACCTCTTTCCCACACAACCTCGAGGAGCACGATCATGAACGACCCCGTCACCACGATCGACAGCCGGTTCAGCGACCCCGACGCCGAGCCGACCAGCTGGTCGGCGACCCGGGAGGTGCTCGAGAACGCCCAGATCACCTGGTTGACCACCGTGCGCGCCGACGGGCGCCCGCACGTCACGCCGCTCGTCGCCGTCTGGCTCGACGGGGCGCTGCACTTCACGACCGGACCGGAGGAGCAGAAGGCAGTCAACCTCGCGGCCAACCCGAACGTCGTGCTGACCACGGGGCGTGACACCTGGGACGCGGGTCTTGACGTCATGGTCGAGGGCCCCGCCCGCCGCGTCACCGACCCGGAGCTGCTGGGGCGGCTCGCCGCGGCCTGGCGCACCAAGTGGGACGGGCAGTGGGTGTACGAGGTGGGCGACGGCGTCTTCCGCAACGACATCGGCGGCCCAGCGCTCGTCTTCGCCGTGGATCCGACCAAGGTCCTTGCCTTCGGCAAGGGCACGTTCAGCCACACCCGCCACGTCCCGCGGCAGGGTCGGTAGCCACGAGTGATCGGTAGAACGTCAGGTGATCGGTACCCCCGGGGTACCGATCACCTGACGTTCTACCGATCACCTGACGTTCTACCGATCACCCTTGATCCGGCCGGACCTAATAGATGCGGCGGTGGTGGGCGTCGGGGGTGCCCGACTTGCGGAGGAAATAGGTGTTGAGCTGGTCGCGCCACTCCGTCGCGCTGCGGAGCTGCTCCGCGAACTGCTCAGACACCCGCTCGGAGAAGCGCGGGTCCACGAGCTTCGAGACCCCCGACCACGCCTCGATCATCGCCTCGACCCGTGCGACGCCCTCGAAGTGGGTGTCGTAGATGTGCTGGATCACGGTCTTCCCGCTGTGCAGCACGTGCGTGTACGGCACGTGGTGGAAGAACAGGAGCAGCTCGTCGGGACAGGTCGACGGCGACTCGTAGGTCTCGCGCCAGGGCGAGGGGTACTGCCCCGCGTACCCGGTTCCCGTGCGGACCGAGCGGTCCACGCCGATCCCGTCGCGGTCCGCGAAGTGGTACGTGCCCCAGGGGGTGTACTCGTAGCCGTCGACGTCGGGCCCGTAGTGGTGGCCCGGGCGCACCATGAATCCGACGCCGAGGGGTGCCGTGTACTGCTCGTACGTCTCCCAGGACCGATCGAGCACTGCGTGCACCGCCTGGCCGACGGCGTCCGGCGCCCCCGGGAACGTGAGCCCGATCCACTCGTCGAGCACGGCGCCGGGGTCGAGCGTCGGGTCCCAGCACAGCCGCCCGTACGCGTAGAGGTTGGCCTGGGCGAACGGGTGCCCCGTCCAGAACTCGTCGTCGCCGACGTTGGAGACGGCGGCGAACCCACCCGCCGGCTTGCGCCACGTCCCGGTGCCCGGGTCCTCGGAGGCCTTGCCGCGGCCGGTCGCGAGGTCTGCCACGGTGGGCGAGCCGCCGTCGCGGCCGACGGGCTCCCAGAAGCGGAACCCGAGGATCTGGCTCCACTGTGGCCCAAGGTAGACGGCGTGCTTCTGCTGGCCCGTGTACTCCTGGGTGACCTGCAGCTCCAGGGCGATCCGGGTGTGCGGCATGGCCGCGACGACCGGCGAGACGGGCTCGCGCACCTGGAAGTCGAGCGGGCCGTACTTGACCTGCACGATCACGTTGTCAGAGAACGCGCCGTCCAGCGGGTGGAAGTGGTCGAACGCGGCGCGGGCGCGGTCCGTCGACCGGTCGCGCCAGTCCTGCCGGTGGTTGTAGACGAACGCCCGCCAGTGGATCAGGCCGTCGAACGGTTCGACGGCCGCCGCCAGCATGTTCGCGCCGTCGGCATGGGTGCGTCCGTAGGCGAACGGGCCCGGCTGGCCCTCGGAGTCGGCCTTGACCACGAACCCCCCGAAGTCGGGGATCGCCTCCCACACCCGCGCCGCCGCGCGGACCCACCAGTGCGCGACGTCCTGGTCGAGCGGGTCGGACGTGTCCAGGCCGCCCAGCGTGATCGGGGACGCGAACGAGACCGACAGGTGCACCCGGATGCCCCACCGCCGGAAGACGGCGGCGATCCGGACGACGTCGCCGAGGTCGTCGGTCAGCAGCCGCGCCTCGTGCGCGTGCACGTTGACGTTGTTGATGGCCACATGGTTGATCCCCACCGCTGCGAGGAGCCGGGCGTACCGCTCGACGCGGGACAGGTCCGCCCGGACGAAACCGTTGTCGTAGAAGATGGATCCGCCCGAGTATCCCCGTTCCACCTGGCCCATCGTGGGGTGCGCGTCCACGTTGTCCCAGTGGTCGAGCATCCGCAGGTCCGTGGCGGGGGCGTGCGTCTCGTCGGCGTCGGGCCCCGCGAAGGCGGCCTCGCCACGGCGCACCACGTGGAACAGCCCGTACAGCAGCCCCGCGTCGGTCGTCGCCTGCACGACGACGGCGCCCGACTCCCGCATGAACCGGAAGCTCTCGTCGGCGTCGACCGGCGAGACACCGACCGGCGAGACGTCGGCCGGCGAGACGTCGGCCGGCGAGGCATCGGACGACGCGAGCGTCAGCACCAGCTCGGCGTCGGCCACGCCGTCGCCCACCTCGAGGCGGGAGAACGCGCCGCCGAACCGCGCGGTCGCAGCAGCCACCTCTTCCGCGACCGTTCCAGCGAGTGCGCCGTCGCCCGCCACCACCACCCGGCGGCTGCCGATCGCGGCGAACGCGTCATCGGGCAGCCAGGCGGGATGGGGAGCTGAGGTAGAGCGCGGAGAATCACCGGTCATAGGTCGTCGTCCCGTCCGTCTTGCGGTTGATGTGCGGATATGTGGGGGTGTGCTTGAACTGTGCCGCAGCGAGCTGGTTCAGGTCCACTCTCCGGTCGGGGTTCCTCAACCAGGATGCAACACCCGGCGGCAGCCGGTCGGGCGGCGGGACCACCCCTACGCTGGTGACCATGACCGCCGGGCCTGCTCAGATCGCCACCCCCGTCACCGCCGACCTGCTGCGAGGTGCACCGGAGCTCGAGCAGACGCCGACCGGCGTGCGCGTGCACCGGTTGCCTGCCTGGGCGCGGGCCCAGGCCGCCGACCCACAGCTCGCCATGGCCGAGTCCCAGCCGTCCGGGGTGCGCCTGGCCGTCACGACCGCTGCCACCAGCATCGAGCTGCGGGCGCACGCGGTGCGGTTCGGCTTCCGCGGCGCTCCCGCCCGGCCGCTCGGCGTCTTCGACCTGGTCGTCGACGGACACCCGGCCGGCCAGGCGAGCCTCGCCGAGGCCACCGTGGTGACCATCGACATGACCACCGGAGCGCGCGAGACCGAACAGGGGCCCGTCGGCGGCCTCCGGTTCGACGGGCTGCCCGAGGGCGAGAAGTCCGTCGAGCTCTGGCTGCCCCACAACGAGACCGTCGAGCTCGTCGAGCTGCGTACGGACGCACCGGTGCGGCCGGCGCCGGAACGGCGCCCGGTGTGGCTGCACCACGGCAGCTCGATCAGCCAGGGTTCCAACGCGGTGCGCCCCACCGGCATCTGGCCTGCGGTCGCCGCGTCCCGCGGCGGCGTGGACCTCGTCAACCTCGGGTTCGGGGGGAGCGCCCTGCTCGACCAGTTCACCGCCCGCGCCATGCGTGACGCGCCGGCCGACCTGATCAGCCTGAAGCTCGGCATCAACGTCGTGAACGCCGACCTGATGCGGCTGCGTGCCTTCGGCCCCGCCGTCCACGGCTTCCTCGACACCCTCCGCGACGGCCACCCGGACACGCCGCTGCTGGTGGTCTCGCCCATCCTCTGCCCGATCCACGAGGACACGCCGGGACCAGGCACCTTCGACGAGGACGCGCTGGCCGAGGGCCTGCTGCGGTTCCGCGCGACCGGCGACCCCGCCGAGCGCGCGGCCGGCAAGCTCACGCTCACCGTCATCCGCGAGCAGCTCGCCCGCATCGTGGTGGAGCGTGCGCCGGCCGACCCGAACCTGCACTACCTCGACGGCCTCGAGCTCTACGGCCACGCCGACGCCGCCGAGCTGCCCCTGCCCGACCGGCTCCACCCGGACGCCGCGACGCACCAGCGCATCGGTGAACGGTTCGCGGCCCTGGCCTTTGGCCCGGGCGGTCCGCTGGCCCCTCGCCCAGCCTGACGAGGTCGGCAGTTCGCATCGAGGTCGGCACAGAGATGTGCCGACCTCGATGCGGACTGCCGACCTCGACGGCGTCGACTCGTCACCGTGCCGCGTACGCCAGCTTCGGCAGGTGGTAGGTCAGGTCGGCAGCGGTGTCCAGGGCCTCGTCCAGGTCGAGCCGGTGCTCCGCGACCAGCCGGGCGAGGTAGCCGGCGTCGACGCGTCGGGCCAGGTCGTGGCGGGCCGGGATCGAGCAGAACGCGCGGGTGTCGTCCACGAACCCCGACATGTTCGAGAAGCCGGCCGTCTCCGTGGCCGACTCGCGGAACCGGCGCATCGCGTCCGGTGCGTCGAGGAACCACCAGGGGGCACCGAGCCGCAGCGCCGGGTACACACCGGCCAGCGGCGCGAGCTCCCGGGAGTACACGTCCTCGTCCACCGTGAAGGCGATCATCCGGAAGCTCTCCGAGTTGCCGAACGCTTCCAGCACCGGCCGCAGACCGCGCGCGAACTCGGTCGTCACGGGGATGTCGTACCCCTTGTCGGGCCCGAACGTGGCGGCGACCGCCGGGTCGTGGTCGCGGAGCACACCGGGGTGGAACTGCATCACGAGCCCGTCGTCGGCAGCCATCGCCGCCATCTGGAAGAGCATGTGCGCGGAGAACGCCGATTCCTCCTCCGCCGTGATCCCAGGGCCGCCCGGGCCGCCCTGCAGCGCCTTCTCGAACAGGGTGCGCGCGGCGTCGTCGGGCAGCGGGGTGGTGTCCGCGCTGAAGTGGCCGTGGTCCGTGGCCAGGCCGCCCGCAGCGACGAACGCGGCGCGGCGCTCGCGGAGCGCCTCAAGGTAGCCGGCGTACGTGGTGGTGGCGATGCCCGACGCCGTCGCGAGCCGCTCGAGGTCGCCACGCCAGGTCGGCCGGGCCGGGTGCAGCAGCGGGTCCGGCCGGAAGGTCGGCAGCACCCGGCCGGGCAGGTCGGCGGCGAGGCGGGCGTGCGCCTCGAGCGTGCTCCACGCGGGATCCGTCGTGCCGATGGTCTCGATGCCGAACCGGTCCAGGAGCGCGCGGGGGCGGAACGACGGGTCGGCGAGGCACTCGGCGACCTGGTCGTAGACCTGGTCGGCGGTCTCGGCGGACGGCTGCACCGTCACGCCGAAGATCTCGACGAGCTCGTGCTCCATCCAGTACCGGGTCGGAGTGCCGCGGAAGTGCTTCCAGCCGGCGCAGAAGCGGCGGAAGATCTCGCGCGGGTCGGACTCGAAACCGGCGCCGTCGGCCGGCCCGACGCCCAGCTCAGGGAGCCGCGCGCCCTGCGACACGAGCATCCTGGTCAGGTAGTGGTCCGGGACCACGAGCAGCTGGGCGGGATCGGGGAACGGCTCGTCGTCCGCGAAGGCCGCTACGTCGACGTGGCCGTGCATCGACACGATCGGGAGGTCCCGCACCGCCTGGTAGATCTCGCGGGCGATGGGCCGCGTCACGGGGTCGGCGGGTAGCGCTCGGTCAGGGTGCAGGGTCCAAGGGGTCATTCGTGTGTGCTCCTGGCGTCATTGCCGGGCCGGTGCATCAGGCGGCCGGACGGAGGTGGATGCGAACGTTTGCACTCTAACCTAGGGTAGGGTGCAAACGTTTGCAGCGTCGCAACGGTCACAAGGAGGTGCCATGGTCACGGTGCACGACGTCGCTCGCGCCGCCGGAGTCTCGATCTCCACGGTGTCGCGCGCCCTCGCCTCGCCCGAACGGGTGGCCGCCGAGACCCGTGACCGCGTGACGCGCATCGCCACCGAGCTGGGCTACCGGCCGAATCACGCGGCGAGCGGCCTGCGGATGGGGCGGACGCACGCCGTGGGCCTGCTGGTACCCGACCTGGAGAACCCGTACTTCGCGACGGTGACCAAGGCAGTGCAGGCGCGGGCCCGTGCCGAGGGGTACGAGGTGTTCGTCGCCGACTCCGACGAGGACGCCGACGTCGAGGCCGAGCTGATCGGCGCGCTCGCCGCCCGGACGGACGGCGTGCTCGTGGCCTCGCCGCGGTCGGGCGAGGCGGAGCTCCGTGCGGCGCTGGTCGGCGTGACCGCCGTCCTGGCGAGCCGGGAGCTGCCGGCCACCGGCTCCGGAGAGCCCGAGGTCCCGTACGTCTGCGTGAACGACGCCGACGGTGTCGCCCAGGCGCTCGGGCACCTGTCCGCGCTCGGGCACCGGACCGTCGGGGTCGCCGCAGGCCCGGTCTCGTCCTGGTCGGGCGTACGCCGTGTCGCCGGGCTGATCACCGCCGCCGACCAACGGGACGTCAAGCTCGTGGAGCTCGGCACCTTCCAGCCCTACTTCGCCGGTGGGGTCCAGGCCGCCGACCATGCCCTGGCGAGCGGCGTCACCGCCGTCGTTGCGTTCAACGACCTCATGGCGCTCGGCATCCTCGACCGGCTGCGGCACCGCGGCGTCGACGTGCCCGGCGAGATGTCCGTCGTGGGGTTCGACGACGTCCAGCTCGCCACCCTCGTCTCGCCTGCCCTCACGACGGTGCACGCACCGCTCGCGCGGCTGGGCCGGCGCGCCGTCGACCTGCTGCTCGTCCGCCTGCGCGGCGGGACGGCGACGAGTGCCCAGCTCCCCGTGGAGCTCACGATTCGCGGGTCCACAGGACCCGTCCCCGCCGGGCCGGTCAACTGACGCCCGTCCCGGCTACACCCCCTGGGCGAAGGAGCCCGAGAGAGAGGAAGGCATCATGCGAACCTCGAAGAAGGCCGTGGCGCTCGTCGGCGTCGCGGCACTGACCCTGCTGACCGCCTGTACGCCACCGGAGGCCCCCGGCGGCGAGGGTGGCAGCGCCGTCTCCGACCCGGCCGACGTCCCCGACACGCCCGCCGAGCCGGTGACGCTGAACATCCTCGACGTCGCGGGCAACCAGCGGCTCACCGAGGGCATGGTCGACGAGTTCGTCGAGAACAACCCGGACGTCATCGAGTCCGTCACCTGGGAGACCGGCGGCGCGCCCGACGTCACCGGCCTCGTCAAGCCCCAGGTCGACAGCGGCAACCTGTCCATCGACGTCGTGTTCACCGGTAACGACGGGCTGGCAGCGGGGATCAGCCAGGACCTGTGGCTCCCGATCGTCGACGACTACGGCGACCGCGTGTCCAACCAGGAGAACTACCTGGAGCCTGCCGCCAAGATGCAGGAGCTCGCCCAGGGCTACGGCGTGGTGACGACGTACTACCCGTCCGGGCCGCTGCTGCAGTACAACCCTGACGTCGTCGACGCAGCGCCTGCCACCCCGGAGGAGCTGCTGGAGTGGGCCGAGGCCAACCCGGGCAAGTTCGGGTACGCCCGTCCCGCTAACTCCGGCCCCGGCCGCACGTTCCTCATGGGCCTGCCCTACATCCTGGGCGACGAGGACCCGAGCGACCCCGAGAACGGCTGGGACAAGACCTGGGCGTACCTCAAGGAGCTCGGCCAGCACGTCGACACCTACCCGACGGGCACCGGCCAGGTCGTCACCAACATGGCCGACGGCACCTGGGGCATGATCCCGACGACCACCGGCTGGGAGATCGCGCCGCGTGCGGAGGGTCAGCTCCCCAACACGCTGGAGACCGCAGCGTTCGACGACTTCACCTGGGTCACCGACGCGCACTACGCGGCCATCCCGAAGGGGCAGAGCGCCGACAAGATCAGCGCGATCATGCTCCTGCTGCAGGACATGCTCACCCCGGAGCAGAACGCCAAGGCGTACGACGCCGGCTACTTCTACCCAGGACCGGCCGTCGAGGGCGCCACGCTCGACCTCGCGCCGCAGGAGTCGCAGGACGTGATCGAGGAGTTCGGCCGTCCCATGTTCGACGAGCTCATCGAGTCGCAGGACGCCGTGGTGCCGCTCGACGCCGAGTCCATGGTGACCGCGTTCGACATCTGGGACCGCGAGGTCGGCGGCGGCAAGGTGGAGGAAGAAGCAGAGTGAGCAACTTCGAGTCGTTGGAGCTGCGCGGCGTGGGCCGGCGGTTCGGCGGGGTGGACGCGCTGGCCGACCTGGACCTGACGATCAAGGCGGGCGAGTTCGTCGCCCTCCTCGGCCCGTCCGGCTGCGGCAAGTCGACAGCCCTGAACTGCCTGGCCGGCCTGCTACCGCTCACGCACGGCGAGATCCTGCTGGACGGCAAGCGGATCGACACCCTGCCACCGGAGCGGCGCGGGTTCGGGATGGTCTTCCAGTCCTACGCGCTGTTCCCCCACCTCTCCGTCGAGAAGAACGTCGCGTTCGGCCTGCAGATGCAGGGGCTGCCTCGGGCCCAGATCGACGCGCGGGTGCGCGAGGCGATCAAGCTCGTCAAGCTCGACGAGCACGCCAAGAAGCTGCCTGGCCAGCTCTCGGGCGGGCAGCAGCAGCGCGTCGCCATCGCGCGTGCGGTCGTGCTCGAGCCGTCGCTCGTGCTCATGGACGAGCCCCTGTCGAACCTCGACGCGAAGCTCCGCCTCGACATGCGCACCGAGATCCGCAGGCTGCACCAGTCGCTCGGGCTCACCACCATCTACGTGACGCACGACCAGGAGGAGGCGCTGTCCCTGGCCGACCGCCTGGTCGTGCTGCGCGCCGGACGGGTGCAGCAGATCGGCACACCCGACGAGCTCTACGAGAGCCCGACGAGCTGGTACGTCGCGGACTTCATGGGATACCGCAACATCCTGCCCGCCACCGTCGTCTCGGCCTCCGGCGACGAGGCGGTCGTCAAGCTTCCCGGTACGGCCGACGGCGGCGCGCGGCTCACCGGGCGCGCGGTCGGCGTCCTGAGTGCCGGGGACAGCGTGCGGGTGGCCATCCGTCCGGACGACTTCTCGGTCGCGACCAGCGTCACGGAGGGCGTGGGCGCGGGGGCCATCCCTGGCGCCGTGTCGGTGGTCGAGTACCAGGGTCGTGAGCACGCCGTCGGGGTGCAGACCGGTGACACGATGCTGCACGCGCGCACGCCGGCCGCACCGCAGGTGGGCGGCGCGGTCTGGCTGACGGCGCCGGTCGAACGGGTGCTGGTGTTCCCGGAGTCGCTGGACGCCGTCGCGCCCGTGGAGGTGGCGGCATGACCAGCCCCACCCTTTGCTGTGGGCGTGATCATTGCGCTTACGTGCCCGTTTTAGGCGCAACGATCACGCCCACAGCAAAGGGCGAGCTGGGGGGTGCGCCGTGAGCGGCGTCCGGCAGCAGCCGATGCGGTCGACGGCGAGCCTGCGGCACCGCCTGGCCGAGCGGGGTGTGGACCCCACCCTGCTCCTGCTGCTGCCGGGCCTGGTGCTCGCGATCGCGCTGTTCGTCTACCCGTTCTCGTACGGGATCGGGCTGACCGTGCAGCCGAGCGCCGAGATGCAGGAGCAGTGGGGCGGCGGGCTCTTCGCGAACTACGTGGCGTTCTTCCGCGACCCGTTCGTGTTCGACTCGATCTGGCTCACCATGCGGCTCGCGCTCCCGGCGGCCCTGTTCAACGTGCTGGCGTCGATCCCGGTGGCGATGGTGCTGCGGCACCGGTTCCGCGGCAAGCGGCTGCTCACGTCGCTGCTCGTGCTGCCCATCACGCTCGGCACGGTCCTCACGGCACAGGGCCTGCTGATCTTCGCGGGCCGGCAGGGCTGGATCAACCGCACGCTGCTCGAGATCGGGCTGATCGACGAGCCGCTCCGGCTGGTGAACAACTACCTGGGCGTCATGTTCTCCCTGGTGATCACCGGGTTCCCGTTCGCGTTCCTGCTCATCTCGTCCTACCTGTCCGGTATCGACCCGTCACTGGAGCGGGCCGCCAAGACGCTCGGCGCCGGCTGGTGGCAGCGGTTCCGGCGGATCATCCTGCCGCTGCTCGCACCGGGCCTCGCCACCACGTTCATCCTGACGTTCGTGCTCGCGTTCTCCGTGTTCCCGTCGGCGCGGCTGGTCGGTGACGCCATGGGCGAGACCCGCGTCATGTCGCTCATGGCGTTCCGGGCGTTCGGCGAACAGAACGACTACGCGATGGCGTCCACCATCGCGCTGATGATGGGCGTGGTCGAGCTGCTCGTCGTGGCGGCGGTGCTGGGGTTGCGCTCGCTGTTGTACCGAGGGACCACAGGAGGGAAGGGCTGATGGCCGTATCAACGCTGGCGCGGCCGATCGCCGCCCGGCCGTCCACGTGGTTCGTGTGGGCAGGCATGACCGCGTTCGCGGTATTCCTGCTCGGGATCATCATCGCGGTGGTCGTCGACTCGTTCGGCCGCCAGTGGTTCGACACCTGGCTGCCCGAGGGCCTGACCACCGACCGCTACGTCGAGGCATGGGACAGGTTCTCGCTCGGCGAGGTCGTCGGCGTCACCGTCGGCGTGGCGGCGCTCGTCGTGGTCATCTCCGTGCTGGTGGGGGTGCCCGCCGCCTACGTGCTGGCCCGCCGCGACTTCCCGGGCAAGCGCGCCGTCATGCTGCTGTTCCTGCTGCCGGTGCTCATGCCCCCCATCACCTACGGCATCCCGCTCGCGACGGTCATGTACTCGTTCGGGCTGGGGCGCACGCTGACCGCTGTCGTGCTCGTCAACCTCGTCCCGTCCGTGCCGTTCGTGATCCTGACGATGACGCCGTTCATCGAACAGATCAACCCCGCCATCGAGTCAGCGGCCCGGATGTGCGGTGCGCGGACCCGGCAGGTGTTCACGCGGGTTCTCGCCCCGCTCCTCGTGCCAGGTATCCTCGCGGCGGCGATCCTGGTTCTGGTACGGACCGTCGGGCTGTTCGAGCTGACCTTCCTGGTGTCCGGTCCTGGCTCGGACACACTCGTCGTTGCGATCTACCGTGGCATGACGTCTGCCGGCGGAGGCGAGGCGAGGCAGCTCATCTCGGCCATGTCGGTGATCTACACCGCGACCATGCTGGTCATGCTCGTGGTGGCGCTGCGGTTCGTGAACCCGACGCAGCTCGTGGCACAGGTGAAGGAGACACGTGATGACTGACGACCGCCTGCACCGGGACAACGTCCCCGTAGGAATCGACGCGCCCGTGACGCCGACGGCGGTGGGCATCGTCCACCTCGGCATAGGGGCGTTCCACCGGGCCCACCAGGCCGTCTATACGGAACGCGCGGCGATCGCCACGGGCGACACCTCGTGGGGGATCCTCGGCGTGACCCAGCGGTCCGCGCGGGTCCGCGACCAGCTGCGCCCGCAGGGCGGGGTGTACGCGGTGCTGACGGCCGGGGAGCAGGAGTCGTCGGTCGAGCTCATCGGCTCGGTCGTCGACGTCGCCTACCCCGCTGAGGAGACCGAGCGGGTCCTGGCGGCGCTCGCGGCGCCGTCGACCCACGTGGTCACGCTGACGATCACGGAGAAGGGCTACGCGCGGAAACCGGACGGGTCGCTCGACCTGGAGGCGGTGGCGGGAGACCTGGAGGCGCTCCAGGCGGATGTCCGCGGGGAGGCACCCGTGCGGCCGGCGAGCTCGGCGATCGGGCTCCTGGTGCGGGGCCTGGCGGCCCGTGCGGCCTCCGCCGCCCCCATCACGGTGCTCACCTGCGACAACATGGTGGACAACGGCCGTGTGCTGGAGCGTCTCGTGCGGCAGGCCGCTGAGGCAGGCCTGCCAGGGGCGGACGGCGACGCCCTGCGCGGGTTCCTCGACGCACGGGTCACGTTCCCGTGCTCCATGGTCGACCGGATCGTGCCCGCGACGACGCCGGAGCAGCGTGACCACGTCAGCCAGGCACTGGGTGCCCGGGACGAAGGGCTCGTGGTCGGCGAGCCGTTCGCCCAGTGGGTGATCGAGGACCGGTTCGCCGGGCCGCGCCCCGCGTGGGAGGCCGCCGGCGCCACCCTGACCAAGGACGTGGCCCCGTTCGAGCAGGCCAAGCTGCGGCTGCTGAACGGGACCCACTCGCTCGTCGCCTACTCCGGGTGGCTCGCGGGGCACACGACGATCGCCGAGGCGGTGGTCGACCCGGCGATCGCCGAGCGCGCCCGCCAGTACCTGTTCGAGGACGCGCTGCCGACGCTCACCCCGCCCGACGGCCTGGACCTGCACCAGTACGGTGAGCAGATCCTGTCCCGGTTCGCCAACCCGCACACCGGGCACACCACCGCCCAGGTGGCGATGGACGGCACGCAGAAGATCCCGTTCCGGTGGGGCGGGGTCCTCACGGACGCACTGGCCGCCGGACGGGAGCCGCAGGGGGTGGCGTTCGCCCTGGCCGCATGGGCCGAGTTCGTCCGCCGCCGGACGCGTTCGGGCGAGGGCGTCGACGACCCCCGCGCCGAGGAGCTGGAGGCAGTGGTCACCGCTTTCGAGGTGCCGGGCGGTGCCGACGGCCTGGGCGACGTCGAGGGGCTGGCCGGTACCGAGGAGGACGTCCGTGCCCTCCTGGGCCTGCCGGGGCTGCTGCCGGAGAGCACGCCGGAGAGCTTCCTCGACGCGGTGGCCGCGGAGATCGGCGCCGTCGCGCGCTGAGGCCTGTGCCTCCCGAGCCGTGCCGCGCCCGCGAGCTGTCAGGCGTACCGGCCACCACGGTGACCTGTACGCCTGGCAGCTCCTCCCGTAGCCTCTTGGAAAGCGCATTCTGAAACGATTCGATCCCACGTCGACGAGGACGGAGAAAGAGTGAGAGTCACGATCCTGGGTACCGGTGCCATCGCCGGAGCCCACGCGGAAGCGATCACCGGGCTGGCGGACCACGGGGTGGACGCCGTACTGGCCCACGCCGTCGACATCGATGCGGCCCGGGCGGAGGAGTTCGCCCGGAAGCACGGCGCCGCCGCGCACGGGACCGACCTGGCCGGCGTGCTGGCCGATACGGACGTGCTGCACGTGTGCACGCCACCGGGTGCCCACGTGGTCGCCACGGTGGCCGCGCTCGAGGCCGGCGTGCACGTGGTGGTGGAGAAGCCCGCCACCCTGTCCCTCGCGGAGCTCGACCGGATCGCGGAGGCCGAGGCCGGTTCGGCCGCGACGTTCACGCAGGTGGTCCAGCACCGGTTCGGGCACGGGCTACGTCAGCTCCGGCGGCTGCTCGACGACGGAGCGCTGGGCCGCCCCCTCGTCGCGACCTGCGACACCCTGTGGTTCCGTGCCCCGGAGTACTTCGAGGTGCCCTGGCGCGGCCGGTGGGACACCGAGGGCGGCGGCCCGACGATGGGCCACGGCATCCACCAGTTCGACCTGCTGCTGGCGGTCCTCGGGCCGTGGTCCGAGGTGACGGCCATGGCGGGGCGCCTCGCCAGGCACGTGGACACCGAGGACGTCTCGATGGCGATCGTCCGTTTCGCCAGCGGTGCGATGGCCACGATCACGAACTCCCTGCTGTCCCCGCGGGAGACCTCCTCCCTCCGGTTCGACACCGAGGCGGCGACCGTCGAGCTGTCGCACCTGTACGGGTACTCCGACGCCGACTGGACGTTCACGCCCGCGCAGGGCCGGGACGACGTCGGGCCGCTGTGGCAGCCGGACCCGGCGGCGCTGCCCTCCGGGCACCTTGCCCAGCTCGTGCCGACCTACCGCGCATTCGTCGCGGGGGAGGCGCCCCCGGTCACGGTGCACGACGTGCGCGGCACGCTCGAGCTGGTCGCCGCGATCTACCGGTCGGCGTTCACCGGAGCAGTGGTCCGGGCGGGCGAGATCGGGCCGGGCGACCCGTTCCACGGCTCCATGCGCGGGACCGGTCCCGCGTGGGCTCCCGTGAAGGACCTGGGAGCGGCGCCGCGCTGAGCGGCGAGCGGGCCGGTCGTGGGTGGCCGGGCTTCCGTGGCTGACCAGGCCTCGGTCTCTATCGATGTACTTCGTTACTGATTCCTGACCCGCTTGCTATGGACAACGCTTCCCCGACGAGTATTGTATCGATTCAGTCGGCCGTCGAGGATGCAGCCGGCGTGCCAACAGCAGTACGAGCAAGGAGGCTCACGTGGTTCGCACACGCACCACCACAAGGAAGGCCGCCGTCCACGCCACGGCTATCGCAGCAGCATCGGCGCTCGCCCTCTCGGCGTGCGGAGGCGGCGGGACCGCCGCATCGGCCGACGCAGCGCCCGTCGCCACCGACCGGGACATCGAGCTGTCGCTCGTCTGGTGGGGAGACGACGACCGCGCCTCCCGTTATGAGGAAGCGGTGACTCTGTTCGAGGAGAAGTACCCGAACATCGACGTCCAGACCCAGTTCCAGGCATGGGACGACTACTGGACCGCCCGCAGCACCGAGGCTGCCGGCCAGACCCTGCCCGACGTCTTCCAGATGGACCTCGCCTACATCCACCAGTACGCGTCGAACAACCAGCTCCTCGACCTGTCGACGCAGCTGGACGTCAACCTGGAGACGGGCGACTACGACGAGACCCTGCTCGGCTCCGGCTCGGTCAACGGCGGGCAGTACGGCATCCCGACCAGCACGAACACGCTCGGCATGATCCACCACGACGACCTCCTCGACGAGCTCGGCATGGAGCCGCCGGAGGCGGGCCTGACCTGGGACGAGTACGACGCCTGGATCCGCGAGGTCTCAGCGGCCGGCGCCGACCAGGACCCGCAGGTCTACGGCGGCACCGACTACACCGGCACCCTCTGGCTGTTCATCCAGTGGCTGCTCCAGCAGGGCAAGACCGCGTTCGCCGAGGACGGCTCGCCGGCCTTCGAGAAGGCGGACCTCGTCGCCTGGGTCGAGCGCACCCAGCCGATGCGCGACGACGGCGTGTTCTACCCGGTCGAGCGCGCCAAGCAGGTGGAGCCCCTCACGGGTCTCCAGGTCAACGAGGCGGCCACCGAGCTGACCTGGGACAACATGACGGCCGGGTACGCGGCGAGTGCGGGCACCGACAACGTCGGCCTGCTGCCGGTGCCGACGGGCGCCGACGGCTCGCAGCAGTTCTGGAAGCCGTCGATGCTCCTCTCGTCGTCGGCCGCCACCCAGGAGCCGGACGCCGCAGCCAAGCTCATCGACTTCCTCGTGAACGACCCGGAGGTCGGCAAGATCTTCGGCACGTCGAAGGGCGTGCCCGCCGTGCCGGCCCAGAAGGACGCGATGGAGGTGGCGGAAGGCTCCGTGGACGACAAGATCGTCTCCTACGAGGAGGACGTGGCCGAGCTCGTCACCGCCGACACCCCGATCCCCGTCGAGGGCTACGGCGTGGTCGAGGTCGAGTTCAAGCGGCTCGGCGAGGAGCTCTCGTACGGCAACATCACGGCCGAGGAGTTCGCCGACCAGTGGTTCCAGAGCGCCGAATCGAACCTCGGCGGCGAGTGACCGTGTCAGCTACCACTACCGAGCGCGGCCGCGGGGCCGGGAGCGGCAGCGTGCGGGGGGCGGCGACACCGTCGCCCCCCGCACGGGGCGGCGCCGGAAAGCCGTCGCGCAGCCGGGCCGACACGCGCGCCGGCTACGCGTTCCTTTCCCCGTGGCTGCTGGGGTTCGTGCTGCTGACGGCCGGCCCGATGCTGATGTCGTTGTACCTCGCGTTCACGGACTACAACCTGTTCCGGGCACCGGAGTTCATCGGGATCGACAACTTCACCGCCCTGTTCGCCGACCCACGCTTCCTGAAGTCGGCCCAGGTCACCGCCATCTACGTGATCGTGGGGGTGCCGGTGAAGCTGGCCGCCGCGCTGGCGGTGGCCATGCTGCTGAACGCCAAGCATCGCGGCCAGGGCGCGTACCGCTCGATGTTCTACGCGCCGTCGCTCATCGGGGCCAGCGTCTCCGTGGCGATCGTGTGGCGTGCCATGTTCATCGACGACGGCGTCGCGGACCAGGTCCAGCAGTTCTTCGGGCTCCCCGGAGGCGGCTGGGTGGGCAATCCCAACATGACCATGCCGATGATGATCCTGCTGGCGGTGTGGCAGTTCGGCGCCCCGATGGTGATCTTCCTGGCCGGCCTCAAGCAGATCCCGCCCGAGCTGCTCGAGGCCGCAGCGGTGGACGGCGCCGGTCCCGTCCGGCGCTTCCTCTCGGTGACCGTCCCGATGCTGTCCCCCGTGCTGTTCTTCAACCTGCTGCTCGAGACCATCGGCGCGTTCCAGGTGTTCAGCTCGGCCTTCATCATCTCGGGCGGCACGGGCGGCCCTGCCGACTCGACGCTGTTCTACACGTTCTACCTCTACATCAAGGGCTTCACGGAGTTCCGCATGGGGTACGCCTCGGCCATGGCCTGGGTGCTCGTGCTCGTCGTCGGGATCATCACGGCCATCCTGTTCCGCACCTCGCGTGCGTGGGTCCACTACACGGGAGACGTGCGATGACTACTGCGATGACAACTGTGAGTGCCACCGCGAGCGTGGTCGCGAACCGGCGGAAGCGCACCAGGTCCGTGGTGTTCCACGTGCTCGTGCTCGCCATCGCCGCGGTGATCCTGTATCCCGGCGTGTGGATGGTGATGAGCTCGTTCAAACCGAGCGGCGACATCGTCGGCAACGTGAACCTGTGGCCGGAGACGTGGACGCTCGACAACTACGTCTCGGCGCTGGGCGGGATCGGCGGGGTCTCGTTCTGGACGTTCGTCCTCAACTCGCTGATCCTGGCGGTCGGCTCGGTGGTCGGCATCGTCCTGTCCGCCACGGTCTCCGCCTACGCGTTTGCGCGCATCAGCTTTCCCGGGCGCGGGGTGTACTTCGCGGTCATGATCGGCACGATGCTGCTGCCGTTCCACGTGGTGATCATCCCGCAGTACATCCTGTTCAACTCCATGGGCATGGTGAACACGTTCCTGCCGCTGCTGGCCCCCAAGTTCCTGGCCACCGAGGCGTTCTTCGTGTTCCTCATGGTGCAGTTCCTGCGCGGGCTGCCGCGTGAGCTCGACGAGGCCGCGCGGATCGACGGGTGCGGGCACTGGGGCATCTTCCGGCTCGTGCTGCTCCCGCTGATGCGGCCGGCGGTGATCACCAGCTCGATCTTCGCGTTCATCTGGTCCTGGAACGACTTCCTCGGGCCGCTGCTGTACCTCAAGCAGCCCGACACGTACCCGCTGCCGATCGCGTTGCGGCTGTACGTGGACCAGACGTCGGTGTCCGACTACGGCGCGCAGATGGCCATGGCCGTGCTCGCGCTGGTGCCGGTGCTGCTGTTCTTCGTGCTGTTCCAGCGCTACCTCGTCGACGGCGTCGCGACGCAGGGCCTCAAGGGCTGAGCGGCGTGAGCACCGAGGAACCGGCCGACGAGCCCGAGACCCCGCGCGCCGGTCGCCGCAGGGTCCGCGGCGAGGGGTTCGCCCTGCTCGGCGAGACGCTCCTGACCGGGGTGCTCGTCCTGGTCGGGAGCATCCCCGTGGTGACGGTCCCGGCGGCGCTCGCCGCCGGGACGGCCCACCTGCGCCGGCACGTCGGCGGGTACGACACGTCCGTCCGGAGCTACGCGCACGACTGGCTCGCGGCGGTGCGGAGCCTCTGGACGCTGGGCATGCTGCTGCTGGGCGTGGTGGCGGTGGTCGTCGTCAACACCGGGCTGACGGCGTCGGGCGCGCTCCCGGGTGCCCCGGCCGTCCGGTGGGTGACGTGGATCGCGGCGATCTGCGCCGCCGTGGTGCTGGTCCGGGCCGCGACGGCGTGGTCCGACGACGAGGGAGGCGGCGTCGGGACGGCGCCGGATGCAGCGACGGCGCCGGGTGCCGGGACAGCACCGGGCGTCGGGACAGCGCCGCAGGGTGCCGCCGGCGCGCGGCAGGTGCTGGCTCGCGGGGCCGCGCGGTCCCGCGACGACCTGACCGGGTCGGCGCTGCTGCTCGCCGCCCTCGCGATGTGCGCGGTGCTCGTCTGGATGCTCGTGCCGCTCGTGCTGGTGACCGGCGGACTGCTCAGCCTGGCGGCGGTCGCCGTCGAGACCCGACGTCTGGAGCGCAGCGTCTGACCGAACTCGTTCGACTTCGGTCGGTCGGGATGAGATCGGTCCGTTGATTGACCGATCTCATCCCGACGGACCGATCTCAGCCGCATTCGATGATCCGCGCTTGGCGGCAGTGCCGCCGTCGAGCGACCTCCAGAACAGAATTCAGAGAGGAATTCGACCATGATCCCGAGGAGAATCCGCGCGGGTGCTGTCCTGGCGACAGTGCTCTGCGTCGGCCTGAGCGGCCTGACAGCAGCGGCGCCGGCGGGCGCGGCGTCGGCCCCCGCGCACGTTCCGGCCGATGCCCGCACCACGACCCAGACCACGACCCAGACCACGACCCAGACCACCACGCGGGGCGACCAGCCCGGCAGAGGGCGCGGCACCGAGCGGTTCGACCGCGGACTCGTGGCGGCCGCGACCAGCGAGGGAGTGTTCCTGAGCTGGCGGCTCCTGGCCGCAGAGGTCACCGGTCACACCGACTCAGGCCTGGCGGGTCCCAGCTTCGCCGTGTACCGCGACGGCCGGCGGATCGCCACGGTGACGGACTCGACCAACTACCTTGATGCGGACGGGTCGGCCGACGCGCGCTACCGCGTGGTGCCGCTCGGCGGACCGAGCAAGGGCAAGGCCGCGTCAGCAGGCGTCTGGGGCGATGGCCACCTCGACATCCCGCTGAACAAGCCGGCCGACGGCGTCACGCCCGTCGGCGAGGCGTTCACGTACCGGGCGAACGACGCGTCCGTCGCCGACCTCGACGGCGACGGCGACCACGAGATCGTCGTCAAGTGGGACCCGTCCAACTCCAAGGACGTCTCCCAGGTGGGGTACACGGGAAACGCCTACCTCGACGCGTACGAGCTCGACGGCACGCAGCTCTGGCGCGTCGACCTGGGCGTCAACATCCGTGCGGGCGCGCACTACACGCAGTTCCCCGTCTACGACTACGACGGCGACGGCCGTGCCGAGCTGATGGTCAAGACCGCCCCCGGCACGAGCGTGACCAGGTACGACGACGGCGAGCCCGCCGGCAGGCGCTACGTCACGATCCCGCGGGAGGACCGCGCGGCCGGCGTCACCAACGGTGACGACTACCGGATGTCGGCCGACGACTACCACGAGCACCTCGTGGACCTGTTCCGCGGCTGGTCGTCGCGGTCGGAGGTGACGAGCGGGCAGTGGCCCGCCACGCTGGAGGAGGCGTGGGGCATCGACGCCACGTGGTCCTACCCCCTGTCCGACGCCGAGGCGCGTGCCGCCGCGGACCACTTCATCGACGTCTACGCACCGTCCCGCTCGGCGCGGAACCAGCTGCGCCAGTTCGAGGGCTTCGTGCTGAGCGGCCCCGAGTACCTCACCGTCTTCGACGGGCTCACGGGCCGGCCGATGGAGACCGTCGACTACGAGCCGGGGCGCACCGACGACGGGCTCCTCTGGGGTGACTACGCGATGTCGCGCATCGAGCCGGGCAACCGGGTGGACCGGTTCCTGTCGGGCGTGGCCTACCTGTCCGAGGGTCGGCCCAGCGCGATCTTCGCGCGCGGCTACTACACGCGGTCCACGATCGCCGCCTACGACTGGGACGGGAGGAACCTGACCAAGCGCTGGCTCGCCGACTCGGGCTGGACGCCGATGAGCAACCCGTTCAACGACAGCCCGCACGGGGTGCCGGGCACCTCGCCCGAGTGGGGGAGCCTCACGACGCAGGGCTTCCACTCGCTGTCGGCGGCCGACGTCGACGCGGACGGCAAGCAGGAGATCGTCTACGGCTCGGCGACGCTCGACGACGACGGCTCGCTGCTGTACTCGTCGTTCGACACCCTGCCAGAAGGCTCCGCGAACCCCGGGGCGAGTGCGGGGCTGGGCCACGGGGACGCCATGCACGTGACCGACATCGACCCGGCGCGGCCCGGCCTCGAGATCTGGACGGCGCACGAGGGCGGCGCCTGGGCGCCGTACGGCTCCGCGATGCGTTCGGCCGAGGACGGGGCGGTGCTGTTCGGGCAGTACTCCGGACGGGACACGGGCCGGTCCATGATCGGCGACGTGCTGCCGGACGTGCCAGGTGTCGAGGTGTGGGCGTCCATGCCGGACGGCACGCTCGGCTCGGGCACGCTGAGTGCTACGGGCGAGCAGGTGGCGCCGTCGTCCGCGGGAACAAACCAGTCCGTGCGCTGGGCGGGCGACGGGACCACGCAGCTGATCGAGGGCTCGGGCGACGCGGTGCCGACCATCCGCGACTGGACACGCGGCACGGTCGCAACCCTCGACGGGACGCTGACGAACAACGGCACCAAGGGCAACCCGTCGCTCGTGGCCGACGTGCTCGGGGACTGGCGCGAGGAGGTGCTCGTGCGGACCACCGACTCGAGCGCGCTGCGCCTGTTCCTGTCGACCGAGCCGACCGGCATCGCGATGTACACCCTCATGCAGGACCCGCAGTACCGCGTCGAGGTGGCGCGCCAGCAGACGTCCTACAACCAGCCGTCGTACCCGGGCTTCTACCTTGCCTCGGACACGAACTGGCCGGCGGTCCCGGTTCCGGGCCGTTAGTCGGAGAGGGTCTCGACAGGCTCGGCCACCGCTGGTCGAGCCTGTCGAGACCCTGCGTCAGCTCAGCGTCGGCGTCGTCCAGCTCCTCCACTCCGCGAGGTTGCCGGACTTGCTCGGCGCCACGCGGAACACCCCCGGCGCGCTGCCCGACCCCAGCAGGAACCTCTGGATGCTCGCCTCCATCGGCGCCCGCCACTCGGACCGGTTGGCGCAGTGCGTGCCGTCCGCGACGTCGGACACGTAGGAGATGTTCGACGTCGCGCCGAGCGCCGTGTAGATCTCCCGGCCGGCCAGCGCGGCGACGCTGCCGGAGCGGGCCCCGAGCCAGTCGACGCTCGGGTTCTCCATCAGGAACAGCCCTCGCGGCGCGATCATCCCGATCACCGAGTGGGTGTCGACCGGCAGGCCTGCCGGGTTGTTGACGTACGAGCCGAAGGCGTCGCCGAGCCACGGCTGCTCGCCGTACCCGCTGCTCAGCGGCTGTGCGCCGGACTCGGTGGCGACGCCGCGCAGGATCGGCGCGCCGGCGGTGCCCGACTCGACGGGCATCGTGAGGTCGATGCGCTGGTCGAAAGCTCCGGTCACGAATGCGCCCTTGCCGAAGCGCGAGCACCCTGTCACGCCGAACGAGTCGGTGCGCAGGATGCTGCCGTCCGACCGTTCGATGACGTCGATGATGCGGCTCACACCCCAGCCCCATGCGACCAGCAGCCCCGTGCTGCTCGACGACCCGTAGAGGTCGTAGAACGCGCCCCGCTTGGTGGTGCGGCCCGTGCCCTCGGCACCGGCGACGTAGGGGTCGAAGCGGATCACGGCCGCGCCGCTGTTCTTGATGGTGGTGGTGTCCGTGCCGAACCCGCCCAGCACCACGACGGCGGGGAACGGTCCGTTGCCGCTCGGTAGTTCTACCGAGGCCGAGAAGCTCGCGGACCGGCCCTGGTCCGACACGTCCACGGTGATCCCGGTCCTCGACACCGTGCCCGTGACGCTCTGCGGAGCGGCCGGCTTGGCGCCGTAGACGGTGTTCTCCGCGTGCTTCTTGATCTCGGCCCGACGGCACTCCCAGTCCGCCCTTGTAGTGACCCGGGTGCCGTCGTTCCTGGTGAACGGGTCGGGCAGTGTGGCGTTCGAGCCGGGACCGCCCGGTCCGACGGCGCAGTGGGCGCCGTCGAACTCGTCGCTGACGCCGCTCGCCGTGGTGCCACTGGTGACTCCCGCGCCGAGGCTGGTGACCCCGGCCGGCACCGTGGCCCTGGCAGGGAGGGCCTGCGCTCCGGCGGCGGAGACCGCCAGGCTCGTCACAGCCACGAGTGCCACGGCCCAGGTCCTTGATTGTGGTAAACGATTTCGACGTGCGGGCACCATTGCCTCCAGGTCTTGAGGGGGCTCGCACGCTACGAGCGGCCGGGGGAGCGCGGCAACGACCTTAAACGTTACGGAGCCTCGGTCGAACCCGGCTGGACCCTAGCTCCGCTCGGACGAGCTCGAGCCACGGATGACCAGCGTGGGCTGGAACATGACGTGCTCCGCCGCCGCGTCGGTCCCGCTGAGCAGCAGGTCCGCTGCGCGGACGCCGAGCTCGTGCGTCGGCTGGCGCACCGACGTCAGGGGCGTGGCCAGCTCGGCGGCGAACGCGACGTCGTCGTACCCCACCACCGCCACGTCGTCGGGGACGGAGATGTTCTCCGTACGGAGCGTGCGCAGCACGCCCAGCGCCACCAGGTCGTTCACGCAGAAGACGGCGGTGGGCTGGTCGCCGGACTCCAGGAGCCCGCGGATCGCGGCCTCGCCGCCCTCGGCGTTGAGGCTGGTCACCGTGACCTCCAGGAGGGCGGTCGCCGGATCCAGCCCCGCGGCGACGAGCGCCTTGAGCACGCCTTCGTGCCGGTCGGCACACTGCCTGATCGTGTGCGGGCCGTTGAGGAACACGATGCGCGTGTGGCCCTCGTCCAGGAGGTGCCGGGCGGCGAGCTCGCCGCCGCGGACGTCGTCGACGGCCACCGACGAGATGCTCGGGTCGGACGACGGGCGGTCCAGCAGCACGACGCCGGTACCGCGCCGTCGGACGGCGAGCAGGTGGTCGATGTCGTTGGTGGCAGGGACGACCATGACACCCTGCACGCCGTGCTCCTCGAACAGGCGCAGGTAGCGCTGCTCCCGGTCGGGGTCGTCGTCGGACGACGCCACCATGAGCGTGAAGTCGTCCCGGTCCAGGCGCTCCTCGATGCCCCGTGCGACGTCGGTGAAGAACGGGTTGGCGATGTCGAGGACGATGGCACCGATGGTCGTGATGGTGCCGGCGCGCAGCTGCCGGGCGGACCCGTTGCGCACGAAGCTCAGCTCCTCGATGGCCGCCTCGACCCGCTCGCGGGTGCCTGGCAGCACACGTTCGGGCCGGTTGAGCACGTTGGAGACCGTGCCGACGGAGACACGGGCGGCACGGGCGACGTCGGCGATGGATGCTCGTCGGTGAGCGGCCGGCTGGGTCATGGAGCGCCTCCTTGCTTCGGGCTACATTATGAACCGTTTCATGACGAGGGTCGCCCTTCGGTGGGCGCGGGAACCGGAGGACCGGAGATGTCGAGCAATTCTGCGGGCGCACGCGTCTGTTTCACGTCCCGGGTGCGGGCAGACCGAATCCCGGAGTACCGGGCGGCGCACGCCGCCGTCTGGCCCGAGATGCTGGTGGCCCTGCGCGACACGGGCTGGCGTGACTACCACCTGTTCCTGCGCGACGACGGCCTGCTCGTCGGGATCCTGGAGACCGACGACTACGCGGCGGCGCAGCGCGGGATGGCCGCCACCGAGGTCAACGCGCGGTGGCAGGAGGCGATGTCGGGGTTCTTCGTGGACGACGGAAACCCGGACGACGGGTTCGTGCTGCTGGACGAGGTGTTTCACCTGGAGGCCCAGCTGGCGGCGCTGGAGGACGCGGGCTGACCCCCGGTCGTTCGCCACCTCGTCCGCGGTCGGTCCCTGGTCGCGACACGAGTTCCTTTCGAGACCAAGGTTGACCCGCTCTGGGTAGTCTCAAAGAGAATCAACCCTGGTCTCGAAGGTGAGGCGGGGCGGGTCAGTTGATGCCGCCCTCGCGTTCGCTCAGCGCGTCGGGGTCCGTGATCTTGGTGGGCTCGGGGCGGTTGAACGCCCAGGTGACGAACCACAGGACCACGCCGATGAGCAGGAGCCAGCCCGCGATCTGGTACTGGAGCGGGTCGCGCCCGGTCCACGGCCCGACGAAGAACGCGCAGAGCAGCGCACCGAGGATGGGCAGGGCGGTCGGAGCCACGAAGTGTCTCCGGTCCACGATGTTGTTCCGCAGCTTGAGCACCGCGACGTTGACGATCGTGAACACCGCGAGCAGCAGGAGCGACGTGGTGCCACCGAGCGCGGCGATCACGCCGGACTCCTCCTGGAGCGTCACGAGCACGATGAGCCCCAGCGCGATGAACGTGGTGAACACGATCGCGGCGGTCGGGGTCCGCCGCCGTGCGGAGACCCGCCCGAGGAACGGCGGCAGCACCTTCTGCTTGGCCATCCCGTACAGGAGGCGCGACGCCATCAGCATGTTGATCAGGGCCGAGTTCGCGACGGCGAAGATCGTGATGAACGGGAAGATGGAGCCGATGGGGAAGCCGGGCAGGGCCCGCTCGACCACCAGGGTGAGCGGGGTGTCGCTCGCGCCGAGCTCGCCCACCGGCACGATCGCCACGGTGAAGATCGCGACCAGCACGTAGATGACGCCGGTGATGCCGATGCCCGCGATCATCATGCGCGGGAAGTTCTTCACCGGGTCGTGTGTCTCCTCGGCCATGTTGACGGCGTCCTCGAACCCGACCATCGCGAAGAACGCCAGCGCCGTCGCGGCGGTCACGGCGAGGAAGGCGCTCTTGTCGCCGGGGCTCTCGAACACCATGACGCGGCTGAAGTCGGCCTGTCCGCCGAATGCCGCGAAGACACCGACCAGGATGATGAACAGCAGGCCGGAGAGCTCGACGAGCGTGAGCACGATGTTGGCCTTCACGGACTCGCCGACGCCGCGCAGGTTCACCGCCGCGACCAGAGCCATGAAGACCAGCGCGACGGCGACCACGGTCCAGGTGCTCGGTTCGTCGATGCCAAGACCCACGAGCAGGTTGGACCCGACGGCGCGGGCGGCGGTGGAGGCAGAGGTGATGCCGGAGCACATCACCGTGAAGCACACGATGAACGTGAGGAAGTGGATGCCGAACGCCTTGTGCGTGTACAGGGCGGCGCCGGCGGCCTGCGGGTACTTGGTCACGAGCTCCAGGTAGGAGAACGCGGTGATGAGCGCGATGAGGAACGCGACGATGAACGGCGCCCATGCCGCACCGCCGACCTCGGCGGCCACCTGTCCGGTGAGTGCGTACACGCCGGTGCCGAGAATGTCGCCGACGATGAAGAGCAGGAGCAGCTTCGGCCCCATCACTCGCTTGAGCTCCGTGGGTTCCTCGCCGAGCGCCGCGTGCTCCTCGGCCGCTGGTCGGGTCATCTACGGTCACCTCCGTCCGAGGCGGCACGTCCTCGGGCCGCCTCCCAGTGCTGTGGGCAGTGATCACCCCTGATCGATCAAGAGTCGCGTAAGCGGCACCGCACGGCAACGGACTCGCCGTAAGTTCTTGACGCTCTGACCTGCTGGGTCTATCTTCCGAAGTATCGGTTTGAACGATTCAACCCGGATGCGAGACAGACCTGCGGTCACCGCCGACCGCCCGCACAGCTCGACGGAGAGATATGCCGAACGCCGCACCGACGCTGCGCCTCGAGGGGGTCGCCAAGTCCTTCGGGCCGGTGACCGCGCTCCGGTCGGGCACCCTCGTGGTCCAGCCAGGCAGTATCCACGCCCTCGTCGGTGAGAACGGGGCGGGCAAGTCCACCCTGGTCAAGGTCGTGGGCGGTGTGCACCGCCGGGACACCGGCGTCGTCGAGCTCGACGGTGAGCCCGTCGACTTCGCCGGGCCCGCAGAGGCCAAGGCCGCAGGCGTCGCCGTCATCCACCAGGAGCCCGCGAGCTTCCCCGACCTGACCGTCACCGAGAACATCTTTCTCGGCCGCGAGCCCCTCGGCCGGTTCCGCCGGATCGACCGGCGCGCCATGCGCGAGGGCGCCCTCGACCTGTTCCGGGACCTCGGCGTCGACCTGGACCCGGACCGCCCCGCCGAGGGGCTGTCCATCGCGGACCAGCAGATCGTCGAGATCGCCAAGGCGATCTCCCTGGATGCCCGGCTCCTGGTCATGGACGAGCCGACGGCGGCGCTGAGCGCCGTCGAGGTGCGCAGGCTGTTCGCCGTCGCCCGCGGGCTGCGCGACGCAGGCCGGGCCGTCGTCTTCATCTCCCACCGGCTCGACGAGGTGGCCGACCTCTGCGACACCGTCACCGTCATGCGCGACGGTGCGCACGTCTCGACGGACGCCGTCGCCGACGTCACGCCCGACGAGCTGGTCCGCCGCATGGTCGGCCGCGACGTGGCCGAGCTCTACCCCAAGGTCGCGAGCACGCCCGGCGAGGTGGTGCTGCGCGTCGAAGGACTGGAGTCGACCGGCACCTTCCACGACGTGTCGTTCGAGGTCCGGGCGGGCGAGATCGTCGGTCTGGCCGGGCTGGTCGGTGCCGGGCGCAGCGAGATCGCGCGGGCGGTGTTCGGCGTCGACCGGTACGACGCCGGACACGTCACCGTCAGCGGGCGCGCCCTGCGGCCGGGCGACCCGGCGGAGGCCATCGCGGCGGGCCTCGCCCTCGTCCCGGAGGACCGGCGCCTCCAGGGTCTCGTCACCGAGTCGTCGGTGGTCCGCAACGTGAGCGCCGTCGCCCGGAAGAGGCTCGCCCGCCTCGGCATCCTGCTGCCCGACGCCGAGGCGCGCCTCGCGCGCGACTGGTCCGGGCGCCTCGCGGTGAAGGCAGGGGCACTGGACGCGCCGGCCACCACCATGAGCGGCGGCAACCAGCAGAAGGTGGTGCTGGCGAAGTGGCTGGCCACCGGACCGAAGGTGCTCATGGTGGACGAGCCGACCCGCGGCATCGACGTCGGTACCAAGGCAGAGGTGCACCGGCTGCTGTCCACACTGGCCGCCGAAGGGCTGGCCGTCCTGATGATCTCGTCCGAGCTGCCGGAGGTACTGGGGATGGCCGACCGGGTGCTCGTGGTGCGCGAGGGGCGCATCGCCGCCGAGCTGAGCCGCGCGGAGGCGACACCGGAGGCCGTGATGCGCGCGGCGACGCCGGGCGCGTCCGAGACCGGCTCCGAGACGGAGGGGGCGGCATGAGAAGCGTGCTCCGCCGTCGCGAGGCAGGCATCGCCCTCGCCCTCCTGGCCGTGATCGGCGTGACCACCGCCGTGCAGCCCGGGTTCCTGCTCAGCGGGGTGGGCTGGCGCGACCTGCTGCTCACGCCCGCGATCCTCGTGGTGCTCGCCGTCGGCCAGGCCGTTGTGGTCATCACGCGCAACGTGGACCTGTCGGTCGGCTCGGTCCTGGGGCTCACGGCGTACCTGACGGGCCGGCTGTTCATCGCGGCGCCGGACCTGCCGATCGTCGTGGTGGCCCTGGTCGCGGTCGCTGCCGGTGCGCTGCTCGGCCTGATCAACGGCTCCATCGTGGCGTTCGCCAGAGTGCCGGCCCTCGTCATCACGCTCGGCACCCTCTACGTCTACCGAGGCGTGACCCTGACGTGGGCAGGCAGCGACCGGATCGACGCGGGCGACATGCCGCGCACCTTCCTCGGCCTCGGCACCCAGCAGGTGCTGGGCGTGCCCGTGCTGACCATCGTCGCCGCGATCGTGCTCGCAGCCGTCGCCTACTACCTGCACACCTCGCGCGGCGGACGGCAGCTGTACGCCATCGGGTCCGACCCCGACGCCGCCGCGCTGCAGGGCCTGCCCGTCCGCCGTCGGCTCCTGGGAGCGTTCGCCCTGGGCGGCGCCCTCGCCGGGCTCGCCGGGGTCATGTTCGCGGCCCGGTACGGGACGGTGTCCTCGGGTGCGGGAACCGGCATGGAGCTCCAGGTCGTCGGCGCCGTGGTGGTGGGCGGCGTGGCGATCTTCGGGGGCAGCGGCACCGTCGCGGGCGCAGCGCTCGGCGCGATGCTGCTGCTCACCATCAACAGGGCGCTGCCCGTCGTGGGCATCCCCGACTTCTGGCAGCGCGCCGTCGTCGGCGTGCTCATCATCGGCGCGATCGCGCTGGACCGCGTGCTCGCGAACCGCCGCTCGCGCCGCCTGGCCGCCGCACGCGACGCAGACCCGCCGTCCGCCTCCCCACCCGACAGCGGCACGCCACCCGGCGGCACCGCGCCGCCCGGTGCCGGCCCGAACGACCGCGAGGAGGTGACCACATGAGGACCCACGCCCGTCCGTGGTGGCAGCGTGCGCTGCTCACCCGGGAGATGCTGACCATCCTGATCCTGGTCGTGGCCTGGATCGTCGCCGCCTCGGTGGTGCAGGGCTTCGACGGCCCGCTCACCATCACCTACCTGGTGCTCGACGTCGCACCGGTGCTCCTCATCGCCCTGCCCATGACCCTGATCATCGCGACGGGGGAGATCGACCTGTCGGTCGCCTCGGTGGTGGGACTCTCCAGCGTGACCTTCGGGCTGCTGTACCAGGCAGGCCTCGGCCTCTGGCCGGCCCTGCTGGTGTCCGTGCTGATCGGCGCGGTGTGCGGGGCGGTCAACGGCGCGCTCGTCGCGTACGGAGGCCTGCCGTCGCTCGCGGTCACCATCGGCTCGCTCGCCCTGTACCGCGGCCTCGCCGTCGGCCTGCTCGGCACGACGGCGGTCACCGGCTTCCCCGAGACCTGGACCGACGGCGCGACGGAGAACCTCGGCGAGTCGCCCTACCCGGCCATCACCCTCGGGCTCCTCGCGCTGATCGCGGTGTTCGCCGTGCTGCTGCACGCGACGCCGTTCGGCCGGAACGTGCTCGACATCGGTCGCAGCAAGGAGGCCGCCCGGTTCTCCGGCGTCGACGTCAAGCGGACGCTGCTGATCCTGTTCGTGCTGTCCGGGGCGGTGTCGGCGCTCGCAGGCGTCTACTACACGCTCCGCTACGGCAGCGCGCGCGGCGACAACGCGACCGGCATGGAGCTCCAGGTGGTCGCCGCCGTGCTGCTGGGCGGGGTCTCCATCTTCGGCGGGCGTGGGGCGATCCACGGCGTGGTCGCGGGCGTCCTGCTCATCGGTGTGCTCGGCAGCGCGCTCCGCCTTGAGGGCGTCACGGTCAACGTCATCAACATCGTGATCGGCACGGCACTGGTTGTTTCCGTGGTCGCCCCGCGTATCGCGGGCGGCCTGAGAGTCCGGCGGCGAGCTGCCGCCGGGCAGCGAACGTAGGGAGACGGACGATGAAGTTCACATCTGTGCTCGCGGCCGGCACGGCCGCTGTGCTGGCCCTTGGGCTGACCGCGTGCGGTTCCGGCGGGGGCAGCGGGGACGCCGGTGGTGGTGACGGTGACGTCACGATCACCGTGCTGCCGAAGAACCTGGGCAACCCGTACTTCGAGGCGTCGACGGCGGGCGCCGAGGAGGCCGGCGAGGAGCTGGGCGCCACCGTGGAGGAGGTCGGGCCGGACACCGCGTCGCCCGACGCCCAGGTGCCGTTCATCAACACCGCCGCACAGCAGGGCGTCGGCGCGCTGGTGGTGTCGGCGAACGACCCGACGGCGATCGGTGACGCGCTGGAGGAGGCGCGGTCGGCGGGGACCAAGGTGGTCACCTTCGACTCGGACACCGAGCCGCAGTTCCGCGACCTGTTCATCAACCAGGCCTCCGCGGAGGGCATCGCGGACAAGCAGCTCGAGCTCGTGGCGGACCAGATCGGGGGCGAGGGCGAGATCGCGATCCTGTCCGCGTCGGCCAACGCGACCAACCAGAACGCGTGGATCGCGCTCATGGAGGAGAAGCTCGCCTCCGACTACCCGGACATCGAGCTGGTCGAGACCGTCTACGGCGACGACGACGACCAGACCTCGTTCGACAAGACGGCCGCGCTGCTCCAGTCGCACCCGGACCTCAAGGGGATCGTCTCGCCGACCACCGTCGGTATCGCGGCGGCGGCGCGCTACGTGTCGACGTCGGACGCCAAGGGCAAGGTGGCTGTCACCGGCCTCGGTACGCCCAACCAGATGCGGGAGTACGTCGAGGACGGGACGGTCGAGGCGTTCGCGCTCTGGAACCCGACCGACCTGGGCTACCTGGCGACCCAGGCCGCCGCGGCCCTGGCCGCCGGCGACATCACGGGCGAGGAGGGCGACACGTTCGAGGCGGGCCGCCTTGGCGAGTTCACGGTAGGAGCCGACGGCGAGGTCCTCCTGGGCGAGCCGTACGTGTTCGACGAGAGCAACATCGCGGACTTCGATTTCTGAGGTAGTCCCGCGAGACAGTCGGTAGAACGTCAGGTGGTCGGCACCCCGGGGGTGCCGACCACCTGACGTTCTACCGAACACGCTGGCGTACGAAACTTCACCCCCTGCGGGTGGGTGAAATTTGGGGGCAGCTCGGGGCGGTCGCCGCTAGTGTCCCTGTGTTATTTGCGTGGTTCGCGCTGGTGCGATCCACGCTCAATACGAGGAGGACAACTGTGGCTCGGCATGTGGCGGCATCAACATCCAGATCGAAGCTGACGGCTTCGGTCGCCCGCAGCGTGGTGGGAAAGGCAATCATCCTCGGCGCGGCGCCGGCGATCATGCTCGGCGGCGCACTCGCGCCGTCGGCAGCGGCGCAGACGCTGGAGCCGTCCTTCGAGCCCGAGGGTCGCTCGGCCCCCGTGTCCCCGGAGGACTCCGCCCTCCCGGACGCCGGGACGACAGAGGCGACGGTCGAGACCATCGCGGTCGCCGCGGCTCCCGCCGCCAAGACCGAGCGGGTCGCTGACGTGACCAAGGCGGCCCCGGCGGCCCGTGCCGCGGCCGCGGAGCGCAGCACCGTGGCCGACGGCGAGATCGTGCTCGACACGACCGACGACGCCGGGCGCATCGCCGGCGAGGTCGCGGCCCCTGCGGGGTTCCAGACCGTCGGTGCCAGCTGGCCCGCCGCGATCGACGCCCAGGTGCCGGAGCTGCAGGTCCGGGCCCAGGCAGAGGACGGTACCTGGGGACAGTGGACCCACCTGGAGAAGTCCAGCGACGTGCCGGACGGTGAGCAGACGGAGTTCCTGTCCGCACCGGTGCACGTGGGTGAGGCAGTGGCGGTCCAGGTGGCCACCGTCGACAAGGCGGCGTCCGTCCCCGAGGGCATCAAGCTCACCCTCGTGACGTCGGAGCAGGTGCAGACGGTCGCCGCGACGACGTCGGGCGCAGTGGAGGCGTCGGCCGCCACCAACGGGCCGACGATCGTGACGCGCGCCGAGTGGGGCGCCGCACCGCCGCGCCCCATCGACGACTGCCCGCCGGCCGGCGGGGACGGCGTGCCTGGCACCACCTGGGGCGCGGCGGACCGCCTCGACGGCGCCGTCGTGCACCACACGGTGAACCCCAACGACTACGCGACGGTCGCCGCGGCGATGCAGCTCATCCGCAACGACCAGGCGTACCACCAGAACAGCCACGGCTGGTGCGACATCGGCTACAACTTCCTGGTCGACAAGTGGGGCAACATCTACGAGGGCGCCCAGGGCAGCATCGAGGACCCGATCATCGGTGCGCACGCAGGCGGGTTCAACACCCGGACCGTCGGTGTGTCCATGGTCGGTACCTACACGAACGTGGCGCCGTCCGCTGCGCAGAAGGACGGCGTCGCGCAGATCGCCGGCTACCGGCTCTCGCAGTACGGGGCGAACCCGGCCGAGAGCGCGACCTTCACCTCGGCGGGCCTCACCTCGGGCGGTCGCTACGCGGCCAGCGAGCAGGTAGTGCTGCCGCGCGTGTTCGGGCACCGTGACACGCACCAGACCGAGTGCCCCGGCGACATGGGCTACCCGCAGCTCGCGAGCATCCGGAACGCGGCTGCCGCCTACGCCCAGGAGTACACGGAGGTCGCGGAGCAGTACACGAACTTCGTCCAGGCGGTCTACAAGGACAGCCTCGGCCGCGAGGCCACCACGGCCGAGATCGAGGGCTGGGAGTACCGCGTGTCGGTGAACGGCCAGGGCGTGCTGGCCGACGCCATGGCGACGTCGAACAACTACCGGACCGCGCGGATCATCGCCGCGTTCGAGGCCACGCTGGGCTACACGCCGTCGGACGCCCAGGTGGACAGCCACATCGCCGGCGTGCGGAACGGGACGCGGACGATCGACGAGGCCGAGCCGTTCCTCATGGGAACCTCGACGTACTACGGCCACGTGGGTGGTACCGACCGCGCGTACATCACCGCGCTGTACCAGCACATGCTGCACCGGACGCCCACGGCGAGCCAGCTCGACCACTGGGTGTCGCGGCTGTCCACGCTGGGCCGGGCGGGCGTCGTCGACGCCCTCTGGCGCAACCGCTCGGCGGTGCAGGTGCGGGTGGTCGCCACCTACGAGCACTACCTGAACGAGACCCCGAGCGACAGCACCACGACGTTCTGGGTCGACACGCTGACCAGCAACACGGGCAAGGACGAGGCGACGTTGCGGCGGGCGATCCTCGTCACCCAGCGGTACCTCGACCTCGCGGACTCGCGGTACTGAGCGCACGGCCGCCGCAGGGCGGATGATCGGCAAGGACACAGGTGGTCGGCAGCCAAGCTGCCGGCCACCTGTCGTCGTCGGTCGGACGGGTGCGCTGACCGACCCACGCTTGACCACCCGGCGTCGCCGGAATAGGCTTTCAGTGAATCGTTTCAAGGTGCGTACGAGGATGTGCGCGGAGAGGGAGGACGCCATGGCGGCATCCGTACGGACCCAGGTGGCCAAAGCAGCGCTACGGCAGCAGACGATCGAGCTGCCCTCGTGGGCGTTCGGGAACTCGGGCACGAGGTTCAAGGTCTTCGGTCAGGCCGGCGTGCCGCGGGACCCGTTCGAGAAGCTGGCCGACGCCGCGCAGGTGCACCGGTACACCGGCGTCGCACCGCGGGTCAGCCTGCACATCCCCTGGGACCTGGTCGACGACTTCGGCGTGCTTGCCCGGCACGCCGAGGACCTGGGCGTGCAGATCGGCATGATCAACTCGAACGTCTTCCAGGACGACGACTTCATGCTCGGCTCGCTCGCCCACCCCGACCCCCGGGTCCGGGCGAAGGCCGTCGACCACCACAAGCAGTGCATCGACGTCATGCGGGCAACGGGCTCGAAGGACCTCAAGGTCTGGCTCTCCGACGGCCTCAACTACCCCGGCCAGGACTCGATCCGGGCCCGCCAGGACCGGATCGCCGAGTCGCTGAGCCAGATCTACGCGGCGCTCGACGACGACCAGCACATGGTGCTCGAGTACAAGTTCTTCGAGCCCGCGTTCTACATCACCGACGTGCCGGACTGGGGCACGTCCCTGCTGCACGTCATGGCCCTGGGCGACCGGGCCAAGGTGGTGCTCGACACCGGCCACCACGCCCCCGGCACCAACATCGAGTTCATCGTGGCGCAGCTGCTGCGCCAGGGCCGCCTCGGTGCCTTCGACTTCAACAGCCGCTTCTACGCCGACGACGACCTCATGGTCGGCGCGGCGGACCCGTTCCAGCTCTTCCGGATCATGCACGAGATCGTGTCCGCCGGTGCCCACGCACCGGACAGCGGGGTCAACTTCATGCTCGACCAGTGCCACAACATCGAGCCGAAGATCCCCGCGCAGATCCGGTCGGTCATGAACGTCCAGGAAGCGACGGCGAAGGCGCTGCTCGTCGACGTCGAGGCGCTCACAGCGGCCCAGCTGTCGGGTGACGTGCTCGGCGCGCACGCTGTCCTCATGGACGCGTACGACACCGACGTCCGGCCGCTGGTGGCCGAGCTGCGCGAGGAGATGGGCCTGGACCCGAACCCGACCGCCGCGTTCGCGGCGTCCGGCTACGCGGAGAAGATCGCTGCCGAGCGTGTCGGAGGCGCCCAGGCCGGGTGGGGCGCGTGAGCGTCGCCGTCGGCGACCGGGTGCTGCCGGGCCCGCACGGCGACCTCCGGGTGCGGGTCTACGAGCCCGCTGCGGACGTCGAGCGGGTTGCCGGGCTCGTCTGGGCGCACGGGGGCGCGTTCATCCGTGGCAGCCTCGACATGCTGGAGGCCGACTGGGTAGCCCGGAGCCTGGCGGACGCAGGCGTCGTCGTCGTGAGCGTCGACTACCAGCTCGCGCCCGCGTCCGACCCGGCCGGACCGTGGTCGGGCCCGGACGGGCAACCGCCGGGCGTGCGGTTCCCGGTGGCCTCGGAGGAGGTGTCGTTCGCCCACGGCTGGGCGCAGGACGCCGGGCTCGGCGTCGGACCCGAACGATGGTCGCTCGGCGGGGCGAGCGCCGGCGGGAACCTGGCGAGCGGCGCGTCGCTGCGTCTCAGGGACGCCGGCGGTACGCCGCCGCGCAGCATCGTGCTCGCCTACCCCGTGGCGCACTTCGAGCTCCCGGCGCCGAGCGCGGAGCTGTTCGAGAAGATGACGCCGGACTGGCGCAGCCCCGGTTCCCTCGCGTCGATGAACGCCAACTACCTGGGGCACGACGGCCCGCCGACGTCGCCGTACGCCTTTCCCGGCGGCCAGGACCTGCGGGGTCTGCCGCCCACGTTCGTCCTCAACTCCGACCACGACGGTCTGCGCGCCTCGGGCGAGGCGTACGCCGCCGAGCTGGCCGCCGCCGGCGTCGACGTGCTGCTCGTCCGGGAGGACGGCACGGAGCACGGCCACCTCAATCATCCCGAGACCCCCGGCGCGGTGCGCAGCATCGCGCGCATCAGCACGTGGCTCACCGTCGACGCGCTCGTCGGCACGCCTCACGAAGCTCCCCACGACCGACCCGAGACGGAAGCAGCAGCCCGATGACGAACCAGACTGCCGGCGCGACAGACAACCCGACGGTGACCTCGCTCGTCGCCCGTTCGAACCGGCTGGGCGCCGACCCGAGGAACACGAACTACGCGGGCGGCAACACGTCCGCGAAGGGGTCGGCCACCGACCCCGTGACGGGCGAGCCCGTCGAGCTGCTGTGGGTCAAGGGCTCCGGCGGCGACCTCGGCATGCTCCGGCCCCAGGGCCTCGCGGTGCTGCGGCTGGACCGGATGCGCGCGCTCGTCGACGTGTACCCGGGCCTGGACCGCGAGGACGAGATGGTCGCAGCGTTCGACTACTGCCTGCACGGCAAGGGCGGCGCGGCGCCGTCGATCGACACCGCCATGCACGGCCTCGTCGACGCCGCCCACGTGGACCACCTGCACCCCGACTCCGGCATCGCCGTGGCCGCCGCTGCCGACGGCGAGGCGCTCACCCGGGCGATCTTCGGCTCAGATGTCGTGTGGGTGCCGTGGCGCCGCCCGGGCTTCCAGCTCGGCCTCGACATCGCCGCGATCAAGGCGGAGAACCCGCAGGCCATCGGCTGCATCCTGGGCGGGCACGGCATCACCGCCTGGGGCGACACGAGCGAGGAGTGCGAGGCGCGGTCGCTGGACATCATCCGGCGTGCCGAGGCGTTCATCGAGTCGCGGACGGCGGCCCTCGCGGCCGACGGCGTGCACCCGTTCGGTCCGGCCCGTCCAGGCTACGAGCCGCTGCCCGACGCCGAGCGGCGCGCCCGTGCGGCGGCGCTCGCCCCGGTGGTCCGCGGCATCGCGTCGGCGGACGCGCCGCAGGTCGGCCACTTCACGGACTCCGACGTCGTGCTCGACTTCCTGGCGCGGGAGCGGCTGCTGCCGCTCGCGGAGCTCGGCACGTCGTGCCCCGACCACTTCCTGCGCACCAAGGTGAAGCCGCTCGTCGTGGACGTCCCGACGTCGGCGACCGTTGAGGAGACGGTGACCGCCCTGCGCGCTGCGCACGCCGCGTATCGCGCGGACTACGCCGCCTACTACGAGCGGGGCGCCGAGGCGGCGCGGGCGCGCGGCGAGGAGCCGCCGGCGATGCGTGGCGCCGACCCGGCGATCGTCCTGGTCCCCGGCGTCGGCATGTTCTCGTACGGACGCAACAAGCAGACCGCACGGGTGGCCGGCGAGTTCTACGTCAACGCGATCAACGTGATGCGCGGCGCGGAGACCATCTCGACGTACGCGCCCATCGCGGAGGAGGAGAAGTTCCGCATCGAGTACTGGGCGCTCGAGGAGGCCAAGCTGCAGCGCATGCCGGCGCCCAAGCCGCTGGCGACCCGGGTCGCCCTGGTGACCGGGGCGGCGTCGGGCATCGGCAAGGCGATCGCGCAGCGGCTCGCCGCAGAGGGCGCCTGCGTGGTCGTGGCGGACCTGGACACCGCGAAGGCCACCGCAGCAGCGGCCGAGCTGGGTTCCGCGGACGTCGCCATCGGCGTGGCCATGGACGTGTCGTCCGAGGTGGCCGTACAGGCGGGGATCCGAGAGGCGGTGCTGGCGTTCGGCGGTGTCGACCTCGTGGTGAACAACGCAGGCCTGTCCCTGTCCCGGTCCCTGTTCGACACCACCGAGGCCGACTGGGATCTGCAGCACAGCGTCATGGCCAAGGGCTCGTTCCTGGTCTCGCGTGAAGCGGCGCGGGTGCTCGTGGACCAGGGCCTCGGCGGCGACATCGTCTACATCTCCTCGAAGAACTCCGTGTTCGCGGGGCCGAACAACATCGCCTACTCCGCGACCAAGGCCGACCAGGCGCACCAGGTGCGCCTGCTGGCCGCGGAGCTGGGCGAGCACGGCATCCGGGTGAACGGTGTGAACCCGGACGGCGTCGTGCGCGGCTCCGGCATCTTCGCGTCCGGCTGGGGCGCCAACCGGGCCGCCGTGTACGGGGTTCCGGAGGAGAAGCTCGGCGAGTTCTACGCGCAGCGCACCCTGCTCAAGCGCGAGGTGCTGCCCGAGAACGTCGCGGCCGCGGTGTTCGCGCTGTGCACCTCGGACTTCTCGCACACGACCGGTCTGCACGTGCCCGTCGACGCGGGCGTGGCCGCGGCGTTCCTGCGGTGAGCGCGTCGGGGTTCGTCGCGATCGACCTGGGTGCGACCAGCGGCCGGGTCATGCTCGGCGTGCTCGACGGCGGGCGGGTCGAGCTGGTCGAGTGCGGCCGGTTCTCCAACGGCCCAGTGGACTCCGGCGACGGCCTGCGCTGGGACGTCGAGGACCTGTGGGCGGGGATCCTCGACGGGCTGCGTGCAGCGGGCACCCTGGCGGAGCGGACCGGGGTCGAGGTCCGCGGCGTCGGGGTGGACTCGTGGGCGATCGACCACGGGCTGCTCGGTCCGGACGGCGGGCTGGTGGGGGACCCGTGGTGCTACCGGGACGCCCGGACCGAGGGGGTGGCGGACCGGGTCTACGAGCGGATCTCCTTCGCCGGGCACTACGCCGTCAACGGCCTGCAGCACCTGCCGTTCACCACGGAGTTCCAGCTCGTCGCGGGAGCCGACGGCGGCCCGGGCTCGGCCGAGCTGGCCCGCGCCTCCCGGCTGCTGCTCGTGCCCGACCTGATCACCTACCGGCTGACGGGGCGGCAGGTCGCGGAGGTCACGAACGCCTCCACCACCGGGTTGCTGGACGCGAGATCGCGGACCTGGGCGACCGGCCTGCTGGACCGGCTGGCCGCCGAGTATCCCGGGCTCGCCGGGCTGGGCGAGCTGCTTCCGGACCTCGTGGAGCCGGGGACGGTGGTCGGTCCCCTGACGGACGCCGTGCGCGAGACGACGGGCCTCGGCAGGGTCCCGGTGTTCGCCGTGGCCTCCCACGACACCGCGTCAGCGGTGGTCGGGACGCCGCTGCCGGAGGACGGGGCCGCCGCCTACATCTCCTCGGGGACCTGGTCCCTGGTCGGGGTGGAGCTGCCGGCGCCCGTGCTCACCGACGCGAGCCGGGAGACGAACTTCACCAACGAGCTCGGTGTCGACGGCACCGTCAGGTACCTGCGCAACGTCATGGGCCTGTGGGTCCTCGACGAGTGCGTCCGGGAGTGGTCGGTGGACGCTTTGCGGGACGAGGGCCCTCCGGTCGACCTCGGCGTGCTGCTCGGCGAGGCTGCGGCCGAGCCGGGCGGCCGGTGCCTCCTCGCCGTGGACGGCGACGAGTTCCTGGCCCCCGGCGACATGCCGGCCCGGGTGCGCGCCGCGATCCGGCGCGCCGGCGCCGAGGTACCGGAGACCCGGGCGGCACTGGCACGGGTGGTGCTGGACAGCCTCGCGGACGCGTATGCCCGGGTGGTCCGGCAGGCAGGCGAGCTGGCCGGGACCGAGATCCGGGCCGTGCACGTGGTCGGTGGCGGCTCGCAGAACGAGCTGCTCAACCGGCTCACGGCGGAGGCGACCGGCCTCCCCGTCGTCGTCGGACCGGCCGAGGCGACGGCGCTCGGCAACATCCTGGTCCAGGCGCGTGCGTCCGGCGTCGGGCCACGCACGCTCGCGGGCCTGCGGACCGTGGTCCGCGAGAGCACGGAACTGCGCACGTTCTAGAACCGAGCGGACAGGATCGGGGCTCTCGGGTACGGGCGCACCGGCCTACGTCGAGGAGCGCACCATGAGCCGAGGGCTCAGCTCGATCCGGCGCACCGGCTGGTCCTCGCCGATTCCCAGCCGGCGCGTCAGGAGCTCCACCGCGCCCGCCCCGATCGCTGCCCTGGGGGGGCCGCATCGCGGTGAGCGGAGGATCTGCGAGGCCGGCCACCTCGTCGTCGTAGGCGACGAGCGCGAGGTCCGCCGGGATCCGCACGCCGCGCTCCTGCGCCTGCTCCACCAGGGAGATCGCCTCTCGGTCGGAGTGGACCAGGAGCGCGGTGGCGCCGGACTCCGCGCACTTGTCCAGGACGGCAGCGGCCTCGCCGGCCCAGCCGGTGTCGGACACCGGGACCGTCTCGAGGTCGAGAACGACGGCGAGCCCCAGCTCGTCGGCAACTGCGAGAAACCCGCGCCGGACGGCGGTCGAGTGCGGACTGGTCCGCGACGTCACCAGCCCCACCCGCCGGTGCCCACGCTCCGCGACGTGGCGCGCGGCGGTCCCGGAGCCGAGCGCGTGGTCGGTGGCCACCGACTCCAGCGGCTCGCGGTACGGTCCGGCCGCCAGCCGCCGCTCCATCAGCACCACCGGCAGGTCGAGCCCAGCCAGCCACTCGCCGAGCTCCGTCGCCTCGGGCCCTTCGACGGGCGGCGCGACGAGCAGGCCGTCGACCCCCGGGCTGCCCTCGTCCCCGACGAGCGCCGCGACCTGCCGCCGCACCTGGTCGACGTCGTACGACGCGCCCCGCAGGATCAGCCGCGCGACCCCGTCCGCGGCACCTCGGGCACCGCGGATCACCTCGGGCCAGTAGTAGTCGATCGAGGGCACGACCATGCCGATCGTCAGCTGGTCGACGCCGGCGGACGACGCCGCACCGGGTTGGGGAATACCCGTGCTGGCACCGGTGCGAGCACCGAGGCCCGTGCTGCGGGCCGGGATCCGGGCACCGCCGTGCACCTTCTCCAGCGTGCCGTCGGCGACGAGCAGGGCCAGGTCACGCCGCACGGTCACAGGGGTGACGCCGAGCACGCGTGACAGGTCGCTCACGCGCGCCGATCCGGTCTCCCGTACCCGCGCGATGAGGCGCGCCCGACGCTCGCTGGGGAGCGGCGCTTCCTCAGTCATGCAACCTCCTGCGGTCCGGACCCGGTGGGTCTCATGGTTACTCGGAACGTGCCGGACGGCGCCTCTGCGCGCGCCGTCAGCCGCAACCTCGTGAGGTGCTCGCCCCAGACGGCGGCCAGCTCCGGGTCGTCCAGCTCGCGCAGGTCGACCTCGGCGTCGGCGGCCTCAGCATCCCAGGTCAGGGCGAGTGTGCGGGCCGGCGTCGGGCCGCCGTCCGGGGTGAACCGGACCAGTGCACCGCCCCGCGTGAGCGTGACGTCGCCGGCCAGGAGCCAGTGCCACGCCGTCGGGCCGTCGGCGGACGCAGGGGCGCCCGCGTCCGCGAAGGTCCAGGAGTCCTCGACGGTCACCGTCTCGGCGTCCGGGTCCAGCGTGGTCTCGCGCCACCAGTGCTCGAGCCCGTCGACGGGGTAGGCCCCCGCGAGATCCAGCCGGGCGCGCCAGGGGTGGGAGTCCGCCTCGCCGTCCGACACCTCGAAGCCACGCGCGCCGAACCGCTCGCCCGGCGCCTGCTCCGCGCCGCGCACCCGCGGGACGTTGTGCCAGTCGCCCCGGACCGCCCACAGCTCGTACCGGTCCGGCCCGAAGGTCCCTGCGCGGTACGTGGGCTTGCCGGCGTCGACCACGACGGGCACGCCGTCGAGCGCCACGATGACCGAGCCCACGTCCACATGGTTGTGGTTCTCGCCGTTGTGCCCGCCCTTGACCGACACCGCGACGCCGCGTGCGGACCCGGGCGCCGAGCGAGCCACGGCGACCCCGGTCGAGGGGAACAGCGCCCGCCCGACCAGCGGCGGCGCGGCTGCCGGTGCCTCGGTCCATGCGGCGTCGGAGAGCATCCGGACCGCCCGGGGGAGGGAGGCGCGCTCGTCGAACAGGCCACCCGGCAGCCCTCGACGGGCGGCTGCGTGCCGTGCCGCGGCGTCGTCGCCCACGCGCAGCGCCCACGCGTGCAGCACGTTCCACGGCCAGGTCGCGAGCGGCCGCGCGGCGCCGTCGGCGACATTGACGTACCAGTCGCCGCCGAGGTGCATGGAGTGCGGGAAGGCGACGGTCGCCCGGATGCGGTCCAGCGCCGCCTGCTCCGGCTCGATCCCGGCGAACCCGAGCAGATCCTGCGCCTCCAGTGCGCGGGCGGCGCCCTGCCACCAGTAGTGGTAACCCTCGTCCACCCCGCCGTCGGCGGGCAGCGAGGCCCAGTAGGCGGCGATCCCTTCCGCGACGAGCGCGGTGACGGCCCGACGCCGGCTCGGGTCCTCCTCGAGCGCGAGGTTGGCGGCGAGCACGTTGCCCTGGATCCACGGGCTCCAGTTCATGATCGGATGGTCGACGCCGAGCCACCACCAGTCGCGCCGGTCGGCGAACGGTCGCAGCACCCGTGCCTGCGTCTCGTGCCGGACGCGCCACCGGATGCCGGGCGCGCGCTCGTCGAGCGCCGGACCGAGCAGGTGGTCGACCCACGCGAGCTGCGCGGCCACCTCGCCGGCCCCGAGGTCGAGGTAGGGCTCGGTGACGGTGGGAGTGACCCGGCCGAAGCGGCCGAACGTGTCGTCGTGCGCGGCCCAGCACCAGGTCGACTGCTCGCACAGCAGCAGCACGCCGTCGACCACCTCGTCGACACGCTCTGCGCTCGGATCGAGCAGTGCGGCCAGCGTGGCGCGGGTGAGGCGCGCGTGCCGGGCGGCGACCTGGGCCTCGTAGACGGTGCGGTCGCCGTCGCGGAAGAACCGGGCGTACTGCGAGGCGAGGGTCTGCGGCCAAGGGGTCGCGCGCTCGGTGTCGGCCGTCGCGAGCGTTGGCACGAGGGTCTCGACGACGCGGCAGGACGCCCAGAAGCTCCGGTCGGCGACGTCGGGAGCAGGCAGCGACGCTGCTGTCATGTGCTGTCCTCCAGTGATCGAAAATGATCGTATAGGAACTCATCGAAAAGGGCCAGGGGCTTGCCAAGTGTGTGCAGCGTGGGCTTCAATGGGCCATCGTTCGATCGTAGTTGATCGGAACTGTTCGTCTGATGGTTCAGGTGAACGTGATACTCGATGGAGAGGAGAGCGGTGGTGCGGCGACCTGAGGTCCTGCTCGTCATGGATGACCGAGCGCGGCGTATGCAGTTCGGTCCGGAGGAGGACACCCGGCTGCGTGAGCTCGCGCTGCTCGGCGAGCCGGTGCGCGTCACCGCCTACGACACGCCCGAGGCGAAGGAGCGGCTGGCTGACGTCGAGGTGCTCCTCACGTCGTGGGGCGCCCCACGGGTCACCTCGGACGTGCTCGACCTCGCACCGAACCTGCGCGCCGTGCTGCACTGCGCAGGCACCGTCCGGCCGCTCGTGTCCGATGCCGTGTGGGAGCGCGGGCTGCTGGTCACCAACGCCGTCGCGGAGAACGCGCTGCCGGTCGCGGAGTTCACGGTGGCCGCGATCTTCATGGCGGGCAAGAAGGCACCGTTCCTCGCGAGCCTCGCCCGCACCCGGCGCGACGACTGGTCGTACCTGGGTGAGCACGGCGTGCTCTCCAACCGCGACCAGGTCGTCGGGATCATCGGCTTCTCCCGGACCGGGCGGCAGGTGGTCGCCCGCCTGACCGTGCCGGGCTCCGGACCCGAGACCCGCGAGATCCTCGTCGCCGACCCGTTCGCCGACCCCGCCGCCGTTGCGGCGGCCGGTGCCCGCCTGGTGCCGCTCGACGAGCTGCTGACGGCGTCCGACATCGTCTCCCTGCACGCCCCGGAGTTGCCCTCGACGCGCAAGCTGATCGGCGCGCGCGAGCTGGCCCTCATGCCCGACGGCGCCACCCTGATCAACACCGCGCGCGGTGCCGTCGTGGACACCGCCGCGCTGGAGCGCGAGTGCGCGACCGGTCGCATCTACGCGATGCTCGACGTCACCGAGCCGGAGCCGCTGCCTGCGTCGTCCGTGCTGTACGACCTGCCGAACGTCATGATCACGCCGCACATCGCCGGGTCGCTCGGCACGGAGACGCGGCGCATGACCGCCGCCGCGCTCGACGAGCTCGAGCGGTATGCGCGGGGCGATGCGCCGCGGAGCGCCGTGACCCGCGCGGACATGGAGTTCGTCGCATGAGCCGCCACGGATCAGAAACACCGGTCACCCCGGCGCCGGACAGGTCAGGGGCGAGCGGGCCAGAGGCCCGCGCCTGGCTCGGGGGGTATGCCGACCGGCTCCTGGCCGGGGTCCGGCCCTACGCCTCGCCGAGCGGCTCGCTCATCACCCTGCCCGGCACGCCCGGCGGGTACGGCACCGCCGTCGACGGCCTCGAGGGGTTCGCGCGCACGTTCCTGCTGGCCGGTTTCCGGCTCGCGGGGGAGGACGGCGCTGACCCGACGGGTCTCGCCGAGCGGTACGCGGCAGGCCTGGCCGCCGGCACCGACTCCGCGCACCCGGAGCGCTGGACTCGGCCGGAGGAGCACGGCCAGGCCAAGGTCGAAGCCGCCTCCCTCGCCCTGATCCTCGACCTGACGCGCCCCTGGATCTGGGACCGCCTCACACCCGACGTGCAGGAGCGCACGGTCGACTACCTCGCCTCCGTGGTGGGCGACCCCGACTACCCGGACAACAACTGGGTCTGGTTCCGGATCGTGGTGGAGACCTTCCTGCGGTCGGTCGGCGGCCCGTTCTCGGCCGACGACGTGGTGCACGACCTCGCCGCGCACGACCGGTTCCGCCGCCCGGGCGGCTGGTTCGCCGACGGCCCCGAGCGGAGCTTCGACCACTACGCGGGCTGGGCGCTGCACCTGTACCCGGCCCTGTGGGCGCGGATGTCCGGCGCGGCAGAGGTCGCTGCGGCAGCCGGCGACGACCTGGCGGTCCGGTCCGCGAGCGACCGTGAGCACCTGGAGCGCTACCTCGAGGACGCGCTGGCCCTCGTCGGGTCCGACGGCGCCCCGCTGATCCAGGGCCGCAGCCTCACCTACCGGTTCGCGGCCGCTGCGCCCTTCTGGGCCGGCGCCCTCGCCGGCGTCGGCCGGCCGGGTCAGCTCCGGGAGGCGGCGACGCGCATCGTGCGGCACTTCGCCGACAACGACGTACCCGGGCCGGACGGCCTCCTCACCCTCGGCTGGCACCACCCGTGGCGCCCCATCGCGCAGCGGTACAGCGGCCCCGGATCGCCCTACTGGGCGAGCAAGGGCCTGCTGGGCCTCGCGCTCCCGGCGTCGCACGAGGTGTGGACGGCCGCGCCCGAGCCGCTCCCCGCCGACATCGGCGACGTGCTCACCGTCGCAGGCGCGCCCGGCTGGGTGATCAGCACCACGCGGGACGACGGGATCGCGCGCGTGATCAACCACGGCACCGACCACGCGATCCCTGGGTCCGACGGCGGTGACTCGCCCCTGTACGCGCGGCTCGCCTACTCGACGGCGACCGCGCCGCTGCTCGACGCCGAGGCCTGGACCTCGCCCCTGGACCAGTCGGTGGTGCTGCTCGACGACGCCGGCCGGGCGACGCACCGCACCGGCTTCGAACCACTCTCGACGAGCGGGGTAGGGGTCGCACTCGCCTCCGCTGCCGACGCGCACTGGATCGAGGCCGATCTCACCGCCCCGGACCACGGCTCCGGCCGAGCGGGGGAGTCCACGTCCGCGGGACGGATCACCACCGTGTCCCTCGTCCGCGGTCCCTGGGAGGTGCGTCTGGTGCGGGTCTCGGAGAGCTCGGCCGACGCCGTCGCGCTGCGCGTCGGTGGCTGGGCCGCCGGTCCGGGGCTCGTCTCGACCCTGGTCCCCCTCCTTGGCGACGTCGCGCCGGTGTGCGGCGAGACGACGTCCGACGACACCACGCTGCTGGCCGGCCCGACGACCACCCCCTGGTCGCGGTACGCGCCGGTCCCCGACGGCTGGACCGCCGTCGGCATCCACCTGGCGCGCACGCCCGCCATCGGGCAACCGCGCCTCGAGCTCACCGCCGGACAGGCCGCCGTGACCTGGCCGGACGGGGAACAGACCACGGCAACCCTGCCCTGACCACCACACGCTCCCGGTGGTCACCATCGGGGCGTCGTAGGAACGAAATCACTCGAAGGAGAGTAGAGATGAACCGCAAGATCATGAGCGCGGTCGGCATTGCCGCCGCTGCGTCGCTGGCCCTGACGGGGTGCGGCGGAGAGTCCGAGCCGGAGGCCGCAGAAGGTCCCGTCACCATCAGCCTGGCCGGCTGGGACTTCGCGTCCACGCCGGAGTTCCAGACGCTCGCAGACGCGTACCACGAGGCCAACCCGGACGTCACGGTTGAGCTCAAGGAGTACCCCGCGGGCGACGACTACGACACCGCCCTCACCGCCGACCTGTCCGCCGGTGCGGCGCCGGACGTCTTCATCGTCAAGAACCTGAAGAACTACGTCACCTTCACCGAGGGTGGCACGCTGCTCGACATCTCGGACGTCGCCGCGGAGCTCGACCCCGCGACGGGCGGCCTGGAGCCGATGTCGGTCGACGGCGTGACCTACGCGGTGCCCTACCGCCAGGACTCGTGGCTGCTGTACTACAACAAGGCGCTGTTCGAGCAGGCCGGCGTCGACCTGCCCGACGGGTCCTGGACCTGGGACGACTACGCCGCCGCCGCGGAGGAGCTGACCAAGGGCATCGACGAGAAGCAGGTCACCGGTACCTACCTGCACAGCTGGCAGTCCACCGTGCAGGGCTTCGCGCTCGCGCAGACCGAAGGCGCCGCGCTGGACGGCGGGGACTTCTCGTTCCTCGCGCCCTACTACGAGCGTGAGCTCGCGACCCAGGGCGACGGCGCACAGCCGTCCTTCGCGACGGTCACCACGAACGAGCTGACCTACCAGGCGCAGTTCGGCACCCAGAAGGCCGCGATGATGCCCATGGGCTCGTGGTACATCGGCACGCTGGTCGCGGAGCAGGAGTCTGGCGCGGCCGAGAAGTTCGAGTGGGGCATCGCACCGATCCCGCAGCTCGACGAGTCGACGACCGGCACGGAGAACACCCCGGTCACCTTCGGCGACCCGACGACGATGGGCATCAACGCGGGGATCGACGAGTCGAAGATCGAGACCGCCAAGGACTTCCTGCGGTTCGCCGCCGGCCCCGAGGGTGCCGCCGCGCTCGCCGAGATCGGCATCACGCCCGCCCTGATCGACGACGCCGTGGCCGACGCGATCTTCTCGCTGGAGGGTGTGCCGCAGGACGAGCTGTCCCGGTTCTCCTACACCACGCACGAGACCCTGCCGGAGAACCCGGTCGGTCAGAACACGGCATCCATCCAGACCATCCTGGGCGAGATGCACTCGGCGGTCATGTCGGAGTCCACCCCGGTGGACGAGGCGATCACCGAGGCCGAGGAGCGCGTAGCCAACGAGGTCGGCTGACCCTCGTTTGGTTGTGGGCGCGATCGTCGCGCCTGGACGCATGGTCGCAACGGTCGCGCCCACAACCAAGAGCTGGCCCGCGCGGGCCACGGAACCATCACGTACCCAAGAGGAGACACACCCCATGACGACACCGGTCGTCGGCAACCAGCGGACCCTCGGGTTCACGCAGCCCGCGCAACCGCCGCCGCTCAGGACCCCACGTACGTCGCTCAAGCTGCGCAACGCGCTGATCGGCTGGACCTTCATCCTGCCGAACTTCCTCGGCTTCGCGGTGCTCACCCTCGTGCCGGTCTTCACGCTGTTCTACATGTCCCTGACGGACTGGAACATCTTCGGGACCGCCACGTGGGTAGGCCTCGACAACTTCACGCGGCTGGTGGGCGACAAGAGCTTCCACATAGCGCTCGGCAACACGTTCTACTATGCCGCGCTGCACATTCCGATCACCATCGTGGTGTCCCTGAGCCTCGCGCTGCTGCTCAACCAGAAGCTGCGCGGTGCCGCGTTCTTCCGCACGGTGGCCTTCTTCCCGTACATCACGTCGATCGTCGCGGTCGCCGTGGTGTGGAACATGCTGTTCAGCCCCGAGTTCGGGCCGATCAACCAGTTCCTGGGCCTGTTCACCAGCGGTGAGGTACCCGGCTGGACGGTCTCAAAGGACTGGGCCATGCCCGCAGTGATCATCGTGGGCACCTGGAAGGACATGGGCTACTACATGCTCCTGTTCCTGGCCGGCCTGCAGACCGTGCCGACCGAGCTGCACGAGGCCGCCCGGATCGACGGCGCCGGCGCCTGGCAGCGGTTCTGGAACGTCACCCTGCCCTGCCTGCGCCCCACCATGTTCTTCGTGACCGTCATGGTCACGATCCAGAGCCTGAAGGTCTTCGACCTGATCCTCGTCATGACCGACGGCGGTCCGGGGCAGGCGACCCTCGTGCTCAGCCAGTACATCTTCCAGAAGGGCTTCGAGCAGTTCCAGTTCGGGTACGCCTCGGCGATCGCCGTCGTCCTGTTCCTCATCTGCATCCTCGTGACCGTGGTGCAGTTCCTGTACAACAAGCGGAGGGATGCGTGATGGCCGCCCGTACGTCCGCGCTCCGGAAGTCCGGCCGGGTCCTGCTCTACGTGACCATGATCGTCGCGGCGGCGGGAATCATGCTGCCGTTCGCCTGGATGGTGATCTCGTCACTGAAGCTCAACAACCAGGTGTTCACGGCGCCGGTCCAGTGGATCCCGGATCCTGTGCAGTGGCGCAACTACGTCGACATCTGGGTCAAGGCCGACATGGTCACCTGGGTGCGCAACACCCTCGTCGTGTCCGTGGCCGTGACCTTTCTGCAGGTGCTGACCGGCAGCTTCGCCGCCTACGGCTTCGCCAAGATGCGTTTCCCCGGCCGGGACGCGCTGTTCCTGCTGTACATCGGGACCATCGCGGTGCCGTGGCAGTCCTACATGATCCCGCAGTTCCAGATGCTCTCCGGCTGGGGGCTGAACAACACCCTCTGGGCGATCATGCTGCTGCAGGCGTTCGGCGCGTTCGGCGTGTTCCTGATGAAGCAGTACTACGAGTCCATCCCTGCATCCCTGTCGGAGGCAGCGCGTATCGACGGGCTGTCGGAGTACGGGATCTGGTGGCGCATCATCATGCCGCTGTCGGTCCCGGCGCTGGCGTCACTGACGATCATCACGTTCGTCCAGACCTGGAACGACTACCTCGGTCCCCTCATCTACCTGCGCGAGCGCCCGTTGTGGACCATCCAGCTCGGCCTGCAGTCGTTCGTCGGCGAGTACAACGCGGAGCACGCGCTGATCATGGCGGGCTCCGTGCTGTCGGTGCTGCCGATCGCGCTCATCTTCCTGTTCGGTCAGCGCTACTTCATCCAGGGCATCGCGACGACGGGCGTGAAGGGATGAGTTCCGCAGGCGTCGCCGGCGGCGCGGGGTCGGGGGCTGCCGCCGCCGACACCGCGCCGCGGCGTCGGCCCCTGATCGGGCCCGAGACCTACGAGCTGGTGTTCGGGACCGTGTACACGGGCCTGATGACGAACCTGCTCCTGGCGGTCGCGTGCCTGCCCCTCGTCGTGCTCGTCGCGCTGACGGATCCCGCGGCGACCTGGCCGTACCTCGCCCTGGCAGCGCCGCTGCTTGGCCCTGCCCTCGTCGCGGCCTTCGCGGTGTTCGGCGCCTTCAGCGCTGACGGGTCGACGGGGGTGGTACGCACCTTCGCCCTCGCGTGGCGCCGGCACCTGCGCCGCGGCCTGGCGATCGGCGCGCTCGCGACGGGGGCGGTCGTCGTTGCGGCCGTGGACGTGGCGTTCTTCTGGGGCCGCACCGCCGGCGCGGTAGCGATCCCGGTGCTGGTGACGCTCGGCGTCGTGGCTGTGCTGACCGCGGTGCTCGCCCTGGCCGCCGTGCCCGAGATGCCGGGCGCGCGCCTGCGCGACGTGCTGCTCGCGGCCCTCGTGCTCGGGGTGCGGCGCTGGTATCTCTCTGCCGGGGCCCTGGTCGTGCTCGGCCTTCTGGTGTCGCTCCTGGCGGCCCGCCCGGTGGTGGGCCTGGGGTTCGCGGCCGCCCCGCTGCTGTACGCGGTCTGGGGCATCTGCAGGTTCGTCCTGCGCCCGGCGAGCTAGCTCCGACGCCCGAGTGATCGGTAAAAGGTCAGGTGTTCGGCACCCCGGGGGTGCCGAACACCTGACCTTTTACCGACCATCTGCGTTCGCGACGTTCGCGTCGCGTGCGACGAGCTACAGGTGCGGGGCCACGTGGCTCTCGTACCTGTCCAGCACGGTCGCCGCGGTCTCCTGCGTCGGGCGGGCCCAGATCTCCTCGTTGAAGATCTCCGTCTCGATGTCGCCGACGTACCCCGCGTCGCGCACCCAGCCGGTGATGGTCGCGAAGTCGATGTACCCGTCGCCCACGTGGCCGCGCGAGTTCAAGGGCTCGGCCGCGAGCGGCAGCGCCCAGTCGCACACCTGGTACGACGCGATGCGGTCCTCCCGTCCGGCGCGTGCGATGGACCTGCGCAGCGAGGGGTCCCACCACACGTGGTAGGTGTCGACCACGACCCCCACCTCGGACGCCGCGAACGGCGCCGCCAGGTCAAGCGCCTGCGCGAGCGTGGAGATCACCGCCCGGTCGGCGGCGAAGATCGGGTGCAGCGGCTCGAGCACGATCCGCACCCCGTGCTCGGCCGCGAACGGCACCAGGTCGGCGATCCGGTCGGCCACCCGGCCACGCGTGGAGACCAGGTCGCGGTCCACGGCCGACGTCGGTGCGCCGCCCGGCGTCGAACCCACCAGCCCCCCGACGACGAAGACCAGTTCCGTGGTGCCGATCGTCGCCGCCTCCTCGATCGCCAGCTTGTTGTCGTCGAGCGCGGCGCGGATCCCGGCGTCGTCGGCCGCGGTGAGGAACCCGCCGCGGCACAGCGACGACGCGCGGAGCCCGGCGTCGGCGATGATGCGCGCCGCCTGCGGTGCGCCGACCGCCTGCACGACGTCACGCCACGGCCCGACAGCACCGAAACCGGCTGCGGCCGCCGCCTGGCACGCCTCGGCGAGCGAAGCGTGCTTGACCGTAGCGGTGTTCAGGGAGGCCCTGCTCATGCGGTCACCCCGTTCGTCGTCAGGAACGCCTGCAGCCGGGCGGCGGCCAGGGGCGGGTCGAGCAGCATCCCGCAGCCGTCGGCCAGCCGGGCCAGCTCGACCAGGTGGCGCAGCGACCGGCCGGAGTGCAGCCCGCCCACGAGCGAGAACCCGGGCTGGAACCCGTTGAGCCAGGACAGGAACGCGATGCCTGTCTTGTAGTAGTACGTGGGCGCGGCGAAGATGTGCCGGCCCAGCGCCTCGGTCGAGGCCAGGATCTTGTGCCCGCCCTCGGCGTCCCCGGCGTCGAACGCCTGGAGCGCCGTCGAGGCGGCCGGGTAGACCGCCGCGAAGATGCCGAGCAGCGCATCCGAGTGGCCCTGCGCGTCGCCGGCGATGAGCTCCGGGTAGTTGAAGTCGTCCCCGGTGTACAGCCTGGGCCTCGTCCCCGTGTCCGACGGCGGCAGCGCCGCCAGCGACCGCCGCAGGCCCACCTCGTGGGCGGCGTCGAGCAGCGACACCTTGACGCCGTCGATGCGGGGCTGGTGGGCGCGGACCAGGTCGAGGAACGTCGCGGTGGCGTCGTCCACGGAGTCCGAGCCCCAGTAGCCGGCCAGCGCCGGGTCGAACATGGTGCCCAGCCAGTGCAGGATCACCGGCTGCTCGGCATCGGCGAGGACGGCGTCGTACACGCGGGCGTAGTCCTCGGGCCCGCGAGCGACCTTCGCCAGCGCGCGCGAGGCCATGACGATGACCTGCGCCCCGGCGTCCTGCACGAGGTGCACCTGCTCGCGGTACGCGTCGGCCACCGTGGCCAGTCCGGCGTTGCCCGGCTCCAGCCCGGCGACGACGTCGGGCGCGAGCTGGTCGGTACCCGCGCCGCAGGCGACGCGCGCGTGCACGGACGCCGCCTCGGCGGCGGAGCGCCGCACGAGCTCCTGGGTCGCAGCCCAGTCGAGCCCCATGCCGCGCTGGGCCGTGTCCATCGCGTCGGCGACGCCGAGCCCGTGCTCCCAGATCCGGTGCCGGTAGGCGAGGGTCGAGTCCCAGTCGACGACGGCGGGCGCACCCGGGACGTTCTCCGCCCCGATCTGCGGCACCACGTGGGCCGCCGCGAAGGCGACGCGGGACTCGATGGGCCGCGACGGCGTCGTCCAGGGCCCGGGGGCCCTCAGCTCGACGGTCTCCGAACCGGTGACCCGGCCGTCGCCGTCGAACACGGGAAATGCGACTGCTGCCCCGCTCACAGCGCGATCTCCGGGACGTCGAGCCGGCGACCCTCCGCCGACGACTGCAGCCCCAGCTCGGCGAGCTGCACACCGCGCGCGGCCGACAGCAGGTCGTACCGGTGCGGCCGACCGGCGACGACGTCGGTCAGGAACTCCTCCCACTGCAGCTTGAAGCCGTTGTCGAGGTCGGCGTTCGCCGGGACGTCGAGCCACTGGTCGCGGAACGGCTCGGTGACCGGCAGGTCCGGGTTCCACACGGGCTTGGGCGTGTGCGAGCGGTGCTGGGCGCGGCACTCGCGCAGGCCCGCGACGGCGGAGCCGTGGGTGCCGTCCACCTGGAACTCGACGAGCTCGTCGCGGAACACGCGCACGGCCCAGGACGAGTTGATCTGCGCGACGACGTCGTCCCCGCCCGGGGTGGTGATGTCGAAGATGCCGTACGCGGCGTCGTCGGCGGTAGCGGCGTACTCCTTGCCGGACTCGTCCCAGCGGGTCGGGATGTGCGTGACCGTCTTGGCGGTCACCGTCTTGACCTGCCCGAGGATGCCCTCGAGCACGTAGTTCCAGTGGCAGAACATGTCGGTGGTCATGCCACCGCCGTCTTCCTTGCGGTAGTTCCAGGAGGGCCGCTGGGCGGCCTGCGAGTCGCCCTCGAACACCCAGTAGCCGAACTCGCCGCGCAGCGAGAGGATGCGGCCGAAGAAGCCCTCGTCCACGAGGCGGCGCAGCTTCACGAGGCCCGGCAGGTACAGCTTGTCGTGCACGACGCCGACGGTCACCCCGGTCTCGGCCTGGAGCCGTGCGAGCTCGATGGCCTCGGTGAGGGTCTCCGCCGTCGGCTTCTCGGTGTAGACGTGCTTGCCCTGGCGCATCGCCTTGGCGAGCGTCGCGGGCCGCAGGTTGGTCATGGCGGCGTCGAACACGATGTCGGCGCCCGCGATGGCGGCGTCGACGTCCGTGGTCCAGTGCTCGACGTCGTGCAGCTCGGCGAGCTCCTTGAGCTTGTCCGCGTTGCGGCCCACCAGCACGGGCTCGACCTGGACCCGGGAACCGTCGGGGAGCGTGACGCCGCCCTGGTCCCGGATCGGCAGGATCGAGCGCACGAGGTGCTGGCGGTAACCCATGCGGCCGGTGACGCCGTTCATGGCGATGCGAAGTGTGGTCACGGGCGAGACTCCATCGTCGTAACTGGGAATGCGCTTTCCGAAGTACCCTACCGCACCCCGGGACAGTGGGAAATGCCCGCGGCGAGGTCGTGGCTTCGCCTCGAGGTCGGCACAGGCCTGTGCCGACCTCGAAGCAAGGTCACGACCTCGCGGGAGACTGCCGACGCGGGGTGGAGTCACGCAGGACGACCTCACCCTGCACCACGGTGCCGGACGCCTCGGCGCCGAGTGCCAGCATGGTCGCCGCCTCGCTGACCTCGTCCAGCGGGATCCGCACGGTCGTGAGGCCGGGGGACACGTCGCGCAGGGTGTGGATGTCGTCGAACCCGGCCACCGCGACGTCGTCGGGGACCCGGAGACCCGCGTCGCGGACCGCCGCCATCGCGCCCACCGCCATGACGTCGTTGACGGCGAACACCACCTCCGGCCGGTCCGGCCGAGGCTCGGCCGTCGCGGTCCCGGTGCGCGTGAGCAGGTCCGTCATCGCGGCGTACCCGCCGTCGCGCGTGAAGTTCCCGTGCACGACGTCGCGATCCAGCGCGGGGCAGCCCAGCGCGCCGAGCGTGTCGAGAAACCCCGTGGTGCGGTCGGCGGCCGTGCGCAGGCCGAGCGGACCGGTGAGCACCCCGAACCGGCGGTACCCGAGATCGTGGAGCGCTCGCGCGAGGGCTCCGGCGCCGCTCGCGTTGTCGATCTCCACGACGGGCAGGTCGCCGACGCCCTGGCCGATCGTCGCCACGCCGCCGCCGCCCTCCCGGAAGGAGGTCAGCGCGGACTCGAGGGCCTTCGCGTCGCTCTCCATCTGGGTGACAGCCTCCGCAGGGATGGTCCCTGGCAGGTCCTCCGGCGGCACGAGCCGGCTGCCCGCAAGGATGATCGCGCGCGACCGCTGGCGCCGCGCGAGCTCGACGAAGGCGACCTCGCGGTCCCGCCGCTGCTCGGTGGACGCCAGGGTGACGATGAGGCCCTCGCGCTCGGCGGCACGCGTCACGCCTGCCGCGATGGTCGAGAAGTACGGGTCGGCGATGTCGTGCACCACGAGCCCGAGGGCCGACGTCCGGCCGCGAGCCATGGCCTGTGCGCTCGGGTCCGGTGAGTAGTCGAGGCGGCGCGCCGTCTCCAGGACGCGCTCGCGCAGGTCCTGGCGGACGCTGCGCGTGGCGCTCCCGTTGATGGCGCGCGACGCCGTGGCGAGCGAGACGCCTGCCTCGCGGGCGACCTGACTCAGGGTGACGGGGGCGTCGGACATGAGGTCATCTTGCCGTGTCCGGGCGGTCGGCGGGGCACCACGCCGGGTGATCGGCAGAAGGTCACGTGGTCGGAACACCGAATGCCGGCCACGTGACCTGCTGCCGACCGCTCGTGGCGCGGTCGGCGACGTCAGACGCGGGCCGGCTTCAGTGCCGCCTCGCGGTGCGTGCGCTCGATGATGCTCGAGTAGCCGGCGATCATCCGGACGTGGCTGAACCGGGGCCGGACGGCGGTCCGCGCGGACTCCAGCTCCTCGCGCCGGGCCGCTGCCTCGATCCAGGTCGCGGCGATCTCGGTCGGCTCGAACGACGTCACGAACCCGATGCGCTCCACGATCGACGTCGCGTCGCCGACGGGGGTGGTGACCGGCACCGCCCCGCACATCGAGCCCTCGATGAGGCACAGCGGCGCTGCCTCGCCGAACGTCGAGGTGAGCGCGACGACGTCGGCCGTCGCGTAGACCAGCTCCATGTCGTGCCGCACCCCCAGCAGGTTCAGGCGTTCGAGCAGGTCGGGGCGGTCGCCGAAGATGCGGACGAGGTCGTTCCGCAGGTCGGGGTTCGCCGAGCTCATCCCGGCGCCGCACATCAGCACGTGGCCCTTTGGATCGAGCTCGAGGAACGTGCGGGCCGACTGGAGGAAGAGCTCGGGGTTCTTCATCTCGTCGTACCGCGCGGCGTAGACCACCACCGTGGCGTCGCTCGGCACTCCGGCCGCGCCGCGCAGGGCGAGCCGGCGCGCGCCCTGGACCGGCCGGAACCGGGCGAGGTTGATGCCGTTCGGCACCACCCGGAGCAGGTCGGCGGGTACGCCGGCCTCACGGTAGGCGTCCCGCGTGGACTCCGCACAGCAGACGACGGCGGCGAGCCGGCCGCGCTGCGCAGCGGTCAGGAGGTCACCGAGGGCGTCGCCCTGGTGCTCGGGGTCGGACCGGTGCAGGCACGCGATCACCGGGCGGTCCGGGAACGCGTCCTGGTTCACGAGCCGGAGCGGCTGCTCCTTGAGCGAGAGCACCACGTGCGAGCCGGCGGCCTGGCGAACCGCGGTCCGGAGCTCCGCCTCGGTGAAGACGCGGGGGTCGTGGCCCGCGTCGGTGCTCCGGCCCAGGGAACCGATGCGGACGCCGGCCGCGCGGAGGGCACGGTAGCGGGGGTCGTCCTCCATCCGCTGGAGGGTGGCCTCTCGCCGGACCTCGTGGTGCAGGCTCAGCACGGAATGCTGCTGACGGCCGCCCTGATGCAGACCGGCGACCACTGTCGAGTGCAGGACACGAGCCCCACCGCTGAAAAAGCCCTCGTACAGCGAGAGCACACGCAAACCGTTGCGCTGGATCACAGACACCACCTCCAGTGCCCAGAGTGAGCCCCACGCGTGTGGGCTACATGGCAATCCGGTTACACGTGGATTACGCGTTCGAGGACTTTTGAACAAGCAGCCCGCGGATGTCCTTCTCCGCCTGGGCGGGTGAAGTTTCACGGCAGCCCAGCGCGACCCACCGCTCGATCATCGCAGGCTCCGCGCGCAGGAGCGAGGTCCCGCGACGCAGCAACGTGATGATCGGTTTGCGCGCCTCCGCGACGTCCCGGAGGAACCGGAACCAGAAGGTGACCAGCCGCGGACGGGACAGGCAGATCGCGTCGGCGAGCAGGCCCTCGGCGCGGCACTCGTCGACGAGGTGCGCCGCGAAGATGCCCTCGGCCAGGATGAGGGGCGAGTCGCCGATGTCGAGCCTGCGCATGCCGGTCCGGCGCGACGTCGGGATGTCGTACACGGGAACGTCGGCGCGCCCCTCGGTGGCCAGGTCGTGCAGCGCGGCGAGCGCGCCCTTGGCGTCCCAGGTCGCCGGGCTGTCCCAGTCCACGCTGCCGTAGCGCTGCGGGAGGCCCGGGTGGTCGATGTCGAGGTAGAAGTCGTCGAGCTGCACGACGGGCAGGCCGAGCCGCTGCGTGAGCGACGTCTTGCCAGAGCCCGACGGCCCGGTCAGCAGCACGACCCGTGCCCGGGGACGCCGGGTACCCGGCGGGAGGTCGAAGAGGGTGGGCTCGGGCGCAGGGTCGGTCACGAGAGGCCATTCTTCCGGACGGCGGGCGTGCCGCACGCTGTTAGCTCGTCCCCGCAGGCGTGAGATGTTCCCTTCGGGACCCCCGCTGGTAGCGGCCCGGTGTCGTGCGCAGCAGGCGGCGGAAGTGTCGGGTGAGGTGGGCCTGGTCGTGGAACCCCGTGGCGACGGCGACCTCTGCGGCGGGCTCGCCGGCCAGCAGCCGGCGCCGGGCCAGGTCCAGGCGCCGTCCCACGAGGTACCGGTGCGGCGGGAGACCGACCTCGCGGGTGAACGCCCGGACCAGGTGCGGCACCGTGACGTCGAGCGCGGCGGCGACCTCCGCCAGCCGGACGGGACGTGCCGGGTCGGTGTCGAGCAGGTCGCGGGCCCGGCGGGCGGTCGAGGTGGCGGCCGGCTCGCGCGGCGGCGTCGGGCGGCCGGAGAGGTGCCACGCCAGACCCTCCGTGACCAGGGCGAGCAGGCTCTCTGCCGCGAGGTCCTCGCGCACGGTGAGCGCCCGGTCGAGGCCGGCGAAGCGGGCGCGGAGCGTGTCGTCGAGGACGAGGGGCGCATCGACGGCCCGGCCGACCAGGCCGTCGTCGAGCACCGCGGGTTCCAGGTAGACGACGCGCTTGCGGAAGCCTGCAGCGGTCACCGACCGGCCGTCGTGCACGACGCCGGGCGGCAGGACGGTCACCCCGGTGTGCTGCGCCGCGTGCTCGTGGCCGTCCAGGCCGTAGCCGATCAGCCCGCTGTCGACGATCAGCACGGTCCAGGTGTCGTGCGTGTGGGCGGGGTAGGCGTGCTCGTGCCAGGCGGCGTGCAGCACCTCGGCGACGCCGGCGATCCCCGGCCGCCAGGCGTGCACCGCGTCCGGTGCCGTCTCCGCGGCCGATCCGAGCGAACCCATGTCAAGAACGTACAAGATTCGGGTCCGCTCGAGGCCGCACTGTGAGCGGTATGACTTTCGAACAGGCCAAGATCGTGATCGTCCTGCGGGACGACCTGCTGGGCTGGCAGGAGGGGAACGTGACAGCGTTCCTGGCCAGCGCCGTGACCGCCGCGTACCCCGAGCTGGTCGGGGAGCCCTACCTGGACGCCGACGGGCGCGAGTACCTCGCGATGCTGGGCACGCCCGTGATGGTCATGGTGGCCGACGGCGACCGGCTTGCCTCGATCCGCGAGCGCGCCGGCGCGCGGGGCCTGCGCATCGGTGTCTACACGGCCGACCTGTTCGCCACGGGGAACGACGTCGACAACCGGGCCGCCGTCGCGAGCGTCGCCACCGAGAAGCTCGACCTGGTCGGGGTGGCGGCCGCGGGTGAGCGGCGGGTCGTTGACAAGGTGGTCAAGGGGGCCAGGCTGCACCCCTGACGGGTCAGGACACGAGCACGACGTGCAGCGTCCTTGGCCCGTGCACGCCCTCCACGCGGTCCAGCTCGATGTCGCTCGTCGCGCTCGGCCCGCTGATCCAGGTCAGGGGCCGGCCGGGGTCCGTGCCGAGCAGGCGCACCCCCTCAGGGACCGTCTGCACGACCTGGTCGGTCCGGACCACGCACACGTGCACGTCGGGCACCAGGGAGATCGCGCGCCGGCCCTGGTCGGGGCTGCCGTCCAGGACGATGGTGCCGGTCTCGGCGACGGCAACGCGCGACGCCGTCACGACGACGTCGACCGCGTCCAGCTCGGTCGCCGACAGGGGAGCGTCGTGCGAGTCGGTGTGCACGTCCACGTCCGGCGCGGCGGCGAGCCACGCGGGGTCCACCCCGTCCGGCACCACGACGGAGCGGCGCCTCCGCCCGCCCGGGGTGGTCGGTAGAACGTCAGGTGATCGGTCGCCCGGGCTGCCGACCTCCTGACGTTCTGCCGACCTCTCGTCGATCAGCCGCGCGAGCAGTGCCGGGATCTCCGCGGGGGTCGCCCGGTGGACGTGCGCCTTGTAGTCCTCCAGCCGGTCGATCAGAAGGTCCAGCACCGCGTCGGAACCCGGCGAGTGCTCGCCGGCCGACCGGTACCCGCGGGGCACTGCGGGTGTTGCCACGGAACCGCCGTCCGAGCCAAGGGCCGCGCGGATGCGGGACAGGATCTCTGCCTTCGCGTCGGTCATGGTCGCTCCTCCCGCCCCGCCCACCAGTCGCGGAACGTCTGCTTCGGTGGCTCCATCAGGTCCCGGGAGCGCGTCCAGAGCGAGCCGGGGAACGGCAGCTTCCTGATGACCCCGTTGCGCGAGATCGCGCGCAGCAGTCGCGGTACCCGGGCGGCTCGGCGGAAGCGGGCGCCGTCGGCCATCGCGAAGGACGCCGCCTTCATGGCTGCGCTCCAGACCCGGTCGGCGGTGTCTCCCGACGAGCCTGCGGTCAGGGACACCTCGCGGGCCCGTAGCTCGACGAGGATCGACGGGATGTCGATCTTGACCGGGCACACCTCGTAGCACGCGCCGCAGAGCGTGGAGGCGTACGGCAGGTCCGACTTCTCGCCGGTGAGCTGCGGGGTAAGGATCGCGCCGATCGGGCCGGGATAGACCGAGCCGTACGCGTGGCCGCCCACCCGCTCGTACACGGGGCAGACGTTGAGGCACGCGGAGCAGCGGATGCAGTGCAGTGCCGAACGGCCCGCCTCGTCGGCGAGCACCTTGGTGCGGCCGTTGTCGAGGAGCACCAGGTGGAACTCCTGCGGCCCGTCCCCAGGGGTCACTCCGGTCCACATGGAGGTGTACGGGTTCATCCGCTCCCCGGTCGAGGACCGCGGCAGGAGCTGGAGGAACACCTCGAGGTCGTCGAAGGTCGGGACCAGCTTCTCGATGCCCATGACGGTGATCAGGGTCTCGGGCAGCGTCAGGCACATGCGGCCGTTGCCCTCCGACTCCACCACGGCGAGCGTCCCGGTGTCCGCGACGGCGAAGTTGGCGCCGCTGATCGCCACCTTCGCCGACAGGAACTTGCGCCGGAGGTGCGCGCGGGCCGCCATCGCGAGCTCACGCGGGACGTCCGTCAGGTCGGGCGGGGCGTCGGCCATGCGCTCGAGGAAGATGTCTCGGATCTCGGTGCGGTTGCGGTGGATCGCCGGCACCAGGATGTGTGACGGCATGTCGTCGGCGAGCTGCACGATGAGCTCCGCCAGGTCCGTCTCGACCGCGGCGATGCCCTCCTCGGCGAGCGCCTCGTTGAGACCGATCTCCTGGGTCGCCATGGACTTGACCTTGACGACCTCGTCGGTCTCCTTCTCCCGGACCAGCGAAGCGACGATCCGGTTGGCCTCTGCGGCGTCCCGCGCCCAGTGCACCACCCCACCGCGCGCCGTGACGTTGCGCTCCAGCTCCTCGAGCAGCTCCGGCAGACGGGCCATGACGTCGGTCTTCACGGCCGACCCGGCGTCGCGCAGGGCCTCCCAGTCGGGTACCTCGTCGACCACACGGGCTCGCTTGGTCCGGATGGTCGACGTCGCCTTGCCCAGGTTGCGGCGCAGCTGGTCGTTGTCGAGGGCTGCCTTCGCGGCGTCGGGGAAGGAGGCGCCCCAGTGCAGCGGGTCCTCGGGGCGGCCTACGCCGGAGAGGGTCCCCGGGGCGGCCTGCGGGCTCGGGCCGCGGCGGTCGCGGGTTGAGGGCATGCCGAGGAAGGTGCTCATCGGGCCACCCCCGGGTCCGCCGCGGCGCGGCCGGCGGCGGACCGGACGGCACCCGGCCCGCTCGGCGCGGTCGGTGCCTCCCGCGTGGAGGCGAGGATCTCCCCCAGGTGCATGGGCCGCACGCCCGTGCCGCCCCGCGAGAGGCCGCCGCTGATGTGCATCAGGCACGACCAGTCGCCTGCGGTGAGCACCTCGGCCCCCGTGTCGACGACGGTGGCGACCTTGTCCTGCAGCATCGCCGTGGACGTGTCCGAGTTCTTCAGGGCGAACGTCCCGCCGAAGCCGCAGCAGCCCTCCGCCTCCGCGAGCGGAACGAGCTCCAGACCCTCGACGGCCTGCAGCAGGCGCTCGGGCTTGTCGCCGACGCCGAGCATCCGCAGCGAGTGGCAGGTGGGGTGGTAGGTGACCCGGTGGGGGAACCAGGCGCCGACGTCGGTCACGCCCAGCACGTCGACGAGCAGCTCGGAGAGCTCGTAGGTGCGTTCGGCGACGGCGGCGGCCGTGCGCGCCTCGGCCGCCAGACCTGCGCGGTCCAGGACCATCGCCTGCTGGTGCCGGATCGATCCCGTGCACGAACCGGACGGCACGACGACGGCGTCCCACTCGCCGTCGGTCACCGGCGCGAACGTGCGCACATGGTTCTGGACCACCGGAACTGCCTCGGCGAGGTAGCCGGTGTTCACGTGCATCTGGCCGCAGCACGCCTGCCCGGCCGGGAACACGACCTCGTGGCCCAGGCGCTCCAGTAGCGTGACGACGGCCCTCGGGGCCTGCGGGAACATGGCGTCGGCGATGCAGGTAGCAGCAAGGGCTATGCGCATGTGCACTCTCCTTCGAGGTCAGTCCTCACCATAGCCCACTGTGGACAGACCACTGAAGTAGCATGACGCGAGTGAGAACCCACGAGCGTGTCCTGGCCCAGATCGAGTCGGGCCTGACCGCGGGCAAGTGGTCCATCGGCGAGCGGCTCCCGGCCGAGCGGGCGCTCGCGGAGGAGCTGGGGGTGTCCCGCCCGTCGGTGCGGGAGGCCATCCGCATCCTCGAGGCGATGGGCATCGTGCGCACCGCCGTCGGCTCCGGCCCGAGCGCGGGCGCCACCGTGATCGACCGGCCCGCGGCGGGCCTGGGCGCGGCCGTGCGGCTGCACGTGGCGTCCGGCACGCTGCCCGTGTCCGACGTCGTCCGGACGCGCGTGCTGCTCGAGGCAGGTGCCGTGCAGGACGCCGCCGCCCGGGTGACCGACGACGCCGCGCTGGCGAGCGTGCGCGAGCACGTCGAGGCGATGGCCGACCCCGACCTCGACGTCGCCGCGTTCGTCGAGCACGACCAGGACTTCCACATCGAGCTGGCCCGGCTCGGCGGGAACCAGCTGGTGGAGGCCATCCTGAGCGGGATGCGCGCCGCTGTCGGCTCCTACGTCGTGACGGGCGCCGAGCGGCTCGAGGAGTGGCCGAGGACCGCGGCGCGCCTCTGCGCCGAGCACCGCGGGATCCTCGATGCCGTGGCGCGGCACGACGGCGCGGAGGCCGAGCGCCTGACGCGTGAGCACATCGAGGGCTTCTACCGCGAGACGGGGCTGGGCGAGCGCTGAGCCAGGCAGGCGAGCGCTGAGCCCGGCGGGGCGCCTCGGCCGGGCGGGGAAACTGATGTTCGGCGGGGCGTGTTGCCGAGGGTTGACAACGTCTACCCGGAGCAACGTGCCTGACTCGCGATGTGTCTACCCGGCCTGTCGGCCGGTGGCCTGGACCACCGTGCGGCACGGGTCGTCGTCGGGCCCGGTGCCGGTGGCTGCGCGTTCCAGCAGCTCCCGGAGCAGCGCGCGCTGCTCCGGCTCGAGTCCCGCGAGCAGCTCGTCCTCCGCCGCGGCGACGCGGGCGTCCATCCCCGCGAGCACCTCCAGGCCCTTGTCCGTGGCGACGATGCGGCGCGCGCGCCGGTCGGCAGGGTCCTGCTGCCGCTCGACGAGCCCGCACTCCTCGAAGGCGTCGAGCAGGTAGGTCATGACGGTGCGGTCGATGCCGAGCGTCGAGGCGAGCGCCGCCTGGCTCGGCAGGTTCCCGTGCACCACCGCCGTGAGCAGCTGGTAGCCGCGCGTCCCCTGGGGCACGTCGTCGGCGGCGGCGTCGACCCGCGCGCTCCACTCGCGCAGGAGCGCGGCGAGGGACCAGCCGAACAGGGAGTGCTGACCCGTGCGGGTCTCGGCGGGCGCGGTGCTCATGCTCGTCATCCTACGGGAATGTGCAGAGATTCAGAAGAGTTGCGAGTAATATCATCTGCTAGACAGACGATTACCCATGACACCGGACAGGACAGAAGGCACATGACTGACTACGGGCACGATCTGCTCTTCGGTACGTTCATCACCCCGACCCACGCCGATCCGCAGGGCCCTGTCCGGCTGGCCCAGCTCTCGGAGCAGCTGGGCCTCGACCTGGTCACGTTCCAGGACCACCCGTACCAGCCGTCGTTCCTTGACACCTGGACGCTCATGTCCTGGGTGGCCGCTCAGACGGAGCGCATCCACATCTCCGGGAACGTCCTCAACCTGGGCATGCGCCAGCCCGCGGTCGTGGCGCGCTCGGCCGCGAGCCTCGACCTCCTGAGCGGCGGGCGGTTCGAGATGGGCGTGGGCGCCGGCGGGTTCTGGGACGCGATCGCGGCCATGGGCGGCCCGCGCCGCACGCCCGGCGAGGCCGTCAGTGCCCTCGAGGAGGGCATCGAGATCATGCGCGGTATCTGGGACGCGTCCAACCGCACCCCGCTGCGTGTCGCCGGAAAGTTCCACCAGGTCGACGGCGCCAAGCGCGGCCCGGCCCCTGCGCACGACATCCCGATCTGGCTCGGTGCGCTCAAGCCGCGCATGCTCCGCCTCATCGGCGCGAAGGCCGACGGCTGGCTGCCCTCTCTGCCCTACCTGAAGGACGGCGACCTGGCCCGCGGCAACGCCACGATCGACGAGGCGGCGCTGGCCGCCGGGCGCTCGCCGAGCGAGATCCGCCGTCTGCTCAACGTGGGCGGGGCGATCACCGACCGCTCGTCGGGTCCGCTGCAGGGGCCCGCCGACCAGTGGGTCGAGGAGCTCACCCGGATGGCGCTCGAGGACGGCGTCAGCACGTTCATCGAGATCAGCGACGACCCGGACCAGATCCGGGCGTTCGCGGAGGAGGTCGTTCCGGCCGTCCGGGAGGCGGTCGCCGCCGAACGGCGCCGTGCCGGCACGACGCCGGCGTCGGCCCGCCGTGGTGCGACGGCGCTCGCCGCCCGGCGGCAGGGCATCGACTACGACTCGCTCCCGCCCGAGCTGGCCGCCCGGGCCGTGGAGCCCGGCGACCGTGAGTACGGGTCCGTGCGGCACAACTACCTGCGGACCGGGGCTCCGGGCCTGGTGCTGCGGCCGCAGGGCGCCGAAGAGGTCGCCTCCGGGCTGGCCTGGGTGCAGAAGCAGGACGTCGAGCTCGCCGTCCGCTCGGCAGGGCACGGCATCTCCGGCCGGTCCACGAACGACGGCGGTGTGGTGCTGAGCATGAGCGGCATGCGGTCGGTCGAGGTGGTCGACGAGGCCACGCGGCGCGTGCGGATCGGGGCCGGCGCGACCTGGGGCGAGGTGGCGGAGACGCTCGCGCCGCGCGGCTGGGCCATCACGTCGGGTGACTACGGCGGCGTGGGCGTCGGCGGGCTCGGGACCACCGGAGGCATCGGCTACCTTGGCCGGCTGCAGGGGCTGACGATCGACCACGTGGTCGCCGCAGAGGTCGTCACCGCCGACGGCCGGGTGCTGCACGCCTCCCGCGACGAGCACCCGGACCTGTTCTGGGCGCTGCGCGGCGCCGGCGGGAACATGGGCGTGGTGACCTGGCTGGAGCTCGAGGCCGGCGTGGTCGGCGACGTGGTCTTCTCCCAGATGACGCTCGACGCGGCCGACACCGTGGGGCTCCTGGAGAAGTGGGGAGCCGCCGTCGAGGCGGCGCCGCGCGGGCTCACGTCGTTCATGGTCCTGGGCCGCGGACGCGGCGGCCAGGGACCGATGGCGCAGCTCATGACGGTGATCGCGGCGGAGGGCGCCGACGTCGACCCGGACGAGGCCATCGCCCAGCTGGAGCTGCTGGCCGACGCCGGACCGCTGCTCGGCCACCAGGCGCAGCTGCTGCCGTACTCCGGTGTGGTGCGCACGGAGGAGGCCCACCACGCGGGCGGCGGCGACCCGTCCGCGCGGGGAGGTCTGCTGACCCATCTCGACCAGGGCACGAGCAGGGCGATCGAGCGGCTGCAGGGCACAGGGGAGCCGTACTTCGTCCAGCTCCGTGCGACGGGCGGGGCCGGGAACGACGTCGCGCCCGACGCAACTGCGTACGCGCACCGGCACCAGAACTTCGCGCTCACGGCGCTCGGCACCAACCAGGACCGGCTCAACCAGGCGTGGGACGCGGAGATCGGGCCGGTGATGGACGGCTCGTACCTGTCGTTCGACACCGACCACCGGCCCGAGCGGCTGCTGGAGGCGTTCCCTGAGCCGACGCTCGCCCGGCTGCGGACGGTGAAGGCCACGTACGACCCGTCGAACCTGTTCCGGACCAACTTCCCGATCCCGCCGGCCGGGTCGCCCCTCGGGTGATGCAGCGGTGCCGGCAGCTCCCGGTGGGGCGAGGCGGCGCTCCGCGAGCTCTTCTACTCGGTGAAGTCGGTCATGGAGAGCATCCTGTCCAGACGGCCGGCGGCCAGGTCGTCGCGGTGGATCGACATACGACCGTAGTAGAGCTCGGCAAACGGGAGAAAGCTGGCGAGCGACACCCACTCGTTCATCAGCCTGCGCTGTTCGTCCGCCATGCGGTCGAACCATTCCTCCCGCGGAATGGTGGTCCCGTCGCTCTTCTCGCGTTCCCGGAGGATCTGGTTCGCCAGCATCTCGAGCACCTCGTCGTCGGCGTACCCGCCGAGAAAGCCGCTTGAAAGCCCGTCGCTGGGAGGCCAGAGCTCGTCGGCCAGGGCTTCGAGCTCGTCCAGGTGCGGCATGGAGCTCCTGAGCTCGTGGGCCATCTGCTCGTGGAAGGGCAGCATCTCGTCCTCGTCCATGTCGAGGCAGTCGGGCAGCCACGCGACGACCGCGGCGCTGACGTCGTACTGCTCGTCGGCGACCAGTTCGGAGTGCGGAGGTTCTGCTACCGCGGTCTCAGCGCCTGCCGGTACGTGCATGACCCGCGCGTACCCCCGGTGCTCGGCATGGCACTCCTCATGGTCGTACCGGTGGTCCAGGAAGAACAGGAGCGAGCCGTCCAGGGGCAGGTCGAATCCGTCGACCCGTGGCAGCGCCGCACAGTCGACCGAGAAGACGAACGGCAGGTCCCCTTGCCCGTTGTCCGGCCAGCTCGTCCCCACCGGTAGCCGGGGCGACCCGCCGAACCGTCCGACGGGAACCCCACCGGAGCCGGCGGCGCCTTCCAGCCTGATCGCCCACCGGAGGTGCCCGATGAACCTGCTGACCTCGTCTTCCGGGACGTCCAGGCCGAGCGCCGCGCGACGAAACTGCTCCCGATAACCCATGGGCCGGAATGGTGCCACGGTTCATGTCGACGGTGTGCGGTACGAGGCTGTGGATAACCTTGCGCGGGTGTCAGTGGAGCCCCGTAGGTTCGATCGCGTCCGGGAGGGCCGGACGCTTCGCTCACGATCACCGCAGGGGTACGCATGAACCTTGTCGCCGCATCGCGCCTGGCGCGCGAGCTGATGGACCAGCACGGCCTGAAGGCCTGGACGTTCGAGTTCGACGACGCCGTCCGGCGCGCCGGGATGTGCAGCTACGGCAAGAGGCGCATCAGCCTCTCCGCGCCGCTCACCCGGATCCACGAGGAGCGGGAGGTGCGGGACACGATCCTGCACGAGGTGGCGCACGCGCTCGCCGGCCCGAAGGCCAAGCACGGGCCGGCGTGGCGTGAGGTGGCGGTGCGGATCGGGTGCTCGGGCCAGCGGTGCGTCGACCCGTCCGCGCCGTCGATCGACGGGCCGTGGGTCGGGGCGTGCCCGGTGGGCCACCGGACCACGCGGTTCCGGCGGCCACCGGGCATCATGTCCTGCCGTTCGTGCGGGCAGCGGTTCGACCTGGCCAACCTCGTCGCGTGGACGTACAAGGGTCGCAACGCGGCGATGGGGGAGCGGTACGACGCTCAGGTACGCGGGGCGCTCCGTGAGGTGGGCGAGGTGCCGGAAACCGGGCCGGGGGCGGAGGAGCGCATCGTGCGGGCTGCCAAGGAGCGGGTCCCCGGCCTGACCGTCGAGCCGTTCGACCTGAGCGCGCTACGTTGACCTCATGGCTACGTCGCCCGCACTCGAGCTCCCGCCCGGCGCTGCCGGCTCCCGCATCATCGGCCTGGGGCACCACCAGCCGCCGAAGACCCTCTCCAACGAGGACATCGCCGAGCTCGTCGAGACCAACGACGAGTGGATCCGGTCGCGCACCGGCATCGTCACCCGCCACGTAGCGGCCGACGACATCACGGTGGCCGACATGGCGACCGCCGCTTCCGAGCACGCGCTCGCCGACGCGCGCGTGGCCGCTGACGCCGTCGACCTGGTGATCGTCGCGACCGCCACCAACGACGACCGCTCGCCGAACACGGCCGGGCGCGTCGCGTACGCGCTGCGCACCGGCGTCCAGCCCGGCGCCTCGACACCCGAGGGCGAGGAGGCGCCGGACCTGCGCAACGTGGTGGGCCCGGCGGCGATGGACCTCAATGTGGCGTGCTCGGGGTTCGCGCACGCGGTCGGGCTGGCCGACCAGGCGATCCGCACCGGGTCGGCGCGCACGGCCCTGGTGATCGGTGCGGAGAAGCTCACCGCGTTCACCGACTGGACCGACCGCTCGACCTGCATCCTCACGGCCGACGGCGCCGGTGCTGCGGTGCTGCAGGCAGCGGACGTCCCCGCCGTCGGGCCGGTGGTCTGGGGTACGGAGCCCGAGCTCACGCCGGCGGTGCGGATCGAGGTGCCAGAGGTGAAGTTCCAGCAGGACGGCCGGGCGGTGTTCAAGTGGGCCATCACCCGGGCCGCCGACCGGGCGCGCGACGTCGTGGCGCGGGCCGGGCTGGGCATCGACGACATCGAGGTGCTCGTCGCGCACCAGGCGAACCTGCGGATCATCGAGCCGCTCGCCAAGGCTCTCGGGCTGGAGGGCAAGGTGGTGGTCACGGACATCACGGAGTCGGGCAACACGTCGGCGGCGTCGATCCCCATGGGGCTGTCCAAGTGGTGGCACGCCGGCAAGATCCCGGCGGGTGTGCCGGCGCTCCTGTTCGGGTTCGGTGGCGGGTTCGCCTGGGCCGGCCAGGTGGTCATCACGCCCGAGCGGTGAGCCGAGGGGCGGCGATCTCGGGCCGGTACCGCCGGGCCGGCACACCGCCCTCTCGCACGCCGATCATGGACAGCGCTTTCCAACCCCCGTATCGTTTCAGTCCCATCCACCCGACGTCGACGACGACCGAAGGAGCTCTCCACCGATGCCTGAGCCGACCCCCGAGCCGACCACCGAGCCGATCACCGGTCCGACCCGAGACCCCGCGCCGCCGTCGGGCCCGCTGCCCGAGGGCCGCCGCCGCTACGCGGTGGTCGGCACCGGGCACCGCGCGTCCATGTACATCGACGCCCTGATCGGCACGCACGCGCCGGACGGCGAGATCGTCGCGTGGGTCGAGCCCAACCCGGTGCGCGCGGCTGCGTACGAGGCGCGGGTGGCGGCCGCGCTCGGGGGTATCCGCCCCGTGTACGAGCCGGACGACCTCGAGAAGGCGATCGCGGAGCAGTCCGTGGACCGCGTGATCGTCACCTCGGTCGACCGCACCCACGGTGACCTCGTCGCTCGCGCGCTGCGGGCCGGCGCCGACGTCGTCGTCGAGAAGCCCATCGCCGCGCACGCCGACCAGGCACGGGAGATCGTGGACGCGGTCGCGGAGACCGGGCGCGACCTCGTCACGACGTTCAACTACCGCTACTCGCCGCGCAACAGCGCGCTGCGCGAGGTGATCGCTGGCGGCGAGATCGGCCGCGTGCTGTCGGTCCACTTCGACTGGGCCCTCGACACCGTGCACGGGGCCGACTACTTCCGTCGCTGGCACCGCGAGAAGGTGAACAACGGCGGTCTGCTGGTCCACAAGTCGAGCCACCACTTCGACCTGGTCAACTGGTGGATCGACGGCGTGCCACAGCGCGTCTTCGCCACCGGCGGCCGACGCTTCTACGGCGACGACGGCGCCCACGAGTCCGGCTACGAGCCCACCGAGACCGAGCGTGCGCTGAACGAGCGCGGTGTCGACCCGTGGCAGCTCTCCGTCGAGAAGAACGCGTGGCTGTCCACGCTCTACGGGCCCGAGGCCCAGGCGGTGGACGGCTACGTGCGCAACCGGTCGGTGTTCGACGAGGGGATCACCACGGAGGACACGCTGGGGCTCGTCGTCGAGTACGAGGGCGGCGCGCTGCTGACCTACTCGCTCACCGCGCACGCGCCGTGGGAGGGCTACCGCGTGGTGGTGAACGGTACGCGCGGTCGCGCGGAGCTGGAGGTCACGGAGCGCGGCTCGGTCGAGTTCGGTGAGGACGGCGCGGCGATCCTCGACCCGAGCGCCACCGAGGTGTTCGCCGCGGACCCGGTGCGGCCCGTCGGGGAGCGGCTCGTGGTGCAGCGGCACTGGGAGCGCGCCGAGGAGCGGACCATCGTGCGCGGCGGCGGCGGGCACGGCGGTGGTGACGCCCTGCTGCTGGCCAGCGTGTTCGCGCCGACGGGCGAGCCGGACCCGCTCGGCCGCGCGGCCGGCTACGTCGACGGCGTCCGCGCCTCCTCTGTCGGCTACGCGGGCAACCGCTCGCTGGAGACGGGAGACCCGGTCCGGATCGAGGACCTCGCCCTCGGTATCTGACCCGGGTGGTCCGACGATCGACGAGCTCGACTTCACCGGCCACCTGGAGATCGGCGCGGCCTGCGTTCCTCGGCCGGCCTGAGCCGGCCGAGGTCGCCGCGTGGTTCTCCCTGAACCGCGCTGGCCCGTGCCCGCGTCGCCAGGGACCTCGACGCGATCGCAGCTACCTCGGCAGCACCGACCTCAGCTCGCCCGTACCCGCGCGGGCCATGACTACCCACGGGACCGCCGCCGTGGGCAGCAGCCGGTACCGGTACGCGTCCGACGGCGCCCAGCGGGCCTCGTCGGCCAGCGGCGTCGACGCCGTCGCGTTGTAGGCCGCCACGAGGTCGGCCCGCCGGCCGTTCAGCGTGGTGCCCGACTCGCTGAGCATCGTGCCGCCGTACGCGCCGACCACGTTCGCCGGGTCGGACCCGCGGGCCAGCCGGACCGCGTTGTTCTCCACCACGAGGCTCGACTCCCTGCCGGAGCCCCAGTAGTACTGGAACGAGCCCGTCCCGGTCTGCCGGTAGTAGTTGTTGTAGGCGTGGACGTCGCCGTACCGGACGCGCGGTGCGCGCTGGCCGATGTCCTCCCAGTAGTTGTGGTGCAGGGTCACGCGGTGCTGCCCACGGTCCTGGGTGCGGGAGTCGGACGAGCCGATCAGCATCGTCTTGTCGTGGCTGAGGAACTCGTTGTACGACACGGTCACCAGGTCCGAGCCGTGGGTGATGTCGAGCAGGCCGTCGTGCACCTCGAACGGCCGCCCGTAGACGACGGGGAGGGAGTCGGCGGGGTGCGCTCCGTCGTCGAAGGTGGAGTGGTCCACCCACACGCTGGTGGACGTCCACAGGGAGACGTTGTCGTAGGCGGAGTTCCAGTTCCCGGCGTCGCCGTCACCCGGGTCCCACTGCGGGAAGCAGTCGTAGCCGTCCGAGAACCGCAGGTTTCGCAGGATGACGTTGTGCGCGTCCCGGACGCGGAGGTTCGCGCCGGAGATCTGGGCGTCGTCACCGACACCCACGATCGTCACGTTGGAACCGACGTGCTGTTGGGTCTGGGCTGCCTGCAGGCGCGCCGCCGCATCGCGCGCCTGCTCCAGCGGACCGGACGGGTCGGCCCGGCCCCACGGTCCTGCCGGGTCGTAGTGCGCGATGTAGTCGTCCATCGAGAACGGCTCGCCCGTACCCTCCACCGTCACCTGGGAGGCGAAGTCTTCGCAGGTCAGCGGGGTCCCGTCCGATGCGGTGAACGCATCGATCGCCCCCGTGACGTACACGATCCGCGGGGTGTCGTTGTACCGGGCGTCGTTCTGGCTCCCGCCCTCGCGGCCGGCGAGCGCGTCGCGGAGCTCGTGCCAGGTGTCGACCTCGTAGACCTCCGACCGGGTGGCCGCGGCTCCGCCCGTGGTGGGCCGCGCCTGCCGCTCCACACCCTCCGGGAACGTGGGGCCGGACCACGCGGCCCAGCCGTCGTCCGGCGAGATGGTCTCGCGGCCGAGGTCGCCGCGGTGCCCGCCCGGCGAGTGCCCGCCCGGCGAGTGCCCGACGGCGGCCGCTGGCCCTTCGGCAGAGCGCGCCACGGCCGTCGGCCCGACGGCGACCAGCACGCCGGCCATGCCGACGGCAAGCGCTATGGGCAGGGCGAGAGAACGCGTGCCAGGGCGCGCGCCGGGAAGCGTGAGGGCGCTCGCGGGCGTCGGGCCGATGGCTCGGCGCGGGCGGGGGACTGGTGGTGTTCGCATGTGACTCCCTTGTCCATGACCGGCCGTCCCGACGCTGGGAAACCGGTTTCTCGCAACGATGCCAGTCCAGCCGCTCCACCACAAGTCCCTGGCGACCGGGTCGGGCTTCTAACCCCCGAGGGCGCCGACGGCGACCAGGACGGGCACGCAGAGCGCCGTCGTCCAGACGGTCGCGCGCGCCGCGACTCCATCGAACACGCCGTACCGGGTCGCGTACGTGGTGACGTTCACCGCGGTGGGCAGCGCAGCCATCGTGACGACGAGGGTCAGGGCAGGCCCGTCGAGGCCCATGGCCGCTCCGACCCCCCACGCCGCGAGCGGATGGAGCACGTTGCGCACCAGGACGGCGAGCGTGACCACCGCCCGCACGAGCAGCCGGTCCCGGCCCGCCCACCACGGCGACCGAGCGTCTTCCGAGCCCGGTGACGGCTCGCTCGCGGGGGCCTGCGAGGTGAGGGCAGGCATCGGCACCGCGAGGGTCATCCCGAACGTCAGCAGGCCGAGCGGTGGCGCGGCGGCACCGATCAGGTCGAAGGGCAGCAGGGCGACCTCGGGCAGCCGCAGGCCGGTCAGCTCGCTGACCACCGCGACCAGCAGGCCGGCGAGCGTGCCGACGGTGATCGGGTTGCGGACGGCGGCGAGCGGGACGCGGACCACCGAGGTCCAGCCCGACCGGGCGGCCGTCCGAGGGGTCCCGGTCGCCGACGCGGACCGGTCGAGCACCGCAAGCGCCAGCGGTGCCAGCACGAGCAGCTGGAAGAGCAGGGTCGGCACCACGGCGAGGGCGTCGTCGAACAGGTAGACGGCGAGCGGGATCCCGATGTTGCCGCCGTTGACATAGACGGCGGCGAGCGTCGTCACGGCGACCGGGCCCGCCGACAGCCGCAGCACCCACCGCGCCACCGCCGCGCTGACCAGGGCGAGCGCGGCGGTCGTGATCCAGGTGACCGCTGCACCCCGCGAGACGACGTGCGCGAGGTCGGTCGCCGCCAGCGTGCTGAACATCAGCGCTGGCGCGCAGATGGTGAACGAGAGCGTCGCGAGCACGTGGCGGGCTCCGGCGCCGCTGTCGGAGCCCGCCGCAGCGCCCGATCGTGCGGCGCCGCGGGGGAGGGCGCTACCGGCGAGCAGGCCGCGCCGCTGGATCACCCAGCCCAGCGCGACGATGCAGGCCATGGACCCGATGGCAGTGAGTACCGACAACACCCGAGCAGCCTCCCACGGTCGGTCGCGCTACTTCTCGACCGTCCATGGGGCGCCCAGCTCCGTGAACGTGCGCTGCTCGCGCGCGGCCCGCTCGCACCACTCAGCAACGTCGCGCACCACCGGGTGCCGGGGGTCGCCCTCCGGGTTGCCCTGCGTGCCGCTGATCCTCCCCGACGCGCCACCGCTGGGGAGGCCCGTGTCGATACCGTCCACCCAGTCCACGAAGGCGTCCCCGATCGGCGTCGGGTCGGCGGCGGTCCGAACGGCCTCGAGCACCTGCATGAACGCACCGGTCTCCCGCGCGTCGCACAGGAGCCGTTCGCCGGTGCGGGCGCGGAGCAGGTTCTCCAGCAGGCCGGTCCGCCCGTACTGCTTTTCCGCGACGACGCGTCCGGTGCGCAGCCGGACCAGGTCGTGCTCGTACTCGAGCTCGATCTCGCCGGCGGTGCCCTGCACGATCACCCGCGCGGGTGTGCGTTCGGCCGCGCACAGCGTGAGCCCGAACCCGTAGCGCGTCCCGTCCGTGCCGACGGCCCGCAGGGACGACGTGTCGTCGGCCTCGATCGGGTTGGCGCGCCACAGGTCGGTGTTCACGTAGGCGAGGTCGGTGCTGGCCCTGGCGCCGCCGACCCACAGGGCGGTCGCCACGGCGTGCGCGAGCGGGTTGGTCACCGCGCCGTCCACGACGGCCCGGTCGCCCATGCGCCGCCGGCCCGCCCACGGCGAGCGGGCCCAGTATGCGGCGGTCCGTACCCAGGTGCCGACGGCGCCGATCCCGGTCACCTGCCCCACCTCGCCGCGCGCGATCATGTCGGCGACGGCGGGCAGCGCGTGGGAGCCGAAGGTCTGGAACCCGACCTGGCACAGGCGCCCCGTCCGGTCGGCGACGGCGACGAGCTCGGCATGCTCGGCGAGCGACGCGGTGGTCGGCTTCTCGAGCAGCACGTCGATGCCCGCCTCCATCGCGGCGCGCGCGAGCGGCAGGTGGGTGTGGATGGGGGTGGAGAGCACCACGACGTCGGGCAGCGTGCCGGTGTCCGCCGACAGCAGGTCACCCAGGCTCGCGAACCACGGCGCGGGGGCGTCGTCGGGCTCCCGCGGGTCGACGACGGCACTCAGCCGCGCCAGGCCCCTGGTCTCGAGGTCCGCGACCGTCCGCAGGTGCGAGCCGCCGTGGCCGTGGACGCCGACGACCGCGACCTTCGGCAGGCTCACCGCCGGCCGCCGTCGGTGAGGTCGGCGGCGAGTGCAGCGGCGGCAGGGCTCGTGAGCGCGGTGTCGAGCAGCACTGCGACGAGGTCGAGCTGTACGGAGCCGCCCTCCGGCACGAGCAGCGGCGCGTCCCACGCGAGCGCCGGGCAGGCCCCCGGGTACTCCGCCGAGCGCAGGAACCACGGGCGGACCTGGCTCGGCTGCACCAGCACGAGCGTCGTGGACCGGCCACCCTGCTGCTGCACGAACGCCACCCACGGTGACGTGCTGCCGTGCGCCCGGTTCTCGCCCGTGCCCGCCGCCGACAGGACCTTGGTGCTCTCGGCGATCGGCAGGCGCCAGAACAGGCCGCCGTAGCCGGCGCCCGGACGACCGTTGGTCGCGGGCGAACGGATCTCCAGGGGGCCGTGGTCGGCGTGCAGCGTCGAGCGCCAGTCGAGCACCCACCCGGGCGCGGCGGCAGAGCCGGGGGGCTGGGGCAGCAGGCGGGCCGTGATGCGGCGCTCCTCGCGGAGCTGCGGGTCGCCGTGCTCGTCGGACCACAGCACCTCCTCGACCAGGGCCTCGCCCGCTTCGGCTCCTGCGCCGGCCGCCCGCGTGGTGGGCGCGGCCTCGACGCGGACGTCTTCCGACGTCTGCCGGCCGTGGTTCTTCAGGAGCGTCGGTCCGACGTCCTCGATGAAGGTGCGGCCACCCCAGTGGCTGGTGCCGTTCACGTCGGGAACCGCGATGCCGACGCCGTAGTGATGGCGGTGGTCGACCGGGCTCACGTCGGTGAGCGGCACGCCCCCCAGGGTGTGCACCGGGTGCAGGTACGGGCGCCGCGCGTGGACCTTGGGCATGCGGCCGCCCGCGTCCCTGCGCACCAGCTCCAGCCCGTCGCCGCACGTCAGCACCACGGCTTCGGTGTCGGGGTCCGCGGGTACGGACCAGGTGGGTGCTGCCGTGGGCGGCACGGTCGGGATCTCCTCGTGCTGCACGGCGACGACGACGCCGTCGTCGTCGGTGACGTGCACGCGTTCCGGACCCTGGGGTACGGGCCCGGTACTGCCGCGCACCTCCAGGCTCGGCGTGAATCGAGCAGAGCTTGCGGGGTGGGCGTCGTCGTCGATCACGGCGTGCAGCTCCCTCCAGGCGTGGCGGCCGAGCTCGGCCTGCGGTACCGCGACAGTCGTCAGCGCGGGTGTGGCGTAACGGGACAGCTCGATGTCGTCGAAGCCGGCCACCGAGATGTCGGCGGGCACGGCCACTCCGGCCTCGTTCAAACCGGCGAGCAGGCCGAACGCGACCAGGTCGTTGAAGGCGACCGCTGCCGTGGCGCGGGTGGCGAGCACGGCGGGTGCTGCGGCGTGACCTGCCTGGATGTCGGGTCCGGCGGGCAGGTCGAGGATCTCCAGGTCGGCGTGCCGCTTCCGGGCGGTGGCGAGGCCGGCACGGCGCAGCTCGTCGGACGCGCTGCGTACGGGACCACCGAGGTAGACCATGCGGCGATGGCCGAGCGAGACGAGGTGCTCGACCACCTGGAGCGCGGCGTCCTCGTAGTCCACGACCAGGCTGGGCGCTGCTCCGCCGGTCTCCCGGTTGACCAGGACCACCGGCTCGACGTCGGCGATGAGCGCGCTGAGCTCTGCGTCCCCGATCCGCGGCGACACGAGGACCAGGGCGTCACAGCGCATCCGCGCCTCGAGCGCGATCGCGCCCTCCTGCTGGTCGTCCTCCACCGTGTCCGCGACGAGCACGCGGTAGCCGTCTTCCGCCGCGCCGTCCATGACGCCGCGCAGGATCTGCTGGAACACGGGATTGCCCAGGTCGGGCACCACGAGCGCCACGGTCTGGGTGCGGCCGAGCGCGAGGCTCCGCGCGGCGTTGCTGGGCCGGTAGCTCAGCCCTGCGGCGGCCTCCCGCACCCGTTCCGCGATGGTTGCGTCGACGGTGCTCCGCCCGTTCATGACGCGGGAGACGGTCGCCCGCGACACCCCGGCCGCCGTCGCGACATCCCCGATCGTGGCCATGACACGGCGCTGACCTGCGCGCTGACCTGCGCCCCGTGCGCTGTCGCTGACCATCTGCTCTCCGTCCGTCAACGTCGTCCGACCGGCGGGCGGGGGAGCTCCGAGCCATCCTTGGCGCGGCCCCCTCGCTGCCGGTTTCCCGATGTGACGGTACACCATGGGAAACCGGTTGCTCGTGTGGTACGTTCCTCCACCAGAGACCGGTTTCTCACCGATGCGACCGGGGATCGACGACGATCCGGAGGACAACGCGATGCGCCACCTGAACCGCGAGCCCGGACCTTGGCGGTCCGAGCCCCCGCCTGCCAGTGCGGGGGTGAACCCATGTCAGTGATCCAGGAGCTCTCCCGCAGCAAACAGAGCGTCAGCCCACGAAAGAAGGGCGACGGACGCTGGGCGCTCTTCTTCCTCGCGCCCTGGTTCGTCGGGCTCGTGCTCATCACAGCCGGGCCCATGGGCGCCTCGCTGTACCTGTCCTTCACGGACTACGACCTGCTCTCGCCGCCGCAGTGGGTGGGCGTCGAGAACTTCACGCGGATGTTCGAGGACCCACGGTTCCTCAACTCCCTCGGCGTCACGTTCATGTACGTGTTCGTCTCGGTGCCGCTGCAGCTCGCCGCGGCCCTCGGCCTGGCGCTGCTGCTCGACCGGGGGATGCGCGGGCTCGCCCTGTACCGCTCCGTGTACTACCTGCCCTCCCTGCTCGGCGGCTCGGTCGCCATCGCGATCCTGTGGCGCCAGATCTTCGGCGCGGACGGCCTGGTCAACCAGGTGCTGGCGATCTTCGGCATACAGGGTCAGGGCTGGGTCTCGCACCCGGACTACGCGCTCGGCACCCTCATGGCGCTCAACGTCTGGACGTTCGGCGCTCCCATGGTGATCTTCCTGGCCGGCCTGCGGCAGATCCCGCAGATGTACTACGAGGCCGCCTCGATCGACGGGGCGAGCAAGTTCCGCCAGTTCCGGTCGGTCACGCTGCCGCTGCTGACGCCGATCATCTTCTTCAACCTCGTGCTGCAGCTCATCGAGGCGTTCCAGTCCTTCACGAGGGCGTTCGTGGTGAGCGGTGGCAACGGCGGCCCGTCCGACTCGACGCTGCTCTACACGCTGTACCTCTACCTCAAGGGGTTCGGATCCCTCGACATGGGCTACGCGTCGGCGATGGCCTGGTTCCTGCTGCTGATCATCGGCGGCATGACCGCAGTCAACTTCCTCGCCTCCAAGTACTGGGTCTTCTACGATGACTGACGCCTCCACGCCCACACAGACCGCTACGGCGACGGCCGTGCTGCCGCCGTCCGACGGCGCCATACCGCCCGGCACCGAGGACCGCCGTCCGACCGTCCGGCCCCGGGGCCGACAGCTGCGCGCACGGGTGAGCAGCGTGCTCAAGCACGCTGGCCTGATCGCCTTCGGCTTCGTGATGCTGTACCCGCTGCTCTGGATGCTGGCCAGCTCGTTCAAGCCGAACGCGCTGATCTTCCGCGAGCCGGGGCTCATCCCCACAGACATCGACCTGTCCAACTACACGGACGGGTGGAACGCGCTGCTGCACCCGTTCAGCCACTACCTGATCAACTCGGCGATCGTCGTGCTCGGGTCGCTGCTCGGCAACCTGCTCTCCTGCTCCCTCGCGGCCTACGCGTTCGCGCGGCTCGAGTTCAAGGGCAAGCGGCTGTGGTTCGCGGTCATGCTGATGTCGATCATGCTGCCGATCCACGTGGTGATCGTGCCCCAGTACGTGCTGTTCTCCCAGCTCGAATGGATCAACACGTTCCTGCCGTTGATCGTGCCGAAGCTTCTTGCCACCGACGCGTTCTTCATCTTCCTCATGGTCCAGTTCTTCCGCGGGATCCCGCGCGAGCTGGACGAGGCAGCGACCCTCGACGGCGCCAACCACCTGCGCATCTACCTGCAGATCATGCTGCCGCTGTCGATGCCGGCCCTCGCCACCACGGCGATCTTCACGTTCATCTGGACCTGGAACGACTTCTTCAGCCAGCTGATCTTCCTGACCCGGCCGGAGATGTACACCGTGCCGATCGCACTGCGCACGTTTGTCGACTCCACGGGCGAGAGCTCGTGGGGCTCGCTGTTCGCCATGTCGATCGTGTCCCTGATCCCCGTCTTCATCGCCTTCCTGTTCGGGCAGAAGTACCTGGTCAAGGGAATCGCGACCACTGGAATCAAATAGCTCCACCCGCGCTGCGACAACGACGTCAACGTCACCGAAGGAGAAACACATGAGCACCACCGGCAACGGACTACCTACGAGGCGCGGCAAGCGGCTCGCCGCCTCGGCCGCGGGCATCGCAGCCGTGGCACTGACCCTCGCAGGGTGCGGGGGCGGCGACTCGGGCGTCGGCGGAGGCGGCGACGAGCCCGCTGCCGCAGAGGAGTGCCCCTGCGAGATCCGGTTCTCGTGGTGGGGATCCGACACCCGCCACGAGTCCACGCAGCAGATCATCGACGCGTTCCAGGCGGAGAACCCCGACATCACCGTGGTCCCCGACTTCACCGACTGGGACGGCTACTGGGACAAGCTCGCCACCTCGGTGGCCGCAGGCGACACGCCTGACGTCATCACCCAGGAGGAGCGCTACATCTCCGACTACGCCACGAAGAACGTGCTCGCGGACCTGAGCCAGCTCGACGTCGACACGTCAAAGGTCGACGACGGCGTCCTGGCCGGCGGTCAGATCGAAGGCGCGCAGTACGGCATCCCGACCGGCATCAACGCCTACGCGTTCGTCGCCGACCCGGCGCTCTTCGCCGACGCCGGTGTCGAGCTGCCTGACGACACCACCTGGACGTGGGACGACTACGTCACCACGGCGAACGCCGTCTCGGAGGGCGCCGGCGACGGCGTGTGGGGCACGCAGGACTACGGCTTCAACGAGGCGGGCCTCAACGTGATGGCGCGCCAGCGCGGCGAGACGCTGTTCACGCCGGAAGGAGAGCTCGGGGTCTCCGAGCAGACCGTCGCGGACTTCTTCCAGATCTCGCTCGACCTGATGGAGGGTGGCGGGCAGCCTGACGCCGCCCGTACCGTCGAGTACCAGGCCGCCGGCCCGGAGGGTGGACTGCTCGGTACCAACCAGGGCGCCATGGGCGTCTGGTGGACCAACCAGCTGGGAGCGCTGACGGACTCGTCCGGGCACGAGCTCGAGCTGCTGCGGCTCCCGGGTGAGACCGAGGGCGAGCGCACCGGCATGTACTACAAGCCGGCGATGTTCTACTCGGTCTCGGCGGACACCGAGTACCCGGAGGCCTCCGCGAAGTTCGTCGACTTCATGCTGAACTCCGAGGAGGCGGCGAAGATCATGCTGACCGACCGCGGCCTGCCGGCGAACACCGAGGTGCGCGAGGCGATCCTCGGCGACCTGTCGCCCACCGACCAGAAGATGGCCGACTTCATGGCGGACATCGAGGACGAGATCGTCGACACCCCGCCGGTGCCGCCGCACGGTTCCGCCGAGCTCGCCGACATCATGGAGCGCGTCAACACCGAGGTGCTCTTCGAGCGCATCACCCCGGAGGAGGCGGCGACCCAGCTCATCGATGAGGTCAACGCGGCCATAGCCGGCTGACACCCTCGTTGAGTGCGGGGTATCTGTTGACCTGGGACCGTCCAGCCAACAGATGCCCCGCACTCAGCGTGTCGGGTGTGGGTAGGGTGAAACGGTTCAGAACAGAGAGGTGCTGACGTGTCAGAGGTTGGTCTGCTCGTCCTGCGTCGGGGTGACGACGTCGCCGTCGCGACCCGCGACCTGAGCCCGGGTGACCAGGTCTCGGCGTCCGGAACCGGTCCGGTCGTGGTCGGGCAGCCGGTGCCGCGGGGGCACAAGCTCGCGTTGCGCGTGGTCCCGGCGGGTGCGGAGGTGCACAAGTACGGGCAGGTCATCGGGGTGGCGACCACCGACATCGCGCCGGGCGACCACGTGCACGCGCACAACCTCGGGTTCGAGGAGGGGGAGCGTGAGACGCCGCTGGGCGGCACGCACACCGAGCTTCCGGTGCCCGACGGCGCCCGCCCCACGTTCCGCGGTTACCGGCGGGCCGATGGCCGGGTCGGGACCCGCAACTTCGTGGCGATCCTGACGAGCGTGAACTGTTCGGCCTCGACGGCGAAGATGATCGCGGACCAGTTCAGCGGCTCGGCCCTGGACGAGTTCGGCAACGTCGACGGCGTCATCGCGCTGACGCACACGTCGGGCTGCGGCCTGGTGCCGGACTCTGAGGGCGGGCAGATCTTGCTGCGTACCCTGCGCGGGTACGCCGCCCACCCGAACGTGGCGGGTCTGCTGGTGCTGGGGCTGGGCTGCGAGATGGTGCCCGGTGCCGCGCTGTCCGCCCGGTCGGGGCAGGTCGCCGACCTGGGGATGCCGACGGTCGGCCCGCCCGACGACGCGAAGCAGGGGCTGCTGGCGTCTATCCCGGACGACACGGTCGTGCGGTCGCTGACCATCCAGGAGGCCGGCGGCGTGCGGGCCTCGGTGCGGGCGGGCGTTGCTGCCGTGCGCGAGATGCTGCCGTTGGTGAACGCGCGTGAGCGGGTCGAGTGCGACGTGTCGGAGCTGGTGCTCGCGCTGAACTGTGGTGGGTCGGACGGGTACTCCGGCATCACGGCCAACCCGGCGCTGGGCTGGGCCTCGGACCGTCTGGTCGCCTACGGGGCGACGTCGGTGCTGGCCGAGACGCCCGAGGTGTACGGGGCGGAGCACCTGCTCACGGCCCGGGCGACCGAGCCTGCGGTCGCGAAGAAGCTGCTGGACCGGATCGACTGGTGGCGGGGCTACGTCAAGGCGGGTGGCGGGACGCTCGACAACAACCCGTCGCCGGGCAACAAGGCCGGCGGGCTCACCACCATCCTGGAGAAGTCGCTCGGGGCCGTGGCCAAGGGCGGTCAGGCCGACCTGGGCGCCGTCTACGAGTACGCCGAGCCGATCACGGAGCGTGGGTTCGGTTTCATGGACACCCCGGGCTACGACCCTGTGTCGGTGACCGGCCTGGTGGCGGGCGGCGCCAACGTGGTCGTGTTCACGACCGGGCGGGGTTCGGTCTTCGGCTGCCGTCCGACGCCGTCGATCAAGGTGGCGACCAACACCCCGATGTACTCGGTGATGTCGGAGGACATGGACCTCAACGCGGGTGTGATCGTGGACGGCACCGCGACCGTCGCCGAGGTGGGCAGGCGGATCTTCGACCGTATCCTCGCCGTCGCGTCCGGGGAGCAGACGGTCAGCGAGGAGCTGGCGATCGGCGCCGAGGAGTTCATCCCCTGGCACATGGGTGCCGTCACCTGACATTGGTTGTGAGCGTGATCGTTGCGCCTGAACCCGGCACGTAGCAGCAACGATCGCGCCCACAACCAAGGGGTTACGGGTAGGTGACCACCTTTGCCGGGATCGTTTCCGTCCCGCTCGCTCTCGGGCCGACGCCGTTGATGACGTGCTCGTACGTGCCGACCCCGCCGAGCGACACGGTGAGCAGCGAGTGCATCCGCACCCCCGGCGTGACGGGCACCTCGAACCCGTTGTCCGAGACGATGGACGCGTCCGAGGTGAACACGCAGTACGAGCCAAGACCCCAGGCCTCGTGCTGCGTCACGTGGTCCGCGACCTGGTACGCCGCCCAGCCGCGGACGCCGTCGTGGTTCCAGGCCGCCTGGTTCGGCGGGTCGTACGGCAGCTCGTTCTGGTAGAAGATCGTGCGGCCGCGCTCCCCGTTCCACAGGGTGTTGTACTCCTGGTAGTGCTCCACGAAGAGCCCGTACCCGTCGACGTCGTCGCCGTTGACCACCAGCCCGTTGCGCGCGGTGTTCACGTCCCAGCCGATGCCCTCGCCGTGGTCGCCGCGCCACGACCAGATGTGGTCGATGATCGTGTCGTCGGCGTTCACGACGATCGCCTGGTCCACCCGACCGGCGTGCGCCCCGCCGACCCGGACGAACACGTCGTGCAGCGAGATCGGGTCGTCCGCGTGGTCGGCGGCCGAACCCTCCGTGCCGACCGTCAGCATCGACGGCGACTCGGCGGCCCCGGCGTCGAAGAGGACGCCGGCGACACGGACGCCGTCGACGTCGGCCACCTGCATCGCCGTCTGCCCGGCCGTCGGCACGATCGTCGCGTACCCGAGCCCGAGCACGACGGTGTCGGCGCGATTCACCTCGACGGTCTCGTCCAGCTCGTAGATCCCGGGCGTGAGCAGCAGGTGCAGGCCCTGGTCCAGCGCCTGGTTGATCCGCTCGGCGGTGTCGCCGGGGCGGGCCACGTAGAAGTCGTCCAGCGGCACGGAGGTGCCCGACGTCGTCCCGCCGTCCCAGGTCGCGCCCCTCGTCCCCTCGCGGGCGGACGGTACGAACACCGCGTAGTCCTCGCCGTCGAGGTACAGGTGCGGCTTCTCGCGGATCGTTCCCGTCGTGTCGAGGGTGGTCACGGCAGGCTCGGGGAACGACGTCGGCGGTGCGTTCTCGACGCCGGAGAACGTCATGTTCCACAGCGTTCCCGCCCAGCCGCCCGTGAGGGTGGAGTCGCGGGTGTACCACTGCTGCTGCGTCCAGGCGCGGACCTCGCCGTCGATCACGGAGTCGGCGATGTAGCCGCCCGACGCCCAGCCGTACCGCGACGAGTGCAGCATCAGGTTGCCCTTGACGTGGACCCGCCGCATGGGCGCCGCCTGCGACACCGCCCACCGCATGTCCCCGCCGGTCGGCGTGACGGCGAGGTTCTCGACGGAGCGCCAGAAGTTCTGCGTGGCGTTCCCCTCGAACCACTCGGCGTCGGCCCAGACGCCGCCCGTGATGTTCACGTCGTCAGGGTCGGCGCCCAGACCGGCGATCGAGGTGTGGAACCCGGCATTCACGTGCACCGGATAGGTGCCTGGCTCGAACAGGAACCTCGGCGATCCGCGGGCACGAGGTGTCGTTTCGGCGCGGCGAGGTGTATATCGGCGACTCTCTGGCAGGCAGGCGCATCTACACGCCTCCAGCCAGGCCTCAGGTGATCGAGCGTCTCCTCGACAACTGGGCGGCCTTCATCAACGAACCGTCGGACCTGGACCCGCTCGTGACGATGGCGGTTGCGCACTATCAGTTCGAGGCCATCCACCCATTCGGCGACGGCGACGGCCGCACGGGCCGGATCGTCAACGTGCTGATGCTCTGTGATGCCGGCCTGCTCCACCTTCCGCTGCTGTACCTCTCGCGCTACATCATCGAGAGCAGGGACGACTACTACCGTCTGCTTCGGGGTGTCACAGCGTCCAACGGCTGGGAGGAGTGGGTTCTCTACATGCTTGAGGGCGTCCGCGTGACCGCCGTGCAGCATCGAGCTGGTCGAGCAGGTGCAGGCAGTGCGGGTCGAGACCGTCGACGTGGTCCGGCACACGCTTCGTTCGGTCAACTCGGATCTTGTCGAGGTGCTCATGGAGCAGCCGTACTGTCGCGTCCGGGATGTGGTCGAACGTTGCGGGGTCACCCGTCAGACTGCTGTGCGCTGGCTGCGTGACCTGGTAGGCGCGGGAGTCCTTGCGGAAGTCAAGGCTGGGCGTGAGGCGATGTTCATCAACCGGCAGCTCATGAATGTACTCCGCCCCTGACGTGCAGTGCCGGAGGCGGGTGCTGTGGTCCCACTGGTCGCCCGTACGTGTCCTTCGTGTGGGAATCCCTCACGACCGCCCGTCCTCCATCTTGCTAGGTTTCCGAACAAATCGGTCGTCACACCGACGGCCCAGAAACCGGAAGCGAGGTGGTTCCCCGTGAGATCTCGTCGCGCACCGCTACTGATCGCAGCCCTTGTCGCTGCGCTGCTGACGACAGGGGCGGCAGCGGTCACCGTCCCTGCGGCTCATGCCGCCGTGGCCGACTGCGGCTCGCCGGCCTGGAGCAGCAGTGGGGTCTACGTCGGTGGCAACCAGGTCACGCACGCCGGTGTTGCGTGGCGGGCCAAGTGGTGGACCCAGGGTGAGACGCCCGGAACCACCGGCGAGTGGGGAGTCTGGGAGCGGGTGGGCGCCTGCGACGGTGGTGAGGGCCCGACCGACCCGCCCGGTACCGAGGACTTCCCGGTCAGCCAGGCGCAGTTCAACCAGTTCTTCCCCAACCGGAACTCGTTCTACACCTACTCCGGGCTCGTCGAGGCGCTCGGTGCGTACCCCGGCTTCGCCAACACCGGCAGCGAGACGGTCCAGAAGCGTGAGGCTGCCGCGTTCCTCGCCAACGTCTCCCACGAGACCGGCGGCCTGGTCCACATCGTGGAGCAGAACACGGACAACTACCCGCACTACTGCGACACGACCCAGCCCTTCGGCTGCCCGGCGGGCACCGCCCAGTACTACGGCCGCGGTCCGGTCCAGCTGAGCTGGAACTACAACTACAAGGCAGCGGGCGACGCCCTCGGGATCGACCTGCTGAACAACCCGAGCCTGGTCCAGACCAACTCCGCAGTCGCCTGGAAGACCGGGCTCTGGTACTGGAACACGCAGAACGGGCCGGGCACGATGACGCCGCACGCGGCGATGGTGAACGGCGCAGGGTTCGGCGAGACCATCCGCAGCATCAACGGCCGGATCGAGTGCAACGGTGGCAACCCGGCTCAGGTGCAGAGCCGCGTCGACACCTATCTCCGCTTCACCAGCGCGCTGGGCGTGGACCCTGGCGGCAACCTCTACTGCTGATCTGGGAGATCTGCCGGAACACCCTGCACCTTGTCGGACGCTCAGGTCACCGAGTGACCTGAGCGTCCGACACGTGCGATCGACCCGCAGCGCCCGTGCCACGATTGCCACATGCCTCTCGCATCTCCGTACCTGGCCGGCGACGACCGCTACGACACCATGTCCTACCGCCGCACCGGCCGTTCCGGCCTGGACCTCCCCGCGCTCTCCCTGGGCCTCTGGCACAACTTCGGCGACACCAGCCCGTTCGACACCCAGCGCGCCATCCTGCGCCGCGCGCTCGACCTGGGCGTCACCCACTTCGACCTGGCGAACAACTACGGCCCGCCCTACGGATCGGCGGAGGAGAACTTCGGCCGGCACTTCGCCGCCGACCTCAAGCCGTACCGCGACGAGCTGATCCTCTCCACGAAGGCCGGCTACGACATGTGGCCAGGGCCGTACGGGGACCACGGGTCCCGCAAGTACCTCATCGCCTCGCTGAACCAGTCGCTCACCCGGATGGGCGTCGACTACGTCGACGTCTTCTACCACCACCGGCCGGACCCCTCGACGCCGCTCGAGGAGACGATGGGTGCGCTCGCGTCGGCGGTCCAGCAGGGCAAGGCCCTGTACGTGGGCGTCTCCAACTACTCGCCGGCGCGGACGCGTGAGGCGGCACGGATCCTCGGCGACCTGGGCGTCCCGCTGCTCATCCACCAGCCGTCGTACTCGATGCTCAACCGGCACATCGAGAACCCGGACCACGAGGACGCGTACGACGGCAGGCAGAGCGAGTCCCTGCTCGACGTCGTCGGCGAGCTTGGCGTCGGGACCATCGTGTTCTCGCCGCTCCAGCAGGGTCTGCTGACCGACAAGTACCTCACTGGTGCGGCGCCCGAGGGGTCCCGGGCTGCCCGCTCCGACTCCCCGTTCCTCTCGTCCGGCGCTCTCACCGAGGACTACCTGAGCCGCGCCAGGGAGCTGAACGACATCGCGGCCGGCCGGGGCCAGACGCTCGCCCAGCTCGCGCTCGCCTGGGTGCTGCGGGACACCCGCGTGACCTCGGCGCTGATCGGCGCGTCGTCGGTGGCGCAGCTCGAGGACAACGTGGCGGCGCTCGGTGCGGGGCCCCTGACCGACGACGAGATCGGGGTGATCGAGCCCCTCGCGCAGCCGATCGGCTGAGCCCTGATCGGAGCGCAGGCCCCCGGGCCGACGTCGGGCGGCGGATCCACACCCCTCGTTTCACCGCACTTCACTGCGTTGTCGCGCCGAATCGATCCGCGGGGCGGACGATGAAGGTATCCGCCGCTCGACGGGGAGGGGTCCTGCAAGGTACTGCCCTGAAATGAAGGAGCACGAGCGTGCCCGAAACGAAGACCGCTACAGTCGTCGGCGCCGGCATGGTCGGCCTCGCCACCGCCTGGCACCTGCAAGAACGTGGTGTTGAGGTGACGGTCCTCGACCGGCGCGGCGTTGCGTCCGGAGCGTCCTGGGGCAATGCCGGCTGGCTCACCCCTGGCATGGCGATGCCGCTGGCCGACCCCGCGCTCTGGGCCTACGGCCCGAAGGCGATGCTCGACCCCGACGCCGCCCTCAGCGTCCCGTTCCGGTTCGACCGCGCCCTCTGGGGCTTCCTCGTGCGGTTCATGTCGCACGCGACGCCCGGCGAGTGGCGGCGTGCGATGGCCGCCCTCACTCCGATCGACCGGCTCGCGCTCGAGGCGTACGACGAGCTGGAGGCCGGCGGCGTGCACGCGACGTCGTACGCGAGCCGCTGGGTGGTCGGGTTCGAGCGGGAGCGGGAGTCGCGCCCGTTCGTGCACGAGCTGCGCGGAGTGGCGAAGGCAGGCCAGGAGATCCGGCTCTCGCGGGTGCCCGACGGCGTCCGCGTGCCGCACCTCTCCCGAGCCGTCCGGTCGACCTGGACGCTGGAGGGGCAGCGGTACATCGAGCCGGGCCCGTACACGCAGGCGCTCGCGACGTCGGTCAGCGCGCGAGGTGCGAAGGTGCTGACGGATGCCCGCGTCGACGACGTCCGCCCGGTGCCAGGGGGCATCGAGATCGCGGTGCACGGCCAGGGCCGGATGACGTCCGACTCGGTGGTGCTCGCGACGGGCGCGTGGCTTCCCGGCCTGGCCGAGCAGTTCGGCGTGCGGACCAAGGTGCAGGCAGGGCGTGGCTACTCGTTCAGCGTGCCGGTGGAGGGGCCGCCGATCGACCACCCGGTGTACTTCCCGGCCCGGCGCGTGGCGTGCACGCCGTACCAGGGGCGGCTGCGGATCGCCGGGACCATGGAGTTCCGCGGGCCGGACGAGCCCTTCCAGGAGGGGCGCGTCCGGGCGATGGTGAACTCGGTCCGCGGGCTCTTCGACGGGGTCGACCTGGACTCCCGGGAGGACGAGTGGGTAGGTTCCCGGCCGGTGACGCCCGACGGGTTGCCGCTCGTGGGCCGGACGGCCGCGCCAGGCGTCTACGTGGCCGGCGGCCATGGCATGTGGGGCATGGTGCTCGGCCCGGCGACGGGCAGGGCGCTGGCGGAGATGATCACCACCGGGCAGACGCCGGAGGAGATCCGGCCGTTCGACCCGCTCAGGTAGTCCGCTGAGGTAGCGCCGGTCAGTGCTGCTCGCGCTCGGCCAGCCGGTCGAGCCCGTCGAGGACGAGGTCAAGACCGAACTCGAACTCGGTCTGGTCGTCGCACCAGCCGAGCGTGGAGTCGGCACCCTCGTGCCCGACCGCGGCCAGCATCTCGACCATGTGGGGCAGCTCGTCGGCCATCTGCGCGAGCATCGCGGTGGCGGCGTCGTCGGCACCGTCCGTGGTCCCTCCGCCGGGTCCGGAACCTGCCGTGGCGCCGTCCGGCTCGAAGAGCTCCTGCGAGAACCCGAGCGCGCGGCTGCCCAGGGCGTGCATGGCGTGGTGGACCAGGTCGTAGGAGAAGCCGCCGCGCCGCATCAGGCCGATCAGTGAGTCGTAGTACCGCACGACGTGCAGGCTGAACGACTTCCGGGTCTCGAGGACCGTCGACGCCCAGGGGTGGCGGAGCAGTACCGCACGCGCCGCGAGGATCTGCCGGCGCATCGCCGGCTTCCACGCGGACGGTGGCGCGTCGTCGGGGAGGGCTTCCAGCCGGCCGACGGCGTCCTGGATCTCGGCCGCGACGACGTCGACCACGCCGTCGAGCAGGTCCTCCTTGTTGGCGACGTGGTGGTAGAGCGACATCGCCTCGATCCCCAGCTCCTTGGCCAGGCTCCGCATGGTGAGCGCCCCGAGGCCGTCGCGGTCGGCCAGCGCGACCGCGGAATCGAGCACCCGGGCGCGGGTCAGGGCGCTCCGCGGTGCTGTGCCTGTCGCCCGGGGTGAAGTCATGATGTCGCGATCCTACGTCGCTCAGACCCTTGACGGGCCTGGGTCCCGGGCCTACCTTACGGTGTAAGGCTCACGTCGTGAGCCTCCTCAGGAAGGTGACGTCATGTGGGTCTGGATCCTCTGGGTGCTCGCAGGGCTGCTGGTGGTAGGGCTCGGCGGGTTCCTCGCGCTCGTGGTCATCATGCGTACCAAGAACCGGCGTGGCCTCCTGCTCGTCCGCAGGTTCGGCCGGCGGTTCGGCCGCCCCGTCGAGATGCGCACCGCGGGGGAGCCTGGCGCGTCCGCCGCGGTGATCCGGCACGTCGGCCGGCGGTCGGGCGCGCCGTACGCGACGCCGATCGGGGTGTACCCGCTGGGCGACGACTTCCTCGTCTATCTCCCGTACGGAACCGAGGTGGACTGGCTGCGGAACGTCCTCGCCGCGGGCTCCGCGGAGCTGCGGACCGAGGGGCGTACGCACGTGGTGGCGCCACGGGTCGTCGAGCCGGCCGAGGCGCTGCCCCACCTGTCCGCGGCGGACCGTCGCGTCGCGCGCCTCTTCGGCGTCACCGACTTCCTCGTGCTGGAGCGGGCTCCGGTCGCCTCGGGAGGCACCCCGTGAGGGCGGTGGTGCGGGCCGGGTACGGTCCGGTCGACGTCCTGCGGGTGGCCGCGCTCGCCCGGCCGGCCCCTGGTCCGGGCGAGGCGGTGGTCCGGATCGGTGCCGCCTCGCTGAACATGGGGGACCTCGATCATGTGCTCGGACGCCCCCGCCTCGCACGGATAGGGACCGGGCTGTTCCGGCCGACCCACTCCCGGGTGGGGGTCGACGTCGCAGGGACCGTCGAGGAGGTCGGGCCGGACGTGACCGGCCTCCGGCGGGGCGACCGCGTCTGGGCCGACCTGTTCGAGGTCGGGCACGGTGCGCTGGCCGACCAGGTGAGCGCCCCGGCGTCGGCCCTCTCGCCGCTGCCGGACGCGGTGCCGTTCGACGCCGCCGCCACCGTGCCGCACTCGGGGTCGCTCGCGCTGCAGGGGCTGCGGGCCGCCGGACCGATCCGGCCGGGTGAGCGCGTGCTGGTGAACGGGGCCGGCGGCTGCGTCGGACCGTTCGCCGTGCAGATCGCGAAGGCTCGCGGAGCCGTGGTCACCGCCGTCGACCACGGGGACAAGCTCGACCTGCTCCGCGAGCTCGGCGCGGACGACGTCATCGACTACACCCGCGAGGACTTCACGCGGGGCGACGGGAGGTTCGACGTGATCCTCGACATCGCCGACACCCGGTCCGTCCTGGCGCTCCGCCGTGCCCTGGCCCCGGGCGGACGGTACGCGCTCATCGCCCGGCGGCTCGGCTCGTTCGCGGAGAAGGCGCTGCTCGGCCCGGTGGTCGGCCGGCTGACCGGCAACCGGATCGGCGTCTTCCCCTGGCGCCCGAACCAGCGGGCCGACCTGGACGAGCTGGCCGCGCTCCTGGTCGCTGGCGACGTCGTGCCGCGGATCGACCGGCGGTACGGCCTCGACGAGGTGGTCGAGGCGTTCCGCCGCCTCGAGTCGGGAAAGGCGCGGGGCAAGGTGCTGATGGTGCCGTAGTCGCTGTTCGAGAACGCGATCATGCACGCTTCGAGACGTTGGACGTGCATGATCGCGTTCTCGAGGCGGGCTGAACTGAGCAGGCAGCCCGTGGCAGGATCGCATCGTGACGACGAAGCGCATCCTCATCCTGGCCGGCCGTGGACGTTACGAGGACCCCTGGCACGACCACGCGGCGACGTCGCACGTGGTTGCCGGCATCCTCGGTGAGCTCGGCGCGGTGGAGGTGCGCGGGCTCTTCCGGCACGCGCTGGACGACCTCGACTCCGTGGACCTGCTGGTCGTCAACGGGGGATCGGGCCGCCGCGACGCGGACTTCGACGGCTCCGACGACGACTGGCTCGGCTTTCACACCCGGCTGGCGGGCTGGGCGCGGGCCGGGGGCGCCGTGCTCGGGCTGCACCAGGCGGCGAACACCTTCTACGACGCCCCCGACTGGTCTGCCGTGCTCGGCGGGCGATGGGTGCCCGGCGAGTCGATGCACCCCCCGATCGGCCAGGCGCGGTTCGAGCTCGCCGACAGTCACCCGGTCACGGACGGGCTGGGCGCCGTCGAGGCCTTCGACGAGCGTTACTGCCGCCTCAGGGTCGCCCCGGGAGCGCGGGTCCTCGGCACCACCCTGGACGACGACGGCGCCGAGCAGCCCGTCGTGTGGGTCAACGAGGCGCACGGCGGTCGCAGCGTGTACTCGGCGCTGGGCCACGACGTTCGCTCGTTCGCGGCGGGAGGCCACCGGGAGCTGCTGCGCCGGTCGGCGTCCTGGCTGCTCTCATGACACTGTCCGAAGGTGACGGTTCGATGAGCACCAGGTTCTCCACCGGGCAGGTGCTGAGCTTCCTCGAGCTGACCGACACGCTCACGCTGGAGGCAGAACAGGCGATCGTGGAGTGGTACGACTCGGGTGAAGCCGAGATGTGGGACGTGACTGTGGCCGTCGGGATCTCCTGATCCACGCTTGACCTCAACCGGCGTTGAGGTTGTTGGCTGGGGCGCATGGAGATCATGAGCGTCGACACGGTGACCCGGTCGACGGCGGAGACCGCCGCGTACTACGAGTCGGTCCTCGGGCTCCCGGTGCGCAAAGAGATCGGTGCGGTGGAGGTTGCCGTCGGGCGCTCGGTCATCCGGTTCCGGGAGGACCCGGGCGCCGAGGGCGACCAGCACTACGCCTTCCTCGTCGACGACTCGCGGTTCGACGCGGCCAGGGCCTTCCTCGCAGAGGGCCCCGGGCTGCTCGGCGACGGCGACCGCACCGAGTTCGAGTCGCAGGCGGCCTGGAACGCGCGGTCCCTCTACTTCCCGGGCCCCGACCGGTCGGTGCTGGAAGTCATCGCGCGCCGCGATCTCCCCCAGACGCTGAGCGCCAGGCACGCGAGGGGTGCGAAGGCCTCGAACCCGCGTGTGCCTGGTGTTCAGCCCACCCCGTTCCGGCCCGGCGACCTGCTCTCCGTGAGCGAGGTGGGTATCGCGGTGCCCGACGTCGTCGGTACCGCCGACCGCCTCACCGACGCGGGCATCGGCCGCTACCCGGACGGCTCGGAGACGTTCACTCCGGCTGGGCACATCGACGGCATGCTCATCCTGGTGCGGCCGGGCCGCACCTGGTTCCCGACGTCGGACCGCGTGGTGGGCGAACCGCCCGTCACGGTGATCGCGCAGGCCGGAGCCGCGAGCCCCGGTGCGGTGGCCGGGAGATATCAGCTTGCGCCGGGCCGCGTGCTCGTCGTCCGGTCGTAGGTCAGAGCCATGGTCTCAGTACCACTTCTGCGGTCGCTATCTCACGCGCCCTCGGCGAACCCTGCCTGGCGCCACACCTCGTACACGGCGACCGACGCCGCGTTGGTCAGGTTGAGCGACCGCCGCCCGGGCAGCATCGGGATCCGCAGCTCGCCGGTGACACGCGGGTGGGCGAGCGCCTCCGGCGGCAGCCCCGTGGGCTCCGGGCCGAACAGCAGCACGTCGCCCGGCCGGTACTCGACGTCGGTGAAGCGCGTGGTCGCGCGCGTGGTGAACGCGAAGACCCGGGCCTCCGGCAAGGCGTCGAGCGCCGTGTCGAGCGACGGGTGCACGTCCATGACGGCGAGGTCGTGGTAGTCGAGGCCCGCGCGCTTCAGCTTGGCCTCCGACAGGTCGAAGCCCAGCGGCTCCACCAGGTGCAGCCGGGCGCCGGTGACCGCCGCGAGCCGGATCGCGGACCCGGTGTTACCGGGGATGCGGGGCTCGAAGTAGACGATGTGGGCGAGCGGGGACTCGGACAGCGCGGAGGCGTCGGGCTGGTGCGGCACGGGTCCATTCTCGCTGCCCGACGGCGGGCGCGTGACGACACGGCCACGCTCGAGCGTCGAAGCGGTCCTTGCCCGGCGTCGAGCGGCCACATAGCCTGAGCGCATGACGCACGGGCTCAGCTGGTGGCGGCTGCACACGCAGCCGTGACCTGACGCGCCCACCCGCACAGACGTCCCGAGCTGCTCACCGCAGCCCGGGACTTTTCTGTGCCCGACGCCGTCCGCGGGCAGCTCCCTGACGAAGGAGACCCACATGTCCGTCACCACCACGCCCGAGGCGACCACACCGCCGTCGGGCACCTCCAGCGGGCCGGCCAGCACGACTCGCTCCGCCGCCGCGGCCCGCGAACGCACCGCCGAGCTGGAGCAGCTGATCGCCCAGAACCCGGGGGAGTACCGCGTCCTGACCGGGGACCGGCCCACGGGGGCGCTGCACCTCGGCCACCTGCTCGGCACCGTGGCCAACCGCGTGCGTCTGCAGAACCTCGGAGTCGAGGTGTTCCTCATCATCGCCGACTACCAGGTCATCACCGACCGGGACGACGCAGGCGACCTGCCCGCCACCGTCCGCGAGGTGCTGCTCGACTACCTCGCGGCCGGCCTGGACCCCGAGCGCAGCACCGTCTTCACGCACTCGGCGGTTCCGGCCCTGAACCAGCTGCTGCTGCCGTTCCTGTCGCTGGTCACCGTGGCCGAGCTGGAGCGCAACCCCACGGTCAAGGCCGAGGCGGCCGCCTCGGCCGAACGAGGCGGTCGCGGGATGAGCGGCCTGCTGTTCACCTACCCGGTGCATCAGGCAGCGGACATCCTGTTCTGCCACGGCAACCTCGTGCCGGTCGGCGAGGACCAGCTGCCGCACCTCGAAGCCACGCGTACCGTGGCCCGCCGGTTCAACCAGCGCTACTCGGCGGTGCAGCCGTACTTCCCGGAGCCGGACGCGCTCATCGCACGGTCCCCGACCATCCTGGGCAGCGACGGGGGCAAGATGTCGAAGACCCGAGGCAACGCGCTGGAGCTGCGCGCTACCGAGGACGAGACCGTGGCGTTCTTTCGGCGCGCGAGGACCGACGCCGACCGCACGATCACCTACGAGCCCGAGCGGCGGCCCGAGATCGCGAACCTGCTCCAGATCGGCGCGCACTTCACCGGAGGCTCTCCCCAGGCGCTCGCCGACGAGGTGGGCTCGGCCGGAGCGGGTCGGCTCAAGACCCTCGTCAGCGAGGCCGTGGTCGAGGGTCTGCGCCCGCTCCGTGACCGACGCGCGGAGCTCGCCTCCGCCGGACCTCGCTACCTCGCGGAGGTGCTGGCCAGCGGTAACGCGCGAGCGAACGAGATAGCCGACCGCACCCTCGACGACGTCCGCGGCCTGATGGGCATGCGGTACTGACAGCGGGCAGAAGTGATCCCCGGCCGGGATGCCTCAATAACCCGGCCGGGGAACGTGGTTCGGACGGCCGACGGCGCGACGGGGTAGCCACCCGGGAGTGTCGCGCGTCAGCCGTCCGAAGTCAGCGGGCCAGGCGCTCCTTGAGAGCGTCCAGCTGGGCGCGCAGCGCGTCCGGGGTGTGGTCGCCGAACCGTGCGAAGAACTCGTCGGTCAGCGCGGCCTCGGCCAGCCACGGCTCGGTGGGGACGTCGAAGAGGGCGGCCAGGTCGGCCTCCGACACGTCGATGCCGTCCAGGTTCAGCGTGCCCGGCGCGGGCAGGTTGCCCACCGGTGACGTGACGGAGGTGTCGGCGCGCAGACCGCGGCCGGCCTCGACCTGGCCGACGATCCACTCGATGACCCGCGAGTTCTCGCCGAAGCCCGGCCAGAGGAAGCGGCCGTCCTCGCCCTTGCGGAACCAGTTGACCTGGAAGATCCGCGGACGCTTCGACTCCTCGATGCCGGCGCCGACCTCCAGCCAGTGCGCCCAGTGGTCGGCCATGTTGTAGCCGCAGAACGGGAGCATCGCGAAGGGGTCCCTGCGCAGCTCGCCGAGCGCGCCCTCGGCCGCGGCAGTGCGCTCCGACGAGATCGTCGCGCCCATGAACACGCCGTGCTCCCAGCCGAACGACTGGGCCACGAGCGGCACGTTGGTGGCGCGGCGGCCGCCGAACACGATGGCGTCGACCGGCACGCCGGCCGGGTCCTCCCAGGTGTCCGCGATGGTCGGGCACTGGGCCGCGGACACCGTGAAGCGGGAGTTCGGGTGGGCGGCCGGCTTGTCGGAGGCGGGCGTCCAGTCGTTGCCCTGCCAGTCGATGAGGTGCTCCGGCGCCTCGGGCGTCAAGCCCTCCCACCAGACGTCGCCGTCGTCCGTCAGGGCGACGTTCGTGAAGATGGTGTCGCGGTCGAACGTGGCAACGGCCGTCGGGTTGGTGTCGATGCCGGTACCCGGCGCCACGCCGAAGAAGCCCGCCTCCGGGTTGATGGCGCGCAGGGTGCCGTCGGGTCCGGGGCGCATCCACACGATGTCGTCGCCGAGGGTCTCGACCTTCCAGCCCGGAATCGTGGGCTGCAGCATCGCGAGGTTGGTCTTGCCGCAGGCGCTCGGGAAGGCGGCGGCAAGGTGGTACTGCCGCTGCTCGGGTGACGTGATGCGGATGAGCAGCATGTGCTCGGCGAGCCAGCCTTCGTCGCGCGCCATCGCCGAGGCGATCCGCAGCGCGAAGCACTTCTTGCCCAGCAGGGCGTTGCCGCCGTAGCCGGAGCCGTACGACCAGATCTCGCGGCTCTCCGGGAAGTGCACGATGTACTTGGTGTCATTGCACGGCCAGGCGACGTCGGCCTCGCCGTCAGCCAGCGGGGCGCCGACGGAGTGCACGGCGGGGACCCACGGCTGCCCTGCGTCGATCAGCCCGAGGATCTCGTCCGACACCCGTGTCATGACGTGCATCGAGACGACGACGTACGGCGAGTCGGTGATCTCGATGCCCACCTGTGAGATCGGGCCGCCGACCGGACCCATCGAGAACGGCACCACGTACATGGTGCGGCCCTTCATCGAGCCCTCGAAGACGCCCTCCAGCTCGGTGCGCATCTCGGCGGGGGCCACCCAGTTGTTGGTGGGGCCGGCATCCTCCTCGGCCTGCGAGCAGATGAAGGTGCGCGACTCGACGCGCGCGACGTCGGCGGGATTGGAGCGGGCCAGGTACGAGCCAGGGCGCTTCTCCTGGTTCAGCTCGACGAGCGTGCCTGCTGCCAGCATCTGGTCGATGAGGCGCTGCTTCTCGTCGGCGGAACCGTCGCACCAGACGATCTCGTCGGGCTGCGTGAGCTCGGCGACACCGGCCACCCAGGCGCGCACGTCGTGCTCTACGACCGGCGGCGCGGCCTGCGCGGTCGCCTCGGACGACGCGGTGGAGCCCTGGCCGGTCGTCAGGTCGGAGACGAGCTCGGCGACGAGCCGGGTACGGCGGGGGTTCGCGAGGACGGACATGTGCGCTCCGATCGTCATGCGGCAGGCCACGGTAGCGGGCTTGTTTCCACTCTGGGGGGTGGATCTGTCCGATTTCCAGTCGATGGCCTGTCAAGAAACGCCGATCTTCACGTAGTGTGAAGTAGCGGGTTCCTGTTGGCCCATCCCGGGTGTCTTCGGGTGGCAGCCATCACACGAATGGACGGAGGACGACGTGCCGAGCTCGAGCGAGGCGACATCGCGCGGCGAGACCGACCCGATCACCCTGGGGCGCCGCATCCGGCACCTGCGCACCACGCAAGGGCTCACCCTCGACGCGCTCGGTGAGAAGGTGGGTTCGGCGCCGAGCCTCCTGTCCCTCGTGGAGAACGGGCGGCGCGAACCGCGCCTCGGCCTCCTGCGCTCCATCGCCGAGGCGCTCGGCGTGCCGATGAGCGAGCTGCTCAGCGCGGAGCCGCCGTCGCGCCGTGCGGCCCTGGAGATCGCACTCGACCGGGCGCAGCGCGGACCGCTGTTCACCACGCTCGGGGTACCCGCCGTCAAGCCCAGCCAGAAGCTGCCGATGCCGGTGCTGGAGCAGCTCGTCGGCCTGCACGAGGAGCTCGCCCGGCGCGAGCAGCTGGCCATCGCCACCCCGGAGGAGGCGCGGCGCGCCAATACCGAGCTGCGCTTGGAGCGCGAGGCCCGCGACAACCACTACCCGCAGTTCGAAGCCGTGGCCGAACAGCTGGTCAAGGCCGCCGGGTACACGGGCGGCGCCCTCACCCACCGCACGGTGGCGCGGATGGCGGAGCAGATGGGCTTCACCCTGCTGCACGTGGACGACCTTCCCCGGTCCGCACGCTCGGTGACCGACCTGCACAACGGCCGGATCTACCTGCCCCCTGCGTCGACCCCTGGCGGCCACGGGCTCCGGTCGCTGGCGCTGCAGGCGCTCGCGCACCGGGTGCTCGAGCACGACCGGCCGCGCTCCTACGGCGAGTTCCTGCGCCAGCGCGTCGAGATCACGTACTTCGCCGCCGCCTGCCTCGCGCCGCAGTTCGTGGCCGTGCCGTTCCTGGAGGCGCGCAAGCGGGAGCGCGACCTCGCGGTCGAGGACTTCCGCGACGCGTTCGGCATCACGCACGAGGCCGCCGCCATGCGGCTCACGAACCTCGCCACGCATCACCTCGGCATCCCGCTCCACTTCCTGCGGGTGGGGGCCGACGGCGCGCTCTTCCGCGGCTACGCGAACGACGGTCTGCCGTTCCCGCAGGACGTCACGGGCGCCATCGAGGGGCAGCTGATCTGCCGGCGATGGGCGGCGCGCGAGGCCTTCGAGCGGCGCGACCGGGCCACCGAGTTCTACCAGTACACCGACACGCCGGCAGGGACCTTCTGGTGCTCCACCCAGACGGGCTCCATGTCGCCGTCGGGCGGGCCGGACGGCGGGTCGGGTGCGTTCTCGATCACGGTCGGCGTGCCCTACGCCCATGCCAAGTGGTTCCGCGGGCGCGACTCCCAGGTGCGCCGCAGCTCCGGCTGCCCCGACCCGGCGTGCTGCCAGCGCCCGGCTCCGGAGCTCACGGACCGCTGGGCGGGCGAGGCCTGGCCGTCCGGACGCATGCACCAGCAGATTCTCGCTGCCCTGCCGCGCGGTGCCTTTCCTGGCGTGGACGATGCCGAGGTGTACGCGTTCCTGGACAAGCACGCGCCCGAGTAGACCCCGGCTGCTGCCGTCTGCCGGACGGGTTAGCGTAGTCAACCGTGGCATCGAACCTGGCTTGTATCGGACTGGACGTCTGGCGACGTAGCGACTTTCGCGACATGGTGGCGGCAGCGCGCTCCGAGGCGGAGACCATCGCGAAGGACGGCGAGGTCGGCGTCCACATCTGGACCGACGTGTCCGGCGCCCGGCTGATCATCACCACGGAGGGCGACCTGGTCCGGGTTGTCACGCCCACGTTCTACGCCGCGCCCGGCGCCGTCATCTCCGAGCCGCAGGCGGTCGACGGCGGGCTCGTGCTCGCCGAGCTCGTGAACGACGAGGACGAGGTCATCACCGAGATCGCCTGCCAGCTCGAGGAGCTCGCGCTGCTCGGTTCGGCCGCACCGCCCGTCGAGGGCCCGGTGTCGATCGTCGTCCTGGGCAACTCCACCCAGGTGATCGGGCGGGCCGACGGCGTGGCGCCCGACCTGGTCTTCGAGCCCACCGGGGCCTATGCCCTGTCGACCGACGCCGTCGCGCACCTGACCGGCGTCGTGCTCGCGATCGAGGAGCGCGCCGTCGGCCGGACCGGCCAGGCCTTCACTGCCGCGCGGGTGCAGACCGACGGCTTCCAGGTCACGCTCTGCGTCCCGGAGGGCAAGCCGGTCCTGGCCGCCGGCGACGTCGTCGAGGTGGACGGCTACGTGGTCGCCTCCATCCCGGCCCTGCGCGTCTGAGCCGGTCCCGTCGCTACGTGGCCGATGTTCACGTACCGTGAAGTGACCTGGGGCGGCTCGCCGCCCGTTCCCGCCGGCACGGCTGGACGCGTCGACATGCTGGGCTGCTCGACCTGACACGGCTGGCCAGAAATGGACGAGGTCGTGCACTTCTCGAACTATCCGTACGAGTTCGCCGTCCGGGCCGCCACGCTGCTCAGCCCCGGCCTCGAGGTCAGTATCACGATGCGCGAGCACGGCCTTGCCATCCGCGCAGGCAGCAACAGCGAGGCGTCCGGCCGCTGTGACCGGGTCGAGGCGCTCACCGGTGTCGGACCATGCATCGATGCCATGGACGAGCTCCACGCGCAGGTGGTCCCGGCCATCGTCGAGGAGGCCCGCTGGGCGGCGTGGAGGGAGCAGGCACTCCAGGAGGGGTTCAGGTCGGCGGTCGCCGTCCCCGCTCTCGTGGAGCCCGGCGTCTCGATCGCCCTGAACCTGTACTCCCGTCTGGTCGACCCCTGGACGCCACAGCTGCTCACCGCAGCCGACTCCTACGCACAGCTGACGGCGTCGGCGGTCCGGCTGCGCCTCGAGGTCGCGAAGCTCGAGGACCACACGGTCGGCCTGTATCGCAAGATGTCGGACTCCATCGTGACCGAGCGCGCAGTCGGCGCGATCATGCACACCAACCAGTGCGACGAGAGCCAGGCCCGGCAGATCCTCAAGTCCGCCTCGCAGCACCGTAACGTCGAGGCGCGAGAGGTCGCCGAGACCGTCCTGCGGGCACTGGTGTTCGGTGGTGAGAAGGAAACGTAGGACCGTGGCCGGGTGCCGCTGGTGGTGGCGGAGGTCTGGCTGATGCGCAGGCGCCCCGGCCGCCGCCGTCGGGCAGCCGGGGCGGTGGTCCGCTAGTCCCGCAGCGGGCCGCCCCGCGCGTCCAGGCGCTCCAGCAGCTTCGCCAGGACGTCGCCGAGGCGCAGGCCGTCGTGCTCGAACTCGTTGGTGACCCAGGGTGCGACGTTGCCCACGTGCGCCGCCGTCTCCAGCGAGAGCGACGAGTCCACGAACATGTCGTCGAAGTACACCGCCGCCTCGACCGGGACCTGGTTCTCCGCGAGGCGGTGCAGGTCGTACAGGTCGGGCCAGTCCTGCCTTGCCGCGAGGGCGTCGGCGGCAGCCTCGAACGGCCGCAGGGCGCTGATCTCGGCGAACATCCAGGGGTAGATCATCTCGCCGGTCATCAGCAGCGGCCGCGCGGCCTCGGCGAACGCCGGGTCGGCGTCGCGCACGGACTGGGCGGCCCACGCCGTCGGGCCGGTGTGGGACTGGGCGTAGACCGACTCGTGGAGCAGCGCGTACAGGGGGTTGGTCGCGAAGGACGTCTCGGCCGCGACCGTGGCGAGGAAGGTGTCGCTCAGCGGGCCGCCGTGCGGTGAGTCGAACGCCTCGTCGACGACCCAGTGCACCCTGTCGAAGCCGGGTTGCATGCCGAAGTCCATGCCGAGGGTCTGGAACCGGCGGGTGGTGAGGATGTCGCCGCCCGGCGCGGTCACCTCGCCGGTCGAGAGGCGGTCGGCGATCCGGCCGAGCGTCTTCACCGCGTGCGGGTAGCGAGCACGGAACCGCTCGTTCTTTGCGACCACCCGCGGCTGGGTGCGCTCGTACACCTCCCGGGCCGATGCCGTCAGGCCGGGCAGGCCGCCGGTGACGAGGCTCGCGTTCAGACCCTCCGGCGCGAACGACAGGTAGGTCATGGTGATGAACCCGCCGTACGACTGGCCGAGGGAGGTCCAGCGCCGGCCGTCGAAAAGGGTCTTCCGGACGTGCTCCGCGTCGCGCACGATGTTGTCCGCGCGGAAATGGCTCAGGTACTCGGCCTGCGCCGCGGGCGTGCCGATGGCGTTCAGCGTGCCGCCGCGGACGGCGGTGGACCGCCCGGTGCCGCGCTGGTCCAGCAGGACCACGCGGAAGCGCTTCAGGGCGGTGCCGACCCAGCCCTCCGGGCCTGTCGGGCGCGGGCTCTTGCCGCCAGGGCCGCCCTGCAGGAACACGAGGAGCGGCAGGTCCTCGGTGCGGCGCGCGGGATCCACGAGCTCGCGGGCGAACACGGTGATCGTGGGTGAACCGTCGGGCTGGGACCAGTCCAGCGGGACGTCGACGGAGTGGTCGGTGACATGGACCCCGGGGAGGGTGTAGCTGATGGGCACGGGCTCACGCTATCGGTGCTCTGCTGGGCAGCGCCGCCCGGCATGCTGATCACAAGTCGACATAATCTCGGCTATGGGTGACTACGGGACCTCGCTCGCTTCGGGGAACAAGCGCATCAGCTGGTCTCCGAGGGGCATGAGGCCTACATGGCTCAAACATTCGACGGAGAGCGGAGCAGGGGTTTCGGCGAGCACATCGTCCTGAACATCGGGACGGTGGCCGAGCGACTTCCGGACTGGTTCAAGGAGCAGCATCCTGACGTCGGCTGGCCGGCCCTCAAGGGCATCCGGAACCTGATCGCCCACGTCCACGACGGTGTTGACGACGAGCTCGTGTGGCGTGCACTGGAGAAGCGCGTGCCCCGGATGGTCGCGCAGCTGGTCCCCGACGACTGACGTGGTTGCATTACTGGAGTGAGTGCTCTAATAATTCGGTATGACGACCACCGAGGTGCGCCAGCCACCTTCGCTCCCCGTCCTCCTCGGCCTCGGCGTGCTCGCCATCGGCGTAGTTCTTGGCTGGTTCGCGTCCCCGCTGGCCGGCGCTCTGGTGGATCTGATCGACGCGTCGCCGCTGCCGGTGCCCAGGGTGCTGCAGCTCGTCGAGACGCTGCCGTTGGCCTGGACGCTCGGCATCCTGGGTGGGCTCGGCCTGCTCGGCGGTGGGTTCATCGCCTTCATGACAGTGGGTGAGGCACCCGCTCTGAGCGTCACCGACGACCACCTGGAGCACCGGCAGGAGGAGCGCGAGGTGTGGATCGAGCGGTCCGACGTCGGCGCCGCATTCCGCGACACGAGGTACCTCGTGCTCCTGCGGCCGGACGGCGGCCTCCGCGCCCGGGTCGACGCCGACACCCTGTCCTGGACCAAGGTCAAGGACACCCTGGAGCAGCACCGCTGGCCGTGGCGGGACGCGGATCCCTACGAGGAGCGGTTCGAGCGATGGCTTGACGGCCGCCCCGGTTTCACCGCCGTCGAGAACGAAGCCCTCCGCCGTCGGCTCGAGGAGCGCAAGGACGCCGCCGCGGTCCGCACGGCGGACGAGGACCTGGCCGCGCTCGGACTGGTGGCACGTGTCCGGGACGACCGGATCCAGGTGCGCCGGACGACGTCGGCCGGTGAGGGAGCCCGTGGCACGGACCGTTGACCCGGAGCGTCACGAGGCGCGCCGGCTCGCCATCATCGATGCTGCACTGACCGTCTTCGCGGAGCGTGGGTACGACGGCGCGACCACCGCCGCGATCTGCCGGGGGGCTGGCATCGGGTCGGGCACGTTCTTCCACTACTTCCCGACCAAGCTGGACCTGCTGCTGGCGATCCTGACGCTCGGTACGGCCGAGGCGCGAGAGGCAGCAGGGCTCTACGCGGACCGTACCGACCCGCTCGGTGTGCTCCTCGACATCGTGGCGAAGGGGGCCGACGAGGCGGCGGACCCTAGGATGCCCGGCTTCGTCCGGGCGGTGGCAGGCGTCATGCGCGTGCCCGAGGTCGCAGAGGCGCTGGAGGAGGACACACGGGCACAGCGCGACCTGCTCCTCGCCTGGGTCGAGAGGGCCCAGCGGGCGGGGGAGATCAGGACCGATCTCAACCCCTACCGGATCACCTCCTGGCTCTACCTGCTGACCGACGGCTTCCTCGGCCGCATAGCGGACGAGGAGACCTTCACGGCCCAGGCCGAGAAAGCCACCCTGGTCGACACGGCGAGGCGCTTCCTGTCCCCCTGACCGAGGTGACATACCTACGGAGCGGAGGGGAAGGAAGGCCTTCCTTCCCCTCCGCGGTCCTGGCCACGGAGGGCAAGCGGACCCGACCGAAAAACTCAGCCGATATCCGCGTCCACCCAGTCGAACGTCTTCGTCACGGCCTTCTTCCAGCTCCGGTACAGCCGCTCCCGCTCGTCCTGCTCCATGGCGGGCTCCCACCGCCGGTCCTCCGCCCAGTTCGCGGTGACGTCGGACTCGCCCTTCCAGAAGCCGACAGCGATACCCGCTGCGTACGCGGCACCGAGTGCCGTGGTCTCCGCGACGACCGGCCGGACGACGGGCACGCCGAGCTGGTCCGCCTGGAACTGCATGAGCAGCTCGTTGGCGATCATGCCGCCATCGACCTTGAGCTCGGTGAGCTCGACCCCGGAGTCTGCCCGCATGGCGTCCATGACCTCGCGGGTCTGGAACGCTGTGGCCTCCAGCGCGGCCCGCGCGATGTGGTTCCGGTTGACGTACCGGGTCAGGCCGACGAGCGCACCCCGCGCGTCGGGCCGCCAGTACGGCGCGAACAGGCCGGAGAAGGCGGGGACGAAGTAGGCGCCACCGTTGTCCTCGACCTTGCGGGCGAGCCACTCGACGTCGGGCGCGTCGTGGAACAGGCCCAGGTTGTCGCGGAGCCACTGGACCAGGGACCCCGTGACCGCGATGGAACCCTCGAGCGCGTAGATGGGCGCCGCGTCACCGATCTTGTAGCAGACCGTGGTGAGCAGGCCGTTCTCGGACGGCACCTTCTCTGTGCCCGTGTTGAGCAGCATGAAGTTGCCGGTGCCGTACGTGTTCTTCGCAGTGCCGACCTCGAAGCACGCCTGCCCGAACGTTGCCGCCTGCTGGTCGCCGAGGATGCCGGCGATCGGCACGCCGGGCACCATGCCACGGGGGCGGCCCTTGCCGTACACCTCGGAGGAGGAACGGATCTCGGGCAGCATCGACAGCGGGATACCCATGTCCGCCGCGATGTCCTCACGCCAGGACAGCGTGTCGAGGTCCATGAGCATGGTGCGCGACGCGTTCGTGACGTCGGTGACGTGCACGCCGCCGTCGGGCCCACCGGTCATGTTCCACAGGACCCACGCGTCGGTGTTACCGAACAGCAGGTCGCCCCGCTCGGCCGCGTCGCGCGCCCCCTCGACGTTGTCGAGGATCCACTTCACCTTGGGTCCGGAGAAGTAGGTGGCGAGCGGCAGGCCGACGATCGCCTTGTACTTGTCCGCGCCCTCGGACCCGCCGAGCTCGTCGACGATGGCCTGGGTCCGTGTGTCCTGCCACACGATCGCGTTGTAGACCGGCTTGCCGGTCGTCTTGTCCCACACGACGGTGGTCTCGCGCTGGTTGGTGATGCCCACGGCGGCGAGGTCGCTGTGGTTGATGTTCGCCCTGGTCAGCGCGAGCCCCACCACCTGACGGGTGTTGTCCCAGATCTGGTCGGGCTTGTGCTCCACCCACCCGGCCTTCGGGAAGATCTGGTCGTGCTCGATCTGGCCGCTGGACACGATGGTCCCGGAGTGGTTGAAGACGATCGCCCGGGTGCTCGTCGTGCCCTGGTCGATCGCGAGTACGTAGTCAGCCATCGGTGTTGACTCCCTTGTCTGTGTCCGTGTCGAAGTCCATGTCGAATCAGAAGACCGCCGCAGCCAGCAGGCCTCCGATCGCGCCACCCACCAGCGGTCCGACCACCGGCACCCACGAGTACGACCAGTCGCTGGATCCCTTGCCAGGGATGGGCAGGACGAAGTGCGCTATGCGCGGCCCGAAGTCACGAGCCGGGTTGATGGCGTACCCCGTGGGGCCACCGAGGCTCGCACCGATACCGACCACGAGGAGGGCGGCGGCCAGCGGCCCGAGGTCGCCGGGCCAGTTGCCGAACGACAGGATCACGAAGACCAGCATGAACGTGGCGATGACCTCGGTGACGAAGTTCCACGTGTACGAGCGGATCTCGGGGCCGGTGGAGAAGACGCCGAGCTTGACGGCCGGGTCGGCGTCCTGGTCGAAGTGCTGCTTGTGCGCAAGGTAGGCGAGGACGGCACCCACGAAGGCGCCGGCGAGCTGGGCGACCCAGTACAGGAGCATGTTGACGAAGTTGGCCGGGACCCCTTCGGCGAACTCCTCGGCCCCGTTGGACAGGATGCCCAGCGTCACGGCGGGGTTGATGTGTCCGCCGGACCTGAAGGCGACGAACACGCCCGCGAAGACCGCGAGGCCCCAGCCGAAGTTGATGAGCAACCAGCCGCCGTTGAAGCCCTTGGTCCTCGGCAGGATGGCGTTGGCCACCACTCCGGCACCACCGAGGATCAGAATCATCGTGCCGAGGAACTCCGGCACCATGATGTCTGTGAATGCGTTCATCGCTGACTCACTTTCTGCCGACCGCACTGTCGGCGTACAAGGGGGTACCCGGCGGCTCGGCTGGCGAGGCTCGTCGGCAGGTCAGTAGCTACGTTCCTTGGCTTCCTTAGTTTCGGAGCGGCTGCATGGCCGCTACGTCTGGGGTGGTCAGGCGCGCCCGCTCGGCGGCCTCGTCGTCGGGAGCTTCCTCGGCGTGCCGTTCGGCCTCGATCCGCGCCTGCCACGCACGGACCTCGCGCTCCGTGTCGGACGCGTCCCAGCCGAGGAGCGGGCCGACGACGGAGGCGACCTCCTCGGCGGCCTCGGTGCCCCGGTCGGCTACCTCGTAGACGAGCCGTGTGCGGTGCGCGAGCACGTCCTCGAGGTGGAGGGCGCCCTCGTGGCTGACGGCGTAGTACACCTCGGCCCGAAGGTAGGCGGGGGCGTGCTCGAGCGGCTGGGCGAGCGACGGGTCGGCGTCGCACAGCTCGACGATCTCTGCGAGGTTGGCGCCGTACCGGTGCAGCAGGTGGTCCAGCATCGGGGGAGCCCAGCCGAACCGCTTGCCCCACGTGCGCGCCTGGCGCTGCACGGCCCGTAGTCCGACCGCGCCCGTGAGCGGGATCTGGTGCGTGATGGAGGGCAGGGCGGCCGCGCGCTGCCCGATCGCGAAGTCGACCGCGTCCTTGGCCATGATCCGGTAGGTCGTCAGCTTGCCGCCCGCGATCACCGTGAGGCCCGGCGTCGGCGAGGCGACGGTGTGCTCGCGGCTGACCTTCGCGCTGCTCGTGCCCGCCTTGGTGCCGGGCTGGAGCAACGGGCGCAGGCCCGCGTAGGTACCGATAATGTCTTCCCTGGTCAGGGGGTGTGCCAGCACGGCGTTGGCATGGTCGAGCACGTAGTCGATGTCGGCGCTCGTCGCGACCGGGTGGGTCGGGTCGAGGTCCCAGGGCGTGTCGGTGGTCCCGATGATCCAGTACCGGCTCCACGGGATGACGAACAGCACGGACTTCTCCGTCTGCAGGATCAGCCCGGCATGACCACGGATGCGTTCCCGCGGGACGACGAGGTGGACGCCCTTGCTGGCGAGCACGTGCAGACCGCCCTCCGAGCCGGCGAGGGCCTCGGTGTCCTCCGTCCACACGCCGGTCGCGTTGATGACCGAGCGGGCCCTGACGGTGATCTCCTTGCCGGTCTCCAGGTCCACGACCACCGCGCCGTTCACGGCGCCCGTCGCGCCCTGCGTGAGGCCCACCACCTGCGTACGGCTCGCGGTGTGCGCCCCGTAGCTCGCGGCGGTGCGGATGACGGTGGCGACCAGCCGGGCGTCGTCAACGGAGGCGTCCCAGTACTGGACGGCGCCGACCGCGGCATCGTGCGCCAGGTCCGGGAACTTGGCCTCCATCTGGTTCTTGCTCAGGTGCCGGTGGAACGGCATCGGACGGCGGCCCGGCGTGAGCGTCGCGAGCACGTCGTACATGGCGATGCCGGCGCCGACGTAGGCGCGCTCCCAGACCCGGTGCTCCAGGGGATACAAGAACGGGACCGGCCGCACCAGGTGCGGTGCGAGGTCCCGGAGCAGGAGGTCACGCTCGGTGAGCGCCTCGTGGACCAGCTCGAAGTCGAGCATCTGTAGGTACCGCAGCCCGCCGTGGACCAGCTTGCTGCTCCGGCTGGAGGTGCCCTGTGCCCAGTCCTGTGCCTCGACGATGGCCGTCGACAACCCGCGGGTGACCGCGTCCAGTGCTATGCCGGCGCCGGTGATGCCGCCCCCGATCACCAGTACGTCGAGCTCGGCCGAGGGGCTGACACTGGCTTCGAGCGCGGCCAGTGCTTGCGTCCTCGCGTCTGCGGTCAGGCGTGTGGATGCCATGCGCCAAACTCACCACGCATTCCTTGACTTGGCAAGACCTTTGCCCTGTTGGGCAGGGTGTGTTGGGAGGTTCTCTTGCTCACTTTCCGATTCACCATACGTTTCGTCTGGTGTTCCCGCCGGAGATGCCCGACTGGTGTGCCGGGCGGGCGTCGCGCGGTGCCTCGGTCGTAGTGTGTCGCCGTGACGACACCCGAGGCGCCGGCAGCGCCCGTGATCCGCCCAGCGCTCCCGGCAGACGTGCGCACGATTCGTGACCTCGTCGCGCCGCTCAGCCAGGAGCGGATCCTCCGACCGTACGAGATGGTCGGCTACTTCGAGGCGGTCCAGGAGTTCCTGGTGGCGACCGACCCGGCGGGCGACGCCGTCGTCGGCTGCGGGGCGCTCCACGTGATGTGGGACGACCTCGCAGAGGTGCGCACGCTGGCCGTCCACCGTGACTGGCGCGGCCGCAGGGTGGGCCACGCGCTGCTCGAGGCGCTGATCGAGCGAGCCGGCGCCCTCGGGTTGCGCCGCGTGTTCTGCCTGACCTTCGAGGTCGACTTCTTCGCAGCGCACGGGTTCCGCGAGATCGACGGCACGCCCGTGACCCACGAGGTGTACGCGGAGCTGCTGCGGTCCTACGACGAGGGCGTGGCGGAGTTCCTCGACCTGGCGCGGGTCAAGCCCAACACCCTCGGCAACTCGCGGATGCTCCTGGAGCTCTGACCCGCCGCCCCCTGCCGAGCTAGCCGGGGAGGTGGAGGCGGCCGGCGTCGTCCTGCTCGGCCAGACCGTCCTCGACCAGGCCGGCGATCGCACGGTCGAGCTGCAGCGGGTCGTGCCACAGGGACGTGAGCAGAGCGCGGTCCACCGGTTCGGCCGCCTGCCGGAGCTCTGCCATGACCCGGCCGCGCGCCTGCCGGTCGGTGCCCGCCCAGGCCTGCGTCCGGCGTCGGGCGGCGTGCGCGTCCTCCGGTGAGCCGGCCTGGTGCCACGCGCACAGGTCGGCGACCGGGCAGGCACCGCACTTCGGGGCCTTCGCCGTGCAGACCAGTGCGCCCAGCTCCATCGAAGCGGCGGCCCAGCGGGCGGCTTCCGTGTCCCCTTCCGGAGCGAGGGCCGTGGCCAGTGCGCGTTCCGCCGCGGTGTACGACGGCGCGGGCAGGGCCGTCCCACCGACCGCACGCGCCAGCACCCGGCGCACGTTGGTGTCGACCACCACCGATCGCTTGCCGTAGGCGAACGCCAGCACCGCTGCCGCCGTGTACTCGCCGACGCCGGGCAGCTCCCGCAGCTCGGCCTCGGTGCTCGGCACCACGCCGTCGTGCCGTTCGACGACCACCCTCGCGCACTCCTGCAGCCGCAGCGCGCGGCGCGGGTACCCGAGCCGGCCCCAGGCCCTGAGGACGTCGGCGGTCGCCGCGCCGGCCAGGTCGGCGGGGGTCGGCCACTGCTCCTGCCACGCGCACCAGGCGGGCTCCACGCGCACCACCGGCGTCTGCTGCAGCATGACCTCGCTGACGAGCACCCCCCAGGGGGTCCGGTCCGGTGCGCGCCAGGGCAGGTCGCGTGCGGCGCCGTCGAACCAGTGCACGACGCCGGAGCGCACCTCGGTGCGTCGTGTCGCTTCCCGTGCTGTCACGGGGACTCATCCTGCCCCACGATCGTCGCTCGGCCGAAGCGGACCGGACGGCGCGCGGGGGCCGCGAGAGCGGTGAAGTAGGACATGTGACCGACTCGGCGGCGCGGCTGCCGCCACGGCGGTGTGGAGCGTCGTATTTTGGTGCCGCGCGGTGTTACCGCACGTCAGACCGTGTCCAGGAGTCCAGCAGGGGGTTCAGCAGGTGGTCAGTGCGCCGGAGGAGGCCGAAGGGCCCCAGGATCACGACGCGGAGTGGGGGTCCGCCGGCCGGCGCCCGCGACGGCTCGGGCGGGTGCTCGTGGTGCTGACAGTCCTGGCGTTCGGCGGCCTCGGGGTGGCGTGGACGTGGCCGGAGTCCGACGTGCCGATCGTGTCGGCAAAGGAGAACCCGCCGAACCCCGTGGACCCGAACGCCGCAGCGGCGCCGTGCGAGCCCGACGACCTCGACATCGGGCTCGCGGCGGACCGGCTGACGGTCACCCCTGGCGTGCCGGTCGGGTTCACGGTGTCGCTCCGGAACGAGGGGTCGGTGCAGTGCCTGGTCGAGGCACCCCGGCACGGTCTCGCCGTGACCGTGTACCAGGGCGAGGCGGGCGAGTCGTCGGCGGAGCGGGCCTGGTCGTCGGCGGACTGCGCCGACCAGGAGGAGGAGCGGCTGCTGCTGCTCGGGCCCGGCGACGTCGACACCACGAACGTGAGCTGGTCCGACTCCCGGTCCGTGCCCGGCTGCGAGCCGGGCCAGCCCAAGCTGACCGCCGGCGAGTACACCGCGCAGGTCACGCTCGCCGACATCGAGGGGGTGTCCAGCGACGTGGTGCGAATGACGTACACGGTGCCGGAGCCGAGCCGGTCGCCGTCACCGTCGGGGAGCCCGTCCGGGGACTCGTCCGCGAGCCCGTCGGCCGAGCCGGATGCCTCGGCCAGTGCGTCGGGCGGGTCGGCCCAACCGGACGAGTCGGGCGAGGCAGACAGGTCGGGCGAGGCGGACGGGTCGGGCGAGGCGGACGCATCGGCGGACCCGGGCGCGCCGGACGAGCCGGGTAGCGACTCCGACAAGAAGCCCTGACACCCGCCGCCGGCCAGCACCAACGCGCGAGTGCAGACTTGGTCGCGGTCGCGGTCGCGGTCGCGGTCGCGGTCGCGGTCGCCGACTGCAGACTTGGTTGCGGTCGCAGATGCCGACTGCAGACTTTGTCGCGGTGAGAGGCGCTCAAACCGCAATCAAGTCTGCACTCGCCGGTCGGGGGCGCGACCAAGTCTGCACTCGCCAGTCCGGCCCGGGCAGCGGTCCAGGGCGGTCCACGTCAGGTATGCCGCGTCGGGTGTGCTGCGTGGGGCGTGCCACGTCGGGTGTGCGGCGTGGGGCGTGCGGCGTGGGGCGTGCCGCGTCAGGTGTGCCGCGTCAGGTGTGCTGCGTGGGGCGTGCCACGTCGGGCGGTCCGCGTCAGGTGTGCCGCGTCGGGCGGTCTGCGTCAGACGCGCCGCGTCAGACGTATCGCTCGAGGATGCTGGACTCCGCCAGCCGGGACAGGCCCTCGCGGATGGTCCGGGCGCGCTGATCGCCGACCCCGTCGACCGACATCAGGTCGTCCACGCTCGCGGCGAGGAGCTTCTGCAGGCTGCTGAAGTGGCCGACGAGCTGCTCGATGGTCGTGTTGGGCAGGCGCGGCACCTTGGACAGGAGCCGGTAGCCGTGCGGTGCGACGGCGGCGTCGAGCGCGTCTCCGCCGCCGGGCAGGTCGAGGATCCGGCCGATCTGGCTCATGTCGAGCAGCTCCTGCGACGTGAGCGCGGAGAGCTCGGCCTGCACGTCGGCGAGGGTGCGGTCCTTGCGGCCCAGCACATAGTCGCGGATCACGAACTCGCGGTCCGAGCCGACGTCGCCGATCAGCTCGTCGAGCTGGAGCGCCAGCAGGCGGCCGTCCACGCCGAGCTCGATCACGTAGCCCGCGATCTCGTCGGAGATGCGGCCGACCATCTCGAGGCGCTGGACAACCGAGCACACATCGCGCACCGTCACCAGGTCCTCGATCTCCAGCGCGGACAGCGTGCCGGACACCTCGTCGAGGCGGGCGCGGTAGCGCTCGAGCGTCGCGAGGGCCTGGTTCGCCCGGCCGAGAATCGTGTCCGAGTCCTCCAGCACGTGCCGCTGTCCGCCCACGTAGAGCGCGACGATCCGCATCGACTGGCTCACGGAGATGATGGGGAAGCCGGTCTGCTTGGCGACCCGTTCGGCGGTGCGGTGGCGGGTGCCCGACTCGGTGGTCTCGATGGTCGGGTCGGGCAGCAGCTGCACCGCGGCCTTGCGGATGCGGGTGGCGGCCCGGTCCAGCACCACTGCGCCGTCCATCTTCGACAGCTCGCGCAGTCGCGTGGCCGAGAAGTCGACGTCGAGCGAGAAGCCGCCGGAGCAGATCTGTTCCACCGTCGGGTCGAGGCCGAGCACGATGAGCGCGCCGGTACGGCCGCGCAGGATGCGCTCGAGCCCGTCGCGGAGTTCGGTCCCGGGCGCGACGGCGGCCAGGGTCTCCCGGAGCAGCTCGTCAGGGTGCGAGGAGGTGGTGGCCACGAAGAAATCCTACGCTGTACGGCGGCTCACAAGCAGTTCGTTTCGCAGACCGGTCAATCACGGTCCGTCTCGCTTCCGGTGCCGCCACCCGCGGACTGCGCCCACTCGACGGCGTCGCGGATGTGGGCCGCCTCCACCAGCTGGAGCCCCTCGGGCGCCTTGACGCCGGTTCCGTGCGGGACGACGGCGTGTGCGAAGCCCAGACGTGCCGCCTCACCCAGGCGGCGGTCCAGTCCGGCGACCGGGCGCAGGTCGCCGGCCAGGCCCACCTCGCCGACGGCGACGGTGGCCCCCGGCAGGGGCCGGCCCGTCCGTGCGGAGACGAGCGCGAGCGCGGCCGCGAGGTCCGACGCCGGCTCGGTGATCCGGGCTCCGCCGACGGTCGAGGCGTAGACGTCCTGATCGGCGAGCCGTAGCCCGCCGTGCCGCTGAAGCACGGCCAGGATCATGGCGAGCCGGCTGGAGTCGACGCCGCTGGTCGCGCGACGCGGGTTGTTCAGCGGGCTCGGGGCGACGAGCCCCTGCACCTCGACGGCGAGCGGCCGCCGCCCCTCCAGGGTGACGGTGATGCAGGAGCCCGCGACGCCGGAGCCCGCGTGCGAGAGGAACAGTCCCGACGGGTCCGGCAGCCCGACGATCCCGTCCTCCGACAGGTCGAAGCAGCCCACCTCGTCCGTCGGCCCGTACCGGTTCTTCACCGCCCGGATCATGCGCAGGCGCGAGTGCCGGTCGCCCTCGAACTGGCAGACCACGTCCACCAGGTGCTCGAGCGTGCGCGGGCCGGCGACGGAGCCGTCCTTGGTCACGTGCCCGACGAGGATCGTGGGGATCTGCCGTTCCTTGGCCACGGCGATCAGGGCGCCGGCGACCTCCCGGACCTGCGACACGCCACCAGGGGCGCCGTCGACCTGAGCGGACGCGATGGTCTGCACCGAGTCCACGATCAGCATGTCCGGCTGGTTCACCTCCAGGTGGCCGAGCACCGTCCCCAGGTCGGTCTCAGCGGCGAGCAGCAGGGTGGGCGAGAGCGCGCCGATCCGCTCGGCGCGCAGCCGCACCTGTCCCGCCGACTCCTCGCCGGTCACGTACAGCACGGTGCGGGGCGACTCGAACCCGTCCGGGCCCAGGGCGCCGTCGGCCACGTTGCTCGCGACGTCGAGCAGGAGGGTCGACTTGCCGACGCCCGGCTCGCCCGCGAGCAGGATCACGGCTCCCGGCACGAGCCCGCCGCCGAGCACCCGGTCGAACTCACCGACGCCGGTCGGGTTGGCGCGTGCCGACTCGACATCGATGTCGCCGATGGGCCGCGCGGGCTCACGTGCGGGGGACACGGTGGCCGTGCGGGGGCCGGCCGCCGCAGGCCCGTCCTCTGACACGGTGCCCCACGCCTGGCACTCCCCGCAGCGGCCGACCCACTTGACGGTGGTCCAGCCACACTCGGCACAGCGGTACGCGGGCCGAGCCCGCTTGGAGGTCGATGAGGTCACGTGCGCCACCGTACGTGCCGCCACCCACACTGGCGGGGTACCTTGCGTCCATGCTGGTCTCCGACGGAAACCTGGTGAGCAGGGAAGCATCGCGCGCACCGGCACCGACCCCATGAAGCCCTCGCGGTCCACAGCCCGTCGCACGGCCCGTGCGGCAGGTCTGGCCGTGGCTGTCGGGGCAGCGGTGGGGACCTGGCTCGTCTGGTGGGCGATGGTGACCACGTGGCCGGGGCAGCGGGTCGAGGAGCGTGTCTTCGAGACCGCCGACCGGTTCCAGGACGTCGTCAACCCCCTGGTGGAGCCGGTGCTGCTGCTCGGCTCGCTGCCGTGGCTCCTGACCGGGTTCGTCCTGGTGTGCGGGATCGGGCTGCTGCGGCGGCGATGGGTGGCCGCAGGCCTCGCCGCCGTCGTGATCATCGGGTCGAACGTGACCACGCAGGTGATCAAGGACGGGGTGTTCGACCGCACGGGGCTCGTCGGCGAGTGGAACCGTGACATCAACACCCTGCCGAGCGGTCACGTCACGGTCGTGGTCGCGGCCTGGGCGGCGCTGCTCCTCGTCACGCCGCGCAGTTGGCGGCCCCTGACGGGGTTCGCCGGAGCCGTCGCCGCCTGCGCGATCGGCCTCGCGACGCTCGGCGACCGCTGGCACCGCCCGTCCGACGTCGTCGCAGCGGTCCTCGTGGTGGTGGTGTGGACCGCGCTGGTGTGCGCCGTGGCACCGGCGGGACCGGCGGATCGGACCGCCGACGACCCGGAAGGCCGGGCCGACGTCCCGACGCGGCTGGTGACCACCGTCCTCGGGGTCCTGGCAGTGCCGACGGCAGGTCTCTCCGTGCTGGCCGCCGCGGCGACCGAGGGCCACACCTGGACGGGCCTGCCGTGGGCCGGTGGCCTCACCGCCTACACCGGGGGCCTCCTCGCGGCGTGCGCCGTCGCAGCGGCGGCGTTCGCGGTGCTGCTCCCGTTGTGCCAGGCGACGGCGCGGCCGCCGTCGTCCGGCCGGCGGAACGCGGTACCGGACCCTCCTGGGCGTGCCTACCCCCGGATGTCGGTGCCGCACCATATGGTGCCAACTGAGCCACCGTGACGTACCCGGTGGCCAGAGTACGGGGGAGCCAGACATGACGGACCAGCGCGTGAACTCACCGCGCACCGGCGCAACGGCATCGGTGGCCGGGCCGGGCGCGAGGAAGGCTTCGCCCGCCGTGTACCGCCGCCGTCGCCTCGTGGTGGTCGTGGGCCTCCTCACCATCGTGCTCGCGGTGGTGCTCGTCGGCGGCTTCGTCTGGCCCGGGTTCTGGCGGGCCGAGGCGACGCCGCAGCCTGTCCCCACCGTGACGGTCACGGCGCCGGTGCCGACCCCCACGGTCAAGGCGATGGACCGCAGCGGCGACGAGACCGCCTTCCAGAAGGCGCTCCCGTCCACCGTGCTGCAGTTCGCGCTCGGCTCGGTCGCCGAGGCGAGGAAGATCAAGGAGGAGCAGGGCGCGCTCGAGGCCTGGAACGCCGAGTACTCGGACGGCGGCTCCGGCGAGGTAGCGCTCCGTGCGGGCCAGTGGGCCACGTCGGACGAGGCAGCCCAGGCCGCAGCGGCCTGGACGAAGGCAGCCGGCGAGCCGGAGCGCGAGGGCGACGTGAAGGTCGGCAAGAAGGTCGTCGGGCAGTACGCGATCATGCCGGCCAAGGACGGCAGGGCCGTCGCGGTCTGGCAGAACGGGACCGCCGTGATGCAGGCGACCGGCCCGGCCGACACGATGGAGGACTTCTACGCGGCGTTCCCGCTGTGACGGGTCTCGACCTGCTCGGCCGACACCTGCTCAGCCGACGGCCCGAGCGGCGCGGGGGACAATAGCGCCGTGAACCAGCGACTTGCGGTCCTCGGGGCCGGGAACATGGGCGAGGCGGTGCTGGCAGGCGCGCTGTCGGCGGGCTGGGCGGCCTCCGACGTCGTGGCCACGGTGCGGACCGAGGCCAAGGCCCAGCACCTGCGTAAGACCTACCAGGTGGCCACCACCAGCGACAACGTGGCGGCGGTCCGGGGCGCCGGCCTCGTCCTCGTGGGGGTGAAGCCGAAGGACGTCGGCGCGCTGCTCGACGAGATCGCGACCGCGATCGACCCGGAGGCCGTCGTGGTCACCGTCGCGGCAGGCCTGCCCTCGTCGTTCTACAAGCAGCGGCTGCCTGCCGGTACGCCCGTCGTGCGAGCGGTGCCCAACACGCCCGCCGCGATCGGTGCCGGCATCACGGCGATCGCGGGTATCGGCGCGACGGAGGCGGATCTCGAGGCGGTCGAGCACCTGTTCACGGGCACAGGCGCAGTGGTCCGCGCCGCCGAGAAGGACCTGAACGCCGTGTCGGCGATCTCCGGGTCCGGACCGGCATACGTCTTCTACGTCGCCGACGCGCTGGCCGAGGCCGGAGTCCTCCTCGGCCTGACGCGTGATGTTGCACGCCGCCTCGCCGTCCAGACCCTGCTCGGCGCGTCCCGTCTGATGGACGAGTCGGGGGAGCACCCCGTCCTGCTCCGGGAGAAGGTCACCTCGCCCGGCGGCACCACTGCGGCCGCCCTGCGGGCTCTGGACGACGGCGGGGTGCGTGCCTCGTTCCTGGCCGCCGCGGCCGCCGCGCGTGACCGCGCCGACGAGCTGGGTGGATGATTCCTTCCGTGACCATCTCTCGACCCGCGACGACGCGGCCGCCGGCCATGGCCGACGTCGCCGCGCTCGCCGGCGTGTCCCACCAGACCGTCTCGCGTGTCCTCAACGGGCACCGGAGCGTGCGCCCGGCCACGCGGGAGAAGGTGCTCGAGGCGATCGCCGAGCTCGGCTACCGCCGCAACAGTGCTGCGCGTGCCCTGGTCACGGCACGATCGACGACCGTGGGCGTCGTCACCACCGGGTCGCCGCTGTTCGGCCCGTCGAGCACCCTGATCGCCGTCGAGGAGGCCGCGCGAGAGCAGGGCTGGTACGTCAGCGTCGCGACGCTGCGCCGGTACGACGCCGAGACGATGCACAAGGCCCTCGAGCACTTCATGGACCAGGCGGTCGAGGGCATCGTGGTCATCGCGCCGCACACCGACGTCGCCGACGCGGTGGAGTCGTTCCAGGCCCCCGTGCCCGTGGTCATCATCGCGGCGCGGGACCTGAAGCCCGACGTGCCGACCATCCCGCTGGCCGTGGACCAGCGTGCGGGGGCGCGGCTCGCCGTCGAGCATCTGATCGGGCTGGGGCACCAGCGGATCCTGCACGTCGCGGGCCCGCCGGACTGGCTGGACGCGGTCGAGCGCGAGGAGGCCTGGCGCGCGGTCCTCACCGAGCACGGCCTTCCGGTCCTCGAGCCGGTGGTGGCGGGCTGGACCGCGGACCGCGGCTACATGGTGGGCCTGGACCTGGCGCAGCGGGTGAAGGCCGGTTCGGGACCGACGGCGGTCTTCGCCGCCAACGACCAGCTCGCCCTCGGGCTGCTCCGCGCGTTCTGGGAGTGCGGCGTCTCCGTGCCCGACGACGTCTCGGTGGTCGGGTTCGACGACGTCGACGGTTCCGGCCATTTCATCCCGCCGCTGACGACCGTGCGCCAGCCGTTCGTCGACCTCGGCCGGAGGAGCGTCGCGCTGCTCCTCGCGGCGGTCGACGGTGGCAAGCCCGCGGCAGAGCTGATCGCCCCGGAGCTGGTGGTGCGCAGAAGCGCGGCCGCTCCACGACGCTGAGACGAAGGGAACCCCCCAGAATGAGCACGAGCCCACCGCAGAGCGTCGCCGCCGTCCGGGTGGGACCCGTGGACACCTGGCGATGGGTGGGGCCTGTCCTGCTGGTCCTGGCCGTCGCAACGGTCCTGGTAGGTGTCGTCGCCGGGCCGGTGGCGGTACTGCGGTCCGGTGCGATCGGCCTGGCCGACACCGCGATCACGGTCGCCGTCGTCGGGCCGCTGCTGGCCGTAGCGCTGTGGCGCCGACCGGGCGCGCTTCGGGTCGTGGCGGTGCTGGCCGTCCTGATCGCGTGCAGCCGGTGGGCGCACGGCATGCCCGAGGCCTTCGGGACAGGGCTCGCATGGAACTGGCAGGGCAAGACGGTCGAGCTGCTCTGGTTGGTCGCCCTCTTCCTTGCCCTCGGGCCGTGGGCGCGCGAGGAGGCGGGTCTCGGTCTCCGGCTGCGGGCCGGCTGGCGGCCGGCGGGCTGGGTGGTGGTGGGGCTGTTCGCCGGGTTCGCGCTCCTCTCCGTGTGGTACCTGGCCGACGCCGGTGCGCCACCCGCCCCGATGGACACCGAGCGCTTCCTGTTCGACGTCGGCCAGGCCAACCTCGTCGAGGAGCTGCTCGTCCGTGGCGCGATGCTGGCCGTCCTCGACCGGGCCTGCGGAACCCCCTGGCGGTTCCTCGGCGCGGACGTCGGCTGGGGCCTGGTGCTGACGTCGCTGTGGTTCGGCCTGTGGCACGGGCTGGTGCTCACCGCCGACGGGTTCGTCGTGGATCCCGTGGCGGTGCTGAGCACCGGGTTCATCGGCCTGCTGCTGGGCTGGGTGCGCGCCCGGAGCGGATCCGTCTGGCTCGCGTACGCGGCACACTGTGCCGTCGAGGTGGGACAGGACGCCGGGGTGATGGCCTGGGCGGTGCTCGGCGGGAGCGCCCCGCTGGGCTGACCGACCAGGCGGCCCCGGCACCTCTCCGACGACCCGTCCCACCCGTGGCGAGGGGCGTTGACAGCCCCCTGCCGGGGTGGCAGAGTCACCGCGCACGGAGATGTTCACGTTCACATTCCGTCGCCGGGCAGCGTTGCCCAGCGTGGTCCAGGACATTGAAGTCCAGGGGAGTCCGGACGACGTCGTCCGGGGAAAGGGGTGCGCCTGTGCCTGGTCGCCGCCCACCGAGCCTCCGCGTCTCCGCGGCAGGCTGGAGCTTCGTCGCACCGTTCATGGTGGCGTTCGCCTTCGCGTTCCTCGCTCCGGTGCTCTACTCGCTTTACCTCAGCCTGTTCCGCAACCAGCTCATGGGCGGCAACCAGTTCGTGGGACTGGCGAACTACTCCGCCGCGTTCACCGACCCGAAGTTCTGGGACGGCACCGGCCGGGTGCTCCTGTTCCTGGTGGTGCAGGTGCCGATCATGCTCGCCGTGGCCCTGGCCGCCGCCCTCGTGATCGACAGCGGGCGCCTCTTCGGGAAGCGCTTCACGCGGATCGCGCTGTTCGTGCCCTACGCGGTACCCGGCGTCGTCGCCGTCCTGATGTGGGGCTTCCTGTACGGCGACCGGATCGGGCTGGTCGGTTGGATCAACGAGGCGGCCGGCTCGCAGGTGCTCACTCCCTTCTCCAGGGAGTGGATGCTCGTCGCGATCGGCAACATCGTGACGTGGGAGTTCGTGGGCTACAACATGCTCATCCTGTACTCCGCGCTGCGCACCGTCCCCGGCGAGCTCTACGAGGCGGCGGCGATCGACGGCGCCGGGCAGTGGCGGGTGATCAGGGCGGTGAAGCTCCCGGCCCTGCGCGGGGCACTCGTGATCGCGACCATCTTCTCGATCATCGGCAGCTTCCAGCTGTTCAACGAGCCGAACATCCTCAAGGTCCTCGCGCCGACGCTGATCTCGTCGTCGTACACGCCCAACATGTACGCCTACAACCTCAGCTTCCTCGGCCAGCAGGTCAACTACGCCGCGACCGTCGCGATCATCATGGGCGTGCTGACCGCCGCGATCGCCTACGTGGTCCAGCTCAGGGGCACCAGGAGGGACAGCTGATGGCGCACTCCTTCTCGCGGCCGCGCAAGTCCGTGGTCCTCACCCTGCTGATGGCAGGTCTGGTCGTCTACTCGCTGGCACCGCTGTGGTGGCTGCTCGTCAGCTCCACCAAGACGCAGGAGGCGCTCGCCGACTCCTTCGGCCTGTGGCCGGCTGGGCCGTTCGCGCTGTTCGACAACATCGCGGCGGTGCTCACCTACCAGGACGGTGTCTTCGTCCGCTGGTTCGGCAACACGGTGGTCTACGTCGTGGCCGGTGCAGGCGGGGCCACGCTCCTGGCGACGCTCGGGGGCTATGGCCTGGCGAAGTACCGGTTCAAGGGGCGTTCGGCGGTCTTCGCCACCGTCATCGGCGCCGTCGCGGTCCCCGGCGCTGCGCTCGCCGTGCCGACGTTCCTCATGTTCAGCGAGCTGGGACTGACGAACACGATGTGGTCGGTGATCCTGCCGACCCTGGTCTCCCCGTTCGGGCTGTACCTGATGTGGGTGTTCGCAACCGAGGCGATACCGACCGAGCTGCTCGAGGCCGCACGGGTCGACGGCGCGGGGGAGTGGCGCACGTTCTTCACCATCTCGCTGCGGCTGCTCGCGCCCGGCATCGTGACGGTCGCGCTGTTCGCGATCGTCGCCACGTGGAACAACTACTTCCTGCCGCTGATCATGCTCTCCGACCGGAACCTGTTCCCCCTCGCGATCGGGCTCGCGAGCTGGAACGCCGACGCGACCGGTGTCGGGGCCACGCCGGTGTTCCACCTGGTCATCACTGGTGCAGTGCTGACCATCCTGCCGATCGTCGCAGCGTTCCTGCTGCTGCAGCGCTACTGGCAGTCCGGCCTGAGCGCCGGAGGCGTGAAGGGATGAGCGGCTTCAAGGATGAACTACCTCAAGGAGGAGGAATCATGAGCATCACACGTAACAGCCGGATCGCGGCGGGCGCCATGGCGGCCGTGCTGGCCGGGAGCCTCGCAGCCTGCTCCGGAGGCGGCGACGGCGGAGGAGAGCCCGGCGAGGGCGCGACCGCCGAGGAGATCGAGGCCGCCCTCGAAGAGGGCGGCACCATCGACTACTGGACCTGGACGCCGCAGGCGGAGAAGCAGATCGAGGCCTTCGAGAAGGCTTACCCGAACATGACCGTGAACCTCACGGACACGCAGGGCGCCGAGGAGCACAACACGGCGCTGCAGAACGCGATAGCAGCGGACAAGGGCATTCCTGACGTGGCCCAGCTGGAGTACCAGTCGGTGCCGCAGTTCCAGCTCCCCGGCCAGCTGACCGACGTGACCGGGTACGGCCTCGGCGAGCTCGAGGACCTGTACACGCCGTCGACCTGGGGCTCGGTGGCCCTCGGCGACGGTCTCTGGGGCCTGCCCCAGGACTCCGGCCCGATGGCGTTGTTCTACAACGCCGAGGTCTTCGAGGAGAACGACCTCGTGGTGCCAAAGACCTGGGACGAGTACGTCGAGCAGGCGCGGAAGCTGAAGAAGTCGGACCCCGACAAGTTCCTCTTCAACGACGACGGGAACGGGCCGGGCACCGTCACGTCGATGATCTGGCAGGCCGGCGGCAAGCCGTTCCAGGTGGAGGGCGACACCGTCACGATCGACCTCGCCGACGAAGGCACGTCTCGGTGGGCCGAGATGTACCAGCAGCTGATCGACGAGGAGCTGATGTCGGACATCACCGGCTGGAGCGACGAGTGGTACCAGGCGCTCGGGGACGGCTCGATCGCCTCGATGGTCGTGGGCGCCTGGATGCCCGGCATCTTCGAGGACGGGGTCCCTGGTGGCGACGGCGCGTGGCGGGTCGCCCCGATGCCTACCTACGACGGCACTCCGGTCAACGCCGAGAACGGCGGCTCGGCGGACGTGATCCCCGCCGGCGCCGACGACAAGCTGCTCGCCGCAGGCTTCCTCAAGTGGCTCAACAGTGACCCGGAGAGCATCCGCGTGTTCATGGAGACGGGCGGGTTCCCCGCAACCGTCGCAGAGCTGGGCTCCGAGGAGTTCCTTGGCTACGAGTCCGAGTACTTCGGCGGTCAGAAGATCAACGAGGTGCTCGCGGCCGGTGCGGACGACGTCGTCGAAGGCTGGCGCTACCTGCCGTGGCAGTCGTACGCGAACAGCATCTTCTCGGACACGGTAGGCCAGGCCTATCTCGACAAGACGTCGTTGCTGGACGGCCTCGCCGAGTGGCAGGCGGAGAACGTCCGGTACGGCCAGGAGCAAGGCTTCACGGTCGACGGCTGACCTGGCCGTCGGTTCCCGCAGAGGGCGGGGGTCCCGGACCACGGGACCCCCGCCCGCGCTGCACTGCCCGCACCACCAGGCACCACCCAGCACCCGCACCGCCTGCACTGCCCCGAACCCTGCACCGCGATGAAGGAGTGTGGTCCCCGTGAGGCGTCTTCTTGCTGCCCTCGCTGCCCTGACCTGCGTACTGGCGACGGCCGTCGGAGTGGTCTCTGCCCAGGCCTCGCCCGGGGCGGAGGAGACCGCCCGTGCGGCCTCTCCCGAGACGGTGGTCAACGCCACCCAGTTCACCGACACGGCCGGCGCCCCGTTGCACGCCCACGGCGGCGGGATGGTCAAGGTGGGTCAGTACTACTACTGGTTCGGCGAGAACCGGAACGAGGACAACACCTTCCGGTACGTGTCGGCCTATCGCTCCACCGACCTCGTGCACTGGGAGTTCCGGAACCACGTGCTGACCGAGGCCAGCCACCCGGAGCTGGCCGTTGCCAACATCGAGCGGCCCAAGGTGATGTACAACGAGGCGACCGGCCAGTTCGTCATGTGGATGCACAAGGAGAACGGCAGCGACTACTCCGAGGCGCGGGCGGCGGTCGCCGTGAGCGACACCGTGGACGGTGACTACACCTACCAGCGGAGCTTCCGGCCGCTCGGGCACATGTCCCGCGATATCGGGGTGTTCGTCGACACCGACGGGACCGGCTACATGTACTCGGCCGCGAACGAGAACTACGACCTGCACATCTACCGGCTCACCAGCGACTACACGGACGTGGCGACGCTCGTCGCGAACCCGTGGCCCGGCGGCCACCGGGAGGCGCCCGCCCTGTTCAAGCGCGGTGGCACCTACTTCATGCTGACCTCCGGGGCCACGGGCTGGAGCCCCAACCAGCAGAAGTACGCGACGACCAGCAACCTGGCGTCGGGCTGGTCGGCCATGCGGAACGCGGGCGACCCGACCGGCTACGGCTCGCAGACCACGTTCGTGCTGCCGGTGCAAGGTACCTCCGGCACCAGCTACCTCTACCTGGGCGACCGCTGGGGCAACTCCATCGGCAGCAACGTGAACGGCTCGCGCTACGTGTGGGCGCCGATCACGTTCCCCACCTCGACCTCGATGTCGTTCGACTACTACCCCGAGCTCTCCATCGACGCGGCGGCGGGCACCGTCAGCGGACAGGGCGGGCCGTTCGAGTCGCTCACCGCACGGCACTCCGGCAGGTGCGCGGACGTGACCAGCCAGTCCTACGCCGCAGGGGCCCAGGTGAAGCAGTACGACTGCAACGGCGGTGGCAACCAGCGGTTCTGGTTCCGGAGCGCGGGCAGCGGCTACTACAACCTCGTGGCCCGGCACAGCGCGCTCTGCCTGCAGGAGAACGCGACGACCGTGACGCAGGAGGGCTGCGGGTCGGGGACGAACCAGCAGTGGTCGGTCGTCGCGACGTCGGGCAGCTACGTGACCGTCCGGTCGCGGGCGACCGGGGAGTGCCTGGACGTGAACGGCGGTTCGACGGCGAACGGCGCAGCGGTGATCACCTACGCCTGCAACGGCGCCACCAACCAGCAGTGGACAAGGGGCTGACGGGCGGCATCCCGGTGTGCAGCACCTGAGAACGACCTCGGGCGCCGGACCGAACCTGGTCCGGCGCCCGGGGTCGTTCTCGGGGCGGACCCGTCCACCCCGGTTTCGTAACGTATCGTGTGAGCGCTAACATCGCCGTGGACAGGGGAGCGGACGGCTTATCGTGACGGTCGACCGACGGTGACACGAACGACGCCTCGCGACGATGCGGGCAGGACGGAGCGGTCCACGATGGTGGAGCGGCAGGACGAAGGAACAGGGCAGCCCACCGGGCTCCGGGAGGCGATCGAGCAGGGGCGGACGGCGCTCGGCATCGAGCTCGGTTCCACCCGGATCAAGGCATGTCTCATCGGCCCGGACAACGCGCCGCTGGCGAGCGGCAGCCACGACTGGGAGAACCAGCTCGTCGACGGCACGTGGACCTACTCCCTGGATGCCGTCTGGTCCGGCCTGCAGGCCTCGGTCGTCGCGCTGCTGGCCGACGTCGAGGGCCGGTACGGCGTGCGCCCGACGACGTTCGGCGCGATCGGCGTCTCGGCGATGATGCACGGCTACCTGGCGTTCGACGACGCGGACGAGCTGCTCGTGCCGTTCCGTACCTGGCGGAACACCACGACGGAGCGGGCCTCCGCCGAGCTGACCGCCCTGCTCGGGCACAACATCCCGCTGCGCTGGTCGATCGCACACCTCCGTCAGGCGATCCTCGACGACGAGCCCCACGTATCGCAGGTGCGGCACCTCACCACGCTGGCCGGGTACGTGCACTGGCGCCTGACCGGGCACCAGGTGCTCGGTGTCGGCGACGCGTCGGGCATGTTCCCGATCGACCCGGTGACGAAGGACTACGACCGCCGGATGCTCGATCAGCTCGACGGGCTGCTGGCGGACGCCGTCCCTGGGCGGACCGTCGCGGACCTGCTGCCGCGCGTCCTTCCGGCAGGAGCGGACGCCGGCGTGCTGACCGACGAGGGTGCAGCGCTGCTCGACCCGACCGGCACGCTCCGGCCGGGTATCCCGCTGTGCCCGCCGGAGGGTGACGCGGGTACCGGCATGGTCGCCACCAACTCCGTGGCCCCCCGCACCGGGAACGTCAGCGCGGGCACCAGCATCTTCGCGATGGTGGTCCTGGAGAAGGCGCTGGAGCGCGTGCACGAGGAGCTGGATCTCGTCACCACTCCGGCCGGCGACCTGGTCGCGATGGTGCACTGCAACAACGGCGCCAGCGAGCTGGGCGCCTGGGCCGAGCTGTTCGGCCAGTTCGCCACCGCGCTGGGGCGGCCGGCGGAGCCCGGCGCCGTCTTCGAGGCGCTCCTGCGCTCCGCGCTGGACGGCGACGCCGACGGTGGCGGCCTGCTCGCGTACAACTACCTGTCCGGTGAGCCGATCACAGGGCTGGAAGCCGGACGGCCGCTGTTCACCCGAACGCCCGACAGCCGGCTCACCCTGGGCAACTTCGCGCGCACGCAGGTGTACAGCGTGTTCGGCACGCTGAGCCTCGGCATGCGCGTGCTGGCCGAGGAGCAGGTCGAGCTGGACGCGATGTTCGCGCACGGCGGGCTGTTCAAGACCGAGGGCGTGGCCCAGCGGCTGCTGGCCGCGGCGCTCGGCGCGCCGGTGGCGGTTGGCCGGACGGCGGGGGAGGGCGGTGCCTGGGGCATCGCCGTGCTCGCCGCCTACCGGGCGTCCGCGCAGGGTGCGGCCGCCCCCGAGCAGGACCTGGGCGCCTACCTGGGCGCCGAGGTGTTCTCCGACGCCGAGCTCGACGTCGTCGAGCCCGACGCAGAGGACGTGGCGGGGTTCTCCGCCTTCCTGGAGCGGTACAGCGCGGGCCTCGCGATCGAGCGCGCCGCCGTCGAGACGCTCCGGACCCGAGACACGACGCAGGAGGCAGCACGATGACCACGAGAGCCCTGGCCGACTACCCGCAGGCAGTCCGGGACGAGGTCGCGCGCGTGCGCGTCGTCGTGTCGGACCTGCACGCCGAGCTGCCCCGCTGGGACCTGGTGGTGTGGACCGCCGGCAACGTCTCGCAGCGGGTGGCGAACCCGGACGTGCCGGACGGCAGCGAGGACCTCTTCGTCATCAAGCCGTCGGGCGTCTCCTACGACGACCTGACCCCTGAGGGCATGGTGGTGTGCGACCTGGACGGCAACCTCGTGGAGGGGACGCGCGCGCCGTCGTCGGACACCGCGGCTGCAGCCTACGTGTACCGGCACATGCCCGAGGTGGGCGGCGTGGTGCACACGCACTCCACGTACGCGACGGCGTGGGCGGCGCGCGGCGAGGAGGTGCCGTGCGTGCTGACGATGATGGCCGACGAGTTCGGCGGACCGGTCCCCGTCGGCCCGTTCGCGATCATCGGCGACGACTCGATCGGCCGGGGCATCGTCGAGACCCTCACGGGTCACCGCAGCCCCGCCGTCCTGATGCGCAACCACGGGCCGTTCACGATCGGCAAGGACGCACGGGCCGCCGTGAAGGCCGCGGTGATGGTCGAGGAGGTCGCCCGCACTGTGCACGTCTCCCGCCAGCTCGGCGAGCCGGTGCCGATCGAGCAGCAGCACATCGACTCCCTCTACGACCGCTATCAGAACGTCTACGGCCAGCCCGCGACGACGCCGTCGGGCACCGCCGCAGCGAACACGGAAGGACAGGAATGAGCACCAAGCCCTACGCGGACCGTGAGGTCTGGTTCTTCACCGGGAGCCAGGACCTCTACGGCGAGGAGACCCTTGCCCAGGTCGCGGAGCAGTCGCAGGAGGTGGCCCGCGCGCTGGACGCGTCGTCGGACGTGCCCGTCAAGGTCGTGTGGAAGCCCGTCCTGAAGGACTCGGTCTCGATCCGCCGCGCCATGCTCGACGCGAACGGTGACGACAAGGTGCTGGGCGTCGTCACCTGGATGCACACCTTCAGCCCGGCGAAGATGTGGATAGCCGGCCTGGACGCGCTCCGCAAGCCGCTGCTGCACCTGCACACGCAGGCGAATGTCGAGCTCCCCTGGGACGACATCGACATGGACTTCATGAACCTCAACCAGGCCGCGCACGGCGACCGCGAGTACGCGTACATCGCCACGCGCCTCGGCGTCGCGCGGACCACCGTGGTGGGGCACGTCTCCAACCCTGCGGTCACCCGCCGCGTGGGCACCTGGGTGCGCGGCGCGGCCGGCTGGGCGGCGACGCACGAGCTCAAGCTCGTCCGCTTCGGCGACAACATGCGCAACGTCGCGGTCACCGAGGGGGACAAGACCGAGGCCGAGCTGCGGTTCGGCGTCTCGGTGAACACGTGGGGCGTCAACGACCTGGTCGCGGCGGTCGATGCGGTCGAGGAGACCGCCATCGACGCCGTGGTGGCGGAGTACGAGGAGAAGTACGACGTCGCGCCAGAGCTCCGGGCTGACGGCGAGCGGCACGACGCCCTGCGCTATGCCGCGCGCCAGGAGATCGCGATGGAGGGGTTCCTCACCGCGCTCGGCGCCAAGGCGTTCACCACGAACTTCGAGGACCTGGGCGCGCTGCGCCAGCTCCCCGGCCTCGCGGTCCAGCGCCTCATGGAGAAGGGCTACGGCTTCGGCGCCGAGGGCGACTGGAAGACGGCGGTGCTCGTCCGGGCCGCCAAGGTGATGGGCGAGGGCCTCCCCGGGGGTGCGAGCCTCATGGAGGACTACACCTACGACCTCACCCCGGGATCCGAGCTCATTCTCGGCGCGCACATGCTGGAGGTCTGCCCGTCGCTGACCACGTCGAAGCCGCGGATCGAGATCCACCCGCTCGGCATCGGCGGCAAGGAGGACCCCGTTCGCATGGTCTTCTCGGCGGACGCCGTCGAGGGGGCCGTCGTGGTGTCGCTCGCCGACATGCGCGACCGGTTCCGGCTCACGGCCAACGTGGTCGACGTCGTCACGCCGCCGCACGACCTGCCGAAGCTGCCGGTCGCCCGCGCGATGTGGGCGCCGCGACCGTCGTTCGAGACCTCCGCCGAGTCGTGGCTGACGGCGGGGGGCGCGCACCACACCGTCATGTCGACGGCGGCGGGGATCGAGGCGTTCGAGGTCTTCGCGAACATCGCGCGGACCGAGCTGCTCGTCATCGACGAGGACACGACCCGCCGTGGGTTCGCCGACCAGGTCCGCTGGAACCAGGTCTACTACCGGGTGGCCCAGGGTCTCTGACCCTCCGCGGGGAAGGGCTGCAGCGCGCGCGCTCCGGTGCGCTGCAGCCCTTCCTCGCTCTGGCTCCACCTCGAGCGCGGGAGGTCAGTTGCCGGCGGTGGCCGCGCCGCTCGTCGTCACCATCACCGCGATCATCGCGGCGTTGACGTCGTCGATCGCCCGCTTCACCGCGGCACCGGCCCACTCCGACTCGGCGATCTCCTTGGCGCGGCGCTTCAGCGCTCGCCGGTCCTGGCCGGGAAACACCTTGCGGAGCAGGTCGGTCGCGAGCAGCAGCGAGACCAGGGCCGACGTCGGCCCGTCCGGGGTCCCGCCCGTGGTCAGGGCTGCCTGGATCCGCTCGCGGACGGCAGCCTCCGGGGCCGCGTCGTGCGCAGGCCACGCGGTGCTGGGAAACAGCCCCAGCACCTTGACCTGCTCCTCCCGCAGCACCCCGCGGGCGGCCAGCTCGTGCTGCACCGACTCGCGCAGCTTCCTGGCGAAGCTGCCCTGCCCGATCTTCCGGATCGCGTCCTTGGGCCTGCGATCCTGCATCAGCTCGAGGATCTCGCGGTGCAGCGGGTCCGACGGCGTCGCCCGGCCGGTCGCGCGGAACCGGCCCTTGCGTCCGCCGTCCGCGCCGTCCGACACGTCGAGCGCACCCCGCAGGGTGAGCTCGGCGACCGAGGCGCCGGCCAGCGCGAACTGAAGGTGCTGGGAGCTGAGCAGGGGCCGGCCAGAGGTGTCGTCGAGGGCGAGGAGCAGGTACTCCTCGGCAAGGCTGAGATCCATGGTGACTCCTCGAGGAAGGACTGGTCGAGACCAGCAGACCACGGACGACGCGGCCCCGTGATCCTCCGCAGGGATGATCCTGGCGGCGGCTCCGGACCGGCACCGCGCCCGGTGGGACCGTGGCGCCGGATCGGTGACCATGGGGGTATGGACACCTTCGTCGCACGGCACGTCGTGGTGAGCGGACGGGTACAGGGCGTCAGCTTCCGCTACCTCCTCGAGCAGGAGGCGGTGGCCGCAGGCGTAGCCGGCTGGGTGCGCAACACCCCCGACGGGACGGTGGAGGCGGTCCTCGAGGGCGCGCCGCCGGCCGTCGACGACGTCCTGGCGTGGATGCGGCACGGCCCGCGTGACGCCGTCGTCGGCTCGGTCGACGTGCGCGAGGTCGCGCCGCAGGGGCTCGCGGGCTTCGTGATCCGCTGAGGACTGCGGTGCAATTCGGACTATTCCCCTAATGGGGTAAAGCGTGCAGACTCGTTACTGGAATGTGACGTGGGCCACTACCGATCTCCCCCATGTGAGCGCTAACATTCCACTCGGGCAAAAACGCCGCTAACCCCCGCACGCAGTCGTGCGGGATCTCAAGGAGGAGACATGGCACGCACTACCCTGACCCGTACCGTCCTGGCCGCGGTGTCGGCAGCAGCGCTGTTCACGCTCGGTGCGTGCAGCTCGGACGCCGGTAACGAGACCGGAGGCGGGGGAGAGCCGGCAGCCGCCGACGACGGCGTCATCACCCTCGGCTTCTCGCAGGTGGGCGCCGAGTCCGGGTGGCGCGCCGCCAACACCAAGTCCATCCAGGACACGCTCACCGCTGACAACGGCTTCGACCTCAAGTTCTCCGACGCGCAGCAGAAGCAGGAGAACCAGATCCAGGCCATCCGCTCCTACATCACCCAGGGTGTGGACGTCATCGCGTTCTCCCCGGTGGTCGAGACCGGCTGGGACGCCGTGCTCCAGGAAGCCAAGACGGCAGGGATCCCCGTGATCCTCACCGACCGCGCCGTCGACTCGGACGACGAGACCCTCTACGAGTCGTTCATCGGCTCCGACTTCGTCAAGGAGGGGGAGATGGCCGGCGAGTGGGTCGTCGAGCAGTACGACGGCGAGGGCTACAAGGCCGTCGAGCTGCAGGGCACCACGGGCGCGGCCCCCGCGATCGACCGCAAGGAAGGCTTCGAGTCGGCCATCGAGGGCTCGGACGTCGAGATCATCGACAGCCAGACGGGCAACTTCACGCGGGCCGAGGGCAAGACCGTCATGGAGGGCTTCCTCAACAAGCACGACGACATCGACCTCGTGTTCGCGCACAACGACGACATGGGGCTCGGCGCGATCGAGGCCATCGAGGCAGCAGGCATGACGCCGGGCGAGGACATCAAGATCGTCACCATCGACGCCGTCAAGGACGGCATGCAGGCGCTCGTCGACGGCAAGATCAACTACATCGTCGAGTGCAACCCGCTGCTCGGGCCGGACCTGGCGGAGGTCGCGCAGAAGGTCATCGCCGGCGAAGAGGTCGAGAAGCGCATCGTCGTCAAGGACGAGGCGTTCGACCAGGCCGCCGCCGAGGAAGCGCTCCCCACGCGCGAGTACTGACGCGCCAGTCCCGCCGTACCCCCGTTGGCTGTGAGCGTGATCGTTGCGACTGTGCGTCCGTTATAGGCGCAACGATCACGCTCACAACCGATGAGGGCTGAGTGAGAAGGTCGAGGATGACCCAGCAGACAGCACCGCCCGTCGTCGAGATGACGGGCATCAGCGTCGAGTTTCCCCCGGTGAAGGCCCTGGACGGGGTCGATTTCCACCTGCGCCCCGGCGAGATCCACGCCCTGATGGGCGAGAACGGGGCGGGCAAGTCGACCCTGATCAAAGCCCTCACGGGGATCCACTCCCCGACGGAGGGAACGATCCGGGTCGACGGCGTCGAGCGCCGGTTCACCGGCCCCGCCGACGCGCGGACGCACGGGGTGAGCACCGTGTACCAGGAGGTCAACCTCTGCGAGAACCTCACGGTCGCGGAGAACATCATGCTCGGCGCGGAGCCGCGCCTGCTGGGCGGTCTCCACTGGCGGGCGATGCGCCGTGAGGCAGCGACGCACCTGAAGCGGATGGGCCTGAGCATCGACCCGGCCTCGTCCCTCGGGTCGCACTCGCTGGCGGTGCAGCAGCTCGTCGCGATCTGCCGGGCGACCGTGGGCGACTGCAAGGTGCTCATCCTCGACGAGCCCACCTCCAGCCTGGACTCCGACGAGGTGGCCCACCTGTTCACCGTCATGCGCGCGCTGCGCGACGACGGTGTCGCCATCCTGTTCGTGAGCCACTTCCTCGACCAGGTGTACGAGGTCTCCGACCGCATGACGGTGCTCCGCAACGGCCGCCTCGTCGGCGAGTTCGTCACCGCCGACCTGCCGACGGCGGAGCTGGTGCAGCACATGATCGGTCGCTCCATGGACGTGCTGGAGGCCGCTGAGCACGTGGTGGAACGCGCCGGCCGGCCGGCGGGAACCACTCCGCTGCTCCAGGTCGTCGGCCTGGGCCGCAAGGGCTCGGTGCAGCCGTTCGACCTCGACCTCTACCAGGGCGAGGTGGTGGGCCTCGCTGGTCTGCTGGGTTCGGGGCGCACCGAGCTGGCCCGCCTGCTCACGGGCGCCGACCGGTCCGACGCCGGCCAGACCCGCGTGGCGGGGAAGGTGGCCCGGCTGCGGACACCGCGTGCGGCCATGGATCTCGGCATCGCCTACACGTCGGAGGACCGCAAGGGCGAGGGCGTCGTGGACGGCCTGACCGTGCGGGAGAACATCGTGCTCGCCCTCCAGGCGCGGCGCGGCTGGATGCGCCCGCTGCCGCGCAAGCAGGTGGACGAGCTGGTCGCCTCGTACATCGAGCAGCTCGGCATCCGGCCGGCCAACCCGGAGGCACTGCTGCGCAACCTGTCCGGCGGCAACCAGCAGAAGGTGCTGCTCGCGCGGTGGCTCGCCACGGCTCCGCAGCTGCTCGTCCTCGACGAGCCGACGCGCGGCATCGACGTCGGCGCCAAGGCAGAGATCCAGAAGCTCGTGGCCGACCTCGCTGTCGACGGCATGTCCGTCGTCTTCATCTCGGCGGAGCTCGAGGAAGTGCTGCGCATATCCCACCGCATCGCCGTGATGCGGGACCGCCGCAAGGTGGCGGAGATCGACGGAGGAGGAGCCACGATGGACCAGGTGGTCGACCTCATCGCCGGCGGCGGTGCAGCATGACGAACCTTCTTCGCCACCACCTGTTCTGGCCGGTGGCCGCCCTGGTGGCCCTGCTGGTCGCCAACACCGTCGCGAGCCCCAGCTTCCTCGCGATCACCGTCCGGGACGGCCACCTGTTCGGTGCGCCGATCGACATCCTGCGGACCACCGCACCGCTCCTGCTCGTCGCCCTCGGCATGACGCTGGTCATCGCCACACGGGGCATCGACCTCTCGGTCGGCGCGGTCGTCGCCGTCTCGGGAGCCGTGGCACTGTCGTACATCTCGTCGTCGCCCGACCCGGACTCGCCCGGCACAGTGCTCACCGCGGTCGCCCTGGCCCTGGCGCTGTGCCTCCTGCTCGGCGTGTGGAACGGGTTCCTGGTCTCGGTGCTCGGCATCCAGCCGATCATCGCCACGCTCATCCTGATGACGGCGGGCCGCGGCGTCGCCATGCTCATCACGGGCGGCATGATCACCACCGTCAACAGCGGACCGTTCAAGGTGCTGGGCTCGGGGTTCTGGTTCGGGCTACCCGTCGCGGCGGTCCTCGCGTTCGGCGTGTTCGCCGTCGTCGCGTTCGTGGTGCGGCGCACAGCGCTCGGCATGCTGCTGGAGGCGACGGGCATCAACCCGTCCGCCAGCCGCCTCTCCGGGGTGCGGTCCAAGACGCTGACCTGGACCGTGTACGCGGCATCGGGCCTGTTCGCCGGCCTGGCGGGCCTGCTCATCAGCGCTGACACCATGGCAGCCGACGCCAACAACGCCGGCCTGTTCATCGAGCTCGACGCGATCCTCGCGGTGGTGATCGGCGGGACGGCGCTCTCGGGCGGCAAGTTCAACCTGTCGGGCACCCTCGTGGGCGCGCTCGTCATCGCGACCCTGGAGCGGACGGTGACGGTGGTCGGCATCTCGCCGCTGGTCACGCCCCTGTTCATGGCCTTGGTCGTCATCGCTGTGACGCTCCTGCAGTCGCCGAGGATGCGAGAGCGGCTCACGGCCGCCACCCGCCGACCGGTCGCCACGACGCCGCCTGAGCCGCAGCCCGCTGCGCGCCCCGACTCGACGGAGGTGAAGGCCCGATGACGACGTCGGCCCCCGCCCGCGCCTCGCGCGCTTGGAAGATCCCGACCCGGCTGGACCGCCGCTACCTGCCGGTGGTGGGCACGTTCGTGGTGCTGGCGCTGATGCTCGTCGTGGGCGGCAGCAGGTACGACAACTTCGTCTCGCCCGCCGTGGTCTCCAACCTGTTCATCAACAACGCGCACCTCATCGTGCTCGCGGTCGGCATGACCTTCGTGATCCTCACGGGCGGCATCGACCTGTCGGTGGGGTCGGTGCTCGCGCTGTCCACGGTGGTCACGGCGGCTCTGCTCCAGGCCGGCTGGCCGACGGCCGTGGTGATCCCGCTCGCCGTGGGCGCAGGGACCGTGATCGGCCTGGCGCACGGCGTGATGGTGCACTACTTCCAGGTGCAGCCGTTCGTGGCGACGCTCGCCGGCATGTTCTTCGCGCGCGGGCTGTGCTTCGTCATCGCGCCCGAGTCCATCGCCATCGACGATGCGTCGTTCGTCTCGCTCGCGAGCTGGGTGCAGATCTTCGGCGGGTGGCGCATGTCGTCCGGTGTGCTCATCGCCCTGATCGTGGTGGGTATCGGCTTCCTGGTGCTGCACTTCACGCGGTTCGGCCGCACGGTGTACGCGGTCGGCGGCGGCGAGCAGTCGGCCCTGCTCATGGGTCTGCCCGTGGCCCGCACCAAGGTGCTCGCCTACGTGGTGAGCGGCACGTGCGCCGGGCTCGGCGGGCTGCTGTTCGCCATGTACTCCCGGTCGGGCTACTCCCTGACCGGCGTCGCCATGGAGCTCGACGCCATCGCGGCGGTCGTCATCGGCGGAACGTTGCTGACGGGTGGCACCGGTTTCGTGCTCGGTTCCGTGCTCGGCGTGCTGGTGCTCGGCCTGATCCAGACCATCATCACGTTCGAGGGCACCCTCAGCTCCTGGTGGACCAAGATCGTGATCGGCGTGCTGCTGCTGATCTTCGTGGCGCTCCAGCGCGTGCTCAGCCTGCGCCGCACGTAGTAGGACCAAGGCCCTGACTCGCCGTACCCGGTACGTCGAGTCAGGGCCGCAGAACCACCTACCGCACGACGACCCACTCCACACTGACGTGACGAAGGGATCGATACGACATGGATCTACAACGATATAGAAGAGGTGCGCTCGCCATGGGCGCCGCGCTCGCGGTGAGCCTGGCAGGAGCGGTGGCACCTTCCGTCGCCGCACCGGGCGCCGCACCGGGCGCCGCTCCGGCGGCGTCCTCCACGGCGGCGTCGGCAGACGGCGACTACGCCGCCTACTTCTTCCCCTACTTCACCGGCGAGTCCACCGCGGACGGCGAGACCATCTCGTTCGCCGTCTCGAACGGCCCTGACCCGCTGGAGTGGACCACGCTGAACGGCGGCGAGCCGGTGCTCACCTCCGCCCTCGGCACCAAGGGCCTGCGCGACCCGTTCCTGATCCGGGGCGGCGACGGCACCTACTACCTGCTCGCGACCGACCTGCAGATCTACGGCGGCGGCAACTTCGGCGACGCCCAGGAGACGGGCAGCCGGTCGCTCATGGTGTGGGAGTCGACGGACCTGGTGAACTGGGGCGAGCAGCGCGAGATCGAGCTGGCCCCCGAGAACGCGGGCAACCTGTGGGCGCCCGAGGCGTACTGGGACGAGGCGGCGGGCGAGTTCGTCGTCTACTGGGCCTCAGCCCTGTACCCGGCCGACGTCCCGCCCGCCGAGCGCGACATCCGGACGTCGTACCAGCGCATGATGTACGCGACCACCACGGACTTCGAGACCTTCTCCGAGCCCGAGGTGTGGATCGACGAGCCGCAGGGCGACGGCCTCGGCATGATCGACTCGACGGTCCAGGAGGAGGACGGCGTCTACTACCGCCTCACCAAGGACGAGTCGTACATGGGGATGCGCCAGGAGTCGTCCACCGACCTCCGCCGCACGCAGGGCGTGACCGAGGGCGACGGCTGGGACCTGATCTCCGAGCGCGTCGGGTTCGGGCAGCCCAACCCCTGGGGCGGCACGTTCACCGGGGGTGAGGGACCGACCCTGTTCCCGTCGCTCACCGACGACCGCTGGTTCCTGCTGCAGGACCAGCCGAGCTACCACGGCGGCCAGGGCTACATGCTCTTCGAGTCCGACGACCTGAGCAGCGGCGAGTGGACGGCCAACCTCGACGCGACTCTTCCGGCCAGCCCGCGGCACGGCACCGTCCTGCCGATCACCGCGGAGGAGCAGGCCGCGCTGCTGGCGGCGTACCCGCCGGCTGAGGCACCAGTGCAGGAGCACACGCTCGACGTCGACGCCGCGGCAGCGGGCACGGAGATGAGCGACGACCTGTACGGCGTCTTCTACGAGGACATCAACTATGCGGCCGACGGCGGCCTGTATGCCGAACTGGTCCGCAACCGGTCCTTCGAGTTCGCGCCGACCGACAACAGCAGCTTCACCGGTATGACGGGGTGGGACGTGGTGCAGCGCGGCGGCGCGGGCACCGCGACGGTGGAGTCCGAGCGGAGCGAGTGGCTCAACGACTCGAACCGGGCCTACCTGACCGTCGACGCCGACGGCCCGGGCGTGGGCGTGCGCAACGCGAGCTACAACGAGGGTTTCGCGATCGAGAAGGGCAAGAAGTACGACTTCTCGGTGTTCGCGCGTGCCGAGCGCAAGCAGCGCCTCACCGTCAGCCTGGAGTCGCCGGACGGCGCTACGACGTACGCCTCCACCACGATCAACGTCAACGGCAGCGACCGGTGGAAGAAGCACTCGGCAAAGCTGACCGCGAGCGGGACCGTCAACGACGCCCGGCTCGTGGTGACGGGTGGCGCGGCCGGCGCGCTGCGGCTCGACATGGTCTCCCTGTTCCCGCGGGACACGTGGGAGGGCCCGGTCAACGGCCGTTCGGTGCTGCGCGAGGACCTCGCCCAGAAGGTCGCCGACCTCGAGCCGTCGTTCCTGCGGTTCCCCGGCGGCTGCGTCACCAACGTCGGCACCTTCGACACGTACCTGGAGTCGGACGGTGCGGACCGCCGTCGGACCTACCAGTGGAAGGAGACGATCGGGCCGGTCGAGGAGCGCCCGACCAACTGGAACTTCTGGGGCTACAACCAGACCTACGGTCTCGGCTATCTCGAGTACTTCGAGTTCGCAGAGGACCTGGGCGCCACGCCGCTGCCGGTGCTGTCGGTCGGCGCCAACGGCTGCGGCAGCACCATCCCCGAGCTGACCGACGACGCGGGCATCGACCGCTGGGTGCAGGACACCGTCGACCTCATCGAGTTCGCCAACGGCTCCGTGGACACGGAGTGGGGCGCGAAGCGCGCCGCGCTGGGCCACCCCGAGCCGTTCGACATGAAGTACATCGGGCTCGGCAACGAGGAGAACACGCGCACGTTCGAGGCCAACTTCCCGCGGTTCCGGGACGCCGTCGAGGCGGCGCACCCGGACGTCACGGTGATCTCGAACTCCGGCCCGGACGACGCCGGCGCCCGGTTCGACGAGCTCTGGGACTTCAACCGCGAGCAGGGCGTCGCGATGGTCGACGAGCACTACTACAACGACCCGTCGTGGTTCCTCAGCAACACGGAGCGCTACGACTCGTACGACCGTGAGGGTCCGCACGTGTTCCTCGGCGAGTACGCCTCGCGCGGCAACGCCTGGTCCAACGCGCTCTCGGAGGCCGCGTACATGACCGGTCTGGAGCGGAACTCCGACGTCGTCGAGCTCGCGTCCTATGCCCCGATGTTCGCCAACGAGGACCACGTCCAGTGGTCCCCGGACATGATGTGGTTCGACAACGACGAGTCGTGGGGCTCGACGTCGTACTACACGCAGCAGATGTTCATGACGAACACCGGCGACCAGGTGGTCCCGTCCACGCACGACGGCCCGGAGGAGACGCCGGAGGACCTGTCGGGCGGCGTCTTCCTGTCGACCTGGAACACCCAGGCCGCCTACGACGACGTGCGCGTCACCGACAACGAGTCCGGCGAGGTGCTCTTCTCCGACTCGTTCGACGACGGGTCGCAGTGGGACCCCAAGTCCGGTTCGTGGGCGGTGTCCGACGGCGAGTACGTGCAGTCGGCGGGCAACGTTACCGACGCCCGCTCGATCATCACCGACGCCTACTCCAAGGACTGGGACAACTACACCCTCGAGCTCGACGCCCGGAAGCTGGCCGGCAGCGAGGCGTTCCTCGTCGGGTTCGCCGCCGGGGGACAGGACGACTTCTACTGGTGGAACCTCGGCGGGTGGAACAACACGCGCCAGGCCCTCCAGCGGGCCGACGGCGGCCCGGCGGGCGAGGTGGCAGCTGTGGAGGGTCACCGCATGGAGACCGGCAAGGACTACCGCGTGAAGGTCGTGGTGTCCGGGCGGACCATCGAGCTGTACCTCGACGGTGAGCTGCAGATGAAGTACTCCGAGCCGACCACCGAGTCGCTCTACCAGGTGGTCACCCGCGACGCGGAGTCCGGCGACCTGGTGCTCAAGGTCGTCAACCCGTACGAGTCGGTCGCGCGCACGGCGGTGTCCGTGAACGGGGCCCAGGTGGGTCCGGAGGCGTCCGTGACCCAGATGAGCGGAGCGCCGTCGGCAGTGAACACCAAGACGCGACCCGACCGGATAGTGCCGGTGGAGGACACGGCGACGCTCGACGTGTCGCCGTCCGACGGGGGCACGGAGTTCACGTACGACTTCCCCGCGCACTCGATCACGTTCCTCCGCCTCACCGACGCCGGATAGCTGGTTGTGGGCGTGATCCTTGCGGCTGGAACGTGCACGTCGTCGCAAGGGTCGCGCCCACAACGAACTGGAGCCCATGGGACCGCCCCTAACCCGTACGGTGGACCCGTGAGCAAGCTGCCCGAGGATGTCAGGGAACATCCGATACCAGATCCCGCCGAGCTCCGAAGGCTCGTCGGAGAGATGCGCCGGCTGGTGCTGACCTACAAGTTCGGGATCGACGAGATCATGACCAAGGTCTCGATCCTGCGCGACGAGTTCCGGCACATGCAGAACTACAACCCGGTCGAACACGTGGGCTCGCGGCTCAAGTCGTTCGAGTCGATCGTCGCCAAGTGTCGCCGCAAGGGCATCCCGCTGACGCCGGAGGGCGTCCGGGCGCAGATGTTCGACATCGCAGGGGTGCGGATCACCTGCAGCTTCGTCAACGACATCTACCTGGTCCGCGACATGCTCCTGAAGCAGTCGGACATCACCGTCCTGGAAGAGCGGGACTACATCAAGAACCCGAAGGCGGCCGGGTACAAGTCGCTGCACCTCATCGTGCAGATCCCGGTGTTCCTGTCCGACCGGGTCGAGAACGTCATCGTCGAGATCCAGCTGCGCACCATCGCCATGGACTTCTGGGCGAGCCTCGAGCACAAGATCTACTACAAGTACGACGGCGACGTGCCCAGGCACCTCACGGACTCGCTCAAGCTCGCGGCCGACGTCGCCTGGTCGCTCGACACGTCGATGGAACGCATCCACGACGAGGTCAAGGCCATCTCTGGCGACGAAGAGCCGGTGACGAGCCGGCACAACCTGCACACCCCCGAGGAGATGCTGCGCGACTTCTGGCGGGCCGCCGAGGCCGACGGCGGGTTCGACTTCGAGAGCGAGAACTGACCCCCCCTTGGCTGTGGGCGTGATCGTTGCGCCTAAAACGGGCACGTAGCCGCAACGATCACGCCCACAGCCAAGGGGTTCAGTGGGTGGTGAGGGTCCCCGACAGTGCTGTCCACGACTCGGGGAGCAGAGTCACCCGAGTCGTCGTGCCACCGTCGCCGGCGGCGACCCGCCCTGCGACGTCGAACGCGCCCCAGTGCTCGGCGGCCACCTTCTCCGCGTGCTCCGGGCCGACGACGGCGGGCTCGTGGTCGGCCGTCATGGCCCAGCCCTCGGTGACCTCGAGCGCCGCACCCAGGTGCGCCAGCTCGACCTCGACCGGCTCGGCGGAGCGGTTGGTCAGGAACAGCGCGACGGCGCCGTCCGACAGGGTGGCCGCCGCCGTCACCGCAGGCACCTCGCCGTGGGCCTTCGTCGTGATGGTCGAGGTGGACACGCGCAGCTCGAGCGCCTCGCCCTCGGCGAGCCGCGCCGTCGTCGCGAAGGGGTGGAACGTCGGCTGGCGCCAGGCCTCTCCGCCGGGCTCTGTCATGATCGGCGCGATCACGTTGACGAGCTGGGCGAGGCAGGCGACGGGCACGCGGTCGGCGTGGTTCAGCAGGGTGACGAGCAGGTCGCCGACCACCACGGCGTCGAGCCCCGAGTAGACGTCCTCGATGATGCGCGGGGCGTCCCGCTGGATCGGCAGGTTCTCCTCGCCGGGGAAGCGGGTCTGCAGGTACCAGACGTTCCACTCGTCGAACGAGATGGTGATGCGCTTGTCGGAGCGGCGCTGAGCGCCCACGGCGTCGGCGGACGCGACCACCCGCTCGATGAACCGGTTCATCGCCGTACCGGAGCCGAGGAACGACGCGCGGTCGCCGTCGACCTCCTCGTAGTAGGCGTGCATCGAGATGTGGTCCACCAGGTCGTAGGTGTACTCGAGGACGGTGCGCTCCCACTCGCCGAACGTGGGCATCTGCATCGACGACGACCCGCACACGACGAGCTCGATCGACGGGTCGACGAGCTTCATCGCGGCGCCGGCGTTGCGGGCGAGCTTGCCGTACTCGTGCGCGTCCTTGTGCCCGATCTGCCAGGGACCGTCCATCTCGTTGCCCAGGCACCAGAGCTTGACGCCGTAGGGCTCCGCGCGGCCGTTCGCGATGCGCAGGTCGGCCCAGCGCGTGCCCGCCCGGCCGTTGCAGTACTCGAGCAGGGCCACCGCCTCTTCCACACCGCGGGTGCCGAGGTTGACCGCCATCATCGGCTCGATGCCCTCGCGCTCGGCCCACTGCAGGAACTCGTCGGTCCCCACGAGGTTGGGCTCGACGGTGCGCCAGGCGAGGTCGAGGAACGGCTTGCGCTGCTCCACCGGGCCGACGGCGTCCTCCCACCGGTAGTTCGACACGAAGTTGCCGCCCGGATACCGGACGGTGGTGACGCCGAGCTCGCGCGTCAGGTCGGCGACGTCCCTGCGGAAGCCGTGGTCGTCGGACGTCGGGTGGCCCGGTTCGTGGATGCCCGTGTAGACCGCGCGCCCCAGGTGCTCCACGAAGGAGCCGAAGAGGCGACGGTCGACGGCGCCGACGGTGAAGTCGGGGTGCAACAGGACGCGGGTGCGGGAGGTCGTCATTGTTCCTCGCTGATCGGTCGGCGGTTCTACAACGTTGCACACTAGCCGATGGACGACGCGTGGGCGACGACGGTCCTCTACCCTGTGGGAAAACTCGCGGAGTGGAGGCTGGCAGCGTGGCCGTGACGATGCACGACGTGGCGCAGCGCGCAGGCGTGTCCATCAAGACCGTGTCGAACGTGGTGAACGGCTATCCGTACATCCGGGCGCAGACCCGTGAGCGCGTCGAGGCAGCCATCGACGACCTGGGCTACCGGGTCAACATGTCCGCCCGGAACCTCCGTACGCGACGTACCGGGCTGATCACGCTGGCGGTCCCGGAGCTGTCGCTCCCGTACTTCGCGGAGCTGGCCGACGCCGTCATCTCCGCCGCCGACGCCGCCGGGTGGACGGTGCTCATCGAGCAGACGAGCGCGAGCCGGGAACGGGAGACCGAGGTGCTCTCCGGCCGGCGCAGGCACCTCACCGACGGGCTGATCTTCTCGCCCCTGGCGCTCGGGCCCGACGATCTCGGCCTGTTCGCCGTCGACTTCCCGCTGGTGCTGCTCGGCGAGCGCGTCTTCGGGGCGCCCGCCGACCACGTGACGATGAACAACGTCGCTGCGGCCAAGGCGGCGACCCTGCACCTGGCTTCGCTGGGCCGCCGTCGGATCGCCGTGATCGGGGCGCACGAGGGGGAGCAGGTCGGGTCCGCGGCTCTCCGGACCGCGGGATACCGCGAAGGGCTCGAGGAAGCGGGGCTGCCGTTCGTGCCGGAGCTCGTCGGTGAGGCCGGCCTCTGGCACCGCTCCACCGGGGCGGAGGCGATGAGCCGGATGCTTGACGACGGGGTCGAGCTCGACGCCGTCTTCGCACTCAACGACGCGCTCGCCCTCGGTGCCCTGCATGCCCTGCACGCGCACCGGATCGACGTCCCCGGGGACGTGGCGCTCATCGGGTTCGACGACGTCGACGACGCGAAGTACTCCGTCCCCGCGCTGACCTCCGTGGATCCTGGACGGGACCAGATCGCGCACACCGCCGTGGAGCTGCTGCTGGAGCGTATCGGCGCGACCGGTCCGGGCGGTGCGAACGGTGCGGGCGACCCGGCGCCGTTCCGCAAGGTGGTGCCGGACTCGCGGATCGTGGGCAGGGAGTCCACGGGCGACGTCGGTACGGGCGAGCCCAGCCGGGTGGTGGGCACCCAGGCGGGCGGCACCGAGCTGGTATCGGTCCGGACCGTCGTGTGATCGGCAGAATGTCAGGTGATCGGTAGTCCGGGGCTGCCGATCACCTGACGTTTTGCCGATCGTCTGGCGTCGGCCTCTTGCCACGGGGGCCAGTTGCCGGTAGAACGGTGCTCGGCGTTCCTACAACGTTGAAAAGAGCCCCGGCGACGACGCCGGGCGAGCCCCGGCCCTTCGGCCGTGGCACCGAATCAAGGAGGACTCGGATGCGTAGATCAGCCCGACGCCGAGGCGTGGCTGCCGCAGCCGCCATGGCCGTATCCGCCGCCGGTCTCGCGGCCTGCTCCGATGGCGGCGGTGGCGCAGCGGAAGCGACCTGCACCAACGAGATCAAGCAGGCCGACGCCACCCAGGTGACCGTGTGGGCGTGGTACCCCTCGTTCGAGACGATCGTGGACCGCTTCAACGAGACCCACACCGACCTGCAGGTCTGCTGGACCAACGCCGGCCAGGGTGCCGACGAGTACAACAAGTTCCAGACCGCCATCGAGGCGGGTACCGGAGCACCCGACGTGATCATGCTCGAGGCGGAGGTGCTGCCCACCTTCACGATCCTCGACTCGCTCGTGGACCTGTCCGAGTACGGCGCGGGCGAGCTCGAGGCCGACTTCACGGCGGGCTCCTGGTCCGACGTCTCCAACGGCGACTCCGTCTACGCGATCCCCGTCGACGGCGGCCCCATGGGCATGCTGTACCGGGCCGACATCTTCGAGGAGCACGGCGTCGAGGTGCCGACCACCTGGGACGAGTTCGCGAAGGCCGCGCAGGACCTGCGCGACGCCGGCTTCGACGGCCACATCACCGACTTCCCGACGAACGGCAACGCGCTCAACTACGCGCTGTTCGCGCAGAACGGCTGGGAGCCGTTCCAGTACGACGCCGCGAAGCCGACCGAGATCGGCATCAACGTCGACAGCCCGGAGGCCGAGGAGGTCCTCGGCTACTGGAAGGGTCTGATCGACGACGACCTGGTGGCGACGGAGGACGCGTTCACCACCGACTACAACGCGGCGCTCGTCGACGGCACCTACGCCGTCTACCTCGCGGCGGCGTGGGGCCCCGGTTACCTGCAGGGCCTGTCGGAGGCCGACGCCGGTGCCGAATGGCGCGCGGCTCCGCTCCCGCAGTGGGACCCGGAGAACCCCGTCCAGGTGAACTGGGGCGGCTCCACGTTCGCCGTGACCACCCAGTCAGAGCAGCCGGAGGCCGCCGCGACGGTGGCCAAGGAGCTGTTCGGCGACGAGGAGACCTGGAAGCTCGGCGTCGAGGAGGCTGCCCTCTGGCCCCAGTGGAAGCCGATGCTCGAGTCGGACTGGTTCACGGGCCTCGAGGCGCCGTTCTTCGGTGGCCAGAAGATCAACGAGGAGGTGTTCCTCGACGCGGCGAACGGGTACGAGGGCTTCTCGTTCAGCCCGTTCCAGGTCTACGCCTACGACCAGCAGACGCAAGCGCTCTTCGACATGGTCGAGAACGACACCGACGCCGCCACCACGCTGGGCACCATCCAGGACGGTCTGGTGCAGTACGCCACCGAGCAGGGCTTCACGGTCTCCGAATGAGCTCGGGACTGAGCTCGCTACTGAGCGAGAGCAAGAGCGCCGTCACGACGAGGACGGGCCGGCCCACCAGCAAGATCGCCAGCCGGCGGCAGCGCTGGGGATACGTGTACGTGGCACCGTTCGCCGTGGTGTTCGCCGTGTTCCTGGTGCTGCCACTCGGCTATGCGCTGTGGATGAGCCTGCACAACAAGGGCATCGCGACGGCCGGCCGCAACGTGTTCGTGGGCGCGGACAACTACGTCAAGGCCTTCACGGACCCGGTGTTCCTGGAAGGCCTGTGGCGGGTGCTCCGGTTCGTGCTGGTCATGGTGCCGGTCCAGATCCTGGTCGCGCTCGTGGCGGCGCTCCTGCTCGACACGCTCGCCACGCGGCTGAGCCAGGTCTCGCGGCTGCTGATCTTCGTGCCGTACGCCATCCCTGCCGTGATCGGGGCCCTCATGTGGGGCTTCCTCTACAGCCCGCGGTTCGGGCCGGCGCAGGACCTGTTCGGCCTCGTGGGTCTGACCGCGCCGAACTTCCTCAGCTCCGCCAACATCTTCGGATCGCTGGTCAACATCGTGACCTGGCAGTGGGTCGGCTACTACATGATCATCATCTACGCGGCCCTGAGGTCGATCGACCCGTCGATCTACGAGGCAGCGGTGCTCGACGGCGCCGACCGCCGGCAGATCGCGCTGCGGATCAAGGTGCCCATGATCTCGTCGTCGATGGTCATGATCGTGGTCTTCGCGCTCATCGGCACCCTGCAGTTCTTCACGGAGCCGCAGGTGCTGCGGTCCTCCGCGATGGGCGCCATCCCGACCGACTACACGCCGAACATGTACGCGTTCGCCACGGCGTTCAACTACAGCCAGTTCAACTACGCGTCGACGCTCGCGTTCTCGCTGGGCTTCCTGGTGTTCGTGGGCTCGTACCTGTTCCTGTTCCTGACGCGCAAGCAGAGCGGGCTCAAGTGATGGCGAACTCGACACTTCTCTCCGGAACCCGCGCGGAGCGGGCCACCGGCGCACCCGTCGGCCAGGGCCGCCGGCTGGGCTCCCACGTGGTGCTCGTGCTGCTCGCGCTCTACTTCGTCGTACCGCTGTGGTGGCTCCTGGTGGCGTCCACCAAGACGAACGCGGGCCTGTTCGGCGGAGCGCCGCTCTGGTTCGGCTCCGACTTCGCCCTCGCCGACAACATCGCCGGCCTCTTCAGCCACCAGGGCGGCATCTACTGGATCTGGTTCCGCAACTCGTTCGTGTACGCCCTCGCGGGCGGCGTCGGTGCGACGGTGCTTTCGGTACTGGCCGGGTACGGCCTGGCCAAGTACCGGTTCCGCGGCCGGAGCGTGTTCTTCGCGCTGCTCCTCGGCTCGGTGATGGTGCCGATGACGGCGCTCGTGATCCCGACCTTCGTGCTGCTCAGCGGGATGGGCCTGCTCAACACGATGTGGGCGGTGATCCTGCCGTCGCTGCTCAGCCCGGTCGGCGTCTACCTGGTGCGGGTCTACGCGCAGGACGCGGTCCCCGAGGAGGTGCTGGACGCCGGCCGGGTGGACGGAGCGGGTGAGATCCGGCTCTTCTTCCAGGTGGTGCTGCCGCTGCTGCGGCCGGCGATCGTGACTGTGCTGCTGCTCACCACCGTCGCGACGTGGAACAACTTCTTCCTCCCCCTGGCCGTGCTCCGGGACCCGAATCTGCTGCCGGTCACGGTGGGGATCTATAACTGGCAAGCCCTTTCCAATGCCGGTGCGGGAGGCGAGCAGGTGTGGAACCTCATCGTCACCGGGTCGTTCCTGTCCGTAGTTCCCCTGGTTGCAGCGTTTCTCTCCCTGCAGAAGTACTGGCAGGGCGGGTTGTCGCTCGGGAGCGTCCGGTGAGGGGCGCGTGACGCCTCGCGCAGCAGGTGAGCGGGTTCAGGCTTCCTTGACCTGGCTCCCAGCTGGTTGACGGTATCAATGCCGTAACCATTCGAGAAGGGTTCCTTACATTTCCTCGACCGCGGCTACGGTGATAGCGTCGCCGATCGATCGTGGCGGAGTTCACCTCGACACGATTTTGACCGGCGCTCGTGTGAGCGTTAACAATCGGTAGTCGGCCGGGTCGCAGACGTGCCCGGAGGGAACCTCGAAGAGGAGATGTCATGGCAAGGAAGCTGTGGGCCAAGCGCGGTATGGCCGCGCTGGCAACGGGTGCGATGGCTGTCTCGCTCGCCGCGTGCGGCGGCGGTGGCGCAGGTGGCGGCGGTGGCGGTGGCGGGGACGACGAAGAGGGCGGCCTCGTGGGCGTTGCCATGCCCACCCAGACGTACGAGCGCTGGATCGCGGACGGCGACGCCGTCAAGAGCGGTCTCGAGGAGGCCGGGTACGACGTCGACCTGCAGTTCGCGGGCGACGACATCCCGACCCAGCAGCAGCAGATCGAGGCGATGATCAGCAAGGGCGCCGAGGCACTCATCATCGCTTCCATCGACGGCACCGCGCTGGGCAGCCAGCTCGAGCAGGCCGCGGCCGCGGACATCCCGGTGATCTCGTACGACCGCCTGATCCGTGACTCGGAGAACGTCGACTTCTACGTCACGTTCGACAACTACGAGGTCGGCGTGCAGCAGGGCACCTCGCTGCTCACCGGGCTCGGCATCCTGGACGAGAACGGCGAGGAGGCCGCTGACGCGCCCGAGGGGCCGTTCAACATCGAGCTCTTCGCCGGTTCGCCCGACGACAACAACGCCGGGTTCTTCTTCGACGGTGCGATGGAAGTGCTCCAGCCGTACATCGACGACAAGACGCTCGTCGTGCCATCGAAGCAGACCGACTTCGGCACCGTCGCCATCCAGCGCTGGGAGCAGGAGGGCGCGCAGGAGCGCATGGAGAACCTGCTGACGTCCACCTACACCGGGGGCGACACGACCATCGACGGCGTGCTTGCCCCGGCCGACGTGCTGTCGCGCGGTGTCATCACCGCTCTGCAGAACTCCGGCTACGGCAAGGGCGACCTCGACATGCCGATCATCACCGGGCAGGACGCCGAGGCCGCGTCGGCCAAGCTGATCGAGAGCGGCGACCAGTACTCGACCATCTTCAAGGACACCCGGCTCCTGGCCGAGCAGGCCGTCATCGCCGCCACGTCCTTCCTTGAGGGCACGGAGCCCGAGGCGAACGACACGGAGACCTACGAGAACGGCGTGAAGGTCGTGCCGTCGTACCTGCTCCCCACGGTGATCGTCACCGCGGACAACCTCGAGGCCGAGCTGATCGAGTCCGGCTACCTCACCGAGGAAGAGGTCGCTTCCGGCCAGACCGACTAGGTCTGACGCCCGGGCAGCACCGGTACCGACTCCGCTGACGACCCGACGGCCGGTCGGTGGTCGCGCTTCCAGGGACCTAGGTCTCGATAGCTCGACCACCGGCCGGCCAGCCGGGACCGGACCGGCGTAGGGCACCGCAACACCACCACTGGCGACAAGTACGCGACAAGGACTGGCATGGCCGATTCGGCGCCGACCGACATCCTCGAGATGCGCGGCATCACCAAGACATTCCCCGGGGTCAAGGCACTCCAGGACGTCAACCTCACTGTCCGTCGAGGCGAGATCCACGCGATCTGCGGCGAGAACGGGGCGGGCAAGTCCACCCTGATGAAGGTGCTCTCGGGCGTGTACCCGTTCGGCACCTACGACGGCGACATCGTGCTCGACGGCGAGACCGCCCACTTCGGTACCATCAACGACTCCGAGGCGCGGGGCGTGGTGATCATCCACCAGGAGCTCGCGCTCGTCCCGTACCTGTCGATCGCCGAGAACATCTTTCTCGGCAACGAGCGCCGCCGGGCCGGCGGCACGATCGACTGGAACAGGACGAACGCCGAGGCTGCCACGCTCCTCGAGCGAGTAGGGCTCAACGAGACGCCCACCACCCTCATCTCCGCGCTCGGCGTGGGCAAGCAGCAGCTCGTGGAGATCGCCAAGGCGATCTCCAAGGACGTCAGCCTGCTCATCCTCGACGAGCCGACGGCGGCCCTGAACGACAACGACTCCGAGCACCTGCTCAAGCTGCTCCGTCAGTTCAAGGAGCAGGGGATCACGTCGATCATGATCTCCCACAAGCTGGCCGAGATCGCCGAGATCGCCGACCGCACCACCATCATCCGCGACGGCCGGTCGATCGAGACCTTCGACATGGCCGAGGCGGGCGGGTCGTCCGAGGCGATCCAGAACCGCATCATCCGCGGCATGGTGGGTCGTGACCTCGACAACCGGTACCCGGACCGGGAATCGCACCCCGGTGCGGAGGTGCTCCGGGTCGAGGACTGGACGGTGCATCACCCGACCCAGCCAGGGCGCGTCGTCGTCGACAAGGCGAACCTGAACGTCCGGGCCGGCGAGGTGGTCGGTATCGCGGGCCTGATGGGCGCCGGGCGTACCGAGCTCGCGATGTCGGTGTTCGGTCGCTCCTACGGCCGGGACATCTCCGGCAAGGTCTACCTGGACGGCAAGCAGGTGAGCGTCGGGACCGTGCCGGACGCGATCAAGGCCGGGATCGCCTACGTGTCCGAGGACCGCAAGCAGTACGGGCTCAACCTCATCGAGGACATCCGGCGGAACATCTCGGCGGCAGGCCTCGGCAAGCTGTCGAGGCACGGCTTCGTGGACGAGAACGAGGAGCTCAAGGTCGCGGGCGAGTACCGCGAGTCCATGAACATCCGCACCCCCAACGTGCTGGTGGAGGTGGGCAAGCTCTCGGGCGGCAACCAGCAGAAGGTGGTGCTGTCCAAGTGGCTGTACACCGCGCCTGAGGTGCTGATCCTCGACGAGCCCACGCGCGGCATCGACGTCGGCGCCAAGTACGAGATCTACACCATCATCAACGAGCTGGTCGCGGCGGGGAAGGCCGTGCTGGTCATCTCCTCGGAGCTCCCCGAGCTCCTCGGGATCTGTGACCGCATCTACACCCTGGCCTTTGGCCGCATCACTGGCGAGGTCGACGTGACCTCAGCCACCCAGGAAGGGCTCATGGCTCTCATGACCCAGGAGAACCCGCAGGAGACGAAGGCATGACCGGCATCGCGAATCTCAAAGAGCTGTTCACCCGCAACCTGCGCCAGAGCGGTATCTATATCGCATTCGTGCTGATCGTCGTGCTGTTCAGCGTGCTGACGAACGGGCTGCTGCTCAGCTCGCGGAACCTGACCACGCTCGTGCTGCAGTTCTCGTACATCCTCATCCTCGCCATCGGCATGGTGATCATCATCATCGGCGGGCATATCGACCTGTCGGTGGGCTCGGTCGTCGCACTGACCGGAGCGGTGGCCGCAGTGGCCGTGATCCGGAACGGGCTGCCCTGGTGGGTCGGTGTCCTTGCCGCGATCGGCACAGGGCTCCTGGTCGGTGCCTGGCAAGGGTTCTGGGTGGCCTACGTCGGGATTCCAGCGTTCATCGTCACGTTGGCGGGCATGCTGCTCTTCCGTGGCCTCACGCTCGAGGTGCTCAACAACGTCTCGCTCTCGCCGTTCCCGAGCGAGTACACGGGCATCGCCACCGGCTTCCTCAACGGGTTGCTCGGCGGGTACGGCTACGACACGTTCACGCTCGTCGTCTTCGGCATCGGTGTGCTGGGCTTCGCGTACAACTCGTGGCGCAACCGCCGCGCGCGCGTCGCCTACAACCAGACGGTCGAAGCCCCGGTGCTGTTCGTGCTCAAGCTCGTGGTGATCGCCGCACTCGTCATGTGGTTCGCGTGGAACCTCGCCTCCTACCGCGGCCTGCCGACGGTGCTGATCATCCTGGCCGTGCTGGTCATGGTCTACACGCTGGTCACCAAGCACAGCGTGTTCGGGCGGCACGTCTACGCGATCGGTGGCAACCTCGCGGCGGCCCAGCTGTCCGGCGTCCGCGTGAAGCGCGTGAACTTCTGGATGTTCGTGAACATGGGCTTCCTCGCCTCGATCGCGGGCATCGTGTTCTCCGCCCGGTCGAGCGCCGCCCAGCCGGCGGCCGGCAACATGTTCGAGCTCGACGCGATCGCGGCCTGCTTCATCGGTGGTGCCGCAGTGACCGGCGGTATCGGCACCGTGACCGGCGCGATGGTCGGTGGCCTCATCATGGCCGTCATGTCCAACGGCATGCAGCTCATGGGCGTGGACCAGTCCACCCAACAGGTGGTCAAGGGCGTCGTGCTGCTCCTGGCCGTCGCGTTCGACGTCTGGAACAAGAAGCGGGCGACCGTGGCCCGCTGAGCGGCCTGCGCGAACCTTGGATCGAACGGCGGTCGGCCCACACGGGCCGGCCGCCACTCGGTAGAACGTTCGCCCGAACCGTCGGAAGCTCCCGAGCGCTCCAGCTCGGGAGCTTCTGTCGTCGGGCGGTGGGCGAGAATGGCCGGATGGCATCACCCGATTCCGCGCCGCGCCGGGGCCGTCGTCCTGCCGGGCAGGACGCACGTGCCGAGATCCTCGCAGCGGCCCGCACGGAGTTCGTCGAGCGCGGGTACGAGGCAGCCTCCCTGCGCTCGGTCGCCCGTCGCGCCGGCGTGGACCCGGGGACGGTGCGGCACTGGTTCCCTGACAAGGCCCAGCTGCTGACGGCGATGCTCGGGGTCGTCGGGATCGACCCCGGCGCGGTCGTCGGGCAGGTGGCGACCGGCCCGGTGGACACGCTGGGGGAGCGGCTCGTCGAGGCGCTGCTCGGCCTCTGGGACGAGTACGGCGGTGACACGGTCCGGGTGGTCGTGCCGGCCGTCATGTCGGACGCCACGCTGCGTGGGCTGCTGTCCCAGTTCATCGGCGCAGCGATCCTCGGCCCGGTGGTGCGTGCGCTCGACGTGCCCGAGGCGCCCCTGCGCACCGCCCTCGTGGCGTCCCAGATGGCCGGCCTCATGATGACCCGCTTCCTGGTCCCGGTGGAGCCGCTCGCCTCGATGCGCCCGGCGGCGGTGGCCGCGCTCGTCGGCCCCAACCTGCAGCGGTATCTGACGGGAGACCTTGCGGCGCCGCCGACCGAGCGCGCATAATTCCTCACATGAGGAAAAACGCGGTGGTGATCCGTGGCCTGCGTGTGGTCCGCGGCGGCAGACCGATCATCGACGGGCTCGACCTCAGCGTGCCCGCCGGTTCCGTCGTCGGGTTGATGGGGCCGTCCGGCTCCGGCAAGACGACGCTCATGCGCTCGCTGGTCGGCGTGCAGGACAAGGTGACCGGGTCGGTCGAGGTGCTCGGCAGCGCCGCGGGCAGTCCGGGCCTGCGCCGCAGGGTCGGCTACATGACGCAGGACGCCAGCGTCTACACCGACCTCACCGTCGTCCAGAACCTCCGGTACTTCGCGGCTCTGGCAGGCGTACCCGCGTCGGCCGAGGCCGTAGCTGCGGCGGTCGGCACCGTCGACCTCGGCGGGCACGAGAAGCAGCGCGTCGGCACGCTGTCCGGCGGCGAGCGGTCGCGGGTCTCTCTCGCCGCGGCCCTCGTGGGCGGCCCGGAGCTGCTCGTCCTGGACGAGCCCACCGTCGGCCTCGATCCCGTGCTGCGCCGCGACCTGTGGGCGGTGTTCCGCCGGCTGGCCGCCGAGGGGCGCACGCTCCTGGTCTCCAGCCACGTCATGGACGAGGCGGTGCAGTGCGACCGGCTGCTCCTGATGCGCGACGGCGCCCTCGTCGCGGACACCACGCCCGACGAGCTGCTGGCCACGACCGGGGCGCCCGACGCCGAGCGTGCGTTCCTCGCGCTGATCGACGCAGCTCAGCCGGCTCAGGGGACGGCGCCCACCGAGGAGACGGCACGATGAACCTGACCTTCGCCACCGCCGGCCGTGTGCTGTCCCAGCTGCGCGGCGACCACCGCACGGTCGCCCTGATCATCGTGCTCCCGTGCCTGCTGATCGGCCTCATCGCCTGGATGTTCGACGACCAGCCGCAGGTGCTCGACCGGTTCGGCCCCATGCTGGTGGGCATCTTCCCGCTCATCGTGATGTTCCTGGTCACGAGCGTCGCGACGCTCCGCGAGCGGCAGTCGGGCACGCTGGAGCGGCTCATGACCACGCCCATTCGCAAGGGCGACTTCGTGGCGGGCTACGGCCTCGCGTTCGCGACGCTGGCCCTGGTCCAGGCTCTCGTGGTGGTGGGCTTCGCGACGTGGGTGGGCATGGACGTGGCGGGACCGCTGTGGCTCGTGCTGGTCGTGGCGATGCTCGACGCGGTGCTCGGCTGCACGCTGGGACTGGCCGCATCGGCGCTGGCCCGCAGCGAGTTCCAGGCGGTCCAGATGATGCCGGCGATCCTGTTCCCGCAGCTCATCACCTGCGGGCTCCTGATGCCGCGCGACCAGATGCCCGAGGTCCTGGAGTGGCTGTCCCGCGTCTTCCCGCTCACCTACGCCGTCGAGGCGATGACGTCGCTCGCGGCGGGCGACGAGTGGGCAGGCATCCGAGGTGCGGTCGGGGTCATCGCCCTGTTCATCGTGGGGGCGGTGCTCCTTGGCGTGCTGACTCTCCGCCGTCGGACGGAGTGAGCCCCCAACCTTTGTCCGGGCAGGCGTCAGGGCAGGCGGAGTGCCTGCGCGACGTCGGCCCAGTGGACGTAGGAGAAGCCCGTCGCGTCCCGGTCCGGGTCCGCGTCGGGGCCGGTCTCTGGCTCGTCGTGCGTGACCAGCAGCCCCGACTCGTACTCGCCGACGGGCGCGTTCGACACCGCGAGGCCGTCCGACCCCTTGACGTCGTCCACTCCGTCGCCGGCCACCCGGAAGGTACCGAGCGAGCGGTTGCTGCCGGTCAGGGCGTACACGCCGTAGGTGCCATCACCCTGGCTCGACACGAGCACGTAGCCCGTGCGGCCGGGGCCGTACCAGATGTCGACGCCCTCGGCGTCGGCGGTCAGGTTCTTGCCCCCGTACGACGGTGCGGCCGGGTCCACGGGGGCGCACTCCTCCGTCTCGGGGTCGTAGGCGTCGTGGACGCCGAAGTCCGTGACCTTGTCGACCAGGCGCGGCTCGCCGGAGCCCAGCGGGAGCGGCACCCGCCAGAGGCCGACGTCCTCCTGTGCCGCGTAGAGCGTCCCTGTGCGGCGGTCCACGGCAACGCCCTCGAGCTGCGGCCCGACGCCCGGCTCCTCGCACGGGACCCAGGTCGAGCCGTCGGGCAGTGGGAACTCGCCAGGGACCGCCAGGTGCTCGACATCGGTGTAGCCGATGCCGTCGGGGCCGGTCGTGAGCCGGGCCGTCGCGATGGTGGGGTTCCCCTCCTGCGTGACCACCGCGTACGTCTCGCCGTCACGCGGCTGGTAGACGGCCAGGCCGTACGCCGTCTGGTCCTCGGCGACCGTCGCGCGGTCCGGGCTGAACAGGAACTCCAGCTCGGGAGCGGTCACCTCGGTGAGCGGCGTGGCGGCGTCGGCCCCGGCGGGATCGATGGCGAAGAAGCGGATCTGGTCGTTGTACCGGTCCGAGACGACGGCGACGTCCGTCGTCTCGCCGTCCACATCGAGGCCGTAGGCGATGTCCACGTTGTTGTACCGGCCCGGGACGCCGTCGGCGCGGGGAGCCGCCGTGGCCGCGACCGACTGCAGCTCGGTCGCGGCCACGGAGTAGACGCGCAGGCCGCCCTCCTTGGCCGTCGCGACGACGAGCGAACGGTCCGAGTCGTCCGGGTGCACCCAGATCGCGGGGTCGTCGCCCGACGCGTTGCCGCCGGCCGCGTCGTCGTACAGCGGGGGCGTCTCCACCGAGGTGGTGACGGTCGCGGGGGCGGACACCGGCCGCTCCGGCGCGCCGCTCGCGGCCGCAGAGGCCGGGACGAGGGTGGACAGGAGCAGCAGGGCGGCCGGCAGGGCGGCGAAGCGACGTCGCATGGCCCGAGGCTCCCGGACAGGGGTGGCGGTCGGATGGCGCGCGCCTGAACGTGGGCTGTCTGCCGGGTGATCGGCAATCCGTCAGGTGATCGGCATTCCCGGGCTGCCGATCACCTGACGAACTGCCGATCACCCGGCAGACAGCCCGCCGGGCCCCGCCGAGCCGGGTCAGTCCAGCAGGGGGTCCAGGCCCCAGAGGGGGAAGACCGACCTGCGGGTCGCCTGGACCGCGCGGTCCACCGCGTCGGCGGGGTCGTAGCCGTCGCGCCAGCCGCGGAACGGCACCTCCGCCGAGCCGAGCGTGCGTGCCGCCTCCAGGTCCAGGGCCTCGACCGTCGCACGCCACGCGCGAGGCAGCTCGGAGCCGCGTTCCAGCGGCACGTGCGCGGCTTCCGCGACGAGCGCCGCCCAGGCGAGCGGCACGACGTCGGACACGGCGTAGCCGCCACCGCCCAGCGCGAGCCAGCGGCCCTCGGCGTGCTCGTGCGCGAGCGCATGGGCCCACTTCTGTGCGGTCAGCTGGGCATCCACCGACACGTTCAGGTTCGAGAGCGGGTCACGGCCGTGGGCGTCGCAGCCGTGCTGGGACACGATCGCCTCCGGCCGGTGCTGCCGGACCAGGGCTGGCACCACGGCGTCGATGGCCCGCAGCCAGGCTGCGCCGGAGGTCCGCGCGGGGACGGGGATGTTGACGACGCTGCCCTCGGCGGGACCGGAACCGATGTCGGTCGACGCGCCGGTGCCAGGGAACAGGGTGCGACCGTCCTCGTGGATCGAGATCGTGAGCACGCGCGGGTCGTCCCAGAAGATGGCCTCGACGCCGTCGCCGTGGTGGGCGTCGAAGTCCAGGTAGGCAACCCGTTCCGCGCCCTGGTCCAGCAGGTGCCGGATGGCTGCGGCGGCGTCGTTGTAGACGCAGAAGCCCGACGCCGCACCGGGCATCGCGTGGTGCATGCCGCCGGCGACGTTCACGCCGTGCGCGATCTCCCCGCTCCAGAGCGCCGAGGCGAGGTCGACGGATCCACCGAGCTGGCGTGCGGCGGCCTCGTGCATCCCCGCGAACAGCGGGTCGTCGTCCGTGCCCAGTCCGCGCGCCAGGTCCGGCTCCAGCGTGGTCCCGGCGTGCCGGACGGCGGCCACGTAGTCGGCGTCGTGCACCGTCTCGATGACGGCGTCGGAGGCGGGCTCGGCGTCCACCACCTCGAGCGTCGGCTCTTCGAGCAGGCCGAGCGCGTCGATGAGCCGCATCGTGAGGTCGAGGCGGGCAGGCGACATGGGATGCCCGGGTCCGAAGTCGTACTCGAGCAGTCGCGGACTCCAGACCAGCCGGGCGAGGTGCACTCGCCCACGGTAACGGACTGGCGCCGGTGAGCGGGTTTCTGCCCGGGGTGGGCCCCGCGGCGTGGCAGAGTAAGGCGTCGATCGTCGGGAGCTGGGGGAAGGAGCGGGTCGGATGGCGCCGAGCTTGCGGCACGGGCTGTTCGGTCTCCGGGAGTACATCGACGTGCTCGCGTTCCGGGCGCCGGCCCGACTGGCCGTCACGGTCTTCGCGTGCGTGATCGGGGTGTTCACCCTGCTCCTGCTCGCACCCTTCGCCACGGCGGACGGCGACGGCGCACGCCTGGTCGACGCGCTGTTCACCGCGGTCTCCGCCGTGTGCGTCACCGGCCTCGTCGTGCAGGACACCGCTACCTACTGGTCCCTGTACGGGCAGATCGTCATCCTCACCGGTATCAAGGTGGGCGGCCTCGGGATCATGACCGTCGCCTCGCTGCTCGGCATGATCGTGTCGCGCAAGATCGGACTGACGCAGAAGCTGCTCACCGCGTCGGAGACCAAGACCAGCAAGCTGGGCGACGTCGGCTCGCTGATCCGGGTCATCATCGTCACCGCCACCACCCTCGAGCTGTCGATCGCCCTGCTGCTCTTTCCCCGCTTCCTCGTGATCGAGGGCAACGTGGGCACCGCGGCCTGGCACTCGCTGTTCTACGGGATCTCGGCGTTCAACAACGCGGGCTTCGTGCCGACCGTGGAGGGCCTGGCACCGCACGTCGGGGACTGGACGCTCGTGCTGCCGATCGCGCTCGGCGTGTTCATCGGCGCGCTCGGCTTCCCGGTGATCCTCAACATCCAGCGGTCCTTGCCGCGGCCGGGCCAGCGGTGGCACGGCTGGACCCAGCGGTTCTCCCTGCACACCAAGCTCACGCTCGTGACCAGCTTCGTGCTGTTCGGGGTGGGTGCCCTGCTGCTCCTCGTCCTGGAGTGGACCAACCCGGACACGTTCGGCCCACTGACCCTCGGGGAAAAGCTCCTGGCCGCCGTCTTCGCAGGGATCATGCCCCGCTCGGGCGGGTTCAGCACGGTCGACGTCGGAGCCATGACCGAGTCGAGCTGGCTCATCCAGGACGCCCTGATGTTCGTGGGCGGTGGGTCGGCGTCGACCGCCGGCGGCATCAAGGTGACCACGCTCGCCGTCATGCTGCTGGCGATCTTCGCCGAGGCGCGCGGCGACCGGGACATCGAGGCGTTCGGCCGGCGCATCCCGCGCGACGTGCTCAGGCTCTCGATCGCCGTGGTGTTCACGGGGGCGTCCATCGTGCTGGTCTCCTGCGTCGCGCTGCTGGAGCTCACCGACCACAGCCTGTCCAAGGTCCTGTTCGAGGTGCTGTCGGCGTTCGCGACCGTCGGTCTGTCCACGGGGATCACGCAGGGGCTGCCCGACGCCGCCAAGTACTGGCTGTCGGCGCTCATGTTCGTCGGGCGGACCGGCGCGGTGACCGTCGTGGCGGTGCTGGCGCTGCGCGACCGGCGGCGCATCGTACGCTTCCCGGAGGAACGACCCATCATCGGGTGAGGCCGGAGTGCAGTGCAGGGTGAGGGCCGAGGAACGAGGCACTCGCCCGGAACGGAACGCAGGCCTCACGCGACAGACAACATCGGGTGAGCCCGGAACGCAGGTCTCGACCGTAGGACAACATCGGATGAGGACGTGGCGGACCGCAGGTCACTATCGTGACCCGTACGTCTGACAAGTGGCCAGAGAGGAATACCGTGCCGGAGAAGAAGCCCGAGCGTGACGCTGGGGTGCTCGTGATCGGACTAGGGCGGTTCGGGTCGTCGATCGGCGGGACCCTGGACAGGCTGGGCCAGGACGTGCTGGCGGTCGAGCAGGACCCGACCCTTGTCGCACAGTGGTCCGGCCGGCTGCCGCTGGTGGAGGCCGACGCGTCCAACCCGGAGGCGCTGGAGCAGCTCGGCGCCAAGGACTTCGGCGTGGCCGTGGTCGGTGTCGGCTCGTCCCTCGAGGCGTCGGTGCTGATCACGGGCAACCTGGTCGACATAGGCACGCCGCAGATCTGGGCCAAGGCGATCTCAGCGGAGCACGGCCGGATCCTGACCCGCATCGGTGCGCACCACGTCGTCTTCCCGGAGGCCGACGCCGGTTCGCGCGTGGCCCACCTCGTGAGCGGCAAGCTGCTCGACTACATCGAGGTCGAGGACGGGTTCACCATCGTGAAGATGCGCCCGCCCAAGGAGACGCAGGGCTTCACGCTCGCCCAGTCCAACATCCGTAGGCGGTACGGCGTCACCGTGATCGGCGTGAAGTCACCGGGTGTCGACTTCGTCTACGCGACGCCGGAGACCCGCGTCTCGGCCAACGACCTGCTCGTCTGCTCGGGCCACGCCGAACTGCTGGACCGGTTCGCCGCGCGGCCGTGACCCGGTCGCCAGGTCCCGGTCGGCGCAACTCACACCCCCGCCGATTACGGGGCGCGCGCTGGACCAGGTAGCCTAGGCAACGGACTCCCTTTCGTGTTGGTCGGCCATCGTCACTCTGGCGTCACTGTCCCGGACCAACCGTGGACCATTTCGCTGAGCGGCCCGTCGTCGGGCTGCCGCCGACCGATCGAACATTGCGAGGACCTATGGGCTCCGTCATCAAGAAGCGCCGCAAGCGTATGGCGAAGAAGAAGCACCGCAAGCTGCTTCGTAAGACGCGCCACCAGCGCCGCAACAAGAAGTGACGCGCGCGCCCTCTGGCGCGTGACGAGCAGGCCCGGCCCCCTGTGGGGGCCGGGCCTTCTTCGTGTCTGCGGGAGCGTGGTTCGGGGAGAGCTAGCGGCCCTGGAGCCGGCGCCGCGCCGCGCGCAGTACCAGGCCGAGCACCCACGCGGCACCGGCCCACGAGGCGGTCCGCACCCCGCGCCCGGCCGCCCGCTGCGACCGGCCGCGAAACTCCCGGATCGGCCAGCCCACCTCCTGCGCGTGCCTGCGCAGCCGCAGGTCGGGGTTGATCGGGCAGGGGTGGCCCACCACGCCCATCATCGGCAGGTCGTTCAGCGAGTCCCCGTACGCGTAGCTCTCGGCGAGGTCGATGTCGTTGATCTCGGCCAGCTCGACGATGGCCGCAGCCTTGGCCTGCCCGTGCATGAGGTCACCGTTGAGCCGGCCCGTGTAGAACCCGTCCTTGTGCTCCGCGATGGTGCCGAGCGCCCCCGTGGCGCCCAGCCGGCGGGCGATGAGCTGTGCGACCTCCACCGGGGTAGCGGTGACGAGCCAGACCTGGTGACCCGCCGCGATGTGCTCGTCGAGCAGGCGGCGCGTGCCCGGATAGATCCGCAAGGACAGGACGGCGTCCCACACCTCCTCGCCGAGGGTGGCGATCTCCGCGACGCTGCGGCCCGCGATGAGCGACAGGGCGCGGTGACGCACCTCGTCGATCTGCTCCTTGTTCTCGCCCCACATCAGGTAGCGCGCCTGGATCACCGCGAACCTCAGGATGTCGCGCGTGCCGAAGAACTTGCGCTGATAAGCGGACTTGGCCAGGTGAAAGGCGCTCGCCCCGCGGATGATCGTGTTGTCGACGTCGAAGAACGCCGCAGTGGCGGACGAGGGGTGCGTCGACGGCATGGAGGTCACTCTATCCGCGTGTCACGTCGCGCAAGTCCCCACCCGGTGGGCGGGGCCGACCGTGATAAAACCGGGGAGTGACGCACGAGAGCAGGATGCCGGAACGGGCCACGCTGGCACGAGCACTGCACCTGCTGGTCGCGGTGTTCGCCCTCGGCGGCTTCGCCATCGAGCTCGTCGTGGCGATCGTCGAGGGCCCAGGCCTGGCCCCGACGCATGCCGAGCGCATCGTCCGGCTCTTCAGCTATTTCACCATCGAGTCGAATCTGCTGATCGGCGGGGTCTCGCTGGCGCTCGCGGTGGACCCGCGCCGGGACGGTCCGGTCTTCCGCGTGCTGCGCCTCGACGCGCTGCTGTGCATAGCCGTCACCGGCGTCGTCTACAACACCGTGCTGCGGGGCATCGTCGAGCTGACCGGGGCCGGCCTGGTCTCCAACACGATGCTGCACGTCCTGGCACCGCTGTTCGCCGTCATCGTCTGGCTGTGGGCGGGGCCGCGCCCACGGGTGTCCGCGCGGACCGTGTGGTGGTCGGTCGTCTACCCGATCGCCTGGCTCGTCTACACGTTCCTCCGGGGCGCGGCGACCGACTGGTACCCGTACCCGTTCCTCGACGTCAACGTGCTCGGCTACCCCGGTGCGCTGACCAACGCGGGGCTCGTCGCCGTCGTCTTCCTCGTCCTGGCGTGGGGTGCGCTGTGGGTGGACCGACGACTGCCGGACACCGACCGCTCGCCGTCGCGCGCGTGACGTAACCTCGGGGCGTGACAAGTCCTGCCGGAGCCCGGGTAGTCCTGTACACACGCGAGGCGTGCCATCTGTGCGAAGACGCACGAGCCGTCGTGGTGCAGGTGTGCGAGGGTGCCGGAGCCCAATGGCGCGAGGTCGACATCGACAGCGCGCCCGCACTGCGGGAGAAGTACGGGGAATACGTCCCCGTGGTCGAGGTGGACGGGGTCCAGCAAGGATTCTGGCGCGTGGACGGTGCGCGCCTGGCCCGCCTCCTGGCATGATCATCCCGGCAGTGTGTGCGTACGCCCGCGACACAGTGGTCGCGGGGAGGGGAGCAGCACGTGGTCGAACTCAGTGACGGCACAGTTCCGGCAGCAACCGTAGGGAGGCTGCCGTACTACCTGCGCGCCCTGCGCGACCTCGCTGCCGAGGGGGTGGGCCTCACCTCGTCGACGGAGCTTGCCGAACGCTCGGGCGTGAGCTCGGCCCAGCTGCGCAAGGACCTGTCGTACCTGGGTTCGTTCGGCACGCGCGGCGTCGGCTACGACGTCGAGTCGCTCGCCTCGTACATCACCGTCGCCCTGGGGCTCGAGACGGAGCACCGGCTCGCGATCGTCGGCATCGGTAACCTCGGGCACGCGCTCGCGAACTACTCCGGGTACGCGACGCGCGGCTTCCAGGTGGTGGCACTGCTGGACGCGTCGCCCGACGTCGTGGGCACGCGGGTGGCCGGAGTGGCCGTCGAGCACGTCCGCGCCGTTGCCGAGGTCATCCACCGCGAGCGGGTCACCATGGTCGTGCTCGCGCTGCCGGGTCATGGTGCCCAGGACGTGGCCGACGCCGTCGTCGGCGCGGGCGTCCGCGAGATCCTGAACTTCGCGCCCATAGCGCTCCAGGTCCCGGACGACGTGGTGGTGCGGTCCGTCGACGTCGGTGGCGAGCTGCAGATCCTGGCGTTCCACGCGGCGACCCGGGCCGCAGCGCTCTGAGGCTGCTCGGGCGCGGATGATGCTGCACCACACCGGTGAGATCGGTCGGATGGGATGAGATCGGTCGGTTAACTGACCGATCTCAGGTCATCGGACCGAACTGAGCGAGTTCGGTCCGACGTCCGACCGGGGCCGGGTGATTCTCGGGTCGGGGCCCACCGTGACGTGGGGCGCGGTGCTATACACAGCAGGCTGACCTGTTGACCGAGCTGATGGACCGGGGGACGTGAGTGGCTGACGGATGGCACCCGAGGATCGGGCGAAGGATGCTGTCGGGCGTCTCCGCGCGGAGTCTTTCCGCCGCCGGGAGCTGGTGCCTGGGCGTCGGTATGGTCGGCCTCGTTGTGGGCATGGTGCTGCTGTGGGGCGCTGACCAGCCCATCTTCGCGGCGGTGCTCGCCATTCCTGGTGCGTTCGGGGTGACTGCGGCGCGGGTTCTCGACAGCATGGCGAGCACGCGAACGGCGAGGGAGCACGCGGCGGCATACATCACGCTCGTCGAGGGCACCGGACCGGTCGATGTGGAGCACGTGGACCCGCGGACGGGCAGGCTCGTCAGCTTCGCGGGAGAGGACCTGACCCGGGCAGAACGTGCGGCGCGGGTCGCGGCGATCCGCGCCGATGCCAGGCACGGAGGCGGGCGGCGCGGGCACGGGCCGCCCGCGATCGCCGATGAAGCGGAAGAGGGCGTGGACGAGGAGCTCTTCGCCGGCAGGCCCAGGACGTTCGTCACACTGCCCTGGAGCGTTCGGCAAGGTGTGGTCTGGGGCTGGATGCTCGCGGCCCTGGCGCCGCTGGGGTTCTTCGTCGTCGAGCTCCTGGCCGGCTACGACGAGACGCGGTTCGCCGCGCCGATCGTCCTGGGCGTGGTGCTGGCGTCGGCAGTTCTTGGCGGGGCAGTCATGATGGTGGCGAGCCGTCGGGCCGACGACCTCCTGAGGACCGGGGGCCAGGACCGTGGCGAGCACCGGCCGTCGGGAGGGGGCACGCACTCCCGCGGCCTTGCTATGTCCGTCTGGATCACCGTGTTCGGGCTCGCTCTGCCCCTGGTCGGCGGCGCCGTCTACGGGACGTACCAGAGTGCGCGGCTGGCGGAGCTGGCGTCGGACGGCGTACGGATCACTGCTCACGACGCGGAGTTCAGCAGGGGCCGTGGCGGCCGGAACGTCAAGGTGCGGGCTGTCGTCGAGCATGCCGACGGCGCGAGGCAGGTTCACCTGGACTACCACCAGGACCCCTATCTGCCGGGCACCCCGATGCGCACGTGGACCGACGCACCCGCCCCGTATGCCGGCACGTTCACCGTGGTCCAGCATCCGGAGGACACTGACCTGGTCGTCGCGGGGACGGACCTCGCCGACGCCGGTGACATCGCCACCGAGGCTGATCTCGGCCGTGCGGCGGTGTTGTCCGCAGCATGGGGCGTCCCGTGGTTCGTGACCTGGCTGGTGCTGGCGTCAGAAGGCCGCCGACGGTCCGCCCCTGACAGCGGTTCAGCAGGCTCCAGGCGACCATAACCCCCGGGGGGTTACGGTCGCCTGCAGCCTGCTGAACGCGAAGTGGGAGGCGCCGGTGTCGGCGCACCGGGACGGGTCAGGCCTTGGCGATCGCGCTGACGTCCAGGGTGATCTTGACCTTGTCGCCGACCAGGAAGCCGCCGGTCTCCAGCGAGGCGTTCCAGGTCAGGCCGAACTCCTTGCGGTTGATCTCGAGGCTGGCCTCGAAGCCGGCACGGTCGTTGCCGAACGGGTCCTTGGCGGTGCCGGTGAACTCGGTCTCCAGCTCGACGCCCTTGGTGACGCCGTTGATGGTCAGGTCGCCCGAGATGATGTAGGCGTCGCCCTCGGGCCGGATGCCGGTGGACGTGAAGGTCCAGGCGGGGTTCTCCTCGGCGTGCCAGAAGTCGGCGCTCTTCAGGTGGCCGTCGCGACCGGCGTCGCCCGTGTTGACCGACTCCGCGTCCAGCTCGGCGGTGACGCTCGACGACTCCAGGTCGTCGCCCACCGTGATGGTGCCGGAGGCCACGCCGATGGTGCCGCGGACCTTCGCGATGCCCGCGTGGCGGACGGAGAAGGCGGCCGTGGTGTGGGACGGGTCGAGGTCGTACGTGCCGGTGGTCAGACCTGCGGGAAGGGAGGTGGCCATGAGTGAGGCTCCTTGTCGGTGCGGCGGTTCGGGTAGATAGTTGAGAGATCAACTAGTCACGATCACATCTAACATAGCCGGTCCCGTAACGTATTCCCACAGCATGTTTCCACTGGTCGCGGATGGCGGTGGAACGAGCGGCTCGGCAAGCACGAAAGCGATGGGCAACATGGCAGCAGAGACGATCGAGCAGCGCGACAGCTGGCTGACCGAGGAGCAGCAGGGCTCCTGGCGGCACTACCTCGAGGGCACCGCGCGCTTCGTCGAGGCGCTCGGTGCCGTCCACGACCGGACCCTCGACCTCTCCCTCGGGGAGTACAGCCTGCTGGTGCAGCTCTCGGAGGCACCGGAGCGCACCATGCGGATGTCGGCTCTCGCCGACGGCCTGGTGCTCTCGCGCAGCAGGCTCACGCACACCGTCGCGCGCATGGAACAACGCGGCCTGGTCGAGCGACGTGCGGCGGAGGGCGACCGGCGTGGCGTGAACTGCACCATGACCGACGCCGGGTACGCGGCTCTCGAGACCGCTGCCCCCGGCCATGTGGCCGCGGTGCGCCGCATCATGGTGGACGCGCTGGAGCCGGAGGAGTTCGCCGTGCTGGGCCGCATCATGGCCAAGGTCGCCGAGTCGTCGAAGCTCTCCGGCGGAACGGAGGAGGGCCTGACGGCCCTCTGCGACTAGCGGGTGTTGGCTGCGCCTACCCAGCGATCCTGCCCGCCTCCCCGGGGAGATGCGGGCAGGATCGCTGGGTAGGCGTTGTCGCTAGACCTCCTGCGTACTGGTCCAGACGTCGGCCACCGACGGGTCGTAGTCGCCCGGTACGTCCTCGAACCGGAGCCGCACCACGCCGTCCGCCGTCGCCGCCGACGGCTCGACGACCAACCGGTACGTGACCGTCCCGGCACCGCCGGACGTCTTGCGGTAGTCCCTGCCCAGCACCCGGGTGCCGTCGGCGAGGACGTCGTAGGTCTTGCGCTGCGCGCCGTCGTAGGTCTCGACGACGGTCAGCACGAACGCCTCACCAGCCGGGACGTCGAGGTCGAGCTCGAAGTGTCCGTCGCCCCCGGTGACGCCCGTGTACCTGCGGGTGAGCCCCGCCTCGACGTTGGTCCCCGAGCCGGGGGAGGCGGTCAGCCCGTGCGCCGCCTCCGACGCGGCGTCGCCGACGTCGACATGGTCGACGACGCCCGCAGGCGGCGTCGGCACGCGCACGTCCAGCGTCGCCCGCGCCGACTCGTCGTCGTGCGCGCCGACGGCGACCCCGATCGACGTCGGACCGCCGGTGACCGACCCGGGGACCCGGACCTCCACCTCGTGGTCGACGGCCTCCCCGGGCGCCAGCGTCAGCTCGGCGGGCTCGGGTGCGGGCCAGCCCTCCGGGACCGTCACCGTCACGGTGCGTGACTGCTCCACGGCCGACCGGTTCTCGATCGCGGTACGCACGGTGACCCTGTCTCCCGGTCCCGCCGCGCCGGGCGTCGTCCGGGCGGAGTCGACCACGACGGCGGGCACGACGGAGAGCCCACCGGCGACCCGGAGCTCTGCCGTCGAGTCGCCGTAGGTGTAGGCCACCGTCCCGGCGAGCTCTGCCCTGCCCGCCGCGAGCCCTGCGGGCAGCGACACGTCGAGGCGCTGCACCGCGGTCGTCCCCGGTTCCACCCGGTCGGGGAGCTGCCCCACCGGGGTCGCCGTCCAGCCGTCCGGCAGGGCGAGCTCGACCTCGGGCCGCAGGAGGGCCTGCCGTCCGGTGTTCGCAAGGCTCAGCTCGACCGGGACGACCGACCCAGGCAGGGCGGTCCCGTCGGGAACCGCCAGCTCCGCGCGCGCCCCGAGCAGCGCCCCCGAGGCATCCGCGAGGGTGGTGGCCACAGCGGAGGTGGCGGTGAGCAGGGACTCGGCGACGGTCTCGGGCAGCCCGTTCCCGACGGCGTCCTCGATCGCGGTCCTGAGCTCGCCGACGTCGGCAAGGGCCGCGTGGACGTGCGCCGGAGCGTCGTCGTCGGAGCGGAGGTAGGCCGACCAGGCCAGCGCGGTGTCCCGGTCGGCGCCGTCGGCCAGCCGGCCGAGGCGAGCGGCCTGCGACCGGGTCAGGTGGCCGTCGGCCCGCGCGTCGTCGACGGCGTCCCCGAGCTCGGCCAGGCCCTGCAGGGCGTCGCCGAGGTCGCCCAGCGCCTCGTCCACCACGAACCGGTACGTCCCGGAGCCCACGCTGAAGGCGGCCGCACCGTCGACCATGCGCTCGAACTCGACACCCCGCACCCGGGCGACCGGTGTGCCGGACTCGAGCACGGCGTGCCGCGACGTGGCGGGCACCCGGATCTCCGCCGTGGTGTTGGCGGGCACCGTCACGGTCAGCTCCAGGCGGTCTCCCTCGACGTCCCACCCGCTCTCGACCGCGCCGTACGGGGTGTCCAGGCGGTAGTCGACGTGCCCGACGCGTTCGTCGACCCGGGGCGCGACGAGCGACCTGCGGTAGCCCGGCTCCAGCGAGCGGACGCCGGCCATGGTCCCGTACATCCACCGGCCGACGGCGCCGTACGCGTAGTGGTTGAACGAGTTCATCCCCGGGTCGTGGAACGAGCCGTCCGGCAGGATGGAGTTCCACCGCTCCCACACGGTCGTCGCGCCGTTCGCGATCTCGTAGCCCCACGACGGGTAGTCCTCGTGCTGGAGCATCTCGAAGGCGACGTCGTCCCGCCCGATCTGGGACAGGGCGGGCAGCAGCCCCTCGACGCCGAGGAAGCCGACGGACAGGTGCCGGTCGCGCCGTTCGAGGCTCGCGAGGAACTTCGCCGCCACCTCGTCCTCGAGCTCGTCGGGCATCAGGCCGTGCGTGATCGTCAGGACGTACGACGTCTGGCTGTCGGACCTCACGGTGCCGTCGTCGGCGACGAACTCCCGCTGGTAGGCGGCCCGGATCTCCGCGAAGGCGGTGTCGTACGCGTCGGCGTCCGCCGTCCGGCCGATGGCGCGGGCCATCTCGGCGAGCTCCTGCGTGCTCTTGGCCATGAAGGCGGTGGAGACCACGCCGGCCTCGGTCGGGTCGTCGAGGTTCACCCAGTCCAGGTAGCCGCCCTCGTCGCGGATCCAGTCCTCGGAGTCGGCGTGCAGGTAGTCGACGTAGCGCCGCATCGCCTCGTAGTTCTCCTCGACGACGTCGGTGTCGCCGTAGGCGCGCCAGAGGGTCCATGGCACGTGCACGCCGGCGTCGCCCCAGCCGGCGGTGCCCATCCCGCCGTCGGAGTGGCCGGGGATGATCGGCGCGAAGCCGGGGAAGGCGCCGTCGGCCCGCTGGCTGTCGCGCAGGTCGCGCAGCCACTTGCGGAGGAACTCGCGCGAGTCGGCCGTGTACGCGGCGGTCTCGCCGAACACGTTGATGTCACCGGTCCAGCCGAGCCGCTCGTCACGGGCCGGGGTGTCGGTCGGGATGGAGAGGAAGTTGCCGCGCCGGCCCCACCGGATGTTGCTGTCGAGCTGGTCGACCATGGCAGAGCCCGTCGACAGCTCGCTGGACTCCTCGGTGTCGGTGCTGACCACCACGCCGACGACGTCGGCGGGCGCCGGCGCCTCGGTGACCCCGGTGATCTCGACGAACCGGAACCCGTGCGACGTGAAGGTCGGCTCGACGACGCCGGTCCCCGACTCGTCGAAGGTGTAGGTGTCGGTGACCTTCGCGGTGCGCAGGTTGTCGGTGTACAGGGTCCCGTCGGGGTTGAGGACCTCGCCGAACCGGAGGGTCGCCGTCGTGCCTGGGGCCCCGGTGAGCCGGGCGCGGACGTGGCCCACCATGTTCTGCCCCAGGTCGTAGAGGTGGACACCCTCGGAAGGGGACGGGAGTGCCGTGGCGCCCAGCTCCTCGAGCACCCGGACCGGCTGGTCCTGCTGCGGCACGAGCTCGGCTGCCGGCGGCTCGATGACGTCGGCGGGCTCCCAGCCCGTCGCGTCGAAGCCGGGGGACGACCACCCGTCGGTGTCGTGCGCGGCGCGCGCGTCGAAGCCCTCGCCGTCCAGGAGGTCGGACGTGCGGATCGGGCTCTCCCCGACCGACCAGTCGTCCCCGGTCGTGATGGTCCGGGTGGTCCCGTCGGCCAGCTCGACCCGGAGCTGGGCGAGCAGGCTCGGCGTGGTGCCGTACCGCTCCGATCCGGCCTGGGCGATGCGGCCGGCGAACCAGCCCTTCGCGAGCTGCGCCCCGAGCACGTTGGTGCCGGGGCGGAGCAGGTCGGTGACGTCGTAGGTCTGGTACTGGATCCGGTCCTCGTAGTCCGTCCACCCGGGGGCGAGCTGGTGGTCTCCGACCGCGGTGCCGTCCAGCTCGAGCTCGTACAGTCCGCGCGCCGTCGCGTAGACGCGTGCGCTGGTCACCGGGACGTCCGGCAGGTCGAACTCCGTCCGTAGGAGCTGGACGTCGGTCGACTGCTCGGCCCACGGCTCGTCGCCCTCGCTCACCGCCAGCCCGTCGGGGGTGGCCCGCCCGTCGGACAGCTCGTGCTCGTCGCCGGGGAACGTGGCGTCCAGCAGGCTGTCGCCGTCCGGGGTCGTGACGCTGATGTCGTGCACGAGCGCGGACTCGCCCCCGCTCGTGCGGAGGCCCACGAGGCCCGCCGCCGCGTGGGTCGCGTCGGTCCGGGTGTCCACGACCTCGCCGTCGACGCGTGTGGTCAGGGTGTCTCCCGCCACCTCGAGGGTGTACTCGTGCTGGTCGGCGAGGTCGAGGTCCGCGGAGAAGGGCGCCGCGTCGAGCACGGTGTATCCGTTGTTCACCTTCACGTGCGGACGCAGTGCGTGCCCGGTCTCGCTGAGCTGCCACATGTACGCGTTGGCCCGGTCCGAGCCGCGGACGTAGATCCCCAGCGCACCCTCGATGCGCGACGCCGTCACCGAGACGGTGTAGTCCGTCCATTCGTCGCCGACCTGGGACGTGTCCTTGCCGATCCACTGCCCGGTCCAGGCTGCGGCGTCGGCGAGCGCGGTCTCGAAGTGCGCCGGCGTGCTCCACCGGGAGGCGTTGTCGTCGTCGTCCCAGGCCCGGACCGACCAGGTGTACTCGCTCTGGGCGGTGAGGTCCGGGCCGCCGTACGGCACGTCCACGGACTGGTCAGAGGTGACCCGGCCGGAGTCCCACATGGCTCTGCCCGAGCTGGTCTCGCCGGCCCAGACGCGCACCTGGTAGGCCCGCTGCACGACGCCGCGCCGGTCGGTGTCGAGCTGCCACGAGAACCTGACCGGATCCGTCGGCAGGATCCCGGTCGGGTCGGTGCGGCGGTCCACGGTCGGCGCCGTCACGGCCAGGGCTGGACCGGTGGGTTCGAGCGCGGGGATACCGGCGGCTGGTGGCGCCGCCGCCAGCGGGACGAGAAGGGCGAGGACGAGGAACGGGCTGAACAGCCGGGCGCTCCGGGATCGTGGAGCGCGAAGGGCGAGCGACATCGGGATCTCCCTTGAATCGTTTCAGCGGCGATGGTGAAACTGGCGGAGACGTTAAGCGGCTTAAACGTTAAAGGTCAAGAGGTCGTCAGGGCGGTTTTATCCCGATCTTCGGATTTCACCCCATGGTGAGCGACCGCCGCCCTCCGTCCGAGGGCCTGCGGGCGCGGATCGGTGTGAGATACGGCAATCCACACCCGTTCGAGGTCACAGGCACCCAGGGTCGGGTGCGAGACTGGGCGCCATGGTTTCCACGACGGTTCACCTGCTGCGTCACGGCGAGGTGTACAACCCCGACGGTGTCCTGTACGGGCGGCTGCCCGGCTACCGCCTCTCCGACCGTGGCCAGGCGATGGCGAAGATCGTCGCCGACCACCTCACGAACGCCGGCCGGGACGTGATCAAGGTCGTCGCCTCCCCGCTGCAGCGCGCGCAGGAGACCGCAGCGCCCCTTGTGCAGAGCTTCGGCCTGGACCTCGCGACGGACGACCGCATCATCGAGGCGGGCAACCGGTTCGAGGGCCTCCCCGTCGGGGACGGCGGCGGCGCGCTCAAGAGCCCGCGGAACTGGCCGTACATGTGGAACCCGTTCCGCCCGTCCTGGGGCGAGCCGTACACGCACCAGGTCGAGCGCATGCGCAGCGCCGTCGAGGACGCGCGCCGAGCCGCGGAGGGCCACGAGATCGTGCTCGTCAGCCACCAGCTGCCGGTGTGGCTCACCCGCCGGTCGTTCGAGGGCGGCCAGCTCTGGCACGACCCGCGCAGCCGCCAGTGCAACCTCGCCTCCCTGACGTCCCTGAGCTTCGAGGACGACCGGTTCGTGGGCCTGCACTACACGGAACCCGCCGCGGAGCTGTACGACGGCGCGAGCAAGGTCGCCGGCGCGTGATGCGGGGCAAGGCCTTCAAGGTCGTTCAGGTAGTGGTAGCTGTCGGTATCGTCATCGGCCTCGTCGCGGCACTCACGGCGTGCTCGCCGGAGGACTCCGGCGCCGGCGACGTCGTCGGGCAGGGATACGTGTCGGGGGACGGGTCGGTGCAGACCTACGACCCCGGCGAGCGCAAGGGTCCCGTCGCGATCACGGGCACCGCCTTCGAGGGCGACGACGTCGACACCGCCGAGTGGGCGGGTGACGTGGTGGTCGTGAACACCTGGTACGCCTCGTGCGCGCCATGCCGCGCCGAGGCGCCCGACCTCGTGGACCTCGCGAACTCCAAGGACGACGTGCAGTTCCTCGGCATCAACACGGAGGACGACGCCGGTGCCGCCCTGGCGTTCCAGCGCACGTTCGAGGTGCCGTACCCGAGCATCGAGGACCGCACGGGCGTCGTGATCGCCGGCCTGAACGGCGTCGTGCCGCTGCAGGCCGTGCCCACCACCGTGGTGCTGGACCAGGAGGGCAACGTCGCTGCACGCGTCATCGGGCAGGCGGAGCACTCCACGCTCGAGGCGCTGATCGACGAGGTCCTGGCGGAGGCCGCCTGATGCTTCCCGGCAGTCCTCTCGGCGCCGTCGCGACCGCCGTCGGCGACGGCCTCGCGAGCACCGCGTTCAGCGGATCCCTCCTGCTGGCGGTACCGGTGGCCGTGCTGGCCGGTCTGGTCTCGTTCGCCTCGCCGTGCGTGCTTCCGCTGGTGCCGGGCTACATCGGCTACGTGAGCGGCATGGCTGCCGCCTCGATGAACACCACGGCCGGGGCCGTGAGCACCCGCGTCAAGCCCGCCCGCGGCCGCGTCGTCGGCGGCGTCGCACTGTTCGTGCTCGGCTTCACCGTCGTGTTCGTCTCGTTCGGCGCCGCGTTCGGCAGCCTGGGGACCTACCTGGTGCGCTGGGAGGACGTCATCACCCGCGTGCTCGGCGCCGTGGTGATCCTGCTCGGCCTCGGGTTCCTCGGCGCCGTCCCGTTCCTGCAGCGTGAGGCCAGGATCCACATGACCCCGCGCGCGGGCCTGTGGGGCGCGCCCCTCCTCGGCGTCGTGTTCGGGCTCGGCTGGACGCCCTGCATCGGCCCCACCCTCGGCGCCGTGCAGGCGCTCGCGATCGACGAGGCGTCGGCGGGCCGCGGCGCGCTCCTCGGCGTCGCGTACTGCGTGGGCCTTGGCGTGCCGTTCCTGCTCGTCGCCCTGGGGCTGCAGAGCTCCGAGCGGATGCTGGACTTCCTGCGCAGGCACCGCCTCGCGGCGCTGCGGATCGGTGGCGGAATGCTGGTGCTGGTCGGGCTGCTGCTGGTCACCGGGCTGTGGACGCGGCTGACCGGGGCCATGCAGCTCTGGATCGGCGGATTCGAGACGGTGATCTGATGGCCGAGGAGGGTAGGTACGTCCCCGAGGGGATAGCCGACGAGTTCACGCAGGGTGAGCCTGCGCGGGGCGCTCCGGCGTCGGGCGAGGAGCAGCCGCGGCCGAGCCGGCCCAGCGCGCCAGCGCTGGGCCTGGTGGGAACCCTGCGCTGGATGTGGCGCCAGCTCACGTCGATGCGCGTGGCGCTCATGCTGCTCATGCTGCTCGCCGTCGCAGCGGTGCCCGGGTCCGTGCTCCCGCAGCGCAACCAGGACGCGGCAGGCGTGATCGAGTACCTCGCCGACCACCCGACGGCCGGCGAGTGGCTCGACAGGGCCGGGTTCTTCGACGTCTACACCTCGGTCTGGTTCTCCGCGATCTACATCCTGCTGTTCGTGTCGCTGGTGGGCTGCATCCTGCCGCGGTCGATGGCCCACTACCGCGCCCTGCGCGGGCGCCCGCCTCGCGTGCCGTTCCGGTTCGACCGGTTCCCGGCCAAGGCGTCGGCAACCACCGACGCCTCGCCGGAGGAGGCCGCCGACGCCGTCGCGGCCCGCCTGCGCGGCAAGATCTCCTGGCTGCCCACCTTCCGTGTCGACCGTGGTGAGGAGCCCGCCAGAGGCGTGCGCCCTGCGTCGGCCACCGTGAGCGCCGAGCGTGGCTACCTGCGGGAGACCGGGAACCTGGTGTTCCACCTCGCCCTGGTCGGCCTGCTCGTGTCGGTGGCGACGGGCCAGCTGCTGCACTACCGCGGCCAGGCGATCGTCACGGAGGGCCGCGGGTTCGCCAACGCGGTCGTCGACTACGACACCTTCGAGAAGGGCTCGTGGTTCCGGCCGGAGTCCCTGATGCCGTTCTCCATGACGCTCGACAGGTTCGTGTCGGAGTTCGCGAGCGACACGGTGGCCTTCGCGCAGGCGCGTGACTTCACGGCCTACGTGACCGTCACGGAGCCCTCCGGCGAGCAGCGGCCAGAGACCGTGAAGGTGAACCACCCGCTCGTCGTGGACGGCGCCAAGATCTACCTGCAGGGCAACGGGTTCGCGCCCGACATCACGGTGCGCGACGCCGAGGGCGAGCTCGCCTTCTCCGGCCGCGTGACCTTCGTCCCGCAGGACACGATGTACACGTCCCGCGGCGTGGTCAAGGTGCCCGACGTGTCCCCTGGGCTCGAGCAGATCGGGCTCGTCGGCTACTTCCTGCCCACGGCGGAGGTCGAGCCCGACGGATCCGCCCGCTCGGTGTTCCCGCAGCCCGTCGACCCGCTGCTCGTGCTCGAGGTGTACACGGGCGACCTGGGGCTGGACGAGGGCACCCCGCAGAACGTGTACGAGCTCGACACGGCGTCGCTCACCCCCGCCGTCGAGGACTCCGGCGAGCGGGTCAAGGTGCTGGCCCGGCCCGGGGAGACGGTCGACCTCCCGGACGGGCTCGGCACCCTGACCCTCGGCGAGGAGCTGCCGCGGTACGTGGCGCTCGACCTGCGGCACGACCCGTCGCTCGGGTTCGTGCTCGTGTTCTCGCTGCTCGCGCTCGGCGGGCTCACCGTCTCGCTCTTCACGCCCCGGCGGCGCGTCTGGGCGCGGGCGTACGTGGCGCAGGATGGGGCTACCGTGGTCGAGGTCGCGGGGCTCGCCCGCGGGGACGACGCCGGCCTGCAGGCCGAGGTCGACCGCGCGCTCGCTGCGGTGCCCGACCCGGTGGTCGAGCGTGCCCCGGTGGTCGAACCGGACCCGGTGGTCGAGCCTGTCGAGACCCGGACCAGATCGGAAAAGGACTGAACATGGACCTGGCAAACCTGAGTGTGCTGCTCGTCTGGGGCGCCGCGACTGCTCTCGCGGTCGCGCTCATCGCGTTCGCGGTGGACCTGTCGCGCCTGTCGGGAGCGAAAGTCGACGCACGGGACGCGGCCAGGAGCCGCGAGCAGGTGGCGGTCGGCGCCAGGGGCGCCGAGCCGAGCTCGCCGCACGACACTGACACCGGAACGCCGGCTGCCGGTGCGGTGAACCGCAGGCTGGCCGGGATCGGGATGTCCGTGACCTGGCTGGCCACCGCGCTGCTGCTCGTTGCCGTCGTGCTGCGCGGTGTCGCGGCGGGGCGCGCGCCGTGGGCCAACATGTACGAGTTCGCGCTGGTCGGCACGTTCGTGGCGATCGCGGTGTTCGTCGGCGTCAACACGCGCCGTGACGTGCGGTTCCTCGGCGCCTTCGTGACCGGGCTCGGCGTGCTGTTCCTCGTGCTGGCGCAGCAGCAGTTCTTCGTCGAGGCCATGGGCGTGCAGCCCGCGCTGCAGAAGTACTGGCTGGTGATCCACGTGGGCGTCGCCATCTGTGCGACCGGCATCTTCACCGTCGCGTTCGTGACGTCGGTGCTGCAGCTCCTGCGGGACGGCCGGGACAACGGCTCGCCGCTGCTCGGCAGCAAGAACTGGGGCTGGCTCGACCACACCCCGGCGCCGGCGTCGCTGGAGTCGCTCTCGTTCCGGCTGAACTCGGTCGCGTTCGTGCTGTGGACCTTCACGCTCATCGGCGGCGCCATCTGGGCAGAGGACGCCTGGGGCCGGTACTGGGGCTGGGACCCCAAGGAGGTCTGGAGCTTCATCGTGTGGGTGGTCTATGCGGCCTACCTGCACGCGCGCACCACGCGCGGCTGGTCCGGGACGCGTGCTGCGTGGTTCGTCGTGGCCGGTTACGCCTGCGTGCTGTTCAACTTCACCGGCGTGAACCTGATCTTCAACGGGAAGCACTCGTACTCGGGCCTCTGACGGTGACCGCTACCGTCCGCAGTCCTTCTGGAGCATGACCTGAGGCACCGCATCCGGCTCGGATCGGTGCCTCAGGTCATGTCCGGGACGGACCGCTGTTGGTCCGGCGACAGCCCGTGCGGTCAGCCGTTCTCTGCGTCGTCGTCCTTGGCGTCCTGGTGGCTCCTGGCCTCGCGCTCGCGCTTGCGCTTCTCCTGCTCCAGCAGCCAGAGGAACTCGGGGTCGTCGTCGGGAGCGACCGGGCCGGCCGGGCGGCGCGGGCCCGGGCGAGGGGAGCGCGGGGGCGGCGTCGGGCGGCTGCCACCGCGGCCGGGTCCCGAGGGACCCGCGTTGTTGCGCCGGGCGGCGACGCGCACGACGATCCACGAGATCGCGCCCAGCAGGGGCAGGAGCACGATCAGGAGCACCCAGAGCCAGCGGGGCAGCCCGCCGCGTTCGTCCTCGTCCGCGCCCCAGACGTCGGCCAGGGCATACGCCATGAGTCCGACGACGACCAGGATCAGGAGTATGCGTGCCATACCCCCAGCCTACGGCGGGTGAGGGGCGATACGTGAGCCCGTGCTGTGACCTTGCCCGCCTTGTGGACCGCCGGAGCGTGCCCGGGCGCGGCCTACCATGGGTAGGTGCCTCTTCTGATCTACTCCCTGCTCCGCCTGGCGTTGTTCGGCGTGGTGCTCGGCTTGCTCTACCTGGTGGGGCTGCGGGGCGTGCTGCTGCCGATCGTTGCGGTGGTGGTCGCGCTGGCGCTGTCGTACCTGACGCTGCGCAGGCCGCGGGACGCCGCTACCCGGTGGATGGCGGGCCGGGCCGACCGTCGTGCCGCAGTACGCGCCGCGACACCCAAGGTGGACGCCGACGCGGCCCACGAGGACGCCGCGCTGGACGAGAAGCTGACCAGGCCGACCGCGGATGATCGGTAGAACGTCAGGAGGTCGGCAACCCGGGTTGCCGACCTCCTGACGTTCTACCGATCACCGCCGGTTCGGCCGGCTCATACCGACAGGCCGAACCAGAGCAGCAGGCCGTAGCCCAGCTCGTACAGCCCCGTGCCGGCCAGGACCGGGATCAGCAGCTTCCCGCGCGCCCCGGCGAGGATCGGGATGGTCAGCAGCGCCGCCGGCCCGAGCAGCAGCAGCACGACGAGCGACCACGGCGCCCAGAACGCGCACACCGCGGCGAGCAGCACCGGGATCCACAGCATCGCGACGTAGGCCCTGCGGGCCCGGTGGTCGCCGAGCCGCACCGCCAGGGTGCGCTTGCCCGCCAGCACGTCGGTCGGGATGTCGCGCAGGTTGTTCACCATGAGCAGCGCGCACGCGATGAGGCCGACGCCGACGGCGCCGAGCACCGCCGGCCAGGTGACGCGGTCGGCCTGCGTGTACGTGGTGCCGAGCACCGCGACCAGGCCGAAGAACACGAACACCGCTATCTCGCCGAGCCCCCGGTACCCGTACGGCGTCTTGCCGCCCGTGTAGTACCAGGCCGCCGCCATGCACACCGCGCCGACCGCGATCAGCCACCAGTGGCCCGACACGGCGCTCAGGGCCAGGCCGAGCACCGCAGCCACCCCGAACGCGGCGAACGCCGCGCGCTTCACCGCGCCGGGGGGTGCGGCGCCGGACGCCGTCAGGCGCATCGGGCCGATCCGGTCGAGGTCCGTACCGCGCACGCCGTCCGAGTAGTCGTTGGCGAAGTTGACCCCGACCTGCAGCGCGAGGGCGACGCCCAGCGCGAGCAGTGCGGGCAGCCAGGCGGCTGCGTCGACCTGGGCGGCCGCGCCGGTACCGACCATGACAGGTGCCGCCGCCGCCGGCAGCGTGCGGGGCCGTGCCCCGGAGATCCACTCGGCGGCAGTCGCCATCAGGGTGTCCTTCGTTCGTGGGGTGCTGTCTGGTTCTTCAGACGCCGGCGCCGCGCCTGTGCGCGGCCCTGGCGGAGGAACGAAGTCATGGTCGCACGGGTTCCCGGCCTGCCTCCCGCTCGGCCCGCACGACGGCGTCCCGGACCGCCCGGCGGTCCACCTTGCCCGGACCGCGGGCGGGCAGGGCGGCGGTGACGTATACCCGTCGAGGCGCGGCCGGAGCCCCGAGCCGCTGCCCGACGGCGGACCGCAGCCCGGCGAGCAGCTCGCCGCCGCCGTCGGTCAGGCTGGTGCCGTCGGCGGGTACCCGGGCGGACGGCGCCTGCCCGACGGAGACGACGGAGACGACGGCGACGACGGCCTGGCCCCACTCGGCGTCGGGCACGCCGACGACGCAGGCCTCGCCGGGGCTGCCGAGCCCGGTGAGGTGCTCGGCTATCGCCTCCTCGACGGCCGCGGGGGCGACGTTGACCCCGCCGGTGACGATGACGTCGTCGGCCCGGCCGAGGATCGTGAGGCGGTCGTCGTCCAGGCGGCCCAGGTCGGAGGTACGGAACCAGCGGGTGCCGTCGGGGTCGGTGCGGAAGGCGGCTGCCGTCGCCGCTGGGTCGCCCACGTAGCCCTCTGCGAGCACCGGACCGGACAGCTCGACGACGCCGGCTCCGGCGCCGCGGGCTGCGCCGGGTCCTGGCCCGGCTCCGGTGCCGGCGGCCCGGACGCGCACCCCGGCGAGCGGGACGCCGTCGTACACGCAGCCGCCGCTCGTCTCGGACATGCCGTAGGTCGTGACGACGCGGACGCCGGCGGACCGGGCGGCGGCCAGCAGGGGGGAGGGCGTCGCCGCACCGCCGACGAGCACGGCGTCGAACCGGGTGAGGGCGTCGAGGCCGGCCGTGTCACCGCCGTCGGCCGCGGTGACGAGGCGGTGCAGCTGGGTGGGGACGAGGGAGACATAGGCACGCGGGCCGTGCACGAGCAGGTCCGCGAAGTCGGTCGCGACGGCCGCGAAGCCCTCCGGCGTGAAGCGGTCCAGCGTGTGCGGGTACACCCCCTTGCCGGTCACGAGGGACCTGGTGATGACCTGGACCCCCGCGACATGGGTGGGCGGCAGCACGAGCAGCCAGCTGCCGGGGCCGCCGAGCCGATCATGGGTGGCCCCGGCGGAGGCGCGCAGGGCGGCGGCGCTCAGCGCGACCTCGCGCGGGTTTCCCGTGGAACCGGACGTCCGCAGCACGAGCGCGGTGCCGGGCGGCGGGGCGGCGTCGGACAGGCGGGGCTCCGGCGCGTAGGCGGGACCACCGTCGAGGGCGTCCCGGACGGCGCGGACGACGTCGGTCAGGGGGTCGGTCAGGGGGTCGGTCGAGGCCACCTCACGAGGGTAAGCGTGCCTCAGGTGTGCGGGACTACCGTATCGGTAGGGTGTGCGCCACCCGGACCGGCTTCCCGGGAGTGCCCGGGGGCCGAGCGCCGGCGGAGGAGGTCGGATGACAGCACGCTGGACGACTGCCGTGCGGGTCACGGGCGCTGCCCTCGTGATCGTCCTTGGGCTGGCCGGGTGCGGACTCGGTGAGCCGGAGGAGCCGGTGCCCACACCCACCACGACCGTCGACGCCCCCGTGCGCGGCGACCGGAGCGGGCCCCCGAAGCCGGACGTGCCGCTGGTCTGGCCGCTCACCGGGGTGGAGACCGAGAAGGTGGCGCACCGCCCTGCGGTGTCGGTGAAGGTCGAGAACGCGGTGGAGGCCAGGCCCCAGCGCGGCCTCGTGGAGGCCGACATCGTCTGGGAGGAGGTGGTCGAGGGCGGCATCTCCCGGTTCGTGGCGACGTACCACTCGAAGATCCCGGACGCCGTGGAGCCGGTCCGCTCGGTGCGGCCGATGGACCCGGCGATCGTGGCTCCGCTCGACGGCATCCTGGCGTTCTCCGGAGGCCAGGGGCCGTTCATCGCCGCGACGGAGCGGGAGGGCACCCAGACCGTCATCATGGACGACGGCGCCGCCGGTTTCACGCGCGATCCCGGCCGGGTCGCACCGCACAACGTGATCGGGAGCGTCCCGACGTTCCTCGAGCAGGCCGACGGCCGACGGACGAACCCGCCGCCGGCGCAGTTCGAGTACGCGCGCACGGTGGGCGAGGGGTCGGCCCCGCGGGCGGGGAAGCCCGCACGGGAGCTCGACGTGCGCCTGTCTCCCGCCCAACGGAGCGTCTGGACGTGGGACCCGAAGGGCAAGCGCTACCTGCGCAGCGAGGGTTCCGTGGCGTCGGTCGCCGCGGACGGTCGTCGGCACGCGGCGCGGAACGTGCTCGTCCTGTCCACCTTCGTGTTCAACACCAAGTGGGTGGACCCGTCCGGGGCTCCCGTTCCCGAGCACCGGCTCGCCGGCAGCGGTGGCGAGGGCACGCTGGCCTCCATGGGGCACAGCATCGCGGTGCGCTGGTCCAAGAAGAACCACCGCGCGCCCGTCGTGCTCGAGCTGCCCGGCGGCAAGGAGGCGCAGCTCGACCCCGGCAACACGTGGATCGAGCTGGTCCCTCGATGAGAGACCTTTCATCCCGGTCTCATGACGGGTTCATGGCGGCCTAGTTGAGTGACGGTGTTGCACCGTGCGTCCCTCGACCAGAAAGCGTGGCTGCCATGAGCATTCTCGACACGTCCCCGCACACCCGCGGCTACGCCCCGCGCCCCGTCGCCACCCCGCTGCGCGTCCCCGCCGCCGACGTCGCGGCGCGGACTCCCGACCCGCTCGTGCGCCGCCTGCTGCGGGCCAAGAAGGCCTACTCCACGCGGTTCGTCGCCGCGGCCGTCGAGGCGGACCCAGCGGCCTTCGACCTGATCACCGACCCGGCGCAGGCGCCGCGGCCGGGGGACGTCGTGCTGGCGCGGGTCGTGACGATCGGCCAGCACCGTCGGCTGGAGTCCCCGGCCTCCCGCCGTCAGATCCTGTTCGAGGGCGACGAGATCGTCGTGTCCTACGGGTCGCGCTACGCCGCCGACCAGTTCCACGCGGTCATCCCGGAGGACCTCGGACCGTGCCATCTCGCGGCCGCCGGCGGGCTCGCCTCGCGCGTCGTCGACCAGCACGCCGCGATCAAGGACGCCACGGTGATCGAGCCGGTCGGGCTGCTCTCGAACGCGAACGGGGTGGTGAACCTCTCGGCCTTCGCGACCCACCCGGTGCGCCCGGCGGCGTCGGTCAGCGGGGCGGCGTCACGCGTGCCGGTCGTCGCCGTGGTCGGCACGTCGATGAACTCCGGCAAGTCGACCACGCTGGCCTGCCTCGCCCGCGGGCTCGTCGCCGCCGGCCGCACCGTCCACGCGGGAAAGGCGACAGGGACGGGCGCGGGCAACGACGCCCACCACTACACCGACGCGGGCGCCGACCACGTCATCGACTTCACCGACTTCGGCCTCCCGAGCACGTTCGGCCTCGGCTTCGAGGAGGTGCGCGACGTGTTCGCGACGATGGCCGACGTCCTGGCGTCCCCAGCCGGCCGCGGCGCCCCTGACGTCGTCCTGATCGAGATCGCCGACGGCCTCTACCAGGGCGACACCCGCCGGCTCCTCATGGACGACGCGTTCCGCACCGTGGTCGACCGCGTGGTGTTCGCCGCAGGGGACGCGCTCGGTGCGAGCGGGGGAGTCGGGGCGCTCCGCGCGGTCGGGTGCGAGCCGTCGGTCGTGTCCGGAGTGCTCACGGCCTCGCCGCTCGCCACCGCGGAGGCCCGTGCGGCGCTCGACGTGCGGGTCGTGCCGACCTACGACCTGTGCCTGCCCTCGGTCGCGCTGAGCGCCGTCGGCCTGGCTCCCGCCGGCGCTCCCGCCGGCGCTCCCGCCGGCGGGGCTCCCGCGACCGGGCGGGCAGGGGACGGTCATGCGGTCGCCTGAGCCGGGCGACCTGCCGAAGGTCTTCACCGGCGCCCGCCGGACGTGGCTGTCCGGCCTGGTCGGGCTGGGGCTCGGCCAGGGTGCGCTCGGCGCGGTCAGCGCGTGGGCGCTGACCCAGCTGCGGGCGGGCAGCCCGTGGCCGACGGCGGTCGTCGTCGTCAGCATCGTGGCGGCTGCCGTGGCGCTCGGCGGGCTGCGGGTCGAGGAACGGATCGTCGCCGAGCGGCTCGGTCAGGACTACGTGCGGCAGGTACGCCGCGACCTGCTGGAGGCCGAGCTCACCCCGGGCAGCCGCACCCACCTCGGCATCACCGTCGCCCGGACCACCAACGACCTCTCCAGCGTGCGCAACTGGGTGTCGCAGGGCGTCGGCCCGCTCGCGGCCGGGATCCCGCTGATCGCCGGCTCCGCCGTGGGGCTCGCGATCATCGACCCGTTCCTCGGGATCGGGTTCCTGGTCCCGCTCGGCGTGCTCGCCGCGGTGATGGTGCCCTGGGCTCGGACCGCGTACCTGAAGTCGCGGAGCCTGCGGCGCGCCAGGGGGCGCATGGCCACCCGGATCGCCGACACCGTCGGGGCCTCGCAAGGGATCATCGCGGCGCGGGGCGCCCGCCGCGAGCTGGGCCACATCGACTCGGCCTCGGACGTCGTCGTCGACCGAGCGGTCGACCGCTCGGTGATCGTCGGGACGATCCGGGCAGGTGGCACCGTGGCGGCGCTGCTGGCCACCCTCGCCGTCGCGGCGATCGGCGTGGTCAGGGGCCTCGACCCAGCGGTCACCATGGCCGCGATGGCCGTGGCAGGCATCGCGTCGACGCCGATCATCGACCTCGGCCGGATCGTCGAGTACCGCCAGACCTACCTGGCCGCCCGCGCGGTGCTCGGCCCGGCGCTCGCGGACGCCGCCCGTCGGCGCACCGAGAACGAGCACGCGCGCCACACCGCGGCGTCGGCCACGGTGCCCGACGGCGCAGAGGGGCCCGACCGGGTGCACGTGGCCGTCCCCGGACTCACCAGGGACGACGCGCCGCTGCGTGGCGGTGGCGGCGCCCGGATCCGCCTGACCAGCGACGACCCGGACGCGCCATTGCGTCTGATGCGTCGCGCCGTGGGGCTCGACGCCGCCCCGCGGGGCACCACGGACGAGGTGTGGGTGGCCGGCCAGAACCTGCGGGCCGTCGCACCGGCGCGTGGTCGCTCCCTGGTGGGGCTCGCGACCAGGGGCGCCGTGTTCGAGCGCGGACCGTTGCGCCGGGCACTGCGCTACCGGCGTCCCGACCTGGACGAGCAGACGGCGGTGGCGGTCTTCGAGACCGTCGGGCTTGCTGCAGATCGGTGGCCGGACGGGTTCCGCACCGAGCTGCGCGCCGGTGGCGAGCCGCTGTCCACCGACGAGCGCGCGCGGCTCGCCCTCGCCCGCGCGATCTACGGTGAGCCGCCGCTGCTCCTGGTCGCCGACCTGGACCGGGACCTGGACCAGGAGGGGCGCGCTCTGTTGGGGCGGATCCTGGCGGGCTATCCGGGGGTGGTCGTGTTCACCGGGCCGGACGACCTGGCGCGGGCGCTGGGCGCGGAGGAGGTCCGGGTCGAGGCGACGCCGGCTCCCGAGCCGGCGGCCGCAGGTGGGCGCGGGTTCGTGGGGGACGAGGAGTAGACGCCCGAGCCCTGGTCCCGCCGGGCTCCGCCGGCGGGTGGCCCGCACGTGCCTAGCCGCGGTCGGGTCGCCGGGTCGCGAGGTCGACGGCGGTCGCCAGTTCGGCGGCGTACCGCTCCAGGTCCAGGTCCGGCCGGTTCTGCAGCAGCAAGGGAAGGCCTTCGAGCGGCTGCTGGACCATGGCAGCAACCACGAGGGGGTCGAAAGTCCGGAAACTTCCGTCGGCCTGCCCTCGCCGCAGCATGTCTTGCAGATGGCTCATCACCGGGCTGGCCGGGTCGGCCTGACCGACCGCCGGGTTGCCCGGCTCGTCGTAGACGGCCGCAGAGATCGACCGGATGGCCCGCATCCGCGAACGGTGGGCCCCGATGTAGGCGACGACGCCGGTGATGTAGGCCCGCAGCTCGGCCGGCGCCGAACCGGGCGACGGCAGGTCGGGCCGGCCCGCCGGCCTGACGATCGGTCGGCTGGCCGGGTCGACGTCGACCCGGCCGAGCAGGAACTCGTTGATGGAGCGGTAGATGTCGTCGACCACGGCCTGCATCAGCTCGGCCTTGCCCTGGAAGTGGTACGAGATGAGCCGGGTGCTGCTCAGTCCGCCCCGGACGGCGATCCGCGCGAAGGTGGTCTGCGCGAACCCCAGCTCGGCGACCGTCTCGATGGTCGCGTCGATGATCTGCGCGCGGCGCGCCGCTGAAGCCGCTGAACCTTCGCCCACCACTGTCGCCATCTGCTCCCCGTCTCGTCGTACGCGCGCTTGCCCAGCGGAGACGGCCAACCCTAAGGTATTACTTGGCTGAGTAAATCGGCGCGGGAGCCCTCGGCTCGGCGCCTCGAGGCAGGCGGGGAGTGAGCGACGGTGGGCGATCCGACGGGTGCGACGCAACCGCGACGACGGGGCGGCAAGGCCGCCTGGACCCTGATGCTGCTCGCCCCGATCTGCGGCGAGCTGATGTTCAGCGCGGTGGGGATGCCGATCATGTGGCTCGCGTTCCCGTTCCTCGTGCCGATGTACGGCGCCGGCGTGCTGCTGGTCCGCGAGCTGACGGTGCGGGCGGGCGGGGCCTGGCCCACCCTGGTCGTGCTCGGGCTCGTGTACGAGCTCGCCGAGGACGGGTTCGGGCTCCAGGCGCTGACCAGCCCCGTGATGTACAACGCGGCCGAGTGGGGGCCGCGCGTCCTCGGCGTCAACCTGACCTACTGGGAGGCCCAGGTCGGGTATCACATCGTGTTCAGCGTGCTGATCCCGGTCCTGCTCACCGACCTGCTCTTCCCGGAGCTCCGGCGCGAGCCCTACTTCCGGGGTCGGGGGCTCGTCGGGATCGCGGCCACCGCCGTCGTCGGTGTCGCGCTGCTCCGGGTGACGTTCCCGCCGTCGGTCGACCCGGGCTACCAGGCGCCGCTGCCGTTCCTCGCGGGACTCCTGGTGATCATGCTCGGCCTGTCGTGGTTCGCCCTGCGGGTGGTTCCCCGGCGCTTCCCGGTGCCGCCGCCCGACGTCGGCCCCGGGACGTCCGTACCCGGTCCGCCGGTCCTCGGGGTCGTCGCGCTCGCTGCGACCCTGGGCTTCCTCGGGCTGCTGATGCCGCGGGGCAACCCGCCGTCGGGCCCCGCGTTCGGGGAGGGCGACCTCGTCTACCTGCCGATGGCGGTGGCGGCCCTGCTCGCGATCGGGATGCTGCTGCTGTTCCGCCGCTGGTCCGGCTCGCCCGCGATGACCGACCAGCACGCGATCTGGGCGGCCGGCGGTGCGCTCGTCGGCCATACCCTCTTCATGATCGTGATGGTGCTGCGCTACCCCGTCGACACGCTGACGACGACCGTCGCGCTCACCACCGGACCGGCCGTGATCCTGGCGACTGTCGTGCTGCTCAGGCTGCTCGCGCGGAGGGTGGCGGCCAGGCCCGGGTGGGCGGAACGATCAGTAGTAGTACGGGAACCCTGACCAGTCCGGCTCCCGGCGCTCCAGGAACGCCTCCTTGCCTTCGACGGCCTCGTCCGTCATGTACGCCAGCCGGGTCGCCTCGCCGGCGAACACCTGCTGGCCGGCGATGCCGTCGTCGGCGGCGTTGAACGCGAACTTCAGCATCCGGATCGCCTGCGGCGACTTGCCGGCGATGATCCGCGCGTACTCGAGCGCCAGCCCCTCCAGGTCCTCGTGGGCAGCTACCTCGTTGACGGAGCCCCAGCGCTCGGCGTCGTCGGCGGAGTACTCCCGGGCGAGGAAGAACACCTCGCGGGCGCGCTTCTGCCCGATCTGACGGGCGAAGTACGCGGAGCCGTAGCCGGCGTCGAACGAGCCGACGTCGGCGTCGGTCTGCTTGAACTTGCCGTGCTCACGGCACGCGACCGTCAGGTCGGCGACGACGTGCAGGGAGTGCCCGCCGCCGGCGGCCCAGCCGTCCACGACCGCGACCACCACCTTCGGCATGGTCCGGATCAGTCGCTGCACCTCCAGGATGTGCAGGCGGCCGGCCTTGGCCGGGTCGATGCTGTCGGCGTTCTCACCCTCGGCGTAGCGGTAGCCGTCGCGGCCCCGGATGCGCTGGTCACCGCCGCTGCAGAATGCCCAGCCGCCGTCCTTGGGAGAGGGGCCGTTGCCGGTCAGGAGCACCGTGCCGACGTCGGACGTCATGCGCGCGTGGTCCATGACCCGGTACAGCTCGTCCACCGTGTGCGGGCGGAACGCGTTGCGCACCTCCGGCCGGTCGAACGCGATGCGGACCACCGGCAGGTCGCGCGGCTCGGGGCCGCTGCGGTCGACACCGCGGTGGTACGTCAGATCGGTCAGGTTCTCGAAGCCCGTGACCGTGCGCCAGCGCTGCGGGTCGAACGTCTCGGAGACTTGCTGGGGCAGTTCGGTGCTCGTGCTCACCGGGCAAGCCTAGTTCGGGCGGTGCGGTGAGCCGGAAGGGCTGGCGACGTGCGGAGTGGGGCGGGTGGCGGCTGACGGGGTTGTGGGGCGGAGTGCTGTGCGTGAGTTCGGTCGGTTGCTGCGCTGACGGGTGTGAGTTTGTCGGTTGCTGCACTGACGGGTGTGAGTTCGGTCGGTTGCAGCGCTGGCCGATGTGAGTTCGGTCCGATGGGATGAGATCGGTCGGTTAATGGACCGATCTCATCCCATCGGACCGAACTCACACCGTTCACCGTGCAACCGACCGAACTCACGCCCTGCCAAGCCGTGGGGTGCCACCCGGGTCGTTAGCCTGGCCCTGTGCTGCTGATCGGTGAGCCCGTCGTCTGGTCCACGTCCCTGCGGACCCGCTTTCGCGGGATCGACGTGCGCGACGGCGTCCTGCTCCGTGGCCCGGCGGGCTGGGGCGAGCTGTCGCCCTTCTGGGACTACGACGACGAGGAGTCGTCCACCTGGCTGCGCGCCGCGCACGAGGCGGCCTTCGTGGGCTGGCCCGAACCCGTCCGCCAGAGCGTGCCGGTGAACGTGACCGTCCCCGCCGTCGGGCCGGAACGGGCCCGCGAGATTGTGCTGGCGTCCGGCGGGTGCCGCACCGCCAAGGTCAAGGTCGCTCAGCGCGGCCCCGACGGGACGCTCGAACCCGTGGCCGCCGAGATCGAGCGGGTCGCGGCGGTCCGCGAGGCCCTGGGGCCCGACGGTGCGATCCGGGTCGATGCCAACGCCGCCTGGACCCCCGAGGAGGCGCTCACGCACCTGGCCCTGATCGACCGCGCGGCCGGCGGGCTCGAATATGTGGAACAGCCGTGCGCAGAGGTCGACGAGCTGGCGCTGGTGCGCCGCAAGCAGGACGTCCCCGTGGCTGCCGACGAGTCCATCCGCCGTGCCGCCGACCCGCTGCGCGTGGTGCGCCAGGAGGCCGCCGACATCGTGGTGCTCAAGGTCCAGCCGCTCGGCGGCGTCCGTGCGTGCCTCGAGCTCGCCGAACAGGTGGGCCTGCCGGTGGTCGTCTCGTCCGCGCTCGAGAGCTCGGTGGGCCTCGCAGCAGGGGTGGCCCTCGCCGCGGCCCTCCCCGAGCTGCCCTACGCCTGTGGCCTCGCGACCTCCCAGCTCCTGGTGCACGACGTCGTCGCGGCGCCACTGCTGCCCGTCGACGGCGCGCTTCCCGTTCGCCGGCCCGAACCCTCGCCCGAGGCGCTCGCAGCTGCCGCGGCCGACGGCCCGACGACTGAGCGCTGGCTCGCGCGGTACCACCGACTGATCCGGACCCTGGAGGACGCATGACGATCCCGCCCGCCGTCACCGCCGCCCGCGCACTGGTTGCCGACCTGGTCAGCAGGGGTGTGCAGGACGTGGTGCTCGCCCCGGGGTCGCGCAGCGCGCCCCTCGCCTACGCGGTAGCCGAGGCGGCCGACGCCGGCCGGGTCACCCTGCACGTGCGCGTCGACGAACGGACGGCGGGGTTCCTGGCGATCGGCCTGTCGAAGGGCGCCGAGGGAGCGCCGGTCGCCGTCGTCACGACGTCGGGCACCGCCGTCGCCAACCTGCACCCCGCCGTGCTGGAGGCGAGCCACACCGGGCTGCCGCTGATCCTGCTCACCGCCGACCGGCCGCACGAGCTGCGCGGAACCGGGGCATCGCAGACCACGGACCAGGTGGGGATCTTCGGCACGGCCGTGCGGTTCGCCGTGGACGTGCCGGCACCGTCGGGCACCCCGGCCGCCGAGCCGGCCGCCCAGCCCGGCATCGCGAGCGCGCAGGAGCTGCGGGACCTGAGGAGCATCACCGGGCGTGCGGTCAGCGCGGCCCTCGGATTCCGGTCCGGGCATCCCGGCCCCGTGCACCTCAACCTGGCCTACCGGGACCCGCTGGCGCCGTCGGCCCCTCTGCCGGGACCGGCGGACAGCGCGCAGGAGGGATACCCGAAGCCCCACCCGCCGCTCGTCGTCCCGGCCGTGCTGCAGCACGTCGCCTCGCCGGCGCTGCCCGGCGACCCCGTCCGCACCGTCGTCGTGGCCGGCGACGGTGCGGGTCCCGAGGCCCGGCAGCTCGCCGAGGCGCAGGGCTGGCCGCTGTTCGCCGAGCCGTCGTCCGGCGCTACCGGCGGCCCCAACGCGATAGCGGCGTACCGGCTGCTGCTCGGCTCCCCGGAGCTCGCCGCGAGCGTCGAGCAGGTGGTCGTCCTCGGCCGGCCGACGCTGTCCCGGCCCGTGCAGCGGCTCCTCGGGCGGCCCGATGTCGCGGTCACCGTCGTCGCACCGGGTGCCGGCCCGTGGCCCGACGCCGCCCGCAACGCCGCCGTCGTGCTCCCGGGTGTCGCGCCCGCCTGGTTCGAGACCTCCTCGCCGGAGCCCACCGAGTTCCTGGCGGGCTGGCGGGCCGCCGGGGCGCGAGCTTCCCGCGTCCTCGACGAGGTCACCTGCGACGACGCGGTCATCGGCGGCCCGACAGCGCTCTCCGTGGCACGTGCCGTGGCCGGGGTGCTCGGGCCCGATGACCTGCTGCTGGTCGGCTCGTCCAACCCCGTGCGGGACCTCGAGCTGGTGCTCGGTCTCGACGGGCCCGGCCCGGCGGTGCTCGCCAACCGTGGGCTCGCCGGCATCGACGGCACCGTCTCGACGGCGGTGGGCGTGGCGCTCGCCGCCGCACGGAGCGGCCTGCGCACGCGTGCGCTGCTCGGCGACCTGACGTTCCTGCACGACGTCGGCGGGCTGCTCCGAGGACCCGACGAACCATCGGTGGACCTCGAGATCGTCGTGGTGAACGACGACGGCGGTTCCATCTTCGCGACGCTGGAGCACGGCGCGCTCGCCGCGACCGGCAGTGCGGCGAGCGCCACGTTCGAGCGGGTCTTCGGGACCTCGCACGGGTCGAACCTCGCGCAGCTGTGCGCCGGGTACGGCGTGGACCACCAGCTCGTGAAGGACGTGCCGACCCTGCGGCACGCGCTGCAGGCGCCGAGCCACGGTGTCCAGGTCATCGAGGTGCGGGTGCCGCGTGCCGACCGGCTGGCCGAGTCCAAGGACCTGGCCCGCCGTATCGTGGAAGAAGGCGCCCCTTCTCGTTGAGCGCTCCAGCGCCGGAACCTTGAGGGCATGCAGCAAACTCACAGACTCGTCCAAGGCTGGGACAAGGAAGGGGGTGTCAACTGGTTCTGACTTCAAGGAGGGTCACGATGACCGACGAGAACAGCACCACTCCGCAGCCGGAGCAGCAGTCGCCCGCGGCGCAGCCGACCCAGCAGCTGCCGCCCGTCACGCAGCCGACCCAGCAGCTGCCGGTCTCTGGCCCGGCGTCCGCCCAGGACGCGGCCCCCGAGCAGCCCTCGAACGCCGAGCAGCCCGCGAGCACCCCGCAGTCCTCCAACGCCGGGCAGCCCGTGCGCCCGGAGCACCCCGCGAGCCACGAGCAGACTTCGAACTCCGCGCAGCCACCCGCGTCCGTGCCCGTGGGTGGGCCGCCGGCCCAGCACCCGGTGCCCGCGCAGAACGCGGCTCCGGGCACGGGCCCCAGCTACGTGAACCCGTACGCAGCCCCTGCCACCGCGTCGACGTCGGACGAGCCTAAGGCGAAGAACCGTCTCTGGGTTCCCGTGGTCGGTGCGGCCGCGGCCGCAGCGCTGCTGGCCAGCCTGGGGACCGCAGGTGCCATCTCGCTCACGAACGACTCCGACGGTGCGGCCTCCCTCGCCGACGTCGGACAGTCGGCCGGCGAGAACGTGCCGGTGAAGAGCTCGACCGTCGAGAACCCGGACTGGACGTCGGTCACGTCGGCCGTGCAGGAGTCCGTCGTCGCGATCCAGGTGGCGAGCCAGGGTGGCGGCGCGGAGGGGTCCGGTGTCGTGCTGGACTCCGACGGTCGCATCCTGACCAACAACCACGTGGTCGCGGACGCCGACACGGTGCAGGTCACGCTGAGCGACGGCCGGGTCTACGAGGCCGACATCGTCGGCACCGACCCGGCCACCGACCTCGCCGTCGTGCAGCTGTCCGACCCGCCGTCCGACCTCAAGGCGGCGACGTTCGCCGACTCGGCCGGCGTCGTGGTGGGCGAGCCCGTGATGGCGCTCGGTAACCCGCTGGGCCTGGCCAACACCGCAACGACGGGCATCGTGTCCGCCCTGGACCGCCCGGTCACGGCGAGCGCGCAGGACGGGTCCGACCAGGTCGTCACCAACGCGATCCAGATCGACGCCGCGGTGAACCCCGGCAACTCCGGTGGGCCGCTGTTCAACGCCTCCGGCGAGGTCATCGGCATCACGTCATCGATCGCCACCCTGTCGGGCGGCATGCAGTCGGGCGGTTCCGGCTCGATCGGTCTGGGCTTCGCGATCCCGTCCAACCTGGCGACGCAGATCGGCGACCAGCTCAAGGAGGACGGCACGGCCGAGCACGCGTTCCTCGGCGTCACGCTCCAGGACGCCACCGCCACGGCCGACGACGTCACCCGCCGCGGAGCGGGCGTCGTCGAGGTCGTGCCGGACTCGCCGGCCGGCGAGGCCGACCTCCAGAAGGGCGATGTCGTCGTCGCTATCGACGGCGACCCGGTCAACGGCTCGGCATCGCTCACGGCGTTCGTCCGTGAGAAGGACGCCGGTGACGAGTCGGTGCTGACCGTGGTCCGCGACGGCAGCACCCAGGAGGTCACCGTCACCCTCGCGGTCAAGGAGGAGTCGCCGGCGTCGGACCAGGGCTCGTCGGACCAGCAGCTGCCGGGTCAGGACGGCGGCTCGGACTCGGGTTCCGGCTCGGGCTCGGACCAGAGCGCGCCGAACAACATCCCGGACTGGATGCAGGAGTTCTTCGGCGACCAGGGCTGATAACCCTCCTTCCATGCCGAGGCAGGACCCCGCCAGGGTCCTGCCTCGGCGTATTCGCGTTCAGCGGGTGAACCTCGCCCCACGGGTCTAAGTTAGGCCGCGTGTCTGGGACGTTCACCGTGGTCAGGACCCTCGGCCGATCGGATGCCGCGCACGACATCCTCGAAGAGCTGCCGGAGTGGTTCGGCATCGACCGGTTCACGCACGAGTACGTCGAGGCGGCGGCCAAGTTCCCCAACTATGTGGCGGTCGCCGCGCCCGAGACCCCGTCCGCGTGGGCGGTCTCGGCCGGCGCGGCGCCACCGGTCGGGGCCGACGGCAGCGAGATCCCCTCCGAGGACGTGCTCGGCGTGCTGCTCCTCGACCAGCGCTATCCGACGTCGGCGGAGGTGCACCTGCTCGCCGTCCGGCGCAAGCATCACCGCGCGGGGATCGGGCGGGCCCTCATGGAGCGCGTCGAGGACGACCTCCGCGCTCAGGGGGTCCGGCTGCTCAGCGTCAAGACGCTCGGCCCGTCGGCGTCCGACCCCGGATTCGACCAGACCCGCGCCTTCTACGCCGCCTGCGGGTTCCACCCGGTGGAGGAGTTTCCCGACCTCTGGGCCGACGACCCCTGCTTGCTGATGGTCAAGTCGCTCTGAACGCGAAGAGGGCCGGTCCGCCGGGTTCACAGACCGCACGTGCGACAGCTGGGCCGGGTGGCCCGGAACCGCGCGACGGAAGCGGCCGTGATACCGGCTCCCCACACGAGATATGCCGACACGGAGGCCCACAGGAACCCGGCGCTGCTGACCCCGTCGCCATATGCGGCCGCGCCGGAGACCAGCGCACCCGCCATCTGCGCCAGGCCGAACCCGAAGTACAGGGTCATCATGCCTCCGAGGAGAAAGCCCGGGCCCAGCACCAGCCATCGCGGCACGCGCCGGCCGGCCAGCGGCAGCACCCAGGCGGGCCAGATGATGCCGAAGCGATGCACCAGCGCCAACGGCAGCAGGGTGCCTGCCAGGACGAAGCCTGCCTCGAAGACGACCAGCGCTACCCCTGCCTCGTCGATGAGGTCGCCGAAGCCGACGGACAGCTGGGCCGCGATGCGCACCAGGCACCCAGCGACGGCCAGGTAGGCCGCCCACCACGCCCACGCGGGGGTCCGCTCGTCCCGGACGGTGGGTCGGGTTCGCCCGCACCGCTGGCAGCCTCGACGCATCTCGCGCTGGTAGGCCAGGCTCGCCGCCCCCAGCAGGAGCGCGCCGGACAGCATTCCGGCGCGGCTGGCGAGCGAGACCAGATCGACCGGGATACCCAGGCCGGCGAGCAGCCCACCCACGATGTCCAGAAGAACCAGCGGACAGGCCAGCAGGATCGCGGCGGTGACTGCCCAACCGGCCGCCAGCACCGCTCGATTGCCTGCGGTCAGACGCAAGGCGACAGCCACCACGCCGGCGGCGGCACACAGTGCTGCCGCTCCCCAGTACGAGTAGAGCAGCAGATCCTGCGGCAGCGGTGAGAACGTCGGTGCGTTCCCCAGCGCGAAGGAGACCCGTACCGATCCGTACAGGACTGCCCACGCGACGATGACCGGTGTCAGTCTGCGCAGCACGGCGGGACGGGGTCGTGGAACTGACGTGACGTCTTCGGTGACCATGCCTGCAACGGTCGCGAACCCGGACTCCGAAAGCCTGGCACGCCCGGGGGATACCGCTCCCCCCGCAGGGGGATCTTCGGGGCCGGCCGGCCGGTCGTGTCCGACCGGAGCCTGGCTCAGAGTGCGGAGGGAACCCCGAACAGCGCCTCCGAGGCACCAGGCACCACGGCGGCGACGACGCCACCGAGGCTGCGCTCGAGGTAGCCGACCAGCTCCTCGTCGGTGAGGTCCGAGTTGATGCCACCGTCGACCAGGGCCTGCTCGGCCAGGGCAACCCACGAGCGCACCGCGACCCGCAGCAGCTCCGTCTCGGGTACGCCCAGCTCCAGGAGCACGGCGAGGGCGCGTTCCGTCTGCTGGCGTCGCGCGTCCTCGATGACGGCGCGCACCTCCTCGTCGCCACTGGCCGCACCGCGGACGAGCGAGTAGAACGTGGGGCCGTGCTCCTTGACGTACGCGACGAGCCTGGTCAGCGTGCCCGCGAGGCGCTCGGCAGGCGGGAGCTCCGGTTGGGGCTCGGACGCGTGCAGCATCGAGTCGCGCGCGCGGCGCACGATCTCGTGGTGCAGGCCGTTCTTGGAGCCGAAGTAGTAGTAGACGAGACCCGTCGAGACACCGGCTTCTGCGGCGATCTCTTCGACGGTCACCTCGGCCAGCGGTCGGTCCGCAAGAGTTGCGACTCCCAGCGCCACGAGCTGGTTGCGGCGTTCCTCCGGGCGAAGTCGCGTGCGTCGGGCTGTTGCCATGGTTCGAGCATATCCGTCAGGCTTTGCGACGCTGTCAGGGTGCCAATTGACGGTCACTCAGTAATCGCGCTAACGTCTCGGCGGGACGACGGCGTAGTCGTCCCTACATTGGCATCGAGGGGAAAACCAATGAAGCTCTCCAAGCTCACGGGGTCGCGCAAGGGTCGCGTGGCGCTCGCAGTCATTCCGGTCACGATCGCCGCCAGCGTTCTGCTTGGTGGGGTCGCGCAGGGCGCAGTGCCCGTCTCGTTCGCCATCTCCGGCAGCCAGTTCAAGATCGGCGCGGACCAGCTCGCGGGCACCGGCTTCTCGCAGTACGCGGGCGTGGCCACCGCCTCCGACGGCACGCAGCACCCCGCTGCCATCGCGAACATCAAGGACGCGAAGCTCTACAACCTCTGCCAGTCGGTCGTCGAGGAGACTCCGCTCGGCAAGGTGGGCATCCTCATCTCCGCAGGCACGGGCGACGAGCCTGCGAAGGCCACCGACCTGCAGATCGGCATGAACGACCTGTCGGGTACCGCGATCTTCAAGAACATCCGCATCGGCGTGGATGCCTCGACCGTGAACACGGCCAAGAAGGGCGACGTCGGCGACTTCGCCATGGACTCCGACTCGATCGACATCGAGGGCCTCGAGCAGGTCTCCTGGAGCACGCAGGCCGCCGTCTTCCAGCTGACGGACCTCAGCCTCAAGATCACGGACGGCACCGAGTGCTTCTGAGTCCGGGTGACGGCCAGGCCCCTGCCGGCCGCCCCGGACTTCGCGCGAAGCTTGCTGACTGGCGCAGGGACTTCCGTCCCTGGCGCGCGCAGCGGCCGTTCGTCGGGGGTGTGCTGGTAGCGCTCGCTGGTCTGGAGATGCTTCTGTCCGGCCCGATCAAGCTGGACCAGCTCGGTGTGAACGTCGTGCTGCAGTTCGGGGTCGAGGGCGCGCAGGCGACGATCCTCCCGCTCGCGCTCGTGCTGCTCGGGATCCTGTCGATCGCCCAGCCCGTTCACCGGATCTTCTACGGGGTGATCGCGCTCGCGATCGCCGTCTACTCCATCGCAGGGGTGAACCTCGGCGGCTGGGTCGTCGGGTTCCTGCTCGGCGTGATCGGCGGCGTCGTCGTGGTGTCCTGGGCGCCGCCCGCTGCGGTCGCGGAGGGCGAGGACGCGGCGACGGCGGGCGAGGGGGCGGAACCGGCCGGCGAGGCCACCGACACGGATGCCGGTGCCAATGCCGACACCGCGGCCGCCGACACCGCCGACACCGCGGCCGCCGACACCGCCGCCGCCGAGACCGGAGCGGCCGCTGCCGAGAAGGAGGCGGCCGGCGACGCGGCGGCACCCGAGCCGGCCGGTGGCACGTCCGACGCCGCACCGCGCGCAGATGGCGAGCCCGCCGCCGACACGGAGGCGATCCCGCAGGTGGAGTCGCTCAGCACCGCGCTGCGCGCCCTGTCGCAGAAGTCAGCGGCGGTGGTGATCGCCGGCGCGATGGCGCTGGGCGGCATGAGCCTGCCGGCCTCCACGTCGGACGCAGGAACGCAGCAGGACGACTCGTTCTGGTGCGTGGTCTTCGGCGCGTGCGACGACGGCGGCGGCACGACGGACCCGTCGGCGTCCCCGTCGCCGAGCACGTCGGACCCCGGCACCACCGAGCCGGGCGCGGACGAGGACCCGGTCGGGGACGCGGTGGACGACGTCACCGACGGCGTGACCGGCCCGGCCGACGGTTCGGACGGCGGCGAGGCCGGGGACGGCACGGCAGGCGACGCGGCCGACGGCGACGCCGGCGGAAGCACCGGCGACGACAAGGCCGAGTGCCAGGAGCCGACGCAGGACGGCGAGGTGCCGCCCGAGGCGGAGGACAGTGCGCCGTCCGACCCCTGCGGTGAGATCGACCCGCAGGAGACGATCGAGGAGGCGCTGCACACGGAGCTCGGCACCTGCGTCAAGGTGAGCTTCGGTGGCAGGTACGACCTCAACATCGATCTGCCCGGCCAGTGCGGCGCCAGGGAGGACGGCTCGGTCTTCTCGCTCCCTGCCGACCTCGAGAGCCGGGACCTGACGATCCCGCTCACGGGCATCAACGGCATCGGCCTGGCGAACGTGCCGGTCAAGGGAGACGGCGGCGGCCGGAGGGACGCCATCAAGATCTCGGCCGACAAGGTCGTCGTCGACGGCTTCTGGCTCAAGTCGTACGCCTACGACCACGGCACGACGGCGGGCACGGACACCCGGGCGAACTTCGTGTCGCTCGAGGGCGACGCCCAGATGTACGTGTCGTCGATCCACGCGAACCTGCCCGACGGGCAGGACCTCCTGGAGGTGGCGACGAAGGTCCTCGAGGGCGCATCGCTCATCGAGCTCCTGCTGACCGCCACGGACGCGCGGATGGGCTTCATCGGCGCGACGTCCGACATCCAGGTGTGGGACAGCTTCCGGGAGCAGGTCTGGGGCGACCCGACCCGGCCGATCGGCAAGGGCCCCACGGCGGGCACCCCCTGACCCCCTTTTTGCTGTGGGCGTGATCGTTGCGGCTACGTGCCCGGTTTAGGCGCAACGATCACGCCCACAACAAGCTAGTTCGAGGCGCCAAGGGCGTAGCGCATCGGCTCCAGCTTTGCCTCCGACTCCGCCAGCTCCGCCTGCGGGTCCGACGCCGCGACGATTCCGCAGCCCGCGAACAACCGGATATGGCGGCTGTCGGTCGGCGAGATCTCGGCCGAGCGCAGGGCGATGCCCCACTCGCCGTCACCGTCCGCTCCCACCCAGCCCACGGGCCCGGCGTACCTGGCACGGTCCAGGCCCTCGATCTCGCGGATCAGGCTGCGGGCGGCCGTGGTCGGCGTACCGCAGACGGCGGCGCTCGGGTGCAGTGCCGCCGCCAGCGAGAGCGACGACGGCGGTCGGGGTCCGGACATCGGGTTCTGGTCCGTCAGCACTCCCGTCACGTCGGTCGCCAGGTGCATCACGTTCGGCAGGTGCAGCACGAACGGCGCCTCCGGCACGTTCATCGACGAGCAGAACGGCTCAAGGGCCGCCGCCACGGAGCGCACCGCGAACTCGTGCTCCTCCAGGTCCTTCGAGGAGCGGGCGAGCTGGGCGGCGTGCAGGAGGTCGGCGTCGTCCCCTTCGCGCATCGCGTCGGCGCTGTGCTGCGGCTCCGTGCCCGTGGGGGCCGCCTGCGCGCTCCCGCCGTGCTCGCGCCGGATCGTGCCGGCCAGCACGCGTGAGGCGACCAGCCCTTTCTCGCTGCGGACCAGCAGCTCCGGCGTCGCGCCGACCATGCCGTCCACGCTGAACGCCCAGCACGCGTCGTATGCGGAGGCGAGGCGGCCGAGCAGGTGGCGGGCGTCGATCGGGTGCTCCGCGGTGGCGACGACGTCGCGCGCGAGCACCACCTTCTCCAGCTCGCCGGTCTTGATCCGCGTGATGCCCTCCGCGACGACGGCCGGCCAGTCCGCCGCGCCCACGGCGCCGTCGGCCAGCACCACGGCGCCCGGCTCGGGGACGGGCTGGTGCGGGTAGGCGGACAGCAGGTCCTCGCCCACCGGGGCGGACCGGTCGCCCACCAGCGAGATCGTCGTCATCCAGGCGCGGTCACCCCGCCGCCCGACGACGACGCGCGGCACGATCAGCACGCCGCTCGCCCGCGCGGGGTCCTCGGACTCGTCGCCGGGGGAGACGTCGTCGAAGGCGAAGCTGCCGAACGCGATCAGGCCGCTGCCCGGCAGCGTCACGTCGTCGTGCACCACGGCGCGGTCGAGCACCCGGCGCCAGGCGTCGTCGGCGTCGGCGAAGCGGCCGGGGCCGAACGTCTCGAACCGCAGGGCCTCGCCCCAGCCCACGAGCCCGTCGCCGTGCCGCACCCAGGCGAGCGCGTTGGTGTCGGGGAGGCGGTCGACGAGCGCCGTCGGTGTGTCCGGGAGGTCGTCGATCGCGACGGTGCGGACGACGAGCTGCGGGCCGTCCGGCGCGCCGCGTGGCGCGTCGTCGGACGGGGGCGGCGCCTCGGTCACCCAGGTGTCGTACTCGGTGGTACCGGCAGGCGTGCCGGGGGTTCCGGGTATGCCGGGGGAGCCGCCGGCCGGTGAAGCGATCATCACCCTCAGGATAAGCGCGGGTCCGGCCGACGGAAGCAGCCCGTAGCGGAGGTCACAGTGGCGCGGGCGAGGGTGCTGGCGCGTGTGGTCGGCAACTTGTCAGGTGTTCGGCAGGCCGGGACTACCGAACACCTGACGGATTGCCGACCACACGGCCTCGTGTGCCGGACCGCCGTGAAACGATGGCGGCATGTCTCGCGCAAGCCTTGAGAAGAAGCCGGCCGAGGTCGCGTCGATGTTCGACGGGATCGCCGCCCGCTACGACCTGACGAACGACCTCATCTCCATGGGCCAGGACCGGCGCTGGCGCCGGCTCACGGTCGAGGCGGTCGCCGCGATGCCGGGCGAGCGTGTGCTCGACCTCGCGGCGGGCACCGGAACCAGCAGCGAGCCCTTTGCCGCCGACGGCGCGTTCGTCGTCCCGTCCGACTTCTCGACCGGCATGCTGCAGGTCGGCAAGGAGCGCCGGCCGGACCTCCCGTTCGTCGCGGGCGACGCCATGCGCCTGCCCTTCGCCGACGCGTCCTTCGACGCGGTGACCATCAGCTTCGGCCTGCGGAACGTGGCGGACACCAGCGTGGCGCTGCGCGAGATGCTCCGCGTCGTCCGGCCTGGCGGGCGCGTGGTGATCTGCGAGTTCTCCACCCCCACGTGGGCGCCGTTCCGGAAGGTCTACCAGGAGTACCTGATGCGCGCGCTGCCGCTGGTGGCGAACGCCGTGACCCGCGAGAAGGGCTCGTACGACTACCTGGCCGAGTCCATCCGCACCTGGCACACCCAGGTCGAGCTCGCGCAGCTGCTCCTCGGGGCCGGCTGGGAGCACGCTGCCTACCGCAACGTGTCCGGGGGGATCGTGGCGCTGCACCGGGCGGTCCGGCCGGCCTGAGGCCGGCCGGACGGCGGGTGGCGCCCTACCGGGCGGAGCTCTTGGCGATCCGGTCCGCGCGCTCCTTCTGCTGTCGGGCCTTGGCCTCCTGCTCGCCCTTGAGGGTCGTCGACTCGAGCCAGTCGAGGGTGCCCCGCGTCCTGGTGTCGCGGAACACCTGGTCGTACCGGATGCGGCTGAACAGGTCGGGCAGCCGAGCGGTCAGGTAGCCGATGGTGATCCGGCCGAGCAGCCACGCGGCGCCGAAGCCGTTGGCGACCCCTACGGCCACCGTGAGCGTTGCCAGCCACGCCGACGGCGATGTCGCGAGCGCCACGATCATCCCCGCGGTGGGCGCCACCATGATCGAGATCAGCAGCATCACCACCCAGATGTGCAGGCTGATGTTCCCGACGGCGTCGTTGGGGCCGACGCGCTGGCGCGGGTCGACCCCCGGCGACACCCCGACGGCTGCCACCAGCACCGCGGCGCCGGAGGCGGCCCCGAACAGGGCAGGGGTCGCGGCCAGCAGGATCGGGACGGCCCACCAGGCCTGGCTGAGCACCACGAAGACCGCGGTCACGGCAAGCACCTTGGGCAGGAAGACCAGCACGGCGCCCCACTGCCTGCCGCGGACGTCCGCCCGGACCGACGTCTCGTCCTGCCCGACGACGTCGAGCCACACCGCGCTGCCGTCCTGGCCGTACATGGTGCAGGCGGCGATACCGAGCATGAAGGCGACGAACAGGCCGGTGAACGCGGCGATGACCCTGAGGTCGTCGCTGGTCAGCGCGAGCGCGCCGATGAGGATGCCGCCCCAGACGGCGGACTGCACCTCGACCAGTCGCCAGCCGTCCCTGCTCCACTGCCGCAGCTCCTTGGCGATCACGGCCCCCGTCTGCGTGCGGGGCAGCAACCCGCCGCCCGCTACCAGGCCGGCGGAGCGGCGCCGACCACGGCGCCGCTGGGCCTGCGGCCGGGTCGACGGCACCAGGAGGGGGATCGCCGCCGCCACGACGATGCCCGCGCACAGCGCGAGCCCGCCCAGCAGGAGCAGTGCGCCGGCCCAGTCCCCCCGTGCGGCGCTCTCCACGGCGAGCACCGACCAGGACGTCGGGCTCAGGTCCAGGCCACGGGTCACTGCGCTGTCCGTGATGCCGGTCGCGAGCAGGTCCGGCGTGCGCTCGATGGCGATGGTCACCGGGATCCAGCCGGCGAACATCCCCGCGAACATCAGGCCGAACTGGATCGACGCGATCTCGATACCGATGCGCGACCCCATCGCGGCCCCCAGCAGGCCGTAGACCAGGCGGGACAGCGCGATCACGAGCACCCAGGTCAGCAGCGCGCCCGGGATGGCGACGACGAGCGTCACCGGGTCCAGCAGGGCGGCGTGCAGCCCGACCGCGAGCAGCGCGGCGAGCACGATCGCGGCGGCGATGCTCACGTAGACGCTCACGAGGAGACCCCGGCCGAGCGTCCGCCGGGGGATCGGCAGCAGCGCGAACCAGCCGGGGCGCAGCGTGCCTGCGCCGCTCATCAGGACGGGGCCGATGGCCGCGCCGATGCCCCAGAACAGGAGGGCGAGCGTGAGGATCGAGTGCCGGGCGGCGTCCCCGCCCGCGACGAGCGCAGCGGTCCAGGTGGCCACGACGAGCAGACCGCCGATGGCCCACCCTGCCGGCCGCATGCCGGCCGCGGTGTGGCGCAGCGTGGTCAGCTTGAGCGAGATCAGCTCCCGATCCATGTCAGGTCCTCCTCTGCGAGGTCGGTGGTGCCGACCAGCTCGACGAACCGGTCCTCCAGGGTGCCCGCGCCGCGGACCTCGTCGAGGGTGCCGTCGGCGAGCACCTGACCGCGGGCGATGATCGCCACCCGGTCGCAGAGCTGCTCGACCAGGCTCATCACGTGGCTGGAGACGATGACGGAGCCGCCGGAGTCGGTGAACCGGCGCAGGATCGCCGTGAGCACCCGGGCGGAGACCGGGTCCACCGCCTCGTACGGCTCGTCGAGGACCAGGAGGCGCGGCGAGTGCAGCAGCGCCGTCGCCAGCCCGATCTTCTTGCGCATACCCGTCGAGTACTCGCCGACGAGCGTGCCGAGGGCTTCCGCCTCGTCCAGCTCGAGGACGCGCAGCAGCTCCGCGGTACGGTCGGCGACCGTCTGCGCAGGGAGCTGACGGAACCGCCCCCAGTAGGTGAGCAGCTCGCCACCGGTCAGCCGCTCGGGAAGGGCCAGGCCGTCAGGGAGCACCCCCAGCAGCCGCTTGGCGGCGATCGGGTCGTCCCAGACGTCCACGCCGTGCACGAGCGCCCGGCCCGCGCTCGGCCGCAGCAGGCCGACCGCCATCGACAGGGCGGTGGTCTTGCCTGCGCCGTTGGGGCCGACGAGGCCGAAGAACGATCCGGGCGGAACGCGGAGGTCGATGCTGTCCACCGCCACCTTGTCGGAGAACTCCCTGCGGAGCCCGACGAGCTCGAACGCGGGGACCGCGCCGGACGGTGGCGCGTCGTCCAGGGTCAAGGGTTCTGAGGTCATGTTCACAGCCTGGTGCGCGCGGGCGCCGTGCGCATCGGCCGATCGGCCAGACCCGCACCGCAGGGTCCGGCCGATCGGCCAGACCTGTCCAGAGCCATGGCCGCACCGCGCCCCGCGTACCTATCCTCGACGCATGGTCACGGCGGCACTCCCGGTCGAGGGCGGACAGCCGTCCGTCCGCACCGGGCCGAGCCCGTCGCGAGCTCGGCGGACCAGCGCCCAGTGGGCGGTGGACGGGCTGCTGTTCGTCGTCGCGCTCCTCGTCTGGGCGTCGTACCTCGACCCGTTACAAGGCGGCGCAGGAGGGGTACCGGACTGGTTCCTGCCCTGGGACGTCGCCATGGGTCTCGTGGCCTGCGGTGCGATGTGGTGGACCCGCAGCCATCCGCTCGCGGTCGGGCTGGTGGTCTTCGTCCCTGCTGCGCTCTCCGCCAGCGCGGCGGTCGCCGTCGTCGTCGTGGTCTACCGGATGGCGGCCTATCTGCGCCCGAGGGCGTCCGTGCCGCTCGTCGCCGTCTACCTCGCGGCGGCGATCCCGTACCACGCGCTGTTTCCCATCCCCGGGGTCGACTGGGCCTCGTACGTGCTCGTGATCTCGCTCCTGCACCTCCTGGCGCTCAGCTTCGGTCTGCTCACGCGTTCGCGGCGGCTCGTGCTCGAGGGGCTGCGCGCCGAGGCCGCGCGCGAGCGGGCGCTCGCGGCGGCGCGGCTCGAGGGAGCGCGCCGGGGGGAGCGTGAGCGCATCGCCCGCGAGATGCACGACGTGCTGGCGCACCGGGTCTCGTTGCTCTCCATGCACGCGGGCGCTCTGGAGTACCGCACGGCCGGGGAGTCCCCGCCCACGCTCGACGAGGTGCGCGCGGCGGCGACGGTGATCCGGCACAACGCGCACCTCGCCGTCGAGGAGCTGCGGCAGGTGCTGGTCGTGCTGCGCGACCCGGCGGCCGGCACGGCGCCCGCCGCGGGGTCCGCCGCCCTCCCCGAGCGGCCGCAGCCGCTGCTCCGCGACGTGCCACGACTGGTGGACGAGGCGCGGGGTGCGGGACAGCGGGTCACTGCGCAGCTGGACCTCGATCCGCTCGCCGACCTGCCGGACAACGTCCAGCGCACCGTCTACCGGACGGTGCAGGAGGGGCTGACCAACGCGCGCAAGCACGCTGTCGGCGCCGTCGTCACCGTGACGGTGGGCCCGGCGGACGAGCAGGTGTACGTCGCGGTGGTCAACCCCCTGCCCGTCGGGGTGACGGCCAGCGAGATCCCCGGCGCCGGGGCCGGGCTGACCGGCCTGTCCGAACGGGTGCGGCTCGACGGCGGGCGCTTCGAGCACGGCGTCCGCGACGGCGAGTTCCGCCTGGCCGCGCACCTGCCGCTGGAGCGAGCGTGACGCCGGTCCGGGTGGTCCTGGTCGACGACGACCCGCTCGTCGTCCAGGGGCTGCGGCTGATGCTCACCGGGGCTCCGGGGATCGACGTCGTCGGCGAGGCGGACGACGGCGACCAGCTGGTCGGCCTGGTCCGCGAGGCCGCGCCCGACGTCGTGCTGCTGGACGTCCGCATGCCGCGCCTGGACGGGGTGGCCGCGCTGCGCGCGCTCCGGTCGACGCCGGACCTCCCTCAGCCCGTTGTGATCGTGCTGACCACGTTCGACACCGAGCCCGTCGTGCTCGACGCGATGCGCGCCGGGGCGTCGGGGTTCCTGCTCAAGCACACGCCGCCTGCCGAGATCGTCCGGGCGATCCGTGCGGCGGCCGACGGCGAGCCGACCGTCTCGCCCACCGTCCTGCGGCGACTGATCGACCATGTGGCGGACGCGCGAGGGGACACAGCGGCGCCGGCCGGCGAGGACGCGCTGGCGCCGCTCACCGACCGCGAGCGGCAGGTCGCCGTCGCCGTGGCGAAAGGTCTTGGCAATGCGGAGATCGGCCGCCGCCTGTACCTGTCGCACGGTTCGGTCAAGGCGCACATCTCGAGTGCGCTGGCCAAGCTCGGCCTGGAGAACCGCACGCAGCTCGCCATCGCGGCGCACACGGCGGGAACCGCTGGTGTGCCGCCCTCGGCACCGCCCCAAAAGTAAGGGGAACCTTCCTACACAATCCCCCCTAAGTGTGGCTAGGGTGTCGGTGTTGTGACAGGGTTCACAAGGGCTTGTCAGAAGCTCGAACCGACCCCGCACAGCATGGTCAGCAGCGACCGGCAGCGGGTTCCCAACGGGGGTGAACGTGCGAACAGCAAGACGCGACGACGCGGACGTCATCGTGGTGGGCGCCGGTCCGGCCGGATCGTCCACCGCGCACTGGTGCGCGGCCGCAGGTCTTGACGTGCTGCTCCTGGAGAAGGGCGAGTTCCCGCGCGACAAGATCTGCGGTGACGGCCTGACCCCACGCGCAGTGGCCGAGCTGGTCCGCATGGGGGTCCCCACCCGCGAGGACGACGGCTGGATCCGCAACCGCGGCCTGCGCGTCCACGGCGGTGGGCGCTCCTACGAGCTGGACTGGCCGAGCCTGACCAGCTACCCGGGCTACGGCATGGCGCGTACGCGGATGACGCTCGACCACACCCTCGCCCAGCACGCGCAGGCGAGCGGCGCGAAGCTGCTGCAGCGCACCAAGGTCACCGGACCGGTCCGCGACGACGACGGCCGCGTGGTCGGCGTGACCGTCCAGTCGCTCGACGCCCGTGGGCGCGCCGAGGGCCCGGCCACGGAGCTGCGCGCCCCGGTAGTGGTCGCGGCCGACGGGGTCAGCTCGCGCTTCGGGCTCGCCGTCGGGCGGGAACGCCGCGAGGACCGGCCCATGGGGACCGCCGTGCGGGCCTACTACCGCACCGCGCGCCACGAGGACCCGTTCATGGAGTCGCACCTCGAGCTGTGGGACGGCGAGCCGGGCAAGAGCGCCCTCCTGCCCGGCTACGGCTGGATCTTCCCGCTCGGCGACGGCACGGTGAACGTCGGCCTCGGCAGCGTGCACTCCACCCCGGCCAGGCAGTCGGCGGCGGGGATCGACTACCGGCGCCTCATGGAGACCTGGCTGGCCAAGAGCGCCCCGGAGGGCTGGGACCTGGTGCACGAGCCGGAGCGCGGCCCGATCCGCGGCGCGGCCCTGCCCATGGGCTACAACCGTGGCCCGCTGTACGCGGACGGTGTGCTCCTGGCCGGCGACTCCGCCGGCATGGTGAGCCCGTTCAACGGTGAGGGCATCGCGTACGGGCTGCAGGCCGGCCGGGTCGCCGCCGAGGCGATCAGCCAGGCCCGCCACAAGACCACCGACGCGGCCCGCGAGGCCACGCTCGGCACCTACGCGGACCGCATGCGCGAGGACCTCGGCGGCTACTACACCCTGGGCCGCTGGTTCGTGCGGCTCATCGAGCACCCCGAGATCATGCGGGTGTGCGTCAGGTACGGGCTGCCGCGCAAGGTCGTCATGCAGTTCACGCTCAAGCTCCTGTCCGACTCCTACGAGCCACAGGGCGGCGACTGGGTCGACCGCGTCATCGCGGGCCTGACCAGGGTGGTCCCGAGCTCATGAGCAGTACGCATCCGAAGGGCAAGTCGTCCATGAAGGGCACAGCATGAACCCCTACGTACCCGTCCTGATCCTCATGGCGATCGGGGCAGTCCTGGCGCTCGGTGGCGTCGCAGCGAGCGCCGTCATCGGTCCCAAGCGCTACAACCGCGCCAAGCTCGACTCGTACGAGTGCGGTATCGAGCCGACCCCGCACGCGGTGGGCGGTGGGCGGCTGCCGATCAAGTACTACCTGGTGGCGATGACATTCATCGTCTTCGACATCGAGGTCGTCTTTCTCTACCCGTGGGCCGTCGACTTCACGACGCTCGCGACGTTCGGACTGGTGGCGATGCTGGCGTTCCTGGCATTGATCACCGTGCCGTTCGTCTACGAGTGGCGCCGCGGCGGATTCGACTGGGTCTGACCAACGACTTCATGCGCGGCGCCGCCAGGTGCCGTGCAGCGACGCCGGGCTGGTCCCGGCAGCAAGGAGGGGACATGGGTGTCGAGGAAGCGCCGTCAGGTTTCCTGCTGACGACGATCGAGGATCTCGCCGGGTACCTGCGCAAGGCTTCGGTGTGGCCGGTCACGTTCGGCCTGGCCTGCTGCGCCATCGAGATGATGGCGGCGGGTGCGTCGCGGTTCGACCTCTCGCGGTTCGGCATGGAGGTGTTCCGTGCGTCGCCGCGGCAGGCCGATCTGATGATCGTGGCAGGCCGGGTGAGCCAGAAGATGGCCCCGGTGGTGCGCCAGGTGTACGACCAGATGAGCGAGCCCAAGTGGGTGCTCTCGATGGGTGTGTGCGCGTCGTCGGGCGGGATGTTCAACAACTACGCGATCGTGCAGGGTGTCGACCACGTGATTCCGGTCGACATCTACCTGCCCGGTTGTCCGCCGCGCCCGGAGATGCTGATCAACGCGATCCTCGGGCTGCACGACCAGATCCAGAACGCGCCGCTCGGCGTGAACCGGATCGAGGCGGCGCGCGCGGCGGAGGCCGCCGCGATGGAGGCAACGCCCACCTTCGAGATGAAGGGGCTGCTGCGATGAGCGACGTCACGCCGGGCGGCGACACGCGCACCACCGGCGAGGTCCAGGCACCGCAGGACGCCACGATGCTCGAGGTCGTCGAGGTGAAGCGCGGCATGTTCGGCGTGGGCGGGTCGGGCGACACGTCCGGCTACGGCGGTCTCGTCACGCCGATCGCGATGCCCGCCGCGTCGTCGCGCCCGTACGGGAGCTGGTTCGACCAGGTGATCGACGTCCTGACCGAGGTGCTGGACGAGGCAGGCGTGCCGCCGGAGCAGGCGATCGAGAAGGTCGTCGTCGACCTGCACGGCGCGGACAGCGCGGACGCGCAGCAGGCGGAGCTGACGATCGACGTCGCCCGCGAGCACCTCGTGGCCGTGTGCCAGGCGCTCCGTGACGACCAGGACCTGCGGTTCGAGCTGTCGCTCGGCGTGAGCGGCGTGCACTACCCGCACGACGCCGGCCGGGAGCTGCACGCGGTCTACCACCTGGCCTCGATCACGCACTCGCGCCGGCTGCGGCTGGAGGTCACGGCGTCCGACGAGGACCCGCACATCCCGTCGACCACCTCCGTGTACCCGTCCAACGACTGGCACGAGCGCGAGACGTTCGACTTCTTCGGGATCGTCTTCGACGGCCACCCCGCCCTGACCCGCATCGAGATGCCGGACGACTGGGTGGGCCACCCGCAGCGCAAGGACTACCCGCTCGGCGGCATCCCCGTCGAGTACAAGGGGGCCACGGTGCCCCCGCCGGACACGAGGAGGAGCTACTCATGAGCGCTCCCACTGCTGCTCCGCACGCCACCAGGCCGGCGGGCGCCGATGACACGTCGTCCACGGTGCGCGCCTTCGAGGCCTACGGTGACGGCGACTGGGACGACATCGCGCGCGAGGCGATCGGCGAGGAGCGGATCGTCGTCAACATGGGGCCGCAGCACCCGTCCACGCACGGGGTGCTGCGCCTGATGCTGGAGATCGACGGCGAGACCGTCACGGAGGCCCGCGCAGGCATCGGCTACCTGCACACGGGCATCGAGAAGAACATGGAGTACCGGACGTGGACGCAGGGCACCACGTTCTGCACCCGCATGGACTACGTCGCGCCCCTGTTCCAGGAGGCCGCGTACTGCCTGGCGGTGGAGAAGCTCCTCGGCATCACCGACGACGTGCCGGAGCGCGCCTCCGTGATCCGGGTCCTGATGATGGAGCTCAACCGGATCGCCTCCCACCTGGTCTGTCTCGGCACCGGCGGCAACGAGATGGGCGCCACCACCGTGATGACCGTCGGGTTCACCGCCCGCGAGGAGATCCTGCGCCTCTTCGAGGCCGTCACCGGTCTGCGCATGAACCACGCGTACATCCGCCCCGGCGGCGTGGCCGTCGACGTGCCAGAGGGCTTCACCACCCAGGCCCGCGCGGCGCTCAAGAACGTGCGCGGCTACCTCAAGCAGCTCACCGACCTCATGCTCGCCAACCCCATCTTCAAGGCGCGCCTGACCGGCGTCGGCGTGCTCAACCTCTCCGGGTGCATGGCGCTCGCGATCACCGGACCGGTGCTGCGCTCCACCGGCCTGCCGTACGACGTCCGCAAGGACAACCCGTACTGCGGCTACGAGACGTACGACTTCGACGTGCCCACCGCGAAGGGCGCCGACTGCTACGACCGCGTGGTGCTCCGCGTCGAGGAGTGCTACCAGTCCCTGAGGATCATCGAGCAGGCCATGGAGCGGCTCGACCGCACCGAGGGCGAGCCGGTCATGGTGGCCGACAAGAAGATCGCCTGGCCCGCCCAGCTCGCAGTCGGCGGCGACGGGCAGGGCAACTCGCTCGAGCACATCAAGAAGATCATGGGCACCTCCATGGAGGCCCTGATCCACCACTTCAAGCTGGTCACGGAAGGTTTCCGCGTTCCGGTCGGCCAGGCCTGGCAGACCGTGGAGCACCCGCGGGGCGAGCTCGGCGTGCACGTCGTGTCCGACGGCGGCACCCGCCCCTACCGCGCGCACTTCCGCGACCCCTCGTTCAACAACCTCCAGGGCGTGTCCGTGATGTGCGAGGGCGGCCAGGTGGCCGACGTCGTCGTCGCCGTCGCGTCGCTGGACCCTGTGCTGGGAGGTGTGGACCGATGACGGCAGAGCCCGTACAGACCAGGACCCGTTACGACGGGGAGACCCTGGCGACACTGACCGCCGATGCCACGGCGATCATGGCGCGCTACCCGGACCCGCGCTCCGGCCTGCTGCCGATGCTGCACCTCGTGCAGTCCGTCGACGGGTACGTGAGCAGGGACGGCATCCTCTTCTGCGCCGAGATGCTCGGCATCACGGCGGCGGAGGTCTCGGCGGTCGCCACCTTCTACACCCAGTACAAGCGGCACCCGAACGGCACCTACACCGTCGGCGTCTGCACCAACACGCTGTGCGCGGTGATGGGCGGCGACGCCATCTTCGACGAGCTGAGCGAGCACCTCGGCGTCGGGCACGACGAGACCACCGACGACGGGGCGATCACCCTCGAGCGCGTCGAGTGCAACGCCGCCTGCGACTACGCGCCCGTCGTGATGGTCAACTGGGAGTTCTTCGACAACCAGACCCCCGAGACGGCGACGGCGCTCGCGGACAAGCTGCGGCTCGGCGAGGACGTCGCCCCCACCAGGGGTGCCGCGTCGGTGTGCTCGTTCAAGCAGATGAGCCGCGTCCTGGCCGGGTTCTCCGACGGACGAGCCGACGAGGACGCAGGAACGGGCGAGCCGACGCTCGCCGGGCTGCGGATCGCCCGCGAGCGCGGCTGGACGGCCCCGGACGCCGCCGCCGCTGCGGCCGACCGGCCGGGCGAGACCATCACGGGCGAACCGGGCTCCTCCGCCGAGCGCAGGCCGACGACGCCGGCGGACACCCAGGTCGGCAAGGACAAGAAGCCAGGGGAGGACGCCAAGTGACTTCCGTCGCGACGCTCACACCGGTACTGACCGACACCTGGGACAAGGACCACTCGTGGCACCTGGCCACCTATGAGAAGGCCGGCGGGTACGCCGGTCTGAAGAAGGCGCTGAAGGCGGAGCCGGCCGACCTGGTGCAGGCCGTCAAGGACTCCGGCCTGCGCGGCCGTGGCGGTGCGGGCTTCCCCACCGGCATGAAGTGGGGCTTCCTGCCTCCGCCCGACGGCGGCCCGCGCTACCTGGTCGTCAACGCGGACGAGTCCGAGCCGGGCACCTGCAAGGACATCCCGCTCATGCTCGCGAGCCCGCAGCACCTGATCGAGGGCGTGGCCATCACGAGCTACGCGATCGGCTGCGACCACGCGTTCATCTACGTGCGCGGCGAGGTCCTGCACGTCTACCGGCGGCTGCTGAACGCCGTCGAGGAGGCGTACCGGGCGGGCTACCTGGGCAAGAACATCCAGGGCTCCGGCTTCAACCTCGACGTCACCGTGCACGCCGGGGCCGGCGCCTACATCTGTGGTGAGGAGACGGCGCTGCTCGACTCGCTGGAGGGCCTGCGTGGCCAGCCGCGGCTCAAGCCGCCGTTCCCCGCCGTCGCGGGCCTGTACGCGCGGCCCACCGTGGTGAACAACGTGGAGTCCATCGCGTCGGTCCCTGCGATCGTGGCAAAGGGCGCCGACTGGTTCTCCTCGATGGGCACGGAGAAGTCGCAGGGCCACGGCCTGTTCTCCCTGTCGGGGCACGTCACCAGGCCCGGCCAGTACGAGGCGCCGCTCGGCATCACGCTGCGCGAGCTGCTCGACCTGGCCGGTGGCGTCCGTGCGGGGCACGAGCTGAAGTTCTGGACCCCTGGCGGCTCCTCCACGCCGATCTTCACGGCCGACCACCTCGATGTCCCGCTCGACTACGAGTCCGTCGGCGCCGCCGGGTCGATGCTCGGCACGCGCGCGCTGCAGATCTTCGACGAGACGGTGTGCGTGGTCCGGGCGACGAGCAGGTGGACCGACTTCTACGCGCACGAGTCGTGCGGCAAGTGCACGCCGTGCCGCGAGGGCACGTACTGGCTCAAGCAGGTGCTGCACCGCATCGAAAATGGAGACGGCGGCGACGCCGATATTGAGTTGCTGCTCGACCTGTGCGACAACATCCTGGGCCGCGCGTTCTGCGCGCTGGGCGACGGCGCCGTCTCGCCGATCACCTCCAGCATCAAGCTGTTCCGCGACGAGTACCAGGCGCACATCGACGGGCACGGCTGCCCGTTCGACCCGAGCGCCTCGGCCCTCTTCCCGTACACCCCGAAAACTACGTCACCGGGCGCTGCATTGGTCGGAGCAGCGGGCGCCGGCGCGGGAGGTCACCGATGACCGTCACCACGAACACCTCCTCGACCGAGGCCGCACCGGTCGAGCTGGTCACCTTCACCATCGACGGCACGGAGGTGAGCGTCCCCAAGGGCACGCTGATCATCCGGGCCGCCGAGCAGGCAGGGATCCAGATCCCGCGGTTCTGCGACCACCCCCTCCTTGCGCCGGCCGGCGCCTGCAGGCAGTGCCTCGTCGAGGTCTCCATGCCGGACCGCGAGGGCAACGTCCGGCCCATGCCGAAGCCGCAGGCGTCCTGCACCATGACCGTCGCGCCCGGCATGATCGTCAAGACGCAGCACACGTCCGCCGTCGCGGACAAGGCCCAGCAGGGTGTCATGGAGCTGCTGCTCATGAACCACCCGCTCGACTGCCCGGTGTGCGACAAGGGCGGCGAGTGCCCCCTGCAGAACCAGGCGATGTCGAACGGGCGGCCGGAGACGCGGTTCACCGACGTCAAGCGGACGTTCCCGAAGCCGATCGCGCTGTCCACGCAGATCCTGCTGGACCGTGAGCGCTGCGTGCTCTGCCAGCGCTGCACCCGGTTCAGCGAGGAGATCGCCGGCGACGCGTTCATCGCGCTCCAGGACCGCGGCGCGCACCAGCAGATCGGCCGGTTCGACGAGGACGTGCTCGGGTTCGCCGGGGCGGAGTCCAGCACCGGGCCCGTCGACCGTCCGATCGGGGAGGCCACCACCGACACCTCCGGTCGGCCGTTCTCCTCCTACTACTCCGGGAACACGGTGCAGATCTGCCCGGTCGGCGCGCTCACCGGTGCGGGCTACCGGTTCCGCTCGCGTCCGTTCGACCTGGTCAGCACGGAGAGCATCGCGGAGCACGACTCCTGCGGTTCCGCGATCCGCATCGACCACCGCCGCGGCCAGGTGCTGCGCCGCCTGTCGGGCGAGGACCCCGTGGTCAACGAGGAGTGGATCACCGACAAGGACCGCTTCGCGTTCACCTGGCAGACCGCGCCGGACCGCATCACCACGCCGCTGGTCCGGGAGGGCGGGACACTGCGCCCCGCGTCCTGGGTCGAGGCCCTCGAGATCGCCGCGGCCGGGCTGGCCAGGGCCAGGCGGGCCGGCGGCGTCGGCGTGCTGCCGGGCGGCCGGCTGACCGTCGAGGACGCCTTCGCCTGGTCGCGCTTCGCGCGCACGGCGCTCGGCACCAACGACGTCGACCAGCGCGCTCGCGTGCACTCCGCCGAGGAGGCCGCTTTCCTTGCGCACGTCGTGGCCGGGTCCGGCGTCGGCGTCACGTTCGGCGACCTGGAGCAGGCGCCTGCGGTGCTGCTCGTCGGCCTGGAGGCCGAGGAAGAGGCTGGCATCACGTTCCTGCGGCTGCGCAAGGGGACGATGGGGGCCGCGAAGACGCAGGTGTTCTCGATCGCCCCCTACGCGACGCGTGGCCTGACCCGGATGGACGGCACGCTGCTGCCGGCCGCGCCGGGTACCGAGGCGGAGTGGCTGACCAGCCTGACCACGAGCCTTGCGCCCGATGGTTCGGACATCGACACCGGCGCACTGGCCCAGCCGGGCGCCGTGATCCTGGTGGGCGAGCGCCTCGCCGGGTCGCCCGGCGCCTACGCGGCGGCCCTCGGCCTTGCCGAGGCGACCGGTGCACGGCTCGCGTGGATCCCGCGCCGTGCGGGTGAGCGTGGCGGCGTCGAGGCGGGCCTGCTGCCCGAGCTGCTGCCGGGCGGTCGCCCGGTCGCGGACGCGGCCGCGCGTGCCCAGATCGCCGAGGCCTGGGGCGGGGAGGTCCCGGACACCCCGGGGCGCGACACGTCCGGCATCCTCGCAGCGCTGATGGACGGTGCGCTGGGCGGGGCGGTCGTCGGCGGTGTCGAGCTCGCCGACCTGCCCGACCCGGCCGTCGCGCGCGCGGCGCTGGACGCCGCAGGGTTCGTGGTGAGCCTCGAGGTGCGAGCCTCCGAGGTCACCGAGCGGGCCGACGTCGTGCTGCCCGTCGCGCCGCCCGTCGAGCGCGCCGGGTCGTACTGGAACTGGGAGGGCCGCGTGCGGTCCTTCGGGCAGGCGCTCGAGTCGAGCGCCCTGCCCGACCACCGCGTGCTGCACGTGCTGGCCCAGCACCTCGGCGTGGACCTGCAGGCGGCGTCGCCGACCGAGGCCCACCTCTCCATCGCGATGACGCAGCGCGGTGCCTGGGACGGCGACCGGCTGAAGGTTCAGGGCGGCACGCCCGCCGGGCCGCCGTCGGTCGGGAGCGGGCAGGCGGTGCTCGCCACCTGGCGTCTCCAGCTGGACGCGGCACGCGGCCAGGACGGCGAGCAGTTCCTCGCCGGCACGGCCAAGCTGCCCGTCGCTCGCCTGTCCGCCGCCACGGCGGCCGGCTTCGGCGTGGCCGACGGCGACGAGGTCACCGTCAGCACACAGCGCGGGGCCGTCGAGGTGCCCGCCGTGGTGACCGACGGGATGGTCGACGGCGTCGTGTGGCTGCCGCTCAACAGCGCGGGCTGCCGCGTGCACGAGACGCTCGGTGCGGCGGCCGGGGACCTCGTCACCGTTGCGCCCCACGTGTCGGACCCACAGGTCACCCGGGTGGCCCGGACGTCTGACGACTCGGAAGGGAACGCGCTATGAACCCCATGATTGTGGCGGCCGCAGCGCCGGGGGTGACCGCCGACTTCTCGCAGGAGACCATCTGGGCCTCCATCGTGAAGGCCGTGCTGATCGTGGTGTTCCTGCTGACCAGCGTGCTCTTCGCCATCTGGTTCGAGCGCAAGGTGGTCGCGCGCATGCAGGTGCGCCCCGGGCCCAACTGGCACGGGCCGTTCGGTCTGCTGCAGTCGCTGGGCGACGCCATGAAACTCCTGCTCAAGGAGGACCTCACGGTCACGCGGGCCGACCGGTTCGTGTACCTGCTGGCGCCGATGATCTCGGTGTTCTGCTCGCTGCTCGTGTTCGCCGTGATCCCGTTCGGGCCGAGCCTGTCCTTCTTCTGGACGGACTGGACCACGCCGGCGCAGCTCACCGACTTCCCGGTGGCGGTGCTGTACGTGCTGGCCGCCGCGTCGCTCGGTGTCTACGGCATCGTCCTGGGCGGCTGGGCCTCCGGCTCCACCTACCCGCTGCTCGGCGCCGTGCGTTCGACGGCCCAGGTCATCAGCTACGAGCTCGCGATGGGCCTGTCGCTGGTGAGCGTGTTCATCATGGCGGGGTCGATGTCGACGTCGCAGATCGTGGACAGCCAGACGCAGATCTGGTGGTTCATCCCGCTGGCGCCCGCGTTCGTGATCTACGTGATCTCGATGATCGGCGAGACCAACCGGCTGCCGTTCGACCTGCCCGAGGCAGAGGGCGAGCTCGTCTCCGGCTACATGACCGAGTACTCGTCGATGAAGTTCGCCTGGTTCTTCCTGGCGGAGTACATCAACATGCTCAACGTCTCCGCCGTCTGCGTGACGCTCTTCCTGGGCGGCTGGCGGGCTCCGGTGCCCGACGCGTTCCTCGGCGGTGCCCTCAACGAGGGCTGGCTGCCCATCCTCTGGTTCCTGGTGAAGCTCTGGGCCGTCATGTTCGTCTTCGTGTGGGTGCGCGGCACGCTGCTGCGCCTGCGCTACGACCAGTTCATGGTGTTCGGCTGGAAGGTCCTCATCCCGGTCGCGCTCGGCTGGGTCGTCGTGCTCGCCGTCGTGCAGTGGCTGCAGCGCGTGCAGGGCGTGACCTACCAGCAGTTCATCCCGGTGATCATCGGGGCCGCCGTCGTCTTCATAGCGATCATGTGGTTCTGGCCGGAGAAGAAGGAAGCGCCACCGGGCGCGGACACGGACAAGGAGCCTGTCGACGCCTTCGCCGGCGGGTTCCCGGTGCCGCCGCTGCCCGGCGAGAAGCTGCCCCCGTCCAAGCGGTTCGGAAAGGAGGTCCATGGTGAATGAGCACCAGGGAGGCGAGTACCAGCCCCTGCGTCCCAAGCCGGGGGCCATCGGGGAGATCTTTGCCCCTGTCGCGGGCTTCGGCGTGACGCTGTCGTCGATGTTCAAGCCCACGGTCACTGAGCAGTACCCGCGCGAGAAGGTACCGACCCAGCGCCGGTTCCACGGTCGCCACCAGCTCAACCGGTACGCCGACGGGCTGGAGAAGTGCATCGGCTGCGAGCTGTGCGCCTGGGCGTGCCCGGCGGACGCGATCTACGTGGAGGGCGCGTCCAACGCGGCCCTGCCGCAGAACGCCGGCCTCCAGGTGAACGCGGACGACTCGCAGGGGGCGCACATGAGCCCCGGCGAGCGGTACGGCTCCGTCTACCAGATCAACTACCTGCGCTGCATCTTCTGCGGGCTGTGCATCGAGGCGTGCCCGACGCGCGCGCTGACGATGACGAACGACTTCGAGCTGGCGGGCAAGACGCGGGCCGGCATGATCTACGAGAAGCAGGACCTGCTGGCCCCGCTCTCCGAGGGCATGCTGGCGGCGCCCCACCCCATGGTCGAGGGCTCGACGGACACCAACTACTACAGCGGTGACGTCCTGGGCCCGACGGCGGCGCAGGTCGACTGGGTCCGCGAGCACCGGCCGGACGACCCGACGCTGGACGCGGCCGAGGCCGTGGCATCCGGCAAGGCGCCGGCTCCCACGCAGAGGCAGCACGAGGTGCGCCCGGACGAGGGTCCCGGCGCGGCCGAGAAGTCGGCCGGTGCTGCGGCCGTCGGTTCGGTGCGGGTCCTGGCCGACGGTTCCCAGGTGGACGCGGTCGAGACCGGCGCGCGTGCGACCAGCGAACCCGGCTCGACGTCGGCAGCGGACCTCACCGCAGGGGCCTCGACCGGCCCGGGCACCGGCACGGAGGTGAGGGCATGACCCCCGCCGGGCTGGAGATCTCGGGCGGCGAGACCGTCCTGTTCTGGGTGATCGCCCCGCTCATGGTCCTCGCCGCGCTGGGCCTGCTGTTCGTGAAGCGGGCAGTGCACGCGGCGATGTGCCTCGTGTTCGTCATGGTCAGCATGGCGATCCTGTACATCGCGCAGGAGGCGCCGTTCCTCGGCGTCGTCCAGGTCGTCGTGTACACGGGCGCCGTGATGATGCTCTTCCTGTTCGTGCTGATGCTCGTCGGCGTCGACGCGTCCGACTCCCTCACCGAGACCATCCGGGGGCAGCGCTGGATCGGCGTGCTCATCGGCATCGGCCTCGCGGTGATCCTCGGTGGCGTGGTGGCGAACGCGACGTTCCCGCCCGCCGCTGGCCTCAACGGGGGCGACCCCGGTGGCGTGGCCAACCCGCAGGCGCTGGCCCGCGTGCTGTTCGGCGACTACGTGCTGGCCATGGAAGCCGTCGGCGTGCTGCTCGTGACGGCGGCGGTCGGCGCGCTGGTGCTGACGCACCGCCGCCGGCTCACGCCGAGGCAGACGCAGGAGTCGGTGGCCGACAAGCGCATCAAGGCGCTGCCGGACGGCGTGGTGCTCACCCCGCTGCCGCCTCCCGGCGTCTACGCCCGGTCCAACGCGATGGACACCCCGGCGCTCGGCCCGGACGGCGAGCAGGTGCCGCAGTCGGTGTCGCGTGTGCTGCGTATCCGTGGGCAGGAGCGGCCGGCGCCGGAGGGCCCTGCGGTAGTGGTATCGACACGCTCGACCCCCGGGGAGACGAGCCCGACCCGCGCGGCGGCCGGCTCGACCCCTGAGTCGGAGAGGGACGTCTGATGGACATCACCAACTACGTGGTCCTTGCCGCGGTCCTCTTCGCCATCGGGGCGACGACCGTGCTGCTGCGCCGCAACGCGATAGTCGTGTTCATGGGCGTGGAACTCATGCTCAACGCGACAAACCTCGCCTTCGTCACGTTCGCCAGGATGCACGGCGACCTGACGGGCCAGGTGCTCGCCTTCTTCGTCATGGTCGTCGCCGCCGCCGAGGTCGTCGTCGGCCTCGCCATCATCGTGACGATCTTCCGCACCCGACGCTCGGCCTCGGTCGACGACGTCAACCTTTTGAAGGGCTGAGGGGGAGACAGTGAACGACGTGATCGGGCTCGCCCCCTGGCTGGTCGGCATCCCGCTGATCGGCGCAGCGATTCTGCTGCTGGGTGGCAAGGCCACCGACCGCTGGGGCCACTGGCTCGGGGTGGCGGCCTCTGCCGCCTCCGGAGTCATCGGCTTCATCCTGATGTTCCGCATGATCGGCACGCCGGCCGAGGAACGTTCCATCGACCACCACCTGTGGACCTGGTTGTCCGCCGGCGGCCTGGACGTGGACCTCGGCCTCCGGCTGGACCCGCTGTCCCTGACGTTCGTGATGCTCGTGACCTTCGTGGGCACGCTCATCCACGTGTACTCGGTGGCCTACATGGACCACGACCCGCACCGGCGTCGGTTCTTCGGCTACCTGAACCTGTTCGTCGCGGCCATGCTCACGCTGGTCCTCGCCGACTCCTACCTGCTGCTCTTCGTGGGCTGGGAGGGCGTGGGTCTCGCGTCCTACCTGCTCATCGGCTTCTGGGACACCGGCCGTCCCAGCGCCCGGGAGAACGCGGTGGCGGCCAAGAAGGCGTTCGTCATGAACCGCATCGGCGACATGGGCCTCATCGCGGCGATGGCGCTGCTGTTCGCGGGCACAGGCGCCCTGGACTTCGGCACCACCCTGTCCGACGACGCCGTCGGCTCGCTCTCCCAGGGCACCGCCACCGCCGTCGGCCTGTGCCTGCTGCTCGCCGCGTGCGGCAAGTCGGCGCAGTTCCCGCTGCAGGCCTGGCTGGGCGACGCGATGGCCGGCCCGACGCCGGTCTCCGCGCTCATCCACGCCGCCACGATGGTCACGGCGGGCGTCTACCTCATGGTGCGTTCCGGCCCGATCCTCGAGGCGGCGCCGACGGCGCAGCTCGTCGTGGTGATCGTGGGAGCCGTGACGCTGCTCTTCGGTGCCGTCGTGGGTACCGCGAAGGACGACATCAAGAAGGCGCTGGCCGCCTCCACGATGTCCCAGATCGGCTACATGATGCTCGCGGCGGGCCTCGGCCCGGCCGGGTACGCGTTCGCGATCTTCCACCTGCTCACGCACGGCTTCTTCAAGGCGGGGCTGTTCCTCGGCGCCGGCTCGGTGATGCACGCGATGGGGGACCAGACCGACATGCGGCGCTTCGGCGGGCTGTCGCGGTTCCTGCCCATCACCTGGATCACCATGGGCCTCGGCTGGCTGGCGATCCTCGGTATCCCGCCGTTCTCCGGCTTCTGGTCGAAGGACGGGATCATCGAGGCAGCGTTCATCCCCGTGGACGGGCAGCCGTGGCGCGCGTGGGTGTTCGGTTCGGTCACGGTGCTCGGCGCCGCGATCACCGCCTTCTACATGACCCGCCTGTTCTTCATGACGTTCGGCGGACGTCGTCCGCGCTGGACGGAGAACCAGCACCCGCACGAGGCCTCGCCCCTGATGTGGTGGCCGCTGGTCTTCCTCGGCGTCGGCTCGGCCGCGCTGGGTCTGGTGCTCGGCTTCGGCGGGCGGTTCGTCACGTGGCTGGAGCCGGTGGTAGGGCACGCCGAGCACCACGAGCCAGTGCTTCCCGTGCCCGTGATCATGGGCGTCACGATCCTGGTCGTCCTGATCGGGGCCGCGCTGGCCTTCCGCATGTACGCGGTCCAGCTCGTGCCGGAGGAGGCGCCGCGCGGCTCCTTCCTGACCCGGGCGGCCCGCAAGGACCTGTACCAGGACGCCGCGAACGAGACGCTCGTGATGAAGCCAGGCTTCGGGGTGGCCCGCCTGGTCCAGGTCGGCGACCGTGACGTCGTCGACCGCGGCTGGAGCCTCCTGCCCCAGTCGCTGTCGTGGTTCGGCGCGGTGTTCCGGAAGGCGCAGAGCGGTTACGTCCGCTCGTACGCGGCCGGCATGGCGGGTGGCGTCCTCGTGATCGCCGTCGTCGCGTGGCTCGTCGTCGGCCTCGGTGGTGCCCAGTGATCGGAGGAGAGATGTTTCCCTGGCTGACCGTGCTCATCGCATGGCCGCTGGCCGGCGCTGCCGTGGTGGGGCTGAGCGCGCTCGTCCGGTCCCGCACGGGCCCGGCGAGCGCGGGGGTCGGGCTCGCCCGCCCGCTGGCGCTCCTGTTCTCGCTGGTCGAGGTGGGACTGCTCGTCGGCGCGTTCGTCGCCTTCGACACCGGTGCGGCGGCCGAGCACCAGCTCGGCGCCGTCTACCCGTGGATCGAGGAGATCGGCGTCTCGTACGCGGTGGGGGTCGACGGCGTCGGCCTGCTGCTCGTGGCGCTCTCCGTGCTGCTGGTACCGCTGGTGCTGCTGGCCGCCTGGAAGGAGCAGGGGAGGGACGAGGTACGGCTGCGCAAGTTCGTCGGCCTGGTGCTGCTGCTCCAGGCGTTCATGGTCGCGGTGTTCTGCGCCCGTGACGTGTTCCTGTTCTACGTGCTGTTCGAGGCCATGCTGATCCCGGCCTACTTCCTCATCGGTGGGTTCGGGCAGGGCGCCGGCCGGCGCAAGGCCGCCGTGAAGTTCCTGATGTTCAGCCTGGGCGGCGGGCTGATCATGCTCGCGGCGGTGATCGCGCTGTACTTCCTCGGTATCGGTGCGGGTATCGACCCGAGCAGGGCGTTCCTCGTGGACGAGCTGGTCGCGGTCGACCTGGGGACCACCGCCGAGCGCCTGATGTTCGCCGGGTTCTTCATCGCCTTCGCGATCAAGGCGCCCATGGTGCCGGTGCACAGCTGGCTGCCCGACGTCGCGGGGAACGCCACCCCCGGCACGTCCACCCTCCTGATCTGTGTGCTGGACAAGGTCGGCACGTTCGGCATGCTGACGCTGTGCCTGCCGCTGTTCCCCGAGGCGTCCCGCTGGGCCGCGCCGCTGGTGATCGCCCTCGCCGTGATCTCGGTGCTGTACGGCGCGATCATGGCGATCATGCAGACCGACCTGCTGCGGCTGGTCGGCTGGACGTCCGTGAGCCACTTCGGCTTCATCATCCTCGGCATCTTCACCTTCACGCCGCTGGGGACCGCCGGGTCGAGCTTCATGATGCTCAACCACGGGCTGGCGACCGGTGCGCTGTTCCTGGTGGCCGGGTTCCTGATCTCCCGCCACCCGGAGAGGTCGCAGAAGATCTCCGACTACAGCGGCCTGCGGTCGGTCACGCCGGTGCTCGCAGGGACGTTCCTCGTGGCGGGCCTCGCGACGCTGTCGCTGCCCGGCCTTGCCACGTTCGTCAGCGAGATCATGGTGCTGGTCGGCGCGTTCGGCGGCTCGCCCGCCGGATCGGCCGGGTGGGCGATCGCCGCGATACCCGGCGTGGTCCTCGCCGCGATCTACGTGCTGCTGACCTACCAGAAGATCTTCACGGGAGCACCGGCCGCAGGGCTCGAAGCCCTGCCGGACCTCAGGGTGCGTGAGCGCATCGTCGCGGCACCGCTCGTGGTCGGGCTCCTCGTGCTCGGTCTCGTGCCTGGCCTGGCCCTGACCTACGTGAACGCGCCGGCCGAGCAGTCGGTGGCCCTCACGACGGTCGACGAACCGGCGGATGCCGCCACGGAGATGGGGAGCGACAAGTGACCGAGTTCGTGGCACCCGAGATCGACTGGCTCGCCCTCGCACCGCTGCTCGTGGTGCTGGGTGCGGGCGTGGTCGGTGTGCTCATCGAGGCGTTCGTGCCTGCCAAGGCCCGCCGCACGACCCAGATCGTGCTGACCCTCGCGGCTCTGGCCGGAGGGTTCGCGTTCATCGCGGTCCTGTGGCCGCAGATCGTCGTGCAGCCCGTGCAGGTCGTCGGCGGCAGCCTGACCCTCACGCCGTTCGCGCTCGGCGCGCAGGGCATCATCGCCGTGCTGGCCTTCCTCGGCGTGCTCGTCGTGGCCGACCGCACGACGACCGGCCAGGACGCGTTCGCGCCCGCTGCGTCGGCGGTGCCTGGCACCCCGTACGAGGACCTGGCCCGGCGCTCCGGCCTCGAGCAGACCGAGATCTACCCCCTCCTGCTCTTCGCGGCAGGCGGCATGATGCTGTTCGCCTCCACCGACGACCTCATCGTCATGTTCATCGCGCTGGAGGTGCTGTCGCTCCCGCTGTACGTGCTGTGCGCGACGGCGCGCCGGCGTCGGCTCCTGTCGCAGGAGGCGGCCGCCAAGTACTTCCTGCTGGGCGCGTTCGCCTCGGCACTGTTCATCTTCGGTGTCGCGCTGATCTACGGGTTCGCCGGCACGGTGCGGCTGCTGGAGATCGCCCAGCGGGTGCAGCAGGGTGGCCTGCCGCTGGAAGGCATGAGCGTGCTGCTCGTGTCCGGCGTCCTGCTGGTCGTCGTCGGCCTGCTGTTCAAGGTCGGGGCTGTACCGTTCCACGCCTGGACGCCCGACGTGTACACCGGCGCACCCACGCCGATCACCGGGTTCATGGCGGCGTGCACGAAGGTGGCGGCCGTCGCGGCGCTCGTGGAGGTGCTGTACCGCATCACGATCGGGGTCGGCAGCATCAACCCGGAGATCATGCGCCAGCTGCAGGTCGTCATCGTCGTCGTCGCCATCCTGACGATGGTCGTCGGCACCGTCGTCGGGGTGGTCCAGACCGACGTGAAGCGCCTGCTGGCCTACTCGTCGATCGCGCACGCGGGCTTCCTGCTGGTCGGCATCGCGGGCTTCAACGCACCGGTGCAGTCGTCCACGCTCTTCTACCTGCTCGCCTACGGACTCGCGACGATCGGCGCGTTCGGCGTGGTCACCCTCGTGCGCGAGCGGCGGGTCACCGCGAGCAGCGGCGAGGACAACGGCCCGGTGGGTGCGGGCGACGGCGTGGTGCTCGGCGAGGCGACGGAGATCGCGCAGTGGGCAGGGCTTGGTCGCAAGGCCCCGTGGCTCACCGCCGCGTTCGCGCTGTTCCTGCTGTCGATGGCGGGCATCCCGCTCACCGCCGGGTTCATCGCCAAGTTCGGCGCGTTCACCGGGGCGACGACGGGCGGCCTGTGGTGGCTCGCACTCCTCGGCGTGCTTGCGTCGGTGGTCGCGGTCGCCTTCTACGTGCGCCTCCTGGTCGTCATGGTGTTCCAGCCGGCGCAGGACGAGCCGGAGACGTCGGGAGCCGAGCACGGCGAGGCAGCGGTCCCGACTGGTTCGGCCAGCGAGGAGGAGGCCCCGGCCAGCGGGTCCGCCGTCTCGACGAGCGGGGCCGCCACCCTCACGAAGGTGCAGGTCACGAGCCCGCAGCGCGTCGTGGTCACCGTGGTCAGGTCCCGTGGGCCTGCCGCTGTGGCCATCGCGGTGTGTGCGATCGCGACAGTGATTCTCGGCGTGTTCCCCTCCTGGGTTCTCGGTCTGGTCGAACAGGCAAGTAAGTTCGTGCCGTGACCTCCGTACCGCTGCCGCACCAGACGACGACGGGTACGTCGGAGTCTGCCCCCTTGGCTGCTCCGACCGACCCGCCCGATCCCACCGCGCTCGGCCTGCCGATCACCGACCCGGAGCTGGCTTCGCGCCTCGCGGACCGGCTGACCGGGGTCGACGCGGTGCTGCTCGAGGCCGTCGCCAGCACCGACAAGCTGGCCGACGGTGCCTCCCGGCACCTCATCGACGCGGGCGGCAAGCGATTCCGCCCCCTGCTCACCCTGCTGACGGGTGAGCTGGGGGACGGGTCGGCGCCCGGGGTCGTCGACGCAGCGGTCGTGGTGGAGCTGACGCAGGTCGCTTCGCTCTACCACGACGACGTCATGGACTCCGCGCCGATGCGGCGTGGTGCGCCGGCGGCGCACATGGTGTGGGGCAACTCGGTGGCGATCCTCGTGGGCGACATGCTCTTCGCGCGGGCGTCCGCGCTCGTGGCCGAGCTGGGGCCCGAGGCAGTGATCCTGCAGTCCAGGACTTTCGAGCGGATGTGCCTCGGACAGCTGCACGAGACGATGGGTCCGGACGACGGCGAGGACCCGGTGGCGCACTACCTGCAGGTGCTGTCCGACAAGACGGCGGCGCTGCTGTCGGCGTCGGCCCGCCTGGGGGCGATGCTCGCCGGGGCGCCGGAGGCGCACATCGAGGCGGTGGGCGCGTACGGCGAGAAGGTGGGCGTCGCGTTCCAGCTCGCCGACGACGTGCTCGACATCGCCTCGTCCGGTGAGACGTCGGGCAAGACGCCGGGGACCGACCTGCGCGAGCACGTGCCGACCATGCCGGTGCTGCTGCTGCGGCAGCACGTCGCCACGCCCGAGGCCACCCCCGACGACCGGGACCTGCTCGCGAAGCTCGACGGCGACCTCTCCTCCGACGAGGCGCTGAACGCCGCGGTGGAGCGGCTGCGCGCGCACGCGGTGCTGGCCGAGACGCGGGAGCTGGCCGTGCAGTGGGCGCAGGCGGCCTCGGCGGAGCTGGCGCCGCTGCCGGAGGGCCCGGTCAAGGAGTCGCTGGAGCAGTTCGCGCAGGTCCTGGCGGACCGGGCGGTCTGAAAAGAAGGTTCGCCGACCGTCGACTCGAACCTACTCTAACAATGTTAGAGTAGGTTCATGTACGCGGCAGAGGTGGACCAGACGCTGACGCTTCCGCTGGCCGAGGCGCTCGAGGGCCTTGTCCGGTTGCCGGAGGGGCAATGGTTCGAGCGCAAGTCTGGTCGGATCGACCCGAAGGACCTGGCGGTCCCGCTCGTCGCGCTGGCGAACGCCGAGGGCGGCTGTGTCGTCGTCGGCCTGCATGACGGTGCGGTCGACGGCGTGCCCGGTGCACGAGTCAACGCCCTTCGCCAGGCCGCACAGGACTTCACCAGGCCGGTCGTCCGTGCCCGGGTCGAGGAGCTCGAGCTGGCGGGCGACAGGCGCGTGCTGCTTCTCCGAGTTGATCCAGGGGAGGCGGTCCATGAGACCGCAAAAGGTGACGTGTACCTGCGTGTCGGCGATGAGTCACGGCGGCTGGGCTTCGCGCAGCGCCAGGAACTTGAGTTCGACCGCGGCTCCGCGCCGTTCGACGGTACGCGGGCCAGGGGGAACGCCGACGAACTTGACCCTGTCCAGGTTGGGGCGTACCAGCTCGCCATTGGATCCTCGTCTCCGGAGGCGATGCTACGGGCGCGAGGCCTGCTGACACGCGACGGCGACCCGACGGTTGCCGCCTATCTCTTGTTCGCCGCGTCACCTCAGATGCTCTTCCCGAATGCGCACGTTCGCGTGCTGCGATACACGGACGTGGACCGTGGCACCGGGTCGCGCCTCACGCTCGACGACGATGCGGACGTGCGCTGTGAAGGCTCGATCCCGCAGCAGATCGACCATGCTGCCCGAGAGATCGAGAGGCTTCTTCCTCGCCGAAGGGCGCTCACAGGCTCCGGACGCTTCGAGGCATCAGGGATCGTGCCGCGGGATGCGTGGCTGGAAGGGCTCGTCAACGCTGTGCTGCATCGCTCCTACAGCATGGTCGGCGACCACGTGCGTGTCGAGATCTTCCCCGATCGGGTGGAGATATCGAGCCCAGGACGCTTTCCCGGGATCGTCAACCCGGACCGGCCGCTCGACATCAGCAGGTATGCCCGCAACCCGCGCATCGCGCGCGTGTGCTCGGATCTGGGCATCGCGCAGGAACTCGGTGAGGGGATTCGTCGGATGTTCGACGAGATGCGGAGCAGGGGGCTGACCGACCCGATATACACCCAGACGCATAGCGGCGTGCGGCTGGTCCTGTCATCGCTCGACACGTTGCCCCGAGAGGCCGTCGACCAGCTCTCCCGGGGTGCGCGACATGTGCTCGACGTACTACGTGCGGCCGGCCGCCCTCTGGGCACGGGGCAGGTCGAGGCTGCTGCGGGGATCACTCGTCCGACCGCCATCCGGCATCTGCAAAAGCTGCAGGAGCTGGGCATCGTCGTATGGGAAGGTCAGTCGCCGAGGGATCCCAGGGCTGTGTGGCGGATTTCCTGAGCAGCGCCTCAGGTGCGGTGCCCCCGGGGTCAAGGAGCTTGCTGGAGCACCCTGACGGCGAGGGCGATGGTCGGCTGATGGACACCTGTCTCCGGCGTCGATGAGTTCGGTCGGTCGCCCCAGGGCGGTGCTTCCGCAACCCCTGTGCATGGGCACTTCTCCCCACCTGCGCTCCCGAACTACTGACTAAGATGCAGCCTGTCGAGGGGGCGGTTCGTGGCAGACACGGTCGAGGGCAAGTTCAGGGCAACGACGGGGTTCATCGTGTCCTGGGCTCTGGTGGCGTTGTTCAGCGGTGCGCTGGTCGCTCTTGCCTTCCTGCAGGACGGCGAGGCCACTGCGGAGCTCGAGCTCAACGACTCCGGCGTCTGGGTCACGCAGACGGCGTCGGGCAAGCTCGGCCGGTTCAACGACGAGGCAGGGGCCATGGACAGCACCCTCCTGGCCGGGTCGTCGACGTTCGACGTCCAGCAGGACGAAGGGCGCGTGCTGCTCACGGACGAGGGAGCCTCGGCGGCGAGTCCTGTCGACCCCGCTCAGCTGGTGCTCGCTGGACCGGTCCAGGCACCGAGAGGTGCCCAGGTCGCGTCCGGCGGCCCGGCCACCGCGATCCTCGACCCCGAGGACGGCCGGCTGTGGGTGCTGCCGTTCGACGGCGTGACCGCTTTCGACGAGGAGGAGCTCGAGCCGACGGCGGAGCTCGGCTCCGGCGGGCGGCTCGCCGTCGCGACGGACGGGACGGTGTTCGTCGCGGTCCCGTCGGACGGGATGCTGTACCGGGTCGACACGGGTGCGCAGGGCGCGCCGGGCGAGGTCGTCGAGAGCGAGCTCCCGGTCGCGGCGGACGCCGAGGTGGAGGTCACCGCCGTCGGTGACGATCCGGTGGTGCTGGACCGGACGGCGTCCGCCCTCGTGCTGCCCGGCGGCGAGGTCGTCGACGTGCCCGGCGCCGCCGAGGGACGGCTGCAGCAGCCGTCGGACGAGAAGCGGTCGGTGGCGGTCGGCACGCCGACCGGGCTGGTCGCGCAGCCGCTGGGCGGCGGCGCGGCGACGACGCGCGTGGCCGACGGCGTCCCGGCTGCCCCCGTCCAGGTCGGCGCCTGCACGTTCGGCGCGTGGTCGGGCACCGGTCAGGTGGTGCGGGACTGCCCCGGCACGGACCGGGACGTGGACCAGAACCTCGAGGGCGCTGCAGGCGAGCTCGCCTACCGGGTCAACCGCGACGTCGTCGTGCTGAACGACGTCGCCGAGGGCACCCTGTGGATGGCTGCTGACGACTTCGAGAAGGTCGACGACTGGGACCTCACGATGCCGGAGGAGGCCGAGGGGGAGCAGACCGAGACCGAGACCACGACGCCAGAGCTGGTGGACCAGTTCATCGCCGAGCGGGACAAGCCCAACCGGGCGCCGACGCCGGAGGACGACGACCTCGGAGTACGCCCTGGCCGCACGACCGTGCTGAACGTGCTGGGCAACGACACCGACCCCGACGGCGACGTGATGACCGTGTCGGTGGCCGACCCGCCCGAGAACGCCAAGGGCATCACCGTGCACCGCGTGCTTGAGGGCCTGGCGCTCCAGGCGGACGTCCCTGCGGACGTGTCCGGCTCGGCCACTCTCACGTACACGGTCGACGACGGCCGTGGTGGTACGGCCGACGCGAAGGTGCGGGTCCGCGTGGTGCCGCCCGGCTCGAACGAGGCGCCCGTGGCGAACGGCGAACCGGTGCTCCGGGTGGCGCAGGGCGGAGAGGCGACGATCAAGGTGCTGCCCTACTGGCGTGACCCGGACGGCGACGACCTCGTGCTGTCGAGCGCCGCCACCGGTGACACCGCCGACGAGATCCGGTTCCGCCCGGACGGCGCCCTGGAGTTCCGCGACGGCGGCGGGGCGACCGGGCGCAAGATCGTGGACCTCACCGTCAGCGACAGCGGCGGCATGGTGGGCGAGGGCAGGCTCCTGGTCGACGTCGTCGCGGCGGAGGAGCCGCCGGTCGCCGTCGGCGACCATGTGGCGGTCCCGGCCGGGCAGCCCGTGACGGTCTACCCGCTGACGAACGACACCGACCCGAACGGCGACCGTCTCCGGCTGGCCGACGTCGGCGAGCAGGCCCCCGCCACGATCACGCCGAACTTCGCGGCCGGCTCGTTCCGGTTCGTGAGCCAGGAGCCGGGATCGTACGACCTGACCTATCAGGTGAGTGACGGCCCGGAAGCGACGCTGGGCCTGGTGCGCGTGGACGTGCTGCCCCCGCCCGAGCAGGACGGCGCCCCGGTGACGGTGACGGACACGGTGCTCCTGCCGGCCGGCGGGTCCGCACTCGTGGACGTGCTGGCGAACGACACCGACCCGGCCGGCGGCGTCCTCGTCGTGCAGTCGGTGACCGTGCCCGACGGTGCTCCGGTCACCGCAGCGGTGCTGGACCACCACGTGCTGCGGATCAGCGAGGTCAAGCGCCCCGAGGGCCCCGTCACCATCGAGTACACGGCGGCGAACGGTACGGATACCGCCGTCGGGCAGGTGCGGGTGGTGCCGGTGCCAGCCGCGACGAAGCTGCGCCCGCCGGAGGCGTCCGCGGACGAGGCGACGGTGCACGCCGGCGACGTCGTGACCATCCCTGTGCTGACCAACGACGCCCACCCGGACGGGCTCGAGCTCACGCTCGCCGAGGAGCTGGTGGAGGAGCCGGAGACGGGCGAGGCCTTCGTGTCGCAGGACGCCGTGCGGTTCAAGGCGGGCCCCGACCAGAGCGGCACCGTCCACCTCGTCTACGAGGTCACCGACCCCAACGGCCAGAAGGACTCCGCCCAGGTCACCGTCACGGTGGTGGACGACGACGAGAACGCCGCCCCGCAGCCGCCCGACGTCACCGCGCGGGTCCTGGCCGGGGCGAGCACCCGGGTCGCCCTTCCGCTGGAGGGCAGCGACCCCGACGGCGACCACGTGCAGCTCGAGGCGATCACGTCGGCGCCGACGGCGGGCACCGTCGACATCGTGGACGGGTACCTGGAGTACACGGCCTCCGCGAACGCCGCCGGCGAGGACCAGCTCACCTACTCCGCCACGGACACGCGTGGCGCGACCGCCACCGGCACGGTCCGCGTCGGGGTGGCGACGCCGCCGCAGGTGAACCAGCCGCCGCTCGCCGTCGACGACGAGGTGTCGGTGCGCCCCGGCCGGACGATCGGCATCGACGCGCTGGAGAACGACTCCGACCCGAACGGCGACCAGGTGGGCCTGGTCCCGAAGTCGTTCGACGGTGCGGGCGACCTGGAGCCGGCGGTCGCGGACGACCTCGTCGTCGTCACCGCGCCCGACGCCGAGGGCACGCACACGTTCTACTACGGCATCGAGGACTCGTTCGCCGCGCGTGCCACCGGCGCGATCACCGTGGCCGTGGCCAGGGACGCGCCGCTGCTCCGTCCCGTCGCGCGGGACGACGCCGTCGCACCGGAGGACGTCACGTCATCCACCGTGACCGTGGACGTCACGGGCAACGACCTCGACCCCGACGGGCTCGCCGCGGACCTGGAGGTCACCGTGCCGGGCCAGGGGCCGGACGGCGCCACCGTCACGGACGACGGGGAGATCGCCGTGCCGCTGACGGGGGAGGCGCAGGTCATCACCTACGAGGTCACCGATCTCGACGGGCTGACCGGCAAGGCGTTCCTGCGGGTGCCGCGGGACGGCACGCTGCCGCGGCTCCGCGACGGCCTGGCGCCGGTAGAGGTGGTCGCCGGCGAACCCACCCCGCTGGACCTCACCGAGTACGTCGTGGTCGCCGAGGGCCGTGCGCCGCGGATCACCGACGAGGCGAAGGTCGCTGCCACCGAGGGCGACCACGAGGTCACCGGGCCGGCGGCGGTCACCTACACCGCCTACCGGGACTACTCCGGCCCGGCCGCCCTGACGTTCGAGGTGACCGACGGCTCGGGCATCGACGACCCCGACGGCCGTACCGCTCTGCTCACGCTGCCGCTCACCGTGCTGCCGGGCGAGAACCAGCCGCCGGAGATCTCCGGCACGCCTGCGCTGGAGGCCGCTGCGGGGGAGGAGACCGCGCTCGACCTGTCCCGCTTCGTCACCGACCCCGACGACGACCCGCTGACCGTGACGGTCGACGGCGACACCGGCGGGCTCAGCCTCGCGACCGAGGGCACGACGGTGCTGGCCACCGCGGCGCCGGACGTGCCGAAGGGCACCAGTACCACCGTCGGCTTCACGGTGTCCGACGGCGGCCATCCGCCGGTCGCTGGGCAGCTCACCGTCACCGTCGTGGCCTCGACGCGCCCGCTCGTGCGGGCCACCACCGACGAGGTGCCGGACGCGCACCAGGGCGAGCCGGTCACGGTGGACGTGCTGGAGAACGACGTCAACCCGTTCCCCGAGGACCCGCTGCGGCTCGTCTCGGCCCGGCTGGAGTCCGGCCGGGGCGCCGTCGAGACCGCTGGGGACAGCGTGACGGTCACCCCGCCCGCCGACTTCCACGGGGTGGCGGTGGTGCGCTACCGGGTGGCCGACGCGACGGACGACCCGACCCGCGAGGTCGAGGGCATAGCCCGCGTGACCGTGCTCGGCGCGCCGGAGACGCCACGTCCGCCGGTCGTCGAGGAGGTGCGGTCGGAGACGGTGGTGCTGAGCTGGGACCCGCCGTCGGACAACGGCGCGGAGATCACCGAGTACCGCGTACGGCCCAGCCAGGGCAGCGTCACCACCTGCCCCACCACGACCTGCACGATCACCGGCCTGACGAACAACAAGACCTACACGTTCACGGTGACGGCGAAGAACGAGGTGGGTACCTCGGGTGAGTCGGGGGCGTCGGAGGAGGCGCGGCCGGACGAGAAGCCGGACCCGCCCGCTGCGCCGAAGCTCGTGTTCGGTGACGAGCTGCTGACGGTGACGTGGCAGAACCGGTCGTACACGGACCGTTCGCCGATCGAGTGCGTGAACCTGGAGATCAGCCCGGCCCCGCCGTCGGGCGCGATCCAGAAGACCTGCCTCGACGGCACCCGGACGGTGTGGGAAGGCCTGCGCAACGGCACCGCCTACACGGTGCGCGTGCAGGCACGGAACGCGGCTCCCGACCCCTCCGAGTGGTCGGACCCGTCGGCGCCCGAGACGCCCGCGGCACCGCCCGCCCGGCCTGCGGCGCCGTCGGCGTCGCGCCTGGACACCGCGGTGGGCGGGCAGATCACGGTGCGGTGGACCGCGCCGGCGACCAACGGTGCCGTGATCGAGAAGTATCACCTGACCGTGTTCCGGAACGGGAACAGGGAGGACACGGTGCCGGTGACCGGCACGTCCAAGGCGCTGCAGCAGCTCGATCAGCGGTCCGCGTACGAGTTCATGGTGGTCGCGCAGAACAAGGCTGGACGGTCCCCGGCGAGCCCTCGGTCGAAGGCGTTGGAGCCGTACGGCACTCCGGTGGTCCCCGGCACGCCGACGGCCGCGCTGATCAAGGGCGACACCAACGGCAAGGCGCGGGTGTCGTGGGGCGAGATCGACAAGTTCAAGTTCCGGGGCAACGGCCCGTACTACCAGGTGCGGGCCGACGGGTCGGCTCAGCGGCGGGCCTCCGGGTCCCCGTACGACTTCACCGGCCTGACCAACGGCCGCGACCACACCTTCGACGTGCGGGCGTGCAACGCCCACGCCTGCTCGGCCTGGACGGCGCGCTCCGGCGCGGTCAACCCGTACACCGTGCCTGGTGCGCCACCGGTCGACTGGTTCAAGGACCTCGGGGACGACGGAAACTTCAGGATCTGGGCGCCCGACAACAACGGTGGGCGCACGGTGAACCTGATCGAGTGGCGGCTGAGCGGTGACGCGACGCGAGAGGGTTCGCGCTCGGACCCGGGGGCCGGCTGGCAGTCGGGTCAGCATGCGTTCCAGGTCAACGTGCCGACCGGTTCGGGCCAGAGCTTCACGGTGCGGGCCCGGCTGTGCAACGCCGCCGGGTGCGGTGCGTGGGCCCAGGAGTCGGGCAGCACGGGCAACGTCGACAGCGACCGGACGCTCGCGACGTACAAGGGCGCGAACGCGGTGGGTTTCACCAACGACGACGGGTCCACGTGCACCAGCTCCTCGTGCCGGTACCTCGGCCTGCGCCTGCGCAACGCGACGCCCAACTTCGCGTTCGGGGTCGCCTGCTACACCGGAGACCGAAAGTTCGCACCGACGGCGGACGGCAACCTCTTCTTCGAGCAGACCCATGACGGTCGGACGTTCAGGACGGACGCGAACGGTGACTTCACGGGCGAGCTGCCGTGCGCCTGGGGCACACCGGGCGCCCAGGTGCACGTGGGCACGTACAACTGGGGCCCGGCCACGGCGGTGAGGTGGTGAGCGGTCGGACCACGCCCGTTCGCGCTGCGAGCCACGACTGAGGGATGACCTGTGCCTGGACTGAAGGTTTCGCCGCGTTCGATCATCTCGGGTGGCGTCGTGGCCCTGGTCAGCGGGGTGCTGGTGCTCCTCGTCCTCGTGCAGGACGGTGAGCCCACCGCGCAGATCGACCTCAACGACTCGGGCGTGTGGGTCACCCGGACCAGCAGCGGTGAGCTGGGCAGGTTCAACCACGAGGCGCGGGCCCTTGACGGTTCGCTCCTGGCGGGCACCGCCGAGTTCGACGTCCAGCAGGACGAGTACCGCGTGCTGCTTGCGGACACCGGTGCGTCGTCCGCCAGCCCGGTGGACCCGGCGCACCTCGCGCTGTCCGGCACCCTTCGCGCCCCGAAAGGCGCGCTGCTCGTCTCGGGCGGTCCGACGACGGCCGTCCTTGACCCCGAGGACGGCCGCCTGTGGGTGCTTCCCTTCGAGGGAATGCTCGCCTTCGACGAGGAGGAGCTGAAGCCCACCGCGGACCTGGGCCACGGCGGCCGGCTCACCGTCTCCGACGCCGGCACGGTCTTCGTGGCCGTCCCCGCCGACGGGACCCTGTACACGTTCGAGACCGGCGCGCTCGGCGGCGTCGGCGACACCTCCGAGACGGGGCTGGCGGTTGCCACGGACGCGGAGGTCGAGGTCACAGCGGTGGGCGACGAGCCGGTGGTGCTGGACCGCACGGCGTCGAACCTCATCCTTCCCGGCGGTGCGGCTGTGGGGGTCGCCGACGGGGCCGAGGCCAGGCTCCAGCAGCCGTCGGTCGAGGCCGACGTCGTCGTGGTGGCGACACCCGGAAGCCTGGTCACCCAGCCGCTCGGGGGCGGGGACGCGACCGTGCGCCGGGCGGGCGGTAATCCGGCGGCACCCGTCCAGCTCGGGGCGTGCACGTTCGGTGCGTGGTCGGGCACCGGTCAGGTGGTGCGGGACTGCCCCGGCACGGACCGGGACGTGGACGAGATCCTCGAGGGCGCGGACGGCGAGCTCGCCTACCGGGTCAACCGCGACGTCGTCGTGCTGAACGACGTGGCGGCGGGCACCCTGTGGATGGCGGCGGAGGAGTTCGAGAAGGTCGACGACTGGGACCTCACCATGCCTGAGGACGCCGAGGGGGAGCAGGTCGAGGCCGAGACCACCACCCCGGAGTTCGTGGACCAGGCCGTCGCCGAGCGGGACAAGCCGAACCGGCCACCGCAGCCCAAGGACGACGACCTGGGCGTCCGGCCCGGCCGCACGACCGTGCTGAACGTGCTGGGCAACGACACCGACCCCGACGGCGACGTGATGACGGCGTCGGTCGCGGAGGGGGACGCCGGAGGGACGAGCGGCATCACCGTGCACAGGGTGCTCGACGGCGCCGCGCTGCAGGCCGACGTCCCCGCCACCGCGTCCGGCACGGTCACCTATACCTACACGGTCGACGACGGCCGTGGTGGCTCCGCCGACGCCGACGTCCGGGTCCGCGTGGTGCCGCCCGACGAGAGCGAGCCGCCCGTTCCCGTCGGCGAACCGGTGCTGCGCGTCGCACAGGGCGGCACCGCCGACATCAAGCTGCTGCCGTACTGGCGGGACCCGGACGGGGACGACCTCGTGCTCGCCACCGCCACGACCGTCGGCGCGGACGACGAGGTGCGGTTCCGGCCCGACGGCAGCGTCGAGTTCCGGGACGGCGGCACGGCGACCGGCCGCAAGATCGTCGACGTCACCGTGGCCGACTCCGGCGGCCTCGTGGGCGAGGGCCAGCTCCTTGTCGACGTGGTCGCGGCGGAGGAGCCGCCCGTGGCGGTCGGGGATCACGTGGCCGTCGTGGCCGGCCGAGCGGTCACCGTGTCCCCGCTGACGAACGACAGCGACCCGAACGGCGACCGGCTGCGGCTCGTCCATGTCGGCGAACAGGCTCCCGCGACGATCACGCCGAACTTCGCGGCCGGCTCGTTCCGGTTCGTGAGCCAGGAGCCGGGCAGCTATGACCTGACCTATCAGGTGAGCGACGGCCCGAACGCCACGCTCGGGCTGGTGCGGATCGACGTGCTGCCGCCGCCGGAGAAGGACGGCGCCCCGGTGACCGTGACGGACACGGTGCTCCTGCCGGCCGGCGGGTCCGCGCTGGTGGACGTGCTGGCGAACGACACGGACCCGGCCGGGGGCGTGCTGGTGGTGCAGTCGGTGACCGTGGCCGACGGTGCTCCGGTGACCGCAGCGGTGCTGGACCACCACGTGCTGCGGGTCAGCGAGGTCAAGCGCCCCGAGGGCCCGGTGACGATCGAGTACACGGCGGCGAACGGTACGGAGACCGCCGTCGGGCAGGTGCGGGTGGTGCCGGTGCCAGCCGCGACGAAGCTGCGCCCGCCGGAGGCGTCCGCGGACGAGGCGACGGTGCACGCCGGCGACGTCGTGACGATCCCGGTGCTGCGGAACGACTCGCACCCGGACGGCCTGGAGCTCGGGCTGACGCCGGAGCTCGTCGAGGAACCCGGCTCCGGCGAGGCGTTCGTGTCAGAGGAGGCGGTGCGGTTCAAGGCCGGTGCGGCAGGGACCACCGAGCACCTGGTCTACGAGGTGACGGACCCGAACGGCCAGCGGGACTCCGCCCAGGTGACGATCACCGTCGTCGACGACCCGGAGAACGTGGCTCCCCAGCCGCCCGACACCACCGCGCGGGTGCTCGCCGGGGCGAGCACCCGGGTGGCCCTCCCGCTGGAGGGCAGCGACCCCGACGGCGACCACGTGACCCTCGAGGCCGTGACCGACCCGCCCACGCAGGGCACCGTCGACATCGTGGACGGACAGCTGGAGTACACGGTGGCAGAGACCGGCGCAGGGCCGGACGAGATCGGCTATTCCGTGACCGATACCCGCGGCGCGACCGCCGGTGGGACCGTCACCGTCGGGATCGCTGCGCCGCCGCAGGTGAACCAGCCGCCGCTCGCTGTCGACGACGAGGTGTCGGTGCGCCCCGGCCGGACGATCGGCATCGACGCGCTGGAGAACGACTCCGACCCGAACGGCGACCAGGTGGGCCTGGTCCCGAGGTCGTTCGAGGGCGCCGGCGCGCTGGACCCGGTGGTCACGGACGACCTCGTGGTCGTCACGGCCCCGGACGAGGAAGGCACCCATACCTTCTACTACGGCGTCGAGGACTCGTTCGCCGCCCGCGCGACGGGCGCGATCACCGTCGAGGTCTCCCGGGACGCTCCGCTGCTGCCTCCGGTCGCGCGGGACGACGTCGTCGCGCCGGAGGACGTGACGTCCTCTGTGGTGACGGTGGACGTGACGGGTAACGACCTGGACCCGGACGGTCTCGCCGCGGAGCTGTCGGTCGCGGTGCCCGGCGCCGAGGACGAGGGCGTCACCGTGTCCGACGAGGGCGAGGTCGCCGTCCGGCTCGGTGCCGAGCCGCGCGTGCTGACGTACGAGGTGACGGATCCCGACGGCCTGACGGCGAAGGCGTTCCTGCGGGTGCCGCGCGACGGTACGTTGCCGCACCTGCGCGACGGCCTCGAGCCGGTCGAGGTGACCGCAGGCGAGGCCACCGACCTCGACCTGACCGACTACGTGGTCGTCGCCGAGGGGCGCACCCCGCGGATCACCGAGGAGTCGAAGGTCGCGGCAACGGAGGGCGACCACGAGGTCACCGGCCCCGCCTCGCTCACGTACACGGCGTACCGGGACTACTCCGGTCCGGCGGCGGTGACGTTCGAGGTGACCGACGGCACCGGTCCGGACGACCCGGAGGGCAGTACCGCCGTGCTCAGCCTGCCGCTGAAGGTGCTGCCGGGAGAGAACCAGCCGCCCGCCATCAGCGGCACACCCGCACTGGAGGCCGCGGCGGGCGAGGAGACGGTGCTCGACCTGTCCCGGTTCGTCACCGATCCAGAGGACGACCCGATCACGGTGGAGATCACGGGATCGGCAGAGGGCCTGAGCCTCGCGACGGAGGGCACCAGCGTGCGGGTCACCACGGCACCGGACGCTGCGCTGGGCAGCCGTGCGCCGATCGGCCTCACCGTGTCGGACGGCGGGCATCCGCCCGTCGTCGGCGAGCTGGCCGTCGCCGTGGTGGCCTCGAACCGCCCGCTGGCTCGCGCCAACACCGACGAGGTGCCCGACGTGCACCAGGGCGAGCCGGTGACGATCGACGTGCTGGCCAACGACACCAACCCGTTCCCGGCCGATCCGCTGGAGCTCGTGGACGCGCGCCTGGAGTCCGGCGAAGGAGCGGTCGAGGTACGGGGCGACGAGGTAGCCGTGACGCCGCCCGCCGACTTCCTCGGCGTGACGGTCGTGCGGTACCGGGTGGCCGACGCGACAGGCGACCCGACGCGCGAGGTCGAGGGCACCGCGCGGATCACCGTGCTGGGCGCGCCGGAGACGCCACGTCCGCCGGTCGTCGAGGAGGTGCGGTCGGAGACGGTGGTGCTGAGCTGGGACCCGCCGTCGGACAACGGGGCTGAGATCAGCGGCTACACCGTGCGCTCCAGCCGGGGCGGCACCACGGACTGCCCCACGACGACCTGCACGGTGACCGGTCTGACGAACAACCAGACGTACACGTTCGCGGTGCAGGCCGACAACGAGGTGGGCAGCTCGCCCTTCTCGCCACCGTCCGACGACGCGCGGCCGGACGAGAAGCCGGACCCGCCCGCTGCGCCGGGGCTCGTGTTCGGTGACGAGTCGCTGACGGTGACGTGGCAGAACCGGTCGTACACGGACCGTTCGCCGATCGAGTGCGTGAACCTGGAGATCAGTCCCGCGCCGGCGTCCGGCGCCATCCAGAAGACGTGCCTGACCGGCACCCGGACGGTGTGGGAGGGCCTGCGGAACGGCGTGGCCTACACGGTGCGGGTCCAGGCGCGGAACGCCGCTCCCGAGCCGTCGGAGTGGAGTGCGCCGTCGGCGCCGGAGACCCCGGCCGCGCCTCCGGCCCGGCCTGCGGCGCCGTCGGCGTCGCGCCTGGATACTGCGGTGGGTGGGCAGATCACGGTGCGGTGGACGGCGCCGGCGACCAACGGTGCCGCGATCGAGAAGTATCACCTGACCGTGTTCCGGAACGGGAGCAGGGAGCGGACGCTGACCGTGTCCGGCACCTCGCAGGCGCTCCAGAACCTGGATCAGCGGTCCGCGTACGAGTTCATGGTGGTCGCGCAGAACAAGGCTGGACGGTCCCCGGCGAGCCCTCGGTCGAAGGCGTTGGAGCCGTACGGCACGCCGGTGGTGCCTGGTACGCCGAAGGCTGCGCTGGTCAGGGGGGACACGAACGGGAAGGCGCGGGTGTCGTGGCGTGAGATCGACGAGTTCCGTGGCAACGGCCCGTACTACCAGGTGCGGGCGGACGGGTCGACGGAGAAGCGGACGGCAGGTTCCCCGTACGACTTCACCGGTCTGACGAACGGCCGTGACCACACCTTCGACGTGCGGGCGTGCAACGCCTATACGTGCTCGGCCTGGACGGCGCGCTCGAACCCGGTGAACCCGTACACGGTGCCAGGCAGGCCGACCATCGAGTGGACGAGGGACCGCAGCGACGACGGCTACTTCACCCTGTACCGGGCCACCTCCAACGGGGGACGCACGATCACGCAGACCGACTGGGTCATCAGCGGTGACCGTGATGACTCGGGCACGTCGCCGAACGCGACGAGGCGCGTGACCGTCCCGACCGGGCCGAACCAGAGCTTCACGCTCAAGGCTCGAAGCTGCAACGAGGCCGGCTGCGGCTCCTGGACCTCGAAGACCGGGACGACGGGCAACGACGACTCGAACCGTTCGGTGCGTACGGAGAAGGGCAGCAGCGCCGGCGGCGGCGCGAACTACCTCAGGCTCGTGGTGCGCAACGGCGAGCCCGGCACGACGTTCGGGGTCCACTGCGTCGCCGACGGCGAAGCGTTCCACCCTGACACGTTCGGCTCCGACGGCTCCAGGTACTTCGAGGGCTACGACCGCTTCGGCGACCGGCTGGCGCTGGACGGCAACGGCAACATCGATACGGAGGTCGGCTGTACCTGGAGCCGGTCGGGATCGGCGGTCTGGTTCCGGACCGGAGCCTGGGGCAACGCCTCGTCCGTCATCTGGTGACCCGGTGTCGCCAAATTCACCCCGGCCCGGGGCCCCGGTACGGCGTCGTCGTCCCGGGGCCCCGCTAGGCTGCGGCCACCGCTGCGAACTGGGATGTGGGGTCTCCTGTGTCTGGACTGAAGCTGTCGACGCGCTCGATCGTCTCGGGCGGTGTCGTCGCACTCTTCGCCGGGGCACTGGTGCTCCTCATGCTGCAGCACGACGGCGAGGCCACGGCGCAGGTCGACCTCGACGACTCCGGCGTCTGGGTCACGAAGACCTCGGCCGGTCTGCTCGGCCGGTTCAACAGCGAGGCGCAGGCGCTGGACGGGACGCTGCTCTCCGGATCCTCGACGTTCGACGTGCAGCAGGCCGAGTACCGCGTCCTCATGACGGACCCGGGCACCGCCACCGCGAGCCCGGTCGACCCGGCCCACCTGGCCCTGCAGGGCACCATGACGACGCCCGCCGGCGCGGTCGTCGCGTCGGGCGGTTCGACGACCGCAGTCCTGGACCCCGAGGACGGCCGACTGTGGGTGCTCCCGTTCGACGGCGCGGCCCAGTTCAGCGAGGCGGACCTGGAGCCGACGGCGGAGCTCGCCGCCGGCTCCCGGCTCGCCGTAGCGACGGACGGCACGGTGTTCGCTGCGGTGCCGGCGCAGGGCAGGCTCGTCACCGTGACGACGGGCGCCACCGGCGCGGCCGGCGAGGTGTCCGAGTCGGAGCTGCGGGTCGGCAAGCGTGCCGAGGTCGAGGTCACCGCCGTGGGCGACCAGCCGGTCGTGCTGGACCGGACGGCCTCGACCCTGGTGCTGCCCGGTGGCGACGTCGTGGACCTGGCCGGGGGCGCCGAGGCGCGCCTGCAGCAGCCGTCGTCGGACGCACCTGCCGTGGTCGTGGCCACGCCCAAGGGCCTCGTCACGCAGCCCCTCGGCGGCGGGGACTCCACCACACGCGTGGGCCAGGGCACTCCGGCCGCCCCGGTCCAGCTCGGCGGCTGTACGTACGGGGCCTGGTCGGGCACCGGCCAGGTGCTTCGTGACTGCCCCGGCACCGACCGCGACGTCGACCAGCGCCTGGAGGGTGCGGAGGGCGAGCTCGCCTACCGGGTGAACCGCACGGTGATCGTGCTCAACGATGTCGCGTCGGGCACGCTGTGGATGGCCGCCGACGACTTCGAGAAGGTCGACGACTGGGACCTCACGATGCCGGAGGACGCGGAGGGCGAGAAGACCGAGTCGGAGACCACCACGCCCGAGATGGTCGACCAGTTCATCGCGCAGCGCGACAAGCCGAACCGGCCCCCGGAGGCCGAGGACGACGACCTGGGGGTTCGGCCCGGCCGCACCACCGTGCTCAACGTGCTGGGCAACGACCTGGACCCGGACGGCGACGTGCTGACGGCGACGGTCGGGCCGGCCACGGGCACGCAGGGTGGCGACGCCGCACCCGCTGGGGCACGGGCGACCGAGGTGTCGGTGGACCGTGTGCTCGACGGCGCGGCGCTCCAGGCGAACGTGCCGGAGACGGCGTCGGGCAGCTCGACCTTCGCGTACACGGTGGACGACGGGCGCGGCGGCACGGCGGAGGCGACGGTACGGGTGCGTGTGGTGCCGCTCAGCGAGAACGCGGCACCGGTCCCGAAGGGGGAGCCGGTGCTCCGGGTCGCGCAGGGCGGAGACGCGACCATCAAGGTGCTGCCGTTCTGGCGTGACCCCGACGGGGACGACCTGATCCTGTCGAGCGCCACCACCGCCGACCCGATGGACGAGGTGCGGTTCCGTCCGGACGGCACCGTCGAGTTCCGCGACGGTGGCACGGCCACCGGCCGCAAGGTCGTGGACCTCACGGTGTCGGACGGGCTGGACCAGGTGGGCGAGGGCAGGCTGCTGGTCGACGTCGTCGCGACGCAGGAGCCGCCCGTCGCTGTGGCCGACCACGTGTCCGTCCTGGCGGGTGATCCCGTCACGGTACGACCGTTGCGCAACGACACCGACCCGAACGGTGACCTCCTCCGGCTGGTCAGCGTCTCCGAGCAGGCGCCGGCCACGATCACGGAGAACTACCCGGCAGGCAGCTTCCGGTTCGTGAGCAAGGAACCCGGCAGCTACGACATCACCTACCAGGTCAGCGACGGTCCGGGGTCCACCATGGGGCTGGTGCGGGTCGACGTGCTCGCGCCACCGGACGCGGCGGGTCCGCCGGTCGTCGTGGCCGACACCGTGCTGCTCCCAGCGGGCGGGTCCGCACTCGTCGACGTGCTGGCGAACGACACCGATCCAGCGGGCGGGGTCCTCGTGGCCTCGTCGGTCGACACCGACTCCGGGGTCACCGCCGTGGTGCTGGACCACCACGTGCTCCGGGTGGCCGAGACGGAGCGGCTCGACCGGCCCGTCACCCTGCGGTACACGGCGTCGAACGGTACGCAGACCGCCGTCGGCCAGGTGCGGGTGGTGCCGGTCGCTGCACCGACCAAGCTGCGCCCGCCGGAGGCGACGGCGGACGACGCGACGGTGCACACCGGCGACATCGTCACCGTGCCGGTGCTGAAGAACGACTCCCACCCGGACGGGCTGGAGCTCGCGCTCGCGCCGGAGCTGGTCGAGGAGCCGGAGTCCGGCGAGGCGTTCGTCTCGGAGGACGCCGTGCGGTTCAAGGCCGGCTCGGCCGCAGGCACCGTGCACCTGGTCTACGAGGTGCGGGACAGCAACGGCCAAAAGGACTCCGCGCAGGTCACCATCAACGTGACGGACACCCTGGAGAACGCTGCGCCACAACCGCCGGACATCACGGCACGGGTCCTCGCGGGCGCGGTCACGCGCATCGCGCTGCCCCTGGACGGCAGCGACCCGGACGGCGACCACGTGACGCTCGACGGGCTGTCGGCCCCGCCGGCGCAGGGCACGGCCCGCATGGTCGACGGGTTCCTCGAGTACGAGGCGGCGCAGGACGCCGCGGGCGCAGACGAGTTCCGGTACGCCGTGACGGACACGCGCGGCGCCACCGCTGAGGGCACGGTCGCCGTCGGGGTGGCGCAGCCGCCGGGCGTGAACCAGCCACCCACCGCCGGCGGCGACGAGTCGCTCGTGCGCCCCGGCCGGGAGGTCGCCGTGGACGCGCTGGCCAACGACTCGGACCCGGACGGCGACCAGGTGGGCCTGGTGCCGAAGTCGTTCGAGGGTGCGGGCGACCTGGACCCGCGGGTCGTCGACGACATGGTCGTGGTCACCACCCCCGACGACGAAGGCACCTCCACCTTCTACTACGGCATCGAGGACACGTACGCGGCGCGGGCCACCGGCTCCATCACCGTCGAGGTGGCCGAGGACGCCCCGCTCCTGCGCCCGGTGGCCCGCGACGACGTCGTCCCGCCCACCGACGTCACGTCCGACACGGTGACCGTGGACCTGCTGCGCAACGACGCCGACCCCGACGGGGTAGCGGCGGACCTGGAGGTCGCGGTGGTCGACGAGCGCGGCGAGCTGCCCGCCGGCGTCACCCTCGACGGTGGTGGCGACGTGACGGTGGCCCTCACCGAGGACCCGCAGGTGCTCACCTACACGGTGACCGACCTGGACGGCCTGACCGCGAAGGCGTTCCTGCGGGTACCCCGCGACGGCTCGCTGCCGCACCTGAAGCAGCCGGTCGAGGCGCTGGAGACGTTCGCGGGCGAGACGCTCGAGATCGACATCACCGACCACGTCGAGGTCGCCGACGGCCACGAGCCGCGGTTCACCGTCGAGGAGAAGGTCGCCGCCGTCGAAGGCACCCGCGAGGTGATGGGTCCCACGACGCTGACCTTCACGTCGGACGAGGACTACGTGGGGCCGGCGTCGGTCACGTTCGAGGTGACCGACGGCGACGGCCCCGACGACCCCGAGGGGCGCACGGCAGTGCTCACCCTGCCGATCGAGGTCCGGGCCAGCCGCAACCAGCCGCCGGAGATCAAGGGCACCGCGCTGCTCGAGGTGGCCGCGGGCGAGGAGGCGACGCTCGACCTGTCGCGGACGGCGGTCGACCCGGAGGGCGACCCGCTGACCGTCGAGGTCACCGGAGCGGCGGAAGGGATCACGTTCGGCACCGAGGGGTCGACGGTCCACGCCCAGGCACAGGCATCGGTCCCGAAGGGCACGCGGGCGATCATCCCGTTCACGGTGTCCGACGGCGGGCATCCGCCCGTCGCGGGCGAGCTCGCCGTCACGGTGGTGGCCTCGACCCGCCCGTTGGCTCGCGCCAACCCGGACGAGGTGACCGACGCGCACCAGGGCGAGCCCGTCCCGGTGGACGTGCTGGCCAACGACGCGAACCCGTTCCCTGAAGAGCCGCTGACGGTGGTAGGCGCTGTCGTCGAGACGGGCCAGGGGACCGCAGAGCCGTCGGCGTCCGGGGTGCTCGTGACGCCGTCGGACAGCTTCGTCGGCACTCTGGTGGTGCGGTACCGCGTGGCGGACGCGACGGCCGACACCGGCCGCGAGGTCGAGGGCACCATCCGCCTGACGGTGCTGGGCAGGCCGGAGGCGCCCCGCGCCGCGCAGGTCGAGGAGGTGCGGTCGGGGACGGTGGTGCTGGCGTGGGACCCGCCGGCGGACAACGGGTCCGAGATCACCGGCTACACGGCACGGTCCGGCAAGGGCGACTCCACCGAGTGCCCGTCCACGACGTGCACCGTCACCGGCCTGAAGAACGACGTCGTCTACAACTTCACGGTCACCGCGAAGAACGAGGTGGGGGAGTCGGAGCCGTCGGGGCCGTCGGAGGACGCGCGGCCGGACGAGAGGCCGGACAAGCCGGAGCCGCCGTCCCTGACGTTCGGCGACTCGGCCCTGACCGTCGCCTGGCAGAACCGCACGTACAGCGACCGCTCGCCCATCGAGTGCGTCAACCTCGAGATCAGTCCGGCACCGGCCGACGGCGTGCTGCAGAAGTCGTGCGTGACCGGGTCCTCGACCGTCTGGGACGGCCTGTCCAACGGCACCGCGTACACGGTGACGGTGCAGGCGGTGAACGCAGCGCCGCAGCCGTCCGACTGGAGCGACGCCTCGGCGCCGGAGATCCCTGCCGCGCCGCCCGCCAGGCCCGCGGCGCCGAGCGCGCAGCGGGTGGACAACGCCCTCGGCGGCCAGATCACCGTCTCGTGGACCGCCCCGGCGAACAACGGCGACCCGGTCGAGCAGTACCACCTCGACGTGTTCGAGAACGGGACCAAGAAGGAGACCCAGACGGTCACAGGCACCTCGCAGGTGGTCTCGGGGCTGTCGCCGGAAGCCACCTACACGTTCGCGGTCACCGCGGAGAACAAGGCAGGCAGGTCACCGGCCAGCGACCGGTCGGCCGCGCAGGTGCCGTACGGCAAGCCGCAGGTGCCCGGCACACCGACGGCGGCGCTCGGCAGCGACACGAGCGGCCGGGCGATCGTGCGCTGGACCGGGATCTCCTCCGACGGCTTCCGCGGCCCGGCGCACCGGTACGAGGTCCAGGGCAACGGGGTGGCGGCGCACGCAGCGACCTCGCCGCACACCGTCACCGGCCTGGCGAACGGCTCGGAGTACCGGTTCCAGGTACGGGCCTGCAACCAGTACACGTGCTCGGCCTGGACCGGTAGCTCGAACCCGGTGACGCCCTATACGACGCCGGCGGCGCCGAGCGTCACGTCGTCGACCGTCGACTCCGACACGATCCGGTTCACCATGAAGCCGGGCAGCAACGGTGGGCGCGCCATCGACGCCATGCGCTACCGGATCAACGGCGGCGGCTGGCAGTCGCTCCCGGCTTCGGGCGGCACCGCCGACGCCGGCGGTTCGTACAGCGCGAACTACACGATCGACGTGCAGGCGCACAACGCGGCCGGCTGGGGCGCGACCGCGTCCGGGAGCGGCAGGACGCTGCCGAACCCGGCGAACGCGACGGTCTCGATCAGCGTCGGCGGGGTGTTCGGCGGCGGCGTCGACCAGGGCTGCCACCAGAGCCCGAACACCTGGTGCAAGTGGCTCAACCTCACGGTCAGTGGGTGGGAGCCCAACAAGGTCTTCCACTACCGGTGCCTGTCTACCCAGCACGACTCGAACGGTCAGGTGTACTTCCCCCGGGCTGCGATGGGCCCCTGGTGGGGCGAGGTTGCCGGTGTCGCCACGCGGACCGACGCCAACGGCAACTGGTCCGGCCGCACCGACTGCATGCACCAGTACCAGAACGAGGAGACCTGGCTGGAGACCCAGGAGAGCAACCTCGCCAACTCGAACCGCATCTACTGGAACCGCGCGAACGTGAATCCCTGAGGCGGGCCGGAGGACCCGACAGACTCGTACATTCCGGTCGAGCGCCATGGGTAGTCCTGCCCACCAAAACTCCAGGACGATTCACCCGTCGTCCCGGTAAGGTGCTCCCGTTGCGCCTGTGTGTGCGGTCCGGGTGAACAGACTTCGGTGGAGTGATGAAGAGGAGGACGCATGAGCTTTGCCTCACGCGTGTACGAGAATCGCCGGTCAGCGGCATCGATCGGTGCAGTGACCCTCTTCGGTGCGGGGCTCGTCGGCTTCGCACTCCTCTACGAAGGCGAAGCGACGGCGGACGTCGAGCTCAACGACTCCGGCGTCTGGGTGACTCAGACAGCGTCAGGCAAGCTCGGGCGGTTCAACTACGAGGCGAAGGCCCTCGACGGCACGCTGCTCGCCAACTCGACGAGCTTCGACGTGGAGCAGGACGCGCAGCGCGTGCTGCTGGACAGCGGGGGTGACTCGTCCGCGAGCCCGGTCGACCCGGCGCTGCTGGCGCTGGACGGCACCATGAAGTTCCCGGCTGGCTCGAAGGTCGCGGCGGGCGGCGCCACGACCGGTGTGTACGACGCAGAGACCGGCCGGACCTGGGTCATCCCGTTCGACGGCGCAGTGGCCTTCGACGAGAAGGAGATGAAGCCGGTCCTCGAGGCCGGCCCGGGCGGCGAGGTCACGGTGAGCGACGACGGCACCGTGTTCGTCGCGGTCCCGTCCGACGGCAAGCTCTACACGATCCCCACCGGCACCCAGGGGGTCGCCGAGGAGCCGGAGGAGTCGGAGCTCCCGGTCAAGCCCGACGCCAAGGTGCAGGTTTCGGCCGTCGGCGACGAGCCGGTGGTGCTGGACCAGTCGACGGGGACGCTGGTGCTTCCCGGCGGTGACACGGTGGAGATCGAGGACGGCGCGCAGGGCATGCTGCAGCAGCCCTCCGGCGACTCGTCCAACGTGGCGCTCGCCACGACCAAGGGCCTGGTCACCCAGCCGTTGGACGGCGGGGAGTCGACCACGCGTACGGCGTCCGGCAACCCGTCGGCACCCGTGCAGCTCAGCGGGTGCACCTACGGGGCGTGGTCCGGCTCGGGCCAGGTGGTGCGTGACTGCGCGGGCCCGGACAACGACGTCGACCAGGTGCTCGAGGGCGTCGACGCCGCCGCGACCCTCGTCTACCGCGTGAACCGGAACGTCATCGTGCTGAACGACGTCGCGGACGGCTCCCTGTGGATGGCCGCCGACGAGTTCGAGAAGGTCGACGACTGGGACCTGAAGATGCCGGAGGACGAGGAGGGCGAGAAGACCGAGTCCGAGGACACCACCCCCGAGCACGTCGACCAGTTCGTGGCCAAGCGTGACCAGGCGAACCGCCCGCCCGAGCCCAAGGACGACGCGTTCGGCGTGCGGCCGGGCCGCACCACCGTCCTCAACGTGCTCGGCAACGACTTCGACCGGGACGGCGACGTCATGACCGCGTCCGTCAAGGGTGAGGTCAAGGGCGACATCGCCGTCGACCGGGTGCTCAACGGCGCGGCGCTGCAGGCGAACGTGCCCGCGGAGGCGACGGGTACGACCAGCTTCGACTACGAGGTCGACGACGGTCGCGAGAACGGCAAGGCCACCGCGTCGGTCGACGTCAAGGTGGTGCCGCTCGAGGAGAACAACCCGCCCACCCAGACGGGCAAGCCGGTGCTGCGCGTCGGCCAGGACGGGCTCGGGACCATCAAGGTGCTGCCGTACTTCAAGGACCCGGACGGCGACGACCTGTTCCTGTCGAACGCGAGCACCGCCGACAAGCGCGACGAGGTGCGGTTCCGCCCGGACGGCACCATCGAGTTCCGGGACGGCGGCGCCGCGACCGGCAGCAAGATCGTGGACATCACGGTGTCGGACGCGATGGACCTGCCCGTCGAGGGCAAGCTCCTGATCGACGTCGTGGCGACCAACGTGCAGCCGGTGGCAGTGCAGGACCACGTCACGGTCCTCGCCGGTGAGCCGATCACGATCAACCCCCTGAAGAACGACTACGACCCGAACGGCGACAAGATCCGCCTGACGAGCGTCGCCGAGGTGGACTCAGCGACGATCGAGCAGAACCCGACGGCGGGTACGTTCAAGTTCGAGAGCGACAAGGTCGGCTCGCACGACGTCACCTACCAGATCACCGACGGGCCCAACCCGACGATGGGGCTGGTCCGGGTGGACGTCATCGCTCCGTCCGACGAGGCGCGATCGCCGGTGGCGGTGTCCGACCAGGTGCTGCTCCCGACCGGCGGCACAGCGCTCGTGGACGTCCTGGCGAACGACACCGACCCGGCGGGCGGCGTGCTCGTCGTGCAGGGCGTCGACGTGCCGTCCGACGCCCCGGTGAGCGTGTCCGTGCTGAACCACCAGATCCTGAAGGTCTCGGAGATCAAGCGCCTCGACGAGCCGGTGGTCCTTGACTACACGGTGGCCAACGGTTCGGGTACCGCGACCGGCCAGATCCGCGTGGTGCCCATCCCCGCGCCCGCTCAGCTGCGTCCCCCGGAGGCCGGGCCCGACGAGGCCACCGTCCACGCGGGCGACGTGGTGACCATCCCGGTGCTGAAGAACGACACGCATCCGGACGGTCTTGAGATGACGCTCACCGACGAGCTGCAGGAGGCGCCGCCCGCTGGGGCGGGCGAGGCGTTCGTCTCGGAGGACACCGTCCGGTTCCGCGCCGGCCAGGAGGCCGGGACGTACCACGCGGTCTACGAGGTCGAGGACAGCAACGGGCAGAAGGACTCCGCGCAGGTCACCATCCACGTGGTGGACGACCCGCAGAACGGTGCCCCGCAGCTGCCCGACGTCGAGGCTCGCGTGCTCAGCGGCGGGATCGTCCGCATCCCGCTGCCGCTGGAAGGCACCGACCCCGACGGCGACTACGTGACGCTGAGCTCGATCTCGGGGGCGCCGAGCCAGGGCACCGCCACCATCGTGGACGGGTTCATCGACTACCAGGCGGCTGACGACGGGACCGGTCTGGACACGTTCACCTACCAGGTGATGGACACGCGTGGCGCCCCGGCCGAAGGCACCGTCCGCGTGGGCATCGCCACGCCGCCCGCGAGCAACCAGGAGCCGCACGCGGTCGATGACGAGACGAGGGTCCGCCCGGGCCGCACGGTGGCCATCGCCGCGCTCGACAACGACTCGGACCCCGACGGCGACCAGATCGGTCTGGTGGCCAAGGGCTTCGAGGGCAACGACGAGGTGGACCCGAAGGCCGTCGACGACGACGTGATCGTCGAAGCCCCCGGCGAGGACGGGGCCTACTCCTTCTACTACGGCATCCAGGACACCTTCAAGGCGCGGGCGAGCGGCGCCATCACGGTGAACGTCGACCAGGACGCGCCGTTGCTGCGCCCCATCGCGCACGACGACGTGGTGACGGCCGACGACGTGGAGGGCTCCTCCAGCGTGACGGTCAAGGTGCTCGACAACGACGTGGACCCGGACGGCGTGGCCGCCGACCTCGAGGTCGCCGTCGACGAGTCCCTCGACGGCGTGACGGTCACCGAGTCGAGCTCGCTCGAGGTGCAGCTCACCGAGAGCGCGCGGGTCATCACCTACACCGTTACCGACATGGACGGGCTGGAGGCCAAGGCGTTCGTGCGCGTGCCGGGCGACCAGTCCCGGCCGCACGTGAAGCCGGGCCAGGGCCCGCTCAAGGCCACGAGCGGCGAGCCGCTCACCATCGACCTGGCCGAGTACGTGGTGGTCCGGGAGGACCGCAAGCCGCGGATCACCGAGGAGGACACGGTCAAGGCGGTCGAGGGCACGGTCTCTGTCACCGACCACGACACCCTGGTGTACACCTCGGTCGAGGACTACGCGGGTGCGGCCTCCGTCAGCTTCGAGGTCACCGACGGGAGCGGGCCGGACGACGCCGAGGGGCTCACCTCCGTGCTGACGCTGCCGATCGACGTGACCCCGGCGAAGAACCTGCCGCCGAAGATCACGGGCACCCCGGTGCTCGAGGTCTCGGCGGGTGAGGAGGCGTCCGTCGACCTGTCCCGGTACGTCAAGGACCCGGACAAGGACCCGCTGACGTTCGAGGTCACGAGCGGCGACGGCATCTCGACGTCGGTCTCCGGCGCCACGGTGACCGGCCAGGTCGAGCCGTCGGTCACGAAGGGCACCACGAGGGAGCTGCCCATGACGGTCTCCGACGGCAAGAACCCGCCCGTCGCGTCCAAGCTGACCGTCGAGGTCGTCGCGTCCACCCGGCCGTTGGTGCAGACGACCGAGGACGTCGTGCGCGACGCGCACCAGGGCGAGGCGACGACCATGTCGGTGCTCGACAACGACACCAACCCGTTCCCGGGGGAGGACCTCGTGCTGTCGGGCGCCCCGACGGTCGACACCGGTCTGGGCGAGGCGGTGTACAGCGGGAACCAGCTCGTGGTGACGCCTGACGAGAACTTCACCGGCGCGATGCTGGTGCGCTACCGCGTGCAGGACGCCACGAAGGACCCGGACCGTGAGGTCGACGGCATCGCGAAGCTCACCGTGCTCGGCAAGCCAGAGGCGCCCCGCGCCCCGCGGGTCGAGGAGGTGCGGTCCGAGACGGTGGTGCTCACGTGGGACCAGCCCAACAACAACGGCTCGGACATCACGGGATACACGCTCAAGACCAACACCGGCCAGGAGCACGCGTGCTCGACGACCACGTGCACGTTCGACGGGCTGCAGAACAACGTGAAGTACACCTTCACGGTGACGGCCACCAACGACGTGGGCGAGTCGGAGCCGTCGCCGGCGTCCCGCGAGGCCCGGCCGGACCAGAAGCCCGACATGCCGGAGGCGCCCTCGCTGAAGTTCGGCGACAGCGAGCTCACGGTCACCTGGAAGAACCGGACCTACACCGACCGGTCGGCGATCGAGTGCGTCAACCTCGAGATCAGCCCGCCCCCGGCCGACGGTGTAACCCAGAAGACGTGCGTCGAGGGCGGTCAGACGGTCTGGCGCAACCTGGAGAACGGCACTGCCTACACCGTGCGGGCGCAGGCCAAGAACGATGCTCCCGACCCGTCGGACTGGAGCAACCCGTCCGCGCCGGAGACCCCCGCTGCACCGCCCGCGCAGCCGGCCGCGCCGACCGCCAAGCGGGTGGACACCGCCGTCGGCGGCCAGATCACGGTGACCTGGACGGCGCCGGCGAACAACGGTGACGCCGTCTCGGACTACTACCTTGCCGTGCACCAGGACGGTTCGAAGGTGCGCACCATCACCACGGCGGACACGTCGCAGACCATCCAGGACCTGAGCACCAACTCGAGCTACACCTTCACGGTGCAGGCCGAGAACAAGGCGGGGAAGTCCCCGGTGAGCGCTCAGTCGAACCAGGTGGTTCCGTACGGGGTGCCGGACACGCCGAGCCGGCCTACGGCACGGCTCGGTTCCAACCCCAACGGGCAGGCCCAGGTGCTCTGGAGCGGCATCAGCCAGTTCCGAGGCACCGGCGCACGGTACGAGGTGCAGGCCAGCGGCATGGACTGGCGGAACGCGGGCAGCGGTTCGCCCTACACCTACACGGGGCTGAACAACGGGACGTCGTACACGTTCATGGTGCGGGCCTGCAACGAGTACACCTGCTCCGGTCCGTCCGCTGCTTCGAACGCGGTGACGCCGTACGGTCCGGTGCCCAAGCCCTCGATCAGCGCCACCGGCGGCAACCAGCAGGTCAGCTTCACGTGGGACGCACGTGCCACGAACGGCCGGCCCACCACCGTGGTCGTCAGCGGTGCGGTCACCAGCACCGCGACCAGCGGCTCCAAGACCGCCTCGGCGGGTTACAGCCAGCGGCGGGAGGCCTGCGTCACGGTGACCGACTCCGAGGGGCAGTCCTCGAGGACCTGTGCCGCCGCCACGTCGGACGCCAAGCCGAACCCGACGGCGACGGTCACCCACGGCAGCCGGGTCAGCAACGGCGACTGCAGCCACGACTCCTGTGCGTACTTCCGGGTGAACGTCACCGACTTCGAGCCGGGAAGCCACCAGGTGGCCTGCTGGGCCGGGGACACCCCTGAGGTCAAGGGCTGGCACGACATCGTCAGCCACAACCGCACCTGGGAGAGCAGCAGCAAGCAGCGGTACACCTTCCCGGCCAACGGCGCGGTGAACCTCAACTGCTTCTTCGGCCATCCAGGCGTGCCGGTACGCGTGTGGATCGACGGCGTGCAGTACGGGTCCTCGACCTGGTGGAACGGATAGCACCGGCCACCGCGCCGTCAGCGCAGAGTCACGCCATCATCGACACAACTTCACCCGACGGACGAGCAGTAACGAGCAGTAGGGAAACATGAGATGACCACGATGACCCCCGAGCAGGCGGCCTGGTTCGCCCAGACCTTCGACCGGCTCGTCGGTAACGTCGGCCAGGCGGTCCTTGGCAAGGCACCGGTGATCCGCCTGGCGCTCACCTGCATGCTCGCCGAGGGCCACCTGTTGCTGGAGGACGCCCCCGGCACAGGCAAGACCATGCTCGCCCGCTCCATCGCGGCGTCGGTCCAGGGCACGCACAACCGCATCCAGTTCACGCCGGACCTGCTGCCGTCCGACGTCACCGGTGTGACGATCTACGACCAGAACTCGGGCAAGTTCGACTTCCACCCCGGCCCGATCTTCAACTCCATCGTCCTGGCGGACGAGATCAACCGTGCCTCGCCGAAGACGCAGTCGGCGCTGCTGGAGGTCATGGAGGAGGGGCGCGTCACCGTCGACGGCATCGCGCACGAGACCGGCCGTCCCTTCATGGTGCTGGCCACCCAGAACCCGATCGAGCAGGCCGGTACCTACCGCCTGCCCGAGGCCCAGCTCGACCGCTTCCTCATGAAGACCTCCGTCGGCTACCCCGACCACGCGTCGACGGTGGAGATCCTCTCGGGTGCCTCGGTGAAGGACCGCAGCCTGGCGCTGCAGCCGATCATCACCACCAAGGCCGTCACGGAGATGGCCGACCTGGCCATGACCGTGCACACCGACACAGCCGTGCTGGAGTACATCAGCCGCCTCAGCGAGGAGACGCGCAACGCGGCCGAGGTGCGGGTCGGCGTGTCGGTCCGTGGCGCGCTCGCTCTCGTGCGCTGCTGCAAGGTCTGGGCTGCCGCGCACGGCCGCAACTACGTGCTGCCCGACGACATCAAGGAGCTGGCCCAGCCCGTCTGGGGCCACCGCTTCGTGCTGGACCCGGAGGCCGAGTTCGCGGGCTCCCGCCCCGACGTCATCCTGGCCCGGATCATGGCCGACGTCGCGGCTCCGCAGGAGCGGGCTTCGGCATGACGGCAACGGGCATCTCGTCCGGCGGAGTGTCGGGGACCGCGTACGGGAAACGGCAGGAGAAGCCGCGCGGTCTCGGCGGGGCAGTGGCCGCCGGCCGCGCGCAGGTGCTGCGCGGCCAGCGCGGCTGGGTGACCCTCACCGCCGCCGTCCGTTCGCGGGCGGCGGCGGTCGGCCGCGTGCTGGCGCCCGTCCGCCGGACGTTCAGCACGTTCGGCATCGCGGTGACCCTGACCGCCGTCGGTGCCTGGGTCGCCGGGCTGATGCTCGGCTGGCTCGAGGTGCTCGTCGCCGCGATCGTGCTCACCGTGACGCTCGTGTGCGCCATCGTGTTCGTGCTCGGCCGGTTCAAGTACGACGTCGTGCTCGACCTGGCGCAGGCCCGCGTGACGGTCGGTGACCGTGCCGTCGGGCGCCTCGACGTGCGCAACGCCTCGAGCCGCGCGCTGCTGCCGTCGGTCATGGAGCTGCCCGTCGGTACCGGCACCGCCGCGTTTCCCGTGCCGCGGCTGCCCGGCGGCGGCTCGCACGAGGAGATCTTCACCATCCCGACCCGGCGCCGCAGCGTGATCTCCGTCGGTCCGGTCAAGTCCGTGCGCGCCGACCCGCTGGGCCTGCTCCGCCGCGAGATGACCTGGACCAACGAGCAGGAGGTCTTCGTGCACCCGCGCGTCAAGAACCTCACGGGCTCCTCGACCGGTTTCCTCAAGGACCTCGAGGGACGGGTCACCAACGACATCACGAACTCGGACGTGAACTTCCACGCCCTGCGTGACTACGTGCCCGGCGACGACCGGCGGCACATCCACTGGAAGACGACGGCGCGCACGGGCCAGCTCATGGTGCGCCAGTTCGAGGAGACCCGCCGCTCGCACCTCGCGGTGCTGCTGTCCACGCGCGCGGAGGACTACGCGAACGACGAGGAGTTCGAGCTCGCGGTGAGCGTGTGCGGCTCCCTCGGCCTCCAGGCCATCAAGGAGGACCGCGGCGTCACGGTGCTCGTCAACGAGGCCTCGCTGCGCGGCGACCACCGCACGCGCCTCATGGACGACCTGTCCCGGATCGAGCTCGAGTCCCGCAAGTCCAAGCTGGTCGACCTGGCTCGTTCGGCCGCCATGGCCGCAGCGGACTTCTCGGTGATCGCGTTCGTCATCGGCAGCAGGGTGACGCCCACCGAGCTGCGCTCGGCATCGGCCCGCGTCCCCGCTGGGGTGCAGGTCATGGCCATCCAGTGCGTGCCTGGCGCGTCCCTGGGCCGGCACGCCATCGCCGAGCTGGGCGTGCTCACCCTCGGTCGGCTCGCAGACCTGCCCCTTGCCCTGAAGAAGATGAGCGACGGATGAGCGACGAGAACACCCGTGGGAACGTCCCGGTCGGGGCGGGTGGAGCAGGCCCTGGCCGGCCGTCGTCCCGCACCCGGGGCACCCGGACCGGCTACGGCACGGGCACGGGCCGTGGCACCACGCGCCGCAAGGAGGCCGAGCGTCCACGGGCGCTGACCTGGTTCGCCCTGGTCGACGTCGCGGCGCTGAGCGTGATGCTCGGCGCCGTCGCCGTCGGCTTCGGGCCGGTCTGGGGCTCGCTGGGCTACGTGCTGCCGACGGTCGGCGGCGCCGTCGTCGGCCTGCTCGTCGCCTGGGTGGGCGCCTGGCGCCGGTTCCCCGCCGTGACCGTCACCGCGCTCGCCGTGCTGGGCTACCTGCTGTTCGGTGGCGCCCTCGCGCTGCCGCACACGACCATCGCCGGCGTGGTGCCGACCCTGGACACGCTGCGCGAGCTGCTGCTCGGTTCCGTCGAGGGCTGGAAGCAGTTCGTCACCACCGTGCCGCCCATGCGGTCGTTCCCCGACCTCGCGGTGGTCCCGTTCCTGCTCATGCTGCTCGCCGCGCTGATCGCCGGCACCATCGCCTGGCGCGCGAAGCACGCGGTGTGGGCAGTGGTGCCGGTCGTCGTCGCCCTGGTCGCCGCGATCCTGCTGGGCACGCTCGACGCCGCGCTGCCGGTGGTGCAGGGCCTCGTGATCGCCATCGCCGCCCTCCTCTGGGGCGCTGTGCGCGTCATGGAGGCGCGCGTCGGCACGCACTCGATCAGCACGGAGGCGAGCCGTGAGGCCACTCGCCGACTGCGCTGGTACCGCATCCGCACCGGCGCGACCATCCTTGGCGTCGCCGCGCTGGCCGCAGGTTTCACCGCGCCGATCCTCATGCCGGACCAGCCCCGCACGGTCCTGCGCGAGACGATCGTGCCGCCGCTGGACGTCCACCAGTTCACCAGCCCGCTCGTGGCCTTCCGGCACTACGCCAAGGACGCCCGCGAGGACGAGCTGTTCACGGTCAGCGACCTGCCGGAGGACGGCCGCATCCGGCTCGCCACGCTCGACCGGTACGACGGCGTGGTCTTCGACGCGTCCGGCGACGGCGGCGACACCGGCGTGTACACGCGCGTCGGCGAGCAGATCGCCACCTCGCAGGAGGGCAGCCCGACGCCGATCGACGTCACCGTGACGGGCTACAGCGGCGTCTGGGTCCCGGAGATCGGCAGCCTCACGGGTGTGGAGTGGACCGGCACGAACGCCGAGGCGCAGACCGACGGTACGTACTACAACTCGACCACCAGCACCGCCATCACCACTGCGGGCATCAAGCCGGGGGACACGTACCGGCTGAACACGCTGGTGACCGAGGAGCCGGACGAGGACACCCTCAAGAAGGGCACGATCCTCGAGGCGGACCTGCCCGAGACCGACGCGAGCGCGATGCCGCCTGGCCTGCCCGCCAAGTCGACGCAGTTCACGGGCGAGGAGACCGACGCGGCCACCAAGCTGTTCCTGATCCGGGACGCCCTGCAGGCGTCGGGCGTGCTGTCCAGCGGCCTGGACGGAGAGGTGCCGTCCCGCCCTGGCCACTCGGCCGAGCGCATCGACACCCTCGTCGAGGAAGAGAAGATGGTCGGCGACGACGAGCAGTTCGCCGTCGCGCTCGCCCTCATGGCACGCCAGTCGGGGATCCCGGCCCGGGTCGTCATGGGCTTCTACCCGGACAAGGACAGCACGTACGAGGAGGGCGAGCCCTGGACGGTGCTCGGGAGCGACGTGCACGCCTGGATCGAGGTGCCGTTCGAGGGCTACGGCTGGGTGCCGGTCGACGCCGTCCCCGAGGAGAAGCCGCAGATCCAGCCGGAGCCGAAGAGCCAGGAGGTACCGAAGCCGCCGGTGCTCCAGGACCCGGAGCCGCCGGAGGAGCCGGACAAGGCCAAGGCAGGCAGCGTCGAGGACGACGAGAAGGACGAGGCCGAGAACGACCTCTTCGACTGGGGTCTGCTCGGCGTGATCCTGCTCGCCGTCGGTATCCCGCTGCTGCTGATCGCCGGTCCGATCGTGGCGATCCTCGCCTACAAGGCGCGACGCAGGGCGCTGCGCCGTAGCGCGGAGCAGCTTGCCGACCGCGTCAGCGGCGGGTGGCACGAGGTGGTCGACGTCGTCACCGACCTCGGGACCACCGTGCCCCCTGGGGCGACCCGGCGGGAGAGTGCCGGAGTGATCGCAGGGGCGCACCAGGTCCCGTCGACGCTCATGCTCGCGCACCGCGCCGACGCGACGGTCTTCGGGCGGGAGCAACCGACGCCCGCCGACGTCGAGGCGTTCTGGGTTGAGGTGGACGAGCTCGTCGGCGGGCTACGCTCCACCGTGAGCACGCGACGGAGGGTGCGGGCAGCGTTGTCGCTCCGCTCCGTCTGGGCACGAATCGGTGGCCGCCGCGGGATCTTCGCGGCACTCGGGGGACTCGGGTCCCGTCGGACGAAGGAGAGTCGATGACGGACGTGGTCTGTGCTGGATGCGGATCGACACAGGACGGGAGCGTCCCGTACTGCAGCGTGTGCGGACGCCCGTTCCCGCGTGCCCAGCAAGGTGATGTCGGGACCACGGTGCCGGAGTCGCTCTCGCACACGCGGGTAGGCGTCTCGGCGGTGCAGCCGGAACCCGTCACGTACGCGGGAACCGGACGCCGGTTCCTCGCGGCGCTCCTGGACGCAGCGGTGATCGGGGTCGTGGCCTGGGTCATCCTCATGATCGGGCTCGCCAGTGCGGGCGGCACCGGCGCCCTGCTGATGACGCCTGAGGCCATCGCCTCTGCGATGACGGTGCCGCAGCTGATCAGCGGCCTGCTCGCGCTGGGCTACTGGCTCGGCGTCTCCGCGTGGGAGGGCAAGACCGGCAAGACGATCGGCAACCTCGTCTGCAAGATCCGCACCGTCGACGCCGTCGCGCACGGGCCGATCGGGTTCGGTCGCGCGTTCCTGCGCTGGCTCATCGTGGGGCTCGGCGCCCTGGTGTGCCTGGTCGGCCAGATCCTGGTGCTCGTGTCCCCGGCGTTCGACGGCCAGGGCAAGCGGCAGGGCTGGCACGACAAGCTCGGCCGCGCGGTGGTGCTCATGGCGTCCGACGTCGCGGGCACCCCGGCGAGCTCCGCCGCGGGCGCGGCGACCAGGTCGGCCACGGGTACGGCCGCGAGGCCGGCAGCGGGTGCCGCCGCCAAGGCACCCGCCGGTACCTCACAGGTGTGGACCGGCGCGGCCAACGGCGCCCCGGCCCAGCAGGCTCCGGCGCAGCAGGCCCAGCCTGCCGCACCGGCCCAGGACCCGTGGGCGTTCCCGGACTCGTCGGCGAACGGCGGCGGAGCTGGTGTGATCACCGGTATCCCCGGCCAGGCGCCCGGCGCCCCGACGGAGGCGCTGCCCCCGCAGGAGGAGCCCGCGACGGTCCGCCGGCCCCACCCGGGCTCCGACAGCACACCGCACCCGAGCCAGGCTGCGCAGCCGCCGGTACGGCAGGCCCCTGCGCAGCAGCCGTCGGTCCAGCAGACGCCGCCCGTCGCGCCCGTCGCGCCGGTCCGGCAGCCCGCGGCGCAGCCGGACCCGACGCAGCGCGCTCCGATGCCGGCCCAGCCGGCGCAGCACGTCCAGCAGCCGGAGCCGGAGCAGCGTGACTCGGCGCCGATCGACATGACGCGCACCCACATGAGCCGGCCGCTCACCCCTGCGCCGGTGACGACGGTGGTGCTGGAGGTGGAGAACGGCGAGCGCTACGTCGTCGACACGAAGGCCCTCGTGGGCCGCAACCCGCAGGCCCCTGACACGTCGGGCTGGATCCTGATCAAGGTGGAGGACCCGACCCGGTCGGTGTCCAAGACGCACGCCGAGCTGGGCGTCGACACCGCAGGCCTCTGGCTGACCGACCGCGGTTCGACGAACGGCACGGTGGTCTCCGCTCCCGGTCTGCCGCCGCGCGTCGCCGAGCCGGGCGCCAGGGTCCGGGTGCCGGTGGGGTCGACGATCCACGTGGGCGACCGACGCGTCGTCGTGCATCCGCAGGCCTCCGCATGAGCGAGGAGGCACTGACGCTCGCCTGGGGCGCTGCCTCCGACCGGGGGCTGCGCCGTCAGCTCAACGAGGACGGCTACTTCGCCGGCGGAGGCGCCTTCTTCGTCGCCGACGGCATGGGCGGGCACGCGGCAGGCGAGGTCGCGAGCGCGACGGCGCTGGACGCGCTGCGCCCGCTGTCGGACATCGAGCGCGTGGAGCCCCACCACGTGGAGGCGCTGCTCGAGACGGCGCAGGAACGGGTCCGGGCCATCGACACCTCGGGTCTCGGCAGGGGCGCAGGCACGACGCTCACCGGCGCAGTCGTCGCGTATCTCGACGACGCGCCGTACTGGCTGTTCGTGAACGTGGGCGACTCCCGTACCTACCTGCTCTCCAGCGGGGTGCTGGACCAGGTGAGCGTCGACCACTCCGAGGTCCAGGAGATGGTCGACGCCGGTACGCTGACGGCCGAGGAGGCGCGAGACCATCCGCGCCGACACGTGATCACGCGTGCGCTGGGCGGGCGGGACGAGGCACGAGCCGACTTCCGGTACATCCCGATCGGCGCGCACGACCGGATCCTGGTCTGCTCGGACGGGCTGACGGGTGAGCTGGACGACGCGCGGATCACCGAGATCATGCTGGGCCACCCGGATCCCCAGGTGGCCGCCGGACGTCTGGTCGAGGCAGCGATCGCCGCGGGCGGCCGGGACAACATCACCGTCATCGTGGTGGACGCGACGGGCGTCGCGCACGAGACGGCGGGCACGAGCACCTCGCCACGGGGTGGGTTCGCGGACGAGGACACCCTGCCGCGGGACTGAGCCGAGCAGGGTCGCGGCAGTCGGTAGAGACTGACGCATGGCTGTGGGCAGGGGCGGGACACGAGCAGAGCAACACACTAGGAGGCGACCATGAGCACCTCGGACGCTGGACAGCGAACCGGGATCCGGTACACGACGGGGAAGGCGCGCGTCATCGTGCGCGGCGACGCCGTCGTCGTGCTGCCCGGCGAAGGGACCGGAGCGGACGAGGCGGACCCGGCAGCCGGGCTCTGGGCCGACCTCGCGACACCCGGCGCCGGGGTCGCGGAGGTCCTCGGCACGCTGACGACGTCCGCGGTGGGCGGGCTCAAGGGAGTCCCGCCGTTCGCGGTGGTGGTGCTCACGGGTGCCGGCACGGGCGAGCCGGCCAGCGCGCACGTGGTGGCGCGCGGCGACGGGCTGACCGTCACCATCGAGACCGGTGACGAGTCGCAGACCGTGTCGGGCGCAGGGGTGATCTCCTGGACGGAGCGCGTGGTCGACGGCGTCACCGCGGTCGAGGTGGCGACGGGGGTCTCGGGCTTCGGCAGCTTCGCGGACGGCCTGCCCGTCGAGTCGGGCGTCGTCCTCGCGGGCGTGGTGCGCCACCAGGTGGTCGAGCCGGCCGAGCGCCTGGCCGAGCCCGTCCCGCCGCTGGTCGAGTCGGCCTTCTTGGTCGAGTCCGCACCGCTGGTCGACCTCGTCCCGGCCCAGCCGGTCGAGACCCCTGAGCCGGCGAGCTCCACCGCCGAGCCCGCCGCGTCGCTGGTCGACTGCGTCGAGACCCAGGGCGCTACCTCCGGGACGCCGGTCGCGACCGGAGGCTCGGCCGCGGAGACGCCGGTCGAGCCCGGTTTCGAGACCGCCGCCCCGATGGGCACCGTCACGATGGTCCCGGCGTCCGAGGAGACCATCGCGCCCGACGAGGACAACAGCGGCGAGGCGTCGGTGGCCTCCGCCGAGGCGGAGGCCGCCCCGGAGGAGGCTCCGGACGAGGACGACTACATGCACCTGTGGGGCGCCACCGTCGCCCACGGGGTCGAGGCGGCTGCCGTGCGGCCGGAGAGCATCGAGGAGGGCGAGGACGAGCCCGCCCCGCCGTCCGGTGCGATCCCGGCGGGACCGCCGCCCCCTCCGGCCCCGCCCGTGCCGGCGCCCGCGTTGCCCGACACCGCGGACCCCGGACCGGACGGCATGATCTCCGGTGTCCCGATCTCCGGCGTGCCCGGTTGGTCCGGCGCCACCCCTGCCGCCGCGCACCGCGCAGCGGCCGTCGGCGCGGAGGCGACAGCAGAGGCGGAAGCGGCCGACGACGACCACGACGGGCACACGGTGATGTCGTCGGCGATCGCCGACCTCAAGGCAGCCGCGTCCGCGCCGTCGGCGCCGAAGTTCTCCGTACCCGCCAACCCGAACGCGCCACGGATCCTTGCGGTGACGTGCGAGAACGGCCACCCCAACCCGACCGCCCGCGAGAACTGCCGCGAGTGCGGCAGCGCGCTGTCGGCAGAGGCCGAGCTGGCCGTGCGCCCGTCGTTGGGCCGCATGGTCGTGACGTCCGGCGCCGCGACGGCCGGCGCGGCGGGCGTGCGTGGCGGCCAGGTGGTCGAGCTGGACCGGCCGGTGATCGTGGGTCGCCGGCCCCGCACCAACAACACGTCGGCCGACCAGATGCCGCGTCTCGTCACGGTCTCCAGCCCGCAGCAGGACATCTCGCGGTCCCACACCGAGATCTCGCTCGAGGACTGGCACGTGCTCGTGACCGACCTCGCCACCACGAACGGGACCACGCTCCTGCGGCCGGGCCAGCCCCCGCGGCGCCTGCACCCGAACGAGAAGGAGCTCGTGTCCGACGGCGACGTCGTCGACCTGGGCGACGGCGTGACCCTCACGTTCGAGGGCATCTGGTGAGGGCCTCGACCACCGCAAGCCCCACCACCGACGAAGGAGCAGTGTGAGCAGCAAGAGGAAGCCGTCCCCGCCACCCGAGATCGAGGGCTTCGAGTACCGCAAGCTCATCGGTTCGGGCGGTTTCTCGGACGTGTTCCTGTACGAGCAGCAGCGACCGCGCCGACAGGTCGCGGTGAAGGTGCTGCTCAAGGAGTGGTCGAGCGAGACGCAGCGCGCCGCGTTCGACGCCGAGGCAGACCTGATGGCGACGCTGGGCAACCACCCGTCGATCGTCACGATGTACGAGGCGGGCGTCGCGAACGACGGCCGCCCGTACCTGGCCATGGAGTACTGCTCGCGCCCGAACCTGGGTGCGCGCTACCGGTCGGAGCGGTTCTCGGTGGCCGAGGCCCTGCGCATCACCATCCAGATCGCCGGGGCCGTCGAGACGGCGCACCGGCTGGGCATCCTGCACCGTGACCTGAAGCCGTCGAACATCCTGGTGACGCAGTTCGGGCACCCGGCGCTGACCGACTTCGGCATCTCGTCGACGGTCGACGAGGCGGCGGCGGCGGAAGGCATGTCGATCCCGTGGTCCCCGCCGGAGTCGTTCGGCGACCCGCCGATGTCGGGCATCGCGACCGACGTGTGGGCCCTGGCCGCCACCTGCTACACGCTGCTGGCCGGCCGCACCCCGTTCGAGACGCCAGGCGGTTCGAACACGTCCGCCGACCTCGTGCGCCGCATCGAGCAGGACGAGCTGCCCGCGGTGAGCCGCAGCGACGTCACGCCGTCGCTGGAGCGCGTGCTGCGCATCGCGATGTCGAAGCTGGCGTCCTCGCGGTACCCGACGGTGCTCGCCTTCGCGCGCGAGCTGCAGAAGGTCCAGGTCGAGCTGTCCCGCGACGTCACCCCCATCGACCTGCTGGACGAGTCCGGCGCGATGCAGGAGGACGAGGCGGAGGCCGACGGCACCCGCCTGCGCCAGATCGTCACCATCGACCCGGCCGGCGCGGGTGCATCAGGCCCCAGCGCGTTCGGGCCGGGCGCCACCGGGCACGGCTCGGGCGGCGCGCTGCAGGCCGCTGCGAGCCGCGCCTACGCGCCCGCCGCGCCGACGCAGGCACCGGCACCCGGCCCCGCGCCGTCGGACGACACCGTGTACCGCAGCTCGGCGGACCAGGCGACGCAGGGCACCCGGGCGACCCCCGGCGCCGTCGGGCAGCTCACGGAGGCACCGGCCCCCGCCCAGGTGGCCGAGGAAGAGGAGCAGCCGCGACGCGGTATCTGGGCGCTCGTCGTCGGCGTGGTGGTCGTCGTGGTCGTCGGGGTGTCCGCCTGGGCGCTGACCCAGGACGGTGGCGGCGATCCGGAGGGTGAGCAGACCGCCTCGACCTCCGCCGTCGTGCCCCCGGCACCGGCCGGTGGCTACGTACCGCCCGTGAGCGACGTCAAGGGCACGGTGCAGGGCAAGGATGCGGTGTTTACGTGGACGCCACCCAAGTCCTTGGAGGAGGGTGACACCTACGCCTACCGGGTGCTGGAGCTGACCGGCGATCCCGTGTACGAGGCGGTCCCGAAGGGTACGTCCGTGACGGTGCCGCTCAAGGGCGAGACGTGCGTCGAGATCGTGGTGGTGCGCTCCAGCAAACCGTCGAGCGCGGCGTCCGGCTGCGTGACCGCACAGGGCTGAGCAGGGGCTGAGCACACAGCTGAGCAGACAACGGTAGCTCCGAGCACACCCGCTCGGACCTGGCACGGGGAGGTGAGTGGATGAACGGCCTTGCGATCGAGTTCGCCGGCGAGTGGTTTCGGCCGTCCGAGGAGGGCGCGGCCTTCGACATCGGCCGCGAGGGTGACCTCGCGATCGACGACAACCCTTACCTGCACCGTCGCTTCCTGCGCATCGCGCACGAGGACGGCATCTGGTGGCTGTCCAACGTCGGCTCGCTCATCTCGGCGACCGTGTGCGACGCGGGGGGCGGCGTGCAGTCCTGGCTCCCGCCGGGCAACCGCCTGCCCATGGTGTTCCCCACGACGTCGATCGTGTTCACGGCAGGTCCCACGACCTACGAGATCACCGCACAGCTCGACAACGCGCCGTACCACGAGATCCGGTCCGAGGACGATGACGACTCGGGCGCCACGACGATCGGTGCGATCAGCTTCACCAAGAGCCAGAAGCAGCTCATCGTTGCGCTCGCCGAGCCCATGCTGCGCCGCGAGGGCACGGGGCTGAGCGAGATCCCCTCGTCGGCGTCGGCCGCGCGCCGGCTGGGCTGGGCGAGCACGCGGTTCAACCGCAAGCTCGACAACGTGTGCGAGAAGCTCGACCGGATCGGCGTGAAGGGGCTGCGCGGTGGTCCAGGTGCCCTGGCGACGAACCGGCGAGCACGGCTTGTCGAGTACGCGGTGGCCTCGCGCCTGGTGACCCAGTCGGACCTGCCGCTGCTGGACGAGGCAGAGAGCGAGAAGGGGGCTACGGCATGAGCAGACCCTTGCGGAGCCGGCCCGAGCTCGTGGTCGCCGGAGCCATCGGCGGCGGACTCATCGTCTGGGTGATCGTGGTCTTCGGGACGGTGCTGTTCACCGGCGCCGGCACGGGTGACTTCCTGGACCCCTACCGCGCTCTCGGGCGCGTCCTCACGACGGGGTCGACGTGGCTGATCGCGGCCGGTGGTGCCGTGGTCGGTGGGGTGGTGGGCGCCGTCGTCGGCGGCCCTCAGAACAAGAAGAAGTGACGGGGAGGATTCATGCGCGTCAAGGTGACGCTCGTACGTTCGGACGGTAGCCACGACGATGTCGTGGTCACCGCGGACGCCGGTGCTCGGATCGGCGAGATCGCCGACACGATCGCCAGGGTGGACCCGACGGCGCCTGGCGCCCCGGGGCGGTCCCGCACGCTGGAGGCGCAGCTCCCGGGCCAGGACCGGCCGGTCCGGCTGCCCGCGGACGCGGCGCTCGGTGAGGCGTGGATCGGGTCCGGCGCCTTCGTGGCCTCGGTGGAGCAGGCCATGCCGGGCTTCGACTACCCGGGGTCGGACGCCGTCCGCGCGGCCATCCGCATCGAGGGCGGCGGCACCGTCGAGCTCACGGAGGGCTCGTGGGTGCTGGGCCGCTCGCAGGAGTGCGACGTCGTGGTCGATGACCCGATGGTGTCGAAGAAGCACCTCCGGCTCGACGTGTCGGACGACGTCGAGGTCGTCGACCTGGGTTCGGCGAACGGCATCCTCGTGGACGGCGAGCACGTGCAGCGCCTGCGCATCGAGGGTTCGCAGCGGGTGGTGCTCGGTGACACGGCGGTCACCATCGAGAGCCGCCGGCCGAGCACGATCACGGGCGTGACGCCCAAGGCCGGCCCGGTCGCGTTCACGCGGTCGCCGCGGGTCGAGGCGCGCTACAAGGGCGAGGAGTTCGAGTCCCCGGACGCGCCGAAGGAGGCAGAGCCGAAGGAGTTCCCGTTCCTTGCGCTGCTGGCGCCCATCCTCATGGGCTTCGCGATGTTCTTCATCATGCAGCGGCCGACGGCGCTCCTGTTCGTGCTGATGGCGCCGGTGATGATGATCGGCAACCACCTGACGCAGGGCCGTCAGGCGAAGCGGCGCCTCGAGCGCGACGTCGGCAGGTTCGAGGAGAAGCTCGAGTCGCTGCGCGAGGTGCTCAAGGAGGAGAAGGAGACGGAGCGTTCCGTCCGCCTGCGGGAGGCGCCGGCCACCCAGCACGTCTACGTCGAGGCGATGCGGCACGGCCCGCTCCTGTGGACGCGCCGTCCGGAGCACTGGAGCTTCCTCAACGTCCGGTTCGGCCTTGGCACCATGCCGTCGCGCAACACGGTGAAGACGGGCGGCAAGGGCGCGCTCATGAAGGAGTACCAGGACGTCCTGGACAACCTCGTCGAGCAGTACGAGGACGTCGACGGCGTCCCCGTCGTGGAGAACCTGTACGACGCGGGCGCACTCGGCTTCGCCGGTCCGCCCGCCCGCGTGATCGGTTCCCTGAACGCGACGCTGCTGCAGCTCACCGGCCTGCACTCGCCGTCGGAGCTGGTCGTGACCAGCATCGTGAGCCCGGTGTGGACGCAGCACCTGCAGTGGCTCACCTGGATCCCGCACACGTCGTCGGCCCACAGCCCTATCGACGGGCACCACCTCGCGGACTCCGCCTCCGGTGCGCAGCGCCTGCTGGCACAGCTCGAGGAGCTGATCTCGAACCGGCTCAAGGCGGTGCGCGGCGGCGGCCGTCGTGGCGCGATCGGCGAGGACGCGGCTGCGCTGGAGCGCGGTGGCGACGTCGGCGACCGTGGCCCGGACACCGGTACCAAGTCGCCGGTCCCCGCGGTGGTCGTGGTCATCTCCGACGACATCGACGTGGACCGGGCGCGGCTCATCCAGCTCGCCGAGATGGGCGCCGACGCCGGCGTGTACCCGCTGTGGATCTCCGCCGAGACGGCCGGTCTGCCCGCCGCGTGCCGCACGTTCGTCGAGGTGAGCCAGGACGGCCCGCGAGTCGGCATGGTGCGGCTCGGTCGCTGGGTCGACGACATCGCGCTCGAGGAGGTCGACGGCAAGGCGGCGCTGGAGTACGGGCGCCGGCTGGCTCCGGTGTTCGACGCGGGCGCCATCGTCGAGGACGCCTCCGACCTGCCGCGCTCCATCACGATGCCGGCCCTGCTCGGCCACGACCTGTTCGAGAACCCGGACGCCGTCATGGAGCGCTGGCGCCAGAACCTGTCGGTCTACGACCGCACGGGCCAGGGCGTGCAGCGCAAGCGCGCCGGCTCGCTGCGTGCGATCGTCGGCTCGGCCGGTGTGGACGCCCAGCACCTCGACCTGCGGAGCCAGGGCCCCCACGCCCTGGTCGGCGGCACCACCGGTGCCGGCAAGTCGGAGTTCCTCCAGGCCTGGGTGCTCGCGATGGCCGCCGAGTACAGCCCGGACCGCGTGACGTTCCTGTTCGTCGACTACAAGGGTGGTTCGGCCTTCGCCGACTGCGTCCAGCTCCCGCACTGCGTGGGCCTCGTGACCGACCTGTCGCCGCACCTGGTGCTGCGGGCCATCACGAGCCTGAGGGCAGAGCTGCACCACCGGGAGCACCTCTTCAACCGCAAGAAGGCGAAGGACCTGCTCGAGCTGGAGAAGCGTGGCGACCCGGAGACCCCACCGGCCCTCGTCATCGTGATCGACGAGTTCGCCGCCCTGGTGGGCGACGTCCCCGAGTTCGTGGACGGTGTCGTCGACGTCGCCCAGCGTGGCCGCTCGCTCGGCATCCACCTGATCATGGCCACGCAGCGCCCGGCCGGTGTCATCAAGGACAACCTGCGCGCCAACACCAACATGCGCGTCGCCCTCCGGATGGCCGACGAGTCGGACTCCTCCGACGTCGTCGACGTGAAGGACGCCGCGTTCGTCGATCCGTCGATCCCCGGCCGCGGGCTCGTCAAGACCGGCCCTGGGCGGGTGCAGGCCTTCCAGTCCGGTTACGCCGGTGCCTGGAGCACGCGGTCACCCGAGCGCGCCAAGGTGGAGGTCGCGCGCCTGCACTTCGGGCGGGAGGAGAAGTGGGAGGAGCCCGTCGTCGAGTCGGACGTCTCGGTCGACGAGGCGGACCTCGGCCCGAACGACCAGCAGCGGCTCGTCGCCCGGGTCCAGGAGGCGTTCGAGCGCGGCCGCCTGCCGGTCCCGCGGCGTCCGTGGCTGGACTCGCTCGCCGACGTCTACGACCTGACGCGGCTCTACCAGCGCACGGACACCGAGCTGCTCATCGGCGTGGCCGACATCCCGGAGCAGCAGGCCCAGGCGCCCCAGTACTTCTACCCGGACCAGGACGGTCACCTCGGCATCTACGGCACCGGTGGTGCCGGGAAGTCGACGGCCCTGCGCACGCTCGCGGCAGTCGCCGGCATCACGCCGCGGGGCGGGCCCGTGCACGTGTACGGGCTCGACTTCGCGGCCGGTGCGCTGCGCATGCTCGAGGCGCTGCCCCACGTCGGCACCATCGCAAAGGGCGACGACAACGAGCGCATCGTCGGGCTGATGCGGATGCTGCGCGACGAGCTGCAGCGCCGCGGCGAGGCCTTCGCCGCCGTGAACGCGGCGAGCGTCTCGGAGTACCGGCAGGTCAGCGGGCGGCACGACGTGCCGCGCATCCTCCTGCTCGTGGACGGGTTCGCGAACTTCCGCGACGAGTACGAGGTGGGCGCCGGCCGGGCCGAGTGGTTCGAGGTGTTCCGCGACATCCTGAACGACGGCCGAGGGCTCGGCATGCACGTCATGTTCACGGCAGACCGGTCGGGCGCGGTGCCCACCTACGTGCGGTCGATGGTGCAGCGCAACATCCTGCTGCGCATGAGCGACGACGGGTACCTCGCCTTCAACGCGCCGCGTGACATCGTCACGGCCACGTCGCCCAGCGGGCGCGCGGTCCTGGACGGTCTGGAGGTCCAGGTGGCGGTGGTCGGCGGCACGACGTCGGTCCAGGAGCAGGCGGTGGCCACCGACCGGCTCGCCGAGTCGATGCGCCGCGCCGGCGTGCGCCCGGCGCCCGCGGTCCAGGTGCTGCCGACCGAGTACTCCGCCCTGGAGCTCCCGCCGTCGGTGAACGGTCACCCGGTGCTCGGTATCGACAACATCGCGATGGCGCCCCTCCCGTTCGACCCCACCGGCACGCTCGTGGTGGCCGGTCCGCCCGGGTCCGGTCGTTCGAACGCCCTCGTGCACATCGCGCGGGCCGTCCAGCGGGCCAACCCCGAGGCGCGGATCTACCTGTTCGCGCAGTCGCGCTCCGCGATCGCGGGCGAGATGACGTGGGCCGACGTCGCGATGGGCGTGGACAAGGTCGCCGACATGGCCAAGGAGCTCCTCGCCGCGGTACAGGACGAGGACACGGAGCCAGGCATGGTCGTCCTGATCGAGGGCATCAACGAGTACCTGCAGACGCCCGCCGACAAGCCGATCCAGGACCTCACCAAGGCGATCCGCAAGAGCGATCACCTGCTGGTGGCCGAGGCGGAGACGGGCTCGTGGGGCGCCACGTGGCCGCTGCTCTCGGAGGTCAAGAACGGCCGGCGCGGTCTCCTGCTGCAGCCGGAGAACCTCGACGGGGACACGATCCTCAAGACCTCGCTCCCGCGTGCCGCGAAGGGCGAGTTCCCCGTGGGCCGCGGAGCCTGGATCGCGCGCGGCAAGAGCGTGCGCGTGCACGTGCCGCTGGTGCTGGGCACCGAGGGCTGAACCGAGGACCGAGGCCGTTCCTTGCTGCAGGGCGTGGGGAGCACATGGGGAGTGCTCCCCATGCCCAGTGAATGTGTTGCCCGGTACCGTGCTCCTCAGTGAGACGACAGGGTGACCTTGATAAGAGGTCATTCGACAAGACAGGGGTGAGCGCGGTGAGTTATGACCTCTCCATCAATATGGAACAGCTCAGGGAGCTGGCCGGCGATCTGAAGGTCATTGGTGACGAGTTCCAGAACGCGGACAACAACTCGGAAGATGCCGCGGACGCGACCGGTGACGACGAGCTGCGCGACAAGGTGCAGGACTTCGCCGACAAGTGGAAGATCAAGCGCGACGAGATGACGGGCAACATCGTCAAGCTCCAGGGCATCATCCAGCAGGTCGTCGACACGTTCTCGCAGGTCGACACCGAGCTTGCCAAGGCGCTCGAGCAGGGTGCCTCCGAAGCGACGAGCAAGAAGTAGAGGGGGCACCCGTGGGTGACAGCCAGTACGAGAAGCTGGACGGTAACGCCGACCTCGTGCGGTCGAAGGGTGAGGCCTACCAGTCGGTCGCTGAGGCCATCGAAGGTGCGCTGTCCGCGCTGGACAGCATCGTCAGCGACACGGCGACGACCGCCAAGTCCATGGACAAGACGCGGCAGCTCGCCGAGGACGTCCGCGACGACATCAAGAAGGCGACCGGGCGGTACCGCGTGACGGGCGACGCGCTCGTCGCCTATGCGCCGACGCTGGACAGCTCGATCAGCTCCTCCGAGACCGCCGCGACCCGCATCGCCGAGATCCACCAGGACCTGTGGGACGCACAGCTCGCGAAGAATGCCGCCGAGAACGAGGCGGACGGCCTCCCGGACAGTGCGACACCCGCCGACAAGACCACGGCGAACACCGCCGCGTCCACAGCGGCCACCCGGGTCGAGACGCTGCAGTCGGACCTGGCCTACTGGCGAGGGCAGTGGCAGGAGGCGAAGGACGCAAAGGACGGCTCGGCCCGCACCGCGAAGAACGCGATCGACGAGCAGTTCGAGCGAGACGAGAAGTCCGAGCTGCACGACAGCGGGTGGGACAAGTTCAAGAACTTCGTGTCGCAGGTGTACAAGGTGTTCAAGGTGATCTGCGACATTGCCGGAATCCTCGCGATCTTCCTCTCCTGGGTGCCGATCCTCGGTCAGGTCCTGGTCGCCCTCGCGGCGATCGGGGCGATCCTCGCGATCGTCGAGGGCGTCGTGAAACTCTCGACGGAAGGGTTCAGCTGGGCGGCGGTCGCGGGTATCGCCCTGGGCGTCGTATCGCTCTTCGGTGGCAAGATCGCCACCCACCTCGGCAAGCTCGTGACCGCAAAGACGGTGCTGAGCACCAGCCAGACCGCTGCTCGTGTCGCCGGTGCCGGCGACGACGGCGTCAAGCTGGTGGACGACGCGATCCGGTTCACGTCGGAGCTTCCGGTCTCCCGCATGGACAAGCTCACGTACGCGTTCAAGTCCCCGTTCGTCCAGTCGACCTCGCAGACCGCGGTCCGTGAGGCGTTCGAGTCGGGTGCGCTGACCAAGACCGAGGCCCTCGTCTCGACCCTCAAGAACTCGCTGCCGACGACGTTCAACCTGAAGGGCACGATCGGCGGCGACGCGGCGACGCTCGCCACCCGGCTCTCGGACATGGGCGCTGACGCCATCAGGCTGGAAGGCCCGGTCCGCGCGGCGCAGATCATGAGTGCGACGGCGTTCACGAGCAGCGTCGCCAACGCGGGCATGAACGCCACCAACAGCTTCATCAACGGTGACGTCACCGGAGGCATCAAGAACACGATCGGCGTCGGCGGCAGCTTCCTCGGCGGCTCCTGGGGCGGGGCGGCGAACGCGCCGCTGACGCTCCTCAACGACATCAAGACGCTCGGCACCGTCGACGTTCCCGAGATCGGGACGCTCGGGAGCTGACCGCTCGACGCGATGAGCGCAGGGGCGCCGGCCGGTGTGCGCCGCCCCTGCGTTCGCGGGAGCATAGCGGTCTGACGACAAGGGGTACCACACACATGGCTGGATCGATCACCGAGTTCGGGCTCGGGCTCCCTGCTGGCTGGCACATGCTCCCGACCAGCGACGGGGACTCGCAGTGGGCGGAGGACATGGCCGCGGAGCTGGCGTCGGGCTCCGCCGCCCTCCCCGACGCTCCTGGCCTGCTCGCGAAGCAGCTCAAGGACGTACGCGCCTCGGTAGGGGCGGTGGGCGTGAGCGGTCTGCGCACCGCCGTGCTGATCGACTCGGTCACGGACCCGCTCGTGACCGCGATGCTGACGATCGGCGTGGGGAGCGGAGCGGACGTCGAGCGGTACAAGGCAGAGCTCGAGCACGTCGCCCACGAGGTAGAGGACGCGCAGGTGATGGGACAGCAGATCTTCGATGCGGAGGTCCCTGCCGGCCCGGTCGTCGGCTCCCACCTCCTGATCGGGCACATGGTCGACGGGGCAGGGGAAGCGGGAGCTCACCTCGAAGAGCGCGTGCACGCCGCCGTGTTCCCGCCAGGCACCGGAGACGCTCTCGAGATCATGGTGGTGGCGGCCAACGTCGGCTTGTTCGAGAACCTGCCTGTCACGGTCGTCGATCTGCTCGAAGGCATGACGTTCCGGACGGAGGGCGGGGCATGACCGAGGTGAAGCAGATCCGCATCGCGGACAGCGACATGCGAATCGTCCTGCCCGGCACCTGGGTGCGTGTTCCCCTCGACAGCGAAGAGGTGGCCGTCGCCTTTGCCAAGCGCTTGGTCAAGCGCCAGACAGGAAAGGCGGACCGGCTGGCCAGGGCACGCCGCGAGGCGGTGCAGGAGCTGGTGAGCTCGGCACGCGACGCCGTGGGGATCGGTGTGCACACCTACCTGATGTCGCTGGAGATCCTGCCGGGCATACCGTTCCCGGCAGCGATGCTCCTTCGCGACGACGAATGGCCGGCCGAGTCCTTGCCCGCACTCCAGGCCGGGAACATCGAAGAAGCCCTGACCACCGGCTTCCCCGAGGTCGAGGTGACGGAGGGCGTCTCAGGCCTCATCGCGCGACGCTGGGAGATGGTGCGCCAGCAGGTGGGCGAGGAAGAGTTCATGACCATGCGGCTCGAATACTTCCTGCCGTACCCGGACGGTGCAGGACTGCTCATGGTGCGCGCCAACATGTCGAACATCCCCGGCGGCGAGCCCTTCGCGACCTTGTTCAACGAGATCGTCGACTCGATCACGTTCCCTGCGGTCGTCGACGAGGCGGCCGACGAGGCCCAGGGCGCCGTGACGGTCTCCCCGGCTGTCGAGGTGGCGCAGGAGCCGGCCCGAAACCCGGCCTGAACGACCATGCTGTGCGGGCCGTCGCCCTCGTCGGCGGGGCCCGCACACCATCGACCGGTCAGATCTTTCCGTCTTCCTTCAGCCGCTTGATCTGCTGCTCGAGCCGCTCCGCATCCGCAGCCCGACCTGCCGCGTGCTCCGGGGCCGTCCGAGCGAGCAGGGCCTGCAGCTCCTCCGAGGCGGCGGCTCCGTCTGCGGTCGTCGTCTTGACGGACCGCCACAGCAGCGTGTGGACCTGGTCCTCCAGGCCTGCGTCGCGTCCGAGCACGGCGTCCGAGAGCGCGCGGGCTCCGGTCGGTGCGATGCGGGCGAGCGGGTCCACCTCCGCGATGGCCTGCTGGGAGCTCGCGTGGCCCCTGCCGCGGGCCTGGGCCTTGGCCGCGACGTTGAGGGCGAAGGCGCCGAGGTAGGCGAGCACGAGGCTGATGGCCATGCCGGACGCGATGCGCACCGCGTCGGCGGGGTCCACCAGGAGCAGCACGAGCAGTACCCCGACCACGGCGCAGATCGGGTACCACCAGAACCCGAGCTTCTCGAAGGCTCGGAACCAGCCAGGGATGGGCCCGGTGAATCCGTCCAGGGCTGCGTCGAGCCGTTCGACACCGCTCTCGACCCCGGCTGGTGTCCCGGGTGCCGTGATGAGGGTCGTCCCGGAGCGTTCGCCCTTGGTCAACCAGTTCACCTGCGCCACGTTGTTCTCCTTTGTCGAGTGTCGTGCCGAGTACCGTACGCGTCCGGCGTGGTCGGCGACACAATTCACCCACGGAACGACGGCGGTGCGCCAGTGGCCCCACCTGTAGCGTCATCCCTGATGCTGGGCAGCAAGGGGGAACGATGGCCGACGAAGACCTGAGGACCGGTGCCGACGGACGCACCACCAGATCGGCTGAGAAGCCCACGACGTCCAGCCTCGTCCTGCGGCCGTTCGGCTATCTGCTGATCGGTTCCGTGTGGCTGATGATCTGGATCTTCGCGCTGGGGGTCCCTGCGGGTTCGGTGATCTATCTCGTGCTGGACGAGGACATCGTGAACGGGTTGGGCGAGCGCTTCGCCAACCCGATAGAGGCCATCGCGGTGGTGGTCCTTCTCGTGCCGTTGATGGCGCTGATCATGGGGCCGGGCGCGATCTGGCACCTGCCCACAGCGGCCTGGCCGCCGATGGTGCTCTCGTACCTCTACGCCGTGCGGTCGCTACGACCTTCGTATGCGGGGGAGAAGCTCTCGTTCTCCTCCTGGTCGGCTCGCGGCAGCACGTTCGGGCCGCCGACCGCCGGTGATGTCTCGATGTCGCTCCAGCCGGTACGGCGTTCTGGGCTCACCGACCTCGTCATGCGGTTCTATGTTTCGGGCTGGGACCTGGAGGGCCGGATGTTCCTTGCGATGCTTCCCGCTGGCTTCGCCTGGTCGGCGGCGGTGGTCGCGTTCTTCCCCGGCCTGCCGGACCCGGTGCACCTGGTCTTCCGTGTGGTGACAGCGTTGCTGCTGCTGTCATCGGCCGTGCTGGGATTCCTTGCGTTCCGAGCCCGGTTCTACGGCGACCGAGGCCAGTCCTAGCCCTGTGCTGGAGCCCGGGCCCTCATGGGTAGCGCTCCCCATCGACCGACCCCCGTTGGTTCGTTACTGTCGTGCTCAGTCGGATCGGCCGTGGGGGCCGGCCGGGATCTGAGAAGGGGAATTCTCATGGCGAACATGAATGTGACCTACGAGGAGCTTCGGGGTCAGGCGGGCCAGCTCCGCAACGGGCAGTCGACGATCATGGACACGCTGTCCAACCTGTCGACCCAGGTGAACAACCTGGTTGCTTCTGGCTTCCAGACCGACTCTGCGTCGGGCGCGTTCCAGCAGTCGTACGAGGAGTTCACCACGGGTGCCAAGCAGGCCATCGAGGGCCTCGAGGGCATGGCTTCGTTCCTGGAGCAGGCTGCTCAGACGCTGCAGGACGTGGACTCGCAGCTGGCCAGCGGCATCGGCGGCTGACCGCAGCACCACGCATCATGCACCACGGGGCGGTCCCGGACCTCGGTCCGGGACCGCCCCGCTGCGGTGTGTCAGGGCACGGCATTTCCGCGCAGGTCAGCCGGTGCCGGTCATGGGTACATATACCCATCGACGGGTTGTGGTGGGTTCGTTACTGTCAGGGCTAGTCGGATCGGCCGTAGGGGCCGTCCGGGAATTGAAGGGGAATTCTCATGGCGAACATGAATGTGACCTACGAGGAGCTTCGGGGTCAGGCGGGCCAGCTCCGCAACGGGCAGTCGACGATCATGGACACGCTGTCCAACCTGTCGACCCAGGTGAACAACCTGGTTGCTTCTGGCTTCCAGACCGACTCTGCGTCGGGCGCGTTCCAGCAGTCGTACGAGGAGTTCACCACGGGTGCCAAGCAGGCCATCGAGGGCCTCGAGGGCATGGCTTCGTTCCTGGAGCAGGCTGCTCAGACGCTGCAGGACGTGGACTCGCAGCTGGCCAGCGGCATCGGCGGCTGACCGCAGCACCACGCATCATGCACCACGGGGCGGTTCCGGACCTCGGTCTGGGACCGCCCCGCCGCTGCCCGGCCTGGCTCTGATGGTCCGGCCGACCCACCAGTGACAGAAGGAGTGACTCATGACGGATCAGCTCGTGGTCGACGTCGACCTGCTGCTCGACACCGGCGATGACCTGACCGCCATCGTCAACGAGTTCGACGGCGCCGATTCCTATGCGGACCAGGTTGCGGACGCCGTCGGGGACGACACCCTGGCTGACGCGATCCGTGACTTCTCCAGCGAGTGGAAGAACCGCCGGGAGAAGATGAAGGAGTCGATCGCGAACCTGGCCGAGCTCACGACCGCCGTCGGCACGCAGTTCCAGGACGTCGACAACCAGCTCGCGACGTCTCTCGAAGGGGGAGCAGACGCATGAGCTGGGAACCACTGGCGAGCAGCAACCCGATCCCGGGCGACCCGACGATGTCGCAGAGCGCCGGCGCGTACTACGGCACGATCGCCGACTCGATGGCCGAGGCGTACACCGCGCTGGGCGTCATCGAGAACATGGAGGGCTTCCAGTCCGACGCGGTCGAGCAGCTGCGCGGCAAGGCGGAGGACGTGAAGGCCGAGGTCATCAAGGCGAAGGACCGCTATGCCGCGGCCTCGACGGCGCTGACCCAGTACGCGGTCGACCACCAGGACGCACAGGACGCCGCGCACGCCCTGCTCCTCAGGGCCCAGGAGGCGCAGGAGACGGCCCAGGCGGACCAGCGCGCCGCCGACGCGGCGCAGACCGAGTTCGACGGGGCGGTGAGCACCGCCCGGTCGACCGGCGAGGAGCTCGACTCCGACGCGCGCGGCAGCCTGACCAACGCGAACAACGCGGCCGAGTCGTCCCGCGCCGTGCTGTCCGGGATCATCGGCGAGCTGCCTGGCATCGTCGACGCCTGGCACACCAAGGCCGGCAACGCCGCTACCACCATCAAGGAGGCCGCCGCGAAGGACGACCTCAAGGACGGCTGGTGGGAGAAGTGGGGTTCGAAGGTCGCCGGCTTCGTCTCCAAGTGGGCGGGCAAGATCGCGATGTGGGCGGGTATCGCCGCGCTGGTCCTCGGCTGGGTGCCCATCCTCGGGCAGATCCTCACGGCGATCGCGATCATCGCGACGGTCGCCGCGCTCGTGGCAGACATCGCCCTGGTGCTGAATGGTGAGGGCGACTGGGTGAACGTGCTGCTCGGTGTGATCAGTGTCGCGTCGTTCGGCATCGGCCGCATCGTCGGCGCCGCGGGGAAGGCGACCGCGGCCAGGGGGATGGCGCAGGGTGCGTCACGCGGGAGCCGGGTGGCTTCTCGTGCGTCGCGGTACGGCAGCCCTCTCAACCGGATCGCTGCGACCAATGCGTGGTCCAACGCCACCAAGGCCTTCAAGTCGGTTCCGTACAGCAAGCTCAATCCGGTGAGCTGGGTCCGCTCCGGAGCGGCATCGTTCAGCGGCCTCACCGGTCGTGCGCGCTTCATGAACTTCATGGGCCACGGCGAGGCGGCACGCGCCTACCAGGTGCTGCGCAACGCGGACGACGTCGCACAGTTCTCCCGGAACGCGACGGGCTATGTCGGCACGATGGGGCGGCTCGGGTCGATCAACCCGGCGAAGCTCGGCGGTCTCGGGTCGGCGCTCGTGCCGTACTCCGCAGACATCGGGGCGAACGCGACGCTGCTCTACCGTGACGTACGCACATGGTGACGGATCAGGGAGAGCAGACGATGGAGCAACAGGCCGCGCAGTGGCGTCCGTGGGACGAGGACCAGGTCTTCACGTTCACGGAGCCCGAGGACTGGATCTTCTGGGTGGCAGGCATGGGCGGCGAGGGTGCGGAGGAGATTGCCGCGACCCGTGAGTGGGGCGTGGACAACGCGGCGGTGATCGGCGCCATCCGCACCATGGACCAGGACGCTGTCGAGGCCGCTGACGACAATGCGTGGGGAGCCGGCGTCTGGTTCCCCGCTGCGCACGGGCACGAAGCCCGCGCCGGCGTGCTGATCAAGACGTTCCCCGACCGAGGCGATTCCAAGAAGGCGTACCGGAAGTTCCGGAAGCAGGCCGCGCGTGTGCCGCAGCTGCCTGGCGTGACGATCAGCTCGTACGACGTCGGCGAGGGCGAAGTGGACTTCGGCCGCTTCATCGAACAGGTCATCGACACGGTCAATGACGCGGGTGAGGTCCACCTGCACTGGTACTTCACCCTCTTCAGCGGGGCCAGGGACGAGGTGGTGCGGCTCGAGTTCCAGAGTCTGTACGGACACCTGGTGGACGAGATCGAGGACGAGATCACCGGGCTGATCGAGCACGCCCACTACGGGGTCAAGCCCGGGTCCGCCCTGTCGAAGGAACTGGGGCTGGAGTGAGCCTGGAGATGCGCGACACCGAGGCCGGCGTGGAGATCGAGCCCGACGAAGAACCGACCGACCTCAAGGCTGCCGCCGCGGCTGCCTTCCGCGAGGCGGCTACGTCCTGGACGTTCGTGTACCCGCGCGGGTGGTGGACGGTCCCGCTCGCGGACCCTGAGCGGATCGACGAGGCGGTGCGCAAGATCGTCGTCGACCGTCTGGGCCGACGGGACGACCGCGCCCGCGCGAGGCGCGAGGCGCGGGAGCACCTCGCCCAGGCCGCGCACGGTGCCGCCGACGACGGAGGGCTCAGCCTGGCCGTCTTCAGCATGGACGTCGGCGACGTCGCGATCACCGGCACCATGGCCGTGTTCCCGTACGCGGTGACCGAGGGGGACCGGGACGAGCTGATGGCGAGCATCACCGGTTCGCTGTCGGGGGCCGACGTCGACCGGCAGACGCTCGACGACGGGTGGGTGCTGCGGGCCGTCCGGCAGACCGAGATCACGCGGACCGACGCCGAGGGCAACCCGGAGCTTCCCGAGCTCAGGGCCGACTACTGGACAGAGCGCCGTGGTCTCGACAAGATCCTCCAGGTGTCATTCACCACGCCGTTCGTCCCGCTTCGCGAAGCGATGCTCGAGCTCTTCGACTCGATAGTCCTGTCGCTGCACCCGGTGGTGCGTGGATGATCGCCGCAACGCCCGAGATGCCGTCGGACGACCCCGGGGCACTGCTCGTCGTCACCGGCATCGTCGCGGCCCTGGCTGCGTGCTTCTTCGCCTTCTGGGTGCTCGGCGGCTACCGCTTCTTCATCGGCAGGGTCGAGGACCTCGAGAACCCGTGGGACCTGGTGCGACGTTCCGTACCCGTCCTGCTCGTGCTGCTGGTGACGACGGGGCTGTTCCTCGGCGCCTACTGGCTGGACGACCGTGAGCGCGACGCAGCCTGGGACCGGTACGACGACCAGCTGAACCAGCAGGAAGAGACCGTGGAGGCACCATGAGTGCGAACGCCCGCAAGAAGCTCTGGATCGGCGCCCTGATCGTCTTCGCCCTCGTCTCGGTGGTGCGGCTCGTCCTCACCGTCCAGCGCGACGGCCTCGGCGATGCCACCCTGTGGATAGCGCTCGTCGTGGTGCTGGCGATCTGCGGCGTCACGGTCGCCGTCATGCTCGGCCGGTCGGCGGGCGTGGCCTCGAACGCCCGGCAGAACCGGCCGGACGTCGTCGTCGTCCCGGTGTACTCGACGGCGGAGGCTGCCGACGAGGCCGCCACGTATGCCCACCCGAGGCCCGGCCTGATGGCCATGGGCGGCAGCCCCATGGCCCTCGTGGTCACCGGCACCGAGATCGAGGTCTGGGCGGGTCGCCGCAGCACCGCGCCCAGCTGGACCCTGCGCCGGTCCGCGGACGCCGCTGTGGTGCAGGCGGTCTACGGGACCCGGTCGGTGGATGCTCTGAGCCTGTCGGACGGCAGTGCGTCCGTGACCGTCGTCCCGGCGTACAGCCCCTTGCGGGCCATGGGCGGCAGCAGCAAGGAGGACCTGCGGCGTGCGGTCGCGGAGGTCGGTGCTGCGGGATCCAGAGGGTGACGATCCCGCACGCGCGGTGTGAAACGTGAGACGCCCGGTGAGGCGATCCTTACCCTGTCGGTAGAATCAGGACCGGCCTTCGCTTCCCTCCTGACCTCGACCCGGAAGGCGCCCCTTTCGTGAGCACCACCCGACCCCTGCGCGTCGCCGTCGTCGGCGCCGGCCCTGCCGGCATCTACGCGAGCGACATCCTGTCCAAGACCGACCTCGACGTCAGCATCGACCTGTTCGAGCGCCTTCCCGCGCCGTTCGGTCTGGTGCGGTACGGCGTGGCCCCGGACCACCCGCGCATCAAGCAGATCATCGTCGCGCTCCACCGGGTGCTGAGCCGCGGAGACATCCGCCTGCTGGCCAACGTGGACTACGGCGTGGACGTGAAGCTCGAGGACCTGCGCCAGTTCTACGACGCGGTGATCTTCTCCACCGGCTCCATCAAGGACGCCGAGCTGGACATCCCGGGTATCGACCTCGACGGCTCCTACGGTGCCGCGGACTTCGTGTCCTGGTACGACGGCCACCCGGACGTGCCGCGCACCTGGCCGCTGGAGGCGGAGCAGGTGGCGGTGATCGGTGCCGGCAACGTCGCCCTGGACGTGGCCCGCATCCTCGCCAAGCACGCGGACGACCTGCTGCCCACCGAGGTCCCGGCCAACGTGTACGAGATCCTGAAGTCCTCTCCGGTCACGGACGTGCACGTGTTCGCACGCCGCGGCCCGGCGCAGGTCAAGTTCTCGCCGCTGGAGCTGCGCGAGCTGGGCCACGTGCCGGACGTCGACGTCGTCGTCTACCCGGAGGACTTCGACTTCGACGAGGGCTCCGAGGCGGCCATCAACTCGTCGAACCAGACCAAGCAGGTCGTGAAAACCCTGGTGGACTGGACGCTGAAGGACCCGGCGCAGAACACGGCGTCACGCAGGCTGCACCTGCACTTCCTGAACGCCCCGGCCGAGGTGCTCGGCGAGAACGGCAAGGTGGTCGGCTTCCGCACGGAGCGCACCGCGCTGCAGGGTGACGGCACCAGCAAGGGCACCGGCGAGTTCATCGACTGGCCGGTCCAGGCCGTCTACCGCGCCGTGGGCTACTTCGGCTCGGCGCTGCCGGAGATCCCGTACGACGACGTCAAGGGCGTCATCACCAACCGCGAGGGCCGGGTCGTCGACATCGACGGCAACCAGGTCCCCGGCGTCTACGCGACGGGCTGGATCAAGCGCGGACCGGTGGGCCTCATCGGCCACACCAAGTCCGACGCCTCGGAGACGGTGCGCCACCTCGTCGAGGACGTCACCGGAGTGGGCGACGGCGAGGCTCCCGGCGACCTGGACGGCGGGCGGACCGCCACCCACGGTGCACCGGAGGCCGTCACCGAGTTCCTCGCGGGCAAGGGCGTCGAGTACATCGAGTGGTCCGGCTGGGAGCTCCTGGACGCGCACGAGCGGGCGCTCGGCGAGGCAGAGGGCCGTGAACGGGTCAAGGTAGTGCCGCGTGCGGAGATGATCTCGATCAGCAGGCCGCAGGCCTGACCGGTCCGGTCATGGCGTGCAGACGGCGTGAGTCCCGTACGGGGCTCACGCCGTTTTCATGCGCGCGACGCAGTGCGAGATCATGCTCGTGGGAACCGCCGCCCGGCGCGGCGCGTTCGGCTGGGAGGAAAGGAGTGCGATGCACAGGCACTACAACGGGCTGAAGACAGCCGCGCTGTTCGGCGGTATGTGGGTCGTGATCTTCGGGATCTGGGCCCTCCTCGGGCGCAGTTCCAGCATGCTCTGGATCTTCGTGCTCATCGGGCTGGGCACGACGGCCTACGGCTACTGGAACTCCGACAAGCTGGCGATCCGAGCGATGCGGGCATATCCCGTCACGGAGCTGCAGGCGCCGGAGATGCACCGCATCGTGCGGGAGCTGTCGACGGCGGCGCGCCAGCCGATGCCCCGGCTGTACATCTCGCCGACCAAGGCGCCCAACGCGTTCGCAACGGGCCGTAACCCGAAGAACGCTGCGGTCTGCTGCACGGAGGGCATTCTCCAGCTGCTGAACGAGCGCGAGCTGCGTGGCGTGCTCGGGCACGAGCTCATGCACGTCTACAACCGCGACATCCTCACGTCGTCGGTCGCGTCCGCGATGGCGGGGCTCATCACGGCGCTGGCGCAGTTCCTGCTCTTCTTCGGCGGCGGTGACCGCCGTGAGGGCGGCAACCCGCTCGCAGCGCTCGCCATGGCGTTCCTGGCCCCGGTGGCCGCGATGCTGATCCAGATGGCGATCTCGCGCACGCGTGAGTACGACGCTGACGAGGACGGAGCCCGCCTCACGGGTGACCCGCTGGCACTGGCCTCCGCGCTGGGCAAGCTGGAGCAGGGCACGCAGCGCGCACCGCTGCCCCAGGACCGCGAGCTCACCAACGTGTCCCACGTGATGATCGCGAACCCGTTCCGAGGGGCCGGGATCGGGCGCCTGTTCGCCACGCACCCGCCGATGAAGGACCGGATCCGCCGCCTCGAGACGATGGCCGGCGGACCGTCGGACGGCTACGGCCCCGGCTGGTCCGGCGGGCCGACGCCGGGCCCGGACGCGCCGCCCTGGGGCACACCGCCGCGGTACTGAGCCGCGCGGCTCCCGGGGGTCGCCGCCGACACGGGTCGGTGACCTGCACCATCCGTTCGTCCCTCACCCGCAGTGCCCGATACGGTGGTGCCGAATCCCACTGGACGTGCAGGGGCGTCCGGGTGTTACGCAGAAGGAGCACGACATGGCCGACTCGTCGTTCGACATCGTCAGCAAGGTCGACCGCCAGGAGGTCGACAACGCGCTGAACCAGGCGGGGAAAGAGATCTCGCAGCGGTACGACTTCAAGAACGTCGGTGCTTCGATCGCCTGGAGCGGCGAGAGCATCGTGATCGTCGCCAACTCGTCGGAGCGCGTGCTCGCCGCCCTCGACGTGTTCGAGATCAAGCTGATCAAGCGCGGCATCTCGCTCAAGGCGCTCGACGTCGGTGAGCGCGAGCCCAAGCCCTCGGGCAAGGAGTACCGCCTCGCGGCCACCCTCAAGGAGGGCCTGGCGGGGGAGTCCGCGAAGAAGGTCACCAAGATCATCCGTGAAGAGGGCCCCAAGGGCGTGAAGACACAGATCACCGGTGACGAGGTGCGCGTGACCAGCAAGTCGCGCGACCAGCTGCAGGAGGTGATGGCCCTGCTGAAGGGCTCGGACCTGGACTTCGCCCTCCAGTTCACGAACTACCGCTGACGCCTCACCCGTTCGGTCTGTCAGGAGGCCACCGAGAGCTCCCCGGCCAGCTGTATGCAGCGCAGGCGGGCAGGGGAGAAGTCGTAGGGCATCTTTCCGGTGGCCTCGAATGCGCTCATTGTTCCTTGCTCCCTACCGGAGCTTCGGCCGGCCTCGTCCGTCCCCTCGTCAGTGGTAGGGGGGTGCAAGGCCTCCCAGGAGTCGAAGAGCGCATCGTCGTCCTGAGCCAGGCCGGAGTCCTCGATGACGGCTTCGAGCGCCTTCTCGAAGGCGTGCCGTTGGGCAGCCACCTGTGCCACGCGAGGGTCATCGACAGCAACCGTGTCATCGAGTGCCTCCTCGGCGGCATCGACACGGTCGGATTCCTCCCGCAGATCCGGGTGGGTGGCCAGGGCGATGTAGCGAGTGGCGTTGACGGCCGCACCGAGCGGGCCGAAGATCCGCTCGATGACCAGCATGTTGTCCAGGTCTGCCTGGCGTAGGGAGCCCTCGGGCAGGCTCTTGAGGCGGCTGGTGACGAAGTCGGACAGCAGGCCCATCCTGCTGCCCTCGGTGCGCATGCGCTGCACCGCAGTCCGCTGTCGCCGCAGCTCTGCTTCCTGGGCGCCGAGGGTTTCCTCCACCCGTTCCAGGATGTCCGCGATGTCGTGGTCGCCGTCGCCGTCGCCGTCGCCCCCGGCACCGGCAGAAGCCGTGTCGGCGAAGGCGGCACGGATATCGTCCAGGGCGATCCCGGCGTCGGCCATCTTGCGGATCCACAGCAGCCGGATCATGTCTTCGTATCCGTAGCGGCGGCGGTCGTCACCGCCCCGCTCGGGCTCGGGGAGCAGGCCGATCTCGTGATAGTGACGGATCGCCCGCGGTGTGGTGCCGACGAAGGCCGCCGCGTCACCGATCTTGACCCGGCGCGGCGGGATGAAGGACGAATACATGAGCGGGGAGTCTTCCTCAGTGGGGCGCGACATGAGTCCACGGGACCACATGCCGCTACGGAAGGTGCAACTCAGGCACTCCGGCACTCCGGCACTCCGGCGTATACGGCGGCCGCCCGTTCGGTCTGTCAGGGCCGGTCGAGCAGGAGGTCCTAGCTCCGCGCGAGCCGGAGGGCCTTCTCGGTGAAGTAGCCCACTTCGCCGTCGGTAGGTTCAGTCGCCGGAACGGTCCGGCAGGAGCTGAGCCGCAAGTGATCGTGCCGTGGCAGTGAGTGTGGCCGTGTCCAACCCGGTCCGACCCATGAACACGATCCCTTGTTGCGCGGCCAGAAGGGCACGCGCCAGTGCGATCGGATCGGCTTCGGCCGGCAGGTCGCGCTCGCGTTGGGCGCGCGCGATGCGGTCCCCGATCAGCGCGGTGGGCCGTCTCCTAGGTGCGATGGGCGTGGGCGAGAACTTCCGGACCGGCGTTGCCAAGCTCGCAGGCGCTGTTGGCCACCCATTCTTGACTGTCCGGTCCACCATCCTTATTGTGGACCAGACGGTCAAGAACTCCACCAAGCAGGGAAGCGGGAAGCTCATGGGAAAGCTGGACAACAAGGTGGCGATCGTGACGGGCGGGTCGCGGGGGATCGGGGCGGCGTCGGCGCTGGCGCTGGCTGACGAGGGGGCCGACGTCGCGATCAGCTACTCGTCCTCGGCGGATCAGGCCAAGGCCATGGTCGCCGACCTGGAGGCGAAGGGAGTGCGTGCGGCGGCCTTCCAGGCAGACCAGTCGGACGCAGCGCAGGCGGCGGGCCTGATCCACAGGGTGGTCGATCAGTTCGGAAAGCTGGACGTTCTGGTCAACAATGCGGGTGTCACCGTCGCTGGTCCGATCGACGGCGAGCTCGCCGACGAGTCTGCCTTCGACCGCCAGCTCGCGATCAACTACACCAGCGTGGTGGCCGCTATCCGGGCAGCTTTCCCGCTGCTGCCCGATGGTGGGCGGATCGTCAGTATCAGCTCGGGTGTGGGGACGCGGGTGGGCTTTCCCGGGATGGCCGACTACGCGGGTGGCAAGTCAGCCCTCGAGGGCTACAGCAGGGGTGCGGCCCGCGATCTGGCCCACCGGGGCATCACGGTCAACGTCATCCAGTCCGGGTTCATCGACACCGAGATGAACCCCGCCGACAGCCCGGCCGCCTCCATGTTTCTTCCGACAACGGCGATGGGGCGCTATGGCAGGCCGGAGGAGATCGCCGCGGGTGTTGTCTTCCTCGCCAGCCCGCAGGCGTCCTACGTCACCGGCGCAGTGCTGAGGATCGACGGGGGGTACGGCGCGTAACGCGACCGAGTGTTGGCCGACGAGCGGTTGCCGGGGACTCCGGTGGCCGCCCGTTCGGCCTATCAGGAACTCACTGCCCTCCGCACGGCGCTGACAACGGCCGCGGCGTCGGTGAGGTCGGGCAGGACCGTCGACGCGCCCGCCGCGGTCAACGCAGCGGCGTCCACGCCACCGGTCAGCACCGCGACCACCTTGGCCCCACCGCGGGTCCCGGCGTGGACGTCGTTGATCGTGTCCCCGATCAGGACCGTGTTGGACGCATCGAAGGCGACGCCGTGCTTCGCGCGTGCACGCGCCTGGGCGATCGCGACCAGGTCCGGGCGCTGCCGAGCGTCGAACCCGAGCCCTCCGCAGTCCCAGTCGAGCCCCTCGTCAAGGCCGAACATCGCCAGCTTCAGCATGGCTCAGCCGACCGCCACCGGCTCGGCCACTCGTTCCGCCGGAACCTGGGGCGTGCTCGTGAGCGACAGGCCGTCGCCGCGGCGGCGGAAGAGCAGCGCCGACAGCACCGCACCCAGGGCGAAGAAGCCCGCGCCCCACCAGTACGCGGTCGAGTAACCGGTGATCGCGGCCTGGGCACCCACCGCCTCGGTCAGGGGCGCGTTGGCCACGAGGTAGTCGGCCGCGGCGGTGGCGGCAAGGGTGTTGAGCAGAGCGGTGCCGATCGAGCCGCCGACCTGCTGGCTCGTGTTCACCATCGCCGATGCGACGCCGGCGAACTGCCGGTCGACACCGAGCGTGGCGGTCTGCATCGATGCGGGCATGATCGTGCCCATCGCGAAGCCGATGATCATCAGTGGTGCGAGGACGTCCGGAGCGAACGAGCTCGAGGCGTCGAGGAACGTGAGGCCGACCATGCCGGCCGCGCCGAGCGTCATGCCCACCGGCACCATGAGCTTGGGGCCGAACCGGGGGACGAGCAGGTTGGTGCCGAGCTGCGCGGCGAGCACGAGCATCCCGATCATGGGCAGGAACGAGAGACCCGTCTGGATCGGTGAGTACCCCAGCGTGAGCTGCAGGTAGTAGGTGACGAAGAGGAAGACGCCGAACATTCCGGCACCTGCGATGAGCACCGAGATGTAGGCGGCGCCCCGGTTCCGGTCGAGGACGATCGAGAGCGGCAGGAGCGGGTGCGTCGCTCGCGCCTGCCAGGCGACGAACGCGGTGAGCAGTATGGCGGCGCCGGCCAGCATGCCCCAGGTCAGCGGGGACTCCCAGCCGCCGGTCTCGGCGTTCGAGAAGCCGTACACGAGGCCGAAGAGCGCGCCGGACACGAGCAGGGTGCCCGGGACGTCCAGCTTCGGCCGCGGGCCGGTCTGGCTGACGCGTGGGATGAGGACGAGCGCGCCGACAAGGGCGACCGCGGCGATGAAGACGTTGATGTACAGGTTCCAGCGCCAGTCGAGTGCCTCGGTCAGGACCCCGCCGAGGAGCAGCCCGACGGCGCCGCCTGCGCCGGCGATCGCACCGAAGACGCCGAAGGCTCGGGCGCGCTCCTTCGGGATGGTGAACGTCGTGGTCAGCACCGCGAGAGCGGTGGGAGCGAGCAGTGCGCCGAACACGCCCTGCAGTGCGCGGGCGGCGACGAGGAGCTCGAACGAGCCGGCAGCGCCGCCGAGCGCGGAGGCGACGGCGAACCCGATGAGGCCGATGACGAACGTGCGCTTGCGGCCGATCAGGTCGGAGAGGCGCCCGCCGAGCAGGAGCAGGCTGGCGAAGGCGAGGGAGTAGGCAGTGATGACCCACTGGCGCTGCCCGTCCGAGAAGCCGAGGTCGGCCTGGGCGGACGGGAGCGCGATGTTCACGACTGTCGCGTCGAGCACGACCATGAGCTGGGCGAGCCCGACCACGACGAGCGTGATCCAGCGACGGCGGTCGGTCGCGGGTGTTGCGGTATCGGACATGCGCTCACCATATACGGAACTGAAGAGTTCCGGATATGGCTGGTTCAATAATTAACCCGACGGTAAGGTCAGGGATGGACAGAGGGAGGAGGGCGACTGCGATGACGCAGACCGAGCAGGCCGAGGCGAGGCCCCGGCTCGGGCGCAAGCGGGACCACACCCGCGACCCCGAGATCCTGGACGCCGCGCTCGACGTGCTGGCGGAGACCGGCTACGACGGGATGACCATCGACCTCGTCGCGTCGCGGGCTAAGGCGGGAAAGGCGACCGTCTATCGCCGGTGGTCGTCCAAGGCGGACCTGGTGCTCGACGCCGTCGCGTGGATGAAGGGCAGCGACCCGGACCTTGACAGCCTGCCGGACACGGGCACGCTGCGCGGGGACCTGGTCGCCATGGTCAGGCCGCCGAGCATCCGCGACAGCGAGCGCAAGCTCAACGTGATGGCCGGGATCGTCTCCATGATCGCGCGCAACCCCGAGCTGGCCGCCGCAGCGCACGAGGCGCTGGTCGAGCCGCGCGCTGCCGTCAACCGGGTCTTCTTCCAGCGGGCGATCGACCGCGGAGAGGTCCGCGCGGACCTCGACGTCGAGAAGCTCTGCATGGTCGGCCCCGCGATGGTCGCGTACCGCACGCTCATGCTGCGCATCCCCGTCGACCGGGAGTTCCTGATCGCCAACATCGACGAGATCATCCTGCCGGCCGCTGGGCTTCGGGCCGCCTGACCCGGTGCACCTCGACGGCGGGCTCCTCCTCAGCGCTCTCTTCGGTCTGATCTTCGTGAGCGCGGTCCTGCAGTCGCTGTCCGGTTTCGGGTTCGCCCTGTTGAGCGCCCCGGTGCTCGCCGCGACCGTCGGCGGCGCGGAGGCCGTGTCGACGATCATCATCACCGGCACCGTGTGCGACGTGGCGATCCTTGCGATGCGGCGCAGCGTGCCACGACCCGTCGGTCGTGAGGTGTCGGCGCTGGCCGGCTGGTCGGTCCCGGGGATGCTGGTCGGTGCCTGGCTCCTTGGCGCTCTGCCCGCGACCGGGCTGCAGATCTTCGTCGCCTGCGTGGTCCTCGGTGCGGTGGTCCTGCGGCTGCGCTCGCGGGAGCGCGGCGTGGTCGTGCGGCCCGCCTGGGCCGTACCTGCCGGAATCCTGTCGGGCGCGCTGAGCACCTCGACGTCACTCGGCGGCCCGCCGAGCGTCTACTACCTGGTCCACCGGGACCTGGCGCCGCACGCCATGCGCGACACCCTCGTGACCGTCTCGCTGGTGCGTCTGCCGCTGAGCATCGCTGCGCTGGTGCTCGCGGGGACGTGGGAGACCTATGAGCACTGGCTTCCCCTCGTCGGTGCGGCGTTGCTGGGGCAGCTCGTGGGCGCACGGGCATTCCACGCGTTCGGCAGCGCACGCTACGAGCGCGTGGTGCTCGGCCTGCTCGTGACATCGGCCCTCGTGTCGGTGGGGGCCCTGGTCGTGGGCTGACCCCGGTCTCGACCGCCGGTCTCGGGCCAGCGCTAGGCCGTACTCGCTCGCGGGTACGACAGCCGGCGCAGCAGGATCTCCGCCGGGCCGCGGTACCCGCCCTTGCGCATCAGGTCGGCGATGATCACAGAGACCACCCAGGTGGCGATCGCGACGGCCGTGGCACCCGCGAGCCCTGTCCGGTTCTCCAGCCCCAGGCCGAAGGGTGCGAAGACCGCTACCCACACCACGGTCTGGAAGAGGTACATGCTCATCGACCGCTGACCGAGCGCCTGGATCGCGGTCGTGAACCGGCCGGGACGGTCGGTCACGGCGAGAGAGACCAGCGCGATGAACCCGGCCAGTGCGATCCCGCCCGCATAACCGGTGAGCGGCTGGGCGACCGAGGCGACCAGGACGGTCACCGGGTTCCCGTTCGACCACGTGCCGAGCTCGACCAGCACGGCCGGGAGCGCGCCGAGGGCGGACACCACCGTCGCGACGGTCGAGAACCGCCAGAGCAGGGCGCGGTGGTTCTCCGGCTCGTCCAGGACGCGCCGTCGCGCTACCCACATCCCGAGCACGACACCGGGGATGACCAGCAGGATGCCGATGACCAGCCCGTACGGCCAGCCTGTCGCCCGGTCGACCAGCGCCTCGGTCCAGCTCCGGTCGCCGGTGGCCACGCTGCCAACGGTGTAGCTCGAGACGCCCTGCGACAGCGGCAGCCACATGCCGACCGCGGCGGCGGCCGTCGCCGGAATCAGCGTCAGCCCGGCCACCCGGAGCAGGGTGGCGTCCTTGGCCCGCAGCAGCCCGACGAGCAGCAGCCCGGCGATCCCGTACGGCGCCAGGATGTCGAGCGGCGTGAAGAGGAGCACGTGGACACAGCCGATGGCGACGAGCCACCAGCCTCGTCGCCGCACCAGCCTGCGCACGTCGGTCCAGCTCGCCCCGCGGCTCTGCCGCCGGTGCATCATCTGCACCAGCGCATAGCCGAAGAGGAAGGCGAACAGCGGCCGCGCATGGTTGTGCACGAAGATCAGGTGGAAGACCTTCGTGACCTCGTTGGCCAGCTCGGGCCCGCGGTCGATCGCGGACACGAACAGCGGGGCGTGCGCGAACGCGATGAAGAGCAGCATCCCGCCCCGTGCCAGGTCAGGTGCCAACGCTCTGCGAGCCGACGGCGTCGGCGTGGTCGCCGCTGACGTGCCGGCGACGGTCATGGCTTCCCCGCTGGGTCAGCGTCGTCGTCGGCGTGCTGCCGGATCATCTCCAGCAGTGACGAGGACCCCTGCAGGTTGCGCATCAGGGTCTCGATGGTCATCAGTGCGAGGCCTTGTTCCGGGTCGGCGAGCACCAGGAGCTTGTCGCCCGCTCCGATCCCGAGGTCGCGCCGCGCCTGGGCCGGGATGGCGATCTGCCCGCGCTCGCTCACCGTCACGGCACCGTAGAAGCCTCGGCCGCCCGGGCCGTACTGGGTTGGATCCTTGTCGCCGGACATCAGTTGCCTCCGAGGTCTTGGTTTCCCGTGTTTACACGTTACACCATGTAAATCATGTGATCTGGCGCATGCGGTCCTCCGCGCTGTGCCGGTTGCCGCATATCGTGTGGGTATGCGCCTACACAGGACGTGGTCAAGATGAGCGCCGCCCCCTTCGTCAACCCCTGGACACAGCAGTGACCGGCCTGCCGCGCGTGATCGCCACCGACCTCGACGGCACGCTGCTCCGCAGCGACGGCAAGGTCTCCGACCGCACCCGGCAGGTGCTCGCGGACGTGGACGCGGCGGGCGTCGAGGTGGTCTTCGTGACCGCCCGCCCACCGCGCTGGCTCACGCACCTCGCCGACACCGTCGGCGGGCACGGCCGCGTCATCTGCATCGGCGGGGCGTGCGTGCTCGACCTCGCCTCGGGCGAGACGCTCGACACCTGCGGATTCGACGACGACGCCGTGCGCGCGGTCGTGACCGGCATCCGTGCAGAGCTGCCGCACGCCGCACTCGCCTTCGAGCGGCCCGACGGCGTCGCGTTCGACCCGACCTACCCGAACCGGGAGCCGGCGCTGGACCCCGGTCTGTGGTCGGTACCGGTCGAGGACACGCTCGGCGTGGCCGGACCTGTGTCGAAGATCCTTGCGCTCGATCCCGCGTACATCCCACCACCGGGCATCATCCTCGACCCGCCCGAAGAGATCCGGCTCGCGCAGGAGCGGTTCTTCGCGGCCGTCCGCGGCGCCGTCGGGCCGCACGCGCAGCTCGCGTACTCGGGCGCCGTCGGCCTGGCCGAGCTCATGCCGCTCGGCGTCGACAAGGCCGCCGCGCTGGCCCGCTGGTGCACGCGGCTCGGGGTCGACGCCTCCGAGGTCTGGGCCTTCGGCGACATGCCCAACGACCTACCCATGCTCACCTGGGCCGGCCGGGGGATCGCCGTGGCGAACGCCCACCGCGACGTGCTGGCCTCGGCGGACGCCGTGGTCGGGCACCACGACGCCGACGGCGTCGCGGAGGAGCTGGCCAAGGCGCTCGCGGAGGCGGGTGTCTGAACCAAGGCCCCGCCGCGCTACGGGTCGCGGAGCGGGCTCGCTCTGCCGTCGGGTGGATGTCCGCTGGTCACGAGGGGCCGAGCAGCACCACGTGCATGCCGGCGACAGCGTCCGGGTCGGCGGTCAGGTCGATGGCGGCGACCCGTCCGTCGTGCACGACCACCGAGAACACGAAGCGCGGGATACCGCCCGGCGCCCCGGCGAACCCGACCAGACCGTCGATGAGCGCAGGCACGGCCAGCTTCGCCCGACCGCGGAACGCCTCCGCCACCGCGGCGGCGCCACGAATCTCCCGGGCCAGCAGAGGCGCACCGCGGTCGGCGTTGGCGGCGGCCGAGTCGACGGCGGACTGGTCCGCCCGCAGCACCACCTCCGGCGCGAGCAGGGCGAGGAGCTCAGCGAGGTCGCCCGTACGGGAGGCCTCGAGGAACGCCTCGACCACCTGCCGGTCGGTCCGCGTCTCGGCGGGGGACCGGGCGCCGTCGTCGGCCCGCGCCACCGCGGCCCCGGACTGCACCCGCCGGCGTCCGCGGCTCGCGAGCTGGCGTGCCGCCGGGACCGAACGCCCCAGCACGGGCGCGATCTGCTCGTAGGGCACCGCGAACAGGTCGTGCAGTACGAACGCCAGGCGCTCGGCGGGGTCGAGGCTCTCCAGCACCACCTGCATGGCCAGCCCGACGATGTCGGCGAGCTCGGCCTGCCGTGCGGGATCGGGGGAGTCCTCGTCGAGGATCTCCGGCGCGGTGTCGTCCGGCAGACCGGTCGGGAGCGGGTCCTCGCGGCGCGTCGACCGGGAGCGGAGCATGTCGAGGCAGATCCGGCCCGTGACCGTCGTCAGCCAGGCGGCGAGGTTGTCGATGCCCGCTTCGCCGGTGCGGTTCAGGCGTAGCCAGGTCTCCTGCAGCGCGTCGTCGGCGTCGTCGGGGTTGCCGAGCATCCGGTAGGCCACGGCGCGCAGGCGCGGACGGTGCTGTTCGAAGGCGATGGCGAGCTCGTCGGGGGTCATCGGTCACATCCTCGTTCTCGGGAGCGTCAACGGTGTGACGGCGCGCAGGGCGCGGATGTGACGGGCCAGGTCCTCACCCGACCACCGGGCACGGGCGGTCGACGCCCGGTTCACCGGCTGCCGAGGCCGTACTAACGGATCCGTGGCGTCTTTCTGGACTGGTGGATGCCGTCGGTGGTGAGCAGCACGAGCGCCACCCAGATCAGGATGAAGCCGACCCAGCGCGCTGCCGGCATGTGCTCCCCGAAGATCAGCAGTCCTACCAGGAACTGCAGGGCGGGGGTGAGGTACTGGAGCATGCCGACCACGGAGAGCGGCAGGCGGCGTGCGGCGGCGCCGAACAAGAGCAGCGGTAGCGCCGTCACCACGCCCGACGCCATCAGCAGGACGGAGTGTCCTGCACCGTGCCCGGTGAACGTCCCCGAGCTGCCGAGCCAGACGAGGTAGGCGACGGCGAACGGGGTGGCGACCACGGTCTCGACCGCCAGGCCGGGCAGCGCCTGGACGGTGCGACCCACCCGGTTCTTCACGAGCCCGTACATGCCGAAGGAGAGCGCGAGGCACAGCGAGATCCAGGGCAGCCCACCCAGTCCCGTGGACAGCACGACCACCGACGCGGCGCCGAAGGCGATGGCCAGCCACTGCACCGGACGCAACCGCTCACGCAGGATCAGCACGCCGAGGAGCACGGTGATGACGGGGTTGATGAAGTAGCCGAGGGCGGCGTCGAGCACCCGGTCGGTGAGGACGGCGTACACGTACACCACCCAGTTGATGACGATCAGGACCGCAGCAGTGGCGAGCGTGCCGAGTATCCGCGGCGAGCGCAGGGCATCGCGGAAGGCGCCGAGCTGCCGCATGACGGCGAGGGCGATCAGGCAGAACGCGAGGCTCCACACGACCCGGTTGGCGACGATCTCGATGGCGCCCGCCGGCTCGAGCAGCGGGAAGAACAGGGGCATCGCGCCCCAGAGCATGAAAGCGCTGATCCCGAGCGGCAGCCCCCAGCGATCGTGGTGTTGTGTCACGGCGTCACGATAGGACTCGTGACGTCGCACCAGCCCCGGCAGGCCCTGTGGGGCTCGTCACCAGGCCGGCCCGTGATTTCGATTTCTCGCGGGGGCCCGGAGGGCGCTATGGTTGGGCACGTTCACGGCTGGTTGCCCGAGCGGCCAAAGGGATCTGACTGTAAATCAGACGGCTCAGCCTACGTGGGTTCGAATCCCTCACCAGCCACGTGACGGACGGGGTGTCATCCATGCGGATGGCGCCCCGTTCTTGTTCCCCTCGGGGGTGCTGTGGATGCCCGTCCGGGTGCCGGTGACTGACGCGGCGTACTTCACACCCGATTCGATTTCACGCCAGGCCGGAGGGCATGTAGAGTCTTCCTCGCCGCCCCGATAGCTCAGTCGGCAGAGCGTCTCCATGGTAAGGAGAAGGTCAAGGGTTCGATTCCCTTTCGGGGCTCTGTGATCGACGCGGGGTCGTCCGTCCTGTCTCATCGGCTCGCTGGTGGGACAATAACGGCGGACGGTCTCGCGTTCAGTCACGCGCGGCGGGGTAGCTCAGCTGGTCAGAGCGCACGACTCATAATCGTGAGGTCGCGGGTTCGAGCCCCGCCCTCGCTACCAAGCAAGTACATCCGTCCGACGTTACTGCCGGACGACGAGAAGACACATGGCGCCTCTCCCATCGAGGCGCGGAGGTGAGAGCCATGGCAAGCAAGAGTGCGGATGTCCGCCCGAAGATCACGCTCGCATGCGTGGACTGCAAGGAGCGGAACTACATCACGAAGAAGAACCGTCGTAACGACCCTGACCGCCTGGAGCTGGCGAAGTTCTGCCCGCGCTGTGGCAAGCACACGTCGCACCGCGAGACTCGCTGAGTCTCGATAGCAAGCTCACACCGACGTGGCGAACGCTGACTTCGAGGGCCGGGTCTACCCGGCCGACGCTCCCTACTCCGTAGGCCGCGAGAAGATCCGCGAGTTCGCCAGTGCCGTCGGTGCCACGCACCCCGCGCACCACGATCTCGTGGCGGCGCGGGGTCTTGGCTATCCGGACCTGGTCGCCCCGCCCACGTTCGCCGTGGTCGTGGCCCAGCGTGCCGAGTCGCAGTACATCAGCGACCCGGCCGCCGACATCGACTTCTCGCGCGTGGTCCACGCGGACGAGCGCTTCACGCACCACCGCCCCATCGTCGCCGGCGACGAGCTCACGACGGTGCTGCACGTGGACCGGATCGTCTCCCGCGGGGCCATCAGCATGGTGACCACGCGCTGCGAGATCTATGCGATGCCGGAGAACGTCGAGGTGCCGTCCTCCGAGGGGGACGCTCTCGGTGAGCCGGTCGCCACCGTCACGTCCACGCTCGCGATCCGAGGTGAGGACGCATGAGCCGCCCTGACATCGCAGACCTCGCCGTCGGCGACGTGATCGGTACGCGCACGGTCACCTTCGACCGCGCGGCGCTCGTCCGCTACGCCGGCGCGAGCGGCGACTTCAACCCGATCCACTGGAACGACAAGGTCGCGGAGGGCGCCGGCCTGCCCGGTGTCATCGCGCACGGCATGCTGACCATGGGCACCGTCGTGGGCCTGGCGGCCGAGTGGGCGGGCGACCCGGGCGCCGTCGTCGACTACCAGGCGCGGTTCACCAAGCCCGTCGAGGTGCCCAACCCTGGCACCGCATCGATCGAGGTCACGGGCACGATCGGCGTCATCGACGTCGAGGCGGGAACGGTGCGCGTGGACCTCGCCGTCACGGTAGACGGCGCAAAGGTCCTTGGCCGCACCCAGGTGCTCGTCCGCCTCTGATCACATCGGTCCCGGGTTTTTGGCCCGGGACCCTTCTCATGCACGCCCGGATCGGGTGTGATTCTCTCGTCCACGTTTGTACGGAGTCGACGAGAGGATCTCCGCGTGACGTCACGACGGCGCAGCACAGCCTTGGCCACAGCGGCCGGGGTGCTTCTTCCACTCATTCCCCTCTCGGCGGCCGATGCGGCCCCGGCGGCCACCGACGACGGTGTTGTCGTCTGCGCCTCCGTCCTCGCCGCCGGTTCGCTCGACGAGGCATTCTCGGCTGCCGCCGACGTCACCGGGGTGCCTGCGGACCTGCTCAAGGCGGTGTCCTACATGGAGTCGCGCTGGGACCAGCACGCGGGCCAGGTCAGCGCCGACGGCGGCTACGGGGTGTTCAACCTCGAGGGCGCTGCGGGGCTCGGCCATGCGCACGGCGACGGGCTTCCGCTGTCCGCCGTCACCGACAAGGAGGGCCCTGCGCGCGAGGGCACCCGGGAGCTCGCCCGGGCAGCGACGCTCACGGGGCTCGACGAGGTCAGCCTGAAGTCCGACGCTCAGGCCAACGTCTGCGGTGGAGCGGCCCTGCTCGCGTCGTACCAGGCACAGGCAGTGCGGGACGGCGCGGTCGACGCCGACGCGGCTACGACGGCGGAGACCCTGGCCGCGTGGGAGGACGCCGTGTCCCGGATGAGCGACGTCGAGGGTTTCGCTACACAGGTGTACCAAACCCTCCGTGAAGGTGCCGGCACCACGACCCCCGCGGACGGAGCGGTCGTCCTGACCGGCAACCGCGACGTCGTCGTGCCGCGTGCCGCGAGCACGAGCGACCCGGAGGCGGACTGCCCGGAGGACCTGGGCTGCGAGTGGCTGCCCGCCCCGTACGAGAAGGCCTCGCCGGACCTGCCGGACGGCACCGGTGACTACGGCAACCACGACCAGGCCGACCGCACCGGCGCGGGTGGGCCGTCGCTCGACTACATCCTGATCCACGACACCGAGACGGCCTACCAGCCGACGGTCAACCTCGTGCAGGACCCGACCTACCTGGCCTGGAACTACACGCTGCGGTCCTCGGACGGGCACGTCGCGAACCACCTCGACCCGGCCGACGTCGGCTGGCACGCGGGCAACTGGTTCCTGAACATGCACTCGATCGGCCTGGAGCACGAGGGCTGGGCGGGCACCGGTGCCTGGTACACGGAGTCGATGTACCAGTCGTCGGCGGCGCTGGTGCGCCACCTCGCGGAAGAGCACGACATCCCGCTGGACCGGGCGCACGTCATTGGGCACGACCAGGTGCCCGGCATCCTGCCCGGGTACACCAAGAACGTGCACTGGGACCCGGGCCCGTACTGGGACTGGGACCACTACTTCGAGCTGCTCGGCGCCCCCATCGGTGGCGACCTGGAGGCGACGACCAGCGTCGAGCAGGGCGACGTCGTCGAGGTGCGGACCGGGTACGCCGACAACCCGAACACGGTGACGGGCTGCGAGGCGGCGTCCCCGGGCTCGGGCGCCTGCGTGGAGGGGGCCGGCACGAACTTCCGCTACCTGCACCAGTCGCCGTCCGACGACGCGCCGCTGGCGAAGGACCCGGGCTGGAAGCCGGACGGGTCGAACGGGACCACGTACGCGAGCGACGTGAGCGCGCGCGTGCAGTCGGGGCACAAGCTGGTCGTCGACCGGGTCGAGGGTGACTGGCTCGGCGTGTGGTGGGCCGGGTCGCTCGCGTGGCTGCACAACCCGGCCGACCGGCCGGTCGTGGTGCCCGCGACGGCGCAGACCGTCACCGTCGCGGGCGATGCCCCGGCGCCGGTCTTCGGGCGGGCCTATCCGGAGGCGGCCGCCTACGAGGACCACCCTGGCGTCCCGGTGCAACCGGTCACGCCGATCGAGTACGAGGTCGGCGTGGAGCAGACGTACGCGGTGGCCGACGACGACGTGGCATCCGACTACTACCGGGCTACGACGTTCGACGGCTCCGGGCCGGGCGACCGCACGGTGGTGCGCGGCGACGACGTCTACTACCAGGTGTGGCTGGCGCACCGGCACGTGTTCGTCAACGCCGACGACGTCGAGCTGCACGACCCGGTGGTGGCCGACGTGTCCGGGCCGGTCATCGAGGGGCGGGCAAAACCCGGGAAGATCCTGACCGCCGACGCAGGCACGTACCTCCCGGCCGACGTCGACGTCAGCTACCGGTGGCTGCGCGACGGCGAGCCGCTGCCCTGGGCGACCGGCCCTCGGTACCTGGTGACCGGCCACGACCGGGGCGCTGAGCTCACGGTGCAGGTGACGGTCTCCGCGGAGGGCTACACGACGGCGTCGTACACCTCGGAACCACGGGAGGTCCCGGGCCGATAGAGCGGTCGCGGGGGCGACGGTACGCACGCGGGGTGCGTTGCGCTCAGTAGAGCTTGTCTACTCTGTGCAACGCATCCCGCGTGCTAACTGTCCTTCCCTGTCGGCCGGAGGCCGGTTACCAGTTCGGGGTGACCCCCGGCAGGTTGTGGGGGAGCTTCACGTCGTGCGGGTGGTAGACGTACGTGATGCCGTCGGTCGACGTCTGCCACACACGCTCGAAGTTCTCCCGTGTGTACACGGAGCGCACCGCCTCGTTGCTGGCCTTGTTCGGGTCGTTGATGATCGGGTCGCCGTCGGCGGTGAACCCGACGAGCGTGACGATGTGCCCGTTGGTGCCGTAGCCGGCCTCCGGCATCTCCTCCTCCTCGAAGTTGATCGAGAGGATGAGCGGGATGCCTGCCTCGATGAACCGCTCGGCCTCCGCGAGGGACCGCAGCCGGGTCACGAAGGACTCCAGCCCGAACGTGTTCGCGTAGGCGGCGTTGAACGGCCAGTTGCCCGCGCCCTCGTACGCGTAGTCCCACGTCCGCATGGCGGCGTAGTCGACCTGCGGGTCACCGTTCGGCGCCTCGATGCCCTCCAGCTCCTCCGCCGGGACCTCGAGGCCGTAGGAGTAGATCACCATCGTCGACGACGTCGGCGAGCACCACACCTGTCCGCCGCCCCCGAACTCCGGGTACTCGCCGCGGTGGATGTTCTGGCTGAACTGCGGCACGTCGAGCGCCAGCTCACCTCCGAGCGTGAAGTCGCTGGTGCCCGTGTAGTGCGCGTCGGGCAGGTACTCGTTGGTCATGGTGCTCACCGAGTCGAGCCGAGGGGAGACCCGGGTGCCCTCTGGCCGGTACAACGTGGCCCGGGTCTGGAACGCGTCCGGCTCGTGGCCCGACTTCGCGACGTAGGTGTCCGTGAACAGGTACGCGTCCGCGTCGGTCTGGCCGTTCACGGACGTGCGGTGGATGTCGCCGACGCTGCCGTCGGCCGGCGCGAACTCGGTGCCCGACGCCCAGCGGCTCATCACGAACCACTTGGTCCAGGTCCCGTCGGCCTTGCGGCCCCGGAACTCGATCTCGACCCACGTGCCCGTGGGGGTGTGTGCGTTCCACGAGCTCACGGACTCGTCGATCAGGTATCCGGCCTCGACGACCGGCGACGTCCACCGGCCGGTCTCGTAGGTGACGGGCGTGCCGTCACCGAACGGGTCGGTGTACTCGACGGTGTCGCCGGTACCGCGCAGCACGAGCCCGCCCTTGGCGCCCGGCCGCAGGTTCGACGACTTTCCCTCGCGCAGCTCGCGGTACCCGTCCCATGCGGTCAGCGTGATCTGGTTGTCCGACGCCGCCGTGCCCGCCTCGGGCTCGCCCGCCGCCGGCAACGCACTCGCCACGATCCCTGCTTGCACCACGAACGCTCCCGTCGCTGCCAGCGCGAACGCCCTTGTCCGCAGCTTTCCTCGAATCGACATGCCTGCCTCCATGTCCTGGGCCCACTTCTGGGTGGAGCGAGCCATGGGGCTTCTTTATCACCAGCGGCCCCCGTTTGGCTCCGAAAGAGACCCGCCGATCGTAGGCAACCCTGAGGTGCTAACGTCATCGGCGATCCCACGGGTGCCTCGCGCAGGGGCTGAGATCGGGCTGGACGGCCCGGGACCGTTGAACCTGTCCGGTTAACACCGGCGTAGGAAGCAGGAGTCTGATGATGGAGAACACCCAGTCCCGCACGCTCGCGTACGACCACGAGCACGACGGCGGGGACAGCACACCGCACGACGACACCGGCCTGCGGGTGCCGGTCACCGAGATCGCCCTGGCGCCGTCGCCCGACGGCACCCCGAACGAGCCCGTGCGGGTCTACCGCACCCAGGGGCCCGGTTCCGACCCGGTGCGCGGGCTCGCACCGGCCCGAGAACCCTGGGTCGTGGCGCGAGGAGACACGCAGGAGTACGACGGACGCCGCAGGGACCTGACGGACGACGGAAGGGGCGCCGTCCGCCGGGGCGCCGCCTCGCAGGAGTGGCAGGGCGAACGACGTCGTCCGCGCCGGGCTCTCCCCGGCCGGACCGTCACCCAGATGCACTACGCACGCCAGGGCGTGATCACGCCGGAGATGCGGTTCGTCGCGGTGCGCGAGGGCTGCGACGTCGAGCTGGTGCGCAGCGAGGTCGCCGCGGGCCGGGCGATCATCCCGAACAACGTGAACCACCCGGAGTCCGAGCCGATGATCATCGGCAAGGCGTTCCTCGTGAAGGTCAACGCGAACATCGGCAACTCGGCCGTCCACAGCTCTATCGCGGAGGAGGTGGAAAAGCTCGAGTGGGCCACCAAGTGGGGCGCCGACACGGTCATGGACCTGTCCACCGGTGACGACATCCACACCACCCGCGAGTGGCTCCTGCGAAACTCTCCGGTGCCCATCGGCACGGTGCCGATCTACCAGGCCCTCGAGAAGGTGAACGGTGACGCGAGCGCGCTGACCTGGGAGGTCTACCGCGACACGGTGATCGAGCAGTGCGAGCAGGGCGTCGACTACATGACCGTGCACGCCGGCGTGCTGCTGCGCTACGTGCCGCTCACCGCGGACCGGGTCACCGGCATCGTCTCGCGCGGCGGGTCGATCCTGGCGGGCTGGTGCCTGGCGCACCACCAGGAGAACTTTCTCTACACCCACTTCGACGAGCTCTGCGAGATCTTCGCGGCCTACGACGTGGCGTTCTCCCTGGGCGACGGCCTGCGCCCGGGGTCGCTCGCCGACGCGAACGACACGGCGCAGTTCGCCGAGCTCGACACCCTCGCGGAGCTCACGAAGCGGGCGTGGGCGTACGACGTCCAGGTGATGGTCGAGGGGCCGGGACACGTCCCGTTCCACCTGGTACGGGAGAACGTCGAGCGGCAGCAGGAGCTCTGCGACGGCGCGCCGTTCTACACGCTCGGTCCGCTGGTGACCGACATCGCGCCCGGGTACGACCACATCACCTCGGCCATCGGTGCCACGGAGATCGCCCGGTATGGCACCGCGATGCTCTGCTACGTCACGCCGAAGGAGCACCTCGGGCTGCCGGACCGCGACGACGTGCGCACCGGCGTCGTGACCTACAAGATCGCCGCGCACGCGGCCGACGTCGCCAAGGGACACACCGGCGCCCGCGACCGGGACGACGCCCTGTCCAAGGCCCGCTTCGAGTTCCGCTGGCGTGACCAGTTCAACCTCTCGCTCGACCCGGAGCTCGCCGAGGCCTTCCACGACGAGACGCTCCCGGCCGAGGCCGCGAAGACCGCGCACTTCTGCTCGATGTGCGGGCCCAAGTTCTGCTCGATGCGGATCTCGCAGGACATCCGCGACGAGTTCGGCGGCGCGCAGGCCCAGGCGGCGCTCGCGGACACGGCGGCGGAGGGCATGGCCCAGAAGTCGGCGGAGTTCCGCGCCGCGGGGGCCGAGGTCTACCTCCCGGCCCCCACCCTCCGCCCCTGACCCAGGCCACCACCGACCCCTCGTTGAGTGCGGGCCATGTGCGGGATCAGCAGGCGCAGATCCGCACATGGCCCGCCCTCAACGGAGGGGGTCGGGCAGAGCGCTCAGATCGGGGACCGGGCCGGTGGTCGTGCCCTCGACCAGGCTCACCGGAAGCACCACCGACTCCGGGTCCTCACCGGCGAGCAGCGCGATGACGGCCAGACCGAGCGCCCGGCCCTTCTCGACGAGGGGCTGGTGCACGCTGGTCAGCAGGTCGGGGGAGAGCCACGGCAGGTCGAGCCCGTCGAACCCGGCCACGGACACGTCCTCGGGCACGCGCAGCCCGAGCTCGCGGGCGGCGATCACGGCGCCGGCGGCGAGCAGGTCGGAGTGGGCGATGATTGCCGTCGGGCGGTCGCGCGCCGGCGCCCACTCGGACAGGATCTCGGTGGCGGCGTCGCGCCCGTGCTCCACGAGCGAGGCGGGCGTCTCCCACGACATGACCGGCTCGATGACGTCCCGCACACCGGCCAGCCGGTTGCGGGTGGGCGTGCGCTCCGCGGCGGCGAGCCGGTCGGCGTCGACCAGCCCCGAGCGCTCGTCCCGGCCGAACGGCAGCGCGATCTCCGCGATCCGCGTGTGCCCGAGCTCGACCAGGTGCCGCACCGCCTCCGCGGCGCCCCTGCGGTCGTCGACGCTGACCACGGGGACGCCGGAGACGTGCTGGCCCTCGCCGATCACCACGGGGACCCCCCGGCGCTGGAGGGCGGCGAGGTTCGGGTCGTCCTTCAGGGTTCCCCACACGAGCACTGCCACGTCCATGGCGGCGGCCTCGACCAGCGGGTCGACGGCGGGCGGCAGCCCTGCCTCGGCGGCGAGCCCGACGGACTGGGCGGTGGCGCCCTGCGGCATGCCGGGGACGAGCAGCACGCCGAGCCCCTGCTCGCCGATCGCGGAGACCAGGCCGTGCAGCACCTGGGTGGAGACAGGGTCCCGGAACGACCGGCCCAGCTGGTCGCCGATCACCACGCCGACGATCCCGGAGCGCCCTGACCGGAGCTGCCGGCCCAAGGGGTTCGGACCGGAGTACTCGAGCTCGCGGGCTGCGGCGAGCACCTTCTCCCGGGTCTCTGGCGTGATGGGCCCCGCGCCGGAGAACGCGAGCGACGCGGTGGAGACGGAGACACCTGCCAGCTCGGCGACCTTCGCGAGGGTCGGTCGTACGGTCTGGCGGCTCATCGCGGGTTCCTTCTCTCGATCGGGCACCGGTGGTGCAGGACCCAGGAATCTGCTGGGCTGATCCCAGATTGTGGCCTACGGTCGGGAGATTCAATCGCACCAAGGAGTTCCGTGCCTACTGCACACGCCGCCGCTCGCGCGGTCTTTGTCGTCTTTGCTGCCAGTGGGTTCGCGTTCGCGAGCTGGGCATCGCGCCTTCCGGCGGTCCGCGACGGCCTGTCCTTCTCCGAGCAGGAGATGGGTCTGCTGCTGCTGACGGGCTCCATCGGCTCGGTCGCCGCCATCCCGCTCTCCGGCCTGGTCGCCGAGCGGTTCGGTACTGCTCGAACGGTCGTCGCCTTCGCGAGCCTCCTGGTGGTGGGGCTCGCCGTAGCCGGGTACGGCGTCGTGACGGACGAGCACCTGGCGGTACGGCTCGGTCTGATCCTGTTCGGCGTGGGGGCCGGGGTCTGGGACGCTGCGATGAACCTCGAGGGCGCCGCCGTGGAGCAGCGGCTCGGCCGTGCCGTCATGCCGGTGTTCCACGCCGGGTTCTCGTTCGGCACCGTGGTCGGTGCCGGCATCGGCGCTCTGGTGGCCACGATGGGTGTCCCGGTCGTCTGGCACATCGTGGCGGCCGGGGTGGTGGCCCTCGTGTCGGTGCTCATCGCCGTCCGCTACTTCTCGCCGAGCGTGGTCTCCGCCGCCGTGCCCCACGGCGCGCCCGTCGGTGAGGCGGGCAGCGCGGACGGGGCCGACCCGGGAGCCGTGACACCGCCGACGTCGGGCCTCGCGGGGCTGGTCGCCGCCTGGCGTGAGCCGCGCACGCTCGCGATCGGGCTCGTCGTCCTCGCCGCGGCCCTCACGGAGGGCGTCGCCAACGACTGGGTCAGCCTCGCTGTCGTGGACGGGTTCGGCACGTCCGACGGGATGGGCGCCGTGGGCCTCGCCATCTTCCTCACCGCCATGACGACGGCCCGCCTCGCCGGGACACGGGCCATCGACCGGTTCGGGCGGGTGCCGGTGCTCGTCCTGTCCGCGCTGCTGGCCTTCGTCGGGGTGCTGACGTTCTCGCTGGTCCCGGTCCTGTGGGTGGCCCTGGTCGGGGTCGGCCTGTGGGGCCTCGGGGCGGCGATGGGCTTCCCGATGGGGATGAGCGCCGCGTCCGACGAGCCGCGGCGTGCCGCCATGCGGGTGGCCGCGGTCTCGACCATCGCGTACACGGCGTTCTTCGTGGGCCCGCCGCTGATCGGGTTCGTCGCCCACACGACGGGCTACCGCCTGGCCGTGCTGGTGCTGCTGATCCCGATGGTGCTGGGGCTGCTCGTGGCTCGCTCCGTGCGGCCGCTCCCGACCGCCGCCGGTGTGAAGAGGTAGTGCAGGGCGGCGCGGAACGCGGGCGCCCAACGACTGGGCCGCCAGGTCGAGCAGGGAACACGTCTGTGGACACCAAAAGGTTCCAGAATTGGCAGACATCACCCACGGCATGTCGAAGATGTGCACAAATCCAACGCGACAGGTAGATAGGCTTGCACGGTGAGCCCATACCCGGCAGACACCGTCCAGGCGCAAGCGGTGGCCCCCAGCCTCGCCGATCTCACCACACTCCGCGTTGGTGGCCCGGCAGCCTCGTTCGTCGAGGCCGAGGAAGAGGCTGCACTGATCGAGGCGGTGAGCACCGCCGACGATGACGGGGTGCCCCTGCTGGTCGTGGGTGGCGGCTCGAACCTGCTGGTGGCTGACGAGGGCTTTGACGGCGTCGTCGTGCGCGACAGCCGCAACGGGATCACTGTCGAGTCGGACGACTCCTGCGGCGGCGCCGTGGTGAGCGCCCCTGCCGGGCAGAACTGGGACGAGCTCGTGGAGCGCGCCGTCTCCGACGGTTGGGTCGGGGTCGAGTCGCTGTCCGGTATCCCCGGCACGGTGGGCGCCGCCCCGGTGCAGAACATCGGCGCGTACGGCCAGGAGCTGTCCGGCGTGGTCTCGCTCGTCCGCACGTGGGACCGGGCGGAGCGGCGGGTGCGCACCTTCTCCGTCGGGCAGCTGGACTTCGGGTACCGCACGTCGCTGCTCAAGCGCTCGATGCACAGCGAGGGCCGAGAGGGCGACCCGCTGGCCCCGTGGTACCCGTCGCCGCGCTACGTGGTCCTGAGCGTCCAGTTCCAGTTCCGGCTCGGCACGCTGTCAGCGCCCATCGGCTACGGAGAGCTGGCACGGCGCCTGGGGGTCGAGGTGGGGCAGCGCGCCCCGATGAAGGACGTCCGCGAGACCGTGCTGGGGCTGCGCGGCGGCAAAGGGATGCTGCTCGACCGCCCGCCCTTCGGCGCAGGGCCGGACCACGACCGCTGGAACTCCGGGTCGTTCTTCACCAATCCCGTGATCCCCGTGGAGCACCTGGCGCACCTGCCAGACGACGCTCCCCGGTACCCGGTCCGTTCCTCGACCCCGGAGACGAGCACCGGGCCGAGCCTCGGCGCCATCGATCCGGCGCTCGTCAAGACGAGCGCCGCCTGGCTCATCGAGCACGCAGGCTTCGGCAAGGGCTTCGGCCTCGCGGGGGAGCACAGCCCGGCCCGCCTGTCGACCAAGCACACGCTCGCGATGACCAACCGTGGGGGCGCACGGGCGGAAGACGTGATCGCCCTGGCCAGGGCAGTACGCGACGGGGTACGTGACCGGTTCGGCGTGACCCTGGTCCCGGAGACCGTGCTGGTGGGCGTCTCCCTCTGACCCTCGCACCGAGGTAGTGGTCCGGCGGGGTAGTCACCTGGGCGACTACCCCGCGAGACGTCAGTAGACGACGACCGGAGTGCCCGACGGCGCTCCCCAGGTGTCCCAGATCCAGTTCATCGCGCTGTTCGACACGCGCACGCACCCGTGCGACGCCGGGAACGCGGGAACCGACGCGGAGCCGTGCACCGCGATGCCGCCCGTGAAGAACTTGGGTCGCCACATGTCGCCCAGCTCGAGCGACGACGAGTGCATCCCGTTCACCTCGCGGTACACCGCGAACGAACCCCGCGGCGTGTACGCCGTGTACGTGGCGCCCTTCGCGTCGTACGTCGCCCCGTTGCCGGACGACGCGTTGATGACCTTCACGACGGAGCCGTCCTCGACCGCCAGCACGAGCTGCCGGTCGATGTCGATCTCGAGCACCTTGCCCGACGACGTCTGGGCCTGCGGTACCAGGCCGTCGTCCGCCGCCCTCTGCGTCGCGTCGCCGACCACCCCGTCGCGGTAGAGGCCACCGGCCTTCTGCAGCGCGAAGATCGCCTGCTGCGTCTCGCCGCCGTAGGCGTTGTCGACCAAGGTGACGAAGTAGCCGAGGTCCTTCAGGCGCTGCTGCAGGTCGCCCACCCGGTCGCTGACCTCGCCGTACTCGATGTGGTCCGGCTCCTCCGGCTCCTCGTCCTTCGTGTCCTTGTCGCCGTCGTTGTCCTCCGGCTTCTCCTCGCCGTCGGCAGCACCGTCGCCCTCGTCGGTCTGCTCGTCATCGTTGTTGGCGCCGTCGTCGCCGGCCGCATCGCCCTCGTCGGGCGCTGCGGTGCTGTCGTCGGCATCGTCCTCCGCACCGGCGTCGGCGCTCCCCTCGGCCGACGGCTCGGACGCCTCCGGCTCCTCGGCCGCCGACTCGTCGGCACTCGGCTCCGGGGCGGCGGAGCTCTCCTCCGGAGCTGGCGAGCTGGTGGCCGCCGCGCTTCCCTGGGGCTCCTGCTCGTCGCCGCAGGCGGACAGCAGGCTCGCCGTCAGCGCTACCGCGCCCAGCGTCCCGATGACCCTCTTGCCGACGGCCCTGCCCACACCGTGGGTCGGCCTACCGTGTATTGCCCGCATCGTGACTCCTCCTCGGCCGCACCTTCTGGGGTGGTACGGCACCGCGCACGCGAGACGACGTCGTCCCCTCGCGAGTGTCCTGTATCTCTAACTGACGCGCGGGTGTCCAGGATGGTTGGGTCGGTTGATCGTCACCCAATCGTGACAGTGCCGCCCGCGGGGAGCGCGTCCGCAGGATCCGCGGGATCAGGTGTGAGCAGCCACGCGTCGACGCCGGCCAGGAGACGCGCCTTGGTGCCCGACGACGCCCGGCTCGCCCGGATCGACGACGTCGCCAGCCCGGCGAGCTCCGCATCGCTGAAGCCGTGCGCGCTCCGTGCGATCTCGTACTGGTCGACGAGCCGTGAACCGAACAGGAGAGGGTCGTCGGCCCCGAGCGCCACGAGGGCACCCGCGTCGACCAGCGTGCGCAGCGGCACCTCGCTCGCCTCGCTGTAGACGCCCAGGCCGATGTTCGAGCCAGGGTTCACCTCGAGCGCCACACCACGCTCCACGATGTCGGCGAGGACGCGCTCGTCCTCCGCGGCGCGCACCCCGTGCCCGATCCGGTCCGGGACGAGCTCACGCATGACCTCGCTGATGTGGTCGGGCCCGAGCAGCTCACCGCCGTGCGGCACTGCTGCAAGGCCGGCCCGGCGCGCGATGTCGAACGCGTGCCCGAACTGGGACGTGTCCCCGCGGCGCTCGTCGTTCGACAGCCCGAAGCCCACCACCTCACCGACACCCTCGCCCGCGTACCGGGCGGCCAGCCGAGCGAGCGTGCGCGCGTCGAGCGGATGCTTCATGCGCGACGCCGCGATGATCACCCCGACCTCGATGCCGTGCGCGGCGCTCGCGGCCTTGGCGGCGTCGATGACGATCTCGACGGCCGGGGTGATGCCGCCGACGAACGGCGCGTAGGAGGTCGGGTCGACCTGGATCTCGAGCCGGCCGGAACCCTCCGAGGCGTCGTCGGCCGCTGCCTCGTCGACCAGGCGGCGCATGTCAGCTTCCGAGCGCACGCACGCCCGAGCGGCGTCGTACAGGCGCTGGAAGCGGAACCAGCCACGTTCGGTGGCGGGCAGGCGCAGGGGGTCGTTGTCGACGAGGGCCTCGGGCAGCCGCACGCCGTGCGCTGCCGCCATGTCGACGAGGGTCGGTACCCGCATGGATCCGGTGAAGTGGAGGTGGAGGTGCGCCTTGGGCAGGAGTGCGAGGTCGCGCATCTGCGTAGTCTGGCAAAGCAGTGCTTCCACGGCAGCCGCGGGTCGTGATACTCCGCACTACTTACACATCCCGCCGCCCCATCTTTGGTGCGCTCGCGCTCCGCTCAGTATCCTGAAAAGAACATGCCCCAGATAGCCGAAATGACTGATTTGTTCGACGCGCAACCACGGACACCGGTGAACCAGTGAACGAAGAGACCACGGGCGAGGACAATGCCGCAGACCTTCCGGTGCACGTTGTTCTCGGCGGAAAGTACGAGCTGGTCGACGTCCTGGGCACTGGGGCAACGTTCACCGTCTACGAGGCGCAGCGGGTAGCAGCTCCGGCCGAGCCGGAGCCAACGACGGGCGACGACGGCGACCCGGACGACGCCGACGCGAGCGAGGCCGGCGCGGCGGACGCCGACGCGCGCGAGGCCGAGCCGGGCGCGGCGTCGGACGGCGACCAGGCCGGTGACGCCGGTGCCGCCGGTGACGCAGCAGGCACCGCCGCCGACTCCGACAGCGACTCCGACAGCGACTCCGAGGACGGCGCAGAAGCGACCGACGCCGACTCGACCGACCCCGACGCGACGGCCGAGATCCCCCAGCCGGCGGAGGAGTCGGACGAGCCGGAGGTCGACCTCGACCAGCCGCTCGTGGTGAAGGTGCTGCACCCCCACCTGGTCGACGACCAGAACGCACGGGACTCCCTGCGGCGCGAGGTCGAGGCGTCGGCGTTGGTGAACCACCCCGGCGTCGTGAAGGTCCTGGACTCCGGCGAGGAGGACGTCGCGGGCGCGAACGTGCCCTGGACGGTCATGAACCGGATGGCGGGCGTGTCCCTGTCCGACTTCGCCGGGGACGACGGCCTGCCCTGGCGCGACGCGCTCGCGATCCTCGACGGGCTGCTGGAGTCGCTCGCCGCCGTGCACGCGGCGGGCCTGGTGCACCGGGACGTCGCGCCACGCAACGTGATGGTCGACAAGCAGGCGGACGGCACGTTCGTCGTCGGGCTCCTTGACCTGGGACTCACCCGCCCGGCAGGCGGCGACGGCGACGGCGCGACGGTGGCCGGCTCGGTCATCGGGATGTCGCCGGAGCAGGCACGCGGCAAGCCCCTCGACGCGCGCAGCGACATCTACGCGGCGGGCGCGCTCACGTACTACACGCTGACCGGGCACGCGCCGTACGAGCGCGCGCAGGCGGAGGACGTCCTGCGGGCGCACGTGAACGCGCCCGTGCCGGCGGCTTCCGCGCGCCGTGCGGCCGTCCCCGCGTCGGTGGACCGGCTCGTGTCCCGCGCGATGGCCAAGGACCCGGGCAGGCGCTTCCCGACCGCCGAGGCGATGCGCGCGACCGTGACGATCCTGCTCGGCGGTCCCGCGGGCCGGCTTGGTACCAGCGGCGAGACCATGCAGCTCGGCGTGGGTGCAGGCGGCACCGAGGTGATCGACCCGGTGACCGGGGCGGCCGGCTCGGGCACCATGAAGCTGGGTCAGGTCAGCGAGGGTGCCGACCGCACCATGATGGTCGGCGCAGTGGGCGCCGCAGCGGTCGGTGCCGGAGTCGCGGGTGCCGCCGCCGCGGCGGGCACGGAGGGCGAGTCCGGCGCGGACACCGTTGCGATGACCGGCCCGGTGCCGACCGGACCGGTACCGGTGGGCCCGCCTCCGGTCGGCCCGCCTCCGGTGGCGCCGCCCGAGGAGGAACGAAAGTGGTGGCACGCCTTCACGACCGGCCGCGGCCGGGTGGCCACGATCGTCGTCTTCGCGCTGCTCGTCCTCGGCGGAGCGGGCCTGGTGATCGCGAACATCCTCGACGACCAGGGCACGCCGGTGGTCACGCCGAGCGTCAGCCCGGAGCCGGAGCGGTCGTCGCGCGAACCCACGACGACGCCCACCCCGACCGAGACCGAGGATGACGTGTACGTGCCGCCTCCGGCCCCCGAGCCGGAGCCGACACCGACGGTGACGGTGACCGAGGAGCCCTCGGTGGAGCCGACCGGCGAGCCGACGCCGACCCAGGAGCCGACACCGACCCAGGAGCCGACGCCGACCCAGGAGCCGACGCCGACCCAGGAGCCGACGGCCGACCCGACCCCGCCGGTCGACCCGACCCCGCCGGTCGAGGAGCCCACGCCGGATCCGACCGGTGACGCCGGCGGTGGTGGCGGCACCGGTAGCGGCGAGGCCGGCGGCGACGCGGGGGCCGACCCCGTCGACGGCCGCTAGGCGACCGACGGCCGGGTGACCGACGCCGCCGGGCGACCGGCGGCGCGGTGGAGGTCTTACCAGCGGGAAGAGCCGGTTCAGGCGATCCAGCCGCGCGCCCGGGCCACGGTGACCGCGCCCGTCCGGTCGGCGACACCGAGCTTGGCGAACGCCCGGATCAGGTGCGTCTTGACCGTCGCCTCCGTGATGGACAGCTCGCGCCCGACCTCAGCGTTCGACCGGCCGAGCGCCACCAGCGTGAGCACCTCGGCCTCCCGCGCCGAGGGTCGCTCCGCGGCCGTGCGTACCGAGCTGACCAGTCGGGTCGCCACACTCGGTGCCAGGACGGTCTCGCCCCGGGCTGCTGCCCGGACGCCCGCGACGAGCTCGGCGCGGGGCGTGTCCTTGAGCAGGTAGCCGGTGGCCCCTGCCTCGACCGCGCGCAGGATGTCGGCGTCGGTGTCGTAGGTCGTCAGCACGACGACCCGCGGCCCGGTACCCACGATCCCAGCGGTCGCCGCGACGCCGTCGAGCACCGGCATGCGCAGGTCCATGAGGACGACGTCGGGTCGCAGCGACGTCGCCAGCTCCACCGCCTCGCGCCCGTCGGCGGCCTCGCCGACCACCTCCAGGTCGTCCTCGACGGCGAGCATGCCCACCAGACCTGACCGCACCACCGGATGGTCGTCCACCACCAGCACCCGGATCATCCCGCCACCCCCCTTGTCCCGTCGTGTGTCCCGGCGGCGTCGGTCTCCGCGCCCGGCCGGAGCCGGCCGTCGACCTGTCCGTCGACCGGCACCCGTGCGCACAGCGTGGTGCCGCCGCCGTCGCCCGACCTGACGGCCAGGGTGCCGCCCGCCGACCGTACGCGCTCCCGCATCCCCGCCAGCCCGAAGCCGTCGACGACGTCCGCGCCGATGCCCCGCCCGTCGTCGGACACCGTGAGCGTCACCTCTCCCTCGGCCTGCCCCAGCCGCACGACGACGGACCGCGCCCGCGCGTGCCGCCGCACGTTCGCGAACGCCTCCTGGGCGGCTCGCAGCAGCACCACCTCCACCGTGGGCGACAGCGCCCCCACCCGATCGGCATCGACCGTCACCGACAGGCCGGTCTCCTCCGCGAACCGGCTCCCGAGCCGGCCCAGCGCCTGGGGGAGGGACGCGTCCTGCAGTGCCACCGGCGCGAACGCAGCCACCAGGGCGCGGGCCTCGGCGAGGTTGTCGCGGGCGGTCTCCTCGACGACGTGCAGCCGCTCGCGTACTGCGCCGTCGTCGCCCACGTCGAGGGCAGCGGTCGCCGCCTGCGCCTGCATGACCACGCTGGTGAACCCCTGGGCGAGCGTGTCGTGGATCTCGCGGGCGAGGCGCTCGCGCTCCGCGAGGACGCCGGCCTCGTGGTTGGTCGTCGCCAGCTCCGCCTGCGCGGCCTGCAGCTCGACGAGAAGACGCGCGTGCTCCTCGGCGCGCCGCATCGCGAGGTGGAACCAGAGCCCCAGCCCGATCGCGAACACCAGGGTCGCCGCCATCTGCGGCGCCACCTCGCGCACGACGGCGGGGTCGAAGTCGTACCCCGACGCGACGGCGACCGTCACGACCACACCGAGCACGATGCAGCCGATCACCCCCTGCCGGATCGACTCCAGCAGCATCCACACCTGTGCAAAAGCGATGAACAGCAGGAACTGCGCCACGTTGCCCTGTGCGACGGCCACCCCGGTGCCCAGGATCAGCACCACGAGGTACGCGATGGCCCGTCGCTGGTCCCGCAGCCGGGCCGCCTTGGCGCCCCACACCAGATACGCCACGACGATCGCGCCCAGCGCCCCGAACGCGATCGCAAGCTGCGCGCCCCGCATCCCCTCCATCGCGAGGGCGACGGCGGTCAGGCCGACGATCACCCCGAACGCCGCGTCCCACCACCGCACCTGCTCGGACCACCCGGCGTACAGACGCTCCATGACGCGATCTTCGTCAGCCGTCATATCTTCTGGACGGCTTCCTTGCGCTCCGCTTCGCCCTTCGTCAGCCGTCATGTCTTCCGGACGGCTTCCTTGTGCTCCGCTTCGGGCGGGGGCCTCGTTCCTCGGCCCCCACCCTGCGCTGCGCCCTTCGTCAGCCGTCATCGTGGCGACGCCACCGGAACGTGCGAGCGCCGACCACGAGCGCGACCACCAGCCATGCCGCAAGTACAGCAGCCGTCGCACCGTGCTGCCAGGTCCCGGACGGCTCGGCCTCTGCGAAGACGTCCGGCAGGAACACCGAGCGCATGCCCTGCGCGATCCACTTGAGCGGGAACAGCGACGACAGGTCGAGCATCCAGCCCGGCAGCTGGCTCACCGGGAAGAAGACCCCGGACGTGAACTGGAGCACCAGGACCGGCGTGACCACGACGGCGCTCGCGGAGCGGCCGGAGCTCGGCACCGACGAGTACGCGACGCCGCACACGGCCCCTGCCGCCGTGCCGAGCACGAACACCCAGGCGAACGTGACCCAGTGCCCTGCGTCGTCGGGCAGCGGCACGTCGAAGGCGAGAACCGCGACCGCCAGCAGCAGTGCGGTCTGCGCGAGCACGGTGACCAGCGACAGGAACACCTTGCCCAGGAAGTACGACGTCGCGGGCAGCGGCGTGGCGCGGAGACGCTTGAGGGTCCCGTCGTCCCGCTCGACCGCGATCGAGATGGCGAGCGTCTGGTAGGTGGACAGCATGACGCCGGTCGCCACCATGCCGGGCAGGAAGTACTGCGCGAAGCTGACCGTCACGCCGTTCGCGACGATCGGGTCGTCGTCGCCGAAGACCGTCGAGAAGATCGAGAGCATGAGGATCGGGTAGGCGAAGCTGAAGATCACCGAGTCCCGCTCGCGGACGAACTGGAGCAGCTCGACGCCGCCACGTACCAGCCCCTGCCGGAGCGTGCCGGGCAGCCGTCGCGCGGTGGTCTGCCCCTGGTCGAGCCGGTCCGGGCCCGTCGTGCTCGCCGTCGTGCTCATCACGCCGCCTTCCTGCTGCTGTCGTCGATGCCTGCGCCATCGGTGGTGTCGGTGGTGTCGGTGGTGGAGGACTCCCCGATCAGGGACAGGTACACGTCCTCGAGCGTCGGACGGGTGATCGACAGGCCGGGCACCTCGCGGTCGGGGCCCGCCGCGGCGATCAGCCGGGCGACGACATCCGTCGGCCGCTCGGTGCGCTCGGTACGTCGCACGCCGCCGTCGTCCCACGCGACGACGGGGGTGCGGGCCTCGGGCCCGCCCAGCGTGTCGGGAGTGCCGGAGGCGACCACGACGCCGTCGCGCACGACGACGACCCGGTCGGCCAGCTGGGCCGCCTCGTCGAGGTAGTGGGTGGTCAGCAGGATCGTGGTGCCGCTGTCGCGCAGGCTCGTGACGAGGTCCCAGAACGACCGGCGGGCTTGCGGGTCGAACCCGGTGGTGGGCTCGTCAAGGAACAGCAGCTCTGGCCTGCCGACGATCCCGAGCGCCACGTCGAGCCGGCGGCGCTGCCCGCCGGACAGCCCGCGCGTCCGGGCCCGTGCCTTCTCCGCGAGCCCGACGGCGGCGATGACCTCGGCGGGGTCGCGGGGGTCGGGGTAGGACGCGGCGGTGGACCGGACCTTCTCCAGGACGGTGAGCTCGTTCATGTCCCGGGAGTCCTGCATGACGACGCCGATTCGCGCCCGCCAGGCCCGGCCCGCCTGCCTGGGGTCCTCGCCGAGCACCCGCACATCGCCGTCGTCCCGGTCGCGGAAGCCCTCGAGGATCTCGACGGTCGTGGTCTTGCCCGCGCCGTTGGGGCCGAGGACCGCCACGATCTCGCCGGGGGAGACGTCGAGGTCGAGGCCTGCGACGGCATCCTTGTAGCCGGCGCGAGCACTGCCGTATCGCTTGCGGAGGCCGCGTACTCGCACGGCCAGGGTGTCGGAGGTCTGCATGCGTCGAGCATGCTCCGGTCGGCACCGCGTGCGGGACGCCCGTTCGACTGCACCTGCTGTCCACCGTTCGGTGGACAGCCGCCCCTGCCGGCCCCTGTCCGTCCCCGCTGGTCGAGCGTGTCGAGGCCACCAAGGCTCAGCGGGAACGGGTTCGACCTACGGCCGTGGGTACCGTACAGTTATGCCTCGGTGATTGATGCTCACGTGATGTGGCGTGCCTCCTCAGGATGCGCAGCAAATCGTGGCACCGGCATCGAACACAAAGGGTAGTGGCGCAATTGGTAGCGCAGCGGTCTCCAAAACCGCAGGTTGCAGGTTCGAGTCCTGTCTACCCTGCCAGCGTGAACCCCAGCGGGGCCGCGCGCAGCGGGCCCACGTGAGTGGACCTGGAAAGCCAGTCCGCGCCGCCCGGCGCGCCGGGCCACAGGAGTGGGGTAGCAGTGAGCGACACCGAGGTGATCCAGAGCGCCGCGGAGCGTCCGAGCAGGGGCGGCGGCAACATCTTCGCCCGAATCGCGCTCTTCGTCCGTCAAGTGGTGGCCGAGCTCAAGAAGGTCGTCGCACCGACGCGTTCCGAGCTCATGACGTACACGGGCGTAGTGCTCGTCTTCCTGGTCGTCGTCATGATCTTCGTGGTGCTGCTGGACTACGCGTTCGGCATGCTCGCGGGTTGGGTTTTCGGCTGATCGACGCTTCCGCGACGGCACGCTGACGCGTCCGTAGACGGTCCCGACCGCAGGTCGGCGCCGGTCCGGGTGCGCCGGACAAGCAGATGGGGCACGCTGCGCAGTACTTCGCTGTGATCGTTCTCGCCTGTTGCTGATTGTCCCTTCGCGGCATTTTCGCGCGACAATGGGCGAACACAGCTCGTAGAGGTACGCACACCCGCGCCGGGCTCAGCCCGGCGCACGAAGAGAAAGCAGGTTCGTTTCGTGTCCCAGGACTCTCTGGACCAGACGGAGAACGTCTCGCCGCCCGAAGGTGACGAGGCGGCCGTCGACGCGCCCCTGGACGCCGAGAACGCTGACGTGCCTGCGGACGCCGAGACTCCGGCCGACACCGACACCGACGCCGAGACCACGGACGAGAGCGAGGTCGATGGCGACGCCACCGACGAGCGCACCGTCGACGCCGACGGCGACGTCATCGTGGACGAGGTCGAGGAGTTCAAGCGAACCCTCCGCAGCCAGCTGGGCGACTGGTACGTCATCCACTCGTACGCGGGCTACGAGAAGCGCGTGAAGACCAACCTCGAGAACCGCATCCAGAGCCTCAACATGGAGGACTACATCTTCCAGGTCGAGGTTCCGATGGAAGAGGTCGCCGAGATCAAGAACGCGCAGAAGAAGATCGTGAGCCGGGTCCGCATCCCGGGTTACGTCCTCGTGCGCATGGACCTGACCGACGAGTCGTGGGGCGCTGTGCGGCACACGCCGGGTGTCACGGGCTTCGTCGGGCACACGCACCAGCCGGTGCCGCTGAGCTTCGACGAGATCTACTCGATGCTCGCGCCGTCGATGCTGCCGCAGCCGGCCCAGGCCGGTCAGGCCGCCTCCGGCGGTGGCGCGGCGGCCGGTGGCAAGGCCCCGGTCCACGTCGACTTCGAGGTCGGCGAGTCGGTGACCGTGACCGACGGGCCGTTCGACACGCTGCCCGCCTCGATCTCCGAGATCAACGTCGAGGCCCAGAAGCTCAAGGTCCTCGTTTCCATCTTCGGCCGGGAGACCCCGGTCGAGCTGGGGTTCAACCAGGTCGCCAAGATCTGAGTCGTCAGCTCCCCAGCAGTGCAACCGGGTCATCGCCCACGGCGTCGGCCCAACCGAACAGAAGGTAGACAAGCATGCCCCCGAAGAAGAAGGTCTCCGGCCTCATCAAGCTGCAGATCCAGGCCGGCGCCGCGACGCCGGCTCCGCCGATCGGCCCTGCCCTGGGTCAGCACGGCGTGAACATCATGGAGTTCTGCAAGGCGTACAACGCGGCGACCGAGTCGCAGCGCGGCAACGTCATCCCGGTCGAGATCACCGTGTACGAGGACCGCTCGTTCACCTTCATCACGAAGACCCCGCCGGCCGCCGAGCTGATCAAGAAGGCAGCAGGCGTGCCCAAGGGTTCCGCGACGCCGCACACGGTCAAGGTCGCCTCGATCACGAAGGACCAGGTCCGCGAGATCGCAACGACCAAGATGCCGGACCTCAACGCGAACGACCTCGAGGCCGCTTCGCTGATCATCGCGGGCACCGCCCGCTCGATGGGCATCACCGTCTCGGAGTGACCCCTTCGCTGTGAGCGCGATCGTTGCGCCTATAACGGGCGCGTCGCCTCAAAGATCGCGCTCACAGCGAGAACCGACAGACCATGGTGACCGGCGGACGTCGTCGGACACCGCAGTGGCAGGGCCTTCGGGCCCGCTACGACCACAAGGAGAGAGAACATGGCAAAGCGCAGCAAGGCGTACCTCGCCGCAGCAGAGAAGATCGACAGCGACTCGGTGTACGCACCGCTGGACGCGATCCGTCTCGCCAAGGAGACCGCCACCGTCAAGTACGACGCGACCGTCGAGGTCGCGTTCCGGCTGAGCGTCGACCCGCGCAAGGCGGACCAGATGGTCCGCGGCACGGTCAACCTGCCGAACGGCACGGGTAAGACCGCCAAGGTCATCGTGTTCGCCAACGCCGCCAAGGCGGAGGAGGCCCGCGCGGCCGGTGCCGACGAGGTCGGTGGCGACGAGCTGATCGAGAAGGTGGCCGCCGGCTACACCGACTTCGACTCCGCTGTCGCCACGCCGGACCTCATGGGCAAGGTCGGTCGCCTCGGTAAGGTCCTGGGCCCCCGCGGCCTCATGCCGAACCCGAAGACCGGCACCGTGACGATGGACGTGGCCAAGGCCGTCGCCGACATCAAGGGCGGCAAGATCGAGTTCCGCGTCGACAAGCACGGCAACCTGCACTTCATCATCGGCAAGGCCTCCTTCTCGGAGGTCCAGCTGCTGGAGAACTACGCGGCCGCGCTCGACGAGGTCCTGCGCCTCAAGCCGTCGTCCTCGAAGGGTCGCTACATCAGCAAGGCGACCATGGCCACGACGATGGGCCCCGGCATCCCGCTGGACCAGAGCAAGACCACCAAGCTCCTGGACGACGTCTCGGCCTGAACCGAGCGCTCCTGAGCGCGAGAAGGCCCCCATCCCTCAGGGATGCGGGCCTTCTTGTTTCTTTTCAACAGTATGTATCGAACTGGGCATTAGCCCCTCTTGTCTGATGAGCGGCACCGTGCCGACGCGCATCGAGGAGGGGGGAGTGCCCGATGGGCACAGTCTTTTTCCTCCCCGGATCCGCAGTCTCGGCCGTAGACTCGGCTGGTCCAAGTGGTCCACGTCCGGTATCGGACAGGGCAACATCCGCCAGCAGAGAATCCCGTGGTGCAATGACAGGATCAAGGGAGGCCCTGCCCGACGTCGACGGGTCTGGGCCCACGCTGGGCGATCGCGCTGCGATCGCCCTGACCGAGTACCGCGAGGGCAACCACCAGGCGCTCGGCGATCTGGTCCGCGAGGCGACGCCGCTGCTGTGGCACACGGTCCGCGCGCAGGGCGTCGAACCCGACGCCGCCGAGGACGTGGTGCAGAGCACCTGGGTCGCGCTCGTGCGGCACGCCGACTCGATCACCGAGCCCAAGGCCGTGCTGAAGTGGCTCCTGGTCACGGCGAAGCGCGCCGCCTGGGAGGCCGTGCGCAAGCACCGTGACGACGAGAAGCGCCGCACCGAGCTCCCGGACGACAGCCCGGAGCATCCGATGGCCCTCCCCTCGAAGGACCCGCTGCCCGACGCCGAGGTGCTGCGCGACGAGCGCGATCGCCTCCTGTGGATGTCGCTCCAGAAACTTCCCGGACGCTGCCAAGAGCTGCTGCGTCTGGTTTCGCTCGCCGACCGGCCGGACTACCGGTACATCTCGGCGGCGATCGGAATGCCGATGGGTTCCATCGGCTCGACTCGTGGGCGCTGCTTGGCAAAGCTGCGCACCATCCTCGACGAGCAGGGGGACTTCTCGTGGGCCTGACGCCGGAACCGAACAAGGACGAAGGCGCCGTGGGGGACCTTTCGTTCGATCCCAAGGGCCGGCTCGACACCGACGACGGAGCCGTGCTCACTCGTCTTGCCCGGCTGGTCGAGACGGTCGACCCGGTGCCGAACGACCTCGTCGAGCGCTCGCTGTTCGCGATCACGCTGGCCGGCCTGGAGGCCGACCTGATGGAGGCCGTCTACCTCGACGCGCCCCTTGCGGGCGTCCGGGGGGCCGCCGCAGCCGCACGCGCTGACGACACCGCGCCCGCCGAGGCCAAGACCATCACCTTCACGCACGACTCGCTGACCGTCATGATCAGCCTGTCCCCGTCCCCCGGCGGCCGGGTACGGATCGACGGCTGGGCCGCTCCAGCGGCCGGGTTGGACGTGGAGCTGCACCGACCGGGGGTCGACGTCGTCACGGTCGCCTCCGACGAGGACGGCCGGTTCGCCTTCGACTCCGTCGAGCGCGGGCGAGCGAGCCTGGTGGTCCGCCGGACCGATGGCGGTGGCGGTGCTGTGAGCACGCCGGTCATCGAACTCTGAACTTTTCTGAACTGTTCTCTGACCCGGCCGAGGGGGCGCGGCGGGGTCGGCCACGTGCGTCTATCGATGGAGAGGTACTGCTGTGAGTGAGCCCATGCCCGAGTCCGAGCTGCGAGTCCGAGACCACGCTGGTGCGTGGTGCCGTGTTCAGGACCTGGATCCTGCGCGGGTCTCTTCGCGGCGCCAGGGGCGGCTGATGCCGACTCGTTACGTGGCGGACCGGCTGATCGTACGGGCGGTCGACGACGTCGAGAGTGACGCCGTGGTGGGCATGGTCCGCGAACGGGCGGCAGCACGCGGGCTGGAGCTGGAAGAGACCGCGTTCGAGGAAGCGGCGTCACGAGCAGATGCGTCGAACTCGCCCGGGCCGCGGCCCGGAATGGCGTTCCGGGTGTCGGCGGGAGAGCAAAGCACGACCGACAGGGACGTGTGGGATCTTCTGGACGAGGTGGCGGACGCGGTCGATGGTGAGGACCGGCGTCGGGTGTCTCTGGACCACGTTCTGACCGGCCATGGGAGGTGGCAGGGGCACGGGCGCCCTGTCGGTCGTGAGCCAGCGGTCTTCCTGGGTCCGGCGCCACGGCGCACGCTCGCGACGGGCGGCTCCCCGTTGACGGCCTCAGATGGCACGGCACGGCCTGTCGTGGCAGTTCTCGACTCGGGGATCGGCACACACCCCTGGTTCGACGAATCCACATCGGTCGTGCTGCGCGGCGCCACGCTCGACGGAGAGCCGGTCGGTACAGGCGCGGAGGACGAGCCTCTGTACGACGCGGAGGTGCGTGGCCGGCGTCGCGACGACGTGGCTTACCTCGATGCCTACGCCGGGCACGGAACCTTCATCGCCGGCGTCGTGCACCAGGTGTGCCCCGACGCGGCGATCATGCCGGTCCGGATCTTCGGTGGCGACGGCCGGGTGAGGGAGTGGGACCTGGCACGGACGCTGGAGAAGCTCCTGGAGTTCCATCTGCGGGGCGTTGCGGGAGCAGACGGGTACTGGCCGGTCGACGTGGCGGTGCTCAGCGGTGGGTTCTATGCGGAGCGGCCCGAGGACGACGAGGACTACGACGGCGTGCTCCGCGGGCGCTTGCGCGACCTTCGCCGGGTGGGCGTCCTTGTAGTGGTCTCCGCAGGAAACGATGGTTCTGCCAGGCCGATGTTTCCTGCGGCTTGGGCGCCCCGTGTCCGGCGGACGCCGGAGGGCGCCGTCGCGCTGAGCGATTCGGACTTGCGCCCTGACTACACGCCACTCCTGCCGGTGACGGGAGACAATCCGGACGGAACGCTGGCTGACTTCAGCAACGACGGCCCATGGGTGATCGCGGCCCGCCCAGGCGCGCGTGTGCTCAGCTCGATGCCAACCACCTTCGACGGTGCCGAGGTGCCTAGGCAGAGTGGGGACGGGTTGCGGCGAACGGTCGACCCCGACAATTTCAGCAGCGGCTTCGGCCTGTGGAGCGGGACATCCTTCGCCGCGCCGGCCTTGGCGGGGGAGCTCGCCAAGGCACTCCTGCACGGTCGCGTTGCCGACGTGTCAGACGCATCCCTGTCCGACTTCTCGTCACGGGTCGCCGCGGCGTGGGATGCCGTCACAAGGGTGAGCGATCTCTATACGGTGAGCCCCGCCTCGGCTTGATCCTTGCTGAGTATCGTGGTGCCGTATGAGCCGAGTGGACTGGGACCTGCTCGAGCGGCGCTATACCGCCGCTCGGACTCTGAACGACCAGAACCAGCCGGTTGGCGCTCTGACCGCATTCCGCGTCCTTGTCGCTGACCTCGCTGTGGCGGACGCCCGCTCTGAGCGTGAGGTCGAGCAACGTTCACGGCTCATGGTCCGGTCTCAGCTTGGTCTCGCCTTGGCGACGTATGAGTGTTCGATGGACGGCGAAGCCACGACATCGGCACTGGACCGGGCAGCTACCGAGGCGGAAGCTGCTCCTGAGTCAATCCGTCGGGGGCTCGTCGGCCTGGTCTCTGGTCAGCGCGGTGTCATTTTGTTGCGCAGCGGGCAGTTCGTCGCGAGCCTCGCCCCGATCTCCGCGTCGCTAGCCGCGCACGACCCGGACGACCTGCGCAGCCGAGCGATTGACCACCTCAACCGAGGGTTCGCGCTGATGCAGGTCGGGCGTATCGCTGAGTCGCTGAAGGATCACGAGTCGGCACACCAGTACGCCGAGGCCGACGGCAACACCCGCACCCAGTCGTTCGCGCTCCACAACATCGGATACGTCCGCCATCTGCTGGGCGACCTTCCAGGCGCTCTGATAGCGATGGAGAAGGCACTTGAGGTCCGTCCGGACGGGAGCACGGCGATCGATATGCTCGGTCGCGCCGAGGCCCTCTTCGAGGGAGGGCTGGTGGCCGCCGCGGACCAGCTGCTCACCGAGACAATCCCCCAGCTCAAGGCGTCGCGGCTTCGCCCCGAGCGTGCTGAGGCCGAGTACTACCGTGCCCGCTGTCTCCTCATCCTGCGCCGGTTCGACGACGCACAGACGCTCGCCGCCCGCTCACGCCAGCACTTTGAGGCTGTTGGCTATATACCGCGAGCGGTGTTGTCCCGGGTGCTCGAGCTGGAGGCTGCGCTCGCCGCAGGCCGACGCAGTGACCGGCTCGCTCGTGCAACCGCCCGCCGACGGGCGGCGCAGGCTCTATCTGCCGTGGTTGAGGGGGACGCCGCTGGCCCGGTCCTCGGGCAGCACCCGGGTCATGCCGCACGCCTGGTCGCCGCGCACTGGCTTGTCCTCGCCGGGAACTTGGACGCAGCCCGGGAAACGCTCCAAGAACTGCCCCGCGGCCTGAAGAGTGCACCCCTGACCATGCGCATCCAGCACTACACCGTTCAGGCAGAGCTCGCCTTTGCGGAGGGAAACCGGCCGCGTGGCCTCCGTGCGGTTCGGAGCGGCGCGAGGTTGCTCGCTGGCCATCGGAGCCGGCTCGGTTCGGTGGAGTCCGTCACTGCGGCAGCGGCTCACGGTGAAGACTTAACTCGAGTCGACGTCGAGACAGCTGTCGCGACAGGTCGTCCTGCAGCCATCTTCGATGCGCTTGAACGAGGTCGTGCCACGTTCGCCGGTGCAGGACGTGTGACGCCGCCCGAGGATCCGGAGGCCGCCGCGCTCCTCACCGAGGCACGCGGACTGCTCGCAAAGGCCCGCGAGCTCGGTGCTTCCGAGGCGAAGGAGCGCGAACGGCTGACTCATCGCGCTCGACGAATCCAGGACCAGGTCAGGAAGCGGTCGTGGCGGCACGCCGGAAACGGGAGCGCGGTCCAGAGCCCGGTCACGGCGCGGGAGATGCATCGCGTTCTCGCAGCGCGCGATGGTGATTCGGTGGTGGCGAACTTCGTGAACATCGGTGGTCGACTTCGCTGCGTGCGGGTGGATTCCCAGGGCGTGACAGCCATTGAGATCGGGCCTGTGGAGGACGTGACTGAGCGCGTCCGACGCTTGGGCGCCGATTTCGCCATGGCCGCCAACGACCTCATCCCGGCGCCCTTGCGCGCCGCCGCCAATTCCTCGCTGGCACGCAACCTCAAACTCCTCGACACCATCCTGCTCGCACCACTCCGTGCCGACGGCGACCTTTACGTAGTGGCCCGCGCGCCCCTGCTCAGCGTCCCCTGGACCGCACTCCCGTCCCGCAGCGGCCTCCGCACCGCCGTGAACTCCTACGTAGCCCGCGGCCGCACCCACGCCCGCCCCAGCGGCAAGCGCCGACTCCTGGCAGCAGCGGGCCCCGGCGTGAAGCACGGCACCGAGGAAGCCCACGCCGTCGGACGCCAGTGGGCAGGCGCAACCGTCCTGACCGGGGAGCACGCCGTCACCGAGCACGTCCGCACGGCCCTGGCCACCCACGACGTCGTGCACCTCGCCACTCACGGCCAGCACGACGCCGACAACCCCCTCTTCGCGAGCATCGATCTCGCCGACGGACCGCTGTTCGCCCACGAACTCGACGGGACGCCGCTGCCTGGCTCGGTGGTGATCCTGTCGTCGTGCGAGGTCGGCGGTTCCACCCAGGTGCTCGGCGGCGAGGTGCTGGGGCTGACCTCGGTACTCCTGCGCCTGGGAGCCCGAGCGGTCATCGCGTCCGTCGCCAAGCTCTCGGACGAGCTCGCCGCCCGCGTCATGCCCCGGCTGCACGCCCACCTGCGTGACACCGACGATCCGGAGGCGGCGCTCGCGGCGGCACTCAAGGACGTCGCTGAGCCGGTTCCGTTGGTCTGCTTCAGCTCGGTCGAAGGGCTTGCCGTCGGGTGACGCCCCGACGGGCGAATAGCCGTCCAGCCGGTCGGCTTCACCCGGGCGCAGGCCCCTGACCTGCGGCGTCGATCCGGCCGGTGACACAGGCCTCCGCACCCCGCTACCGTGTCCCGCCTGACGCCCGCGGTGGCGCCAAAACGGCGAGGGGGCGACATGTGGCCGGAACTTGAGGCGGAGCTGATGGCCGCGCGGGAGCTCAACTCCCGGTCGCGGCCTGGCGACGCCCTGCCCCGGTTCCGGGACGTACTCGACCGGCTTCGGATCATCGACCCCCACGGCCTTGGGCCTGCGAACCATGAACGCTGGGCCGAGGGCATGGTGCGTTCCCTGACGGGGGAGGCCGTTGCCGTCCAGGCGATCGAGGACACGCTCGACAAGCCTCTGGCGCTCCTCGACGACGCCGATGCTCGTGCGGAGACGGCGCCGTCGTCGTCGAGGATGCGGCTGGCCGCCGTCGTCGAGGGGACGCGCGGTCTGCTCCTCCAGCGTGCGGGACGGCAGCTCGACGCCATGGCGGCCTTCGACCACGTGCTCGCGGATCCGACGACGCTGCCGCCGCGAGACTTTGCGGTCGCCCTGCTCAACCGCGGCGCGACGGCGATCGAGCTCGGCCGGCTGGATGCGGCGCTCCGCGACTTCGACGCCTGCTACGAGCGGGCGGCGCGCGCGGACCTGACCGCTGTCGCCTCGCTCGCCCTGCAGAACACCGGCTTTGTGCGGTACGCGCTCGGCGACATCCCGGGCGCATTGCAGGCCATGGCCGCAGCTCGCGCCGTCGACCCGGAGCGGGCCGACGGCGTGCTCGACATCGGCCGCGGCGCCGTCCTCTACGAGGCGGGGCTGCTCGAGGACGCCGAGCGCGTCCTCACCCAGGCGATCTCTCGCATGGTCCTCCCAGGCCGGGCCCAGCACCGCGCGGACGCCGAGTACTTCCGCGCCCGCTGCCTCATGGCGCTGCACCGCTGGGAGGAGGCCCGCATCGGCGCGGCCTTCGCCCGGCGGTACTACGCCGGCGTCGGTCACCCGCAGCGCGCGGCGGTCGCCCACGTCGCCGAGCTGGAGGCGATCCTCCTGCCGGTCCGCCGTGGCGAGGTCCCCGTACCGCACGACGCGCGGGACCGCGCCGAGCAGGCGCTCGAAGCGGTACAGGCCGGCGACGAGGTGGACCCGCTCCTCGGGCAGCACCCGGGTCTCGCCGCCCGGTTCGTCGCGGCGCAGTGGTACCTCCTGGCCGACGACGTCGCGGCCGCCCGCTCCGTGCTCGACAAGCTGCCGGACGGCATGGCCGACGCCTCGCTGACCACCCGGATCCGGCAGCAGACCGTGCTCGCGCAGATCGCCTTCGCCTCGGGGGACCGGGACGCGGGAATCGCCGCCGTGCGGCAGGGCCTCGGGCTGCTCGCCGACCACCGCGTGGGCCTCGGCTCGGTGGAGTCCGTGACCGCCGCCGCCGTGCACGGCGTGGACCTGCAGCGCACCGACGTCGAGGCCGCCACACGGACCGGAGAGCCCGATGCACTGTTCGAGGCACTCGAACGCGGGCGTGCCACGTTCGCTGGGGTGGGCGGCGCGGCCGCCCCGGACGACCCCGCCGTGCGAGCGCTCGTCACGGAGGCCCGCGGCCTCGTCGTCCGGGCCCGCATGCTCACGAGCCAGGAGACCGCGGACGAGCGCGCCTACCTCTTCGAGCGCTCCGGCAGGCTCCTGGCGACCGCCCGTGAGCGCGCCTGGCACCGCATGGGTGCCGACGCAGGCGCTGAGGAGGAACGTCCGGCCACGGTGGCGGACGTGCGCAGCCTGCTGGCCGAGCGCGACGACGGCGCGGTGGTCGCCAACTTCCTGGTGTTCGACGGCATCCTGCGCTGCGTCCGGCTGGACGCGCAGGGCACCAGCACCGTCGACCTGTGCCCACGGGCCGACGTCGCCGAGCGGGTGCTGCGCGCCCGTGCCGACCTCGGAGTATGCGCGAACGACCTCGTGCCCCCGGCGCTGCGCGACGTCGCCCGCCGCTCCCTCACCCGCAACCTCGACGCGCTCGACCGGCTCCTCGTCCTGCCCCTGGCGGCGGACGGACCCCTGTACGTCGTGGGCAGGGACCCGCTCGTCGGTGTGCCGTGGACGGCGCTCCCCTCCCGGCGGGGCAAGCGCACCACCATGCGCTCGTACGTCGCGCGCGGACGGGAGCACGCGCGGCCGGGGGAGGGGCACCGGCTGCTCGCTGCACACGGTCCAGGGGTGACCCTCGGTGCGAGCGAGGTACGTGCCGTGGGCAAGATGTGGCCCGGCGCGACAGTTCTCACCGGCGCGGCCGCCACCACGGCGGCCGTGCGGGAGGCGCTCGCCACGCACGACATCGTGCACCTCGCGACCCACGGCCGGCACGACGCCGACAACCCGCTCTTCGCCTCCGTCGACCTGGCCGACGGCCCGCTCTTCGCGCACGAGCTCGACGGCACGCGGCTGCCGGGGTCGGTCGTGATCCTGTCGGCGTGCGAGGTCGGCGGCTCCTCCCAGGTGGTCGGCGGCGAGATCCTCGGACTCACCGCGGTGCTCCTACGCCTCGGCGCCCGCGCCGTCGTCGCGGCGGTCGCCCCGCTGTCGGACGCCGTCGCCGCCCGCGTGATGCCACGGTTCCACGCCCACCTGCGCGCCACCGACGATCCGGAGGCGGCGCTGGCCGCGGCGCTCGCGGACGAGCCCGAGCCGGCGCCGCTGGTGTGCTTCGGCTCCCTGGAGGGCCTGACCCGCTGACCCGGTGCCGCCCTGCCGCCGCCGTCGGCCCGGTCGAACGTAGGGTCAGTCGCTGCAAGGGCGCTGTTAAGGCGACTGACCCTACGTTCGACGGCGATAGAGCGACGGACCCTACGTTCGGCGGTGTGTGGCGGGCGCCACCCGGCGTCGGTGCGGCACCAGTCTCGGGATCGTGTAATCTACTCAGGTAACCCAAGACCGCCGGTTGTCCGACGCTGCTCTCTTGCAGGGTGGAAGAGGACCGAAGTCCCGCTGAGAGCGGGGGCCTGCGTAGGTGCGAACTCGAGTGCGGCCCTGCCGCGCAACCGAGCCCCGTCGCCTGCGCCGGGGCTCTTTCTCATTTCCGGGGCCCAGCCCGGGGCTCACGCCTCAGGGAACGGTGGTACCACCACCGGAAGGACTGCCATGGCGACGCCGGAGAAGGCAGCCGCTGTTGCGGAGCTCGCGGACAAGTTCCGTGACTCCAATGCAGCCGTGCTGACCGAGTACCGCGGGCTCACCGTTGCGCAGCTCAAGGAGCTGCGTCGGTCGCTCGGCGGCAACGCAACCTACGCCGTGGTGAAGAACACGCTTACGGAGATCGCGGCCAAGCAGGCCGGTGTCGAGGGTCTCGACGCCGCTCTGAAGGGCCCCTCCGCCATCGCATTCGTGACCGGTGACCCGGTCGAGGCTGCGAAGGGACTGCGTGACTTCGCCAAGGCGAACCCCGCTCTGGTCATCAAGGGGGGCGTGCTTGACGGCGCCTCCATGACGGCCGCAGAGATCACGAAGCTCGCGGACCTCGAGTCCCGCGAGGTTCTGCTGGCCAAGGCGGCCGGTGCCATGAAGGCGAAGATCAGCCAGGCTGCTTACGCCTTCAGCGCCAAGCCCGCTCAGGTCGCTCGCGTCATCGATGCCCTGCGTCAGAAGCAGGAATCGGAGGGTGCTGCCGCCTGATCGGGTGGCAGCACAGCAACAAACCCCCTGCTTCTGGCGGGCTGACCGGCCCGCGAAGCGATTACCGAAAGGAACGCCAACATGGCGAAGCTCAGCACCGAAGAGCTCCTGTCCACCTTTGAGGAGCTCACCCTTCTCGAGCTCTCGGAGTTCGTGAAGGCCTTCGAGGAGAAGTTCGACGTCTCCGCGGCCGCCCCGGCCGCCGTGGCCGTTGCCGGCCCCGCCGGTGGCGCGCCCGCCGAGGCCGCCGAGGAGAAGACGGAGTTCGACGTCATCCTCGAGGCTGCTGGTGACAAGAAGATCCAGGTCATCAAGGAGGTGCGCGCGCTCACGTCCCTCGGTCTCAAGGAGGCCAAGGACCTGGTCGACGGCGCGCCGAAGCCGGTTCTCGAGGCTGCCGACAAGGACGCCGCCGAGAAGGCCAAGGCTGCTCTTGAGGGCGCCGGCGCCACCGTCACCCTCAAGTGACTTCTGGCTCCACCGCCTTCGGGCTGGTGTGACGGCGGCCCGGGGCTCGTCCCGGGCGCCGTCCGCCGACTGCAGAGGCCCGCACCCCTCGGGGTGCGGGCCTCTCGTGTTTGCCCAGTTCAGCCGTTGTGTCCGCGCCGGTGCGGATACGCAACGATCCGCGATTATGGGCGTCTCGGCGTGCAGGTACTGGGGCGACTGGACATACTTAAGGGAGATAGGTATGCTAGCGCTTTGCGCCCGCGTGTGCCCTCGACGCCTCCCCCTGCTTCCCGAAAGTCCTGGTTGCATCCCCGCTTGTGGGATGCCCTCCGGCGACCGGTGAAGTCCGGCAGAGCTTCCTGCAGCACCGCAGAGCGTACAGCGTTCACTCGAACTGCAGGGAAGGACCCCTCTTGGCTGCCTCGCGCACCCCTTCAGCTCCGTCCGCCGAAGCCATTGCGAACCGTACCGCTTCCCGTCGCGTTTCTTTCGCAAAGATCTATGAGCCACTCGAGGTCCCCGACCTGCTTGGCCTTCAGACCGAGAGCTTCGACTGGCTTCTTGGTAACCCAGCCTGGCAGGGCCGGGTAGAAACTGCCAAGGCGGCTGGCCGTAATGATGTCCCGGAAACTTCGGGCCTCGAGGAGATCTTCGAGGAGATCTCCCCGATCGAGGACTTCGGCTCCTCGATGTCTCTCTCCTTCTCGAACCACCGCTTCGAGCCGCCGAAGTACACGGCGGACGAGTGCAAGGAGAAGGACTTCACCTACGCGGCCCCGCTGTTCGTCACTGCGGAGTTCGTCAACTACACCACCGGTGAGATCAAGAGCCAGACCGTCTTCATGGGTGACTTCCCGCTCATGACGGCCCGCGGCACCTTCATCATCAACGGCACCGAGCGTGTCGTCGTCTCCCAGCTGGTGCGTTCCCCGGGTGTCTACTTCGAGCGCACCCCGGACAAGACCAGCGACAAGGACGTCTTCTCCGCGAAGATCATCCCGTCGCGTGGTGCTTGGCTCGAGTTCGAGATCGACAAGCGCGACGCCGTCGGCGTCCGCGTCGACCGCAAGCGCAAGCAGTCCGTCACCGTGCTGCTCAAGGCCCTCGGCATGAGCGAGGCGGAGATCCGCGAGGAGTTCGCCGAGTTCCCGTCGGTCCTCGACACGCTCGAGAAGGACCACGTCCACACCGAGGACGAGGCCCTGGTCGACCTGTACCGCAAGATCCGCCCGGGCGAGCCGCCCACGGTCGAGGCCGGTCGCGCGCTGCTCGAGAACTTCTACTTCAACCCGAAGCGCTACGACCTCGCGAAGGTCGGCCGCTACAAGGCGAACAAGAAGCTCGGTGTCGACGCGCAGCTGGCCGAGTCCACGCTGTCGCTGACCGACGTCGTGGCCACGATCAAGTACCTCGCCGCGCTGCACGCCGACAAGCAGGTTCTGTCGGGCATGCGCAACGGCCAGCAGGTCGAGGTCCGCGTAGAGGTCGACGACATCGACCACTTCGGCAACCGTCGCATCCGCGCCGTGGGTGAGCTCATCCAGAACCAGGTGCGCACCGGTCTGTCCCGCATGGAGCGCGTCGTTCGCGAGCGCATGACCACGCAGGACGTCGAGGCCATCACGCCGCAGACGCTGATCAACATCCGTCCGGTCGTTGCGTCGATCCGTGAGTTCTTCGGTACCTCGCAGCTGTCGCAGTTCATGGACCAGAACAACCCGCTCGCCGGTCTGACGCACAAGCGTCGCCTGAACGCGCTGGGCCCGGGTGGTCTGTCCCGCGACCGCGCCGGCATGGAGGTCCGTGACGTCCACCCGTCGCACTACGGCCGCATGTGCCCGATCGAGACCCCTGAGGGTCCGAACATCGGTCTGATCGGTTCGCTCGCGTCGTTCGGTCGCATCAACCCGTTCGGCTTCATCGAGACGCCGTACCGCAAGGTCGAGAACGGCAAGGTCACCGACAACATCGAGTACCTGACGGCCGATGACGAGGACCGCTACATCATCGCGCAGGCGAACACGCCGCTGCTCGAGGACGGCACGTTCGTCCTCGACCGCGTGCTCGTCCGTACCAAGGGTGGCGAGACCAACGACATCCCGGGTGCCGAGGTCGACTACATGGACATCTCGCCGCGCCAGATGGTGTCGGTCGCGACTGCCCTGATCCCGTTCCTGGAGCACGACGACGCGAACCGCGCCCTGATGGGTGCGAACATGCAGCGCCAGGCGGTGCCGCTGGTCCGGTCCGAGGCCCCCGTGGTCGGTACCGGCATGGAGCGGCGCGCGGCTGTCGACGCCGGCGACGTCATCGTGGCGACCAAGCCCGGTGTCGTCACCGAGGTCTCGGCCGACCTGGTGCTCGTCGCGAACGACGACGGCACGACGGGCTCGTACCGCGTGCACAAGTTCGTGCGCTCGAACCAGGGCACGAGCTACAACCAGCGCGTGCTGGTCGACGAGGGTGCGCGGATCGAGGTCGGCTCCGTCCTCGCCGACGGCCCGGCGACGGACGAGGGCGAGCTCGCGCTCGGCCGCAACCTGCTCGTCGCGTTCATGTCGTGGGAGGGCCACAACTACGAGGACGCGATCATCCTGTCGCAGCGCCTCGTCGAGGACGACGTCCTCTCCTCGATCCACATCGAGGAGCACGAGGTCGACGCTCGCGACACCAAGCTGGGCCCTGAGGAGATCACGCGGGACATCCCGAACGTCTCCGAGGAGGTCCTCGCGGACCTCGACGAGCGCGGCGTGATCCGCATCGGTGCCGAGGTCGGCGCCGGCGACATCCTGGTCGGCAAGGTCACCCCCAAGGGTGAGACCGAGCTGACCCCGGAGGAGCGCCTGCTGCGTGCGATCTTCGGCGAGAAGGCGCGCGAGGTGCGCGACACCTCGCTCAAGGTGCCCCACGGTGAGCAGGGCACGGTCATCGCCGTGCGCGAGTTCAACCGGGAGGACGGCGACGAGCTGCCCGCCGGCGTGAACCAGCTGGTGCGCGTCTACATCGCGCAGCGCCGCAAGATCACGGTCGGCGACAAGCTGGCCGGCCGCCACGGCAACAAGGGCGTCATCTCGAAGATCCTCCCGCAGGAGGACATGCCGTTCCTCGAGGACGGCACGCCGGTCGACGTCATCCTGAACCCGCTGGGTGTGCCGGGCCGTATGAACGTCGGCCAGGTGCTGGAGACCCACCTCGGGTGGATCGCCAAGCAGGGCTGGGACGTCTCGCTGGCCGACGACAAGGGCGGGGAGTGGCTGCAGAGCCTCCCCGACGTCGCTCACACGAGCGAGCCGGGCCGCCCCGTCGCCACTCCGGTGTTCGACGGTCTGGAGGAGGTCGCGCTGCGCGGTCTCTTCGGTGCCACCCTGCCCAACCGTGACGGCGAGCGGATGGTCAACGCGGACGGCAAGGCGTTCCTCTTCGACGGCCGCTCCGGCGAGCCGTTCCCCGAGGCCGTCTCGACCGGCTACATGTACATCCTGAAGCTGCACCACCTGGTCGACGACAAGATCCACGCGCGTTCGACCGGCCCGTACTCCATGATCACGCAGCAGCCGCTGGGTGGTAAGGCGCAGTTCGGTGGTCAGCGGTTCGGTGAGATGGAGGTCTGGGCACTCGAGGCGTACGGCGCCGCGTACACGCTCCAGGAGCTCCTCACCATCAAGTCCGACGACGTCCCGGGCCGTGTCAAGGTCTACGAGGCGATCGTCAAGGGCGAGAACATCCCCGACTCGGGCATCCCTGAGTCCTTCAAGGTGCTCCTCAAGGAGATGCAGTCGCTGTGCCTGAACGTCGAGGTGCTTTCGAGCGACGGTGTCTCCATCGAGATGAAGGAGTCGGACGACGAGGTGTACCGCGCCGCTGAGGAGCTCGGTATCGACCTCTCGCGGCGGCCCAACGCCGCCTCCAGCGTCGACGAGATCTGACACCGGTCCGCGCCCGTACACCGGGCGCGGACCTGGACACCACGAGGGTTTTCGAGAACTTCAGGAAGTAGGACCATCTTGCTCGACGTCAACGTCTTCGACGAGCTGCGTATCGGCCTCGCCACGGCCGAGGACATCCGTGCCTGGTCGCACGGTGAGGTCAAGAAGCCAGAGACCATCAACTACCGCACCCTCAAGCCGGAGAAGGACGGGCTCTTCTGCGAGAAGATCTTCGGTCCCACCCGCGACTGGGAGTGCTACTGCGGCAAGTACAAGCGCGTGCGCTTCAAGGGCATCATCTGTGAGCGTTGTGGCGTAGAGGTCACGCGCTCCAAGGTGCGCCGTGAGCGCATGGGCCACATCGAGCTCGCCGCGCCCGTCACGCACATCTGGTTCTTCAAGGGTGTGCCGTCCCGCCTGGGCTACCTGCTGGACCTGGCCCCGAAGGACCTCGAGAAGGTCATCTACTTCGCGGCCTACATGATCACGTCGGTCGACGACGAGGCCCGCCAGGAAGATCTGCCCAACCTGCAGAACGAGATCGATCTCGAGAAGAAGGAGATCTCCGACCGCCGGGACAACGACATCAACACCCGTGCCCAGAAGCTCGAGGCCGACCTGGCCGAGCTCGAGGCAGAGGGTGCAAAGGCCGACGCGCGCCGCAAGGTGCGTGACTCCGCCGAGCGCGAGATGGCTCAGCTCCGCAAGCGTGCGGACCAGGAGCTGGACCGCCTCGAGCAGGTCTGGGACCGGTTCAAGAACCTCAAGGTCGCTGACCTCGAGGGCGACGAGATGCTGTACCGCCAGCTGCAGGACCGCTACGGCACCTACTTCGAGGGCGCCATGGGCGCGAACGCGATCCAGCAGCGCCTCCAGAACTTCGATCTGGACGCAGAGGCCGAGTCGCTGCGCGAGACCATCCGCTCGGGCAAGGGCCAGCGCAAGACCCGTGCCCTCAAGCGCCTCAAGGTCGTGAACGCGTTCCTCACGACCACGAACTCGCCCACGGCGATGGTGCTCGACGCCGTCCCGGTCATCCCGCCGGACCTGCGCCCGATGGTGCAGCTCGACGGTGGCCGGTTCGCGACGTCGGACCTGAACGACCTGTACCGCCGCGTCATCAACCGGAACAACCGCCTCAAGCGGCTTCTGGACCTCGGCGCGCCGGAGATCATCGTCAACAACGAGAAGCGGATGCTCCAGGAGGCCGTCGACTCGCTGTTCGACAACGGCCGCCGTGGCCGCCCGGTGACGGGCCCGGGCAACCGGCCGCTGAAGTCGATCTCCGACATGCTCAAGGGCAAGCAGGGCCGGTTCCGTCAGAACCTGCTCGGCAAGCGCGTCGACTACTCGGGCCGTTCGGTCATCGTGGTCGGCCCGCAGCTCAAGCTGCACCAGTGCGGTCTGCCCAAGCAGATGGCGCTCGAGCTGTTCAAGCCCTTCGTCATGAAGCGGCTCGTCGAGCTCAACCACGCGCAGAACATCAAGAGCGCCAAGCGCATGGTCGAGCGCACGCGCCCCGTGGTCTGGGACGTGCTCGAAGAGGTCATCACGGAGCACCCCGTGCTCCTGAACCGTGCGCCGACGCTGCACCGTCTGGGCATCCAGGCGTTCGAGCCGCAGCTCGTCGAGGGCAAGGCCATCCACCTGCACCCGCTCGTGTGCGGCGCGTTCAACGCCGACTTCGACGGTGACCAGATGGCTGTGCACCTGCCCCTGAGCGCCGAGGCGCAGGCCGAGGCCCGCATCCTCATGCTCTCGAGCAACAACATCCTCAAGCCGTCGGACGGCCGTCCGGTGACCATGCCTTCGCAGGACATGATCATCGGTCTGCACCACCTCACGAGCGACCGTCCGGACGCCGTGGGCGAGGGCCGCGCGTTCGGCTCCGTGGCCGAGGCCATCATGGCCTTCGACCGCAACGAGCTGGACATCAACGCCAAGATCAAGCTGCGGATGTCGGACCTGGTGCCGCCGCTGAAGGACTTCGAGGCGCCCGAGGGCTGGGAGCAGGGGCAGCAGCTCCTGTTCGACACCACGCTCGGCCGGTACCTGTTCAACGAGGCGCTGCCCGTCGACTACCCGTACGAGAACGGTGTGGCCGACAAGAAGCGCCTGTCGACGATCGTCAACGACCTCGCCGAGCGTTACCCGAAGGTCGAGGTGGCCGCTGCGCTGGACGCGCTGAAGGACGCCGGCTACCGGTGGGCCACACGCTCCGGCGTCACGATCGCCATCTCCGACGTCGCTGCACCGACCGCCAAGGCCGAGATCCTCGAGGCGCACGAGGCTCGTGCCCTGAAGGTTCAGCAGCAGTTCGACAAGGGTCTGATCACCGACGACGAGCGCCGTCAGGAGCTCATCGAGATCTGGACGCAGGCCACCGACAAGGTCGCGCAGGCCATGCGGGTCAACCTCGAGAGCAACGCGCGGAACACCGTCATGCGCATGGTGGGCTCTGGCGCACGTGGTAACTGGATGCAGGTCCGTCAGATCGCCGGTATGCGCGGCCTTGTGGCGAACCCGAAGGGCGAGATCATCCCTCGCCCGATCAAGTCCAACTACCGCGAGGGCCTGTCCGTCCTCGAGTACTTCATCGCGACGCACGGTGCCCGTAAGGGTCTGGCCGACACGGCCCTCCGTACGGCGGACTCGGGTTACCTGACCCGTCGTCTGGTGGACGTCTCGCAGGACGTCATCATCCGCGAGGAGGACTGCGGCACCGAGCGTGGCCTCACGCTGCCGGTCGCCGAGAAGCTCCCCGACGGTTCGCTCATCCCGGACGACCGCGTCGAGACCAGCATCTACTCGCGTACCTTCGCGACGGACGTGGTGGACGCGGACGGCAACGTCATCGCGACCGCCGGGTCGGACGCGGGCGACGTCATCATCGACCAGGTCATCGCAGCGGGCATCGAGAGCGTCAAGGTCCGTTCGGTCCTGACGTGCGAGTCCCGCGTCGGTACCTGCGCCAAGTGCTACGGCCGCTCCCTTGCCACGGGTCTGCTCGTGGACATCGGCGAGGCCGTCGGCATCATCGCGGCGCAGTCGATCGGTGAGCCGGGCACGCAGCTGACGATGCGTACCTTCCACACCGGTGGTGTGGCTGCCGCTGAGGACATCACGCAGGGTCTGCCGCGTGTCACCGAGCTCTTCGAGGCCCGCACCCCCAAGGGTGAGGCGCCGATCGCGGAGTACACGGGTCGCGTGACGATCGAGGACACCGAGCGGACGCGTCACCTCGTGCTGACGCCGGACGACGGTGGCGAGGAGATCAAGTACCCGGTCACGAAGCGTGCGCGCCTCAAGATCGCGGACGGCGACCACGTCACCGTGGGTACCCAGCTCGTCCAGGGTGCTGTCGACCCGAAGAAGGTGCTGCGGATCCTCGGCCCGCGTGCCACGCAGACCCACCTGGTGGACCAGGTCCAGGAGACCTACCGCAGCCAGGGCGTGGACATCCACGACAAGCACATCGAGGTCATCGTGCGGCAGATGCTGCGTCGCGTGACCGTGCTCGACTCGGGTGACTCGCACCTGCTGCCCGGTGAGCTCGCGGAGCGCATGCGCTTCGAGGACGCCAACCGCAAGGCCGTGTCGGAGGGTGGCCAGCCGGCCGCCGGCCGTCCGGAGCTGATGGGTATCACGAAGGCTTCGCTCGCCACCGACTCGTGGCTCTCGGCGGCCTCCTTCCAGGAGACCACCCGAGTGCTCACCGAGGCGTCGATGAGCGGTCGTCGTGACCCGCTGCTGGGCCTCAAGGAGAACGTCATCATCGGTAAGCTCATCCCGGCCGGTACGGGTCTGCCCCGCTACCGCAACGTCGAGGTCGAGCCCACCGAGCAGGCCAAGGCCGAGCTCTACCCGAGCTTCGGCTATGACGAGATCGACTTCCCGACGCTCGGTATGGGCTCGGGCGAGGCGATCCCGCTGGAGGACCTGGACCTCGGCGACTTCCGCTGATCCGATCCTCTGAGAACTAGGTAGTGCGCGCCTGCCCGGTCCTGACCAGCTCGACCCTCGTCGGTCGAGCCGGGTCGGGGCCGGGCAGGCGCTCTACGTGGGGGTTTCGGGCCCATCTCACACCCGATTCGTTTTGACCCCCTGTAAACACGTGGGTATTCTTAGAATTCGTGCCCGCGCCGTCGGGCCGCACCTCTTGAAGGCCGCCGCAGGGCAGCTTCGGAAGCGGCCGATGTGAGTGCGTGGGCATCCCGGTGTAATCCTCCGGGGCACGTCGTGCCCCGATGGTGGATCCGGGCCATCGAGCCGGTGGTACGTGGCGTAGCAGTCCCCGTGGGGGCTGTGGGTGCCGCATGCGATCGGCACGCACAAGCCAAACCATCGACGGGGACGCCGGCAGGGCGTCGCCGAAGCTCAAGAAGACGACGGAGACGTAGTGCCTACGATCCAGCAGCTCGTCCGCAAGGGGCGTACATCGAAGGTCACGGCGTCCAAGACGCCGGCCCTTCATGCCTCTCCTCAGCGGCGCGGTGTGTGCACACGCGTGTACACCACCACCCCCAAGAAGCCGAACTCGGCGCTCCGTAAGGTCGCGCGCGTGAAGCTCTCCTCCGGTACCGAAGTCACCGCGTACATCCCCGGTGTCGGCCACAACCTGCAGGAGCACTCGATCGTGCTCGTGCGCGGCGGCCGTGTGAAGGACCTTCCCGGCGTCCGTTACAAGATCGTCCGCGGCGCTCTCGACACCCAGGGTGTCAAGGGTCGCAAGCAGGGTCGGAGCAAGTACGGCGCCAAGAAGGAGAAGAGCTGATGCCCCGCAAGGGTCCGGCCCCGAAGCGGCCGCTCATCGTTGACCCGGTGTACGGGTCCCCGGTTGTCACGCAGCTGATCAACAAGGTCCTGCTCGACGGCAAGAAGTCGACCGCCGAGGCGATCGTCTACGGCGCCCTCGAGGGTGTCCGCTCCAAGACCGACGGCGACCCGGTCGTGGTCCTCAAGCGCGCGCTGGACAACGTCCGCCCCGCGCTCGAGGTGCGCTCCCGCCGCGTCGGTGGCGCCACGTACCAGGTGCCGGTCGACGTCCGCCCCACGCGTGCCACCACGCTCGCGCTGCGCTGGCTCACCGACTTCTCCCGCGCTCGTCGCGAGAAGACGATGACCGAGCGTCTCATGAACGAGATCCTCGACGCGTCGAACGGTCTCGGTGCTGCGGTCAAGCGCCGCGAGGACATGCACAAGATGGCCGACTCCAACAAGGCCTTCGCGCACTACCGCTGGTAGTAGCTTCCGAGCGGCCCCGGGTTACCCCGGGGCCGTCGGTGGATGCTTGACCGCCGGCCCCCAGCCCACCTTCAGACCAAGGGGTAAGACACCGTGGCACTCGACGTGCTGACTGACCTGAACAAGGTCCGCAACATCGGCATCATGGCCCATATCGATGCCGGCAAGACCACGACGACCGAGCGCATCCTGTTCTACACGGGTGTGAACTACAAGATCGGTGAGACGCACGACGGTGCGTCGACGATGGACTGGATGGAGCAGGAGCAGGAGCGCGGCATCACGATCACGTCCGCCGCGACGACCTGCTACTGGAAGAACAACCAGATCAACATCATCGATACGCCGGGTCACGTCGACTTCACGGTCGAGGTGGAGCGTTCGCTCCGCGTGCTCGATGGTGCCGTTGCCGTGTTCGACGGCAAGGAGGGCGTCGAGCCCCAGTCGGAGACGGTCTGGCGCCAGGCGGACAAGTACGACGTCCCGCGCATCTGCTTCGTCAACAAGATGGACAAGCTCGGTGCGGACTTCTACTTCACCGTCGACACCATCATCAACCGCCTCAAGGCGAAGCCGCTCGTCATCCAGCTCCCGATCGGTGCTGAGAACGACTTCGAGGGCGTTGTCGACCTCATCGAGATGAAGGCGCTCACGTGGCGCGGCGACACCAAGATGGGCGAGGAGTACGAGGTCGAGGAGATCCCGGCCGACATGGTCGAGAAGGCTGAGCAGTACCGCGCTCAGCTCATCGAGGCCGTCGCCGAGGCTGACGACGAGCTGCTCGAGAAGTTCCTCGCCGGTGAAGAGCTGACGATCCCGGAGATCAAGGCCGGTATCCGCAAGCTCGTCATCAGCTCGGCGGCCTTCCCGGTGCTGTGTGGCTCGGCGTTCAAGAACAAGGGCGTGCAGCCCATGCTCGACGCCGTGATCGACTATCTGCCGACCCCGCTCGACGTCCCGGCCGTCCAGGGCCACGACGTCAAGGACCCGGAGAAGATCGTCGAGCGTCGCCCGGACGAGTCGGAGCCGTTCTCGGCCCTCGCGTTCAAGGTCGCCACGCACCCGTTCTTCGGCAAGCTGACCTACGTCCGCGTCTACTCGGGCAAGGTCGCGCAGGGCGCACAGGTGCAGAACTCGACCAAGGGCAAGAAGGAGCGCATCGGGAAGCTCTTCCAGATGCACTCCAACAAGGAGAACCCGGTCGAGGAAGCACACGCGGGCCACATCTACGCGTTCATCGGGCTCAAGGACGTCACCACCGGTGACACCCTGTCCGACCCGGCGAACCAGGTCATCCTCGAGTCGATGAGCTTCCCGGAGCCCGTCATCGACGTGGCGATCGAGCCGAAGACGAAGGCCGACCAGGAGAAGCTGTCGACCGCTATCCAGAAGCTCGCGCAGGAGGACCCGACGTTCCGGGTGCGCCTGGACGACGAGACCGGCCAGACCGTCATCGGCGGTATGGGCGAGCTCCACCTCGACATCCTCGTGGACCGTATGCGTCGCGAGTTCAAGGTCGAGGCCAACGTCGGTAAGCCGCAGGTCGCCTACCGCGAGACCATTCGCCGCGTTGCGGAGAAGGTCGACTACACGCACAAGAAGCAGACCGGTGGTTCCGGCCAGTTCGCGAAGGTCCAGGTGACCTTCGCACCGCTGGAGACGACGGAGGGCGAGCTCTACGAGTTCGAGAACGCCGTCACCGGTGGCCGCATCCCCCGTGAGTACATCCCGTCCGTGGACGCTGGTATCCAGTCGGCCATGCAGCAGGGTGTCCTGGCAGGCTTCCCGGTCGTCGGCGTCAAGGCGTCGCTGATCGATGGTGCGTACCACGACGTCGACTCCTCGGAGATGGCGTTCAAGATTGCCGGTTCGATGGTCTTCAAGGAAGGCGTCAAGCGCGCCGACCCGGTCCTGCTCGAGCCGGTCATGGCCGTCGAGGTGCGTACGCCCGAGGAGTACATGGGCGACGTGATCGGCGACATCAACTCCCGACGTGGCATGATCCAGTCCATGGAGGACGCGACCGGTGTCAAGGTCGTTCGCGCCCAGGTGCCGCTGAGCGAGATGTTCGGTTACATCGGCGACCTCCGGTCGAAGACCCAGGGCCGCGCGGTGTACTCGATGCAGTTCGACAGCTATGCCGAGGTTCCCAAGGCAGTTGCCGAAGAGATCATCAAGAAGACCCGGGGCGAGTGAGTCCCCACAGGTCGACCCGCACAACCAACCTGTAGGAAGAACCGCACGCCCCGCAGTTGTAGGCTTCTTGGCCGAGCATCTGCAACGTTCGGAACATCTACCCAAGTCCCAGGAGGACCCCAGTGGCTAAGGCCAAGTTCGAGCGGACCAAGCCGCACGTCAACATCGGCACGATCGGTCACGTCGACCACGGTAAGACGACGCTGACCGCCGCGATCTCGAAGACGCTTGCGGACAAGTACCCGGACCTTCCGGCGAACACGCAGCGCAACTTCGACGAGATCGACGCCGCGCCGGAAGAGAAGCAGCGCGGTATCACGATCAACATCGCGCACATCGAGTACGAGACGCCGGCGCGCCACTACGCGCACGTCGACGCCCCTGGTCACGCCGACTACATCAAGAACATGATCACCGGTGCCGCGCAGATGGACGGCGCGATCCTGGTGGTTGCCGCGACCGACGGCCCGATGGCCCAGACGCGTGAGCACGTGCTGCTCGCCCGTCAGGTCGGCGTGCCCTACCTGCTCGTGGCGCTCAACAAGTCCGACATGGTCGACGACGAGGAGATCCTCGAGCTCGTCGAGATGGAGGTCCGTGAGCTGCTCTCCTCGCAGGAGTTCGACGGCGACAACGCGCCCGTCGTTCGCGTCTCGGGCCTCAAGGCTCTCGAGGGCGACGCCGAGTGGGTCGAGAAGGTCGTCGAGCTGATGAACGCTGTCGACGAGAACGTGCCGGAGCCGGTGCGCGACCTCGACAAGCCGTTCCTCATGCCGATCGAGGACGTCTTCACGATCACCGGTCGTGGCACGGTCGTCACCGGTAAGGTCGAGCGTGGCACGCTGGACGTCAACTCTGACGTCGAGATCGTCGGTATCCGCGAGCCGCAGAAGACCACGGTCACGGGCATCGAGACGTTCCACAAGCAGATGGACCAGGCACAGGCCGGCGACAACACCGGTCTGCTCCTGCGTGGCATCAAGCGCGAGGACGTCGAGCGCGGGCAGGTCATCGTGAAGCCGGGTTCGATCACCCCGCACACGAACTTCGAGGCTCAGGTCTACATCCTGGGCAAGGACGAGGGTGGCCGTCACAACCCGTTCTACTCGAACTACCGCCCGCAGTTCTACTTCCGCACCACGGACGTCACCGGCGTCATCACGCTGCCCGAGGGCACCGAGATGGTCATGCCCGGCGACAACACCGAGATGTCGGTCGAGCTCATCCAGCCGATCGCCATGGAGGAGGGTCTGGGCTTCGCCATCCGCGAGGGTGGCCGCACGGTCGGTTCAGGCCGTGTCACCAAGATCATCAAGTGATCTTGGAGCACAGACTCATCTGACGGAAGTCAGCTGAACGATGAGGCCCGGGTGCTTCGGCGCCCGGGCCTCATCGCGTAGTAGCAGGCGTCACACGGTCCTCCGTTTGGTACATGCGGAGTCGTGTGGCAAGATTGCATAGTTGCCTGTCACAGGCGCGCTCTTTCAAGTGTCGAACAGTGTGCAGAACCGCAGTCCTTGGTCCCGGATCGTTCGGGATCAGCAGAGGCTGGAGCGGTCACCCTCCCGGGGAAAACCGGGCGAGGGGTCGCGGGGTTTATCGCCTGCTATTCGATGCGTACGAGGCGCCCCGCGGAGCACACGTCCTCCGGTCTTCCGGAGGGACTGTTCCGAGCAGGCTCGGCAAACGTCGTGGTCGGTTCTGGCTGTACAGCCAGGACGAGATCACTTCCCAACGGCCCCGGCACCAGCGATGGTGTTATGCGCCCGGCTGTGCCGCTTTAAGCGACACGCCCGAGTGCGTGGGTCGGACAGTAGCGGTTCGAGAGAGAGAGTCAGACGACGCCATGGCGGGACAGAAGATCCGCATCCGGCTCAAGTCCTACGACCACGAGGTGATCGACAGTTCGGCGCGCAAGATCGTCGACACGGTCACTCGCGCTGGTGCGACGGTCGTGGGTCCGGTGCCGCTGCCGACGGAGAAGAACGTCTTCGTTGTGATCCGGTCGCCTCACAAGTACAAGGACAGCCGTGAGCACTTCGAGATGCGTACGCACAAGCGGCTCATCGACATCATCGATCCCACGCCCAAGGCCGTCGACTCGCTCATGCGACTCGACCTGCCGGCGGACGTGAACATCGAGATCAAGCTCTGAGGCTGGAGGACATCATGACCAACCAGCAGAAGAACGTGACCGCGTTGCTCGGGACCAAGCTTGGTATGACCCAGCTCTGGGACGAGGCAGGCCGCCTCGTGCCGGTGACCGTGGTCTCCGTGGGCACCAATGTGGTGACCCAGGTCCGCACGGTGGACGCCGACGGTTATGCGGCTGTCCAGCTTGCGACCGGCCAGGTTGACCCGCGCAAGGTCACCAAGCCCCTCAAGGGCCACTTCGAGAAGGCCGGTGTGACGCCTCGTCGTCACGTGGCCGAGATCCGCACCGAGAACGCTGGCGAGTTCACGCTCGGCCAGGAGATCACCGCTGAGGCCTTCGAGGCCGGCGCTGTGGTCGACGTGATTGGCACGACCAAGGGCAAGGGCACCGCCGGTGTGATGAAGCGTCACGGCTTCTCCGGCGTGGGTGCCTCCCACGGTGCGCACCGTAACCACCGCAAGCCTGGCTCGATCGGTGGCGCTTCGACGCCGTCGCGAGTCTTCAAGGGCATGCGGATGGCGGGTCGGATGGGTAATGACCGTCAGACCACCCAGAACCTGACCGTTCACGCGGTCGACGCAGAGAAGGGTCTGCTGCTCGTCAAGGGCGCAGTTCCCGGCCCCAAGGGTGGCGTCGTCCTCGTGCGTAACGCCGCGAAGGGAGCGTGAACCCGATGTCCGCTCTGACTGTCGACGTCCTGGACGCCCAGGGCAAGAAGTCCGGCACCGCCGAGCTCCCTGCTGAGGTGTTCGACGTGGCCGTGAACATCCCGCTGATCCACCAGGTGGTTGTTGCGCAGCGCGCAGCGGCCCGCCAGGGCACAGCGTCCACGAAGACTCGTGGCGAGGTTCGCGGTGGTGGCCGTAAGCCGTACAAGCAGAAGGGCACCGGTCGCGCCCGCCAGGGTTCGACGCGTGCTCCGCAGTTCGCCGGCGGTGGCGTCGTTCACGGCCCGCAGCCGCGCAGCTACGACCAGCGCACCCCGAAGAAGATGAAGGCTGCCGCTCTCCGCGGTGCGCTTTCGGACCGCGCCCGTGCCGGCCGCGTGCACGTCGTTGCCGGCTTCGGCATCGACGGTGTTCCGTCGACCAAGACGGCGCTCGCCACGATCACGAAGCTGACGACGCGTGCCAACGTGCTCGTCGTGACGCTCCGCGGTGACGACGCGACGCATCGGTCCCTGCGCAACGTTCCCGAGGTGCACCTCCTGGTCGCTGACCAGCTGAACACCTACGACGTGCTCATCTCCGACGACGTCATCTTCACCGAGGGTGCGCTTGCCGCGTTCCTCGAGGGCCCGACCAAGGGTGCGAAGGCTGTCGCCACTGAGTCGGAGATCGGGTCCGAGGCTGATATCACCGAGGAGACTGCCAAGTGACCGTCACCGTGAAGGACCCGCGCGACATCCTGCTCGCGCCGGTCGTCTCCGAGAAGAGCTACAACCTTCTCGACGAGGGCAAGTACACCTTCATCGTGGACCCGAGCGCCAACAAGACCGAGATCAAGATCGCTATCGAGAAGGTCTTCAGCGTCAAGGTCGCGTCGGTGAACACGATGAACCGCAAGGGCAAGACGCGTCGCACGCGTTTTGGCCTCGGCAAGCGCAAGGACACGAAGCGTGCGATCGTCACCCTCCGCGAGGGCACGATCGACATCTTCGGCGGTCCGGTCGGCTGAGCTGACGAGAGACGATTGAGGACAGGTTTCCATGGGAATCCGTAAGTACAAGCCGACGACGCCCGGCCGCCGTGGCTCCAGCGTTGCCGACTTTGTCGAGGTCACACGCTCGCAGCCGGAGAAGTCGCTGATCCGCCCGCTGAGCAAGACCGGTGGCCGTAACAACACCGGTCGTATCACGACGCGCCACAAGGGCGGCGGCCACAAGCGCGCCTACCGAGTCATCGACTTCCGTCGTCACGACAAGGACGGCGTGCCCGCGAAGGTCGCTCACATCGAGTACGACCCCAACCGCACGGCGCGCATCGCGCTCCTGCACTACGCGGACGGCGAGAAGCGCTACATCATCGCGCCGAACAAGCTGTCGCAGGGCGACCGCATCGAGGCCGGTGCGGGTGCCGACATCAAGCCCGGCAACAACCTGCCGCTGCGCAACATCCCGACCGGTACGGTCATCCACGCCATCGAGCTTCGGCCCGGTGGCGGTGCGAAGATCGCCCGTTCGGCCGGTGCGTCGGTGCAGCTCGTTGCCAAGGACGGCCCCTATGCGCAGCTGCGCATGCCGTCCGGCGAGATCCGGATGGTCGACCTGCGCTGCCGCGCGACGGTCGGCGAGGTCGGTAACGCCGAGCAGTCGAACATCAGCTGGGGCAAGGCCGGCCGCATGCGCTGGAAGGGCAAGCGCCCGACCGTGCGTGGCGTCGCCATGAACCCGGTTGACCACCCCCACGGTGGTGGTGAAGGCAAGACGTCCGGTGGACGCCACCCGGTGAGCCCTTGGGGCCAGCCGGAGGGTCGTACCCGCCGTCCGAACAAGTCGAGCGACCGGATGATCGTCCGTCGCCGTCGTACCGGCAAGAAGCGCTGATAGGAGCCTGAAACATGCCTCGTAGCCTGAAGAAGGGCCCCTTCGTAGACGACCACCTCCAGAAGAAGGTGGACGTCCAGAACGAGAAGGGGACCAAGACAGTAATCAAGACCTGGTCCCGTCGGTCGGTTGTCACGCCCGACTTTCTCGGTCACACCTTTGCCGTGCACGACGGTCGCAAGCACGTCCCGGTCTTCGTGACCGAGTCGATGGTCGGCCACAAGCTCGGCGAGTTCGCTCCCACGCGGACCTTCCGCGGCCACGTGAAGGACGACAGGAAGGGTCGTCGCCGCTGAGGCGTGGGGTTCTCCCCGCCATAGCAGTGATGATCTGGACTGTCTGAGAAAAGGAAGCAGGACAGCAATGGAAGCCAAGGCGCAGGCGCGGTTCGTCCGTGTCACGCCCCAGAAGGCCCGGCGCGTCGTGGACCTCATCCGTGGCAAGCAGGCCTCTGAGGCCGTCGCGGTGCTGAAGTTCGCACCGCAGGCCGCCAGCGAGCCGATCCGCAAGGTTGTGGAGAGCGCGATCGCCAACGCTCGGGTGAAGGCCGACCGCGCGAGCGAACGTTTCGACGAGGGCGACCTGGTCGTCTCCGCCGCGTTCGTGGACGAGGGGCCGACGCTCAAGCGTTTCCGCCCGCGGGCTCAGGGACGTGCTACGCGCATTCTTAAGCGCACCAGCCACATCACCGTGGTGCTCGCCGACAAGGAAGGGGCCCGATAGTGGGACAGAAGGTTCACCCGCACGGGTACCGCCTGGGTATTACGACTGACCACCGGTCGCGTTGGTTCGCCGACAGCACCAAGCCCGGTCAGCGGTACCGCGACTACGTCCGTGAGGACGTTCAGATCCGCAAGCTCATGAGCACTGGTCTCGAGCGTGCAGGTATCTCCAAGGTTGAGATCGAGCGCACCCGCGATCGTGTCCGCGTGGACATCCACACGGCACGTCCGGGCATCGTGATCGGCCGTCGAGGGGCTGAGGCAGACCGCATCCGCGGCGAGCTCGAGAAGCTCACCGGCAAGCAGGTTCAGCTCAACATCCTCGAGGTCAAGAACGCGGAGATCGACGCGCAGCTCGTTGCTCAGGGCATTGCCGAGCAGCTGGCCAGCCGTGTCTCCTTCCGTCGCGCGATGCGCAAGGGCATGCAGTCCGCCCAGCGTGCCGGCGCGAAGGGCATCCGCGTGCAGGTCGCCGGCCGCCTCGGCGGCGCGGAGATGAGCCGCTCGGAGTTCTATCGCGAGGGCCGCGTGCCCCTGCACACGCTCCGCGCGTACATCGACTACGGCTTCTACGAGGCCCGCACCACCTTCGGCCGCATCGGCGTGAAGGTGTGGATCTACAAGGGCGAGGTCACCGAGAAGGAGTTCGCCGCTCAGCAGGCTACTGCCGCTCCCCGTCAGGGCCGTGGCCGTGGCGAGCGCGGCGGCGAGCGTGGCGAGCGCGGTGGCGAGCGTCGCGGTGGCGGTCGTCGCAACGAGCGTCCGGCCGAGCGCAGCACTGAGGCAGCCCCCGCGGCTGAGGCAGCTGCTGCACCGGCCGCAGAGACCGGAACGGAGGCCTGACCATGCTGATCCCGCGCAGGGTCAAGCACCGCAAGCAGCACCACCCGTCGCGCTCCGGCGCGGCCAAGGGTGGCACGCAGATCGCGTTCGGCGACTTCGGCATCCAGGCTCTGGAGCCGGCGTACGTCACCAACCGCCAGATCGAGGCGGCGCGTATCGCAATGACTCGCCACATCAAGCGTGGCGGCAAGGTGTGGATCAACATCTACCCGGACCGCCCGCTGACGAAGAAGCCTGCCGAGACCCGCATGGGTTCCGGTAAGGGTTCGCCGGAGTGGTGGGTCGCTAACGTCAAGCCGGGTCGGATCGTTTTCGAACTGGCCGGTGTTGACGAGTCCCTTGCACGCGAGGCCATGCGCCGCGCGATGCACAAGCTCCCGATGAAGTGCCGTTTCGTGGTGCGCGAGGGTGGTGTCTGATGGCTATCGGTACGCAGGGGCTTGCCCCCATCGATCTGGATGGCATGGATGACGAGACTCTCGTCGCCAAGCTGAAGGAAGCCAAGGAGGAGCTTTTCAACCTCCGCTTCCAGTCGGCGACCGGCCAGCTCGAGAGCCACGGTCGTCTCAAGGCCGTGCGTCGCGACATCGCTCGGATCTACACGATCCTGCGTGAGCGCGAGCTCGGCATCCGTACGGCTCCGAGCGTGAGTGAGTGAGGCAATGAGCGAGAACACGACTGCTGCGGCCCCCGAGGCCCAGCGTGCGACGCGCAAGGTGCGCCGTGGCTACGTGGTCAGCGACAAGATGGACAAGACCATCGTGATCGAGGTCGAGGACCGGGTGAAGCACCCGCTCTACGCCAAGGTCATTCGTCGCACCACGAAGGTCAAGGCGCACGACGAGCAGAACAGCGCCGGTATCGGCGACCTGGTCGTCATCATGGAGACCCGCCCGCTGTCCGCTACCAAGCGGTTCCGGCTCGTGGAGATCCTCGAGAAGGCCAAGTAAGGACTTCTATCCCGGCTGGGGCGGTGCGTGACACACGTACGCGTGCCGTCCCGGCCAGCACAGTAACTATCCGTTCGGCCAGGCTCGCCGGAAACAGTCCGCGCGAGAACCAGTTCGACGACAGGAGTTCATTCAAATGATCCAGCAGGAGTCGCGACTTCGGGTCGCCGACAACACGGGTGCCAAGGAGATTCTCTGCATCCGCGTTCTCGGTGGCTCCGGCCGTCGCTACGCCGGAATCGGCGACACCATCGTCGCCACCGTCAAGGACGCGATCCCAGGCGGCAACGTGAAGAAGGGCGACGTCATCAAGGCCGTCGTCGTCCGGACCGCCAAGGAGCGCCGCCGTCCCGACGGTTCCTACATCAAGTTCGACGAGAACGCCGCCGTCATCCTGAAGAGCGACGGCGAGCCTCGCGGCACCCGCATCTTCGGCCCGGTGGGTCGTGAGCTGCGCGACAAGCGGTTCATGAAGATCATCTCGCTGGCACCGGAGGTGCTCTGACCATGGCGAAGATCAAGAAGGGCGACCAGGTCATCGTGATCTCGGGTCGTGACAAGGGCAAGACCGGCCGGGTGCTCGAAGTCTTCAAGGACTCCGACCGCCTCGTGGTCGAGGGCGTTCAGCGCGTCACGAAGCACACCAAGGTGGGCCAGTCGCAGCGCGGCGCCCGCACCGGTGGCATCGAGACGGTCGAGGCGCCGATCCACGTGAGCAACGTGATGATCGTCGACCCGGAGTCCAAGAAGGGCACCCGCGTCGGGTACCGCGAGGAGCAGGTGGAGCGCGACGGTCGTACCAAGACCGTCCGGATCCGCGTTGCGAAGCGCTCCGGGAAGGACATCTGATGACCGAGACGACCATCGAGGCCCCGGCCCTGCCGCGCCTCAAGCAGAAGTACCGCGAGGAGATCCTCCCGGCGCTGATCGAGGAGTTCGGCCACAAGAACCTGCACCAGGCCGGCGGTCTCACGAAGATCGTCGTGAACATGGGTGTGGGCGACGCGGCCAAGGACTCGAAGCTCATCGAGGGCGCTATCCGCGACCTCTCGGCGATCACCGGTCAGAAGCCGCAGGTCACCAAGGCTCGTAAGTCCATCGCGCAGTTCAAGCTGCGCGAGGGCATGCCGATCGGTGCGCACGTGACGCTTCGCGGTGACCGCATGTGGGAGTTCCTGGACCGTCTGCTGGCAACCGCGCTGCCGCGTATTCGCGACTTCCGCGGTCTGTCGCCCAAGCAGTTCGACGGCCACGGCAACTACACCTTCGGTCTCACGGAGCAGTCGATGTTCCACGAGATCGACCAGGACAAGATCGACCGCGTCCGCGGTATGGACATCACGGTCGTGACGACGGCGACGACCGACGACGAGGGCCGCTCCCTGCTGCGCCGTCTCGGCTTCCCCTTCAAGGAGAGCAACTGACATGGCGAAGAAGGCCCTGATCAACAAGGCGGCCGCCAAGCCGAAGTTTGCGGTCCGCGCCTACACCCGGTGCCAGAAGTGCGGTCGCCCGCACTCCGTTTACCGCAAGTTCGGCCTGTGCCGTATCTGCGTGCGGGAGATGGCCCACCGCGGCGAACTTCCCGGCGTCACCAAGAGCAGCTGGTAACACAACTACGTCGTAGGTCTGTTCGGCCTTTGACGGCCGTTCGGATACCCCGGCGAGGAAGGGCAAGAGCCCGATGACTATGACCGACCCGATCGCAGACATGCTGACCCGTCTGCGTAACGCGAACTCGGCTCACCACGACACGGTCACCATGCCGTCGTCGAAGCTGAAGACGCACATTGCTGAGATCCTGCAGGCCGAGGGCTACATCGTCGGCTGGTCCGTGGAGGACGCCCAGGTGGGCAAGTCCCTCACGCTCGAGCTGAAGTACGGCCAGAACCGGGAGCGCGCCCTTGCGGGCGTGCGCCGCATCTCGAAGCCCGGTCTGCGTGTCTACCGCAAGTCCACCGATCTGCCCAAGGTGCTCGGCGGCCTGGGCGTGGCGATTATGTCCACGTCCTCTGGTCTCCTCACCGACCGGCAGGCACAGGCCAAGGGCGTCGGCGGCGAAGTCCTCGCCTACGTCTGGTAATCCGGAAAGGAGAAAACGCCAATGTCTCGAATCGGCAAGCTTCCCGTTCCGGTCCCAGCCGGCGTGGACATCACTGTCAGCGGCGCGCTCGTGACCGTGAAGGGCCCCAAGGGTTCTCTCGAGCACAACGTGCCCGCCCCCATCAATGTCGCCCAGGAGGACACCCAGCTCGTGGTGTCCCGTCCGGACGACGAGCGGAACTCCCGTGCGCTGCACGGCCTGACCCGCACCCTGATCGCCAACATGATCACCGGTGTGACGCAGGGCTACGAGAAGAAGCTCGAGATCGTCGGTACTGGTTACCGAGTCGTGGCGAAGGGCTCGGGCCTTGAGTTCGCGCTCGGATTCAGCCACCCCGTTGTCATCGAACCCCCCGCGGGTGTCACGTTCGCAGTCGAGAGCCCTACCAAGTTCTCGGTCTCGGGCATCGACAAGCAGCAGGTCGGCGAGGTCGCAGCGAACATTCGCAAGATCCGCAAGCCCGAGCCTTACAAGGGCAAGGGCGTGCGTTACGCCGGCGAGAATGTCCGCCGCAAGGTCGGAAAGGCTGGTAAGTGACGATGGCTATCAAGATCCTGGGTAAGGGAAAGTCCGTCGCTCGCCAGCGTCGTCACCTGCGCCTGCGCAAGAAGATCGCCGGCACCGCCGTTCGGCCGCGTCTGGTTGTCACCCGTTCCTCGCGCCACATGGTGGTGCAGGTCGTGGACGACAACGTGGGCAAGACCGTCGCGTCGGCGTCGACCCTCGAGGCCGACCTGCGTGCGTTCGACGGCGACAAGACGGCCAAGGCCCGCAAGATCGGCGAGCTCGTCGCCGAGCGTGCCAAGGCTGTCGGCGTCGACACCGTCGTGTTCGACCGCGGCGGCAACAAGTACCACGGTCGCGTCGCTGCAGTGGCTGACGGCGCCCGCGAGGGCGGTCTGGCCCTGTGATGACCAACGCACGGAAGAAGAGGACTCTCTGATGGCTGCAGGGCAGCGCAGCGGCGCCCCCCAGGGTGCCGCCACCGAGAACAAGGACCGTAACGACCGCCGTGGTGGCGGCCGTCGCGACGACCGTCGCGGAGGGCGCGAGGAAAAGAGCGCCTTCGTCGAGAAGGTCGTCTCCATCAACCGCGTCTCCAAGGTCGTCAAGGGCGGCCGTCGCTTCAGCTTCACCGCGCTCGTCGTGGTGGGCGATGGCGATGGCACCGTCGGCGTCGGCTACGGCAAGGCCAAGGAAGTGCCCGCGGCTATCGCCAAGGGTGTCGAGGAGGCGAAGAAGAGCTTCTTCCGCGTCCCTCGTATCCAGGGCACCATCCCTCACCCCATCCAGGGTGAGAAGGCCGCCGGTGTCGTGTTCCTGCGTCCGGCGTCGCCGGGTACCGGTGTGATCGCCGGTGGTCCGGTGCGCGCCGTGCTGGAGTGCGCCGGCATCCACGACGTGCTGAGCAAGTCGCTCGGTTCGTCGAACGCGATCAACATCGTGCACGCCACGGTCGCGGCCCTGAAGGGCCTCGAGGAGCCGGCTGCTGTTGCCGCTCGTCGTGGCCTCCCGCTCGAGGACGTGGCCCCGGCCGCGCTCCTTCGCGCGCAGGCTGCTGGTCGTGCCGAGTCTGCTGCGAAGGCGGGTGCGTGATGGCTCGACTCAAGGTGACTCAGACCAAGTCCGCCATCGGCGGCAAGCAGAACCAGCGTGACACGCTGCGAACCCTGGGCCTCAAGCGGATCGGCGACACTGCCGTGAAGGAGGACCGTGCGGAGATTCGTGGCATGGTCAAGACGGTGGCGCACCTCGTCGCCGTCGAGGAGGTCGAGTGATCATGGCGGAGAACAAGCCGCTGAAGATGCACCACCTCCGTCCGGCCCCCGGCGCCAAGACCGCGAAGACCCGTGTGGGTCGTGGTGAGGCGTCGAAGGGCAAGACGGCAGGTCGTGGTACCAAGGGCACGAAGGCCCGTTACCAGGTGCCCGCAGGCTTCGAGGGTGGGCAGGTGCCTCTGCACATGCGCCTCCCGAAGCTCCGTGGGTTCAAGAACCCGTTCCGCGTGGAGTTCCAGGTCGTGAACCTGGACAAGCTCTCAACGCTGTTCCCCGACGGTGGCTCTGTCACCGTGGAGGACCTCGTCGCCAAGGGGGCGGTCCGCAAGGGCCAGCCCGTGAAGGTGCTCGGCAACGGTGAGATCACCGTCAAGCTCGAGATCGCGGTCGACCGCGTCTCGGCATCCGCCAAGGAGAAGATCCTGGCGGCCGGCGGTACGGTTTCCGAGGCCTGAGACAGCTCCAGGGCCGGCGGCGCATGATGCGCGGCCGGCCCTGTGTGCTCTCTTGGGAAAATTCGGGGGCCCTCGTGGTCCGAGAGACCCCGTGAGCAACGTAGAATCCGACACGGTCCGGCTGCACCGTTGTGGTCTGGCCCACGTTCGACACACCTCGCCGGTGTCCTGCCGGCGACACGATATCCCGCAACGGCGGGCCAGGAGGATAGGGTGCTCAGCGCTTTCGGCCGGGCTTTCCGGACGCCAGACCTGCGGCGCAAGCTGCTGTTCACGATCGCGATCATGGCGATCTTCCGGCTCGGGTCGTTCATCCCGACTCCCGGTGTGGACTATGCGAACGTGCAGCAATGTATTGCTGGGCAGGGTGACAACACGCTGCTCGGCCTGATCAACGTCTTCAGCGGCGGAGCTCTGCTGCAGCTGTCGATCTTCGCCCTCGGGATCATGCCGTACATCACGGCAAGCATCATCGTGCAGCTGCTTCGCGTGGTGATCCCACGCTTCGAGGCGCTGCAGAAGGAGGGCCAGTCGGGTCAGACCAAGCTGACCCAGTACACGCGCTACCTCACCATCGGCCTCGCGATCCTGCAGTCGACCACCGTCATCACGACGGCGCGTCAGGGCCTGCTCTTCCAGGGCTGTGACGTCCCCGTCATCCCGGACGACGGCGTCCTGACCTCGATCTTCATGGTCATCACCATGACCGCAGGCACGGGCCTCGTCATGTGGCTCGGCGAGCTGATCACCGAGCGCGGCGTCGGCAACGGCATGTCGCTCCTGATCTTCACGTCGATCGCAGCGAGCTTCCCCACGTCGCTCTGGTCGATCGCCGGTGGCGCCAACGGCGTCGTCAACTTCACGGTCATGATCCTGGTCATCGTCCTGGTGATCGGTCTCGTGGTGTTCGTCGAGCAGTCGCAGCGCCGGATCCCCGTGCAGTACGCGAAGCGCATGGTGGGCCGCCGGATGTACGGCGGCACCAGCACGTACATCCCGATCAAGATCAACATGTCGGGTGTCATCCCCGTGATCTTCGCTGCGTCGATCCTCGCGGTGCCCGGCCTCCTCGCGCAGTTCGGGGACCAGCAGTCCGAGTGGGTCGTCTGGATCTCCAACAACCTGGTCGAGCAGTCGTCGCCGCTGTACATCGCGGTGTACACGCTGATGATCATCTTCTTCTGCTTCTTCTACACCTCGATCACGTTCAACCCGGACGAGGTCGCGGACAACATGAAGAAGTACGGCGGCTTCATCCCCGGCATCCGCGCCGGCCGCCCCACGGCGGAGTACCTGGACTTCGTGATCACCCGGATCACCTCCGCCGGTTCCCTGTACCTCGCGCTCGTCGCGCTGATCCCGACGCTGGTGCTCGTCTTCCTCGGCGTCAGCACGTCCCTGCCCTTCGGCGGTGCCTCGATCCTCATCGTGGTCGGTGTCGGGCTGGATACGGTCAAGCAGATCGATTCGCAGCTGCAGCAGCGCCACTACGAAGGATTTCTCCGTTGAGCCAGACCCCCACCACCACCTCTCGCCGCGAGCTGCACGCTCGTCCGGACCACGAGGGCCAGGTCACGCGCCTGGTCATCATGGGTCCGCAGGGCGCGGGGAAGGGTACGCAGGCAGCCCGCCTCGCTGACGTCTTCGGGATCGTCCCGATCTCGACGGGCGACATCTTCCGCGCGAACATCGCGGGGGAGACCGAGCTGGGCAAGCTTGCGCAGGAGTACACGAACAAAGGCGACCTGGTTCCTGACGAGGTCACCAACGCGATGGTGAAGGACCGCCTCGCGGAGCCGGACGTCAAGCAGGGCTTCATCCTCGACGGGTACCCGCGGAACGCGGCCCAGGTCGCGGAGCTCGACCAGATCCTCGCCAACCTCGGCTGGGCACTGGACGGCGTCATCGAGCTGACGGCGGACCGCGCCGAGCTCCTGTCACGCATCGCGAAGCGTGCCGAGGAGGAGGGGCGTGAGGACGACACCAAGGACGCGATCACGCGCCGGCTCGACATCTATGCGGAGCAGACCGCTCCGCTGACGGCTGCGTACGCCGAGCGCAACCTGCTCGTCCAGGTCGACGGGCTCGGCGAGATCGCCGAGGTCACCGACCGTATCGTCGCCGCTCTCGCGGCCCAGCTGGGCTGAGGCGTGGTCTTCGGGCGGGAACGAGTCGAGTACAAGACACCGGACCAGGTGCGCCTCATGCGGCGCGCCGGTCTGGTGGTCGCGGAGACTCTCGCCGCGGTACGGGCTGCGGCCCGGCCCGGCCTGACGACCGCGGACCTGGACGCGGTGGCCGCCCGGACCATCGACGAGGCCGGCGCGGCGCCGTCGTTCCTCGGCTACCACGGGTTCACGGGCGTGATCTGCACGTCGGTCAACGACGAGGTCATCCACGGGATCCCCGGTAGCAGGGTGCTCGCGGCGGGTGACCTGGTCTCGATCGACTGCGGTGCGACCGTCGAGGGGTGGCACGGCGACTCGGCCATCTCGTTCGTCCTGGGTGCCGACGGCGCTCTTGACCACAAGCTGCCCGACGACGACCTGGTCGCCGCGGGTGCTGACCTCGCCGACATCGCGCTCATCCGGACGACGGAGGCCGCCATGTGGGCGGGCATCGCCGCCCTGGCCTCCGCGAAGCGGCTGAACGCCGTCGGCGAGGCCGTCGAGGCGGCCGTCGAGATGGCCGGTGAGTTCAGCGGGGTCGAGTACGGCATCGTCGAGGACTACGTCGGGCACGGTATCGGCAGTGCCATGCATCAGCCGCCGGACGTGCACAACTACAAGACGTCGGCGTCGGGACCGCGGTTGCGTCCAGGGATGTGTCTTGCGATCGAGCCGATGATCGCGCGGGGCGGAGCAGAGACCAGGGTCCTCGAGGACGACTGGACGGTGGTCACGGTCGACGGGGCCCGCGCGGCGCACTGGGAGCACTCGACGGCGATCATGGAGGACGGCATCGTCGTCCTGACCGCGGTCGACGGGGGAGCGGAGCGCCTCGGCGTCTTCGGCGTGGAGCCGGTCGCGCTCGGCTGAACCGCCTGGCGGAGCCGGGGTCGACGGGTTTCACCCGGGGGCTATTTAAGTCGGGTTCAGTTGGCTACGATCGGCTCGTGACCAATGACGCGCACACCCCGCCCGGCAGCGCCGGCTCTCCGGAGCCTGGCGTGGACGTCGGGCTCCCCGTGGACGCGACCTACGCGGCGCCGGCGCACGTGGTGCGCGGGTCGACGGGAGGTCCCTGGCGCGCCCGGGCGGTTCCGGCCGCACGTCGTGGCCTTGAGCGCTTCGGGCGCTGGCTTGCCGCGTGGGGTCGCCGTCTCGCACCGAGCCCTTTTCTGTGGGTCGGCATCGTGCTCGGGTTCGGCACGTCGCTCCTGGTGTGGGAGTCGGTCCTGCTGCTCGGCATCGTGGTGTGGCTGCTCGGCGTCTGGCTCTGGAAGACTCGCGGTATCCCGGTGCTCATCGCGCTCGGTCTGGGGGTCGTGCTCGGCTGGCTCCCGATGCTGTTCTTCTTCGTGGGCAGCCTGCCGCACACGATGATCGGTCTGCCGGGGGTCGAGTACGACCTCTGAAACGGGTGCGCGTGGCGAGGCTCACGGCCCTCGAGGCCCATCACGGCGCCCTGCGCTTTGATTGCTTTCGGAAGTGACGTAGGCTGGACCGCTGGGTGTAGTCCGTTCAACGCCTCCAGTTCCTGACAGGGTGCCACGGCGCCTGCCGGTCCCCGCGCAAGCGGGGCGCAGGCCGAGGCGCACGAGGTAGGCGGCACACGGACACACACGACATCCACACCCGACTGTCGGCTTCGCAGGGATCCTGCGGTGCCGTGGGCGTGGAAGCAGTCACGACGAGAGTTAGCGGAGGATATGGCAAAGAAGGACGGTGTCATCGAGATCGAGGGCAGCGTGATCGAGGCTCTGCCGAACGCGATGTTCCGCGTAGAGCTGTCGAACGGTCACAGAGTTCTCGCGCACATCTCGGGCAAGATGCGTCAGCACTACATCCGGATCCTTCCCGAGGACCGCGTGGTGGTGGAGCTCAGCCCGTACGACCTGTCCCGCGGCCGGATCGTCTACCGCTACAAGTAGTCAGTCCCCGATCCGGGGCTACGTCGTCCACGGCCTGGCCGGAGGTGACGTCGCCGCATGATCGACCACCCACGACACTGCTGCGTGCGCACCGGGAGACCGGACGTCCGTTGCGGAGGAAAAATCCGATGAAGGTCAAGCCGAGCGTCAAGAAGATCTGCGACAAGTGCAAGGTGATTCGCCGGCACGGTCGCGTCATGGTGATCTGCGACAACCTGCGCCACAAGCAGCGCCAGGGCTGATCACATCCCGGGCAACCGCCCGGGTCGGTGGCTGAGGCCACCGTCAGCGCACCACCTCGAACCTCGCCCAGCGGGCAACCGCGCAGGGAGAGGGGAACCCTCGGCCCGGAGGCCGGGGCCCGCGTGACTCGCGGGATGGCGGTGCGGTAGACCTCCGACGAGCAGTACAAGGAGCCGGAAGGCACATGGCACGTCTTATCGGCGTCGACCTCCCCCGCGACAAGCGGCTTGAGGTTGCGCTCACTTACATCTTCGGTGTGGGTCGTACCCGCGCGAAGGAGACCCTGGCCGCCACGGGCATCAGCCCGGACGTCCGCGTGAAGGACCTCGGCGACGCCGAGCTCGTTGCGCTCCGCGACCACCTCGAGGGCAACTTCAAGCTCGAGGGTGACCTCCGCCGTGAGGTCGCGGCCGATATCCGCCGCAAGGTCGAGATCGGCACCTACCAGGGCATCCGCCACCGTCGCGGACTGCCGGTGCGTGGTCAGCGCACCAAGACCAACGCGCGTACCCGCAAGGGTCCCAAGCGCACCGTCGCGGGCAAGAAGAAGGCCCGCTGATAGCAGTCCGTGGAGCGGTCGGCTCACCGAGCTGAGACCGCCCCGGTCCGATCAGACCAGGAGATTTCAAAACACATGCCTCCCAAGACTCGCGCCGCCGCCGGCCGTAAGCCCCGCCGCAAGGACAAGAAGAACGTCCCGCTCGGCCAGGCGCACATCAAGTCCACCTTCAACAACACGATCATCTCGATCACCGACCCGTCCGGTGCTGTGGTGTCGTGGGCGTCCGCAGGCCACGTCGGCTTCAAGGGCTCCCGCAAGTCCACCCCGTACGCCGCGCAGATGGCCGCCGAGTCGGCTGCCCGCCGCGCGCAGGAGCACGGCGTCAAGAAGGTCGACGTCTTCGTGCCGGTCCCGGTTCCGGTCGTCGCAGCCCGCGCTCGCTCGCTCCAGGCGACCGCTTTTCTCGAGGTCTGCTCGCCAGCGTGCGCTAGGCTCCACGGCTGCCGCTCGAAGCTTTGTCGCCGCTGTCTGATATCTCGTCGCGCCGCGTGCGCTCGCGCGGCCCCAGGGCGCGGGGACCGCACCGCGACCGCTTTTTCTTTTCCTCGCTCCTTCCTCTCTTTTCCTCTCCCTCCTTCTTCTTTTTCCCTTTTTCTCTCTCCCTCTCCCTTCCCTTTTTCCCTCTCCCTCCCCTCCTCCTTCCCTCTTCCTCTTTCTTTCTTCTCTCTCCTCTTCTCTTTCTCTCCCCTTTCTCCCTTCTCCCTTCCCTTCTCTCTCCGACGTCCGACTCACTCTTTCGCGGTGCGCCTTCGCCCGGACGGTGCAGAGCTCCTGCTCGGGCTGCGAGAGATCGCTGCCGTGATGCGCTATAGCGGACGCACCACTGAAAGGACACACACAGTGCTCATCGCCACAGCGCCCCACGGACGAAGAGGGTCATCTCGGAGAGCCGTTCCCGCCTTCTCACGTAGCCGCTCGAGCCTGGCTTCGGCTACACGCTCGGCAACTCGATGCGTCGCACGCTGCTGTCGTCCATCCCGGGCGCGGCCGTCACCTCCATCCGCATCGACGGTGTGCTGCATGAGTTCAGCACCGTGTCGGGCGTGAAGGAGGACGTCACCGAGATCATCCTCAACATCAAGAACCTCGTCGTCTCCTCGGAGAACGACGAGCCCGTCGTGATGTACCTGCGCAAGCAGGGCGCCGGCATCGTGACCGCCGCGGACATCGTTCCGCCGGCGGGAGTCGAGGTCCACAACCCCGACCTGCACATCGCCACCCTCAACGACAAGGGCAAGCTCGAGATCGAGCTGACCGTCGAGCGGGGTCGTGGGTACGTGTCCGCCGCGCAGAACAAGCAGTTCGACGCGGAGATCGGGCGCATCCCGGTTGATTCGATCTACTCGCCGGTCCTCAAGGTCACGTACAAGGTCGAGGCCACCCGAGTCGAGCAGCGCACCGACTTCGACAAGCTCATTGTCGACGTCGAGACCAAGCAGGCGATCACGCCTCGCGACGCGCTCGCATCGGCTGGCAAGACCCTGGTCGAGCTGTTCGGCCTGGCACGTGAGCTGAACGTCGAGGCCGAGGGCATCGAGATCGGCCCGTCGCCGACGGACACCGCGCTTGCCGCGGACCTGGCGCTGCCGATCGAGGAGCTCAACCTCACCATCCGTTCGTACAACTGCCTCAAGCGCGAGGGCATCCACCAGGTGGGCGAGCTTGTGGCTCGCAGCGAGGCGGACCTGCTCGACATCCGCAACTTCGGTGCCAAGTCGATCACCGAGGTCAAGGAGAAGCTGGCCGAGCTCGGCCTCAGCCTCAAGGACTCGCCGCTGGACTTCGATCCGGCCGGCGCTTCGTACTTCGAGGGTGGCGACTCCGCGGCCTACAGCGGCGACGAGCAGTCGTACTGACGTCCCGCGTCCGGCCTAGGCCGGACGCGCGGAACCACTTCCAAGGAGACAAGTAATGCCTACCCCCACCAAGGGTCCGCGGCTCGGCGGTAGCCCGGCTCACGAGCGCCTGATTCTCGCGAACCTGTCGACCTCCCTCTTCGAGCACGGCCGCATCACGACCACGGAGACCAAGGCCAAGCGCCTGCGTCCCCTGGCTGAGCGCCTGATCACGTTCGCGAAGAAGGGCGACCTGTCCGCGCGTCGTCGCGTGCTGACCGTCGTGCGTGACAAGGGCGTGGTGCACACGCTCTTCACCGAGATCGCCCCGGCCATGGCCGAGCGCAACGGTGGCTACACGCGCATCACCAAGATCGGCACCCGCAAGGGTGACAACGCGCCGATGGCGGTCATCGAGCTCATCACCGAGCCCGTGAGCCCCAAGCAGGCCGTCGTCAAGGAGGCCACCAAGGCCGCCGAGAAGGCCGCCCCCGTCGAGGAGACCCCGGCTGAGGACGTCCAGGACGCCCCGGTCGAGGACGCTCCCGTCGAGGACGCTCCGGCCGAGGAGACCACGGAGGAGAAGAAGGAGGCCTGAGCCTCTTTCTCCCTGCACGACGACGCCGGGCCGCACCCTCCGTACGGAAGGTGCGGCCCGGCGTCGTCGTGCGTCCGGCGGCTCACTGGGACGGCGGGAGGTCCCACGCTCGCGCGCCGCCCACCAGCGCGGCGGAGTTCGGCACGATGACGACGTCGTCGCCGAGCCGGGTGAGTGCCGACGGAGTGATGCACCGAGCGTTCCCGCCGCCGATGTAGAGCCGGTCCCAGAGGAAGACGGGCCGCAGGCCGTCGACGACGGAGACGACCCGGCGCGACCACAGCCCGTCACCGAGCCGACGGCGTTCGGGCTCGCCGATGTACTGGTCGTACGTCAGGCTGCGGCGCACCGGAGCGTGCGACCACTCCAGGTGCGGTGCGATGCGCCCCCCGTGGAACATGGCCGTCCCCAGGCCGGTACCGAGGGTGATGACGAGCTCGAGACCCGACGCGGCGACGACGCCGGCGCCGTGCACCTCTGCGTCGTTCAGGACGAGTGCGGGCAGCCCGAGCCGCTGCGCGACCGCCGCGCGCATGTCGAAGTTGCGCCAGGCGTCCAGCAGCGCAGGCAGCACGCGCGAGCGCGGGCCCGACCGGGTGATGTAGTGCGGCGTGTGCACGACGACGCCGCTGCGGATCATGCCCGGCAGACCGACCGTGACCCGCGCGGCCGCCGGGAGGTCGGTGGCGATCTTGGCGATCGTGTCGACGAGGAGCTCGGGCGGGAGCGGGTACGGCGTCGGGACGCGGACCGGCGTTGCGTGGGCGGTGCCCGACGTGTCGAGGACCGCTGCCTTGATCCCGCCGCCACCGCAGTCGACCGCCAGCGTGAGGGTGTCTACCATGACGTCACTTTACGAACCCCCGGGCCGGGATCGGGGAGGATGGCCTACGTGAACGAGTTCATCAGGGCCCGCATCGACCTCGCCTACGACGGAAGCGGCTTCGCCGGCTGGGCGCGCCAGCCGGGCCTGCGTACCGTGGAAGGGGCCCTCGAGGACGGTCTCGCGCGCGTCCTGCGCAGCGAGCAGCTCGGCCGGCCGACGCCCCGGTTCACCGTCGCGGGGCGTACCGACTCTGGCGTCCACGCGCGAGGGCAGGTGGCGCACGTCGACATCGAGGCGGGTGCCTGGGCCGCGCTGCCCGGGCGTTCCGGGCGTTCCAGCCGCACGCCGGCCGAGGCGTTGGTGTCCCGTCTGACGGGCGTGCTCCCGAGCGACGTGGTCGTGCGCGCCGCCGTCCCGGCGCCGCCGGGGTTCGACGCGCGCTTCTCGGCGCTGCGCCGCCGCTACACGTACCGGATCGCCGACGCCCTTGAGCTCCGGGACCCGTTGCGCCGCAAGCACGTCCTGTGGTCCCGCAAGCCGCTCGACGTCGCCGCGATGGACGAGGCCGTCCGTCCGCTCACCGGTGTGCGCGACTTCGCCTCGTACTGCAAGCCCCGGCCCGGTGCGACGACCATCCGCGAGCTGCAGCGCATCGCGTGGGAGCGGCCCACCGAGGGGCCGGACGCCGGGCTGGCCGTCGCGCACGTCGTCGCAGACGCCTTCTGCCACAACATGGTGCGTGCGCTGGTCGGCGCCTCCATAGCGGTGGGGGAGGGCCGCCGGCCCGTGAGCTGGCCTGCGGACCTCCTGGCGAGCCGACGCAGGGACGCGGGCGTCTTCGTCGTGCCGCCGGAAGGCCTGTGCCTCGAGGAGATCACGTTCCCGCCGGACGAGGAGCTCGCGGCGCGGGCCGACTCCGTCCGCGCGAAACGCATGGACGAGGACGTCTGGGAAGAGACCGTCGGCGCCACGTAGGGCTGCGGCGACGTAGCGCTCCCGCGACCAGCGGGAGACGACTACGTCGCGTCGCGGCTCAGGACTCTCTACCTTCGGTCACGGCTCGTCGACCCAGTGGACCGCTGCCTCTTCGGCGCTCGCTCCCGCGCCGTCGATGCCGGCGTCCGTTCCGTACAGGTCGTTCTCGCGGTTGCCGTCCTCGCGGGCGTAGCTGCCGGGGTCCGCGTCGGGGTCGGACACGAGCCGTCCCGCGCGTGACGTGTCGGCGCGGTCGAGCGGGTCCGCCTGCCAGACGTCCGGCTCCTCCTCGCGGAGGCGCTGGTCCATCGGCTCGCCGTGCCGCTCCTCCCACGAGGTCTCGCCCCAATGGTTGCTGCGGGGGCGCTCCGGCGGGGAGTAACCCTCGTCGAGGCTGTCCTTGGTGCCCCGGTCGTACAACGTGTCCTCGGACGGGAGCTGGTCGGTGTCTCCCTCGGCGAGCCCGTCCGGACCTGGCATCGTGGCTGGCGTTTCCTCGGTCATGTTCCTACCGTGGCACCAGATCGCCGCCGACGCCACAGGCGGACGTGTCGAACCTCATGGTCCGCGACGGGTATCGCTACCCGCTTCGCTTTGACCCCCGGGGAAGCCGCCAGGTACTCTAATGAGTCGTTGTGCTTTGTCACGACGTCCTGCGTCAGCATCGAGCCCACTCGAGTGCTTGCGATCGGCCCGGACGTCACTCTGACCCCCGCGCACAACGACCTGACTCATCGGGCGCTGCTTCTCGCCCGACGACACCGAAAACGAAAAGGTTACGAACCGTGCGTACGTACACCCCCAAGCCCGGCGACGTCCAGCGCGACTGGTACGTCGTCGACGCGACCGACGTCGTCCTGGGCCGCCTGGCAAGCCAGGTCGCCACACTGCTGCGCGGGAAGCACAAGCCGACTTTCGCCCCGCACGTCGACGGTGGTGACTTCGTCATCATCATCAACGCGGACAAGGTCGCGCTGAGCGGCAACAAGCGCGAGACCAAGATGGCTTACCGCCACTCGGGTTACCCGGGCGGCCTCACTGCCACCCCGTACGGCGAGTTCCTGGACACCAAGCCGGAGCGCGCCGTCGAGAAGGCCGTGCGCGGCATGATCCCCAAGACCTCGCTCGGCCGGGAGCAGATGACCCACCTGAAGGTCTATGCAGGCCCTGAGCACCCGCACACGGCGCAGCAGGCCAAGCCGTTCGAGATCACCCAGGTTTCGCAGCAGGCCTGAGGCCGCTGCCGGATCGCAACGCTGAAGGACGCGAGGACACCACAGTGGCCGAGACCACCGTCGACATCGAGCAGGGCGCAGAGTCGCCCAGCAACTACACCACCGAGACGGCCGCACCTGCAACGCGCGGCTCGTCCATCACCGCCCCGGCTCAGGCCCTCGGGCGCCGCAAGGAGGCCGTGGCGCGCGTGCGCCTCGTCCCCGGCACCGGCACCTGGAAGGTCAACGGCCGCACCCTCGAGGAGTACTTCCCGAACAAGGTGCACCAGCAGCTGGTGAACTCGCCGCTGCAGCTCGTCGAGGTCGAGGGCCGTTTCGACGTCATCGCCCGGATCACGGGTGGCGGCACGTCGGGCCAGGCCGGCGCGCTGCGCCTTGGCATCGCCCGCGCGCTGAACGAGATCGACGAGGACGCGAACCGCGCCGAGCTCAAGAAGGCCGGCTTCCTCCGGCGTGACGACCGCAAGGTCGAGCGCAAGAAGGCCGGTCTCAAGAAGGCCCGCAAGGCTCCGCAGTACAGCAAGCGCTGATCCCAGCGCGTGGCTGGATGGCCCCGCCGAACAGTGTCGACACTGTTCAGCGGGGCCATCTGCATTTCCGGCACGGGCTGGGCGCCCACTACGGTGGGATCCGAACGATCTGAGGAGAACCGGCATGGGCAGGCTGTTCGGCACCGACGGAGTTCGGGGTCTCGCTAACAAGGACATCACGGCGGAGCTGGCACTGGAGCTGGGCGCCGCCGCCGCGCGGGTGCTCACGGCACAGGGTGAGCTGCTGGGGCCGCGCCCGCGCGCGGTCGTGGGGCGGGACACTCGCGCCTCGGGCGAGTTCCTCGCGGGCGCCGTCGCGGCGGGACTGGCGTCGGCGGGTGTGGACGTGGTGATGCTCAACGTGCTGCCGACGCCCGCGCTGGCCTACCTCGTGACGGAGCTGGAGGCTGACCTGGGCGTCATGGTCTCCGCCTCGCACAACCCGATGCCCGACAACGGCATCAAGTTCTTCGCCCGCGGAGGGCTCAAGCTGGACGACGCCGTCGAGGACGCCATCCAGGCCACGCTCGGCGACGAGTGGGAGCGCCCGACGGGCGCCGACGTCGGGCGTATCCGCATCGACGGGCAGGCCGCAGCGGACCGTTACGTGCGGCACCTGACCGACAGCGTCGGGACGACCCCCGACCACCGGCCGCTCGAAGGCCTGCGCATCGCGCTCGACTGCGCCAACGGCGCCGCGAGCGAGGTGGGCCCCGACGCGCTGCGTGCTGCGGGCGCCGACGTCGTGGTGATGAACGCGAGCCCCGACGGGCGCAACATCAACGAGAAGTGCGGGTCCACGCATCCGGAGCAGCTCCAGGCCGTCGTCGTGGCGTCCGAGTCCGACTTCGGCGTCGCGTTCGACGGCGACGCCGACCGCTGCCTCGCCGTCGACCACACCGGCGCCATCGTGGACGGCGACCAGATCCTCGGGATCCTCGCCAGTGCGCTCCAGGAGGAGGGCCGCCTGCCCGGCGACACCCTCGTGGTGACCGTGATGAGCAACCTCGGTCTGATCCTGGCGATGCGCGAGCGCGGCATCACGACGGTGCAGACCGCCGTCGGCGACCGGTACGTGCTCGAGGAGATGCGGGCCAACGGGTTCGGTCTCGGCGGTGAGCAGTCCGGCCACATCATCCTGGCCGACCACGCCACGACGGGCGACGGCGTCCTGTCGGCGCTGCACCTTGCCGCACGGGTGAAGGCGTCGGGCAAGCGCCTGGCCGACCTTGCCGGGCAGATCGAGCGTCTGCCGCAGACCCTCGTCAACGTGCCAGGCGTGGACAAGTCTCGTGCGGGTACCGACGAGGGCGTCCAGGCGGCCGTGGCCGACGCGACGGCACGTCTGGGGGACACCGGCAGGGTGCTGCTGCGCCAGTCCGGCACCGAGCCCCTGGTGCGCGTCATGGTCGAGGCCCCTGCCCAGGACGAGGCGGACAAGGTGGCGGAGGACCTGGCCGCCGTCGTGCGGGAGCGGCTCGCGCTGTAGCGAAGGTGGTGGGCCGCCGCGCGGGGTTGTGGCGGTAGGCACGGCAGGCGTGAACGCTCAGTGAATCCTTGGGAAGCGGGGTTCTACCAGGGGGACCCCTGATGTCTTTCAGGGGCCCCCCTTGCGTAGGCTGGCCGCAGGCGCTGACAAGTGCCGTCCTCCGCCCCCGGGCGTCGCCCTGACACTGTCGACGGGTAGCGCCCGACCGAGACTCTCGAGGTCCCGTGCTCGAACTCATCTCCACAGTCATGAGTGCCACCGAGGCCTGGATCCTCGCGATGGCGGCCTCGCCGTGGATCTACCCGGCGATGTTCGCCTTCGCGACCATCGACGGCTTCTTCCCGCCGCTGCCCAGCGAGTCCGTCGTGATCACGCTGGCCGTGTCGGCACACAGCACCGGGACGCCCTGGATGTGGCTGGTGCTCCTGACCGCGGCGGCCGGGGCGTGGGTGGGCGACCAGATCGCCTACAAGATCGGGCAGCTGATCGGTACCGAGCGCGTGCCGTTCCTACGGGGCCCGCGCGGGCGCCGCTCGGTGGCCTGGGCGGAGCGGGCGCTGACCCGCCGCGGGGCTTCCTTCATCCTGGCGGCGCGCTACGTGCCGATCGGACGGGTCGCCGTGAACATGACGGCCGGCGCCGTCGGCTACCCGCGGCGCCGGTTCATGGTCATCGCGGCGATCGCCGCCGTCATGTGGGCGCTCTACTCCGCGGGCATCGGCCTGGTCGCCGCGCAGTGGCTCGGCCACGAGCCGCTCCTGGCGATCGGCATCGGCGTGGTGCTGGGCGTCGCGATGGGCTTCATCGTGGACAAGGTGGTCGGCTGGTTCTCGCGCAGGCACCTCGACGAGGAGCCCGAGACCGCAGCGGACCCGTCCGACGCGAAGGTCACGGTCCCGCCGTCGGACTCCTGAGGGCCCACAGCCGCGTACTCAGAGCTTGCGGAGGCGGACCCGCTGCACCGCGTGGTCCGATCCCTTGGTCAGGACGAGCGTCGCGCGACCGCGCGTGGGGATGATGTTCCGCTCGAGGTTCGGCGCGTTGATGGACTCCCAGATCTTCAGGGCCCGCTCCGTCGCCTCCTGGTCGGAGAGCGAGGCGTACCGCCGGAAGTAGGAGTCGGGCTTGGTGAACGCGGTACGGCGCAGCTCGAGGAACCGGTCCACGTACCACTGCCGGATGTTCCGCGTCCGGGCGTCCACGTAGATCGAGAAGTCGAAGAAGTCGCTCACCGCGACCGTCGACTCGTCGACGGCCGACGGGCGGGCCGGCTGCAGCACGTTGAGGCCCTCGACGATGAGCACGTCGGGCTTGCGGACCACCATCTCCTGGTCCGGCACGATGTCATAGGTGACGTGCGAGTAGACGGGGGCACGCACCTCGGGCCGGCCGGCCTTGATCCTGGAGAGGAAGCGGATCAGTGCGCGCCGGTCGTACGACTCGGGGAAGCCCTTGCGCTCCATCAGACCGCGTCGTTCGAGCTCGGCGTTCGGGTAGAGGAACCCGTCGGTCGTGATGAGCTCGACGCGCGGCGTCTCCGGCCAGCGGGCGAGCATCTCGCGCAGGACGCGCGCCGTCGTCGACTTGCCGACGGCGACCGAGCCGGCCACCCCGATGACGTACGGGGTGCGGGGAGGGTCCTCGTGCAGAAAGGTCGACGTCGCGTCGTGCAGCCCGCCGGTCGCCATCACGTACAGGTTGAGCAGGCGCGACAGGGGACGGTAGATCGCGTCGACCTCGGCCAGGTCGATGGGGTCGCCGAGACCCCGCAGACGTTCGACGTCCTCGTCGGTCAGCGGCAGGGGAGTGGAGGCCGACAGGCGGCTCCAGGCCGCGCGGTCGAGATCCACGTAGGGCGAGGACGGGGAGAGGGCCAGCAGGTGCTCGCCGTGATCCGTCGTCGGGAACTGGGAAACCACCTGCAGCATTGTGCCCCAAGCAGACGCGGGAATCGCCACCGGCCCCGGCGGGGCGTCGCGGGGACTGTGCGGAGGCCGGCGTGTGAGCCTGGTCATGGGGGCAGGTCAGGACCCTCGCTAGACTCGCCCGCATGTGTGGGATTGTGGGTTACACGGGAACTGCTGCGACTACGGCGGACGGAAACGCCTCAGGTGCCGCTACGCCGTCGGGCACGCCCCTCGCCGTCGCCATCGAAGGACTGCGACGGCTGGAGTACCGCGGATATGACTCGGCCGGTGTCGCGCTCGTCGCGCCGGGGCTGGACGGCGTCGCCTGGGCCAAGAAGTCGGGCAAGCTCGCCAACCTGATCGAGGCGCTCGACCAGGAGCCGCTGCCGGAGGCCACCGCTGCCATCGGCCACACCCGCTGGGCCACGCACGGCGGTCCGACGGACGCGAACGCGCACCCGCACCTGGCCGACGGCGACCGGCTCGCCGTGATCCACAACGGCATCGTCGAGAACTTCGCCCAGCTCAAGGCCGAGCTCCTGGCGGACGGCGTGACCTTCCGTTCGGAGACCGACACGGAGGTGGCCGCTCACCTCGTGGCCAAGGCGTACCGCGAGACGGGGAACCTGACCGACGCGATGACGGCGGTGGCCGGCCGCCTGCACGGCACGTTCACGCTGCTCGCCGTCCACGCGGACGCGCCGGACACGGTGGTGGGCGCCCGGCACGACTCCCCGCTCGTCGTCGGTCTCGGCGAGGGGGAGAACTTCCTCGGGTCGGACGTCGCCGCGTTCATCGCACACACCAAGGAGGCCCTCGAGCTGGGGCAGGACCAGGTGGTGACGATCACGCCGACGTCGGTGGCCGTGACCGACTTCGACGGCAAACCCGCCGAGGCCAAGCGCTACACCGTGGACTGGGACGCCGCCGCCGCTGAGAAGGGTGGCTTCGCGTCGTTCATGGACAAGGAGATCCACGACCAGCCGCAGGCCGTCGCCGACACCCTCCTCGGCCGGACCGACGCCGCCGGGGCGCTGGTGCTGGACGACCTGCGCATCGACGAGTCGATCCTGCGCGCGGTGAACAAGATCATCGTGGTCGCCTGCGGTACGGCCGCCTACTCGGGGCACGTGGCGAAGTACGCGATCGAGCACTGGTGCCGCATCCCCGTGGAGGTCGAGCTGGCGCACGAGTTCCGCTACCGCGACCCGATCGTCGACGAGCGCACGCTCGTCGTCGCCGTGACGCAGTCCGGCGAGACCATGGACACGCTGATGGCCGTGCGCCACGCGCGCGAGCAGGGCGCCAAGGTGATCTCGATCGTCAACACGCACGGCTCGACGATCCCGCGCGAGTCCGACGCGGTGCTGTACACGCACGCGGGCCCGGAGATCGCCGTCGCCTCCACCAAGGCGTTCCTCGCGCAGATCACTGCCGCGTACGTGCTTGGCCTGTACCTGGCGCAGCTGCGCGGCAACAAGTTCCCCGACGAGATCGTGACGCTCCTCGACGAGCTGCGCGCCATGCCCCGCAAGATCCAGACGGTCATCGAGCGCGGCGAGTACGTGCGCGCGACCGCCCGGTCCATGGAGAAGTCCGACAAGGTGCTGTTCCTGGGCCGGCACGTCGGATTCCCCGTCGCGCTGGAGGGTGCCCTCAAGCTCAAGGAGCTCGCGTACATCCACGCGGAGGGCTTCGCAGCGGGAGAGCTCAAGCACGGCCCGATCGCGCTGATCGATGAGGGCCAGCCGGTGTTCGTCGTCGTGCCGTCGCCGCGAGGGCGCGACTCCCTGCACTCCAAGGTCGTCTCGAACATCCAGGAGATCCGGGCGCGCGGCGCCCGCACCCTCGTGATCGCAGAGGACGGCGACGACGAGGTGCGCAAGTACGCCGACGAGATCTTCTGGATCCCGCAGGCACCCACCCTGCTCCAGCCGCTGCTGGCGGTCGTGCCGCTGCAGATCTTCGCGATGGCGCTGGCGACCGCGAAGGGGCTCGACGTGGACCAGCCGCGCAACCTCGCGAAGTCCGTGACCGTGGAGTAGCCGACGGGTGAGGGCCTCGGCTGTGGCACGCTCGGCGGCGTGGACCTCGAGAACCTCTCCGACGAAGTCGAGATCATCAGCCGCGTCTACGCGCGGGTGCACGGGCTGGAGCGCACCGACGACTGGCTCGTCCTGAAGCTGCACGAGGAGGTCGGGGAGCTGACCCAGGCGTTCCTCAGCCTGTCCGGCCGTTCGCGGGACCGCGGCCTGTCCGACGACGAGACGCGCGACGCGTTCCGTGGCGAGGTGGCCGACGCGCTGGCGCAGCTGTTGCTCGTCGCCCGGCGGTTCGACGTGGACCTGTCCGAGGAGCTGGAACGCAAGTGGTTCCGCTGGCGGCATCTTGTCCAGCCGGAGGACACCGCGGGCATCCGGGATGTCGGAGGCTCCGTCTAACCTCGTGCCCGACGGAAGGGGCGTACATGGCGTACGTGGAGGTTGACGGGGTCAGCGTGCATTACGTGGAGCATGGGTCGGGCACGCCCGGAGCGGCCACGGCAGTGCTGGTGCACGGGTTCCCGGTGGACCATCGGATCATGACCGGCGCGTTCGAGCCGGTCTTCGCGGAGCGACCGGGCTGGCGTCGGCTCTACGTCGACCTTCCGGGTATGGGGCGAACGGAAGCGCCCGACGTCGCGAGCACCGACGACGTCTTCAGGATCCTGCGCGGGACCGTCGAGGCGCTGGTGCCGGAGGGCCCGTACGTCGTCGTCGGCCAGTCGTACGGCGGCTACCTGGCGCGCGGGTTGGCCGCCGCCGACCCGGAACGGGTGGCGGGACTGGCCGCCGTGGTGACGGTGGTCGAACCGCGCCACGAGCTCCGGCAGCTCCCGGTGCGCCAGGTGCTCGTCCGCGACCCGGGGCTGGCCGAGCGGGTCGGTGCCGAGGCGCTGGGGGCGGAGGAGATCCTCGTGGTGCAGACCGAGGAGACCTGGCAGGCGACCCGGCGGCAGGTGGACCCCGGACTGGCGGCCGCCGACCCGGTGGTGACCGCGCGGATCGAAGGAAGCTATGCGGGCACCTTCGCCGTCGAGCCCGCGCCGTTCGAGCGGCCGGCGCTCGTCGTGGTGGGGCGGCAGGACTCGGTGACCGGCTACCGCGACGCGTGGGAGCTGGTCGAGCACTACCCGCGGGCGACCTTCGCGGTGCTGGACCGCGCGGGGCATGCACTGAACATCGAGCAGCGCGGGTTGTTCGAGGCGTTGGTGAGCGAGTGGCTGGACCGCGTCGAGGAAGAGGCCGGTGCTCAGCGGCATGCGCTGAGCGGCCAGGCCTGAGTCGTCAGCGCGCGACCGCGACGAAGACGAGCAGGCTGACGATCGCCGCGATCACGACGCCGAAGATCACGACCATGAGCACAGGAAAGGGGAGCTTGTCGTCGTCCTCGGGCATGGCGGCCTCCTACGCATGAAAGGTGGCGCTCTGCCGGTACGATGCAGGCGCCACCTTTACCTCTACATTACTGGAACAGAGTGCCTGAAAACGGGCATCATGCGCAAGGCCGGAGTGTGGTGGGACATGGATGAAATCAGTGAGACCGTCGACGACCTCTAGGCTGAGCCAATGATCATCGGGACGGGCATCGACGTGGTCGACGTGAACCGGTTCATGGAGACCCTCGATCGCACGCCCCGGCTGCGCGAGAAGCTCTTCACGGAGGTGGAGCGGGAGCTGCCGCCGTCGTCCCTGGCCGCTCGGTTCGCGGCCAAGGAGGCCATCGCCAAGTCGCTCGGCGCCCCGGGGAACCTTCGCTGGCACGACGTCACCGTGCACCGCACGGTCGGCGGCCCGCCCCGGATCGACGCGAGCGGCACCGTCGCCGCCCGCGCCGCCGAGCTGGGTGTGCGCACCTGGCACATCACGATCTCGCACGACGCGGGGATAGCGTCGGCGATGGTGATCGCGGAGGGGTGATCTTTCCCTGGCCCCGATCGGGGTCGGGTGAGCTACTGGAGCTCTGGGACGACCCGCTTCTCGAAGAGCTCGAGGCCGGACTGGTCGTAGGCCGCCTCCTGGAAGTACGTGATCGCGTACTCCAGGCCGCGACTCCGCATGTCCTGCAGCCGCTCGACGATCTGCTCGGGTGTCCCGACCAGTAGCCCGGTCCGCCAGGTGTTGATCTCCTCGTCGGCCTTCTCGGGGGCCCACTTGCGCAGGTGCGCCTCGATCCAGGCCATGCGGTCGGCGACGTCGGCCTCGGTCTCGCCGATCACCACGTTGTAGTTCGCCGACCGGGTGATCTCGCCGAGGTCCCGGCCCAGCTCCTTGCAGTGCTCCGCCAGCACGCGCGACTTGTGGTCGAACGTCTCCGGCGCACCGGCGAAGTTCGTGTACTGGGCGTGCTGGGCCGCGATGCGCAGCGTCTTCTTCTCGCCGCCGCCGGCGATCCACAGCGGGATGGACGGCACCTCGGCACCGCCGTCGCCCACCGGGAGCTGCTGCAGCGGCTGCGGGTAGCAGAGTGCGCCGTCCACCTGGTACCGCTTGCCCTCGAACGTGCCCGATGAGCCCGTGCGCCACATGCTCGCCATGATCTGCACGCCCTCGTCGAGCGCTCGCAGGCGCTCGCCGGCGGACGGGAAGCCGTGGCCGTAGGCGCGCCACTCGTGCTCGTACCAGCCGGCACCGATGCCCATCTCGACGCGGCCGCCGGAGACCGTGTCGACGGTCGAGGCGACCTTGGCCAGGTACGCCGGATTGCGGTACGCCATGCACGTGCACATCTGTCCCAGGCGGATGCGCTGCGTGGCCGCGGCGAACGCCGCCATGAGGGTCCACGCCTCGTGGGTGGCCTCCGTGGTGACCTGCGGGACGGTGTGGAAGTGGTCGTAGACCCACGCCGACTCCCAGGCGAACTCACCGCCGGGGACGGCCTCGCCGGCCGCCTGGTTCTCGGCGCGGTGCACAAGGGAGAGCATGGCGGCCCACTGGTCGGCCGGCGCGATGTCGACCAGGTCGAGGCGCCAGCCCTGCGGGATGAAGAGTCCGAATCGCATGGCCCGACCTTATGCCGACCGCGTTCCCCAGGGGAGGGGCGGTCCAGAATGCTGGGATTTGGTACCTCAACGGTGGCGGAAGCGGCACTATAGGACTGTGAAAGACGCGTGGAGGTCCGACGAGGTACGAAAGGCCGAAGAGCCACTGATCGCAGCAGGCGAGCCGCTCATGGCCAGAGCGGCGTACGCACTTGCTCAGGTGGTGCTCCGGGAGGTCGCGGCGCGCCCTGTCGACGGGCGGGTGCCCGGACGCCCGGGTGCCGCCCGCCTGCGGGGCAGCCTCGGTTCCGACGGTCTGCCCGGCACCGCAAGGGTTCGGCCCCGCAGCGGGGCGGGAGCCAGGCGTGACGTGCGCGGCGCCCGTGCGCTGCTGCTCGTCGGACCAGGCAACAACGGCGGCGACACCCTGTTCGCGGGAGCCCACCTCGCGCGGCGCGGCATGACCGTGACCGCCGTCCTGGCGTCCACGCGCGCGCACGAGGACGGCCTCGGCGCGTTCCGGGCGGCGGGCGGCACCGTGCTCACGCTCGCCGACATCCGGGTCCCCTCGGTGGTCCGGACCGCACTCGCCTCCGACGTCGTGCTCGACGGCCTGGTCGGTGTCGGCGCGCGGGGCGCGCTGCGCCCGCCCGCCGGCGGCCTCGTACGCACCCTCGCGGAAGCCCGTGAGACGGCGGGGGAGCTCTGGCCGTACACGATCGCCGTCGACATCCCGAGCGGCATCGGCGTGGACGACGGCGCGGTGCTCGGCCCCGTCCTGCAGGCGGACCGCACGGTCACGTTCGGCGCGCTCAAGCCCGGCCTGCTCCTGCCGCCGGCGGCACACCTCGCCGGGCAGGTCGAGCTCATCGACGTCGGCTTCCCCGCCGCCTCGGGCGGCGAAGGGTGGGGCGGTGCAATCTGGGGAGTGACGACCGGCAGGCACGCGATGACCGGCGCGGACCCGGCGTCGGGCCGGGTGCGGCGCATGGAGCCCGCCGACGTGGCCGCGCTGTGGCCCGCTCCCAGCCCGCACGACCACAAGTACACCCGAGGCGTCGTCGGTGTGATCGCCGGGACGAGCACCTACCCGGGCGCGGCGGTCCTCGCCACGTCGGGGGCCGTGCTGGCCGGCGCAGGCATGGTGCGCTACCTGGGCCCCGAGGCGGTCGGCACCCGGGTCCTGCTGGCCCGCCCAGAGGTCGTCGTGGCGGGCGGCCGCGTGCAGGCGTGGGTCCTCGGCCCAGGCGTCCCCGCCGTCGACCCGGACGCCGAGCCGGACGGCGACGGCCAGGCCCGACGGATCTTCGGTGCGCTCGCGGCCGTGACGGGTGTGCTGTCGGAGGACGTCACAGGTGGAAAGATGCCCGCCGTCATCGACGCGGGCGGGCTCACCATGCTGGAGCACCGGCTTCCCGCATGGGCGGTGCTGACCCCGCACGCCGGCGAGCTGGCGGAGCTGCTGCAGGGCCTCGGGCACGACGTCGACCGGGCGGGGGTCGAGGCGCAGCCGCTGCACTGGGTGCGGACGGCGCACCAGGCGACGGGTGCGACGGTGCTGCTCAAGGGTGCGATCACCGTGGTGGCAGGCCCCGGCGACACCTACGCACAGGCCGACGCGCCGGCCTGGACGGCCACCGCAGGGGCCGGCGACGTGCTCGCGGGAATCCTGGGGACGCTGCTCGCGGGCCGTTCGGCCGACGTCGTCGAGGACGAGGCGCTCGCGGCCCGGCTGGCGGCCGCCGCGGTGCTCGTGCACGGTCGCGCGGCGGCTCGCGCGTCAGCGGGCGGCCCCGTGGCGGCGCTGGAGATCGCCCAGGCGGTACCGGCGGTCATCGCGGAGCTGCTGAGCGCCTGACGGCGGCCGAGCCCGGCCTGGCGTCCGTCGTCGCGGACCTCCAGCGGGACCACTCCATGCTGGACCACCTGCTGGGCGAGCTGGAGCGCGCCGCGAGGTCGGGGGGCGGCCGGGACGAGGTGCTGCGGCACCTCGACGGCATCGAGGCAGTGATGGAGACGCACTTCCGGTTCGAGGAGAAGAAGCTCGTCGGAGTGCTCGGCGGTGCCGACCGACCCGGCGCGGACAGGCGGGAATTGCTCGGTCCGCTGGCGTGACGCCGGGGTCTCCTGAAATGGACATTCCGCCGGTATTTCCCGGGTGCGCGATTTTCTCGCACCCGCCCGAGATGCGCCAAGTAGAGCCGTAATATCCCGTACCACAGCCACACCCTGCACGATTCATCTCTTGTCATAGACTCCTGAGGCGCTACTGATCAATGCTCATCCGAGTGGTGGACAAGTGGCGAATTGGGGTGTGCGTGCCATCAAGCTACGGGCCTTCCATGGCGGTGCCTTCGGCAGGGCCGACGGCATGGAGCCAGGCAGGCAGCAGGGGGAGAAACCACGTGGTCCACGGGCGGGATCGAGAGCTGCGGGTCATCGGGCACTTCGCGACCGATCTGGACCCGACGGTCCTGGTCGTGCGCGGACTGAGCGGGATCGGCAAGACAGCGACGGTGCTGCAGGCGCTGAAGCAGGTCGGAGCTGGGTCGTCAGCGGTCCGGGTGGTGCGGCCGTGCTCGCCACGGCCCTCGGCGCACGACCTGGACAACAGTCGGCGCATCGATCTGTCCGCCTGGTCGGTCCAGGACCACGAGGACCACGACTCCGACTTCGACGCGCGGGGTTTTCTGCGCGCGGTCTCGGTCTGGGCCGGCGACAGCGGCCCGGGGCCGCGGGTCCTCTTCGTCGACGACGTGGGAGTGCTGACCCCCGCCCGTGCGCGCTGGCTCCAGCACCTGGCGGACGAGGCGTACGGGCAGGACTGGCGGGTGATCGCGGCCGTGCGGAGCATCGCCGTCGAGCCGCTCTCCGACGACGTCGAGGTGCTCGAGCTCGGTCCGCTCGACCGGATGTCCCTGCGACGGGTGCTCGACATGGAGCTGAGCGCCCCGGTGGCGGCCGACGTCGTCGAGCACCTGCGCTGCTGGAGCGCCGGCAACCCGCGGCTCGCCCTTGAGCTCGCGGGCTCGTTGAGTGCCGCGGAGCTGTGCGGGGACGTCGCCTGGACCGGGCCGGAGAGCGTCGGTTCGGCGGCCCGGCGCGCCTACCGTGCGCTGCTGGCCGGGCTCGACCCTGCGACGGCGACCGCACTGGCGACCGCGCCGCTCGAGGGTGCCTCGGTGGCTCGCCGGGACGGCCGTGCGGCCGTGCGGCACCCGCTGCTCGCGCTGCTGTGCAGGGAGGCGCACGGCGCCGACGACGAGGCCCCACCGCCGGACCGCGACCTGTCCGCGCCCGGCGTGGTCGCGAACATCCTTGACGGGTTGCACCTGGACGAGCTGCCTGCGCGTGCGTGGGCAGCGGTGGCGGCGACGCCCGACCCACGGCTGGCCGCGCGCGCCATCGGCGTGTCGCTGATGGCCGGCCGTGCCTGGCGGGACCACGGCGGGGGCCCGCTGGTGCCCGACGGTGTGGGGGCGGAGTGGACCGACCGCCTGTGGTGGCGTGACCCTGCGGGTGCCGGCGAGGCGGCGCGGGCCGCGGGTGCTCGGGTCGCCGTAGCACTCCTCCGCCTGGAGGAGAGCGGCGACCTGGCGGACCCCGGCACGCTCCGGGCGGACCTGCGACTGATCGGGCCGACCCCCGGCCAGGACTGGGTGGGTGTCGACATCCAGGTGCGCGCCCTCCTGATGCTGGGGGACGTGGTGGGCGCCAGGGGCCTGCTGGCCGACCATTCCGGCGCGACGCCGGGGCGGACGGTCGCGGAGATCGTGGCGCGCGACCTCGCCGCCGCTCGTGTCGCCGCGTTCGACGGGCGCGCCGCCGATGTCCTCGCGCACCTCGCGCACGCGGCGGAGCTGCGTCCGTCGGTCGACGGGTGGCTGCCCGCCCGTGGCATGCGAGCCGCCGCGGACGCCGTCGTCGACGGGACCGAGCCTGCGAGCACGATGCCGGCCCAGGCAGGCGGTTGGTCGGCGCGGGTGCTCGGCGAGTACGCAGCCGACCTGGGTGCCGCGCACCTCGTCGTCGGGCAGGCGGAAGGTGCCGTCGCGCTGCTGACCATCGCGCTCGAGCACTGCGCCTGGCCGTACCGGGGACGGGTGCAGGTGCGGTGCGACCTCGTCGAGGCCGTGATGGCGTCGACGCCCCCGGGCAAGGTCGGACCGCGGGCCCAGCGGCTGCTCGATCCGCCCCTCGTGCCGGGCGAGTGGTCGGCGCCGGACGTCGCCGCCGCCTACACGCGGCTCTGTGCGCTCCTCGCCGACGAGGGTGCGCCGTCGGCCGCGTTCGAGGCGGCCCTGCACGCGCCGCCGACCCCGATGTCGCCATGGCAGCGTGCGCGCATGCTGGTCGCCTACGGCCGGTACGCCGTGACCCGCGGTGGTCGCGCGACGGGTGAGGCGATGCTCGACGAGGCCCGGACGCTCGTGCGACTGGCCGGCATGACGGGCTGGCTGCGCGGCATCGACGTGTTCCTCGCCGAGGCGGACGCGACCGGTGGGACCGGGCCCGAGTGGGAGGTCCTCGGCGGGCACGAGCGGGAGATGGTCCGGCTCGCGGTGCACGGCGCGACGAACTCACAGATCGCCCAGGCGACGTTCGTGTCCGAACGGACCGTCGTGAACCGGCTGCGCCGGGCGTACGCCACGCTCGGCATCCGGGACCGGCGGGACCTCGTGCGCCTCGCCGAGACCCGTCCACCCGCTTGGCTTGCCGGTAGCTGAGGCGCAACTCGAACGCAGATTTTTCACCCGCTATTGCTGGAGTTTTTCACCCGGCATTTCGGACTACCTTCACTTCTTTCCGCCACCGTGCGCGCGGATGCCTTTGTCGCGCCACTGATCGCCTCGAACGCACAGCGCGTTGCGTTCTTTTGCGTCAGCGCACGATTGCCGCTCTGCCTGGCAGGTCCCTGGGAACCACTGTTCGCTAAAGCCCGGGCACCGGTGTCTCATACGCCCCGCCCCAACCGATCCGGACGTGATCACGTACCGATCCGGACGCTTTTCTTGAAGCGTGTATATGGAGGAGTGAGTTCTCTTGAACCGAACGCAAGTACCGTCCCGACGCCGGAGGGGTAGCGTCCCGTGGCGCCGGACCCTGGCGACGGCCGCGGCAACAGCAGTCGTGGTCACGGCCACCGGACTGCCCGCGGTCGCTGTGGACAACTACCCGGACGAGCCGTCCGAGGCCGCAGCGAGCGTCCTCGACTCGACGCTCTTCCAGGAGGCGCTGCTCGCAGCCGCCTACTCGGATGCAGGCTCGGAGTCGAACGCCGGGCCGAACGAGGGCAACCTCAACGTCGAGCTGCTCGGCTCGCAGCTCGTGAGCATCGGTGACGTCGAGGTTCGCCTCGACGAGATCCTGGACTTCGGTCAGCTCGGTGCGCTGGCCAGCAAGAGCGAGGCGTCGTCCCCGGTCGACGCGCACGCGGTCTCCGGACTGCTCGGCGCGGACGGCGGCGTCACCCTGGACGGCGAGACCGAGGACTTCGGCAAGGCGTCTGTCGACGTCCTGTCGATCGCGCGCCTGCTGGGCGTGGACGGCCTGACCGACGAGATCGTCGACGAGCTCCTGCTCGAGGTCGGTGCGGGTGCTGCTGAGGTCCGCGCCGAGGACGGCGTGATCCTGGACCAGGACGGCGTGGGTGGCCTCGGCCAGTACCGCGTCGCCGACCTGGACCTGTCCCTGCACTCGCCGGTCATCGAGAACGCGGCCTCGTCCGTCCACGACATCGGTGGATCGATCGACACGGCCGTCGAGGACCTCGTCAACACGAACCTGGACGACAGCCTCCTGACCGGTCTGTTCGACGCGGTCCCGGGTGTCCCGACGCCCTCGATCACCGTGGACAGCAACATGCAGGACACGCTGTTCGAGTCCGTCGTGGCGGAGCCGATCACCTCGGCGAACCAGCTCATCACGATCGACCTGTCGACCGGTGAGCTCCAGGTGCACCTCGACCAGCTCGTCGACAACCCGGACGGGAGCGAGGAAGGCCTCAACGGTCTGCCCCCGAACACCGAGCTCATCGACGACACGACCTACCCGCTCATCGCGGAGACCGTGCACGAGCTGATGGAGGAGATCACCAACGTCCTCATCGGTGCGATCGAGGACTCCCTCGACGCCGTGACGGTCAACCTTGCCTTCACGGACGAGGCCACCGGTCTCGACGTGTCGTGGTCGATCCCGCTGACGTCCGTCGTGGACGGCAGCTTCCCCGAGGCCGAGAACAACAGCACGGGCCTCGGAGCGCCGCTCGCCACGGTCCTGGTCAACACCATCAACACGCTGGGCCCGGCCGTCTCCGAGCTCCTCGCGCCGGTGTACGACCTGGTGATCAGCGACGAGGGCGACAAGATCTTCGAGCTGCTGATCAACGACCTCAAGACGGACGCCATCACGGTTCCGATCCGCGAGCTGCTCTCGCCGGTCTTCGAGGTCCTGGCCGAGGTCCTCTCGATCACGATCAACCGCCAGGTGACCGAGACCGCCGGGGTGACCCCGACCTCTGCCGAGGCCGCTGAGGTCGTCACGTCGCTCGACCTGTCCGCCCTCAGCATCGCGCTGCTGCCGGCCAACGAGGTCGCACGGATCAACCTCGGCAACGCCGCGGTGCGCATCTCGCCCGACGGCGGTGGCAACCCCGGTGAGATCGACCCGTCGCTGACGGTGAACCCCGGTTCTGTCGCTCCGGGCCAGTCGACCATCGCGACGGGCGAGGGCTACACGCCTGACTCGACCGCTACGGTTCAGCTCACCGACCCCGACGGCAACCCCGTCGGAGACGCCATCCCGGTCGACACCGACGCGGAGGGCGGCTTCACGGTCCCCGTCCCGGTTCCGTCTGACGCCGAGCTGGGCGACTACACGGTCATCGGCACCGATGACACCACCGGCGAGGCCGCTGAGGCCCCGCTCGCCGTGATCTCCGGCGCCGACGTGTGCGCCATGGACCCGACGCTGACCGTCGAGCCGAGCGCCGCCTACCCTGGCGACACCGTCTCGGTCGTTGGCCAGGGCTTCCCGGCCGGCGTCCCGGTCGTCGTGCAGCTGCACGACGCCGAGGGCAACCCGGTCGGCGACCCGATCACGGTCACCCCGGACGAGGCCTGTGGCTTCATCACGGACCTGACGGTTCCTGAGGACGCAGAGCCCGGCGACCACGTCGTCGAGGCCGAGCCCGAGGACGGCACCCCCGGTGCCGAGGCACCGCTCGAGATCCTGCCCCCGGGCACCAACCCGCCGGCCGAGTGCTCGGACCCGACCATCACGGCCGACCCGACCATCGTCGAGGCGGGTGACGAGGTGATCGTCACCGGCACGGGATTCCCGGCCGGTGCAACCGTCACCGTGCAGCTCTTCGACACCGAGGGCAAGAAGATCGGTGGCCCGGTCACCGTGGTCGTCGATGAGGACTGCGGCTTCACCACCCCGATCACGGTTCCCGAGGGGACCCCGCCGGGCGTCATCATCGTCGACGCGCAGCCGGACGACGGCAGCGAGGGCGCACAGACGCCGATCGCAGTCGTCGACAACATCGGTGGTGGCGACGGCCGCGACCTGAAGGCCTGGTTCGAGGAGCCGTTCGTTCAGCAGGGTGACGAGCAGACCTTCTACGCCTCGGGCTTCGACGCCGGTGAGGTTGTCGTGGGGCTCATCGCCTCGGAGCCGATCGGTCTCCCGGCGCAGGCCGCGGACGCCGACGGCAACGTCGAGTGGACCTTCACGGTCACCGAGAAGCAGGACATCGGTGTGCACCAGGGCATCGCCGTCAGCACGGCCAACGGCGACTCCGCCTCGGCCGAGTTCGAGGTGGTCGCGGCTTCGGTCAGCGGCGGCGGCGACGGCGACAACGGTGCCGGTGACGGCGACCTCGCCGCGACCGGTGCGAACGTGACGGCCCTCATCGCCGCCATGGTGCTGCTCCTCGGCGCCGGTGCGGTCATGATCAAGCGTCGTCGCGAGATCAGCCAGGCCTTCGCTACCGCGATGGGCCGCATGTCGGACGACAAGCGTTCCGTCTGACGAACTGAGTCACTGACTCAGGGAGCACGTGTCTGACGCAGTAAGACCGGCCCGGTGCGACGTCGTCGCACCGGGCCGGTCCTGTACGGAAAGGCCCGCACGCGAGTCGTGCGTTCGAGATCGAAGGGGGAGTCGTGCCCGAGCTGTCGCCGAGACGTGGAGTGGTACCGGCGATCGTGGCAGCGGCGGCCATCGTCGCACTCGTCGTGGCTGCGATCCTGGTGGTGGAGCAAGCGGTGCCTGCCGCACCGGCTCCACGGGGAGAAGAGACGAAGGCGTCGGGCGCCGTGGACCTGGAGTGTCCGGAGAACGAGCCGATCACGCAGGGACTCCTCAGCGGTTCCACGTGGACCATGTGCTGGCGGATCGACCCCGACCGCGGCCTGGTGCTCCAGGACGTGCACTTCGCCCCGGCCGGGCACGAGGCGGTGCAGGTGCTGGCCGAGCTGTCGATCGGGCAGCTCGAGGTGCCGTACGACACCGGCCTGCGCAACACCGAGGACATCACCACCCAGGGCTTCGGCGGCCGGCAGATGATGACGCTCACCGAGACCGAATGCCTGGGCGAGCGGATCGAGACCTACGTGCCGAAGATCGGCGACGGGTCGATGGGCGGCGGCGGTGAGCGGCGCCCGGTGCTCTGCCAGGAGGTGGTCGACGGCGGGATCGCGTACCGGAGCAGCGACGGCGCAGGGACAGAGGTCGCGCGGCGCACGGACCTCCGGCTCGCGACGATCTCGAAGGTCGGCTGGTACGAGTACGTCAGCCAGTACACGTTCGGCAGCGACGGCAGCATCCGCTCCGACCTCGGTGCAACCGGCGACCTGTCACCGGAGGACTACGGGGACGACCCGGCCCACGGCTGGCCCGTCGGCCCCGGGGACACGGACTACGCCACCAGCCACTCGCACAACGCGGTGTGGCGGGTGCACTGGGCGCTGGGCGGCCAGGGCGGCCAGGTCGTGGAGCAGTACGACGCCGCGCCGACCGGTGAGCAGGGCCCCCGGTCGCCGCTCGTCGAGGGCGGACTCACCCGGATCCCTCGCGAGAGCACCGCTGAGGCAGCCGACCGGCGCTGGTGGCGCGTGATGAACCCCGACGTGCGCAACGCGGACGGGCACCAGATCTCCTACCAGGTCGAGCTGGGCGCGACGACGCCGTTCGAGCTCACCAAGGACCACCAGCACAAGGGCCGCAACGCAGACGGCGCAGGCTACGCCGTCGCGTTCACCGAGGCCGACGACTGCCAGCTCTTCGCCACCGCGAACAAGGAGGGCACCTGCGGTTCGGGTGTCCTCGACTTCGCGCAGGACGAGGCGGAGCTGTCCGACGTCGTCACGTGGGTCGCCGTCGGGTTCCACCACGTAGCCCGCGACGAGGACCAGAGCCCCATGGAGATGCACTGGCAGGGCTTCACCCTGACGCCGCGGGACCTGACGGCACAGCGCGCCGACCCGCCGTCGGCCCGCGAGGACGTGAACGGCAAGCCACCCGAGGTGCCTTGACCCGCTCCCGCGCAGCTCAGGCTCTCCGTGCCTCGACCAGCGTGCGACGGCTGTGGCAGACGAACGAGCCGTGCTCGGCGATGTGGTCCCGGAGCGCCCGCAGCCGGTCCTCGTACTTCTCGACCGAGAAGTCGGGGACCGTCCACAGGACCTTGCGCAGGAAGTGCACCACCGCTGCCAGGTCGAAGAACTCGACCCGCGTCAGCGCGTCCTGGAGCTGAACCAGGTCGAGGCCGACGGCGGCGACCTGAGCGCGGACCTCGTCCAGGTACTCGGTGTCGCGGTTCTCCTGGGGACCCATCAGGAACTCGTACAGGGCCCGGTTGGAGCCCGCACCGACCTCCTGGACCAGCAGCGTCCCGCCCGGGGCGAGCACCCGTGCCGCCTCGGCATACGGGAAGGAGACCGGGTGGCGGCTCGTCACCAGGCCGAGGCTGCGGTCGTCGAACGGGAGCGGGGCGGCCGAGCCGTCGACCAGGGTCACGACACCGCCGAACGGCTCCAGCGCGGCCGAGGCGAGCTCGTGGTTGGGCGCCCAGGCTTCCGTGGCCCGCACCGTGCCGGGGACCCCGTCCGCCAGCCCCAGCGCCTCCGCGAGGACCTCGCCGCCGCCGGTGTCGACGTCGAGTGCCGCGTCGACCTGGGCCAGCCGCTCGCCGCACAGCCGCACGTAGCCCCACCCGGGGCGCGCCTCGGTGGCCCGGCCCGCGAACCAGGAGAAGTCCCAGCCGTCGGTCGGGACGGCCAGCCCCTCGGCGATCTCCTCGTCGAACGTCATGAACAGGAAACTATCCCTGCGGATCCCCCGGTCACCAGCCGATATCCCCCGGGCGGGGGAGGAGGAGAGCCCCCACCGGGCGGGAGTGTGAAGGCATACCGACCGACCGACCGAAAGGAACCGTCATGGAACGCCTCGCTCGCGCCACTCTCCTCGGCGCCACCCTCGCGAGCGGCGCAGTCGCGCTGCTCGGCCTCGCCTGGATGCTCGGGCTGTGGCCGAACCCGTACGCCGGACCCACCGGGGTGCTCCTGGCCGGGTTCGCCGGGCCAGTGCTCCTCACCGGGCTCGCCGGGCCGGATGTCGCCACCACCGTGCACGTCGTCACCGCACTGACCGGTGTCGCTGCAGGGATCGCCGGCCTCGCCGGCGCCCTGGGTGCGCGTGGCCGTGTCGGGGCCGGCGCACTGCAGCTCATCGTGTTCGGGGTGCTGCTGCAGGGCTCCGGCCCGCTGTCCACGATGGGCTACCTCGTCGCGCTGTTCATGCCCGTCGCCGTGGTGGTCATGCTCGTCCAGCTGGTGCGCCGGTATCCAGTGGCCCGTTGGGCGATCGGAGTGCCCGGCCTGGTGGCTCTCGTCGTCGGCGTGGTCCTGGGACGCGACGCCCTCACCGGGCTGGCGACCGGAATCCTTGGCGTCTTCTTGTCCCATGGCGTGACGGTTCTCATCACGCTGCTCATCCTCGCGCTCGGCACTCTGTGGGCCATGGTCGGCGTCCAGGCGCTTTCCGGTATGTCGGCCATGGAGCGGGCCACCGCCTGGGTGGTCAGGCACCGCCGTGCGATCACGATCGTGGCCGCCACCGGACCGCTCCCGTACGCGCTGGCCCGGCTCACGTGGTTCACACCGTGGCCCCAGCTCGGGGAGTACGACATGGACATGTCCACCCGGATCTGGGGGATCACGCTGTCCAGTGCCGCCTGGCTCGGCTTCTTTCTCACTCTCGGCCTGATCCGGTCCTGGGGCGAGGTGTTTCCCCGGTGGATGCCGGGCCTGGCCGGACGCCGCGTGCCGATCACGGCTGCCGCCGTACCTGGGGGGCTGATCGCGGTGACCCTCATCTTCTCCGCCATCCCCATGCTGGTCACGGCCAGCGAACACAGCGTCAGCGACCAGATCGTCAGCGCCATCGCCTTCCCCTGCTGGTACTGGGGCCCGGCCCTGGCCCTCGCCGTCTGGGGCTACGTGGCCCACCGGCTCCAGTCCGAGCGGGCTGCGGCGCTCGATGCCGCCGAGCCGGCTCGCGACCAGCTCCCGACCGGGTGACACGAACGGCGACCTGGCGGTCGACCCCGACGACCGGAGAGGATGACGGCATGCAGGCGACGACGCGGTATCTCACGCGGCACCTCGCCCGGCGGTTCGCCTGGCACATGCTGGGCGGGGCGATCGGGCTCGCCCTGGTGCTGCTGGTCTACAGCCTGTTGAACATCTCGGCGGGGATGGTGCCCAGCTGGGCACTGGCGGGCGCGGCCTTCGCGGCCGCCATCGGCCTCGGGCTGGTGCCGGGCGCACGGGAGCTGGAGGTCACGGCGGCCCGCGCGCTGCTCGACGTGGACGACGAGCTCGTGGTCCCGGCCGAGCCTCGGCCCGCGCACCGGATCCGGACGGCCCTGTGGGTGGCGGGACACCTGACCTCGGGCCTGCTCGTCGCGGCCGGGCTGTTCGCGGGCATCCCGATGGCGGTGCTGATCGGCGTCGAGGCGCTCACCGGTGAGGCGCTCCGGTCCGGCGACTCGTTCTACACGGGGATCCCGCTGCCGGACGGCCCGGTGTCGCTCGCGCTCCGGCTGGTCGCCTGCGCGGCCTTCGCGCTGCTGTCCCTCGTGGCCACCTGGCCGCTCGGCGTGGCCGCGTCGGCACTCGCCGGCCGGGTCCTCGGGCCCACGCCGCACGACCGCATGGAGACGGCCCTCGCCCGAGCCCGCCGCGAGGCGGAGCACACGCGCCTGGCGCGCGAGCTGCACGACGGGATCGGCCACGCGCTCACCGTCGTCAGCGTCCAGGCGGCGGCCGGACGACGCGTCGTGGCGGCCGACCCGGACGCGGCGGCCGAAGCCTTGGCCGCCATCGAGGACACCGCGCGCTCGGCGCTCGCCGAGCTCGACCAGCTCCTGGCCGTCCTCCGCGACGACGCAGACGACGAGGCACCCCTCGCCCTGGCGCCCGCGCTCGGCGACGTCGTCTCCGCCCACCGCCGTGCCGGGCTGGACCTGGTCGCCCACATCGATCTGCCGGAGGACCTGCCGGCTCTCCTGAGCCGGACCGTGCAGCGCATCGTCACCGAGGCGCTCACCAACGCCCACCGGCACGGTACTCCCGGGCCGGTCGAGCTCACGGTGGGGCACGACGGCGACGGGGTCCTGATCGAGGTCGTCAACCCGGTCCGCGCCGGAGCTCGCGCCGGCCGGCGCCCGTCCGGAGGGCGTGGGCTGTCCGGCATCCGGGAACGGGTGGCCCTGTTCGGTGGCACCACGGGGGCGGGTCGCGACGGCGACCGCTGGGTGCTTCGTGCGACGCTGCCCTGCGCGCCCCTGCCGGCGGCGGAACGAACCGGCGAGCGCGCCCCTGGCAGAACCAACCGGAAGGACCCAGATGTCTGACACCCCGGTCCGGGTGCTCGTCGCCGACGACGAGCCGCTCGTCCGCAGCGGCCTGCGCCTCATCCTGGACGCCGAGCCCGACCTGCAGGTCGTCGGCGAGGCGGGCGACGGTGCCCAGGCGGTCGAGCTGACGCGCTCGCTGCGGCCGGACGTCGTCTGCATGGACGTGCGGATGCCCGGCGTGGACGGCCTGCGCGCGACCGAGCTCGTGCTGCGCCTGCCGGACCCGCCGCGGGTGCTCGTGGTGACGACGTTCGAGCACGACGGGTACGTGCTCGACGCGCTGACGGTCGGGGCGTCCGGGTTCCTGCTGAAGCGCGCGGGGGCCGACGAGATGGTGCAGGCGGTCCGGACGGTCGCCGTCGGGCAGAGCCTGCTGTACCCGGAGGCGCTGCGTGCCCTGATCCGGTCGCGTCCACGCGCCATGGCCGGAGCCCCCGTGCTGACGCCGCGCGAGCGTGAGGTGCTCGGCCTGGTGGCGCAGGGGATGACCAACGCGGAGATCGCGACGGCGCTCGTGGTCGGGGTCGAGACGGTGCGCACCCATGTGGCATCCGTCCTCGCGAAGCTGCAGGCCAGGGACCGGACCCAGGCCGTGGTGCTCGGGTACCGGGCGGGCCTGGTCGACCTGTAGCCGGTCCTGGTCAGGCCCGGGGGAGGACCATCTCGACCTCGTCGGGGAACGGCGGGTAGTCCGACGCCTTGGTGCGCCCGGTACGGCGCCAGCCGAGGTGCTCGTAGAAGCCGACGGCCTGGTCGTTGTCGGAGAGGCACCACAGGCGCGGGTCGCTCATCTCTGCGACGGCCGCGTTCATCGCCGCGCGTGCCAGGCCTGCTCCCCAGCGGGACGGGTGCACGGCCAGGTGCCGCAGCAGCCGCTCGTCGTGGGCCACGAAGCAGGCGAGGCGCGAGCTGTCGACCTCGTCGTCCAGCACGAGCACCCGGACGCCCGGCTCGGCGAGCGTGGCCTCCCACTTGGCCCGGACCTCGTCGGACGGGAACGGGTACATGCCCGGCGGAAAGATATGGCCGAGGGCCGCAACACCGGCGGCGCGCTCGACGTCGAGGAGCGCCTGTGCGTCCTCTGGCGTGGCCTGCCGAAATCGGTGGGGGTCCATGCCCTCCAGCGTAGGGCCGGCGTGTGCAGCGGGCACCACCACTGAGATTTGCCGACGGGTGGATCCGACGGGGCGAAAACTGGTGTGCAACATTTCCGCGAAGTGCTGTGACCTCTGCGCGGTTCGAGCGTCAAGGCTGCATGACAGATACAGCATTCAGTGCAGTGATGTCCCGCCTCTCGGCACTCGACACGCTCTCGCTGCGAGTGAGTCAGGACTGGCTCGCGTTCGGCCTTGATCGGGTGGACGTGCTGGTCATCGATATCTTGACGGTCAGCGAGTTCACGGCCTTGCCGCTCGTGAGCAAGCACAAGCTGGTCGCGGAGGAGCCGGACCCCGGCAGGGAGCTAGGCCTGACCAGGGTCTGGATCGGCTGGCTCGGCGACGCCTCCGACGTGGTGCCGGTCGCGATGCGGCTCACGCTCGCGGCCGGTGACGACTGAGGCGCGGGCCGCCGCCGAGCGGCCCGACCTCAGCGGGGGAGGTGCGCCTCGATCTCGTCGACGATCGCCGGGTCGTCCGGCAGGGTCTTCGGTGCGTACCTGCGCACGTCACCACCGGGCAGGACCAGGAACTTCTCGAAGTTCCAGCGGATCTTGCCCGAGTGGCCCCCGGCGTCCTCCGTCTTCTTGAGCTCTTCGTACAGCGGGTGAGCGTGCCGGCCGTTCAACCTGATCTTGTCGAGCACGGGGAACGTGACGCCGTAGGTCATGGAGCAGAACTCGGCGATCTTCTCGTTCGAGCTCAGCTCCTGCAGGAACTGGTTGCTGGGAAAGCCCAGCACCGTGAAGCCACGGTCCTGGTACTTCTTCTGCAGCTTCTCCAGGGTCTCGTACTGCGGCGCCAGGCCGCACCGCGAGGCCACGTTCACCACGAGCACGACGTCGTCCTTGTGCTCGGCCAGCGAGATCTCGGTGCCGTCCATCGTGTGGAAGGGAATGTCGTAGAGGGTCACCCGCCCATCCTCCACCCGTTGTCCGGACCAACGGAACCCTCGGCGGCGAACCGGACCGTCGGGTAGACACCACTAATCCGAGCCCAGTTGCCCTGCGTAGACGTTGTCTACTCTCGGCAACACACTCCGATCGGCACAACCTTTTCCGGCTCCCGCCCGGCCGGGTTAGGTTGACATCGTGACCCACCCGCCGGCGGGCGCCCGCCGCACCCCCGGCCCCGCCAAGCACCGACCGCCACTGCCCGTGCGGGACGGGCTCAACCCGACCCGGCTCGTGCTGCCGCACGACCCCGGCGTGATCGCGCGGTTCCCGTACGCGCTCGACTACCTCCTCGACCGCTTCCACGACGACGAGGCCCGCCTGCTCGAGAAGCTCGCGCTCGGCGAGATCGTCACGGGTCGCGGCGAGCCCCTCACCCCGACGACGCCGTACGAGCCGCGCGGGTTTCTCTACCTCTACCGCGACCCGCCGACCCACGAGGACACGATCCCGTTCGAGCCTGAGGTGCTGCACCACGACGAGGACCTGCTGGTCGTGGACAAGCCGCACTTTCTCGCGACGATGCCCCGCGGACGCTGGGTGCGGCAGACCGCCCTCGTCCGCCTCCGGATCGCCCTCGACCTGCCCGAGCTCTCCCCGGCGCACCGGCTCGACCGCGGCACGGCCGGCGTGCTCGTCCTCACCGTGCGGCCGGAGGTGCGCGGCGCGTACCAGGAGGCCTTCGCCCGACGCGAGGTCCGCAAGGTCTACGAGGCGGTGGCGCCGCTCAGGCCGTCGGACAGCGCGCTGCCCGAGGCCGCCCGGGTCGCCGGGGGAGAACCCGTCACCCTCCGCAGCCGCATCGTGAAGCGGCGCGGCGTCACCCGCGCGGAGGAGATCCCCGGCGAGCCGAACGCCGAGTCGCTGATCACCCTCGCGGCGGCCGACGACGCGCGCGGCCTCGGCCTCTACCGGCTGGAACCCCACACCGGCAAGACGCACCAGCTTCGGCTGCACATGGCGGCCCTCGGGCTGCCGATCCTGCACGACCCGTTCTGGCCGGAGCTCCGCGACAGCGACCCCGACGACTTCGACCGCCCGCTGCAGCTCCTGTCCCGCTCCCTCGAGCTCACCGACCCGCTGTCCGGGCGGCAGCGCCGCTTCGAGTCCCGCAGAAACCTGAGCGAATGGCTCGGTTCGACCGCCCCGTAGCCGTCGTACCCCCAGGCCGGTCGAGCGACCTGACGGTCTGACCCCTCCGCTGGAACGGACAGGTGCAAGAATCTTCAGGATGAGCACCATCCCCGACTATCCCGCACGCGCGGTCGTCGATCTGGACGCGATCCGCGACAACGTGCGCGCCCTGCGGGCGACCGCCCCGACCGCGCAGGTCATGGCCGTCGTCAAGGCCGACGCATACGGGCACGGGCTGGCGCCCGCTGCCCGGGCGGCGCTCGCGGGCGGTGCCACCTGGCTCGGTACGGCACACGGTACGGAAGCGCTGGCGGTCCGCGCCGCCGTCGGACCCGAACCCCGCGTCCTGACCTGGCTCTACGCACCCGGCGCACCGTTCGCCGAGCTGGTCCGGGAGGACGTCGACATCGCGGTCGCCGCCCCCTGGGCCCTCGACGAGGTGGCCGACGGTGCCCGCGCAGCCGGCCGGACCGCCCGCGTGCACCTCAAGGTCGACACCGGGCTCGGCCGCAACGGGATCACCCCCGAGGACCTGCCCGCGGTCCTCGACCGGGCCGCGGCGCTGCAGGCGGACGGAGCGCTCGCCGTCATCGGGCTCATGTCGCACTTCGCCATCGCCGACGAGCCCGACGACCCGTCCGTGAAGATGCAGACCCACGCCTTCGAGGACGCGATCCGCATCGTCGAGGGAGCAGGGATGCCCCTCGAGGTGCGACACATCGCCAACTCCGCTGCGACCCTCACCAACCCGGCGGCGCACTACGACCTGGTGCGCCCGGGGATCGCCGTCTACGGGCTCTCGCCGGTCCCGCACCTGGGCGCGCCGGGCGACTACGGGCTGCGCCCCGCGATGACGCTCGAAGCACGCCTCGCCACCGTCAAGCGGGTGCCGGCAGGCCGCGGCGTCTCGTACGGCCACTTCTACACGACGACGCAGGACACCGTGCTCGGCGTGATCCCGCTCGGGTACGGGGACGGGATCCCGCGGCACGCGTCGGGCGGCTCGCTCGGCCCTGGCGGTCCCGTCCTGGTGGGCGGCGGCGTGGACGACGTCGCGGCCCCCGGCACCGGCCTCGGCACCGCCCGCGTCCTGCGGGTGGCCGGCCGGGTGTGCATGGACCAGGTGATGCTCGACCTCGGCCCGTACGCTCCGGAGCAGGCCGGTGACGTCGTCACGCTGTTCGGTGCGTCGGACGGGCTGACCCGGGCCGGCGCACCCAACGCAGAGGACTGGGCACAGGCCGCAGGCACCATCAGCTACGAGATCGTGACGCGCCTCGGGGCGCGCGTGCCGCGCGTGTACGCAGGCACGGCAGGAAGGGAGACCGCGTGAGCGGGGCAGCAGGAGGGCAGGGCGACATCGTGATGTCAGAGGGAGTGACGCTGGAGCTGCCCGACGCCGAGACGACGCGCGCGCTGGGCGCCGCCCTCGCCGAGGAGCTCCGTGCAGGGGACCTGGTCATCCTCACGGGCGACCTCGGCGCCGGAAAGACGACCCTGACCCAGGGGATCGGCGGGGCGCTGAACGTACGGGGCCAGGTCGCCTCGCCCACGTTCATCGTGGCGCGCGAGCACCCGGCGCTGCCACGTGCCGACGGGACGAACGGCCCCGGCCTCGTGCACGTCGACGCCTACCGGCTCGGCGGGCTGAGCGAGCTCGACGCGCTCGACCTCGACTCGTCCCTCGAAGACTCCGTGACGGTCGTCGAGTGGGGACGGGGCCTGGCCGAGGCGCTCGCGGACGACCGGCTGGAGATCGACCTGGAGCGCCCGCGCGGCGCGCCGTCGTTCGACCCCGGCGTGGCCGCGGAGGAAGACCCGGAGGCGGGGACCCGCAAGGCGACGATCCGTGCCGTCGGACAGCGCTGGGCCGGTGTGGACCTCAGCAGGCTGCTGAGCTGAGGCGTATCTGCGCAGGATCTGCCGCTGAGCCGACCAGGGCCGACGGTCGGCGTAATACCCTGGTCATGTGGCCGTTCTTGCTCTTGATACCTCAGCTGCAGTCGCCGTCTCGCTCGTCTCCGAAGACGGTGCGCGTCTCGCGTCCCGCGCCTCGGACGAGCGCCGCAGGCACGCCGAGTCCCTCGCGCCCCTGATCGAGGAGGTTCTCGCCGAGGCGGGGATCGAGGTCGGCGACCTGACCGCCGTCGTCGCCGGTACGGGGCCGGCCCCGTTCACCGGCCTCCGCGTCGGCCTGGTCACGGCGCGCACGCTCGCGCTCACGCTCGACATCCCCGTGCTGGGCGTGCCCAGCCTCGACGCGCTGGCCGTCCAAGCCATCAGCGACCTCGGGCTGAGGCCGGGCACGGAGATCCTCGCGACCTCCGACGCGCGCCGCAAGGAGGTCTACTGGGCGCGCTACCGCGTGGTCGCGCTCGAGGGCCCCCACGGCTTCCCGGTCGCCGAGCGGCTCGCGGGGCCCGACGTCGACCGGGCGGGGTTCGTCGCACAGGCGCAGCTCGCCCCGCCCGAGACCGAGGACGGGCAGCTGCCCGTCGTGATCGGCGAGGGGGCGATGCTCTACCCGGAGTTCCTCCCCGTCGCCGACGACGCGCCGCTCGTCCCCGACGCGACGGTGCTGGCCCGGCTGGCGCTCGTGCGCCGCGCCGCGGGCGAGGAGCAGCCGTCCGAGCCCCTGTACCTCCGGCGTCCGGACGTGCACGAACCCGCACGGACCTCGACCGCACCGACCACCGGGGGCGTCGCGTGATCACCGAGGTGCGGCTCCGTCCGCTGCGCAACGCCGACTTCGACCGGGTGCTGGAGCTGGAGCGTCAGCTGTTCGGCCGGGGCGCCTGGACCTACGGGATGCTCGCCGACGAGCTGGCAGGGCTCGGCCGCTGGTACATCGTGGCGGAGCCGGAGCGGCTCGACCGCGCGGGCGAGCAGCCCGTCGTCGGCTACGCGGGCCTGTGGTTCGACGGCGACGTCACGCAGGTCATGACCATCGGCGTCGACCCGGCCGCCCAGCGGCACGGCGTCGGCAGGCAGCTCATGACCGCGCTGGTCGAGCGCTCGCGCAAGGTCAAGGCAGGAGCGGTGCTCCTGGAGGTCCGGGTCGACAACGCCCCGGCGATCGAGATGTACCGGGAGTTCGGGTTCGAGGTCCTCGGCGTGCGCAAGCGCTACTACCAGCCGGAGGACATGGACGCGTTCACGATGCGCCTCGACCTGGCCGTAGCGGCGGACGACGTGGCGGACGCTCCGGTCGACACCCCGGACACGCCCGACGACGAGGCGGGGGACGCGGCGTGAGAGAACGAGTGCTGGTCGACGCGACCACGCTGGCGGCGGACCTGCAGGTCGGCGGGGGACCTGACCCGGTCGAGGGGCGTCCGGTCGTCCTCGACGTCCGCTGGGCGCTCGGTATGACCGACGGCCACGAGCAGTACCGTGCCGGCCACGTCCCTGGCGCGGTGTACGTGGACCTGGAGACCGAGCTCGCCGCCCACGCGACGCCGGCCGCCGGACGACACCCGCTGCCGTCGACGTCGGCGTTCCAGCAGGCCGCACGCCGCTGGGGTGTCTCGAAGGACTCGCACGTCGTTGTCTACGACTCCGTCGGCGGGACCTCCGCCGCCCGCGCCTGGTGGCTGCTGCGGTACTTCGGCGTGCAGGCGGTACGCATCCTTGACGGCGGCCTCGCCGCCTGGTCCGCCGAGGGTCTCGTCCTCGAGCCGGGTGACGTGACGCCCGAGCCGGGCGACGTCGTCGCGCAGCCGGGTGGTATGCCCGTCCTGGACGCCGACGAGGCGGCCGCGCTGGCCGACGGCGACGGGGTGCTCCTCGATGCCCGGGCCGCCGAGCGCTACCGCGGCGAGGTGGAGCCCGTCGACCCGCAGGCCGGGCACATCCCCGGGGCGGCCAGCGCGCCGACCACCGGGAACCTGGGTGCGGACGGTCGGTTCCTCTCGACCGCGGACCTGAGGCGGCGCTTCGGCGAGCTGGGGGTCGCGACGGGCTCGACGGGCGTGTACTGCGGCTCGGGAGTCACGGCGTCGCACGAGGTGGCGGCCCTCGCCGTGGCCGGAGTGGAGGCAGCCCTGTACCCAGGGTCGTGGTCGCAGTGGTCGAACGACCCGGCACGCGAGGTCGCGACGGGGGCGTGAACCCCCGCGAGGGGATACCGACCCTCATGGCACGGTGCGCTGCTCGCTGAGCACGGTGATCTTCTGCCACACCTTGCGGGACATGCTCATGGTGAGCGTCTCGATCGTGGACACCGTGCTCAGCACTATCTCGTCCTGCGACTCCTCCGCGCACAGCGCCGCCGCCTTGCTCACGATGGACAGGAGCTCCGTGCAGTACTCCAGGTAGTACTCGACCTGCTCGGGCGTGAGGTCGACGTCGCCGTCGGTCCCGCCCGCGAACGCGTCCCGCAGGCTCTCCGGCTCCTTGGTGAGCTGGTGCATGTCGATGATGTGTGCCAGCGACCGCAGCCGGTGCAGCTTGGCCAGCAGGTCAGAGCGCTGGGCCCGCTCCGGCAGCGAGTGCAGCACCACGACGGCGATCGCGACGAACACCAGGTCGTTCACGGCGCTCTCGATGAGCGGGAGCCAGTCGAGGCCGTTGTCCGGTGCCTCGGTGAAGGCGGCCTCGACGGCGAAGCCGAACGCGACCAGCGCCACCAGCACCACGACGCCGATCATGGCGCGCGAACCGGTGCGGACGAGGCGGCTGCGCCGGCGGGAACCCGCCGAGGTGTCGGCGACCTGCTCGGTCAGCGACGCGAGCTCCTGCGCCACCCGGTGGATTCCCCGGTCGGGGAACCGCGCGCCGATGCGGTCGCACAGCCGGCGGACCGTCTCGATGACGGGGACAGCCTCGAGCTTCTCCAGCGTTCTGTCAGGCACGGGAGGCAGCGTAGAGCCACCCGAGGGTGTCGCGGGGACAGGTTCAGACGGTGCTGTCAGACGGTGATGGTGGTCAACGGCATCGACGAGTCCACCGGGATGTCGAGGCTGCTCGGGGCGACGCCGGCGCGCAGGACGGCGGAGCCGAGCGCCGCGATCATCGCGCCGTTGTCCGTGCAGTACCGGATGGGCGGGATACGCAGGTCGATCCCCGCCTCTGCGCACCGCTTGGCCGCCATCTCGCGCAGCTGGCTGTTGGCCGAGAACCCGCCGCCGATGACCAGGGTGTCGACGCCGTGCTTGTGGCACGCGGCGATCGTCTTGGCGGTGAGCACGTCGGCGACGGCCTCGGCGAACGACGCGGCGACGTCGTGCACGGGGATGGCCTGTCCTGCGTCGGTGCGTGCCTCGACCCAGCGGGCGACCGCCGTCTTGAGACCGGAGAACGAGAAGTCGTACGCGTGCTTCGCCTGGTCCTTCGCGGCGGTGAGGCCGCGCGGGAAGCGGATGGCCGTGGGGTCGCCCTCCCGCGCGAGCCGGTCGATGTGCGGGCCGCCGGGGTAGGGCAGCCCGAGCAGGCGGCCGACCTTGTCGAAGGCCTCGCCGGCGGCGTCGTCCAGGGTGGAGCCCAGCTCCGTGACGTCGGTCGCGATGTCGTTCACCATCAGCAGCGAGCTGTGGCCGCCGCTCACCACGAGCGCCATCGCCCGCTCCGGCAGGGGCCCGTCGACGAGCTGGTCGACGCACGCGTGACCGATCACGTGGTTCACGCCGTACAGCGGCTTGTTCAGGCCGATCGACAGAGCCTTCGCGGCGGACGCCCCGATGGTGAGCGGCCCCACGAGGCCAGGACCAGCGGTGACGGCGACCGCGTCGACCTCGGACAGGTCGACGTCGGCCTCGCCGAGCGCCTTCTGGATGGTGGGGATCATCGCCTCGAGGTGGGCACGGCTGGCGACCTCGGGAATGATGCCGCCGTAGCGGGCGTGCTCCTCCATCGAGCTGGCGACGGCGTCGACCAGCAGCTCGTTTCCGCGGACCAGTGCGACACCGGTCTCGTCGCAGGAGGTCTCGATGCCGAGGACCAGGGGTTCTGCCATGGGGTCCAGCCTAATTGGTCGCGGTGGTGCGGAGGGTGACGTCCCGCCTGTGGCCGGGGTCATAGTTGAATTCGGAACTATCGCCGAGGGCAATCGTGTTGACGGGGGCATGACTGAGACGCTCGAGGCCACCGGCCTCGCCATCGACGACGTGACCGCTGACCGGCTCTTCCGTACGGCGCGCACCGTGACGACGTTCGCCGAGTCCGACGTGACCGACGAACAGCTCGCCGCCGTCTACGACCTCATCAAGTGGGGCCCCACCGCGATGAACGTCAGCCCGCTGCGCGTGCTGGTCGTGCGCACGCCCGAGGCACGGCAGCGCCTCGTGGCCAACGTGCCGGAGGGCAACCAGGAGCGTGTGGCGAACGCGCCGGTCACGCTCGTGCTCGCCTACGACCCGGAGTTCCACGAGCGCCTCGACGTCCTGGTCCCGCACCTGCCCGGCGCGCGCGAGATCTTCGCGGGCGACGACACGGTCCGCGCCGACGCCGCGCGCACCAACGCCCTGCTGCAGGCCGGCTACCTGCTCGTCGGCCTGCGCGCGGCGGGACTGGCCGCAGGCCCGATGCACGGCCTCTATGACGGGATCGACGCCGAGTTCTTCGCGGACAACGGCTGGAAGGGCTTCCTCGTCGTCAACGTGAGCGTGGCCGAGGGCGCAGACACCAGCCGCCCCCGCGCCCCGCGCCTGGAGTTCGACGAGGTCGCACAGGTCGTCTGACGCCGGGTCAGGTGGGCAGGGGGCGACCCTGGCGCATCTCTTCCACCATGGCGCGCACGACCGGCACCAGGTCGCCGTCGTGCGCGGCGGCGACCGCCTGCTGTCGCCGGTAGGAGGCGCCCGAGCGGACGATGTCCCGTACCCCGGCGAGCTCCGCGGCGCAGTCGAGCCGGTGCGCGACCGGCTCCAGCTCGACCAGCAGCTTGCCGATGGCGTCCGCGATCGGCCCCTGGTTGCCGTCGGCGTCGAGGATCACCGTGGCGTCGAGGCCGTAGCGCGCGGAACGGAACTTGTTCTCCTCGACGAACCAGGGCGGCAGCACCGGCAGGGTGCGGCCCTGGTCGAGCTGCGTGGACAGGTGCTCCACGAGGCAGTGCACCAGGGCTGCCAGCGTGAGGGCCTCCGCCAGGTTGGTGGGTCCGTCGCAGACGCGTACCTCCAGCGTGCCGAACGTCGGTGACGGCCGCACGTCCCAGTGCACCTCGTTGAACGCCTCGACCGCGCCGACGTGCAGCATGTCGCCCGCGTAGGCCTCCAGCTCCTGCCAGGTCCCGAACGCGACCGGCAGGCCGGAGCTCGGGATCTGCTGGAACAGCATCGACCGGTTGGACGCGTACCCGGTGGGCTCGCCCGCCCAGTACGGCGACCCGGCCGACAGGGCCTGCAGGTGCGGAAAGTAGGTGAGCATCGCACGCATCAGCGGGAGCGCCTTGTCACGGTGCTCGACCCCGACGTGGACGTGCAGCCCCCAGATGATCAGCTGCGCCCCCCAGATCCCCGTGCGCTCCATGATGCGGCTGTAGCGCTCCTTGTCGCCGACCTGCTGGTCCGCGGCCCGCGCGAGCGGGTGCGTCCCGCCGCCCATGAGGTCGAGGCCCAGCCGGTCGGTCGCCGTCCGGACGCGGTCGAGGAGGTGGGTCAGGTCCGTCCCCGCGTCGGCGACGGTGCCGCAGACGCCGGTGACCAGCTCGATCGTGTTCTTCATGAACTCGCCGGTCACGTGCGGGGCGTAGCTCGTCGAGGTGTGCCGGGGCTGGCCGACGTCGCGCGCGAGCGCGTCGAGCACGGCTGGCCCGGCCTGGGAGAGTTCGGCGGTGTCGGAGTCGACCAGCCCGATCTCCCACTCGAGGCCCACGGTGGAGCGAGGGGACTCGCCGAAGCCGAGCCGGACCGGCGAGCTCATACGGGTCCTAGTGGTTCGACGAGCAGTATCTGTTGGTTGCCTGCCACGCGTGTGAGCACGATCGTCGCCTCCTCGGTCCCGGTGAGCACGAGCTGCTTGCGAAGTTGCTCAGGCACCACCGCGGTGCCCCGCTTCTTGATCGTGATGCGTCCTACGTTCCGCGTCCGCAGGTATGACTTGAGTCGCTTCAGGCCGAACGGCATCGTGTCGAGCACCCGGTAGCCGGTGGCGACGGGGGCCTGCGCCCCGGCCGAGTCGGTGGGGCGCGCCGGAGGCAGGTCGGCAGGGCTGTCCGTGGTGACGTACGCGATGGTCGGGTCGACGAGGCGCCCGCCCAGCTCGGCGGCTGCCTGGCCGACGAGGCCGGCGCGGATGACCGCCCCGTCGGGTTCGTAGAGGTACTGGCCGACGGCCCCGACGTCCGGCACGACGTCGGAGCCCCGCACCGTGCGGCTGAGGGTGTGGTCCTTCCCGCCGTCGTCGGTGAACGTGCGCAGCACGAGCGCCGAGCGGCCGGGACCGTCGGGCGCGAGCGGTCCGAACCAGATCCCGGCCTCGACCACGTCGCCGTTGACGGAGACCCACTGCGTCTCCGCGTCGTCGGGCAGCCCGTCGTGCGGGATGCCCGGGCCGACCTTGATGCCGACGGCGGCCACCGTCTCGCGCAGCGCCCAGACGGAGTCGAGCGGAGGTTCGTAGGCGCGCGGGTCGAACACCCGACGGCTCCGCCCGCCCGAGCCGCCACCCACGCGGCGTGCCGGGTCGGCGTAGACGCCCTCGACGCCCTCCGCGCGCAGATCGAGGGAAAGGCCGTCGGCATGCCGCACGTCTGCCTCGGGGAAGTGGCGCAGGTTCCACTGCGCGATGGCGGCGGTGCACTCGTCCAGGTCGGTCGCGACGACCCGGAGGCCGGTCCCGGCGAAGGCGAGCGAGTCGGCGCCGATGCCGCAGGTCAGGTCGGCGAGCATCGTGACGCCGGCGTCGAGGTAGCGCCGGGCGTGCAGCGCAGCGACGAGGAGCCGGGTGGCCTGCTCCAGCCCGTCGGCGGTGAAGAGCATGCCGTCCGCGAAGTCGCCGAACTTGGCCCGCGCCCTTGCGCGCAGCCTCGACTGGGTCACCACGGCGGCCGCGAGGTCCGGTGCTATGCCCTTGTCGCGGAGCGTCGTCACGGTCTTCATGGCGTGTCGCTCGTCGTAGGGCGGAAGGGCACCAAGCAGGGCCCAGCCGTCGGGGCTGAGCAGTTTGCTCAGAATCGCCGCATCCATGGGAAGATCTTTCCACGTTTGGCCTGGTGGTGACGAGCGGCTCGACGGAACCTTTTCGTCGGGATGGCGTGTTTCCGGTGTGGCGGCGGCGCGTCGGTCCCGTGAGGTGTGAGCAGGTCCACCCGATTGGCACTCGCCTTGACCGAGTGCTAGCGCCGACCTAGATTTGGGGGTGTTCACCGCCGCGGGACCCCGTTCCACGGGCCCGCGGGGGAGAACCCAGACGTTCGTGCCCGCCGGCACCCGCGACGACGGCGGACGGTCGAACGTTCGAGCCACTTACGTCCATCACGCAGCTGATCTCTCGATCCGCTCACGAAAGAGGAGGTCCGACGTGTCGGTCCCCATCAAGCCGCTCGAGGACCGGATCGTCGTCAAGGCTCTCGAAGCCGAGACCACGACCGCTTCCGGCCTGGTCATCCCGGACACCGCCAAGGAGAAGCCCCAGGAGGGCGAGGTTCTGGCCGTTGGCCAGGGCCGCATCGACGACAACGGCAACCGTGTGCCGCTGGACGTCGCTGTCGGTGACAAGGTGATCTACTCCAAGTACGGCGGCACCGAGGTCAAGTACGCGGGTGAGGAGTACCTGGTGCTCTCCGCGCGCGACGTCCTCGCCGTGGTCGTGAGCTGACTCCAGCCCACGCCAGGTAGACGAGAGCCCCGCACCGGATGGTGCGGGGCTCTTGTCGTGCCCGTCGAATGTCGTGCCCGTCGAAGTCGGTCGTCCAGGCCGGCGGTCCGCAGCGGCGTTGTTGCAGACCGGGCGGAGCGACCAGCTTCGCGCGAAGAAAAGTGGTTCAGGCGGAAAGTGGTTCAGGCAGAGACGGACTTGCCGGCGAGGATGGCCGAGCGCTCGTCCTCGCTGAGCCCGCCCCACACGCCGTACGGCTCGCGCACGCGGAGCGACTGCTCGCGGCACTGCATCATCACGGGGCAGGAGCGGCAGATCGCCTTGGCGGCCTCGGCACGCCTGCGGCGTGTCGACCCGCGCTCGCCCTCGGGGTGGAAGAACAGGGTGTCGTCCGCGTCACGGCACGAACCCTGGTACTGCCATTCCCACAATTCCATTACCGGACCGGGAAGCCTCGAGATCTCCGTCATGCCGAACAACCTACAAGTTGTGCAGAAGTTGTTCAAGGGGCAATTTTTCCACTAGTGAGCAGAATCGGGTCAGCCGCAAGCGCGCCAGGCCTGACCGGTTTTGTATCGATCTGGACCAGATTCCACCGAGATCGGCGGCACGCCGGGTTTCGCAGTGGCGCTGAGAGGTCCAGGTCGGCAGAATCGAGTCCATGACTTCTTCGCGGCCTGCCCAGAGCTCGGGCGGGTCACGTTCATCCAGCCCCGGACTGGCCGTCGCCGCAGTTGCCAGACGCCTCGGGGTTGCGCCAGCCACCCTGCGTACGTGGGACCGCCGGTACGGGCTGGGCCCCTCTGGCCGCACCGCCGGGTCGCACCGCCGCTACACACCGGACGACGTCGCCCGGCTCCTCGTGATGCGCCGGCTGACGCTCGAGGGCGTTGCACCGGTGGACGCGGCCCGTGCCGCGGTCGAGGCGGGGCACGCCGAGCTCGAGGTGGCCACCCGGACCGCGCCCGCCCTGCCGACCGTGCAGGTCGAGGGCGACCCCGAGTCCCCGGAAGCGGAGTTCGCAGAGACCTTCCTCGGGACCGTCGAGGCGCCGGCCGCGCCCGGCGACGAGAAGGCCGACACCGTCGACGGGCCCGGCGAGACCGCTCCGGCAGGTCCTGCCGTTCCCGCGGGTCCGACGTCGGGCGGCGAGCAGGCGGACGAGCCGCGCGGCCGGGCTCGCCTGCGGGCCCTGCCGGGTGGGGCGACCGGTGGTGACGTCCCGGCCGCGGGGCTGCGGGCCGCGTCGTCCCCCGCGCCGACGTCCGGGCGGGTCTCCGCACTGGTCGACGCCGCACTCGCCTACAGCAGGACCGCCTGCGACAACCTGCTCGTGCTGGGCCCGGAGGGGGACCCCGCCACCTGGTGGACCGACCTCGTGGAGCCGGCCTGGCTGCGGCTGTCGGAGCGCACGGTCCTTGCCGGCCCGGGGGAGATGCCGGAGGTGGTCCTCGCGACCGCCGCGCTGCGCGCGCTGCGTCACTACACCGAGGAGTTCGAGCGCGTCATGGTCGAGGCGGGCGGCCCGCCGGCCAACCACCCGAGCCGGATGCGCAAGATCGTCCTGGTCTTCGCGGCTCCCGACGAGGTGGTGCCGCTGTCGGCCCACGCGCTCGCGGCAGCGCTCGCCGCGCAGGGTTCGATGGCGCGGATCGTCACCGGCCCCGCCAGCACCCACCGCTCGGTCGAGCTGGTGACCATGGTCCGCCCGACGGCGGTCGTGCTCGCCACCACGCAGACGAAGCCGGACCTCGACGTCGTGCACGCGGTGAACGAGAGCTATCCGGACCTGCCGATCTTCGTGGGCCTGCGTGCGGACGCCGCAGCGACGGACCTGCCCTTCGGACCCACGGTGCAGCGGGTCCGGTCGTTCACCGGGCTGCTGCACGAGGTGCTGGCCGTGATCAAGGCGAGGTGACGCACGCCTCGGGCCGGTCGGTTCGCCCGGCCAGGATCTGCGGCCGCTCGGGTCGTAGACTTGCTGCATGACGGACCAGACCTCGCCGGCCGACCCGTTCGGCTTCCTCGGGCTCACCTATGACGACGTCCTGCTGCAGCCGGGCTACTCCGACCTTGCGCCGTCGGACATCGACACGACGTCTCGCCTGACGCGCGAGATCTCGCTCAAGATCCCGTTGCTGTCAGCGGCGATGGACACGGTCACCGAGTCGGCGATGGCGATCGCCATGGCCCGCCAGGGTGGCCTCGGTGTGCTGCACCGCAACCTCTCCATCGAGGATCAGGCCTATCAGGTCGACCTCGTGAAGCGGACACAGACCGGCATCATCACGAATCCCGTCACGATCGGGCCGGACGCCACGCTCGAGGAGCTCGACACCCTCGCGGGCCAGTTCCGGATCTCCGGCTTCCCGGTGGTCGACGTCTCGAACAAGCTCATCGGCATGGTCACCAACCGCGACCTGCGCTTCACACCCGTCGCGGAGTGGGCCACCACCAAGGTGGACGAGGTCATGACGCCGCAGCCGCTGATCACCGGCCCGTCGACGATCTCGCGGGACGACGCGACGCTGCTGCTGCGCAAGCACAAGCTGGAGCGTCTGCCGCTGATCGACCCCGACGGCCGCATCACCGGGCTGATCACCGTGAAGGACTTCGTGAAGTCCGAGCAGTTCCCGGACTCGTCGAAGGACAGCCAGGGCCGTCTCATGGTCGGCGCGGCGATCGGCTACTTCGGCGACGCGTGGCAGCGTGCGACCGACCTGATCGAGGCCGGTGTGGACGTGCTCGTCGCCGACACCGCGCACGGCAACGTCCGCATGCTCATCGACATGGTCAAGCGGCTCAAGTCCGACCCCGCCACCAAGGACGTCCAGGTGATCGGCGGCAACGTCGCCACCCGTCAGGGTGCGCAGGCCTTCGTCGACGCGGGCGCCGACGCCGTGAAGGTCGGCGTCGGGCCGGGCTCGATCTGCACCACGCGCGTCGTGACCGGCGTCGGCGTGCCGCAGATCACCGCCGTCTACGAGGCGTCGCTGGCCTGCAAGCCCGCCGGCGTGCCCGTGATCGCCGACGGTGGCCTCAAGCACTCCGGCGAGATCGGCAAGGCCATCGTGGCGGGCGCCGACAGCGTGATGCTGGGCTCGCTGTTCGCCGGCTGCGAGGAGACCCCTGGCGACCTGGTGCTCGTCAACGGCAAGCAGTTCAAGACGTACCGCGGCATGGGCTCGATGGGCGCCATGTCCTCGCGGGGCAAGAAGTCCTACTCCAAGGACCGCTACTTCCAGGCCGAGGTCACGAGCGACGACAAGATCGTGCCGGAAGGCATCGAGGGGCAGGTGGCCTACAAGGGTCCGCTGTCCACCGTGGCGCACCAGCTCATCGGCGGGCTGCACCAGACGATGTTCTACACCGGCGCGCGGACCGTCCCGGAGCTGCAGGCCAACGGCAAGTTCATCCGCATCACGTCGGCGTCGCTCAAGGAGAGCCACCCGCACGACGTGCAGATGACCGTCGAGTCGCCGAACTACAGCGGATTCTGAACCGCTCGCCGGTTCAGGACGCTTTCGCTGGTCAGGCCTGTCGGGACCTCGGTCCCGGCAGGCCTGACCAACAGCTGAACAGGTTCGTGCGGCCGGCGTGCCCTGCCGTCAGCTGGACATGACGCGCTCGTGCAGGGTCTGGACCGCGTAGCGGGCGGACCAGAAGGCGCCGTGCTGCCATGCGGAGATCTCCGACATCCAGTCGCCCGCGATGTAGACGTTGCCCGCGCCCTGCTGCAACAGCTTGAAGCCGGTGGAGGCGGTGTTCGGATAGGCCCAGGCACCCTCGATGTAGGGCACCTTGTGCCAGGCGACGGAGAAGGAGCTGTCCAGCTCCGTGCGGTACTTCTCCCCGTGGATCTTCACACCCTGCGCGACGGCGCGCAGCTCTCGCTGCTTCGGCGCCAGGTCCGCGTACGCGCGGGCGTTGGCACCCGTGTTGTAGTAGCCGACGACGAGCCCCTTCTTCTCGCCGTACCCGTACGACGGGTACCAGAGGTGAGCGAGGTCCATGTCGGTCTCGGTGATGCCGCCGAAGATCCGGTGGTCGTCCTCCCAGAAGCGCGACCGGTACTGCAGACCGATCTTGCCGGCGGGGGAGCCGACGGAGAACTCGCCGAGCGCGGTGTCGACCGCAGGTCCCCAGTTGGTGTCCCACCGCCGCATGAGTCCCGCCGGCGCCGAGACGACGGCGAAGTCGGCCTCGATCTGGCGCGGCCTGCCGTTCCGGGCGGTGTAGGTGACCTTGACCCCGGCACCGGTGTTCTCGACGCCCGTGACGGGTGAGCCGAGGTGCACGTTCTGGGTGCCGATGGCCCGAACCATGTACTCGTAGGTCGTGTCCATGCCGCCCTTGGGCTGGAACATGAGCATCGACTGCTCCCAGTTGAGCTCGAACGGAAAGTACTGGCCCACCTTCGAGGCCAGCACGTCCGAGACCGTGCCGGGCCCGGGCAAGGGCGTGCCGTGCTCGTTCCACGCCGACGGATAGACCTCGTAGCCGCGGTTGCTGCCCCCTGCGTAGGTGCCGTCGGGCTTGAGCGAACCCCAGCTGCGCAGGAAGGAGCGCAGGTTCTCCTTGTCCGCAGCGGTCAGCCTCTGGTCGAGGGCGCCCTGGTCGGTGGCGTGGTGCAGCAGCTCCGACGTGTAGCCGAAGACGTCCGCCTTGGCGGTGCGGTACCGGACCGGGTTGCCCGGCGTCGCGCCGGACCTCTCGTTGTACAGGTAGGCGTCGGCGTTCGCGTTCGTGAACACCTCGTACGGCACCCCCAGCTCGCGGATGTAGTCCATGGTGACCATCCACTGCGCGATGCGGCCGGCGCCGGCGTTCAGGTAGACGCCGTCGGCGAACCTCGCGGTCTGGGTGACGCCGTCGACGTCGGTCTCGGAGTCCCCGCCGCGGATCGTCAGGGTTCGTCCGCCGGCGCGGTGCCGCGCCTCGAGCACGGTCACCCGGTAGCCGGCCTTCTGCAGCTCGTACGCGGTCGCGAGGCCGGCGGGCCCGGCTCCGACGACGACCACCTTCTTGGCGGAACGGCCGGTCAGCGTGAAGTCGCTGCCGCGCGGAGGGATCCAGGAATCGGCCTTCGGCTGGGCGGCCGCGCTGGGGGCCAGGCCCATCGCGCCCATGGTCGCGAACATGACGCCGGCGCTGGAGCCCGCGCCGACCGCCTGCAGGAAGTTACGGCGGGAGACGCCGGAGATGCTCTTCTCGGTGACCACGCTCTCTACCTCTCGTGTCGACAGGCCTGACGTGCTGCGGCCCGGCTCGAAGGCCGAGGGCCGCCGTCAGCACCGCGCCGGACGCTATGGAGCGCAGGTCACCGGGGAGGGTCGCCGTCGTTTCTGACCAATTGACCGCGGCAACCGGTGGTAACCATGTTGTTTCGGCGGGTTTGCGCAGGTCACCGTGGTTGCAGGGATGCGAGGAATGGCGACGTCGGACGTGTTCCCGGCGTGACCCGCGGCGTTCATCGCCCGGAAACTCCTCCTGGCTAGCGTCACGCGCCACCCGGTGCCGAGCGCCGGGCACCGTACCCGGACGCCGTCGTGGCGCCCGGCAGGCCAGCTGGAGGAGCACCATGAAGAACCGCACGAAGCTCGTCGCCGCCGTCGTCGTCACCGCCGCTGTCGCGATCCCGGGCACCGCCTTCGCCGCCACGCACGCCTTCCGGCCTGAGCCGACCCAGGCCCACTCCTTCGTCACCGGGGACACCCCGTCCATCGCCGACGGCGTGGCCATCGGCAAGAACGTCGCCTGGTACAAGTCCTCCGGTCTCGGCCCGGCCGCGCGCAACACCGCACCCGGCGCCTCCGCAGAGGAGCGCTACATCCCGACCGACGTCTTCCCGGGGGGCGAGCTGCCGGACGGGGTGACCCTCACGGAGGCTCAGGGCATCAACGCCCTCGCTCGGATCGGCGAGAACCTGAACAAGGCTGGGCTGTCCTACGACGACGTCGTCTCGATGCGGGTGTTCCTGCAGAACCCGAAGGGCGAGGAGAAGATGGACTTCGCCGGGTGGAACCGGGCCTACCGCCAGTTCTTCGCCAACACGAACCTGTCCACCGGCAAGGCCATCGACGTCTCGCTCGGGTCGGCGACGGTCGCGCCGATGGTCGTCAACGGCGCGCGCCCGTCACGCTTCGCCCTGGAGGTCGAGAACCTCCCGGTGGACGGGTGGCTCGTCGAGGTCGAGGTCGACGCCGTGTATCCCCGCTGAGCTCGGCCAGGCCCCGGTGTCCGGGGCCTGGCCGGTGGGAGGATGCTCGGTCAGATGCCTGCGGAGTACTGCACCGGCCAGGTCCCCGACGCGCCCGGTCCGTCCAGGCCCTGTTCCCGGCGCCACTCGTTGAAGCTCACGGCCCACTGGCGGTGTGCGCCGATCTGCTGCTGATGCAGGTCCGCCAAGGGCATGCGCTCCAGCTGCGGGAACCTGCGGGTCAGCGCCTCCAGCACGTCGAGGGTGGCGAGGACGTCCACCTCCGCGGTGTGGAGGTCGCCGTCCGACGTGACGCCGTACCACTGGGTCAGGTCCCCGAGGCGGCGCTTGCCCGCGCGGTACCGATCCAGCCAGCGGTCGATGACCAGCGGGTCCACCACCGGCTCCACCGGGTGCCCGAGGCGCTGTGGAAGGGTCTTGAGCCCGTGGCGCAGCAGCTCGGAGTCGAGCAACGAGAGGTCGAAGGCGGCGTTGTAGGCGACGACGGGTACGCCGTCGGCCAGGTGGGTGGCGAGCTCCGCCGCGATCTCCTCGAGGGCCTCGCGCGGCTGGACGCCGTGGGCGCGGGCGTGCTCCGTCGAGATGCCATGGATCGCCGCTGCCTCCTCCGGGATCTCCATGCCCGGGTCCATCAGCCAGGTACGGACCTCCGTGCCCACCCCGGGCGTGCGCAGCACGAGGGCTGCGGTGACGATGCGGTCGCCCGCGACATCCACCCCTGTCGTCTCGGTGTCGAAGCCCAGCAGCGGCCTGTTGATCCAGGTCTCGTTCATGGTGTCCTCCCTGCTCGTCCGGGTTTCTGTGCCATATGCGCCTCGCTCGGTACGGCCGCCCGGTGCGTCCATGGAGAACCTTGCCACCGGTCACCGACACTGTGGCCTGCCCCACCGTGCACATCACGGGAAGCTGCGCGCCGCACCAGGTCCGATGGGTAGGCTTGGTGGGTGAGCAACGAGATCGAGATCGGACGCGGCAAGCGCGGGCGGCGCGCCTATTCCTTCGACGACATCGCGGTGGTCCCGTCCCGGCGCACGCGTGACCCGAAGGACGTCTCGGTCGGCTGGCAGATCGACGCGTACCACTTCGACCTGCCGATCGTCGCGGCCCCGATGGACTCCGTGATGAGCCCGAGCAGCGCTGTGGCGCTGGGCCGGTTCGGCGGCCTCGGCGTGCTGGACCTCGAGGGCCTGTGGACCCGCTACGAGTCGCCCGAGCCGCTGCTCGAGGAGATCGCTGCCCTGCCCGCCGACGAGGCGACGCGGCGCATGCAGGCGATCTACGCGGAGCCCATCAAGCCGGAGCTCATCACGCAGCGACTCAAGGAGATCCGGGCCGCGGGCGTCACGGTCGCCGGCGCGCTCACCCCGCAGCGCACCCAGGAGTTCTACAAGACGGTGGTCGACGCCGGTGTCGACCTGTTCATCATCCGTGGCACCACGGTCTCGGCCGAGCACGTTTCGGGCAACGCCGAGCCGCTCAACCTCAAGCGGTTCATCTACGAGCTGGACGTGCCGGTCGTCGTCGGCGGGGCTTCGACGTACACCGCCGCACTGCACCTGATGCGCACGGGTGCCGCGGGCGTGCTGGTCGGGTTCGGCGGCGGAGCGGCGCACACCACCCGCGTCAGCCTCGGCATCCACGCGCCCATGGCCACCTCCATGGCCGACGTCGCGGCCGCCCGCCGTGACTACCTCGACGAGTCCGGCGGCCGCTACGTGCACGTCATCGCCGACGGCGGCGTCGGCCACTCCGGCGACATCGTCAAGGCAGTGGCCTGCGGTGCGGACGCCGTCATGCTCGGCGCCGCGCTCGCGCGTGCGGCCGAGGCGCCCGGCCAGGGCTTCCACTGGGGCCCCGAGGCGCACCACCCGCAGCTGCCGCGCGGCGAGCGCGTCGAGGTCGGCACGGTGGGCACGCTCGAGGAGATCCTCTTCGGCCCGGGCAAGCAGGCCGACGGCACCCTGAACCTGGTCGGCGCGCTCCGGCGCGCCATGGCGACCACCGGCTACTCCGACCTCAAGGAGTTCCAGCGAGTCGAGGTCGTCGTGTCGCCGTACCAGCCGCGATGACCGGGCGGCCCGACGGCGAGCCGCTCGCCCCGGTTCTCGCCGCGGCGCCCGCCGCCGACGGCGAGTTCGTGGAGATCACGGACGCCGACGTCGAGCAGGTCGTCGAGCTGTGGAAGACCTGCGAGCTGACCCGTCCATGGAACGACCCGTACGTCGACATCGCAGACGCCCGAGCCGGCGACGGCTCGACCGTCCTGGTCGCGCGGGCCGACGGCAGGGTGGCCGCCACCGCGATGGCCGGGCACGACGGACACCGCGGCTGGCTCTACTACGTGGCCGTCGCGCCGGAGCTGCAGAGCACGGGCCTCGGCCGAGCGGCAGTGGTCGCTGCCGAGGCGTGGCTGGTCGCTCGTGGCGCGCGCAAGATCCAGCTCATGGTGCGGACCACCAACACGGACGTGCTCGGCTTCTACGGCCGGATGGGCTACGCCGACCAGGAGTGCACCGTTCTGGGGCGCTGGATCGAGTCCGACTGAGTCTGCGTCGGGCGAGGTGCGCGTGCTGCGTCATCTGCCACACGAAAGTTAGTTTCACACACCTATCAATACGTGGCGCAGGGTTTTGCGCGTAGGGTGGCCGCCATGATCGACGACGCAGCAGCCGACGCAGCGGCTAGTGGTGCGGTCGGCGGTGTGCTCGACCCGGAGCACCCGCAGGGGACCTTTGTCCTTGAGCCAGGGGTCATGGCCCCGCTCGTGGCTCGGATCGCGACCTCCGAGGGATCTGGCACCCACAGGTCCATGTGCCCGTTCACGGGCGCCCCGCTCGTGACGTTCCCGGTATCTTCCGCTGAGGACGTCGCCGCGTGCGTCGTCCGGGCGCGGGTAGCGCAGCGAAGTTGGGCGCGCCTGTCGGTACGTGAGCGGGCCGGAGTCCTCCAGCGGCTCGGCCGGATCGTCCTGGACCGGCAGTCCGAGGCGCTCGACCTCGTCCAGCTGGAGACCGGCAAGTCGCGCCGTGCCGCCTTCGAGGAGATCGCGGACATCGCCCAGGTCGCTCGGCACTACGCCGTGCGCGGCGAGCGCTACCTCTCGTCCCGCCGGGCGCTCGGCATGGTGCCGCTGCTCGCGGGTGTTCAGGTGCACCGCAGGCCCGTCGGTGTGGTCGGAGCGATCTCGCCGTGGAACTACCCGCTGGTGCTCGCGCTCTCCGAGGCGCTGCCCGCGCTCCTCGCCGGCAACGCCGTGGTGCTCAAGCCGGACCCGCAGACCACTCTCACCGCGCTGTGGGCCGCAGAGGCCCTGGACGACGCCGGCCTGCCCGCCGGCCTGTTCCAGGTGGTCGCGGGCGGGCCGGAGGTCGGTGAGGCCCTGATCGAGCACGTGGACCACATCGCGTTCACCGGTTCGACCGCGACGGGCCGCAAGGTCGCGGCCCGCGCGGGCGAGCGCCTCATCGGTGCCACGCTCGAGCTGGGCGGCAAGAACGCGCTCTACGTGACCGACGATGTCGACGTCGACGCGGCAGTTCCCGGCATCGTGCGCGCCTGCTTCTCGAACGCCGGACAGCTGTGCGTGTCCATCGAGCGCCTGGTCGTGCACGAGGCGGTCGCCGAGGAGTTCGTCGCGAAGTTCGTGCGCGCCGTGCGGAGCCTGCGACTCGGCCCGGCACTGGACTACTCGGCCGAGGTGGGTTCGCTCACCTCCGCCGCGCAGCTCGACAAGGTGACGGCGCACGTCGACGACGCACTGGCCAGGGGCGCCCGGGTGCTTGCCGGCGGGGTGCATCGCGCCGACGTCGGCCCGTACTTCTACGCCCCGACGGTGCTCGACGACGTTCCGGCGCAGGCAGTGGTCACGCGCGAGGAGACCTTTGGGCCCGTCGTCACGATCACGCGCGTCGACTGCGACGAGGACGCCGTTGCCGTCATGAACGACACCGAGTACGGCCTGCACTCGGCCGTCTGGTCCCGGGACGTGGGCCGGGCGCGCCGCGTGGCCACCCGGATCGAGACCGGATCGGTAGCCATCAACGACGGCTACACGATGACCTGGGGGTCCGTCTCGGCTCCGCTCGGCGGCTGGAAGGCCTCGGGCCTGGGCGGACGGCACGGGGCGGCGTCGATCGACGGGCTCACCCGCCAGCAGACCGTCGTGACCGCGCGCGGCGCTCGGTTCGGTGCCACGCTCGACAGCCTCTACGGCCTCGGTGGCGACACCCCGAGCCGCGTGCTCACCACGGCGCTGGAGGCGATGCGCAAGCTGCGCATGGCGTGAGACGGAGGCGCAGCGCAGGGTGAGGGCCGAGGTACGAGGCACTCGCCCGGAGCGGAGCCGCAGTCTCACGCCATACGGGTGGAGCGTGAGGTGGAAATGCAGCGCAGGGTGAGGGCCGAGGTACGAGGCACTCGCCCGGAGCGGAGCCGCAGTCTCACGCCATACGGGTGGAGCGTGAGACGGGGGCGCAGCGCAGTGTGAGGTGAAGGGCCGTCACCGGGCCCGGTACGCTCGCCCGCATGACGACGCAGCTCCACGCCTTCTGGAAGTCCGCCAACTCCCTGCCGGTCATCGGCGCGGTGCTCGGCAAGCGGATCTTCACGGCGGCCTACACCCTCAAGGCCCCGTACTTCGGCAGCTTCGCCCCGCGAGTGGTCGACATGCGGCCGAACTACGGTGAGGTCGTGGTGCCCAACCGACGGCGCAACCGGAACCACATCGGCACGGTGCACGCGATCGCCGTCTGCAACGGGCTCGAGATGGCCATGGGCTCGCTCGCCGAAGCCACGGTGCCCGACAGCAAGCGGTGGCTGCCCAAGGGCATGGAGGTCGCCTACCTCGCGAAGTCGACCGGTGACGTCACGTGCGTGGCCGAGACCGACCAGGCGCAGTGGGACGGCGGCGACCCGGACCTGCCGGTGCGGGTGCGCGGGGTCCTGGCCGACGGGACCGTGGTGGTCGAGGGCACGATCCACCTGTGGGTCACGCCGAAGAAGAAGTGACCCCGGTCGGGCGACGTGGCGAGGACCGTCAGGTCAGCCGGTGCGGCGTCGGCCGAGGGATCGAACGGCGGCCTTCCAGCTCGCCGGTAGCTCACGCACGTGCCACCACGCCGCGCGGACCGGCACGGAGCTCGCGGCACTCACGCCCACCCCGACAGCGTCAAGTCCCGCCTCCACGCAGGAGAAGAGGGTGCGGCGCAGGTGGTAGTCCTGCGTGACGACGACGGCGGTGCGTGCTCCGTAGAGGTCGTAGGCGCGGCGGCAGGTCGCGGTGGTGTTGAAGCCCTCGCGGTCCAGGACTATCGCGTGGTCCGGGACGCCGAGGTCGTTGTCCAGGAGCCAGGCACGCATCGAGCCGGGCTCGTCGTAGCGGGTGCCGTCGGCGTTGTCGTGCGCGTCCCCGCTCAGGATGACCGTCGGTGCGATGCCCGCACGGTAGAGCTCGGCGCCCGCCTCCACGCGGCGGCGCAGGTACGTGGACGGCGTCCCGTCGGAGCGGAGCCCGGCCCCGAGGACGATGACGGCGTCGGCCTTCTCGATCTCGTTCGGGTCGTACCGCACCCGGGTGTGGCCGGTGGCCTGCACCGTTGCGACGGGGACGATGAAGGCGACGGCGAGCACGCCCGCGACGATCGCGGCGGCCTTGAGGGGAGTCACGTCGGGAACGGTACCGTGCTCGGCCTTGTGCATGTGGTCGGTAGTTCGTCAGGTGATCGGCACTCCGGGACTGCCGAACTCCTGACGTCCTACCGATCACATCGCGCTGAGCTCACGCGGCCAGCTGCGCCAGCTCCGCGCGGAGGTTCGCGTCTGCAGCGGCCTGCCAGCGAGCGGAGCCCGCTGCGGTGCGGAACAGGGGGCCGCCGGCCAGGAGCGTGCGGAGCACCTGGGAGCGGCCGGACCGGAACAGCAAGTCGGGCACGTCGCAGTACTCGGCGCGCACCTGGCGGGTGTACCGCGTGTAGACAACGGGGCTGCCGCCCAGCACCGCCAGGTCGGCGTCGCTGACCAGGCCGCCGACGACGTCGTCGGGCGCGGGATCGTGGTCCGCCGTGACCAGGACGAGGCGGGCGATCTCGTCGACGTCCTCGCTCGAGACCCCGGTGCCGGCCAGCGGGCCGAGCAGCTCGGTCACCAGCGCCGCTGAACGCTCCTCGTCCTGCCGGGCCACGCCGTCGTGCACCGCATCGTGGAACCACAGGGCGAGGCAGGCCCGCCAGACCGTGCGCTCGTGGACCTGGCTCTCGGCAGCGATGGAGTCGAGGGCGTCCAGCGCAGCGGCCAGGTGCAGGGTCGTGTGATAAACCCGGTGCGGCTCGCGCCAGCGGTCCACCAGCTCCTCGCCGGCCTTGCGGGCCAGGCCCGGATCGGCCCACAGGCCGTCCCAGCGGGTCAGGAGCGCCGCGCGCTTGGCGCGGTTGCGCTCGGCACCCGAGACCCGCAGACCCGAGCCCGCCAGCCGCCGGGCCAGGTCTCCGCCCTCGACGGGAACCGCGCCCGCCGCGGCCAGCTCGTCGTACCGCTCGGCGGGCACGTCGTAGTGGTCGAGGTCGAACGCCCGGTCGGGCACGCCGGCCGCGCGGGCGAACAGCCGGAGCTCCTGCAGCGACCCGTCGGAGACCAGGTGGGAGAACAGAGTCCCGTGCGCGGGCCAGGCCGGGGGATCGATGAAGAGGGTCACGGAGCGAGCCTACGCGCGGGTCGATCGGGCGATCGCCGGGATGGCCCCCGGCCGCGCCGCGACGTCAAGCCCCGCCGTCGCTCCCTGGCGACCCGACGGGCTATGGGCCCTCGACCAGTTCCATCGCCTGGCGTGCGATCGCCAGCTCCTCGTTGGTCGGGACGACCATGACCAGGGGCTTCGCGCCGCCCGATCCCTCGGAGACCACGCGCGCCTCGTCCGACCGTGCCTCGTTCGCCGCCGGGTCGATGGCCAGGCCGAGGAACTTCAGGTCCCGCACCACGCCCGAGCGGATGCGATGGTCGTTCTCGCCGACGCCCGCGGTGAACGTCAGCACGTCGATACCGCCCAGCACCGCCGTGTACGCACCGACGTACTTGCGCAGCCGGTGCAGGTACACCTCAAGGGCGAGGCGTGCGTCGGCGTCACCCGTGTCGGCCAGCTTCCGTACCTCGCGCATGTCGTTCACCCCGGACATGCCCAGCAGCCCGGACCGCTTGTTGAGCAGCGTGTCGACGTCGGACGCGGACATGCCCGTGCGTACCAGGTGGAACACGATGCCCGGGTCCACGTCTCCGGGCCGGGTGCCCATCACGAGGCCCTCGAGCGGCGTGAACCCCATCGAAGTGTCGACCGGGCGCCCGCCCAGCACCGCCGACGCCGACGCGCCGTTGCCCAGGTGCAGCACCACCTGGCGCAGCGTCTCGGGGCCGCGGCCCTCGGCGGCCAGCTTGGCGGCGACTGCCGGGTGCGCGGCCACGGCGGCCGACACGAACTCGTGCGACGTGCCGTGGAAGCCGTACCGGCGTATGCCGTGCTCAGCGGTGACCTTGCGGTCCAGGGCGTAGGTCGCGGCGGCAGCAGGCAGCGGCGCGAAGAACGCGGTGTCGAACACTGCGACGTGGGGCAGGTGCGACAGCAGCTCGCGCGCTACCTCGATCCCCTTGACGGCCGCGGGATTGTGCAGCGGGGCGAGCGGGATCAGGTCGCGCACGGCGGTCACGACGTCGTCGTCGACCAGCGTCGGCTCGGTGAACACCGCACCGCCGTGCACCACCCGGTGCCCGACGGCGGTGATGCCTGCGTCCGCGAGGGACGGCCCCACCTCGTCGAACAGGTCGAGCACGAGGCGCAGTGCCGCACCGTGGTCCGGCACCCGCGAGTCGCGGACCGTCTCGGCGTCGCCCGACTGGTGCGTGGCCGACCCGGTGGACTCGCCGATCCGCTCGACGATCCCACCGGCGACCGACCGGCCGGACTCCGGGTCCACGAGCTGGTACTTGAGCGACGACGAGCCGGAGTTGAGAACAAGGACGGTAGCCACAGGGCGAGCCTTTCAGAAGTCCGATTGCTGTGGGCGCGATCTTTGCCACTTCGCGCCGGTTTTAGGCGCAATGTTCGCGCCCACAACCAAGAGGGGGGTTACTGGGGCTGGGCCTGGATGGCCGTAATCGCCACCGTGTTCACTATGTCCTGGACCAGGGCGCCGCGGGACAGGTCGTTCACCGGCTTGTTCAGGCCCTGCAGCACCGGCCCGACGGCGACAGCACCCGCCGAGCGCTGCACCGCCTTGTACGTGTTGTTGCCCGTGTTCAGGTCGGGGAACACGAACACCGTGGCCCGCCCGGCGACGTCGGACTCGGGCAGCTTCGACGCGGCGACCGAGGCGTCCACCGCGGCGTCGTACTGGATGGGCCCCTCGACGTCGAGCTCCATGTCGAGCTGCACGATGCGTTCGCGGACGAGCCCCGTCGCGGTGCGGACCTTGTCCACGTCGGCGCCCGTTCCGGACGTGCCCGTGGAGTAGGACAGCATCGCGATGCGCGGCTCCACGCCGAACTGCTGGGCGGTGGCCGCGGAGGAGATGGCGATGTCGGCGAGCTCGTCCGACGTCGGGTCGGGGATGACCGCGCAGTCGCCGTACACGAGCACCCGGTCCTCCAGGCACATGAAGAAGACCGAGGACACCGACGACGTGCCAGGCTTCGTCTTGATGATCTCGAACGACGGCCGGATGGTGTGGGCCGTCGAGTGGGCGGCGCCGGACACCATGCCGTCCGCGAGGCCCAGGTGCACCATCATTGTGCCGAAGTAGGAGACGTCGGTGACGATCTCCCGCGCCCGCTCGACGGTCATGCCCTTGTGCGCGCGGAGCTGGGTGTACTCGGCGGCGAACTGCTCCACGTGCGCCGGATCGTGCGGTGACAGCACGCGGGCGGCCTCGATGTCGAGGCCCAGCTCGGCGGCGCGGGCACGGACCGGTTCGTCCGAGCCAAGGATCGTGAGGTCCGCGATCTGGCGGGCCAGCACCGTCGACGCGGCACGGAGGATCCGGTCGTCGGAGCCCTCCGGCAGCACGATGTGCCTGCGGTCGTTCCGGGCTCGCTCGATGAGCTGGTACTCGAACATCAGCGGCGTGACGACCTGTGGCCGCGGCAGGTCGAGGCGGGCGGCGAGCGCGGCGGTGTCAACGGCGCGCTCGAACAACGCACGAGCAGTCTCGACCTTGCGCACCGAGCCCTTGTCGACCCGCCCGCGTGTCGTGGCCGCCGCACGGGCCGCCGGGTACGTGCCGAGCTCGGTGGTGATGACCGGCAGCTTGGGGCGCATCGCCTCCAGCAGCTCCGCCGGGCGGCCCTGCGGGTAGAACCCGCCGTTGAGGATGATCCCGGCCAGCGACGGGAACGACGGCGTCATGTGCGTGGCGAGCAGCCCGATCAGCAGGTCGATGCGGTCGCCCGGGGTGATGACGACGGCGCCGTCGGTCAGCCGTTCGAGCAGGTGCTCGAAGCTCATGGCGCCGACCAGCACGTCGAGCGCCTCGCGGCCGAGCAGCTCGGGGTCACCCAGCGCGAGCGTGCCGTCCACGGCGTCCAGCAGCTGGCCGACGGTCGGGGCCTGCAGGAAGGGTTCCTCCGGGATGGTCCACACCGGCAGGTCGGGCTGGGCCGCTGCCAACAGGGTCCGCACGTCCAGCGCGCTGTGGGTGTCCGCGCGGTTGACGACCAGACCGATCGCCTGTGCGTGGTGCGCCGCCAGCTCGGCGAGGCTGACGTCGGCAAGGGCGCGGACGTCCTCGGGCGAGCGCTCGCGGCCGGAGACCACGAGCAGCACGGGCGCGCCGAGGTTCGCCGCGATGCGTGCGTTGAACGAGAGCTCTGTGGGTCCCGCGACGTCGGTGTAGTCGGTGCCGAGGACCACCACGGAGTCGCAGCGTGCGGCGAGGTCGTGGAACCGGGACACGATGCGGCTCAGCGCCGCCTCCGGGTCGGCGTGCACGTCCGCGTAGGTCACGCCGATGGCGTCGGCATAGCCGATGTCGACGCCGTCGTGCTCCAGGAGGAGCTCCAGGACGTGGTCGCGTTCGCCGCTGGTGTCCTCTGCCTCCGTGGCGCGCGACACCGGCCGGTACACCCCGACCCGCTGGCCCTTGCGGACCAGCAGGTCGAGGACGCCCAGGGCGACCGTCGACTTTCCGCTCTCGCCCTCCGGTGATGCGATGACGATGCTGCGGGTCGCGCCGGTCACATGCTGCTCCGTCTTCACTGGGCCAGATCTCGCATGGCGAAATTTGCTGCTACTCGTTGTCTCCACCAGTGCCGAGCGTAGCGTCAACCTGGTCGCCGTCCGCCAGGTCCTGGGCGTCCGGCCAGACCCAGTCGCGCACCTCGGGGATGTCGTCGCCGTGCTCGCGGGTCCACGCACGGGCGCGCAGCCGGGCATCCTGCATGCGCTGACGGAGCCCGGCGTGGGCGCTGCCCAGCGATGGGACCCGGTCGATGACATCGATCACAAGGTGGTACCGGTCGAGGTCGTTGAGCATGACCATGTCGAACGGCGTCGTCGTCGTGCCCTCCTCCTTGTAGCCGCGCACGTGGAGGTTCGGGTGGCCCGCGCGACGGTAGGTGAGGCGGTGCACGAGCCACGGGTAGCCGTGGTACGCGAAGATGATCGGCCGGTCGGTGGTGAACAGGCCGTCGAACTCGGAGTTCGTGAGGCCGTGCGGGTGCTCCGTCGCGTCCTGCAGGCGCATCAGGTCCACCACGTTCACCACGCGCACCTTCAGGCCGGGCAGCTCGCGGCGCAGGATGTCCGCCGCGGCGAGCACCTCCAGCGTCGGCACGTCACCGGCACAGCCCAGGACGACGTCGGGCTTCTCGCCGGCCTTCTCCGTGCCCGCCCACTCCCAGATGCCGAGCCCGCGCGTGCAGTGCTCGATCGCGCTCTGCAGGTCCAGGAAGTTGGGCGCCGGCTGCTTGCCCGCCACCACGACGTTCACGTACTGGCGGCTGCGCAGGCAGTGGTCGTACGTGCTGAGCAGGGTGTTGGCGTCCGGCGGCAGGTAGACCCGCACGATCTCCGCCTTCTTGTTCACCACGTGGTCGATGAACCCCGGGTCCTGGTGGCTGAACCCGTTGTGGTCCTGCCGCCACACGTGGCTGGACAGCAGGTAGTTCAGGGACGCGATGGGCCGCCGCCACGGGATGTCGTTGGTGACCTTGAGCCACTTGGCGTGCTGGTTGAACATCGAGTCGACGATGTGGATGAACGCCTCGTAGCTCGTCAGCAACCCGTGCCGGCCGGTCAGGAGGTAGCCCTCGAGCCAACCCTGCACCTGGTGCTCGCTCAGCATCTCCATGACCCGGCCCGCGCGGGCCATGTGCTCGTCCACCTCCGGCCCGATGTACTCGGCGTTCCACTGCTTGTCGGTCGCCTCGTACACGGCCTGCAAGCGGTTCGACGCCGTCTCGTCCGGGCCGAAGATCCGGAAGCTGTCCGGGTTCATCCGGATCACGTCGGTGAGCCACTGGCCCAGCACGCGCGGTGCCTCGGACTTGGTCCCACCGGGCGTCGGGACGTCCACCGCGTACTCCCGGAAGTCCGGCAGGCGCAGGTCCTTGAGCAGCAGGCCGCCGTTCGCGTGCGGCGTCGCGCTCATCCGCAGGTCGCCCTCCGGCGCCAGCTCGCTGATCTCGGGCAGCACGCGCCCGTCGTCGTCGAACAGCTCCTCCGGGCGGTACGACCGGAGCCATGCCTCCAGCACGCGCAGGTGCTCGTCGGTGTCGCGGGCGCTCGCGAGCGGCACCTGGTGCGCGCGCCACGAGCCCGTCGTCTTCTTGCCGTCGATCTCATCGGGGCCGCTCCAGCCCTTGGGGGTGCGGAACACGATCATGGGCCAGACCGGGCGGCTCAGGTCGCCCTTCGCCGCGCGCGCCTTGATCTCGGCGATCTCGTCGAGCACCTCGTCGAGCAGGGCCGCGAACCGGCGGTGCGTCTCGAGCGGCGGCTCGTCCTTGTCGTACCCGCCCTCGAAGAAGTACGGCTTGTGCCCGTAACCGACCATGAGGTCGCGGAGCTCCTGCTCCGGGATGCGCGCCAGGACCGTCGGGTTGGCGATCTTGTAACCGTTGAGGTGCAGGATCGGCAGCACGACGCCGTCCTGCGCGGGGTTGAGGAACTTGTTCGAGTGCCACGAGGTGGCCAGCGGCCCGGTCTCGGCCTCGCCGTCGCCCACGACCGCCGCGACGAGCAGGTCCGGGTTGTCGAAGGCCGCGCCGTAGGCGTGGCTCAGGGAGTAGCCGAGCTCGCCGCCCTCGTGGATCGAGCCGGGCGTCTCGGGCGCGACGTGGCTGGGGATGCCGCCCGGGAACGAGAACTGCCGGAAGAGGCGCTTCACCCCCTCGGCGTCCTCGGTGATGTCGCTGTAGATCTCGGAGTAGGTGCGGTCCAGATAGGCCGAGGCGACCAGGCCCGGCCCGCCGTGGCCGGGGCCGGTGATGTAGACCGTCTCCTGCCGGCGCTCCTTGATCGCCCGGTTCAGGTGCGCGTACAGGAAGTTGAGGCCCGGTGTGGTGCCCCAGTGGCCCAGCAGGCGCGGCTTCACGTGCTCGGGAGCGAGGGGCTCGCGCAGGAGCGGGTTGTCGAGCAGGTAGATCTGGCCGACCGAGAGGTAGTTCGCGGCCCGCCACCACGCGTGGATGCGCTCCAGGTCGGCGGGCTCCAGCTGGGCGACGCCGGTGGCACGCCATCCGGTGGTCGGGGAGTCGGGGACTGCGGTCGTGGTCATCGCTCACGCTCCTACTGCGAGTTACGTGCGGGATCTGTGCCGGTTGTCTGCTCGTTCATTCGAACGCAGAACGGCTTGCTACGCGAGACGACCGGTCAGGTGCCCCTTGTGTGACGTGCCGGACGTCGGGACCGAGGGCGCGCGACCCGTGCGTCCGGCACCCCGCGGGCGGTTACCGTTGGACGTATGCCTGTCAGTGCCCCCAGCACATCCACACAGACGGCGCCCGACGCCGACGCACGCCCCGAGCGCCGCACCTTCCTCCAGGTCGCCCGGCAGCCCCGCATGATCGGGCTGCTGCTCCTGTTCGTGCTGGCAGCGGTCGTGTGCGGCAGGCTCGGCGCGTGGCAGCTGGACCGTGCGTACGAGCGTGCCGAGCTGGCCGAGCAGCAGGAGATCGCAGAGGCCGCCGCCGAGGGGCCGTCCTGGCTGGGCGACGTGCTCACGCCGCAGGAGACCTTTCCCGGAGAGCTCGTCGGCCGTGAGGTCCGGGTCGCCGGCGAGTTCGAGCCCTCTGGTTCGCTGCTGGTACCGGGCCGCGTCCTGGAGGGGCACACCGGCTACCTCGTCCTCTCCCCCTTCCGGGTGTCCGACGAGGGAGCGGGTGGCGAGTCCTGGGCCGACCTCTCCGGCGCGCCCGTGCTGGCGGTGGTCCAGGGCTGGGTGGAGACACGCGCCGACGCCGAGGCGCTGATCCTCCCGAAGGGCGAGGTCACCCTGACGGGCTGGCTGCAGGCGGGCGAGGCGACGGCGGGAAGCGCGGCGGTGGTGGACGGGCAGACGGACCAGATCGCGCTCAGCGCGCTCGTCAACGAGTGGGGCGGGCCCATCTACACGGGCTACCTCGTGGCGACCGCGGGCCCAGGCTCTCCCGAGAACGGGGGCGTCGCCGCCCTGCCGCGCCCCACGATCGACGGTGGCTCGGACGCCAACCTGCAGAACATCTTCTATGCGCTGCAGTGGTGGCTGTTCGGCGGGTTCGCCGTCCTGCTGTGGATCCGCCTGGTGCGGGACGAGATGGCCGGGGGACGCAGGGGAGGCGAGCCGACCGACGCCGACACGGGCATCGCGGGTCTGCCGTCCGCCTGACCTGTCCACGTCCCCGGCGGAACGCCGACCCCTACCGGTGTGTCGCGTGCCTCCCGGAGGGGTCGCTCGTCCTGCGGCGTGCGGGTCAGCGGCCCAGGGTCTCCAGCATGCTGGCGACAGCCCGTTCCAGGACCGGGCGCGGCATCGCGGCGTTGAACCGTACGAACCCGTGGCCCTCCTCGCCGCAGAGGCCGCCGTCGGTCAGGGCGACGCCCGCATGCTTGCGGAAGTGGTCGGCAACGCTGGTGGCGTCGTCCGGCAGGTCCAGGTCCTGGCAGTCCAGCCAGGCCAGGTAGGTCCCCTCCGGTACGCGGTAGCCGATCCCCGTCCCGTCGAGCAGCTCGCCCAGCCGGGTGAGGTTGCCGTGCAGGTAGGCGACGGTGTCGTCGAGCCAGTCCCGGCCCTCGGTGTACGCGACCTGGTTCGCCAGGACGCCCGGCGTCGACGCGCCGCCCTCGACCCGCCGGCCCACGCGGTTCCACAGCCGGACGTCCGCGTCGTTGGACAGGACGATCTGCGCGCACTTGAGACCCGGCAGGTTCCACGCCTTCGAGGCCGAGGTAGCGGTGAGGGTGTGGCCCGCCGTCGTCTCGTTCAGCGACGCGTACGGGACGTGCCGGTGCCCCGGGTAGACGAGCGGCGCGTGGATCTCGTCGGAGAACACCCGACCGCCGTGGCGGTCCACCACCTCGGCGACGGCCAGCATCTCGTCGGGCTCGAGCACCCGGCCGATCGGGTTGTGCGGGTTGCAGAGCACCAGCAGGTGGCCGCCGGCGCGGAACGCGGCGTCGAGCGCGTCGAGGTCGTAGGTGTACCGGCCGGCGGCGTCGCGCAGCATCGGTACCTGGATGACCTCGCGGCCGAGCCCGCCGGGCAGCGTGAGGAACGGCATGTAGGCAGGAGTCGGCAGGATGATCGGCGATCCGGGGCGCGAGAACTGCGTGATGGTGTGCTCGAGCGCGGTCAGCACGTCGGACACGGGACGCACCCGGTCCGGGTCCACCTGCCACGAGTACCGGTCGGCGGCGAACGACACGTACGCATCGACCATGCCGGTCACGAGGGTCGGCGGGAGATAGCCGAGCAGGCCGCGGTCCACGGCGTCGTGCAGAGCGGCGGCGACCGGAGGCGCGAGCGGGAAGTCCATCTCCGCGACCCAGGCCCCGATGGCGCCGGGGAAGGCGGTCCACTTGAGGCTGCCGTTGTCGCGGAGGTGGTCAGCGGTGAGGGCGTCGAAGGCGTGAGCGGTCACGCTTGCATTGAACCAGGTACGGCACGCCTCCGGCAGGGACGCCCGGCGGATGCGCGAGGATGGTTCGACGGTAGGCGCACCGGCTGATCAGCGACCTGCGACGAGCGGTGAACCGAGAGGACGACGATGACTGACACCGGACCCTGGACCGGATCCGCCTGGTGGGGGCACCTGGTCCGCGCAGTGCCGCTCGCGGGAGAGGTCGCCGAGAGCGAGGTGCGGGCAGGCCTCGACGCCGGCCTCGAGCAAGAGCTGATGACCGAAGGGTTCGTGATGGAGCTGGTCTCGGCGGAGCTGATGGCCAGGGTGCGAGCCGATGATCAGGCCGCGCGGGACGCGATGCTCGCGCTGGGCGCCGAGCTGGAGGCCGGGCCGCCGGTCGTCGGCGAGGACGTCATCAGCGCCTACCTGATCCATGTCCCGTCTCCCGGTGAGCGGGGCGGTGATCTCGCCGACGCCCTGGGCCCACGGGTGCGCGCGGCCCTCGACCAGGACCGCGACCACCGCAACGAGCCGGCGGTCGCCGGGTTCCTCGACCGGCTGCTCCAGGCGGTGCCCGGGCTGCGGCCGCTCGCGGACGCCGAGCGCTACGGGTACCACGACGAGGTGCTGGCCCACCCGTTCCTCGGCGACGTCGCGGAGCGCGAGGTAGCGCTGCTCACCGACGGGGCCTCCCTCGAGATCGACGACGACTGGACCGAGGAGGAGCGGTCCGCGGTGCTTCGGCTGTTCACCTCGGCGGACCCGGATCCCGCGGCGGAGGTGCGGGCAGTGCTCGACCTCCTCGAGGGCGAGCTCGGGGCGGACGCCGCTGTCGACGACCTCATCGCCACGGCGTTCGTCGAGATGCTGCCCGACGAGGACGAGCCGGGCACCGAGATCGTCGGGATGCTCGGCGCAGGCCTGCGGGCAGAGCTGGACGCGCAGAGGCGTCAACCGAGGTAGCGCGTCTCCAGTGCGGCGAGCTTCGCCTCGGCCTCGGTGTGGGTCTTCTTCTCCAGCACGAACGACATCACCGGGACCACGCCGGCGATCACCATCGTGACGAGGCGGCCGAAGCCCCAGCGCATCTTCGACCACAGGTCGGCGACGGTGACCAGGTACGCGACATAGATCCAGCCGTGCGCGAACGGCACCCAGGCGATGAAGGGCATGACGCCGTCGACGTCGGTCAGCGCGCCCAGGCCGTACTTGATGCCCAGCTCGACGCAGAGGATCAGCAGCATGACACCGGTGACGAGCGCCATGAAGCGGTAGCGGGCCATCGCGCCGCGGGCCTTGCGGATCGCGGTGGCGGCTGCCTCGGCGGAGATCTCGGGAGCAGTCTGAGGGGTACTCACAACCATCGAGGATATGCCTTCTCCGGCGTGCGATCTGCCGTCGGGATAAAGCGTGGATGAATGTCAGTGGTTCTCCGTACCGTGTAGATCGTGCGCTCCCTCCCCTTCGCCGATCCCGGCACCCCGCCGCTGCGCGGTCCGATCACCCTGCTCCTGTGGCTTGCCCGCAAACAGGCACGCGTGGTGCTCGTGGCGATGGCGTTCGGTGTGCTCGGTTTCACGTGCAGCGCCTTCCAGCCGTTCCTGCTCGGCCAGATCATCGACAGCGCGAGCGCGTCAGGGCTCGACCGGACCACCTGGACCTGGGTGGGCATCATGCTGGGCGTCGGGCTGGTCTGGATCGCCTCGAACGCGATCGGGCACCGGTGGGACATCGCGGCGTGGATGCACGCGGCGTTCCGTACGTCCCAGCTCGTGACGCGCACCGTGTCCCGCTCGGGGCACAACATCACCAAGGAGCTGCCGACCGGCGAGGTGGTGTCGTCGGTGGCCAACGACACGATGCGCATCGGCGAGCTCTTCGCCATCGCGGGTCAGGCCATCGGCAGCGTCGCCACGTACGGCATCGTGGTCGTGCTCATGCTCTCGCAGTCGGTCACGCTGGGCGTCGTCATCGCGCTCGGCCTCCCGGTCGTTGCGGCGATCCTCGCGCTGCTGGTCAAGCCGCTGCAGAAGCGGCAGAAGCGGCAGCGTGACGCCCAGGGCCGGCTCACCACGCTCGGCGCGGACACCGTCTCGGGGCTACGGATCCTGCGCGGCATCGGCGGCGAGAAGGTCTTCACCGGCCGGTACCGGACGCAGTCGCAGAAGGTGCGTGAGGCCGGCGTCGACGTCGCGGGCACCCAGTCGGTGCTGGACGCGTTGCAGATCCTGCTGCCAGGGCTCTTCATCGCGCTGGTCGTGTACCTCGGCGCGGTGGAGGCCATCGCCGGGCGCATCACCACGGGCCAGCTCGTCTCGTTCTACGGGTACGCCGCGTTCCTGTCCTGGCCGGTGCATCTCCTCGTGCAGTCGGTCAACGTCGTGACCAAGGCGCACGTCGCGGCAGGCAAGGTGGTCAAGGTGCTGCAGGTGGTTCCGGCCACCGGCGCGGGGCTGTCGACAGCGCCCATGCCGCCGGCCGGCGTGCCGCTGGTCGACGAGACGACCGGCGTCACGCTCCAGCCGGGGCGGGTCGTCGCCCTGGTCAGCCCGGACCCGGACGAGTCGGCGCAGGTCGCGGTCCGGATGGGCCGGTTCGACGACGAGGCCGAGGCGGGCACGCCGGTCACGCTCGGCGGCGTCCGGCTGTTCGACCTCGAAAAGCGCGAGCTGCGGGACCGCATCGTCGTCGCGCACGCGACGCCCTCGTTGTTCTCCGGCCGCCTCGCGGGCGAGCTCGACGTACGCGACTCCGCGAACCGGGAGGCGCTGCTGCGGGCCATGCACATCGCGGACGCACATGACGTGCTGGAGTCGCTGCCCGACGGGATCGAGGGCGAGATCCCGGAGAAGGGCCGCTCGCTGTCCGGTGGGCAGCGGCAGCGTGTGGCGCTGGCCCGCGCGCTGCTCACCGACCCGGAGATCCTCGTGCTGGTCGAGCCGACCTCGGCGGTCGACGCCCACACCGAGGCGCGTATCGCAGAGCGGCTCACCGGGTGGCGCCGCGGTCGGACGACCCTGATCGTCACCGCGAGCCCGCTGGTGCTCGACCACGTGGACGACGTGATCTTCCTGGACAACGGGCGCGTCGTCACGCACGGGACGCACCGCGAGCTGCTGGACCTGCCCACCACCGCGGAGGGCGGGCGCGAGGCCGCCCGCTACCGCCGGGTGGTCGGCCGGTCGCTGGTCGAGGACCTCGACGCGGAGCTCGACGAGCTGCTGGGCGCAACCAACACACCGGAGGGAGGCACGTCATGAGCACGGGAAAGATCCTGCCGATCGCCGATGCGGCCGGCACCTGGCAGTACACGCGAAAGATGCTCGGGAGGCACCGGGCACCCCTCATCGTCATCACGGTGGCCAACACGGTCGCGGCGACGGCAGGTCTGGCCGGGCCGTTCGTGCTCGGCCGGCTCGTCGACGCCGTCACGGCCGGCACCACGCTGGAGGTGGCGCGGAACCTGGTGCTCGTGGCGGTCGCCGCGGTGGTGGTGCAGGCCCTGATCACCCGGTTCGCACAGCGGCGCGCCATGGTGTTCGGCGAGACGGTCTTCGCGGACATGCGCGAGGAGTTCATCGAGACGGTCACGTCCCTGCCGCTGTCCACCGTGGAGACCGCCGGCACCGGTGACCTGATCGCCCGGACGACCCGCGACGTCAACCGCATCCAGAACGCCGTGCGCTTCGGCGTGCCGCGGCTCGTGATCGCGGTGGTGACGCTCGTCCTGACGATCGTCGTCAGCCTGATCGTGTCGCCGTTGGTGGCGCTCGGGATGTTCGTGGGAGTGCCGGTCCTCGTCGCGGTGGCGCGCTGGTACCTCAAGCGCGCCACTCCCGCCTACCAGCGGGAGTCCGCCGCCTACGCGCGCCTCGACGGCACCGTCACGGAGTCGGTCGAGGGTGCGCGCACCATCGACGCGCTCAAGATCGGCCGACGTCGTACGACGCGCGGCGACGACGACCTGCACGAGGCCTTCGAGGCAGAGATCGGCACGCTCAACCTGCGGACCGTGCTGTTCCCCGGCGTGGACTTCGCCTTCATGCTCGCACCGATCTCTGTGCTCGTCTGGGGCGGGTTCCTGGCGTCGGAGGGCACCGTGACCATCGGCATGGTCGCCACGATCGTCATGTACACCTACCAGCTGCAGGGTCCGGTCTGGGAACTCATCTTCTGGCTGGACGAGATCCAGGTGGCCGCCACGTCGCTGTCGCGCATCATCGGTGTCCGGCTGGTGCCGATGGACCGCACGGCGAGCGACGCCGTACCCGACGACGAGCAGGTGCGCGGCACCGACGTCCGCTATGCCTACCGGGCGGGTACCGACGTGCTGCACGGCATCGACCTCGACCTCAGGGTGGGGGAGCGGCTGGCGATCGTCGGTCCGTCGGGCTCCGGCAAGTCGACCCTCGGCCGCATGCTGGCCGGTATCCACCCGCCCACCGGCGGCACGGTGAAGGTCGGCGGCGTGCCACTGGTGGACCTGCCGCTGGAAGACCTGCGCAAGCACGTGGCGCTCGTGACCCAGGAGCACCACGTGTTCGTGGGGTCGCTGGCGGAGAACCTGCGGCTGGCCAAGCTCGAGGCGAGCGACGACGAGCTGATGGACGCGCTGCGGGCCGTCGACGCGCACGGCTGGGTCGAGGCGCTCGACGACGGCCTTGCCACGGAAGTCGGCTCGGGCGGCTACAAGCTCACGCCCGCGCAGGCGCAGCAGGTGGCGCTGGCGCGGCTGGTGCTGCTCGACCCGCACACGCTCGTCCTCGACGAGGCGACCTCGTTGCTGGACCCGCGCGCGGCCAGGCACCTGGAGCGCTCGCTCAACGCGGTGCTCGACGGACGCACGGTCGTGGCCATCGCGCACCGCCTGCACACGGCCCACGACGCCGACCGCGTGGCCGTGCTCGACGGCGGTCGCATCACCGAGATCGGCCCGCACGACGAGCTGGTCGCGGCGGGCGGCGAGTACGCGAAGCTCTGGCGCAGCTGGCAGCACGAGTGATCCTCGACGTCCAGGGGTAGAAGTCCCCTAGGGTTTTCGGTGCGCCGCGAGGAGGTATGTGGAACGTTCGCCTCGGTCGGTCTCTACGAAGACGAGGCCGAGTTCCGCGAGAAGGAGAAGCATGAGGCGAACGTCGGGTCGGGTTGTCGCACTGGTGATGGCCGGGATGCTCGCGCTGAGCGCCTGCACCGGGTCGCCGGAGGGCGGGCCTGCCGGAGGCGGGTCGGCGGAGGACGGCGCCGCGGCGGGCGGCCAGCCGGCAGCTCCGGTCGAGGTGACGGGTTCGGCGCGAACGGTGACCGGGTCCATGGCCGAGACGACGTCGGACATCCCCGGCGACTCCGGTGTGGCGGGCACGGTGACGCTCACCCTGCGCGCAGTCGAGGTGTCCGAGCAGACCATGACCGTGCGCTGGGCCATGCGCTGGGACAGCGAGGACGCCGAACCCACCACCACCCTCTCCTACTACGAGATGGGCCTGGGGGCCGCGGCCAGCGTCATCGACGCGACCAACCTGAAGGTCTACCGGCCGTTCTGCACCGACGGGTCGTGGAAGGGCACCGTCGCCGACGCGACGCGGTGCAAGACGTCGATGCTGTCCTCCGCAGTGAACGAGGTCCACTTCAGGTTCCCGAACCACGGCACGGTCGAGGGCTGGGCGTCGCTGCCCGCACCGGAGGGCGCGCCGAAGACCGTCGACGTGCTGCCGGTCGAGGGCCTGCCCGGTTTCACCCAGGCCGAGGTGACCTACCTGGACGGTGGGTCGTGACCCTGGCAGCCGGAGCGCTGGCGGCGGTGCTCGCCCTCGGTGGTGTGGCCGGGGCCGACGCGTCAGCGGCGCCGTCTCCCGACCCGGCACTCATGGCGGAGATCACCGAGCAGCAGCGGGCCGATCTCGAGCGGTTCGCGTCGGTGCCGGTCACCGACGCGATGCGCGCGGACGCGACCTTCGACCTGCGGGCCGACGACGCCGGGTGGGACCTCGTGGCCGAGGACGCCACGTGGGACCTGCGGCCCGGCGACTCGACCACCCCGCTGGAGACGGTGGTGGAGGAGGACGAGGAGACCACCGTCCGGCTGACGTCCGACCTGCTCTTCCGGTTCGGCGAGCACAAGGTCACGAAGAGCGCCGGCACTGCGGTCCGCGCCCTGCTCGACGAGATCCCGCAGGGTGCGAAGGTGTCCGTCGACGGGCACACCGACTCGATCGGGGACGGCGCGTTCAACGACGAGCTCTCGGAGCGCCGGGCGCAGGCGGTCGCCGACGTCCTCCGCGACGCCCGGCCGGACCTGCGGCTCACCGTCAAGGGGCACGGCGAGCGGCAGCCGATCGCGGAGAACGAGGCAGACGGCAAGGACAACCCCGTGGGTCGCGCCAAGAACCGGCGCGTCGAGGTCGGCTACGCGGGCACCGCGGGCTGAGCGCTAACCGCCCGACGCCCGCCAGCCCAGTCCTGCCGAGATCCGGGCGGCGGCGTCGTGCACGACGGGGGCGAGCGTCTCGAGCCGCTCGGGTGGCATGTAGGGCCGGGTCGCCGTGACGCTGATGGCCGCGACGATCGAGCCCGACGTGTCACGGACCGGTGCCGCGACACAGAGGATGCCCGGCTCGTTCTCCTCCAGGTCGAACGCCACTCCCCGACCCGCCGAAACCTCCATGACCTGGACGAACGCATCGACGGTCAGGACGTCCTGCGCCAGTCCTTGCCCGGCCGTCACCGGTCGCTCGGCCAGGAACCGCTCGCTCCATCGTCCCGGGCTGTCCAGGAGCAGCGCCTTGCCGATCCCGGTCCGGGTCAGCGGCATGCGGTGGCCGATCTGCGAACGCATCACCGCCCCGCGGGTCCCCGGGATCTTGTCGAGGTAGAGCACCTGCCCTCGGTCCTCGATGGCGAGGTGGACGGTGTCGTGCACCCGTTCGGCGAGCGTGCGCAGCACCGGCGACGCGATGGCGGTCACCGGGTTCTCCTGCAGCGCCTGGTAGCCGAGCTCGATCAGCGCGGGACCGAGCGCGTACGCGCCGTCGTCGAGCTGGCGAAGATAGCCGGTGGCGAGAAGCAGCTGGAGCAGACGGTGCGTCGTGCTGCGCCCGACGCCGGTCTCCTCCGCGATGTCGCGCAGCCGGGTCCTGCCCCTGGACACGGCGTTGACGACGGCGATGCCCCTGGCGAGCGTCTGCGTACCCGGCGGAGCGGCGGAAGGTTCTGCCATCGCGCCAGGCTATCCCGATAATAGGGATGCGGTTCGGATAGTCGGGATACCGGCTCTACCGTCCAAGGCATGGCAGACGACGCACCGGAGCGCGACGCCGCGCTCGTGGCCCTCGACTGGGGTACGACCACGTTCCGGGCCTGGCTCCTTGACGGCACCGGATCGGTCATCCACCAGGTCCGCACGGACGACGGCGCCCTGACCGTCTCGGGGCGAGCCGATACGGCCCGGGAGCGGGCGACCGCGTTCGAGGACACGTTCACGCGGCTGTGCCGCCCGTGGCTCGCCGAGCACCCCGGCGTGCCGGTGCTGTGCGCAGGGATGGCCGGCTCGAACCACGGCTGGGCCGAGGCCGGGTACCTCGACGTCCCGGCTGACCTCGGCGGCCTCGCCGACCGGCTGACCGTCGTCCCGGCGGGCGACTCCGTCGTGCACCTCGTGCCAGGGCTGCGGGCGACGGGCGCCGACCCGGACGTCATGCGGGGTGAGGAGGTCCAGCTCGCCGGCGCGCTCGCCGTGCTGGCCGACCGGCCCGAGACGGTGGTGCTGCCAGGAACGCACTCCAAGTGGGTGCGCCTGGACGGCAGCCGGGTCACGGGCTTCACGACCGCGATGACCGGCGAGCTCTACGGCCTGCTGATGCGGGACAGCATCCTCGCGCGGCTCGCCTCGGGTGAGCCGGGCACCGAGGTCTCCGCGGCCTTCGAACGAGGGCTCGGGACCGAGGCCGAGCGGGGGGACGAGCGCGGCCTGCCCGCCCTGCTCTTCACGGCGCGACCGCTCGTGCTCGCCGGCCGGCTCGACCCCACCGACGTGGCCGACTACGTCTCCGGCCTGCTGATCGGCGCAGAGGTGCGGCACGCGCTGCGCGGCACCCCGGCCGCCGTCGTCGCGCTGTGCGGGCCGCCGGCGACCGCGCACCGTTATCGCTTCGCGCTGGAGCGCAGCGGCGCGACGGTCCGCACGGTCGGGGAGGACGCCGCAGCCCACGGGCTGTGGCGCGTCGCCCTCGACGCCGGACTGGCACCCGGCGCGCCCGGCCCTGCCACCACGCAGACCACCGCGACCACCGAGGAGCAGCTCGCATGACTTCCCAGCCCACCGGCCTCGTGGCCATCCTGCGCGGCGTGACGCCCGCCGACGCCGTCGCCGTGGCGGAGGCGATCCTCGACGCCGGGTTCGACGCCGTCGAGGTGCCCTACAACTCCCCGGACCCGCTGGAGTCCATCCGACGCATCCGAGCGGCAGGGCCGCCCGAGCGACGCGTCGGGGCAGGCACCGTCCTCACCCCCGACGACGTCCGCAGGGCCGCCGACGCAGGGGCCTCGCTCATCGTCTCGCCGAACACGCGGGCCGACGTCGTCGCGGAGACGGTGCGGCTCGGCCTGGCGAGCTACCCAGGGGCTGCGACGCCGACCGAGGCCTTCACGGCCCTCGACGCGGGCGCACGCGCGATCAAGCTCTTCCCGAGCACGGCCGTCGGCATCAGCGGCATGCGGGCCTGGGCCAGCGTGCTGCCGCCCGGCACGGAGCTCGTGCCGGTCGGCGGCGTCGACGCCACCAACCTCGCCGACTGGGCCGCCGCCGGGGCGGCCGGCGCAGGGATCGGCACGTCGCTCTACCGCCCGGGCGACGGGCCGGAGGTGGTCGCCACCAGAGCGGCCGAGCTCGTCCGCATCTGGCACACCGACCTCAGGAGCACGCCGTGAAGATCACATCCATGACGACGTTCGCCCTCCCGCCCCGCTGGCTCTTTCTCAAGATCGAGACGGACGCCGGGATCGTCGGCTGGGGCGAGCCGGTGCTCGAGGGCCGGGCGGCGAGCGTCGCGGCGGCCGTCGAGGAGCTGTCCGACTACCTGATCGGCAAGGACCCCCGCCGCATCGAGGACCACTGGACGGTCCTGTACCGCTCGGGGTTCTACCGCGGTGGTGGCATCCACATGAGCGCGCTCGCCGGGATCGACCAGGCCCTCTGGGACATCAAGGGCAAGGCGCTCGGGGTGCCGGTCCACGAGCTCCTCGGCGGTCAGGTACGCGACCGCATCAAGGTGTACTCGTGGATCGGCGGCGACCGCCCGGCCGAGACCGCCGCGCAGGCGAAGGACGCGGTCGAGCGGGGCTTCTCCGCGGTCAAGATGAACGGCCCGGAGGAGCTGCAGTACCTCGACACGCGCGACAAGGTGGAGAAGGTGGTCGCCAACGTCGCCGCCGTGCGCGACGCCGTCGGGCCGGACATCGGCATCGGTGTCGACTTCCACGGACGCGTGCACCGGCCCATGGCACGGGTGCTCCTCGACGCCCTCGCGCCCTACCACCTGATGTTCGTCGAGGAGCCCGTGCTGTCCGAGCACGTCGACGGCATCGCGGACGTGCTGCGCAACTCGGTCACGCCGATCGCGCTCGGCGAGCGGCTCTACTCCCGGTGGGACTTCAAGGACGTCATCACCTCCGGCGTCGTCGACATCATCCAGCCCGACCTCTCCCACGCTGGCGGCATCACGGAGGTCCGCAAGATCGCGGCGATGGCCGAGGCCTACGACATCGCCGTCGCGCCGCACTGCCCGCTCGGCCCCGTCGCGCTGGCAGCGTGCCTGCAGCTCGACGCCGTCGCGTACAACGCCGTGATCCAGGAGCAGAGCCTCGGTATCCACTACAACACCTCGAACGACCTGCTCGACTACATCGTGGACCCGTCGGTCTTCGCCTACTCCGAGGGCTCCGTCGCGATCCCGCAGGGGCCGGGCCTCGGGATCGAGGTCAACGAGGAGTACGTCCGTGAGCGCGCTGCCGAGGGGCATCGCTGGCGCAACCCGGTCTGGCGGCACGGCGACGGCTCGTTCGCCGAGTGGTGAGCCGGTCGTGAGCCGGGTGGCGAGCCGGCACCGCCGACGGACCGACGGCGGGGTGCGCGAAGTTACACGGACGTGGAGCGCCCCGCCGCCGTCGGACCCATAGACTTGCCGGGTGTCGTCCACTGCCCCTGACAGCCAGCCCCAGACCCCCCGACCGGTCATCGTCGTCGACTTCGGCGCGCAGTACGCCCAGCTGATCGCGCGCCGGGTGCGCGAGGCGAAGGTGTACTCGGAGATCGTGCCGCACACGTTCACGGTCGAGCAGATGCTCGCCAAGGACCCAGCGGCCATCATCCTGTCCGGCGGGCCCTCCTCCGTGTACGCGGCGGGCGCCCCGTTCGTGGACCCCAAGCTCTTCGAGGCCGGCGTCCCGGTCATGGGCATCTGCTACGGGTTCCAGGCCATGGCGCAGGCACTGGGCGGCGAGGTTGCCCAGACCGGGCTGAGCGAGTACGGCGGCACCGAGGTCGAGGTGTGCTCCTCCGGCATGCTGCTCGCCGACACCCCAGAGCACCAGACCGCGTGGATGAGCCACGGCGACGCCGTGCACAAGGCCCCGGTCGGGTTCGAGGTGCTCGCGACGTCGGACGGCTCGCCCGTCGCCGCGTTCGAGGACACCCACCGCCGCCTGTTCGGCGTGCAGTGGCACCCCGAGGTGCGGCACTCCGCGCACGGCCAGCAGGTGCTCGAGCACTTCCTCTACGAGGGCGCAGGGCTCGCACCCGACTGGACCCCCGGCAACGTCATCGCCGACCAGGTCGCGAACATCAAGGCGCAGATCGGCAGCGCTCGCGTCATCTGTGCGCTGTCCGGCGGCGTCGACTCCGCCGTCGCAGCGGCGCTCGTGCAGCGGGCCGTCGGCGACCAGCTCACCTGTGTCCACGTCGACCACGGCCTCATGCGGGCCGGCGAGGTCGAGCAGATCGAGAACGACTTCGTCGCCTCGACCGGCGTCAAGCTGATCATTCGCGACGAGAAGGAGCGCTTCCTGACGGCGCTCGCGGGCGTGAGCGACCCGGAGACCAAGCGCAAGATCATCGGCCGCGAGTTCATCCGCGTCTTCGAGGACGCGCAGCGCGAGATCATCGAAGAGGCCGGTGAGCACGGCGAGGAGGTCAAGTTCCTCGTGCAGGGCACGCTGTACCCGGACGTCGTCGAGTCCGGCGGCGGCGAGGGCGCCGCCAACATCAAGAGCCACCACAACGTGGGCGGCCTGCCAGACGACCTGGACTTCTCCCTGGTGGAGCCCCTGCGGACCCTCTTCAAGGACGAGGTCCGCGCGGTGGGCCGCGAGCTCGGGGTGCCAGAGGAGATCGTCTCGCGCCAGCCGTTCCCCGGCCCGGGCCTGGGCATCCGGATCGTCGGCGAGATCACCGCCGAGCGCCTGGAGATCCTGCGCCGTGCCGACGCCATCGCCCGCGAGGAGCTGACCAAGGCCGGGCTGGACAACGAGATCTGGCAGTGCCCCGTGGTACTGCTCGCCGACGTCCGCTCGGTGGGCGTCCAGGGCGACGGCCGCACCTACGGCCACCCGATCGTGCTGCGTCCGGTCTCGTCCGAGGACGCGATGACGGCGGACTGGACCCGCCTGCCGTACGACGTGCTGTCGACCATCTCGACGCGCATCACCAACGAGGTGCGTGAGGTCAACCGCGTGGTGCTCGACGTGACGAGCAAGCCGCCGGGCACCATCGAGTGGGAGTGACCTCCTGCGGCCCTGTCCCTCCTCCGGGACAGGGCCGCAGTGCTGTACGGAGGGTGCTCACCAGCCGGTGAGGTGCGCCCAGGTCAGGCCGATCACGGTGCCGAGCAGCAGGTAGGGGCCGAAGGCGATGCCCGTCGACCAGCCCGCGCGCCGGCCGAGCAGCAGGACTATCGCGACCGCACCGGCGACGATGTGCGCTGCGAAGACGCCGACCAGCAGGATGGTCCACGAGTGCCAGGTCAGGAGTGCACCGAGGCTCAGGGCGAGCTTGACGTCGCCGTACCCGATGCCGCCGCGCGGCGCGATGAGGTAGAGCACCTGGTAGACGGCGAAGAACGCGCACGCGCCCAGCGCGGCCCGGCCGAGGGACCCCCAGGCGCCGGTGCCGAGAGCCGCGAGCGCGAGCAGGACCGCCGTCGCCCACGTCAGGGGGAAGACCAGGGCGTTCGGCAGCCGGTGGGTGCGCGCGTCGATCACGGCGAGCGCCGCGCCCGCGACGGCCAGCACCAGGTAGGCCGGTGTCAGCCAGCCCGGGCCGCTCGCCCAGACCGCCCAGCCGGCGGCAGGCACCGCGGCGATGCCGGTGAGCCGCGCGTACGGCCGCACCTCGGCCTTGGCGCGCTCGTACTGGCGGACGACGAAGGGCTCAGCCGGGCTCGTCGCAGCGGGTTCGGAGGGGCTCACCGGCCGAGGCTATCGGCGCCCTCCGGCCGACGCACCCGGCCGAGCCGCACCCGGCCTCGCCGAACGTAGGAGCAGTCGCCGCATGGCTCCCGAGAGTGCGACGAACCCTACGTCCGGCACGGCGAGCGGCGTCAGGTCACCGCAGCAGGGCCGCCGCCTCCCGGTACGCCTGCTCCGTCACGGCCAGCACCTCCGGCCAGTCCACGCCGGACGGCGGGGTCGCGGCACGCTCCAGCAGCCCGTCGAGCAGGCCCGGCTCGGTCGCGAGCCGAACGATCGCGGGGGCGAGCGCGTCGTCGTCGGGCACCACGAGGCCGGTGACGCCTTCGGTCACCCGCTCGGCCACACCCGATTCGGCGTGGGTGATCACGGTGAGTCCGGCGGCCTGCGCCTCGAGCGCGGCGATGCCGAAGGCCTCGGCGGGGGACGGCGCCGCAAAGACGTCGGCCCGCGCGTAGAGCCGCTTGAGCTCGGTCTCGGTGAGCCGTCCGGGCAGGGAGACGACGTCGCGCAGCCCGTGCTCCGCGACGAACCGTACTGCCGCCGCGCGTTCTGGCCCGTCGCCGGCGAGCGTCACGAACAGCGCGCCGTCGGGGAGCCGGGATGCGGCGTCGGCGGCGGCTCTGAGCAGCGGCAGCAACCGCTTGCGGGGCGCGAACCGCGCAGCGGCCACGACGTGCACGGCGGAGCCCTCCGGCCGCGCGTCACGCTCGGTGCGCGGCACCCGCCAGGCATCCAGGTCGAGCCCGTTGGGCAGGATCGCCACTCCGTCTCTGCCCGCTCCGCTCGGCGCTCCGCTCGGCGCTCCGGCCGTCGTTCCGGTCGTCGTTCCGGTCGGCACTGCCGTGGGCAGGAGCCGCCGCAGCGGGGCCGCGGTCAGCTCGCTCACCGCCGACCACCGCACCGGCCAGCGTGACCAGCCGAGCACTGCGTCGGCCGCCGCGAAAATCCGCCAGGCACCGCCCCACACGCTGTGCACGGTCAGCACGGCAGGGAGCCTGAGCCGGGTCACCGGTCGCAGCGCGGCCTGCGCGGTGGGGGCGAGCACCCCCATGTGCAGGTGCACGACGTCGGGCCGCTCGCCCCGCGTGATCGCCTCCCGCAGGCGCATTGTCACGTGGGCGGTGGAGCGTGGGTGGACGGGCCAGCCGCCCGGCACCCGCGCGGCGACGCGGTGCACGGTGACGCCCTTCTCGACCGCCGTGCTCACCCCGTGGGCGCCGGGGGATGCCGGTGTGGTGGTGATGACCTCGACGTCGTGCCCGGCCGCTGCCTGCTGGCGGGCGAGGCGACTCACCTGGGCCTCGATGCCGCCGAGCAGCGGGAGGTAGGTGTCCGACACGTGAGTGATGCGCACGCTGGTCATCCTCGCACCGGCGGCCGGCGCGTTCGCAGTGACGTCGGTATGTCCGGTCGCGGTCGGCAGAAAGCATCGAGGTCGGTCCAGACCTGGACCGACCTCGATGCGATGTGCCGACGCCGCGGCCCGACCCTCCGGCCGTACGGTTCAACGGCCCCGCGCTAGCGCCGCCGGAGGCTGGAGATCACCGACCCGACGACGAGGATCACGCCCGCCGCGCCCAGCAGCACGATCAGTGCGACACCCAGGTCGAACATCACGCCGGCGGAGACCGCGAGGATCCCCAGGCCGACCGCGATCACGATCAGCCCCCACACCGCCGTCCCGACGCGCGGGCGCCGCACGGCGGCCGCACCCGCCGGCTGAGCGGCCTGCACCTGCTGGACGGCCTGTGCCGGCTGGGCCGGAGTCTGGGCGGGCGGCGCCTGGGCGGGCGGCGCCTGGGCGGGCTGGGCCGGCGCCTCGGGCGCCGGGTCACGCAGCGGGGCGAGCGGGTCGGAGTCGTCCGGAGCGGGTGCGTCCTGGACGGCGGCCGCCGCAGCTTCCTGCTCCTGTACCCGTGCCGCGGCGACGCCGTAGGCGGGGTGCACCTCTCCCTCGGGCACTGAGCCCTCGGGGAGCCGCTGGGTGGCCTGGGCGATCTCCTGCGTGGGCGGGGTCTCCGCCGACGGCAGCACCTCGGTGGTGTCCGGATCCTGCGTGGTCTTGTTGTCCATGGTTTCGCTCGTGTCCCGGCCCTCGGGCCGACTTGGGCTGTCGCTCTGGGTCTCGCGGTCGTTCGGGTGCTCGGTCATGGTGTGCTCCCTGCCTTGATCTCGCTCACGATGACCTCGCCCGCGCCGGCCTCGATCTGGAGGCTCAGCACGGCGCCGTCGTCTCCAACCTCGTCGCTCGCGAAGTAGGTGTCGGAGCCGACGCCGCTCGCGGCACGGTCCTGGTCGTCGACCCGCCACTGGACGGAACCGGCGGCGACATAGGCGTTCGCCTCGACGGCCACGTCCTGCGGCACCATGACGACGGTCTGGCCTGCACCGAGCTGGATCGGCACCACCACGGGCTCGCCCGGCTCGGTCCTGGACAGGTCGAGCTCCGTGAGGTCGATGACGGGGTCGCCCCACTGGACGTAGAAGCCGTTCTCCGCCTCGCGCACGGTCTGCACGGTGACGGTGCCCTCGGTGAGGGTGGCCGCGTCCGGGTTGTTGGAGTCCGTCACGAGGCCCTCGATCTCGCGGCTGCTCGTCACGGCGTCGTCCACCCAGCGCGGACCCACTGCGCCGGCGACGGACACGTACGTGAGGCCGAACAGCATCGCGATGATCGCGAAGAACCCGAGCAGACCGCTGGTCCGGCCACGCATGGCCGAGATGAAGATCGCGACACCGAGCATCACCGTCCCGATGCCCAGCCAGGCCGCTGCGTACCCGGCGTTGCCGGGCAGCTCCCCGTAGTCCACGCGGTCCATGCCAAGGAGCAGTGCACCGGCCAGCAGGATCAGCCCGATCGTGACCCCGACGGTGGTGCCGCCCGGACCCCGGTGGGCGCGGGCCGGCGGCGGAGTGTAGACCGGCTGCGGCGGGTTGGCCGGGGTGGGGCCGGACCGGTAGGAAGACTGCGTCTGCCGGTACGGGGCAGGGCCGGCGCCGGTCGCGTAGACCAGACCGTCGGGCCGCCGGTAGTTGACCGGCGGTGCGGGCGTGAACGGGGCAGGGGCGCCGGGCTCACCAGGACGCTGCGGAGCCTCGAAGGCGCTGGCCGTCGGATGGCCGGGGCCCGCTGCACGAGGCGCGACGGGTGCGGAGGTGCCGGTCGGGGTACCCGGCGTGGGCACGCCAGGGGCAGGTGCCCCTGGTCCGGGCATGCCGGCTGTGCCCTGGACGGACCCACGGACAGCGCCCGCGCGGCGGGCGGCGTTGTTGTCCCGCTGCCGCTGGATGCCCTGGACGATCAGGTAGACGACCCCGCCCACCACGGCCAGCCAGAAGAGGACACCCAGCAGCTCCAGCTCCCAGCCGCCGCCGTCGTCCCACCAGCCCAGCGGGCCGCCCCAGGAGAAGCCGATGAGGAACACGGCCACCGAACCGAGCATCGCCACGTCGAAGTTTCCGCGCGTCGCCTCCTGCAGGTGGATCCGGCCGTCACGCTCCGGGAGGAGTGCCCAGGCGGCGCCGTACAGGATGAGGCCGAGGCCGCCGAGGAAGAAGCTCACGATCAGCAGGCCACGCACCAGCAGCGGGTCCCAGCCGAACCGCTCGGCCAGGCCACCGGCGACGCCGCCCACCCAGCGCCGCTCGGAGCGCGGGAACAGGCCGCGACGGATCGACGCGAAGAAGCCGGACTCCGGGTAGGGCTTCTGCCCGGGTGGGACGGGTGCAGGATCGGCCGTCGGGCCGGTCGCTGGATCGGCAGCCGGCTCGAAGGCCGGGCCGGCGTCGTGGTTGGCGTCCGGGCCGACCGGCCCGGCGTTGGCCGACCCGGCGTCGGCCGAGCCGCCTGGCTCACTCGTTGCGCCCTCTGGACGCGTCTCGTCGGTGCTCATGGTGACAATGCTGGTCGACCGGCGGCCGATCCGGCATCGGGACCTGCCCTGAACCAACCCTGGTTAGGCCCGCGCGGGACCCTGAGATCCAGGCTCAGGCGTGTTCAGGGGAGCCCGGACATGTGACGATCGTGGTGTGAACCAGAGACTCACCTTCCGCCGACCGCCCGCGGCGGGACCGGGATACAGCGGCCGCTGGGTGGCGGGCGTCGCCGCCGGCCTGGCCGCGCACGTCGGTGTGCCCGTATGGCTGATCCGGCTCGGGTTCCTCATCTTGGTCTGGTTCGCCGGCGCCGGCCTGGTGGCCTACGTCTTCTGGTGGATCACGGTCCCCACCGGCATCCCCACCATGGCCGACACGCTGCCCGCCGACCGCAGGCGGCTCGCCCCGCGCCTGACGACCGATGCGGGCGCCGACGCCGGTGCCGCGGACCGGACGAAGTCGCTCGCCGAGCGGGTCCGGCTCTCCGGACCGGTGTCCCGCCTCGCCGTCCGCGACATCTGGATCGGTGTGGTCCTGCTGTCTAGCGCCGCACTCATGCTCGCGTTCCGCGCGGACTGGGACCCGGTCGCGTCCTGGGTGCTGCCCGCCCTCCTCGGCCTCGGCGGCGTCGCCCTGGCCTGGAGCCAGATCGACGCCACCGAGCGTGACCGGTGGGTGGACGGCACCACCACCGGCATGCGTTCGCGCACCGCGCTCCTCCGGCTCGCCGGCGGCGTCGTGCTCACCATGCTCGGCGTCCTGATGCTGGTGGGCCAGGACACCCCCGTGAGCGTGCTGATGCAGGCCACCATCGCGTCCGTGGCCATGGTGGCCGGCATCGCGCTCGTCTCGCTGCCGTGGTGGTTCCGGCTGGTCCGCCAGCTCGGCGACGAGCGCGCCGCCCACGCCCGCGAGTCCGAGCGCGCCGACATCGCGGCCCACCTGCACGACTCCGTCCTCCAGACCCTTGCCCTGATCCGCGCGCAGGCGTCCGACCCCGAGGCGGTGTCCCGCATGGCGCGCGCCCAGGAGCGCGAGCTGCGCGGCTGGCTCTACGACGACCGGCAGGAACCCGGCACCTCCGTGGCCGCTGAGCTCAAGGAGCTGGTCGCCGAGATCGAGGACGCCGTGGCACCGCTCACCGTCGAGACCGTCGTGGTGGGCGACGCCTCGCCCACCGAGTGCACCTCCGCACTGCTGCAGGCAGCCCGCGAGGCCCTGCTCAACGCGTTCAAGCACGGCGCACCACCCGTGTCCGTATACCTTGAGGTCACGGACGCGGTAGCCGAGGTGTTCGTGCGTGACCGCGGGGACGGTTTCGACCTCGACGAGATCGCGCAGGACCGGTTCGGCGTCCGCGAGTCGATCCTCGGCCGGGTCCGCCGTCGCGGCGGCACCGCCGAGGTCGTGAGCCGGCCCGGCTGGGGCACCGAGGTGCGGCTCCGGATGCCGCTGGACAAGCCGGTGAACGGCGAGAAGAAGACCGAGAAGAACGGCAGAGCGCGGGCCACGACGGCCCCCGGCACTGCACCCACCACTGTGGAAGGTGCGACGAGATGACAACCCACGCGACGCCGTCGGGCAGCACGCAGGGCACCGTGACCATCCCGGTACCCGTGGTGCTCGTGGACGACCACCACCTGTTCCGCACCGGCGTGCGGGCCTCCCTGGACAACCGGGTGATCGTGGTGGGCGAGGCGTCCGACGTCGACACCGCGGTGGCACAGGTGCACCAGCACCGCCCGCCCGTCGTGCTCCTCGACGTGCACCTGCCCGGCGGCAACGGCGGCGGGGGCGCCGAGGTGGTGCAGCGCTGTGCCGACCTGCTCGCCGAGGGCGTGCGATTCCTCGCCCTCTCCGTGTCGGACGCCGCGGAGGACGTCGTCGCCGTCATCCGGGCAGGCGCTCGCGGCTACGTCACCAAGAACATCGCGCCGTCCGACCTGTCGTCGGCGGTGGTACAGGTGGCCGGCGGCGACGCCGTCTTCTCTCCGCGGCTGGCCGGGTTCGTGCTGGACGCGTTCGGAGCGTCCGCGAACGACATCGCCGTGGCCGACGACGAGCTCGACCGCCTCTCGAAGCGCGAGCAGGAGGTCATGCGCCTCATCGCGCGCGGCTACTCCTACCGGGAGGTCGCGAGCGAGCTGTTCATCTCGATCAAGACCGTGGAGACGCACGTGAGCGCGGTGCTCCGCAAGCTCCAGCTCTCGTCCCGCTACGAGCTGACCCGCTGGGCGGTAGCGCGCCGCCTCCTCTGACCCCGTCCGTCGGTGCTGGATATCCGCCCTCGTCATGGCCTCAAAACGGCGAACATCCAGCACTCACCCGGCAGAGCAGGTGAAGTCGGTTCGACCTCGCGGTCGGCGTTGGTACGCTCTGTGCCCCCAGCGGGGAGCATTCGTCGTGCAGGGTCTCGGCGGAATGGCGCTGCTGATGCCGAGCAGACGACGGCTGGCCCGACCGACCGAGACGAAGAAACCAACCTCCATGCGGACCAGTCGACTAGTCAGCCTCATGATTGCGCTGGTCGCCGCCATCATCTGGATGGCGAGCACCTATGCGAACCCGTCCAACACCTGGGACCCCGTGAACTTCGTCCTGCGGATCGCGGCGGGTGCCCTGACGATCGCCGCCGTCGCCGAGTGGCTCGTGCTGAGCGTTCGCGAGAGCCGGGGCGCCAGGCCTCGCACACGCGGGTCTCACGTTGCATCGGGGGTCCGGCGCAGTGCGGGCTCCAGAGGGGTGCTCGACAACCTCCTGGCCTCCGGTCGCGCAACCACCCCGGCTCAGGACCTGGCGATCGTGACGAGCGGCGGCGCCGTGCTGGTGGTCGCCTACCTGATGGAGCGCAAGGTCCGCCGGGTCTCGCTGCGGGTCGGGCTGGACGACGCGTCCGTGGCGTCGCTGGAGGCCGTGCTGGGTGCGGCACCGCACCGGGTGTTCGGCACGCAGCCGCCCGCGCGCGGGGTGTTCGACCGGTCCGCGTACACACAGCTCGAAGGCGCCTCACGGTCCGGGGCCTGGAGCGTCGCGGTCCCGACAGCCGACGTCGACCTGCTCCGCTACGTGCTGGCGCGAGCGGAGGAGATCCGTTGAGCGCCGGGCGCCCGCTGACGGGGACGGCAGAGGGCGGGACCACCTGGCTGGTGGTCCCGCCCCTGTTCTGCGGCTAGTGCCGTCCGGACAGCGGTGCTGCGTGCCCGGCGGCGTCGATCACTGCCCCGAGAGGGGCGGGGTGATCTGGATCAGGGCGGAGGTGTTGCCCTTGAACGCCTTCTTGAGGTGGATCACGGTGCCGTAGCCGACGCCGTCGTCCGCAGGGTTCCCGGTGCCGGTGATGGCGCCGATGCCGAAGTCCTCGCCGAACAGGTCCGGCACGTACTCTCCCTGCTCGTCGACCATCCGCACCGTGTAGGGCGAGTTGTCGACGGACGGCACAACGGTCGACGCGTCGTTGTCGCGGTAGAACAGGCCACCGTTGTTGAGCTCGATCCCGGGGTACCAGCCTGCGTCGTCGGTGAACGTGCGCACCGGCGCCTGTGCCTCGAAGTCCGTGCAGAACTCCACGGTGGTGTCGTCACCCGTGATGCACTCGGTGAACGGGTACGTCGGCTGGAGGCCGAACGCCACGTTCGAGGACTGCGCACGGGACGGCACGTTCTTCAGCGGCGACGTGTCCGGCGTGGCCGATTCGTCGCGACGCAGCGGGTCGAAGTGGCTGTCCACCAGCAGCAGACCACCCTTCGCTCCGGTGCTCGGCAGCTCCGCGAGGTTGTTCAGCACGTGGTTCTGCCGGCCGAAGGTCGTGTCCCGGTACCAGACGAGCATGCCCGGCGCGTTGTAGGCGACCTTCTCGACCTTCCACGCGTCGGTCTGCGGAGCCGCGTACGTGGAGTCGTACCCGTACTTCAGACCCTCGTCGAAACCGTCCAGGTTGCGCCACTCGACCAGGTAGAAGTGCTCCTGGACGGACGAGCCCGAGTAGATGTGCCAGCCGTTGCCCGTGGAGTCCGTGAAGGTCGAGACCTCGGGGGTCCACCCCGCCTCGCCCGACTCCACGTCGTCGCTCCACACGACCTCGGTCCCGCTCGTGAGCTCGAAGTCGTCGGAGAACCAGCCGCGGTCCTCGAACGCCGCGTCGGTGGCATAGCGCAGACGCAGCTGCACGGTCTGCCCCGAGAACGCCCCCAGGTCCACGTTCAGGTGGGTCCAGCCCTCGGTGGTGCCGGTGAGGCCGTACTTCTTGTTGCCGTAGTCGGCCATGCGGCCCTCCGGGTCCGGATACCCGTCCGGTGTGGTGACCTCGGCTCCGGCGTCGTCGAAGACCTTCTGCTCCTCCCAGGTGGCGCCACCGTCGGTCGAGACCTCCACGAACCCGAAGTCCCAGTCCGCCTCGATCGCATAGTCGGCCCAGAACGAGAACGTGGCGTCGGCCGGCACGTCGAGGGTGCGGTTCAGCCGCACGTCGGCCCAGCTCTGGTCCGATCCCGTGTACCACATGGCCTCGCCGCTGTGCGGCTCGCCGAGCTCGATCTCCTTGTCCGGCAGGTTGACCTTGACGCCGTCCTCCGTGCCCCTCAGGGGGCGGGAGGCCTGACCCACCTTGACGGCGAGCTCGTCGTCGCCCGGGTTCACCTCGACCGGGTCCACCCAGCCGAGCACCCACTTGTCCCAGATGCCCATGTGCGTGGGCATCGACTGGAAGATGGGCCCGGAGTGCGACCCGGAGCTCATCAGGTCCCAGAAGTCCACGTCGGAGTCGCCACCGCTGGCCGTGTCGTACAGGTCGGGCAGGCCGAGGTCGTGACCGTACTCGTGGGCGAAGACGCCGACACCGGAGTCCTCCGGCTGGACGATGTAGTTCGACAGCCGCAGGTCGGTGCCGGGGATGGGTGCGCCTCCCGGAACGTCCGAGGAGTGCGCCCAGATGGCGTACGTGCCCTGCTCGCCGCCACCGCCGGACTTGTCCTCACCCGCGTGCACGAGGACCACGTGGTCGATGACGCCGTCCGGCTCCAACAGGTTGCCGTCACCGTCGGCGTCGCCCTGGTCCTCGATGTCGTAGTCGTCCCACGGGAAGTCGGGCTGCATCTCGGCGAGCTTCGCCACGGCGTCGATCGGAAGCTGTCCGGGACCGCTGGGGTTGTCCGGGTGCCCGTTCATGGTCTGGTAGGCGCCGGCCTCCCACTCGCCCTCGTCGTTGAGGAAGCAGCGTTGCGCGCCGTACCAGGCCTCGGAGTGCGGCACCTTCACCCAGGGCGTGGCCTCACCCGAGACGGTGTAGGCGTTGCGCGACATCTCCTCGTACATGTTCTTCATGGTGTAGCCGGAGATATCGATGCCCGGACGGCCATCAGGTCCGGTGAGGTCCGGGCGGACACGCTCGGTGATGCCCTCTTCCGTGAAGAGCATCTTGTTGAAGTGCTCCGACGAGAAGTCCTCGACCCACATCGTGTTGTTGTCGGGCTGCGAGGCCTCGGCGGGGTTCGGGATGTTGTTGTGCAGCGGGCCGTTCTGGACGTTCCCCGGCATGCACTCCGACGAGCCCCAGAAGGTCGGCACCATCTGGTCGGTGAAGTCGTCGTCGGCGTTCTCGTCGAACTCGACCAGGATGGTCAGGAGGCGAGCCTCCTGGGTCTGAGGCGCACTCTTGTAGCGACTTTCCTTGATCTCCTTGGGGCTCTTGCCCGTGCGGATGGCCTGGCTCTCGAGCCTGGCCAGCTGTTCCGCTGCCGCCGGGTTGCCGTCGGAGTACTTCTTGTCGAGCTCGTCCGAGGCGGCCTGGACGGAGGCGTCGATGCCGACGCCGGTCCTGCCCTCGGCCTTGTGGACGATGGTGCGGCCGTCGGCCGTGATCTCGACGTCGTCGCCGACCTCGGGCTGGGCGACGACGTCGGCGTAGTTGATGTGGTGCTCGGAATTCTCGACGGCTGGTGCAGCGCTGCCGGTGGCCGACGCCGTCGTCGCCCCTCCGGTCGCACCGAGCCCGGCGACGGTGAGCGCGATGACCGGTATCGCGGCCACCGTGCACCGAAGCGCACGTAGTGTGTGTGTTCTCATGCGTTCTCCCAGATCAGGCCGTCAACATTGGTGGCGTGACGGCAGGGCAGAAGGCCGCGGAAAAATCGCGGCATTCGCATGCCTACCGGAAGTTGATCTACGAAGAAAGGGGAGTGCGGGCTTTTTCCCACATCGGCAGGCGAATTCACCCGGAAGAAATCCGTTGAGTGCTGGGTATCTGTCGGGTTGATGGCCTTCGCGCCAACAGATACCCAGCACTCAACGAGCTTGGTGGGGCCAGGACGGGGAGAGGCGGACGACCGCGCCGACCACGATCACGGCGGGCGGGCGGACGCCGACCTCTGCGGCCCGCTCGGCGATGTTCGCCAGCGTGCCGACGGTGACGCGCTGCCCTGGTCCGTAGCCGTCCTCGACGACGGCGACAGGGGTGTCGGCCGGGCGGTCGGCCGTCACGAGCGCTGCGGCCGTGTCGGCCAGGCGGGTGACGCCCATGAGCAGCACGAGCGTGTGGTCCGCGCCGCCTGGCACCTCGGCGGCGCCGTCGTGCCCGGTCAGGACGCTGAAGCCGCGCGCGACGCCGCGGTGCGTGACCGGGATGCCCGCCGCTGCGGGTACGGACACCGCCGACGTCACGCCGGGCACCACCTCGACCTCGATGCCCGCCGCGCGGCAGGCCGAGAGCTCCTCGCCGCCGCGGCCCAGCACGTACGGGTCTCCGCCCTTGAGGCGCACGACGTCGCTCCCCGCCTGGGCGTGCTGGATCAGCAGGGCGTTGATCTCGTGCTGCGGCACCGGGTGGTTGCCGCTGGTCTTGCCGACGTCGACGATCTCGACGTCGGGGGAGAGCTCCTCCAGCAGGGCACGGGGACCGAGCCGGTCGACGATCACGACGTCGGCCTGCGCGAGGATCGAGCGGCCGCGCGCCGTGACGAGGCCCGTGTCGCCGGGGCCGCCGCCGACGAGCCAGACACGACCGAGGCCGTCGCCCGGTGACCTGGGCCGCTGCCGGCGCAGCGGAAGCCGGCCCGACTGGAGCTGTGCCGCCACCGCGTCCCGGATCGCCCCCGCCCGTCGCGGGTCGCGGCCGGCGGTCACCGAGACGGTCACCTCGGCGTCGTCGGTCAGGGTGGTGCGGGCCACCGCCGGAACCCACGCGCTGCCCACCGACGCGTCGCCTGCGGTGACGCAGAAGACCCTGGCGCGCTCGGCGTCGTCGGAGACCTGGCGGTCGACCTCGGCGGAACCGGTGGCCGTGTGCACGAGCCACGCCTCGGCGAGGTCGCCGGTGCGGTAGTCCCGCCGCACCCACTCCACCTCGGCCGGCCCGGGGCCGGCCGAGGGCTCCGGCGTCTCGACGGCGACGGGGATCCCGGACTCGGCCAGCACGGAGTGCGGCGCGACGAGGCGGACGCGCGCCCCCGCGTCGACCAGCGAGCGGACGCGGCGTGCGGCGACGGGTCCGCCGCCCACCACGACGACGAGCCTGCCGGCGACCTTCAGCCCGAGCGGATAGATGTCAGACATGGAGACCGCACTCGTCCTTGTCGCGGCCGGCCCACCGGCCGGAGCGCGCGTCCTCGCCCGGCAGCGGCCGAGCGGTGCAGGGCTCGCAGCCGACCGACGGGTAGCCGTCGGCGAGCAGCGGGTTCACGACGAGGCCGTGCCGGTCGGCGTAGTCAGCGACCTGGTCGTCGGTCCATGCGGCGATCGGGTTGATCTTCACCACACCGTTGCGCTCGTCCCAGCTCACGAGCGGCGCGTTGGCACGCGCCGCCGTCTCGCTGCGGCGCACGCCGGTGGCCCACGCCTCGTAGCCCTCCAGCGCCTTCTGCATGGGCGCCACCTTGCGCATGGCGCAGCAGGCCTCTGGGTCGCGCTCGTGCAGGCGAGGCCCGTACGTGGCGTCCTGCTCGGCCACGGTCAGCTCCGGGCGCACGTCCACGACGTTGACGTCCAGCTCGATCTCCACGGCGCCGCGCGTGCCCAGCGTCTCGGCGAAGTGGTAGCCCGTGTCGCCGAACAGCACGTCCACGAACGGGAACTGCTCCGCCACGAGGTGCGACAGCACGGTGTCCTGCATCGAGGAGGCCACGGCCATGTACGGCCCGAACTCCCGCACCGCCCACGCGATGACCGCCTGGGCGTCCGCCTCCGGCGTGCTCCCGCACGCGTTCAGCTGGGCCTGACCGCGCTCCACCACGGCGCGCAGCTCCTCGGGCGTGCGACGACGGCGCCTGGCCCGGGCGGTCGGGCGCATCGCCCGGATGCTCTCCCGGGCGGCGGCCCTGGCGCGCACCCGCGCTAGACGCGGGTTCACCACGGCGCCGTGCCCGGAGAGCGAGACGGAGGACGTCGGTGCTGCTTCGACCGTGGTCATCGCAGGGCCTCCTCGTCGGCGCGGTGCGCCCACTGCGCGAACGTCTCTGTGCCGTCGTGGTCGGCGTCGTACCGGCGCACCACGCGCTCCACGTAGTCACCGATGCCGTCGGCCGTCACCTTGAGGCCGCGCACCGTGCGGCCCAGTCCGGCGTCGTCCCGCTCCACCGAGGCGAGCCCGCCGCCGAGGTGCACCTGGAAGCCGGGCACCTGGTTGCCGTCGTCGTCCATCACGAGCTGACCCTTGAGGCCGATGTCCGCCGTCTGGATGCGCGCGCAGGAGTTGGGGCAGCCGTTGACGTGCAGCGTCAGCGGCTTGAGGTCCTTGAGGTCCCCGAGCCGCTCCTCGAGCTGCGTGATCGCCTCTGCCGACGTGGCCTTGGTCTCGACGATCGCGAGCTTGCAGTACTCGATGCCCGTGCAGGCGATCGTGTTCCGGCGGAACAGGCTCGGCCGGGCCTGGAGGCCCAGCTCGTCCAGGTCGGCGATGAGGGGCTCGACCTCGTCCTCCGCGACGTCGAGGACCAGCAGCTTCTGCAGCGGCGTCAGCCGGACCCTGCCGCTGCCGTGCGCCTCGGCGACGTCGGCGAGCCGCGCCAGGTTCTCGCCGGAGACCCGGCCGACGGTCGGCGCAGCGCCCACGTAGAACCGGCCGTCGTGCTGCTCGTGGACGCCCACGTGGTCACCGCGCTCGGCCAGGCCCAGCTCGGCCGGGGTGGGCGGGGCGTCGCCGTCGGTCAGCCGGTAGCCCAGGTACTCCGACTCGAGGACCTCGCGGAACTTCTCGACGCCCCAGTCGGCGAGCAGGAACTTCAGGCGGGCCTTGTTGCGCAGCCTGCGGTAGCCGTAGTCGCGGAAGATGCGGACCACGCCGTGCCACACCTCCGGCGCCTCCTCCGCAGAGACGAAGGCGCCCAGCCGCTCCGCGAAGCGGGGCGTCGTCGACAGGGCGCCGCCCACCCACACGTCGTAGCCGATGCCGCGCTCGGGGTGCTCGACGCCGACGAACGAGACGTCGTTGATCTCGTGCACGACGTCGAGGCTCGGGTGGCCAGTGATCGCCGTCTTGAACTTGCGGGGCAGGTTCGCCAGTGCGGGGTCCCCGATGAAGCGCTGCTGGATCTCCTCGATCACCGGCGTCGGGTCGATGAGCTCGTCCTTCGCGACACCGGCGACCGGGCTGCCGAGAATGACGCGCGGCACGTCGCCGCAGGCCTCCGTGGTGCTCAGTCCCACGGCTTCGAGGCGCCGCCAGATCTCCGGTACCGCCTCGACCTCGATCCAGTGGAGCTGGATGTTCTGCCGGTCCGTGATGTCAGCGGAGCCTCGGCCGAACTCGGTGCTGATGCCCGCGATGGTGCGCAGCTGCTCGGTGCTCAGCGCTCCGCCGTCGATCCGGACGCGCAGCATGAAGTACTTGTCCTCGAGCTCGTGCGGTTCGAGCGTGGCGGTCTTGCCGCCGTCGATCCCGGGCTTGCGCTGCGTGTAGAGGCCCCACCAGCGGAAACGCCCGTGCAGGTCGTCGCCGGGGATGGAGTCGAAACCTTCCTTGGCGTAGATGCGCTCGATGCGGTCGCGGACCTCCAGCGGGTCCGACTCCGCCTTGAACTCCTCGTTGTGGTTGAGCGGGGCAGGGCCGTCGACCTTCCACTGGCCGTTCGGGCGGGTGGGACGCTTCGCGGTCTTGGTCGGGGCAGGTGCGGTGTTGACCATGTGTGGGGTCCTGTTCGTGCGGGGCTTCATGCGGGGCGCGCGGGCGTGGAGCGAGTGCTGGGGGAGTGGTGCGCGTCGTGCGGGCACAGGAAGCCGATTCCCGGGGATGGACCAGGGACTCGGTGCTGCGGTTCGACGGCGGGTGGCGACCTTGCGGGGGCGAGCGTGCAGGGGCGAGGGAGCGCGTCAGAGCTGACAGCTGCGACAGCAGTCGCAGGCACCGGTCGGCATGGCACACATGGGCATCTCGTGACGAGTGGTCACGAGGAAGATGCGCGCTGCCTTGGTCATGGCGAAGACGTTAACCCCCGTTGGTGACGGGCGGAAGGCCACGTCCACATAGTGGATGCCTATTGCTCGCATCGATGTTTCCTATGTGTATCCCTACTCGTTCAGTGGGGTACTGGTGAGGTTGACCACCCTGATCTGGCGTTTCCCGCACCAGCCCGGCATATAGCATCCAGGCATGGAGTTCCTCTACAACGTCTTCGTGTTCCTGCACTTCGCGAGCTGGGCTCTCGTGTTCGGCGGCTCGATCGCGTCGCTGCGCACCAAGGCGCTCTACAAGGGCGTGTCGCACGGCGCCATGGGTGCCGTGGTGGCTGGCGTGATCATGGTCGGCATCGCCGAGATGGCCGGGCCCTTCGGCGGTGGCGAGCTGGACATGGCGAAGATCGGCGTCAAGCTGGTCATTGCCCTCGCCGTCGCCGTGCTGGCCGTGCTCGCCGTCCGCAAGGGCGAGGACGTCTCCCCGGGCCTCAAGCGCTCCGTGCTCGGCCTCACCTTGGTAAACATCCTGGTCGCAGTGTTCTGGAACTGATCGCCGACCGTTAGGGTGCGGCCGTGAGCGTTCTCGGAGAAGTACTCGTCGGCGTGGCCGTCCTGGTGGGCCTGATCGGCATCGTCGTCCAGGTGTTGCCGGGGGCGGTCCTCGTGCTGGGCGGCATCCTCGTGTGGGCGATCATGACCGGCGGTGTCGAGGCCTGGGTCGTGTTCAGCATCGCGGCGGTCGCCATCGTCATCGCTGAGGTGGCCCAGTGGGTGATCGCGGGCAAGCACATGCGCAAGGCCAAGGTGCCCTGGCTGACCCTCGCCGTCGGCGGCATCGCCGGCATCATCGGTTTCTTCGTGGTGCCGGTGATCGGCCTGTTCCTGTTCTTCGTCGGCGCGATCTTCCTGCTGGAGTGGGCGCGGCACAAGGACGTGCCGGCGGCCTGGAAGTCCACCAAGACCGCGGTCCAGGCCACGCTGATCACCATCGGCGTGCAGCTCGTCGGCGCTCTGCTGGCCTCGGGCGCCTGGGTCATCGGCCTCTTGATCACGTGACGCAGCGCGAAGGTCCGCCTTGAGAATGTGATCAGGCACGGTTTCCCACCCGAAACCGTGCCGGATCACATTCTCAAGGCGGACCTTTCCCGTGCGAGCCACCCGGGCTCACGCGCCCGGGATGTCGAACACCAGCAGCGTGCTCGACGCCGTCGCGATGACCGCACCCGTCGCGTCCCGCACGACGCCCTCGGTGAAGCCGACGCGCGAGCCCGCCTTGACCACAGTGCCCTCAGCGGTGAGCGGGCCGCCGCCGCCGCGCACGGCCTTGACGTAGCTGACCTTGATCTCCACCGACGTGTAGCCCTTGCCCTGGGGCAGCACGGACTGCATGGCGCAGCCGCACACCGTGTCGAGGAGCGTGCACACGACGCCGCCGTGAACCGTGCCGATCGGGTTGTAGCCGGACTCGTCCGGCGTGCACGTGAACGTCACCCGGCCCTCTTCCACGACGTCGATGTCGAGGCCGAAGTGCGCGGCGATCGGGGGCGGCGGGATGACACCGTCACGCATCTGACCGAGGAACTCGATGCCGGACATCCCCGGCACCTTGGCCGCTAGCTGCATCGGGTCGTACCAAGTCAGGTCGCGGGTGCGCGGCTCGCCCCAGGCCTCTGGCGTGGCCGCCGGGGCAGCGGGCTGCTGTGATTCGGGCATGCCGGCAAGGGTAATGTCCGGCTCATGCAGGCCACCGACCTCCCGCTGATCCGTACCGTCTCGCGCCCCGCCGTCCACCCGGACGGCACCTGGGCCGTCGTGTCGGTGACCCGCCCCGACCTCGACGCCGACGCCACCGTCGGGCAGCTCTGGCGGGTGCCGCTGGTCCCGACGGGCTCGACCACCGGGCCCGGGCCCGAGCCCGGTGCGTCCAGCGACGCCGGCGGCCAACCCCGCCGCCTGACCCGAGGATTCCGCGACACCGCCCCGCGCACCTCGCCCGACGGCACCCTCGTCGCCTTCCTGCGCGCGCAGCCCCAGGCCGCGTCGCAGCTCTGGGTGCTCCCGACCGGCGGAGGCGAGGCCGTACAGGTCACGGACCGCACGCTGGGCGTGACCGACTTCCGCTGGTCGCCGGACGGCAGGCGGCTCGCCTTCCTGAGCCGCGAGCCGGAGCCGGGCCGGTACGGCTCGGTCGAGGGCATCGCGCCGGGTGCAGAGGCACCGCGCCGCATCACCGGGTGGAGCTGGACACGCAACGGCCTGGGCTACCACCGCGACCGCAGCACGTGTTCGTCGTGGACGTGCCCGACGTGGCCGCCGAGCCGGTGCAGCAGCCTGCACCGACCGCGCGGGGCGAGGCGGAGCCCCGTCCAGCGGTGCCGGAGCCACGGCGGATGACCACCGACGACGTCGACCACAGCGCGATCGCCTTCACGCCGGACGGCGGCTCGATCGGCGTGATCGCGGAGCGCGAGCAGGGTGCGGGCCAGGTGGCGCGCGGGACCGTCCGGGTGCTGCCGCTCGCCGCACCGGCAGGCGGCGGCTCCGAGGTGGACCTCGGCACGCTGGCCCCGCAGTCGATCGCGTTCGGCCCGGGCGGCGAGCTGTACGTCCTCGCGCAGGACCTCGGTCCGCAGGGCAAGGACTTCGTGGCCCGCAACGCCGCGCTGTACGTGCTGTCCGCGTGGGCCGATCCCGAGCCCCGCCGTCTCACCGATCCCGAGACGCAGGAGGTCGGCGGGGAGCCGGTGCCCCTGCCGGACGGCGGCGTGCTGCTCGCCCTCGCGAGCCGCGGCACGCAGCAGGTGGTCCGGGTGGCCGACGACGGTGTCACAACCCAGCTGACCAGCGGTGATGTCGTCGTCTCCGAGTTCGGCGTGGGTGGCGGGACGCTCGCTGTCTCGTACGCGGACCCCGGCAGCTACGGCGACGTCGGCGTCGTCGACCTGGCCGCGGGAGGCGAGCCTCTGCGGTGCACCGACTTCTCCGCGCCGCTGCGCGCCACGGGCATCGTGACCCCGGTCGAGCTCACGGTCGACGGACGCGACGGGTATCCGGTGCACGGCTGGCTGGCCGTGCCGGAGGGGACCGGCACGCACCCGACGCTGCTGATGATCCACGGTGGCCCGTACGCGTCCTACGGCGTCGGGCTGTTCGACGAGACGCAGGTGCTGGTCGACGCCGGGTACGCCGTCGTCTACTGCAACCCGCGCGGCTCGGCGGGCTACGGGCAGGCGCACGGCCGAGCGATCCGGCAGGCCATGGGCACCGTCGACCTGAACGACGTCCTGGACTTCCTGGACGGCGCTGTGGCGGCGGACGGGCGCCTCGACGGGTCCCGCGTGGGCGTGCTGGGCGGCTCGTACGGCGGGTACCTCACGGCGTGGGCCGTCGCCAACGACCACCGCTTCGCCGGCGCGATCGTCGAGCGGGGCTTCCTCGACCCCGAGGGGTTCTTCGGGACCAGCGACATCGGCTCGTTCTTCGGCCTCGAGTACGTGGGCGAGACCCCTGAGCAGGTGGCGGCGCAGTCGCCGCAGGCCGTCGCGGGGCAGGTGCGCACCCCGACGCTGGTCATGCACTCCGAGCTGGACCTGCGCTGCCCGCTGTCCCAGGCGGAGCGCTACTACTCGACGCTCAAGCGGCACGGCGTGGAGACGGAGCTGGTGGTCTTCCCTGGGGAGAACCACGAGCTGTCCCGCACCGGGCGGCCCCGGCACCGCCACCAGCGCTTCGGCCTGATCCTGGACTGGTGGAAGCGGTACCTGCCGGTGGGATGAGAGCATCGTCCCCGTGCAGATCATCACCACCCCGCTCGCCCAGCTCGACGCCGTCATCGCCTATGGGGTCTGGAAGCTGCGCCAGGACGTGTTCGTCGTCGAGCAGGACTGCCCGTACGAGGATCTCGACGGACGGGATCTCGAGCCCACCACCGTGCAGGTCGTCGGTCTCGGCGAGGCGGCGCCCGACTCGGTGTCCGACGGCGGGACCCGCGTGCTCGGCACCGCACGCGTGCTCGACGACGGCGACGTCTGGCGCATCGGCCGCGTGGCCCTGGTCAAGGGCGCGCGAGGCAAGGGGCACTCCGACGACCTCATGCGTGCGGCGCTGAAGTACATCGACGACGCCGGCGACGACCGCGACGTGGTGCTGGACGCCCAGTCCCCGTTGACGCGCTGGTACGGCAAGCACGGGTTCGGGCAGGACGGCGAGGAGTTCCTGGAGGACGGGATCCCCCACACGCCGATGCGCCTGGTCCGAGGCTGACGGCTCTCTTGGTTGTGGGCGCGACCGTTGCGACTACGTGACCGTTTTAGGCGCAACGATCGCGCCCACAACAAAGGGTCAGTAGGCGCCGCGGGCCGAGACGACCGCGCGGGCCGTCTGGGCGAGGATCAGCAGGTCGAGGAACGGCGTCCAGTTCTCGGCGTAGTAGACGTCGAGCCGCACCGACTCCTCCCAGGACAGGTCTGACCGCCCCGTGACCTGCCAGAGGCCCGTCATGCCCGGCTTCACCAGCAGCCTGCGCCGCATCCGCTCCTCGTAGGCCGCGACCTCGTGGGGCAGCGGTGGGCGCGGGCCGACGAGGCTCATGTGCCCGCACAGCACGTTGAAGAGCTGCGGCAGCTCGTCGAGCGAGTACCGGCGCAGGACGCGCCCGACCCGCGTGACCCGCGGGTCGGCACGCATCTTGAACAGCGGGCCGGCCGCATCGTTCGCGGCGGTGAGAGAGACGACGTCCCGGTCGGCGCCGACGTACATGGTGCGGAACTTGACCATCGGGAAGATGCGCCCGCCCCGGCCCACGCGGTGCGACAGGTAGAACACCGGGCCCCTGCTGGTCAGCGCCACCGCGAGCGTGATGAACAGCAGGACCGGCGCGGCCAGGATCGTCAGCAGGGCGGTGAGTCCCCAGTCCATGACCTGCTTCACGGAGAACTTGGGGCCTTCGAACCGGGGCGTGTCCACGTGCAGCAGGGACATCCCCGGAGCCGGGGACACGGTGATCCGTGGGACTGCGACGTCGGCCAGCTCGGCGGTGAGCATCAGGTCGACGCCGTACCGCTCGAGCTCCCAGCCCAGCCGCCGTACGACGTCGGCGGTCACCTCGTGCGAGCTGCACACCGCGACGGCGCCCGCCCCCACGGCGTGCGCCGTCTGCCCGACGCGGTCGAGGTCGCCGAGGACGGGGACACCGTTCACCTTCTCGCCGGGCCGCACACCGCTGGTCGGGACGCAGACGCCGACCACGACGAACTCCTGCTCTGGCGAGCCGTTCAACAGCCGGATCAGTCGTGCGGCCTGCTCCCGGCCGCCGATCGCCAGGACGATGGTCAGGCCCCCCTCGCCGCGCCGGCGCTGCCGCAGCAGGTGCTGCCGCCAGCCGTAGCGCGAGGCGACGAGGCCGATCATGCCGAGCGGGGCGGCGACGAGCAGCAGGGTGCGGGCCTCCGAGTACGCGGTGATCCAGGCGAGCAGGACGATCACGCTGAAGGACTTCCAGGTGGCGTCGAGGACCCGCTGGTACTCGGACATCCCGCGGCCGAAGAAGCGCACGTCGTAGGCGCCGTTCGTGGCCAGCGCCGCGAGCCAGACGATCGCGAGCAGCACGACGGCGCCCGTGTGCAGCATCAGGCCCGTGGTGGACCAGCGTGACGCGGCGTCGAGCGCGAGCTGCAGACCGTACGCCATGACCAGGGTCGCCCCGATCACCGTGGCGTCCGTCAGCCGGAGCCGTGCCCGGTACCCGGCCTGCCAACCGGTCCGGGCACGCGGGGCGGAGACGACGCGGAGCGGGCGGGCGGAGGTGTCCTCCGCAGTGGTCGAAGCACCAGGGTTCACTGGAAAGCCGTCGCGCACGGGAAAGAGAAGTGGCGGCTCACCGTCAACCGAGTGTGTGGTCACGCTCGATCCCTTCGGTTCCTGCTGGCGTGGCTGGTGCCCGGACGCATGCTTCGCACGGCGCCCAAGGCGTCGTGGGTCGTGACGTGGGGTGTAGTGCGTGCTCTCCGGGCGACCTGGCGCCGGTGGCTGGTGACAACGTACGGTGAAGTCACGGACAACGAGGTGTGAACCCGCAGAAGTCACCCGCTACCTCGCATCTTTCACCCTGGCCAGAGGTTATTTCCGGAGAAGAGTGGATATTTCACCCCTCCTCGTGGTCGGGTCGAGTTCACCCGGTCCGATATCTCCCGCGTGATGCCGGGCTGGCACAGTTGGCGACCATGACAACGGTTCTGCTCGCGCACGCCTCCGCGGACCTCTACGGCTCCGACCTTCAGCTGGTCGAGACCGCGGTCGGCTGCCTCGACGCGGGCGCGGACGTCGTCGTGCTGCTGCCGAGCGACGGGCCGCTCGCCGAGCGGATGCGCGCCGTCGGCGCACGGGTAGAGACCTTCGAGGTGCCGGTGCTGCGCAAGGCGCACCTGACGCCCCGCGGGATCCTGGGCCTGGGCGTCCGCACGCTGCGGGCCCTTGCCCCGATGACCGGGCTGATCCGGCGACTGCGACCGGACGCGGTCCTGGTCAACACCCTCACGATCCCCGCGTGGCTGGTCGCGGCCCGCCTCGCCGGAGTGGCGCCCGTGTGCCACGTGCACGAGGCGGAGGCGGACGCGCGCTGGGTGGTCCGGGTCGGTCTGGCCGCTCCGCTGCTGCTCGCGCGCGACGTCGTGGTCAACTCGGCGGCGGCGCGTGACGTCGTGGTCTCGGCGGTGCCCGCGCTGGGCCGGCGGACACGGGTGGTCTACAACGGCGTGCCGGGCCCGCCTGCCTCCCCGGAGCCCGACAACGACGCGGGCCCGGCGTCCGGATCGGCGCACGTCGTGCTGGTCGGTCGTCTGTCGCCCCGCAAGGGGTCCGACGTCGCGCTCGAGGCCGTGGCACGCCTGCGCCGGACCGGCCGGGACGTGCGGCTGACGCTGTGCGGTTCGGTGTTCGCCGGCTACGAGTGGTTCGAGGACCAGCTCCGGGCCAGGGCGGACGAGGACGACCTCGCCGGAGCGGTCCAGCTCGTGGGGTACGCGGACCCGTGGGCGTGGTTCGCGCGCGGCGACGTCGTCGTGGTGCCGTCGCGGGTCGAGCCGTTCGGGAACGTGGCGGTCCAGGCGATGCTCGCCGGGAGGCCCGTGGTCGCGAGCCGCACCCAGGGGCTGGCGGAGATCGTCCGCGACGGCGAGACGGGCCTGCTCGTGCCGCCCGGCGATCCCGCAGCGCTCGCCGACGCGATCGCGGCGCTCCTCGACGACCCGGCGCGCGCCGCTGCCCTGGCGGACGCGGGACGCCAGGACGCGGGAGTGCGGTTCGGCGCCCAGCGGTACCGGGCGCAGCTGGGGCGGCTGCTGGTGGTCCGGCGGACTGTCGTCCGAATGGTGCCGGGCAAGAGGCGTCCGGGTTAAAAAAGGAAATACCTCGTTGATGTGCCACAGCGAACAAAAGCGTGCGTTATAGGGGTGAAATGGTTGTCTTGGGCTGTTCCACGCATCTGGGGCGCTCTACGCTCCCGGAATGCCCCCGAGAACCCTGCACATCGCGATGGTCGGTACACGCGGTGTCCCAGCACGCTACGGAGGGTTCGAGACGGCGGTGGAGGAGATCGGCTCGAGGCTCGCGGCGCGCGGGCACCGGGTCCGCGTCTACTGCCGGCAGGACCACACCGTGCGGGACAACGCCGCTCCGCTCACGCACCACCTGGGCATGGAGCTCGTCACCCTGCCCGCCCTGCGTCGCCGCACCCTGGAGACGCTGAGTCACACCGCGCTGTCCGTCGCGCACCTGGCGGCGCGCCGCACCGACGTGGCCTTCGTGTTCAACGCGGCCAATGCGCCGTTGCTGCCGGTGCTGCGCGCGGTGCGCATCCCGGTCGCCACGCACGTCGACGGTCTGGAATGGCGCCGCGCCAAGTGGGGGCCGACCGGCCGGAGGTACTACCGGGCCGCCGAGACGGCGGCCGTGGCGCTCTCGGACGCCCTCATCGCGGACGCGCCGGGCATCGCCGACTACTACCGCGACGAGTACGACGCCGACAGCCGCCTCATCACCTACGGATCACCCGATCTGACCGGGGTCGGGCACGAGCGTCTCGCCGAGCTCGGCCTGACACCCGGCGGCTACCACCTCGTGGTCGCCCGGTTCGAGCCGGAGAACCACGTCGACGTGATCGTCGAGGGGTACGTGGCAAGCGCCGCGGAGCGGCCGCTCGTCGTCGTCGGGTCAGCGCCCTACGCGCACGAGTACACCGAGCGGATCTCGGCGCTCGCCGAGGGCGACCGGAGGGTGCGCCTCCTGGGCGGTGTGTGGGACCAGGGGCTCCTCGACCAGCTCTACGTGGGAGCCTTCACGTACCTGCACGGGCACTCGGTCGGCGGAACCAACCCGTCACTGCTCCGCGCCATCGGGGGCGGTACCGCCACGATCGCGTACGACGTCGCGTTCAACCGCGAGGTCCTCGGGGGCGCCGGCCGGTACTTCCGCACGGCGGACGACGTCGGCGCGCGTGTCGCCGAGGCCGAGAGCGACCCAGCGGACTGCGCGGACCGGGGCCAGGCCCTGGCCGAGCGAGCGGCCCTGTACGACTGGGACGACGTCACCGACGGCTACGAGCGGCTCGCGTTCGACCTGGCCGACGGCAGCACACCCGGTCCCAAGCCGTTCGCGCGGCGCAGGCATTCCGCGCAGTGGGCATGGTCCGCACCCACCATCCCGGTGGACCAGCCGGCAGGCGCTCCCGCCGACGTTCCCGCCGAGCGATCCTGAGGGGACAGGTCTGATGAGTACAGCCATCCGTGAGCCGTACGGCGAGGTCCTCGCCCGGCTCGGCACAGCGCAGAAGGGCGCCGCCCGCGGAGCCCCGGCATACTCCCGGTTCGTGAACCGCCGCATCGGCAGATACCTCGCGGCGGTGGCATACCGGGCGGGGCTCTCCCCGAACGCGGTCACGGGCGTGAGCGCGCTGTTCACGTTCAGCGGCATCGCCCTGCTGATCGCGCTGCCGCCCTCGTGGGGTCAGGGCGCTGCCGTCGCCGTGCTGCTCGTCCTCGGCTACGCCTGGGACTCGGCCGACGGGCAGGTTGCCCGCCTGACCGGCCTCGGCAGCCCCGCGGGCGAATGGCTCGACCACGCGGTCGACGCGGTCAAGGTGGTGACGCTCCCGCTCGCGCTGGCGGTCGGCCTCGCGGTGCACGACGTCGTGGCGCCGGCCTGGCTGCTCGTCCCTCTTGTCTCCGCGATCACCAGCAGCGTCCTGTTCTTCGCGATGATCCTCACCGACCAGATCCGCCGGGCGCACGGCGTGCAGTCGCAGGCACCGACCGACGGCCGGTTCCCGTGGCTTCGGTCCGTCCTGGTGCTGCCCACCGACTACGGCGTGCTGTGCTGGACGTTCCTGCTGCTCGGCGCGCCGACCGTCTTCCTGCTGGTGTACACGGCGATCACCGCCTGCACGACGGCGTTCCTGGCACTCGCCCTGGTCAAGTGGTTCCGCGAGGTGCGCGACCTGTGAGCGTCGTCGGCTACGCACCGGGCGCCTTTGACATGTTCCACGTGGGCCACCTGAACGTCCTCCGGCATGCCCGGAGCAGCTGCGACTACCTGGTGGCCGGGGTGGTCGACGACGACATGCTGGAGCTCGCCAAGGGACGCCGCCCGGTGGTGCCCGTGATCGAGCGGGCCGAGATCGTGCGCCACGTCGTGTACGTGGACGAGGTGTTCGTCGAGACACAGCCGGACAAGATCGAGACCTGGCGCCGGCGGCCCTTCGACGTGTTCTTCAAGGGCGACGACTGGAAGGGCACGGCCAAGGGACGTGACCTGGAACGCCGGTTCGCCGATGTCGGGGTGGACGTCGTGTACTTCCCGTACACGGTGCACACCTCCAGCACGGTCCTGCGGCGTGCGCTGGAGCTGCTCGAGGGCGGTGTGGCAGGCAGGAGCGACGTGCGATGAGGGGGATTCCTGTGGATGACGGTGGAGCAGCTTCGCGGGCGGCGACCAGGCTCGCGGACGTCGCCCTTGTCGTCGTCAACTACGGTTCCTCCGGCCTGCTCGCGACCAACCTGCCGCGGACGGTCGGTGACAGCGGCATTCGGGTCGTGGTCGTGGACAGCTTCAGCGGCACGGGGGAACGGGCGGCCGTCACCGGCCTGACCGCCGAGCACGGCTGGGACCTCCTCACCCCGGACACGAACGTCGGGTTCGGTGGCGGCTCGAACCTCGGCGCCGCACACGCGCTGGCGGCCGGCGCCCGGGTGCTCGTCTTCCTCAACCCGGACGCCTGGACCGACCCCACCGGCCTCGCGGCGCTCGCTGCGACCGTGCGGTCGGGGGGCCGGGCCCTCGTCGCCCCGCGCATCCACCGGCCTGACGGCAGCGTGTACTCGCGCGGCCTCACCTACCTGCGCCGCGCGGACGGCACGATGAGTGGTCGCAGCACATCGCAGGACGACGTGCCGTGGCTCAGCGGCGCCTGCCTGGCCGTCGGAGCAGGGCTCTGGGGCGAGCTCGGCGGGTTCGACGAGGACTACTTCCTCTACTGGGAGGACGTCGACCTGTCGTGGCGGGCCCTGGCGCTCGGGGCCCGGCTCGAGGTGGTCGACGGCGCCCGCGTGGTGCACGACGAGGGCGGCACCCAGGAGTCCCGGGGCCGGGCCAAGAGCGAGACGTACTACCGGTACGACATCCGCAACCGGATGCTGTTCGCGGGCAAGAACCTCGGCCCCACGGACGTGCGGCGGTGGCGTCGTACCCTGCCGCGGGCCGCACGGGCAGTGGCGCTGCGTGGCGGGCGCAGACAGTTCGTCGAGGGGATCGGGCCGTGGCGCGGCGTCGCGCGGGGCGTGGCGGAGGCGCTCGGCCCCCTGAAGCGTCGAGCGGGGGCGGGGTGACAGTAGGAATTCGGGTTGTGTTGCTCTGGGTAGACACCGTCTACGCAGAGCAACACAAGCCGCAGAGGTAGTGACTCTCCCGGGTGGCAGACCGAGTGGAGCGGTCCGCTCACCCCCGCTCGCGCAACCGACGGCGCACCCACAGCGCGTTCGGGATCACCTGGCACACCAGCACGGAGGCGGACGTCGCCCACACCGGGCCGGCCGCGCCCAGGTAGGGGATCGACCACCATGCCAGGCCGAGGTTCAGGGGCACCATCAGCACGATCGGGAGCACCTGGGCGCGCAGCCCCGCGGCGTCGGTCATGTACATGCCCACCGGGTACTTGGCGGCCTGGACGATCGTGAACACCACGAACGCCGCGACCAGCGGCAGGGAGAGGCCGAACTCACCGTCGGTCACCAGCGGGACCAGGATCGGAAGCAGCACCGCGAGCAGCAGGGCGAGCACGATGCCCGCCGCGACGAAGACCAGTGACGCCCGGAACGGCGAGGCCTTGACCGACTGGCTGCGGGCCCGTGCGAAGTGCGGCCACAGCGCGAGCCCTGCCGTCGAGACGGCGGCGAGGACGACGCCGAAGAGCTGCGCGGCGAGGTTGTACCGCGCCAGGTCCAGTGGCGTGCCCTGATGGCTGAGCAGGATCCGGCCGGTCTGCATGGCGACGGGCAGCGAGATCATCTGCACCAGCATCGGCCAGGCGACGTCGAAGACCCGGACCCCGGGCACTGCCCGCAGCCGGGGCACGTCCCGGAGTGCGGCGCCGACCTGGGGTCGGACCAGGCGGGCCGCGGTGATCAGGAGGACCACCGCCACGATCGCCGCCGCCGCGTAGGACGCGACGGCGAGAAAAGACCCCGAACCCTTGCCCAGCGCGAGGACGATGAGCACGCCTGCCATGACCAGGGGAGCGGTGAGCCCGGTGAGCGCCGTCTGGAGCGGGTTGCGACCGAGCCCCACGAGGATCCGGGCGCCGATACCGCAAGGCAGCGCGAGGCCGAGGACCGTCACGCACACCGTTGCGGCCACGGCGCCGCCATCCAGCAGTCCCGGGCCGAGGACCAGAGGCCACCAGCCGAGCACGCCCAGCAGCATCCCGACCGCCGCGATGGTGAGGCCGGAGCAGACCAGGATCCGGAAGGCGCTGGTCAGGGTCCGACGGACCACGGGATCGGTCTTCGCCCGGTCCGAGGAGGCCAGCACGTTGACCACCACTGCGGCCATGCCGAGATCGGCGAACGGGATCAGCGCGGGCAGGGACGCGAGCAGTCCGTACTGGGCGTACTGGGCCACGCCGAACTGCTCGATGATCAGGCGCGCGGTCACCATGCCGAGCAGCCCCGACAGGCCCGTCACGACCACCTGGACGATCGCGCTGTGCCCTACTGAACGCCATGGCGCGCGCGCCACCCGGGTCTCGGTCACGTGCGCACCCCGGATACCGCGCGGGACAGAGCCAGGCGATAGATGGCCAGGTGCGCGTGCCCTGCGTCGGCCCACTCGCGTGCGCCGAGGTCCGGGGACGCCGCGCGGGGTGCGCGGGCGGCCGACAGGGCCGCTTCGATGTCCGGGCCCGTGAGGTCGCCGGTGAAGGTGTGGATCCAGCCCGGGCCGACCTCTGTGGCCAGGTCGGCGTTGACCGCCGTGTCCGGGACGAGGACCGGCCGGTCGAGCGAGAGCGCAGCCAGGACGGTGCCCGAGTTGTGCATGAACCGGTAGGGCAGCACCACGAGCTCCGCGGCGGTCACGGCCGCGACGAGCTCGTCGTCGGACAGGAAGTCGAAGCGCAGGGTGACCCGCGGGTCGCCGTCTGCCAGTGCACTGACGGTGGCCGCCAGCTCCGGTGCGGACGCAGCCCCGGCGATCCCGAGCGTGAGCGAGTCGTCCACGATGGACCGGAAGGCCTCGACCAGGCCCTCGACCCCCTTGTACCGCCGGACCAGGCCGACGTACTGGAGCCTGCCGGGGACCACCGGAGAGCGGGGACCGGTGTACCAGTCGCGGTAGTGGCCGTGGGGGATCGTGGTCGTCGGTCCGGGGCACTCGGTGCGGTCGTTCAGCAGGATCCGGTGCGTCGTCAGGCGGTCGAACCACCGCAGCAGGAGCCGCTGGAGCGGACCGGCGTCGGCCGGGTGCTCGACGTTGTGCACGGTGCGGACCACTGGTGTGCGCGTGAGGGTGAGCCGAGCCAGCAGGAGCGCCGTGAGCACCCAGCGCGCCAACCGCGCGGAAGACCGCCGGCCGCCCAGGCCGAGGATCGTCTCCGGCCAGTGGAGGTGCACGACGTCGTACCGGCCGAACAAGGCAGCCCGGGGGGAGAAGGTGACTACCTCGACGCCCGGGGTCCGGCGTAGGGCCGCGGTCAGCATCGTGATGTACGGGTTGGTGGTGCTGCGCGGCTCAGGGTTCGAGGTCAGGACGCGCGGGTGAACCTGCTGCACGAGTCTCGACTCTCCGGTGCTCTCGGGGGGCGGGCCACGCTACGGTAACTGCCGGATCAGCCGCCGTGGTGCCGTCGAAGGGGTGATTGTGGTGGGTGAAGTCGCGATGGAGCGTTTGGTCGTCGCGGTGCTCACCTACCGCCGACCCGAGCGAATCGCGGTCCTCGTGCCGCTGCTCGTGGAACAAGCAGCCGATCTGGCGCGCCGCGTCGAGGGGGTCGACGTGAGCGTGCTGGTGGTCGACAACGACGCGGCTGGCACGGGTCTCGCCGCGGTGGATGGACTCACCGGCCCGGTGCGGCCCGGTGCCGGTCCGGCGTGCCCGGTGACCGTCGTCATCGAACCGGAGCCGGGCATCTCTGCCGCACGTAACCGGGCGTTGCACGCCTCGAGCGATCAGGACCTGCTCGTATTCGTGGACGACGACGAGGTGCCGCACCCCGGCTGGCTCGCCACCCTGTACGCGACCTACCGAGCGACGGGCGCAGACGCCGTCGCCGGGGCGGTGGTGTCCCGGTACGCGACCGAGCCCGAGCCGTGGGTGGTCGCCGGTGGGTTCTACGACCGTGCCCATCGCCGCGGGCTGCCCACCGGGTCCACCATCCCGGTCGCCGCGACCAACAATCTTCTGCTCGACCTGCGTGTGGTCCGGCGGACCGGCACGGCCTTCGACCCGGCGCTCGGGTTGTCGGGCGGCGAGGACACGCATTTCACCAGCGCGCTGACCAGGGCCGGTGGGCGCATCGTCTGGTGCGCCGAGGCGGTCGTGTCCGACGTGGTGCCCGCTGACCGGTTGACCCGTTCGTACCTCCTCGCCCGGAGCGCCGGCCTGGCCAATGCGTCGGCGCGCGTGGCGCTCATGCTCACGCCGGGCCGGGGTCGACGTGCCGCCCTGCGGGCGCGCACCCTGGCGGTCGGGGTCGCGCGGGGCATGCTCGGCTCGCTGCAGGTGGCGCAGGCGGTGGTGCGCGGCGACGTCGCAGGGGACGCGCGTGGCCGGCGCGCGCTCGCCAGAGCGCGTGGGGAGCTGCTCGCGGCCTGCGGGAGGGTGATGCTGCCGTACGCCCGGTAGGGGTGAACTCCGGAGGAACGCAGGCCGTGCGACACGGCCCGCCGTTACGCTCCGGGATCATGCCTGTTTCCCCTCTCGTCACCCGGCGTCGGCTCCTGCTGGCCCTCGTCGTCCTCGTCCTGGCGGTCGCGGCCGTCGTGGCGGCGGTGACGCTGCGGTCCACTGCCGACCCGGCGGCTGCCGCGTCGCCTTCGGCCAGCCCGACGACGACGTCGGGTGCTGGTGCCGACGACGAGGTCGAACCCGAAGCCGACACGCCGGGCGATGACGGCTCCGAACCGGCCGCCCCGGTGACGTCGGAGGAGGGCGATGCCGAGCCAGGCACTGCGACCGACAAGGCGACGGCCCCCGAACCCCGGGAGACCCTCGACCCGGCGCCTTTCGGCACCGAGGTGACGCCCGAGCCAGGTGTCAGCGTGACGGTGCCGTCCGTCAAGGAGGTGACCGGCGAGGCGAACGTTCCCGGTGAGGTGGGCGGCCCGGCGCTCCGGTTCGCGGTGGAGCTCACCAACGGCACGGGCAAGGTGCTCGACCTGCGGACCGTCGTCGTGAACGCCTACTACGGGCCCGACCGCACGCCGGCCACGCCGCTGCTCAAGCCCGGTGGCAAGGCGTTCGAGCCGGAGGTTGCCGTCGGCGGATCGGCCGGCGGGGCGTTCGTCTTCAGCGTCCCGACCGAGTTCCAGGATCAGGTAGAGCTCGAGGTCGATGCGGGCGTCGGCAAGGCGATCGCGATCTTCACGGGCGCCTGAGGCGCGCCGAGATCACCCAGAGTTCACCCTGTCCTGACCACGCCGACCGTCCTGTCCGCTATTAGCGTATTGAGCGGTCGATCCACAGGTCCATATCGTCCGGCGGCTCAGCGGTCCGGCGGGTCCATGTCTCCCCAGTGAGGTTTTAGTGTCCCATCGCACTCTGCCCGGCCGGCGGCTCTCCGCTGTCTTCGCGAGCATCACTCTCGTCGTCGCGGCGGCCGTCGCCACCCCGTCTGCCTCAGCGACCGAGGTCCCCCAGGTGGCCGCCGACGTCGCCGAGCCGACTGCCGACCCGGCCACCGTGTCCGCGGACGCCCTGCCGACAGTGCAGGTCGACGGCATCGTGTGGAAGCAGGTCATCGTCGGCAACACCGTGTACGTGGGCGGTGAGTTCGCGAATGCCCGGCCTGCCGGGGCCGCCCCCGGCACCAACCTGGTACCGCGGACCAACCTGCTCGCCTACAACCTGACGACCGGCGAGCTGATCACGTCGTTCAACCACACGCTCAACGGCAACGTCACCGACCTGGCGGCCTCGCCGGACGGGACGCGGCTCTACGCGGTCGGCAACTTCACGACGGTCGACGGCGCCGCCCGCAGCCGTATCGCCGCGTTCAACCTGCCGACCGGCACGCTGAACACCTCGTTCGCCCCGCAGATGAACGGCAACACGAAGTCGGTGGCCGCCACGAACACGACGGTCTACGCGGGAGGGTACTTCTCCGCGGTGAACGGCCACACGCGCTACCGCGTCGCGGCCATCAACGCGTCGAACGGTGTCCTCCGCCCTGGCTTCGTGCCGGTGGTCGACGACCGGCAGGTCCAGTCGATCGTCGTGTCGCCGGACGAGCAGTCCGTGATGATCTCCGGCACCTTCACGTCGGTGAACTCCGACTCCGCCAACGCCTACGGCCTTGCCTGGCTGGATGCGGCCACCGGCGCGAACCGCCCGCTGCCGGTCAACGCGCGGATCCGCAACGCCGGCGACAACTCCAGCGTCATGCGGCTCGCGACCGACGGCGAGGAGGGCTGGTACGGCGTCGGCTGGCACTTCGGCAAGGGCGGCACGACCGAGGGGACCTTCAAGGTCGGCTGGGACGACGGAGCGCTGATCTGGCTCGAGGACTGCCATGGCGACACCTATGACGTGGCGCCGGTGGGCGACGTCGTCTACACGGCCAGCCACAAGCACTACTGCGGCAACAGCGGTGGGTTCCCCCAGACCAACCCCTGGTCGTTCTACCACTCGACCGCGTGGACGGACGAGGTGCGTGGCACCAACACCAAGGACATCTACGGCTACCCCGACCACCCCGGCACGCCGCGCCCCGACCTCCTGACCTGGTACCCGCGGACCGAGATCGGCACGTACAGCGGTCAGAACCAGGCCACCTGGACCGTGACCGGCAACGCGGACTACGTGCTGTACGGGGGCGAGTTCCCGCGGGTGAACGGTGTCGGGCAGCAGGGCCTGGTCCGGTACGCGAAGCGCAGCGTCGCGCCGAACGACTCCGGTCCGGTCGACTCCGGTGCCGCCCTCAACCCGACGGTCGCGTCGGTCTCGGCCGGCACCGTCCGGATCAACCTGACCACCACGTGGGACCGCGACGACGAGGCCCTCACCTACCGGATCTACCGCGACTCCGAGGCGGCGGCACCGGTCTTCGAGGAGACGATCGCGGCCAAGTTCTGGAAGCCGCTGCAGCGGACGGCCAAGGACACCGGCCTCGCAGCCGGCTCGGAGCACCGCTACCGCCTCACCGTCACGGACCCGTCGGGCAACGTGAAGCGGTCGGAGTGGGTGAACGCCACGGTCTCCGACGCGCCCCGCAGCGACTACGCCGACACCGCCGTGCAGGACGGCGCTGCGCACCTGTGGCGCCTCGGTGAGCCGGCCGGCTCCACCCGCACCTATGACTGGGCCGGTGGCGACGACCTGACGGTGCCGTCCAACGTCCAGCTCGGCACGGCCGGAGCGATCACCGGCGACCCGAACACCGCAGCGACGTTCCGGAACTCCTCGTCCAGCAGGCTCGCCTCGACCCAGAACATCGCCGCGCCCGGCACGTTCTCCATCGAGACCTGGATCCGGGGCGGCGGCAGCGGCCGCATCGTCGGCTTCGGCAACAACAACAGCGCGACCGGTACATCTACCATCACCGACCGCCTGCTCTACGTCGACTCCGGCGGCCGGCTCACGTTCGGCGTGCACGACGGCGGTGCGGACACGCTTCGCTCGCCGGGCAGGGTGGACGACGGCGCCTGGCACCACGTGGTCGCCACACTCGGGTCGGGCGGGATGCAGCTCTTCGTCGACGGTGCCCGGGTCGCCAACCGGGCCGACGTCACGCAGGGCCGGGCCTACGACGGCTACTGGCGCATCGGCGCCGACACCCTGAGCGGGTGGCCCAACCGCTCGCTGCTCGGTGGGGACCGGTACACGGGGGCGGTCGACGACGTCGCGATCTACCCGACGGTGCTGTCCGCCGCCAAGGTCTCGGACCACTACACCGTCGCCGCGAACGGCGGGCGCCCGAACCAGGCGCCGGTCGCGGAGGCTGCGGCGAACATCCACGGCTTCGACCTCACGGCCGACGGCAGCGGTTCCACCGACCCCGACGGCACCATCGCGTCCTGGGCCTGGAACTTCGGCGACGGAACGACGGCCACCGGCCAGCAGGCCACGCACACCTACGCCGCCCCGGGTACGTACACCGTGACGCTCACGGTGACCGACGACGAGGGCGCCACCGCACGGGACACCGTCCAGGTCGAGGCCTCGGCGCCCACCGAGTTCGCCACCGACGACTTCGCCCGCTCCGTGACCGACGGCTGGGGGTCTGCTGCGGCGGGTGGTCCCTGGACCCTCTTCGGACCGGCGTCGAACTACTCCGTCGTCGACGGCGAGGGCGCCATGACCCTGAGTGCACCGAGCGCGAACACCAAGGCCCAGCTGCGGGACGTGTCCGCCGTGGACGTCGAGCTCAGCGGTGTGCTCTCGCTCGACGAGATCTCCGACGGCAGCGGCACCTTCGTCTCGCTGGTCGGGCGCACGGACGGCTTCTCCAGCGAGTACCGGGCCAAGGTCTGGGTCAAGTCGACCGGGGCGGTCCAGCTGCAGCTCGTCTCCCTCCAGTCGGGCGAGACCACCCTGGCTGCCGCGAACATCGCCGGTCTGAGCGTGACGGCCGGCGAACGGCTCGCCGTGCGGATGCAGCTCACCGGCTCCTCGCCGACCACGCTGCGCGGCAAGGTGTGGAAGGCGGGTTCCACCGAGCCTGCGGGCTGGCAGCTGACTGCCACCGACTCGACGCCCGAGCTGCAGGACGCCGGCGGCGTCGGCTATTCGCTGAGCCTGGCCGGCAGCGTCACCACCGGTGCGAACGTCGTCCGGCTGGACGACCTGTGGGCGGGGCCGCCCACGCCGTGACCTCGAGCCCTGTCGCACCGGCCCTGGCCCTCCCGTCCCCTGAGGGACGGGAGGGCTGGGCCGTTGTCACGGTAGGGCTGGCCGGGCTCGGGATACTGCTCGTCGGCCTCGACCTCGACGTCTATCTCGGGCTGACGGCCGGGGCACTGCTTGTGGGTGCCTTCCTCCCGCTGTGGCTCAGCAGCGTCCGTGGATCCCGGTGGACGGTGGCCGTCTTCGTGCTGCTCGCCGCCTGCCTCGTCGCCGACGTCGCGCTGTCCGCATGGATGTCCGACAGTCGTGTGTTCTCCCGGGTCGCCTTCTTCGAGTCGGTGTTCCTCCTGGTCTCCCTCGCCTTCGGGATCGGCTGGATCCTCTGGGCCCGGAAGCTCATGCCCGACTGGGGGATCGGCGTGCTGTTCGGCCTGGGACTGCTGCTGTCCGTCAACCCCGGTTCCGAGCTGTTCCCGGTCAGCCCGTGGAAGTTCGGGTTCGCCCTGCCGGTCACGATCCTCGTCCTCGCCCTCGCGATGCGGGTCCGCTCCCGCTGGGTCGAGGTGATCGCGCTCCTGGGGCTCGCCGGGGTGTCCGCGCTCAGCAGCGCCCGGTCCGGCGCGGCGGTCCTGCTCCTGGTCCTGGTCCTCGTCGTGTGGCAGTCGATGAAGCGGCCGACGACGTCCAGGGGCGCCGCCCTCCGCACGGTGCTGCTCGTGGGCACACTGGCGGTCGGCACCTATTTCGCGCTGCAGGCGGCGATCCTGGACGGCGCGATGGGGGACGAGGCCAGGGAGCGCACGCTGATGCAGCTCGATACCTCGGGCTCCCTGATCGCGGGCGGTCGGCCCGAGCTCGGCGCCACGACGGCGCTCATGGGGGCCCAGCCGGCCGGGTTCGGCGGCGGGACCATGCCGTCCATGCACGACCTGCAGATCGCCAAGTCCGGCATGGCAGGTCTCGGGTACGACCCGAACAACGGATACGTCGAGAACTACCTCTTCGGTGCGGGGATCGAGCTGCACTCCGTGGTCGGCGACCTCTGGGCCTGGTACGGGCTGGCGGGCCTGGTCCTCGCGGTGGTCCTGGCGGTGTTCTTCGTGAGCCGGGTGGCGATGCTCGCGACGGCGCGCTCCGCATCCGCGCTCGTGCTGTTCCTTGGCGTCAAGGCGGTGTGGGACCTGATGTTCTCGCCTGCGGAGAGCGCGCTGACGACGCTGGTGCTGGGTGTGGCGCTGCTGGCGCCGGTGGCAGCACGCGCACCTCGACCGGCAGCCAAGCTCTCGGTCCAGGCAGGATGATTAGGCCCGGATGGACACCTAGGCCCTGACCACGGAGCCTTCGAGCGCGAGCCCGGTACCCAGGCCCACCATCGCGACCCCGCCGGTGACGCTCAGGTGGTCGAGCCGCTTCGGGCTGCGCGAGAACCACGTGCGGGCCTGGCTGGCGAGCAGCGCAAGGATCGAGTCCTGGCAGAGGGCCAGCAGGCCGAACAGCAGCCCGAGGAACAGCAGCTGCGGCGTGGCGGGGGCGGCGTCGTTCATGAACTGCGGGAGGAACGCCGCGAAGAACACGATCGTCTTCGGGTTGGTCCCACCCACCACGAACCCGGCCCAGACCGCGCGCCACGGGCTCGCCGTGCGGGCCTTGTCGGGTGCGGTCAGCGAGAGCCGGGCGTCGGCGCGGTGCCGGATCGCCTGGATCCCGAGGTAGATCACGTAACCGGCGCCCACGAGCTTGAGCACGGTGTAGGCGGTGGCGGACGCCTCGACGAGGGCGCCAAGGCCGATCGCCACGAAGGCCACCTGGACGAGCAGGCCCATTGCGTTGCCGGTGACCGACAGGAGCGCGTCCCGGCGGCCCACCGTCAGGGCACGGCCGATCGCGAACAGCACGCTGGGCCCGGGCAGGGCGATGAAGACGATGGACGCCGCGAGGAAGGCGGCGAGCTGAGGGCCGGTCGGCATGGGGTTACCGTAGCGACCGGCTCAGGGCCGGTCCATGCGAAGAGGGAACGGCGCGGACCTCCTACGTCCGCACCGCGATGACCTCGCGCGCGAACAGCCACGCGTCCGACTCCAGCCGGGAGTCCCGGCGGGGCAGCGAGGCGCGGACGGTGCCCGCGTCCAGCGGTCGCGTCACCGCCTCGGCGAGCGCCGGTGCCAGCAGCTCGGCCACCGAGCCGGCCGGCACCACGCCGTGCCCGTTCCGGGCGAGCCAGCCCGCGATGCCGGTCTCGTCGGTCGTCACGACGGTGCAGCCGTGCGCGAGCCCCTCCACGATCGGCAGTCCCACCTGCTCGCGCCACGCGCCCTGTCGACGGGACGGGAGCACCACCACGGACGCCCGCCGCAGCTCCGCGTGCACGACCTCGCGCGGTGGGTCGGCGATCACGTGGATCCTGCTGTCCGCGCGGGCGGCGGCGTAGGCGTCGTCGAGCAGCGCACCGCGCCCGACCACAGTGAGGACCGCGCCGGGCACCCGGTGCCGCACCGTGGTCCACGCGGCCAGGACCGAGTCGAACCCCTTGCGCTGCGAGAGGTCGCCCAGGAACAGCAGGCGGCCCGGCGTCTTCCCGCCGTCGGCCAGGCAGCTGCACTCGGCGGGGAGCGCCTCCATGGTGGTCCAGCGCAGCCCACGCTGTTCGGCGATACCGAAGACCGTCCCGTAGAGCTGCCGCGCTGTCTCCGTACCGAACACGACCCGGTCGACGCGCCGCCAGACCCAGTGGGCGAGCACCAGGTCCAGGCGCCGGCCGAGGCGGGGCCACCAGGGGGCAGGTTTCGGCAGGGTGTGCGGGTCGATGTTGCCGATCGCGTAGGTCACGACCCGGGTGTGGCGGCGTCGGAGCAGGTCGTTGACGAGCGCTGCCGCCAGTACCAGGGCGGATCGGCGTACACAGTCGACAGCGGCCGGCTCGTTGATCTCGACGGTCTCGTACCCGTGCCGGGCGACGAGCCACGCGCAGCGCAGATCGCCTACCTGCTGGGGCCGGACCTGTGCGACGAGCCCTTCGTCGAAGTCGTAGCGGCTCTCCTGATACAGGATGTCGGCAGGGGGGAGCTCCAGTGCCCGTTCGAGGTGGGCGGTGCGGAGCGTCTTGTAGACGCGCACGGCACGCGCCCGAGCCTCATCCGGCTCGCTCATCGGCCTGTCCGGGGTCGGAGCCGACGGCGGCGCCTGCCCGGGGTACGGACCCGGACGTGGCACCCGATGCCGTGCCGGGGCCGGGAACGTCGGGCGGACCAGGCGCGCCGGGCGAGCCAGAGGTACTGGCCGGACCGGCCGTGCCGGCCGCGCCGGGCTTGGTGCCGGTGCCGGTGCCGGTGAGCGCGCTGGTCGCGGGGACGGCCGCAGGACGAGGCCCGCTGCTCAGCCCGGGAATACCGCCGGGACGAGGGACGACGCCGGGCCGGAGCGCGTTGCCGGAGCCAGGGACGACGGTGATCGCACCGGTGGTCGACGGCAGGTCGAGCGGGTCGTGCCCGCGGCTTCCCGGGAGGACGCTGGACCACCGGGGCCGTGTCGTGCGGTAGCCGTAGTAGGTGCCGCCCGGGCCGGACCGGGGCGCGAACGTCAGGATGAGCCCGAGCACCGGGGCCTCGACCCCGGCGAGCGCGTGCAGTGCCTGCGTGAGCTGCTGCCGGCGCACCCGTCGGGCACCCACGACGACGACAACGCCGTCGGCCATGGTCGACAGGACCGCGGCGTCCGAGACGGGCAGCAGCGGCGGGGCGTCGATGATGACCACGTCGTACGCGGAGCGCGCCGCGGCGAGCAGGTCGCGGGTGGCGTCCGAGGCGATGAGCTGGTGCGGGTTGGGCGGGATCGGGCCGAGCGGGAGGATGTCGAGCGGTCCTGGCCCGTACCGCTGCACCAGGTTCGCCATGGTGGCCCGGCCGACCAGGGCGGTCGTGAGCCCTGCGGCGCCCTCCAGCCCCAGGGTGGGCGCGACCGACGGGCGCCGCATGTCGCCGTCGATCAGCAGCACCCGGCTGCCGCTCTCTGCGAAGGTGGAGGCGAGGTTGATGGCGGTGGTCGACTTGCCCTCTGCGGGGACGCTCGAGGTCACGACGAGGACCCGGGCCGGCGTGGTCGCGTCGACGAACGACAGGTTCGTCTGGACGCGACGGTAGGCCTCCGCGCGGGTGCTCAGCGGGTCCTGGGTGGCCGGGACCCGGGCAGCCTTACGCTTGACGACCGGGATCGAGCCGAGCAGGGCGGTGCCCTCCGACACCAGCTCCAGGTCCTTGGCCGAGCGGATCCGCGTGTCGAGGACGGTCCAGAGCAGGACGATCGCGATGCTCAGTGCGAGGCCGGCGGCACCTCCGGCCGCCGTCAGGAGGCGGGTCCTGGGGGCGGACGGGTACTGGGGAACCTCCGCAGGCGACACGACCGTCACGGCGATGGTCTGGCCCCCCGTAGAGGTGGCGGGCGACAGGTCGACGACGGTGGCCGAGAGCTGCTGCGCGACGGCGTCGGCGATGTCCGCCGCACGGTCCGGAGCGCCGTCGACGACGCTGATCTCGATGATCGAGGTATTGAGCGGTGAATCGGCGGAGACCGCTTCGGCGAGCTCGCGACCGGTCATGTCCGGGCCGAGGTCGTCGGCGACGGGGTCGAGCACCACCGGCATGTCGGTGAGGGCCGCGTAGGACTCGATCAGGTTCTGGACATACGTCGAGCCCTGCAGCAGGTCGCTGGTGGACTCGCCCGTGTTGAGCGACACGTAGACCTTGGCCGTCGCGGTGTAGGACGGCGGCGTGGTCCAGGCCCAGCCGAAGGCGGCGAGGGCCGCGAGGAGCGCTGAGCCGACGATGACCGGCCAGCGCCGTCGCAGCACGTTCGCGTATTCGGCGAGTTCCACGCCCTGCCTCTCTGTTGTCCGTGTGGCCTGGTTGTCCTGTGCGGCGCGGTCCGTGTGGCTCAGGGTCGGCCTGGCTGCGATGAGTGCCGCGGCTGGGGAAGCTGTATGCCGGTACGAGGGAGCTGCACGCCGTTACGGGGGGTCGGTGGGCTCAGGAGCCAGGGCTGCCTCCCCGTGCCGAGCACACCGCACACGGTGTCGGTGGCCGCCGCGATCCGTTCGAACGCGCGACGGAAGGCGTTCTCGCTGCGCCCCCACGGATCCGCTATGTCGAGCTCGCGGTTCCACGCCGAGTGGTTCAGGCGTTCCAGGCTCACCAGCTCCGGGACCTTGGCCCACCGGCCTGCGTCGTCCGTCGCCGAACGGGGCCCGGGCGAGGTGCTCAGGACGTGTGCGAGCTCCAGCAGCGTGAACGTGCGCCGGACCGCATCGGGTACCGCCCGCACGACCGCCGAGCGCTGCCCACGGGACATCGTGATGATGACGGTTGCCGAGCGGATCATCTCGGGTGTGAGCTGGCGGGCGGCGAACGGCGCGTTGTCCAGCCCGCGCCCCTGCAGCAGGCTCGCCATGCGGGGCGCGATGGGCTCGCCCACCCGCGCCCGCACGCCGGCGCTGTCGACCTCGACGGTGCCGTCGGTGCGGGCCGTGAGCAGGCGCGCCAAGGCAGGGGAACGACAGATGTTCCCCGTGCACACCGCAAGGATCGTCGTGGCCATGTCGGGTCAAGCATGCCGTGGGCTTATGTCCGGTAGTAGCCGATCGGCGCATTTTCACCCGAACGTCACCCCGTCGCGTCGCTCAGTAGGCGCCGCGGCCCGAGACGACGGCGTGGGCGGTCTGGGCGAGGATCAGCAGATCGAGGAACGGCGTCCAGTTCTCGGCGTAGTAGACGTCAAGTCGTACCGCCTCGTCCCAGGGCAGGTCGGACCGGCCGGAGACCTGCCACAGGCCCGTCATACCGGGCTTGACCAGGAGCCTGCGCTGCATGCGCTCCTCGTAGGCGGCCACTTCGTGCGGCAGCGCCGGCCGCGGGCCCACGAGGCTCATGTGCCCGCACAGGACGTTGAAGAGCTGGGGCAGCTCGTCGAGCGAGTATCTGCGCAGCACCTGCCCCACCCGGGTGACGCGGGGGTCGTTGCGCATCTTGAACAGCGGACCCGCCGCCTCGTTCGCCGCGGCCAGCGCGGGCACCCCACGGTCGGCGCCGATGTGCATGGTGCGGAACTTGACCATCCGGAAGATCCGGCCGTCGCGCCCTACGCGCTCCGACAGGTAGAACAGCCCGCCCTTGCTGGTCAGTACGACAGCCACCCCCACGCCGACCAGCACAGGCAGCACGAGCAGGGTCAGCAGCGCGGCAAGCAACCAGTCCATGGCCTGTTTCACGCGAAACTTCTGTCCGTCGAACCGGGGCGCTGCCACGTGCAGCAGCGAGAGTCCCGACGCCGGGGCGAGGGTGACGCGGGAGGCTTCGACGTCGGCCAGCTCGGTCGTGAGCATGAGGTCGACCCCGACCCGTTCGAGCTGCCAGCCGAGCCGGCGGACCACATCGGTCGTGATCCGGTCCGACGCGCTCACCGCCACCGCGCTCGCGCGGACCAGGGCCGCCGCCTCGCCCACCCGGGACAGGTCGCCAAGGACCGGGACGCCGCCCACCTCGTCCCCGGGAACGGCGTCGACAGGACCGGACCGTGTGCCGTCGCCGGACGGCGCCTCGTCGGTCGGCAGGCAGGCGCCGACCACCACGATCCCCTGCTCGGGGGAGTCGTTGAGCAGGCGGATCACCCGCTCGGCCCGCTCCCGGTGCCCGACCACGAGGATCGATGTCATGCAGCCGGTGCCGCGGCGCCGGCTGCGCAGCACCCACCGCCGCCAGCCGTACCGTGACGTGATCAACCCGGCGAGCCCCAGTGGAAACGCGATGGCCTGCAGGAGCACGTCCCGCACCTCGACGAGCGTGGTGAGCCACGCGACGAGGGCGAGCAGGCCTACCGCCGTCCGGGTCGCGCCGAGGACCCGCCGGTACTCGGTGAGATCGCGGCCCAGGATCCGCAGGTCGTACGAGCCCTCCGCCACCAGCGCGGCTATCCAGACCATGGCCACCACGACGGGAACCGTGAGCGAGCCGACCAGGCCCGGGTAGCCCGAGGGGCCGGCAGGCAGGGCCGCGTCGAGCGCGAACGCCGTCACCGCCGCACCGACCACGACCAGGGCGTCGGTGAGGCGGAGCCGCGTGCGGTACCGGGTCTGCCACAGCGGCATGGCGAGCGACGCACGAATGCTGTGGAACCCACGGGGCGCGTAGTTCCTGACCCGGAAACCTGCCACCGTGGGGTGAATTTCGAATCCGCCGCCGAGTGTCTGGCTTGCCACGTCGAAATCCCTTCCTACCTCGGGCAAGAATTGCGCGTCGTCGGGCGCGCTCGATGGTGGCGCGACAAGGCGCCAAAAGATGATGGGACTGTCTCGTCCAGCCCTGGGAGGGCTGATCCTGGGCGGGCCCTGGGCCCGTGGATCATTGGTCTCTGAACACAATAATAAAACGGGAAAGGCGTACTGTCGCCTTAATTGGATCCCTTTCACCCAGAGCTTCACCCTCAGCAAGAAATGGGCGAAAAAATGAGTAATCAAAGGTCATGAATGTTTTTCATCCGGAATCCCTCTCCTGCCCTGGAGAAAATCGGTCAAGCTCGCTTCACCCGTGAAAAGAAGTGCTCGACGACGACTCGCTCAGCACCCCGTCCGCCTCCGTGAGCTCGTCACCGGTCGCGGGGCAGCGCCATCGGTCCGGACCGATGCGTTCCAGCGGCACGCCGGCACGCCCTACCCACCGGATGCGCCGTGCGGGCACCCCGGCGACGAGGGCGAAGTCGGGCACGTCGGCCGTCACCACAGCGCCGGCGGCGACCGTGGCCCACCGGCCGATCGTCACCGGGGCCACGCACACCGCCCGGGCACCGATGGAGGCACCGGTCCTGACCGTGACGCCCACCGCGTTCCAGTCGTCGCCCGTCTTGACCGTGCCGTCCGGGGTCACCGCCCGGGGGTACAGGTCGTTGGTCAGCACGGCGGCAGGGCCGACGAACACGCCGTCCTCCAGCACGGCCGGCTCGTAGACGAGGGCGTAGTTCTGCAGCTTGCAGCCGTCGCCCAGCAGCACACCCGGTCCGACGTAGGCGCCTCGCCCCACGATGCAGCCGGCGCCGACGACGGCGTCCTCCCGCACCTGGGCGAGGTGCCAGACAGTGGTGCCCTCGCCGATCGTCGCGCGCTCGTCGACGTCCGCCGACGCCTCGACGCGCGCTGGGTACCCGTTGCTGGTCATGGTGGGCTCGGTAGGTCAGCGAGCCCGGTCGCGGACGAACGCGTGCAGGCTGCCTGCGGTCTCGAGCAGCCCGCCCGTCAGCTCGTCGTCGTCGACCGTGATCCCGAACCGGTCCTCCAGCGCGGTCAGGAGCTCGAGGACGGCCAGCGAGTCCAGCTCCGGCAGGGTGCCGAAGAGAGGCGTTGCGGCATCGAACGTGCCGACGCGCTCCTCGATCCCGAGGGTGGTGCCCAGCACGTCCAGCACGGCAGCGAGGGTTACCTCGCCGCCGGTCGCGGTGCCGGACGGGCTGTGTGTCACGTCGCTGCTCATCGTGTTCTCCTGTCGGGGCGGTCAGACCAGCAGCTCGGCGGGTGCCGGGTGGCTGAGGAATCCGGTGGGGCTCGCGGTCAGGCCGTAGGCCCCGGCCTGGAGCACCACGACCAGGTCGCCGGGCTCCGCCTGGGGGAGCGAGACGTCGTCCGCCAGGACGTCGAGCGGCGTGCACAGGCAGCCGACGACGGTCACCTGCTCCCGCTCGGCTGCTGCCATGTGGTTGCCGACGAGCACCGGGTAGTTGCGCCGGATCACCTGCCCGAGGTTGCCCGACGCGGCGAGCTGGTGGTGCATCCCGCCGTCGACCACCAGGTACGTCCGTCCGCGCGAGACCTTGCGGTCGATCACGCGGGTCACGTAGCAGCCGGCCTCGCCGACGAGGTAGCGGCCCAGCTCGATGTGGACGTCTGCCTCGGGCAAGGCGGGCGCGATCAGCTCGCTCACCACGGCCGCGAGGCTCTCGCCGACGCGGCCGAGGTCGACCGGCCGGTCCTTCGGGAAGTAGGGGATGCCGAGGCCGCCGCCCAGGTTCACGTAGCGCACGGGGCCGGGCAGGTGCTCGGCGAGCGCGACGACGAGCTCGGCCGTGGCGCGCTGGGCGTGGGCGATGAGCTCCGCGTCGAGGTTCTGCGATCCCGCGAAGACGTGGAAACCGGTCAGGTCGACCCCGGTTGCCGCCAGGTAGTCCAGCAGGCCAGGCACCTGCTCGGCGTCGACGCCGAACTGCTGCGGGCCACCGGACATGCGCATCCCCGAGCCGCGCACGGCGAAGTCGGGGTTGACGCGGACCGCGACGCGCGGGACGACGCCGAGCTCGTCGCCAGCGGCGACGACGCGGCGTGCCTCGGTCTCCGACTCGAGCTCGAGCAGGACGCCCGCCGCGACGGCGGACCGGATCTCGTCCGGCGTCTTGCCGGGGCCTGCGAAGCTGACGTGCCCTGGGTCGGTGCCCGTGTCCAGCGCGGTGTGCATCTCCCGCGTGGAGGCGACGTCCAGTGCGTCGACCAGCCCGGCAAGGTGCTGGACGACGGCAGGCATCGGGTTGGCCTTGACGGCGTACCCGAGGCGCACCGCGTCGCCGAGCGCGGCCCGGACCTCGTGCACCCGGTCGGTGATGCGCTTCCGGTCGTAGGCGAAGAACGGCGTGGACCCGACGCGGGCGGCCAGGCGTCCCAGGGGCACCCCGCCCACGACGATCTCGTCTCCTGACACCGGCACGGCGGCGACGGCAGGGTGCGGGGCGGTGAGCGGCTGCGCGGTCACGGGGTCACCTGCGCCGCGACCTGGTCGCGGATCGCGGTCCGGTCGAGCTTGCCGTTCGGGGTACGGGGCAGGGACGCGGCCAGGTGGACCTCCGCAGGGACCATGAAGGCGGGCAGTACCTGCCGCATCTCCTTGCGCAGGCGGTCCAGGTCCACCGGGTCGTCGCCGGCGCCCTTCGCGCCCGCCGCGCCGGGCGCCGCGGCGACCAGGACGATCCGCTGGCCCAGGCGGGCGTCGGGCACGCCGAGCGCGACCGCCTCGCGCACCAGGCCCGTGCCGAGGGCCGCTTCCTCCACCTCGGTGGGGCTGACGCGGTACCCGGAGGTCTTGATCATCTCGTCCGCCCGGCCCACGAAGTAGAGGTATCCCTCGGCGTCCCGCACCACGGTGTCGCCCGACCACACGGCCGGCTCGGGGGCGGCGCGCCACGGTTCGTCGTACCCGGGTACCGGACGGAATCGCGCGGCCGTCCGCTCCGGGTCGTTCCAGTAGCCGAGCGCGACCAGGCTGCCGCGGTGCACCAGCTCGCCCGGCTCGTCGTCGGCGCACCGGGTGCCGTCCGGTCGCAGCACCAGGACCTCCGCGTTCGGGATGGCCCTGCCGATCGAGTCCGGTCGGCGATCGACCTGGGCCGGGTCCAGGTACGTGGAGCGGAACGCCTCCGTCAGTCCGTACATCAGGTAGGGCACCGCCGTCGGGAACACGGCGCGCAGCTCGCGCAGGAGGGCCTGTGGCATCCGCCCGCCGGTGTTGGCGAAGTACCGCAGCGAGGATCGTGCGTCGGGTGGCCAGGTGGCCGCAGCGAGCTGCGTCCACAGCGGCGGCACGCCCGTTATCCCGGTGACGCCGTACTGCTCGCACGTTGCGGTGACGTCGCGCGGGAGCAGGTAGTCGAGGAGCACCACGTGGGCGCCGACGGCGAACGCGGTCGTGAGCTGGCTGAGACCGGCGTCGAAGCTCAGGGGCAGCACGGCGAGCAGCACGTCGTCGGCGGTGTTGCGCAGGTAGCCGGACACGCTGGCCGCGCCGGCGATCAGGTTCCGGTGCGACAGGACGACGCCCTTGGGCGCCCCGGTGCTGCCCGACGTGTACAGGATCGCCGCGACGTCGGTGTCGGGTCCCGCCTGCGGGGTGCCGGGCAGCGGGGCGCCGACGGGGTTCGCGCCGGCTCCGGGAGCCGATGCCCAGCGGTGTACCGTCACGCCCGGCAGGTCGTCGGCCGGAGACGCGTCCTCAGCGCCCTCCGGCTGGTCCACGAGCAGCACGGCGCTGAGCCCGGTGTCGGCGAGCTTGTCGCGCACGGCAGCCAGCCTGCCCGACGACGTGACCAGGACCCGGGCACCGGAGTCGCGAACGACGTGCGCCACCTGCGTGCCCTTGAGCAGCGGGTTGACCGGGACGAACACGCCGCCGGCGACCGAGGTGCCCCAGAGTGCCGCCACCGTCTCGAACCGCTTCTCCAGGTAGACCGCCACCCGGTCGTGGCGGGCCACGCCGAGCCCGCCGAGCTGTGCCGCCGCCTGCCGCGCGGCGCGCCACAGCTGCGCATACGTCAGGGTCGAGTCCCGGGAGGACAGCGCGGGTGCGTCGGGCCGGACCCGGGCCTGGTGCTCCACGTGCTGATGGATCGAGGTTGTCACGAAGTTCACGGTACGGCGGGGGTCGCCATTTCCGGCAGGCCGTAAGAGGGTGAATGGGCATGAAGAACGGGTGAATCAAAAAAACGGCCGGGGGTGGTTCTGGCGGTCCGGTCCTGGTCGGCCTGAATCATCCGGCGAAATCGACACGGCGAATTCAAGGAGGTGAATTCTTGCAGCCCGGTCGGATTCCGGTCCCACTGGTCGGGTGAAATGTTCCCGCCGTATTCACCACGGGACCTGGGTGAGCTCGCTGTAGAGGTACGTGACCGATTCCGGTGGCTCCCCGGCCCGGCTCAGGTACATCATCGGTCGCTGCTCGGACAGCGGTACGGAGTGCCACGGGCGATGGCCGCACACCCGGGTCTGCACCAGGGTGAACGGCAGCCCGTGCGCCAGGAGGATGTGCCGGTACACAGCGGGCGCGACCATGCCGAACACGTCTCGGTCGCTCACATGGAGCACCGAGGCGAACAGGCCGACCCGCTTGCGCCGCACCCTGCGGAACACCACCCAGCACGGTCGCCCGTCGGCGACGGCCACGACGTGCCGTGCAGCGGCCGAGTCCGCGTGGTCCCGGTAGGCGGCCAGGTCGGCGCCCGTGAGGACGGCCTCGATGTCTGCCCGCCCCGTGACCAGGCGAACACCGGGCCGCGTGGGCAGGGCAAGGTTGACGACCAGCGCACCGGACGTGTCCAGGTGGCGGAAGCCGAGGCGCTCGTTCAGCGGCACCACCGTCCCGCTCGGGGAGAGGTCGGTGAGCTCGCGGTCACGCTGGGTGAGCATCGCGCGCGCCAGCCGCAGCGAGTGCTGGCGGAACTCGTCCAGGACGCACCACGCGGCGAGGTTGCAAACCGCCCGCTGCCGGCCGGGACCGCCCGTCTCGGAGTAGACCCCTGCGTACACGCCGACGACCCGGCCGTCGGACTCGAGCAGGAACCCGTGGTCGGGGTGGCTCGTGGTCCACGTGGGGCGCAGCGATCGCGCCCATCGCTCGGGCGTCAGGGTGTTGTCCAGGTGCGCGCTGAGAAATTCGCCCACGCGGGAAAGATCATCCGGTGTGATCGGGCTGAGCCCGACCTTGTTCGAATGTGCCACGTTCGCAGTATGGCCCCGTGAAATCGCGGTGTCCGGCCGCGTGCGGGGTGAAAGCGCCGGGACGGTCGAATTTCATCCCGGAATTCCCCGCTGCGTGGTGGCCGGTGTATTTCTCACCCCTGCGTTCACCCGTTCGAAGGGTGCCTTTGCCATGCGCCAGCACCCACTATCGGGTGGTGGTCGTCAACGGATCGGCGGGTTCCTCCAGCGTGGCTCACGTGCTGCTGGTCGCACCGGCGTGCGACGGCGAGGACGTGGGGGAGTCGTGGCTCGCGTACCAGTGGGCACACCTGCTGTCGCAGCGGTTTCACGTCACCCTCCTGTCGACGTACAAGAAGGGCCACGTGCCGCCGTCGCGGCAGCTCCCGGCGGTCCGGGTCGTGGAATGGGCAGAGCCACCGCTGGTGCACCGTGCGGAGCGGCTGAACAGCCTGCTCCAGCCGGCGTACGTGCCGTTCTACGTGCGCGCAAGGCGCTACGTCAGGAGGCGCCTCGCGGCGGGTGACCGGTTCGACGTGGCACATCAGGTGACGCCCGTGGCGCTGCGCTACCCGTCACCCGTCGTCGGCCTGGGTGTCCCTCTGGTGGTGGGGCCGGTCGGCGGCAGCCTGGAGTCCCCGCCCGCGTTCGCCCTCGAGGAGGGGGCGACGCCCTGGTACCAGCGGCTCCGTGGGCTCGACCGGTTCCGGCTCAGGCGGGATCCGCTCCTGCGCGCGACCTACGAGGGCGCCGACTGCGTGGTGGGCATCGCCCCCTACGTGCGTGAGCTCCTGGGCGACCTGCGGCTCCGTCGGTTCGAGGAGCTCGGTGACGTGGCCGTCCACGCGGTCCCGCCCCTGAACGACCGGTCGGGCCGTCCCGGTCCGGTCCGCCTGCTGCATGTCGGGCGCCTGGTGCGTACCAAGGGAGCCAGGGACGTGATCCGTGCCATGACGCTGCTGCGCGACCTCCCGGTGGTGCTCGACGTCGTCGGGGACGGGCCCGACCGCGCTGCGTGCGCCGACCTGGTGCGTGACCTCGGGCTCGAGGACCGCGTCCTGGTCCACGGCGCGGTGTCCCGCGCTGAGGTCGACCACTTCTACGAGCGTGCCGACGTCTTCGTCTTCCCGAGCTACCGCGAGCCGGGCGGCGCCGTCGTGCTCGAGGCCATGGCGCACGGGCTGCCGCTCGTCGTGTGCGGCCGCGGTGGTCCGGGGGCGAACGTGTCCGACGCGTGTGCGGTCCGGCTGCCGGCCGAGTCACCGGCACAGCTCGCACGGGACGTGGCCACTGCGGTCCGCCGCCTGGTCACGGACCCGGGCCTGCGGCTGCGGATGGGCGACGCGGCCCGCGAGCACGTGGCGGCGACCCACCTGTGGGACCGCCGGATCGAGCGCATGACGGACCTCTACGAGCAGGTCGCCGCCTCGCGCGCGACGGGCGCCGGCCCGGTGCCAGGATGAGCGACGAGGACCGGCGTGCCAGGATGGGTCGCATGGGCACCCCGTCCTGGCGGGTGGCGCTCCGGTGGTTCGTCGGCGCGCTGGTCGCCACTGCGCTCACCACGATCGGTCCGGCACCTCTGACGTCGCCGCCAGAGGACTCCACCGCGTCCGGGCCGTCGGGCGACGCCGCCGGGTCGACGGCAGCCGGCGACGTCTCCTCGTCCGTCGCTGCGGCAACGCCCATCACGTTCCCGACGGCCGAGACCGCCGGGTTGCCCGCCGGGTGGTCACCGCGACGTACCCACACGGGGGACCTCTGGATCCGCACGGCGGGGACCGTGGTCGAGGACCTGCGGATCACGGACGGCGTCATCCATGTCGCGGCGCAGGACGTCACGCTGCGGCGGGTGCACGCCGTCGGGGCCAAGGTGGTGAACGACGCCGGCGACACCTGCGGGTCCGGCCTGGTGGTCGAGGAGTCCCTGTTCGTCGCGGGGTCCGCGCCGACGCACGACACCGACCTGCCGGTCATCGGGAACGGCGGGTTCACGGTACGGGACGTGGTGATCGACGGTGTGCCCGAGGGGATCCGGGTGGGCGCCAAGCAGTGCGGCGACGTCGTCGTCGAGGACTCGTTCGTCCGGATCACCCCGCCCGACGTCTGTCCGGACTGGCACGGCGACGGTATCCAGGGGTACGGCGGCGGCAGCGTGACCGTCCGGCGGACCTGGATCATCATGCGCGAGCGCGAGGACTGCTCTGGCACCGCGCCCTTCTTCTACCCGAGCGGCCAGGGCAACACGTCGCTGACCATCGACGGGCTCCTGGTCGAGGGCGGCGGCTACCCGTTCCGTGCCGGCACGCCAGGAACCGTGCGCGACCTGCAGGTGGTGCGGGACAGCTGGGGCTACGGGCCGGTCGACGTCCTGTGCTCGGCGCTGACCAGCTGGCAGGCACACGTCGTGACGGTGAGCGACGGTCTGACGACTCCTGGCGCCGCGATCGAGTGCACCGGAAGCGGCACCTAGACCGGAGCCCTGACGGCGCCGGTCACCGGGAGCTGGTGTCGCGTTCCCAGGTGGTGAAGTCGCCCGCGCGCACGGCCGCACGGGCGCGGGCGCGCCCGGCGAGCACGACGCAGAGGAACACGGGGATCCGCGGTGCCAGGCCCGGCCGCTCGCGCGCGACCTGCCAGAGGTCGCCGAGCGTCGTGCGCGCGTCGGCGCCGCGCAGCCCGGACCGGTCGGCCTGGACATTGCCCGTCGTCACCCGTGCACGGCGGCGGACGAGGTCGCGCAGGGTGCGCGCCGGGTGCACCACGACGGTGACGTCCTGCACGATGACGCGCTCGGCCGGTGCGAACGTCTCGGAGAGCACGAGGTCGTCGGCCATCATCTCGGGCAGCGCTCCGACCCGGTGCGCGCCGTCCTCGGACACGGCAAGGACCCCGCGCCCGAAGAGGCCGGAACGCACGGTGGGCAACGCCTCCCAGACGTCGTAGTACCAGCGGGCGAGCACGGTGACCCCCGTGCGGGGCATCACGCGCCGTGGTGCCGCGACGGCCGCGCGCCCAGGGCCGACGGCGGCCGCGAGCCGAGCCACGCCGTCGGCGCTGATCTCGACGTCGGCGTCGAGGTACACCCGGGGGAACGTCCGGGCCACCTGGTCGGCGGCGCGCAGGGCGCGCGTCTTGGACGGCTCAGGCAGGTCGAGCACGGACACCGGGTACCGCGCGGCCACGTGCGCCGTCTCATCAGTGCACCCGTTGCACGCGACGACCGTCTCGAACCTGCCGGGTTCGGCGCACAACGCCTCAAGGAGGCGGCCGATCGTGCGTTCCTCGTCATGGGCGGGAATGACGACGGATGCGAGCGGCGCCCCCGGCGCCACATCGTCCCCCGGAGGGCTCATCGCGGCAGCACCGCGTCGCTCGCCCCGAGCGCGGCCGGGCGCAGGGCCGGGCGCACGAGCGCCCGCAGCGTCGGCCAGGACGCCCGGTGGCCCAGGAGGCCGCGGCGGAGCTCCACGAGCAAGGTCAGCGCGTAGTACAGCCAGGCGGCTCCCGTGCCGCGGCGGCGCCTGATCAGGCGCACCCGGTTCAGCATCTGCATGGTGTGGGTCTCGGGGCTGGTGCCGGACCCGCCACCGATGTGCATGCCGCCCGCCGTCGGCGCGTAGACCGTGACCCAGCCGCGGTCCCTCGCCCGGAGCGCGAAGTCCGTCTCCTCGGAGTACAGGAAGTACGACTCGTCGAATCCGCCCACGGCGTCGAAGCACTCCCGGTCCACGAGCCAGATCGCGCCGACCGCCCAGTCCACGGCGTGCTCGGTGGCGTAGGCCCGCGGGTCATCGATCCGCTCCGCGAGCAACGGCACGCGGGTGAAGCTGAGCCCTCCGGCGCGAGCCACGGTCGGCGTGCGCCGCAGGGTCGGGGACAGGCTCCCGTCGGCCTCGCGCGTGCGGGGAACCACGATGCCGGCCTCTCGTCTGCGGAGCACGCTCAGCATCCGCGGCACCGCATCGGCGTCGAGCTCCACGTCCGGGTTGAGCACGAGGATCGCGGCCGTCTCCGGTGCGTGGCGCACCGCGCGGTTCATGCCGGCCCCGTAGCCGTCGTTCACGCTCTCGACGACCGCGCAGTCGCCCCGGCGCCGCAGCAGCGCCGGTGTCCCGTCGGTGGACCCGTTGTCGACGACCACCGCCGTGTACGGGACGTCGCCGAAGGCGTCGGGCAGGCTGTCCAGGAGGGCGCCGACGTGCCGGGCGCTGTTGTAGGTCACGATGACCGCCGCGACCTCTGCCCCCATCAGCGCAGCCCCTTGACGAAGGTGCGTGCCGAGTCGGCGAGCCGGGTGGTGGAGCGGTCGCCGTGCCGGAGCCAGCCGGCGACGTCGTCGGCCGTGTCGTGGGCGCGGAGGCTGAACCGGGCCTGCCGCCAGGTACCGGGCCGGGCCAGTGCCCGGTCGCTGGTGTAGACGCGGGTGTACCGCAGCCGCCGCAGCGCGGCCAGGGTCACGCGGTCGTACCGGCCGAGCGGGCACGCGGCCGTGCGCACCGGCTCGCCCAGGATCTCCTCGAGCCGCCGGCGGGCGACCACGAGCTCCTCGTGCTGCTCGGCGGGGCTCAGCCTGCGCCACACGCGGTGGTGCATCCCGTGCGACCCGACACCCATCCCGGCGAGGCGCAGCCGGCGCACGTCGTCGGCGGACAGCGAGCCGGAGTCCCCGACACGGCCCGCGATGACGAAGAACTCGGCGACCCGCCCCCGCTCCAGCAGGTCCGGCAGCGCGACGGTGACGTCGGAGGCGTTGCCGTCGTCGAAGCTGATCCGCACGTCCGGGCGCTCGGCGACCAGGTCAAGGACCCGGCGGAACGTGTCGACACCGATCCAGTAGGAAGCCTCCTCTGCGGGGACACCGTCGGGCGGCGTCCCGATACCGTGAAAGCAGAGATTGATCATTTGTTTATCGTGAACGAAGAAGTACCGGCGCGGAATACGGTGGAGGGTGAATATCCGGGTGATTGACGGACAGGCCGGCGCGGTTATGCCGGGGCGCGGAGCGACCCCGTCAGACCTATCAGGAGAAAGAGGGCGCCCATCGTCATCGGGAACGCGAACGCGTCGAAGAAGAACAGGCTGACGAACCCGACGACGACCGAGGCGATGAGGGCCAGCGCGAGGTCGTGGGACCTGGCGTCGGTGCCCGCGCTGAGTGCGCGCGCCCGCATGAGCACCCGGACCGCCGCCACGCCGAGGCCGCAGAACAGAGCTGTGCCCACGACGCCGATGGTCACCAGGAGCAGCAGGTACTGGTTGTCGAAGATCCGGTAGGTGGGCAGGAAGGTGCCCAGCCCTCGTCCGAACAGGGGGTCTCGTGCGATGAAGTCGCCCGCCAGCGCGAACGACCCGGTCCTTGAGGCGACGCTCGGGTCGTCGGCGGCGCCGGTGAACAGGCCGAGGATCGACGCAAGCATTCCAGGGGCGACCACCAGTCCTGCGACCGTGCCCGCCGCGGTGACGCCGAGCATCACGCGGCGCCGCGATCCCCTCCAGCCGACGAGCATGATCACGAGGCCGACGGCGGCCCCCACGTAGGCCGAGCGGGAACCCGTCGCGGGCACCAGCGCGAGCGATGCCGCCGCAGGAGCCCAGCGCACCAGGGCCCGGCGCTCGGTGTGCTGGAAACCGACGTGCAGCGCCAGCGGCAAGAGCATGGTGACCAGCACGCCGTACTCGATCGGGTGGGCCGCTGTGCCCTGCGGGCGGACGCGTCCGTTGCGTTCACCGAGCTCGTACGGCGACGTGAGGGTCAGCCCGGGCAGGGAGATCCGGTCCACGAACAGCTCGCCGACGACGAACTGAGCGAGCCCCAGCACGGCAAGGGCACCGCCCGCGAGGGCGAGCCGCCACACCAGCTGGTCGCGTCGCGCGGCGGACCTGATCCCGTCGTGCGCGAGGAGGAGCATGCCGGACCAGGCGAGCAGCGACAGGAGCCCGACGTCGGCGGGGCTCACCTCACCCGACACGACCGGCCGCGACATGGCGATGGCGTACGACACCCCGACGCCGAACAGGAACAGCCCGAGCGCCACCCGGACCTGCCGGGGACGGCTCAGCGTCGGCCCGGCCGCGCCGACGCCGATCAGTACCCACAGCAGCAGGCTCGCGAGGCCTGCCACCATCGACGGCGCCCCCGCGCTGCCGAGTGGCCCGATCACCAGCTTCGACGGCACGGCGAACAGCAGGACGAGGTAGATCGAGAGCCACGTGACGACGTCGAACGGCACGGCCCGCCGGAACGTGGCCCGTGCCGGCGCCGCATGCCGGTGGGTCGCGGCGGGCCGTGCCTGCGTCACCGTGACTCCGCTGTGGACGCCCGGGCGGGCGTGTCGTCCCTCCGGCGGTCGCGGGTGTCGGGGGCTGGGTTGTTCCAGGGCGGACCGCTGTCCGGCGGCTTGAGGACCGGCGGCCCCGTGACCGGTACCCGGCTCCGGGCCCGGCTGCGGCGCATCCCGTCGGTCGCCACGGCGCCGACGACGGTCGTCACCAGCCCGACGCCGGCGGCAGCGATGAGTATCCGCACCGTGCCGCTGGTGTCGATCTCCGCCCGTTCGTCCTTGGCGAGGACGAGCGTCGACACGACGGCGTTCCGCGGCGCGTCGACCTCGGCCTGGAGCCGCTCCAGCTCGACCGGGATCGACGAGGTGAGCAGCTCGAGGGTCTCGAGGGCGCGCTGCGGCGTCGCGTCCGTCACGTCGACGGCGATCACCGGTCCGCGGGTCGACTCCTCGATGGCCACGACGTACTCGGCGTCGGGGGAGCCGGAGGTGAACTGGGCCTTGGCGCCGTCGCTCTCGTAGTACGCGACCACCACACGCGCCGGGAGGTCGAGCCCGCCGAGCGCCAGGAACGGGTTGCCGCCCTTGCCGACGGCCTGCTCGGAGGGCACAAGGAGGACCAGGGCACGCGCTGTGTAGACGGGCGGCTCCACGACGGCGGCCCCCCAGACCAGTGCGGCGGTCGCCAGGAGCCCGGCGACCGTCACCATCCACTGGCGGCCCAGGGCTGCGATCACCTCGAGGAATGACATTTGTTCACCCTTTCCGGGCGTATCACGCCGCGCTCGACAAAGGTATCGTGCGAGGGCGGGGAAAGGAACGAGTCAAGGAATTCTGGCGTGAATTTCGCCCGCTGAAGAGAAATAGCGGAGATGCCATGACGGTGTGGGACCTGGTGCGAGCGGCGCTGCGACGCTGGACCGTCCTGGTGGCGGGCGCCGTGGCCACGCTCGGACTCATGTACTCCACGACGCTGGACGACGGCGTCTTCTGGAGCCGCACGCAGGTCGTCTTCCTCGCGCCCCCGAGCACCGACTACCCGAACTCTCTGCGCACCACCTCCGAGGACCTGATCATCACGGCGGGCGTGGTCGCCAAGTCGATCTCGGGGCCGGACGCGGTCACCAAGTACGCCTCGCCGGACGCGACGCTGGTCGGCGAGGGGGTACGTGACGGCTGGTCGATCCGCCTGCCCGACACGGGCGGCCAGTGGGCCCCCCACTTCGCCGAGCAGGTCCTGTACGTCGAGGTCGTCGCGGCCACCGCCGACCAGGCCGCGACGCGGCAGGGCGAGATCATCGCGCAGATCGCCGAGGAGCTGGACCGCCTCCAGCGCGATGCCGGGGTGGCGCCCGTCAACGACATCACCGTGACGGTAGCCCCCGAGTCGACGGTGGTGCACCAGGTGAAGGGTTCGCGCGCCCGGAGCGTCGGGATGGCGGGCGTGCTCGGCGCGGCCGCCACGTTCGCCGTCATCGCGGTGCTCGAGGCACGCGGGCGCCGACCCGCTACGCGCGGCCACCGCGCCACACCTCGTCCTCGACGATCTGCGCCACCAGCTCCTGTGCCGGCCCCCAGGACCGCCCCATGACGCTCGCGGCGGCCTTCGCAGCGTAGGCGGCGCCGTCCGGCCGGTCGACGGCGGCCGCGAGCTCAGCGGCGATGCCCGCCGGAGTCGGCTCGGCCCACCCGACGTACGCGTTGGGCAGGTCGGCGCGGGCGAGCCGGGAGTCGTTGACGACGGGCACGACGCCGGCGGCGAGCATCTCCTCCGCCACGAGCGAGATGTTGGTGAAGGACATCGCCAGCCCGGCCACGACGCGCCCGTACAGCTCGTTGAGCTCCGCCGGCGTGAGGCTCCCGTGGTACGACACCGGGAACGGCAAGCCTGTGGGCCGTGACCCGTAGACGTGGATCTCCTCGTCCGGGTGCGTGCGGTGAAAGCGCTCGAGCGCCAGGCGGGCCAGGAGATAGCCGCGGCGGCCGACGTCCGGCTTGGCGTAGAGCACCACCCCTGACCGGGGGGTCTCGGCCTCCGGCAGGTGGTAGACGCCGGTGTCGCACCCGAAGGGGACGACGTCGCTGTGCTGACCCAGCTCGGAGCGGAGGCATCCCGCGACCATCTCGCCGAGCGCGATGCGCCGGAACGGGAACCGGTAGCTCATGGCCGCCAGCTCGTACTCGGACCCGCGCGGGTAGAAGTAGGGCTCGTAGTCCTGGATGAAGTACAGCCGGTGTGCGGGCTCGGCGTCGTAGGCGAGCAGGACGTGGGCCGACTCCCACGAGGACGCCACGACGGCGTCCACGCCACTGATGCCCGCGCGCGCGTCCCGGACCTCTGCCCGCACCCCCGGCCAGCCGTGCCGCAGCGCCGCGGTGCGCTGGGCGACGTCGAGCCCGTGCCGGTCGTAGAGGAACACGACACAGGCGTGGCCGCGCGCCTCCAGCCCTTCGACCATGCGGAACAGGGTGGTGTGCCCGCCCGAGCCCGCCGCGGGCGGCGACGTCACCCAGCCCACCGTGAGCGGCCGGCCGGGCGGCGCGGCCTCTGGCGTCGGCAGCGCGTCCGGGACCGTGCCGGCGACGTCAGCGGGATCGAGCTGGAAGCTGAGCGCCACCGCGTCGGTGGCCCGGTACGCACGCGCGGCCACCCGCTGGGCCACTCCGTGCACGCCCGCACGGCGCAGGCGGCGGATCGTCGCGGTGGTTCTGGTCAGCCGGTTCATCAGCAGGTCCCCTTGGTCACAGGCCGGACGTCGCCCAGCGGAGGTACAGCAGCTCGGTGCGGGCCCGCCGTGCGGCGCGCCGCACGGCGGCGCCGACCCTCGGCGCGCGGGACGGTCCGGGCCGCTCGGCCACCTCGGCCCGTTGCTGCACGCGCTGGGTCGATCGCCAGCTCTTCGACATCGGCCACACGTCGGCGGCGAAGCCGAGGTACGCGTCCGGCGGCTCGTTCCGGTCGGCGGCCGCCGCCGCGTACCGCAGCGCGTCCCTTGCCAGCGCTGCCCGCGCCCGGTCGTGCAGATCGGTCGCGTCGGACAGCCGGTCCCCGACGTTGGCGAACAGCCGGTCGTAGGCGTCGGCGCGGGCGCGCAGGTCCAGCAGCGCGCCCGACCCCTCGTTGACGCTCAGGCTGGCCGCGTGCTCGCGGTGCAGGGCCTGATCGGCTCCGCCCACGTATGCAACGGAGCTGACGGCGGCGAGCCGCAGCCACATCTCCACGTCCATGGTGAAGCGGAGTGCCGGGTCCAGCGGCCCGAACTCCTTGAGCAGGGCGGAACGCATCACCACCTCGGGTGACGTGATGCAGCTGACCCCCGTGCGGCACCGCTCGGCCAGCCACGCTCGCCCGCTCCAGATCGTCCAGGACAGCTCACCCAGCGCGGGCTCGGGAACGGTCCCGTCGTCGAAATGGTGCGGATGCCCGTAGACCAGGCCCACCTCGGGGTGCCGCTCCAGGACGGCGGCCGCCCGGGCGAGCGCGCCAGGCGGCAGCATGTCGTCGGCGTCCAGCCGCACGACGAACTCCCCGGTGCTCACCGCCCAGCCCTTGTTGAAGGACTCGACCTGACCGACGTTGTGCCTGTTCGCGACGACGCGCACCGCCGGGTGCCGCTCCGCCAGCGCGCGGGCTACGGCCAGGCTGTCGTCCGTCGAGGCGTCGTCGACGATGATCACCTCGACGTCGACGCCCGTCTGGGTGACGAGGCTGCCGACGGTCTGCTCCAGGAACCGGCCGTAGCCGAAGCACGGCACCACCACCGAGACCCGAGGCTTGGTGTGGGGGACCGACGGCGCCAGCCGGCGGACCGCCTGGGGCGCCAGCGGCGACCGGACCCAGCCGGCGAGCCAGGGGACCAGCCGGCCACCGGCGGTCGGACCGCCCGTGGCGTGTCGGTCCACCCACGCGCGCCACGCCGTGGCCGCCCGGTCGAGCGTTCCGGTGCTCACGGGATCACCGTCGACGGTGCGGTCCGGCCCGTCACCGTGCTGTGCAGGGTCCGGACGACGTGCTCCTGCTGCGACGCGGTGATGCCGGGGAACATCGGCAGCGACAGGATCCGGTCGGTGTGGGCCTCGGCGCGCGGCGCGAGTCCCGCGCGGAGACCCAGGTGGGCAGTGGCAGGGAGCAGGTGGACGGGCGCCGGGTAGTGGATGCCGTGCCCGATCCCCGCAGCCCCGAGCGCGGCCGACACCGCCGGCCGGTCCGGGACCTGCACCACGTACAGGTGCCACACGTGCGCCGCGCCGGGCAGCTCGCGCGGCACCACGAGCTCGGGCACGTCCGCGAACGCGTCGGCCAGCAGCGCCCCGTACCGGGCGGCCGCTGCCGATCGCTGGGCGTTCCAGCCGTCCAGCCGGGTCAGCTTCACCGACAGGACTGCCGCCTGCAGGGCGTCGAGCCGGGAGTTGGTCCCGACCTCCAGGTGCTCGTACCGGTTGACGCCACCGTGGTTGCGCAGGCGGCGTGCCCGCTGGTCGATGTCGTCGGACGAGGTCAGGACCGCGCCCCCGTCGCCGAACGCGCCCAGGTTCTTGCCGGGGTAGAAGCTCGTGGCCGCCACGTCGCCCGTCCCGCCCGAGCGGAACCCGTCCCGGCGGGCGCCCTGGGACTGCGCGGCGTCCTCGACCAGGAGGACGTCCGGGCCCACCACCTCGCGCAGCCGCGCCACGGGCGCCATCTGCCCGTAGAGATGGACGGCGACGACCGCCCGGGTCCGCGGCGTGACCCGGGCGGCGACGTCCAGCGGGTCCAGCAGGTAGTCGTCGTCGACGTCGGCGACCACGAGGCCGGCGCCGCAGCGCAGCACCGCCTCCGCCGTGGCGAAGAACGTGTTGGCCGGGACGATCACCTCGTCGCCGGCGCCGATCCCCGCGGCCCGCAGGCCGATCTCGAGGGCGTCGGTGCCGTTGCCGACGCCGATGGCGTGCCGCGCCCCGGAGTAGGCGGCGAACTCGCTCTCGAAGCGCTCGACCTCCGGCCCCAGGACGAAGCCCGAGGTGCTCAGGATCCGGTCCCAGCGCTCGCGGACCTCCGCCTCGACCTCGGCGGTCTGGACACCGAGGTCCAGGAACGGCACCGGTAGCCGGGGCGGCGCCGCGGAGGTGCTGGTCATGGTTTCGGTCATCGGGTTGTTCCTCTCGGCCGGCCGGCCAGGCCGGTATCCGCCTCGGCCATCTCGGCCGTCTCTGGTGGGTCGGGGGTGTCAGGGGTGTCAGGGCCGTCGAGCGTGGCCCGGACGGCGCGCAGGCGCGGGAGCGCCCAGGCGAGAGTGGTTGCCGTGTAGACGCCGAGCGTCGCGACGCCACCGAGCAGGCCGCCCCACAGCGGGTCACCCACCCGGTCCGCGACGAGCACGCCCGCGAGGACGGCGCACACCGCCGCCACGCCCGGCACCGCGAGCGTGCGGGCCAGTGCGCCCACCTCGTCGCGGGACCTGCGCAGCAGCACGAGGTAGGCGGGTACCAGCACAGCGACGGCCACGGCGGCCTGGGCCACGGCGACGCCGACGCTCCCGTCGAGCCTGGCACCCACGATGACGGCAGGGATCAGGGCCACGAGCCAGACGATCTGGACCACGAGCACGCCGCGCGAACGGCCGAGCGCGTACAGGTAGCCGGCGAGGACGTCCGCGACGACGCGCACGGCGCCGACCACGGCGAGCGGCACCAGGATCTGGGCCGCAGGCTCCCACCGGGCCCCGTAGACGAGCACCACCACCGGGTGGGCGAGCGAGGCGAGCATCGCCGCCGCGGCGGCGACCGCCCACCACACCGGCGCGACCAGCGGGACCAACACGGCTCGGGCACGCTCCCGCACCTGGGAGAAGGCAGGCAGCGTCACCGACCGCAGGGCCTGCCCCACCAGGGTCATGGGCCAGGTCGAGATGTTGGCGGCGAGCACGTAGTACCCGAGCTCGACGGCGCCCGCGACGTTCCCGAGCACCACGCGGTCGACCGACAGCAGCACCCAGGACAGCAGGTTCGCCGCAGCGACGGGCAGGCCGAACGCCAGGACGGAGCGCGCGACCGTCGGGTCCCAGGAGAGTCGCAGACCGGTCCGGGCGAGCCAGAACTGTACGGCGACACCGCACGCCAGTCCGGCCACCCGGCCGACGGCCAGGCCGATCAGGCCGTGGCCCAGAGCCGCCAGCACGAGCGTCACCGCCGCGCCGACGCCGAAGTCGACGGCGTTGGACCGGAACAGGCCACGCTGGTCCAGGCGGCGCTGGAGCGTGGCGAACGGCACGACGCCCACGCCGGCGAGCAGGAACGTACCCGCAAGGATGGCGATGGGCCCGGCCGCTCCGGAGTCGCCCATCGCGGTGGCGAGCGCAGGCGCGAACAGGGCCGTGGCCACGGCCAGGACGCTGCCGGTCGCGAGCCCGAGCACCGCGACGGGTCCCGCGCGCCGGGCGAAGTCGGGGCTACGGACCAGGTCGGCGCTCAGTCCGAGGTCCGCGAGGGACATGACGACGCTCTGCACCGTCAGGGCGATCGCGTACAGGCCGAACTCCTCCGGAGACACGATGCGCGCGATGACGATCCCGAGGCCGAGGTTGCCCAGGCGCACCACCAGCGTGCCGGTGGTGCTCCAGCGCAGCGCACGTCCGACCCGGCCGCTCAGAGCCTGCCCGTCAGCCATGTGCGGGCCGCTCCCGCAGGCGGCCGCGCGCGGTGTCCCGTGCGACGAGGGCGAAGGTCCGGGCGAGCGACGGCGCCGAGCGGCGCCCGGCGGCCGGGGCCTCGCGGTAGACCTGCTCGAGGTCCGCGGCCGCCGACGTCAGGGAGAAACGTTCTGTGACGATCCGCTGTCCGAACGTACCGAGGGTCGCGCGCAGCCCGGGCTTGCGGACCAGCGGCCCCAGGGCGTCCGACAGCGCCGCCACACCGCGTCCGCCGGATCCGTACCAGCCCTGTTCCAGGAACGTGCCGAGGCTCTCCTCGTCGAGACGCTGCCAGAAGCCGCGCTCACCCTGGACCACCACCGGCTTGCTGAACGCCATCCCCTTGAGCACAGAGCTGCCCATCCCCAGCACGACGTCGGCGGCGGCGTACGCCGGCCGCGGGTCGTCCAGCGCACCGGCGACGACGACGGCGCGCCGTCCGACCATCGCGTTGATCGCGCGAGCCCGTGCGGCGACGTCGTCGTACCGAGGACCGTCGCCCACGACGAGCAGGGTCAGTGCGCTGCTCCAGCCCTCGCGCTCGACCAGGGACATCGCCTCGAGCACCCCGGCGGTCTTGTCGAGGTCGTCGGACAGGCGGCAGACCACGGACAGGACCACGTCCTCGGGACCGAAACCCCACCGGTCGCGCGCCCTGGTGCCGCCGGCGCTCCCCGGCACGTTCGCCGCGGTGTCGATCGGCGGCTCCATGAGCCGCACGTCGCGGTGTCTCGCCGCGGCCTCCTGCGCGAGCCGGCGTGTACCCACGATCAGCGGGACGTGCCGCGGGATATAGCCCGACACGTACATCGAAAGCGTGGTGACCACTGCCGGCGTACCGAGCAGCAGGTGGGGACCGAGGGCGACGTCGATCGCAGGGCCCCACTCGTAGGCGTGCACCACGTCGGCGCGCAGACGGCGCACCGCCGAGACGGCGTGCGCCATGTTGCGGGGCGACGGCCAGGTCAGGTGCGTCGGCAGCCTTTCCAGGTCCAGCCCGAACCCGCGGGCCACGTCCCACAGCGCGCCCCCGGGAGGTGCGAGGACCACGACGTCGTGCCCACGGGCCGCCGTCTCACGGGCCAGCTCCAGCGCGTTGAGCTGGCTCCCGCCGATCTCCATGTGGTGCACGTACACGACTATCTTCATCGCGTGCCCCCCACGGCAGGACGAGGGGCCAGGGCGCGGGCGGGCACGCCGGCCCACGTCTCGCCGTCCGGCACGTCGCGGAGCACCACGGAACCCATGCCGACGATCGCGCCGGCGCCGATCCGTACGGCCGGGTGCACGGCGGCGTTCATGCCGATGTAGGCGGCCCGGCCGATCCGCACCCCGCCGCCGAGCGACACCCCCGCGGCGAGCGTGACGAGGTCGTCCACCCAGCAGTCATGGGTCACGGTCACTCCCGGCATCGCCACGACATGCGCACCGACGCGGGCGTCGGCGGTGATGGTCACACCGGCCAGGAGGATGGACCCGGACCCGACGGGGCACCCCGCGGGGTTGCGCACCGAGGGGTCGACGACGCCGGCGAACCGTGACCCGGGATCCAGCCGTGCGAGCACCGCGGCACGGGACGCGCTCGGCCCGATGCACAGGAGCAGATCAGCGGAGGGATATGCCGAGGCCTGCGCCACCGGGCCAAGGACCGGCACCCCGCCGACCGTGGGCGGCAGGTCGGCGTGCCGGTCGTCGAGCACGCCGAGCACGGGACGTCCCGTCTCGGCCGCCAGGGCCAGCACCTCGCGAGCCAGCCCGCTCGCACCTACCAGCAGCAGCGGCCCGCCCCCGGCCGTCGTCCCCCCCGCCACCGTCATGTCACTGGCTCCCGTGGCCGCGGACCACGTCGACCACGCGGTCCAGGTCGGAGTCCGTCATCTGGTGGAACAGGGGGAGGATCAGGGTGCCGGACGTGAGCCGCTCGGTCACCGGCAACGGAGCGTGGTCCCGCCCCGCGTGCGCGGGCTGCTGGTGGGCGGCCATGATGCCGCGCCGCGCGGAGACGCCCGCCGAGGCGAGCGACAGGAGCAGACCCTCGCGGTCCGTCCCGTACGCGGGCAGCACCTCCAGCCAGAACGACTGCACGTTGCTGGTGCCCCAGGACGGGTCCTCGACGAGCCGCAGGCCGGGCACACCGGACAGCTCGTCGCGGTAGCGGTCGGCGAGCTGCCGCCGTCGGACCACGATCTCGGGGAGGCGGCCGAGCTGCACCAGGCCTACGGCGGCCTGCAGGTCAGTCATGCGGAAGTTGAAGCCGACCTCTCCGTACTCCTCCGGCGGTGACACGAGGGAGCTGTGCCGATCGGCGGCCGAGACGCTCATCGCGTGCTCCCGCAGGCGGCGTGCGCGGGCGGCCCATTCCGGGCGGCTGGTGGTGAGCATCCCGCCCTCGCCGGTGGTGAGGAGCTTGCGGGGATGGAAGGACCAGGCGGAGATCTCGGCGCCCGCCCCGACCGGACGGTCGAGGTAGGTCGAACCTGCTCCGCACGCAGCGTCCTCGATCACCACGATGCCGAGCGGGTCGCACAGCTGCCGGATCGGTGCGAGGTCCACCGGCACGCCGCCCTGGTCCACCGCGATCACGGCGCGGGTGGCGGGTGTGAGCGCCGCGGCGACCGTCTCGGCGGTGACGTTGCCGGTGACGGCGTCAACGTCCGCGAACACCGGCCGTGCGCCCACGTACGTGGGCGCGTTGGCCGTGGCGACGAACGAGAAGGACGGCACGACGATGTCGTCCCCCGGGCGGATGTCCGCGACGACCAGGGCGAGGTGCAGCGCGGTCGTGCAGCTCGACGTCGCGACCGCGGCGCGGGCCTGCATCGCGCTCGCGAACGCGGCCTCGAACTCGGCGACGCGCGGCCCCTGTGCCACCCAGCCCGACTCGATCACCTCGGTGACCGCCGCGACCTCCTCGGCCCCGAGCCATGGCTGCATGACGTTGATGCGCGACGGCGTGACGGCGGTCATGACGCGCCCCCGACCGCGCCGGCGGCCAGGGTCGGCGCTTCGGGCAGAGACCGCCCGGCGGCGATCTCCTCGCGCAACGGACGCCACCAGTCGACGAGCAGACGCAGGCCCTCTTCCAGCCCGATCGTCGCCTCGAAGCCCAGGTCGTCGCGTGCCGCCGTCGTGTCCGCCAGGCGCCGCACCACGCCGTTGACGGCCCGCTCCGGGCCGTGCTCCACGGGTAGGTCGGACCCCATGACCCGCAGCAGGGCCTGGGCCAGCTCCAGCAGGCTCGTCTCCGTGCCGCTGGCGATGTTGTACACGCCCTCGGCGACGTCGCTGGCCGCGGCGAGCACATTCGCCCGGGCGATGTCCGGCGTACAGACGAAGTCCATGGTCTGCAGGCCGTCCCCGAAGATCAGGGGCGGACGCCCGTCGGCTATCCGTTCCATCCAGCGCACCAGCACCTCGGTGTACAGGCCGTGCACGTCCATGCGGGGGCCGTACACGTTGAAGTAGCGCAGCGTCACGTAGTCGAGGCCGCTCATCGCACGGAACGACCTGGCCAGGCCCTCGTTGAACGTCTTGGCAGCGCCGTAGATCGTGTCGTTGTCGTGATGGTGGTGCCGCTCCGTGGTGGGGAACTCCTCGGCGAGGCCGTACACCGACGCGCTCGACGCCACCACGAGCTTGCTCACGTGATGCTCTGCCGCGGCCTCGACCACGTTGAACGTGCCGTCGACGAGCACCTCGAGGGCCAGGCGGGGCTCCTCAGCGCACTGGGTGATGCGGATCGCGGCCTGGTGGAACACCAGCTCCTTGCCGCGAGTGAGAGCGTGCACCAGGTCCCGGTCGCGGATGTCGCCCTCGACGAGGGTGACCCGCCCGTCGGTGAGCGCGTCGTCGAGGTTGGCGCGCCGGCCGCGAACCAGGTTGTCCAGTACGTCGACGTGAGCGGCGCCCGCGTCGAGGAGCTGGTCGACGAGGGTCGACCCGATGGTCCCGGCGCCTCCCGTGACGAGGACATCGGCGCCTTGCAGTGTGCTCATGCGGAGAGCTCCAGATCTCGGTGGGGATCGGGGATGACGGCGGCGCCGCCGGAGGCGAGGCTCGCCGACGCTGCCTCGAGAACGCCGAGGACCCGGCGCCCGGCGCGGCCGTCGGTGAGCGGCGCCCGTGCCTGCGTGATCGCGTCGGCCAGCTCGGCGACCATCAGGCCGAGCGCCTCCTGCTCGGGCAGCGCAGGCGACCAGGTGTCGCCCAGGCGGTACGAGACAGTGGCCGCCCGGCGCTCCTCGCCGTCGGCGGCGATCTGCTCGTAGTTGACGCCCCGGTCGTAGACGCTGAGCCGCTGCTGCGGGTTGAGGTCGTCCCAGACGAGGGTCCGCCTGGACCCGCCGATCGTGATCCGCCGGATCTTGGTGGGGCTGAGCCAGTTGACGTGCACGTTGACCACAGCGCCGCTGCCCAGCGGCAGGAAGAGATATCCCACGCAGGCTTTGCCGGTGCCGAGCGGGTCTCCGCCGTGCGCTGCCACCGACACGGGCCGCAGCCCGCCGGGCAGCACGAAGTCGACGATTGACAGGTCGTGCGGGGCGAGGTCCCAGAACACGTCGACGTCGGGCTGGACCAGGCCTAGGTTGATCCGCACCGAGTCGATGTACAGGATGTCGCCCAGCTCTCCGTCCGCGATCAGATCGCGGATCTTGCGCACCGCCGGCGTGTAGCAGAACGTGTGGTCCGTCATGAGGACCAGGCCCCGTGCGTGGGCTTCATCGACCATCTCGTCCGCTGCGGAGGCGCTGTCGGCGATCGGCTTCTCGACGACCACGTGCTTGCCGGCCCGCAGCGCGGCCATGGCTATCGCGTGGTGCGTTCCGGCAGGGGTGGCGATGGCCACCGCGTCGATGTCGTCCCGGTCGAGCAGCGCAGCGAGCGACGTCTCGACGTCGGCTCCACCGTGCGCGCCGGCGACCCGGGCGGCGCGGTCGGCGTCGAGGTCACACACCGCAGCGAGCTCCCAGCGGTCCGACGCCGCGAAGTTGCGTGCCAGGTTGGGGCCCCAGTAGCCGGCGCCCACGACGGCCGCCCGCAAGGTCTTGTGGTCCATGCTGCCTTCTTCCGGTTTCAGCTCGGATCGGCCCGGACAGTCAAGTGCCTGGCTCCAATCAATGTACGTCCCGGCCCTGTGCCGTACCGGCCGGTGTGATTCGAAATCACCCTGCGGACGCTCTTTATTCACCCGCGGGCCTATTTCACCCGGGGTGAAAGACAAATGCAGGATGAAATGCAGTTGCCGGGTTTTTACGCGTGGGTCTCGGCAGGTGTCCCGGCGCGCCCGGTGAGGCCGTCGAACACCCCCAGGTAGGTTGCGGCCTGTCGGTGCCAGGACAGCTCGCCCTCGATCCGTGCGCGGCCGACCGCGCCCATGGAACCGGCCCGCTCCGGGTCGTCGAGGATCTCGAGGATCGCGTCGCCGAAAGCCGCAGGGTCGGTGCCCGCGACGTACGACGCCGCCTCGCCCGCGCTGCGGCGGGTCTCGGTCAGGTCCGACGCCACGACCGGCAGCGCGTGCGCCATGTACTCGAGGGTCTTGTTCATGGTGGAGCGGTCGTTGAACTCGCTGGGCGGGTCGGGCGTGACCCCCAGGTCGGCGCTCGACAGCCAGCGGCCGATCGCCGCGTGGTCCACCCGTCCGGTGAAGTGCACCCAGGGGTCCAGGCCGCGCCGTGTGCAGTCGGCGCGCAGGTCCGCCAGGGCGTCCCCGAACCCGAGGAGCGCGAACCGCACGTCGGTGCGCCCGCGTTGGTGCACCACGTGGTCGACGGCGGCCAGCAGCCGGTCGACGCCGTCCTGCGAACCCATGATGCCGACGTAGGCCACGAGGTGCTCTGCCTGGTCGCGCGCTCCCGGCTCCAGCTCGCCGCGCCGCATCAGGTCGGCGTCGGGGGTGCTCATCACGACGGAGCTGCGCAGCGGGTCGACCCGGCCACGACCCTGCGCGATCGCCTGGTAGGAGCCGTTGGTCGAGATGACATGGTCCGCGGTGCGATACGTCGCGCGCTCCAGCAGCAGCAGGGCGCGGTACAGCGCGCCCCGGTGGCCGAACTTCGCGACGTACACCTCTGGGCACAGGTCGTGCTGGTCGTAGACGAACCGCACCCCGCGCCGCAGGCGCCAGAGCAGTGCGAGCAGCCAGTAGGTGTCCGGCGGGTTGCACGCCTGGATGACCTGGAACGGGGCATCCCTGTGCACACGCCTTGAGACGCGTGCGGTGCGCCACCAGCAGACGACGAACTCGCGCACGTAGCCCGCGAGCCCGTGCGAGTCCGGCGGGGGCGCATAGGAGTGGACGGTGGTCTCGTCGATCTGGAACCGGGCGGGCTCGTCCGGGTCCTCCTGCGGGCAGATGACGCTCACCCGGTAGCCGGCGTCCGTCAGGGCGCGGCACTCGGACCGCACTCTGCGGTCGAGCCGGAACGGCAGGTTCTGGATGATCACCAGAACGTGTGGAGCGGCGGAATGCATGAGGGAAGTCTTACGTCCCCGACACATTGCAGAAACCCGTGGAGGGGGTGAACAGGGGTATTCACCCGAAGGTGGTCGGCGGGTTTTCCGGAAAAGGTCACCCGTAATCTCATCCGCTGCTCGGATTGCATTTTCTTCCGCCCTGATCGTGCCGGTCGAAAAAGCGCCCTCGATATTTCATCCGCCCTTGACCTCGTTCAGCGTGGGCGACCACCGCCTCCATTTCGTGCCGTGGTCCCGAGAGCTGCTCAGGCAGCGGTCGCGAACTTGTCAGCGATGAGACCGGCGATGGGGATCGCAGACGTGGCGGCCGGCGACGGCGCGTTGCACACGTGCAGCTGACGCTCCGTCGAACGGAGCAAGAAATCCTCGACCGAGGTGCCGTCCCGCATGATGGCCTGCGCCCGGATGCCGGCGGGGTAAGGGCGCAGGTCCTCGAGGCGGAGTTCAGGGCAGTACTTGCGGACGAGCTCGAGGTAGCCCTGCGGGAAGAGCGAGCTGCGCATCTCGTCCACCCCGGTCCGGATGTTCGACTTCGCGAACCGCCACATGCCCGGGAACGTCAGGTACTCCGCCACGTCGCGGGCCGTGACGGAACCGCGGGGATGACGCTCGCGTGAGAAGCCCAGCACGGCGTTGGGGCCGACGGTGATCCTGCCGTCGATCGTCGGGCTCAGGTGGACGCCGAGGAAGGGCAGGCCGGGGTCAGGGACCGGGTAGATGAGCCGCTGCACGACGTCGGAACGGTCGTGCGGTAGCTGGTAGTACTCCCCGCGGAACGGGATGACCTGGAAATCCACAGCGAGCCCGCCCATGGCTGCGATCCTGTCGGCCTGAAGGCCGGCGCACGCGACGAGCTTCCGTGTGCGGTACTCGCCCGTGTCGGAGCCGACGACCACCTCGCCCGAGGGGCCCGCGACCTCACGGATCGAGCGGACCTGCGACCGGGTGATCACCCGTCCGCCCAGCTCGGCGACGTCCCGGGCCATCGCCCGGGCGACCTCGCGGAAGTCGACGACACCGGTGGCCGGGGACAGCAGTGCGGCCTGCCCGCGGACGTTGGGTTCCATCTCCGCGAGCCGGCCGCCGTCGATACGCTCGAGCTCGATCCCGTTCTCGGCGCCACGCACGGCCAGCCGCTCCATCCGGTCGACCTCGACCTCGTCGGTCGCCACGACGAGCTTGCCGATGGTCTTGTACGGAATGGCGTGCTCGTCGCAGAACTCCTTGGTTGCCCGCTGCCCGGCCCGACACAGCCTGGCCTTGAGCGAGCCGGGCGCGTAGTAGAGCCCGGCATGGATGACGCCGGAATTGTGGCCGGTCTGCGCGCTCGCGATGTCGTCGGCCTTCTCCAGGACGAGGACGCCTGCTCCCGGACGACGTCGGAGCACTTCGCGCGCCGTGGCGAGGCCGACGATGCCGGCACCGATGACGACCAGGTCCTCCATGACTACCTCCGTGTCGGTGGGAGCATCCTGGCAGAGAGCCGGCACGCCTCGTGCAAACGGGTGAACCGGGGGTGAGGAACCCTTCCTGGCTCTGCCTGACTGCTGTCGACGTCCTTACAGTGACGAACATGGGCCACTTCCCAGCGCGTCCAGCAGCCCGGTCCCGTCGCGTACGTCGCGTCCCGGCGGTCTTCGCCGTCGCAGTTCTCGCTCTGTCCTCGGGCCTGGTTGCCGTGGCCCCTGCGACCACCGCCGAGGCCGCCCCGTGCGATCCCGGGGGCAATCCGGTCGTGTGCGAGAACTCGAAGCCGGGCACGGAGCCGCAGGTCTGGGAGATCGACGGCGCGGGCGACCCCAGCATCCAGGGGTTCGCCACCCAGATGAGCGTCGACACGGGCAGCCGGGTCTCGTTCAAGATCGACACGAACGCACGGGCCTACACGATCGACATCTACCGCACGGGCTGGTACCAGGGGCTGGGCGCGCGCAAGGTCGCGCAGGTCACGCCGAGCGTGACGCTGCCGCAGACGCAGCCCGAGTGCGCCTGGTCCGAGCCCGTCGAGCTGGTCGACTGCGGGAGCTGGGCGGTGTCGGCGGGATGGGACGTCCCGGCCACCGCGGTGTCCGGCGTCTACGTGGCGCACCTGACCCGGACGGACACCGGCGGCCAGAGCCACATCACGTTCATCGTGCGTGACGACGGCTCCACCTCCGACCTGGTCTTCCAAACCGCGGACACGACCTGGCAGGCCTACAACACCTACGGCGGCTCCAGCTTCTACTCCGGGGGCGCCAACCAGCGCGCCTACAAGCTCAGCTACAACCGCCCGTTCAACACTCGCGGGCTGGCGAGCGGCCGGGACTTCTACTTCAGCGCCGAGTACGCGATGGTGCGGTTCCTGGAGCAGAACGGCTACGACGTCACCTACATCGCGGGGGCGGACACCCACCGCGACGGAGCCCGGCTGCTGAACCACAAGACCTTCCTGTCCGTCGGGCACGACGAGTACTGGTCGGGCCCGCAGCGGACCGCCGTCGAGCAGGCCCGCGACGCCGGGGTGCACCTGGCCTTCTTCGCCGGGAACGAGATGTACTGGCGCACGCGCTGGGAGCCGTCGGTGGCCGGACCGTCGACGAACCACCGCACGCTCGTCTCGTACAAGGAGACCTGGAGCCGCGCCAAGATCGACCCGTCCAGCGAGTGGACCGGGACGTGGCGCGACCCCCGGTACGCGAGCACCGCCGCCGGGGCCGGGCGCCCCGAGGGCGAGCTCATCGGAACCCAGTACATGGTCAACTACTCGGACCTGCCGCTGACGGTCACCGCGGAGGAGGGCAAGCTGCGGATCTGGCGCGGCACGACGCTGACCTCGCTTCCCACCGGGACCTCCCAGGCGCTCGCCCAGCACACGGTCGGGTACGAGTCGAACGAGGACCTCGACAACGGCTTCCGGCCCAAGGGCCTGATCCGCATGTCGACGACCGTCGGCGACGTGCCCGAGTACCTGCAGGACTTCGGCAACACCGTGGCGCCCGGCGCCACCAGGCACAACATCACGATGTACAAGGCCGCGAGCGGCGCGCTGGTGTTCTCCGCCGGCACGGTGCAGTGGTCCTGGGGCCTGGACCAGCAGCACGACGGCGACGGCGCCCCCGCGGACTCCCGGATGCGCCAGGCGACGGTCAACCTGTTCGCGGACATGGGCGTCCAGCCGGACACCCTCGCGTCCGGCATCACTCCGGCGACGCGGACGACGGACGCCACCGGGCCGAGCACCCAGATCCAGAGCCCGGCCGCGCAGCAGTCGTTCGCCGGCGGGTCGAGCGTCACCGTCACCGGTACGGCCTCCGACGCCGCCGGCCGGGTGGCCGGCGTGGAGGTGTCGCTCGACGGCGGCCAGACCTGGCACCCCGCCACGGGCCGCGCGAGCTGGACGTACACCGGGCAGATCTTCGGCTCGGGAGCCGTCGGGATCCGTGCCCGTGCGGTCGACGACTCCGCGAACATCGGGGCCGCCGCGTCCCTGGGTGTCCAGGTGACCTGCCCGTGCACGGTGTTCGGCACCACGCCCCCGACGAACGCGCCGGCCGACGACTCGTCGGCGGTCGAGCTGGGCATGCGGTTCGTGGCGGCGGCCGACGGCTACGTCAGCGGCGTCCGGTTCCACAAGGGCGCTGCGAACACCGGCGTGCACCGCGGGACGCTGTGGAGCGCGGCCGGCGAGCCGCTGGCCAGTGTGGAGTTCACGGGCGAGTCGGCGACAGGGTGGCAGAAGGCGTCGTTCGTCCGCCCGGTGCCCGTCGTCGCGGGGGAGACGTACGTGGTGTCGTACACCGCGCCCTCCGGCGGCTACACCGCCACACCCTGGGCGTTCCAGGCCCAGGGGCGCGCCGCCGGGCCGCTCACCGTCCAGGGCGGGTTCGGTGCCGCGCCGGCCGGCCTGTTCGGCGCGGCAGGTACCGTCCCTACCCAGTCCTGGGAAAACACCGCCTACTACGTGGACCCCGTGTTCACGTACATCGACGACTCCCCGCTGGTGGGCACCGCGCACGCACCTGTCGCCGGCGAGGTCAGCGTGCCCCTGGACGGCCGGGTGCGCATCACGTTCTCGAAGCCCGCGGTCGCGTCGACCATCGGCTTCACGGTGACCGACGAGGCGGGCAACGCGGTGGCGGGCAGCGTCTCCTACGACGCCCCCACGCGGACGGCCACCTTCACGCCGTCCGCGCCGCTGGCCGGGTTCGCCCAGCACACCGCTGTGGTCACCGCCCGGTCCGCCGAGGGAGCACAGCTGTCCGACGGCGGGACCTGGAGCTTCCGGACCGTCCGCCCGCCGTCAGCGACCTGCCCGTGCGGCATCTACGACGAGACGACGGTGCCGGACCTCGCGGCCGCCGCCGACCCGGACGCCGTCGTGCTCGGCATGCGCTTCTCGCCGCGCCTGGCCGGCCACGTCTCCGGGCTGCAGTTCTGGAAGTCGGCCGAGATCCAGGGGCCGTTCGTGGCCTCCCTGTGGGCCGAGAACGGGCAGCTCGTCGCCCAGGCGACCATCACGCACCCCGTCGCGCGGGGCTGGCAGGACGTCGAGTTCGACGCGCCCGTGGCGGTGACCGCCGGGCAGGAGTACACGGTGGGCTACCGTGCGCCGACCGGCCGCTACCCGGCAACCCTCGGTGCGCTCGCCGCCCCCCGGACCGTCGGGGACCTGAGCACGCCGCAGAACGCCGGGGTGTACCTCTACGGCTCGGGCCGCCCGACGACGTCGACCTCCTCGAGCTACCTCGTGGACGTGGCGTACACGCCGTCGCCCGTCGCCCCCACCGTCGTCTCGCGGACGCCGTCCGCCGGCGCCTTCGACGTGCAGGCGAGCACCGACGTCTCGGTCACTGCCTCACGGCCGCTCGCGGCCGGCGGCACGCTGACGCTGACCGGACCCGGCAGCCAGGCCGTACCGGGCAGCCTCGCGATCAACGGCACGACGGCGACCCTTGACCCCGCGGCAAACCTCCTGGCCGGGACCACGTACACGGCCCGGTTCGCGGGGACCACCACCGACGGAGGCACCATCGCGCCCACCACGTGGTCGTTCACCACGCAGGCCGCGGCCGGCGCGTGCCCGTGCCTGATCTTCGGCGGTGACGTGCCGCCGATGGCGTCGGCGGACGACGGCGCGGCCGTCGAGCTCGGCACGCAGTTCTCCGCGGCCCGGGACGGCGTCGTCGGAGCGGTTCGCTTCTACCGGGGCCCGAACAACCCCGGGCCGCACACGGTGACCCTGTGGTCCGACACCGGGGCGCCCCTGGCCTCCGCGGAGGCGCCCTCGGGCGGGGGCGAGGGCTGGCAGACGGTTCCGCTGCCCGATCCGGTGGCCATCACGGCCGGTACCACCTACGTCGTGTCCTATCTCGCGCCGCAGGGCGGCTACGCGGCCGGTGCGGGGTATTTCGCGCAGCAGCGCGTCATCGGCCCGCTGACGACGCCGGTGGACGCCGGCCGCTACGCCTACGGCGGCGGCTTCCCGCAGTACTCGTGGCAGGGCACCGGGTACTGGGTGGAGCCGGTGTTCACCGACCAGTGACCGGCCACGTGACATGAGCCGCAGACGAACGTCCGTCGTCCCGGTCCGGGGCCGTCTCGCCGCGCCACTCCTGGCCGCCGCCCTGGTGCTGTCCTCGTGCACGCAGGGTCCGGGACCGGACGCCGGACCGACCTCGTCGGCATCGGGGACCCGAACGCCCGCCCCCACCGCGGAGGGCACGCCCGCCCCCACCCCGGACGACGGGGACGGCGCTACCCCTGGCCCGGACGGGAAGCCGAAGACCGATGGCAAGGGCAAGAAGCCGGAGACCGCCGGCTCAGCGGCACCGGACGGACGCAGTGGCGGGCAGAGTGGAGCCGAGGGCAGCGAGCTCGCCCCGCCGACACCCGACCGGTCGAAGGGCGACAGCCTGGGCGACTCGGCCGGCCCGGCGGCGGGCCGGCTGACCCGCGAGCAGCGGACGGGCACCGCGGCGGAACTCGTGGCGGGCTTCCCCGACGACGTCGTCCTGGTGCCCGCGGGCACCGAGGTGGCGTCCAGCTCCGTGACCGGCGTGGACGGCCGCTACCAGGTGACGCTCGACGCGGCGGTGGACGACGCCTGCGACGCCGTCGTGCTCGCCTACCGGGCGTGGTTCACGACCGGCGGTTTCGCCGAGACGGACACGACCGCGCGTCCGGGCCGCACCACGGTGGATCTCGCTCGTGACGACGGCACGGTCCAGCTGGGTGCCTCGCGTACCGACGCCGGGTGCGACGTCACGGTCTTCGCGGCCCTGTCCGCCGAGTAGGTCGGCTCAGCCCCCTACCACGCTCGGGGACCAGGCCTGCGGGATCGCCACGGCCGGCGTGCCCGTGCCGTCGGCGGGCAGGGACCAGACGTCGGTGGTCGCCGGCTCGTCGGCGCGGGGCAGCCCGTAGAGGAGCGTCGTGTCGTCGAGCCAGGTGAGCTGGTCGTCGACCGTCCGCTCCTCGGAGCTCAGCACGGTGACCTCGAGGGTGTCCAGGTCGAGCACGGCGGGTGTCCAGTGCGGGGTCGCCGCGCCGTCGGCCGCGGCGTCGTGCTTGAAGGCGATCCGGGTCCCGTCCGGGGACAGGGAGGGGCACTCCACGCCGTCGAGCACGGTGACGAGGGTGCGCTCGGTCAGGTCGCCGCGCACGAGCCAGGTGTGGCCGAGGGACTGCGACTGCACCGTCGCGTAGAAGAAGCGGGCGTCGACGAAGGTCACGCCCCACACGTTCCGGTCGACCGGGGCGACGCGCTCGCCGTCGTGCAGGAGCGTGAAGTCCTCGAGGTTGCCGGACACCTCCGCGCCCGCCACGTCGCGCACCGTCGTCTCCGTGGAGAAGCTCGTCTGCGAGTAGGAGTGGCCCGTCACGAACGCGGTGGTGGCCACGAGCCCGTCCGGTGACAGCCGGGTTCTGCTCGGGATGCCGGGCAGCGGCCATGTGGCCGTGGTCCGCCACTCGGCGTCGAGCACCTCCGCCTCGTACGTCGTGACGACGCCCCGGCTCGTGCGCAGGCAGACCGTCGTCCGGCCGTCCGAGGACACCCGGTCGCACACGGCGGGCGTCACCTCGCGCGGACCGGACAGGTCGTCCAGCGCGACGGCGGCCACGTGGCCGTACAGCTCTCCGGGGGCCGTGCCCCGGAACAGGACGTGGGGACCGTCCAGCACGTCCTCGGTCACCTCGACCCGGCTCGGCGCGTTCTGCTCCGCCCGCGCGCGCTGGAACTCCGCCGCGGCGTACCAGGCCGTGCCGGCCAGCACGACGAGGACCAGCACGGCGAACGCCACCCGACGGCGGAGGGCGGGGCTGCCGGTCACGCCGCGACCTCCTCGACCACGGGGTCCTGTCGCAGGCGGTCGCCGCGCACGAGGTACGCGCACACCGGGACGGCGATCACGAGCGCGCCGGCCGCGATCCACAGCGCCTCCACGCTGCCGAACGCGTACCAGAGCACGCCGAACCCGGCGGACGCGACCATCCGCGTGACCGCGGTGACGGTCTGCGCGGTCCCGATGGCCGTGGCCCGGACAGCGGTGGGCACCAGGGCGCTGGTCAGCGCGGCGAGCACGCCGTCGGTCATGGCGTAGAAGACGCCGAGCAGCACCAGGGCGGCGATGGTCGTGGCCGCCCCCGGGAACGGGAGGGCTGCGCACACGTAGGCTGCGGCCAGCAGGGCGTGCCCCCAGACCAGGACCCGGCCCCGGCCCACGCGGTCGGCCAGGCGGCCGACCGGCGCGGCGAGCAGCATGTACGTGGCGTTCGTGCCGACGTAGAGCAGCGGGAACCAGTGCGTGGCGAACCCGTCGCGGTCCTGCAGCGCGAGGTAGACGAACCCGTCGCCGACGGTCAGCAGCCCCAGGATCCCCGCGACGACCAGCAGCCGCACAGTGGCGCCGCCCCGCAGGAAGCTCCACGAGAAGGGCCGCCCGGCGAGCTCGAGGCCGCCCGAGGCGTCGCACGTGCACCCCTTGCACTTGGGCAGCCCGCGGTCCTGGCGAGTCCGGTGGGTCCGGAGCCAGGCCGCCTGGCGTGGCCGCAGGTCCGGGACGAGCAGGACGAGGGCGCCGACCCCGAGTACCGCCGCGCCGAGCGAGATGACGAAGATCGTCGTCCAGCCGTCGGGGATGGCCCAGAGGACCGCGAACGCGAGCAGTGGCCCCAGCGTGGCGCCCGCCGTGTCGAGCGCCCGGTGCACCCCGAACGAGCGCCCGAGGTTGCGGGGGTTCGCCGCGGCGGCGATCAGGGCGTCGCGCGGGGCCGTGCGGATGCCCTTGCCGATGCGGTCCGCCACGACGAGGCTCGCGATGGCGGGCAGACCGGCCGCGAACAGCAGCCCGACCCGGGTCAGTGCAGACAGGCCGTAGCCCACGGCCGCCACCCACTTGGGCCGGTCGGTGCGGTCGGCCGCCCAACCGCCCGCCACCCGGACCAGCGCGCCCGCGCCCTGGACCAGCCCGTCGACGACGCCGTACGCGACCACCGACATGCCGAGTGCCGCGGTGACGTACAACGGCAGGACCGCCATGACGGCTTCCGAGGAGACGTCCGTCAGGAAGCTCACCACGCCCAGCGTCACCACGGTGGAGGGGACCCGCCCGGCGCGCCGTCGTGCGTCGCCCGACCGCTTGCTCGGCCGGCTGCCGGAGGCGCTGGCCGTGGGTCCCGTCCCTTCCGGTGCGGCGCGGACGAGACCAGACATGAGGCTCCAGCGATCTTGATGCAGAGGGGTGGGACAGGCCTGTTCAGGTTACGGCGGGCGTGTCCTGCCCCGGCGGGTCCGGGACGGGTGAACTGCGTTTCTCACCCGGGGACCGCACCACGATCAGGTGGACGGTCGCGTTGCCTGTGACCGACAGGAGGGCATCCCCGGCGGCCGACCGTCAGGGCGCGGCCGATGTCCGGCACGGGGCGAAAAAGCGTGTGCCGACACCGCCGTCGGGCCTAACGTCGAGGGCGTGACCGACACCATGCGCGACGGCGCGATCGACGACCCGAGCGACGGCTGGTTCCCCGAGAGCATCGCCGCCGACTACGACGACCCGGAGGGCTCCAGCGCGCCCGAGGTCGTGAACCCCGCCGTCGACCTCCTGGCCGACCTTGCGGACGGCGGTCCGGCACTGGAGCTGGCGATCGGGACCGGACGGATCGCCGTGCCGCTCTCCGCGCGAGGAGTTCCTGTGTGGGGGATCGAGCTGAGCCGGGCCATGGCGGACCGCATCGGGGACAAGCCGGGCGGCGAGCACATCGACGTCACCATCGGCGACATGACTTCCACCCGGGTACCTGGCGAGTTCTCGCTCGTGTACCTGGTGTTCAACACGATCAGCAACGTCACCACGCAGGACGGGCAGGTCGACGTCTTCCGCAATGCCGCGGCTCACCTGCGGCCCGGCGGACTCTTCCTGATCGAGGTGGGCATCCCGGACCTGCGGCGGATGCCGCCCGGTCAGGACACGGTCCCTGTCTCCGTGGCCCCGGACGACGACGGTGGGTACGTCGGCTTCGACCACTACGACGTGGCGACGCAGCTCTTCACGTCGAACCACGTGACGGTGACGGCCGACGGTGGCCGGTTCCGCGCGATCCCGTTCCGGTACGCGTGGCCCGCCGAGATGGATCTGATGGCGCGCATCGCGGGGATGCGGCTCAAGCACCGCTGGGCAGGCTGGGACCGGTCACCGTTCGAGCACGAGAGCACCAAGCAGGTCTCGGTCTGGGAGAAGGTCTGACGGCGGCCGGCGGCGCTGCGTCGTCGGCCGGGGCGGCACCGCCGACCCGCCTCCTCACGCCGCCGCGTCCCGCGCCGCGTAGGTCGCGCACTCGCGGCGGATGATCCCGATCACCGCCTCCGTGGTGCGGTCGAGGTAGCTGCGCCCGTCGGCGAGGTGCGCCGTCGGGCTGATGTAGCTCTCCGGCCCGATGTGGTCGGCCGGGTCCAGCGCGTGGGCGGTCACCTTCCCCGCGCGGACGGCCCGGTTCCAGGCGCTGCGGCGGAACAGGCGCCAGCGCTCGGGGAAGAGCCGCGTGCTGACCCGCTCGATCCAGTCGTTCGAGCTGGTGAGCCGGTGCAGGTGCAGCGCATGGGTCAGGTCGTTCGCTCCGTTGTGGAAGCCGCCCAGCGTGATCAGCCAGAGCGGTGCCCGCAGCTCGGCGAAGAGCTCGTCGACCGCACCGGTCGCCACCTGGGCCCCGCCGCTGTAGCTGAGCAGCACCACGGGAATGCCGCTGTCCGCCTCGTAGCCGGCGAGCCGGAGCTGGTCGGCGATCTGGGCGCCCACCGCTCGGTTGTACAGGGGGCGGTACCGGTGATCCGCTGCGACGAAGATCTGCATCACGTTGTGCAGGAACAGCACGATGCCGACGTGGTGCCGCAGCCAGTCCCACACGGGGCGCCCGACGAGGGGGTCGGCCAGCGGCGAGTACGGCTGCACCTGGCCGAGCACGCGGAGCTCCGGCGCGCCGTCGATGACCGCCTTGACGAGCTGTCCGCCGTCGCGGGTGTCGGTGAACCGGCGCTTGCCGATGCCGTCGAGGTAGACGAGGTAGGCGGCCGGCGGGCGGTCGGGGGCGGCGCCCCGGGCGTACGGCAGGTCCGCAGGAAGCTTCGTCGCCGGTTCCCGCCAGCCGACCGCATAGAACAGCAGCTCGTAGCGCGCGAGCAGGCCCTCGGCGAGCAGCACCGGGCCGAGCGCCAGGAGCACGACGAGCAGGAGGAACTCGCTCATGCGACCAGCTCCCGCGGTCCGACGGGCCTGCGGAGCCCGGCCAGGGCCCTGCCGATCAGCCGACGCACGACGTCGACCGTCGCGCCGAGGCCGATCCCCGCTGCGGCGACGCACCCGGCGGCGACCCACCAGCCGAGGCCGGTCGCCTCGGCGAGCAGGTCGACCAGCCCCCACCCGACCCCCGCGACGAGCAGGAAGTGCAGCAGCGGCCCGAGCAGCGGGAACGCGAGCACGGCGGCCAGCAGCAGCGGGGCGACCAGGGCAGGGGTCCAGGCCAGCCCGCTCGTGCCGGGCAGCGACGGATGCACCAGGTCGGCGACGGTCCAGGCGGCCAGCGGCCAGAGGGCGATCACCGTGCCCTCGACCGCGGTACCCGTCACCACCAGGCCGGCCGCGAGGCGGCGGGAGAGCTGGGCCCGGCGCGCCATGATGGGCAGCACCCGGCCGACGGTCTCGGAGAACCCTGCGAGGACCAGCAGGGCCACGACGGTCGTCGACATCGGTCAGCGCTCCTCTGCCAGGCCCGGTGACCGGCCTGCTGCCGGGCCCGCCGGCCGGTCCGGACGGCGGGCCGGAGCGCCGCCGACGCGCTCGAGGTACCGCTCGAGCTCGTCGGCAGCGCGCAGGTAGCCGCCCGCCTCCTGCTGGGCGGCCCGCTGGACGCCTGCCGCCTCCCGGAAGTGCGGCTCGTCCAGCAGGCGGCGGGCGAGCGCGTTGACCCGCTCGGCGGTGGCGTCCTCCGTGCTGACGGTGAGGCCGGCGCCGAGCTCGGTGACGCGCCGGGCCACCAGCGGCTGGTCGGCGCCCTGGGGGACGACCAGCGTCGGTACGCCGGCCTGCATCGCCTCGTTGACGCTGTTCATGCCGCCGTGGGTGACGAAGAGCGCAGCCTGGGACAGCACCTGCAGCTGCGGCACGGACCGTCGGGCGACGACGTGGTCGGGCAGGGGGCCGAGCACCGCCGGGTCGGTGTGCCCGGTGGCGAGCACGACCGTGCGGCCAAGGGGTGCCAGCGCGGTGACGAAGGAGCGCAGCAGCGCGGGCTTCGCGTCGAACACGGTGCCGAGGGACGCGTACAGCACGGGCCCGGCCAGCCGGTCCGGCGCGAAGGCCGGGTCGGTCGGGCGGGCGCCGACGCTCGCCCCCACGAACCGGTAGGACGGGCCGAAGGCGTCGGCGCCGGGCTGGAAGGACCTGGACGTGAAGACGAGGTTCAGTGGCTCCCGCGCGTTCATGAGGTCGATCAGCGGGAGCCCGCTGGTGTCGTAGCCGCGGCGCAGAGCCCTCCGCGCCCGGAGATAGCCCCGCGCGAGATGGGGCCGTGCGGCAGCGGCGGCCAGCAGCTCTCCGGAGGCGCGACAGGGGCTGGGGACCTGCCGGTTGAACGCGAACGTGGTGAACGTCGAGGCGGCGGGCACCCCGAGCTCTCGCGCGACGACGGCGCCCCACGGGCAGGCCGCACCATGCACCACGAGGTCCGGCCGGGCGGCGCGGAGGTCCGCCAGCACGGAGGGCAGCAGGTCGACGGCGGTCTGCGCGAGCCCGCCCAGCATCGCCAGGGGGATCGGCGGGTCCAGCGCCGGCTGGTCCGGGCCGGAGTAGAGGTGGACCTTCGCCCCAGCGGCCTCGAGCGGTCCCGCGAACGCCGGGGACGAGTGGTAGATCACCGTGTGCCCGCGTCGGACGAGCTCCGCGACGACCGGGAGCGTCGGGTTGACGTATCCGTGCATGCCGATGTTGAGGAACGCGATGGTGCTCATCGACGGCCTCCTGAGGGGATCGCCAGGTCCTCGATCGAGGGCGGCAGGCCGACCTGGGTCGCTCCGTACACGCCACCGCCACCGACCACCGCTGCGACGGGGCGGGGCAGGCCTGCCAGCCCGGTGGGGAGGCTGGACGACCCAGGGAGCGCGGTACCGGAGCCCGGCGGGGGAGCCCCCTTGGTAGGTGCGAACCTCATGACGGATTCCCCTTCCGACCCGACGAACAGACCCGTACCCACCCTCGACCGGGCAGCCCTCGGTTTTGTGACCGCTCGCAGGGTGGACCGCGCGGCCCGTCCGTAGTGTCGGTGAGCCCGCCTAGGCTTAGGGACGATGACTTCCCTCTTCGACAGCCTCTCCCTGCCCGGCCTCGACCCCGCGTCGCCCGGACCGATCTCGCGCCTGCCGAGCACGGCACCGCAGTGGGACGACGACGGGGCGGCGGGCGCCGGTGACCCGGGCGAGGCGGCAGTTCCCGCCGAGCCGGACTGGCTGGCGGGCCTGCCGCACGAGTCGGAGGCACCGCGCGCCCGCGGCGCGTACGCCCACCTCGACCCGGACGAGCTGCTGGACGGCCTCAACCCGCAGCAGCGAGCAGCGGTGGTGCACGAGGGCGGGCAGCTCCTCATCGTGGCAGGCGCCGGGTCGGGCAAGACGCGCGTGCTGACGCACCGCATCGCCTATCTCCTGGCCACCGGCAGGGCGCGAGCGGGCGAGATCCTCGCCATCACGTTCACCAACAAGGCAGCGGCCGAGATGCGCGAGCGGGTCGCAGGCCTGGTGGGACCAGCGGCAGGCCGCATGTGGGTCTCCACGTTCCACTCGGCCTGCGTGCGGATCCTGCGCCGTGAGGCGACCACGCTGGGCCTGAAGTCGAGCTTCAGCATCTACGACGCCGCGGACAGCCAGCGGCTCATCACCCTCGTGACGCGCGAGCTCAACCTCGACCCCAAGAAGTACCCGGCGCGGGGGCTGTCCAACAAGATCAGCGACCTGAAGAACGAGCTGGTCGATCCAGAGACCTACGCGCGCCAGACCGGCGCCAACGCCACCCAGGAAGCGCTCGCGGAGGCCGCAGCGGCGGAGTCCGGCGCCATCCGCAGGCCGTGGGGCGGACAGTCGGCCGAGGAGCGCAACACGGCGGCACCCAAGTTCGACCAGGTCCTCGCCGACGTCTACACCCGCTACCAGGCGCGCCTCGCGCAGGCGAACGCGCTCGACTTCGACGACATCATCATGACCACGGTGAACCTGCTCCAGGCGTTCCCGAACGTCGCGGAGCACTACCGCCGCCGGTTCCGGCACATCATGGTGGACGAGTACCAGGACACCAACCACGCGCAGTACACGCTGGTCCGCGAGCTGGCGGGTGTCGGAACAGAGGAGGACAGCGGGCTGGACCCGGCCGAGCTGACCGTCGTCGGCGACTCCGACCAGTCGATCTACGCCTTCCGCGGCGCCACGATCCGCAACATCCTGGAGTTCGGCGAAGACTACCCGGACGCGACCACGATCCTGCTGGAGCAGAACTACCGCTCCACGCAGAACATCCTGAGCGCCGCCAACGCGGTGATCTCCCGCAACGCGGGCCGCACGCCCAAGCGCCTGTGGACCGACTCGGGGGCCGGGGCAAAGGTCATCGGCTACGTGGCGGACGACGAGCACCAGGAAGCGCGGTTCGTCGCAGACGAGATCGACAGGCTGGGCGACTCCGACGGAGTGCGGCCGGGCGACGTCGCGATCTTCTACCGCACCAACGCGCAGTCGCGTGCGCTCGAGGAGGTGCTGGTCCGCGTCGGTCTGCCGTACAAGGTGGTGGGCGGCACGCGGTTCTACGAGCGTCGCGAGGTCAAGGACGCCGTGGCCTACCTGCGTGCGCTCGCGAACGAGGACGACGACGTGAACCTGCGCCGCATCCTCAACGTGCCCAAGCGCGGTCTCGGCGACCGTGCGGAGTCGCTCGTCGCGTCGTTCGCCGACCGGGAGCGCACCTCGTTCGGCGCCGCCCTCGAACGCGCCGACGAGATCCCCGGCATGACCAACCGCTCGCTCAAGCCGCTGCTCGTCTTCCGCGACATGATGCGGGAGCTGCGAGCCCTGGTCGACCAGGGCGCCCCGCCCGCCGAGGTGCTGGGCGCCGTGCTCGACCGCACGGGCTACCTCGCGGAGCTGCGCGCGAGCGAGGACCCGCAGGACGAGGGGCGGGTCGAGAACCTGGCCGAGCTGCACGCGGTGGCCGTCGACTTCGGCGAGACCGATCCGGAGGGCTCGCTGGCGGACTTCCTGGAGCGGGTCTCGCTGGTCGCCGACAGCGACCAGATCCCCGACGAGGACGTGGCCGACGGCGCGGCCGAGGAGGCGCCCAAGAAGGACCAGGGCGTCGTCACCCTCATGACCCTGCACACGGCGAAGGGCCTGGAGTTCCCGGTCGTCTTCCTCACGGGCATGGAGGACGGGACCTTCCCCCACATGCGCTCCCTGCACGACGACTCCGAGCTCGCCGAGGAGCGTCGCCTCGCCTACGTGGGCATCACCCGGGCGCGCGAGCGCCTGTACATCACCCGGTCCTCGGTCCGGGCAGCCTTCGGCATGGCCAACGAGTTCCCGGAGAGCCGGTTCCTCCAGGAGATCCCCGAGGAGCTGTGGGACTGGCGGCGCCGGGAGTCGTCGACGGCGGCCATCCGCGCCGGCCGTGGTGGCTGGAGCGGTGGCTACGGCTCGGGCGGTTACGGCTCCGGCGGGCGCGGCTCGGGCACGGGGTCGACGTGGTCGGCAGGCCGGTCCGGTAATGCACGCACCGGCACCGCGACGTCGTCGGGCGCCGGAGGGAGCAAGCCGTTCGCGCCGGAGAAGAAGGCGGGCGCGAAGAGCGGGTTCGGCGGCATCAACGTCCAGAAGAGCATCCCGAACCTGGAGATCGGTGACCGCGTCACCCACGACTCCTACGGGCTAGGCACCGTGGTGGACGTCGAGGCGAACTCCGTGGTCAAGATCGACTTCGGCAGCAACGGCACCAAGCGCATCGCGTTGAAGTACACGGCGGTCACCAAGCTCTGAGGCCGCGCGCCTCCGGCGGCTCGGCCGGAGGCGCGGGCGGTCAGGCGAGCTTCCGGCGTGCCCAGGTGCGGAAGTCGGTGGTGGGCAGGCCGAGCGCCCGGACGTCCTCGGGACGAGCGGGCGCGCCGTTCTCGTTGATCTGCTCGACGGCGTTGATCATGGCGGGCAGCATGCCCCGGTCGACGGCCTCCTGCGGCGTGAGCACGGGTGCCGCGATCGTCCGGCCGGTGACCTCGCCGAGGATCTCGGCGGTCTGGGTCATCGTCAGCAGCTCGCCGGCCAGCTCGACGTCCAGGCCGTCCAGCCGGCCCGGTTCCGTGAGTGCGATCGCCGCGGCCTCGCCGATGTCGTCGACGGCGGTCCAGGGGATCAGGGTGTCCGCCGCGAACCCGGTGATGATCGTGCCGCTGGACCAGTCTCCGAAGAGGTACGACCAGCCGAGCAGGTTTTCCATGAAGGTCGCCGGCTTGAGCACCGTCCAATGCTCGAAGCCGCCGGTACGCACGGCCTCGTCGACGGCTGCCTTGCTCTCCCAGTAGTGCTTGTCCCAGCGGCCCTCGGCCCAGCCGGGCTGCGTGCGGTGAAAGTCGCCCGCGCCGGAGACGCTGCTGTGCACCAGGTGCGTCACCCCTGCCCTGCGGGCGGCCTCGACGACGTTGCGCCCCCGGACCACCTCGGCGTCGCCTCCCAGGTCGTTCACGTCGGGGTAGGGGATGGAGAACACGCCATCCGTCCCCTCGGCCGCCGTGATCAGCGACGGCAGGTCGTCCAGGTCCCCGGTCACCAGCTCCGCGCCGCGCTCGCGCAGCGCCAGAGCCTTGTCCGAACCCAGGTCGCGGACCAGCGCGCGCACCCCGACCCCCCGGTCCAGCAACGCCCGCGCCGTCGCCCCGCCCTGGTTGCCCGTCGCTCCGATGACGAGTACGGCCATGAGAGTCCTCCTGTAATAAGTGGGGTAGGCCCCCGGTTCTTGTCTCGGCTAACATATGGGGCACCACCCCACTTTGGCAACGGCGGATCATGAGAGCAGACGCACAACGCAACTACGCCCGCATCGTGAGCGCGGCCTCTGAGGCGATCGCCCGCGACGGAGCCGAGGCGTCGCTCGAGGCGATCGCCCGGTCCGCCGGCGTGGGCTCGGCCACGCTGCACCGGCACTTCCCGTCTCGCTGGTCGCTCATGGAGGCTGTCTTCGCGGAGCGCATCGGCTGCCTCTTCGACCGCGCGACGGAGCTGGGTGCCGCGCCGGACGCGCTCGACGGCCTGACGACCTGGCTGAGAGAGGTGGCGGTCTACTCGACCACGACGCGCGGGCTCGCCGCCTCGCTCCTGAACGCGCCGGCCGAGGAGAGCGAGACGTGTCAGTCGCACCTGGTCGCGGCGGGCGAGCCGCTGCGCCGCCGCGCGGTGGATGCAGGGGCGGTGCGGCGCGACGTCACGACGGCGGACCTGCTCACGCTGGTCAACGCGATCTCGCTCGCCGCACAGCAGTCCGGGCCCCAGGAGGCCGAGCGCCTGGTCACGATGGCGCTCGAGGGTGTCCTTGCGCGGAGCGGCTGACCACTGCTGCGGGAATGACCATGCTTGGCGCCTACCTCCCGCTTTAGGCCACTATGTGTCGCCATGAGGATCCTGGTCTCCGCCGGCCGCCTGTTCGTGGCGCACTGGCCCGCGCTCCTGACGCTGGGGCTGCTCGGCGTCGCCGTGCGCAACGGAGCGATGTGGGGCGCCGTCGAGCTGAGCCAGTGGAACTCGTTCGTGGCGCAGCTCCTGCTGATCATCAGCCCGCTCGGGTACCTGATGCCCGTCATCGGGATGCTGTGGGTCTGCCGCCAGTCCCTGCCGCACCTGAGCGCGGCGCCCGGCCAGGGAGCCGGGGCCGTCGGGCCGGCGCCCGGGACCGCCGGCCCGGTCCCCGGCATGCTTCCCGCCCACGGCGCCCCGATGATGCCGTCGGAACGGCGCGAACGGCGCCTCATCGACGTCGCGCTGTCCGTGCTGGTCCCGTTCCTCCTGGTCTACGAGGTCGAAGGCCTGATGGACGCCGACCGGGACCGGTTCATCAACGAGGCCTCGGCCGACGAGCTGTTCAACGACCTGTTCACCCCTGGCGGCCTCGACTGGACCTCCCGGCTCGGTGTCTGGTCCGGCTGGACCCTCGTCGGCATCGTGGTGGTCGCGTTCCTGCTGCGCTGGCTGCTCGGCAGGCTCGAGGGCAAGCTGCGGTTCCTGGGTTTCGCCGTGCTCGGCGGGTGCCTCGAGATCTACTGGACCAGCCAGGTCGCCGGCCAGATCGAAGCCATCGAGCTGGGCCTGTGGGACGTCGCGACGGACCGGCAGCTCGTGGCGGCTGCCGTCGGCACGGTCGGCGTCGCCCAGGAGGCGGTGGGCGAGACCGGCAACGAGGCGGTCGCGTTCGCGGCGGAGGGGGCGGTGACGGTGTTCGAGTCGCTCGACGTCGTCCTCGTCGCGCCCCTGGCGTGGCTCGCGATCGGTGCCGTGGTGCTGGGACACAAGCTGATGGAGCCGCCGTCGACCGAGCACCGCTGGCTCGACCGCATGACCTGGCTGCCGTCCGGGCTGCGCGCGGTCCTGGAGTCCCTCACCGACGACCTGCGGGCCCGCTTCTCCGCCCTGTGGAACGGCGTGAAGATGATCGTGGAGGGCGGCCTCGGCCCCATGCTCGTCTTCTGTCTCGGCTATCTGGTCCTGATGCGGGTGCCCCAGGCCGTCGGTTGGCTCGTACGCGCCGTGACCGGACCCGTCGAGACCAACACCTGGCTGGCGTTCAGCACCATGGAGGCGGCCGCCGGCCTCGCCCTCTCCCTCGCGCTGGCCGCTGCACTGATCGCCGCGACCGTCGAGGTGCTGGTCGAGCGCGGGCTCGTGGTGCGCGAGGAGGAGGCGGCTACGGCAGATCGACCGTCACATACTCGGGCCCGCCGAACCCCAGTCGCACCTGCGTGATCTCCGCGCCGGGATCGGCGAGCACGAACGACGACACGTCCCACTCGGGCTGCTCGCTGACGAAGCCCTCCGCCTCCGGCGTCGAGCAGCGGTTGGAGCTGCCCAGCACGTCCGTCGTCGACTCCCCGTACCGCGTGCCGTCCTCGGCCACGAGGATGATCTGGCACAGCGAGACGTCGGTCTGCGGGTCGGCAGCGAAGTGGACCTGCACCTCGTACGCGACGGACCCGTCGGGAATCAGGACGGGGTCGCCGTAGCTGGGCGCCGGCAGCCGCTCCACCCGTTCGATGCCCGTCACCGTCGCGTCGATCTCCCGCAGCACCGTGGTGTTCGCCCGCTCCGGCACGTCGAACCCGAGGTCGTAGTACTCGCCGGCCAGGTGTGCCGGTTCACCGACGGTCACCCGGTCCACCTCGTGGTGCAGGCCGACGGGCCACCAGTACGCCCAGACCCGGAACGACGACGCTCCAGCGGCCACCACGACCGCGACCGGCAGCAGCACCAGCCAGACGGCGTTGCGCCGCCACCAGCCCGCGCGATGCGCGGGCGCCGGAAGGTCGGGCGGGACGCTCCCGGGGAGCATCCCGGGCCGCAGGCTCGGAGCCGCTCCGGGCGGAGCTCCGTGGCCGGGGCCCGGCGCCGCAGGGGTCACGAGAGTCGTCATTCCTCGGCACCTCCCGTGCTCGCCGCGGCGTAGCCCGGCGCCTCCGGCGACACCGTCTCGGCCGCGTCCCACAGCTGGTCCGCCTTGCCCGGCGTGATGTCGAGATCGACCACGGCGACGGCGTCGCGCCGCTGGCCGCCGTGCTCCTCGGTCTGGTCGCCGCGGGCGAGGCGCACCGTCGCCCCCTCCAGCGCGTCGCGCGGCACGTCGAAGCAGTACGTGGTGCGCCACGCGTAGCCCGGCTGGGCGCTGGCCGACGTCGAGCAGCCGCCTCGCGTGCTCGGCCAGAACCTGCGCCCCTGCTCGTCGGTGACCTCGGCCCCGCTGAACGTCGTCTCGCCCTGCGTGGCGCGCCAGGTCGCGTCGACCACGAGGAAGGTGCCGGCGGCGGCCGCCGCTTCGGCGGGGCTCGTCAGGACGTCGGCGACCCGCACGTCGGTCACGGTCAGCTCGGCATACGTGAGATCGAGCGTCTGGCCGACCTCGCCCTCGACGAGGAACGGCGCGTCCACGCCCTCGCCCTGCGGCACGTACGTCACGAGCGCACAGCCTGCAGTCACCGCGCCGACGACGAGCGCAGTGCCCTTCCACGTGATCCGGCGGCGTCCGTGCCTCACTGCTGACCCGCCTCGCTGCTCGCGCCCTGCTCGTCGGCGTCGGCGTCCGGCGTGGCGGGCTGGACCGGGATCTGCCCCTGGAAGGCGATCTCGTTCGCGAACCAGTGCCCGTCGTCCAGGCCCAGCGGGTCTTCCTCCACCCATTCCAGCTCGACCAGCTCGAGCGGCAGCTCCGTACCCGACCACGTGCCGCTCTGCTCCCAGATCAGCGCGACCCGGTGCGTGACCCCCGGGTTGAGGATGCTGATGCTGGTGCCGTCCTCGATGTTGACGATCGTCGCGGACGGGAGCTCGGGCTCCTCGGAGGCGCCCGGCTCGCCGGGGGAGGCGGCCGGTGACGGTTCCGCCGGGGGACCGGCCTCCCCGTCGGGCGCGGCGCCCGCGCCGCTGTCGGTCGCAGGATCGGCGCCAAGGCCCGTGAGCGGTTCCTCCGGCACGATCCCTGCACCCTGGGGAGCCGGGACGGCGCTGCTCAGGGTTACGCCGTACTCGGGGACGTCGCCGGTGTTGGTGACGTCCGCGACGACGGCCAGCATCCGGTTGCCCGGCTGCGGCACGAGGTGGCCGAGCTCATCGGCGGTAGCCGCCCTGACGACGGTCACCTCGAACGGTCCCACCTCGACGGGCGTGCCGGCGGTCAGCGGGTCGGCCTGAGCCTCCACCTCGCTCCACGCTCCGAACGGGGAGATGGCGACGAGCGCCGCGACCACGCCGGCCCCGACGCGCTGCGTCGTCGACATGTCGTCGGCGACCGCCGTGATCACGCGCCGGCCGAGCCGGAACGCGAGGTCGGGGCCGGCATTGCGGGCATGCTTCATGGCGCATGATCGTAGCGGTGCAAAGCGGGTAATTTGCAGGCATTCCGCAAGCTGTCGCGCGGTGACCACTCGGCTTGGTGACTACGCGGCTTGCTCGACTGAGCTGTGCTCGTTACGAGCCGGACGCCGTGTTCGCGACGACCGTCATCGTCTCGGGGCTGCCTACGCACTCTTCCGGGATGTCCGGATAGTTTTCGGCAGGGAGGAAGCCCTCTCCGCCGCTGCCGCTCCACGTGCCACCCGGCTCGACGCTTGTGCCGTCGGGGAACGTCAGTCCCTCCTCGGATACGGAGGTGCCCTCGGGCCACAGGACCGGATAGAAAGTGTCACCCCTCGAAATGCCGGCACAGCCGGCATCGTTGGTGACGAGCTCCCCACCAACCTCTGCGTCACTGTCCTCGTCGATGGGCGTCGTACGGATCATCGCGATGAATCCGTCGGCACGCTGTACCTCTGGATGTTGCCAGTCAGTGCACGCTGCCAGGAGGGCGACGAGCGTGATCGGGGCGAGCGAGGCACGTCTCCGTGCTCGTGGCATGGGATCCCCAGAGGGTTCTGCCGCGGGACGTCCCGGACGTGTCCGAGCGTAGCGCCGAGGGCACGTGCCTATCGAGGATGAGCTCGTTGCAGATGAGATCGGTCCGTTGCCCTGAGATCGGTCAATCGAAGGACCGATCTCAGGGCAACCGACCGAAGTCGATGAGTTCGGTCGAGTGCACGGCCGTCACGCCGCCTTGCCCGTGCCCTCCGCGAGGCGACGGACCCGCTCGACGTCGGCGCCGGCGTCGGACAGGAGGTTGCGGGCCGGGGACTCGGCGCGCGTGAGGCCGAGCAGCAGGTGCCCGCCGTTGATCTCCTTGGAGCCCAGGCGGATCGCCTCGCGCAGCGAGAGTTCGAGCGACTTCTTCGCGTCCGCGGTGAACGGGATGTGCTTGCGGCGCCCGCGCAGGATGCGCCCGGCGCGGGTGAGCGCGCCCTTGCCGAAGGTGGCCTCGGTCCTGCGCGTGACCTCGTCGAGGTCGATCCCGACGGCGGCCAGCGCGCCGGGGTCGAGTGCGTCCCCCGCCTCGATGCTCGCCCTGGCACGCGTGACGACGTCGGCCACGTCGAGGCCGCCGTCGGACAGGGCGGTCCGGGCAGGGCCCTCGCTCTCGGCGAGCGCGACGAGCAGGTGGCGGCTGTCGATCTGGTCGCTGTGCGCGGAGCGGGCAACCATCTGGGCATCGACGACGGCGGAGCGGGCGTCCTTCGTGAATCTCTCGAACATCAGATCCTCCTGTTGTGCTTCTTGTGGACGGCTTGCCGGGACACGCCGAGGGCGGCGGCGATCTCCTGCCACGACCAGCCGAGACGCCGCGCGCGTTCCACCTGGAGCGCCTCGAGGCGATCGGCCAGCTCGCGCAGGGCCCGGACGGCGCGCAGCCCGTCGGCGGGGTCGTCCCCGGCGGCGGATGCGACGAGTGCTTGCTGGCTCATGTGTCAACCATGGTTGACAGAAGCCACATCTGTCAACCCAAGTTGACGTGCTCTCGACGTGACGAAGGCACGAGGCACCCGGCTGGACCGGGCGTCTGACCCCTCGTTGCCGAGACATGCGCCACAGGTCGGAGGCCGGCTGGCGACGAACCGCGGAATACCGCCGCTTCGTTCGGAACCACGGGCGATCCAGGGCTACCCTGTACCGGGATGTCTTGACGTCGAGACATCGCTTCAGCCGGGCTCCGGGCGCCTACGACGTCCGAGGGCCGCATCCCGATGGAAGGACGCAGCAGGGTGGACCTGTTCGAATACCAGGCGCGCGACATCTTCGAGAAGCACGGCGTGCCCGTGCTGGGTGGGGTTGTCGCGACGACCCCCGAAGAGGCTCGCGAAGGCGCCGAGAAGCTGGGCGGCGGAACTGTCGTCGTGAAGGCCCAGGTCAAGACCGGTGGTCGTGGCAAGGCGGGCGGCGTCAAGCTGGCCCACTCGCCCGAAGAGACCGCTGAGAAGGCCGGCGAGATCCTCGGCATGGACATCAAGGGCCACACCGTGCACCGCGTGATGGTGGCGCAGGGTGCCAAGATCGCCGAGGAGTTCTACTTCTCCGTGCTCCTGGACCGGTCGAACCGCAACTACCTCGCGATGTGCTCCGTCGAGGGCGGTGTGGAGATCGAGCAGCTGGCCGTCGAGCGCCCCGAGGCGCTGGCCCGCATCGCCGTCGACCCGGCCGTCGGCATCGACGAGGCCAAGGCCGCGGAGATCGTGGACGCCGCCGGCTTCGCCGACGACATCAAGGGCAAGGTCGCCGAGGTCATCCGCGGCCTCTGGACCGTGTTCAAGGCTGAGGACGCCACGCTCGTCGAGGTGAACCCCCTGGTCAAGACCGAGGACGGCGAGATCGTCGCCCTCGACGGCAAGGTCACGCTCGACGAGAACGCCGGCTTCCGTCACGCGGACCACGCGGAGCTCGAGGACTCGGCCGCCGCCGACCCGCTCGAGGCCAAGGCCAAGGAGAACGACCTCAACTACGTCAAGCTCGACGGCGAGGTCGGCATCATCGGCAACGGAGCGGGCCTGGTCATGTCCACGCTCGACGTCGTCGCGTACGCCGGCGAGAAGCACGGCGGCGTGAAGCCCGCCAACTTCCTCGACATCGGCGGCGGCGCGAACGCCAAGGTCATGGCGAACGGGCTCGACGTCATCCTCGGCGACGAGCAGGTCAAGGCAGTGTTCGTGAACGTCTTCGGCGGCATCACCGCGTGCGACGAGGTGGCCAACGGCATCGTGGGCGCGCTCGACCTGCTGGGCGACACCGCGACCAAGCCGCTGGTGGTCCGTCTCGACGGCAACAACGTCGAGCTGGGGCGCCAGATCCTGACCGAGCGCAACCACCCGCTCGTCACCCTTGCCGACACCATGGACGGCGGCGCCGACAAGGCCGCCCAGCTGGCCAACGCCTGATCGCCCGCGAAGACTTCGAAAGCAGAGATTAGAAGACAATGTCGATCTACCTGAACCAGGACTCGAAGATCATCGTCCAGGGCATCACGGGTGGCATGGGTGCCAAGCACACCGCCCTCATGCTCGACTCCGGCGCGACGATCGTCGGTGGCGTGAACGCCCGCAAGGCCGGCACCACCGTGGAGCACAAGGACCACGAGGGCAACGACGTCACGCTGCCCGTCTTCGGCACCGTCAAGGAGGCCATGGCCGAGACCGGCGCGGACGTCTCCGTCGTCTTCGTGCCCCCGGCCTTCACCAAGGACGCGGCCATCGAGGCCATCGACGCGGGCATCGGCCTGCTCGTGGTCATCACCGAGGGCGTGCCGGTGCAGGACACCGCCGAGGTGTGGGCCTACCTCCAGGGCAAGGAGACCCGGATGATCGGGCCGAACTGCCCCGGCATCATCACCCCGGGTGAGTCGCTGGCCGGCATCACCCCGCACACCATCACGGGCAAGGGCCCGATCGGTCTCGTGTCGAAGTCGGGCACGCTGACCTACCAGATGATGTACGAGCTGAAGGACCTCGGCTTCTCGACCGCCATCGGCATCGGCGGCGACCCGATCGTCGGTACCACGCACATCGACGCGCTCGAGGCCTTCGAGAACGACCCGGAGACCAAGGCGATCGTGATGATCGGCGAGATCGGCGGCGACGCCGAGGAGCGTGCGGCGGCCTACATCAAGGAGCACGTCACCAAGCCGGTCGTCGGCTACGTCGCGGGCTTCACCGCCCCCGAGGGCAAGACGATGGGTCACGCCGGTGCGATCGTGTCCGGCTCGTCCGGCACCGCCGCGGCGAAGAAGGAGGCCCTCGAGGCCGTCGGCGTCAAGGTCGGCAAGACGCCGACCGAGACCGCTGACCTCATGCGAGAGATCCTGCAGTCTCTCTGACGGTCTGCACCCTTCGTTGAGTGCGGGGTAGGTGGTGGTTCACGTCGCTGAGCCACCACCTGCCCCGCGCTCGACGAATTGGCCCATTTACACCAGGACCCGCGCACAAATCCATGTCTCGCCGTGATTTTTCCCGAACTTCACCCGGGCCACGCCGAGGCGGGTCCCCGGTGTGACAGCACCGGGCGGGTGAAGATTGGCTCGTGAGCGCACCACCCCGCCCGAGCGCGGCCACCCGCACCCCCGGCGCCCGGACGAGTCGCCCGGCCAGCCGGTCGACCGCCCGCCGCAGCCGGCTGGTCGAGGAGCCGACGCCGGCGGAGCCCCGTCCGGCCCGGCTGTCCGACATCGTCGCCGGCATCGTCTCGGCCGGTCAGGCCCTGGTTCTGTCGCTCGCCGTCGTGGTGCTCCCCGCGGTGGTCGCCTACCTCGTCGGCACGGCGACGCTCGCCACGCCGACGGGCGCCCCTGACGACGACGCCCAGGTGGGCTCGGCGGTCGACGTCGCGATGGGTATCTGGCTGCTGAGCCACGGCGTCCCGCTCACGGCCGACGCCGTGACCGTCACCCTCGCACCGCTCGGCGTCGCGACCCTTGCACTGTTCGCCACGTACGTCTCGGCCAAGCGCTTCGCCACCACGACCGTGCGCGCCTGGGCGGCGGGCGCGGTCACGTACGCCCTGGGCACGACGGCGGTGGCGGCCATGGCGGGCACCGCCCCCGGCTGGTCGCTCCCGACGGCGGCCCTCGCCGGCCTGGTGATGGGCGGGGCCGGGATGCTGCTCGGGATCCTGGCCCGCCCCGACGCCCCGACCCTCGTCGAGCTCGGCGAACGGGCGGAGGTGGTGACCAGAAGGCTCACCGGTATCGACCTCGTGCCTGCGACGCTGCGGCTCGGGCTACGGGGCGGTGCCGTGGCCGTCGCGCTGCTGATCGGTGGGGCGGCGCTCCTGGTCGCGGGGTGGGCGCTGGCGGGCCGTGCCACCTCGTCGGACATCATCACCGCCCTCGAACCGGGCTGGACCGGCGGCATCGTGTTCGCGGTGGCCCAGCTCGCCCTGCTGCCCAACCTCGTCCTGTGGGCGGCTGCCTGGCTCGCCGGACCGGGCTTCGCCGTCGGCGTGGGGACCAGCTTCACTCCGTTCGGCACGATCTCCGGTCCGCTGCCCGCGATCCCGCTCCTCGGAGCGTTGCCGGGGGATGACTGGGCCAACCCGGTCAGTGCGTGGACCCCGGTGCTCGTGGTGGCGTGCGGAGTGGCGGCGGGCCTGTTCACGTGGCGTCGCCTGGAACCGACGCTGGTCCGCTGGTCCGACGTCGGCTGGGTGCTCTGCGGCATCGTCGTCACGCCGGGCGTCGTCATGCTGCTGGGGCAGTGGGCGGCGGCGGGAGCAGGTGGCCCGGGCCGGCTGTCCGACGTCGGCGCGAACCCGCTGGCGACCGCCGGCCTGGTGGCGGCGGAGGTGGGCGGGGGAGCCGCCGCCGTGCTGCTCGGCGCCAAGCTCGACGTGGTGTCCCGGCGCGGCATCATCGGGGAGGACCTGACGGCATGGCTGCGCCGGCCGGAGCCCGAGCGGCCGGACGCCGAGCAGGCCCCCGACGAGCCCCGCGGACCGGCACCTGAGGTGCCCGACCTGGCAGCGGAGCTCGGGCTGGACCAGGCCGCGGACGCCTCCGACGCCGAACCGTCGGGCGCACCGGGCGCCGACCCGGCCGTCGCGCCCGCGCCGGGACCTGCGCACGATCCGCCGGGCGAGGCACGCGGGACCGGTCCGGGAAAGTAGGCTGGGGCCCGTGCAGACGCCCTCCGGTCACTCCGTCGAGTCCAGTTCCGCCAAGCGCCTGGTGGTGCTCGCCTCGGGCGGTGGATCCAACCTCGCCGCCCTGCTCGCCGCCCAGCAGGAGGCGTCCTACGGAGCGCGCGTCGTCGGCGTCGTCACGGACCGGCCGACGGCGGGAGCGCTCGACCTGGCGCGCGACGCCGGGGTGGCGTCCGCGGTCGTCGCCATGAACGACTTCGACGACCGGGCGGGCTGGAACGACGGCATCCTCGAAGCGGTGTCGGTGTTCCAGCCCGACTACCTGATCCTCGCGGGGTTCATGCGCATCCTCGCCCCGAGCGTCGTGCGGAAGTTCGAGGGCCGGATGATGAACACCCACCCGGCCCTCCTGCCGAGCTTCCCCGGAGCGCACCCGGTCCGTGACACGCTCGCCCACGGCGTGAAGGTCACCGGCTGCACGGTGCACCTGGTCGACGACGGCGTGGACACCGGCCCGATCATCGCGCAGACGGCGGTGCCGGTCCTCGACGGCGACGACGAGCCGACCCTGACCGAACGGATCAAGGTCGCCGAGCGCGCGCTGCTGGTCGAGACCGTCGGCCGGATCGCCCGCGAGGGGCTCTACGTGGCGGGCCGCAAGGCGTCGATCGGCCGCTGAGGCCGGGGGGCGGTTGCGCTGCGGTTGTCCTGCTGGGATCTGGTTCTGCTGAGACTTGCCGGGCCGGTTCTGTCGTTCTGCCGGAACTTGCCCGGAGGTGCCCTGCCGGGACTTGCCCGGCCCTGCTAGGGCAGCCTGCCGTCGGCCCCGGGCGGCCGACTGCAGACTTGGTTGCCCCGCCAATCGACGAGTGCAGAGTTGGTTGCTGTTTCGGGGCCCGTCACCGCGACGAACTCTGCAGTGGCGCCGACGAGCCGCTACCAAGTCTGCAGTCGGCCAGGGAGTGGGGCTGGGCTCTGGGCACACCTGCCCGAGATTGACCGCAGTGTCGACGCGCGGGTGGACATTTCACCCGCTTGCTGTGCCCGGCCACTACGTTGTGCCGCGTGAACGCAGAGATTCGGGCGGCGATGACTGCCGCCCCGCTGGACGCCCCGGCGGACCTGCCCCAGGACGCCCCGGCGGACCTGCACCCGGATGCCCCGGCGGACCTGCGCCCGGATGCCCCTCCGGACCCGGACACCCCGTCTGTCACCCCGCCAGAGATGCAACCGGATGCCCCGCTGGACGTCCCGCCCGAGCAGGTGCCGCCGTCGGGCCCAGGGATGCCGGACATCCCGCTGCGGCGTAACCGCGCCTACCTGCTCCTCACCACCGGACGGTTCGCCCAGGCGATCGGTGCAGGGGTGGGCACGTTCGCGGTGCCGCTGCTGGCGTTCGAGGTCACCGGCTCGGTGGCGCAGGCCGGCCTGGTCAGCGGCATCGGACAGGTCGGTGCGCTGGCCGCGACGCTGCCTGCCGGCGTCGTCGCGGACCGGGTGGACCGCCGTCGGCTCCTGGTGCTCGCCGCCACGACGGGCGCCGGCCTCTGGGCGACGGTCCTGGTGGCCGGCCTCGCCGGATCCCTGAGCGCCTGGCACCTGGCGGCGGTGCTGTTCGGCTCCTCGATGGTGAGCGCGTTCGTGAACCCGGCGTCGGGCGGGGCGTTGCGTGCCGTCGTGCCCGCGGCGCAGATGGCGAACGCGATGGCGGTGAACCAGGGGCGGATGGCTGCGGTGGGCCTGTTCGCCGGGCCGATCGGCGGGCTCCTCTACGGCATGGCCCACGTGCTGCCGTTCGCTGCCTCCGTGGTGGGGCACGCGATCGAGGCGGTCGCCGTCTCGTTCGTGCGCAGGCCGCTCAACCGCGAACGGACCGAGCGGACGCGTCCCCTGGCCGACCTCCGCGAGGGCCTGCGGTTCGTCGGGGCCGTTCCGCTGTTCCGGGCGGTGCTCGTTCTGATCACGCTCTTGAACCTGACCTCGATCGCCCTGATCGTCGCGATCAACCTCGAGCTGGTGCGCACCGGCACCGATCCGCGACTCATCGGGCTGGTCGACGCATGCGCGGGCCTCAGCATGCTGGCCGGTGCGATTCTCGCGGGCCCGATGGTCCGGCGCACCCGTGTCGGCCGGTTCGGGATCCTGACCATCGGCCTGCTCGTCGCCGCGCTGGTCGTCATGGCGCTCGCGCCGACCTACTGGGTCTTCGTCTCCATGCTGGCGGTCGGGGTGTTCCTCTACCCAGCGCTCAACGCGGGCTTCACCGGCTACCTCACCGTGATCGTGCCGGACCGCATGATGGGCCGGGCCACCTCCCTGCTCGGGCTGACCGGGCTCATCGCCGCGCCGGCCGCGCCCGTCGTGGGCAGCGCGCTCCTCGAGGGATGGGGCATCGCCACCACGCTCTGGGTGATGGTCGGTGCCCTGACGTGCGTCGTCGTGGCTCTCTGCTTCGTGCGACCGCTGATGCGGATCGGGCGGCCCGACACGTGGCCGGACGACGCGCTCGAGTAGCCGTCGCCCGCGGCGCTCAAGAAGCAAGGAAGCGCGAGCCTCGATACGGTAGAAGGGCTCTGGACTGTGACAAGTCGGTAATGAATCCGATTGATTGAGAAATGTTCACAGCGAAAGGCCGCACATGTCTGACCACAAGACAGGCACAAAGGGCGCTCCTACCGACAGGGTCGGCAGGCGCCGGCTGATCCACGGGCCGCGGGTCTTCTACCCCGCGGCTGGTCTGCTGCTCGCCTTCGTGGTGATCACCGCGATCGTCCCGGAGCAGATGGGCGACCTGATCGCAGCAGCGAACGAGACCGTCGTCCAGGACCTGGGCTGGTACTACATCGGGCTGGTCGCCGGCTGCGTCTTCTTCGCCATCTGGCTCGCGGTCTCGCCCATGGGCAGCATCGTGCTCGGCAAGGACCCCAACGACGAGCCGGAGTTCAAGCTCGGCTCCTGGTTCGCCATGCTGTTCGCGGCCGGAATGGGAATCGGCCTCGTCTTCTGGGGAGTGGCGGAGCCCCTCAACCACTTCAGCGTGACACCGCCTGGCGCCATCGCCGACACGCCGGCCGCCGCCGCCCGCGCGGCCATGGACGTCACGTTCCTGCACTGGGGCCTGCACGCCTGGGCCGTCTACGTTGTCGTCGGCCTCGCCATCGCCTACTCCGTGCACCGCCTCGGCAACCCGGTCTCGATCCGCTGGGCGCTCAGGCCGCTGCTCGGCAACCGCATCAACGGCTTCTGGGGCGACGTCATCGACGTGATCGCCGTGCTGGGCACGCTGTTCGGCGTCGCGACCTCGCTCGGCCTCGGGGTCACCCAGATCGGCGCCGGCCTGGCCTATCTCGAGGTCATCGACGAGCCGACCACCTGGCTGCTGGTCATGCTCATCATCGTCATCACGGCGCTCGCGGTGACCTCGGTGGTCACGGGCGTGGACAAAGGCATCAAATGGCTCTCGAACATCAACATGGGCATCGCCACGGCGATCCTCGCGTTCGTGCTCATCGCGGGTCCCACGGTGTTCATCCTGAGCGACTTCTTGACCCAGATCGGCTCGTACCTCCAGAACTTCTTCATCCTCACGTTCAACGCCCGCCCGTTCCAGGAGGACGGCGCGGCCTGGCTCGGCAGCTGGACCACGTTCTACTGGGGCTGGTGGATGAGCTGGGCGCCGTTCGTCGGCGTGTTCATCGCCCGCATCTCCAAGGGCCGCACGATCCGCGAGTTCGTGATGGGCGTGCTCCTCGTGCCCACCCTGGTGACGTTCCTGTGGTTCTCGGTGCTCGGCGGTTCGGCGCTGTACCAGGAGATCTTCGGCGGCGGCGGGATGATCGCCGAGGACGGCACCGTCAGCACCGACACCGCGCTGTTCCAGCTGTTCGACACTCTTCCCGGGTCCACGATCCTGAGCGTGCTCGGGATCGCGCTGATCGTGGTCTTCTTCGTCACGAGCTCCGACTCGGCGTCGTTCGTGGTGGACATGCTCGCCTCGGGAGGTAACCCGGACCCGCCCAAGTGGAGCCGTGCGTTCTGGGGCTGTGTCGAGGGTGCGGTCGCGGCGGTGCTGCTCGTCGTGGGCGCTCGGGCGGCCGCCGCCAATCCGGACGCCGGCATCGATCCGCTGAGCGCGTTGCAGACCATGGCGATCCTGTTGGCGCTCCCGTTCAGCGTCGTGCTGGTGCTGCTGGCCGTCTCCACCGCCAAGGCTCTCCTGCGTGAGCAGAAGGTGCGGCAGAGGAAACAGCGAGAATGGTTCGCGGAGCGCGTGGCTGAGCACATCGAGAGCCGCTCGTAGCCGGCCGGACCTGAAGCCCGGCGTCAGACCGCCGACCAGCCGCCGTCCGAGGCGACGATCGCCCCGTTGAGGTTCACCGAGTCCCTGGACAGGAGGAACGTGATGGAGGCGGCGAGCTCCTCTGCCGTCGCGAGGCTCAGGATGTTGACCTGGTGGGGCCGCAGGACCGGAGCGCCGAACTCCGCCTGGCCCGGTACGGGGATGCCCGTTGCGACGCCGCCGGGCGCCACGGCGTTGGTCCGGATGCCGCTCTTCGCGTACATCACGGCGGTCGACCTGGTCAGGCCGACGACCGCGTGCTTCGACGCCGTGTAGGCGACCCCGGCGGCCGAGCCGCGCAGGCCGGCCTCGGACGCGACGTTGACGATGCGCCCCTCCTTCGCCTCCAGCATGTGCGGCACGACGGCGCGGGTGAGCCGCATCGTGCCCTCGAGGTTCACGCGCAGCACGCGCTCCCACAGGGCATCGCTGACCTCGTGGACGGCGGACATGTCGTCCATGATCCCGGCGACGTTGGCCAGGGCGTCGATCCGGTCGCCGGCCGCCAGGACGATGCGGGCGACGTCGGCCTGGTCGGAGACGTCACCGGCGACGGGGACGACCTCGGCGCCGGCGGGAAGGTCGGCGAGCGCTGCGACGAGCTCGCCGAGCTTGTCGCCGGAGAGGTCCGCTGCGACGACGCGGCCGCCCTCGCGGGCGACCCGGGACGCGACGGCCCTGCCGATGCCGGACGCGGCGCCGGTCACGACGACGGTCTGGCCCGCGAAGCGGCCGGGGGTGATCTGCTCGATCCAGCCGGCCGGCCGCCGCTCGGTGCCCGCCTCGGCGACCTCGTCGGGAGCGGCCTCCCGGTACGCGGCGACGAGGCCGTCGAGCGCCTCGGCGGGGAGCTTGCCGCCCGACAGGGCCACGAGCTGCTCCAGCGGCAGGCCACGGGCGGGGGTGAGGGACTCCGGCGTGGTGCCGCCCTGCGCGAGCAGCTCGGCGAGGATCCGGCCGCCCACGGGGTGGTCGAGCCAGTCGCCGACGGTGGAATGAACGGTCAGTGCCATGCGTGCTCCTCGGCCGGGGACATCGATACCGGACAACAGTGTCCGGTATCTAGGATAGGTCCATGACCGGTGTGCTTCGCGACCCTCGACGCGGTGACGTTCCCCGCATTCCAGCGCGTCGCGGGGGAGCGCCCAACCTCGGTCCGCGGGCAGCGGCGGGCAACCGGGCGGCGTTGCTGGCGGCGGCCCGCGAGGTCTTCGGGTCCGTGGGGACCAGCGCACCGCTGAGTGCTGTCGCCAAGCGGGCGGGCGTCGGGCAGGGCAGCCTCTACCGCCACTTCCCGGAGCGGCTGGACCTCGTGGTGGCGGTCTTCGAGGAGCAGGTGGCCGCCGTCGAGCAGCTCGCGGCGGACCCGGGCGCGGGGCTGCCCGACCTGCTCGGGCTGGTCACCCGGCACGCGGTCGACTCGGTCGGTTTCGTGGACCTGGTCCGGTCGGAGGCGCCCGACGGGCGTCTCGGCGCCCTTGGCGAGCGGGTCGCCGTCGTGCTGGGGACCCGGCTGGAGGATGCGCTCACGGCAGGTGAGGTGCCACCAGGGACGACGTCGGAGGACCTGCTGCTCGCCGTCTCGATGGTGGCCGGCGGGCTGTCCGGGGTCGGACAGGCCGGCCGGGTGCGCAGGGCCACCCGTGCCTGGGAGCTGCTGGGCATCGGCGTGCGGATTCCTGCGGCGTCGGCCTGAAGGCCGCGCCTGCGTGACCGGGCCCGGCCCGATGCGCGCGGTCAGCCAGGGGTGACCGCGCGGCGGACCGCCTCGCGCAGGAACTCCCGCCGTCGCCGGTGCTCCGCCTGGGCCTCGCCGGCGTGGGCCGCGTACACGTTGCTGACCGGCGACCAGGCCATGGACATGCCGATCACCATGGCCATCACGTCGAACGGGTCGCCGGGTACGACGGCGCCGGCCTGCTGGGCGGCGGCGATCGCGGCCAGCTTCTCCCCGTCCTGGCGCTCGGCCTCTGCCACGAGGTGCCCACGAGGGCTCCGTTCCAGCCGCGACCACGTGGCCAGCCGGACGATGTCGGGGTGTGCCAGGTACTCGTCGTAGAGCCGCACCGCCCAGCCTGGCAGATCGTTCGCGTCGATGGTGGCCAGGTCGATGATCTGGCGGAACGACGCGGCCAGGACGGCGTCGAACAGCTCGTCCTTCGTGCCGAAGTAGCCGTAGAGCTGCGCCTTGTTCGTCCGGGCGGTGCTCGTGATGCGGTCGATCCGGGCGCCGGAGAAGCCGTGCTGGGCGAACTCGGCGGTCGCCGCGTCCAGGATCCGGTCCCATGTCGCCGCACCGCGGGCGGTGGGGGGCTTCCTGTCTGCCACGTGGCGACCATACCGTCCGCTCGCTTGCCTGCCTCGCCACGAGTGCCGTACTGTCGAAACAGACAGAACAGTCTGTTTACTTTGAGGAGCGCACATGCGCAGCACCACCGGCTATGGGGCACTGGGTTCCGAGGAAGAGCTCACGCTCCGGACCATCGAGCGCAGGGAGCTGCGCCCGGACGACCTTGCCGTGCGCGTCACCTACTGCGGGGTCTGCTACACCGACCTGTCGGCGCTGCGCGCGCACTCGCACGGGGCCGGGGGCGACCTGCTGGTTCCTGGCCACGAGTTCGTGGGCGAGGTGGTCGCCGCAGGGCCCGAGGTCACGCGGTTCCAGGTCGGCGACCAGGTGGCCGTCGGCAACATCGTCGACTCCTGCGGGGTCTGCGCCATGTGCCGGGCGGGCCAGGAGAACTTCTGCGTCCAGTTCCCGACGCTCACCTACGGCGGTCGCGACCGGCACGACGGCACGCCGACGCTCGGCGGGTTCTCCGGCGAGTACGTGGTCCGCGAGAGCTTCGCCTATCACCGTCCGGAGAACCTCGACCCGGCCGCCGTCGCGCCACTGCTGTGCGCGGGCGTGACGGTCTGGGAGCCGCTGCGCCGATGGGGCGCCGGACCCGGCATGACGGTCGGTGTGGCCGGCCTCGGTGGCCTCGGGCACCTCGCGGTGCGCCTCGCCAAGGCGCTGGGCGCTCGGGTGGTGGTGCTGACCCGGACGTCCGGGAAGTCGGCCGACGCCCGGAGCCTCGGGGCCGACGACGTGGTCGTCACCACCGACGAGCAGGACCTGGCGCGCGTGGCGAGCAGTATCGACCTGCTGATCGACACGATCTCCGCGCCGCACGACCTCGGGCAGCTGCTGCGCCTCGTCGCGCTCGACGGCACCCTCTGCTCGCTCGGCCACCTGGGGCCGATCTCGCTCGAGACGATGGACCTGCTCGTGGGCCGCAAGAGCCTGGCGTCGGCAGGGAGCGGCGGCCGGCCGCGCACGCAGGAGCTCCTCGACTTCTGCAGTGAGCACGGCATCACCGCCGACGTCGAGGTGCTGCCGTCCGCAGAGGTGGCCACGGCGATGCGACGACTCGCCGCGAACGACGTGCGCTACCGGTTCGTCCTGGACCTCTCGGACCTGCCGGCGAACGGATCGTAAGACGATCACAAAGGTGATCAGGGTTCTTACCCATGGACCCGTCCGTCGAGGTGGGGTTGACTCGCCGTCATGAGCAACAGTACGAACCTGACCGCCGAGGACCTCGAGTTCCTCGGGCGCCCGTTGCACGGGTTCCTGTCCGTCGCGGGCGGGACACAGCCGCCGCAGCCCCGGCCCGTGTGGTTCGAGGCCACGGCGGAGGGAACCGTCCAGATCTTCACCGAGCCCGGCTCCCTGAAGCTGCGGCGCCTGAGCCGCGACCCCCGCGCCTCGCTGGTCGTCGCGGCACCGGTGGGTGAGCGGGAGCGCTGGGTATCGGTCGCCGGCCGCGCCACGGTCGAGACCGACGGGGCGCACGAGCTGGCCGCCCGCCTCGCCGCGCGGTACTGGGACCTCGACGACCAGGTGCGGGCGGGCGACCTCGCCGCGATCCTGGCCGGCGAGCAGGTCCGTGTCGTCATCCACCCGGAGACGGTGCACCGCTACACGTACTGACCGGAGCTCCCGGAGCCGCGTGGGGTGGTCGGGGTCGGTGCCCCGACCACCCCGGCCAGGGTTCGGTTCGCCGTCCGACGGCGCGCGGCTAGACTGCCGGTGGCCGTGACTGGCGAGGGTGGGTCACCACCGGGGAGCGGCCGAGCGACCCGTGATGCGCGCCGCCCGCCTGGGTGCCAGGGTTTTCCGCGAAGCTACCTCCGAGGAGAACCGCCATGTCCGGCGCCCCGTCCACACCTGATGTCCAGCTCACCGACGACTCGCAGCGCCCCGTCCGGCGCGCGCTGCTGAGCGTCTACGACAAGACCGGCCTGATCGAGCTCGCCACCGCGCTGCACGGCGCGGGCGTCGAGCTCGTCTCGACCGGCTCCACCGCGTCGAGGATCGCCGACGCAGGGATCCCTGTCACCCCCGTCGAGCAGCTGACCGGGTTCCCCGAGTGTCTCGAGGGCCGCGTCAAGACGCTGCACCCCCGTGTGCACGCGGGCATCCTGGCCGACACCCGCAAGCAGGACCACCTCGACCAGCTCGCGGACCTGGAGATCGCGCCGTTCGAGCTCGTCGTCGTGAACCTCTACCCGTTCGCCGCGACCGTGGCGTCGGGGGCCGAGCCGGACGCCGTCGTCGAGCAGATCGACATCGGCGGGCCGTCCATGGTGCGCGCCGCGGCGAAGAACCACCCGTCGGTCGCCGTCGTCGTGGACCCCGCGCGGTACGACGACGTCGTGGCCGCCGTCCTGGCCGGCGGCTTCACCTATGCCCAGCGCAAGGCGCTCGCCGCCGCGGCGTTCGTGCACACCGCGACGTACGACGTCGCCGTGGCGTCCTGGATGGGGTCGGTGCTCGCGCCGACCGACGTGGTGGACGGTGCCGACGGACCCGTCTCGACCGGCTTCCCCGCGTGGGCCGGCGGAACCTGGGAGCGCGCGGACGTCCTCCGCTACGGTGAGAACCCGCACCAGCGTGCCGCCCTGTACACGCGCGGCGACGGCGTCACGGGCCTGGCCCAGGCCGAGCAGCTGCACGGCAAGGCCATGAGCTACAACAACTACGTCGATGCCGACGCCGCGTGGCGGGCCGCCTGGGACCACGAAGGCCCCGCCGTGGCGATCATCAAGCACGCCAACCCGTGCGGGATCGCCGTCGGTGGCGACATCGCCGCAGCGCACGCGAAGGCGCACGCGACGGACCCGGTCAGCGCCTACGGCGGCGTGATCGCGGCCAACGGCGTGATCACGGTTGCCGCTGCGCAGCAGATCGCCCCCGTGTTCACCGAGGTCGTGGTGGCGACCGGGTTCGAGCCGGAGGCGCTCGAGATCCTGCGGGCCAAGAAGAACATCCGGCTGCTGGTCGTGCCCAGGGCTCCGTCCGGCACCGTCGAGACCCGGCCGATCTCGGGCGGGCTGCTCATGCAGGCCACGGACCGGTTCCAGGCCGACGGCGACGCCCCGGAGAGCTGGACCCTCGCGACCGGAGAGGCGGCGTCGCCCGAGGTGCTCGCGGACCTCGAGTTCGCGTGGAAGGCCGTGCGCGCCGCGAAGTCGAACGCGATCCTGCTCGCCAGGGACGGCGCCGCCGTTGGTATCGGCATGGGCCAGGTGAACCGCGTGGACTCGTGCAGGCTCTCGGTCGAGCGCGCCAACACCCTGGCCGACGGCGCCGAGCGCGCCCGGGGCGCCGTCGCGGCGTCGGACGCCTTCTTCCCGTTCGCGGACGGCCTGCAGGTGCTGCTCGACGCCGGGGTCGCCGCCGTCGTGCAGCCGGGCGGCTCGATCCGTGACGACGAGGTCGTGAAGGCTGCCGAGGCGGCCGGCATCACGATGTACCTGACGGGCACCCGCCACTTCGCCCACTGACACTCTCTTTCGAGACCTGGCTTTCTCCGCTTTGGGCCGGTCCACAGCGGAGAAACCTCGGTCTCACAGGGGATCGGGGGTGAGGGAGTGAGCCCTGGCTACTCAGACCACCGCGTCCTTGAGCTTGGTCGCCGGGTTCAGAGCACGGTCCAGGTCGACCCTGAGCGGGACGTCGCGGTTCATCAGCTTGCGGACCTGCCCCACCTCACGCGGGGAGTCGACGAGCAGCACCGCCCGGACGGTCACCACCCGGTGACCGTCCGAGGTGCGGCGTGGGTGCCGGTCCAGCGCGTTCTCCAGGTAGAGCGCGGCCCAGCCGCCCGAGCCCGGGTCGCCCCGCAGCACCACCTCGTCGAACGGGGACGGCACGCCGAACAGCGCCAGGTCGTGCCCCAGCTGCTGGGAGAAGACGTACGGCGCGTGCGCAGGGATGGGCGCCAGCCCGAGCCGCGCCCGCACGTGCTCGGGTTCTGCTGCGCGCTCGTCGAGGCCGAGCAGCGCCCGCACGGTGACGTCGGGGTCGTGCAGCGCCGCCGACCAGTGACCGCCGGGGACCGGCCCGAACACCGGGTGCTCGCGCGTCGCGAGGTCGCCCACCACCCAGACACGGCGCAGCGCGTCGAGGTGCAGTCCGCCCGCCGGGTCGGTGGGGGAGCGCAGCCCCATGAACCGGCCCGCGCGGTTGACCCGCAGCCCGCCGTTCGACTCGCGCGGCAAGGAGCCGGCGAGCCATCCCGACGCCGGCCGCGCACCGACGGCGGCCAGCACGAGGTCGGCCTCCAGAACGCTGCCGTCGGCGAGCGTCACGCGCGCGCCGTCCGGCGCCTCGTCGTGCGAGCCAGGCAGCACCTGGTCGACGGCGACGCCCGTGACCAGGGTGACCCCGGCGGCGTCGTACCAGGGGGCGAGCAGGTTGCCCACCTTGCGGCCGAGCTGCCGCTCCAGCGGGACCTGGCCCGCTTCCACGACCGTGACGCGTGCGCCGGCCCCAGCGGCGACCCCGGCGACCTCCGCGCCGATCCAGCCGGCGCCCACCACGACGAGCCGCATGCCGGGCACGAGGGCCGCGCGCAGCCGCTCGGCGTCGGCGGACGTGTGCAGCGTGACGGTGGCATCCCAGCCCGCCGGCCGGACGGGTTCGCTGCCGGAGGCGAGGACCACGGCGTCGGCCGTGACGTCGTCGCCCGACGTCGTCCGCACCACCACCCGCTCCCGGTCCACCTCGAGGCGAACCGCCGGGTCGGCGAGCCGCAGATCGTCGGCGAGCGCGGGCAGGTCGACGCCGAGGTCGTCGGCGAGCCATACCGGTTCGGTGCGTTTGAGGAGCTCCTTGGACAGCGGGGGACGGTCGTAGGGCGGCAGTCCTTCCGCGCCGAGCACCGTCACCCGGCCCTCGAATCCGTGCTTGCGCAACGCTGCGGCGGTTTGGGCTCCCGCCAGTCCCGCACCCACGATGACGACGCTGCTGAGGACCTGTGCTGAAGTCGCGGGCATGGACCTCACGGTAGCCCGCGGGCCGCCAACCTGGGAACGCGCTGTCATTCAGGTTGCAAGCAGGTCACGGCTCTCCAGAATCGCGACGTTTCGGTTGTACCCTCGTCCCGTGGATCTCAGTGAGACGCGGACTGCCCCCGGCGCACCGGGTGGCGCTACGACGCTCCTCGAGCCGGGCTCGGCCGGAACAGCTACGCTCGAACGCACCAGAGAGGCCAGTCCGACCACGGCCACCACGACGACCAGCCAGGAGCTCGACCGCAGTGAGCCATCCAGCGGCGAGAGTCTCGACATGATGCCGGAGCTGCAGCGCAGCAACCTCGCCATCTGGCTCGTCCTCGTCGGCGTCGTCATCTCGGTCCTGCTCGGCATGACGGCAGGGGCGCGCGCCGGCGCGATCGGGATCGGCGTGGTCCTGGTGGTCTGTGCGATCTTCCGCGCGGTGCTCGACAGCCCGGTGGGCCTGGTGATCCGGACGCGGACGGTGGACATCGTGCTGTACGGCGCCACGGCGGTCCTGATCGGCGTGCTCGCCGTGGCGACGCCCAGCATCTGACGGCCGGTCGCCGGCGGCGCCGCGCCTCTCGGCGCCGCGCCCGTCAGCGCTCCGCGCCCTCCAGCGAGCCGGTCACCGGCTCCTCCGACTCGACGACGCACAGGATGCGCCGGTCGCCCTCGGCCCAGCTCTGCTCCGACGGTGCGATCGGCCAGTACTGCAGCTCCGACTTGGCCCATCGCAGGCCGACGAACTTCGTGAACTCCGGGTAGCAGTACGCGTCGGCCGCGTCCCACAGCTCCTGCTGGGTGGGCGTCTCGCCGTTCTTCGCGAGGCTGTCCGGCGCCGTCGTCTCCGCGTAGATCTCGCCGCCGTGTGCCGTGGTGCACGGCACCACCGGGATCCGGTACAGCGTGGTCTGGCCCGACGTCGCCGCCGTGTCGAAGCAGTCGCCCACCGCCAGGTCCGGGATCTCTGCGCCGGTCGTGGCCGCAGGGTCCGACGACGACGTCGGCTCGTCGGTCGAGCCCGCCTGGTCCCCGATCTCGGGCGTCGGCAACGCGATCGGGCCGTCCGCGTCCGGTTCCGGGGCGTACGGGTCGGCCGTCGCGTACGGGTCGTCGCTCGGGGTCGGGGACGACGTCGGAGCGGCGAGCTCTGCGTCGTCGTCAGGCTGCGTGATGCCGAGCGGGGCCGCCAGAGCCGGCGGAACGAAGGACTTGACCGTCGAGACGAACCCCGCCGGGAGCGACGAGGCGTACGTCGGCGCGGCAGCGATGCCGACCGCCAGCCCGACGATGCCGAGCGCACCGATGACGACGCCACCCAGGGCGAAGTCGAGGGCGCGCACCGAGGACTTCTTCGCGCGGCGCGTGTTTCCCGTGCCGTTGGCCTCGGCAGTCCGCATCGACAGCACGAGCGCAGGGATCGCGAGGGGCCAGAAGAACAGGAACGCGGCGACCACCCAGCCCACCCGGGTCGGGTAGGGGCCTGCGGGAGCGTCGTCCTCACCGGCAAGCTCGGGTTCAGGGCCCTTTGCCTGGTCGTTGCCCGACTCGACCGCGGTGCCTTCCGCGGTGGTGTCGTCCTCGACGTCGACGTCGACGTCGACGTCGACGTCGTCGTCGTCGGTGTCGGCGTCGGTGTCGTCAGCGTCAGCGTCAGCGTCGTCGACGGAGTCGGACTCGGAGTCCGGGACCGGGCCGTCCGTGGCGGGGCCGTCCGTGGCGGGAGCGTCGTCCTCGGCCGCGCCGTCGGCGTCCTGTGCGGGTGCCGCGCCCTCCGCGTCCCGTGCGTCCTCTGCGGGGGAGGAGCCGTTCTTGCCGGAGGCTGGGCCGTGCCCCGACCCGGCCGGACGAGCCTTCTGGGCGGTCTTCGACCGTGCTGATGCGGTGGCCGGCTCCGCTGCGGGGGCAACGGGCTCCGGTTCCTCCCCGGGCGTCTGCTTCGTGTCGGCCATGATGCGGGATCGTATCGCCGTGGGGTGGCGCTCCGGCAAACGGCGGCTGATCGGCGCACGGTCTACGCAAGCGGGACACAACGCCCGCACGACGGCGGGGCCGCACCTCCCGTACGGAAGGTGCGGCCCCGCCGTCGTGCGAGCGGTTGCCGGCGGTCAGGCCTTGTCGTCGGCCTTCTTCGCGGGCTCGGTCTTCTTCGCGGGCTCGGACTCCGGCTCGGTCGCCTCGTCCGTCGCCGTGGTCTCGGCCTCGGCCTCGGGGGTCGACGTCTCGGGGGTCGGCGTCACGGTGGAGAAGGCTTCCTCGTCGTCCTTGCCCTCGTCCTCGTCGTCGTCCTCGTCGAGCTCCTCGAGCTCCTCGGCCTCACCAGAGGCAAATGCGCGGTAGAACAGCGCGGCCAGGGCAGCACCGACCAGCGGGGCGACCCAGAACAGCCAGAGCTGGCCCCACTCGTTGGCGAAGACCGCTGCCGCGGTCGAACGGGCCGGGTTCATGCCGGTGTTCGTGACGAACCACGACACCAGGGTCAGTGCGGCGATGGCGCTACCGACGGCGACGGGGGCGTAGCCGATCCTGCGGCGCGGGTCGTTGGCGCCCAGGTAGACGCCCACGAGCACCGCGGAGATGATGATCTCGACGAGCAGCGCGGGCAGCCAGTCGAACTGCGCGCCACCCTGCGTCTGCAGGTAGAGCGGGGAGCGCGTCGAGAAGCCGTTCACCGCCGAGTCGAAGACGTCGGACGTGCTCTGCTTGCCGAGGAGCTCGACGAGCGGCTGGGGGATCGTCGCGAAGAGCACGGCAGCGGCCAGGACGGCGCCGACGAGCTGCCCACCCCAGTAGCTGAACATGCTGGTGATCGAGATCCGCCCGCCGAGCCAGGCGCCCAGCGAGATCGCCGGGTTGAAGTGCGCGCCGGAGACACGACCGACGGCCGCGGCACCCGCGATGTAGGCAAAGGCGCCACCGAGTGCGATGCCGAGCCCGCCGACGGTGTTCAGCGGGCTGTAGACGAGCACACCCACGATCACGAGCGTCAGCAGGAACGTGCCGAAGGTCTCGGCGAGCAGGCGGGAGAGCAGGCTCGAAGACCGCTCTTCGACCTCGGAGACGCCGCGGGTCGCGGCGAGGTCCTGGGACATGAAGTCAGATCCTTTCAGTGGCACACCATTCGGTGCGCGTCATGGCGGCGTGCGTGCGATGTCGCGCACATCCTGCCATTACCTGGCTGAGCAAAACCTGAATGGACGCAGGTATTTTCTTCACCGTACCCGCGCAGCCCTTGACCGCATTTCCTGCGGTGGGTCGGCGGCAGTCGTTGAGCAAGGTCGGCCGATGTCGCGTGGGGGCTGGGCGAGGCGGGTCGGTCGATGCGAGAGTGGTGCCATGACTGAACCCGTGAACGTCACCGTCACTGGAGCCGCTGGCCAGATCGGGTACGCGCTGCTCTTCCGCATAGCTGCGGGCGAGATGCTCGGCGCGGACACGCCAGTACGGCTCCGCCTCCTCGAGATCCCGCAGGCCGTCGCCGCCGCCGAAGGCACCGCGATGGAGCTCGACGACTGCGCCTTTCCCACTCTGGCCGGCGTCGAGATCTTCGACGACCCGGTCAAGGCCTTCGACGGGGTCAACGTGGCGCTCCTCGTCGGTGCCCGCCCGCGCGGCCCCGGTATGGAGCGCGCCGACCTCCTGGAGGCCAACGGCGGCATCTTCGGCCCGCAGGGTCGCGCCATCAACGAGGGTGCCGCCGCCGACGTCCGGGTGCTCGTGGTCGGCAACCCTGCCAACACCAACGCGCTGATCGCGGCGTCGAACGCGCCGGACGTGCCGGCCACCCGGTTCACCGCGATGACCCGCCTGGACCACAACCGCGCCCTCTCGCAGGTCGCGGCCAAGACCGGGACCGCCGTCGCGGACATCAAGAAGCTCACCATCTGGGGCAACCACTCCGCCTCGCAGTACCCCGACCTGTTCCGCGCGGAGGTCGGCGGCCGTCCTGGTGCCGAGATCGCCGCGGACACCGCCTGGCTCACCGACGACTTCATCCCGACCGTTGCCAAGCGAGGGGCCGCGATCATCCAGGCGCGCGGGGCCTCGTCGGCGGCGTCGGCCGCGAGCGCGGCGATCGCGCACGTGCGCGACTGGACCCACGGCACGCCCGAGGGGGACTGGACGTCCGCGGGGCTGTGGTCCTCGGGCGAGTACGGCGTTCCCGAGGGGCTCGTCTCGTCCTTCCCCGTGACGTCGGACGGCAGCGGCGAGTGGAAGATCGTCGAGGGCCTCGAGATCGACGAGTTCTCCCGTGGCCGCATCGACGCGAGCGTCGCAGAGCTGTCGGAGGAGCGCGACGCGGTCCGCTCGCTCGGCCTGATCTGAGGTGCTTGGTTGTGGGCGTGATCGTTGCGCCTAAAACCGGCGCGTAGTCGCAACGATCACGCCCACAACCAAGCAGGCGCGCTCGCGAGCGTGAGGTGCGTCTCGCGATTCTGGAGGGTGCGGGGGACTCAGGTATCTTGATGTCGAGAGATCGGCACATTTCCAACACCCGGGGAGTCAGCCACACCCATGTCCAAGATCATCTATACCCATACGGACGAGGCCCCGCTTCTTGCGACCTACTCGTTCCTGCCGATCGTCTCGGCGTACGCGGCCAAGGCCGGTGTGGACGTCGAGACCCGCGACATCTCGCTCGCCGGCCGCATCATCGCCCAGTTCCCGGAGCGTCTCACGGAGGAGCAGCGTCAGCCCGACGCGCTCGCCGAGCTGGGCGAGCTGGCGCACGACCCGTCGGCCAACATCATCAAGCTGCCCAACATCTCGGCGTCGCTGCCGCAGCTGAAGGCTGCCATCGCGGAGCTGCGGAGCCTCGGCTACGACCTCCCGGACTTCCCGGAGAGCGTCGGGACGGACGCTGAGAAGGACGCGCGCGAGCGCTACGGCCGCGTCATGGGCTCCGCCGTGAACCCCGTGCTGCGTCAGGGCAACTCCGACCGCCGTGCCCCCGCGTCGGTCAAGAACTACGCGAAGGCCCACCCGCACCGCATGGGCGCGTGGTCGCCGGAGTCGAAGACCAATGTCGCGACGATGGGCCACGACGACTTCTTCTCCAACGAGAAGTCCGTGGTCATCGAGGCCGACGACACCCTGCGCATCGAGCACGTCGCCGCTGACGGCACCGTGACCGTGCTCAAGGAGTCGCTGCCCGTCCTCGCGGGCGAGGTCGTCGACGGCACGTTCCTCGACGCCGCCGCGCTGGACACGTTCCTCGTCGAGTCGATCGAGCGGGCCAAGGCCGACGGCGTGCTGTTCTCCGTGCACCTCAAGGCCACGATGATGAAGGTCTCCGACCCGATCATCTTCGGCCACGTGGTGAAGGCCTTCTTCAAGCCGGTCTTCGAGAAGTACGGCCAGGACCTTGCAGCGGCCGGGCTGTCGGCCAACGACGGCCTGGCTGGCATCTTCACCGGGCTCGGCGCCCTGCCGAACGGCGCCGAGATCCGCGCCGCGTTCGACGCGGCCCTTGCCGACGGCCCGAAGATGGCGATGGTGAACTCCGACAAGGGCATCACCAACCTCCACGTGCCGTCGGACGTCATCGTCGACGCCTCGATGCCCGCCATGATCCGCATCGGCGGCCACATGTGGGGCCCAGAGGGCGAAGAGGCCGACACCCTCGCGGTGATCCCGGACTCGTCCTATGCGGGCATCTACCAGACCGTCATCGACGACTGCCGTGCCAACGGCGCGCTCGACCCGGCCACGATGGGCTCGGTCCCGAACGTCGGCCTCATGGCGCAGGCCGCCGAGGAGTACGGCTCGCACGACAAGACGTTCGAGATCGCAGCCGACGGCACCGTCCGGATCCTCAACGGTGCGGGCGACGTGGTCATGGAGCACGCGGTCCGCTCCGGCGACGTCTGGCGCGCCTGCCAGACCAAGGACGCCCCGATCCGCGACTGGATCAAGCTGGCCGTCACCCGCGCCCGCGCCTCCGCCACCCCGGCGGTGTTCTGGCTGAACTCGCGTCGCGAGCACGACGCCAACCTGATCAAGAAGATCGAGCAGTACCTGCCGGAGCACGACACCGACGGCCTCGAGATCCTCATCATGGACCCCGCGGAGGCGACGGCGTACTCGCTGGCCCGCATCCGCATGGGGCTGGACACCATCTCGGTGACCGGCAACGTGCTGCGCGACTACAACACCGACCTGTTCCCGATCCTCGAGGTCGGCACGTCGGCGAAGATGCTGTCGATCGTGCCGCTGATGAACGGCGGCGGCCTGTTCGAGACGGGTGCCGGCGGCTCCGCGCCGAAGCACGTGCAGCAGCTCGTCGAGGAGGACTACCTGCGCTGGGACTCGCTCGGTGAGTTCTTCGCGCTGGCGGCGTCCTTCGAGCACCTCGCCACGAGCGAGGGCAACGCAAGGGCCCAGGTCCTCGCCGACACGCTCGACCGGGCCACCGGGACGTTCCTCGCCGAGGACCGCTCCCCTGGCCGCAAGCTCGGCACCATCGACAACCGTGGCTCGCACTTCTACCTCGGCCTGTACTGGGCCAAGGAGCTGGCCACGCAGTCCGACGACGCCGAGCTGGCCGCCACGTTCAAGCCGCTCGCCGAGGCGCTGGCCGCCGGTGAGCAGACGATCGTGGAGGAGCTGCTCGCGGTCCAGGGCAAGCCTGCCGAGATCGGTGGCTACTACCGCCCGGACGAGGCCAAGGTCAACGCGGTGATGCGCCCGAGCAAGACCTTCAACGAGGCGCTCGCGTCTCTCTGATCTCCTGCCGATGTGTCAGACCCCCAGGTCACCGGAGTGACCTGGGGGTCTGACATGTCCGGGGAGCCGGTGGCGTGAGCTTGGTCGCTCCGTGGAAAAAGAGGCGGGGACTGTCGGTGTCTCGACGTAGCCTCAGGAAACGATGATCGACGCACCGCAGACCCACGAGACAGCGCCCGTTCCGGAGGCGTCGCCTCGCCCTGCACACCTCCTGACGGACGATCCGGCACGCCGGCTCGACTGGCGCAGGCTGCGCGGTGCGGCTGCCGTCGTCGCGCTCCTCGCCCTCACCGCCGGTGCCATCGGCCAGGCCCTCGGCACGGTCGCGGCCGGGCAGCTGGCGGCGGACGCCACGCTCGTGGGGCTGATGCTGCTCGCCGCGTGCGTGGTGGGTGGTGCGCTGTTCGACGGCGTCGGGCAGGTGGTCTGGGCCAGTGTCGTGGACCGCGCGGAGGGCAAGCTCCGGAGCGACCTGCTCAGCGCGGCGCTCCGCCAGCCGCTGGCGACCCTGTCCGAGCAGGCGGTCGGAGAGGTGCTCGACCGGGTCGATGACGACACGCACGCCGTCGGCACCCTCGTGCGCCGTCAGCTCTGGGGCGCTGGGCGCACGGTCGTCGGCGTCGTGCCCATGTGGATCATCGCGGGCGTCACCTGGTGGCCGGCCTGGTTCCTGTTCCCCGTGCTGGGCGGGATCGTCGCCCTGCTCACCCGGCCTCTGCTCGGCGAGATCTCGCGCCGCAAGGTCATCGAGGAGGCCGCGTGGACCGACCACGCAGCAGCCTTCGAGGAGGCCGTCGCCGCGCGGAACGACCTGCGCACCAGCCTGGGACAGGCATTCGCCGTGCGCCGCGTGGCGCAGCTGTCGGCGGTCGTGCACGACAAGTTCCGCGCGGTGGTGCGCGTCGAGGAGCGCCTGCTGCGCCGGGCCGGGCTGGTCATGTACGCCCTGCTCGCCGGGACCGCGGTCGTCTGCGCGGTGGTCGCGGCCGACGGGGGCCTGTCGGTGGACCAGCTCGTCACGCTGTTCCTGGTCACCGCCATGTTCGTGGGGCAGATGGACAACCTGGTGCACCACCTGCCGGACATCCAGGAGGGCCTCGGCGCAGTCCTGCGCATCCGGCAGATGCTGTCCGTCGAGCCGGAGCCCGACGGCGGCGACGACCTGCCGGAGGGGCCGCTCGGCCTCGAGCTGCGGGACCTGTCCTTCGCCTACGCGGAGGGCACGTTCGCCCTGAGCGGCGTCGAGCTGACGGTCCCCGCCGGCGAGACGATCGCGCTCGTCGGCCGCACCGGTTCGGGCAAGTCCACGCTCGCCGCGCTGCTGTCGCGCGCCGTCGAGCCGGAGCGCGGGTCGGTGTTCCTCGGCGGATCCGACGTGCGCGACCTGGACCTGCAGAAGCTGCGCGGCGCCGTCGGCGTGGTCACGCAGCGCACCGAGATCATCGCGGGAACGCTCGCGGAGAACATCGCGCTGTTCTCCGACGTCCCGCGCTCGGACATCGAGAGCGCCGTGCGCGAGCTCGGGCTGACCGACTGGGCCGCGGGCATGCCTGACGGCCTCGACACCCTCCTCGGCCCTGGCGGCACCACGCTGTCCGCAGGGGAGGAGCAGCTTGTCGCGTTCGCGCGGCTCCTCGTCCGGCACGTCCAGCTCGTGGTGCTCGACGAGGCGACCGCGCGGATGGACCCGCTCACCGAGGCGCGTGTCGTCGCGGCGTCGGACCGGCTGCTCAGCGGGCGCACGGGCGTGCTGATCGCGCACCGGCTCGGCACCATCGAGCGGGCTCATCTCGTGGCGGTCCTCGACCACGGCCGCGTCGTGCAGCAGGGCCCGCGTGCGACCCTCGCCCGCACGCCCGGTCCTTTCCGGTCGCTGCTGGAGGCCGGTGCGAGCGACGGGTCCCTGGACGGCGCCGGTGCTGGTCACGAGACCGACGCCGCGGCCGAGGCGCGTGCCCGGTCGGTGACGGCTCCGGCAGCCGACGGCAGCGTGCCCGACGCTGGCGCAGCCGCTACAGATCCCGCCCGCAGCACCGAACCCGAACCCGGCACCGCCGAGCCCGATGCGGTCGGTGGCCGTCGTCGTGCAGGGACGCCGCCCGACCTGACCCCGCCCGGTGACGGGCCGAGCCTCGCACGCGGCGTGCTGCACGCCCTGTTCGTGCGCCCCAAGTGGGGCCTGTTCGGGGCACTCCTGTTCCTCCTGGCGAGCCTCGTAGCGGCCCAGGGTGCACTCACCGGGTTCCTGTGGGGCCGCACCGTCGAGCAGGTCGGCACCGGCGAGCTGCCGGTGAACCTGCTGGTTGCGCTTGCCGTGCTGCTGCTGCTGCAGCCACTGTTCATCTCCCGCGCGCTGGGCGTGTACCCGCGCTGGTGGGTCGAGGTGCTGCTGCGGATCCGGATGTCGGTCATGCACGGGCAGACCCGGCAGCACCGGCTGCCCGCCACGCCACCCGGCGAGGTCGTGGCCCGCTCGATGGACGCCGACCGCTTCGTGCGGTACGCGGACCGCTGGGTCGACTTCGTCAACGGCCTCGCCATCGTCGCGGTGACGGCGCTGATCAGCGGGACCTGGACAGCCGGCGCCGTCCTGCTCGCCGTCATGGTGGTGTCGGCGGCGGCCTCGGCGATCGGCCGGCCGATCGCCGGCCGCTCGGCCGCCGGCTCGTCGGCGGCACGCGCCCGGTTCGGTCGCGCCCTGGTCTCCGCGCTCGACTCGGCCCGCACGGTGAAGCTGGCCGCACGGACGCCCGACGTGCGCAGGCACCTCGGCGAGGTCGACTCGGGTCGCGTCAATGCCGCGATCTTCGAGCACCGGGTGCAGGCCGTGCTCGACTCGGTGCCGCTGGTGACGCTGTACGTCGGCGTGGTCGCTGCGTGGACGTTCTTCCTGACGGACCGGTGGGACCTGGCCACGACCCTGCTCGTCTCGAGCGCCGTGATGGGCTTTGCCTGGTTCGGCGTCGTCGCGGGGGCCGTGGTCACCGAGGCGCCTGGAACTCGTGCCTGGCAGGTGGCGACGGCACGGTTCGCGGGCGGCGTCGACCTCGTCTCGCGGGAGTCCGGTGTGGACCTGGTGGCGGGCACCGCGCCCGCGCCCGAGTCGACCCGGCGCGAGCCCCTCGACCGCCTGGAGCTGCGTAACCTCACCGCCGTGCACGACGACGGCACGATCGGCGTCTCGGGCGTCGACCTCGAGATCCGTCGTGGCGAGCTGGTGCTCCTGCTCGGGCAGGTCGGGTCGGGCAAGTCGTCGCTGCTGTCCGCGCTGGCCGGGCTCATGGAGCACACCGGAGAGGTCCGCTGGAACGGTACCGAGGTGACCGACGCCCAGGTGTTCCTGCGTCCCGGTCAGGTGGCGCACGTGGCCCAGGTGCCACGGGTGCTGTCGGGCACGTTCTCGGACAACGTCCAGCTCGACCATGCGCGCGAGATCGCCGGCCCGGTGCAGGGCGCCCGTCTCGCACAGGACATGGCAGAAGCAGGCGGCCCGCACGCCCTCGTGGGGCACCGGGGCGTACGGCTGTCCGGTGGCCAGGTGCAGCGGCTCGCGCTGGCCCGGGCGCTCGCGGCGGACACGGAGCTCCTGCTGGCGGACGACGTCTCCAGCGCGCTCGACGCCTCGACCGAGATCGAGCTGTGGGCCGCCCTGCGCGAGCGGGGCACCACGGTGGTGGGTGCGACGTCGAAGCGTGCGGCACTGGCGCGCGCCGACCGCGTCGTGGTGCTGATGGACGGCAAGGTCGTCGACGTCGGTCCGTGGGTCGGCATCGCGCCGCGGTGGAGCCACCTCGCCGGCTGACCGTCGAGGGGCCTGCCGGCGTCGGCGTGGAGTCAGTCCAGGTGCCGCAGCTCCGGCCACAGCGTGGCCCAGCCGCCAACGGGTTCCCGGCACACGAGGATCGACACGCCCTGCTCCTCGTTGTCGACGCCGACACCGTTGTCGAGCTGCCCCTGGACCGCGCACGTCGCGAAGCGGCCGTCCCAGGCGCCGGGGCTCTCCGTGAGCACCAGGGCCACGGTCGCCGAGTCCGGGGGCGGCCCGTACGCCCACAGCTGGTTGTGCCCGGAGTAGGCGGGAGGGAGCCCCAGGTCAGGGCCGAACCGGTCGACCGCGCCTGCCTCGCCGTAGTTCTGGGTCAGGATCACCGACTGCTCCCGGTCGGCTTCCGGGAGCGCGGCGTGCACGTCGGCGATCTGCCGCACGTACGCGGGCCAGCCGACAGCGTCCTGGGCCGAGGCGTTGATGTCGGCGATCGGCGTCTCGCCGAGCTCCTCGACCGGTATCAGCGGCAGGCTGATGACCAGGCACGAGATAGCGTTCAGCAGCACGACTGCCACGACGACCACCCGCCGCCACGCCGTCCTGGCCCAGGCCGCGACGGGAACGCATCCCGCGGCGAACAGGACGGCCAGCAGGCCCGTCGCGTAATACGTCTGGGATCCGGCCGCGTAGGTGAACACGAGCAGCACCGGGTACGCGACCACCAGGAACCGCAGCGTCGGCCGCCGCCGCCAGACCCACACCAGCCCGACGATCCAGACCAGGGCCAACGGCGGGCCGAGCGTGAGCAGCTGGAAGAGCCACATCTCGGAACGGACGTCGGCGGCGTTGTTCTCGCCGAGCGCCGCGCCCATCGCGAGCTGCGGCCACCCGTTCGTGGCCTGGTAGACCAGGTTCGGCAGACCCACCAGCAGCGCGAGCACCGCGCCCGCCCATGGCCAGGGCGTCGCGAGCGGCCAGCGGGTGGCGGCGTCAGACGCGCGCAGCGCCCGCCACGGCCAGGCAACCAGCAGCCCCAGCAGAATTCCGGCGAGCAACGCCACCACGAGCAGCTTGTTGTACAGCGCGACGCCCGTGACCAGCCCGGCCGCGAGCCACCAGCGGGGGTCGCGCTGCACGGCCCGGATCGTGCACAGCAGCACTGCGGGCCACACCACCAGGTCGAGGCTCGCGGTGAGGAACGTGTGCCCGAACGCCAGCGGGATGGCTGCCGTGCCGTAGCCCCATGCGGCCAGGGCCTGTGCTCCGGTGCGTCCGCCCAGCTCGCGGGCGACGAGCGCGATCACGACGATCGCGGCCAGGTGGGCCAGCGTCGCCGGGATCCGCATGACCAGGAGCGTGTCGCCGAACAGCTCGGAGAACGTCCGTGCCAGCCACGGGGTCAGCGGCGGCTGGTCCACGTACCCCCAGGCCGGGTCGAGCATGCGGAAGTACAGCTCGTCCCGGTGGTATCCGTACCAGGTGCTGGTCGCAGTCAGCAGCGCACCGAGGGCCAGTACCGCTGCGCCCACCGGACCCCACGCGACAGCGGGCCGGGTGTCGGCGGGCTCGGCGTCGGAAGGGCGCACCGACGCCAGGTCAGGGTCAGGTGGTGCGGACGCTTCCGCCATGGTCCGGAAGGTATCGGTCACCTGCGCGGTGCGCCAGGAAAGGAGCGGGTGGATTCTTGGGGCCCGGCCCGGGCGAGGGCGATGAGTTTGCCGGCTGGACGTCGTCCAGCACTGTGAGAACCACCGCGACGGAGCGAACGAGGAGACCCGCATGGCCAAGATCGTGTCCAGCCTGTTCATGGCGCTCGACGGTGTCGTAGAGCCGGACAAGGGCAACTGGCACTTCCCCTACTTCAACGACGAGCTGGGGGCTGCGGTCGACGACACCCATGACACCGACGTCTTCCTGTTCGGGCGGGTCACCTACGACTCGTTCGCGGGTGCCTGGCCCGACCGTGAGACGGCGGGCGAGGAGGACGCCGGGTTCGCGAAGCGGCTCGGTGACATCCGCAAGATCGTCGCGTCCCGGAGCCCGCTCGAGCTCACCTGGCGCAACTCGGAGCAGCTGCAGGGAGACCTGGTCGCGGCAGTCACGGCGCTGAAAGAAGACCCGTCGATCCGCAAGATCGGCCTGTCCGGGTCGATCTCGGTGGTGCGCCAGCTGCTGGACGCGGGTCTGCTCGACGAGCTGCACCTGTTCGTGCACCCGGCCACGGCGGGTGGCGGGCTCAGGCTGTTCCAGGACGGCGACCCCGAGCGGCCGATGAAGCTCGTGTCGGCCACGCCGTTCAGGACGGGTCTCGTGTACCTGGTGTACACGCCGGACCCCGACCCGCCGACCGGTGGTTACGAGGAGGCCGTCGGCCAGCTCCCGGAGGAGTAACCCGCACACTGTGGTGTGGGCGTGATCGTTGCGCCTAAAACGGGCACCGAATCGCAACGATCACGCTCACAACACGGCTGGCCTGGAGCTACCGTGCCGGGGCCACCCGGCGGGGGAGCGCGAAGACCAGGAGGAACGCCGCCACCGAGAGCGCGGCGCTCGTGCCCATCGCCATGGTCGCGGCGTGGGCGAAGGCGTCGGCGACCACCTCCGCCGTCGGGCGGCCGGGCGGGAGCTGCAGGGACCCGAAGAGCACCGAGCCGATGACGGCGATCCCCGCTGCCGACCCGATCCGCTGCATGGTGCCGATCACGCCGGAGGCCGCCCCCGCCTCCGACCGGTCGACGGTGGCGACGATGAACTGGGCGTTCGGCGCGATGAACAGGCCGCTGCCGACGCCGCCGACCAGGAGCGGCGCCGCCAGGGTCCAGCTGGTCAGGTCGCCGGCCGGTACCAGCCAGAGCACGAGCCACAGCGACACGAGCCCGACGGCGACCATGCCGGTGCCGATCACGAGCACGAGCCGGCCGAGGCGGTGGGCCAGGCGTTCGCTCTGCGTCGCGCCGACGATCGACCCGATGGCGAACGGCACCGACACGATCCCGGACGCCAGTGCCGAGTGGCCGAGCCCGGACTGCCAGAAGATCGAGACCGTGAAGAAGATGCTGGTGAACGCGGCGAAGTAGACCAGAGCGAGGATGACACCGCCGGTGAAGGCGGGGTGCGAGAACAGGTGCGGCGGGACGAGGGGGTTGCCGCCTCGTGCGACGAACCGGCGCTCCCAGAGCGCGAACGCGACGAGCAGCAGCAGCCCGCCAACCAGGGACGTCCAGGTCCACCACGGCCAGCCGGCGTCCTCGCCCTCGATGAGCGGCACCAGGACGGCGACGAGCGCGACCGAGACCAGCAGCAGGCCCACGCCGTCGACCCCGCGCGAGGTGCCCCCGACGACGATCCGCGGCAGCAGCACGGCCGCCGCGGCGACCGCGATCACGCCGAACGGCAGGTTGACGAAGAAGATCGAGCGCCAGCCCTCTGCCTCGCCGAACGCCTCGATGAGCAGCCCTCCGACGATCGGCCCGAGGGCCGTCGAGAACCCGATGGCAGCGCCCATCACGGCGAACGCCTTGCCGCGCGTGCGGCCGGCGAACATCAGCTGGATCAGCGCCGTCACGGCGGGGAAGAAGATCCCGCCGCAGAGGCCCTGGACCACGCGGGCGACGATCAGCTCGGTGGAGCCGTCCGCCAGGCCGCACCAGAGGCTGGCGAGGGTGAACCCGGCCAGGCCCACGACGAACACCCACTTGTGGCCCACGCGGTCACCTATCCGGCCGGCGGGGATGAGCGCCAGGCCGTAGGCGAGCGCATAGCCGGAGATGATCCAGGAGAGCGTGCCCTCGGACGCGTCGAGCGACGTGCGGATCGTCGGCAGCGCGACGTTCACGATGGTCGTGTCGAGCAGGGCCATCGACACGCCGAGGATGAGTACCGCGAGCGCGATCCAGGAGCTGCGCGGGGTCGCGTCCGGTGTGGCGGGCGCGGGGGAGCTGGTCACGGAAGTGCGCCTCTCGGAGGGACGGGACAACCACAAGATCCTAGGCGCACGCCCACGGGCAAGGGGGCGTACTCCCTAGGGTGGGCGCATGGAACTGATCTTTCGTGAGGCGAGGCTCGATGATCTCGAGCGGGTCGTCGAGCTCATCGCCGACGACGCCGTCGCCGCCCGGCGCACCGGCACCTACGGCGAACCGCACCTCCGGGCCTTCGAGGCCATCACCGCGAGCCCCGACAACGAGCTGGTCGTCGTGGAGTCGGACGGTGCGGTGATCGGCGTGATGCAGCTGACGTTCATTCCCGGGATCTCGCGCAACGGGGCCTCCCGGCTGCTGGTGGAGGCGGTGCGGGTGAGCAGCGAGCTGCGCGGCCAGGGCATCGGCAGGCTCCTGATGGAGCACGCCCACGAGCGCGGCCGGGAACGGGGCTGCGTGCTGGCCCAGCTGACGTCGGACAAGCAGCGGCCCGAGGCGCACCGGTTCTACCGGAGCCTCGGCTACGAGCAGTCGCACGAGGGCTTCAAGCTCCCGCTCTGACGCTCGCACCGCGAAGGTCCGCTTCCACCATGCAGGTGCGCACGGTTTCGGGCCGCGCAGCAGGCCCAGCTGCATGGTGGAAGCGGACTTTCTGCTGCCTCGGCCCGGGGCGGCAGATTCGACGCCGAGAAGCCTTGCTGCAAAGTTCTGCAAGCGTTACAGTCGCGTTCGGTTCACACTGGGTTCCGGACGACGAAGGGGTCTTCCATGTATCGCACCGCGCGCCCGCGCCCCACACAGCTCGGCGCAGCAGCCGTCGCGATCGCCCTCGCGGCCTCGGTCGGGCTCGCCGCATCGGCATCGGCGGCACCCGGTAGGGCCGGACCCGCCGCACCCGCCGCACCCGCCGCGCCCGCCGCGCCCGCCGCGCCCACCGCGAACAAGGCGCTCACCGCGAACGAGGCGCAGGACCGCACCGCCGCCCTCGTCGGCAGCCTCCAGGACGAGCTCGGCTGCGCCGCCGACTGGGACCCGGCCTGTGCCGCGACCGAGCTGGTCGCGCAGGGTGACGGTACGTTCCGCGCGGAGTTCGAGCTTCCGGCAGGTACCTACGAGTACAAGGTGGCGCTGAACGACTCGTGGGACGAGGCCTACGGTCGCGACGGCAGCCAGGACAACGCCCCGCTCCACCTCGAAGGCCCCGCCACCGTGCGCGTCGCGTACGACGACGCGACCCACCGCACCACCCTGACGCCACTCACCCTGGCTGGTGACTACACCGAGTCCGACGAAGCCCTGGTGCACGAGCCCGTCCGCCAGGCCGGCAGCGACGAGCGCTTCTACTTCGTGATGACCGACCGGTTCGCCAACGGTGACCCGTCGAACGACGAAGGGAGCCTGACGGGCGACCGCCTCGACACCGGCTTCGACCCGGAGGACAAGGGCTTCTACCAGGGCGGCGACCTGGCGGGCCTGCGCGAGAACCTTGACTACATCGAGGGCCTCGGCACGACGGCGATCTGGCTCACCCCGAGCTTCCTCAACCGCCCGGTGCAGGGCTCCGGAGCCGACGTGAGCGCCGGCTACCACGGCTACTGGATCACCGACTTCACGCGGATCGACCCGCACCTGGGCACCAACGCGGAGCTCGAGGCGCTGATCGACGACGCCCACGCGCGCGGCCTCAAGGTCTACTTCGACATCATCACCAACCACACGGCCGACGTCGTCGACTACGCCGAGGGCGTCTACGACTACGTGGACCAGGCCACCGCGCCGTACCAGGACGCCACCGGCAACCCGTTCGACCCGGCCGACCACGCCGGGACGGGCAGCTTACCGGAGCTCGACGCCGCCACGAGCTTCCCGTACACGCCCGTGATCGACCCGGCCGACCAGGACGTCAAGGTACCGGCCTGGCTGAACGACCCGACCCTGTACCACAACCGCGGCAACTCGACGTGGGAGGGCGAGTCCGTCACGTACGGCGACTTCAGCGGCCTGGACGACCTCATGACCGAGCACCCGGACGTGGTGGACGGCTTCGAGCAGATCTACAAGGCGTGGATCGACCTGGGCATCGACGGGTTCCGCATCGACACGGTCAAGCACGTGAACTTCGAGTTCTGGGAGGAGTGGTCGGCCGAGATCGAGGAGTACGCCCACGCGCAGGGCAAGGACGAGTTCTTCACGTTCGGTGAGGTGTACGACGCCGACGCCGCCAAGACCTCCCCGTACGTGCGCCGCACCGACATGAGCTCCGTGCTCGACTTCTCGTTCCAGGCTGCCGCCACCAGCTACGCCAGCGGCAACAGCGCCCAGCGGCTCGCCGACCTCTACGCATCGGACGACCTGTACACCACGCCGCGCAACAGCGGGTCGGCCCTGCCGACGTTCCTCGGCAACCACGACATGGGCCGCGTGGGCTACATGCTGGCCGGCACGGACGACCCTCTCGCTCGGGACGAGCTGGCGCACGAGCTCATGTACCTCACGCGCGGCCAGCCGGTGGTCTACTACGGCGACGAGCAGGGCTTCGCGGGCACCGGCGGTGACAAGGACGCCCGGCAGACCCTGTTCGCCACCCAGGTCGACGAGTACGCGGACCAGCCACTGGTGACCGGAGAGCAGGCGGGCAGCGTCGACCGGTACGGCACCGACGCGCCGCTGTACGAGCACATCGCGGCGCTCGCCGACCTGCGGGAGGAGCACCCCGCGCTCGCCACGGGCGCCCAGGTCGAGCGCTACGCCGACGACGGCGCAGGTGTCTACGCGTTCTCCCGCGTGCACCGCGACGAGCAGGTCGAGCACCTGGTCGCCGCGAACAACGCAGGCTCCGAGCGCACCGTCACCCTCGACACCCTCACCCCTGGCGCGACGTTCGCCCCGCTGTACGGCACCGACACGACGCTCACGGCCGACGACGACGGCGCGGTGACGCTGACCGTCCCGGCACGCTCCGCGCTCGCGCTGGTCGCTGACCGGACGGTGGGTGCGGACACGGCGGGCACCGTCACGGTGGTCCCGGGCACGAGCGCCCGGCCGGGCGCAGCGGTGTCCGGCGTGGCCCCGGTGGCCGCGGGGATCGACGACGCGTGGGCGGAGACCTCGTTCGCCTGGCGCGCTGTCGGCACGGCGGACTGGCATCACCTCGGCACCGCCGAGGACACGACGCCGCGGGTCTTCCACGACGTCGGGCCCGACGGCGCCGACCTGCCCGAGGGCACGCTGGTCGAGTACCGCACGGTCACCCAGGACGCCGACGGCGACCGCGCCGCCGCCAGCTCGTACGCGTCGGTGGGCATCGACGTGAGCGGCGTGGTCGACGACGGCACCGATCCCGACATCGAGATGGTCACGGTCGCGGGCTCGCACAACAGCGAGATGGGCTGCGCCGGCGACTGGACCCCGGACTGCGAGGCCGCCCGCCTGACCCTCGCCGACGACGGCACCTGGACCGGTACGTTCGAGCTGCCCGCAGGGTCGTACGAGTTCAAGGTGGCCCTCAACGGGTCCTGGGCCGAGAACTACGGGGCCGACGGCGCCCGCGACGGCGCCAACATCCCGTACTCGACAGGGGGCGGGCCGGTCACGTTCACCTGGGACCCGGAGACGAAGGTGCCCACCGTCCAGGTCGGCACGCCGGGCACACCGGGGGAGGGCCAGCAGGCAGCGCACTGGGTGCGCGAGGACCTGGTCCTGGTGCCGGCCGACGGCTTCGGCGCCGGCGACAGCTGGGCGCTGGTGACCGGCTCGCCGGAGGCCCCGACGTCGTACCGCCTTGTCCCGGGCGAGATGCCTGCTGACGTTGCCGAGAGCTTCCCCCACCTCGCGGACCACCTCGCCCTGGAGGTCGAGGGCCTGGACCGGGCCGCGGCGGAATCGGCCCTGCGGGGTCCGCTGCGGCTCACCCGGCACGACGGCGAGACGCTCACCGCCGCGACGGGCGTGCAGATCCCCGGCGTGCTGGACGACCTGTTCGCGACCGACCGCGCCTTGGGCGTGACGTGGCAGGGCAGCAAGCGGGCGTCGTTCGCGCTGTGGGCGCCTACCGCCCACACGGTGACGCTGCAGGCCTGGCCTGCGGGTACGTCGCTCGACGCCGAGCCGCGGACCTTCGAGATGAAGCGGCAGCGCGATGGCGCCTGGACGTTCGACGGAGGTAAGGCGCTCGACAAGCGTGGTGGCTGGCAGGGCGCGCGCTACCGGTACGCGGTCGAGGTGTACGTGCCGAGCACCGGCCAGGTGGAGACCAACGTCGTGACGGACCCCTACTCGGTGGGCCTCACGCTCGACTCGACGCACTCGGTGGCGGTGGACCTGGACGCGCAGGAGTGGCGCCCGAAGGCCTGGCGCACCACTCCCTCACCGGTCGTGGAGCGTGCGGTGGACCAGACGATCTACGAGCTGCACGTGCGGGACTTCTCGATCGCGGACGAGACGGTGCCCGAGCGGCAGCGCGGCACCTACGGCGCGTTCGGGGTGCACGGCTCGGACGGGATGACGCACCTGCGCTCGCTCGCCGACGCCGGGCTCACCACCGTGCACCTGCTGCCCACGTTCGACATCGCCACCATCCCCGAGGACCGCGCGGACCAGGCCACGGCGGGTGACCTCTCGGGCTTCGCGCCCGACGGCACCGAGCAGCAGGCCGCCGTCGCGGAGATCCAGGGCCAGGACGGCTTCAACTGGGGCTACGACCCGTACCACTTCATGGCGCCGGAGGGCTCCTACGCGGTGCGTGCGGACGGCGGCGAACGTGTCGCGGAGTTCCGCTCGATGGTGGGCAACCTCCACCGGGCCGGGCTGCAGGTGGTGCTGGACCAGGTGTTCAACCACACGGCGGCGTCGGGCCAGGACCCGAGGTCGGTGCTGGACCGCGTGGTGCCCGGCTACTACCACCGGCAGAACCAGGTCAGCGGCGACGTCGAGACCAGCACCTGCTGCCAGAACGTCGCGACGGAGCACGCCATGGCGCAGAAGCTGATGGTGGACTCCGTGGTCACCTGGGCGCGCGACTACCGCGTGGACGGTTTCCGGTTCGACCTCATGGGCCACCACTCCCGCGCGAACATGGAGGCGGTCCGGGCGGCCCTCGACGAGCTCACGCTGGAGGACGACGGGGTCGACGGGGCGAGCGTGTACCTGTACGGCGAGGGCTGGGACTTCGGCGAGGTGGCCGGCAACGCCCGCTTCGAGCAGGCCACGCAGGGTCAGCTCGGCGGCACGGGCATCGGCACGTTCAGCGACCGCCTGCGCGACGCCGTGCACGGCGGCTCGCCGGTCGACGGCGCGTCCCTGTTCACCCAGGGCTTCGGGACCGGACTGTTCACCGACCCCAACGGGAACGACGCCCGGCTCGGCGACCCGGCATCGGTCAACGACGGCGGGGCCGACGAGGCGGCGGACCTGGCGCACCAGAGCGACCTCGTGAAGCTCGGGCTGGCCGGCAACCTACGGTCCTACGAGGTCACCACCGCATCGGGCGAGCGGGTCAGGGGCGAGGACCTGGACTACCGGGGCTCGCCCGCCGGCTACGCGGACTCGCCGGAGGAGGTCGTGAACTACGTCGACGCGCACGACAACGAGACGCTGTTCGACCTGCTCGCGCTCAAGCTGCCCGCGGACACCCCGATGCCGGACCGGGTCCGGATGAACACCGTGTCGCTGGCGACCGCAGCGCTGTCGCAGTCTCCCTCGTTCTGGCACGCGGGCACCGACCTGCTGCGCTCCAAGTCGCTGGACCGCAACTCCTACGACTCCGGCGACTGGTTCAACGCGATCGACTGGTCGGGGCAGGACAACGGGTTCGGCCGCGGACTTCCGATGGCCGCCGACAACGAGGACAAGTGGCCGTACCAGCAGCCCCTGCTGGCCGACGCCGCGCTCGAGCCGGGCCCCGACGACATCGGGTTCGCGGCCGCGCAGGCGGCCGAGCTGCTGGAGCTGCGGCACTCGACCGACCTGTTCCGGCTGGGGTCCGCCGAGCTGATCTCGCAGAAGGTCACGTTCCCCGGCTCCGGGCCGGACGCCGTCCCCGGCGTCATCACGATGTCGGTCGACGACCTCGCGGGCTCCGCCGACGTCGACCCGGCGCTGGACGGCGTGCTCGTGGTGTTCAACGCATCGCCGGAGCCTGCGTCGGTCGATGTCCCGGAGCTCGCGGGCCGCGACTACGCGCTCTCGCCGGTGCAGGCGGGCGGGGCGGACGCCGTCGTGCAGCGGACGGAGTGGGACCCCGCCGCAGGGACAGCGACGGTACCGGGACGGACGGTAGCGGTCCTGGTTGATCAGGAGGGCTGATCTCCAGGGCTGATCCCCGGTGGGGGCTGATCCCCCGTGGGGCTGATTCCCGGCGGGGCTGATTCCCGGTGGGGCTGATCCCCGACTGCAGACTTGGTCGCGGCCGCCTGCGCCGAGTGCAGAGTTGGTTGCGGTGAGGAGCGCTCTTACCGCAACCAGCTCTGCACTCGGCGGACGGGGCGGCGACCAAGTCTGCACTCGCGCGCCGGGGCCTGTCGGTGCTCCGCCGGACACCCTTTCCGGCGCCCGTGGACCCCTCCGGGGAGCCGACAACCTGACAGCGCTGACAAATGCTCCGGAGAGTCCCTTGACTCGCGCCCTCCAGGGGTGAATCGTGTGCCTCAGCTTGTCCGGCAGGGTTGCCGGGCTTCGCACGACGCAAGGGAGCCTCATGCGCACGGCACGATTCTTCATCGCACCCGTCACGGCAGCGGCGCTCGCCCTCTCGCTCGGTGCCTGCGGCTCCGGCGGCGGTGGGTCCGACGCAGCCACGATCAAGGTTGCCTACCAGAAGTTCGGCAACTTCACGCAGGCCGACGAGCTGTTCAAGGACGTCAAGGCGGACTTCGAGGAGGCGAACCCGGACATCACCGTCGAGCTGGTGCCCATCGAGGCGCAGCAGAACGACTACTTCACCAAGCTGGCGCTGATGAACCGGTCGCCCAGCACCGCGCCGGACGTCATGTACGAGGACACGTACATGATCAAGTCCGACGTCGAGGCCGGGTACCTCCAGCCGCTGGACGACTACCTCGCCGAGTGGGACGAGTGGGACCAGTTCGTCGACAGCGCCAAGGAAGCCGGCGCCGGCGACGACGGCAAGACCTACGGCGTCTCCATGGGCACCGACACCCGCGGCCTCTGGTTCAACAAGGACGTGCTCGCCAAGGCGGGCCTCCCCGAGGACTGGGCACCGACGTCGTGGGACGAGCTGCTCGAGGCGGCCCGGGCGATCAAGGAGTCCGACCCCGACGTCGTCCCGTTCAACATGTACTCCGGCAAGCCCCAGGGCGAGGCGGCGGTGATGCAGGGCTTCGAGATGCTGCTCTACGGTACCGGCGACACCCTCTACGAGGACGGCAAGTGGGTACTCGGGTCCCAGGGGTTCATCGAGTCCCTCGAGTTCATCGAGACGGTGTTCACCGAGGGCCTCGCGCCCACCCCGCAGCAGGCGCTCGACACCAACATCGGTAACACGGTGCAGGCCGAGTGGCTGCCCGAGGGCAAGGTCGGCATCGCGCTCGACGGCTCCTGGGTGGCGGGCAACTGGCTCGAGTCCGGCGTCGCGCCCTGGCCCGAGTGGTCCGAGAAGATGGGCACGGCTCCCATGCCCACCCAGGACGGTGCCGACCCGGGTGCCGTGAGCATGTCGGGCGGCTGGACCCTCGCCATGGGCGCGGGCTCCGAGAACCCGGATGCCGCGTTCGAGTTCATCTCCATGGCCCTGAACCGCGAGAACTCGCTCTGGTTCGACGTCGCGAACAGCCAGATCGCGGTGCGGACCGACGTCGCAGAGGACCCCGAGTACACCAAGACCAATCCCACCACCGAGTTCTTCACCGGCCTGGTCGACGTGACCAACTTCCGGCCCGCCACCTCTGACTACCCGAAGGTCTCCAACGAGATCATGGTCGCGATGGAGTCCGTGATGACCGGACAGCAGACGCCGGAGGAGGCAGCCGCCGTCTACGACGAAGCAGTAGCCGGCATCGTCGGCGACGAGAACACGACCCAGGGCTGACTCGATGGCCGTCACGTCCCGCGGCGCGGCGCGGGTGGTTCCACTCGCGCCCGCCGTCATCCTCCTTGCGCTCTTCATGCTGGGCCCCGTGGTCTGGTCGTTCTACGGCTCGTTCACGAACGCCGCGCTCACGGGCCCCGCCGCCCTGAACCCGGAGTGGATCGGGGTCGAGAACTACACGGCCCTGTTCAGCGACCCCGACTTCCCGAAGTCGCTCTGGCTCACGGTCGTCTTCGTGTTCCTGTCCGCCGTCGTCGGGCAGAACGTGATGGGCATCCTGCTGGCCGGGCTGCTGCGGTCGGCCGTCAAGCCTGTGCGGTCCATCGCCTCGACCGTCGTGGTCGCCGCGTGGGTGCTGCCCGAGATCGTCGCCGCGTTCGCCGCGTACGCGTTCTTCCACTCCGAGGGCACGCTCAACACGATGCTCGCCGGCATCGGGGTCACCGGGCCCGACTGGCTCTACTCCACCCCGATGCTCGCGGTGATCCTCGCCAACATCTGGCGTGGCACGGCCTTCTCGATGATGGTCTACTCGGCGGCGCTCGCGGAGGTGCCGCCGGAGCTCACCGAGGCCGCGCAGCTCGACGGCGCGAACGGCCTGCAACGGATGGCGTGGGTCACGCTGCCGGTCATCCGGCGCAGCATCTCGACCAACCTGATGCTGACCACGCTGCAGACTCTCTCGGTCTTCACGCTGATCTACGTGATGACCGGCGGTGGGCCCGGAACCGACAGCTCGACGCTGCCGATCCTGGCCTACCAGGAGGCGTTCAAGTTCGCGCAGGTCGGCTACGGCACGGCCATCGCGACAGTGATGATCATCGTGGGTGCGGTCTTCTCCGTGATCTACATCCGCGCGCTCCGACCGGAGGTGGACTGATGGCCGGCCAGATGACGGCGCCCGCCGTGCAGACGAGACGTGCCGGTACGACCAGCCAGCTGGCGGGGCCGCGCGTCAAGGCGACCAAGGTCGCGGCGAACGCGGTGCTGCTCGCCATCGCGGTGCTGTTCGTGCTCCCGATGGCGTGGGTGCTCGTCGCGTCGTTCGACGCGGAGGCGACCCTCTCCTTCGGGGTGCCCGACGCGCTGACCACGGACAACTTCGCCGCGATCATGACGCCGGAGCTGACGTGGCTGCCGCTGTGGAACGCGTTCGTGCTGTCCTTCGGCGCGGGAGCGATCACGGTGGTCGTCGCGGTGCTCGCGGCGTACCCGCTGTCGCGGTACCGCATGCGGTTCGGCAAGTACTTCCTCTACTCGGTGCTGTTCGGGACGTGCCTGCCGATCACCGCGATCATGGTCCCGGTCTACGCGCTGTTCGTGCAGCTCAACCTGCTGGACTCCCTGCCGGGGACCATCTTCTTCATGGCGGCGACGTCGCTGCCCATGGCGATCTGGATGACGAAGAACTTCATGGACTCCGTGCCGATCTCGCTGGAGGAGGCGGCCTGGACCGAGGGGGCGTCGGCCATGCAGGCGCTGCGGCAGGTGGTGCTGCCGCTCATGCGGCCGGGCATCGCGGTCGTGTTCATCTTCGTGTTCGTGCAGGCGTGGGGGAACTTCTTCGTCCCGTTCGTGCTGCTGCTCTCCCCGGAGAAGCAGCCGGCCGCTGTGAGCATCTTCGCGTTCTTCGGGCAGTACGGGTCGGTCGCCTACGGGCAGCTCGCCGCGTACTCCCTGCTCTACGCTGCGCCAGTGCTCGGGCTGTACGTGCTGGTCACGCGGATCTCGGGCTCGGCGTTCGCGCTGGCGGGCGCGGTGAAGGGCTGAGGTACGGGCCGCCGCCGAACCCGGCCCGCCCAGAGATCGGGCCCACACGCAGCACCAGATGTGGGCCCGATCTCTGGGCGGCGGCGCGGGGTTCTCTTCGATCACCGCTCAGCTGGTCGGGATCGCTCGCGCAACCGGTCGAGAGCGAGGTAATGTGTGAGTAGCCGCCTCCCGCGTGGAGTGTCGGAAGTGAAGCCGGGACCCCCTGATGGACGTCAGGAGCCCGGCATCGCGCAGTTCTAGGGCAGATTGATCTCGATGAGGTCGATGATTCCCATGTCAGCGAGGACGCTGGCCGCACCCGACAGCGCACCGTTGACCGCACCAGCGACTGCGTCAGGGATCCACAGCATCGGCTCGTCCTTCGGACGGGCAAAGTCGACTCGGATCGACGAACTGATCGAACGCTTACCTCGCAGAGCTTTGACCAGGCGCAGGTCGCGTTCATTGAGGGCGGGATGACGGGCTTCGAGCCACACGTGTGCGACGCCTAGGGCGTCGAGTTCGTACAAGAGACGTTCGGTGCAGATTCGGCGCGCCCGCTCCTGCCGCCGGGCATCGAGGGGCGTTCCGACGACGACGAGATTGACGACGTCGTGGTTTCCGATGGTCGCCGCAATCTTGGCCTGACGTTCCGGTGTCTCGTGGCGCCAGTGCAATCGCTCGGCCTTCTTCTCCGTTACCGCACGCAGGCCATCGCGTACCTCGTCACACGCGGACGGATCAGCGATGGCAGCCGCCATGAGATAGATCCCATCCGTGTCGTTCTGCGCTGCTCGCATCGACTCGTCGACCCATGCATGGAGGCGGAAGTCATCAGCGTTGGGCGAGGGCGGCTCGGAGGACATTCCGCAATCTTCATACACCAAAGCCCTCGCCGCGCGGCAACCAGCTGTTGCATATACGCAACGGCTGCAAGGCACTGGTAGGCGCGGTATTGCGAGGCCTATCCTGGGCATGCGACGGGCAATAGCCCGGAGAAGTGAGCCCGAGAGCCTTCCGGACGGTCGGCGCCACGGCGGCCGCTCCGGTCAGCGGAAGACGACCGTGCGGCGGCCGTCCAGGAGCACCCGGCGCTCCGCGTGCCAGCGGACGGCGCGGGCGAGCGTGCGCCGCTCGACGTCCTCGCCGATGCCCACCAGGTCCTCGACCGTGCGGGAGTGGTCCACGCGCTCGACGTCCTGCTCGATGATCGGCCCCTCGTCGAGGTCACCGGTCACGTAGTGGGAGGTCGCGCCGATGATCTTGACGCCGCGCTCATGGGCCTGCCGATACGGCCCTGCGCCCTTGAAGGACGGCAGGAAGGAGTGGTGGATGTTGATGATCTGCCCGCTCAGGTCGCGGCACAGCTCGTCGGACAGGATCTGCATGTACCGGGCAAGGACCACCACCTCGACGTCCAGCTCCTTGACCAGGCCGCGAAGCGTCGCCTCCGCCTCGGCCTTGGTGTCCTTGGTGACCGGGACGTGGTGGAACGGCTTGCCGTAGAACGCGGCGATGTCCTCGAGGTCGCGATGGTTGCCGACCACGCCGACCACGTCGACCGGCATGCGCTGCGACCGCTCCCGGTACAGCAGGTCGACGAGGCAGTGCGCCGCCTTGGAGACCATCACCAGCGTGCGGATGCGCCGTCCGACGACGTCGAGCGTCCACGTCATCGCGAACTGGTCCGCGACCTGCGACATCGCGGTGGTGAGCTCGTCGCGGGACGCTCTCGACTCCACCTGCACGCGCATGAAGAACAGGCCGGACGTCGGATCGCCGAACTGCTGCGACTCGGTGATGTTGCCGCCGTGCTCCGCGAGCATCCCCGCGACCGCGTGCACGATTCCCGGCTGGTCCGGGCAGGACAGGGTGATGATCCAGTGGGTGGCTGCGGTCGCGTCGTTCACGCCGACAGGCTAACCCGCTGCGGCGCCCGGGCTCTCCGCGGGCGCGAGCTCCCGACGCATCACCCAGCGCCGTCGGCCGCCGCTCACGCCGCCGGTCTCCGCCGCGCGCTCGAAGCCTGCGGCCTCGAACAGGCGCACCGTCCCGACGTAGCCGCTGATGACGTCGACGCGGTCGGGTCCCGTGTCGGCCGGATAGCCCTCGACGACCTCCGCGCCGTGGGCGCGCGCGTGCTCGACGGCCCCGGCCAGGAGGTGGTGCATGAGGCCGTGCTTGCGGAAGCCGGTGCGCACCACGAAGCACACCGCCGACCAGGCGTCCCGGTCGTCGACGAACGGGATGGTGCGCGAGTGCATGAGGCGGCGATAGGTGGACCGGGGAGCGATCGAGCACCAGCCGGCCACGACGTCGTCCACGTAGACCAGCACGCCGGGGCCGGGATCGGACTCGCAGAGGTTGCGCATGTACCCGGGGGAGTCCGCGTTGGAGACGCGGCTGTCCCGGTAGGCCATGCACCAGCAGCCCTTACCACCCGGCTTCTTGACCCCGATGATCTCGTAGAAGTCGTCGTAGCGCCCGACCGCTGACCGCACCTCGATCCGGACGTCGGGCCCGTCCGGCCAGCGGGCTCTCTGGTTCCCCATGTGCCGAACCTACGCCGAACCACTGACACGGTTCCGGGACGGCGAGGGACACGGCCGTCTGGAACGCGGTCACCGTCGACCCGGGCGCGTCACCTCTGACACGATGGACCCATGAGCAACTCCACCACGACGATCGCGCTGGTCGAGGACGACCACGCCGGCGAGCTTCTCACGCTGCGGCGCGCCGCGTTCGTGACCGAGGCCCAGCTGTACGACGACCCGCACATCCCTCCGCTGACGCAGACGCTCGCGGAGCTGCGGGAGGACCTGGCGCGGGACGACGTCGTCACGATCGGGGCGTGGGAGGGCCACCGGATGATCGGCTCGGTGCGCGTCGAGATCGAGGACGAGAAGGCGACGCTCGGCCGGCTCGCCGTGGCCCCGGACAAGCAGGCCCGCGGCATCGGCACGGAGATGCTCTTCGCGGTGCTCCCGTACCTGCCGGAGCAGACCAAGGAGATCTGGGTCTTCACGGGCAAGGACTCCAAGCAGAACCTCGCGATGTACACCAAGCACGGCTACGAGGAGCAGTACGACAAGGCGGCCGGCGACCTGACGTACACCTACCTGCGCCGGGTGCTCGGCGCCGCGGGCGCACAGCCGGTGTCGCCGGAGCAGCCGGTGTCGCAGGACAAGTAGCTCAGTAGCCCCAGGCGTGGACCGACTCGATCTCCATCCACGCGTCGAACCGCGGGCTGACGCGGTCCGGGTACTGGTTGCCCGTGTAGTGCGTGGAGAGCCTGTCGATGCCGGCCAGGTCCACGTCGGGCGTGATCGTCACGCGGCCGCGGAGGCTGATGTGGCGGTACCAGCTCTCGCCGTCGAGCACGGTGAGAGAGACCCGGGGGTCAGCCCGCAGGTGGTCCAGACGCTTGCGGGTGCCGTCGAGGTTGAACAGCACCCGGCCGTCGTCGTACAGGTACCAGGTGGCCACCGACACGGGCGCGCCGTCGGGTCGGACGGTCGCCATGACGGCGGGGTTCGGCTGCTGGAGGATCTGCGCGATGTGCTCGGGGACCGGGGGCATGGCCACTGTGTGCTCCTTCGACGTCGGACGGTCAGAGCAGCCAATCAGGTATCGAGGCCCAGGCCAAGTGCATCGAGCGACCGGAGCAGGCCACTGCGTCGCCCGCTCTGGCGATCTGCCCGGTCCAGGGCCCGGTGGGTGGCGCGTACTCCGAGCGCGGCTACGGGCTCCGGCGGGAACGGCACCGGTGTCCGCCGCACCATCGCCAGCGCCGTGCGGTCGGTGGCGGGAGCACCGTCGAGGACGTCGAGGCGGTCCAGCATGACCTGCGCGGCGAAGTGGCTCCCCGCGACGCCGTGGCCCGCGAGGCCGGCCGCGTGCTGCACTCGGCCGCCGGCCGCCTGGCCGAAGAACGCACCGGAGCGCATCGACAGGTCGACCACCCCGGACCACCGGTGCGTCAGCCGGGCCCCCTCGAGCTGCGGGAAGGTCGTCAGCAGGTGCTCGGCGAGCCGCCGGTAGGCCTGGGGCTCCTCGTGCGCCCTGGTCCCGTGCCCGCCGGAGGCGCCGTAGTGCCCACCGAAGACGATCCGGTGGTCGGCCGTCAGCCGGTAGTAGTGGGACCGGTTCGCCAGGTCGGCCAGGCCCTGCCGGCCACGCCAGCCGATCGCGCCCAGGAGGTCGGCGGACAGCGGTTCCGTCGCGATCACGTAGTCGCGGACGGGCACGGTGTGGCGCCGGTAGCGCCGCAACAGTGACGGGAACGCGCTGGTGCCGAGCAGCACCCTGTCGGCAAGCAGGGTCGCCTCGCCGGCCGGCGACGTCGTGCGCAGGACGACGGCGTCGGTCGCGCCGCGGCCCGCACGGGTCAGCCCGGTCACCCGGGTCCGCTGGAAGATCTCCACGCCGAGCTCGCTCGCGACCCGGGCCAGCTCGGTGGCCAGGCGCGCGGGATGCACCAGTGCGGCGTCGTCGGGCCGGACGAGGCCTGCCTCATAGGTGGGGCTCGCGATCTCTGCGCGCAGCTTCGCGCGGTCGAGGAACGTGTGCGGGGCGCCGGTCCGGGCGGCCTGGGCTGCCGCGTCCTGCAGCCAGTCGATCTGGTGCGGCTCGGTCGCGAGGTCGATCACGCCGGTGCGTTCCCACTGGCAGCCCAGGCCCAGGTCGCTCACCGCCGACGCGATGGCGCCGAGGTTCTCCTGACCGAGGCGCACGAGGGCCTCGGGGTCGTCGGGCGGGCGGCCGCGGCCGTGACCGGCGCGGTGCGTGAGGCTCGTCCCGCAGAACCCGCCGTTGCGCCCGGACGCCGCCCACCCCACCGAACGGCTCTCCACCAGCACGACCCGTGCGCCGGGGTGCCGCTGCTTCGCGCGCAGCGCCGACCACAGGCCGGTGTACCCGCCGCCGACCACCGCGATGTCCGCCCGGGTCGAGGCCGACAGAGCGGGACGATCGACGCGCTCAGCCAGGTCTTCCAGCCAGAGCACCGAACGGCCGGCCTCGCCGAGGGCATGGTCGACGACTGCCCGGGCCGGGACGTTGCGCTCGAAGACGGTCTGCTGGAGACGGGTCATGCCGCGAATCTAGCCACTGTGCGGGGACCGCTGGTTTCCGCCGGATGAGCGACAGATGACGGCGCAGGTCAGGCATACGAGTCGGCGTGCGGAGGTGCGGCCCGGTCCGCGCAGGCGCCCACCGACGCGCGCCACCGCTACTCCCCGAGGCAGATCGTCTCGTAGCTACGCTGCGCGTCGAAGCCGAGCTCGAGCCGGTCGCTGGTCCCGTCCGGGCACTTGCTGCCGCCGATCGTCAGGCCGGCGACCTTGCGCGTGTCCTCCGCCGAGCACTTCGCCTCCTGGCCGTCCTCGTTCACGCAGTCGCCGATCACGAGCTGGCCGCCGCCCATCCCGGGATCGCCCGGGTGGTCGTCCGACAGGTTGCGGGCACACACCGCCTGGGTCACGCCGCCGGCCTTGCCGTCCTTCTGGAACACGAGGTCGGTACCGGTCGGGCAGTGCGCCTGCCCGACGGACACGGCGTCCTGGATGTCGAGGACGGTGACGGTGGCCTCGGCGTCGTCGCAGGTCAGAGGCCGGTAGGTGTCCGTGGCGGCGCCGGCGTCCTTGGCCGTCGGGTCAGGTCCGGCACACGCGTCGACCGCCCAGACGGCCGTGGTCTCCTCGGTGGCGTCCGGCCCGAAGAAGTGCACGCCGACAGCTCCGATGACACCGGCGGCGACCAGGAACGCGACGAGGGACCAGATCCAGTCCCGTCGGCCGCCGGTCCTGCGTCCGCCCCCCTCGCCGCTCCTGGCGCGATCGGCTGCCGGCCGCTGAGGGCCGGGCGGCTGGGGGGACTGGGAACGGGTGGCGAACTGGCCGGAGCCGGGACGTGCTGGCTGGTGTTCCGGCACACCTGCGTCCGGTGACACGGGGTAGGGCATGGGCGGCACCATAGCGACGTACGGGTGAATTGCGAAAGGGTCTCAGGTACTTTCGGTGTGATCACGGGCCTCACGGTCGACGGCGGAGTCCAGGGTGGAGTCGATGGTGGAGTCGTCGGGCGGTCTCCTGGCACGAGTTTCGACGGCCGCTGCTACGATCTTCGGGTCGCGACTGGCGTCAGGTGGATCACCACCGGGGAGCGACGAGTCATGCTGACGACGGGTCGTTCGCCTGGGCCCTGGGTCACCTCGTGCTAGGTGTGCGCCCGGGCAGGATGTCGCGGTGCGTGTGCCTTCCACCGCCGTCCGACTAATCCCCGTCCCGCATGAATCGAGGAGCTATGAGCGCATCGACTCCCGACCCGCTCGCCACCCCGCTCGCCGAGCTCGACCCCGAGATCGCCGCCGTCCTGGACGGAGAGCTGGCCCGCCAGCGCGACACGCTCGAGATGATCGCGTCCGAGAACTTCGTTCCGCGCGCAGTCCTCGAGGCCCAGGGCTCGGTCCTGACCAACAAGTACGCCGAGGGCTACCCCGGCCGCCGCTACTACGGTGGCTGTGAGCAGGTCGATATCGCGGAGAACCTCGCGATCTCCCGTGCCAAGGACCTGTTCGGCGCCGAGCACGCCAACGTCCAGCCGCACTCCGGCGCCCAGGCCAACGCGGCAGTGCTGCACGCCCTGATCAACGCGGGCGACAAGATCCTCGGCCTCGAGCTGGCCCACGGCGGCCACCTCACGCACGGCATGAAGATCAACTTCAGCGGCAAGCTGTACGACGTCGGCTCGTACGGCGTCGACCCGCAGTCCTACCGCATCGAGATGGACGAGGTTCGCAAGAAGGCGCTCGAGCACCGGCCCGACGTCATCATCGCCGGCTGGTCCGCCTACCCGCGTCAGCTCGACTTCGCCGCCTTCCGCGAGGTCGCCGACGAGGTGGGTGCCAAGCTGTGGGTGGACATGGCGCACTTCGCCGGTCTCGTCGCGGCCGGGCTGCACCCGTCGCCGGTGCCGCACGCCGACGTCGTCTCCTCGACCGTGCACAAGACGATCGGCGGGCCGCGCTCCGGGTTCATCCTCTCCAAGGAGGAGTACGCGAAGAAGATCAACTCCGCCGTGTTCCCTGGCCAGCAGGGTGGCCCGCTCATGCACGTGATCGCCGCCAAGGCGGTCTCGTTCAAGATCGCGGGGACCGAGGCGTTCAAGGACCGGCAGGAGCGCACGCTGCGGGGTGCTTCGATCATCGCGGAGCGTCTCTCCCAGCCCGACGTCGCGGCAGCCGGCGCGTCCGTCCTGACCGGCGGCACCGACGTGCACCTGGTGCTGGTGGACCTGCGGAACTCGAACCTGGACGGCCAGCAGGCAGAGGACCTCCTGCACGACGCCGGGATCACCGTGAACCGCAACGCCGTCCCGTTCGACCCGCGCCCGCCGCGCGTCACCTCGGGCCTGCGGATCGGTACGCCGGCGCTCGCTACCCGCGGGTTCGGCGACGCCGAGTTCACGGAGGTCGCCGACATCATCGCGACGGCCCTGAAGGACGGCGCCGCGACGGACGTGGACGCCATGTCCGCCCGGGTGGCCAAGCTGACCGCCCAGTTCCCGCTCTACCCGGGGCTCTGACCTATGACGGCTCAGATCCTGGACGGGAAGGCCACCGCCGCGTCGATCAAGGCGGAGCTGAAGGAGCGTGTCACGGCGCTCCGTGAGCGTGGCGTGGTGCCGGGGCTCGGCACGCTCCTGGTCGGCGACGACCCCGGGTCGCAGTGGTACGTGGCGGGCAAGCACCGCGACTGCGCAGAGGTCGGCATCTCGTCGATCCGGGAGGACCTCCCGGCCGACGCCACGCAGGAGGACATCGAGGCCGCGGTGCGCCGGCTGAACGAGGACCCGGCCTGTACCGGGTACATCGTCCAGCTGCCGCTGCCGAAGGGCATCGACACCAACCGGGTGCTCGAGCTCGTCGACCCCGACAAGGATGCCGACGGGCTGCACCCGACCAACCTGGGGCGCCTCGTGCTGCGGGTCAACGAGGACGTCACCTCGTCGCTGCCGTGCACGCCGCGCGGCATCATCGAGCTCGTCGAGCGGCACGGCATCAAGCTCGCCGGCAAGGAGATCGTGGTCCTCGGCCGCGGCGTCACCGTCGGTCGCCCGATCGGCCTGCTGCTCACGCGCCGCGCCGTGAACGCCACGGTCACCCTCACGCACACGGGCACCACCGACCTCGCCGGGCTGGTCAGGCGGGCCGACGTCGTGGTGGCCGCCGCGGGCGTCAAGGGCATCGTCTCCGGCGACATGGTGAAGCCGGGCGCCGTGCTGATCGACGTCGGTGTCTCGCGCGAGACCGACCCGGAGACGGGCAAGTCGCGCGTCGTCGGCGACGTGTCGCCGGAGGCCGCCGCGGTGGCGGGCTGGGTGTCGCCCAACCCGGGCGGCGTCGGCCCGATGACGCGGGCGATGCTGCTGGCGAACGTCGTGGAGTCGGCGGAGCGGGCGCTGACTGCCTGACCTCGCCCGTGCCTTCCCTGACGCCGGGGCGCACCTCCGTACGGGAGGCGCGCCCCGGCGTCGGTCGTCCACACGGCCCGCGACCGAGCCGCCGAACGTAGGAGTAGTCGCGGCATGAGGCGGTTGAAGGCGACTGAGCCTACGTTCGGCTGTCCTGTAGGCGCCGACCGGCGTCACGCGACGGCGGATTTCCGCCAGACCCTTCTGCCCCGGTGACATCAGGCTGAGGGCATGCACAGGACTCTCGACCTCAAGGTCATGTACTTCGGCACGCCGGTAGTGCTCATCTCGACACGGAACCCCGACGGGTCGGCGAACCTCGCGCCCATGTCGTCCGCGTGGTGGCTGGGCGACCACTGCGTGCTGGGCCTGGGCGACTCCGCCCAGACCTCGGCGAACCTGCACCGCGAACGCGAGTGCGTACTGAATCTCGTCCCGTCCGACATGGTTGATGTCGTGGACCGGCTGGCGCTCACCACCGGAAAGCCTGACCTGTCGCCCCGCAAGGCAGCGATGGGGTACGAGTTCGTCCGCGACAAGTTCGCCCTGGCAGGTGTCACGGAGCAGGCGTCCGCCCTGGTGGAGGCGCCGCGCGTGGCCGAGTGCCCGGTGCAGCTCGAGTGCGCGCTGGTCCAGGAGACTCCGCTCGGTCTGCCGGGCGCCGGGGCGGCGGTCTTCCAGGTCCGTGTGCTGCGCAGCCATGTCGCTGAGGAGCTGGTGATCCCCGGGACACAGCACGTGGACCCGGTGGGCTGGGACCCGCTGATCATGAAGTTCTGCGAGTTCTTCGGCGGCGGCTCGGTGGTCAGGCCGTCTCGCCTGGCCGAAGCCTGGGAGATGCCGCACGCCGGGGTGCTGGCGCGCTGACACCGCCCGCAGAGGGCGTCGGCCCGCCGGGGCGCCGGGGTGCTCCGGCCGATGAGTTTCCGGAGGGCGGGGGGTCGGATCAGGTGAAGGGGCCGCTGGCGCCCACCGAGCAACCCAGGAGCAGATCATGGTTACCGTTCGACCGCACCTCTGGTTCGGCAACGACAGGGCCGGCGAAGCCGCCGCGTTCTACGCCGAGCACATCCCGAACTCCTCCGTGGACAGCGTGCTCAAGGCCCCCGAGGGCGTCCCTGGCGCGACGGCGGGCGCCGACTTCGTCGTCGAGTTCACGGTGGCGGGCATGCCCGTCATCGGCCTGAACGCCGGACCGGATCTCACGCTCGACGAGGCGTTCTCGTTCTACCTGCGCGTCGACGGTCAGGAAGAGGTCGACCACTACTGGAACCTCCTCACCGCCGACGGAGGCTCCCCGGGCCCCTGCGGCTGGTGCAAGGACAAGTTCGGTGTCTCGTGGCAGGTCATCCCCAAGGAGCTCGAGCAGTTGTCCGGCACGTACTCGACGCCTGCTGAGATCGCCACGATGAACGCGATGCTCAAGATGGGCAAGATCGACGTCGCGGCACTGCAGACCGCCCACGACGCCGCGTAGGCCGCTCAACGGGTCCGCGTCGTCACAGCAGGCTCCCGCTGAGCGCTACTCCGAAGCCGACGAGCGCCGTGCCCGGCTGCCGGTCCCGTCGCGCACCGTGCGGGGCGTGCCGGGACCGGCGGAATCGGTCAGCGCGCGGTGGACCGTGCGGCCTCGAGGATCACGTTCGTCACGGACTCCGGCCGGGAGACCGTCACGGCGTGCGAGGCGTCGACCTCGACGAGCGTGGCGGCAGAGCGCTCGGCCATGAAGCGCGAGAGCTCCGCGGGGACGGCGAGGTCCTTCGTCGCCGAGAGAACCCACGACGGGATCGACTTCCAGGCCGCGGTGCTGGCGGCCGCCTCGAAGGCGGCGAGCCCGAGCGGACGCTGCGTGGCCGCCATGTGCTCCGCCGTGGTCGCGTCGACGTCGCCCGCGAACAGCTCGTGGAACTGTGCCGGGTCGATGTAGAGCTCCGTGGCGGTCCTGCCCTCGGGCGTGGTGTACGGGAACGGCTGCGCCGCGCCGCCGAGCTTGGCCCCGGGGAACTTCTCGACGAGGTCGACCAGGCTCTCGCCGGGCTCCGCGAGGAAGCTCGCGACGTAGACCAGAGCGGTCACGTTCGGGTTGCCCTCGGCCGCGTGGCTCATCACGTGCCCGCCGTAGGAGTGGCCGGCGATGACGATGGGGCCGTCGATCGTCTTCAGTACGTCACGCAGGTACTGCGCGTCCTGCTCCAGCTCGCGGAGCGGGTTGGCGACCGCGATCACGCGGTGGCCGGCCCGGCGAAGCGCCGTGATCGAGCCGTTCCAGCTCGACGAGTCGGCGTAGGCGCCGTGGACCAGGACGATGGTCTGCTTCGTGGCGGTGGTGTTCATGATGACCTCTCTCGGATCGGTCCTGCTTCTTCGAAGACTGGTGTCTTCGTCCCCCCGCGTAACGCATCGTGCATGCAATATATTGCATGTCGCATGGCTGGACAAGAGCGCGTCGAGGCGAAGCCCGAGCGAGGTGCGTGATCCGTCCCTGTCAGAGGTGGCCGTTAGGCTCTTCTGGTGCCTCTGATCGTCGCTACCGCCAACGTCAACGGGATCCGCGCGGCCGTCCGCCGCGGTATGGACACCTGGATCACTACTCGCACGCCCGACGTGCTCCTGCTGCAGGAGGTGCGCGCCCCCGACAAGCTGGCCCGCGAGCTGCTCGACGGCTGGCACGTGGCCCACGCCGAGAGCGAGGTGAAGGGACGCGCCGGGGTGCTCGTGGCGTCCCGGCTGCCGCTCGGCGAGGTGCGGACGGGTCTGACGGCCTACGGGGCCGGCGGCGAGGTCGAGGCCGGCGCCGACACCGGCCGCTGGATCGAGGCCGACGTCGAGCTGCCCGGCGGCGGGACGTTCACCGCGGTCTCGGCCTACCTGCACTCCGGGTCGACCAATCCGGGCCAGGAGCACACGATGGTGGCCAAGTACGCCTACCTGGAGAAGGTCACGGCGCGCCTGGCGGAGCTCTCGGTGGCGTCGGCGCCGGCAGTGGTGGCGGGCGACCTCAACATCGCCCACCACAACGCGGACATCAAGAACTGGAAGGGCAACCTGAAGAGCGCCGGCTTTCTGCCGGAGGAGCGGGCCTATGTGACCCGCTGGCTCGACGAGCACGGGTGGGCCGACCTCGGGCGCGTGCACGCGGGCGACGGGCCCGGCCCGTACACCTGGTGGTCCTGGCGCGGCAAGGCGTACGACAACGACTCAGGCTGGCGCATCGACTACCAGCTTGCCAACCAGTCGCTGGCCGCGGCGTGCCGCAAGATCGAGGTCGACCGCGCGCCCACCTATGCCGAGCGCTGGAGCGACCACGCCCCGGTAGTGGCCACCTACGAGCTCTGACCCACCCGACCTGCCTCGTTGAGTGCGGGATATTTGTGAGACCGCCCGGGCCACAAATACCCAGCACTCAACGAGGGCGGAGGACTAGTAGCGGATCGCGTCGATGACCTTGACGCGCACCGCGTAGATCGCCGGGATCAGGCCGGCCAGGGCGCCGATACCGACGGCGCACGCCATGCCGACCAGCGCGGCGTCGAAGGGGAAACCCGGCAGGTCGTCGATCGGGCGGCCGAAGATGCGGTCGATCGGGATGTTCTTGATGATCGCCACGGCGACCACCACACCGACCACGCCGGCGACCGTCGTCGCGACCACCGACTCCATGAGGACGCCGAAGAACACCCGCCCGCTCGTGGCCCCGAACGACCGGCGGATGCCGATCTCCCGGATGCGGTAACGCACCGTGACGAGCGCGATGTTGAGCAGGCCGAGCCCGCCCAGGAGCAGCGCGAACCCGCCCACGCCGAGCACCAGGTACTGCAGCACGCGGTCGATCACCAACGGGTCCTCCTGCGGCGGCTGCACGTCGAACGGCAGGCCCGCCGCAGCCAGGTCGCGCGGCAGCACCGCTGCGAACTCGTCGGCGAGCTCCGGCGGCACCCAGAACCGGTAGCTGTCGGCCATCAGCCGGTCCGGGAACCAGTGCATCGCCTGGTCGAACAGCATCAGGGCGCGCGGTCCCTCGCCGTTCCACTGCACCGGTACCTCGCCGATCACGGTGGCGGCGACCGGCGTCTCGCCGTCGATCACCACCGTCGGGTGCGTGGTGGCGGGGGCACCGTCGGCGTACGCGTCCAGGAAGGCCTGGTTGACGACGAGGACGGGAGCCAGCCGCTCGGTGTCGGTGTCGGTGAACCAGCGCCCGTCCTCCATGTCCTGGCGGGTGATGGTGCCGTTGTCGACGTCGACGGCCGACCACTCGGTGTAGTCGCCGCTCTGCCCGCCACGGACCTTCAGGTCTGCGGTCGCCTGCACGGAGTGGTACGAGATCTTGTGGCGTGCTGCGACACCGTCGACGAGGGCGTCCACCTCGGCCGCCGACATCTCCCCGCCGCCCATGGACCAGGCCTGGAGGGTGGTGTCCCGGCCGGACATGCGCTCGGTCTCCTCCTGCATGGCCTGGCCGACCATCGTCACGGCCGCCGTGATGCCGGTGATGGCGGTGACCGCGCACGCCACACCGATCAGGGCGAGCAGCACCCGTACCCGGTGGATCCGTAGCTCGTCCCAGGCCTCGAGGATCGCACCGACGATGCCGGTCATGCGGTCAGCCTCGCCGTCTCGGCGACGGCGATGGTCGCGGCCGCCGCGTTCTCGGCCACCGCGGCGGGCGCGTCGAGGTGGATGGGGACCAGGACGCCGTCGGCCAGCCGGAACTGGCGGTCGGCGCGAGCAGCGATCGCCAGGTCGTGCGTGATCGTGACCAGTGCGGACCCGGTCTCGCTCGCGGCGTCGTCCAGGAGGGTCATGATGGCCTGGCCGGTCTCGACGTCGAGGGCGCCGGTCGGCTCGTCGGCGAGGATGACCCGCGGCCCGCGCACGAGTGCCCGGGCGATGGCGACACGCTGCTGCTCGCCGCCGGAGAGCTTCTCCGGCCGGGTGTCGAGCCGTTCGCCCAGACCGACCCGTTCGAGGGACTGCGTGGCGAGCTTCGTCCGGCTCCAGAACTGCTTGCCGCGTGCGTACAGGAGGGGCGCTGCGACGTTCTCGAGAGCCGTACGCCCCTGCAGCAGGTTGAACTGCTGGAACACGAAGCCGAAGTCGTCGCCCCTGCGGCGGGCCAGGGCCCGGCTGCGCAGGCGCCCGACCGGCTCGCCCTCCAGGAGGTACTCGCCGGAGGTGGGGGAGTCGAGCAGGCCGAGGATGTTCAGGAGCGTGGACTTGCCGGTGCCGGAGCGCCCGACGATCGCGACGTGCTCACCCGGCCCGACCGTCAGGTCGACACCCCGGAGGATCTCGAGGGTGCTGCCGTTCGGCAGCTCGACGTGCCGGGTGACGCCCTGCAGGTCGACGAGCGGGATGGCGGTCATCCGAAGCACTCCTCCTCGAACGCCTGCATCGTCTCCATGTCGCCGTCCATCGACGCCTGCTCGTAGGCGGCCATGTCGTCGCAGTCGACGCCGCCCTCCGTGCCGTCGTCGACCGGGATGAACTCGAGGATCTCCTCGCCAGGCTTCAGTCCCTTGGTGATCTCCACCTGCAGGCCGTCGGTCAGGCCGAGAGTCACCTCGCGGGCCTTGGGCTCCGCGCCCTCCCTGGCGACCGCCCACACCTTGCCGGTCTGCGACGTGCCGAGCACCGCGCTGATCGGGACGACCACGACGTCCTTGGCGTTGCCGTTGGTGATCTCGATCTCCCCGCCGAGGCCGGAGAACGCCTTGATCTTGGACGGGATGGAGCAGCTGACGGCGCCGGTGGCCTCAGCAGAGGCTTCCGCCATCACCTCGTTGCCGCCCTCGGCGCCGCCGGCACCGCCAGGTGCCTCGCCGATGGTGAGCCCGGTGCAGGTGAACGGCGCGGGGCCGCCCTTGAGCGTGACCTGAGCCTTCCCGGTCGCCCCGACGAGCCGGTACTGCTGGTCGGCCGTGAGCGTGCCCGAGACGGACAGCGTGCCGGGGGAGACGGTGCCGATGACCTCGCCGACGGTGACCGCCTGGTCCTTGAGCACCGTGATGTCGACGGTGCCGTCGACGGGCGCGAGGGCTGAGGTCCAGGTGACCTTGGGCTCCTGCTCGGTGACGGTCTCCTCGCCGGTCTTCTCGTCCACTTCGACGACGGGCTCGACGAGCTCCTCACTCTTGATCCACAGGACGCGGCTGTCCTTGCCGACCTTCGCGTCGTCCACCTCGATCTCGGCGATGACGCCGTCGGCGGTGGCCTTGATCTCGACGGGCGGGTCGGAGACGACGGAGGCCGGCACCGTGACCGCGTTGGTGACGGAGCCCTTCTCGACGGCGATGACCGACTCGGTGATCTCGCCCGTGGGCTGGAGCGCGTCCGGCGGGTCCAGCTCGGCGCCCTTGAGGGCGAGCGCGACCAGCGCTGCGGCGATCACGGCCCAGATGATGATCCGGGCGGTGGGGAAGACGTACTGGCGGACGGCACCCATGTGGGCTCCTCGCGGCGGGGACATTGGGGTATGCGGACTGGCAGCCCGGCGGACATTAGCGCAGGTCGACGGAGTGACGGGATGAAAGTGCGGGGTGAAGCCAAGACTTTGCGCGGAGCGGGTGACTCGCTGGGGCACCGGCCCGCTGCCGCGCGACACACACTACTCCGCGATGCGCGATAGCGCGGGCCCAGGCCTCTTCTGTGTGGGCGTGATCGTTGCGACGTTGCGTCCGTCCGAGGCGCAATGATCACGCCCACAGCAAGAGGTGGGCTATGCCGCCGGGGCGGAGGGCGGGGCCAGCAGGAACGCCGGGGGAGTCAGGTCCGCCCCCGCGAACGCGTCCGCGACGGCCTGGGCTACCGCGTCGACGTCGGCCAGGCGGACCAGCGCGATGGCGCTGCCGCCGAACCCGCCTCCGGTCATGCGCGCGCCGAGCGCGCCCGCCGCCATGGCGGAGTCGACGACGAGGTCGAGCTCGCGGCTGGAGACCTCGTAGTCGTCCCGCAGCGAGATGTGCGAGGCAAGCATGAACGGGCCGACGTCGGCCGCGCGTCCGTCCCGCACGAGGTCGGCGAAGCGCGCGGTGCGGTCGATCTCTGACACGACGTGCCGCACGCGCCGGCGCAGCACGCCGTCGGGGTCGTGCGGCTCGAGCTCGGTCAGCGCCCGGTCGATGCCCATGCCGCCGAGGGTCGGGGCGATCTCCCGGAGAGAGCCCAGCCCCAGCAGGTTCGCGGCCTGCTCGCACGCGGCGCGGCGCGCGCCGTACTCGCCGTCGACGTGCGAGTGCTCGGCCCGGGTGTCGACGACCAGGAGCGTCAGGCCGGCCGTGGCCAGGTCGAACGGCACGGGCACGCCGGACTCCAGCGGCTTCAGGCCCGGGCGGAAGTCGAGCAGCAGCGCGTAGCCCTCGCGGCAGCGCAGCGACGCCGACTGGTCCAGGCCGCCCGTCGGCGCACCGGCGATCTCGTTCTCCGCGCGGCGGGTCGCGTCGACCAGCTCGGCGCGCCCGGCGTCGGACGCCGCGAGGCCGAGGCCCGCTACCGCGTCCAGCGCGACCGCCGCCGCGGCCTCCAGCGCCGCCGACGAGCTCAGCCCGGCGCCGAACGGCACGCACGAGTCGACGGCGGCGTCGAAGCCGCCCATCTTGTGGCCGGCCTCGGTCAGGGCCCAGGCGACGCCGGCGACGTAGGCGCCCCAGCCGTTCACCGCGCCGGGCGCGATGTCGGACAGGCGCGCCTCCCACATACCCTCCGCCTGCGCCGACACCAGGCGGACCTGGTCGTCCTCGCGGGGGCGCAGCGCGATGTAGGTGCGGTGCGGCAGGGCGGTGGGGAGGCACAGACCCGCGTTGTAGTCGGTGTGCTCGCCGATGAGGTTGACCCGCCCGGGGGCGGACCAGACGCCCTCGGGAGAGCCGTCGAACGAACTGGTGAAGAGCTCGTCGACCCGGTGCGCGCCGTCCTCGGCGGTCCAGGCTTCGAGCCACTGCGGTTCAGTCATGGGAAACATTGTCTCTCGACGTCAGCGGTTGGTGGTGCGCAGCACCCGGACCGCGCCGGCCGGGATGTCGGCGCCGCCCGAGACCGTATCGCCGGTGAGCAGGTCCGTGGCAGACGTGTCCATGGGAAGCTTCACGGCGGCGTCCGTGTGGTTGATCGCCACCGTGTAGTCGGCGGCCTCCCCGGTGCGGCGCACCGTCTCGAGTCCCTCCACGATGCCCGACGGCGCCAGGCCGGCGCCCGCGTACACGTCGGCCATGACCGGGGCGAGGGCCTCGACGTCCAGGCTCGTCGAGACGTACCAGCCGGTGCCGGCGCCGTGGCGGTGCCGTGTGATCGCGGCGCCACCCGGCTTGGGGCCGTCGGCGTAGGTGCCGACGGGCTCGGCGCCCGCGAGCACCAGGTCGTCCGCCCAGACCGTGCCGGTGAGCTCGGTGGTGCCGAGGCGCGCGGCGCCGGCCGCAGCGGCCCCCGCCCCGTACGCGACGGTGAGCGAGTCGTTCTCGCGGAGCGGCAGGAACTCCTCGACCCATACCCCGAGCGCGTCCCGCAGCGGCGCCATGAAGCCGCCGGGGTGCACGGCGTCGTTCTGGTCGACGATGCCGCTGAAGTAGCTCACCACCAGCGTGCCGCCGGCCTCGACGTACGCGGTGAGGTTCGCGGCGTCGTCCGCCGTGAGCAGGTACGACGCCGGTGCGACGACCAGCTTGTACCCCGACAGGTCCTGGCTCGGCCGCACCAGGTCGACGGTGTGCCCGTCGCGCCAGAGGCGGTCGTAGTAGGTGTCGACGCGCTCGCGGTGGCGCGCGCCCTGGCTCGGCCGGAACTCGAGGTCCTGCGCCCAGAACGACTCGTAGTCCCACAGCATGGCGACGTCCGCGTGCACACGGGAGCCGCTCAGCTCCGTCAGGCGGCCCAGGTTCGCGCCCAGCTCGGTCACCTCGCGCCACACCCGCGAACCGGTGCCCGCGTGGGGGAGCATCGCCGAGTGGAACTTCTCCGCGCCGGAGCGGGAGGCGCGCCACTGGAAGAACATGATCGCGTCCGCGCCGCGGCCCAGGTGGGAGAAGGAGTTGCGGGCCAGCTCCCCTGGCCGCTTGGCGACGTTCCGGGGCTGCCAGTTGACGGCCGATGTCGAGTGCTCCAGCAGGAGCCACGGCTTGCCGCCGGCGACGGACCGGGTCAGGTCGGCGGCCAGGGCGAGGCCCACATACCCGCGTGGGTCCGCGGCCTGCAGGTAGTGGTCGTTCGAGACGATGTCGACCTCCTTGCCCCACGCGAACAGGTCCGTGGCCGGGCAGCTGGCCGCCATGAAGTTCGTGGTGACCGGAGCGGTCGAGTGCTCGCGGACGGCGTCCCGCTCCGCGACGAAGCAGGCGAGGAGGGCGGCGTCCGAGAACCGCGCGAAGTCGAGCTGCTGGGCGGGGTTCACCGCTTCGGGCGCGGCGGCGGGGACCTGCACGTGCTCCCAGTCCGCGTAGTGCTGGCCCCAGAAGGCGGTGCCCCACGCGGCGTTCAGGCTGTCCAGCGAGTCGTACCGCTCGCGCAGCCACGTACGGAACGCGCGCTGGGCGTTGACCGAGTAGTCGAGCGCGACGGGAGCGCCGTACTCGTTGTGCACGTGCCACCCCGCGACGGCCGGGTGCGTGCCGTACCGCTTGGCCAGCTCGGTGGTGATGCGCAGGGCCGCGGACCGGTACGCCGGCGCGGTCGGAGCCATGAGGCCGCGCCCGCCCGGGCCCATCGGCGTGCCGGTCCGGTCCACGACCCGGGCGTCGGGGTGGGCGGCGTACAGCCATGCCGGCGGGGCCGCCGTCGGCGTCGCGAGGAGGATCCGGACGCCGCCCTCGTGGAGCAGCTCGATCACGCGGTCCAGCCAGGCGAAGTCGAACTCGCCCTCACGCGGCTCCAGCAACGCCCAGCTGAAGATGCCCAGGCTGACGAGGTTCACGCCCGCCTCGTTCATCAGCCGGACGTCCTGGGCCCAGACCTCCTCCGGCCACTGCTCCGGGTTGTAGTCGCCGCCGTAGCTGATCTGCTCGACGCCGGTCAGCCACCCGTCGTACTGCGGTCCGGGCACGAACCGCGAATTCTCGGCCATAGGGGGTCCTTTCAAGGGTCAGGGGTGGACGTGGATCGTGGCCTCGACGGGGCCGTGTTCCGTGGTTCCGTGGACGGTGAACGTGCCTGGCTCGCCGAGGTCGACGGTAAGGGCCTGGTCCCGTTGGCCATGGCGGTCGCCCGACGTCGGCGCGGCCGGCCGCCACGCGGTGCTCCGGTCGCCGTCCAGTGCCAGGCCGGAGTCGGCGTCGTTGCTGGTGGCGTGGGTTGTGACCCAGTCCTTGCCCGCGAGGTCGGTCTCCACGGGCTCGATCGCGGCCTCGCCGTAACCGGCTGCCGGAGGGCCGATCGCGAGGCCCGCGGTCGTCAGCGCTACGGCCAGGGCGACACCGCCCGCGAGGGCGCGCCTGCAGTGTGTGCTGTGCGTCATGAGGACTTCCTTGTCCAGGGTCGGGGGCGTTTCGTCCGTGGGTGCCGAGACAACGGTATGTCCTCGACGCGCGCGTGGGAATACGCTTCCCGGCACTGGAGTGCTGTCCCCTGCATCGATGTACTGCTGGACGTGAAAGAGGTGGCGGGCATCAGCCCGCCACCTCTCTCGTCACGTGGACGAGCGGGCGTGTGTGTGCCCTCCGGAACAGCGGCTTGTGCCGCCGAGCAGAACCCGTTGCCGGGCCGGGGGTCGAACCCGCACTGCCATCTACCAGGTAACCGAAGAAGCTCCGGCCCGCTCTACGAGGCACAGGTGGGCATGTGTGCGACAGCCGGGTTGACGTTCTAGGCCGCTGAACTACGTCGCCCGAAGGCGCCGGCGGGATTCGAACCCGCGTTTTCCCATGGAGAGTGGTAACCGACCGTCTCCGGCCCACCCGTGCTCGTTCCAGTGTTCTGTTCTCGAGTCAGGACCATAGAGCGCGACACTGTGCCTTGGCCAGCAATTAACACCTGTCTGCCCTCGGGAGATCCGCCACGAGCAGATCCGGGTGCCGCCAGCGCTGGAATGCGGTTCGGTGGGGCCATGCGAATCCTGGTTCTCGGTGGAACGGTCTTCCTGTCCCGTGCGGTGGCGGAGGCCGCGCTTGCCCACGGCCACGACGTCACGTGCGCTGCCCGCGGCGTGAGCGGCAGGGTGCCGGACGGCGTCTCGCTCGTCCGCTGGGACCGTGCGGAGGCGGTGCCGTCGGAGCTGGTCGGCGCGCAGTTCGACGCCGTCGTCGACGTCTCCCGTATCCCCTCGCACGTGCGCGAGGCAGTGGCGGCCTTCCGGGACGCGCACTGGACGTTCGTGTCGACCATCAACGTCTACGCGGACACCGCCACCCTCGGCGGCACGCCGGCGACGCTTGCGCTGCTCGACCCCATCGAGACCGACGACGACTCGGGGTCCGACCCCGACGTCTACGGCGCCATGAAGGTGGCCTGCGAGAACACCGTCCGCTCCGGTACGGCGGCGGCGCTCGTGATCCGGCCCGGCCTGATCGTGGGGCCCGGCGACCCGAGCGGCCGGTTCGCCTACTGGCCGGCCCGGTTCGCGGAGGCAGCGCGAGACGGCCTGCCGGTCCTGGTCCCGGAGCCGGTGGACGACCCGGTCCAGCTCGTCGACGTCCGCGACCTCGCCGAGTGGATCGTGACCGCGGCCGAGCAGGGCACCACAGGGGACTTCGACGCCGTCTGCCCGCCGATGCCCAGGTCGGAGCTGCTCGCCCAGGTGGCCGTCGGCGCAGGGGCCGATCCCGAGCTGGTCGCCGTTGCTCCGGAGGTCCTCGCCGAGCACGAGGTGGTTCCGTGGTCGGGGCCCCGGTCGATCCCGTTCTGGGCCGCCGACCTGGTCGACGCCGGCTTCATGGCGCACGACGTCACGTCCTCCCTGGAGGCGGGCCTGCAGATCCGGCCGTTCGCCGAGACCGCCCGCGACACCCTCGTGTGGCTGAGCGCCACACCGGACGCCAAGGTCACGGGCCTGACCCGCGAAGAGGAGCAGGAGGTGCTGGCGGCTGTTCGGCACTGACCTCGCTATCGGCGTTCCTCCGGATATTGCCTGGTCAGTCCGAGACCAGCCCCCTAGGGTCCTGACTCGACAACAGAACTGCGGTAGCACGGGTGGGCCGGAGACGGTCGGTTATCGGATCTCAAGGTGCGGGTTCAACTCCCGCCACTGCTCACGGGCGGTGTAGCTCAGCGGATAGAGCATGAGACTGCTCGGCCGTCGCTCACACGCCCGCCTGTGCTTCCACGCGAGAGAGCGGTGGCGGGCACGCCCGCCACCGCTCTTCTGTCCGTCGCCGGTACGACCCGCCCGAGAGGAGCTTTCGCCATGGACGTCCTGCGCGCCATCAACCGCCGTCGGACCCCCCAGAACCAGCCCGCCGACCCGCGCCAGGAGGCGAACTCCGCCGGCGGCTACATCTTCGTGCTCGACGACACCGCACGCCTGCGCCGCTTCCTCACGCTCGGCGTCGACGGCGGCACGTACTACGCCGCGGCGGGGACGCTGGCGCGCGACAACGCCCAGGTCGTGGCCCGCATGGCGGCCGCGGATCCGGCGACGCTGGTCGAAACGATCGTCGAGGTGTCGACCAGCGGTGTCGCTCCCAAGCAGAACCCGGCCCTGTTCGCGCTCGCGTACGCGGCGTCGGTCCCCGAGTCCGCGGCGCTCGCGCTCGCCGCGCTGCCCCAGGTAGCGCGCACCGGCACGCACCTGTTCCTGTTCGCCGGCTACGTCGAGCAGTTCCGCGGCTGGGGCCGTGGGCTGCGTCGCGCGGTCGGCGGCTGGTACACGGCCAAGGCTGCCGACGCCGTCGCCTACCAGGCGGTCAAGTACCGGCAGCGTGAGGGCTGGTCGCACCGGGACCTGTTGCGTCTGGCGCACCCTGTCACGGCTGACCCAGCGCTCCGGGCGACCTTCGACTGGGTGGTCCGCGGTACCACGGGCGCGCAGATTCCCGCCCTGGTCGAAGGGTTCCTCAAGGCGCGGGAGGCCACGGATCCCGCGACCTGGTCGCTGCTCGTCCGCGAGGCAGGCCTGACCTGGGAGATGCTTCCGGACGCCGCGCTCGCCGAGCCCGCCGTGTGGGACGCCCTGCTCGATGTCGGCATGCCCGCGACGGCGCTGATGCGTCAGCTCCCGCGGCTCACCCGGCTCGGGCTGCTGCCCGCTGTCGGCGGACGCACCGATGAGGTCGTGAGCCTGCTCGCGGACTCCGAACGGCTGCGCCGTGCCCGCGTACACCCGGTGAGTGTGCTGGTGGCGCAGCGGACCTATGCGTCGGGGCGGTCAGCCCGTGGTGCCGGCTCGTGGGAGCCGACGCAGCGCATCGTCGACGCCCTGGATGCCGCGTTCTACGCGGCGTTCGGTGCCATCGAGCCGGCCGGGAAGCGGATGCTGCTCGCTGTGGACGTGTCCGGCTCGATGGGCGTCTCCGTCGCAGGCATGCCGCTCACGGCCCGCGAGGCATCGGCGGCACTGGCACTCGTCCAGCTCGCGACCGAACCGGACTCGTCGGCGGTCGGGTTCACGACGGGCGCCGGCGGAAGCTGGCAGTCGTCGGCGTTGAAGCCGCTGCGCATCTCGCCGCGGCGCCGGCTCGACGACGCCCTGCGCGTGGTCGACGAGATGCCGATGGGCGGCACGGACTGCGCCCAGCCGATGCTGTACGCGGCCGAGCGCGGCCTGGAGGTCGACACGTTCGTGGTCTACACGGACAACGAGACGTGGCACGGTGACGTCCACCCGCACCAGGCGCTGCGGCAGTACCGGGAGCGTACGGGCATCCCGGCGCGGCTTGTGGTGGTGGGCATGACAGCCACCGAGTTCTCGATCGCGGACCCGTCCGACCCGGGGATGCTCGACGTCGCGGGGTTCGACGCGGCGGTCCCGTCCTTGATCTCGCAGTTCGCGCGGGGCCTGTAGGACGGGCAGCAGGATGGTCTGACGCTCCCCTGGTGCCGTCGGCTCACTCGGCGGTCACCGGCTGGCCCTCAGCCGTCACCGGCTGCACCCGGCCGGCCTCAGCCGACCAGCGCCGCCCGCTCCTCCTTGAGGAAGTCCGCGCACCGCTCACCGATCATCATCACGGTGATGTTCGGGTTGACCGTCGTGATCTCCGGCATCACCGACGCGTCCGCGACGCGCAGCCCTGTGACGCCCTTGACCCGCAGCCGCGGGTCGAGGGGCGAGCTGTCGTCGTCGGGGGCGCCCATCCGCACCGAACCGGTCGGGTGGTAGACGGTGTTGTGGGTGCGGGAGATGTAGTCAGCGATCTCCTCGTCGGTCTGCACGTCCGGTCCCGGGTACAGCTCGGGTCCGGCCCACTCGGCCATCGCGGGCTGGGCCACGATCTTCCGGGCGAGCTTGATGCCCTCGACCATGACCGTCATGTCGTACGGGTCCGTGAAGTAGCGGGGGTCCACCATCGGCTTGTCCCGGAAGTCCAGGGAGCGCAGCCGGACCGTGCCACGCGACCGGGCGTGCGTCACGTTCGGGGTGAGGCAGAACCCGTTCTCCGTGGTCGGGTAGCCCTGCCGCGCCGTGTGCATGTCGAACGGGACCGAGCCGTAGTGCATCATCAGGTCCGGCCGGTCCAGGCCCGGCTCGGTCGCCGCGAAGATGCCGAGCTCCCACCACTGCGTGGAGGAGGTGACCATCGGCTGCTTCGCCTCCCACTGGATCACCCCTTCGGGATGGTCCTGCATGTGCGACCCGACGCCGGGGGAGTCGACCAGGACGTCGATCCCCACCTCCGCGAGGTGCTCCGCCGGGCCGATGCCGGACAGCATGAGCAGCTTGGGCGAGTCGATGGCGCCGGCGGACAGGATCACCTCCTGCCGCGCGGTGAACGTCCGGTGGTGGATCAGGTCCGGGCCGAGCACCTCGACACCGGTGCACCGCGTGCCGTCGAAGGTCAGCCGCTTGGCGCGGTGCTCGGTGAGGATCGTCAGGTTCGGCCGGTCGAGGATCGGGTGCAGGTAGCTCACCGACGACGACGAGCGGACGCCGTCCTCCCGTGCGTTGATCTGGAAGAAGCTCGCGCCGGTGACGACGGTGGAGCCGTCGTTGAACTGCACGCGGGGGATGCCCGCCTGCTCGCAGGCGTCCAGCACCGCGACCCCGCACGGGTCGGTCGACGGGACCTGCCGGATCCGCACGGGGCCGTCCTGGCCGTGGTGCACGCCGGGCTGGTCGTTGTTCTCGAGCTTCGTGTAGTACGGGCGAGACTCCTGCGCACGCCAGCCGGTCGCGCCCAGCGCCTCCCACTGGTCCAGGTCCTCCGCGGGCGCCCAGAACGCTATGCACGAGTTGTGTGACGAGCACCCGCCGAGCACCTTGGCGCGCGCCTGCCGCATGAACGAGTTGCCCCGGGCCTGCGGCTCGATCTGGTAGTCCCAGTCGTAGCCCGACTCCAGCAGCCCCATCCAGCGGTCGAGCCGCAGGATCGCGTCGTCGCCGACGTCGGACGGGCCAGCCTCCAGCAGGGCGACCGAGACCGCAGGGTCCTCGCTGAGCCGGGCCGCGACGGCGGCGCCGGCGGAACCGCCGCCGATCACCACGTAGTCGAAGGAGCGCTCGTCGGTCCGTGCGGTGGCCTGCTCGGTCGGTCGCTTCGCGGGCAGCTCAGTCATCGGTGTCTCCGAACCACCCGGTCACCGCCGGGCGCAGGTTCTGGTAGATGTGCTTGGACTCCTGGTACTCGGCCAGGCCGGCCATACCGAGCTCCCGCCCGAACCCGGACTGCCCGTAGCCGCCCCACTCCGCCTGCGGCAGGTAGGGGTGGTAGTCGTTGATCCAGATCGTGCCGTGCCGCAGCTGGTTCGCGACCCGCTGGGCCTTGCCGGCGTCCTGCGACCAGACGGCGCCGGCGAGGCCGTAGATCGTGTCGTTGGCGATCTCGACGGCCTCGTCCTCCGTGCCGAACGTCTCGACGGTGACGACGGGACCGAACGCCTCCTCGACGACGGCGGAGCTGCCGCGCCGGACGCCGTCGAGCACGGTCGGCAGGTAGAAGAAGCCCTTCTCCAGCTCGCCGGTGCCCCACTCGCCGCCGCACCGGACGACGGCGCCCTCCTCGACAGCCCTGTCCACGTACGCCGTGACCTTGTCCCGGTGCGCGGCGGAGATCAGCGGGCCGGTCTCGGCCGACTCGTCCAGCGGGCCGCCCAGGCGGATCTGCCGGGCGCGGCGCACCAGCTCGTCGACGAAGCGGTCGTGGACGGACTCCTCGACCAGCAGCCGCGCCCCGGCGGAACACACCTGGCCCGAGTGGACGAACGCGCCGTTGAGCGCGTTGTCCACGGCGGCGTCGAAGTCGGCGTCGGCGAAGATGATGTTCGGGTTCTTGCCGCCCAGCTCCAGCGCGACCTTCTTGACCGTGGCCGCTGCGCTCGCCGCGATGATGCGGCCCGTAGCGAGCCCGCCGGTGAACGACACCATGTCGACGTCCGCGTGCGAGGACAGCGGAGCGCCCGCCTCTGGTCCTGCGCCGAGCACCAGGTTGGCCACACCGGCGGGCACCCCTGCGTCGGTCAGGACCTCCATCAGGAGGACCGCGGTGTGGGGGGTGAGCTCGCTCGGCTTGAGCACGAAGGTGTTGCCTGCGGCGAGGCAGGGGGCCACCTTCCACACGGCCTGCAGCAGCGGGTAGTTCCACGGCGAGATCAGGCCGCAGACCCCCACGGGCTCGTGCACCACACGGCTGAGCACGTCCGGGCTGCCCGCGTCGACGACCCTGCCGGCGTCGACGCCGGCCACCTTGGCGTACCAGCGGAAGCAGGCGATGCAGTCGTCGATGTCGATGCGGCTCTCGACCAGGCGCTTGCCCGTGTCGCGGGACTCGGCGCGGGCGAAGTCCTCCGCCCGCTCGGTGAGCAGCTCCGCCACTCGATGCAGCAGCTCGCCACGCTCTGGCGCGGTGGTGGCGCGCCACGGGCCGGTGTCGAACGCGCGCCGTGCCGCGGAGATCGCCCGCTCGGTGTCGGCGGCGGTCGCCTCGGACACCTCCGCGACGAGCGAGCCGTCCGCCGGGCAACGGATCTCACGGGTGCCGCCGGCAGCCGCTGCCGCCCAGATGCCGTCGATGTACAGGGTGGTCGGTGTGCTCATGGTGGTGCTCCGGTCGGGACGTGCGGGTGTGCGGTCGTCAGCCTTCGATCTGTTCAGTGTCGTGCGTCGGCGAGCTGCTCGCGTGCAGGAAGAGCAGGTGCCGCTCGTACTGGTCCAGGACGTCGGCGATGAGCTGTTCCTTGGCGTAGTCGGTGACGTCGTACCCCTGGGTGCCCTCCGCGAGCAGCACCTCGACGCGGAAGTACGTGTCGTCCTGGTCCGAGGTGTTCATGCGGAACGTCGGCGTGGGGTGCGCCTGCGGCCACAGCGTGTAGGTGAACTGGTCCTCGTCGCCATGTTCTGCGGTGAGCGTGATGGCGGGCAGACCGCTGTCGCCGACGGGGGCCTCGGTGCAGGAGGTCGAGATGCCCTGCTCCTCCAGCGCGGCGGAGACCTCGGTCAGGGCGGGGCGGACCGTCCTGTCGATGAAGCGCAGGGCGTGCCGACGGTCCGGGAAGCTGACGAGCCGGGTGAGGCGCTGTCGCCAGCCGGGCGCTCCGGCGTGCCCGATGCGGCCGGACAGGCTCGAGGGCAGGGCCGTGCGCAGGGTGTCGAACTTCTGTCCCTCGGTGCGGAGCACCTTGTAGAGGGCGAACATCACGCAGATCATCACGAGTGAGAACGGCAGCCCCATGATGATCGTGCCGGACTGCAGCGTCGAGATGCCGCCCGCGAGCAGCATGCCCATGGTGAGCAGGCCCGTGGCCGCCGCCCAGAAGACGCGGAGCCAGATCGGCCCGTCGTCGCCCGCCTGGTGCAGCTTGGAGGTGAGGTTGGACAGGACGAGCGCGCCGGAGTCGGCCGACGTCACGTAGAAGAGCAGGCCGATGAAGATCGCCAGGCCGATGGTCGCTGGGGCAGCGGGGAACTGCTGGAGCAGGGCATAGATGCCCGACGCCGGGTCGTTCATCGCGGCATCGCCGAACGCGGCGCCCTCGGCACCGCCGTTCCGGATGTAGTCGAGCGCGCTGTTGCCGAAGATCGACACCCATAGCAGCACGAACACGAACGGGATCGTGAGCGTCCCGACCACGAACTGGCGGATGGTCCGGCCGCGCGAGATGCGCGCGAGGAACAGGCCGACGAACGGCGCCCAGGCCACCCACCAGGCCCAGAAGAACAGCGTCCAGGCGTTCATCCAGTCGGTGGGCGCGTCGAAGGCGTACGTGTTCAGCGTCATGCCCGGCAGCCGGGACACGTAGTCGCCGACGTTCATCACCAGCGCGTTGAACAGGAACGTCGTCTTGCCGGTGACGACGAGGAACAGCACGAGCAGCAGGGCGAGCACGACGTTGAGCTCGGACAGGCGCCGCACACCACGCTGCACGCCGGAGATCACCGACAGCGTCGCCATCACCACGGCGAGCGCGAGCAGCGCGACCTGGGCGCCGATGCCGATCGGCACCCCGAACAGGTCGGAGAGCCCGCGGTTGAGCATCTCGACGCCGATCCCGAGCGTGGTGGCGAGGCCGAAGATGGTGCCGATCACCGCGGCGATGTCCACGGCGTCGCCGAGCTTGCCCCATACGCGGTCGCCGAACAGGGGGTGCAGCACGGAGCGGATGCTCAGCGGCATGTTGCGCCGGTACGCGAAGTAGGCGATGGCCATGCCCATCAGGGCATACATGCCCCAGCCGATGACGCCGTAGTGGAACAGCGTCCAGACGACGGCCATCCGGGCGGCCTCGACGGTGCCGCCGTCGCCGACGGGCGGGGCCAGGTACTGCGACGCGGGCTCGGCGACCGAGTAGAACATCAGGTCGGTGCCGATGCCGGCGGCGAACAGCATCGCGGACCAGGTGAAGAGCCCGAACTGGGGCTTGGACTGCTCCGGGCCGAGCTTGATGCGGCCCGCCCTCGACAGGGCGACACCGATGACGAACACCAGGAACGCGGCGGCTGCGATGAAGTAGTAGGCACCGAACCAGTCGGAGATCCCGGCGACGACGACGCCGATGTACTGCTCGGTCTGCGCCGGCCAGATGATCGCCACCAGGCCGACCACGAGGATCAGCGTCGCCGACCCGAAGAACACCGTTGGATTGATACCGCTGTGCCGTCGTCGCCCGTCGGACGGGCCGTCGGCTGCTGCGGGCAGGTGCTCGGTCTTCGCCGGGGTGCTCATGTTTTCCTTCGTCGAGGGCTCTGGGCGCTGCCCACCGTACAACTCGATGAATTTTCACCTGCCGCCGACCGGTGGTGTACCGGAGCGGCCCTGCCGAAGTCGAGATTATGCCCGCCGCCGTCAGGCCGCGCGCCGCCCTGCGTGGTCGCGCGTCAGACCGGCGCGAGCCCTAGGCTGCGACCCGCCAGGCCGCGGCGGCGCTTCGCGAGCCCCCTGGCGACCTCGGCCAGCACCCGTGCGCCGGGGGAGTCCGGGGCGGTCAGGACCACGGGGGTGCCGTCGTCCCCGCCCTCGCGGACGGCGACGTCGAGCGGCACCTGGCCGAGCAGCGGCACGTCCTTGCCGACGATCTCGGTGAGCCGGGCGGAGACCCGTGCGCCACCGCCCTCGCCGAAGATCTCCAGCCGCGTGCCGTCGGGCTGCTCCAGCCACGACATGTTCTCGATCACGCCGACCACGCCCTGCTGCGTCTGGGTGGCCACGGACCCGGCACGCTCGGCGACCTCGGCGGCGGCGGCCTGCGGCGTCGTGACCACGAGGATCTCGGAGGACGGCAGCAGCTGTGCCACCGAGATGGCGATGTCGCCGGTGCCGGGCGGCAGGTCGAGGAGCAGCACGTCCAGGTCGCCCCAGAACACGTCGGCCAGGAACTGCTCCAGCGCACGGTGCAGCATGGGCCCGCGCCAGACCACGGGCTGCCCGGCCGGCACGAACATGCCGATCGAGACCACCTTGACGCCGTGCGCGATGGGCGGCAGCAGCATGTTGTCCACGCGGGTGGGCTGCCGGTCCACGCCCAGCATGCGGGGGATCGAGAAGCCGTAGATGTCGGCGTCGATCACGCCGACCGACAGGCCGTCCGCCGCCAGCGCCACCGCGAGGTTCGCCGTGACCGACGACTTGCCCACGCCTCCCTTGCCCGACGCCACCGCGTACACCTTGGTCATCGAACCCGGCTGCGAGAACGGGATGACGGGGTCGCCCGCGCCGCCGCGCAGCATCGACCGCAGCGAGGAGCGCTGCTCGGGTGTCATGACGCCCAGCTCGACGTCGACTCCCGCAACGCCCTCGACAGCCGTCGCGGCGGCCGTCACCTCCTTGATCAGCGTCGACTTCATCGGGCAGCCTGCAACGGTCAGGTCGATGCCGACCGCGACGTGCCCGCTTGTCGACACGTCCACCGACCGGACCATGCCCAGGTCGGTGATGGGGCGCCGGATCTCGGGGTCGAGCACACCGGTCAGTGCGTCACGCACCCGAGTCTCGAGTGTGGGGGAGTCGACTGGGGTCATGATTCGATCCTATGGGGGAGGTCCAGGTGCTCCGGAATCAGAGGGGTCTTTCATGACTTTGCAATGAAGGTCCGTTGAAAACGGTACGCTGCGTCACCACCAAGGGTGAGGAGGCCCCATGACCGAGCCACGCGTTCCCACGCGAGTTCGCCGTGTCGCCTCAGAGGACCAGGCCCGCGAGCTCGCCGCCGCGCTGCAGCGGCCGGGCCGCGACAGCCCGGTGGTGGTCATCTCGACGCCCGCAGGGCACGACGCCCCCTTCGTGGACCCGCAGCGGGTGCTCGACGACGTCGCCGGGCTCGCCGAGGTGGTCGTGATCCCCACGGGCGACGTGTCGTGGGCGTTCTCGTCGGGCATGCCGCCGGACACCCAGGTCTACGGCGGCGCGTCCCGCGTCTACGGGACGGACCTGGAGTGGGTGCACCATCCCCGTCGTTCGCCGCTGCACTTCGCCTACTCCGCGGACGAGGACGTGCGCGTGCGCGACCGCCTGGTCGGCGACGTCATGCGGTTCGCGGTGCGGGCGGGGACCGTCGGCTCGGCGCGGTCCGCTCCGGACGCGGCCCCCACCGACGGGAAGGTGCTGGGGGTGCTCGGCACGCGGGCCCTCATCAGCACCGACGACGGCGGCCAGGCCACGATCGCCGAGGAGCTCGTCTTCGCCGACGTCGCACTGGGGCAGGTGCTCGCCCCGGGCATGCGGGTCACCGGGGTGCTCGACCCGGCGCGCCGCCTCCTCGACATCCGTTGCATGCTGCCCGACGTCGACGCGCTGCGCCGGGCCGTGAACGCCGCCTACCGCGTGGGCCAGGTCGTCCTCGGCAGGGTCGAGGCGGTCGAGCACGATGCCGTCCGCATCGCCCTGGCGCCCGGCGTCCTCGTGCGAGTGCGTCGCGCGGAGATCACCGGCAACGACCTCGACCTGCTGAGCGACCTCTTCACCGCCGGCGAGGTGGTCGCGGCTCGCCGGATGCCCGCACCCCTCGACGGCCTGGCACTGCGGCTGGACGACGTCGACGAGTCCGAGGACCGGCCAGTCCCGGCCATCTCGCTGCTGGCCGGTGGGCCGCCGTGGCTCGAGCCGCCGCTGCCGTCGGCCGTGCCGCTCCCCGTGGCAGAGCCCGTCGAGGCCCGCCGCTCGTTGGTCGGCACCGTCGAGATCAGGCCTGCTTCGCTGGCCGAGCCTCACGAGACCAGGGTCGACGGCACCCCGCCAACCCCCGCCGACCTGTTCGGCGTCCGCCCCGCCGAACCGGGCCCCGACCGGGCGCGCGCCGAGCGACCCGCGTCCAGCGGCGACACCGGTCCCGTCCCGACACTCCCGGGCGGCCAGCGCGCCCCGACGCCAGGGGACGTCGCCGCGTGGCACGCCGGCGGGCACGATGCCCTGCCCTCACCCGCGGCGTCCGAGTCCCCTGCGGAACCGGCGGGCAAGGCGGCACGCGACCTCAGCCTCTCCCTCGACGCGGCGAAGGCCCAGGTGACGGCGCTCGCGAAGGAGCTGCTGGACGACAAGGTCAAGCGGCACCAGGTCGAGCTGGAGGTCGACCGCCTGCTCGGGCGGGTCGGCGAGCTCACGGAACGGCTCGAACGCAGCGAGCGGCGTGCAGAGCAGCAGGGGACGGCCCTGCGCAAGGCACGGCAGGAGGCCGCACGCCTGCGCCGTCGGCTCGGCGACGCCGGGGTCGAGGAGCCAGAGGACCGCTACTTCCTCGACGACGAGGAACAGCTCCGGTTCGAGGTCCTGGCCGAGTGGGCCCGCGCGATCCCGGCCGCTGAGAAGCCCGGCCGCCCCCTGGCCGAGTACACGCTCGGCCCGCGGTTCCTCGGCTCCCTCGCCGACGTCGAGGGAGTGAGCAGGGACCGGGTGGTCTGGACGCTGGTCATGGTGCTCACCGGCCACGCGCCCGAGATGAACGGCCTGCAGGTGCACCGCCTGCGCACGGGATCGGGCGGTGACGACCCGGTCCGCCAGCGCGACGACGGTGCCACGTGCTGGCGGGTGTCGCTCCAGGTCAACACGCCGTCGGCGCGCAGGCTGCACTACTGGAAGCTGCCGCGCGGTACCTACGAGCTGTCGCGCGTTGTGGTCCACGACGACGTGGAGCCCTGACCACGACACGCAAGGGCGACTTTGCTTCGTTGCGTACCAGGTAGGGCGTTGTCGGTCTGATGGTCGACGTCCCCTGCCACGACAAGCTGGGGAGCAGCGCGCCATCCGGAACGACTGGGACTTCTACCTGAACGACTGGGACTTCTACCTGTGCGGGTCCGAGGTGCCGGACGACCGTCGCTGCGACTGAGGCTCGGTGGAATCGTCACCGCGGTCCTTCTCCTCCAGCTCCTCCAGGAGGTTGCGGATCTCCGACCGCACGAAGTCGCGGGTGGCGACCTCCGAGAGGGCGATCCGGAGCGCCGCCATCTCGCGCGCCAGGTACTCGGTGTCCGCGAGGTTGCGCTCGCCCCGCCGTCGGTCCTGTTCTGCCGTGACGCGGTCGCGGTCGTCCTGCCGGTTCTGCGCCAGCAGGATCAGCGGGGCCGCGTAGCTGGCCTGGAGCGACAGCATCAGGGTGAGCGCGGTGAACCCGTTCGCGGCACTGTCGAACCGCAGACCCTCCGGGCCCCACGCGTTCCACACGAGCCAGAGGACGCAGAACACCGTGAGGTAGATCAGGAACCGTGGCGTGCCAAGGAACCGGGCGATGCCCTCAGTGGCCTTGCCGACGGCGTCCTGCTCCATCCGGAACCGGGGTACGAGGCTGCGGCGCTGCGCGAGCGGCGTGTCCAAGCGGTCAGCCACGGGTTGCCTCCCGTCGGCCGGCCTGGTGCCGCTTCGCGGGGGCGGACTGCGCCTCGATCGACTCGAGATGCTCGTCGTCGCTCCCCCGCCAGTCGTCGGGGAGGATGTGGTCGAGGACGTCGTCGACGGTGACCACCCCCAGCAGCCGGCGCTGCGCGTCGAGCACCGGCAGCGCGAGCAGGTCGTAGGCCGCGAGCAGGCGAGTCACCTGACCGATCGATGCGTCATGCGTCAGCCACTCGGTCTCGGCGTCCAGCACCGACGCGACAGCGGCGTGCGGCGGTTCGCGCAGCAACCGCTGGAAGTGCGCGACGCCGAGGAACCGGCCGGTCGGCGTCTCCTGCGGGGGCCGCACCACGAACACCATGGATGCCAGCGCCGGGGGCAGCTCGGATCTCCTGATCTGCGCCAGAGCGGTGGCGATGGTGTCGTCCGCGCCGAGGATCACCGGCTCCGTGGTCATCAGACCGCCCGCCGTGTCCTCCGCGTACTCCAGCAGCCGCCGGACGTCGGCCGCCTCCTCCGGCTCCATGAGGTTCAGGAGCTGGGCGGCCTGCTCGTCGGGCAGCTCGTTCAGGAGGTCGGCCGCGTCGTCGGGCTCCATGGCCTCCAGCACGTCCGCCGCGCGGTCCCGGTCCAGGCCGGACAGGATCGCCACCTGAGCGTCCTCCGGCAGCTCCTCCAGCACGTCGGCGAGGCGCTCGTCGTTCAGCGCGCTGGCGATCTCCAGCCGACGCTCCGTCCCCAGCTCGTGAATCACGTCCGCGAGGTCAGCCGCCCGCATGTCCTCGTACGCCTCCAGCAGACGAGCGGCGCCCTGCTCGACCGACGTACGGGTGAGGTCCTGCACGGCGTCGACCGGGATCGTCAGCGTCGAACCCCGGCGGAACCGGGTCGAGCCCCGCGCGGACCGGCGGCGCACGAACAGCTGGTCCACCAGCCAGTCACCGGTGCGCTGCTGCGCGATCGAGACGTCCTCGATGGTCACCTCGCCCGAGCCGTCCTTGAGCTGGACGCGCCGATCCAGCAGCTCGCCCAGCACCACCGACTCCATGGTCCGCTGCTCGAACCGCCGCAGGTTCACGAGGCCGGTGCTGATCACCTGGCCCGCGTCGATACTGGTCACGCGAGTCAGGGGGAGAAAGACACGGCGCCGGCCCGGGACCTCGACCACCAGACCCACCGCACGCGGCGCGCCCTTGGCCCGGACCAGCACGACGACATCACGAACCCGGCCCACCTGGTCACCGATCGGGTCGAAGACCACCGTGCCTGCCAGGCGTGCGACGAAAACCCTGGTGCTGGCGCTCACGCTGGTCAGCCTACGGCCCGCTCCTGTGGCACGCTCCTCGCCACCAGCGACAAGGTAGGGGAGACTATGGGGTATGAGCATGTCTCGCCCGGGTGCCGTCCCGAAGGTCCCGACCCTGCCGGCCGGCGACGAGGTCGCCGCGTACTCCACCTACCTGGAGGCGCAGAAAGCAGTCGACTACCTCTCCGACAACAAGTTCCCCGTCGAGAACGTCACCATCGTGGGCACCGACCTGCGCATGGTCGAGCGCGTCACGGGGCGCCTCACGTACGGCCGGGTGGCGCTCGCGGGCGCTCTCTCCGGCGCCTGGTTCGGTTTCTTCGTGGGGTTGCTGATCACGCTGTTCGCGGGCGAGGCGGGCTTCCAGGTGATGTTCGCCGGTATCGCGCTCGGTGCAGGCTTCGGCCTGCTGTTCTCGATCCTGTCGTACACGTTCACCCGCGGGCGGCGGGACTTCACGTCGTCGTCGCAGATCGTGGCCGCTACCTACGCGATCCTCTGTGGCCACGAGCACGCGAGCGACGCGCGGGCGCTCCTGATGCGCTCGCCGAGCGGGCTGGGCAAGTCGCGCGGTAACGCCACGGTGGGAGTCCCGGCTCCCACGGCCCCGCACGCACCGGTCGCTCAGGGCCCCGGTGCTCAGGCGCCGGGTGCCGATCCCACGCAGCCGGCCGGCCCGCCCGCCCGCCCGACCGACCCGCGCTGGGTCACGTCGACGGGTGAGCCCCGGTACGGCGCGATGCGGCCGGGTGTGGGTGCAGCGGCGCCGACCGAGACGCCGTCGGGTGCACCTGCCGGTGCGCCGTCCCCCGGCGCTCCATCGGGTGCACCGGCTGACGCGCCGGTCGACGCGCCGCCGTCGGGGGCGCAGGCCCCGGACGCTCCGGCAGACCCGCAGGCGGTACCGCCGACCTCGCCCGACCAGGCAGCACCCGCTCCGGGCGACCAGGGCCAGGACACGACGAGCAGCCCGGACGACTCGCCCACGTCGCGCACCCGCTACACGAACCCGTACGCGCCGCCGAACGACGACCAGAAGTAGCACACCGCGTGCCCATGCCGGCACTGACTTCGGTCATGTGAACGGTGCCGGCAGTGACTTCGGTCCGATGGGATGAGTTCGGTCAGTCAACCGACCGAACTCATCCCATCGGACCGAAGTCACCTTCTATGGAGTGCATCGGACCGAAGCCACCCTCCGTGGAGCGGGCAGCCGACCGAAGTCACCCTCCGTGGAGCGCAGCCGACCGACGTCATGCTCGGCATCTCCCGCGCCAAGGCGTATGTGTCGCCCACCGACCCGCTCGGCGACGTCCCAGGGATCCGAGCACGACCACAGACCTGTGTGTTCGACCTCCGTGCACAGGTCCGCGGCGTCGAGGCACCCGCCACGCCGCTGGTCGGGCACCGTCGGTACATGGTCCAGGTAGACATCCCCGCCGTCGCGCTCGCGCTCGAGCAGAGTCGCAACAAGCTGTCCGCCGCCGCTCGCGCCGGCGATGTGCTCCGCGTCCGCCGTGGCGCCTACTGCGTTCCCGGTGATCTCCGTGTCGACGGGCCGTCCAGCGCCCCGCGCGAGAAGCGCTTGCGGGCTCTTGCCCGCGCTGCTGCGCTCCACGTCCAGCTCAGGGCCGAGCACGTGTTCAGCCACTCGACCGCCGCGCTGCTCCACGGGTGCCTCGTCTGGACCGCGCCGAGGAACACCCACCTCTACCAGCGCTATCGCGCGTCAGGTCACGCGTCGGACGACGTCGCGCGACACTCCTGGACCCTGACGCCCGAGGAGGTCGACGTCGCGGCGGGGCTGCCGGTCACCTCGCTCGCCCGCGCCGTCGTCGACTGCGCGCGCACCATGCACCCGCTGGAGGCGCTGGTCATCGCCGACTCCGCGCTGGCCCTTGGCGTCGAACGAGCGGTCCTGTTCGAGATTCTCGATGCCCAGCCCGGGCACCGGGGCAAGCAGCGAGCGCGGCTGGTGATCGAGCTGGCCGAGGCGGGAGCACAGTCGGCCTGGGAGACCTGGGTCCGGTACGAGCTGCTGCGGGCCGGCCTGCCCCGGCCGACCGCTCAGATGCCGGTCCGTACCGACGTCGGGACCTTTCACACCGACCTCGGGTACGAGCAGTGGGCGCTCGGCATCGAGTTCGACGGCCGGGTCAAGTACCGGCCTGACGGCGTTCGCCGCGGACACGACCCTGCTCAGGAGTACCTGAACGAGAAGGACCGTGCCGATGCCATCCGCCGGTCCGGTGTCGCCCTCGAGCGGGCCAGCGCCTCCGACAAGAGCGACGTCGCGGCGATGCTCGCCAGGTTTACCCAGCATCTGCCCCGGCAGATCGTCGCGGCGGCCCGGATGGACCCCCGCCTGCCCCCAACCTGACCCGTAGCGCCCATGAGTTCGGTCGGATGGGATGAGATCGGTCAGTCAACCGACCGATCTCATCCCATCCGACCGAACTCACTTCCATGCCACAAGGGCTCAGCGCAGCGACGCCATCCAGGCCTCTACGTCCTCCGGGCGGCGGGGGAGCGCCGCAGAGAGGTTCTCGTTGCCATCGGCGGTGACCAGCACGTCGTCCTCGATGCGCACGCCGATGCCGCGGAACTCCTCGGGCACGGCGAGGTCGTCGGCCTTGAAGTACAGGCCCGGCTCGATGGTGAACACCATGCCCGGCTCCAGGACACCGTCCAGGTAGAGCTCGCGACGGGCCTGAGCGCAGTCGTGGACATCGAGGCCCAGGTGGTGCGAGGTGCCGTGCACCATCCAGCGGCGGTGCTGCTGACCGTCGTCGGCCAGGGCGTCGGCGGCGGTGACGCCGTCGGGCAGGAAGCCCCACTCCTCGAGGCGGGCCGCGATGACCTCCATGGCCGCAGCGTGGACGTCGCGGAACTTGACCCCCGGCTTGGTGACGGCGAACGCCGCGTCGGCCGCGTCGAGCACCGCCTGGTAGATCTTGCGCTGCACGTCGCTGTACTCGCCGTCGACGGGCAGGGAGCGCGTCACGTCGGCCGTGTAGAGCGAGTCGACCTCGACGCCGCCGTCGAGCAGCAGGACGTCGCCGGCACGGACCTCGCCGTCGTTCCGGATCCAGTGCAGCGTCGTGGCGTGCTCGCCCGAGGCCGCGATCGTCTCGTAGCCCACCGCGTTGCCCTCGAGACGGGCGTGCCCGTCGAAGGTGGTCTCCACGACGCGCTCGCCGCGGCGGTGCTCCTTCGCAGCGGGCAGTGCGCGGACGACGGCCTCGAAGCCCTCGATGGTGCGCGCCACCGCCTCGCGCATCTGCTCGATCTCGTACTCGTCCTTGATCAGGCGCAGCTCGGAGGTCGCCTCGACGAGCGTCTCGTCGGTCAGCGCGTCCTCGTCCTCGCCGGCCTCGAGGCGCAGCTCCTCGACGAGCGCCTCGATCGCGTCGTCGGCGCCGGTGACCACGAGGAGGTGCACACCGCCGTCGCCGACGTCCTTCGCCAGGGCGTCGCCCAGCTCGTCGATGTGCCGGGCCTCGATGCCGGTGAGCGCCTCGACGTCGGCCAGCGACGGGCGGGCGCCGACCCAGAACTCGCCGTAGCGGGCGTCGGCGTAGAACTCCTCGTTGTCGCGCGGCGCGAGGGGGCGCACGTACAGCACCGCGTGATGGTTCGCGCCGTGGTCGCCGGAGCCGTTCTCGACCGGGTGCAGGACCAGGACGGCGTCCGGCTCGCGGTCGGTGCCCAGCCCCGTGAGGTGCGCGAACGCCGAGTGCGGCCGGAACCGGTAGTCGGTGTCGTTGGATCGGGTCTTGAGCGAGCCCGCCGGGATCACGAGGCGCACGCCGGGCAGGCGCTCGGAGAGCGCGGTCCGCCGCGAGACCGTGTACGGCGCGGCGGGCGACGCCGTCAGGCCCAGCTCGGCGCGCGGGGCCCACTGCGACATCACGAAGTTCTTGAACGCGGTGGAGGCGGGACGGTGTGAACGGTTGGACCCGCGGTCAGCGGTTCCCTGCTCGTCAGGCTGCGAAGTGGTGGTGGGCTCGCTCATGCGCCCCAGTGTTTCACGCACGCCGCCGGAAGTCCGCAAGCGCCCTGGTGAGCACGCGGTTGAAGATCGACGGCGCCTCCATGTTGACGTCGTGGCCGGCGCCGGGGACGACCACGAGCGATCCGTCGCGTGCCGCGGCGAGGTGCCGCTGCTCCTCGATCCGCATCGCGTCGCGGGCTCCGTTGACGAACCAGAGGGGGACCCGCGCCGCACGGACGTTGGCGATCGAGGAGCGTCCGGCGAGGTGGGTCAGCGCGTCCGTGACGACGTCCCAGGCCGGGCGGTACATCTCTGCGGCCTGGTGCGGCGCGATCTCGACCTGTCGCAGGTCAGCGCCACCGGGGGCGCTGCGGAGCGGGCGGAGCGAGGGCACGGAGAGGCGTGCGCGGTGGGTGCGCGGGTGCACCACCCGGCCGGTCACGCGGCGCGTGAAGTAGGCGGCGTTCGCCACGCTCTTGGCGACGTCCCGGTACAGCCGCAGAGGCTTGCCCTTCGGGTCCGAGGTACAGCCGGCCGCGAGCACGCCCACCAGACGGTCGGTGGTGTCGGGGCGGGCAGCCCAGGCGAGCGACGTGTAGCCACCGAGGGACAGGCCGACCATCGCGACCGGTCCCGGCGGGAGGCCGGCGACGGCGTCGTCCAGCGCTTCGAAGGCGCCGTCCATGCTGAACCGGTCGTGCCGGCGCGAGCCGTGTGCGGGCAGGTCGACGGCGACGGCCTCGTGGCCGGCGGCGCGCACGTGCGCGAGCTGGTTCTCCCAGATCGCGCCGGAGCTGCGCACGCCGTGCACGAAGACGACGCTGGTGGCAGCGTCCTGCGGGTTCTGGTTGCAGCTCTTCATCCCTTCGATGATGCGCGATCGGCTGGGGCAGGCGGCGTACGACGGCAGAACAGCCCGTGAACGTGCTGTGTGGGCTTGTTGCCCGCGCGTCGGGTACCGGCGGGGGTGCCGCACCTCACGCCTGCCGCGACCCCGCCGGGACCACGGCCCGGCCGGGGGATCTCTACGCTGGTGGAGTGATCGACCTCCACACGCACTCCACCGCGTCAGACGGCACCGACTCGCCAGCGCGCCTGGTGGAGGTCGCGGCACTGGCCGGCGTCACCACACTGGCCATCACCGACCACGACACGACGTCGGGCTGGCCGGAGGCCGCCGAGTCGGCCGGCCGGCACCAGATCGGCCTGGTGCGCGGTGCCGAGATCTCGGCGCTCGCCAGCACCCCCGGGTGGGGAACGGGCGTGCACCTGCTCGCGTACCTGCACGACCCGACGCATCCCGACCTGCTGACCGAGACGGACCGCACGCGCGACGACCGGACGTCCCGGGCGCGGCGCATGGTGGACCTCCTCGGTGAGGACTACCCGATCACCTGGGAAGACCTGCTCGCCCAGACGAAGTCGGGGACCACCATCGGCCGCCCGCACATCGCGGACGCGCTGGTGGCAGCAGGCGTGGTGCCCAGCCGGGACGAGGCGTTCGCCACGATGCTCCGTCCAGGCACCCGGTACTACGTGGGCCACTATGCGCCCGACGCCGTCGTCGCGGTCCGGGCGATCCGTGCCGCCGGCGGGGTGCCGGTCTTCGCGCACCCCGGGGCCGACGCGCGGGGCCGGGTGGTGCCCGACTCGACCATCGAGGAGCTCGCCGCGGCGGGCCTCGCGGGTCTCGAGGTCGACCACCGCGACCACACCCCGGACCGGCGCCGTCGGCTGCGCGACATCGCCGAGTCGCTGGACCTGCTGGTCACGGGCTCGAGCGACTTCCACGGGCAGGGCAAGAAGAACCGCCTCGGCGAGAACACGACCGAGCCGGACGTGCTCGAGGCGATCGCCGCGCAGGGAGCGCTCGAAGTACTCAGGTGACCTGATGGTCGACGGGTTCCGCCCGGAGCACGGCGGGCTCCTCAGATGTCGATGGTCTCCAGGACCACCGTCACCGGCCGCTCCGGAGTCAGGTCCTCCGCCTGCCGCACCTTCTTCTTCATGGGCAGCACATAGCCGCCGTCGCGGTCGCTGGGGAAGACGGACGTGGTCCAGGTGGTCTTCCCGACCGTCACACGCACCCGGATCGAGCCGAACCCGCGCGGGGGCAACGGGAGGTCGGCCAGCTCGTCGGAATGCTCTGGCGGCACGGTGACGAACCACCAGGAGTCGGTACGCACCTGCCACTGCCACAGGGGAGCCGTGAACTCGATCTGCACGGCAGCAACCTACGCCGTGACCCGCAGGCACACCGCCCCAACGAGTTCGGTCGGACGGGATGAGATCGGTCAATCAACCGACCGATCTCATCCCGTCCGACCGAACTCGTCACCACGGCTGGTCAGCCGCAGGTGTCAGTCCTGTGCCTGGCCGCCACGCGTGCGGCGGCGGCTGCGGCTCCGACGGCGGCGCTGGCCGGCCTCGTCGTCGCCGCTCGGCGCCGGGTGCTCACCCGAGGCGGTGCTGCTGGCGGCCGGGGCACCGCCGTCGTGCCGGGTGGTGGTGCGCGGCTCGCTGTGCGAGCCGCCCTGCCGCCCGCCGGAGCGAGGGGCGCTCGAGGAGCGAGGGGCGCCGGAGCGTCCGCCGCCGGAGCGCGGAGCGCTGTTGCGCTTGCCGGTCTCGCCCAGGTCCTCGACGTCCTCGGCGTCCAGCCCCGCGAGGTGCTGCGCGGACCGCGGCAGGCGGCCCTTCGTGCCCTCGGGGATGTTCAGGTCGGCGAACAGGTGCGGCGACGTGGAGTACGTCTCGACCGGCTCGGGGAACCCGACCTCGAGCGCCTTGTCGATGAGCGACCAGCGCGGCACGTCGTCCCAGTCCACGAAGGTGACGGCGGTACCGGTGTTGCCTGCGCGGCCCGTACGGCCCACGCGGTGCAGGTAGATCCGCTCGTCCTCGGGGCACTGGTAGTTCACCACGTGGGTGACGTCGTCGACGTCGATGCCGCGGGCGGCGACGTCGGTGGCGACGAGCACGTCGATCTTGTTGTTGCGGAACGCGCGCAGCGCCTGCTCGCGGGCGCCCTGACCCAGGTCGCCGTGGATGGCGCCGGAGGCGAAGCCGCGGGTCTGCAGCTCGTCGGCCACCTTGGCGGCCGTTCGCTTGGTGCGTGCGAACACGATGCTGCGGCCGCGGCCCTCGGACTGGAGGAGGCGGGCCAGCACCTCGATCTTGTCCAGGGCATGGGCCCGGTACACGACCTGCTTGATGTTCTTGACGGTCGCGCCCTGGTCGTCCGGCTCGGCGGCCCGGATGTGCGTGGGCTGCTTCATGTAGCGGCGGGCCATGGACACCACCGCGCCGGGCATGGTCGCGCTGAACAGCATGGTGTGCCGCTGCGCGGGGGTGCGGGCCAGGATCTTCTCGACGTCGGGCAGGAACCCGAGGTCGAGCATCTCGTCGGCCTCGTCGAGCACGACCGTCGCCGCGCGGAGCAGCGTCAGGTGGCCCTGGTTGAGCAGGTCGATCATGCGGCCGGGCGTACCGACCACCACGTCGACACCGGTCTTCATTGCCTCGATCTGCGGCTCGTACGCACGGCCGCCGTAGACCTGGACGATCCGGACGTTGCGGTGGGAGGACGCAGTGCTCAGGTCGTTCGCGACCTGCACCGCGAGCTCGCGCGTGGGGACCACGACGACGGCCTGCGGCTTCCCGGGGGCGACGAGCTCGTCGTAGCCGGGCTCACCCGGAGCGACGACGCGGTGCAGCAGCGGAACGCCGAAGCCCAGCGTCTTGCCGGTACCGGTCTTCGCCTGGCCGATGATGTCGTGCCCGCTCATCGCGACGGGCAGGGTCATCGCCTGGATGGGGAACGGGTGGGTGATGCCCGAGTCGTTGAGCGCTGCGACGATCTCGGGGCGGACGCCGAAGTCCGCGAACGTGACGTTCTGCGCCTGGATGGCGGACGGGCTGGAGTAGTCGGGCCCCGAGTCGGTGATCGGCTCGGGGCTGGTGTCAGTAGCCGCGCTTGCGGCCGGGGTGTCTGTGGTAGTCACTGGCGCCTTCATCTCTCGCGGCGCGGTGGGCCCTCATGGCCCGGCGATCGCGCCTTCGTGCGGCAGCCGATCGTGAAAATCATCGCGCGCCGGGATTGACCCAGGCTGCGCGTCCTGTCGGGGCGGCCTCCTGCGGAGACCGAAGCACAGGCTCGGGGGTCGGAACGTGACGACCGGGCAACCGATGTACGCCTTTCATGGTACGCGCACGATGTTTCCGTGCGGTTAGCGAAACACGTCAACTAACCCGTTAGTAATGAACGCCACGTGGCGGACGGCCCCTGCGGGCGGGCCGTCCGCCACCTGGCGTCGGGGACAACTCGCTCAGACCGCGCCGAAGCCGACCTTGCGCTGCTCCTCGGAGCCGATCTCGACGTAGCCGATCGCGGCGCCGGGAATGATCACTTGGCGGCCACGGGAGTCGGTGAGCTCGAGCGGGCCACCGGCCAGGGCCTTCTTGACGGCTGTCGCGACGGCGTCCGCGCTCTCGTCCGTCTCGACCACGACCTCGCGCGGCAGGTGCTGCACACCGATGGTGACGTCCACGTTTACTCCAGTTCGGTCGGGGATTGCGCCGGATGCCCGGTGGTCCGGGGACCCGGCCTGACGATCCTAGTCACGCTCCGGCGCCGTCGGCCCGCGGTTTCGCCGTGAGCCGACAGGATGTGCGCACGGTGGTCCACCTGACCGGACGGACGCGCGCGGTCGCGGGACTCCCTGTGGACACAGGCATGGGCTCGCGGGCGTGTGCGTGGCACCATGGACGACGTGAGTAGTCCGTCCTCCCCCCGGCGCGCCGGCAGGCACGCCACTGGAGGCGTGCCTGCCGGTCCCTGGTCGGAGGGCGTCGGTCGCTCCGCGGCTCGGCGCTCCAGCCGCCCCGCTCAGAACCCCCGGCGCGCGGCGATCGCGCTCGGTCTGTGCCTTGCGGTGGGGCTGGGCGGAGGTATCGCGGCGACCATGAGCACCGAGCCGGACGCGTCCGCCGCCGTCGTGGCCGGCGCGGTCGAGGACAGCCTGGGCGTCGAGGCGGGCGAGGCCGTGCGGAACGTGTACGAGGCCGCCAGGTCCGGCAACCGCACGGCTCCTCCTGCGCAGGCCCTGTCCGCGGAGGCCGCCGCGGAGGCGGACGTCGCCTCGGGCACGGGGGCCGGGGTGGGTGCCGCCGCCGGCTCGGAGGGGCTGCCGGAGCCGGAGCCACCTGGGCTGCCGGAGCCCGTGGCCTCGGCGTCGGCGGGCGGTTCGTCCCCCGAGAAGTCGACGCCGCCGTCGCCCGGCCCCAGCCCGAGTCCCAGCCCCAGCTCCGGTGATGGGCCGACGCCGGAGCCTGGTTCCGGCCTGGTCGGTGCGAAGTTCGCCGTCGAGCAGAAGCTGTCGGGCAAGCTCGTCGTGGCGAGCGGGTCCCGCCCCGCGCCCGCCGACGGGAAGGTCTGGCGGGTCCAGATCGCCGTCGAGGAGGGGCTGCCGGTGGATCCGGAGGTGTTCGCGGAGGCGGTGCTGGCCACCCTGAACGACCCGCGCGGCTGGAATGCGGCCGACGGCTCCACCTTCGCCTGGACCGACTCGGAGCGTTATGACGCCCGGGTCGTGCTCGCGAGCCCCGACACCACCGACGAGCTCTGCCTCCCGCTGGACACGATCGGCGAGCTCTCGTGCGGCATCGAGGACACCGCTGTCCTCAACTTCAAGCGCTGGGCCAAGGGGTCCCAGGCGTGGGAGAACACCGCCCGCTACCGGCAGTACCTCGTGAACCACGAGGTGGGCCACGTCATCGGGTACCGGCACGACCTGTGCGCCGGCGAGGGGGAGCACGCGACGGTCATGGTGCAGCAGACCACCACGACGAGCGGGTGCATCCCGGAGCCGTGGCCGGCGCCCGACGCGGGTTGAGGACACCCTCAGCGGACGAACCGGGCATTCGTGACGCCTCCGCGCGGGGCGTCGGGGAGTGTCAGTGGCTCGTGGTTCGATCGTCCGCGTGACACCGACCCTTGCTCTCGTACCTCGGCTGACGTCGCCAGGGACCCGTCCCGACGCGGCCGTCCCCGTACCGCTCGACGACACCCAGGCGGCCGCCGTCGAGGCTGCGCTGAGCCACCGTGCGACGCTGGTTCTCGGTGCTCCCGGTTCGGGCAAGACCACCGTGACCTGCGAGGTCGCCGTGCGGGCGCTCGACTCAGGGATGCGGCCGGAGCGTGTGCTGGTCCTCGCGTCGTCGCGGCGTGCGGCGGCACGCCTGCGGGACGAGGTGGCGGCCCGGGCAGGGCGGACGGTCGGCGCGCCGATGGTGCGGACGGCGTCGTCGGCCGCGTTCGCGGTACTTCACAAGCGGGCGGCGGCGCTCGAGCAGCCCACCCCCACCTTGGTCTCCGGCCCCGAGCAGGACCTGGTGCTGGCCGAGCTGCTCGCCGGCCATGTGGCGGGGGAAGGGCGGCCGCTCGCGCTGCCGGCGGGTCTGCCCGAGGAGTCGCTCGGTCTGCGCGGACTCCGCCAGGAACTGCGTGACCTGCTGATGCGTGCCGCCGAGCGGGGCCTCGGCCCGGTCGAGCTCGACGAGATGGGGCGCACCAACGATCGCCCCGAGTGGGTCATGGCGGCGCAGCTCTACGAGGAGTACCTCGACACCATGGCGCTGCGGCTCGCCACGCCGGACGCGGGGCCGCGCTACGACCCGGCGGTCGTGATCGACGAGGCCGCCGAGTCCCTGCGTTCCTGGTCGGACGAGGTGCCTGGCATGGCCCGTCCGACGTGGGACCTGGTGGTGGTGGACGACTACCAGGAGGCAACGGCCGCGACCGTCCGCCTCCTGCGCGTCCTGCACGACGACGGTGCGCGCCTGGTCCTGCTGTCCGACCCTGACTCCGCGGTCCAGACCTTCCGCGGCGCCGCACCGGGCCTCACCGGCCGGGCCGCCGCGCCGGCCGGCCCTGGCCGTGCCTTCGGCGCTTTCGACGCCGAGACCGTGGTGCTGGATACGGTCTGGCGGCAGTCGTCGGAGCTGCGTGCGGTCACCCGTGCGGTGACGAACCGGATCCCGGTGTCGGCGAGCGCGCTGCATCGGCGCGCGACGGCGTACACGGCCGACCTGTCTGCCGATGAGCGGTCTGCCAGCGACCCGTCTGTCGGCGAGCGGTCCGTCGACGTGCCGGCCGTCGACGAGCCGGCCGAGCCCGAGGGCAAGGCGCCCGCTGCAGCGGCCGCGCCGGCGGACGGCGCACCGTCCGTCCAGGTGGCTGTGCTCTCCGGCGCGGCACAGGAGGCCGCCTGGATCGCGCGCGAGCTGCGCGCCGAGCACCTGCTGCGGGGCACGCCCTGGGAACGGATGGCGGTCGTCGCCCGCAGCGGCACGCGGCTCGCGGCGCTGCGACGCGAGCTGGTGTCGGCGTCGGTGCCCGTCGCGTTGCTCGGGTCGGACCTGCCGCTGCGTGACGAGCCCGCCGTGGCGCCGCTGCTGGCGGCCGTGAAGACCTGCGCCGGCGCGCCCAGGGGAAGCCTGGAGGCGCTGATCGCAGAGGAGCTCGACGGAGACGGGCCCGTGCTGGACCCCGAGACAGCGGCATTGCTGCTCATCTCGCCGATCGGTGGCCTCGACGCCGTGGCGCTCCGCCGGCTGCGCCGGGCCCTGCGGGCGGACGAGCTGTCGGCCGGCGGCGGCCGCACCTCGGACGCGCTGCTGGTGGAGGTCCTGGCCGACCCGGCACGCGCTGCGCTGCTCCCCACCCAGGTGCGACGCGGGCCGCTCGCGGTGGCCCGGGTGCTCGCCGCCGGGCGTGAGGCCGCCGGTGAGCCCGGCGCCACGGCGCAGACGGTGCTCTGGGCCGTGTGGGCGGCGACCGGTCTGGCCGAGCGGTGGAGTGCCGCCGCCCTCACCGGTGGCCCGGCGGGCCTGCGGGCCGACCGCGACCTCGACGCCGTGCTCGCCCTGTTCCGCGCTGCCGAGACGTTCGTGGACCGGATGCCGGGTGCGCCGGTCGCCGCGTTCGTCGACTACCTCGCGTCGCAGGACCTCCCCGCCGACTCCCTGGCCGCGTCCGCCCAGGGTGCGGGAGCGGTGGAGGCACTGACGCCCCCGGGCGCCGCAGGGCGGGAGTGGGACGTCGTGGTCGTCGCCGGTGTGCAGGACGGCGTCTGGCCCGACCTCCGCCTGCGTGACTCCCTGCTCGGCTCACAGGCTCTCGTCGAGCTCATCGCCGGCCGGTCGGAGGACGGTCGGGTGGTCGGTGCGGAGGCCCGGCGCCAGGTCCTCACGGACGAGCTGCGTGCCTTCGCGGTGGCGGTCTCCCGTGCCCGGCGGCGCCTCCTGGTCACCGCGGTCGAAGACACGGAGGAGGCCCCCAGCGTCTTCTGCGACCTGGTGTCCCCGCGGGACGACGGCGGCGACGGGCCCGACCCGCGGCGGGTGCCGGTCGGCCCGCCGCTGGACCTGCGTGGCGTGGTGGCCGCGGCCCGCTCGGACCTGGTGCGGGCGGCCGCACTGTCGGTGCCGGGCAACCAGCCCGCCGCCGCACTCCTCGCAGACCTCTCGGCCGCAGGGGTCGCGGAGGCGGAACCGAGCACCTGGTACGGCGTGGCAGGGGTGTCGAGCGAGGTGCCGCTGTGGGGGGCCCAGGACACTGTGACGGTGTCGCCGTCGAAGGTCGAGACGGTGACCACGTGTGCCCTGCGCTGGGCGTTCGAGGCGGCGGGCGGTACCAAGCCGGACGACACGCACCAGACGCTCGGTACGCTGCTGCACTCGATAGCGCAGAGCCACCCCAAGGGTTCGCTCGCCGACCTGAAGAAGGAGCTGGACCGGCGCTGGCCGGAGCTCGCGCTGCCCGACGGGTGGCCGTCGCTACAGCTTCGCAAGCGTGCCGAGCGCATGGTGGAGCGGCTGGCGGGCTACCTTGCCGACTCGGGAGAGCCGCTCCTCGTCGAGGCCGACTTCGACCTGGAGGTGGGGCGCGCACGGCTGCGCGGCCAGGTCGACCGCGTCGAGGACGCGGGGGAGGGCGCCGTGACGGTTGCCGACCTCAAGACCGGCAAGTCCGCGGCCAGCAAGGACAAGGCGGCCGAGAACCCGCAGCTCGGTGCGTACCAGCTCGCGGTGGAGCAGGGAGCGCTCGACCTGCCGGAGGGCACCGTCAGCAAGGGCGCGAGCCTCGTCTACGTCGGCACCGAGACGGTGACGGCGAGCGTGCGGAACCAGCCGGCCCTGGTCCCGGACCCCGACGGCAACAGCTGGGCGCGCGACACCGTCGAGGGTGCCGCCGACACGATGGCCGCCGCTCGGTTCGCGGCGAAGAACAACGATCTCTGCGAGATGTGTCCGGTGCGGCGATCCTGCCCGCTGCAGCCAGAAGGACGGAAGGTGGTCGAGTGACCGGGCACGAGCCGGAGATCCGGTTGTCCGCGCGAGCGATCGCACGGCTGCTCGGCCGTCACGAACCCACCGACGAGCAGGTCCGCGTCATCGAGTCACCCCTCGAGCCGGCGCTCGTCGTAGCAGGCGCTGGCTCGGGCAAGACCGAGACCATGGCCGCGCGCGTCGTCTGGCTCATCGCCAACAAGCTGGTCCAGCCCGAGCAGGTGCTCGGACTCACGTTCACGCGCAAGGCCGCCGGCGAGCTCACCCAGCGCGTCCAGACCCGGCTCGCGCAGCTCAACCGGGCGCTCGGTGAGGAGTCGGGCGAGGCGCTGGCCGGCCTGGACCTCGACCGGCCCACCGTCGCCACCTACAACGCCTACGCCGCTTCCCTGGTCGCCGACCACGGCCTGCGTCTCGGCGTCGAGCCCAGCGCCCGCCTCCTCGGCCAGGCCGAGCAGTGGCAGCTCGCCTCCCAGGTCGTGGAGTCCTGGGACGAGGACCTCGGCACCGACAAGGCGGTCAGCACCGTCACAGGTGCCGTCGTCGCGCTGTCCGGCGCGCTCGGCGAGCACCTCGTCGACCCGGCCGATGCCCGCGACCGGCTCACCGAGATGGCCGAGCACCTCGAGTCCGTCCCGCTCGCGCCACGGCAGAAGAAGCGCACGAAGGACGTCGACAAGCTCATCGGCTCGGTCGCCGAACGGGCACGGTTCGTGGACCTCGTCGTCGAGTACCGGCGCCGCAAGCGCATCGCCGAGGCCCTCGACTTCGGCGACCAGGTGGCGTTCGCCGCACAGCTCGCCCGCGAGGTGCCTCTCGTGGGAGCCGCCGAGCGCGCCCGGTTCGAGGTGGTCCTGCTCGACGAGTACCAGGACACGTCCTACGCCCAGGTCGAGCTCCTGTCCGGCCTCTTCGGCGGCGGGCATCCCGTGACCGCCGTCGGCGACCCCCACCAGTCCATCTACGGGTGGCGCGGCGCCTCCGCGGCGGGCCTCGCCCGCTTCCCCGGCCGCTTCCAGCGCGACGACGGCGTCCCTGCAGCCGTCCACTACCTCTCGACGTCCTGGCGCAACGATGCCGCGGTGCTCTCCGCCGCCAACGTCGTGTCCGGCCCGCTGCGCTCGCGGACGGGCGCCGGCACGAACGTTGGTGCCGGTATGAACGTCCTGGTACCCCCGCTGGACCTGCGCCCAGGAGCGGGCGAGGGCGTGGTGTCCGCGCACGTCGCCGCCACCCTGGAGGAGGAGGCCGACGCCGTCGCCGAGTGGGTGGCGGCGCGCTGGCGCTCGGGTGCGCACCCGGACGGCCGGTCCACCGCGGCGGTCCTCTGCCGGGCGCGGGCCCAGTTCGCCACCATCGAGGTGGCGCTGCGCCGCCGCGGACTCCCGGTCGAGGTGGTGGGCCTGGGTGGCCTGCTGTCCACGCCAGAGGTGGTCGACGTCGTCGCGCTGCTCCAGGCGGCCCACGACCCGTCCCGTGGTGACTCGCTGCTGCGCCTGCTCACCGGCCCGCGCCTCAACCTCGGCGCCGCGGACCTGCACGCGCTGGGTTCCTGGGCGGCGGACCTGGCGCGGATGGACGACCCGCGCCGGGCGGCGGCTGCCGCCGCCCCGGTGAGCGACGGTGCGGAGGCTGCCGACGGAGGTGCGGACGAGGATCCCCGAGTGGTAGAGGGCGACGTCTCCGACCACCGCTCGATCATCGACGCGCTCGACGACCTTCCGGTGCCAGGAAGGCCGGCCCGTGACGGGCGGGTGCTGTCCGAGGACGCCCACCAGCGGCTGGCCGCGCTGGCCCGGCTGCTGCGCGACCTGCGCGGCCTCACGTACCTCTCGCTCCCCGAGCTGGTGGTCCAGGCGGAGCACGCGCTCGGGCTCGACGTCGAGGCAGCCACTGCGCTCGCCCTGGCGGGTGCTGGGGTGGGGGGTGCCGTGAGTGATCGCGGGCGCGAGCACCTCGACGCGTTCCGGGACGTTGCCGCGTCGTTCGCGCAGTCGTCGGACACGGCGACCCTCGGTGCGTTCCTCGCCTGGCTCGGCGTCGCGGGCGAGAAGGAGCGCGGCCTCGACATGCCCGTGCGCGAGCCCGACCCGGACGCCGTCCAGGTGATCACCGCGCACGCCGCCAAGGGCCTGGAGTGGGACGCGGTGGCGGTGGCTGGCCTGGCCGACGGAGCCTTTCCCACGTGGGACAGGGGTTCGCGGTCGGGGGAGTCGTCGTCGGGCTGGCTGTCCGACCTCGGCGAGCTGCCGTACCACCTGCGCGGCGACGCGGACGACCTGCCCACCTTCGACTGGGAGCACGCCTCCGACACCAAGGACCTCGTCGCGCTGCGGGACGAGTTCAAGCTCGACTGCGGCGAGCACCGCCTCGCCGAGGAGCGCCGGCTGGCGTACGTGGCGTTCACGCGCGCCCGGCGCGAGCTCTTCCTCACGGCCTCGTGGTGGGGCACCGCGAGCCGCCCGCGCGGCGTCTCCCCGTTCCTCGCCGAGCTGGCTGAGGCGGGCCTGGTCGCGACCGACCTCTGGGCACCCATGCCGGACCCGGACGCCGAGAACCCCCGCAACGCGGAAGAGCTCACGGCGGTCTGGCCCGCGCAGGACGGGCGCTCCGAGCAGTCCGGTGCTGATCAGTCCGGAGCCGACCAGCCCGCGACCGACCAGGGCGCGGCAGGCGGCCAGCCACGGGCCGCCAGGGACGTGCTGCGCGCCACGGCCGAGCTGGTCGACGAGGCGGCGGAGGAGCGTCTGGTCGCGCTCGCCGCCATGCGGCTCCCCACCGACGCGCTCACCGCGCCGCAGGGTGCCCTCACCGATGCGGCGGGCCACGACCTCGTCGACCTCGCCCGCATGCTCCTGGCCGAGCGCGACCGGCACGCGGACCGGGAGGTCGCCTTTCCCGCGCACGTGTCGGCGTCCGGACTGGTGCGGCTGGCCGCGGACCGCGAAGCGTTCGCGCTGCAGCTGCGCCGCCCCGTACCGACGCAGCCCACCGTGCACGCCCGGCGGGGCACGAGGTTCCACGAGTGGGTGGAGCAGTTCTTCACGTCGGCCACGCTGCTCGACGTCGACGACCTACCCAGCGCCGAGGACGAGGACCTCCCGGAGGACACGGACCTCGAGAAGCTGCGCGACACCTTCCTCGGGTCCGAGTGGTCGGCCCGCACGCCGGTGGCGGTAGAGGTCGACGTCGAGACGCCGGTAGCCGGCGTCATGCTGCGCTGCCGCATGGACGCCGTCTTCCGGGACCCGCCCAACGGGCCGGACGCCGTGGTGGTCGTGGACTGGAAGACGGGTCGCGAGCCCCTCGATGCCGCGGCGCGGGCCGCCCGCGAGGTCCAGCTCGCCGTGTACCGGCTGGCATGGTCGCGCTGGACCGGGCTGCCGCTGGACCAGGTCAGCGCTGCCTTCTACTACGTGGGCTCCGACACCACGGTCCGGCCAGATCGCCTGCTCGACGAGGCGGAGCTGGAGGCGCTCATCCGGGGCGAGTAGTGCGCGCCGTCGGCCACGCGAGCCTGGCCGACGGAACGCCTACGCGCCCTCTTCGAGGGTCGCCTCGTCCAGGTCCTCCAGCATCGAGGTCGCGTCCTCGACGACCTCGGGCAGCCGGTGTCGCACACCGTGCAGCAGCCACCGTGCGAGGGCCAGCTCGCCCACGAGCATCGCGCGCTCCGCGAGGCGTGAGTCGCTCAGCTCGGTGCGGCGCAGCTGGTAGGCCTCCATGATCGAGTCGACAGCCTCGATCGGGGCGGCGGCGATGAGCCAGGCGAGGTCGTCGGCGGGGTCGGCCACACGGGCCTCCGACCAGCCCGAGACCGCCACGACCCGCTGCCGGTCCACGAGCAGCTGGTCGGGAGCCAGGTCCCCGTGCGCGACGACCGGCTTGAACTTCCAGAGGGACACGTCCTCGAGCGCCGCCTCCCAGCGGCGCAGGAGCGTGGGTGGCACCCGCCCGGTCTTCGCGGCCTCGTCCACCTCGGTGAGCCGCCGCTCGCGGTACTCGGTGGCCGTGTAGCTGGGCAGACCGCACGTCTCCACGACGGAGATCGGCAGCTCGTGGATGGCGGCGATGGCCCGGCCCAGGTCGGCGGCCAGGCCGGGGCCGGGCTCCAGCGCCTCGACGTCGAGGTTGCTCCCGATGATCCGCCGGTGCACCACCGCCCGGCCACCTTCCGGCAGCAGGGCGTAGCCGGCGACCTGCGGCACGACGAACGGGAGTACGCCCGTGTCGATGTACAGGCGCAGTGCGTCGAGCAGCTCGATCTCCGCCTCCAGGGCCGCGCCGGCCACCGTGGTCCGCGGTGCACGAACTACCCATTCCTGGTCGTCCTGACCCGTGACGACGGCGACGTCGTAGTCGCCGGCAAGTTCACCGACGCGCACCGACTGGGCGTCGAGACCGGGCACGGCGGCGGTCGAGAGGGCGGCGAGAGCGAGGGGCGTGCGGGACACGTGCTCACCGTATTGCAGTGCGACGGCGCCATGGCACAGGGCGGTGGTGTGTCCCAGGTCCTGCGTGGACCCGGTGCTCCGGCGGTCCGGCCCGGATCGGGCGTCGCGACGGGCGACTAGGGTCGCCCTGTGCCAGTTCTCGACCTCCCCCTCGCCCGTGCCGCCCACTACCGAGCCGCGCACCGACGCGCCGAGCCCGGCCTCGTCGACGGCCTCCTCACGGAGCCGGGCACCCGGGTCCTGGTGATACGCGGGAACCGAGCGGCGATGGCCGGCCAGCAGGTCGCGCTGTTCGCACCCGACGCCGTCGCGCACCTCGCCGTCGGCACGTACCTCTTCCTCGGGGAGGCCGACGGCGTCGCCTACCTCGCGGCGGCCCTTGCCGACGCCGACGCGGAGCCGGACCTCGACGTCGAGTGGGCAGGCCTGCGCACCATCGACGAGCCCGACCTGGCTCAGGGGCTCGTGGTCGAGGCCATCGCACTGTCCCAGTGGCACGCCGTGCACACCCACTGCCCTCGGTGCGGCACGAGGACAGAGGTGACGCAGGGCGGCTGGGTCCGGCACTGCCCGGCCGACGGCACGAACCAGTTCCCGCGGACGGACCCCGCCGTGATCATGGCCATCACCGACGTGGACGACAGGCTGCTCCTGGCCCGCGGGACGCAGTGGGGACCGGGCCGCCGGTCGGTGCTGGCGGGGTTCGTGGAGCCGGGTGAAGGGCTTGAGCAGGCGGTGGTGCGCGAGACCATGGAGGAGGTGGCCGTCGTCGTCGACCCCGGCTCGGTCGAGTACCGCGGCAGCCAGTCCTGGCCGTTGCCCGCGTCCCTGATGCTCGGGTTCCGCGCCCGTGCGTCCACCACGCGGCTGGTGCGGCAGGAGGACGAGATCGCCGAGGCCGACTGGTTCACCCGTGACGAGGTGGCCGCGGCGGTGGCCGACGGTGACCTCGGCCTGCCCGGGCGCGCCTCGATCGCGCGTTCCCTGATCGAGGAGTGGTTCGGCGGCCGGCTGGAGGACTGACAGGGTCAGATGGTCGGTAGAACGTCAGGTGATCGGCACCCCCGGGGTACCGATCACCTGACGTTCTACCGACCATCTGACGTTCTACCGATCACCAGGCAGGGGCCGGTTCTGGGATCAGTTCGCCAGCGCGAGCTTCACGGCCGCGAGGCTCGGGTTCGTCGCTGCGGAGCCGTCCGGGTACACCACGGTGGGTACCGTCTGGTTGCCGCCGTTGACCTGCTCCACATAGGCGGCCGCCTCGGGCTGCTGCTCGATGTCGATGACGGTGTAGCCGATGCCCTCCGAGTCGAGCTGCGTACGCAGCCGACGGCAGTACCCGCACCAGGTGGTCGAGTACATCAGGACGGTGCCGTCCTCGGGGACAAGCGTGGTCGACTCGGACATCTGTACTCCTTGTCAGTGGTTGCTGCGAGAATCGCAGACGATGCTCACCCAGACCAACTCCGCCGCCGGTTCGAATCATCCTGGACCGATGAGCCCCGACGCGATCCTGACCGCCCTCGACCCCGAGCAGCGCGAGGTTGCCCTCGCCCTCAACGGGCCGGTGGTGGTGCTCGCCGGAGCGGGTACCGGCAAGACGCGCGCCATCACGCACCGCATCGCGTACGGCGTCCGCATCGGCGCCTACAAGCCGACCAGCGTGCTGGCCGTGACCTTCACGGCGCGCGCGGCCGGAGAGATGCGCACCCGCCTGCGTGAGCTCGGCGTCCAGGGCGTACAGGCCCGTACGTTCCACTCCGCGGCGCTGCGCCAGCTCGGGTACTTCTGGCCGCGCGTCGTGGGCGGCGCCCCACCCCGGCTGCAGGAGCACAAGGCACAGATCATCGCTGAGGCGGCACGGCGGCTCGGTCTCAGCGTGGACCGCGTGGCCGTCCGCGACCTGAGCAGCGAGGTGGAGTGGGCGAAGGTCTCGCTGATCACGGCGGACGACTACGAGAAGGCGGCGTCCGCGACCGGCCGTGAGGCGCCGTCGGGCTACGACGCGCAGACGGTGTCGCGTCTCATCACGGCGTACGAGGACGTGAAGACGGAACGCGAGGTCATCGACTTCGAGGACGTGCTCCTCATGCTCGGGGACATGCTGAACAGCCACAAGAACGTGGCGGACGAGGTGCGCTCGCAGTACCGGCGCTTCGTCGTGGACGAATACCAGGACGTGTCGCCTCTGCAGCAGTTCCTCCTTGACCAGTGGCTCGGCGGCCGCAAGGAGCTCTGCGTGGTGGGCGACCCGTCGCAGACCATCTACTCCTTCACCGGCGCCTCGCCGCGCCACCTGCTGGAGTTCCGGCGTACCTACCCGGAGGCGCAGGAGATCCGCCTCGTGCGCGACTACCGCTCGACGCCCCAGGTGGTGAACCTCGCCAACGAGGTGCTCAAGCGGGCGGGCCGCGCGGGCGGTGCCCACCAGGCGCTGGAGCTCGTCGCACAGCGAGACCCAGGTCCCGCGGCCGCCTTCACGGCCTATGACGACGACGAGGCCGAGGCCAAGGGCGTCGCCACCCGGGCCGCGCGTCTGATCCAGTCGGGCGTGAAGCCGAGCGAGATCGCGGTGCTGTACCGCACCAACGCCCAGTCGGAGGCCTTCGAGGCGGCGTTCGCCGACGCCGGTGTGGGCTACCTGGTGCGTGGCGGGCAGCGGTTCTTCCAGCGCAAGGAGGTACGCGACGCGATCCTGCTGCTGCGCGGTGCCGCCCGGTCGGCCGACCCGGAGCTGCCCATGCCCGACCAGGTGCGCGATGTCCTCGCCACCGCAGGCTGGGCCGACCAGCCGCCCGCCGCACGCGGCGCCGCCCGGGAGCGGTGGGACGCCATGCAGGCGCTCGTCTCGCTCGCCGACGACCTGGCCGCCGCGGCGACCCCGGATACCCCGGCCACGATCGCAGGGCTCGTCGCAGAGCTCGACGAGCGCGCCTCCGCGCAGCACGCGCCGACCGTCGAGGGCGTCACGCTCGCCTCGCTGCACGCGGCGAAGGGCCTGGAGTGGGACGCCGTCTTCCTCGCCGGTATGAGCGAGGGGCTCATGCCGATCTCGCTCGCGGAGACCGACGACGCGGTGCACGAGGAACGTCGCCTGCTGTACGTGGGGATCACTCGCGCCCGCGAGCACCTGGAGCTGTCGTTCGGCCGCGCGCGCAACCCGGGCGGGCGGGCGACGCGCAAGCGCACGAGGTTCCTCGACGGCCTGTGGCCGGACGAGCCGCGCGCACAGCGGGTCCGCAGCGTTCCGAAGGGCCGGGCGCGCGCGCTCCTGACGGGTGTGCACGACGCCGTGCTCTTCGACGCCCTACGCGACTGGCGCCTCGAGGTGGCCAGGGAGACGGACAAGCCCGCCTACACGGTGCTCACGGACGCGACGCTCGCGGCCATCGCGGAGATCCGACCTTCGGCCATAGCCGAACTGGCTCGCGTGGACGGGATCGGTCCCGCGAAGATCGACAAGTACGGCGCCACGATCCTCGCGATCGTGGCGAGCGCACCGGCCGAGCCGAGTCGCTGAGCGGCTCGTCGGACGGTCGGACGAGGAACTTTCGAGTGGTTTCGGCTCGTCCGGGATGGCAGTCCAGCGAGCCCTCCCGACCGGTCCGAAAAACTTCTCAAGAAAGTTTGGAAAAAGAGTTGGCTCGCCACGGCGGCCCGGCATAGTGTTCACATGTCCCTGACGGCAGTGGGCGAGACCTTAAGGTCTGGCCCGGATTCGAGTGAGGAGGTGGGTGTCTTGGAGATGAACCAGATTTCACAGGCAGATCTGCAGGTGTGCGCGTACGTGCTCGGCAACAAGCACGTCCCGGCAACCGGCGCAGCTCTGTCCTTCCGCGCGCGCACTCACCGCGGAGGCAGCAAGCCGTCCGCTCTCGCACCCGACTCCGCATCTCCAGGAGACTCGCCGGTCTAACGACCGAGTCATCCAGGCCGCGGAGTCCACCTAGGACCCGCGGCCTTAGTTTTTGCCCGGAGACCCGGCCCCGCCAGGGGTCGGCCGGCAGAGATCTAGCCCGGGGTCCTGTTCCCCCAGACGTTCACCGACGAAACGTTCATCCTTACAGGACACAGGAGACAACCGTGCGCCTCACTGCGCTCCTCGACACTCTTCCCCAGGGCGGCTCGGGCCCCTGGGACCCGCCTCAACACCCCGCCACGAGCGGGACCGGTTCGGACTCGGCGGAGTTCAACCGGCTGATGGACACACTGCTGCCGTGCCGTACCAACGACCCGGAGCTGTGGTTCGCCGAGCACAGCACCCAGGTGGAGCAGGCCAAGGCCCTGTGCCGCACCTGCCCGCTGGTGGAGGGCTGCCTCGCCGGTGCCCTCGAGCGCAACGAGCCCTGGGGCGTCTGGGGCGGCGAGGTCTTCGTCGACGGCGCCGTCGTCGCTCGGAAGCGTGGCCGTGGCAGGCCCCGCAAGTCGGAGAACGCAACCGCGGCCTGACCAAGCCGCCGCGTTGAGTGCTGGGTATGTGTCGGGCAAGCAGCCCTGAACCAACAGATACCCAGCACTCAACGGGGGACTCAGGCTCTACTCGTACTGCCTGAGCCTGCGGTTCCGCTCCGGCTCAGGCAGGCAGGACCACGCAGCCGCAGCGCGGGTGCGGGTCCGCCGGCCTGGCTCGGGGGAGCCCGGCCGGGAGCGAGATCTCCAGGCACGCACCGACGGCCGCCGGCCGGTGCCCGTCCAGCTGGGCGAGCACCTGGCCGGCGGCCGTCGCCGCTGCCACGGCGGCGAGCGTCGCCTCGTGCGTCGGCTCCGCCGTCTCGCGCAGCTGGGTCGCCAGCGCCGGCCACTCGCGGTCGGCGTCGGCATGAGCAAGATCCACGCAGGTCACGCACGCCGACCGGCCCGGCCGGACGAACGGCCCCACCACCACGTCGGCCTCCCGCACCACCACCGGCAGGTGCGGCACCCCGAGGCCGAGCAGCCGCTGGTACCGCGCGGGGTGGGCGGCGTGCGGCTCGGTGACCACCACGACGTCGAGAGCCGTCGGGTCCAGGCCGATGCCGCCGGCCCCGCTGTCGTCCACCCGCACGGCTACGCGTGGTGAGCGCTCGGCCAGGAGCGATTGCACAGCGGCGTCGCGCGTCTGCCCCACGTCGACCGTCCGCAGGCCACCCAGCCCGACGTCGGTGATCTGCACCGGCAGGGGGTCGTGCAGAAGGAGCCTGCCGACGCCGGCCGTGGCCAGGTGCAGGGCGACGGCCGTCCCCAGCCGCCCGAGACCGACCACGCCGACCATGCGTTGCGCACGGTCGGCCAGGGTCGCGAGGCCCGCGCCGTCGGGACGCAGCATGCCGAGCACCGTCGCGTCGGCAGCGCCGTCCGCCGGGGCGGTCACCGCACCGACGGTGCCCTGCACGGGGACGAGCACGCCCGCGCGGACCAGGGTGGTCATGATCTCGTCGCGCCGTTCGGCGGGCACACCGCACCGTGCCGCAGACTGCTCCACCGTCACGTGCCGGCGCTCGGCCAGCTCCTCCAGCCACGTCTCTTCTGCGGGGGTGAGCCCCGACAGGACGAACGACCAGCGCGGGTCGGAGCCGCACTGCATCTGGCCGCCGCCGCGGCTGAGCACCGGCGTGCCCGGCCGCAGCCGGAGGAGGGGTGGGGGCTTCATGCCCACAACGATGCCCGACGGCGCCGGTCGCCGTGGTCGCTCGTCCACAGTTCCAGAGGTATATCCAAAGCATCGCGGGAGCCGGAAGTTCCCGTGTGCGCCCAGAGCCAAATGGACGGCGCAGATCTTGCCGACCCGGTTACGGTGACTCTATGAGCGACCAGCACCAGCCCGGCGAGACTCCCCAGTCGTGGGAGGAGATGCTGCGCTCCATGCTCGGCGACGGCGCAGACGAAGTGATGGCCGAGATGCGCGAGCGGGGTATCGACCCGACCGCCCTCGGCGGACCGCCCGACCCGGTGATGATGCAGTACGCGCTGGCCCAGGTGCAGAAGATGCTCTCGGCCGAGGGCACCGGGCCGGTCAACGCGGACGTCGCGCACGACGTCGCCCGGCAGGTGGCCGTCAGCGAGGGCGACCCGTCCCTGACGGGCAGGCAGGCAAAGGACGCGACGGACGCGCTGGCCGTGGCAGAGCTCTGGCTCGACGCGGTCACGGACCTGCCGCCCGCCGGCGGGACCAGGCGTGCCTGGAACCGGTCCGAGTGGGTCGAGGCCACGCTGCCGGTGTGGAACGAGCTGGCGGCGCCCGTCGCCTCCTCCGTCTCGGACGCGCTGGCCACCGTGCTGCGTGACCAGCTCCCCGAAGGCATCGACGACGGGGAGGCCATCCCGGGGATGCCCGCCGGCGTGCTGCACGGCCTCGGCGGCTCGATCGACCCGGCCCAGATGATGCGCCGGCTCGGTTCGGCGGTGTTCGGCATGCAGGTCGGCCAGGCCGCTGGCACTCTCTCGCACGAGGTGTTCGGCGCCACCGACGTCGGTCTGCCGCTGCTGGACAGCCCTGACACCGTGCTGCTGCCCACCAACGTGACCGCGTTCGCGGAGGGGCTGGATGCTCCGATCGAGGAGGTCCGGCAGTTCCTGGCGGTCCGCGAGTCCGCCCACGCCCGGCTGTTCACCCACGTCCCGTGGCTCCGGTCGCACCTGCTGTCGATCGTGGAGCGCTATGCGCGCGGCATCACCATCGACCTCGACGCGCTCGAGTCGCAGGTGCGAGACATCGATCTCGCCGACTCCGACGCGCTGCGCAGCGCACTCTCCGGTGGGGTGTTCGGACTGCAGAACACGGACGAGCAGAAGGCCGTGCTGCTCAACCTGGAGACCACGCTCGCGCTGGTGGAGGGCTGGGTCGACGAGGTCAGCGCCGTCGCCACCCTGCCGCACCTGCCGCACGCCATCCCGCTGCGGGAGATGATCCGACGCCGGCGCGCCGCCGGCGGGCCCGCCGAGCAGACGTTCTCGACCCTGGTCGGGCTGGAGCTGCGGCCGCGCCGGTCACGCGACGCGGCGACCCTGTTCTCGATAGTGGCGCGTGCCCAGGGCACCACGGGGCGGGACGCCGTGTGGGACCACCCAGACCTGCTGCCCGGTACCCAGGACCTCGACGACCCGTCGGGCTACCTGGTCCGCCGTGAGGCCGCGGAGAACGAGCACGCCGACGTGGACGCGGCGCTGAAGGAGATCTTCGGCGAGGAGACGGTGGGCGACGACCGGCCCACCGGCGACACGGGCTCCGGCGATACGCCCGCCGACGAGGACGGCCCTGCCGCAGAGGACGGTCCTGCCGCAGAGGACGGCCCTGCCGACGAGGACGGACCTGCTGGCGGGGCGAAGGGCGAGGGACAGGCCTGACCCGGCCGGTGTCGAGCGCCGTCTGCACCGCAGGGGCGCCGGCCGCCCACCATCGGCTGAGGCCGTTGCGCGGCGGTCAGAGCTGCGCAGCGGCCTCCGTCGTATCGGCGGCTCGCCCGTCGCGACTCGTCACTCGTCCTCGTCGTCGGAGGTGATCTGGCCGGGGTCGTCCTGCGCGAACGACGCACCCTCCAGGAAGCCGCGCGCCCGGTCGGTCCTGGGGTAGACCTCAAGGATCTTCCAGAACTCCGGGCCGTGGCCCGCGTGCAGCAGGTGGGCCAGCTCGTGCAGCAGCACGTAGTCGAGCACCCACGACGGCATGCCCTGGACCCGGGTGGAGATCCGGATGGATCCGTCGAGCAGCGTGCACGACCCCCAGCGCCGGCCCTGGTTCGACGACCAGCGCACGCTCGACGGCTTGGCCCTGCCGTCGAGGTACTTGACGGAGAGCTCGCAGGCACGGTCCATCAGCTCTTGGTCGGACGGACGGCGGCGCCGTTCCTTGTCCTCGAGCCGGGCTACCATCTTGGCCACCCACTCTCGTTCCTGTGCCCGAGAGAAGCGCGCGGGAATGGCGACGATGGTTCGTCCACCGTCGCGATATGCGCTCACCGTGGCGGTGCGACGGCGGCTCCGGCGCACCTCCACGGACGTCAGGGCGTCGTGGGCCACGGCACGACCGTAGCGTGTTATCGGCGTGACGTGGGCTATAACACACCGTTCAAGTGGAAATTCTTTGCCCGACGGCGTAGTGCTTGGGCTGGTGCGAGCAGGCGCCTACGTCGCCGTCGGGCTGCTTTCACCGAACCTCCAGCCAAGTGAGGAATGATGGGCCGGTGACCGATATGCGCGACCTCCAGCACGCCCCGCAGCCCGAGCCGTCGCCCTTCGGTGACGCGCCGGCCGTTGCACCGATTACGCGCCGCACCGTGACGCTGGGCGTTTCTCTGCTGGCCACGGCCGTGCTCGCCGCCGTGGCGCTGGTGGTGCCTACGCCCTACGCGATGCGCTCGCCCGGGCCCACCGAGGACACGCTGCAGAGCAACCTCATCCAGATCGACGGCGCCCGGACGTACGAGTCGACGGGCGAGCTGCGCCTGACGACGGTCTCCGTGCTGGGCGGGCCGGGCTACCCGATGCTCTCCGGGCAGGTGATCCAGGGCTGGCTGGACCCGCAGCGATCCGTGCTCCCGGTGGAGGCCATCTTCCCGGAGGCGACCACCAAGGAGCAGCAGCAGGAGGTCAGCCAGGCCGAGATGGTGTCGTCGCAGGAGTCGGCGACGGCGGCGGCACTGACCGAGCTGGGCTACGACGTGCCGGCCGTCCTCGACGTCGCAGGGACGGAGCCGGGCTCCGGGGCCGAGGGAAAGCTCAGCGAGGGCGACGTCATCACCGGCTTCCAGGGCGCGCCGGTCGGCACCTATGCGGACCTCATCGACGGGCTCGCCGAGACGAGCCCCGGCGACGACGTGACGCTCGGCGTGCAGCGCGGCAAGCGCTCGATGGATGTCGACATCACCACGTCGGGCAACGGGGAGCGTGCGGTCCTCGGCGTCTTCATCGACCCGCACTACGACTTCCCGGTGGACGTCTCGATCGAGATCGAGAACATCGGCGGACCGAGCGCCGGCACGATGTTCGCGCTCGGCATCATCGACAAGCTCACCCCGGAGGACGAGGCGAACGGGCAGGTCATCGCCGGTACGGGGACCATGAGCCCCGAGGGCACGGTGGGGCCCATCGGCGGCATCGAGCAGAAGCTGTACGGGGCCGTCCGGGACGAGGCCGGCTGGTTCCTCGCCCCGGCGGACAACTGTGCGCAGGTGGTGGGGAACGTGCCCGACGGGCTCAACGTGGTCCGGGTGGCGACCCTCGCCGAGGCCCGTGACGCCGTCGAGCAGATCGGGCGCGGCGAGGGCGACGACCTCCCGACGTGTTCCTGACCTCCCGGTGCTGCTGTTGACCGTGTGTTGCACATCTGGAGGATGTGGGAACCTTGTGCTGGGAACCTTGAGCAGAGCCCGGCCGTTCCATCTTGGTACGGCCCAACCATTTGATGACGTGAGGTAACGCAGTCGTGTCCTTCGCCGCAGCACCTCGTCGCCCTTCCGGCGGCGGCGCCCCCCGAGCCCGACGACGCAGTCCGCTGGGGGTGGCGGTAGTCGCGGTCGCCGTCGTCATCGCGGCGCTGCTTCTCCTAGCCCAGTTCTGGACCGAGGTGATGTGGTTCGGGCAGCTCGGGTTCTCCCGGGTGATCTGGACCGAGTGGGGCACACGCGCAGCCCTGTTCGCCGCCGGGTTCCTGATCATGGCAGGCGCCGTGTTCTGGTCCTTCACCGCCGCCTACCGGTCCCGCCCCATCTACGCGCCGAGCACGCCCGAGCAGGCGACGCTCGACCAGTACCGCGAGGCCGTCGAGCCGTTGCGCCGGGTCGTGATGATCGCCGCACCGGTGCTCGTCGGCTTCTTCGCTGGCCTCGCGGCGTCGGCGCAGTGGCGCACGGTGCTGCTGGCGTTCAACGGCGAGTCCTTCGGTGAGACCGACCCCGAGTTCAACATGGACCTCGGGTTCTTCGTCTTCACGCTGCCCATGCTGCGGTTCAGCGTCGGGTTCCTCATCTCGGTGGTCGTGATCGCCGGTATCGCCGGGCTGATCACGCACTACCTGTACGGCGGGCTCCGGGTCGGCCCCGCGGCAGCCGGCGGTCCTCGCACGACCTCTGCCGCCCGCATCCACCTGGCCGTCGTCGGCGCGGTGGGTCTGCTGCTGATCGCCGCGAACTACTGGCTGGACCGGTACTCGCTGCTGACGAACACGGGTGCCCGGTTCGACGGTGCCTCGTACTCCGACGTGCACGCGGTGATCCCGGCCAAGGGGATCCTCACGGTCGTCGCGATCTTCGTCGCCGCGCTGTTCATCGTCACCGCGTTCCGCGGCGACTGGCGCCTGCCGGCCATCGGCGTCGGGCTCATGGTGGTCTCCGCCATCGCGATCGGCGGTATCTACCCCGCGGTCGTGCAGCGTTTCCAGGTGAACCCGAACGCGCAGGAGCTGGAGAGCGAGTTCATCCAGCGCAACATCGACGCGACCTTGTCGGCGTTCGGCATCGACGACGTCGAGAAGGAACAGTACGACGCCACGACCGAGGCGCAGGAAGGCGCCCTGCGGTCGGATGCCGAGACCGCCGCGTCGATCCGCCTGCTGGACCCGCAGATCGTGTCGCCGTCGTTCCGCCAGCTGCAGCAGAACAAGCAGTACTACAACTTCGACGACTCCCTGTCGGTGGACCGCTACGAGATCGACGGCGAGTCCCGCGACACCGTGATCGCGGTGCGTGAGCTGAACCTCGACGGCCTGGGTCAGGACCAGCGCAACTGGGTCAACGACCACACCGTGTACACGCACGGCTATGGCGTCGTGGCCGCGTTCGGCGAGCAGCCGGGCCCGGACGGACGCCCGGCCTTCTTCGAGGGTGGCATCCCGTCGCAGGGAGCCATCAGCGACATCGAGGACGGGTACGAGCCGCGCATCTACTTCAGCCCGAGCACCGACACCTACTCGATCGTGGGGGCGCCTGAGGGCACGGAGGCGTGGGAGCTCGACTACCAGGCCGACGACCAGGAGAACGGTGGTCAGGTCAACACGACCTTCACCGGTGACGCCGGGCCGGATGTCGGTACGTTCGGGAGCAAGCTGCTGTACGCGCTGAAGTTCGGCGAGGAGCAGCTCCTGTTCTCCGACCGCGTGACGAGCGAGTCGCAGATCCTGTACGACCGCGACCCGCAGCAGCGCGTCAGCAAGGTCGCGCCGTGGCTCACGCTCGACAACAAGGTCTACCCGGCCGTCGTGGACGGCCGCGTGAAGTGGATCGTCGACGCGTACACCACGACCGACGCCTTCCCGTACTCGTCGTCGACACCGCTCGACGAGGCGGTGGCGGACACGCTCACCCAGCAGCAGGGTGGCGCTCCCATCGAGCTGCCGGAAGAAGTCAACTACATCCGCAACTCGGTGAAGGCGACCGTCGACGCCTATGACGGGTCGGTCGACCTGTACGCGTGGGACGCCGAGGACCCGATCCTCAAGGCTTGGACCAACGTCTTCCCGACGTCGGTCAAGCCGATGGAGGAGATCTCCGGTGACCTGATGAGCCACGTGCGCTACCCGGAGGACCTGTTCAAGGTGCAGCGCACCCTGCTCAGCCAGTACCACGTGACGGACTCAGCGGAGTTCTTCTCGGGCCAGGACTTCTGGAACAACCCGACGGACCCCACCTCGGACGCGGCCACCGCGCCGCTGCAGCCGCCGTACTACCTGACGCTGCAGATGCCTGGACAGGAGGAGTCGGCGTTCTCGTTGACGTCCACCTTCATCCCCGGCGGTAACACGGACCGTGAGGTGCTCACCGGCTTCCTCGCCGCGGACGCCGATGCGGGCAACAAGGACGGCGAGGTGGCCGAGGACTACGGCAAGCTACGCCTGCTGGAGCTGCCACGAGATACGACGGTGCCGGGCCCCGGCCAGGTGCAGAACAACTTCGACTCGAACCCGACGATCTCCGAGCAGCTGAACATCCTGCAGATCGGTGCCTCCACGGTGCGGCGCGGCAACCAGCTCACCCTGCCGGTCGGCGGTGGTCTGCTGTACGTGCAGCCGGTGTACATCCAGTCGACCGGTGGCACGCAGTTCCCGCTGCTGCGCAAGGTGCTGGTGGCCTTCGGTGACAACATCGGCTTCGCCGACACTCTCGACGAGGCCCTGGACCAGGTGTTCGGTGGAGACTCGGGCATCGAGGCCGGTGACGCGGGCACGGCAGAGGATCAGGCGCCGATCACCCCGCCCGACGGCGAGGCGGGCACGGAGCCGGGTACCGACCCGGGCACGGAGCCGTCAGGTGCGCCCTCCGAGCCGGCGACGGAAGAGCCGGGCGACACGGGGTCCACGGAGCTGGACGCCGCGCTGCAGGAGGCGGCTACCGCCATGGAGGACGCCAACGCCGCCCAGCGGGAGGGTGACTGGGCCGCCTACGGCGAGGCGCAGGACCGTCTCCAGCAGGCGCTGGAGGACGCGATCGCGGCCGAGCAGGCGCAGGGCGGCTCGGCGGGCTAGCTCGCCCGTCGTGCGCTGAGCGCGCGGTACATGTCAGACAAGGCTCCCCGGTGTTCGCACCGGGGAGCCTTGTCGTACGAGGAACGTGCCGGCCGACGACCGCGTTCAGGCGCGCCTGCGGGCCACCACGACCGAGTTGATGACGTCGTCAGTGGGGTGCACGACCTCCAGCACCTCGAAGCCCTGCATCGCGCCGAGGTCCACCGGTGGGTACAGGAGGGTGCGCAGGCCGCGCGCGCTCCGCGCGAGCAGCATGGCGCCGGGCCGCATGGCGCCGGCCACCTGGTGCAGGATCGCGGCCTTGGCCGACGGCGTCTCGCCGACCAGTGCCGCGAGCACCACGGCGTCGTATCCCGTGAGGCCGACGTCGGCGGCGTCGGCCTCCTCGAACCGCACCGCGGTGGGCCCGATCCGGGCGGCGACGCGTCGGGCCAGCGCGACTGCCGTGGGATCCCGGTCCAGGCCGACGACGGGGCAGCTCAGCGCGTCGGCGTAGCCAAGGGTGCTCAGGGGGAGTGGTCCGCAGCCGAGCACCGCCACCGACTTCGGCGTGCCGCCCGCGTGGACGAGGAGCCGCGCCTCGAGGGCCGTGAGCCGGTCATAGTTGTCGAGGTACGGGAACGTGGCCAGCGTGGCCACCGGGTCGTGCGCGGTGGCGATGTGCTCGGCCCAGGCGTGCTCGAGTGCGGTCTCGCCGCGCGCGGAGAGGTCCCGGATGGCGCCCCGGCGGTCGTCGACCCCCGGGTGCGCCAGGATCTCGCGGGACTGGCGGTCGGGCGCCGAGAGGATCGCCTGCACCAGATCGCCGAAGAGTGCGTTCGTGCGTGGGTCCGGCCGCAGGTGGGAAAGGGCGGACAGCTGGTCGGTGAGGTGGACGATCCTGTCGGCGGTCAGGGTGGTATCGCTCAGCTCCGTCGTCATGAGTACGATCGTTCCACGGCCGGATCGGTTCGATCGCTTGTGACCTGCATCTCTACCGCCCGACCCGGTTTGCACTCAGCCCCCGGGCGTGCGTAAAGTAGGGGTTACCGCCGCGGGGTGGAGCAGTTCGGTAGCTCGCTGGGCTCATAACCCAGAGGTCGCAGGTTCAAATCCTGCCCCCGCTACAAGTAGATGTCGCAAGACATCGGAATGGCCCGAACCCATGAAATATGGGTTCGGGCCATTGTCATGTCCGGGGTCTGGCGCCGCGTGGCTGGTAGTCGCGAGCGAGGTCGACGATGCCAAGCACCGCGGGCTGTGTGCTCATCCGACCCGTTCTGCCTGCCGCTTGGGTGGCTTGGCCCAGTGGTATGCACCGGCGCGCTGCCGCTCCCACGCGAGGATCTGGCGGGCGTACCTGTTGTTGAGCTCGTTGAACCAGGCTCCCAGCCTCCCGGTGATGACGGCGTCGCTGGCGGTGTCGTCCGGTCGGGTGCGCTGGACAAGGCCGTCGTCGGGTCCGAGGCTCATCGCGATGACCAGGTAGGCAAGCCGGAACGATGGCGCCGGTCGGCCGGTGATCTCGGCGACGATGGTGGCAGCGGCATGGGCGCCCTGGGGCGCCGCGGTCGCGCACGCCATGCGCAGGTGACTGTTGCTGGGCGACGTGATGACGCACCCGTCGCCGGCGCCGAGGATCTCGGGATCGATCGTGGAGCGCATGGTGTCGTCGACGACGAGCCGCCCGGCCCTGTCCACGTCGAGGCCACTGTCTCGGGCAAGTGAGGGCACGGCGAACGACGCCGCCCACACCACGCAGTCGGCTTGGATCGTTCGGCCGTCCTGCGTGACGACACCCTCCTGGGTCACCTCGGCGACGCGAGTGTTCTCGTGCAGCTCGATGCCGGCAAACGCCCGGGATCTACGGAGGTAGTCGCGTCCTCGCTCCGACAGGGTCGGGCCGACGAGTCCAGAGGTGACCAGGCGCAGGCGCAGGTGCGGCCGGGCCACTGCGAGCTCCGTGGAGAGCTCGATTGCCGTGGTCCCACCGCCGACGATCAGCACCGAGCCGCTGTCTGACAGGTCGTCCAACCTGGCACGCAGGTCACGGGCTGCGGCAAGGTTGGTGATCGAGTGGGCGTAGCTTTCCGATCCCGGGACAGCCGTGACCGCAGTACCGCTACCGACCGCGTAGACGAGGCGGTCATACGACTCGGACCACGGCTCGTTGGCTATGGAGTCGTGCGCGTGCACCACGCGGGCGTCCGGGTCGATCCGTGTCACCGTGCCGGTGCGAAGACGTACGTCGTGGTGCACCAGGTCGCGCAGCGCCCACCGGGAGGCGGTCTCCGTGTCGTGTCGTGCGGCGACCTCGTGCAGGCGGATGCGTTCGACGAACGAGTCGTTCGGGCTGATCATCGTGATCGAGACCCGCTTGCCGACCTTCCCGGCGAGCCTGTTGGCTGCCATGATCCCGCTGTATCCGCCGCCCAGGACCAGCACCCTGACCAGAGGGGCGCCGCGCGCGGTGCTCGCGGCGCTCATGCGTGGGCCGCCGTCGTGACGGGCGAGGCCTCATCGGTGGGGAAGTGCGTGAAGAACGTCGATGGCGAGACGGCTTTCCACCCGCCTACGGCGAGCTCGTCGATCGACGACAGCGTCAACGGGATGCGGACGATCCATGTCACTGTTCGGGGCTCCTTGCTCTCTGAGCTTTCGCAGGCCGGGGCAGCGAGGCCCCTTCGGTGCCCGCGACGGCTGTGGCTCACTGGGGAGACCACACAGGACCCCCGATTCGTGACACAACGCTGATGGCTGCGGAAGTACGTGGTGCCGAGATTGGTCGGAGCCTGACCGGCACCTCAGCTCGGCCGTGCATAGATCGCCGAGTTCTGCCGGTAGGTACCTGGCGCAACGCCGTGCACACGCTTGAAGGCGTTTGAGAACGCGTAGGACGAGGAGTATCCGACCGAGTGTGCGATGTCCGCGAGCACGCGGTTCTCGTCTCTGAGCAGTCTGCTGGCCATCGACATGCGCCAGGAGGTGAGATAGGCGAGGGGTGGCTGCCCGACCCGGTCGGTGAATCGGCGGGCGAACGCCGCACGAGACAGCCCGACTGCTTCCGCCAGCTCCGCGACGGTCCACGAGCGTTGTGGGTAGTCGTGCAGATGCCGCAGTGCGTCCGTGATCAGCGGGTCCGACGGCTCGGCCGCCCAGTTCTCGTAGGGGTGCTGGCGGAACCATGCTCGCAACGTCTCGACAAGGAGAAGGTCGAGCAGCGACCCGACGGCCAGAGGCCCACCGGGCGCAGATTGTGTGAGTTCGCGGACCAGCAGAGCGACGACTGCTGACAGTTCGGGGTGACGCCCAGCGCCTGTCTCCAGGACGACCGATGCCGGCAGCCGGCGCAGGAGCGGGGCCTGCCGGGACGTGTCGAGGCGGTAGGTTCCGCAGAGCATGCGAGAACGGGGACCATGCGCGGACAGTCGGTCCGGTCCGATGGTCACCGGGCCGGAGACGTAGCGCTGGCCGGGATGCTCCACATCGATCAGTGGCACGTCTGGACCGCTGGCCAGACCGTGCCCGGCGCCGCGCGGAAGAAGGAGTACGTCGCCGACATCAAGGCGCACGGGCTCGCCTCCTGGTGGGAGCAGCGTCGTGCGGCCCTCGAGCATCACGTGTACTCCTGCCCCGGGCGCTGAGGAAAAGCGCCGGCCCCAGGGCGGGTGTCCCTCGACCAGGAAGGACCGCGGCCTTCCGGTCGTCATGGCAGCGACCATCTGAGTGAGAACGTCCATTTCGAGCCTCGGCATTTCGTTTGGCAAGCGAAGACGATTACGCATCACGACGGGATTTTCAGGCATCGACCGGCGCCCCCGGCATCGCACATCCTTAATGAGTCAAAGCACCTGCACGAATGGAGGATGGAAATGCTCACAATCGGAATCATCATCGGATCTACCCGTCCCGGACGCGTGGGTCGAGGAGTCGGGGAGTGGGTGTACAAGAAGGCGTTGGACCACGGCGGGGCAGAGTTCAGGCTCGTCGACCTCGAGGACTTCGCCCTGCCGATCCTCGACGAGACGGCTGTGCCGATGATGGCGGCGGGCACCAAGCCGCACACCGTGAGGTGGGCGGAGCAGATCGCGGGGTTCGATGGCTTTGTCTTCGTCACGCCCGAGTACAACCGCGGGATCCCGGCCTCGCTGAAGAACGCGATCGACTACCTCTACACCGAGTGGAACAACAAGGCGGCCGGGTTCGTCGGCTACGGCTCCGATGGCGGCGTGCGCTCGGTAGAGCACATGCGCGGCGTCCTGTCGATGGTGCGGGTGGCTACGGTCGGTCCCCAGGTCGCACTCACCCTGGCGGACGACTTCCAGGACCACACGGGATTCGCTCCCCGGGCCAAGCACGAGCCCATGATGTCGGCCATGCTGACTGATCTCGTGTCGTGGGGCGAGGCGCTCCGCGACGTGCGGGCTCCGGCCTGAACGAAAGCACGATCCGCCACCCGGGGACGATGACCCGGGACCACAGGCCGGGCTCGCCGACAATCTCGGCGGCCCGGCTTGTTCGTCGAGTCCGGGGGTTTGATACCGAGGCGACAGCTCCACGACAATGGTCGTGCGCCACCGGATGCTCGGCATTGTCGGTGCGGAAGGTTTCATGGCGATCACCAGATGTTCACGTCGGGAATGGAACGCAAGGCAAATGCGGTTGCGCGCACCATCAGGTCGTTCATGCTCACCGTGTCGCGACCACTGGCGAGCAGATCGTTGTCGACTCGTGGATGCAGTGCCGTGAGATCCTCGGCGCTCCGTCCCGGTCGGCGGGCGATCCACCCGACGGCCGTTGCTCGTCGACGCCGCCTCGGACCTGCGGCGGTCATCGAGGGCGATCAGGGCCGGCGCGCGACGCCGTCCGTGGTGTGTGCATGCTCGGTGGGTGAGTCCTTGGCCGTGGGCGGGACGATCATCTGGGGCCCACTGACGTCCTGTGCGGGTGACTGGTCTTCGCCTGGTGGCAGTTCTGCCTGGGGTGGTGCGATCGAGACCCGCCCGGTCCCGAACTGCCTCGCAAGGACGCCACGCAGCCGCTCGCTGCCGGTCAGACGGCCGTCCTGGTCGGGTCGTGCGGGCCTGGTGGGGTCAGGGACCACGGCTAGGCGGGCGCGTTCGGCGGCGTCGGCCGGCTGGTGGACCTCGACGTAGCCGCCGTTCGGCATCCGCACGATCCGTCCGGTCTCGTGCCCGTGCAGCAGGACCTCACGGTCCTTGCGTTGCAGCCCCACGCAGATCCGGCGCGTGACCTCGAACGCGAGGGCCGGGCCGACGATCAGTGCCACCTGGAGCGTCGTGATGATCGTCTCGAAGCTGATGCTGAACTCTGTCGAGACGATGTCGGCGCTCGCCGCGCCCCACAGGATCCCGTAGAAGAGCGCGCCGGCCACGCCGATCCCGGTGCGGGCCGGGACGTTCCGGGGCCGGTCGAGCACGTGGTGCTCGGTGGTGTCGTTCGTGATCCAGGACTCGAGGAACGGGTAGACGATGACCAGGACGAAGTAGACGCCGATGATGGCGAGCGGGGCAAGGATGGCGAAGGTCCACGTCCAGCCGAACCATTCGGTCTCCCAGCCGACCGGGACGAGACGCAGTGCACCGTCGAGGAACCCGATGTACCAGTCGGGTTGGCTGCCGGCGCCGACATCTCCGGCGGCGGTGGGGCCGTAGGCCCAGATGGGGCTGATGGTGGAGGTGGCGCCGAGCAGCACCAGGACGGCGCTGGTGATCGCTGTCATTCCGGCGGCGCGTACTACGGCGTCGGGCCACAACCGTAGGCCGAGCGCGGGCTGGATCGCGGTCCCTGTGCCTGCGGGCCCGGGCGACCCGTGCCGATATCCGAGCCGGGCTCGGACCAGGAGCAGGACGACGACCAGGATCGGGGCGATCACTACGTGGACCGGGTAGAGGTTCTCGATGATCTCGCCGGGGAACCGGCCGCCGAACATCCAGGACACGAGCCAGGTGCCGATCACAGGGATGCCGAGCATGACGCCTTCGACGATGCGTAGCCCGGTTCCCGACAGCATGTCGTCAGGCAGGGCGTACCCGCTCCAGCCGGCCAGGAGGACCGCGATGAACGCGAGCGTCAGCAGCACCCAGCTTGCACGCCGTGGGCGACGGAATGCTCCGGTGAAGAACAGGGCCAGGATCTGCACGATCATCGCGGCGGGCAGGACGAGCGCTGCCCAGTGGTGGGTCTGGCGAATCAGCATGCCGCCGGCCTGCTCGAACGAGATCTCCATCGTGGAGTCGAAGGCTTTGCTGACCCGGGTCCCGACAAGCGGCTGATGCGGCCCGTCGTAGGTGACCAGCTCGCTCGACGGGGTGTAGGTGAACGTCAGCAGGATGCCGGTGATCGCGAGGACCAGCATGCAGGCGACCGACACGACGCCGAACAGGTTCGCCCAGTGCAGGTGGACACGCTGCTGCCCGAGCGTCCGGCGCAGTCTCCGGTCGACCTGCGCGACGAACACCTTGGCGCGGTGGCGTGCGGTGGTGCGGTGGCGGCGGTCAACGGGCATGGCCGGCTCCGATCAGCTCACGCGCACCGGTGCCGGTCTCGGACCCGATGGGTCCACGCGAGGACTGGATCAGGTCGGGGTCGCCGGCAGCCAGGAACGCGGCCCGAGGCCGCTCCACGCCGGGCAGGGCAACGATGTCCCGCCCGAACAGCACGGCGCTGATCCAGACGAGCAGGACGCGCAGCTTGCGTTCCCAGGTGGGGATGGCCAGGACGTGGTAGCCGCGGTGCATCAACCACGCCAACGGGCCCCTGATCACCAGCCGGCGGTACTGGAAGATGCCCTTGCCCATGCCAAGGGTCGCGACGGTGCCGAGACTGTGATGGACGTAGGGGCGCACCGTCTTGCCCCGCAGGTGTGCGACGACGTTGGCGGCCAGGTGCTTGCCCTGCCGGACGGCGTGCTGGGCGTTGGGTACGGTCAACGCCCCGGGAGCGGTGGAGGCAAGGTCCGGGACGGCCGCGTTGTCGCCGGCGGCCCAGGCGTCCGGTACGGGTGTCTCGTCGGTACCGACGCGCAGGTCGGCGCGGACACGCAGCAGGCCCCGGTCGTCCACGGGTAGGTCGGTGTGCTGGGCGATCACGGGATTGCTCCCGTTGCCCGCGGACCAGATCAGCAGGTTGGTGTCGAAAGCTTCCCCGGTGGACAGCTCGATGCGGCCGCCTCGTGCGGAGGTGACTCGTGCCTCGGTGTGCACCTGAGCACCACGCTGCTCGAGATGGCGGACGACCCAGCGTCCGGGCCCGTCGGTGACCTCGGGCAGGATCCGTGCCTGCGCCTCGACAAGATGGAACGAGAGGTCCGGGAAGGTGATCTCGGGGTAGGAACGCAGGAGCGAGGTCGCCAGGGAGAGCAGCTCGCCGAACGTCTCGACTCCGGTGAAGCCACCACCGACGACGGTGACGGTCAGCAAGCGGGTGCGCTCAGGGCCCGGCGGGAGCGCGGCAGCCTCGTCGAACGCGGCCAGGAGCCGGTCGCGGATCGCGACAGCCTCCTCGACCTGCTTGAGGCCGATGGCTTCCTCGGCTACCCCGGGGATCGGCAACCGGCGTGTCACAGCGCCCGCGGTGATCACGAGCATGTCGTACCCGATGGACAGCATGGAACCGGCGTTCGTCCGGACGGTGGCGGTCCGGTGGGCGTGGTCGACGGCGGTGGCGTGCCCGGCGATCATGCGAGTGGTACGCAGGTGACTGCGTAGGGAGACGATCACGTGCCGCGCCTCGACCGACCCTGCCGTGACCTCGGGCAGGAACGGTTGGTAGGTCATGTACCCGCGGGGGTCGACGACGGTGACCTCCGCCTCGCCCGGACGTAGCCGCTTCTCCAGCCGCCACGCCGTGTAGAACCCTGCGTACCCGCCGCCGATGATGAGAATTCGCATGTCAGCCTCCAGTTGCTCTCATCAGGTAGACCGCCCAGCGCGAGCAGACGTGATATGGCGCTCGTCACGAAAGCGCGGCACCCAGGAATGCCTGGGTGCCGCGCTGTTCGCGGAGGGTCGTGACGGGCTGTTCAGTAGGGCTGGAGGCCTGCCGGCTACTCGACGAGCTTGCCGTCGGCGGAGACGTCGACCATGAGCTCGGCGATCTCGTCCGGCACCGGCGGGATCTCCTCGCGCACCACACCGTCGGTCGGGGACCAGACCAGGTTCACCTGCAGAGCCGGGTCCAGGTCGGGGTAGTCCGAGCGGTTGTGGCACCCGCGGGTCTCGCGGCGCTCGCGGGCCGCTTCGAGCGTGGCGCGAGCGGCGATCAGGGACGCCTTGAGGTCGAAGGCGTGCGCGAGATCGCCGAAGCCGGCGATGTCGGGATGGATCCCGACCTTGTCGGTGCGCTCGGTGATCTCGTCCAGCTCCCGCAATCCGGTCAACAGCCCGGCCTCGTCGCGAGCGACCCCTGCATGCTCGGTCATCGTATTGCGGACAGCGCGCTGCAGAGCGCGCACGTTCTCGGGTCCGTCGGCAGCCAGCAGCTCGCTGATCTCGTGACGTGCCTGCGCCTCGGCGTCGCGCGAACGCCGCTGCGTCTCCAGACCCGCTGAGTACTCTGCCGCCGCCCGTCCCACGATCCGGCCGAACACCAGCAGCTCGATCAGCGAGTTGCCACCGAGCCTGTTGGCACCGTGCAGGCCGGAAGATGCCTCACCGATCGCGTACAGGCCTGCCACTTCGGTGCTGTGATCTTCCGGTCGGACCCACACGCCGCCCATGGAGTAGTGGGCGGTGGGGGCGATCTCGATGGGCTCGGCGGTGATGTCGAGCATCTGCAGCTCGAGCATCGTCTGGTAGACGCGCGGCAGGCGCGTCATGATCGTCTCCCGGGGCAGGTGGGAGACGTCGAGCCAGACGCCGCCGTTGGCGGTGCCCCGTCCTTCGGTGATCTCGGTGTAGGCGGCCAGGGCGACCCGGTCGCGGGTGGACAGCTCCATCCGCTCGGGGTCGTAGTTCTTCATGAACCGCTCGCCCAGACCGTTGCGCAGGATGCCGCCCTCGCCGCGGGCCGCCTCTGAGATCAGGGTGCCCGCCGCGTTCTCGGGCTCGATGATGCCGGACGGGTGGAACTGGACCAGCTCCGGGTCGCGCAGTCGTGCGCCGGCCTCGACGGCGAGCCGGAAGGAGTCGCCGGTGTTCTCGTCGCGCCGCGACGACGTGCGCCGCCAGATCCGGTTGTGGCCGCCCGCCGCGAGGATCACGGCGTCGGCGTGGATCAGATGCGGCGTCCCATCAGCCAGGTCGAACCCGTACGCACCGAACACGACGCCGTCGCGCACCAGGATCCGCGTGATGTACAGGGAATCGAGGATCGGGACGTCGAGCTGAGCCGCCCGGTTCACGAGGGAGCGCTGGATCTCCAGGCCGGTGTAGTCGCCGGCGAACGCGGTACGGCGGTACGTGTGCGCGCCGAAGAACCGCTGGGAGATGCGCCCGTCGTCCTCTCGCGCGAAGGCCATGCCGTACCGCTCGAGGTCGGCGATACCCTGTGCTGCCCCCTTCGCGACGATCTGGGCGGTGTGCGGGTTGGCCAGACCGTAGCTCTCCTTGATCGTGTCGGCGGCATGCTGCTGCCAGGAGTCCTCGGCATCCATCGTGCCAAGGGCGGCGTTGATGCCGCCTGCGGCCAGGGAGGTGTGTGTGTCGATGCGCGGCCGCTTGCCGACCGCCAGGACGCTGACTCCCTGTTCGGCGAGCTCGATCGCGGCGCGCAGGCCCGACCCGCCGGTGCCGATCACGAGCACGGTGGTCGAGATGCGTCGTTCAGTGATGTTCATCTGCTGCTCTCTGTGTTGCTGGATTGGCTGTTTTGGTGTGATCGAGGTCGGCCCGCTCGAAGATTCATGCGAGGACGGTCCAGGGATCCTTGAGCAGGCCCGTGAGCGTCTGCAGGAACTGGGCGGCCAGGGCGCCGTCGATGATGCGGTGGTCCGCCGAGAGCGTGAGCCGCATCCGGTGACGCACGGTCACCTCGTCGCCGACGACCACGGCCTCGCGGCGCGTGGCTCCGACGGCCAGGATCGCGCCTTCGGGCGGGTTGATGATGGCCGTGAACTCCTCGACGCCGAACATGCCGAGGTTGCTGATCGTGAACGTCCCGCCGCTCATCTGCGCCGGGGTGAGCGCGCGGTCGTCGGCGAGCGCGACGAGCTGCTTCGTCTCGGCGCCGAGCTGGGTGACGGTCTTGAGGTCGGCGTCCTCGATGACCGGGACGACGAGACCGTGCGGCGACGCGACGGCCACCCCGATGTTGACGCGACGGTGGATGTAGCTGGTTGTCGCGTCGTCTCCCCGGTAGCTCGCGTTCACGTCGGGGTGCCGGCGCAGTGCGAGCCCGGTCGCTCGGACGACGAGGTCGTTCACGCTGACCTTCCCGCGGCCGGAGGCGGCGAGCCGCGCGTTGAGCTGGGCTCGTAGCGAGGTGAGTTCTTCGACGTCGGCGACGGCTGTCACGGTGAAGTGGGGGATGCTACGGGAGCTCTCGGCGAGGCGGCGCGCGATGACACGCCGTACCTGGCTGAGCGGCACCTCCTGCGGGTCCCTGCGGTCCGTGTCGCCGGAGGCCGGCGCCGACCGGGGCTCTGGGGCCGGGGCGGCGACATCCGGCGTCGTCGGGACGGTCTTGCGTGGTGCGCCGGTGTCGAGCAGCCCGGTCAGGTCCACCTTGGTGATGCGGCCGCCCGGCCCCGAGCCGGCGACGGTCCTCAGGTCGATGTCGTGCTCACGTGCGATCGAGCGCACGAGAGGTGTGGCCAGGACGCGTTCACCGTCCGGCCGTGGTTCGACCGCGTGGTCGACGGCCTTCGGCTTCGCCGGGGGCTCGTCGTCGGTGGCGCTCGCCGCCGATGCGGGCACCGGTGCTGGTTCCGCGGCGCCGGGCGTGGGCGCGTCGGTGCCGTCGAGCTCGGCGATGGGTGCGCCGATGGGTACCACGGCGCCTTCGGGCTGGAGGATCGCGGTCAGCCGCCCGGCGTCGTACGCCTCGACCTCCATCGTGGTCTTGTCGGTCTCGATCTCGACCAGGAGGTCACCGACATCGACCTGGTCGCCCGGCTTCTTGAACCAGGCTGAGATGGCGCCTTCGGACATGGTGTCGGACAGGCGCGGCATGGTGATCTGGATCATCGGATCCCTTTCTTCGTCACGTCAGCGCCGGCGCCCGACAGCGGCGAGCGTCTCGTGCACGGCGGTGACGACGTCGTCGTGGGACGGCAGCGCGGCGGTCTCGAGCGACTTGGCGTAGGGCAGCGGCACCTCGGCCATCGCGACGCGACGCACGGGGGCGTCGAGATGGTCGAAGGCACCGTCGGAGATGGACGCGGCGATCTCTGCGCCGATGCCGTAGGTGAGCCAGTCGTCCTCGAGCACGACGGCGGCGCTGGTCTTGCGCACCGACGCGATCACCGTGTCGCGGTCGAGCGGGCGCAGGCTGCGCAGGTCGACGACCTCGATGTCGAGGCCATCGGAAGCCGCGAGCTCTTCGGCCACCTGTCGGGCGACATGAGCCATCCGGGAGTAGCCGATGAGGGTCAGGTCGGTGCCCTCGCGGCTGACGTGTGCCTTGCCGATGGTGGCGGGAGCACAGTCCTCCGGTACCTCGCCCTTGGTGTTGTACAGGGCGAGGTTCTCCAGGAACAGGACAGGGTCGTCGTCACGGATCGCCGCAAGGAGCAGGGCCTTGGCATCGGCAGGGGTGGAGGGCGCCACGACCTTCAGTCCGGGGACGAAGGAGTAGTAGAGCTCGATGTTCTGGGAGTGCGAGGCGCCGAGCTGCTGTCCTCCGCCACCCGGGGTGCGGATGACCATGGGCACGGCCAGCTGCCCGCCGAACATCCCGTGGATCTTGGCCGCGTGGTTGACGATCTGGTCCAACGCCAGCAGCGAGAAGTTGATGGTCATGATTTCCACGACGGGACGCAGCCCGAGCATCGCGGCACCGATCGCGGCGCCCGTGAACCCCTCCTCGGCAATGGGGGTGTCGCGTACGCGCCGGGGGCCGAACTCGTCGAGCAGGCCCGCCGTGATCTTGTAGGACCCCTCGAAGAGGCCGATCTCTTCGCCCATGAGGAACACGTTGTCGTCGCGTGCCAGCTCGGCCCGGAGCGTGTCGTGCAGAGCCTGACGGTAGGTGATGACGCTCATGAGGGCCTCCCCGGGAACGGTGCCGGTGCGAAGAGAGGGCGGCCCGGCAGCCGGCGGGAGTCGTTGGGTACCGGGGTCGCGTAGGTGTGGTCGAACAGGGTGGAGACGTCGGGCTCCGGGCTCGCCTCCGCGAACTGGGCGACGGCGTCGATGCGAGTCGTGGCCTCGGCGTCCATCGAGTCGAGCGCGGCCTGGTCGAGCACGCCACGTTCGAGCAGTCGTGCGGCGAACAGGGCCACGGGGTCGGCGCCCTTGAGTCGTGCCGTCTCGTCGGCGGAGCGGTACCTGGCCGGGTCGACGACGGAGTGACCCCGCAGCCGCTCGGTCATGACCTCGAGCAGGTAAGGCTTGCCGCCCCGGGCCGCCTCGACGGCCTGGAGCGCAGCTGAGGCGGTCGCCTCGGGGTCAGCGCCGTCGACGCGCGCCGACAGCATGCGGTAGGCGGCGGCCCGCTTGTACAGCTCGGGCTCGGCAGACGCGTGCGCCACGTCGGTGCCCATGCCCAGGCCGTTGTTGATGATCACGTAGACGATCGGCAGCTCCCACAGCGCCGCGAGGTTGAGCGACTCGTGGAAGGCGCCGATGGCCGTGGTCCCGTCGCCCATGGTGCACATGACCACCTCGGAGCGGTCCTGGTACTGCAGGGCGAGGGCTGTGCCGGTGGCGATCGGCAGCTGGCCGCCCACGATGCCGTAGCCGCCGAGCAGTCGGTGTTCGACATCGAACATGTGCATCGAGCCGCCCCAGCCCTTGGAGACGCCGTCGGTGCGACCGTAGAGCTCGGCCATGACCCGTTCGGGCTCGATGCCCTTGGCGATCGCGTACCCGTGCTCGCGGTAGTTCGTGAACAGGTAGTCCTGTGGGTCGAGCGCGTCCAGCAGGCCTACGATCGCGGCCTCCTCGCCGAGGTTCAGGTGGCAGTAGCCACCGATGTACGCCTGCAGGTAGGACCGTTGGGCCCGCTCCTCGAACCGGCGGATGAGGAGCATCTGCCGGTAGTAGTTCTCGAGCTTGGCTCGTTGTGCCTCGCTGGTGCGCGAGGTCCGTCGACGTGTGCTGGTCGCTACGGTCGACCTGGCTGGTGCCGGCATGGGCATTCCTTTCGGGTACTGCCTGGTGTGGATCGTTGCCGTCAGGCGACGTGCAGGAGTCCGAGGGCGGCGCCGGGGGCCCCTGCAGCGGCGAGCCGGCCCGAGATCCGGGCGACCTCGGGGCGCCAGGGGCGCACCTGTGCGTCGAGCGCGGCGTCCACCGTGATGCCGTCGACGTCCGCGTGGCCCTGCGGGCTCAGCGGCTTCTTCATGGGCGACCCTTCGTCTCGGTGAGGCAGGAGTGCGCCTCACATATAAGGACGACGTGGTTCACCAAGGTGTCAGGGCCGAGGAGCGGATCTGGCAGTCGCGCTCGTCACACAGGCCGTTGCGACGAGGTCCTCGAACGACTCGCCGAATATCTGAACAAAACTGGCGAAGCGAACACCAGAACGCCAAGGCTTGTCCGCTCTTGACATGGCATCGGTCGACCAGCATCCTACTTTTGATCACATGGCGGCATAAGTCGCATGGTTGCCGCTATCAACCGACAGAGTCGTCAATCGGAGCACCCATGCAGATCTCACGACATTCGCCTGGCGCGCGGCGCCTCAGCGCAGCGTTGACGGGCGGCGCGCTCCTCGTGGGCACGCTCGCCGCAGGCCCGGCCGTCGCCGCCCCTTCCACCGTCGCAGCCCCCGCACCGACCACCACGGCAGCCGGAGCATGTGGAGAGGACGACGGGCTGCCCGACTCCAAGATCTCCATCCAGCTGTACACGCACGTCAACGAGCTCGGGTCCGGGACACCGGCCCCCGAGACGATCGACCGCGTGCTCGGCGAGGTGGCCGACGCCGGCTTCACCAACATCGAGCCCTTCAGCCAGCCCTATTCGATGCCCGTCGACGAGTACCAGGCGATCCTCGACAGGCACGGCCTCGAGGTGTCCTCGAGCCACGGCAGCACGGACTGGGACACGTGGCCCGAGACGGTCGACTACGCCGTCGCACTGGGTCAGGACTACATCGGGACCGGCGGGATGGCCGGCAACTACGGCACCTACGAGGAAGCGCTCGCGACCGCGGCGTACGTCAACCGGCTCGGCCGGTACGCGCACGAGAACGGCGCGAACAAGATCGTGCTGCACAACCACCAGAGCGAGTTCACCACGCGCTACCCCCACCCGGAGACGGGTGAGATGGTCAGCCCCTGGCAGGTCATCGAGGCGAACACCGACCCGCGCTACGTCACGTTCCAGCTCGACGTCGGCTGGGCCGCGGACGCCGGCATCGACGTCCCGGCATGGATCGAGGAGTACGGGGACCGCATCGAGCTCCTCCACATCAAGGACGCCGTGAACGTCAACGCAGAGGGCGACGCGAGGCAGGTCGCCCTCGGCAACGGTGAGCTCGACCTACCGGCGATCATCGCCGCAGCCGAGCCGTACGTGGAGTACTACACCTACGAGTGGGACTACGCGCCGTCGTTCGAGTCCTCTGCGGAGTCCTACCAGTACCTGCGCTGCTACTTGTCCGAGGACGAGGGCGACGACCAGTGCGGCGTCGAGGACGGGGAGTCGCTGGCGCTGGGCCGGCCGGTGACGACGTCCAGCATCGACGACCCCGCTCGCACCGGCGAGATGGCGGTGGACGGCAACGCAGGCACCCGGTGGGGCAGCCGGTGGAGCGAGCCGGAATGGATCGCGGTGGACCTCGGCGCGAGCTACGACCTCAGCCGCGTCGTGATCGACTGGGAGACCGCGTTCGCGTCGGGGTACGAGATCCAGACCTCACCGGACGGCGAGACCTGGACCACGGTGCATACCGTCACCGACGGTGACGGCCTCTTCGACGACATCGACCTCTCAGGCACGGGCCGGCACGTGCGCCTCTACGCCACCGAGCGCGCGACGCAGTGGGGCTTCTCCCTCTACGAGCTCGAGATCTACGGCACGCCGAGCGGCGGACAGCCGACACCGGAGCCCGTGGCTCGCGGCGCCGGGTACTGGTCGTCGGAGTACCGACAGGTCAGCAACCCGGACCACACGACCGACGAGCTGCTGTGCTTCCTCATCAGCACGCGCACGCAGAGCGACGTGTTCGACGAGGTGGTCGACCTGGCCACGCTGGACGACGCCGTGCAGGTGCTGTGGGCGGCCAACCACGACGAGTGGGTCGACGTCTTCGACCGGCAGCTGCTCGGTGTGTGGCTCAACGTCGCGGCGGGCTCGGTGTCCCTGGAGGACCCGGTCGTCGGGGGCGGCACGGTCGGCGACCTGCTGTACGCCATCGAGGCCGCACGCCTCGACGCGGGCGCGACGAAGGCCGACCTCAAGGAGTACAAGGACGCGCTGGAGGCGGTGAACGCCCAGCACTGACCGGGAAGGTCCTCAGCCGGGGCCGGGGTGCGCTCGTCCAGGCGCACCTCGGCCCCCCGGCCGCGTACTCAGGACACTATGGGGTGTTCCAGAGCGAGAGCTTCTCCGGGTTCAGCACCATCCGCACGTCCGTCACCACCCCGTCGGAGACGTCGAGGGTGACGACGCCGATGATGTGGCCCTCGTCCCGGACGGCGAGGCCGAGCCCGTCGTGCGTCTCCCGCTCCAGCACGTCGCGGCCGGGGTACTTGTGCACGACGCCCGCTATGAACCGGGCCACCCGTTCGGCACCGACGACAGGCCTGCGGGCCGCGGTGACGATCCCACCGCCGTCGGATCTCAGGACGACGTCGGGGTCGAGCGCCGTGATCAGCGCCTGGACGTCCCCGCTCCGTGCGGCCGAGGCGAATGCCCGCACGACGTCGTCGTGCTCGCGTCGCGTGGCGCGCCGGTCTCGTGCCTGTTCGACGCGGTGCCGGGCGGAGGAGGCCAGCTGGCGGCAGGCGCCCGGGTTGCGGCCTATCGTGGCCGCGATCTCGTCGAACGGGACCGCGAACACGTCGTGCAGCACGAAGGCGACTCGTTCGGCGGGCGTCATCGTCTCGAGCACCACGAGCAGCGCGGAGCTCACCGAGTCGTCGAGCGTGACCTGGTCGGCCGGGTCCGGGTCAGGGTGGGCGAACACCTGGGACGGCAAGGGCTCGGGCAACCAGGGCCCCACGTACTGCTCGCGCCTGGCACGCGCCGAGCCGAGCATGTCCAGGCAGATGCGACTCGTGACGCGCTGCAGCCAGAAGTGCGGCGCCTGGACGGCCTCGCGTTCCACCCTGCCCATGCGCCACCAGCGCACGTAGGTCTCCTGGACCGCGTCCTCGGCCTCGGCGACCGTGCCGAGCATCCGGAACGCGAGCGTCATCAGATGCCGCCGCTCGGCGAGTACCTGGGCGATGGCCGGTTCGTCGTCGGTCATCGCGGCGTCCTTCCCGGCGACGAGGGGACAGCGCGACACGATGTCAGGGAGACGCCTGACATCCCAGGGGGCCGCGTCGTCTTTCTAGGCATGAACATTCCCTTCCGAGAGCTGAGGGTCGCCGTCGCCGGGGGCAGCGGCACCGTCGGACGTCACGTCGTGGACCTGCTGCGTGCGGCGGGACACGAACCGGTCGTGCTGACCCGCGCTTCGGGCGTCGACCTGCTCGACGGCACCCACCTGGCCGGCGCGCTCCAGGGCGTCGAGGCCGTGGTCGACGTCTCGTCCACCAGCACCGCGTCGGCCAAGAGATCGACGAGGTTCTTCGAGACCGTCACCCGCAACCTGCTCGGAGCCGAGCGCGAGGCCGGCGTGGGCCACCACGTCGCGCTGTCCGTGATCGGTGCGGAGAGGGTCGGCGCCAGCTACTACGCGGGCAAGGCTGCCCAGGAGCGGGTGATCATGGCGGAACCAGGTGGTTGGTCGCTGTTGCGCGTCGCTCAGTTCCACGAGCTCACCGAGTTCCTCGTCGACAACTACCACGTCGGCCCGCTCCGGGTCGTCCCGCAGATGCGGGCGCAGCCGATCGCAGCGGCCGAGGTTGCGGCCGAGCTGGTGAGCATCGCGCTGGGTGCCCCCCGGGGGCTGGTGCGAGACCTCGCGGGCCCGCGCGAAGAACGGGTGAGCGACATGGTCCGCCGCTACCTGCGCGCGACCGGCAAGTCCCGCCCGGTGCTGGAGGTGTTCGTCCCCGGTGCCTGGGGGCGCGGCATGCGCAGCGGCACGTTCCTGCCGGCCCCGGGCACGCGGCAGAGCCGGCAGTCCTTCGAGGTGTGGCTCGACGACGTCGCCCGATGAGGCCGTCGGGTTCAGGAAGATTGCCGCATCCCCAGCTTGTCGGGGTTGCGGACCAGGTAGATGCCACTGATCCCATCAGTGTCGATGCTGACGGTGGCCACGCACAGCACCTCGGTGCCCCGGGTGATGACGAGGCAGGAGCCGCCGTTGGCATCGGCGATCTCGTAGGTCGCGTCCTGCCCGAACTGGCGCAGGGCGCCGAGCAGGAAACGAGCCACGTGATCGCGGCCGGTCACCGGGTGCCGGGCCGCGGTCACCTTGCCCCCACCGTCGGAGACGCTGACGACGTCCTTCGCGAGGAGCTGTTCGAGCTCGTCGAGGTTGCCCGAGCGGGCCGCGGACAGAAACGCGTCCAGCAGGCGGGAGATCTCCTGCGGCCGGGCAGGCGCCCGCCGTTCGCCCGCCAGGTGGTCGCGGGCGCGCCGCGCGAGCTGCCGGGCGTTGGCCTCGGTGGTGTCGAGGACCTCGGCGATCTGCCGGAAGGGGTAGTCGAACGCCTCACGCAGCACGTACACGGCTCGTTCGTTGGGCGAGAGGCGCTCCATCAGGGTCAGCATGGCGACGCTGAGCGCCTCGGCGCGCTCGGCCCCCAGCGACGGGTCGTCACCGGACGGGACAGGCTCTGGAAGCCACGGGCCGATGTAGGTCTCCCGGCGCACCCTGGCAGACGTCGCGGCGTTGATCGACAGCCGGGTGGTGGTGGTGACCAGGAACGCCTCCGTGTTGAGCACCACCGACCGGTCGACCGCCTGCCAGCGCAGCCACGCGTCCTGGACGACGTCCTCGGCGTCAGCCACCGTGCCGAGCATGCGGTACGCGATGCCGAACAGCCGCCGCCGGTGACTCTGGAAAACGTCGGCCGCCTGGCTCAGTTGTGACACCGTCGCCCTTTCCGTCGTGACAGCAGTATCCCGGTCGTGCAGGTCATTGACGAGTCTGCGGTCGGTGGACATGTTGTGCATAGCGGTGCGCGGTCAGACGCCCGTGGCGAAGAGCGGTTCGCCGACGTAGCTGCCGGGTCGGCAACCCCCGGGAAGGGCGTAGACGCCAGACCCGACAGGTGTCGTCCACTGGTTGAGCAGGTCGGCTGCGGACAGGCGTTCCTGGATGGGCACGAACTGGCGGTCGACGTCGGCCTGGTAGGAAGCGAACAGCTGGCCGGGGGACGAGCTGTCGGGACCTTCCGCGTAGTTGTACGCACGTCGAAAGATGCGGCGCTCGGCTGCGTTCACGCGGGCACTCCGCACGTGCGCCAGGTCGTGGATGACGGGAAACCCGGTAGGGCCGACCGCGTCGAGGTCTGGGTCATCGATCTCCGTGGCGCCGGTCAGCGGCGCGCCGGTGGCCAGGGACCGCCCGACCGACTGCTCGCGGGAGTGGCGGTCGGTCTTGTCCCACCCGTCCATGTCCATCCGGATGCGCCGCAGGACCAGGCTCGTGCCGTCGGCCAGCCAGCCGGGGCCGTCATGGGTCCAGACCGCGGCGTCGAAGTCCGCAGTCCCAGGTACGGGGTTGCTGGTCCCGTCGACCTGACCGAAGTGGTTCCTGGTTCCGATCATCCCCGTGGTGGGCGGCCTGCGGAAGCCGTGCTGCGTCCATCGTGGTCGGGCGAAAGCACGAGAATCCCTGAGCAGGACGCGGACGGCGTGCGCCAGCGTCAGGGAATCGTCGGACCCGACCTGCAGCAGCAGGTCGCCGCCAGACCACCCTGGTTCGAGCCGATCGATCGCGAATCGTGGCAAGGGACGTAGCCATCCTGGGACCGCGGAGTCACCCGCGACGCGTCGGACCAGCTCCGGTCCGAACCCGAAGGTCACCGTCAGGCTCGCCTCGGGAGCGGCCAGCTCGGGTTCGAGGTCGGCCAAGGCCGGTTCGCCCCGCATCAGCCGCTCCGCGTCGTCCGACAGCAGCTGCAAGAGCTGGCGCAGGGCGGCGCGATCGGTGGTCTCGTCCAGGTCGAGCGCGACGTAGGTGATGGCGGCCTGGGGTGGTGTGGTGATCCCGGGCTGGTGCCGGCCGTGGAAGGCGACCCGTCGCCTGCCCTCCGGCGTCGCCGCGGTGGGCGGCGTGGGAGGCGGGGCGTCGGCAGGTGCGGGACCGGACGCGTGCGGGTCGGTGAGCAGGCTGAGGCTCATGCCGCCCACCGCACCGACGCCGGCGGCGGCGCCGCCCATCAGAAAGCCGCGCCGTGACACGCCGCGGTCCGCCGGTCGTCTCATTCGTGGGTCCCGGGCACGTACTCCTCGTCCGCGCCTGTGAAGTCCTTGGCCGGGGCGGTGACGTCCACCGCCGATCCGTCCTCGAAGGTGAGCGTGAGGTCGACCGTGTCGCCCGGACCGACCGGCTTCTGGACCTCCATGAACATGAGGTGGTCGCCACCTGGCTCGAGCACCAGCGTGTCGCCCGGAGCGATGAGGAAGCCGGCCTCGTGGGGCGACATCACCATCTGCCCTTCCTCGTCGGGGCCGGTCACGTGCAGCTCCATGTCGCTGGAGATGTTCGACGCCGTGGAGGTGAGTACGACGTCGGCGGAGCCGGTGTTCGTCAGCCTGCCGAAGCCCGCACTCATTCCGCCGTCGACGGCCTTGACCCACAGATCTCTGGTCCGGACGGTGTCGGCCTGCATCGGCTGGGCCTGGCCTTCGGTCGGGGAGGCGGCCTCGGACGGGCTGCCACAAGCACTGAGGCCGACAAGAAGCGCGGTCGACCCGAGAGCGGCGACCAGGGCTCTGATAGTCATGAGTTGTCCTCGTTGTTCGTTGGTGGGGCGTTTGCCGATGCGGGCGCCGGGCCGGTGGGAGCCTTGCGGCCATACGTCGTCCAGAGGGCGTAGGTGGTCAGGCCGAGCAACGCACCCACCAGTGCGTGGGTCACGGCTCGGAACCAGTCCGATCGGCGCTCGGTCAATGGGGCGTTCAGGGGGTTCGACTCGGGCGGGAAGTCACCGACCGTGAACCGGTAGCTCCCCTCGAGCGGGGCGCCGTCGGCGGACACCACGCTCCAGCGCACCTGGTAACGCCCGTCGGGCATCGCAGGGTCGACGGCTTGGCCGACCCCCGTCGTGGTGACCTCCAGGGCGCCGTCGGCCCAGTCGTGGTCATCCTCGTCCTGGACCACGACGGTCGCGGTGACGGCGTCCGTCCGGATCTCGGACGTGAAGGCGAGCACCACCGAGGCCGGCGGCCCGTCGAGGGCCTGGTTGTACGACGGTTGCGCCGAGGCGACGGACGAGTGCGCCGAGGCCGGCACTGCGCCCAGCAGTGGAACCGACAGGGCGACGAGGGCCAGCAGGCCGAGCCCGACAGGTATCCGCTCGCTCATCGGTCCGTCCCCCGTAGGTGGCTGTTGTCGTAGGCCGCAGTGGCGGCAGGTCTCCCAACCCAGACCACGCAGCGGCCTCGGTTCGTGACACCCGCTCTGTCACGAACCGGGGCCGCTGCGTGGTCTTCGATGCAAGTTCGTGCCCCGGAGGCGCCGAAGACGGCGGCATCTCGGTGATGTGCGGGCGAGACAGGCCAACCAAGGAGCCTTGAACTGTGACGTTGATCATTCGCATTGCACTGGCCGTGCTGTTCCTCGACGAGCTGATCGTCGGAGGGTGGAATCTCGTCTCGCCGGAGACCTTCTACACCCACTTCCCGACGGCGGACCTGACCCCACCGTTCAGCGAGCACTACGCGACGGACTTCGGCGGCGCCACTCTTGGCATCGCCCTGCTGCTCGGGATCGCCATGGTCCGGCCGAAGGCCCACTTCGTGGTCCCCGCCGCGCTCGCCTACTCGATCTTCGCCGTGCCGCACTTCTTCTTTCACCTGAACAACATGGAGAACTTCACCCTCGGCGAGGCGATCGCGCTGAACATCGCCAACGGTGTGGTCGCGCTCCTGGGGATCGGGGTCATCCTGCTCACAGCGGCCCGGGACCGACGCGCAGCAGGCGCCACGGCCGACGTCGGTTCGCCGGCAAACCCATGACCGCCCCCGGTGGAGGAGATGGCGGCCACGACATGGCGATCCTCGAGTACGTGGTACGTGCCGCGATGCAGTCGCTGGAGCCCCGGGAGACTGCCGCACTGATCCTGCACGGTGCCTTCCCCCACGACACAGGCTTCGTGGCAAAGTTCGTGGGCTGCTCGGAGAGCGACCTGCCGGGGTTGCTCGCCACCGCTCGTACGAGGCTGCGACGCGACCGTGCCGCGACGGTGACAGAGCCGATCAGAGCGCTCAGGCGTCTGCGGTCGGCATGGCTCGATGGGGACCGAGGCGCCGCTGTTGCCGAGCTCTTCTCGTCCGACGTCGAGATCTTCACGAACGGCGGCCCGGACTCAGGGCGCCTGCGTGTACCTGTCCACGGACCGAGGGAGGTCGCAGCCCTCCTGAACGACATCGTGGGTGACGAGCCGCCGGCACTGGAACTGACGTTCGTCGATCGAGTGCCCTGGCTCGTCGGACGGTACGACCAGCTCACTGTCGGCTTCCTTGCCGCTGAGGTGCTACAGGAATCGGTCAGGCAGGTCTGGCTGGTCGCCGGCCCGGACAAGCTCGGCCGATTGTGACGCGCCCGGCCGTCCACGGGTCGTGAGGTCCTGGATGTCCACGCGGCGGGTCGCGGCCAGGCCGTGGAACACGCTCGAGCAGCTTGGCGGTGCGACCCTCGCGCGGCCGCGCCGACCCTCGAACGGCGGAAGTTCCAGAGTTCCGGTTGACTGTGCCCCAAGGGCATGGTTTTCACTGGTTCTCAACGGAACGGCGGTGGGACGATGGCCTGGAGCACACGGCAGCTCGCGGAGCTCGCAGGAACGACGATCAAGGCTGTACGGCACTATCACGCGCTGGGACTGCTCGATGAGCCGCACCGCACGGGGAACGGCTACAAGCAGTACGAGACGTCGCACCTCATCCGGCTGCTGCAGATCAAGAGGCTGAGCGATCTCGGGCTTCCGCTCTCACAGATCGCCACCATGGATCGCGCCGATCAGATGCCGGACGAAGCGATTCGGCTGATCGATGCGGAACTCGCAGCGACGGTCGATCGGCTGCAGCGGGTTCGGGCAGAGCTGGCAGTCATCCTGCGTCATCGCGCTCCGATAGATGTTCCCCGTGGATTTGAGTCGGTCATGCAGAACCTCTCGGACAGGGACCGCGCGATGCTCCTCGTCTATGGCCAGGTCCTCGACGAGAACGCGATGGGCGAGCTCCGTGCACTACTGAGCCGGCGAGATCCCATTGACGACGAGTTCGACGCGCTCCCGGTGGACGCGGACGAAGCGGCGATACAAGACCTTGCCGAACGCATGGCAGGTCCGCTCGCCGCGGCACAGGCCGCATTTCCGGTGGTCGACGACGTCGCCCAGTTCTCGACGCACAGCCCCGAGCGCACGGCCAGCACGGTCTCCCAGGCGCTCGGCGATCTGTACCACCTCGCTCAGCTCGAGGTGCTGCGTCGAGCACACGAGATCGCTACGACTGGCGGAGGAGAAAAGTGACGGACGCAGCGGAAGGTGCTTCGACGGGCGCGGCCGACGCCCGCAGGGCGGACGTGACGCTACCGGAGGCCGTCATGCTTCTCCTCTTCGATCCCCGCAGCGGCACCATCGCAGGCGAGGGCCAGTCGCTGTTGTACACGCTCGGCGGAGCGATGCTCATCGAGCTCGCCGCGCGAGGACACCTCGAGCTCGACGACAAGCAGCGCCGCGTTCGCGCCGTCGGCCACGCTCCTGAAGACCTGCTGCTACGTGGAGCATGGGAACGGGTCCCGGAGACCGCGACAGGAATCAGGGGGCTCACGATCGATATCGGTGTCCGGTCCCGAGAAAGCACCTTGAACCGGCTCGTTGCGCGAGGCGATATCCGTCAGGAGCCACGCCGTCTCCTCGGCTTCATCCCGACACACGCCCTCAGGGGCGGAGACACCGGCACGCGCGACCGGCTGCTCAGGCCAGTTCGGTCGGCGCTGGTGGACGGCGTCGATCCCGATGCCCGGACCGCCACACTCGTTGCGCTGCTCTCGGCAAGCAAGAACCTGGCCGCGATGCATGCCGACATCCCCTGGTCCGGTGAGATCTATACCCGCGGCAAGAAGTTCGAGCGCGGCGACTGGGGCGCGAAGGCCGCCTCCGACGCCATCCTGAGCACCCTGGTCGTGCAGGTCGTCGGGACCGCGTTCGCGACGACCCTGGCGACGCTCGCGCAGCCCGACTGATCACCCCCGCAGTCGGAAGAGTCGCAGCGCCCTCGAGCGACCTGCGCAGACCACCCGTCACGACCCACGCGCATTCGGTGCGCCCGGACCACGCGTCCGGACGACGAGCGCGCAGATCATCGCTGAAAGAGAGAACACCATGAATCCGGTCGAACCACTGGTCGAGGGATTCCGAGACCTTGTCGCAAACGTTCCAGACGTGGTCCAACCACTGATCATCGCGCTGGCCGGAGCCGTGCCCTTCGTCGAGGGCGAGCTCGCGACGACGGTCGGTGTGCTCGGTGGCCTCAACCCCATCGTCGCCGGGATCGCCGCAGCGGGCGGCAACTTTCTCTGCGTCTTCCTGATCGTCACCCTCAGCAGCCGTGCGCGTACGGCGACCCTTGCGCGGCGGGCGCGGCGGGAGGCGGTGCGTGTGCCGGTGGGCTCGGCGGAGCCGGGCGGCGATGCGGTCGCTGAGGAACCGGCGAAGGCAAAGCCGGAGTCGAAGCCGGAGTCGAAGGGTAAGGAGCGTTTCAGGCGCTATCTCACTCGGTTCGGGGTGCCCGGGGCGAGCCTTCTCGGTCCCCTCGCGATGCCGACCCAGTTCACCGCCGCGCTGCTGGTCGCTGGTGGCGTGTCCAAGTCCTGGGTGCTGCTCTGGCAGGGAATCGCGATCATCGCGTGGACCGCGGTCTCGACGGTCAGCGCGTGGCTCGCCCTGATGGTCGTCTACAACGTCGGCTGAGGAGGCTGTGCCCCCCGGATCAGGTCACCTCGCTGGCCGCGACAAGGCGTGATCTCACGGGCGCACTGCGCGTTCCCGTGGCCCTAGAGGGGGATCGGTAGGCCGTGGTTCTTGCTCGGTGAGGCCGCTTGGATGGCTTCATGAACGATTCGAACCTTTCCTCGCTGGTGCCCGACCGGGCCGTCAACCTTGCTGCGGCCCGGACCCGGCACGGTGACCGTGTCGACCTCATGCTGCGGGCGCTGCAGGTGGGGGACCCCGTCGCCGACGCCGTGATCGCCGAGTTCGACGCCCTCGGCCGCTCTGCCCGCACCGCGCTCCAGCGTGGTCTCACCGAGGGCAGGGCGAGCGTGCCGGAGGCCCCGCCGGCCGTCGACGCGCTGCTCGCCCATGCCGAGGCCGTGCCCGGCTGGGTCTCGCCCGAGCTGCTGGACGAGGGGGACCGGACGTCGCTCGCCGTGCCGCCGCACTGGCGCGGCCTCGCCTTTGCGGGAGGCTCGCTCGCTCACACCTACCGGTCGCCGGCGATCGCGAGGCTGCTCGTCGGTACCGGTCGGCTGACCTCGACCGCGCCGCGCCGGCTGGCCGAGACCGGGCTGTGGAACGCATCGGTGGTCCTGCCCGGCGGCCTGCGCCAGGGTGCCCCCGGCTACGTGCAGACCGTGCAGGTCCGGTTGCTGCACGCGCGCGTGCGGGCGTCGGCGATGGCGCACGGATGGGACGCCGACCGGTGGGGCGTCCCGATCAACCAGGCCGACGTCGCGCGCACCTGGCTCGACTTCACGGTCGTGCCGTTCACGTTCTTGCAGGGCGTCGGCTACCGGCTCACCGAGGAGGAACAGTCCCGCCTGTACCGCTACTGGTGGTACGTGGGTCACCTGTTGGGTCTGGACGAGGAGTTCTTTGTCGGGATCGAGGACCACGTGCAGGCCGGTGAGCTGCTCGACCTGCTCGACTCGACCTCCGCCGCGCCGGACGAGAACAGCCGGGCCCTGGTCGGGGCCTTGTTCGACGCGGCAGCCACCAATCTCGCCGCTGTGCCGCAGTCGCCGATGAACGCGTCGGGCTGGCGCGACCTGCTGAACGCCCTGGCCGGCCGCTACCACGGCGAGGCCGCCCCTGCGCTCGGCATCGAGGAGTCGCCCGTCACGGCCGTGCTTCCGCTGCTCGCGGCGGGGGAGGCGAAGGCGCGTCGTTACCAGCTGCAGGTTCCCGGTGCCGTAGCGGAAGCCGTGGAGGACGGTACGCGTGCGTTCCGCGGCATCATCGCGGCCCTCGGCGGCGCCAGCGCCGCCTACCAGGACCACGTCACGGCCCCGTGAGCCGGCTACAGGTGCGCTGAGCAGAAGCCGGCCGCTCGACCGCGGCGGCACCGCCTCGTGCTGACCTCCGACGGGCGCGGCGGCGCGGATCGCGCGCTCGCCGCGCTCGCGAAGGAGTTCGACCGGAGGCTGGCGCTGATCGCGCCTCGCGACCGCACGGAGCTCCGGCGGATCCTGCTGGCCTTGCTCGCCCGCGCCGCGGGCGACGTCGTGACCGGCAGGTTCCGCGCGTCGGCGGCTACAGGTGCTCGATCAGCTTGTCGGGGGTGATGGGCACGTTGTGCACCCGGATGCCGGTGGCGTTGTAGACGGCGTTGCCGACGGCGGCGGCCGAGCCGACGGTGCCGATCTCGCCGAGGCCTCGGGCGCCGAGGCTGGCGGTGCCGACCTCCTCGGTGCCGTCGCCGAGCGGCCCGGTGAGCAGGGGGTCGGGCCGGTCGAGCATGTGCACGTCGATGTCGGGGATGTCGGCGTTGACGGGTACGAGGTAGTCGGCCAGCGTGCTGTTCGCCAGGCGTCCGGTGGCGAGCTCCAGGTGGTTCTCCTCCAGGAGGGCATGGCCGATGCCGAAGATGACGCCGCCGACGAGCTGGCTGCGGGCGGCCTTGGCGTTGATGACGCGGCCGACGTCGGCGACGGTGGTGAACCGGGTGATGCGGGCCTCGCCGGTGAACCGGTTGACCCGGACCTCGCAGAAGTGGGCGCCGAAGCTGTGGTGCACGACCCCCGGGATGGGGGCGCCGAGAGGTGAGGACTCCATGTAGATGCCCGGCGACCCGATGGCGGCCAGCAGGCGGCCAAAGGTCATCGAGCGGCCGAGCCCGTGCAGGATGCCGCGCTCGTAGCGCAGGTCCGAGACCTCCGCACCCTGCCAGGGGGACCTGTTCGCGGTGACGGCCACCCGCTTGAGCTCGGCGATCACGTTCCTGGCGGCGTCCACGACCAGCGGTACGGTCGCGTGCGTGTTGCTCGAGCCCACCGCGGGTGCGCCCGGGGGCAGGTACGTGTCACCGATCTCCGGGGTGATCCGCTGCATGGGGATGCCCAGGGCGTCGGCGCCGGAGATCGCCACCACGGTCCCGCCGCCGGTGCCGAGGTCCGAGACGCCGGTGGACACCACCGCGGTGTCGTCCTCGCGCAGCCGGATCCCGACGGCGAACCCGGCCCGGCGGGCCGCGGGGTAGATGGCGGTGGCCATGCCGGTGCCGTAGAGCCACTGCCCGTCGACGCGTGCGCGGGGTGTGGCGCTGCGGTCCGCCCAGCCGAAGCGTTCCGCCCCGACGCGGTAGCACTCGTCCAGGTGCTTGCTCGACCAGGGCAGGTTCGTGGAGGGGCTGGTGGCGGCGTAGTTGCGCAGCCGCAGCTCCACGGGGTCTACGCCGGTGGCGACGGCCAGCTCGTCCATCGCCGTCTCCAGGGCGAAGCCCCCTGGAGCCTCGTTGGGGCCACGCATCGCCCGGCTCCCGGGGATGTCGAGGACGGCCAGCTGCGCGTCGACGTGCAGGTTCGGCGTGCGGTAGAGCGCGTCCGACATCGAGTGGGCCGGAGTCATGGTGAACGACATGGTGGTGGGCCGCTCGGCGACGCTCCGGTGGCTGAGCGCGTTGAGGACCCCGTCGCGGGAGGCGCCCAGCCGGACGGTCTGCGTGAGGTGCGAACGGTGGCCGGTCAGGGTGAACATCTGCTCCCGGGTGAGGACCAGTCGGACCGGCCGGCCGAGCTCGCGGGCCGCCGCGGCGGCCAGGGGCGTGTCGCTCCACAGGACGACGCGGGCGCCGAAGCCGCCGCCCACGTACTTCGTGATCAGCCGGACGTTCGGGGCGGGCACGCCGAGCCGCTGGGCCATGCCGAGCGCGTACGCCGCGGGGATCTGCGCGCCGGCATGGAGGGTCACCCGGTCGTCGCCCTCCCAGACGGCGAGGACCGCGTGCGGCTCCATCGCGGCGTGGTGCTGCACGTTCTGGTGGAACTCGGCCTCCACGACGACGTCGCTGGCGGCCAGCGCCGCGTCGATGGACCCGACACCGGGAGCCAGGATGTTGAGGCTGCTCGGTGCGCCGCTGATGGTGGGGCCGGCCGGCACGCGTGGCTCGTCGGTGACCGAGGTGCGGGGCTGCTGGACCTCGTAGGTGGCGGTGACGAGCGCGGCGGCATCGCGTGCCTGCTCGGGGGTCTCGGCGACGACCATCGCGATGGCCTGGCCGTGAAAGTGGACCACGTCGGTCTTCAGCGGGATGTAGTTCTCGGAGAAGGCGGCGGCCTGGCCGGTGGTCTCGTACAGCCTGAGCGGGTTGTTCGGCGCGGTGTGCACGTGCAGCACCCCGGGTGAGGCGAGCGCGGCCGCCGTGTCGAACCCGGTGACCTTGCCTCGGGCGATGGTGCTGGTGACGAGGTGCGCGTGCGCCAGGTTGGGGGCCAGGTAGTCGCCGGAGTACTCGGCGGCGCCGGTGACCTTCAGTCTGCCGTCGACGCGGTCGGTCTCGCGTCCTACGGGGGAACGGGGCATCGTGACTCCTCTAGCTGCTGTACGTGAGTGGGTGCGGCGACCGGATGCCGCGGTGGATGGGGACCCCGGTGCTCAACGGCGCACCGGTGCCGCCGTGCCGGTCGCCGACGATTTCCGCGGCGATCGACAGGGCCGTCTCGTGCGGCGTGCGGGCCCCGAGGTCGAGCCCGATCGGTGAGTGGAGCCGATCCAGCTCGTGATCGCTCAGGCCCGCCTCGCGGAGCCGGGTCAGGCGTTCCTCGTGGGTGCGGCGTGACCCCATGGCCCCGACGTACGCCACGGGCAGCCGCAGGGCGGCGGTCAGGAGCGGCAGGTCGAACTTGGGGTCGTGGGTCAGCACGCAGACGACGGTGCGCTGGTCGAGCAGCCCGGCCTCGGCCTGGGAACCGAGATAACGGTGCGGCCAGTCGACAACCACCTCGGCGTCCGGGAACCGCTCCGGGGTGGCGAACGTGGTCCGGGCATCGCAGACCGTGACCCGGTAACCGAGGAACGCGGCGACGCGCGCCAGCGCGGCGGCGTGGTCGATGGCGCCGAACACGAGCATCCGTGGCGCCGGGACGTTGCACTCCACCAGCAGCGTCATGGGTTCGCGGCAGTAGCTGTCGGCCACCCCGACCTTGACGGTGCTGGTCTGCCCGGCGTGCAGCAGGTCGATCGTGTGCGCCTCGGCCACCCGGTCGAGCAGCTCGTCGCCGAGGGATCCCTGCGGCGGCCGGCCCGGGCGCACGACGATGGTCCGCCCGAGATGGGCGTCCGGGCCGCGCACGATCGTGGCCACGGCCACCGCCTGGCCGCTCGCGGCGTCGGCGAGGGCCGGTTCGAGCTCCGGTTCGGCGCCCGGGTCGTGGTGGCGCAGGAGCAGCTCGATGGTGCCGCCGCAGGTCAGGCCGACGCCGAGCCCGTCGGCGTCGGAGTACCCGAACCGCAGGGCCTGCGGCGTGCGGTCCCCGGCCAGCATCTGCTGGCAGGCCTCGTGCACGGCCGCGTCGACACACCCGCCGGACACGTTGCCCAGCACCGCCCCGTCGGCGTCGACGACCAGCGACGAGCCGGGCTGGCGGGGCGCGCTGCCGGCCACGCCCGTGACGGTGGCGGTCACGAACGGGGTGCCGCCGCGGGCGCGTCCGAGCAGCTGGGCGGCGAGCTCAAGCACGGCGGCCGCCCGCCCCCGCGCCGTCGGACCGGTCGCTCATCGGCCCTCCACCAGCTCGGTCAGGGTCCGCACCAGGGTGCGGCGCAGCAGCGCGGGCTTGAACCCGTTGTACTCGCGCGGCTGGGCACCGTCCGCCGCGCGGGTGACGGCGGCCTCGAACGTGGCGGCGGTCGCGGGCCGCCCGGCCAGCGCGCGTTCGACGGCGGGGAGCCGCCACGGCCGGGTCCCCACGCCGCCGGCGGCGATCCGCGCCTGGGTGATGGTGCCGCCGCGCAGCTGAAGCGCGACGGCCGCCGAGGTGAGCGCGAACTCGTACGACTGCCGGTCGCGGACCTTCACGTAGAGCGAGCGCGCCGTGTAGGGGGCACGAGGCACGGTGATGCCGGTGATGAGCTCGCCCGGCCGCAGCACGTTCTCGACGTCGGGCGTGGCACCCGGCAGGGTGTAGAACCCGTCCAGCGGCACGCTGCGGTTGCCCCGCGCCGAGGCCAGGTGCACCACGGCGCTGAGTGCGACCAGCGGCACGGCGAGGTCGCTGGGGTGGGTGGCGATGCAGGCGTCGCTCGTGCCGAGGACGGCGTGGCCGCGGTTGATGCCCTCCAGCGCGGAGCAGCCGCTGCCAGGCTCGCGCTTGTTGCAGGGGGTGCTGACGTCGCGGAAGTACCCGCAGCGGGTGCGCTGCAGCAGGTTGCCGCCGATGCTCGCCATGTTGCGCAGCTGGGCCGACGCACTGAGCTCCAGCGCCTGGGCGATGACCGGGTAGTGCTCCCGCACGAGGGGGTTCGCGGCGACGTCGCTCATCCGCTCCAGAGCGCCGATGTGCAGGCCCTTGTTGTCCAGGGTGATGCCGTCCAGCGGGAGCCGGTTGATGTCCAGGACGCGGTCGGGGCTCATCACCTCCAGCTTCATCAGGTCGACCAGGGTGGTGCCACCGGCCAGGAACGCGGTCTCCTCGCCGGTGCCCCGGACCGCCTCGCGGATCGTGCGGGCCTGGGCGTAGGTGTAGGGACGCATCAGCGCATCACCTGCTGCGCGTCGCGGATCGCGTCGACGATGCGGGGGTAGGCGCTGCACCGGCAGATGTTGCCGGACATGCGCTCGCGGATCTCGTCGTCCGAGTCCGCGCCGCCCTCGTCGTCGACCATGGCGACTGCCGACATGATCTGGCCGGGGGTGCAGAAGCCGCACTGCAGGCCGTCGTGCTCGACGAACGCCTGCTGCATGGGGTGCAGCCGCTCACCGTCGGCGAGGCCCTCGATCGTGGTGACCTCCCGGCCGGTCACGGTGGCGGCCAGCGTGAGGCACGACAGCACGCGCCGCCCGTCGACGTGCACGGTGCAGGCCCCGCACTGGCCGCGGTCGCAGCCCTTCTTGGTGCCCTTGAGGTCGTCGAGCCGCTCGCGCAGCGTGTCCAGCAGGGTGGCCCGCGGGTCCACCCGCAGCGAGACCGGGGTGCCGTTGACGGCGGCCCGCACCGTCACCGGTGTCACGCCGTCCATGGTGGGTGCCGAGGCGGCCGCCGCGGCCTCGGCCTGTCCGGTGAGCAGGGGGGTCACGGCGGCGGCGACCAGGCCGCCGCCCAGGAAGTTTCGCCGGGACACGCCCGAACGGCCGTGTCCCGCATCGTTCTCTGGATTCATCGGGTCTCTCCTGGCTGATCGCACGTTCGGGCAGGGAAGGACAGCGCCGTGACCATCCGTGTGGTCTCCGGGCTCGGTGCTGCTCCAAGGTTGGACACTGCCGCGGGGGACATCCAGGACCTGACGATCCGAGGCTGGGGCCGTCCGGGTGTCAGGGGCTGAGGTCGCCGGGTGTCAGCGAAGCGTCTGCGGACTGCTGACGGACAACAGCTGCAGCTTCTTGTGGCTCTCGGAGTGCGGGGCTGCCGCGAAGACGAGCAGGCGGTGCGACTGGTCCGGGTCGAGCAGGGACTGACTGGTCAGCTCCAGGGCGCCGACCTCTGGGTGCACCAGGCGCTTGACGGCGAGCGGGGGCACGCCGACCTCGTGCAGGTTCCACGCCTCGCGGAACTCCTCGCTCCGGGCGAGGAGGAGGTCAGCGAGCTGCGCCGCCCGGGAACCGGGGCCGCGAAGTGCCGCCACCTCGCGAAGGCCAGAGGTGAACCTGCGGGTGAGCAGCCGATGGTCGTCGGGGTCGTAGAGCTGTCGCGTGGCGGGGTCGGTGAACCAGCGGTAGCCGATGCTCCTGGCGGGTCCGGTGTATCGGGTCCGGTCGCCGGTGAGCGCGATGCCCAGCGGGCTCTGCCGGAGGGTTTCCCCGAGCTCGGTGACGATCTCCGCGGGAGTGTCGTCCAGGCGGTCGAGGATCCGCAGCAGGCCGAGGCTGATGTGTTCGCCGGCTGCCCCGCGTGCCGGTGGGTTGTGCCCGGAGAGCCGGAACAGGTGGTCGCGTTCGTCAGGGGAGAGGCGCAGGCCTTGCGCGATGGAGATGACCATCTGGTCGGATGGTTGAGGTCCGCGCGCGCGTTCGAGCCGCGCGTAGTAGTCGGTCGACATGTGACAGAGGGTGGCGACCTCCTCCCGTCGCAGCCCGCTGGTCCGACGCTGCCGTCCGCGCGGGACGCCGACGTCCTCGGGCTGCAGCGACTCGCGGCGCCGGCGGAGGAACTCGGCGAGCCCGGTCCGGTCGATCGCCATGCGTTCCCTATCTGATCGCCCACATCCTTACGACAGGCGGCAACGCTGGGACGCCCACCCACGACGCATCGGCTCGTCGCCTATCCGGTGGTACGTGCCCGCGGGCGCCGCCCGGTGAGCGCCTGCGTGCCGATCACGGCGAGCAGCTCGAGCAGCTCGGCACTGCCTGTGCCGGGCGTGGGGGTGAACCAGAGCAGTCGTTGCCGGCCGTCCTCGCTGAACAGGTTGAGACAGTTGACGTCGAGCAGGCCGAGGTCGCGATGGTTGATGCGCTTGCGGTCACGGCGGCGAAATGCCACGTCGTGCCTTGCCCATATCTCGGAGAACTCCGCAGAGCCCCCCTGCAGCTCGGCGATCATGGATCGTGCCTCGGTGTCCCTGCTGCCCCGGCGGGCGGCCCCCGCGCGCAGGTCGGCGACGAAGGCCTGTGACTGGGCGTCGTGGTCGGCCTCGGGGTAGATGGCGCGAGCCGTCGGGTCCATGAACCAGCGGTAGGCAAAGCTGGCGTGCCTGCCGGTGAAGTGCGACTGATCGCCCAGCAACGCGACGGCGAGCGGGTTCTGGACCAGCGTCACGTGCAGGTCGGTGATCACCTTTGCGGGCGTCGCGGCGAGGCGGGTGAGCAGGTCCAGCATCCCGGGTTGCACGTGCGATGCCGCCCCGCCCGGGGGAGGCACTGGCCGCTCGGCCAGGTGGTAGAGGTGGTTCCACTCGTCGTCGGTCAACCGCAGCGCCCGGCCGAGCGCCGCCAGCATCTGTTCGGACGGCTGGGAGCCAGCACCGCGTTCGAGCTCGTTGTAGTAGTCCACGGAAGCGCCCGCCAGCTGCGCGACCTCGTCTCGCCGCAGACCGGGCACCCGGCGCCGCGGACCGGGAATCAGCCCGACGTCCTCTGGCCGGATTCGTTCGCGGCGGGAGCGGAGGAATGCGCCCAGCTCGGCGTACCCGGAGGCTCTCATGCCATCAGTGTCGCGCGAGCGGCGAGGCGGGAACAGGGGACGGCATCCCCTGGTTCACGTGCCCGGAGTCCTGGAACGTGGGGGCAGTCCCCCACCGAACAGACGAAGGATCCACCGTGACCAGACATCCTGTCTTCCCCCGTCACCGCGCGACCGTTGCCGCGCTCGCGGTCGGCGCCATGCTGACGACGGCGTGCACCACCGCGCCCGCCTCGTCGTCCGAAGCGACCCCTGAGCAGGTGGACGCCTGGCAGGAGCGCGCGCCCATGGCTCTGGAACGGCAGGAGCTCTACCCCGAGGTCGTCGACGACCGGATCTACGTCGCCGGGGGACTGCTCAACCCCAACACCGGCGTGTCAGCACACTTCGACGCCTACGACCCCGTCGCCGACGCCTGGGCACGGCTGGCGACGCTCCCGCAGGCCAGGCATCACATCGGCCTTGCGGAAGCGGACGGTTCTCTCTACGCCGCCGGCGGATTCAGCGGCGGGTTTCCCCAGTGGCGAGCAGAATCCGACACCTTCGTCTACTCGCCGGACGACGACACCTGGTCCACCGGCGTCGACCTGCCGGAACCGCGCGCCGAGTTCGTGATCGAGAGCGTGCGTGACCAGCTGTTCGTCATCGGCGGCAGGGTCCGTGAGACACCTGGCGCCACGACGTTCACGACCCACGTCGACAGCGACAGGAACGAGATGTTCGACCCGGCCACCGGCACGTGGACCACGCTTGCCCCGGCTCCCACCCTGCGGAACAGTGCCGCGTCGGCCGTCGTGGACGACCGGATCTACGTGATCGGCGGCCGGGAGTTCTCGCTCGCCGAGGACGGTTCCGCCGTCCAGGAGAACGTCGCGACGGTCGAGGTGTACGACCCGGCCACCGACGCGTGGGAGACGGTTGCCCCGCTCCCCGAGGCGCGTGGCGGGCTGGCCGCCGCTGTGCACGACGGCTCGATCTATGTGTTCGGCGGCGAGCAGCACAACCCCGAACCGCTGGTCTACGACGACGTCTGGCGCTACGACCCGGAGGCCGACGAGTGGGCCGCCGCGGGGAACCTCCCCACGCCGCGGCACGGGCTCGGCGCCGCGACCGTCGGCGATGCCATCTACACCTTCGGCGGGGGGACCGAGGTGGGCGGCAACTTCGGCAGCGCGCTCAACGAAGTCTTCACACCGGAGTGAGGTTGTCAGGCGGCCGAGATGGCGGTCCTGGTCAGCTGCTCCGAGACGTCCCAGACACGTGCGGCCTCCTCGGCGCTGCGCAGCGTGGGGTACATCCGCTGCTCGGTCGGCGCGCCGCTGGTGTTGCCGAACCCGCTGGGGCTGTACAGGGCGCCCGGCTTGGCCTGCGGGTCGGTGGCCGCCATGAGCGCGGGCAGCGCCGCGCTCTCGACCGTCCCGGCCAGGATGCCGCGGGTGGAGAGCCAGCCGATCATCCTTCGCCCGACGGTCTCCTGCGCGCGGCCCAGCTCGGGGCGGGCGGAGAGCAGGTTGGTCGGTGCGACGCCGGGGTGGGAGAGGTTGCTGGTGATGCCCCACCCGTTGGCCTTGCTGCGCCGCTCCAGCTCCAGGCCGAACAGGCCGAACGCGATCTTCGACTGGCTGTAGGCGCGCCCCCCGGCGTACGAGCGGTCCCAGTTCAGGTCGTCCCAGTTGATGGCGCCGCTGCGGGCGGCGACGCTGATCTGAGAGGTCACCCGCGCGCCGCCGGCGCGCAGGAGCGGCATCAGGTGCGCGACGAGAGCGAAGTGGCCCAGATGGTTGGTGCCGAACTGGAGCTCGAACCCGTCGGCGGTCGTCTGGTGGTCGGGCGGGGTCATGACGCCAGCGTTGTTGATCAGAAGGTGGATCGGCGCGCCCTCCGCGCGCAGGGTCTCGCCGAGGGCGGCGACGGACGCGAGGGAGGACAGCTCGAGGCTGCGCAGCGAGACGTTGGCGTTCGGGACGTCCTGCTTGATCTTCGCGATAGCGGCCTCACCCTTGGTCGGGTTCCGGACGGGGATGACGACCTCGGCCCCAGCAGCGGCAAGACGCCGGGCGATGACGATGCCCATGCCGTCGCTGGCCCCGGTGACCACGGCGCGCTTGCCGGAAAGTCCGGGGATGGTGATGTCGATCGGGGTGCGTGCCATTTTCCGTGCTCCTTGATGGTGACAATGTTCTTGGCTTTGTTGTTTCTCACTGTCGTGTATCTCCGGCCGGTTATTCAGGGCCTGTCGATCCCCCTTTGTGGCCGTCAGCCGTCGGCCGGGGCTCGCCCCGCGCCGTCGTCGAAGACCAGTCCCTTGACCTGTTGGAACTCCTCCAGGCCGTACCGTCCGTGCTCCCGGCCGGTGCCGGACCGCTTGTACCCGCCGAACGGGACACGCGGGTTGAACCCGGCGCCGTCGATGAAGACCTGGCCGGCCCGGATCCGCCGGGCCACGGCCACGGCCTCGGCACGGGTGGCACCCCACACGCCGGCGCACAGCCCGTAGGGAGTCCGGTTCGCCAGGCCGACGGCGTCGTCGACGGTGTCGTAGGCCTGGATCACCAGCACCGGGCCAAAGATCTCGTCCGTCACCAGGGCCGAGTGCGAAGGGACGTCGGAGAAGACCGTGAGCGGCAGGTAGTAGCCGCGGCTCAGCGCCGCCGGGCGGTCGGGGCCGCCGGTCAGCAGCCGCAGCCCTTCCTTCCGGCCGCGGCGGATGTAGCCCTGCACGGTCTCCTGCTGTGCCCGCGACACCAGCGGCCCGTAGTCGGTGTCCGGGGCGGACGGGTCGCCCACGACGAACCCGGCCACCACCTCCTGGACGATCGCCTCGGCCTCGGCGAGGCGGCCGCGCTCCACCAGGATCCGGGTCAGGGCCATACCGGTCTGACCGGAGTTCAGGAACCCCGATCGCAGGGCCTGCCGCAGGGCCGGCTCGAGCGGTGCGCCGGGCAGGATCACGGCGGGGCTCTTGCCGCCCAGCTCCAGGGACACCTTCTTCACGGTGGCCGCGGCCGCCGTCGCGACCTGGATACCGGCGCGGGTGGAACCGGTGAACGACACCAGGTCGACGTCGGGATGGCCGGCGATACGCGCGCCGACGGTCGGCCCGTCACCCATGACCATGTTGAACACGCCGGGCGGCAGGCCGGCGGAGTGGATCGCCTCGGCCAGCGCGTAGGCGCCCAGGGGAGTGACCTCGCTGGGCTTGTGGACGACCGTGTTCCCGGCCGCCAGCGCCGGCGCTATCTTGGCCGCGCTCTGGTGCAGCGGGTAGCTCCACGGTGTGATCGCGCCGACCACCCCGTACGGCTCGCGCAGGATCGTCGCGCCCGGGATCGTCCGGTCCGGCTCGGCCCGCTCGATGAGGTGGGCGGCCGAGCCGAAGAAGTGGATCGGGCTGCCGGCGTGCGCTCGGCGGGACAGGCCGATCGGAGTGCCGATCTCCGCGGTCTCCAGCTGCGCGATCTCGTCATGACGAGCGGTCAGCTCGGCGGCGACGGCACGCAGCAGCGCCGCGCGTTCGGGCACGGGTGTCCGAGCCCAGCCCGGTGCCGCCTGACGGGCGGCGTCGACCGCCGCCTCGACGTCGGTGACGTCACCCAGCGTCACGTACCCGAGGGGCTCCTCGGTGGCCGGGTCGGTCACCACCACCTGTCGCGTGCCGTGCGACGGCGCCCAGCGCCCGTTCACGTAGAACGTGTCCTTGTGGACCGTTGCCCTGTGGTCCGGGCCCGTGTCGTGCTCGTTCGCGTGCATCAGGTTCTCGCTGCTGACGGGGCGCGGGTGTCGTCGCTCTCGGCGATGCCGCTCAGCACCTCGGCGGCGGCGAGCTCGTCCCGGGCGGCGAGCCGGTCGAAGCCGTCGACGGCCGGGTAGACGTAGCGTCCGAGCGTCGCGATGAGGACGGCGCCGATCACGAGGATGCCCATCAGGACCGGGATGACAGGGTCGTAGGAGCCCAGCTGGTCGTAGCCGAACCCGAGCAGCAGCGGCCCGACGGCGCTGCCGAGGATGAACATGGCCTGGACCGGGCCGATGATCTGGCCGAAGCTGCGCATGCCGAGATAGCGGGTGATGAGGAGGGCGAGCAGGTCACCCTCGATGCCGAACGCGACACCGATGAACGCGACCGCGAGGGCGGCGGTGGAGAACGGCGGCTCGAGGAAGAACATCCCGGCGATCGGGGCGAGCATCACGATCGGGCCGACGATCGAGCCGTGGACGCGGTCGATGATGAAGCCGCCGACGACTCGGCCCACGAGCGAGGCAAGACCGAAGATGACGAGCAGCTGTCCCGCCTGGTCGTTGCTCAGCCCGCGGTCGGTCATCATCGGCACGAGGTGCACCTGGAGCCCGATGATCACGAGGCCGACCATGCCGAGGCCGAGCGCGATGCCCCAGAACTGGCGGGTGCGCAGCGCCTCGCCGAAGGTCAGGCCCGGGAGCTCCAGGCTGACGTCGCGGTCCCCGACGTGGGTCGCCTGGACCAGCCGCCCGCGGACGTGCCGCTCGGCCCGTCCCCGGACGAACAGGGTGATCATCGTGACGGACACGAGGACGGCGATCAGGGCCAGGTAGCCGTAGGTCTGCCGCCAGCCGACGCTCTCGATGAGCGCGCCGGCCAGGATCGGGCCGAGGGCGGCACCGAGGCCGATGATGCCCGTGACGACGCCGACGGCGAGCGCGCGGTTGTTGTCGAACCAGCTCACGACGGCGCGGGTGGCGGGGACCGCCGTCCCGCCACCGAAGAACCCGACGAAGAAGCACGGGATGAAGTAGATGGCCTCGACGGGCGGCATCAGGCCGATCGTGGCCATCGAGGCGGCGAACAGCACGAACGCGGGGACGAGGATGTAGCGCGCGGCGTACCGGTCGACGAGCCGGCTGGCGATGATCAGGCCGATGACCATCCCGACCGCGGCGACCGAGTACGCGCCGGTGACCGTCGTGCGGCTGAACCCGGTGTCCTCGACGATCGGCAGGACGAAGAGGCCGGTGGTGGCCATGTACATCTGAGGGCCGACGGCGTTCGCCGTGCCGGCACCGATGACCACCCACCAGGGGCTTCGGCGGCGGGGGTCGGGCTGGGTGACAGAACTCATGTGGCTTCTCCTGCGGCTCGGCTCGTGGGGCACGCGGTCGTCGGCTGTGCGGTCACGCGGTCGGGAAGGAGGTCTTGGTCAGCTCTTCGGAGACCTGCCAGACGCGGACGGCCTCCGTGAGGCTGCGCAGCGGTCGGTGCATCCGCTGCTCGGCCGGCGCACCGCCAAGGGTGCCCGGGCCGCCGGGACCGTAGAGGGTGGCGGGCTTGGCGGCCGGGTCGGTCGCGGCCATGAGGGCGGGCAGCCCGGCGGTCTCGGCGGTGCCCACCAGGATGCCGCGGGCCGAGAGCCTACGGGTCAGGCGGATGTTGGGCGTGTCCTGGCTGCGGCCGATCTCCGGACGGGCGGCCATGAGACTGGTGGGGGCGATACCGGGGTGGGCGACGTTGCTGGTGATGCCCCACCCGTTGGCCGTGCTGCGCCGCTCCAGCTCCAGGCCGAACAGCCCGAACGCGATCTTCGACTGGATGTAGGCCCGCATCCCGGAGTAGCTGCGCTCCCAGTTCAGGTCGCCCCAGTTGATGGAGCCGCTGGACGAGGCGATGCTGACCTGGGAGGTCACCCGGGCCCGTCCGGCGCGCAGCAGGGGCAGCAGGTGGGCGACCAGGGCGAAGTGGCCCAGGTGGTTGGTGCCGAGCTGCACCTCGAACCCGTCGACCGTGGCCAGCCGCTGCGGCGGGCGCATGACGCCCGCGTTGTTGATCAAGAGGTGGATCGGGCGCCCTTCCTTGCGCAGGGTGTCGCCGAGGGCCTCCACCGACGCGAGCGAGGCCAGGTCGAGGCTGTGCAGCGAGACGTTCGCGCCGGGGGCGGCCCGGTTGATCCTGCTGAGCGCGGCCTCGCCCTTGGCCGGGTTGCGTACGGGCATGAGGACCTCTGCGCCCGCGGCGGCCAGGCGCCCGGCGATGCCGAGGCCCATGCCGTCGCTGGCGCCGGTGACCAGCGCGCGCTTTCCGGACAGGTCGGGGAGGGTGATGTCGATCGGTGTACGTGGCATCGTTCTGCTCCTTGCGATCGGGCTGGTGGGCCGAGTGCCCGGCCATGGCACCGATCCTTGGTGGGCGGCCGAGACCTATCCAGGACCTCCCGATCACAGGCTCGTCAGGTCAGGCCTGCGATCCACAAGGGGGGATCGCCAGGCCGTGGCTAGTTTCTTCCGCACGGGATAGAAACGAGGCAGTACTGAAGGAAAGGGGAGCGTCATGATCGACCGCACCGGGCTGGCCGGCTTTCTGCGCAACCGGCGTGAGGCACTGCAGCCGGAAGACGTCGGCATGCCCCGCGGGCAACGCCGCAGGACCAGCGGGCTACGCCGCGAGGAGGTCGCGACGCTGTGCAACATGTCGGCCGACTACTACTCCCGCCTGGAGCGGGAGCGTGGACCGCAGCCCTCGCCGCAGATGCTCGCCTCGATCGCGCAGGGGCTGCACCTGTCGATCGACGAACGTGACCACCTGTTCCGCCTGGCCGGGCACAACCCGCCGCCTCGGGGTTCCTCCAGCGAGCACATCAGCCCCGGGCTGCTGCGCATCCTGGACCGGCTGGAGGACACGCCCGCTGAGATCGTCACCGAGGTCGGCGAGACGCTGCGGCAGACGCCGATGGGTGTCGCGCTCACCGGCGACACGACCCGGTACACGGGACCTGCCCGGAGCACGGGCTACCGGTGGTTCACCGACCCGACCGCGCGGGACCTCTACGCTCCGGAGGAGCATGCGTTCCTGACCAGGATGTACGCGGCAGGGCTGCGCGGGCTGGTCACTCTCCGGGGTCCGGAGTCCCGCGCCGCGTACCTGGCCGGTCTGTTGCTGGACAGCAGCGAGGAGTTCCGGCGCGTGTGGGACGACCACGAGATCGGGATCCACCCGCACGAGGTCAAGCACTTCGTCCACCCGGAGGTCGGGGCCCTTGAGCTCAACTGCCAGCGGCTGGTCGACCCGGGCCAGGCCCACTCGCTGATGGTCTACACCGCAGTGCCCGGCACCGAGAGCTACGAGAAGCTGCAGGTCCTGTCCGTCATCGGCGCCCAGGCCCTGCGCTGAGACGTCGGTGAGCGGCACGACAGCGGTCGGGCTCGTGCTCGCGGCCGGCGCCGGTACTCGTTACGGCATGCCCAAGGCGCTGGCCAGGACCGATGCCGGAACCTCGTGGCTCGAGCTGGCCTGCCAGGCGCTGGTCGCCGGCGGCTGCGGGGAGGTCGTCGTCGTGCTCGGTGCCCGGGCCGACGAGGCCGAGGAGCTGGTCCCCGCCCACGCCCGGCCGGTGGTCGCCGCGGGGTGGCGCAGCGGTATCGCTGCGTCGCTGCGCACCGGCCTCGCGGCCGCTGACCGGGCGGGCGCGGAAGTCGCCGTCGTCTCCCTGGTGGACCTTCCTGGCCTGCGGCCCGACGCCGTACGCCGGGTCCTGGACTCCGCACCGCAGCCGGAGGCCCGCCGCGCGCTCGCCCGTGCCACCTACGACGGCAGGCCCGGACATCCCGTGCTGGTGGGCCGCGCGCACTGGCAGCCCCTGGGTGCTGCGGTGCGCCGGGACACCGGCGCAGGGCCGTACCTACGTGCGCACGGCGCCCTCGCCGTCGACTGCACGGACCTGGGCGGCGGGGACGACGTCGACCACCCGGACGGGAGCCGGTGACCTCGACGCGAGGGTGCGCATCGTGATCGGACCCGGCCAGGGTGCCGGCGAAGGCCGATGCTTGTGTTCGGCGGACGACAGCGAGATCATCACCCATGCCCCACCGCGCGCCACCCGACGACGGATCTTCTCCGGCGGTGTCCGCGCCACAGCTCGTGGGGCGCGAGAGGGAGCTGGCGGCACTCAGCGGTGCCTTGCACCGGCCACCGGCGATCGTGCTGCTGGAGGGCGAAGCGGGCATCGGCAAGAGCCGCTTGCTGGAGGAGTGGCTCGCCACGGACTCGCAGCGCCCGGGCAAGACCCTGTTCTCGGTGTGCCCGCCGCTTCGGGAGCCGCTGACCCTTGGCCCGGTCGTCGATGCGTTCCGCGGGATCGACGTGCCGGTCCAGGACCTGGTACTGACCGAGCTCGCCGGCGCACTGCGCCCGTTGTTCCCGGAGTGGTCGGCCGCCCTGCCGCCGGCCCCGGAGCCCTTGTCCGACGCGAGATCAGCACGGCATCGGCTGTTTCGCGCCCTGGACGAGGTGATCCGGGCGCTCGGCGTGGACCTCCTCGTCGTGGAGGACGCCCACTGGGCCGACGACGTGACCCTGCAGTTCCTCCTGTTCGTCGCTGCCCGTCAGCAGACGCTCGGACCGAGCCTCGTGATCTCCTACCGGCCCGACGAGGTCGGCACCGACTCGCACCTGCTGCGTCTGACGTCGCGGACGGCCGCCGGTGTGGCCAAGGCACGGATCGTCCTGTCGCCGCTGCGCCCGGCGGACACAGCCGCAATGGTGTCGTCGATGCTCGGCGGTCATCCGGTACCGGCCGAGCTCAGCACCTTTCTGCACGAGCGGACCGACGGGATCCCGATCGCGCTGGAGGAGTCGGTGCGGCTCATGTGCGACCGCGCGGACCTCGTCGTCCGCGACGGGCAGTGGGGCAGGCAGACCTCGGGTGAGCTGCCGATGCCGCCGACGGTGCGTGACTGCACGCGGGAGCGGGTGGGACGGCTCTCACCGCCGGCGCGACACGTGCTCTGGGCTGCGGCGACGCTGGCAGATCCGTCGTCCGATGCGACGATCGCGACCACCGCCGACCTGGCTCCGGACGTGGCCAGAGCCGGAATCGCGGAGGCTGCCGACGCCGCAGTGCTCGACAGTGACGGGCGCGGCCGCTGGCGGTACCGGCACAGGCTGGCCGCCGAGGCCGTCTACGAGGCGATCCCGCGTGCCGTCCGGCAGGCTCTGCACCTGCGAGCCGGTCGGGTGCTGGAGGGCGTCCATCCGCTGCCCGCCGCGCGTCTCGCGCACCATTTTCGTCAGGCCGGCGAGGCCGAGCCGTGGCTCCGGTACTCCGAGCAGGCCGCGGAGCAGGCCGTGGCCTCGGGCGACCACACCACGGCGGCCGTCCTGCTCGACGAGGTCCTGTCGGCCATGGAGCTCCCACCGCACGACCTGGCCCGCGTCGCACGAGCCGCCGCGACCGCCGCGCTGAGCAGACGCGAGCCGGTGGACGAGCTCTACCACCGGGTGATCCGCACCCTGCGCGCCGTGCTCGGCTCCCCGGGTCTGTCCGACCGGCAGAAGGCCGGGATCCGCAACCCGCTCGGCAGGCTCCTGATCCTCGGCGGCGAGGCGACCGCGGCACTGGCCCAGCTCGAGCAGGCGGTGGCCGGCCTCGACCACGAGCCGGTCGAGGCTGCCCGGGCCATGACGTACCTGGGCTGGGCCTATGCGGGACCGTGGCCGGCGCAGACCCACCTGCGATGGTTGCAGCGCGCTGCCGAGATGACGGCCCAGGTCGCGTCGCCGGCCGACCGGCTGAACCTCGCGGGCAACCGCGCGGCCGCACTCCTCATGCTCGGCGAGGAGAGCGCCTGGGACGTCATCACCGACCTGCCGCTCGACGCGGCAGGCTCGGCCGAGCGGCTCGACCTGGCCCGCATCCACGCCAACATCGGCACCGGAGCCCTGATCTGGGGCCGGTACGCCGACGCGGAGCAGCATCTGGACGTCGCCCTGCGGCTTGCCGACACCGAGCAGGCGGCCCGCCTGCGGTACAACGTCGAGATCGAACAGGCCAACCTGGACTGGCACACCGGTCGGTGGGACGGGCTGGCAGAACGTGGTGCCGCTCTTGCGGACGCCGACCGGGACCGGCCCACCATCTATCTGGCCAGCGTCCGGCTGGCCTCCCGGCTGGCTGCCGCGGCCGGACGCCCGCGCGCCGCGGAAGAGCAGTTCCGGCTGGTTCTCGAGGAGGCCGTTCGGCTCGGCGCCGTCGACGACACCATGGAGCCCGCCGCGGCGCTGGCCCGGCTCTGGCTGGCGGACGGCGACCCCGGCCGGGCGCTGCGGGTGACGAACCGACCGATGGACGCCCTGGAGAGCAAGGGCGTATGGGTGTGGGCGACCGATATCGTGCCCGCGCGGGTCGAGGCGCAGCTCGCCGTCGGGGAACACACGGCGGCGCGACGGCTGACCGCTCAGCTCGCGAGAGGCCTTCGCGGCCGCTCCGCTCCTGGGCCGCGCGCAGCTCTCGCGCTCTGCCGCGCCCACCTTGCCGCTACGGCCGGGGACCACGACCGGGCAGCGGCCGCGTACGCGCGAGCGGCCCGGGCCTGGGCCGCGCTGCCGCGACCGTACGACGCGCTGCGGGCCCGCGAGCAGCAGTCCGAGGCGCTCCTCGCGGCGGGACGAGCGCACGAGGGCCAGCAGCTCATGGCGCGCCAGTACGAGGACCTCTTCCGGCTCGGCGCGCGAGGTGACGCGGACCGGGTGGCGCGCCGCCTGCGCGACCTCGGCGCGGACGTCCCGCGACTGTGGCGCGGCGGCCGGCGGGGCTACGGCGACAGCCTCTCGCCCCGCGAGCTCGAGGTCGTCCGCCTGGTGGTGGAGGGCCACACCAACCGGGAGATCGGGAAGATCCTGGCGAAGTCGCCGGCCACCGTGGACCAGCAGCTGCGCGCGGCGATGCGCAAGCTGAAGGTCACCTCCCGGACCGCGCTGGCGGTCGTGGCGGTCGAGAGCGGTGTGCTCTCGCAGGAGCGGCCCGTCGCCGACGCGTCGTGAACAATATGCCGACTTTTCGTGAACAATGACGTATCCGCAGGATAGCGACGACACGCACGACCACCGGAGCATGAGGCCCCATGATCCATGCCCCAGTGAGACTGACTGCCGTCACGGCAGCGTTGACCTTGGTGGCGGGCCTCAGCCTGAGTGCCGCGCCACCGACGTGGGCGGCCACGCCGCCACCTGAGCCGACTGCTGACTCCGTCGAGTCCGCCGACAAGATCCAGCCGGAGCTGCGGGCGTCGCTCCGGAACGACCGGACCGCCGAGCTCTGGCTCCGGTTCGAGGACAGGGCGGACCTGGCGCCCGCCGCGCGCATCGCGGACTGGACCGAACGCGGTCAGTTCGTCTACGACGCGCTGACCGAGACCGCCGAGAAGTCGCTGGCGACGGTCGCTGCCGAGCTGGACGCGGCCGGCGTCGGCTACGAGTCGTTCCCGATCGCGAACGCGGTGCTGGTCAAGGACGCGACCGAGAGTCTCGCGCTTGACCTGGCCGCGAACCAGGCGGTCGCGGAGGTCCACGACACCCCGGACGTCGGGCTGGTCGAACCGGTGCAGCCGGAACCCGCCACACCTGCCGCGCGCGCCGCGGCGTCCGAGGTCGAGTGGGGGCTCGACTACATCAACGCACCCGCCGCCTGGGAGCTGGGGGCCACGGGAGCCGGCATCACGGTGTCCAACATCGACTCAGGGGTCCAGTTCGACCACCCGGCACTGGTGGGCACGTACCGCGGCGCCGCTGCCGGCGGCACGTTCGAGCACGACTACAACTGGTTCAGCACCCGTGGCACCTGCGGGGACGCACCGTGCGACGACAACGGTCACGGCACGCACACCATGGGCACCATGGTGGGCGACGACGAAGCAGGCAACCAGGTGGGCGTCGCACCGGACGCGCAGTGGATCGCGACGGACGGCTGCTGCGAGGCCACCGGGTTCGAGACGCTGCTCGAGTCGGGCTGGTGGCTGCTGGCTCCCACCGACCTGGAGGGCGAGAACCCGGACGTGTCGAAGCGACCGCACGTGGTGAACAACTCCTGGGGCTCGTCGGCGGAGCGCGCCTACTCCGACTTCTTCACGGCGATCGACGAGGCGTGGACGGCGGCAGGCATCTTCAGCGTCTGGTCGGCAGGCAACACCTCACCGGGCGCGGCGTGCGACACCGTCTCCTCACCCGGTGCGCACCCGGACGCCTACTCCGTGGGCGCATTCGCCTCGAACGGTGTGCTCGGCGCGTTCTCCCGCAAGGGCGAGGGCGAGGACGGGGTGATCAAGCCCGAGATCTCCGCGCCCGGCGTCGGCGTCCGGTCGTCGTGGCCTGGCAACGGCTACAACACGATCAGCGGCACGTCGATGGCAGCCCCGCACGTCGCGGGAGCCGTCGCGGCGCTGTGGAGCTACGACCCGACGCTCATCGGGCAGATCGAGCAGACCCGCCGGCTGCTCGCGGAGTCGGCCCACGATGTCGACGACACCTCGTGCGGCGGCACAGCGGAGCTCAACAACAAGTACGGCGAAGGGCGCCTGGACCTGGTCCGGCTGGTCCAGCTCGCCCCGCAGGAAGGCGGCACGCTGAGCGGCGTCGTCACCGCGGGAGGCGAGCCGGTCGGCGGGGCCGAGCTGACGATCAGCGGCCCGTTCGACCGCACGGTCGGCACGGCCAAGGACGGTACGTTCTCGCTGCACCTGCCCGCGGGCGACTACGACCTCACCACGACGGCCTTCGGGCACGTGCCGTCGACGACGAGCGCCACCGTCAGAGTCGGCGAGGACACCACGGTCGACGTCGTGCTCGAGACCGCGCCCACCCGCGAGGTCCGCGGTGTGGTGCTCGGCGCGGAGGAGCAGCCCGTGCCGGGGGCGGAGGTCTCCGTCGAGGGCACACCGCTCGACGCCGTCCGCACGGACGCCGACGGCACGTTCACGATCCCCGACGTCCCGGAGGGCGACCACCTGCTGAAGGTGCTGCCGAACGCGTGCTTCTCGCCCACGACGGTTCCCCTGACCGTCGGGCCCGACACGCGCTCGGTCGAGATCGCCGTCGCACTCGTCGTGGACGACGGCGGCTACACCTGTGCCGTCTCGGAGGGCGACTACCGGCGTGGCACCGACAAGGTCGAGTTCCCGAGCGGGGTCTGGTCCCAGGTGTCGCTGCCGTCCCCGATCGCGCTCTACAACGGAACCCACGACACCCTCAACATCGGTCTGCGCGGGGTCGTCTCCGTGGACGACACCATCGCCGGGCCCGGCGTGGGCGGTGCGGGCGTCTTCCCGTTCTACACGGCCAGCCCGCTGCGGACGGACAGCGGCGGCGTCTACACGGCGTCCACCACGGTGGACGGCGAGGACGCTTTCGTCGTCGAGTACCGCGACATGACCGTCTGGGGCGGCTCCGACTTCCCGCGCGAGTCGGAGGGGACGGTCAGCTTCTCCACCACGTTCACCCGGTCCGGCAAGGTGATCGTCGCCTACGGCGACGGCGTGGGCGGCGACGACCCGCTGACGGCCGGCCGCGTCGCGACGACGGGCATCCAGGGCTGGGAGGGCGTGGACGGCATCCGGTTCTCGGAGCGGTCCCCGGTGCTCCACGACGGACTGGTCGTCACCTACGACCTGCCTGACTTCGGGTACCTCGACCTCACCGTCGCCGACCGCAACGACGGCCTGCCGGTGGACGGGGCGAGCGTCTCGATCTCCGACGACGACGGCCTGGTCGAGAGCCTGACGACGAGCTCGACCGGTGTCATGCGCCGGCAGCTGCCCGTCGGCGACTACACGGTGACCGTCTCGGCACCCGACTACGTGACCGAGTCCCACGAGTTCTCGCTCGACGAGCCCTACGCCGAGACCGAGGTCGAGGCCCGCCTCGCCACCGGCGTCACCGGCCTGACGACCGACGGGCTGGACGCCGTGCTCGGCACCGACCAGAACGGCACCGGGTCGCTGACCCTGACCAACTCCGGCTCCGCCCCCCTCACGTACGACCTGGGGGAGGCGGCACGCCACCCGGAGCTCGACACCGGAGCGGCCACGGCGCGCACCGGCACGGGAGCCGACAGCACGATCGACCTGTCGGCCTGGAACGAGGCCGCGGCCAAGGCCTCCGCCGGCGACCACGAGCCGTCGCAGGCCGACGGCAAGGGCGCGAAGGCGGACGCCGTGCTCGCCGAAGCAGCCGACCAGGTCGGCACCCACTCCGGCGGCGACGTCATCACCCGGATCAAGCTCGGCGACGGCGCCGACGAGAGCTCGCCAACGGGACTCGGCTACGACGGCGACGTATGGGTCCACGACTACAACGCACGGACCAACACCGCCTACACCGTGACGGGCCGCAAGACCGGCAAGCAGTTCGCAGCACAGTGGAACCCCGACTACCGGGCCTTCGACCTGGCGTTCGACACCCGCACCGGTGACATGTGCCAGATGGAGGACAGCCCGGCCAGCCTCATCCACTGCTTCGACCCGGACACCGGGGACAAGACCCGGGAGATCGAGGGAGCCTGGTCGAACACGCAGCTGACCGGGCTGGCCTACAACGCGAGCCTGGACGTGTTCTACGTGGGCGGCCGGGGAATCGGCGCGATCGGGACCGTCGCGGGCACGTCGCACGAGACACCGGGGGAGTTCCTCTCCTACTGTTCCCCTCCGTTGCCCGAGGTGATGGGCCTGGCGTACAACGAGGCGTCGGACACGATCTGGTACACCGACCGAGCCGTCAACCGGCCCAGCCGGCTGCTGCAGGTCGACCCCGTCGACTGCTCGCTCGTGAACGCCTGGTGGTTCCCGGGCCAGCTGCAGCTACAGGGCGGCGGCCTCGCGACCGACGCAACCGGCGCCCTGTGGGCGACCGACCAGATCGCCGACGAGGTACTGCTCGTCGACGTCGAGGACGACCTGATCACGGACCTGCCCTGGCTGTCGCTCTCCTCGACCGGCGGCACGCTCGCCCCGGGCGAGTCGACGACGGTCGAGGTCGATCTCTCGGCCGAGGACCTGGATCCGGGAGCCCTCGGCGCCAACATCGTGGTGCGGTCCGACTCCGGCCGGCAGTCCAAGGTGTACGTCCCCGTCACCCTCACGACCACCGAGTACCAGGTCGGCGTCAACGCCGGCGGCAAGGCGTTCACGGACGGCACCGGATTCGACTGGTCGGCCGACCGGCCGCTCCACCGCGGCCCGTGGGGGTACGAGGGCAGGACGAAGGAGATCTCCACCCGGGGCGCTGTGCACGGCACCACGGACGACGCCCTGTTCCAGTCCCAGCGCACCGCCCGGCACGAGGACCTGTCCTACACGTTCGACGACGTCCCGAAGGGCACCTACGCGATCGACCTGGGCTTCGCCGAGATCGAGAGCGCGGCCCCAGGGAGGCGCGTGTTCGACGTGCTCGTGAACGACTCGCTCACGCTGTACTCCTACGACCCGTCCGGCACGACCGGCCGGCAGACCGCTGACTGGCACACGGCCGCCGTCGAGCACACCGGTGGTCCGCTGACCGTGGAGCTCAGGGGCGCCAAGGGACTGCGGGCCCCGGCGCTCGCGGCGCTCCGGGTGACCCTCGACCCACGTGGCGCCGAGACACCGGGCCCGGAGCCGGAGCAGCCGGAGCCGGGCGAGGTGCCGGTCGCTCCGGTCGACCGTCCGTACGAGGTGACGGAGACCTCCGGCGTGTACCGGCAGGGCACCACGGAGACCGGCTGGTCCGGCAGCCGCGGCTGCGGGGTGCTGTGGTTCGGCTTCGACTTCCCGTTCTACGACACGACGTGGGACGGGGTGTGCGTGGCGAGCAACGGCATGCTGACCTTCGACCGCAGGCGGTCCGACTCGCCGAACACCGAGCTGCCCACACCGCGGCCCGCCGACGCGATCTACCCGTTCTGGGACGAGCTGCTCGTGGACGACGAGGCAGGGATCCACATCGGTACGACGAAGGTGGACGGACTCGACGCCCAGGTGATCGAGTACCGCGACGTCACCTTCACCGACCAGCAGTCGGAGCGCGTGAGCTTCTCGGTCACGCTGGTCGAGGACGGCCGCATCCAGATCGGCTACGGCGACGGCATCGGCGGGGAGAACCCCCGGACCCGGGGCGCGTCGGCGACCGTGGGTATCGAGAGCCTGGACGGGAACCGGGCGAACCAGTACTCCTACGACCAGCCCGTGCTGACCGCCGGGGCAGGGCTGGAGTACGTCCTGCTGGACACGGGCACGATCGAGGGGGAGGTCACCGACGCGAACGACGACGAGCCGGTCGCGGGCGCCGTCGTCACCCTGACCGCGCCCGACAGCGGCACGCGGACGATCACCGCCGACGAGCAGGGGCGCTGGAAGGCGCAGGCCCTGGTCGGTGAGCACACGGTGGACGTCCGGTCGCGGAACTACGCACCGACCGGCGACACGGTGACGGTCTCCGAGAAGGGGCAGGCCGAGGCGTTCGACGCGGCGCTGGCCACCGGCATCGCCGCGATCTCCGGGGACGACCTCGAGTGGTTCTTCGGCCCGGACCAGAGGGCGACGGCCGAGCTGACCGTCACCAACACCGGGACGGCCCCGCTCGAGGTCGACCTGTCCGAGCAGGGCCGGGACGGGGACGGGGAGCATGAGCCCGTCGACCTGCCCTGGCTCTCGATGGCAGGGGACGCAGCGGAGGGCACGGTCGAGCTCGGCGTGGGCGAGTCCACCACGGCTACCGTGTCGGCAGACAACGCGGGCATCGATCCCGGGCTGGTCGTCGGCGACGTGCTGGTGTCCTCGAGCGCGGGCAGGACGCCTGAGCAGTACGAGCGGGCGCGGATCGCGACGTCGGCGTACTGGCTGGGTGTCGACGTCGGTGGGCCTGGGACCGTCGGTACCGACGGCCTCGCCTGGTCGGCGGACCAGGCGCTCCACTCCGACCGGGAGTGGGGACATGTCGGTGGAAAGAGCCGGACGACCCGGGCCGACATCGAGAACACCGAGGACGACGCACTGTTCCGCACCCAACGGACCGGCGCGACGTTCAGCTACGTGTTCGAGGACGTCCCGGCAGGCGGCTACCAGATCGACCTCGGGTTCGCCGAGATCGACCACGCCGCCGTCGGCCGGCGGACGTTCGACGTGCTGGTGAACGGCGAGGTCGTGCTCTACGACCACGACGTCCGGGCCGAGGCCGGTCGGCTGACCGCCGACGAGCGGAACGCCACGGTCGAGCACCTGGGCGGCGACCTGACCGTCGAGCTGGTCGGCGAGACGGGCAAGCACCACCCGGTCCTCAGCGCGCTGGCGGTTCGGGAGGACCCGAGGCTCTGACACGGCCATACCCACGACGCCGTCGGGCGTTCGTGCGGAGAGCCTCCCCGGCGAACCACCGGGGAGGCTCTTCGCACGATTCCGTCTCCCGCCGTCGTGTCAGATCCGTTCGAGCCGGATCATCGACCAGGACACCGGCGGCAGGTCCACGTGCGCGCGGTCGTCGGAGACCTTCGCCGTCGTGTTGGGCCGCGGCAGCACGGAGGTGGCGTCGTCCGCCGTCGCCGACCACGTGTGGTCGGGGTTGGACAGCGTGAGCGCCTCGACCACCCGGAGCCCGGGGAAGCCGCGCAGGTCGACGTCGAGCGCCACGTCGTCGGTGAGCGACCTGTTCACCGCGAGGATCACCACGGAGCCCGTCTCGGCGTCGTGCGTCGCGACGGCGTCGAGCACCGGGACGGGGCCGAACTTGGCCGTCTCCTGCACGGGCGCGTCCACGGCCAGGCGCAGCACGTCCCCTGCGGCGTGCCGGGCGGTGAGCGCGAAGGGATGGAACGTCGTCTGCCGCCAGGACCGCCCGCCCGGTTCGGTCATGATCGGCGCGATGACGTTGACGAGCTGCGCGAGCGATGCCGCGTGCACGCGATCGGTGTGCCGCAGCAACGAGATGAGCAGGTTGCCGACCACGACGGCGTCGGCGACGTTGTAGCGGTCCTCCAGCAGCACCGGCGCCACCGGCCAGTCGTCGCCCGACGGGGGCCGGGACTCGGCGCGCTTCTGGTACCAGACGTTCCACTCGTCGAACGAGACGTGGATCCGCTTGGTGTGCTTGCCCGCCGCGCGCACGGCGTCGGCGGTCGCGGCCACCGAGTCGACGAAGTGGTCCATGTCCACGGCGGAGGCGAGGAAGGACGCGAGGTCGCCGTCCTCCTCCCAGTAGTACGCGTGCGCAGAGATGTGGTCGACGTGCTCGTACGCCTCGGTGAGCACCGTGTGCTCCCACTCGCCGAACGTCGGGATCTGGGAGCCCGACGAGCCGCACACCACGAGCTCGAGGTCCGGGTCGACCATGCGCATCGCCCGCGCGGTCTCGGCAGCGAGCCGCCCGTACTCGTACGCGGTCTTGTGGCCGATCTGCCACGGCCCGTCCATCTCGTTGCCGAGGCACCACATCGTGATCCGGTACGGGTCCTGTGCACCGTTGGCCCTGCGCAGGTCGCTCCACTCCGTGCCGCCCGGCACGTTGCAGTACTCGAGCAGGTCGAGCGCCTCCTGCACCCCGCGGGTGCCGAGGTTGACGGCCATCATCGGTTCGACGCCGGCCCTGGCGCACCACCGCATGAACTCGTCGACCCCCACCAGGTTCGGGTCGGTCGAGTGCCACGCGAGGTCGAGCCGCCGGGGGCGCTGCTCGACCGGTCCGATGCCGTCCTCCCAGCGGTACCCCGAGACGAAGTTGCCGCCGGGATAGCGCACCGTCGAGACCCCGAGCTCGCGCGTGAGCTCGACGACGTCACCACGGAAGCCGTCGGCGTCGGCGGTCGGGTGGCCGGGGTCGTGGAGGCCCGTGTACACGCTGCGGCCCAGGTGCTCGACGAACGAGCCGAACGTGCGGGGGCGTACCGGCCCGACGACGAACGCCGGGTCGATGGTGACGGATGCGGACAGCATGAGTGATGTACTCCTCGGTGGTCGGTGCTTGAGGCATGCTTCGCGCAGGCGGGGCGGCTGCCGTGGCGACGGCAGCCGCCCCGCCTGTGCGTTCAGAGGACCAGGGCCTTACTGCCCGAGCTGGTTCTGCAGGTCGGTCTGCGCCTGGTCAAGGGCCTCCTGGACCGGAGTGCCGTTCTCGTAGATCTCGTTGAGCGTGACCGTGCGGAACGTGTCGTCCACGGTGGGCCAGTTGGGGTCGCTGAACGACTCGAAGTGCCCGATGCCGTCCTGCACCTCGCGCAGGACGTCGAACAGGTTGTTCTGGAAGTACTTGTTGAACTTGTTCTCCGGGTTGTCGGTGACCTCTTCGTCCTCCCAGACGGCCATGTTCACCGGGTCGAAGCCCAGCACCTCCCACACGGCGACGTTCGCCTCGGGGGAGAGCTTCGCGAATGCGAGCCAGTCGGCGGCGAGGTCCTTGTTCGGCGAGACGGCGGGGACCGCCGCCCCGGTGCCGCCGCCGCCGATGGTCTGCACGACGGCGTCGTCGGGCACCGGCGCCGGAGCGATGGCGACCTTGCCGGCCAGGTCGGGCATGTAGTCGACGAAGCGGGAGGTGTACCACGCCGGGTAGACGATCGCGGCGTAGTCGCCATCGTTGATGGCGCCGAACGCCTCCTCGGAGTCGGGGCTCCCGCCGGGGATCGTCGAGACAGCGCCGGCGTCCTGCATGTCCTTGACCATCGAGAGGGTCTCGACGACCTCGGGGCTGTTCACCTGCACGTTGCCGTCGGCGTCGAAGAACTGCCCGCCGAGCTGCGCCGCGATGAGCGGCTCGAGGAACATGACGCTGGTGCTGGCGACGCCGAACGCCTTGCCCGTCTCCTCGTTGTACCGGGTGCCGGCCTCCTTGAAGTCGTCCCAGGTCTCGATGGACGTGTAGTCGATCCCGGCTCCCTCGAGCGCCTCCGTGTTGTAGAAGGTCGTGAAGGCACCCACGTGCGTGGGGAACCCGTAGATCTTTCCGTCCTTGCTGTACAGGTCGAGGCGGGCCTGGACGATGTCGTCCGTGTACGGCGCAGCGGCCTCGGTCAGGTCGACCAGGGGCGGGTTGTCGCCCTTGACGAAGTTGGCGAACTTGTTGACCTCGATGTCGACGACGTCAGGCAGGCCCTCACCGGAGTTCACCGCGAGCTGCAGCTTGTTGTGCATGTCGTCGTAGGGATAGACGGTGACCTCGAGCTTGATCTCCTGGTCAGGGTTGGCCTCGTTCCACCGCTCGGCCATCTCCTCGTAGTACGCGGCGTGCACGTCGGCGAACGTCCACATGTCCAGCGTCGTCGAGCCGTCCGAGTTCTTGACGGGTGCTTCTGGCTGACCGCCGCCCCCGCATGCGGTGAGCGCCGTCACCGCGAGGGCGGCGACCAGCGTGGACACCGTCGTCCGTAGCCTTGTCATGAGTTTCTCCGTTCGATCTGGGGAGGGGTCAGCCTTTGACCGCTCCCGCGGTGATTCCTTCGATGAAGAACCGCTGGAATGCGAGGAAAAGAATGAGGACGGGGATCAGTGAGAAGAAGGCCCCGATGATGAGCAGCTCGTAGTTGTTCCCGTACGGCGTCAGGAGGGTGTTCAGGCCGATGGGGAGCGTGAACTTCTCCGGGCTGCGCAGCACCAGCAGCGGCCAGAGAAAGTTGTTCCAGCAGAGCATCCCGTTGAGGATCGCCATGGCGGCCATCGCCGGTCTGGTGATCGGCAGCACGAGGCGGAAGAAGATCCCGAACTCGCTCACGCCGTCGACCCGGCCGGCCTCGATGATCTCCTTCGGTATGCCGAGGAAGTACTGGCGGAAGAAGAAGATGGTCACGGCCGACGCAAGGAACGGGAGCACGATCACCGTGTAGGTGTCGGCGAGCCCCATGTCGTTCACCTGGACGTACAGGGGGAGCATGAGCATCTCGAACGGCACGGTCATGACCAGCAGCACCATGACGAACCACAGCGTCTTGGTCCGGAACTCGTACATCGCGAAGCCGTAGGCGACGAACGAGCTCACCAGGAGCGTGCCCGCGACCTGAGCGACCGTCAGGAGCAGCGTGTTGGCGAACCACCGGAAGTAGGGCCCGGAGTCCGTGAAGAGCAGGACGTAGTTGTCCAGGCTCAGTGCGCCGAGGTCGACGTCGAACGTCATGCCCCGCCGGATCACCTCGTTGCCGTCCTGGAACGTGCCCACGAAGATCGCGAGGAGCGGCACCAGGGAGATCAGCGCGATCACGACGAGGAAGGCGCCCTGGATCCACGCAGCGGTGGACGGGGCGATGGACCGGCGGGCGGTCGGCTGAGCGGCCATCACGCGGCCTCCTTCTTGAAGGTGCCGCTGGCGACGAGGTAGGAGATGTTCAGCGTCATGACGACGACGAGCAGCACCACACCGACCGCGGAGGCGAAGCCGAGGTCGTTCTCCTCGATGCCCTTGCGGTAGAGGTATCCGACGACCGTGAGGCCCTGGTTGTTGGGTGAGTTGTTGCCCGCGTAGAGCATGAAGCTCTCGAGGAACATCGAGAGGCCGCCGTAGATGCTGATCGTGACGACGTAGATGACCGTCGGCTTGATGTTGGGGATCGTGATGTGGATGAACTGCCGGAACTTGTTCGCCCCGTCGATCGACGCCGCCTCGTAGTACTCGGTCGGGATCGCCTGCATGCCCGCCAGGAAATACATCATGTTCACCCCTGCCCACCGCCAGAGCGCGATGGCCAGCAGCGCGACGAGCCCGGTGAGGTCGCTGCGCAACCAGCGGACGGGGCCGAACCCGAAGAACTCGACCACCTGGTTCATCATCGCGGAGTCGGACTCCGCGAAGATGAGACGGAAGACGATGCCCGCGACCACGACGGAGGTCAGCGCCGGGACGAACATCGAGGCCTTGAAGAAGCCCTTGATCCGGGCGCTACCGATGTTCGAGTTGACCAGCGCCGCCAGGGCGAGCGGGATCGGGATGAGCAGGACGAGCGTGAGCACCATGTAGCGCAGGCTGTTGAACAGCGCCTGCCAGAAGATGCGGTCCCCCCAGAGCCGCTCGTAGTTGCCGAGCCCGATGAACGTCGCCTGCCCGTAGAGCACTTCTTGGGTGCTCATCACGAACGAGCGGCCCAGCGGAACCACCCAGAAGACGGCGAGGGTCACGAGAAAGGGCAGGATGAACAGATATGGCGCGAGTTTCTTCGAGTACAGGAGCTGCTTCACGGCGGTCTGGATCCTCCTTGATCAGAGCCATGGGGTGACACCGGCGCGAACGGACGAGGCCGTCGATCGCGGGGTGTCATGATGGGCGGCGTGGTGAAGATGAGTGATGTGGCGCGAGAAGCCGGGGTTTCGAAGATGACGGTCTCGAATGTCATCAACGGGCGGCCGGGGGCGAGTGATGACACCCGTGCCCGCGTGCTCGAGGCGGTGGCCAGGCTGGGCTACCGGGTGAACGCGACCGCGCGCCAGCTGCGGGCCGGCCGCAGCGGTGCGATCGGCCTGCTGGTTCCCCACCTGGACGGGCCGTACTACTCCCACCTCGCCGCTCGCCTGGACACCCTGGCGCGAGCGCGGGGCTATCACGTCATCATCGAGCGCACGGGAGCGAGCAGGGAGGGAGAGCTCTCCGCCATCTCCCCTGAGCGGGTACGTCCGTACGACGGCGTGGTGTTCAGCCCGGTGCAGATCGACACGGCGGACGTACGTCGTGCCGGCGTCGAGGTGCCGGTGCTCCTGCTCGGTGAGCGACGCCTGGCCGGCGAGTTCGACCACGTGATGATGGACAACGTCGGCGGTGCGGAGCTCGCGACGTCGTACCTGCTCGAGCGTGGTGCGCGACGCATCGCCCTGATCGGTGGCCGCACGGACGCCGGCGTCGACAGCATGGCGACGCTGCGCACCCGTGGCTACCGGAAGGCGCACGCCACGGCTGGCGTGCCCGTCGACGAGCAGCTCGTCGTCGACGCCGCCTCGTTCACCACGAAGGACGGCTACGAGGCGGTCATGCGGCTCCACCGCGACGGCGCCCGGTTCGACGGGGCCTTCGCCCTGACGGACGCGGCGGCGATGGGCGCACTGCGCGCGCTGGCCGACATCGGCCTGCGCGTCCCTGACGACGTCCAGGTGGTCGGCTTCGACAACGACGCGGAGGGTGAGTACCTCGTCCCGCGCCTGACGACCATGGACCCCGACAACGACACGATGGCCGAACGCATCATGGACCTGCTCCTGCGCCGGGTCGAGGCGGACCCGTCCGACGTCGGCGACGTGGTGGAGTCGGTGATGTCGGCGCGGATCGTCGTGCGTGAGTCGACGCGCGCCCACGTGCCTGGCTAGTTGTCGATCGGTCACTGGTTCTCTTCCTCGAGTCACCCGTCGCCCTGCGGTGTTTATCGATAAAGTAGGGCGCTTCGACGAGGGTGTCAACGGTGCGGGTCGCAGGTCGTCGCGGATGGGCCTTAGCTGCGCCTGGTGACGAGGGGCCCTTGTCGCACCTGACGTTTAACGTTAAAGTTCGGCCCGACCGGATCACCCTCGTGCAAGGGAGCACGCAGATGACTCGAAGGTTCCGCACCGCAGTCCGGAGCGTCGCCGCCGCGGCCGCGCTCGTCGTCGTCGCCGGGCTTGCGCCCGTCGCCCAGGCGAGCCCTGACGCCCCGTCGTTCAGCTGGACCACCGGAGACCCCGTGATCACGCCGATGCCGGACGACAGCCACGACTCCGTCGCGGTCAAGGACCCGAGCATCGTCCGGGCGGACGGCAAGTACCACGTGTTCATGACGACCACGCCCGGCGAGGGCAAGGGCTGGCACATGGCCTACAAGAGCTTCACCGACTGGTCGGAGGCGGACGAGGCGCCGCTCCACTACCTGGACGAGACCGCCATCGGGCCGGGCTACCGCGCTGCTCCGCAGGTGTTCTGGTTCGAGCCGCAGCAGCTCTGGTACCTGATCTACCAGGACGGCAACGCTGCCTACTCGACCACGGCGGACATCAGCGACCCCACGTCGTGGAGCGCTCCGCGGCACTTCTACGCCGACATGCCTCAGGTCATCCAGGACAACATCGGCAACGGCTACTGGCTCGACTTCTGGAACACCTGCGACCGCGGCAGGTGCTACCTGTTCTCGTCCGACGACAACGGTCACCTCTACCGGTCCGAGACCTCGGTCGCCGACTTCCCGAACGGGTACGACGAGAGCACCGTCATCGCGAGGGAGGAGGCTGATCGCTTCGACTTCTTCGAGGCCGGCGCGGTGTACAAGATCCGGGGAACAGGGAAGTACCTGTTGCTGATGGAGGCGATCGGCGACGACGGCGCGCGCCTGTACCGGTCGTGGACGGCGGACTCGCCCGACGCCGACGACGACGAGTGGGTGCCGCTCGCCGACACGGCGGAGAACCCGTTCGCCCGGTCGAACAACGTCACCTACGAGACCGCCCCGTGGTCGGTGGACGTCTCGCACGGCGAGCTCCTGCGCACCGCACGCGGCATGACGCCGACGATCGATCCCTGCGAGCCGCTCCAGATGCTCTTCCAGGGCTACGACCCCGACGCCGTCGTGGAGGGTGGCGGCTACGGCGATCTGCCGTACCGCCTCGGCCTGCTGACCGCGGACGGCCCCAACCCGATCAGCGCCCTGTGCGAGGAGCGCTAGCGGTACTCGTCAGCGCGGCGTTCAGCCCCTGCGCCGGGACCCTGCGTCAGCGGGTCCCGGTCAGGGGTTGAGCCCGTGCTGATAGGCCCAGATCGCGAGCTGCGTGCGGTCGCGGGTCCCCGTCTTGTCGAGCATGTTGCCGATGTGCCACTTCACGGTGTTCTCGCCGAGGTTGAGCTGCACCGCGATCTGCTTGTTGCTGAGCCCCTCCGCCAGGGCGGCGACCACCTCGAGCTCGCGGTCCGTGAGGAGCGCGGCGAGGCTCTCCGACGGTGCGATGCCCGCCGGACCGCTGCTCCGCGCGTACTCGGCGATGAGTCGCTCCCGCACCGCCGGCGACTGCAGGGCGCTGGCGTTGACCGCCGCACGGATCGCGGCAGGGATGTCCCCGGGGTTCTTCTTCAGCAGGTAGCCGACGGCGCCGCGCTCGAACGCACCGTAGATGTACTCGTCCAGGTGGAACGTGGTGAACACGAGCACGGGGATGGGGTCGTCGACGCCCGGGCCGCTCAGCGCCGCGATGGCGTCGAGGCCGCTCCCGCCGGGCATCCGGAGGTCCATGAGCACCACGTCCGGTTTCAGCGCCCTGGCCAGCCGGACGGCGTCGACCCCGTTGCTCGCCTCGCCGGCCACGCGGATGTCGGGGGTTGTCGCGAGGAGGAGCCGCAGGGACCGCCGGACGCTCCCTGCGTCGTCGACGACGAGTGTCGTGATCACGTGGTCGCACCTCCCTGGCGACGGGTCTGACCGTCGCTGTCGTCGGTCCGGTGCGGCGGATGGGGCAGCAGTGCCTGTACTGCCCACCCGCCGCTGTGCCGAGGTCCGGTGCGCAGGCTCCCGCCGACGGCGGCAAGCCGGTCGCGCATGCCCTCGATGCCGTACCCGAGGCTATGGGGTGGGACCACGGGACCACCACGGTCCCGCGTGCGGCCGGCGGGTGAACTCTCGTTCTCCACCCGCAGCAGCAGGCTCGACCCGTCGTCCGCGAGCGTCACCGTGACCTCGGCGCCTGGTGCGTGCTTGCGCGCGTTGCTCAGTGCCTCCTGGACCACGCGGTAGGCGATGTGTCCCCGCATCGGGCCGAGCCGCTGGTCGATCTCCGCCAGACCGGGATCGTGCTCGAGCGCGACGGTCACGTCAGCGGCGTCGTGGTGCTCGGCGACCAGGTCGGCGACCTGGGTGACGGTGTGCTGGCCGGAGCCGTGCCCCGGCTGGGGAGACCCGGCCTGCGTGCGGTCCTCCTGCCGCATCCGCGAGACCATCCGTTCGAAGCCCTGGTAGAGCTTCTGGCCCTCGTCGCGGATCTGCGCCATCAGGTGCGGGTCCGCCGGGCCGCCGGCCGCCGCGCTCGCCTCCGCGGCGGTGCTGAGCGTAAGGAGCGCCGCGAGGTGGGCCGACGAGGTGTCGTGGAGCTCCTGCGCCACGGTGCGACGGGCGGCCGCGACGGCGTCGGCCGTCCGGTGCGCCTCGCGGCCGGCGATCTCGTGGGCGAGGGCCGCGATGTGTTCGGCCCGGTCGCGCAGCTGCGCGTACCAGGCGCCGAGGAGCGCGGGCACGCCGACGAGGCCGACTGCGGTGAGCGTGCACGCCACGACCACCGCGGGCGTCCGCCACCCCGGCGCTCCGGGGAGCGGGTAGAGCGACTCCCCTGCCAGCAGCACCCCCGCCAGCAGCAGGACGAGCACCGCGACGAACGCGCCGCGCCGTCGCCCGGAGCGCTCGGCGGCATAGCTGAACACGGCCAGCAGCACCCCGGGCTGGAGCAGGAGCGCGTCGGTTCCGCCGATCAGCAGCGCGGTGGACCACAGCACGAGCGAGGCGACCAGCGTCCCGAGCGCCTGGCGGCGGAGCCAGTGCAGCCAGGCCGCCTGGAACGCGACGATCAGGACGACGGTGGTGACGCGCCAGTCCTCGGTCTGCGCGGTGTGCGCCACACCGGTCTGGTCGAGCAGCGCGAGCGACCCGAGATAGGCCGTGACGTTGGCGACGAGCAGCACGGCGACGACGCTCCGCCCCACCCACCGGGTCAGCCCGAGCAGCGCGGCCGGACGTGGGGCTGGGCCCCCTCCGATCGGGTGGTCCCCGCCCCCTCCTTTCGGGTGGTCCTTGCGTGCCCGGTCGGCGCGCCGAGACCTGCGGACGGCACGCCGTACCGCCGCCGGCGACGCCGAGAACCGCGGCATCTCGCCGACCTCCGGACGCCCGTCCGGCGTCGTCCACCTGGTGTCCATCTCGACCCCGCCGTCCGTCAACCTTTTCGCCGCATTTGCTTTGTTTGCCCGCCGGGTTAGCCCGTGATGATGATGCCACCGTCCGAACCGGCGCCGAGCTGAGCGTTCCCGTCCGATGGCGCAGGGCACCACATCCCGCGGTACAGAACCGCGGTCCGGTCAGGAGAACCTCACGATGAGCCCCGACCCCGACGACCCCGTGCGTGAGCCACGGGAGAGCCAGACCGCCGACCCGAGAGACACGGCCGTCGCAGAGCTGGAGCGACAGCGCACCGAGCTGCGCGAGCTCGGCCTGGAGACGTCGCCGGCCCCGCGTGACGCCCTGGTGGACCCCACCCGTCCGCTGGTGAGCCGTAGCGGCTGGCAGGACACGACCTTCCGGGTCGCCGCCCACTCCGGCGGCACGCTGGTGCTGCTGATCATGACGCTGGTCGGCGTCTTCCTGATGTGGCGGGGCGCCCAGGCGATCGACGTCGCCGGCTGGGACTTCATCACGGAGCAGGACTGGGAGCCCAACTCGGGCAGGTTCGGTATCGCGGCGGTGCTGTTCGGGACCGTCGTGATCGGCCTGACCGCGATCATCGTGGCCGTGCCGCTCGCGCTCGTCACCGCCACCTACATCACGGAGTACGCACCGGGGGCGATCAAGCGCTTCCTCATCGGCGTCATCGACCTGATGGCGGCCATCCCGAGCGTCGTATACGGCCTGTGGGGCGCGTACTGGCTGGAGGGCAACCTGCTGCCGGTCGCGGAGTGGGTCTCCACGTACTTCGGCTGGATCCCGATCTTCGCCGTGTCCCAGTTCGACCCGGACGACCCGCTGGCGACGCCCACGGTGTTCACCGCCTCGGCGGTCCTCGCAGGGCTGATCGTCGCGATGATGGTCGCGCCCATCTCCGCGGCGATCATGCGCGAGGTCTTCGACCAGGCCCCGGTGGGGGAGCGGGAGGGCGCGCTGGCCCTCGGTGCCAGCAAGTGGGGCGTGATCCGCAACGTCGTCTACCCGTTCGGGCAGGGCGGGATCATCGGCGGCACCATGCTCGGCCTCGGCCGGGCGCTCGGCGAGACCATCGCCGTCTACCTCGTGATCAGCCCGCTGTTCGTCATCAACTGGCAGGTGCTCAGCACCGGCACCAACTCGATCAGCTCGCTCATCGCCCTCAAGAACGGCGAGGCGAACGACTTCGAGGTGTCCGCCCTCATGGCCGCAGGGCTGGTGCTGTTCCTCATCACCATGCTGATCAACTTCGTCGCCGGATTCATCATTCAGCGTTCCCGATCGGGCGCTGCGAGCTGAGGGCACCATGACCGTCACCGAGACATCCCAGGGCGCGCGCCGCGCCGACCGGCCCGGCCGGTACACCCGCACCCACCTGCCCGGCCGGGACGGCCGCATCACGCCCGCCCGGCCCGAGGTCCAGCGCGAGCTGTCCGGCCTGCGCCGCGAGGACGTGCTGCGGGTGGTCGGCGCCGCAGCGGCAGGCGTCGCCACCACCGCCTGGCTGTTCACCCAGGTGGCGCCGTTCCAGGGCGCGCTGCCGTTCGTGCTGATCGCCTACCTGCTGTTCCTCGGCTTCTTCGTGGTGCTGATCAGCTTCGACGACGACCGCATCACCATCAAGGACCGCGTGGCCGGCGTGCTCATCCACTCGGGCGCCGTCGTGCTGCTGCTCGCGCTCGTGGTGGTCGTGGTCTTCGCGCTCACGGAGGGCCGGTCGGCGTTCTCGCAGGCCAACTTCTGGACGCAGGACCTCTCGATGGCCGGCCCGCTGGACCCGCTGACCGTCGGCGGCATGGCGCACGCCGCTGTCGGCACCCTGATCATGATCTCCTTCGCCCTGGCGATCTCGATCCCGCTCGGCCTGCTGACGGCCGTGTGCCTGGCGGAGTTCCCCAGCCCGTTCACCCGGATCGTGCGCACGGTCACGGAGGCGATGACCGCCCTGCCGTCGATCCTGTGCGGCCTGTTCATCCTGGCCACCTACATCCTCATGTTCGGCGCGCCGAAGTCGGGCTTCGCCGCGTCGCTGGCCATCACGATCATGATCCTGCCCATCATCATCCGGTCGGCCGACGTGGTGCTGCGCCTGGTGCCGCAGACGCTCAAGGAGGCGTCGTTCGCGATGGGCGCCAGCCACTGGAGCACCATCTGGAACGTGGTGCTGCCCACCAGCAAGTCGGGCCTCATGACGGCGGTCGTGCTCGGCACCGCGCGCGGGATCGGCGAGACGAGCCCCATCCTGCTCGTCGCCGGGTACACGACCTACTACAACTGGAACCCGTTCGACGGGCCGATGGTGTCGCTCCCGCTGGCGACGTTCACGCTGGTGAAGAGCCCCGAGCCGTCGCAGATCGCGCGCGGGTTCGGCGCGGCGGCGGTGCTCATGGTGCTCGTCTTCCTGCTGTTCGCCCTCGCCCGCCTGATCGGCGGCAAGGGCGCCGGGGTGCTCAGCCCTGGCGGCGCGCGCCGGGCGCAGCGCGCCTCCGCCCGCGTCGCGGCACGCTTCCGGAGCAGCGGGCCGACGGCGGTGGCCGCCCCGGCGTCGGCTGCTCCGCCGTCGGGCGATCCGCCGTCGGGCGATCCGCCGTCGGGCGACCCGCCGTCGACCGACCCACTGTCGGGCGAGGAAACCCCCACCGATGACAAGGAGGCCGGACGATGACCGCCACCACCTCGCGGCGCGCCCTGCGCGTACGTGCCCTCGTCGCCGGGCTCGGCGTGCTGCTCGTGATCGCGGGCGCCGTCGTGCCTGCGGGTGCCGCCGCGGGCGCCACCCCGCAGCAGATGGCCGCGCGGCAGGCCGCGCCCGCCGCCGTCGGCACGGTGCACGCACCGATCAACGGCGCCGGGTCCACCTGGTCGGCCAACGCGCTGCAGCAGTGGATCCGCAACGTCTGGTCCAACTACCAGTGGAAGATCACCTACTCCGAGTCGGGCTCCACCCAGGGCCGCAACAGCTTCGCCAACGGGACGGCGGACTTCGGCGTCAGCGAGATCCCGTACGCGATCGCCAACTCCAACGAGGGCGACGTGCGGCCCGACCGCGACTTCGCGTACATGCCGATCGTCGCGGGCGGAACCGCCTTCATGTACAACCTGCAGGTCGGCGGCAAGCGGGTCACGAACCTGAGGCTGTCCGGAGACACGATCGCCCAGATCTTCACCGGCGAGATCACGCGCTGGGACCACGCGAAGATCAAGGAGGACAACCCGCAGCTCGCGCTGCCTGGCATCCCGATCGTGCCGGTCGTGCGCTCCGACGGGTCGGGAGCCACCGCCCAGTTCTCCATCTGGATGCGCGACGAGCAGACCAGGGTGTGGGACGCGTACTGCAGCAAGGTCAATCGTCCGATGATCAACGGGCACTGCGGCGTGACGTCCAACTACCCGGTCGCTCCGGGCTCCGGGTTCGTGTCGCGGGCCGGCTCGAACGGCGTGGCCGGGTACGTGGCGCAGTCCCACGCGGTGGGGGCGATCACGTTCGTCGAGTACTCGTACGCGCTGAACAGCGGCTTCCCGGTGGCCAAGATGCTGAACAGGTCGGGCTATTACACGGAGCCGACGGCGGCGAACGTGGCCGTGGCGCTGCTCCGGGCGAAGATCAACGAGAACAAGTCGTCCCCCGACTACCTCACGCAGAACCTGGAGGACGTCTACTCCTTCAACGACCGGCGCGTGTACCCGCTGTCCAGCTACTCGTACATCATCCTGCCGACGTCGCAGGTCGCCGGCTTCACGGTCGACAAGGGCCTCACGCTGGCCGACTTCGGCGCCTACTTCCTGTGCGAGGGGCAGCAGCAGGCCGACACGCTGGGCTACTCGCCGCTGCCGATCAACCTGGTCCGGGCGGGGCAGACGCAGATCCAGAAGATCCCCGGCGGCGACCCGGTGATCAAGGGGATCAACGACTGCAACAACCCCACGTTCTCGTCCGACGGCACGAACCAGCTGGCCAACGAGGCCCCGTACCCGCCGGCGTGCGACAAGAAGGGGCCCACGCAGTGCACCACGGGCACCGGCGGGTCCAAGGACACTCCCACGGCGCCCTCCGGTGGCGGCGCGGGCGGTGGCGATGAGGGCGACGAGTCGGGTGGACCCGATGGTGGCGGCCCGGACGGGCCGGGCGGCGGGCCGGATGACGACGGTCCGGCCGGCGGCGGGTCCGGCGACGGCTCCGCCGGTGGTGGCGGGTCCGGCGGCGGCCAGGGGGATGACGCGGGCGGTGGCAGCAGCGTCGACGCCGGGTCCGGCGGTGGTGGCGACGCCGAGGTCGTGGACGAGAACACCGAGCCGGTGCTGGTCGCCGCGACCCCGCAGACCCTGCCGGTGGCCGGAGGTGGGTTCGTCCCGCAGCTCGCGATGGTCGGCCTGGGGCTCGTGATGATCCTCGCTGCGGTGCTGCCGCCGCTGGTCGGCAAACGCGCACGGACGGCGCTCCCGGTGCCCCGTGACCGCAGCCTCCGCGCGCCTTCAGGAGGAGTGACGCCTTGATTTCCGACGATGTTTCCGCGGCCATTCCCGGCGTCCGCGAGCAGGCCATGGAAAATAACCCGCTGAATGACATAAGTGTATTCGGCGAAAGGGGTGAAATGCGTTCCGCATCGTGGATCCCTCGGCACGCCGCGGTCGTGCGTCCCATCCTCAGGGAGCGGGCTAGCCCCCTCCTTTTGGGTGGTGTACTGGGGGAACGCTCGGCGGGCCTGGCGTGTCGGAACCGCAGGACGACGGCGCTGGCGGCACGTGTTTCCGCCGGTTGCGCGGCGCTTGAAACGTGTTGTTCACCTGCCGTCCGCCGCAGCAGCGCCCTTTCTCAATTGTCCGTCCACCATTTCTATGGTTGCCAATATCGGCGGTCGGCGGCAATGCTTTCCCCGTCCGGACCGGTGCGAGCCGGGGACGTAGCGCACGAGTCGAACGGAGAACCCCGATGAAGCTCCGCAGTCGCACGATCAGCGTGCTCGGCGCGATCGTCACGCTGGCCTCGGCCGGTGGGCTCGTGGCGCTGTACGCGCCGTCGGACGCACGGGCGGCCGGCGAGACGGACTCCGCGGTGACCGTGAAGTGGGCCGGGGACAACGGGGAGCTGCAGCAGTTCCAGCCCTCTCGCGACGACGTCGCTCCGGGCGGCCGGTACGAGAACTCGGGGTTCTGGGACGACTTCAAGGATCTGCAGGTCACCGTCTCGCAGACGAAGGGGTTGACCGACCAGGGGATCACCCTCACGGCCAGCGGCATGGCGCAGAGCATGCGTGAGTCCTTCTTGCCTGGTTCGCAGAACTTCTTGCAGGTCATGCAGTGCTGGGGCGATCCGGACGCCTCCGACTTCGCGAGTACGTGCCAGTGGGGCGCGCTGTCCGGGTTCGAGACCGCCAAGAGCACCGATGCTGCAACGTCCGGGGCCTTCGGCGGTGGGGGGTTCGCCGATGCGACGCTCAACCGCGGCGAGGGAGACGGCCGTGTGCCCTTCCGGACGGTCACCGGTCAGGTCCAGGAGCCGGAGACGATCACGCTGCCTGGCGAGAGCGGGTCGACGGTGACCACACAGGGACTGGACCGGTACTTCAGCGCGTCCACCACCAACGAGCTGGTGCGGGTGCCCTTCGGCAGCGACAGGACGGCCACGGCTACGTTCGTCGCGCAGTCCGCCGCCGCCCAGCCCTACCTCGGGTGCGGAAACCCGGAGTCGCAGGCCGGCGAGCGCTGCTGGCTCGTCATCGTGCCGCGGGGTAGCCACTCGACGAACCTGCCTGGCGCCGAGCGGTGCGCTCCGCGCGAGGGCGCCGGTCACGGCGAAGCCGGTTACAACCTGAGCTCGCCGATCGCCTCGGCCTGCGGCGCGTGGTCGAACCGGATCGTGGTGCCGCTCGACTTCAGCAACCCGTTCGTGAGCTGCCCGGCCGGCACGTCCGAACGCCGGATCGTGGGCAGCGAGCTGCTCGCCGACGCGATGAGCTCATGGCAGCCGGTCCTCTGCAACGGCGACGACGGCTCGACCTTCAGCCTGACGACCAACGCCGGAGACCTGGTGCGTTCCCAGCTCCTCACCGGGGCCGCCGGGCTGGCGGTCGTCGCCGAGCCACTGACCGAGTCCACCATCGCCAACGCTGACCCCGCGCTGCTCGAGGATGCCGACCTGGGCTACGGACCGGTGGCCAACTCGGCCGTCACCATCGGCTTCCTCCTCGAGGAACGGGACGGCAGGACCGCACGAGATCTCAAGCTCACCCCACGGCTCGTGGCCAAGCTGCTCACCCAGAGCTACACGGCCGACAGGGCCGGGGAGATCCCCGGGGTAAAAGCGCTCAGCGACATCACGGCCGACGAGGAGTGGAAGGCGCTCGGGAACCCCACCGACCTGAACCCCCAGGTCGTGAACGGGGCATGGGTCGTCGTGGGGCCGCAGGGCGACGACGCGTTCCGTTCGCTGTGGGAGTACGTGCTCGCCGACGCCGACGCCGTCGCGTTCCTCAAGGGATCCCCCGACCCCTGGGGCACGACCGTCAACCCGTACTACCTGCCTCCGAAGCACTCGGAGGCACTCGGGGGAGGCGCCGACCTGCTGTCGTCGCCGATCGACACGTTCCCCAGGCAGGATCAGACCATCTACCCGGTGAACCCGGACGACCCGGAGCTGCCGGTCCAGCTCCCCAACTATCAGAAGCAGGTGCTCGACTCCACCGCCATGTTTCCCTACTCGACGACGCTCACCGCGAACGCGGAACGCATCGCCCGAGCGGACTCGCGATACACCAGGGCCTGGGACCCGCAAAAGCTCGTCGGTGTGGCGAGCATCGGCGCCTTCGTCCCGGCTGATCCAGCACTACCAGGGCGCATCGGGGGCCGGCTCGTCTTCGGTCCCACCAGTGCACCCGCCGCCGAGCAGTACGGGCTCACCACCGCGAGCCTCGCCCAGCCCCTGTCCTCATCGACGAAGAAGCAGACGGTCGCCACGGCACGTGAGTTCGTCCCGTACGACGACGACTCGGTGGCCGCAGGGATCGCCGCGCACACGACTGACACCGGCACCGGTCTGGGCACGGTGGACCTGTCGGAACTTCCCGACGGCGCCTACCCTCTGGCGGCCACGCTGTACGCGGCGGCCAACCTGAACGCGGTCGGCCTCAATCTGGAGGCACGCCAGGAGTACGCGCACTTCGTCACCTACGCCGCCACCGACGGCAACGTTCGCACCGGCGATCGCGGCGGCCTGCCGGAGGGCTACGTGCCGCTCACCGCCGAGCAGCAGGACGCGGCCCTGGAGCTGGCCGAGCGGCTGACCACCATGCCGGACGAGCCGGACCCGTCCGGGGCGCCGGACGGCTCAGACGGGGGCGCCGGCGACGGGACCGGCGGATCCGGTAGCGGTGACGCCGCCGATGGCTCGGACGATCCGGCGGACACCAGTGCGACCGTGCCGATCCCGGAGGGCGGCGACGACCCGGCGGCTGACGGTCCGCCGTCCGATCCAGGAGCTGACGGCGGCCCAGGGGCCGACCCCACGACGACCCAGACCGAGGCGGCGGCGACGCAGGACACCGCCCCGCTGGCAGCGTCGGTGGCGCTGGGCGGCACCCTCGTCGCGGGTCTGGCCGGCATGGTCGGCGCCCCGTTCCTCATGCGACGACGTGACGTGACCGGCTGACTCAGCTCAACCTCCCGGCACCGGCGGTCGAACGAGCACAACTCCACACAGGTTTCCGTACGGGCACCACCCCCGCCCGTACGTGGAAGGCCCCTCACCCGGGGCGCGAAACCAGGGTGAGGGGCCGTGTCCGCAAGGACACAGGGTCGCACGCGACCTTTGGGGGGACACCCTAGATGGAAAGGCATGCACATGTCTATGCACCACCTGCGGGGAGCCCGTGCGCTCCTTGCCGGCGCCGCGACTGCTGCGCTTCTCCTGGGCGGGGCGCTCGGCGCCTCGGCTGACCCGATCGACCCCGAGACCGGCCTGACCGACCTCGCTCGCCCGGTCGACGGCGTCGGTTCCGACACGACGCAGGACCTGAACAACGGCCTCGCGGCCGTGGTCACGAACAACGACGCGCTGATCCTCGGCTCGTGGGACGCCACAGGTTCGGCGACGATCCAGACCCGTACCGGTGGGGCGACCTTCGCCCGGCCGAACGGCTCCGGCAGCGGCGTCAACGCGCTCAAGGCGGCCAAGACGGGTGGCCAGTGGCAGGGTGTCACGCTGAACAGCCAGGACATCTCGTTCGCTCGCTCGTCCTCTGCTGCGACCTTTGTCCCGGGTGGGGACTACTCGTACATCCCGCTCGCCGTGGACGCGGTCACCTACGCCTCGGCGCCGGGTGCGACCGTCCCGGACGAGCTGACCAGGGCCGACCTGACGGCCATCTACAGCGCGTCCAACGGTCAGAGCGTCACGCTGAGCAACAACGTGGCGTACACGGTGGGTCGCGAGGGTACGGGCGCCCAGATCGTGCCGTTCCTGCCCCAGACCGGCTCGGGCACCCGCTCGTTCTTCGTCGGTCAGCTCGGTCTGACCGAGGCCACGCTCGGCTCGGCCGTCGCGTGGTCCTACTCCGGTGGCTCGGTCCAGGAGCACGACGGTGCGCCGCTCGCGGCCGTGCCCAACTCGATCGCGCCGTTCTCCATCGCGCAGTACATCGCTCAGGGCAACGCGACCGCGCTGTCCACCCGGTACGGCGTCACCGTCCTCGACCGTCGCGACGGTGCCGTCCTGCACACCATGAAGAACAACAGCGGCGTCGTGACGCAGCCGATCGTCGACGGGGCGCTGAACACCGCGTTCCCGATCGCTCGTCCGGTGTTCACGGTGGTGCGGCACTCCGACATCGCCGACAACGCCAACCTCGAGCACGCGTTCGTGGGCGATGACGGTGCCGTGTACAGCGCCACGTCGAGCGCCGGCTCGTTCACGATCGAGGACTTCGGCTTCGGCTCGTTCATCGACCGTGACTCCGGGATCAACGGCGTTCTGATCAACGGCGAGAACTACCGCGCCGGTGACGCCGAGTCCTACCGCACCAACTGACGGAACACGTCAGCTCCGGCTGACCGGGTTCGCACGCCCCCTGGGCGGGCAGGCCTGACGGTTCCACGCGTCGCCCCGGCGGATCATCCGTCGGGGCGACGCCCCCCGGTCGCACGCGCACCGGGTCTGCCGGCCCTCCAGTAAGGAATGATCGATGCGTATCAATACCGCCCGACGCACGGGCTTCGCTCTCGTCACCGCCATCGCGGTGGCTCTCACAGGCTTCATCGCGACGCCGGCGGCGGCGCTGGCCCCGAACCTCGACCCGGGCAACCGGCTCGGCGGCATCACCTTCGACGTGGACAGTGGCGAGATCTCCTATCCGGGAGGCCCACAGCGTCTGACGACCGAGACAGGCTGCCCTGCGGGTTACCGCAACTCGTCCCGCGTGATGTTCGTCTGGTCGGACGGGACGTGGCCGGAGCGGCTTGGTCAGAGCGACGCCGGGCTGCCCGCACTGTTCTACGGCGGCGCACACCCGATCGCGGGCACCGGCCTGGACGGCAACCCGATCGACCGCGTGAACTCCAGCACGACCCAGCGCTTCGCATCGCGGTGGAACGGGGGCGGCTTCCCGGCAGCGCGGTTCGACGGCCACAGTGGCGTTGCCTCCTACGTCATCACCTGCGACCCGGGCACTGTGCCCAGTACTACCGTTCCGACTGCGACCGAGGGTGTCGCGAGCGCGAAGTACTTCTCGACCGACGTCCGGATCACGTGGAACGACGCGACCGACACGGGCACCTGGGAGGTCGTCCCCGACGTCCCGATCGAGAAGGTGGACACCACCACCACGCTGACCGGTGCCGCGCTGAACGACGGCAGGGTCCGGCTCACCGCGGCCGTCGCGCCGTCCGCCGCGTCCGGGGCAGTGACGTTCAAGAGCGGTGACGGCTCGACGATCGCGACGGAGAACATGTCCGGCGGAACAGCGACGACGGTGGTCGGCGGTCTCGAGGCGGACAACGAGTACACGTTCACGGCCGAGTACGCCGGTGACGCGAGCCACGAGGCGTCGACATCCGGCACGTTGACGGTCACGACGGTGGGCGAGCCCGTTCCCCCGCAGGACACCGAGATCACGGTGACCATCCCGGCGTCGGCCCAGGGGCTGCGATTCACGGTCAGCCCTGGCGGAGTGGCTCTGGCGCAGGCCGAGCTGGACGGCGAGCAGTTCGTCGCCACCGGCACGCTGCAGGAGGTGCGGGTCACCGACACCAGGACGGACCGCAAGCAGTGGACCCTGAACGGCCGCACGTCCGACTTCGACGGCCCGGGCGAGGCGACCATCGACGGCTCGGCCCTGGGCTGGAAGCCGGAGCTGGTCGGCACCGGCAACGCCGGGACCGCAGGCACCGAGGTCACTCCTGGCGCGGGCGGCGGTCTCTCCGCCGACAAGCCGCTCGCCCAGGCGCTGGCCGGGGTCACGCAGTCCGACACCCGGGTCGGTGCGGGGATCACGCTCCGGGCGCCCGCCGACACGGCCGCCGGTGACTACGCGGCAACCCTCACACTGACCCTCATCTGACGATCGGCACGACGCGGGGCGGCTCCGACGACGGGGCCGCCCCGCTCCCACAAGTTCCCGTGCGGGTGCCGTCCCCTGCCCGCATGCGAAGGCCCCTCACCCGGGGCTCAATCCAGGGTGAGGGGCCGTGCCCGCGAGGGCACAGGTCGCTCGTGACCTATGGGGTGAATTCTACACAAAGGTAGGACTCATGTCTCACATCACCGTCAGCCGGGTGGCCATGCGCCTCGCGGCTGCGCTCACGCTGACGCTCGGGGCGGCGCTGGTCGCCCCGGCCGCGCAGGCAGTGAACCCGGTGCTCGACACCGGCAACCGCCTGGGTGGTATCACCCTCGACAAGACGGCCGGGGACATCTCCGGCCCGGGCGGCCCTCAGTCCCTGACGACGGAGATCGGGTGCCCCGAGGGGTACCGCGGCTCGTCCCGCGTGATGTTCGTCTGGCCGGACGGAACGTGGCCGACGACCGTCTCCCCGACCGACACCGGATTCCCTGGGCTGGTGAAGGTCGCCGCCTCCCCGATCGAGGGATCCGGCCTCGACGGCAACCCGGTCCTCCGTACCGGCACGTCTGCGTCCCGCTGGGCCGTCTACGGCTTCCCGGCCGACCGGTTCGACGGCCACAGCGGCGTCGCGACCTACGTGATCACGTGCGACCCGGGCGACGCGCCGGGCACCACGTTCCCGCCCGCCGGTGACGGTGTGGGGGCCTCGAAGTACTTCTCGGTGGACGTCCGCCTCGCGTGGAACGACGCCACCAACACCGGCACGTGGGAGACGGTCAAGGAGACCACCACCACGACGCTGACCGCGAAGGCGCACTGGAAGTCGGCCACGCTGACCGCACAGGTCGGTCCGGACTCCGCGACCGGCACGGTGACGTTCAAGGACGTCGCCACAGGCAAGACCGTCGGGACCGGCACCGTGACCGACGGCGTCGCCTCGGTGAAGGCGACCGGCCTGAAGCCGTGGAAGACGTACACCTTCCGCGCGGAATACTCGGGTGACGCCCAGCACGACGGTTCCACGTCGAACCGGGTTCGTGTGAGCTGCTGACGACCCTGTTCGCCGGCTGAACCCTCCGGATGGCCCCGGTCCGCAAACCAGCGGGCCGGGGCCGTCTCGTCATCTACCGTGGCTTGTTCGCGTACTTCCGGACGACCTCGACGAGCGCCCGGAGCCATGGCCTCCCGGATCGACACCCCCTCCGTTCGGACGGGAATCACCCCCTCCTTTCGGGTGGTCCCTCGGCACGCAACCGGCCCGCCGTCCGCCGTCGAACACCGCGCAGGCACCACTGCGGGAGAGTAAAACCCCAGGTCAGCGTGGTTGTATGGCGGGTGCGCCGCCGCTGTCCATGTGCCGTCCATCTGGGTGTCGCTCAGCGGCTACGTGCGCTCCGCCTCCCCGATGTTTGCCCACCGCACGGCCCGTCACGATGATTCGAAGGTCCAGACCGGCGCTGCCCAAGAAGGCGGCGTCGGCATATGTATCCCGCGGTCCGGCACGGGCCGCGACCGGGTCTGGAGAACCTCACGATGATCGTCCGAAGGACCCTCACGGGCGGCGTCCTCGCCGCCGGGGTGCTCGCCGTCCTGTACGGCACGGTCGCCCCCGCACAGGCCGAGCTCGCGCACGCCGCCGTCCTCCCCGCCGCCGACGACCGCCAGGTCACCTGGAGCGTCCAGCCCTCCAGCCCTGACGGCCCCGACGGGCGCACCGAGCTCACCTATGACGTCGCCCCCGGCAGCACGATCAGCGACTGGGTGTCGGTGTCCAACTTCTCGGACCGCCCGGCCACCTTCCGGGTCTACGGGTCCGACGCGACCACCGACTACGACACCGGCGCCTTCACGCTGATCGGTGCCGACCAGGCTTCCACCGGCATGGGGTCGTGGACCTCGGTCGACTCCGGCTCCGCGGTCTGCCCCGACACGAACGACGACGCGGAGGCGTCCTGTGCGGCCGACCTCGGCGTGGTCGTGAAGCTGAAGCCCGGCGCCCGCGCCGATATCCCGTTCACGATCACCGTGCCGCACGACGCGACGCCCGGCGACCACGCCGCCGGCATCGTCGCCTCCTTCCGCTCGGGCGGTGCGGACGGTGACGGGTCGGCCGTGCAGGTGGAGCAGCGGGTGGGTACCCGCATCTACCTGCGGGTCGACGGCGAGACGCAGCCCGCGCTCGACGTCACCGGCGTCGTCGCCGGGTTCGACGGCGTGGCCAACCCGTTCGGCGCCGGTACCGCGACCGTCGGGTTCGACCTGACCAACACCGGCAACACGCGCATCTCCGGTGAGCCGGCGGTCCGGATCACCGGGCCGTTCGGGATGGACCTCGGCGCGGCCGACGTCGACCCGGTCGAGAACCTGGTGCCCGGCGGCACCGCGCACGTCGTCGCCGAGGTGCCGGGCGTGCCGCCCGTGCTGCTCCTGTTCGCCGACCTCACCGTCACCCCGGCTGCTGCCGAACGTCCAGGCAAGGGGGCCGACGACGACACGCTGCCCGCCCCGGTGACGGCGTCGGCGCAGGCCTGGGCCGTGCCCTGGCCGCTGGCCGGGATCGTGCTGGTGCTCGCGGGCGCGATCTGGGCCTTCGTGGCGTGGCGCCGGCGTTCGCGGCGCCTGCTGGGCGAGGAGCTGGCCGCCTACACCGAACGTGTCCGCGCCGAGGCCCTGGCCGAGGCAGGCACGCATGCCGAGACCGAGAGAGAGGTTCTCCGATGAGCCTGGGACACCTGCGGCGGCGCGTTGGCGGGCTGCTCTGTGCAGCGTCGCTGACGGCGGCCGCCGCGACGGGAACGCTGACACTGTCTGCCGGGGCGGCGCACGCCGCTGACGACGAGGGCACGGGGGTGAGCGTGACCATCCCGGAGGGCGCTCCCACCGACGACCCGACGGATGATCCGACGGACGACCCGACCGACGAGCCCACCGAACCGGGGAGCGAGGCGCCCGCCGGTCCGGGAAGCAGCGCAGGCGGGGGCGGCGGGTCCGGCGCAGGCTCCCCGGACGGGACGGGCGACGCCCCGGGCACGCCCGGTTCCGGCGAGCCGGGCACCGGGGACGGGGCCACCGGCGGTGGAACCGGGACCGGGGCGGCCACGGGGTCGGACGGCGACGCGGCCGACACGACGTCGTCCGGCACCCCGAAGTGCGTGCCGGAGAAACCACCCGTGCCGACCGAGCCCGCGACGGAGGGCGACATCGCGGGCCTCGACAAGGACGTGTACCTGCCCGGCCAGAAGGTCACCGCGACGGCCGACGGGTACGGCAAGGGCGAGAAGGTACAGCTCGTGCTGTTCGCCGAGCCGCAGATCGTCAGCACGCTCGAGGCGGACCGGAAGGGCAAGGTCGAGGCAGTCTTCACCGTCTCGGGGAAGACCACGGCCGGCCCGCACACGCTGCAGCTCACGGGCTGGTGCGGCGGCGTCGCGCTCGCGGAGCTCCTCGTGGGCTCGGCCGGTGACGACGCAGCGGCCGCCGGTGTGCCGGCCTGGGCCTGGTGGGCCGGCGGCGGCCTCGGCGTGGTCGGTGTCGGCGCGGGCGGCTGGTACGTGTTCCGTCTGATGCGCGCACCGGGCGCGGGCCTGCCGGTCGCTGGTGGCGCGGAGGTGGCGGCCTGATGAGCAACCCGCCGACCAACGCGTCCGACACCACGGTCAAGGACCTGCCGGACAACCCCAGCCCGGCCGACGACGCGCCGACCAGCCCGTACGCCGTGCGCAACACGTTCGGCGCCCGGTACAAGAACGCCCGCCTCGCGGCGGCAGCGGCCGCAGCGACCACGCGGGAGCTCGCCCCCCGAGACGCGCGGTGGTGGGCCGGCGCCGCGATCATGACGGTGTCCATGCTGCTGCTCGCGTTCGTGGCGCACACCGCGCTGTTCTCGACGGCACAGCACCACCGCACGCAGCTCCTCGCCTACGACGAGCTGCGGACCACGCTGGCCAAGGCCGAGACACCGGTGGGTCAGCTCGACCTGAACGGGGACCTGGTCGAGGCCGGCACGCCGATCGCGCTGCTGGAGATCCCGGCGCTGGGTGTCACGGAGGTCGTGGCCGAGAGCTCGACCTCGCGCGTGCTGCGCTCCGGCCCGGGGCACCGGCGGGACTCCGTGCTGCCGGGCCAGGCCGGGACGTCGGTGGTCCTGGGCCGCCAGGTCACCTACGGCGGGCCGTTCGGCGGCCTGGACCGGCTGGCACCGGGTGACGAGATCCACGTGACCACGGGTCAGGGCGAGCACACCTTCCGGGTGTTCGGACTGCGGCACGCGGGCGACCCGCTGCCCAAGCCGCTCGCCCCCGGACAGGGCCGCCTCGAGCTGATGACCGCCGACGGCCTGGAGCTGTTCCCGTCCGGCGTGCTGCACGTGGACGCCCAGCTCGTCTCGGACCTGCAGGAGACCCCCACCAAGGTGCTGGCCGAACCGGCGCTCCCGGACGAGGAGCGCGAGATGGCCGGCGACGACGGTGCCTGGTACATCGCCTTCTTCGTGCTCGTGTTCTTCGTGGCTGCCGGCGTAGGGCTGTGGTGGCTGTGGACCTCGTGGGGGCGGTGGCACGCCTGGCTTATCGGCGTGCCAGTGCTGCTTGCCCTCGGCGTGACCTGCGCCGACATCGTCATGGACGCGCTGCCGAACCTGCTGTGAAAGGACCTGGGATGACCATCGAGGAACAGTCCACCGGCACCGCCACGAGCACGGCGGTCGCCCCTGAGCCGGCGGCCGACTGGCCGACGTCGCCGGGCGCGGTGCAAGGACCGCCGTCGGGCAACGAGCTGTCCGTGCTGGACGCGCGGAACGTGTCCGCGTGGTTCGGCTCGCACAAGGTGCTGGAGCGCGTGTCGCTGACCATGCCCGCCGGACAGGTGACGGCACTGATCGGGCCGTCCGGCTGCGGAAAGTCGACGTTCCTGCGCATCCTCAACCGGATGCACGAGCTGGTGCCCATCGCGGCGCTGGCCGGCGAGGTACGGCTCGACGGCGACGACATCTACGACCGCCGCAAGAAGATCCAGGACGCCCGCAAGGACATCGGCATGGTGTTCCAGAAGCCGAACCCGTTCCCGGCGATGTCGATCTACGACAACGTCGTGGCGGGGCTCAAGCTCACCGGCCTCCGGGCGTCGCGCGACGAGAAGGACGAGCTCGTCGAGCGGTCGCTGACGTCCGCGGGCCTCTGGAAGGAGGTCAAGGACCGGCTCTCCCAGCCCGGCGGCGGGCTCTCCGGCGGGCAGCAGCAGCGCCTGTGCATCGCGCGGTCCCTGGCCGTGCGGCCCAAGGTGCTGCTGATGGACGAGCCCTGCTCCGCGCTCGACCCGACGTCCACCCGGGTCATCGAGGAGACCATGGTGGAGCTGCAGAAGGAGGTGACGATCGTGATCGTCACCCACAACATGCAGCAGGCGCAGCGCGTCTCCCAGCAGTGCGCGTTCTTCCTCGCCTCGCAGGGCACGCCGGGCGCCATCGTGGAGCACGGGGACACCGAGGCGATGTTCTCCGAGCCGCAGGACGAGCGCACCTACGACTACGTCAACGGCCGGTTCGGGTGACGGTGGCAGGGCGCCTGGTCGCTGTCGCGCTCGCCGCCATCGGCCTCGTGGTGACCGGCGGAGCTGTCGCGGCAGCATCCGAGTACGAGGAGGTCATCTTGGCGGAGACCACCGCGGTAGACATGGAGACCGGCGAGTCGTATCTCGGCCGGGTTCCGCTCGTGCTCGACGCCGGGACCGGCGTCAATCTTTCGTACACCTTGCTCGATCCCGGCCAGATTCACCGCAGCTCGCACCGGCTGGAGGCGATCCTGGAGCCGGGCGCGATCGAGATCCACCCCGCGCCCTTCTTCGGTACGTTCGACGGGGTCACGTACGAGTACGAGTTCAGAGTGCCTGAGGGACTGGATCCCGGCACGAAGTTCCGGTTGACCATACGGACCGCGCAGGGACTCGGAGACACGAACAACTACACGATCGGCACCTTCGCGTTCGAGACGCCTGCACCCGCGGCAGACGACGAGCTGGTGCAGTCGTGGACGCCTTCGACGACCGCTCCGAGACCGCGTGTGCCGTCGACGAAGGACGTGGACTCGAAGGCCGGACCGGCCGACGCGCAGCAGCCCGCCGACGTGCAGCAGCCGGCCGAGGAAGAGGTGCGTCCGGACGAGCGCGAGAGGCGTGCCACCCCGGCCGCCGAGGATCGGGTCGAGAAGGAGGAACCCTCGGCGCGCAACCACGAAGGAAGAGGTAAGGGGAGCCCGACGCCGGAGACGTCGAGCGCAGCCCCGTTGACCAGCGCGAGCAGCTCAACGGGAGCGACTGCTCCCGCCTGGTTGTGGCCCACCCTGCTCATCGCGATCGGAGCCGTAGGCTTCGGGCTGGTAGTCGCCGCGGTAGCGCGCAGGGCGCGGCGCGATGCCAGCTACCGCAGGTTGGCGGCACGCCCATGATGGCCCACGACGGAGGCGGCGCCACGCTGTGACCAGCGACGATGCTGAATCCACGTTCGGCGGGCGGTACGTGCTCGGGGACCTGCTCGGCGTGGGCGGGACGGCGTCCGTGTTCGCAGCGGAGGACACCGGTGCGGCGGCGGAGGGCTCTGCTGAGGCCGGCCGGCCGGTCGCCCTGAAGATCCTGCACCCGCACCTGACCGCCGACGCCGCGTCTCGCGACGCTTTCCTGGCCGAGGCGCGCGCCGCCCAGGAGCTGCACCACCCCAACATCGCGGCCGTCCACGACTCCGGCGTCGAGGAGGCGGCAGGGGTCGCGCTCGCATGGATCGCCCTCGACCTGGTCGACGGCGGCAGCGTCGGTGAGCGGGTCGACGCCGACGGGCCGCTTCCTCCGGCCGAGGCCGCCGCGGTGCTCGACGGCGTGCTCGCCGCGCTCGCCGTCGCGCACGAGGTGCGGCTGGTGCACCGCGACGTGTCCCCGGCGAACGTCCTGCTGCAGGGCGTGGAGCCCGATGAGGCGCTGCGCACCGAGCACGTGCGGCTCGTCGACTTCGGTCTGGCGGACGCCGCGGGCCGTACCGCCGTCGGCAGCGGGGTGCTGCGGGCTGACGGCGACACGCTGCGCGCCGGGCCGGGCGCCGACGGGTCCGCCGTGACCGTGGTGCTCGGCGTCGCCCCGGGGCGGACCGCCGCCGTCGGGCCGGCTGCCGGCGCCGGGAACGAGGGCGGGGCCGGGGTGGCGAGGACGAGGGTCGCGGGTGGCGGTGACGCCCGGACGGTGGTGGGCAACCCCCAGTTCATGTCGCCCGAGCAGGCACAGGGCCGGCCGGTGCGTGTTGCCGGCGACGTCTACCAGGCGGGCGCGCTGCTGTACTACCTGCTCACCGGCCGACCGCCCTTCCCTCGCGACACCGACGCCCAGGTGCTGGACGCGCACGTGTCCGCTCCGCCGCCGGTGCCGTCCGCGCTGGCCCCGGGGGCGCGCGCGTTCGACCGGGTGGTGACGCGCGCCATGCACAAGACGCCGGTGCGGCGCTTCCGCGATGCCGAGGAGATGCGCGCGGCGCTGGCGCAAGCGACGCGCGACCTGCCCGATCCCACCCGCGCACCCGCCGACGCACCGTTGAGTGCGGGATCTTCGTCCGATCAACCGGCAGCAACCGGACAGACATCCAGCACTCGACGATCGGGGGAGCTGGACTACCTCAAGCCCGTCGACGGGGCGGGGGAGCCCGTGCCTGCCACCAGGGGCGGAGCGGTGGGGGTCGGCGTCGTGGTGATCGGGCTGCTCGTGGCCGCGCTGGCCGTCTGGGCTGCCGTGGCGGCACCGGGGCTCGCCGGGAGCGATCCGTCCCCGTCGCCGAGCGCCACCACCTCGGCGTCCGCGGCCTCGACGCCGTCGCGCTCGGCGAGCCCGTCGCCCCTGGCATCGCGCGATCCGTCCCCGACGGCGACGCCGAGCCGGACCGCCACGTCGTCGCCGTCCGCCACGCCGACGTCGTCAGCGACGGCCACCGCGACCGCCGCACCGCCGCCGAGCACGGAGCGAGCACGGGTGCCGGTGCTGACCGGCACGCTGGCCGAGGCGCAGGTGGCGCTGGGCGACGCCGGCCTGGTGCTCGGCGAGGTCACGCGAGCGGACGCGCCGGAACCCGCCGACACCCTGCTCGGTCAGCGGCCCCGCGCTGGCCGCTCCGTACGTGAGGGTGCCGCCGTGGACGTCACCGTCGCGAGCGGCCGCAACGCCGTGCCGACGGTGGAGGGCATGACGCTGGGCGCCGCGGTGGCCGAGCTCGAGTCCGCCGGCTTCGAGCCGGTGCTGGAGGACCCGAACGCGCCGCCCACCCTCCCGGCCTCCGGTACGACGCCTCTGGCGGGCACGGTACTGCGGCTCGGCGTCAGCGTGACGGTGCTGATCGGGGAGCCGGAGCCGACGCCGTCGGGCTCACCGTCCTGACGAGGGCGTTCTGGCGGAGCCGCTGAGCAAGGGCTCCGGGCAGGGCTTCTGCGCGCGACCACCGTGCCGAGTCGCCGCTCAAGCGGTCGGGAGAGGGTAGACCCGGGGAGCAGGTGTCAGGTTTGGTGAACTTCGTTCGGCTCACCCATGTCAAATTCATCTCTGCTGAACAGTTCGACGGAGGTGAATTTGGCATGGCTGAGGTGTACGGAATTCAGCCCGCATGGCACCCCTCGCGAGGGTTGTACGTGCCCGGCAGGCGTCCTCCGAAACGGCGCCGAGCGTCTGCCACGTCCTGCGCCGGAGCGGTTCGGCTCGGCGACGGGCGCCCGTAGCGCGCAGTTCACCTGCCCGTCAGCGCCCGGCGCTTGCATGGGCACCAGTCAGCCGGTGCTCGGCCGGCAGGTACAAGGAGACGACCATGCGCGCACGAACCATCGTCGGAGCAGCCCTCGCGGCCGCCACGCTGTTCGCGGGGCTGGCCACGCCGGCGTCCGCCACGCCGCCAGCGGGCGGCGTCGACCTGGGCGAGCCGCACGACGCCGCGCACGCCCACAACGACTACGAGCACGACCGTCCGCTCCACGACGCGCTGTCCCACGGCTTCACCAGCGTCGAGGCGGACGTCTGGCTGGTCGACGGCGAGCTGCTCGTCGCGCACGACCTCGTCGACGTCGACCCCGCCCGGACCCTGGAGAGCCTCTACCTCGACCCGCTCCAGGACCTGGCGCGCGGTCGCGGCCGGAGCGTCTACCCCGGCTGGGACGGCAGCCTCCAGCTCCTGATCGACATCAAGTCGGACGGCGAGCGCACCTACGCCGCGATCCACGACGAGCTCGCCGAGCACAAGGCGATCATGACCCGCGCCGTGCACGACCGCGTGCGGACGGGCCCCGTCACCGCCGTCATCAGCGGCAACCGGCCGCTGGAGACCATGCGGGAGCAGCCGGTGCGCTACGCGTTCTACGACGGGCGGTCCGGCGACCTCGGCTCCGGGCTGCCGGCAAGCCTGATGCCGCTGGTCAGCGACAACTGGACCAAGCTGTTCACCTGGCAGGGCGACGGCGCGATGCCTGCCGCCGAGCGGGAGCGCCTGCACGCCTTCGTGGACGAGGCGCACGCAGCGGGCTACCGGGTCCGGTTCTGGGCCACGCCCGACCAGCCGGGTGCCGCCCGCGAGGCGATGTGGACCGAGCTGGCGGACGCCGGGGTGGACCACATCAACACCGACGACCTCCCAGCCCTGGACGCCTTCCTCTCGGCCCGCTAGCCCGCACTCGACGGTGGGATCGGGGTCAGGACGCGAGGGCTGCCGTCGGCGGGGTCCGGGCCGCGCGGACCGCGGGGTAGAGGCCGGCCACCGCGCCGATGACGAGCGTGGCCGTGACCGCCACCACGATCGCGGCCGGCGGGAGGGCGAACGGCCAGCCGTTCACCCCGGCCATGATCGCGGTGGCACCCGCCCCGAAGGCGCTCCCGAAGAGGCCGCCCAGCGCGGAGAGCAGGAGTGCCTCGGCGAGGAACTGGACCAGGACGTGCCGCCGGGTAGCCCCGAGGGAGCGCCGCAGCCCGATCTCCCGCCGGCGTTCGAGCACGGAGATGATCATGGTGTTGGCCACTCCGATCCCGCCGACGAGCAGCGCGATCGAACCGAGCCCGAGCAGCAGACCGGTGAACGCCTGGTTGGCGGCGGTCCGCGCGGCCAGGGCGTCCGACGGGCGGGACACCTCGACCTCGTTGGGCGCCTCCGGTGAGATCGTCGGTGCCAGCAGGGCGCGGACGTCCTCGACGGCCTCGTCGGCCGAGCGTTCGTAGATCGTGGTGGGGCTGCCCTCGAAGTCGAACAGGTCGGTGGCGATGTCCGCGCCGATGAGGGCGGCGGCGTCCAGCTCGGGAGCCAGCGCCACCGGGTCGAGGATGCCGACCACGGTGAAGTGGGTGCCGCCCAGCCAGACCTGGGTCCCTGGCGCCGTCACCCCCAGCCGCTCGGAGGCGGCACTGCCGAGCACCACCGCAGGGAAGCTCTCGGTGGCGCGATTGAGCCAGCTCCCGGACCTGACCTGGGCCGAGACCACACCGAGCAGGTTCCGGTCAGCGGCCATGGTGGCGATCCCGCCGGTGGCGTCGGGGTCCGACAGCGAGCTGCGGTAGACCGGTTCCGGCAGGATCGCGGTGCTGCTCGCGCTCTCGACCCCGTCGACCCGCCGCACCTTGCCGAGGGTGTCGGACGGCAGGTCGGTCTCCTTCCCGGTGATGCTCGTGCCGGCCTGCGCGGTCAGCAGGTTTGTACCGAGCTGCGCGAGCTGGTCGTTCAGCCGGGCCTGGCTGGACGACGAGATGCCGACCACGGCGACCATCGCTGCGATGCCGATGGCGATCCCCAGCGCGGAGAGCACCGCGCGGGTCGGCCGCGCGCGCAGCCCCGTGGTGCCGAGGCGCACCACGTCCTGGCCGAGCAGTCGCGACCGCACGGTCGCGGTGCTCATGCCGTCCCCTCCGACGTCGTGGAGTCGCTGACCACACGCCCGTCACGGAGCGATATCTGCCGGGGCAGTCGTCCGGCCAGCTCGGTGTCGTGGGTGATCACCACGACCGTGGTGCCCTGCGCGTTGAGCTCGTGGAGCAGCTCCACGATCGAGGCGCCCGAAGCGGTGTCGAGGTTACCGGTGGGCTCGTCGGCCAGCAGCAGGGGCGGGTCGCCCACCACGGCGCGGGCTATCGCGACCCGCTGCCGCTCCCCGCCGGAGAGCTGGTTGGACTGATGGTCGAACCGTTGGCCCAGACCGACGCGGTCCAGCGCTTCGGCGGCCCGACGGCGGCGCTCGGCGCGTGGGACGCCCGTGTACAGGAGGCCGTCGGCGACGTTGTCCAGGGCGGTGACGCCGTCGGCCAGGTGGAACTGTTGGAACACGAACCCGATGCGGTACGCCCGAAGGGCCGAGAGGGACCGGTCGTCCAGGTCGTTGACGTCCAGGCCGTCGATGCGCGCGACGCCGGCGGTGGGGCGGTCCAGCGTGCCGATGAGGTTCAGCAGCGTGGACTTGCCGGACCCGCTGGGCCCGACGATCGCGACCAGCTCGCCGGGCATGATCCGTAGCGTCACCCCCGCGCAGGCCAGGACCGGCGGCTGGCCGTAGGCGCGGTAGACGTCGTCGAGCGCGATGAGCGGGTTCAGCGCCGAGCGCGCGGACAGGGTGGTCGTGGTCGTCATCGTCGGGGCACCACCACTCGTTGGCCGGCCCTGACGTCGTCGCCCGAGATCTCCACCCGGCCGCCGGCGAACAGGCCGGTGGTCACGGGAATCTGGCGGGTGCTGCCGTCGGCCGCCACTACCTCGACGCCGAACTGCTCGGGGGTGATCGCGATGAGTGCACCCACGGGTACCGAGAGCACGTCCTTGCGCCGTTCGCTGGGGATGTCGACGTTCACCGTGGCCTCCTGGAAGGCCGCTGCCTCCTTCGGGGCGTCCAGGGAGATGACCACCGGGATGACAGTGCTGGAGTCCTCGGCCTCGGTCGGGCTGCCGACCGAGGTGATCTTCCCTGTGGTCTCTGACCCGCCCGGGAGATGCACGATGACCGGATTGCCGACGACGGCGAGCCGCTGGTCCCCCAGACGCAGGTCCACGTTCACGACCTGGCTGGTGTCGCTCACCTCGAACAGCTCCGACCCGGAGCCTGTCTGGCTCCCGACGCTCGCGGTCAACGGGCCGATCCGCAGGTCGCCGTCGGCGAACAGGACCGATCCGAGGGGCAGCGTGCCGCTACGCTTCTGGCCCTCGGCCTCCTGCCAGTCCATGATCGCCTCGACGGTGGTCCAGGTGAACGTCTCGTCGGGCTCGACGTCGAGGTGGCCCAGGTCGCGCAGGTTCTGCTCCAGCTGCCGCACGTCCGGCCCGTCGCTCATGCCGACGGCGAGGTCCCGCCACGCCGGCAGCGCGCCACGCAGCAGGAACACCGGCACGTTGTCGACGGCGTAGAGGCGTTCGCCCGGGCTCACCACGGAACCGGCCTTCGGAAGGCCGGTCACGACTCCCGGCCGGGCGGACTGGATGGGGCGCGGGTCGGCGAACCGCAGCGTGCCCTGGGCGGTGGTGCTGCCCTCGAGGTCGCTGCGGACCACCTTGTCGGTGGCGCCGCGGAACGCCTGGGCGGTCTGGCCCTGCTCGTCGGACTGGTTCGCGACCGCGTGGATCCCGAAACCCGCGCCGCCCGCCACCACGGCCACGGCCGTCAGCGAGATGACCAGGCGCCGTCGCTGGCGCCGGGGCCGGGCGTGGGCCGCTCCGGTCTCGTCGGTGCCTGCCATCAGCTGTCTCCCGATGCGCCGGCGCCGTTGATGCCGTCGTTCGACACACACTTCTCGAAGACCTCTTCCGGGATGTCATCGGGGATGTTCACCAACTCGCCGGGCTTCGGGTCCGGCAGGTCGACGCCGTTGTCGCGGAAGCACGCGGCCAGCTTCAGCATCGCCGCCTGCCGTTCCTCGTCCGACTGCACCGGCTCGTCCCCGTCGGACGGTGCCGGCGGACTGCCCAGCTTCTCGCTGCAGGCCTTGTCCGCGGCCATGAACCCGTCGTCCGTCGACGGTTCGATCCCCCCGTCCGGGCCTGGGTCGGGCATGTCGACACCCTGTTCACGCATGCAGGAGGTGTATGCGAGCCGCCACTCTTCGAAGGACTCGTCCGTCGCGCCAAAGCCGTCGGTGCTGCCGGAGGCATCCAGCGAGTCATCGGTGGTGCCGCAGGCCGTGAGCGCGACGAGCAGGAGCGGGATCGCCAGGGCCGCGGCGGCGAGCTTCGAGGTTCGATACTTGTGCATGAGGTGCTCCTTGGTCCGGTGGTCCGGATCCACGGGCTGTCCGTGGACGGTTCACAGTCGAGCACCGGGGGTGTTGCCAGGGTGTACAGGGATTCCTTTACGTTCTCCGAACCTCTGATGTGATTCCCTGGCCTTGTTCCGAACTCATGCCTTTGACCTGGATCGGGGGGCCGGTGGTGCGTGTACTGATCGTCGAGGACGAGCCATATCTCGCCGACGCCGTCCGGGTGGGTCTGCGTCGCGAGACCATCGCCGCCGACGTCGTCCACGACGGGACGGCTGCTCTCGAGTCGGTCGCCGTGGGCGGTTACGACGTCGTAGTCCTCGACCGTGACCTGCCAGGGATCCATGGCGACGAGGTCTGCGCGCGGCTCGCCAGGGACCACCCCGAGGTGCGGGTGCTGATGCTCACCGCCGCGCGCACCCTTGGCGACCGTGTCACCGGGTTCGAGCTGGGCGCAGACGACTATCTGCTCAAGCCGTTCGAGTTCCCCGAGCTCGTCGCCCGGCTGCGTGCGCTCGAACGCCGCACCCAGCCCGCGCGACCCCCGGTGGTCGAGGCCCACGGCGTCCGGCTCGACGTCTTCCGCCGGGAGGTGTACCGCGACGGGCGGCTGATCCGGCTCAGTCCCAAGGAGTTCGCTGTGCTCCAGGTGCTGATGAACGCCGACGGCGGGGTGCTCAGCGCCGAGACCCTGCTGGAGCGGGCCTGGGACGCGAATACGGACCCGTTCACGAACACCATCCGCGTCACCATCTCCAATCTGCGCCGACGTCTCGGTGATCCCTGGGTCGTCCAGACCGTGCCCAGCGCCGGCTACCGGTTCGGTGCCTGAGTGACCGGCGGACCACACCCGGCCGAGCGGCGGCGCACGCTGACGATCCGTGCCCGGCTGACGCTCACCTACGCGGGCCTCGTCACCGGGTGCGGAGCGGTGCTGATCGCCTTCGTGTACCTGTACATGCGCTTTGTGCCCATCTATCAGATCGAGCCCCTCACCCACGGAACGCACTCGGGCTCCGGACCTGAACCGATCCAGCCGACGACGGGCACCATCTCGATCCACAGCGCCGAGGACTTCCTCGACAACCTGCTGATCGCCTCGGTCAGCGCGCTGGTGCTGCTCGCGGTGCTGGGCGGCGCCGTCGGCTGGTTGATGGCCGGACGCATCATCAGGCCGCTCGCCGTCATCAACGCAGCGGCCAACCGCGCGTCCACCGGCACCCTCGACCACCGCATCAGCCTCGACGGCCCCGACGACGAGATCCACGACCTCGCGTACACCTTCGACCGCATGCTCGCGTCGCTGGAGCGCTCGTTCGCTGCCCACCGCCGGTTCGCCGCCAACGCCTCCCACGAGTTGCGCACCCCGCTGGCCACCACCAAGACGATGATCGACGTGGCCCTCGCCGACCCCGACGCCGACCGGGCCGAGCTGCGCCGGCTGGCGGAGCGCGTCGGCGAGGTCAACCGCGCCAGCGTCGAGACCGTCGACGCACTCCTCGACCTCGCCGAAGCGGACTCCGGCACGGCGGCCCGTGTACCGGTCGACCTGACGACGATGGCCCACGACGTAGTGGCGCAGCTTGCCGACGAGGCGGTCGCCGTCGACGTCGACCTGACCGCCGAAGGCCCGCCGTGCGTGGCCCTCGGCGACCCGGTGCTGCTGCGCCAGGCCGTGACGAACCTCGTGCGCAACGCGATCCGGCACAACGTGCCTGCCGGGCACGCCACCGTCCGGGTCACCACCGACCACGACCGGGCGTACGTCACCGTCACCAACACGGGACCCCAGGTGCCCCGCGAGTCGCTCGACGCGCTGACCGAGCCCTTCGTGCGTGGCGCCGGCCGCACCCTCACGCGCGGGACGGGCCACGGGCTCGGCCTGGCCATCGTCTCGGCCGTCGCCGCAGCGCACGGCGGCACGCTCGCGCTGCACCCCAACGCGGACGGCGGCCTCACCGTACATCTCGACCTGCCACGGCCGGCAGGTGCCCCGGAGCCGGCATCGTAGGGTCGGACCATGACCAAGGAGCCGCTTCGGCAGGACGAGGTGGAGGCCTTCGAGGGCTTCCGGCCGCGCCTCGAAGCCATCGCGTACCGCCTGCTGGGCTCCGCCGCGGAGGCAGAGGACGTCGCCCAGGAGGTGTTCCTGCGCTGGGCGGCCGCCGACCGCGAGCAGATCAGGGTGCCGGAGGCGTGGCTGACCCGGGTGCTGACGAACCTCTGCCTCACCCAGCTGGGGTCGGCGCGCGCCCGCCGCGAGGTCTACGTAGGCCAGTGGCTGCCGGAGCCGGTGCTGGGCGGTGACCCGATGCTCGGCCCTGCCGACACCGCGGAGCAGCGCGACTCCGTGTCGACGGCGATGCTCGTGCTGATGGAGCGCCTCACGCCGAACGAGCGGGCGGTCTACGTGCTGCGGGAGGCGTTCGCGCTCCCGCACGCGGAGATCGCCGAGATGCTCGACATCACCGAGGTCGGCAGCCAGCAGATCCTGCACCGCGCCAAGCGGCACCTGGACGCCGAGCGGCCCCGCGCCGACGTCGACCGGACCGCCGCCCGCCAGGTCGTCGAGGAGTTCCTCGCGGCTGCCACGAGCGGCCGGACCGAACCGCTGGTGCGGCTCCTGACCTCCGACGCGATGGGGATGGGCGACGGCGGCGGCAAGATCCCGGCACGCCGCACGCCGTTCTTCGGCGCAGAGACCGTCGCCCAGTTCCTGCGCGGCCTGTTCCGGCCGGCGGAGGCCAAGTGGGCGCTCTTCGGCGGGCGCCCCGAGCTCTACGCGTGGACCGCGAACGGCCGGCCGGCGCTGGTCGTCGTCGTGCACGACGAGCTGGTCGGCGTCATGACCCTCGAGGCGACCACCGAGGGGATCTCCGCGGTGCTCAGCCAGGTCAACCCCGACAAGCTGGGCCGCGCGGCCCGGCAGTGGGCGGTATCGGACCACGGCGAACCGCTGCTCAGCTGGTGAGGCGAGACCCGGACGGCGGGTGACCACCGTCACACGTGCGGGTGTCAGGGATCGGGCGGCCACCCGGTTCAGGGGGCACGGTCACCCCACGACAGGAGCTGATGGAAACCATGAAGCACCGCATCGTCATACTCGGCGCCGGATACGCCGGGGCCTCCGTCGCCGGCCGCCTCGCGCGGCGTCTGCACGCCGACGACGTGGACGTCACCCTGGTCAACGCCGAGCCGGACTTCGTCGAACGGGTCCGGCTGCACCAGGTGGCCACCGGGCAGGAGCTCCGGCACCGGTCGCTGCGCGACATGCTCGCCGGTACGGGTGCCACCCTGCGGGTCGCGCGGGTCACCGCCGTCGACGTCGATCGCCGGACCGTCGCTCTCACCGAGGCCGACGGCGCGGGCGACGCGGGCGAGCTGGGCTACGACACGCTCGTCTACGCCCTCGGCAGCTCGCTGGACCGGCGCGGCGTGCCCGGCGTCGCCGAGCACGCGTACGACGTCGCAGGCCGGCCCGGCGCGGTCCGGCTGCGCGAGCGCCTGCGAGAGCTGGCCCCCGGCGGCCGCGTCGTGGTGGTCGGCGGCGGCCTGACCGGTGTCGAGGCGGCCAGCGAGATCGCCGAGGCCCGCGGCGACCTCGAGGTAGCCCTTGCCGTCCGCGGCGGGCTGGGCGACTGGCTCTCCCCGGCGGGGCAACGGCACCTGCGGGGCACGTTCGGCCGCCTCGGCGTGACGGTCCACGAGCACGCGCAGGTCGAGCAGGTGGGCGCCGCAGAGGTGCTGACCGGCGACGGCGCCACGATCCCTGCGGACGTCACCGTCTGGACCGCAGGGTTCGCCGTGCACCCGATCGCCGCCGCCACGGCGCTCGAGGTCTCGGGGAGCGGCCAGATCGTCGTCGACGGCACCATGCGGTCCGTCTCGCACCCGGACGTCTACGCCGTCGGCGACGCCGCGCTGGCCGACGGCCCCCTCGGCACGCCCCTGCGGATGTCCTGCGCCTCGGGTATCCCGATGGCCTGGCAGGCGGCCGACTCCGTCGTCGCGCGCCTGACCGGCGGCAAGCTCCCGAACATGCCGCTCGGCTACGTGCACCAGTGCATCAGCCTGGGCCGGCGCGACGCCGTCATCCAGCTCGTCACGGCCGACGACCGGGCCAAGGCACCCGCCCCCGGCGGGCGGCTCGCCGCGCGCTACAAGGAGCTGGTCTGCACCGGCGCCGCGTTCATGGTGGCCCACCCGCTGCCGTACCCGGCACGCCGCCGCAGGCTGGCGCTCGCGGGTACGGCTGTCCCCACCGGTCGCTGACCGGCTGGCCCCAGCGGAGCTGACGGGCTGGCTCCATACCGGCTGAGCCGCGCGTTCCATAGCGTCGTCCTCGTGCTTACGCAACCAGGCGTGACACGGGGGGAGCGGTGCAAGGAATGTTCACAGACAGTGGCGGCGCCACCGACGCGGTACAGCTGACGGCAGTCCGTAAGGTCTATGGCAGGCGTGGCAACCAGGTCGTGGCGCTCGATGACGTGACGACGCAGTTCGGCCGGGGCACGTTCACGGCGATCATGGGCCCGTCCGGTTCGGGCAAGAGCACGCTGCTGCAGTGCGCGGCAGGGCTCGACCAGCCGACGTCCGGCTCGGTGGTCCTCGAGGACCGCGAGCTCAGCACCATGGACGAGACGCAGCTGACCGAGCTGCGCCGGGACCGGGTCGGCTTCATCTTCCAGGCGTTCAACCTGCTCCCGGTCCTGACGGTGCAGCAGAACGTGACGCTGCCGCTGCGCCTTGCCGGCCGGAGCCCGGCGAAGGACCGGGTGCTGAAGGTGCTGGAACAGGTCGGTCTCGCCGAACGGCGCAAGCACCGTCCGGCGGAGCTGTCCGGTGGGCAGCAGCAGCGGGTGGCCATCGCGCGTGCCCTGATCACCGAGCCGGCGGTCATCTTCGCCGACGAGCCGACGGGTGCCCTGGACACGCGGACCGCCCGGGACGTGCTCGCCCTGCTGCGGAGCTCGGTGCGGTCGGCCGGCCAGACGATCGTCATGGTGACGCACGACCCGGTCGCGGCGTCCTACGCCGACCGGGTCCTGTTCCTCGCCGACGGGCGCGTGGTGGGCGAGCTGCACTCGCCGACGGCGGACGCCGTGGCCGAGCGGATGACCCACCTGGGAGCCTATGCCGACGACGCGCCCCAGCCGCCCTCCGCGGCCGTGGGAGGGCAGCGCTGATGCTGCAGCTCGCGCTCCGCACCCTACGTTTCCGTACCGGCACGTTCGTCGCCGCCTTCCTCGCCATGTTCTTCGCCGCGGTCATCCTGATGGCCTGCGGCGGACTGATCGAGACGGGGATCCGCGCCGCGGCTCCTCCGCAGCAGCTCGCCTCGGCCGACGTCGTCGTCGCCGGTGACCAGACGCACCGCGCGCCCGGCGGCGACGAGGACGAGCCGGCGATCCTGCCCGAGCGGGTCCGGATCGACGAGGGGCTCGAGGGCGCCATCGCGGCACTTCCCGGTGTCCGGGAGACCGAGACCTACGTCTTCGAGGGCGCGCCGCCCGCCGGGACGGTCGACGCGATCGGTGTGGTCGCAGACCCCGGTACCGACGTCGCAGAGCTGCGCGAGCGGATCGACGCAGAGCTGACCGGCGAGACGCTGACCCTGGTCGGCGACGAGCGAGGCAGGGCCGAGCTGCGTGAAGCCACGGCGACCAGCGTGAACGTCGTGTCCCTTGCCGGGGTGTTCAGCGCCTTCGCACTGCTGGTCTCGGTCTTCGGTGTGGCGTCGATGCTCGGGCTGTCGATCTCGCAGCGGCAGAAGGAGCTCGCGCTGCTGCGCGCCATCGGCTCGACGCCCCGTCAGGTGCGCCGGCTGATCCTCCGCGAGACGCTCGTGCTGTCCCTGGTCGCGACCGCGGCGGCGGTGATCCCCGGGCAGGTCCTGGGCAAGCTCGTGTTCGGCTTCCTCGCCGACCAGGGCATCGCGACCGTGGGCGTCGCCTTCCACCAGGGCTGGATCCCGACGGTCGTCGCGATGGTGGTCGCGATCGTCGCGGCACTGGGCGGCGCGCTGGGGGCAGGCCGGAGGGCCGCGCGCGTCAAGCCGAGCCAGGCGCTCTCCGAGGCTGCCCTCGACGGCAGGCTGATCAGCGGGTGGCGAGCGCTCGCGGGGCTGATCCTCGTCGGTGCAGGGGTCGCGCTCACCATCGTGACCGTTGCGGTGCTGAGCGGACCGCTCGCGCCCGCCACCGCCGCCCCGGCCGTCATCGTGTTCACCATCGGGCTCGCGGTGCTGGCGCCCGTCCTGGCCAAGCTCATGATCTTCGTCGTCCAGTGGCCGGTGCGCGCCATCGGCGGGCTGACGGGCGAGCTCGCGGTGCTCAACGCACGCGGCCGGACCAGCAGGCTGGCGGCCGTCATGGGGCCGGTCATCCTGCTGACCGGGGTGTCGACCGGGATGCTGTACCTGCAGACGACCAACGACACCGCCGACCGGGAGGCCTACGCGAGCAGCATCGTCGCGGACGCTGTGGTGACCGCAGAGGACCGCGTCGACCCTGCGCTGGTCGGCCAGATCAACCAGCTGCCGGGCGTCGCAGGGGCGTCCGAGCACGTCAGCAGCACCGGCTTCGTCGAGAGCCCGGACGACGTGTCGCCGATGGGCGAGGGCTGGACCCTCCAGGGCGTCAACGCCGAGAGCGCGGAGGCCGGCACACCGGTCGAGACCACCGCGGGTGCGCTCACCGACCTGCACGGCGCGACGGTCGCGATCCAGGACGAGCACGCAGGGACGCTCGGCGTCGGCGTCGGCGACACGATCACCCTCCGGATGGGCGACAACACGTTCCTCGACGTGCGGGTGGCTGCCCTGTTCTCCGCGGCGGACGACTACGACACGCTGCTGCTCCCGGCCGAGACGCTGGCAGCGCACACCACCCAGGGCGCGCCGTCACGGATCCTGGTCACCGCCAAGGACGGCACCGACCCGGAGCAGCTGCTGGCGGACCTGACCGAGCTGACCGCCGCGACGGACGGGCTGACGGTGGCCGACCGGGAGGTGCTGTACAGCGAGTACGAGGAGCAGACCAAGACGGCCTCCTACGCGATCTACATCATGGTGCTGATGCTCGTCGGGTACTCGGCGATCACGATGATCAACACCCTGGTGTCCAGCACGAGCGCGCGCCGCCGGGAGTTCGGGCTGCAGCGGCTCGTGGGCTCGACCCGCCGCCAGGTGCTGCAGATGGTCGGGATGGAGGCTGCGATCGTGGCCGTCACCGGCGTCGCGCTGGGCACCACGGCGGCGCTGGCGATCCTGGTCCCGGTCAGCCTCAAGCGCCTCGACACGGTGCTCCCCGCAGGCTCCCCGCTGATCTACGCGGCGATCGTCGGTCTGGTCGTCCTGATCACCATCGGCGCCACACTGCTCCCCGCCTGGCGGGCGACGCGTGGCCGGCCGGCGGAGTCTGCCGTCGCCGTCGAGTAGCCACGAACGGCGGACGTACGGGCGGCCAGACCTACGAACTCTCGTAGGTCTGGCCGCTCGTCGTCCCCGGCGTCTCCCGGTCCTGGGCCGACGTCGGCACCTGGTCGGGGGACATCCCCCCTCTGCTCGGCGGTGCGCCCCCTGTCGGGGACGGCCCGCACGCCCGAACCTGGGAGCATGACATCCATGGCCCTCAACCGGCAGGCGGTCGGCACCGCCGAGGCGGACGTACACGTCCTGAACGCGCCCTTCGCGCGCCGCACCTGGCGCCAGTACGGGTTCCTGTGGCTCGTGCTGCTGCTCGCGCCGTTCGCCCTCGCGTACGGGATCCTCTCGATCGCGCTGACGGTCGGAACCGCTGTGACCGTCGTCGGCCTGTTCGTCGCAGGGGCGGTCGTCCTCGGCGCGCGTGGCTGGGGCGCCACGTATCGAGGCCTGGTACGCGCCACGCTCGACGTGGACATCAGCGCGCCCGCACCGTTCGTCGTCCGTCGGCCGGGCTTCTGGCGTGCCCTTGGCTCGACGATCGGCGACCCGGCGGGCTGGCGCGCCGTGCTCTTCATGATCGGCTCGTTCCCCGCCACGGTCGCCGGCTTCCTGGCGAGCACGGTCTTCCTCGCCGCCGGGCTGGGTGGTCTCACCTTCTGGTTCTGGCACCGGTTCCTGCCGCTGGAGCAGGCAGGCGACGGCACGTGGTACCGCGGCGGTGAGTTCGCCAGCACGAGCCTCGGCCAGCTCCTGATCGCGCTCGGCGGTCTGGTGCTGCTGTTCCTGTGGCCGTGGGTCCAGTGGCTGTTCGTCGCCCTGATCCGGATCCTGGCCGTCGCCCTGCTCAGCCCGACCCGGGCGAGCCTGCGCGTCGCGGAGCTCGAGGCCTCGCGCGCCGGGACGGTGGACGACGCCGACGCACGCCTGCGCCGCATCGAGCGCGACCTGCACGACGGCACGCAGGCCCGCCTGGTCGCCGTCGCCATGCAGCTCGGCGAGGCGAAGGAACAGCTCGCCCGGCAGGGCGACCCTCGCCAGGCCGCCGAGCTGCTCGACACCGCGCACACCTCCACGAAGGAAGCGCTCGTCGAGCTCCGCGAGCTCGCCCGTGGCATCCACCCGCCCGCGCTCGACGACGGCCTCGCGGTAGCGCTCGCGACACTGGCCGCGCGGGCCCCGCTGCCGGTCACCGTCGAGGTGGACCCGAAGGTCGAGGCGAACGGGCGTCTGGCTCCGGCCATCGAGTCCATCGCCTACTTCACGATCGCGGAGCTGGTCACCAACACCGCCAAGCACGCCCGCGCGTCGGGCGTGCACGTGCTGGTCGAGCGGTTCGGGGCCGGTGCGGCGGGCACCGTCAGCATCCAGGTGCACGACGACGGCCGCGGTGGCGCGAGCGTGGTGCCGCCCGACGGCTCCGGCCTCCGGTCCGGTCTGGCCGGACTGGCCGAGCGGGTGCGGTCCGTCGACGGCACGTTCGAGGTGTCCAGCCCGGTCGGCGGGCCCACGCTGGTGGCCGTGACCCTGCCGGCCCAGGCGGCGCCGCGCCGCGGATAGCGGCGCAGGCCCGAGACGTGAGCAGCGCCCGGCCGTGGTTCACGGCCGGGCGCTGCACGTGCGCTGGATCGACGTCAGTGGGTCGGGGCGAGCTCCGGCAGCACGAGGGCGGAGTGGGCAGGGCGGGGCGTCGTCGCGGGCATGGCGGCAAGGCCACGGAGCATGGCGTTGCGTCGGTCCAGGGCCTCGGCGGTGGTGGGGAAGAGCCGTGCCCCACCGTTGTCGACCAGCGCCTGGTTCATCGTCACGAAGGCGCGGGTGTCGCGTTCGTAGGCGGCGAAGGCCGCCGCGTGACCCCTGTGCCTCGTCAGGGAGTCGGCGAGCATGTAGGCCCCGACCAGTGCGAGGCTGGAGCCCTGCCCGGTCAGGAACGAGGGCGCGTAGGCAGCGTCACCCGCCAGCGCCACCCGGCCGTTCGACCAGGTCGGCATGCGGATCTGGCTGACGACGTCGAAGAACAGGTCGTCCGCGTGCCGCATGGCGCTGACGATGCCGGGGACCTCCCAGCCGGCCCCTGCGAAGGTCCTCGCGACCAGGTCCCACCGGGCTTGCGGGTCACGCAGGGCGGCCAGCGGCCGTTCGGGCTGGTGGAAGGTGAGGAAGGCGTTCAGCTCGTTGCCGTCCCCTGTGGCGTAGAGCGCCGCCGACCGGCCAGGGGTGCTCCACAGCGCCACCTCACGGGAGAGCCCGAACGTGTTGGGAACCGTGCACACCGCGACGGCGTAGCCGAGATAGCGGTCGAACTGCTCCTCGGGGCCGAGCACCAGCTCCCTGGTGCGTGAGTGGATGCCGTCGGCACCGAGCACCAGGTCGAACGTGCGCCGCGTGCCGCTGCGGAAGGTGACGTCGACCCCGTCCCCGGACTGGTCGAGGGTGTCGACGGAGTCGTCGAACAGGAACTCCACGTCCTCGCGGACCGCCGCGTACAGGATCGCGGTCAGGTCTCCTCGCCGTACCTCGAGGTCCTGGCCCTGCACGCTCCCCGCGACGGTGTCCGCGCCGAGCGCGGCGATCAGGCCGCCGTCGGCGTCCAGGAAGGTGAACCGTCCGGTGTCGACGTGCGCCTCCTGCAGCTGCGGCAGGATCCCCATACGCCGGACCACCTCGATCGCGGTGCCGCGGATGTCGATCGGGTAGCCACCCCCGCGCGGGGTGCTCGCCCTCTCCACGACCGTGACCCCGAACCCGGCCCGGTGCAGCCAGTACGCCAGCGCGGGTCCGGTGATGCTGGCCCCGGAGATCAGGACGGTGCGCTGCGGTGTGCTCAACGGAGATGTCATGCCTCAGTTCCCTTCTTCATGTGACGAACGACGAGCAGCGACAGCACGGCGACGAGTCCGGCGACGACGAAGCCGGTGACGAAGGCCGACTCGGCGGGCTCTCCCGACGCCGGGTCGATCCCCGCAGCGAGGATCGAGCCGGCGATCTGGCCGCCCACGACGGCGCCGACCAGGCGGATCACGACGAGCAGGCTGGTGGCGATGCCGGTGTCCTTTGCCGCGACGGCGACAGCGGTGCTGGCGAGCAGCGCCGTGGTGGCCAGGCTCCCGGCGAAGGCGGCCAGCGCCCGGACGACCACGAGCTGCCAGGACGCGTCGTGCAGCAGAGCCAGGGCGAGCAGGGCGCCCGCCGTGACGACGGCGCCCGCAGTCACCACGACGCGCGCGCCGTAGCGCTGCACGGCCAGCCCGCCGACCGAGCCGGCCACCACCCCAGCGATGGTGGCGGGCATCATGAGCAGCCCGATGTCGGTCGTGCTGAGCCCGAAGCCGTAACCGTCACCGGCAACCCCGAACATCTTGGGGATGAGGGTCTGCAGCATCGCGGAGATGGCGGCGATGGCGACGGTGAGCACGCTCGCGCTCCACATGGCCGGCGCTGCCAGCATGCGCAGCTCGACCATCGGCGAGACCGCCCGGCGTTCGACGGCCACCCACGCCGCGGCGAGCCCGGCGACGACCAGCACGACGCCACCGACCGCCACGGGCGGCAGGCCGCCGTCGGTCACCATCAGCAGGCCGAGCATGAGCGCGAGCAGCGTGGCGCTCAGCAGAGCCACGCCGAGCCAGTCGATCGCGGTGTCCTGCTCGCTCGGCGGGTCGTTCGGCATGAGCCAGGACACGACCGCCGTCGCAGCGACGATCACGATCGTCGGCGCCGCGAAGATCCAGTTCCAGGACAGGCCTTCCGCCAGCGGCCCGGCGACCAGCGTGCCGATCGCGCCCCCGGCGGTGAACAGCGCGCTGACCACGCCGATGGCTACCTGGGTCTGTGCCGGCGGGAGGTGCTTGCGCACCAGGATGAACGACAGGGGCAGCGCACCCACCATCGCGCCCTGCAGGGTCTGGCCCACCAGCAGGACCGGCAGGTTCGGCGCAAGGCTCGACACCGCGCCGCCGGCCGAGACGAGCGCCATCAGCACCAGCAGGACTCGTTTTCCGCCGTAGCGGTCGCCGAGCTTGCCCGCGATGGGCGCGACGATCGCGCCGGTGATCAGCAGCGTGCTGACGATCAGCGCCGCCCCGGCGGAGTCGATGCCCAGCTCGCGCTCCAGCATGGGCCGGGCGGGGTCGACCACCGTCTGCAGGGTGCCCAGAGCGAGCGCCAGGACGCCGAGGGCGCCGATCGCCGGCCCTCCCATGCGCGCCGGCGACGGTCTCCCGACGGGGGCCGGGGAATCAAGAGCTACGGACATGAACGTCCCTCTCAGGGTTGGAGATCTCCATGACCTCGAACCTAGATTCCGGCCACGACGGCCCGGAATGGTGCTCGCCGCCGCAGGCGACTGGGGCTGTCCCCCGTACGGCGAAAGGCCCCTGATCAGGGCGGATGCACCGATCAGGCGCCTCGGGGCCGACCGCCTGACCAGCGGAGCCCTTACGCTTGGCGCCATGGACGACAGGCCAGTCATCCTCCTGGTCGTCGGCGCGCACGCCGACGTCGTCGAGCAGGAGTTCCGTGCCCGGTACGACCGCGACTACCGCATCGAGACGGCCGCCGGCGCTGACGCAGGCCTCGACCGTGCACGCGCCCTCGTGGCCGACGGCGCCCCCATCGCGATGATCGCGGCGGAACAGCTCCTGGCCGACGGCACCGCGATCGAGCTTCTCCGCAGCGTGCCCTCGGTGGTCGCGACCGCCCGGCGTGTGGCGCTCGTCCCCTTCGAGGACTTCGCCGACGCCATCGACGACCTGCGCGCCGCGGCCCTGCGCCGCGACATGGACACCTTCATCCTGCTCCCGCGCGGCCCGCGCGACGAGGAGTTCCACACCGCGATGGCAGAGCTGCTGTCCGAGTGGGGCTGGTCGGTGGCGCGGCCGCTCGTGACGGTGACGGACGTCGTCGCGGAGCACCGGGACCGGAGCGCGGCGGCGATCGGGGACCTCCTGGAGCGGCTCGGGTTTCCGCACCGCGTGCTGACCCCCGCCGACCCGGAGGCGCGCGAGATCGTCGAGGCCGCCGGGTCGGGCGCGGAGCTGCCGATCGTCCGCACCTTCACCGGCCGGGTGCTGTCCGCCGCGACGGCGGCGGCTGTGACCGAGGCGATGTACGGAGGTTTCGACACGATCCCCGAGGGCGTGATCGCGGACGTCGCCATCGTCGGCGCCGGACCGGCCGGCCTCGCTGCGGCCGTCTATGCGGCGTCCGAAGGGCTGGCGACCGTGGTGCTCGAGCGCGACGCGATCGGCGGCCAGGCCGGGTCCAGCTCCATGATCCGCAACTACCTCGGTTTCCCGCGGGGCATCTCGGGCATGCGGCTCGCGCAGCGGTCCCGCATCCAGGCCGGCCGGTTCGGCGCGCGCTTCTTCACGGGCCGCCCGGCGATCGAGGTCGCGCCCGGCCCGCCGCACGAGGTCGAGCACCAGCACGTGCACGTCGCCGGCGCGCAGCTGTGCGCCCGGACGGTCGTCATCGCGGCAGGGGTGAACTACCGGCGCCTCGACGTGCCCGGCGTCGACGACCTGGTGGGCGCCGGGGTGTACTACGGTGCGGCGACGTCGATGGCGCGGGAGCTGCAGGACCGCGACGTCTACGTCGTCGGGGGCGGGAACTCGGCCGGTCAGGCCGCTGTCCATCTCGCGAAGTTCGCGGGGGCGGTGACGATCCTGGTCCGGCGGCCTAGCCTCGCCGAGACGATGTCGGACTACCTGGTGCGCGAGATCGAGGCGACGCCGAACATCCAGGTGCGCACCCGGACGGTGGTCGCCGACGGCGGGGGCGACGGGTGGCTGCAGTGGCTGCGGCTCGAGAACCTCGACGACGGCGAGTCCACCAAGACGCTGGCCGACGGCCTGTTCTGCCTGCTCGGCGCCGACCCGGACTGCTCGTGGCTGCCTGACGGTGTGGCGCTCGACGAGCGCGGCTTCGTGCTGACGGGCCGGGACGTGCCCCGCGAGGCGTGGGTCGACGGCCAGCCGCCGGCCAGCCTCGAGACGACGGTGCCGGGCATCTTCGCGGTCGGTGACGTGCGTGCCGGATCCATGAAGCGGGTCGCGTCGGCCAGCGGCGAGGGAGCGTCGGTCCTTCCGTTGGTGCACGCCCACCTGGCGCGGATGCGCGCCCGCGAGTTCGGCGCCTGACCCCGGCCCACCGACCGGGGCCGGCCACGCTCGCCGTCCTGACGCAAGGTCCGGAGCGGACCTTGCGTCAGGACCGGGCAGATCAGCGGCGGCGCTCCGCCTCGACGAGCGCGTTGACCCGCTCCCGCTCCGCGCGGGGCCAGGTCTCCTTGGTGACCAGGATCCCGACCAGGCCGATGAGCGCGGCGCCCAGGTACAGGACGGACGCCCCCGGCCAGCCGAACGAGCCGACCAGCGCGGCGGCGATCAGCGGCGCGAACCCGCCGAGGGCAGCGGCGAGCTGGTAGCCCAACGACGCACCGGAAGTCCGGGTGGCGGTGCGGAACTGCTCAGTCAGGAGCGATCCCTGCGTGCCGGTGAGGGCCGCGTGGATCACGCCGATGCCGATGACGAAGACCAGGACCACCAGCACCGGACTACCCGTGTTGGCCATGAGGTACATCGGGAACGCGAACAGGATCGCCGCGATACACCCGCCGATGTAGATCGGGCGACGGCCTACCCGGTCGGTGAGCGAACCGGCGACGAAGGTGACCACGATGGCCGTGATGCTCGCGGCGGTGATGGCGCCGAGCGCCGTGGACCGCAGCTCCGGGTCGCGCTCCGAGATGTAGTTCAGCAGGTAGGTGGCGGTCGAGTAGTAGGCGAACGACTCGACGACGCGCAGGGCGATGACCCGCAGGATGCCCCGCCAGTCGTTCCGGAGGGTCGCCAGGAACGGGTTCTTCTCGGTCTTGCCCGTCGCGACGGCCTCCTGGAACTCGGGCGACTCGGACAGGCGCGACCGCACGAAGAGCGCTACGACGACGAGCACGGCGCTGAGCAGGAACGGCGTCCGCCACTTCCAGTCGCCCTCGAGGTTGGCACTGAGCGCGAACATGCCGCTGGCGAGCGCGATCCCGAGCGGGTTGCCCGACTGCGGGATGGCCGCGAACATGCCGCGGCGGTGCCACGGGGCGTGCTCGTACGCCATCGTGATGGCGCCGCCCCACTCCGCGCCGAACGCGAGCCCCTGGATCATCCGGATGATGACCAGCAGGATCGGCGCGGTCGCGCCGATCTGGGCGTACGTCGGCAGCACGCCGATCAGGACGGTGGCCCCGCCCATGACGATCATGGCCCCGACCAGGACGGGCTTGCGGCCGAACCGGTCCGCGAGGTAACCGCCGACGGCTCCGCCGAGGGGGCGCATCACGAAGCCGACGGCGAGCGTGGCGAAGGCGAGCAGAGTGCCGACCAACGGGTCGCTCTCGGGGAAGAAGACGGCGCCGAAGTAGAGCGCGGACGCGGTGCCGAACGCGACGAAGTCGTAGTTCTCGACACTGGTGCCGACGGCCGCCGCGACCGCCGTCTTGACGCGGTCCTTCGACCCGAGCGGTGAGCGCCGCTGCGCAGGTGTGGTGGTGGACATGGGATCTCCTTTGATCGGGGGAGCTGGGGCGGTAATCAGCCGCTGGTGGGCATCAGGTCGTCGAGCGCGTTGAGCTTGGCGACGCGGCGGCGGGTGTCGACGTCGTCGTCGAACGTGGCGTCGAGGAACTCCCGGACGATGTCGGCGACGAAGGCGCGGGGCGCGAGCCACGCGCCGAGCGCTATCGCGTTCGCGTCGTCGTGCTCGACGGCCTGGTGGGCGGAGTACGGCTCGTTGGCCAGCCCGCACCGGATGCCCGGGATCTTGTTGGCCGCCATGATGGCGCCGGCGCCCGTGCCGCACACGAGGATCGCGCGGTCCGCCTCGCCCGACAGCACCGGCGCGCAGGTGGCCTGCGTGATGTCGGGAAAGTCGACCGGGTCGGTGCTGTCGGTGCCGCAGTCGACGACGGTGTGCCCGAGGCTCTCTATCGCTTCTCGGACGTGGTCCTTGAGGGGGAAGCCGGCGTGATCGGCTCCGAGGGCGACTCTCATGGGATGTTCCTTCCGGTCTGGCTGATGGTCTGACTGAGGGTCGTGCTGCTGGTCTGGCTGCTGGCCGAGGAGCCGGCCCGAGCGGCGGCGAGCCGCCGCTCGACCTCCGCGAGCGTCGGGATCGACGGCGCAGCCCCGTGCCGGGTGACGGCGAGGGCGCCGGCCTCCGTGGCACGGCGCACCGCGTCCGGCAGGGGCAGGTGCCACGACGCGGCGAGGTAGCCGACGAACGTGTCGCCGGCCGCCGTCGTGTCGACGGCGGTGACGGACGGTGCGGGCACCCGCGCGAGCGTGCCGGAGCGGTACACCAGCGCTCCGGCCGGCCCGAGCGTGCAGACGACGTCGGTGCCGAGCCGCGCGGAGACGGCGGCGACGTCCTGCTCGGGACCCGACGGCTCGACGCCGAGGAGACGGGTCACCGCGTCGAGCTCGTGCTCGTTGACCACCAGCAGGTCGACGTGCTCGATCAGGTCGGCGGCAGAGGTCGGCGCGGGCGCCGCGTTCCAGACGACCGTCGCCCCTGCCGCCGACGCCGTCGCGGCGGCCAGCCGGGACGTCGCGACGGGCACCTCGTGCTGGAGCACCAGGACGTCGCCGCGTGCGAGCTCGGCGCACGCGCGGCGGACGACGGCGTCCTCGATCGCGGCGTTGGCTCCGGCAACCACGATGATCGAGTTCTCGCCGGCGTCGTCGAGCAGCACCAGCGCCTGGCCGCTCGGCAGCTCGGCACGCGTGAGCAGGGCGGTGTCGACACCCTCGGCCGCCAGAGCGCCGGCCAGGTGCTCGCCGTCGTGCACGCCTACCGCGCCGATCATCCGCACGTCGGCGCCCGCGCGCGCCGCGGCGACCGCCTGGTTGGCGCCCTTGCCGCCGAGCGAACGTGCCGCATCCCTGGCGAGAACCGTCTCGCCAGGTAGGGGGAGGGAGACGAGCCGCAGCGACGTGTCGGCATTGATGCTGCCGACGACGGTGACCCGCGCCCTCATGCCCCTGCCCCCGCCGCGGCCTCCGCCGAGCGGTCGACGAACGACGTCGCCACGCGGTGCGACGCAGCAGGGCGCCCCTCGATCACGTCGACCAGCGCGGCGACGCCCAGCCGTCCGATCGCCGTCGCGTCGTTGCGCACGGCGGAGATCGGCGGTGACACGAGCGAGAACCAGTCGAGGTCGTCGAACGACACGATCTCGACCACGCCCAGCTGCCGGGCGGACTCCTCGCGCAGCGCGCGGCCCACCCCGAGGGTCATCAGGCCGTCGGCACTGAGCACCGCCGTCGGCCGCGCGCCGGAGGCGAGGACCGCGCGCATCGCCTCCACGCCGCTCTCGGTCCGGAAGTCACCGTGCGCGATCAGGCGAGGGTCGGCCGAGAGCCCGAGCTCGTCCCGGATCCGCAGGAACGCCGTGCGGCGCTCGCTGCCGGTCGAGACCGCCGGCGGGCCGCCGACGAACGCGACCTCCCGGTGGCCCCTGCCGTGGAGCCAGGTCAGGGCGCTGCGCACGCCCTCGTCGTTGTCGGTGCTGATCGTCGGTACGTCGATGCCGTCGACGGACCGGTCGACGAAGACGAGCGGCAGACCCGAGTCGCGCATGCTCCGCAGCTGCGTGAGGTCAGAGCCCTGTGGCGCGATGAGCAGGCCGTCGATGCGCTGCGAGGCGAAGGTGCGCAGGTAGGCGGCCTCCTGGGCCGCGTCCTCGTCGGCGTTGGCGAGCAGCACCGTGTAACCGCGCCGCTGCGCCTCCCGCTCGGCGGCGTGGGCGAGCTCGGAGAAGAACGGGTTGCGGATGTCGGACACGAGGAGGCCGAGCACGTCGGTGCGGGAGCGGCGCAGGGACCGGGCCGGGCCGTTTGCGATGTAGTTGAGCTGTTCCGCAGCGGCCGTGACGCGGGCCCGCGAGTCGGGGGACGTCTGGCTGCTGCCGCTCAGCACTCGCGATGCCGTGCCGAGAGACACGCCTGCCAGCGCTGCGACGTCTTTGATCGTGGCCACTCTGCCATCCTCCGTGGAAACGTTTCCATGACTGCCTGGTGCAAATCTCCCACATCCACCCGCCTCCCCGCAACCACGGTGCCTCCGTGGCCCGCCCCCGCGCGGCGGTGCGGGTTCTCTCTTACCGTTTCGACTGTGAAGCACTCCCGAGCGGGGCTGGGCGTACTCGTGGTTGCCGTGCTGGTCGCGCTGGGGGCGGTCGCCCCGGCGATGCCGGTGTCGGCGCGGACCACCTCCGGGTGGGCGGACTGGGGGCCGTTGGCCGGCTCGGCGGGCGACTGGTCGACGACCATGCGGCTTCCGGCCGCCGGCTTCCCTGCCGCGACAGTGACGTCCGATGCCCGCGGCGGTGTCGGGGTCGTCTCCGGGGCGTCCTCGTGGCTCGGTGCGGCGACCCCGCCCGGCGAGCTCTACGGGTCGAGCCGGGGGCAGCAGTACCTCAACCTGCGCCCGCAGGCCGACCGGCCGGGTTCTCCGTCGGTCACCACCTACTCGTTCGGGCGCCCTGCGCCGGCGGGCGGCTGGGCGTTCGTGCTCGGCGACATCGACGCCGACCGCGCTGTGGTGACGGCCCGCGGCCCGGACGGGCTGCTGCTCACCGGCCCGGAGCTCGGGTGGCAGGGCGGCTTCAACTACTGCACGGGGCCGGGGTCGCCGTCCTGCTCCGGCGCGCCGGAGGACGTACCGACCTGGGACCCGGCCACCGGCGAGCTGATCGGCAACCTGGGCGCCGCCGACACGTCGGGTGCGGCCGGCTGGTTCCGGCCCACCGCGCCGGTCGCGAGCCTGACCGTCGAGTTCTACCAGCGCAGCGGCTTCCCGGTCTACCAGACGTGGTTCGCGTCCCTGGCGCGGGACATCGCGGGGACCGTCGAGCTGGTCGACGCGACCGGCGCGGCGCAGGGCGTGCTGCCGGGCGCGGTCCTCACGCTCCTCGGCCCCGACGGCACGGAGCTCGGCACGGCGACGTCGGACGAGAGCGGCCAGTACATCTTTCCGGGGTACACCGCGGCGCCCGGCTACCGGGTGGAGCTGACGACCCTGCCCGGCGCCGACGACGCGTACCCGTTCGGGCTGGTCCCCTTCGGCGACCGGGCGGTCGCCGACGTGGACCTCAGCACGGCGGACGCCACCGACGTCGACCTCGCGGCCCGCGCCGTCCGCCCGGTCGCCGTCAGCGGCGCGGTGCTGACCGACGACGGCGTCCCCGTCCCCGGCGCGACGGTCGCGCTCACGCCGGCCGGCGGGGGCACCCCGCTCACCGCCGTGACGAGCTCGCTGGGGGAGTACCTGGTCGACGGCGTCGGGTGGGACACCGGCGGCGACCGGCCGCAGGACTACGCCTTCGCGCTGAGCGACCTGCCGGAGGGGCAGGTCACGGCCGCGGTGCCGGACGGGATCACCGTGGCGGTCGGCCAGGAGGAGCCCAGCACGGGCAACGACTTCGCCGTCCGGGCACCGCCGTCGCTCTCCGGCAGGGTGACCGCGGGCGGCGAGCCCGTCGTGGGGGCCCTCGTGACCCGGACCGGCCCCGGCGGGACGGTCAGCACGACGACGGCTGCCGACGGCGGCTATGCCTTCGACGGCGTGCTCCCGGGTGCGCACGCCGTGCGCGTGACCCCGCCCGACGGGTACCAGGCCGACGGGCCGGCCGAGCGCGAGGTCACGGTCGCCGCGGAGGACCTGGCCGACGTGGACTTCGCGCTGTCCCGCCCTGGCGCGGTCGGCGGCACGGTGACCGACGGCGCGGGGGAGCCGCTGCCCGGTGCGACGGTCACGGTCGCGGGCCTCGGCGGGCAGCTCACCGTGGCGACGGACGCCGTCGGCCGGTACTTCGTCGACGGCCTGGCGCCGGGCGACTACGTGATCACCCTGACCGTGCCCGAAGCGTACGCGGCGGACGTCGTCGAACGTCAGGTCGCCGTGACCATCGCGGGGGAGCACTGGCTGGAGGAGAACTTCGGCGTCACCCACGTGCCCGTGCAGGGGCCGACGGCCACGCCGGCTCCGACGCCGACCGCGGCTGCCGGGCCCGCACCGAGCGCTTCGCCCGTCCCGAGCCTGACCCCGAGGCCGTCGGCAGGCCCGCCGCCGGGCGTCGATCCGGGCGGCACCCAGGCCGGGGGCGGGCCGGCCGACCTGGCCGCGACGGGGGCGGCCGTCGGGTCCGTCGGGCTGGCCGCGGCCGTTCTGCTGGCACTGGGGATCGTGCTGGTCAGGGGCTCCCGCAGGGCCGCGGAGCCGGCGGGCGGCGGCGACTGAACCTTGCGGTCTGCTCCATCGACCCTCTACTGTGCATATGTCATACATGTGCTCTCGTTGATCGACGGCGGTCCGCCGGGCAGCCCGGGAGTGCGACATTCGACGAGGGAGAATCTCGATGGCGAGAAAGATCCGTCCAGCGGCGCGGCTCGGCACGGCCGCAGCCGCCCTGGCACTGACGTTCGGCGCGATGCTCGGTGCGGGAGCTCCGGCGTCCGCGGCCGCCGGCGAAGACCTGGTCGTGTACGTGTCGGACACGGACGGTGACGACGCGAACCCCGGGACCCGTGGCGCACCCCTCCGGACCATCGCCGCCGCCCGTGACGCGCTGGCGGGCAAGACGTCGGCCCGGTCGCGCGGCACGGTGTACGTCCGTGGCGGTGAGTACGTCCTCGACGACACGATCAGCCTGGCCGGGGAGGACCACTCGTGGGTCACCTACTCGGCGTACCGGGGTGAGCAGGTGACCATCACGGGGTCGCACGAGCTGCCGGCCGACGGGTGGCGCAAGCTGACCGATCTGGGGGCCGACGAGCTCGCCCTGCCGCAGTACACCGCGCACGAGCGCCTGGACACGGCGGCGCTGCGCGACGGCGCCTGGGTGTACGACCTCGGGGCGCAGGGCGTCGACCCGGGCACGCTCTACAAGAACGGGTTCAACTGGGTCCAGCAGCCGTTCGCACCGGAGCTCGTGGTCGACGGCTCGCTCGAGACGCTCGCCGAGTACCCGAACGGGAGCTCCTGCGAGACCACCGACACCGCGTGCCACCTGTGGGGTACGGGGGACAAGTGGAAGGCGGACGGGCCTCATGACCTGATGAACGTCGACCTGATCGACCGGTTCGGAGCCCAGGGGCACTGGGAGCGCAGCGGCACCACCCCGCGTGCGCAGTTCGAGGACAAGAAGCAGACGCTGCCCGACCCGGCGGACCGCGACTCGTGGTCGTCCGAGCGGATGCGCACCATGACACCGTCGATCTTCACCGTGGGCGGCCGCGCGGCCGAGGCCGACCGCTACCAGCGGTGGGCGCCCGAGGCGGAGCCCGTCGTCGACGACCTGGGCGGCCGCGGTCTCGGCGAGTACGCGGACGTGCCCGTCCAGCTCGACCCACGGTGGATCGAGGACATCGACAGCTCCCGGTACGAGACCGAGGCGTGGCTGTCCGGCTATCTGGGGAACAACTACGCCAACGACATGGTGCGGCTGCTCTCCTGGAGCGCCGACCGGCTCTACGCGAAGTACCCCTCCATGTACATCCCGCAGGACGAGTGGACCAAGGTCAAGGTCGTCAACGTGCTGTCGGAGATGGACGCGGCCGGCGAGTACTACATCGACCGCTACCAGGGTCACGACGTGCTCTACTACGTGCCGGACGGCGGCACGGTCGCGGGCAAGAGCATCTCCCTGATGACCTTCGACAAGAACTTCTTCCGGTTGGAGGGCACCACGGGGGTCACCCTGCGTGGGCTGGCCATGACCGGTTCGCTCGTCAGCGGCGTGCAGCTCCTCGACGCCGTCGACACGCTGATCGACGGCGTCGAGATCTCGAACGTCAGCATGGACGCCGTCCGGATCGGGCGCCCGGCCGACACGATCACCGCCATGCCCGACTACGAGACGTTCCAGGGCGGGCGCGGCAACGTGGTGCAGAACTCGTACCTGCACGACCTCGGCGGAGGCGGCGTGCTGCTCGGCGGAGGCGACCGAACCACGCTGGAGCGCGGCGACAACGTGGCTCGGCACAACGAGATCGCGCGCTTCTCGAAGCTGGCCACCTACACGCCGGCCGGCTACCTGTACGGCGTCGGGAACAGCTTCGAGCACAACTACGTGCACGACGCCCCGCACATGGCCGTGCAGATCATGGGCAACGACATGAAGGTCAACCACAACCACTTCTACGACCTCGTCAAGAACGCCGGCGACCAGGGAGTGGTCTACACGGGCCGTGACTACACGTTCCTCGGCAACGAGGTCGCGTACAACCACTTCGAGAGGATCGGCGGCTCGAACGACGCGTTCTACATGGACGACGGCGCCTCCGGGATGCGGTTCCACCACAACGTGGTCCAGGACGCCCACTCCGGGGTGTTCTTCCAGTCCGGCCACAGCAACACCGCGAACGACAACGTGTACGTCGACGTCGAGCGCACCGGCCACGACATGATGTATCACCAGAAGGGGGAGACGTCGCTCCCGATCTCCAACGCCTGGGTGGTGCACAGCCGCTTCAACGCCTTCCTCGACGTGCGGGAGGGCGAGAAGTACAGCGCGACGCCGGAGACGGTGGCGGCCTGGCACGAGCACTACACGAGCGGGGAGCACACCTACTCGGACGGTGCGCCGATCGTGTACCCGGAGATCACCCGCTGGTACGTGCCACGGGTCGCCGCGACGGGCGAGGCCTGCACGGCCGCCGACTACGCGACGGACGCCACCAACGGGTGCAGCCGCGCGACGGTCTGGGACAGCGCCGACTCGCTCTACGCCCCGGCACGGATCGAGATCGACCACTCCGTGGTGATCGGCGGCGACGAGTACCGCGCCGGCTCGGCGACGTTCTCAGCACCCTCCGCGACCTACGACCTGGCGCGGTGGAGCGACAAGATCAACACGAACGTCGTGCGGCCGGCCTCGGTCGCCGACGCGGGGCTCGACGCCGACACCCTGAAGTTCTCGACGTCCGGCGCCGTCGCGGCCGCCTACGGCGAGGCGTGGGTCGACACCTGGAACCGGCACGTCACGACGGACGGCACGGGGCGTCCGGAACGTGGGGACGCCGGCGAGCTCTGGGCCGCCGTCGACCGGGCGGAGCGCGTGCTGGCCGACGCGGGCGAGCGGGGCGCACCCCCGCTGCGCGAGGCGCTGGTCGCCGAGACTCGTTCGGCGACCGCCGTCGGCGACGCGACGGACGCTACCCAGGGGGACCTGGACGCGGCGACCGCCGATCTGGAGCGGGCCACCGAGCGGTTCGAGCGCACGGTCCCGCCGCGCAGGCCCGAGTGACCACCCGTTGAGTGCTGGGTAGGCGCGGGATCACCGCACGAGATCCAGCGCCTGCCCAGCACTCGACGGAGGGGTCAGCTCTCCTGGGGGCGGCGGCGCGCCCAGGAGCTCGTGATGTGGTCCTGCATGGCGGCAGCTGCGCCGTCGGCGTCCGCCTTCAGCAGCGCGGCGACGATGCGCTGGTGGCCGGCGTGCGTGTGCTCGATGTCCTCGCGCGTCGGCTGCCCGCTGTACTGCGGGGTGTGCAGCGCCTTGCCCTGGATGTTCGACACGATCGCGCGGCCGAACGCGTCCTGGGAGGCACGGTGGATCAGCTCGTGGAGCTCGACGTCGGTGGCCGCGTAGGCCGTCGGGTCGTCCATCAGCCCGCCGAGCTCGTCGAGCTTGGCCGACAGGGCCGTCCGGTCCGCTGCGTCGAGCCGGCTCGCGGCCCGTGCCGCCATGGCGCACTCCAGCGTGGCGCGGACCTCGACGAGGTTGTCCAGGTAGACGAGGCGGTCCTCGCGCTGGAAGAGCGCGTCCAGGACCAGGGGGTCCAGAAGGCTCCACTGCTCCTGGTCGAGCACCACGGTGCCCCAGCCCTGGCGGGTGGCGACGAGGCCCTTCTCGGCGAGCGTCGTGGTGGCCTCGCGGATGACGGTGCGGCTGACCTCGTACTGCTCGCAGAGCACGCCGGCCGGCGGCAGGGCGGAGCCGGGCGCGTAGTCGCCGACGACGATCGCTCTGACCAGGCTCTTGATGACAGCCGCTGCGAGCGGAGGCCGGTGCCGTTGTGGCCGGGGCACGGCGGCACCGGCCGCAGGTGTCGAGTTCATGTCGTGGGTGACTCCATCGTGGGCGAACCCGGCGGGGTACCGCCGGACAACCCGAGGGTAGCCGAGTGTTGTACTATCGTCACTCGTATCATAAGTTATGAATGACATGCTGGCGGAACCCGCGAGCGTGCTGTCTCGACGATGCGGAGCACGATGCGAATCACCGGCTACCGGAGCCTGACCACGGTTCACCGTTGGGGTCGGCCAGTGGGCGACGTCAACGGCATCGTCGCCGGTGGCGTCACAGAGGTCCCGATCGTGCTGATCGAGACGGACAGCGGGCTGACCGGGGTGGGCCTCGGGGCCCACCCGGACGTCGAGAGGGTCTTCCCCGCGCTCGACGGGCAGGACCCGCGAGCCGTGACCGCGCTCTACGACCGGATGCTCGCGTTCGTCTTCAAGTCGGGGCACCACGGCGCGACCTTCGGCACGATCGGGGCCCTGGACATGGCGCTGTGGGACCTGAAGGCGAAGCTCGCGGAGGAGCCCCTGTGGCGCACCCTCGGTGCCACCGACCGCTTCGTGCCCGGCTATGCCTCCGGGCTGGAGTACGGGCTCGCCGACGACGAGCTGCCCGGCCTCTACGAGCCGTGGGCCGAACGCGGCTACACGGCGGCGAAGGTGAAGGGCGGCCTCGACGTCGACCGGGACGTCAAGCGGCTGGCCGCGGTACGGGACGTGCTGCGCGTGAACAGCGACCAGCCCGCGATCATGTACGACGTGAACGAGGCGTGGGGCCGCCACCAGGCGGTGCGCCTCGCGCGCCGGGTCGAGGAGCAGGTCGATCTCACCTGGATCGAGGAGCCGGTGCGTCGCTGGGACGTCGCGGGGCACCGGGCCGTCGTCACGGGCATCCACGGGGCGGTGGCGACGGGAGAGAACCTCACCGGCCTCGAGCAGTACCGGCAGCTGCTCGACGCCGACGCCGTCGGTGTGGTGCAGGCGGGGAGCGTATGGGGCATCACGCACTTCCTGCGGGTGTCGGTCCTCGCGCTCGGCCACGACCTGCCCGTCAGCCCGGTGGCCTACGACGTCAACCCCCTCGCGCACGCCTCGGCAGCCGTCCCGAACCACCTCGTCACCGAGGTCCAGGACCTCGAGCTCCCGGTCGGCCTGCGTGCCGACCAGGAGATCGCCGACGGCGGGATCGTGCTCGGGGACGCGCCCGGCCTGGGCATCGAGGTCGACGAGGTCGCCATCGGCGCGCTGCGCGAGGCGGGGGCGTGGGCGACCGTGGCCGGCCCGCACGTGCGCCCGGCCGACGCAGGGCTCCGACTCGCGCCGCGTCGCCCCTGACGGTGGGATCGACGGGCGCTCCGGCGCAGCACAGGAGGATGACCAGCATGAAGACCCAGCAACCCCGCGCCGTCCTGGCGTTCGGGCCCGCGTCCCTCGTGGGCCGGATCTTCAGCCACGAGGCGGCCGGGCGCCTGGCCGCTGCGCTCGACGTCGACGTCGACCAGGTGCTCACCGAGGTCGCGTCCGGCCCGGCGCGCCGGCTGCTCGCCTCCGCCGAGGTGCTGATCGCGGGCTGGGGCGCACCCGAGATCCCGGTCGAGCTCGCACCGCGGCTGCGGGCCGTCCTGTATGCGGGCGGCGTGGCGCGCACCTGCCTGACCGACCCGGGGGCGCACGCCGCGCGCGGCGTCGTCGCGTCGAACGCGCGCGCCGCCAACGCCGTCCCCGTCGCCGAGTACACCCTCGCGACGATCCTGCTGGCCAACAAGGGCGCCCGCGCGGCCGAACGGGAGTTCCGTGCGCACCGGCGGCTGCCGGACCGCGAGCGGGAGCCCACCCGCCTGGGCAACTACCGCCGCACGGTCGGGATCGTCGGGGCGTCGCAGGTGGGTCGTCGGGTGATCGAGCTGCTGCGCCCGTTCGACCTCGACGTCGTGGTGCACAGCCCCGAGCTGACGCCGCAGAGCGCCGCCGCGCTCGGCGTGCGCTGCGCGACGCTCGACGAGGTCGCCGCGCAGAGCGACGTGCTGTCCCTGCACCAGCCGCTGCTGCCGGAGACGGTCGGCCAGATCGACGCGCGCGTCCTCGCGCTGCTGCCCGACGGCGCGACGCTGATCAACACGGCGCGCGGCGCGGTGGTCGACGAGCCCGCGCTCCTCGCCGAGCTGCGCACCGGCCGGATCGACGCCGTCCTCGACGTCACCGCACCCGAACCCCCGGTCCCGGACAGCGAGCTGTGGGACCTGCCCAACGTGGTGCTGACCCCGCACATCGCGGGGTCGGCGGGCGGCGAGCTGCACCGGCTCGGCGACCTGGTGGCGGCGGAGGCCGAACGCTTCGCGCAGGGTCTGCCGTTCGCGCACCCGGAGGACCTCACGGACGGTGGCGCTCCCGCGGCGGCCGCACCTGCGACGGAAGGACCCGGACATGCATGAGCACCGGCTGCGGACCGGAGCCCGGCTGACCGAGCTGGGCCTCGGCGCCGCCCAGCTCGGCAACCTCTACCGCCGCACCACGGACGAGGAGGCGCGCGACGCCGTCGACGCCGCCTGGGACGCCGGGATCCGCTACTTCGACACGGCGCCGCACTACGGCCTCGGGCTCTCCGAACGCAGGCTGGGCGCTGCGCTCGCCGACCGGCCGCGCGACGAGTACGTGCTGTCGACCAAGGTGGGGCGCGCCCTGGTGCCGACGCCGGACCGGGCGCACCTGCGGGACGACGACGGGTTCGACGTGCCCGCGCAGTTCCGGCGCGAGTGGGACTTCACGCGCGACGGGGTCCTGCGGTCGCTGGAGGGCAGCCTCGGCCGGCTCGGTACGGACCGGGTCGACGTCGTCTACCTGCACGACCCGGACGCGCACTGGGCGGAGGCGTCCACCAGCGGGATCGACACCCTCGTGGAGCTGCGCGACCAGGGCGTCGTCTCGGCGGTCGGGGTCGGGATGAACCAGTCGGCGATGCTCGCGTGGTTCGTCCGCGAGACCGACGTCGACGTCGTGATGTGCGCGGGCCGGTTCACCCTCGTGGACCGTGCGGCGCTCGCCGACCTGCTCCCCGCCGCGCTGGATCGCGGCGTGTCGGTCGTGGCCGCCGCCGTCTACAACTCGGGGCTCCTCGCCGGCCCACGGCCGCGGCCGGACGCCCGGTACGACTATGAGCAGGCGCCCGCCGACGTGCTCGACAGGGTGCACCGGATCGCCGACGTCGCAGAACCCTTCGGGATCACCGTCCCGGAGCTCGCCGCGCAGTACCCGCTGCGGCACGACGCCGTGGCGTCCGTGGTGCTCGGTATGCGGACGGCCGCGCACGTCACGGCGAACACCGCTCGGATGACGAGTGCTGTCCCCAGCGAGCTCTGGGACGAGCTCGACCGCCTCGGTCTCGTGCCGGGCGTGGGCAGCGAGCAGGACCGGCACACAGGACGGAGCACCTCATGACCGAACGCGCGGACGTCACTGCGCTCGCCCGCTGGATGCGCACCTGGGTGGGTGAGGAGGGGCAGATCAGGGGGTTCCACAACCACAGCGTGTGGGGCACCAACCCCGCTACCTTCCTCGACTTCACGAGCGGCCACCAGGCGTTCTCTGCACCGGCGACGGCGGCCTTCGCCGAGGCCCTGGCCCGCCGGCCCGACGCGCGCGGGCTGTCGATGTGGCGCCGGATGATGCTCTTCCAGGCGCGGACGGTCCAGGCCGACGGTCAGTTCCGGCACATCGGCTTCCAGGTGGGGGAGTCCGCGACGTCCGGCCTGATCCACAACATGGTGGGCTGCATCGGGCTGCTCGAAGGCCTGCGGCATGCCGGGTACCTGCTCGAGCCCGCCGAGCAGGCGGAGGTGCTGGAGGCGGTCCGGGCCAACCTCGACGCGTGCCGCGTGTACGGCGGTGGCCGGCCCACCCCGGAGGGCACCGTGAACCAGGAGTACGCGAGGGTCTGGGCGAAGCTCCGGTACACCGAGCTGTCCGGCGACGACACGTACGACGACGAGCTGGCGGACGACCTCGACGACCTCGTCCGGCTCAGCAGCGTCCCTGGCGTGCCAGACGCCGAGAGCGCCGGCGCGTACCGGCAGCCGACGGACCGTGCGGGCGGCGGCATCCTCGAGCCGGCCGAGTACTACGGTCTGATGATCGTGCCCCTCGTGCTCGGTGCGCGGCGGTTCGGCCGGCCCGACCTGCTGGCCGAGGCGGTGCGGCTGAGCCTGCACGTCGCCCGGTCCGCCTGGGTCGACGACCGCGGCTGTACCCGCTACCACCGCTACTGGTACGTGCGGGACTCCACCGTGCTGCGGACCACCACTCCCATGCTCGTCGCGGGGATGGGGCTGAGCCTCTACGGCATCGACGAGGTCCTTGCCGACGTGGACCACCCGGAGCTGGCCGCCTTCGTGGACCGGTGCGTCGCGACGTACGCCGCCTATCAGGCGCCCGCCGGGTACTTCGCCTCCGCCACGGGGTGGCACAACGAGGCGGACGTGGCCCCGAGCACCGCGTGGCACGCGCACGACCTGTTGTTCCTCGTGCGGCACACGGAGACGCCCGCGTCGTTCTGGGACGCGGTGTTCGCAGAGCACGACCGGCAGTCCGTGCTGCTGTCCGACCGCGCGTACTGGGTCGAGGACGGCGTCCACTGGGCGATCCTCAGCCCGGCGACCGCCGGCGACCTCAGCATCCACGGCCGCAAGGACCGGGACACGTTCGGGCGGTCGTTCTTCGCCTGGACGGACAAGGAGCCGTTGCCGGCAGAGCTCGAGCTGCCGGGAGCCCCGCAGTTCTTCGTGGCCGACGACGGGATCTACCGCCTCGACGACTCCGACCGGGCGCTCGACGTGTCGGCGCTCGGGGTGCTCCCGTACCGGGGGCACATCAGGGACGCGTGATCCTCCGGGACTCTTGCATCGCACTTTGCACATGTAGTATGTATGACAAGTGGTCGGTCCGCTTCCGGACCCGACACGGACCCAAGGCAGGGAGACAAAGATGTCAACTTCGTTCCGACGCCGGGCGCGCGGAGCCGTGGCCCTCGGCTTCGTCCCCGTCCTCGCGCTCGCAGCCTGCAGCTCGGGTGACGCGAGCGCCGACACCGACACCGATGGCGGTTCGGTGCGCATGCTCGTGAACATCACGGACAACCTCACGCAGGCCAAGTGGGAGGAGCTGGTCAAGCCGTTCGAGGACGAGAGCGGGATCGACGTCAAGATCGAGGGGCCGAGCGGCCAGTCGGTCGCGGAGTCGTTCCCCGCGCTCCTCGCGGCGGGCACGGCCCCCGACGTGATCCAGTCGATCGTGCCGGGCCCCGACACGGCGCCTGAGCTCCTCGACCTCACGGAGTACGACTGGGCCTCCGGCACCCCCATGGCCGACCTGTACTCGACGGACGGCGCGATCAACGTCGTCGGCGTCGGGATGCAGGCCCAGTCGCTCATGTTCTACAACGCGGACCTCTTCGAGGAGGCGGGGATCACCGAGCCTCCGGCCACCTGGGACGAGCTCGACGCCGCCCTGGCCGCGCTCGACGACGCAGGGGTGGCCACCCCGATCGCGTTCGCCTCGGACTGGGCGACCGGTGTGCAGGTCCAGGAGATCTGGCACCCGCAGCAGAACCTCACCACCCCGGGCTGGCAGCAGAGCGTCGCGGACGGGTCGGCGACCCTCGGCGACCAGTTCCAGCCGGTGTTCGAGCACGTCGCCGACTGGGTCGAGGCGGGGTACACGACCGCCGACGACGTCGCGACCGACAGCGGGACGCAGGAGGCCAACTTCATCGCGGGCGAGGTCGGCATCTACCCGATGGGCTCGTGGTTCAGCACCACTCTTGCGGCGTCGCCGCCCGACTTCGAGGTGGGCGTCTTCGCGCCGCCGGTGGACGACGCCGCCGACGCCCCCGGGCCGATGGGAGCGACCATCGCCTTCCCGTACATGGTCTGGAACGGCACGGAGAACCCGGACGGCGCGACCGCGCTCGTGGAGTACCTCGTGACGTCCGACGAGGCGATCGCGAAGCAGGCCGAGATGGACAGCTTCAGCCGCGAGGGCCTGGAGCCCAGCGACAACGAGTACGCGGGGCAGGTGCAGGAGCTGACGGACGGCGCGCCGTCGTACGTGGTGCCCGGCAACCAGACCGTCGGTGACTACGCGCTGCCGGTGGCCGGGTTCAACCCGAAGTTCACCGAGCTCGTCCAGGGTCTGTGGCAGGGCCGGCCGCCTGCGGACGTCGCCGCCGACCTGACGGCGTGGTACGAGGCGGAGAAGCTCGGCTGACATGGCTCGCACCACTACCTCCCGGCGCGGGCTCGTCAGCGGCCTCGTCAACGGGCTGATGACGATCCCGGCGGCCGCCGTCTACACCGGGCTGACGGTGGTGCCGGTCGGGTTCGCCGTCTACTACTCGTTCACGCAGTACAACGGGATCCCCAGTCAGCCGCCGACCTGGGTCGGGTTCGAGAACTACGCGCGGATCATCCAGGACCCGATCGGCGACCTGCGCCCGGCGGTCGTGGTCACGACCCTGATCGCCGTGGCGGGGGCGTTCCTCGTGAACGGCGCCGCGCTGGGGCTGGCGCTGCTCCTGCGGCGGACCACGCCGTTCAACACGTTCGCGCGCGTCGTGATGTTCTACCCGCACGTGCTCTCCGCGCTGATCGTGGGGTTCCTGTGGCAGGCGATCCTCGGACCGCAGGGGGCGGTGAACAACCTGCTCGAGAGCAGGGGGGCGTCCTCGTTGCCGTTCCTCGCCGACCCGGACTGGGCGCTCGTCACGCTGATCGCCGTGATCGTCTGGGCCCAGTTCGGCGTGCAGCTCGTCCTCTACCTGGCGGGCCTGCAGGCGGTGTCGCCGGAGCTCCAGGAGGCGGCGCGGCTCGACGGCGCCGGGGGCGTCCAGGTGTTCCGGCACGTCACCTGGCCGGCGCTCGCGCCGACCGTCACGGTCACGATCGTGACGTCCGTGCTCTCGCTCCTCAAGGTCTACGACGTCGTGCTCGGCCTCACCAACGGCGGGCCGGGCGACGCCACGCAGACCTGGGCCTACGAGATCCTCGCGGTCTCGTTCGCGAACAACAAGGTGGGGCTCGCCTGTGCGCAGGCGGTCCTGCTGGTCCTGGTCGCCGGGATCCTGTCGTTCACCATCATCGCGCTGCGCAGGCGTGCCGAAGAAGGAGCGGAGGCCGTCGGATGACCAGGACAGCAGTGCGATCGGCGACCCGCGTCGCCGTGGTGACCGTGCTCTCGGTCGCCATGCTCGTGCCGATGTACATCATGGTGGTCAACGCGTTCAAGCCGCAGCAGGAGATCCTGCTGTCGCCGCTCGGCCTCGACCTGGCGACCGCGACCACCGAGCACCTCGCGGCCGCGTGGCAGAACACCAGCTTCCCGGTGGTCGAGGGCTACGCCGTCACCCTGTTCCTGGTGCTGGCCTGCAACGTCGTGGCGATCGGCACGTCGGTCCCCGCCGCGTACGCCATCGCGAGGACGCCGGGGCCGATGTTCCGGTTCCTGCTGTTCTTCTTCGTCGCAGGGATGTTCGTCCCTGCGCAGATCATCCTCGTGCCGGCGATCTTCGTGCTCAAGGCGACAGGCCTCATGGGGACGCTGCCCGGTCTGGTGCTCTTCATGGCCTCGACGATGATCCCGTTCACGCTGTTCATCTTCAGCGGTTACATCAGGATGCTGCCCAGGTCCCTCGACGAGGCGGCGTCGATCGACGGCGCGAGCAAGCAGCGCATCCTGTGGACCATCGTCTTTCCGCTCATGCGGCCGATCGTCGCCACCGCGTTCATCCTCAACGCCCTGAGCGCGTGGAACGACTTCGTCAGCCCTCAGCTCATCCTCGGGCCCGGCTCGGAGTTCAAGACGATCACGACCGGCGTGTACGCCGCCGTGTCCACGTACACGACCAACTACGAGATCGTCTTCCCCACCCTGCTGCTCGCCGTCGTGCCGATCCTGGTGATCTTCGTGGTCATGCAGCGGCACATCATGGGCGGCCTCTCGGCGGGGGCCGTGAAGGGCTGACCTGACGACGTCGGCAGCACGCAACCCATACCTACCAAGGAGACCCCCGATGACCGTCGACTTCACCGACCCCAAACAGGTCGCCAAGGCGATCCAGTACACGAACGTCAACCCGGACCTGACACGGGCGGGTGTCGTGCGGCACCTCGAGACCTGCGTCGAGTACGGCTTCGACGCCGCGATGATCGCGCCGTACTGGGTGTCGCTCGCCAAGGACGTGCTGGCAGGCACGGAGGTGCGGGTCGCGTCGACCCTCAACTTCCCGATGGCCAACGACACCCTGACGATGCGGCTGGCGGCGCTCCGGGCGCTCGTCGCAGAGGGCGTGGACGAGTTCGACTTCCCGCCGCACCCCGGCCTCCTCCTCGGCGGCGACGAGGAGCTGTACGCGCAGGACGTGCGCGAGATCGTCCGGGTGGCCCACGCAGAGGGCGTGCGGGTCAAGGCGATGCTGGAGTTCGGGTTCCTGGAGACGGACGAGCTCAAGGTGCGGGCCACCCGCATCGCGTACGAGGCAGGCGTCGACTGGGTCAAGCAGTCCTCCGGCTGGGGCAAGGGCGGCCTCGCCGCCACCGAGCACGACGTGCGTCTGCTCGCTCAGAACATCGAACCGCCCTGCCGCGTGAAGGTGTCCGGCAAGGTCAACACCCTGGAGAAGATGGCGTCGCTCTTCGCGGCGGGCGCAGAGCTGGTCGGTACGAGCTCCGGCCCCGCCATCGTCGACGGGCTCGTGGGAGACCCCGATGCCTACTGAACGCCCGGACGTCGCCGTGATCGGGAGCTACGCGAAGGCCCTCGTGATGACGGCGGACCGCATCCCCGCGCCCGGCGAGACCTTGATCGGCAGAGACTTCCGCGGCACCTTCGGCGGCAAGGGCTCCGACATGGCGGTCCAGGCGGCCCGGCTCGGGGCCGGGGTGGCGTACCTCGGCGTCGTGGGTGACGACAGTTACGGCGCCGAGTTCCGCGACCTCCTGACCCACGAGGGCGTGGACCTGACCGGCCTGCGCATCGCGCCAGGCACGTCGACGGGTGTCGGGTTCATCGTCAAGGACACGGCAGGGCGCAACGTCATCGTCGTCGACCCGGGGGCGAACGCCGGCTTCTCCACGGCCGACGTCGACGCCGCGGCCGAGCTCGTCCGGACCGCCGACGTCGCGCTCGCCCAGCTGGAGATCCCGCTCGAGACCGCCCTGCACGCCCTCGCGCTGGCGCACGCCGCAGGGGTCACCACCATCCTGAACCCCGCCCCCGCCGTCGACCTCCGGCACACCGACCTCAGCAGCGTGGACGTGCTGACGCCGAACGAGCACGAGGCGAAGGTCGCACTCGGCCTCGGACCCGACGACGTGGTCTCCGCCAAGGACCTGGGCCGCCGGCTGCTCGACCTCGGCCCGCGGGCCGTGATCGTCACGCTCGGCGAGTCCGGCGCCCTGGTGGTCACAGCGGACCGCGTCACGGAGGTGCCCCCGGTCCGCGTCACCGTCGTCGACTCGAACGGTGCCGGTGACAGCTTCAACGCCGCCCTCGCCGTGGCCCTCGGCGAGGGCAGGGACCTGGCCGACGCCGCGCGGTTCGCCGGCACGGTCGCCGCCCTGTGCTGCGAGCACTGGGAGACCGTCCCGTCCTACCAGGACCGGACGACCGTCGAGGCCTACCTCGCCACGAACCTGACCACCACCACGGCGAGCACCACGACCACCACGACCACCACGACCACCACGAGCACGGAGGCACGACGATGAGAGCCGGACGGATCCTGCACCCTGAGCTGGCCCGCGACCTGGCCACGCTCGGCCACACGGACGTCGTGCTGGTCACGGACGCCGGCTTCCCGATCCCCGCAGGGGCGAACCGGGTGGACCTCGGGCTGACACCAGGGCACATCGACGTCCGGACGGTGCTCCGGACGCTCCTCGACGAGATCTTCGTCGAGGAGGTGCACCTCGCCGGCGAGCTGAAGACGCACCACCCTCGCCTCTACGGCGAGACCCAGGAGATCTTCACCGGGTCCGGTGCCACCTTCCACGCGACCACGCACGAGGCGCTCATCGCGGAGTGGGCCCCGCGTGCCAAGGTCGTGGTGCGGTCCGGCTCGTTCGAGCCGTGGGCGAACTTCGCCCTCGTCGCCTCGACCGCACCCTTCGACTGGTTCGCCGACGACGACGTGACGATCCTGCCCGCGTACGTGGAACGGCGCCGGCTGATCACCGAAGCGGTGCGCCCCGACCTCGCAGAGGAGAAGCGATGAGGTTCGCCCGGATCGGAACCCCTGGCCAGGAGCGTCCTGTGGTGCAGGACGGCGCCGGGTGGCACGACCTCGGGTCACTGACCGCCGACGTCGACGGCGCGTTCCTGGCCTCCGACGGCGTCGCACGAACCCGGGCGGCGCTCGCGGCAGGGACGCTCGCCGCAGTCGAGACGGCCGGCGCACGGTTCGCCGCGCCGGTGGCCCGGCCGTCCGCGATCGTGTGCGTCGGCATGAACTACGCGGCGCACGCGGCCGAGTCCGGGTCCGCCCCGCCGGAGGCGCCGGTCGTCTTCCTCAAGACGCCGAACACCGTGGCAGGGCCGGACGACACCGTCACCATCCCGCGGGGAAGCCGCAGGACGGACTGGGAGGTGGAGCTCGCCGTGGTGATCGGCAGCAGGGTCTCCTACCTCGACTCGCCCGAGCAGGCCCGCGCGGTGATCGCCGGGTACGCCGTGGCCAACGACCTGTCCGAGCGGGCCTGGCAGCTCGAGGAGTCCGGCGGCCAGTGGTCGAAGGGCAAGTGCGCGCCGGGGTTCACCCCGCTGGGCCCGTGGCTCGTCACACCGGACGAGGTCGACGGCGCCGACGTAGCGGGCCTCCGCCTGCGGTCGTGGGTGAACGGCGAGCCGCGCCAGGACTCCACGACCGCCGACCTGATCTTCGGCGTCGACGTGCTGGTGCACACGCTGAGCCAGTACCTGGCCCTGGAGCCGGGGGACGTGCTGCTCACCGGAACGCCGGAGGGCGTAGCGCTGTCGGGCCGCTTCCCGTACCTGCGGCCGGGCGACGTCGTGGAGACCGAGATCGACGGGCTGGGCCGGCAGCGCCAGGAGTACGTGGCCTGGGCGGCCGAACCGGCCGCGGAGGCACACGCGTGACCGCCTTCGCCGGACTGGTCGCGGTCGTCACGGGCGGGTCCTCCGGGATCGGCGCGGCGGTGGTCCGGCGGCTGCGCTCGGCGGGCGCACGGGTGGCGGTCTTCGACGTCGACCCTGAGGCGGCCGACGCCGACCTCGCGCTCGGCGTCGACGTGACCGACGGTGCGTCGGTCAGCGCCGCCGTCGCCGCCGTCGAGGCCCGGTTCGGGCGGCTGGACGTGCTGGTCAACAACGCGGGCACCGGTGCGCAGGGCACCGTGGCCGACAACCCCGACGACGAGTGGCTGCGGGTCCTCGACCTGAACGTGGTGGGGATCGCCCGCACGAGCCGGGCCGCGCTGCCGCTGCTGCGGCGCTCGCCGGCCGCCTCGATCGTCAACACCTGCTCGATCGCCGCGACCGCGGGGCTACCCCGGCGCGCGCTGTACAGCGCCAGCAAGGGCGCGGTCCTGGCGCTGAGCCAGGCGATGGCCGCTGACCACGTGTCGGAGGGCATCCGGGTCAACGCCGTGAACCCCGGCACCGTCGACACGCCGTGGATCGGGCGGCTCCTGGCGAGCGCGGGCGACCCCGCGGCCGAGCGGGCAGCGCTCGAGGCGCGGCAGCCGCACGGCAGGCTCGTCTCCGCCGAGGAGGTCGCAGAGGCGGTCGCCTACCTCGCGAGCCCGCTCGCGGGATCGACGACCGGTACCAGCCTCGCGGTGGACGGCGGCATGCAGGCACTGCGCGTGCGCCGGGACTGACCCGGGGCCTCGAGGTGTGCACGCTCGGACACAATGTCGCAACAGTCACGAAGGGCCCGACGACCCCAACGGACGGCACGGGACACGCCGATCGAGGCGTGCACGCCGTTGGAGTCGATTCCCGTCTGCCGGGACACGGCCGGGCCGCCGGCCCGCGGGCCCTTCGTGGCACCGAGCACCCTCTGACATGCGGAAAGATGCCCGCATGAGGTTCGAGTATTTCGCAGTCCCGGACGACGAAACCGCAGCCCTGACCATCGACGGCGGCGAGATCGACGGCAGCGTCGGATCCCACGTCGTCGACCCCGCCTCGGTGCTGGGCCAGCTGGAGCGCCTGCTCGGTGGCCCGGTCGGGGACGACGGCCTGCGCAGCGCCCAGCTCGTGGCCGAGAGCCCGGACGGGGCCCGGCTCGTGATCCGGCTGTCCAACCACCTGGTGTCGCTGTTCGGGATGGTGCGCCCGACGACGCTGGACGACGTGGTCAAGCACTGGTCGCTGTCACGCCGGTTCCGCCGCGCGGACCCGGAGGACCTGAACGCCTTCGCCGCCGGGCTGAACCAGCTGTGCAAGGGCACCGGCAAGCGCGTCTACTGCCGCGCGACGGCGGACGAGGCCGAGCTCGCCGCCGCGCTGGCCCCGGCCGGAGTCGGTGCGGGCGCGGGCGGCGACCCGGACGAGCCGAGGCCCCTGCCGCGGCGGCGGTGACGGCTGATGTCGTCGCCGTTTCCAATTGACGGATAGTGTCGTCACTGCGACGCTATCCGTATGCAGATCGTGACTGTCGCCGAGGCTGCGGATCGCTTGCGCCTGTCTGTGCGGCAGGTCCAGCGGCTCGCGCGGCTGGGCGACCTCGTGCCTATCGGTCCGGACCGGCTCGACTGGGAGTCGGTTCTGAGACACGAGGCAGCACGTCAGGGGCACGAGCGGCGAGCATGGGAAGAAGCGACGGCCTGGGCGGCGGTCGCACTTCTGGAACGCGTCGAGGCGACCTGGCTCGGCCAGGCGCAGCGTTCGCGATTGAAGAGTGAGCTTCGAAGGGCCACCGCCGAAGAGCTCGTTGCGCGGACCCGGAACCGGGCAACGGTTCATCGCCTCATGGGGCATCGTGCTGTCGTGGGCAGGCTTGACGGTGAGGTCATCGGTTCTGGCAGCGCCAAGGCGGTCGGCGATCTCACTGCCGCGACAGGTGAACAGGTCGACGGCTACGTCTCGGCGATTCGGTACGGCCAACTGATGGCGCGCTACCGCCTCCATGACGCGAGCGAGGGCGGAAACGTGACTCTTCGGGCGACTGGTTTCGACCTGGAGATCGTCTCTCGGATCGCAGAGCGAGGCGATGTCCTCGCCGGCCTTGACCTGGGTGCGTCCCTGGACACCCGGGAGCGGGCGGCCGGCGTGCGGGCGGTCGAGCTGGCGCTGGCGCGATTCCGGTGATCGCCGAGCGGAGTGTCATAGACGTAGCAACGCCGGCCGGGGGGTGGGTGTATCCGTGGCCGAACGTCGCCCGAGATCGCGGCAGAGCTTCCGCACCCGCACTGGACCCTGATCGGTGGTCTGATGGTGCAGCTGCATGCCATCAACGGTGGGCTTGCCGCCATGCGTCCCACCAACGACGTCGACATCGTGGTCCATGTCGAGACCGGCCGGGGGCGGCCCAGGGCGACTGCGCACGTCTTGACCGGTCTGGGCTATGAGATTCAGCCCGAGCACAATCGGCGGGAATCCGTGGCGCACCGGTTTCGCCGTGACCGGGACACGGTCGACGTCGTGGTTGCCGATCACGCTGCCCCGCGCGTACTTGAGCCGATGGCCGGTAACGGCATGGTGCCGATCGAGGGTGGCACTCAGGCGCTGAGGCGCACGGTCAACGCACGTCTTGAGATCGGCGTTCGTATGCCTGGGTTTCAGGCGGTCGACGTAGTGCGATGGCGCGGTGACGGTCACCCGGCCGATCTATTCGCTTCCGCGAGTCCGGGAGCTCTCCTAGGCTCCGGAAGCGTGAGCCCCTTCGAGACCTTCCGCCACCTGCCGCACCGCGAGGCCGCCGGACGCCTGCTCGCCGACGGCTGGAACGTGTGCGGCCTCGGGGACTGGGCGACGGTCTGGCGCTCGCCCGACGGGACGCAGGTCGCAAGGGTCAGTCCGTTCGAGCCCGCCTACGAGGTCTTCGTGAACCTGTGCCGCGGCCTCGAGGGGCATCCGCTGCTGCCGCGGATCGACTTCGACGCCCCGTTGCCTGGCGGCGGCCGCCTCACGGTGATGGAGTTCCTGCTGCCGGTCGACCCGGCCGTGGCGGACGGCGTCGTCGAGCGGTGGGCTGCCGGCCAGCCGGACGACCCGATCAGCGAGGTCCGCCGGAGGGCCGAACAGCTCGACGCCGAAGCGGCGACGTCGATCCCGTTCTGGGGTGGGCTCGACCACAACCCGGGCAACGTCATGAAGAACGCCTCCGGCGAGATCAAGCTCGTCGACCTGTTCTACGCCGCCGGCCTGGAGATCTACCGGGTCCTGCTGGAGGACCCGGCGAAGATCGCCGAGGCCTTCGCAGCAGACCGGCGCCAGGACCTCTGCGATATCGCGGCGGTCGCCCGGAGTTCGGCGCCGGACGAGCTGGCGGCACTACGAGCCGCGGCGGACGGCATCGCGTGAGCGCCGCCCCGAGACCTCGGTCAGACCTGCCGCGGCAGGGTGAGGATCTCGGCTCCGTCGTCGGTGATGGCGATCGTGTGCTCGCTGTGCGCCGTCCGGCTGCCGGTCGCGCTGCGGAGCGTCCACCCGTCGGCGTCGGTGACGAGCTCGTCGGTGTCCGCCATGACCCACGGCTCCAGCGCGAGCAGGAGCCCGGGGCGTAGCCGGTACCCACGGCCGGGCCGCCCGGTGTTCGCGATGTGCGGGTCCTGGTGCATCGTCGATCCGATGCCGTGGCCCCCGAACTCGGTGTTGACCGGGTACCCCGCCTCGCTGAGGACGGTGCCGATGGCATGGGAGATGTCGCCGACGCGCGCCCCGGGGCCGGCGGCGGCGATCCCCGCGCGCAGGGCGCGCTCGGTCGTGTCGATCATGGCCACGCTCTCCGCGGGCCTGCTGGTGCCCACGATGAAGCTGATGGCGGAGTCCGCGGCTACTCCGCCCTGGGAGACGGCGAGGTCGAGGGTCAGCAGGTCGCCGTCGGCGAGCGCGTAGTCGTGCGGCATCCCGTGGAGGACGGCGTCGTTGACGGCCGTGCAGACGTAGTGGCCGAACGGCCCGCGGCCGAAGGACGGCGCGTAGTCGACGTAGCACGACTGCGCGCCGGCCTCGGCGATCATGGCCTTGGTCCACCGGTCGATGTCCAGGAGGTTCGTGCCGACCGTACTGCGGCCCTTCAGGGTCTGCAGGATGTGCGCGACCAGGGCGCCCGTGTCCTTCGCCCGGGCCAGCTCCGTGCGGTTCAAGATCTCGATCATGCGGGCACCTCTCTCATGCGACCAATAACTATCCCGGCCATGTTATCCCGGTATTAGTATTGGGTCATGGTCCGCTTGCCCCTCACCCCCGCCGAACTCGAACGTGGACAGCGCCTCGGCGCCCTGCTGCGCCGCGCGCGGGGCGAACGCTCGATGCTCGAGATCGCGCTCGACGCACGCGTGTCACCGGAGACCCTCCGGAAGATCGAGTCGGGCCGGGTGGCCACACCGGCCTTCCCTACCATCGCGGCGATCGCCGACGTCCTCGGCCTCTCGCTCGACGCGGTCTGGGCCGAGATCAGCCGGCCCGACGGCGGCGTCGAGCCTGCGCGCTCGGCTCGCGAGGCGCGTGCGCGGTTGGTCTCGTAGGCCATCCGCCCGTGGCCGTCCCTGCGCCTGCCGGGGCAGGTGGGTGAGCCCGGCTCTGGGCTGAGGGTCAGGACGGCCGGCGATCGCCCCGTGAGTTCCCGAGCCGGTCGAGCAGCTCGCCGAGCAGCGCCTGCTCTCCCGCGGTCAGCAGCCCGCCGGTCTGCCCGAGGGCGGCCTTGAGCGCCGTGGCGTGCTGCGGATACCTGGGAGCGCTCGGCGGTGCGTCACCCGTGACCGCGTGGAGGACGGCCTCCCGCAGCCGGCCGGGCAGCTCCGGGTCGCGCTCGCCGGGCGCCGTCCCGATGAGGTGGAAGGTGAGGCCGCTGCCCGCGGAGTGGATCATCGCGGCGGCGGTCCGAACGGTGACCGCCAGGCGGCCCGCCGCGGCGACGCGCTCGACGAGCAGGTGCAGCCGGTCGGCCGAGCGCTGGGCGGCTGCCGACGTCTCGCCCGGAGTGCGCTTGCCGTACATGAGCAGGTAGTGGGCCGGGTGGGTGAGGCCGAACTCGACGTGGAGGTCCCAGCCGTTGCGCAGGTCCTGGACGGGGTCGTCCGTGAGGTCGACGCCGTGCTTCTGGGCGAGGTACGTGTCGAAGCCCTGCGCAGCCACTGCCTCCAGCAGGCCGTTCATGTCGGTGAACTGCCGGTAGATGGTCGGCGGCTGGACCCCGGCCGCGTGACTCACCGCGCGCGTGGTGACGCCGTCGCGCCCGTGCTCCTCCAGCAGGCCTGCTGCCGCGTCGAGGATCCGTTGCCGGGTGCTGGTGGGCTCGCTCATGTATCAACGATAACGCAGATTTGATATCGACACTTGCTTGCGAGCGATAACAGAGTTAGCGTTACCGGCGATAACACTTCGACGGAGGGAACGCCCGTGTTCAACGCAACGCGTACCGCCCTGGTGGCAGCCGCCGCCACGGCGTCCTTGGCAGTTCTGATGACCGCCGGGTGCGGTGGACCGACGTCCGCCCCGGGTGGAGAGGCCGGTCAGGCAGGCGCGGCCGGCGACGAGGCGCGGACGCCGGACCAGGCGGGGGATGCGGCACCTGCCGCCGGTCCTGGCGAGCTGACCGAGCTCACGACAGGGCTGGAGGCACCCTGGGGGCTGGCCTTCCTCCCGGACGGGTCGGCCCTGCTCACCGAGCGGCTGACGGCCAGGGTGCTGCGGGTGCCGGCCGACGGTGGACCGCCGCAGGAGGTCGGCGTGGTCCCCGACGTGGAGACCAGCTCGGAGGGCGGCCTGCTCGGCCTGGTGGTGTCGCCCGACTTCGCGACCGACCGCACGGTGTTCGCCTACGCCTCCGGCTCGCCGACCAACAGGGTGGTCGCCCTGGAGATCGGGCCTGACTTCGACTCGCTGGACGTCTCGCGGGTGCTGCTCGACGGCATCGAGACCGCCGACCGGCACCACGGCGGCCGCCTGCGGATAGGACCGGACGGCCACCTCTGGATCGGCACCGGCGACGCGTTCCTGCCTGAGAACGCCGCGGACGACAGGTCGCTGAACGGCAAGATCCTGCGGGTCGCGCTCGACGGCTCGATCCCGGAGGACAACCCGTCAGGGACCGCCGTCTACTCCTCGGGCCACCGCAACGTCCAGGGCATCACGTTCGGTCCGGACGGGACGGCGTACGCCTCGGAGCTCGGGCACCGCACCTGGGACGAGGTCAACGTGCTGCGTCCCGGCGCGGACTACGGCTGGCCGCAGACGGAGGGCGTCGCAGGGGACACCGGTGAGCCGCCCCTGTTCACCATCCATCCCGACGACGCGTCGCCGTCGGGCATCGCCTACGCCGACGGAGCTCTCTGGATGGGCGCCCTGGGCGGCCAGCGCCTGTGGCAGCTGCCCGTGGACGGACCCGAAGCGACCGGGGACCCGATCGAGCACTACACCGGCGAGCACGGCCGCATCCGCACCGTCGAGGTCGCGCCCGACGGCGCGCTCTGGCTGGTCACCTCCAACACCGACGGCGCGACGTGGGGCGGCACGGAGGCCAGGCCGGGTGACGACAGGATCCTCCGGCTCGAGCTCGGCCCCACCGACTGACCGCCACCGACTCATCAATCCTCGGACCAAGGAGCACACCATGAGCAGCACACCCCGGGTCGCCGTCGTCACCGGCGGATCGCGCGGCATCGGCCGCGCCGTCACACGCCGCCTGGCCGCCGACGGGTACGACGTCGCGATCGTCTACACCGCCGACCACCATGAGGCGGTCGCCTCGGTCAAGGAGATCGAGGCCGTCGGCGGCACCGGCAGGGCCTACCAGGCGGACATCGCCGACGCGCCCGTGATCGAGCGGGTCTTCGAGTCGGTCGAGGAGCGGTTCGGCGGTATCGACGTCGTGATCAACGCCGCGGGGATCATGCCGCTGGCCCCCGTGTCCGCGCTCGACCTCGACATCCTGGACCGCCTGCTGCGCACCAACGTCCGCGGGACCTTCGTCATCGCCCAGCAGGCGGCCAGGAGGGTGCGCGCAGGCGGCGCCATCGTCGCGTTCTCGACCACCGTGACCCGCACCCACCTGCCGACCTACGGCGCCTACGCCGCCACCAAGGGCGCCGTCGAGGCGCTGGTCCCGATCCTGGCGAAGGAGCTCGCCGGCAACGACATCACCGTCAACGCCGTCGCTCCTGGACCGACCGCGACGGAGCTGTTCTTCGAGGGAAAGTCCCAGGAGGTCGTCGACCGCATCGTCGGCGCCCACCCGAGGGGGCGGCTCGGCACGCCCGAGGACGTCGCCGAGGTCGTCGCGACCCTCGCCGGTCCCGCCCGGTGGATCAACGGGCAGACGGTGTTCGTCAACGGCGGCCTCGCGTGAGTGGCCACGGCGCACCCTGACGGGCGGCCCGCGCCCTCATCGCTGGGCTGCCGGGCGCACGATGATCTCGTTCACATCGACATCGGCGGGCTGGCCGATCGCGAACGAGATGGCGCGGGCGATCGCGTCCGCCGGGATCACATTGCGCCGATAGGTCTGCATCGCGTCCCGTGCGAGGGGGTCCGAGATGTGCTGGGCGAGCTCGCTCTCGACCACGCCCGGCGTGATCGTGGTGGCCCGGATGCTCGGGTCCGACTCGAGCCGGAGGCCCTCGGTGATCGCCCACGCCGCGAACTTGGTGGCGGAGTAGACGGCCGACGTCGGGACCACCTCGTGCGCACCGACCGACGCGACCGTGACGACGTGCCCGCCGCCCTGCCGCTGGAGGTGCGGCAGCACCGCGGCGATGCCGTGGAGCAGACCCTTGACGTTGACCTCGATCATCCGGTCCCACTCGTCCACGAGGAGGGCGTCGAGCCGGGACAGCGGCATGATCCCGGCGTTGTTCACCATGACGTCGATGCGCCCGTGCTCCTCGACGACGTGGTCCACGACGGCATGCACGTCGTCGCGGACGGTCACGTCGAGCCGGTGGGCGCTCGCCCGGCCGCCGTCCGCCCGGATCTTCTCCACCAGTGCCTGGAGGCGGTCCGTCCGGCGGGCACCGAGGGCCACGTGATGGCCCTCCGCCGCGAGCCGGACCGCCGTGGCCTCGCCGATGCCGCTGCTCGCACCGGTCACGAGGACGATCTTCGCGGTGCTGTTCCGGGTGTTCGTCTCTGTGGTCATGGATCCAGGCTGCGGCGCCGCGGCGCGCCAAGGAAGGGCGCCCTCCTCCTGGGTGCAGCGCACCCTGGACAGGCGCGGTGGGGCGGGTAGCGTCGAAGGCATGACCGCATCACCGCTCGGCGACTACCTACGCGGCCGGCGCGCCCAGCTGACACCGGAGACGCTCGGGCTGCCCGTCTACGGGAGGCGCCGCGTCGTCGGCCTGCGGCGTGAAGAGGTGGCCATGCTGACCGGCGTCAGCGTCGACTACTACGTCCGGCTGGAGCAGGGCCGGGAGGTGAGCCCGTCGCCACAGGTCCTGGACTCGCTCGGCGAGGTGCTGCGCCTGGACGACGACGGCAGGCAGCACCTGTACCGCCTGGCCGGCCTCAGCCCCCGCCCGGCGTCCCCTGCCGCGGTCGAAGAGGCGGACAGCTCGCTGCTGGAGCTCCTGCTCTCCTGGCAGGACAGCCCGGCGCTCGTGTTCGGCCGCGCGTTCGACGTGCTCGCGAGCAACCCGCTCGCTGAGGCGCTCTTCGGTGGGTTCCCGTTCTCACGGAACCTGACCCGCACGACCTTCCTCGACCCGGGTGCCCGGACCTTCTATCCCGACTGGCACGTCGTCGCCGAGAACACGGTCGCCGGACTCCGCCTGGCCGACGGGCTCACCCCGGGCAACCCGGTCATCCGCCGGGTCGTCGACGAGCTGCAGGTCAAGAGCCCGGACTTCGCGCGGATGTGGGAGCAGCACGACGCCCGCGGCAAACGCCTGACCAGCAAACGATTCCGGCACCCGGAGGTCGGCCACCTGGAGCTGGCCGTGCACGTGTTCGACGTCAGGGGAGCGCCCGGCCAGGAGCTCGTCGTCTACCACGCGCCTGCCGGCTCGCCTGCCGCCGAGTCACTGGCCCTGCTCGGCACGATCGCCGCGACGAGAGCGGTCGGCTGATGCCGTCCGATTCTGTCATTCTTGACCCGTGACAGATCGGATCCCCACCGGTGTGCCCAACCGGCCGGGGCCTAGGCCCAGGGTTGCCGTCCCGTACCCGCGCTTGTCGCCGGGACTGCGGAGCTACTTCGCGACAGAGGGCGGCGGAGCGACCCTCCTGCTCGCGGCGTCGGCCATCGCCCTGGTCTGGGCGAACGTGGCGGGCGGCTCGTACCACGACCTCTGGGAGACGCCGGTCAACCTCACGGTCGGCACCTGGGAGCTGCATCTCTCCCTGCACCACTGGGTGAACGACTTCCTCATGGCCGTGTTCTTCTTCGTGGTCGGCGTCGAGGTCAACCGCGAGCTCACTGTCGGTGAGCTGCGCACCTTCCGCGCGGCGTCCGTGCCGCTCTTCGGGGCGATCGGCGGCCTGGCCGTCCCGATCGGGCTGTACCTGCTGCTCAACCCGTCCGGCCCGGACATGTCCGGCTGGGGCCTGCCGATGTCCACGGACACGGCGTTCGTCATCGGCGTGCTGGCGCTGGCCGGGCCGCGCTGCCCGGACCAGCTCCGCGTCTTCCTGCTGACGCTGGCGATCTTCGACGACATCGGGGCTATCGCCCTGCTCGGCATCTTCTACTCCGACGCGATCTCCGTGGGAGCGCTGGTGCTCGCTGCGCTGCTCGCGGCAGTGCTGTTCGCGATGCGCTGGATCGGCGTCTGGCAGATTCCCCCGTACCTGCTGGTCGGCCTGATCCTGTGGGTGACGGTGCTCGAGTCCGGGCTGCACCCGACTCTCGCGGGCGTCGTCGTCGGGCTCTCGGTCCCGACCGTCCGGCGCGGGCACGACGAGGAGGCGCGGCGACATCTCGGGTTCTACGGGCGTGCGCTCATGGAGGAGTTCGATCCCACCCGCTCGCGCCTCGCCGTCAGCGCCGCGCGGTCGGCGGTCCCCACGAGCGACCGCATCCTCGACGCGCTCCACCCGGTGAGCTCGTACTTCGTCGTGCCGGTGTTCGGGCTGGCCAACGCGGGCGTGGTGCTGTCGGGGGAGTCGATCAGCGCCGCCATGACCAGTCCGGTCACGCTCGGTGTACTGGTGGGCCTGGTGCTCGGCAAGGGGATCGGCGTCTTCGTCGGAGCCATGATCGCGCTCGTGACCGGGCTGGGCACCCTGCCCGGCCAGGTGCGTTACGGGCACCTCGCCGGCGGCGCGTTCCTGTGCGGCATCGGCTTCACCATCGCGCTGTTCGTCAGCGAGCTCGCCTTCGACGACGACGCGCTGATCAACGAGGCCAAGGTAGGCATCATCGTCGGGTCGATCCTGTCCGGCGTCATCGGCGTGGTGATCCTCCGGTACTTCGGCGAACGCTTTCCGCTGTGCTCGCCGAACGAGGCCAGTGGTCCGCCGCCGCTCCCCGAGGGGGCCTGGCGCCAGCCGGCGTGACGTCGCAGGTGAGTTCGGTCGCTTGCATTCCCAGATCAGTGAGATCGGTCCGTTGGTATGAGATCGGTCAATCAATGGACCGATCTCGTACCAACGGACCGAACTCACTGAGTTCGGTCGAACGTCCGACCGAACTCACTGATCTCGTCCGCCCGCAGGGATCCGTCAGTTCGCGAGGAACTCCGTCAGGGCCTGCAGGTGAGCTCCGACCGGCCCAGCCGTCAGGACGCCGCTGCCCGCCGCCACCTCGTCCGCGGCCGGGGTGAGCGCTGTGCGGGCACGCTCGGCGATCCGCCGGTCACCCACCGCGACGGCCGCCCGCCCGGCCAGGATCCACAGCACCTCGGTGAGCAGGCCGGGCGGAGGGTCGGAGACATGGCGGACGGCGGCCGCCGCCTCGGCGTCCATCCCGCCGGCCAGGAGCAGGTGCGGGCGGGCCCACGGTTCGTAGGGGCCCCAGCCGCCGCCATCGGAAGCACGGCCACCGCCGTCGACCGCACCATCGGCCGGCCCGTGTCCGTCGTCGGCGGGCAGCCCGTGCCAGACGCGCAGCGCGAGCACCGCGAGGGGGAGCAGGCCGTCCGCGAACCCCGGCATCCCGGATCCGTCGAGGGTCGCAGCGGCCTGCCGGTAGGCGCGCTCGGCGGCGTCCGCCGGGGCGCCGGACGCCGCCGTCCGCAGCGCCGCGAACCATCGCGTGAACACCTCGACCAGGGGCCGCTCGTGCCGTCGGCCGAGCCCGGCGGCGGCGTCCGCGTGCTGCTGCGCCGCGTCCCACCGGCCGAGCGCGGACAGGGCCTGCATCCGCACCAGGTGCCCGAGGACCTCGAAGGTGGACAGCCCGTGCCGGGCGGCCAGGTCGACCAGCTCCGCGCCGATCGCGTCGCGGTCCCCGGCCGGCCCCGCGCCGTCGAAGGCCGTCAGGTACCGGCCGGCCAGGGCGAACGCCAGCGCTGCCGGGTCACCGGACTGCCTGGCGAGCGTCTCGGCCCGGCGGGCAGCCTCCGGACCGCGTGGCCCGGGCAGGCCGCGCGACTCGACGGCGACCGTCGCGAGGAGCCTGGAGCGGACGGCGTCGGGTGCGTCGGCGGGGAGGGCGTCCAGCGTGCGCTCCGCCGCGGCGACCACCTCGGCGGCGAGCTCCGCGTCGTCGGACCGGGTCCAGGCTCCGGGTACGTCGAACGCGCCGATCACCCGGGCGGTGAGCTCCGGGTCGCCGAGCTGCTCCGCGGCGCGGACGGCGGCCACCCGCTGGGACCGGGCCGCGGCAAGACCGGCACCACCGGTCAGCGCAAGGGCGCGCAGGAGGGTCGCCGTGGACTCCAGCCGGGAGCGCGCGCCGGCCGCGACGACGCGCTCGTAGGCGGTCGTGCTGTCCCGCCAGACGTCGTCCGGCGTGGCTGCGGCACCCGCATCCACCTGGTGCCGCAGCACCTGGGTCTCGAGCTCCGCGAGCCGCCGGCCCGGGTCGACGCCGAGCTCGCCGGCGAGCATCGTGCGCGCCCGCCGCAGCACCGCGAGCGACTCCGCCTGCCGACCCGACCGGTACAGCGCGAGCGCGAGCAGGCGCCACGACTCCTCCCGCCACGGGTGCTCGGCCACGTGCGCGTCGAGGCCCGGCACGACGTCGGCAGCGGCACCGAGCGAGATCCGCGCCTCGGCCCGGCGTTCCGTGGCGACGAGCCGCAGCTCGGCCAGCCGGGCCCGTTCGGCGACCGCCCACGGCTGGTCCAGCGCGGCGTAAGGAGTCCCGCGCCAGATCTCGAACGCACGGTCGAGGGCGGCCTGCGCGGGAGCGGGTGCCAGGTCGCGCGCGTCGGATACCGCGGCCTCGAACGACCAGGCGTCCACCTCGACGCCGCGCAGCGCGTATCCGGGGCCGTCGGTCACGAGCAGCCGGGCCGGGGTGCGCGCCGTCCGCCCTGGCTCGATACCTCGGCGCAGAGCAGCGACGAACGTGCGCAGCGTGACCAGCGCACCCCGCGGCGGGTCCTCCCACAGATCCTCGACCAGCCGTCCGGTGGTCACGACGCGCCCGCGGGCGACCACCAGCCGCGCGAGCACCGCCCGTTGGCGCGGGCCGCCCAGAGCGGCCTCCGTGCCGTCGACCCAGGCGGTGACGGGCCCGAGCACCCCGACGCGCACCGGGGCCGGCCGGGCCGGCCGGGCGTCGGCGGGCGGGCCGGGTCGGCCGCCGGGCTCTGCACTCATCGCTTGCTCATCCACGTGCTGGAGATTCGGGGCATGACACCGACAATTCCTCAGTTCGACTACCAGCGCGTCGCCGTGGGCGACGTCGTCCTCAACGTAGCCGTCGGCGGGGCGGGCAGCCCGGTCGTCCTGCTGCACGGCTTCCCGCAGACGCACCTGATGTGGCGGCACGTCGCGGCGGACCTCGCGGGCGACCACACCGTCATCGTTCCCGACCTGCGCGGCTACGGTGCGAGCGACAAGCCCGCGGAGCACGACCGGTCCACCTATGCCAAGCGGACGATGGCCAAGGACGTCGTCGAGCTCGCCACGGCCCTCGGGCACGAGACGTTCGCGCTCGCCGGCCACGACCGCGGCGCGCTCGTCGCGGTCCGGGCCGGCCTGGACCACCCGGAACGCGTCACCCACCTGGCGGTGCTCGACGTGCTGCCGACCCTCGACATGTGGGACGTGCTGCACGGTGCGGACGCGGCCGTCGCGTTCCACCTGTACCTGATGGCGCAGCCGCCCGGTCTGCCCGAGCGGATGATCGAGGCCTCCGCCGACGCCTTCTTCGGGTTCTTCCTCGACGCCTGGGGCACGGGCACGGACGCGATCCCCGCCGAGGTCCGGGCGGAGTACCTGCGGGCCTCGCGTGCGGCGGTGCCGTCCATCGTGGCGGACTACCGCGCGTCGGCGGGGATCGACGTCGAGCACGACCGGGCGGACCGGGCGGCGGGGCGGCGCCTGGCGATGCCGGTCACGGTGCTCCAGCAGGACTGGGGCGCCGCCCTCGGGTACGACGCGGCGGGGCTGTGGTCCGCGTGGGCCACCGATCTCGAGCACCGCACCCTGGATGCCGGGCACTTCATGGCCGAGCAGGCTCCGAACGAGGTGGTCGCCCAGCTGCGCGCGCTGCTGGCGCGGTAGCCCGGCTCGCTACCGGCGGAAGCGCGACGCGCGCTTGCGCGACAGCCCCATCGTGTCCCGCAGGTCGGTGACCGTGACGCCGTCCGTGTACGGCTGGCCGTTGATGAACAGCGTGGGCGTGCCGTGCACGCCTGCGTCGATGCCGTCCTGGTAGTCCGTCCGGACGGCATCGGCGAACCGCTGGGCCGGGTCGCCGACCAGGGCGGTGGTGTCGAGGCCGAGCTGCTCCCCGTAGCGGACTATCGACGCGTCGTCGAGGCTGGCCTGGTTCTTGAACAGCAGGCCTGCCATGGGCCAGAAAGCTCCCTGGTGCCCCGCTGCCTCTGCCGCGAGGGCAGCGGTCAGTGCGAACGGGTGCGGCTCGAACAGGGGGAAGTGGCGCCATACCAGGCGCACCTGGCCCTCCGAACCGTTGACGAGATCGGCCAGCACGGGCTTGGCCGCCCCGCAGTACGGGCACTCGAAGTCGCCGAACTCCACGATCGTGAACGGTGCCTCGGGATTGCCGTAGGCCCAGCGGAACGCGAAGTCGCCGTCGTGCGGGCCGCTCTGCAGGGGGAACGGGGTTGCTTCTCGCGTAGCGCCGTCGGATTCGTCGGTCGTCATGACTCAATCGTCCCATCGGTCGATCGCCGGTGTGCGGGTGTCGTCACCGGTCGAGCCGACCGGTGGCGCCGTCGATCAGGGTCTCCGCGGCGGCCCGCGCCTGGTGGGCGGCGTCCGGGCTGCCCGAGATGGCGGCGGTGGTCTGCGCCCCCTCGGCGAGGATCGCAAGCTGGGGCGCCAGGGCAGGGGGTGCGCCGGCGTCGGCCACGAGGCGGGCGACGTACTCCTGGAACGTGCGCTTCTGCTCGCGGACGGCGTCCACGACGGCAGAGGACGACGCGCCGAGCTCACCGTGGGCGTTGATGAACGCGCACCCGCGGAAGTCCGGCTCCCGGAACCAGGCGTCGAGAAAGTCGAAGATGGCCAGGATGCGCTCGCGCGCCGACGTCGCCCGCTCGGACGTGGTGGCGAGCCCGGCGTCCCAGATCGTGGTGCGATGGTGCAGCACGGCGACGATGAGCTCGTCCTTGGACGCGAAGAGCGAGTAGATGCGTTTGAGCGACACGCCTGCCGCCGTCCGTACCGCGTCCATGCCGACGGCCTGGACGCCGCGCGTGTAGAAGAGCTCGTCCGCCGCCCGGATCACGGCCTCACGTGCGGTCTTCTCGTCGATCATCCGATCTCACCCCATCTTTCGCTCCGCACGACTTGCGCGGAGAACGATCGTTCTCTACTGTACCGGATATCGGCAGAGAACGACCGTTCTCCACCGGGCGCGGACCACGAAGGGGCAGATCATGGGTTACATCACCGTCGACACCGAGAACAGCACCACCACGGAGCTCTACTACGAGGACCACGGCTCGGGCCAGCCGGTCGTCCTCATCCACGGCTACCCGCTGGACGGCAACAGCTGGGAGCGCCAGTCCCGCGAGCTGATCGCCGCGGGCTACCGGGTCATCACCTACGACCGCCGCGGGTTCGGGCAGTCGAGCAAGGCCGGGGCCGGCTACGACTACGACACGTTCGCCGCCGACCTGAACACCGTGCTGAACACCCTCGACCTGCGCGACGTCATCCTGGTCGGCTTCTCGATGGGTACCGGCGAGCTGGCCCGGTACGTGAAGAACCATGGGCACGAGCGGGTCGCCAAGCTCGCGTTCCTCGCCTCGCTCGAGCCGTTCCTCGTGGCGGGCGACGACAACCCGACCGGTGTGCCGCAGTCCGTCTTCGACGGGATCGAGGAGGCGGCCCGTGCCGACCGCTTCGCCTGGTTCACGAACTTCTACCAGGACTTCTACAACCTGGACGAGAACCTCGGCAGCCGGATCAGCCAGGAGGTCGTCACGGCCAGCTGGAACACGGCGACGCGGAGCGCCCCGGTCGCGGCGTACGCCGTCGTCTCGGCCTGGATCGAGGACTTCCGGGCCGACGTCGAGGCAGTCCGTGCCGCGGGCAAGCCGTCCCTGATCCTGCACGGGACCAAGGACAACATCCTCCCGATCGACGCGACGGCCCGCCCGTTCCACAAGGCGTTCCCCGAGGCCGAGTACGTCGAGATCGAGGGTGCGCCGCACGGCCTGCTCTGGACCCACGCGGCCGAGGTCAACGAGGCGCTCCTGGCGTTCGTCAAGGCCTGACGCGGAGCGGGCGGGCAGTTAGCCAGCCGGCCCGGTGCGTGTGTTCGGCAGAAGGTCAGGTGTTCGGCAGCCCCGGGTTGCCGAACACCTGACCTTCTGCCGAACACACGTATCCGGGGGTGGCCAGATCCGTCCGGGTTGCGACCCGATCCGGCCTCCCGCATGCGCGGCGCCGGACACAGACTGGGGTCATGAACCGAGCACTGATCGTCGTCGACGTCCAGGAGTCCTTCCGTGCCCGCCCCCAGTGGGCCGACACGCTCAACCCCACCGTCGCCGAGCCCGTCAACCGGCTGGTCGGCGTCGCTCGCGCGGCCGGTGACCTGATCGTGTGGGTGCTGCACACCGAGCCAGGCACGGGCAACGCGTTCGACCCCGAGTCCGGCCACGTCCGGTTCTTCGAGGAGCTGAGCGAGCCCCGCCCCGATGAGCCCGTCCTCCGCAAGACCTCGCACAACGCGTTCACCACGACCAACCTGCAGCAGGTCCTCACCAGCCACGGCGTGGGCGAGCTGTGGGTCTGTGGCATCCGGGCCGAGCAGTGCGTGGAGACCACGACGCGCGTCGGCTCGGACCTCGGCTACGACATGACGTTCGTCAGCGACGCGACCAGCACGGACCCGCTGGGCCGGTTCAGTGCCGCCGACATCCTGGAGCGCACCGAGGCGGTCCTCCGTGACCGGTTCGCGCGGATCGCCACCGTCGCGACGCTCGAGGCGGAGGCCGCCTCCCGTGCTGAGGTGGCACCATCGCCGGTGTGACCACTGTCGTCCTCCTGCTCCTGCCCGGGGTCCACCTGCTCGACCTGGCGGGCCCCGCGCAGGCGTTCTTCACGGCGGGCGACTTCGGCCACCCCTACGACCTGCGGTACGTCTCCGGCGTACCGGCAGGCGACCGCTCCGCGCCCGACGCCGGCGTGGTCGCCTCGGCGCAGGGCCTCCCGCTCGTCGCGGTTACCGACTGGCCGACGTTGGGGCCGGACGACCTCGTCGTCGTCCCCGGCTGGCGCGTGGGGAACGACCCGGCGGCCTGGCCGCACGTGACCGAGCCGGTACGGGAGCGCCTCCGCGAGCACCACGCGGCGGGCGGCACGACGGCGAGCGTGTGCGCGGGCGCCGACGCGCTCGGCCAGGCCGGACTGCTCGACGGCCGGCGGTGCACCACGCACCACGCCGTCCAGGACGACCTCGCGGCCCGGTACCCCCGGGCGCACGTCGTGCGGGACGTCCTGTTCACCACGGACGGCGGCGTGGTGACGTCGGCGGGCATCGCCAGCGGCATCGACCTGTCGCTGCACCTGCTGGCCATGCGGCACGGCCCGGCGCTCGCCGCGCGGGTGGCACGGGAGATGGTCGTGTACGCCCGGAGGAACGGGACGGAACCGCAGGCCAGCGCCATGCTGCGGCACCGGTCGCACGTCGACGACACGGTCCACCGCGTGCAGAACCACATCGACACGCACTTCGCGCGCACGCTGCCGCTCACCGACCTGGCCAGGCACGCCGGCGTCGCCGAGCGCACCCTGACGAGGCTGTTCACCCGGGCGGCCGGGGTGACGCCCCTGCGCTACCAGCAGCTGCTGCGGCTGGAGCGGGCCGAGCACCTCATCGGTCACGGGGCCACCGTCGAGTCCGCGGCCCGGACCGTCGGCTTCCAGGACCCGCGCATGCTCCGCCGCCTCCGGAACACGCCCCACCCATAGCCAGCGCTCAACGGGCCGGGGGTCAGGCGCCTGCGCCGCCGTCCACCTGGAGGATCGCGCCCGTGACGTACGAGGCGCGGTCGCTCAGGAGCCAGGCCGCGGCCTCGGCGATCTCCTCGGGCTGTGCCCCGCGGCGCAGCGGGACCGCGGGCGTCATCTGCTCCATCAGCCCCGGAGTGTGCTCCTCCCAGGTCCGGATCATCTCCGTGTAGGTGCCGCCGGGGGATACCGCGTTGACCCGGATCCCCTCCGGGCCGTAGGTCACGGCGGCCGACTCCGTGAGGCTGTTCAGGCCTCGCTTCATCGCGCCGTAGGCGGGCAGCACGGGGTTGGCCCGCAGGCTGCCGATGCTGGTGTTGTTGACGATGGCGCCGGTGCCCGCCGTGGCGCGGATGGCGTTGATCTCGGCGACCAAGGCCAGCCACGGCCCGCGCAGGTTGACGGCGTAGACGCGGTCGAAGTCGGCCTCGGACACCTCGTCCAGCGGCTGGGGCGGGGTGAACGCGGCGCCGTTGTTGAACGCGACGTCCAGGCGCCCGTACAGCTCCACCGCGTGGTCGACGGCGGCGCGCACGCTGTCGGCGTCGGACAGGTCGGCCACTACGTACTCCGCCGTGCCGCCCGCCGCCCGGACCTCTTCGGTCACTGTTCTGAGCTGCGACTCCGTGCGGGCCGAGAGCAGCACGGTGGCGCCCTCGCGGGCGAACAGGTGGGCCGCGGCGGCGCCGATGCCGCGGCCGGCACCGGTGATGAAGGCGACCTTGCCTGCCAGCAGGCCGGCTCCGGTCGTCGCGGTGGTCGCTTCGGTGGTTGGTGTGCTCATACCGACGAGCCTGCGCCGGATCCCGGGACCTATCCAGGCATCGCGGGTACCTGGCTACCGTCGCGGCGCCCGCCCATACTCGGGGGTATGGACAGAGCCGAGCTCGCGACGTTCCTGCGCGGCCGGCGCGAGCGGATCAGCCCCGCCGACGTCGGACTGCCCGCGGGGCAGCGACGTCGTACACCGGGCCTGCGCCGCGAGGAGGTGGCGCAGCTCGCGTACATCTCGACCGAGTACTACACGCGGCTGGAGCAGGCCCGCGGCCCGCATCCCTCGCGCGAGGTCTTGGGCGGGCTCGCCCGGGCGCTGCGCCTTTCCGACGCCGAACGGAGCTACCTGCACCAGCTCGCCGGCGTCCCGCCGGGCCCGCCGCCCGGACCGTCGCGCGAGGTGCGCCCGAGCATCCAGCTCATGCTGGACCGACTGCCGCAGGCCGCGGCGTTCGTGACCTCCGCGACCCTCGAGGTGATCGGCTGGAACGGCCTCGCGGCGGCACTCATGGAGGACTGGTCGGCGCTGCCCCGGCGCGAGCGCAACCTCGCGCGGCGGGCCTTCCTCGGACCGGAGGCCCCGGGCGACCGGCTGTACGGAGTGTCCGACGCCGCCGAGTTCGCCCGCTCCGCCACCGCAAGGCTGCGCGTCACGGCGGCCCGGTACCCGGGCGACCCCGAGGTGACCGCGCTGGTCGACGAGCTCGTCGCGGGCAGCCCGGAGTTCGCCGAGCTCTGGGCCGCCGGGAACGTGCAGACCACCCGCACGCTGCGCAAGTCCTTCCAGCACCCGCTGGTCGGGCTGGTCACCGTGAACTGCGACTCGCTCGACCTCACCGAACAGGACCAGCAGGTCGTGGTCTACACGGCCGATCCGGGATCGTCGTCCGAGGAGGCGCTGCGCCTCCTGTCGGTCATCGGGACCCAGCGGATGGACGTCGCCACCTGAGGTCGTCGGTCGTCACGCCCACCACCACGTCGGTCCGGTCGCCAGGCCGACGATCACGGCGATGACGCCCAGCAGCGGGACGAGACCCTGCTTGAGCGCCGCGCCACGCTTGGACGGGTCCGAGATCACCAGGACCAGCGCCGCCGCGACCATGGAGCCAGCGCCGGAGAGCACGAGCGCAGCGCCCACCGCCGTCGACCCGGTGGCGGCCAGGACGATGCCGACCACCGTGACGATCGCCAGGAAGAGGTTGTAGAAGCCCTGGTTCAGGGCCATGGGCCGCATCGCCTCGGCCTGCTCCGCCGTCATGTCGAACGTCGCCAGCGTCTTCCGGTCCGTCCAGGCGAAGGACTCCAGGTAGAAGATGTAGACGTGGATCAGAGCCGCGATACCCGCGAGGACAAGTCCGACGACCAGCACTGTGGATTCCTTCTCGAGGCGGGGGTGTGATCGGCAGTATGTCAGGGGAGGGACCTCCTCAGCGCGCCGGACGGCCGCCGGGTTCGCACCGACCGGACCGGGTCGTCCGGGAATAGGCAGCGCGCCTTCGTGGCTCCGGTTCGTATGGAATGGGAGATGACGGCGCTGCGGCGCGAGCGGCTGCCTGCTGAGGCGAGCCTGGTTCGGCCCGGCGCGCTCTGGGGACTGGTCCTGTCCGGTGCCGTGACCCTCGAGACGGCCGGTGACCGCCGGACGATCCTGCCCGGCGACGCGGTGCTCGTCGACTCGCGGACGGCGCACCGGCTCACTGCCGACGTCGAGACCGACCTCGTGCACGGGGACCTGCGCCGGTCCGTCCCGTCCACGCCGCTGCCGAGCCCGCTGGTCCAGCGCGGGTTCGGCGAGGAGCACCCCGGCGTCGTCACCCTCGTGACAACGTGCCCGCTCTCGGCGAAGTGCACGGCGGACCAGTTCGCGTCGGCCTACGCAGCTCTCGTCGGGGCGGCGATCCTGTCGATGTGGCACCCCGCAGACCACGCCGGCCAGGCCGGCGACGGCCGCCGCCCGGCCGACGACGCGCAGGTCGCCGAGGTGGTGGCGGCCCTCGCCGCCGAGCCGGGCGAGCCGTGGACGCTCGACCGGATGGCCGGCCTGGTGCACCTGTCGCGCTCGGCGCTGACCGAGCGGTTCCGCCGCGCGACCGGGCACAGCCCCATGCGGATGCTGCGGGAGGTGCGCATGAACCGGGCCCGCACCCTGCTCACCAAGCAGTGCCTGGCGGTCACCCGGGTGGCGTTCGAGGTGGGGTACGGATCGGTCGCCGCGTTCAGCCGGGCGTTCACCGCCGACCACGGCGTCTCGCCGCTCGCGTGGCGGGCGATCCCGAGGGCGTCAGTCGCGGGGTATCCGCAGGAACGCCCAGCCGAGCCCCGCCGCCACCGCCGCTCCCGCCCCGACCAGCAGCAGCGGCCGGACGCCGTACCCGTCCAGTAGCAACCCGCCGAGCGCGGAGCCCACGGTGATCGCCACCTGGAAGGCCGTGACGCTGAGTGACATCGCCGACTCCGTCCGCTGGGGCTCGACCCGTGCGCCCCAGAGCTGGACGATGACGGGGATCATGTTGAACGCGAAGCCCCACAGGACCACCGCGACGGTCAGCACCGGCACGGACGAGGCATTCGCGGTGAGCACGAGGGCGACGCCGAGCGCGATCGGTGCGGCAGCGGCCAGCGGGCGCAGCCGGCGCGCGAGCAGCCCGGCCACGATCGTGCCCGTGACGGCGCCGGCGCCCCACGCCAGCAGCATCCAGGTGGTGGCGCCGGGATCGATGCGGTCGATCGCGAGGCGGATGTACGGGTAGGCCGCGAAGTTGCCGAATGCGACCAGCACCACGCAACCGATGCCTGCCATCAGCCGCGTGTTGCGCAGGGCCTCCTTCAGCATCCGCAGGCCCGCCGTCGGGTGGGCCGGTACGGACGGGATGGCAGCGGCGAACGCGACCGCACTGATCGCGCAGAGGACGGCGGCGCCTCCGAACGCCGCCCGCCAACCGACGGCGTCGCCCACGATCGATCCGACCGGGACGCCGAGCACCGTCGCGATGCTGACGCCGAACGAGATGGCCGACGACACCAGGCGGTCCCTGCCGGGGACGGCGTGGGTGCCGACGCCGAAGGCGAACGACCAGTACCCGGCAATCGCGATGCCGAGCAGGAGGCGGCCGACCAGCAGCACCGCGAAGCTCGGCGCGACGGCGACCGCGAGGTTCGACACCGCGGCGGCGGCGAGCAGGCCGAGCATCACCGTGCGCCGGTCAGCCCGGGGGAGCAGCACGGCGATGCTCGGCGCGGTGAAGGCTCCGGCGATCGCCGTCGCGGCCACGGCGAGGCCCGCCGTGCCTTCGCTCACGCCGATGTCGGCCGCGAGGCCCGGCAGGACGCTCGCGGGCAGGAACTCGCTCGCGACCAGGATCGCGATACCGGAGGAGAGCGCGGCGACCGGGGCCCAGGTCGCGCGGCGTGGGGCGCTCAGGTCAGGGCTCGGTGGTGAAGGCTGTGCGGGCACAGTGGCGCTCTGGGTGGGCATACCCTCACCCTGGCCGCCGCCCGCTCCGCCCGGTTGATCCCGTGACGCCCCCCGTTGATCGGTCGGCCAAGAAGCTCGAGACCGGGGTTGTGCTCGCTGGGCCCTCGACCCGTTCTCGGCGGCTCCTACGCGTCCGTCGACGTTCGGGTCGCGCGGTCCTGCCGCCACGCGCGGACACCCGCCACCACCGACGCCGCGATGACCACGCCAGCCACGATGTACGCGATGGGCCGCACCGACGGGTTCGACGCCGCGAAGTACCCGAGCACGGTGATCAGCACGGCCCAGCTCAGCGCCCCGAAGACGTTCGCGGTGAGGAACTTCGCGTACGGCATGCGGGTCACGCCAGCGATCACGGGGACGAACACGCGCGCCCACGGCATGTAGCGGCCGATCACGACGGACCACCACCCGAACAGGTCGTAGAACTTCTCGGTCCGGGCCACGGCACCCTGCACCCAGCGCCCCTTCCGGGACTCGAGGTACGGCCGCCCGTACCTGCGGCCCAGCAGGAACGCCACCTGGTCTCCCGCCACGGCCGCGACGCCGACGCCGATGGCGAGCACCCAGATGTCGATGCGGTCCGTGCTGCCTGCCACGATCCCCGCGCCGAACAGCAGGCCGTCGCCGGTCAGGAACGGGATGAAGACGCCGACGAAGAACGCCGTCCCGACGAACACGAGGCCCCAGACCACGAGGTAGAACGTGAGGGGGCCCAGGACGTCGAGCCAGCCGGCCACGTCGTCGGACACCGTGGTTCTGATCATCGTGGGCGCCCTCCGGTCCTGACAGGGATGTCCTGTTAGGACACCCTAAGCGGTCCGGAGCGCCCTGTGGCCGCCGTCAGGCGCCCGGGCGGTCGACCACCCTCGACATCACCAGTGCCGTGCGCGTCTTGACCACGTGCGTGACGGTCCGGATCCGTTCGACGACGTGCTCGATCTGCTCCATGTTCGCCGCCATGACGTGCACCATCGCGTCGGCGTCGCCCGTCACGGTGGAGACCCGCACCACCTCGGGGATGGGGGCGAAGTCCCGCTCGAGCACGGCCGGGGACACGATGCCGGAGCAGAAGATCTCGACGTACCCCTCGAGGGTCCACCCCATCGCCTGCGGGTCCACGCGCACGGTGAAGCCCGCGATCTCCCCGCGGGCGATCATGAGGTCCACCCGGCGCTTCACGGCGGGGGCCGAGAGCCCGACGACGCCCCCAACCTCCTGGTACGTGGCGCGCCCGTCGCGCAGCAGTTCTCCGACGATCGCGCGGTTAACGGCATCCATGAACGAATCGTTCAGTACATCGCACGATTGCGCAAGAAACCGTGGCTGAATGCGCAACGGATGCGTGCTTGTTGTGAATCGGTGCGGCCGTAGCCTCACGACATGACGCAGACCACCGCGCAGCCGCAGACCACCGCACAGCGGATCGCCACACCGAGGCACTACCTCATGTGCCCGCCCACGTACTTCGACGTCGTCTATGCCATCAACCCCTGGATGGACCCGTCCTCGCCGGTCGACACCGCAAAGGCCCTCGCACAGTGGGAGGTGCTCCGCGCCACCTACGAGGCACGCGGGCACCGGGTCGACGTCATCGAGCCCGAGCCAGGCCTGCCCGACATGGTCTACGCGGCCAACGGCGGGATCGTCGTCGGTGGACGGGCGCTCGCGGCCCGGTTCACCTACCCCGAGCGCGCGGCCGAGGGCCCCGCGTACGACCGCTGGTTCGACACTCCCGCCGCTCAGGGCTACCGCCGGCTCGGCGAGGCCGTCGAGACCATGGAGGGCGAGGGCGACCTGCTGCTCATCGGCAAGGTGCTCCTCGCCGGCACCGGCTTCCGCACCACGCCCGCAGGCCACGCCGAGGTGGCCGAGCGGCTGGAGCTGGCCGAGCAGGGCATCGAGCTGGTCCCGCTCGAGCTGGTCGACCCGCGCTACTACCACCTCGACACGGCACTCTCGGTGCTCGACGACGGCGCCGTGTCCGGCGAGACCGTCGTCGCCTACCACCCGGAGGCGTTCAGCCCGGCCGCCCAGGAGACCCTGCGCCGCCTCTTCCCCGACGCCATCCTCGTCGGCGCCGAGGACGCCGCCGTGCTCGGGCTGAACGTCGTGTCCGACGGGCTGCACGTGTTCCTCAGCGAGCGTGCCCGGGACTACGCCGACGCGCTCAAGGAGCGCGGGTTCGTGCCTGTCGGTATCGACCTGTCCGAGATCTTCAAGGGCGGCGGCTCGGTCAAGTGCTGCACGCTCGAGCTGCGTCCCGACGCCGCTGCCGCGACCGCCACCACAGAGGAGACCCCGCGATGACCACTGTTCCGTACCTCGACGTCGCTGCCACTGCCCGCTGGGTGGCCCGTCGCGGCCCCGAGGCGGCCATCGCCGCGCTCACCGACGCCCTGGAGCGCGACTTCGCCCGCTGGCCGGAGCTCGACAAGCGGCCGCGCATCGCGTCGCACTCGACCGACGGCGTCATCGAGCTCATGCCCACCTCCGACGAGGAGACCTACGGGTTCAAGCTCGTCAACGGGCACCCGCTGAACCCGGCTCTCGGGTTCCAGACGGTGACCGCGATCGGCATGCTGGCCTCCGTCCGCAACGGCTACCCGACGTTCCTCGCCGAGATGACGCTCCTGACCGCGCTGCGGACGGCCGCGACGTCGGCGCTGGCCGCCCGGTACCTCGCGCCGGCCGGGTCCCGCACGCTCGCCCTGATCGGATGCGGCTCGCAGGCCGAGTTCCAGGCCCTCGGCATGCGCGCGGAGCTGGGCATCGAGACGCTGCGGATCTTCGACGTCGACCGCGACGCGATGGAGAAGCTGGCGGGGCACGCCAAGGCGCTCGGCTTCGACGTCGTCCTGGCCGACGACGCCGCTGACGCGGCCCGTGGTGCCGACGTGATCACCACCTGCACCGCCGACAAGCAGAATGCGACCGTGCTGCACGACGCCGACGTCACCGGCGGGGTGTTCATCAACGCGATCGGCGGCGACTGCCCGGGCAAGACCGAGCTGGACCCGGCGATCGTTGCACGCGCGAGCGTGTTCGTGGAGCTGCCTGAGCAGACCCGCATCGAGGGCGAGATCCAGCGCCAGGCGGCCGACTTCCCGGTCACCGAGCTGTGGGAGGTCATCACCGGTGCCGAGCAGGGTCGCCGGAGCCAGGACGAGCTGATCGTGTGGGACTCCGTCGGCTTCGCCGTGGAGGACTGGACGGCGCTGAAGTTCGTGCTCGAGGACGTGACGGCGAACGCGCCGGAGCTGCTCCAGCACCTCGACCTGATCGCCGAGCCGACGGACCCGAAGGACCTCTACTCCCTGGTGGCACAGGCCTGACCGATCGCCTGACGGTGGCGAGGTGAGCCCACGTCTGCGGGGTGTGTTTCTCTGCGTAGACAGGTTCTACGCAGAGCAACACACCTCCCGTTCGTAGGCTGTCCCCGCCGCGACACGCCGGTGACGCGCTCGGCCGCCGAGGTCCGCTACGGCAGGGTCCAGCGCTGGACGGCGCTCCCGTCACAGTTGGCGATCTCGGTGCGGGTGCCGTCGTTCTGCACCCGTCCGACGGGTTGCAGGCAGCGCCCGGACTGCGGGTTGCGCAGCGCCTGGGTGCCGCTCGTGCGTGCCCACTGCTGAGCGCCCGTCCCGTTGCACTCCCAGAGCTGGACCGCTGTGCCCGCCGCCGTGCCGCCGCCCGCGACGTCGAGACACTTGCCGAGCGCGCGGACGGTGCCGTCCGAGCCGACGGTCCACTGCTGGGCCTGGCCGCCGTTGCAGTGGGCGAGCTGGATGGGCGTGCCGTTGGCCGTTCCCGCCCCTGCGACGTCGAGGCAGATCCCGTTGCTCGCGGTGACCGTGCCGGTAGAGCCGCCGCCACCGCCGCCCGTCGAGTCGTAGACGCGGACGTAGTCGACGACCATCTGCTGCGGGAACTGGGTGGTGCCGTCGGGGTAGCCGGGCCAGTTGCCGCCGACGGCGACGTTCAGGATGAAGAAGAACGGCTGGTTGAAGACCCACGGGTTGCTGCCGGTGTTCGCCGTGGTGAAGGTCTGGTAGGCGTTGCCGTCCACGAGCCAGGTGATGGAGTTGGGGCTCCAGTCGATGGCGAAGGTGTGGAAGTCATCGGCGAACGACCAGCCCTGCGGGTGCTGGTACTGCCCGGTGATCGGGTTGCCGCCGGAGTAGCCCGGGCCGTGCAGGGTGCCGTGCACCAGGTGGGGCTCCCTGCCGATGTTCTCCATGATGTCGATCTCGCCGGAGTTCGGCCACGGCGTGCCGGGGAACTGACCGCCGAGCATCCAGAACGCGGGCCAGATGCCTTGGCCGCGTGGGATCTTGATCCGGGCCTCGAGGTGCCCGTACTGCGGCTGGACCTTGCCCTTGGTCGTCATCCGCGCCGAGGTGTAGCCGCCGTTGCCGTCCTGGCGGGCGGTGATGACGAGGTTCCCGTTCCCGTCGAGCGCCGAGTTCTGCCGGGAGCTGGTGTAGTTCTGCAGCTCGTTGTTGCCCCAGCCGCCCGCGCCGGTCTCCAGGTTCCAGTTGGCGGGGTTCGGGGCGGCGCCCGCCGGCCCGTCGAACTCGTCCGACCAGGTCAGCGCGGCGGCAGCGGCGGAGGTGTCGGACGCTGACGAGGCAGGGCCCGTGTCGGGTGCCGCCACGGCGTCCGGCGCCTTCGCCGTGGCCGCGGAGGCGACGAGCGAGGCCGACAGGACGAGGGTCAGGGCGGCGGTCGCCGTCAGGACAGTGCGGGTCGTGCGGTGTCTCGTGCTACGCATCGAACGCTCCTTCGCGAACGTGTTCCCCCCACCGCACGGAGCCGCGCGACAGGCATGACTGCGGCAGTCGCACGTGCACTCCGGTGTGCCACGGCGGTGCGTGAGAGCCGACGAGTACTCACGAAAAGTATCGGTGTGCCATACCGGGTTCACAACGGCCTGATCAGCACATACGGGTTTTCCCCACGGTCGTCCCACGGCGGCGTGGCCCGCGCATGCGGACGGCGCCCGGCCGCGGGGAGCGGTCGGACGCCGTCGTGGTGCCGCTGACGTGATCAGGCGGCGGTGGTGACCTCGATGCGCTGCGGCGTCGTGCCGGCGAAGACGCCAGGGACGGTGACCGTCAGCACGCCGGCGTCGTAGGACGCGCGGACGGCGTCGCCGTCCACGGTCTTCGGCAGCGTGACCGTGCGGCGGAAGGAGCCGAAGCGGACCTCCGAGATGCGGCGGCCCTCGGACTCCTCCGAACGCTGGTCCTTGCGCTCGCCGCGCACGACGAGCTTGCGCCCCTCGACCTCGACGGTGATGTCGGTGGCCGGGTCGACACCCGGCAGGTCGAGGCGGGCGACGAGGTCCTCGCCCTCGCGGTAGACGTCGGCAGCGGGCACGGGGCCCTCGGCGACGGCTGACTGCGGGCTCCACGGGTCGCGGAGCCAGGTCTGGGCGAACGGTGAACGGGTCAGAACGGCGGTCATGATGTTCTCCTCCGGATGGGGTTGATGATCAGTTCAACCTGAGTCGACCCGACTCAATTTCCGGGTTCGCCGACGGCGGACGAGGGCTGCGGTCAGCCGCCGTCAGTGCCGGGTGATGGTCAGGCTCGTCGCGTCCCCTGCGACGGCGACCTCAGCGGTCCCGCCGACCGGGAGCGTGAGCAGCGGGCTCGTGTGCCCGAAGTCCACGCCGGCCAGCACTGGCTTGCCCCGCAGCGCCGGCTGGCGCGCGACGATCTCGTCGAGGGCCGCGCGGGTCACCGCGGAGGTGCCCTGGAACCGGCCGATCACGAGGCCGGTGATGCCGTCGGCGCCGGGCTGCTGGAGCAGCGAGGTGAGGGTGCGCGCGACGTGAGCGGCGTCCGACTCGAAGTCGTCCTCGACGAACAGGAGCGCGCCGTCGAGAGACGGCATGTACGCGGTGCCCTGCAGCAGGCCGAGCGTGGCGAGGTTGCCGCCGACGACCCGACCCGACGCCTGCCCTGGGCACAGCGGCCACCAGCCCTCGTTCGGGACGGGCGTGCGGGTGTCCTGGTCCATGAACCAGGGGTCGTCCGTCCACGCCTGCGCGGGTTTGACGGCGATCGGGGCGTCCTCCATGACCGCGGCCCTGAACCAGTCGCCGGTCGGCTCGAAGTGGTCGCGCATGCCCCAGCTCGACCAGTGCGGGCCCGAGTAGGTGACCAGGCCCGTGCGGGCGAGGATCGCGTTCTGCAGCGCCGTGATGTCCGAGTACCCGCAGAAGACCTTCGGGTGGGCCGCGATGAGGTCGAAGTCCAGGTGGGGGAGCAGCTCGTTGCTGTTGAACCCGCCGATCACGGTGAGGATCCCGGCGACGGAGGGGTCGGCGAACGCGGCGTGCAGGTCCGCCACCCGGTGCTCGATCGAGCCGCTGCGGAACTGGTCGTCCTCGTCGACGTGCGCACCGAACGTGAGGGTGAGACCCATGGCGGCGAACCGCTCGTCGATCCACCGGGTGTTGTCGTGCTCCATGATCATCGCCCGCGACATGGCCGGCGCGACCACCCGGAGGGTGTCGCCGGCCCGGAGCCTGGGCGGAAGGCGGGTCTGTGCGTGCGCTGACATGCCCTGAGCCTATGGTCACCGTGCCGGCCGTCCCGGTGAGGGTGCCGCAGACCGGTATCCGGGGCGATGATGGAAGGGTTCGCAACGACGCGAGGAGGACCCGATGAAGGCAGCAGTGGGCGACCGGATAGTCACGGCCTCGGGTGTGGTCGGCGGCGCGGTGCGCGACGGCGTGATCACCGAGTGCCCCCATGCCGACGGCACGCCGCCCTACCGGGTGAGGTGGTCGGACACGGGCGAGGAGACGCTCGTCTACCCCGGCGCCGACACCGTCGTCGATCCGGCGGCCCGGGCGGCTCTCGGTGTGCCGGGTGAGCCGGCGGGACCGGGCGAGGTGCGGCAGGGGCGCGCGCTCACCTGGGACGTGCGGATCACAGTGGTCGAGTCAGGGGGCAGCACGACGGCGGAGGCCACGGTGATGAACGGCCCGTCGGACGCGCTGCGCGGCGTCGGGCACGCCAGGAAGGCACCGGAGGACCCTGAGGTGCCGCTGATCGGCGACGAGCTCGCCGCCGGCCGGGCGCTGCGCCGGCTGGCCGACCGCCTGCTCGCCGTGGCGGAGAAGGACGTCTCGGCGGCGGTCGGGCACAAGGCACACGTCCACCGGTAGCTCCACGGACTACGCAAGGATGCCGGAGGCGCACAGCGCGGCACGCACCTCGGCGTCCAGCCACGGCTCGATGCCCTCCCACGTGGTGCGCCACGAGACCCCGGTGATCTGGCTGCCGTCGGGGAACGTCTCGATGTAGTCGGCCTGGAGCACGCCGAAGTTGTCGCACCAGAAGGCGTTCGCAGGGCTGCCGTCGAGGAGCTGGTCGATGCGCATCGCCGACGTCGAGACGCCGTCCGGCAGCAAGAGCGGCTGGGTGTCGGTGCGCACCAGCAGAGCGTGCTGCGTGCGCGTGGGGTCGGCGTCGTCGAGCTGGGTGTACTCGACCCACGCGCCCACCGTCGCGAGCTCCAGCACCAGCAGGTAGCGCGCGAACGACGGCACGCCGTCACCGACCCCTGGCGGCAGCTCGGCACGTTCGAACGCCACGTCCACGCCGCCGGGCTCGCGCTGCAGGGAGTAGCGCACCCAGCGGCGCACGTCGCCGTCGAACTCGACCCGTTGCCTGGCCCGCAGCACGACGTCGGGGGTGGGCCGCATGGCGAGCACGGAGTCGAGCACCCGCAGGCCGTCGTGGGTCTGCGACTCCCGGCGCACGAGAGCGCCGTCGGGGGTGGTCCCGTTGTTGCTCAGCGCGTGGATGTGCATGGTCGATTCTGTCGTCCGGCGCGGCTCCGGCGCCATAGCGCGGGCGTGTCCGGCCCCGGTGTGCTTTGCCCCCGGTACGCCGGGTAGGTTGCGGACATGAGCGAGCGCGTTGACGTGGAACAGCATCGGGCCGACGTCGCGGAGCTCCTCGCGGAGCTCGCAGACCGGCCGACGGAAGAGGTATCCATCCACCGGGAGGTGCTCGGGCGGGTCCTTGCGCGCGACGTCGTCGCGCCGGTGCCGCTGCCCCGCTTCCGCAACTCGCAGATGGACGGGTTCGCGGTGCGTGCGGCCGACGTCGCCTCGGCAGGCCCCGGGACACCCGTCACCCTGCCCGTCGCGGGTGACGTGGCCGCGGCGCCGGGCGAGCCCGCTGCGCTGGAGCCGGGTACCGCGGTCCGCATCATGACCGGCGCGCCCGTCCCCGCGGGCGCCGACGCGGTGGTCCCCGTCGAGGACACCGACCACGTGACCTTCAACGGCGTCCACGACGACTCCGTGACGAAGGTAGAGGTGCTGCGCGGCCGGGACGCCGGGGAGTTCGTGCGGGAGCCCGGGTCCGACGTGCCGGAGGGCGCCGTCGTGCTGCGCGCAGGCACGGTGCTGGCGCCGCACCACGTGGCGGCGGCCGCCGCGTGCGGCATCGCCCGGCTGACGGTCCGCGTGCCGGTCTCCGTGGCCATCGTGTCGACGGGGAGCGAGCTCGTCGCGCCGGACGGCGAGCCGGGCCCCGGCCAGATCTGGGACGCGAACGGTCCGGCCCTCGCGGCAGCCGTCCGTGCGGCGGGCGGCCGGGTCGGCCTGCGCCTGACCGTTCCCGACGAGCCGGAGATCGTCCGGATGGGCCTGGAGCGGGCGGCGGCGCTCTGCGACGTCGTCCTGACGACCGGCGGAGTGAGCCAGGGGGCGTACGAGGTGGTCAAGGAGGCACTGCCGGACGTCACCTTCCGCTCCGTGGCCATGCAGCCCGGCGGGCCGCAGGGCCTCGGGAGGGTCGCGGGCAAGCCGGTGCTGACCTTCCCGGGCAACCCGGTCAGTGCCCAGGTCTCGTTCGTCGTGTTCCTCCGCGACATCCTGCGGCAGGCGAGCAGCCTGCCGCCCGTCGAGCCGGTTCCGGCGGTGCTCGACGCGGCCGTCGGCTCGCCGGACGGGAAGCGGCAGCTGCTGCGCGGGCGCTGGGTCGCCGACGCCGGTGCCGGCGCGCGGGTCGCCGTGGTCGGTGGGCCGGGGTCGCACCTCGTGGCGTCGATGGCGGCTGCGGACGTGCTGATCGACGTCCCCGCCGCCACGACCACGCTGTCCGATGGTGCAGAGGTGACGGTGTGGCCGCTGTGACGCAGGGCGCGCCGCCGGTGGGTGTGACAGGTTCGGCCGACGACGGCGAGGGAGAACTGATGAACGAGGTCGTGCGGGTGACGCAGGACGTGCTCGACGATGCGATCGGTCGGGCGGTCGAGGAAGCGGTGGCGGCGCCCGAGTGCGGTGCGGTGGTCACGTTCCGCGGTGTGGTGCGCGACGACGACGGCGGCCGCGCCGTCACGAGCCTCGACTACGAGGCGCACCCTGACGCGACAGGTGTTCTACAAAAAGTGTGTCAGGCGGTGGCCGCGGAGACGGGCCTGCGCGTGGCGGCCACCCACCGGTACGGGCACCTCGAGGTCGGGGACGTCGCACTCGTGGCGTCGGCGTCGGCGGGACACCGCAAGGAGGCGTTCGAGGCCTGTTCCCTGCTGGTGGAGCGCATCAAGGCCGAGGTGCCGATCTGGAAGAAGCAGCAGTTCACCGACGGCGAGTCCGAGTGGGTCGGTCTGTAGGCGGCCGACGCTCAGCCGCCGATCGCACCCATGCTGCGCTCGGTGTCGGCGAAGGCGTCGGCCGCGAGCTCGACGGCGTCGCTGCCGTGCGCGCGGGGCTTCGCCCACATGGCGGCCCGCCACGCGTCGCCGACCTCGTCGTCCGTCGCGCCGTTGCGCAGCAGCGCCTTCAGGTCCGTCTCCTCGTTCCCGAACAGGCACGACCGGACGGTGCCCTCTGCCGTCAGCCGGGTACGGTCGCAGGCGCCGCAGAAGGAACGGGTCACGGAGGCGATGATGCCGACGGTCGCAGGACCGTCGCCCACCAACCACTCCTCGGCCGGGGCTGAGGGGTCCTCGCGGCCCGCCGGGGTCAGCGTGAACCGTTCTTCGAGCCGGCTCAGCAGGTCGGCCGCGCTCACGACGTCGTCGCGCGTCCACTGCCCGTCCGCGTCGAGCGGCATCTCCTCGATGAAGCGGAGGTTGCAGCCGTGCTCGACGGCCCAGGCGAGCAGGTCCGCGGCGCCCGCGAGGGTCTCGGGCAGGAGCACGGCGTTGATCTTGACCGGCGCCAGCCCCGCGGCGAGGGCCGCGCGGATTCCCTTGAGCACGTCGTCCAGGCGGTCGCGCCGGGTCAGGGTCGCGAACGCCTCCCGGTCCACCGTGTCGAGCGAGACGTTGACCCGGTCCAGTCCGGCCGCGACCAGCGTGCCCACGCGCTTGTCGAGGCCGAGGGCGTTCGAGGTCATGGCGATGCGGACGCGTTCGGGAGTCGCCCGGGTGGTGGTGCGTCCTGCCTCGACGGACGACATGGCGTCGTCGGCCGCCGTCCGCGCGGCGCCGATGATCTGCTCCAGGTCGCGCCGCATGAGCGGCTCACCACCGGTGAAGCGGATGTCGCGGATGCCGAGGTCCCGTACGCCGATGCCGACGAGCCGACCGATCTCCTCCGGCGTCATCAGCTCGTCCTGCGGCACCAGAGGCAGCCCTTCTGCGGGCATGCAGTAGGTGCAGCGCAGGGAGCACGCCGTCGTGATGGACACGCGCAGGTCGCGCGCGACGCGTCCGTACCGGTCGACGAGGAGCGGGGTGTCGGGGCGCGGCTTGCCTGCCGGTGTGGCAGCGCGCCGCGGCAGGCCTCGGACCGACGGGATTCCGAGCGTGACGGCTGCCATGCTCCGAGCCTAGACCAGTGTCGGCAGCGGCTGAGTCGTGTGTGGGGCCCAGGGGTGGATCGACGGCTGCCTACGATGTGGCCCATGACTGACAACCTCATCGCGATCATCGGCCCGGGCGCGATCGGCGGCCTCACCGCCGCGATGCTCCAGCAGGCGGGGCACGACGTCGTCGTGGTCGCTCGGGAGAAGACGGCCCGGCAGATCACGGAGCACGGCCTGGACGTGGCGACCGACGAGTTCGGGACGTGGCACGCCCCGCTGGCCGCGACGACGGAGGTCCCGCACGGCGCCCGCGTGATCGTGGCGGTCAAGGCGGAGGGCGTCGCGGACGCCGCCGCGCTGCTCGCCGGCACCGCGCCGACGGAGGTGCTGTCCCTGCTCAACGGCCTGGACCACCTGGCAGTGCTGCGCGCGGCACTGCCAGGCGTGCGTGTCGTGGGCGCCACCATCGCCGGCGAGACGCTGCGTACGGGCGCCGGCGGCTTCGGGCCGGCCCTCGTTCGCCACCGCGGCACCCTGCTCCGGGCGGTCGTGCCCGACGACGCGACGGAGCTCGTCGTCGTGGCCGCCCTGCGGGACACGCCCATCGAGGTGATCACGGGCGGCACCGACGAGGAGGTGCTGTGGAAGAAGTTGCGCTTCCTCGCGCCGCTCGCGCTCCTGACGTCCGCCTGGGCCACCGGCATCGGCGACGCCCTGACCCGCGACCCCGCCCTGACGTCCGGCCTGCTGGCCGAGATCGCCGCGACGGCCTCCGCCGAGGGCGTGCCGACCACGGGCGAGGACCTGCAGGGCATCCTCGGCGGTTTCCCCGCGCCGATGCGGTCGTCCTTGCAGGCGGACATCGAGGCCGGCCGCGAGGGTGAGCTCGACGCCATCGGCGGGGCGGTGCGCCGCCGGGCGGCGTCTCACGGCCTCCCGACCCCGCACCTGGACGACGTCATCACCAGGATCGCCACCCGCGCCGCCCACCCGGGCTGACCCGTCGAGAGCTGGACGTTCGCCCCTCCGGGACCTGAAGAAAGCGCAGTCAGGCGTAGCCGGCCTTGACCACCAGGACCGGTGCGGGGGAGTCGAGCAGCACCCGCTGCGTCGTCGACCCGACGAGGAACTTGCCGACCGTCGAGTGCTTGCGGGAGCCGATCACCACGAGGTCCGCCGCGACGGCCTCGGCCTGGTCGACGATCGCGTCGGCGACGTCGGACAGCTCCGACCGGAAGGTGATCGGCGCGACCGTGACGGTGCCGGGGACGGTGTCGAGCAGGTGCGCCAGCGCGGCGGGGACGTTGACACCTACCTGCGGCGTGAGGACGAGGACTGCCAGCCCTTGCCGGCGTCGCACCGCCTCGGTGACGGCGGCGCGCATCGCGGCCTCACCCTGGGGCGACTCGTTGTACGCCACGAGGACGGTCATCGGTCCTTGCACCTCCGGACAGGTTCGCCGGGTGTCACCCCTGCTGGTGAAACTCTCTCACATGTCAGGGGGTCCGGCAGTCGTCCGCTGCCACGTGAACCGTCGTCCGGGCCGCCACGCCTGCCCGCACGGTCGCGGCACCGGACGGTGCCCTTTTCGTTTCGCCGGGGCCGCCGGACTTGTAGGGTCCGAGTGCTTGCAGCGTCCGGGCGAGCGGCCGGATCGGTTGAGAACGAAGGAGCACGTCATGGGCCTGCTGGACAAGATCAAGGGCGAGCTGGTCGACATCGTCGAATGGCTCGACGACACACGGGACACCATCGTGTGGCGGTTCCCCCGGTACGAGAACGAGATCAAGATGGGCGCACAGCTCGTCGTGCGCGAGTCGCAGGCCGCCGTCTTCGTCAACGAGGGCCTGATCGCCGACGTGTTCGAGCCGGGCACCTACACCCTCGAGACCCAGAACCTGCCCGTCCTGTCGACGCTGAAGGGCTGGAAGTACGGCTTCCACTCGCCCTTCAAGGCAGAGGTGTACTTCGTCAGCACCCGCCAGTTCACCGACCTGAAATGGGGCACGAAGAACCCCGTCATGATGCGGGACCCGGAGCTGGGCATGGTGCGCCTGCGCGCCTTCGGCGCGTTCGCCGCCCGCGTCACCGACCCGCAGAGGCTGCTGCGTGAGCTCGTCGGCACCGACCCGCAGTTCCGTACCGACGAGGTGCACGAGTACCTGCGCCAGAACGTCGTGAGCCACCTCGCGAGCGCGCTCGCGTCCGCAGGGATCCCGGTGATCGACCTCGCCGCCCACCACGCGGAGCTCGGCACCCAGCTCGCGACCAAGCTCACCGACGAGCTCGCTGAGCTGGGCATCTCCGTGCCGAACTTCGTCATCGAGAACATCTCCCTGCCGCCGGAGGTCGAGGAGGCGCTCGACAAGCGCACGTCCATGGGCATCGTGTCCTCAGGGACCGTCGGCAGCATGGCCGCGTTCCAGCAGTTCCAGGCGGGCGCCGCGATGGAGGCAGCGGCCGAGGGCGGCGGGAGCGCAGGCGCCGTGATCGGCATGGGGCTCGGCCAGTCGGTCGGGAACGCGATAGTGCCGCCCACCCAGCCGGCACCTGCCGCAGCGGCCCCTGCGGCAGGTCCGCCGCCGCTGCCCGGCTGGTACCTGGGCAACGGCGGTGCGCAGACCGGCCCGTACGACGACGCCGCGCTGGCCGCCCAGGCAGCCGCAGGCGCCCTGACGCCCGGGACGCTCATCTGGCGCGCCGGGATGGCGGCCTGGGAGCCGGCGTCCTCGGTGCCCGACGTCGCGAAGCACCTCGGCGCCACCCCGCCGCCCCTCCCGCCGCAGGCCTGACGATGGCGGAGCTCACCGAGGGCGGCACGACAGCCCACCACGCCTACCCCTGCGAGCAGTGCGGGGCCAGCGTCGAGTTCGCGGCCGGGACCGGGACGCTGACCTGCCCGTACTGCGGGCACACTCAGCAGGTCACCGCCGTCGGCGAGGTACGCGAGCACGACTTCGCGAGCCTCGCCGCGACGCCGCGCCCCGCCGCGCCGGCCACGCACGACTACCGGTGCGGCACGTGCGGCGCGATGACCACCAGCGACCACCTGTCGCAGAAGTGCGGGTTCTGCGGCTCGCCGATGGTCGCGGAGGTCGAGGCGCTCGGCCTGGTCGAGCCGGAGGCGGTGCTCCCCTTCGGGGTCGACAGGCTGTCGATGCAGAGCGCCCTGCAGAAGTGGGTGCGCTCGCGGTGGTTCGCGCCGTCGGCCCTGAAGAAGGTGGTGTCCGCTGAGCAGGCGCACGGCGTCTACCTGCCGCACTGGACGTTCGACGCGCAGACCCGGTCCGCCTACACGGGGCAGCGCGGCGAGCACTACTGGGTCACCGAGACGTACACCACCACCGACTCGGAGGGCCGGAGCCAGACCCACACCCGGCAGGTGCAGAAGACCCGCTGGTACCCGGCGTCCGGCACGGTGGCGCGGGCCTTCGACGACGTGCTCGTCGCGGGGACGGGGCGGGTCATGCCCGAGCACCTGGCCAAGCTCAACCCGTGGCCGCTGGAGCAGGCGGCGCAGTACCAGCCCGACTACCTGGCCGGCTACGAGACGCTGCGGTACGACGTCGAGCCGGAGGCCGGGCTCGACGTGGCGAAGCAGAAGATGGCGCCGGTGATCGAGAACGACTGCGAGCGGGACATCGGAGGCGACGTCCAGCGCGTGCACCACGTGGACACGGGCTACTCCGACATCACGTACAAGCTCTTGCTGCTGCCGGTGTGGATCGCGACGTACCTGTACGGCGGCAAGCCGTTCCAGGTGCTGGTCAACGCGCGCACGGCCGAGGTGGTGGGCGAGCGTCCCTGGTCCGCCTGGAAGATCACGCTGGCGGTCATCGCCGGACTGGCTCTGGTCGCCGCGATCGTGTGGCTGGTGGTGGCGTCCCAGGACGGCGGGGCGACGACCGTCGTCTACTCGGGGCTCGTGCTCTTTGGCGATCCAGCGGCGCGTGAGAGCGTTGGGCTCTACGTGGAACCCGGCGTCTGATCCTGGCGTCGCGGAACCGCACGTCCGGCCCGTCCGTTGGTGACCTGCAGACGACGACCGCAAGGAGACTCTTACGATGCTGTGCCCCATCGACCAGACCACGCTCGTCATGTCCGAGCGCAAGGGGATCGAGATCGACTACTGCCCCACGTGTCGTGGCGTGTGGCTCGACCGTGGTGAGCTCGACAAGGTCATCGACCGCTCGGTGGAGAACGAGATCGCCGCCGAGAACCGGCCGACGACACCGGCCCCTCCCGTCGCCCCGGCGCCCCAGGCGCCGCCGGTGCCGAACCCGGTGCAGGCAGGCCCGTACGGCTCGCCGCAGCCGGCCTACGACCCGAGGTACGACGACCGTCGGCGGGACGACGACCGCCGTTACGACCGGGACCGCCGCTACGACGGCGACCGCCGTTATGACGGCGACCGTCGGTACGACCCGCGCTACAAGAAGAAGCGCAAGGAGTCCTTCCTGGAGGACCTCTTCGACTTCTGACGCTTCGCGTCGTCAGACCGGAAGTGCGCTGCTGCCCAGTGGGTGGCGGCGCACTTCCGCGTTTCCGCGCCGCGGCGCTTGACCTCAGGTTTGGTTGAGGTTCTAGCGTCGTGCAGGACATGACGAGCGGCCGCCGGCCGCGATCTGCGAGGGAGCCGTTGATGAGTGAGCTCGACCTGGGGCCGCTGGGCCTGGTGCTGAACGTGGCGGACGACCGCGCCCACCTCAAGGAGGCGGCGGAGGCCGAGCGCCTGGGCTTCTCCACGCTGTGGCTGGCCGGCGGCCAGCTCGAGACGCTGGAACCGCTGGTCGAGCTGCTGCGCGCGACGGAGAAGGTGGCGGTCGCCCCAGGGATCATCCCGCTGGACCTCCATGGGGTCGCGGACGTCGCCCGCCTCGTCAACCTCCTGGACGACGGCGAGGCGGCGCGGTTCGTCGCGGGCTTCGGCGCTTCCCAGCGGAATGCTCGGCCGCTCGCCGGGCTACGTGCGTTCCTCGACGAGCTGGACACGACGGGCGTGCCGGTGCCTGCCGGTCGCCGGCTCGTCGCGGCGCTCGGTCCGCGCAAGCTGGAGCTCGCCCGCGAGCGCGCGGCGGGCGCCATCACGATGCTGGTGACGCCCGGCTACACAGCATGGGCCCGGGAGATCCTCGGCCCGGACGCGACGCTGGTGGTGCACCAGCTGGTCGTGCTGGACGCCGACGTGGACCGTGCCCGGCAGGCCGTGCGCGGAACGCTCGGCTTCCTGCTGGGTGTCGGCGGGTATGCCGCGAACGCGCGCCGGATGGGTTTCGGTGACGACGACATCGCCGACCTGAGCGACGACCTGGTCGATGCGGTCTCGACCGTCGGTGACGCCGACGCCATCGCTGCCGGAGTGCAGGCACACCTGGACGCCGGGGCTGATCACGTGGCCCTTTCGGTGCTCTCCGACGGCACCCGGCCCGGCGCGATCGAGGTGGCCCGCACGGTAGCCGCCGCGAACCCGGCCCTCGTCCGGTAGATCGTGTCGCCTGCTGCCCAGGTGAGATCAGGCCGGGACCGGCGTTGGCGCCTGCGACGGGTCGACGCGCGCCGCCCGGGCGGGCGGTAGGCGACCGTGTCGCGGGAGCGCGGGACGCTGCAGCCGATGCTGTACCGGCTGCGGGGTATGCGCCCGGGTGCGGGGCCGGTCATGCCGACGGCCGGGGCCCACGCCGGTACCGGTTGACCTGCACGGTTCGGCTGGCCTGCCCGGTTCGGTTGACCGGCAGAGCCCGCGTCCTGACGTCTCACGGGCTCCGGTGGCCGGGGCACGACCGAGACAGCGATGTGTCCCGTCGGTGTGACCGTCTCGACCGCGTGCCGGCCGTCGACCGTGGTGGCCTGCTGCCCCCACCCGGGTGCCTGCTTCGCGTGGTTGCACCGGGCGCACAGGCCCTGCCCGTTCGCGAGGCTGGTCCGCCCACCCTCGGCGTGCGGAAGGATGTGGTCGATGTGCCGCACGGGCGCGTCGCACCACGACGTGCCGCAGACGCCCTGCTCCCGGGCCCGGAGCAACACGGCCAGACCGGGCGGGTGGAACCGGGACGTCGAGGTTGTGGCCAGCAGCCGGCCACGCGGGTCGACATAGATCGCGCGGAGCCACGCCGTGTCGGCGCCGATCCCGTGCGCCGCAAGATTCCGAGCCACCAGGGCCGGGACCGTGCCCGCCCCCGCAGACATACCCTCCGGCACCACACCGGGCTCGCCTCCACCGGCCAGCAGCGTCTGGTCGGAGACCAGCAGGTTGATCGTCACCGGCACCTCCTCCGCCTTACCCGGCTCCCGGCCCGTGACCCGCTCGATCAGGGTGTCAGCCATGATCTGCCCGACACCCCGCCCGTCACCGGCAGCCTTGGTGGCATCGGCGTGCGCCTTGAGCTGCGCATAGGCCTGCACCCCCTGCTGCATCGGCACCAGCGCGGTCAGGTAGACCATCAGGTCGGGCGCCGGACGCACCGAGACCCGCCGCTCCGCCACAGCCTTCACGTTCCGCTTCACACACGCATGCACGTCCAGCTGCGCAGCGAGCGCCTTGACCCTGGCGACCAACCGCTTGGTCCCCAGCCGAGCCAGCTCCGCCAGACCCGCAGGACCACAGACCTCCTCATCGATCCGGGCCCGATGCTCCGGCGTGAGGTGCGACGTCTCCCGCACCATCAGCGTCGCCCGCCACTGCGAGAGCACACCCGTGCGCAGGGCGTCGAACGTATGCGGCATCTGCGTGACCCACGCCCGGGCCGTGCCAAGGAACGCCGCACCCGCGTGCGGGCTGACCTGCATCGCCGCACCAACCTGGTTCGACACCCCACGACCCCGCCGCTCGGCCCGGATCCCCTGGCGGGCCTCGTCAGACTTCGTCGCCTCCGACAGTGCGACAGCCAACCGCGCCTGGGCCGCGGCCACGGTGTTCTTCACCGCCTCCAGCTCACCGAGCAGGTCCACCCACTCCGCCTGCACCTGCTTCGAGACTGACGACGACGTGTCGGTGCCGCCTGGCAGGATCATGCCCGCCAGCAGCTCGCGTACCGCCCGGATACTGGCCGCGTCGGTGGTGACGCCGTCGAACGGCACGGACAGGTCAGGCCCGTCGGCCCTTCGGGATGGCACCTCACCGTTTCGCGTCATGCCATGAAGATATAGCACGCACGTTCGATGCGCTCGTTCAAGTACGGGTTGTCGCCGACAGCGGAAAACGGGCCAGCAGCGCAGCCGAACCCGAGTCGCACCAGGGCCGGGCGTCAGAGGCCTGTCAGAGTCCCGGCACGCGGCGTCAACGTTCCGTCAAGGGAACGGTTCGTCGGGCGCCGTCGGGCATAGACCGGTGTCATGACCGATCTGGCCTACATCCTCCTGACCGTGGTGTTCTTCGCCGCGGTGGCCCTGGTGGCGCGTCGCGCCGCCACGCACGAGCCCGCCACGCACGAGCCCGAAACGCACGGCTCGTCCGCCGACCCCCTGGGGAGGCGGAGGTGAACCCGTTCGACGTCGTGGGCCTGGTGCTCACGCTGGCTGGGCTCGGATACCTCTTCGTGGCGCTGCTGCGCGCCGACCGGACGCGGTGATCACCGTGACCCCGGTACTCGCAGCTGTGGCCCAGATCCTCGTGCTGGTCGCCGCCCTCGCCGCCGTCCACCTGCCGCTCGGCGCCTACCTTGCGCGCACCTACACCAGCCCGAACCACCTGCGGGCCGAGCGCCTCTGGTACCGCGCGGTGCGTGTGGATCCGGACGCCGAGCAGCGCTGGACCACCTACCTGATGTCCCTGCTGGGCTTCTCGCTCGCCTCCGTGCTCCTTCTGTACGGGCTCGGCCGGCTCCAGGCGTACCTGCCGTGGAACCTGGGCTTCACCGGGCTCGACCCGGGCGGGGCCTGGAACACCGCCGTCAGCTTCACCACCAACACGAACTGGCAGTGGTACTCCGGCGAGGCCGCTGCGGGGCACCTGCTGCAGATGTCCGGCCTCGCCGTGCAGAACTTCGTCTCTGCGGCCGTCGGCATGGCGGTCGCGATCGCCCTGGTGCGCGGCTTCGCCCGCTCCGGCACCGACGCCCGCGTCGGCAACTTCTGGTCCGACCTGACCCGCGGCGTGGTCCGCGTCCTCCTGCCGCTCTCCGTCGTCGCGGGGATCGTCCTGATGGCGGGCGGCGCCATCCAGAACCTGGACCCGCACACGGCGATCAGCACCGTGGAGGGCGCCACCCAGCACGTGCTGGGCGGCCCGGTCGCCTCGCAGGAGGCCATCAAGAACCTCGGCACCAACGGCGGCGGATTCTTCAACGCCAACTCGGCGCACCCCTACGAGAACCCGACGCCGTTCACGAACCTCGTCGAGATCTTCCTGCTGCTGCTCATCCCGTTCACCCTGCCGCGGGCGTTCGGCATCATGGTCGGCGACCGCCGCCAGGGCTGGGCGATCCTCGGCGTCATGGCCGGTCTGTGGGCGGCGTCGCTGGCGCTGACCACCTGGGCCGAGCTGGCAGGCCCCGGCGCAGCGCCCCAGGCGGCGGGTGCCGCGATGGAGGGCAAGGAGTCCCGGTTCGGGCTCGCCGCGAGCGCCCTGTTCGGGGTGTCGACGACGGCGACGTCGACGGGGTCGGTGAACTCGATGCACGACTCGTTCACGGCGCCGGGCGGCGGCATGCTGCTGTTCAACATGCTGCTGGGCGAGGTGGCGCCGGGCGGGGTGGGGGCAGGCCTGTACGGGATGCTCCTGCTGGCGGTGGTCGCGGTGTTCGTCGCCGGTCTGATGGTGGGCCGTACCCCGGAGTACCTGGGCAAGAAGATCGGCCGTCCGGAGATGACGATCGTCGCGCTCTACGTGCTGGCGGTGCCCGCGCTGGTGCTGGTCGGCACGGCGGTGGCCGTCGTCGTCGAGCCGGGGCTCGCGGGTATCCAGGACCCGGGCCCGCACGGTCTGTCCGAGGTGTTGTACGCGTTCGCGTCGGCGGCGAACAACAACGGGTCGGCGTTCGCCGGCCTGGCCACGGGCACGCCCTTCTACGAGGTGGCGCAGGGCCTGGCGATGCTGGCCGGGCGCTTCGTCCCGATAGCTCTGGTGCTTGCCCTGGCCGGCCGGCTCGCGAGCCAGACGGCGGTCCCTGCGACGTCGGGCACCCTGCCGACGCACCGCCCGCTGTTCGCCGGCCTGCTCGCCGCGGTGGCGCTCGTCGTCGTCGGGCTCACCTTCATTCCCGTCCTGTCCCTCGGTCCCGTTGTGGAGTCCCTGTCATGACCATCGACACCCGGAGCGTCCCTGAGGCTCCCCCGGAAGTACCCGCCGAGACCCGGCACCGTCCGCAGCGTTCGGTCCCGCGTGCCCTGACCTGGGCGCAGCTGCGGGCGGCGCTCCCTGGTGCGCTGCGGAAGCTCGACCCGCGCGTGCTGTACACGTCGCCGGTGATGTTCGTGGTGGAGGTGGGTGCGTTCGTCACGACGGTGCTCGCGATCCTCGAGCCGGGCGTGTTCGCCGGCTGGACGGCCGGGTGGCTGTGGGCGACCGTGTTCTTCGCGACGCTGGCCGAGTCGGTGGCGGAGTCGCGCGGCAAGGCGCAGGCCTCCTCCCTGCGGGCCACCCAGAAGCAGACGACGGCGCGCAAGGTCACCGCGCCGCAGGACGCGCTGGCGTCGGGCTCCCGCCTGGACCTCCTGCCGACGGTCGAGGTGCCGTCCTCGGCGCTCCAGGTGGGCGACGTCGTGGTCGTCGCCGCGGGCGAGATCCTGCCGGGCGACGGCGACGTCATCGAGGGCGTCGCGTCGGTGGACGAGTCGGCGGTGACGGGCGAGTCGGCCCCTGTCATCAGGGAGTCCGGTGGTGACCGGTCGGCGGTCACGGGCGGCACCGTCGTGCTGTCCGACCGGATCGTCGTGCGGATCACGGCGCCGGCAGGCTCCACGTTCGTGGACCGGATGATCGCGCTGGTGGAGGGCAGCGAGCGGCAGAAGACGCCGAACGAGGTGGCGCTGAACATCCTGCTCACGTCGCTCACCATCGTGTTCCTCCTGGCGGTCGCGACGCTGCAGCCGTTCGCGGTGTACTCGGGCTCGCGGCAGTCGCTGCTGGTCCTGGTGGCGCTGCTGGTCTGCCTGATCCCGACGACGATCGGCGCACTGCTGAGCGCCATCGGCATCGCGGGGATGGACCGGCTGGTGCAGCGCAACGTGCTGGCGATGTCGGGCCGCGCGGTCGAGGCGGCCGGCGACGTCGATGTGCTGCTGCTCGACAAGACCGGCACCATCACCTACGGCAACCGCCGGGCCACGGAGGTGCTGCCGGTGGGCGGCGTGACCCCGGACGAGCTGGCCGCAGCGGCGCGCCTGGCGTCGCTGGCGGACGAGACCCCGGAGGGGCGCAGCATCGTCGACCTGGTCGACTCCCACTACCCCTCCTCGGTTGAGCGCGGGCGGTCTGTGGGGTCGGAGCCCGCTGACCCCACCCGTACCCAGGGTGGGGCGGGGCTACCTGCCGGAGCCGAGCTGGTGGCCTTTTCGGCCCAGACCCGGATGTCGGGGGTCGACCTCCCCGCCCCGGCGTCGGACGCAGCCGACGTCTCGGAGGTGCGGATCAGGAAGGGCGCAGGCAGCGCCGTGCAGCTCTGGGTGCACAGCACCGGCGCGCGGCCCGCCCCCGCCCAGGCGGAGGAGCTGGCGGCCCACGTCGACGCCGTGTCCCGGGCGGGCGGCACGCCGCTCGTCGTCGCCGAGCAGGTGGGGGAGGCCCCTGCGCGGGTGCTCGGCGTCGTCCGGCTCAAGGACGTCGTCAAGGAGGGCATGCGCGAGCGGTTCGACGAACTGCGCGCCATGGGCATCCGGTCCGTCATGGTCACGGGCGACAACGCGGTGACCGCGCGGGCGATCGCCGCAGAGGCGGGCATCGACGACGTCCTGGCCGAGGCGACCCCCGAGGACAAGCTCGCCCTGATCCGCCGCGAGCAGGAGGGCGGCAAGCTCGTCGCGATGGCGGGGGACGGCACCAACGACGCTCCCGCGCTCGCCCAGTCCGACGTCGGCGTCGCGATGAACACCGGGACGTCCGCCGCCAAGGAGGCGGGCAACATGGTGGACCTGGACTCCGACCCCACCAAGCTCATCGAGATCGTGGAGATCGGCAAGCAGCTGCTCATCACGCGCGGCGCCCTGACGACGTTCTCCGTCGCCAACGACGTCGCGAAGTACTTCGCGATCCTGCCCGCCATGTTCATGACCGTGTTCCCGCAGCTCGAGGTGCTCAACATCATGCGGCTGGCGAGCCCCGGCTCGGCGATCCTGTCGGCCGTCATCTTCAACGCGCTGATCATCCTCGTGCTGATCCCGCTGGCTCTGCGCGGCGTGCGGTACCGGCCGGCGTCGGCGTCGGCCCTGCTGCGGCGCAACCTGCTGATCTACGGCCTCGGCGGCCTGGTCGCCCCGTTCGTCGGGATCAAGCTCATCGACCTCGTCGTCTCGCTGCTCCCGGGCCTGTAGCCCGGAGAAGAAAGGAACTGACATGGCAACGACCACAGCGGCGAGCGATCTCGCCACGCTGACCCGTCACTCGCTGGCCGGGCTGCGCATGCTGCTCGCCTTCACCCTCGTGACCGGGCTGGCCTATCCGCTCGCGATGACCGCCGTCGGGCAGGTGGCCTTCGGCTGGCAGGCCGACGGCTCGCTCCTGACGTCCGGCGGCGCACGCACCACCTCGCGGGACGACGCCGCCGGCTCGGCGCTGCTCGCCCAGGGCTTCACGGGCGAGCAGTACTTCCACCCCCGGCCGTCCGCAGGCCAGTACGACACCCTCGCGTCCGGCGGGTCCAACCTCGGCCCGCTCAACCCCGACCTGGTCGCCTCCATCGAGGAGCGCAAGGCCGCTGTCGCAGCGGCCAACGGCGTGGACCCGGCCGACGTCCCCGCCGACGCCGTCACGGCGTCGGCCTCGGGCGCCGACCCGCACGTCAGCCCCGAGTACGCGGCGGTCCAGGTGGCGCGGGTCGCCCAGGCGCGCGGCCTGCCCGACGCCGACGTGGCCCACCTGGTGGCGCAGCACACCGCCGGACGCGACCTGGGCGTGCTCGGCGAGCCACGGGTCAACGTCCTGGAGCTCAACCTCGCTCTCGATGTCGCACACTGAGGCCATGACCACCGGACGCCGGGGCCGCCTCACCGTCTACCTCGGGGCGGCCCCTGGCGTGGGCAAGACCTACGCCATGCTCGACGAGGCGTGCCGTCGTCGCGCACGGGGCACCGACGTCGTGATCGGCCTCGTGGAGACGCACGGCCGGGCCGCGACGGTCGACCGGATCAGGGACCTGGAGATGGTTCCGCGGCGGCTCGTCGAGCACCGCGGGACCACGCTCACCGAGCTCGACGTGGCGGCGGTGCTGGACCGCGCCCCCAAGGTGGCGCTCGTGGACGAGCTCGCGCACACCAACGCCCCCGGGTCCCGGCACACCAAGCGCTGGCAGGACGTGCACGACCTGCTCGACGCGGGCATCGACGTGGTCACCACGGTCAACGTGCAGCACCTCGCGTCCCTGACCGACGACGTCGAGGCGATCACCGGCGTCCGGCAGCGCGAGACGGTGCCCGACCAGGTGGTGCGCGACGCCGACCAGATCCAGCTCGTCGACCTCTCGCCCCAGCAGCTCCGGCGCCGGCTCGCCCACGGCAACGTGTACCGGGCCGAGCAGATCGACGCGTCCATGTCGTCGTACTTCCGCGTCGGTAACCTGACGGCGCTGCGCGAGCTCGCCCTGCTCTGGCTCGCCGACCGCGTCGACGACGCCCTGACCAGGTACCGCGCCGACCACGCGATCGACGGCACGTGGCCCGCCCGCGAGCGCATCGTCGTCGCCGTCACCGGGGGCCCCGAGACGGAGACGCTGCTGCGCCGGGGTGCGCGCATCGCGCAGCGCGCGGCAGGCACGGAGCTGCTGGCCGTGCACGTGCTGCCGACGGACGGGCTGCCGTCGACGCCGTCGGCCACCATCGGGGCGCACCGGGCCCTGGCGGAGTCGCTCGGCGGCACGTTCCACACGGTCGTGGGGGAGGACGTGCCGTCGGCCGTCGTGGACTTCGCGCGCGGGGTCAACGCGACGATGATCGTGGTGGGCGTGTCGAGGCACAGCGTGTGGCGACAGGCGCTGCTCGGTTCCTCCGGCGCGGAGATCGCGCGCCTGTCCGGCGCCATCGACGTGCACCTGGTGACGCACGAGCGGGCCCGTGTCGGGGTGGGGGTGGGATCCCGGTACTCGTCGCTGTCGCCGGGCCGCAGGGCTGCGGGGTGGGGGTCGGCGCTCGCGGTGCCCGCGCTCCTGACCGCGATCCTGCTGCTGATCGGCCGGGACGACGTGGCCCTCGCGACCGAGGCCATGCTGCTGCTGGCCGGCGTGGTCGGGGTGGCCCTGATCGGCGGCCTGTGGCCGGCCGTCGTGGCCGCGATCGTGTCGAACCTCTGTCTCAACTGGTTCTTCACGCCCCCGGTGACCCGGTGGACGATCGCAGAGGCGGAGAACGTGCTCGCGCTCGCGGTGTTCGTGGTGGTCGCCATCGCCGTGGCGTCCGTGGTCGACCTCGCGGCGCGGCGCACCACCCAGGCCTACCGGGCCCGTGCAGAGGCGTCCACGCTGGCCGCGTTGTCGCGCTCGGTGCTGTCCGGGCAGGACACGGCCCAGGCGATCGTGCAGCGGTTGGCGCAGACCTTCGCGATGGCCGACGTGCGGCTGGAGGAGCGTGCCGACGACCGCGCGCCGTGGGTGGTCGTCGCGCACGAGTCGCGGGGCGCCGAGCCGTTCCCGGACGGGCCCGTGACCGAGGTGGCGATCGACGACCGGCACCGCCTGCTCCTGTCCGGCCGGGTGCTCCCGGCGACGGACCGGCAGGTGGTCGAGGCGTTCGGGGCGCAGGCGGGGATCGTCCTGGAGCACCGGCGTCTGCGCGAGCAGGCGGCGCAGGCGGAGGTGCTGGAGCAGACCGAGCGCACGCGCACGGCGCTGCTCGCCGCGGTCTCCCACGACCTGCGCACCCCGCTGGCCGTGATCCGCACGGCCGTGGACGGGCTCGCCTCGCCCGACGTCGAGCTCGACCGGGAGGACCGCGACACCCTGACGGCGACGATCGCCGACTCGACCCACCGCCTCGAGCGGCTCATCGGCAACCTCCTCGACCTGTCGCGCCTCCAGACCGGGGCCGTCCGCCCGGCCCTGCGCGCCGCGTCGCTGGAGGAGGTGGTGCCGATCGCCGTCGAGCCGTGGCTGTCCGCGCTGGCGCTCGACGTGCCGGAGGACCTCCCGCTCGTGCACACCGACCCGGGCCTGTTCGAGCGGGTGGTGGCGAACGTGGTCTCCAACGCGGTGCGGCACTCCCCGCCCGGGGCGAAGGTCCTGGTCACCGCTTCTGCGGTCCGCGAATCGGTGCAGGTGCGGGTCGCCGACGCCGGTCCGGGGGTGCCCGACGACCGCAAGGCCACCATGTTCGAGCCGTTCCAGCGCCTCGACGACACGAGTGTCGACGGGCTCGGCCTCGGGCTGGCCGTCGCGTCGGGCCTCGCGGCCGCCGTCGGCGCCCGGATCGCCGCGGAGGACACCCCGGGCGGGGGCCTGACGATGGTGCTCACGGTGCCCCGCGCCCGGGACGCCGAGCGTGATGGGATGGTCCAGTGATCGGTGAGCCGGGGGGCGGGGGCGAGCGGGCGTCGGCGTCGGGCAACCGGGTGCTCGTGGTGGACGACGACGCGGCGCTGGCCCGCGCGCTGACCATCAACCTGCGGGCGCACGGCTGGGACGTGACCGCAGCACCGACGGGCGCGGCGGCCCTGGACGCGGTCGCGTCGGCCCGGCCGGACGTGGTGCTGCTCGACCTCGGCCTGCCCGACATGCCGGGCCTCGACGTCATCGAGGGGATCCGCGGCTGGACGCGGGTGCCGATCGTGGTGCTGTCCGCGCGCCAGCTCGGTGACGACAAGGTCGACGCCCTGGACGCCGGCGCCGACGACTACGTGACCAAGCCGTTCGCGATGAACGAGCTGCTCGCTCGGCTACGGGCAGCGGTCCGCCGGGCGGAGCCGGCCCAGTCGGAGGAACCGGTGGTCACGGCGGGCGAGCTGCGGATCGACCTGGCGCGCCGCCAGGTGTCCCGGGCCGGTGCCGAGGTGCGGCTCAGCCCCACCGAGTGGGCGCTGCTGGAGGTGCTGGTGCGCAACCGCGGCCGGCTCGTGGACCGCAAGCTCTTGCTGCACGAGGTCTGGGGCCCCGCGTACTCGACCGAGACCAACTACCTGCGCGTCTACACGGCGCAGCTGCGGCGCAAGCTGGAGCGGGACCCGTCCCACCCGCGCCACATCCTCACCCACCCGGGAGCGGGCTACCGGTTCGAGGCGGAGCCGGCTCCCGAAGGTTCGCAGTGACCAAGGCATCTGGCCGGACCGGGCGCGGGCGACACCTGGAAATCGGGATGTGTCACCGGGGGGTAGACACCTTCTACTCTCCGCAACACGATCCGATTCCTACGTGTTGGGTCCGGGGCGTTGCGGCGGTTCGGACTCCGAGCCGCTCACCGTCCGCATCCCCAGCACGACGCCGACCACCACGACGGCGACGCCCGACCACACGACCGGTCCGGGCACCGGGCCCCCGAGCAGCACGCCGCCCACCGCCGACGCTACCGGCACCACGCCGGTGAAGAGCCCTGCCCGCCCTGGCCCGATCCGGCCGACCGCCGTGTACCAGAGCAGGAACGCCACGACCGTGACGCCCAGCGCGAGGTGCAGCGTGGCAGGCAGGTGCTCCGGCCGCAGGGTCAGGACGGCGCCGGCCCCCTCCGTCGCCAGGCTGAGCACCCAGAGCGCCACGGCCGCGATCCAGACGGCATGGAGCGACACACCGTGCGGCCCGAGCCGGCGCAGCACGGGCACTGCCAGCAACGTGAACCCGGCCTCGCAGAGCAGTGTCAGCAGCGCGTAGCCCAGACCGGCGGCATCGGTGCGCCCACCGCCGGTCACCAGGACGGCGCCGAGGGTCACGACGACCGCAGCTACCACCACGACCGGCGTCGGCCGGGTATGCCCGAGCAGCGGACCCACCAGCGCCAGCAGGATGGGCACCGCCGCGACGGCGACGCCGATCACCGCGGGCTCTGCGTGCGCGACGCCGCGCACCACTCCCACGTTGAACAGCACCAGCCCGGTCAGCGCGACGCCCGCCAGCCAGGCCCACTCCCTGCCGCGGGGTACCGGGACCGAGCGCCCGGTGCACCGCAGGACCAGGAGCAGCACCAGGGCGGCCAGCGTGTACCGGATCGCCTGCACCGCGAAGAGCGGGGCGTCGGCAAGCACACCCGACACCGCCACCTGGCTGCCGACCAGCGCCATCCCGATACCTGCGTACAGCGGCCCGGACCATGGTCTCGCCGGTCGGCCGGTGCGCTCGATCGGGGTCGCCGGCTGTGTACTGGTTGTCATGTCCGCGAGCCTGCTCCGAGTTTGGTATATCTGACAGAGCCAAGATCACGACGATCAAGGGGACCAAGATGTCCGGGGCCGACTTTCTCCAGCTCGATCCGGCGCGGGCCGGCCGCGGGAACCTGACCGCGTGGCTGGCCGAGGCGGTGCGGGCCGCGGTGTCCGACGGCCGGCTCGCCCCGGGCGACCGGCTGCCCGCGACCCGCGTCCTCGCCGATCAGCTCGGCTGTTCGCGCGGCGTGGTGGTCGACGCCTACCGGCGACTCACCGACGAGGGACTGCTGGCAGGCCGGCACGGAGGAGGCACGACGGTCCGCGCGGCGTGGGTCCCGTCGCCCGCCCGGCAGCCGCGCCCCGACGACGGCGCGCGGCCAGCCGCGACGTCGGGCCTGGCGGGCGTTCTGCCCGACCCGACCGCCGCGTCGGCACGGGACTCGCGAGCCGACCTGATCGACCTGTCGCCCGGCCTGCCGGACCTGTCCGCGTTCCCCCGCGCAGCCTGGGCCCGCGCGGAACGGTCGGCGCTGACCGGTCTGTCGTCGAGCGAGCTCGGCTACGGCGACCCGCGCGGCCTGCCCGCGCTCCGCGAGGCGCTGGCCGGCTGGCTCGCGCGCACCCGGGGGATCCGCGCGCACCCGGACGGCATCCTCGTGGTCAACGGCGTCTCCCAGGGCCTCATGCTGCTTGCTCGCGCGCTCGGCGCACAGGGCCTCCGCCGGATCGGGTTCGAGGACCCGGGTTCCTTCGGCGCGCGCGAGCACCTCCGGCGGTGGGGCCTGGAGCCCGTGCCCGTCCCCGTGGACGGTGCCGGGCTGGACGTGGGCGCGCTCCGCCGGACCGGGGTCGACGCCGTGGTGGTCACCCCGGCGCACCAGTTCCCCACGGGTGTCGTGCTCGCCCCGGAGCGCCGCCGTGAGCTGATCGCCTGGGCGCGCGCCGCACCGCCGTCGGGGCCTGGCCGCCTGGCCGGACGTCTGGTCATCGAGGACGACTACGACGCCGAGCACCGCTACGACCGGCCACCCGTCCCGGCGCTGCGCGCGCTCGCGCCCGACCAGGTGGTCCATCTCGGCAGCGTGTCCAAGTCGCTCGCCCCGGCGATCCGCATCGGCTGGCTGCTCGCGCCGGCTGCGCTGCAGGCCGAGCTGGTGGAGGCCCGCTACTGGACCGACCTGGCCAGCCCGGCGCTGCCGCAGCTCGCCCTGGCGCACTTCATCACGACCGGCGGGTTCGAACGGCACCTCCGCCAGGTCCGACGGCGGCATCGCGCCCGCCGCGATGCCCTGCTCGCGGCGCTCGCTGCCCACCTGCCCGACAGCACCGCCCACGGGGTGGCCGCCGGCCTGCACCTGCTGGTGACCGTGCCCGGCATGGACGACGTCGCGGTGGTCCGCCGAGCGGGCGAGGCAGGGGTGCGCGTGCAGCCCCTCTCGGCGCACCGACTGGGCGCAGGACCGCCGGGCCTGGTGATCGGCTACGCGGCGAACACCCCCGACCGGCTGCGCGAGGCGGTGGGGCGGATTGCGCAGGGAGTTTGACGTGAACAGCTCGCTCTGCCGAGTTCTGACGAAATACTTGACCGCCATTCACGCAGCAGTGAGGCCCTTTCCTGGAAATCCGGGAAAGGGCCTCGCCGTAGCCCTTTTTCACCAGCCCACCGTTCGCGAACGGCTGGCGGAAAAGGCGTCAGATACCGGACGTGCTGGCGGCGTCCGGCGGGTTGAGGGGGCTGTTCGTCACGTCCCGGGGAGGGGGACCGGGAGCGGCACGGGGACCCCGCCGCCGAGAAGGCCGAGAACGGCGGCGAGAAGACCGTCGACCGCACCGAGCACGGTGTCCAGCAGGCCGTCGGTCGGGAGGGGGAGGGGCACCGGAAGGTCCGGGACCGGGACGTCGGGCACGGGGACGTCCGGCACCGGGTTGTCCACGGGGACGTCGGGCAGGCCTTCCACGGGGACGTCCGGCACGGGGTTGTCCGCCGGGACGTCGGTGACGGCCTCGGCCTCGGCCGCGAGATCGGCTTCGGTAGCGACGTCCGCCTCTGCCGCGGCGTCGGCCTCGGCGGCCACGTCGGTCTCGGTCTCGGTCGCGACGTCTGCTTCGGCCTCTGCCTCTGCCTCGGTCGCGACGTCGGGCCCTGCCTCCGCTGCGACGTCGGTCTCCGCCTCGACCTCGGTGGCGACCTCCGGAGCAGTCTCGGTCTCGGTCTGGGTCTCGGCTGCGACGTCCGGCACGGGGTCGGCCGCCGTGACGGCCGCCGGCGCGTCGCCCTCGGCCATCACCAGTGCGCTCGCACCTGTGGTGGCTGCGCAGACCATGGCCGTCGAGACGGCCGCGGTAACGACAGCACGACTGATTACACGGAATCCTCGGATCATGGTGTTTCCCCTCGAATAGCTCCGTTGAAAACAGCGGTGGAGCACACGCGTGTGTTCACCAGGAAGAAGAGTCCGACGCCACTTTCACCCTGTCAATCGGAACGCATGGAAGAATTCAAGGAATGAAATAAGACATTCCAGGATCGAACTCTGCGGCAGAGCGCCAGGAATACCCGTAACCCAGACATCACAGTGGTGATACAGGACGATCGTCCAGGTCAGGAGTACCGTTCCAGGCGCCACAGGGACGTGACCTCGCGCCGCCGTGCTTCGTGCAGCGCGTCGGCGGCGTCGCTGGCTCTGGGGTGCTGCGGGTTCGTGTCGTGCCGGCCGGCGACCCGCAGCCCGGCGTCGGAGATGCGGGTGAGGAGCTCGTCGCGCGTCCGCAGCCCGAGGTGCTCGGCCAGGTCCGAGAGGACGAGCCAGCCCTCGCCCGCCGGTGTGAGGTGCTCGGCGAGGCCGTCGAGGAACCGGTGGAGCAGGTCCGAGCCGGCGTCGTAGATCCCGAGCTCCAGAGCCGAGGTCGGGCGCGCGGGCAGCCACGGCGGGTTGCAGACGATCAGGTCGGCCCCGCCGTCCGGCCACAGGTCGGCCTCGACGACCCGCGCCCGCTCGGCGAGCCCGAGCCGGTGGAGGTTCGCACGGGCGCAGGCCACGGCCCGGGGATTGATGTCGGTGGCGACGACCAGCCCTGCGCCGCGGCGCGCCAGGACCGCCGCGAGCACGCCGGTCCCGGTACCGAGGTCGAAGGCCACCACGGGGGCGTCCCCGCCAGGGAACGGCGCGTCCGCGACCAGGTCGACGTACTCGCCGCGCACCGGGGAGAAGACGCCGTACGCGGGGTGGATGCGCTCGCCCAGCGCGCCGATCTCGACGCCCTGCCGGTGCCACTGGTAGGCGCTCAGCACCCCGACGAGCTCCGTGAGCGCGACGCACGTCCCACCGGTGTCGCCGTCGGGCTGGGCGTCCGCTCCGTCGTCGATCCCGTTGCCGGCTGTGCCGTAGGCGTGGTCGGCAGCCTCGCGGACGTCGGGCGCGCGGCGCAGCGCCAGGGTGTGGTCCGGCTCCAGCAGGACCAGCAGGCTCCCGAGGAGCCGGGCCCGCTCGGCTCGCTCGGCGCGGTGGCGGTGGAACAGCGCGGCCGTGCCGCTCCCCACGGTGTCGCGACGTGTGCTGCCCGACGTGCGCCCCCTGGTCCGGGCGGAGCGGGACCGCTCGTGCAGGCGGTCCATGGCGCGCAGCAGCTGCCGGGCGTTGTGGAAGTCGCCCCGCCACAGCAGACCGGTGCCGCCGTGTGCCATGCGGTAGGCGGCCTTGGCCGTGGTGGCGTCGTCGACGACGACCACGCGGGCCGGTGCGGGGGTGCTGTTCTCGGAGCGCCAGCGGGCGGAGCGGGGCGCCCCGTTCTCGGACCAGCGGACCACGGACATGACGTACTCCTGAAAGAATCGAAGGTGCCGGACCATGCCCGTGGTCACGGCGGATCCTTCCCGTCATGCGTAGTCATATCGTCTCACGGCCCCGCAGTCACCGGTGAGGCCCCGGAATTCCTCTCGTCAGGTCCTGCGGACGGTTGGCATGATCGCCGCATGACCCGTGTGCGACCCACCTGGCCCGACCTCCCTGAGCACGTGCGCGACGCCATCGTCGCGAAGGTCGGCGCGCCGGTCACCGGGTGGGCCTCGCACGACGGCGGCTACTCGCCCGGCTGGGCGCTCACCCTGGGATCGGCGGCCGGCAGCGTCTTCGTGAAGGTCGCCTCGACCGAGCACGAGGTCGCCGCACGCCTGCACCGCCGGGAGGCAGTACGCGCGGCGGCCCTGCCCGACGGGGTGCCGGCGCCCGCCTTCCGCTGGATCCTCGAGCTGCCCGACGCCGAGGGCGCTGACCCGGCATGGGTGGTCATCGCCTCCGACGTCGTCAGCGGGCGCGAGCTCCGGACCGAGCCGTGGGACCTCGACGACCTCGACCGGCTGCAGCACCTCGCCCGCCGCATCGCCCGGCACGAGGTGCCGGACGGTGGTGCGTACCCCGCCTTCGCCGACCACACCTGGCCAGAGGCCGCCCTGCTGGCTGACGAGCGCCCCGCGGGTCTGGCGGCCTACGACCCGTGGCTGGCAGAGAACCTCGACCGTATCGCGGGGACTGCGGCACCCGAGCGGCAGGCCGAGGCGTTCGCCGGCCAGCACCTGGTGCACGGCGACCTGCGCGCCGACAACGCGCTCGTCGTCCGCCGGGCCGACGGTGTGGAGGAGGCGGTGGCCGTGGACTGGCCGCACGCGATGCGGGGCGCGCCGTTCCTGAACCAGACCGGCATGCTCCCGGCGGTGCACGCGGGCGGCGGGCCGGCCCCGGAGGAGGTTCTGCTGCGGACACCGCTCCCGGCGGACGTCGACCCCGAGGCGGTCACCGTGTGGGTGGCGGTCCTGACGGCCTACTTCACGCGCAGCTCGCTGCTGGACCCGCCGCCCGGCATCCCGCACGTGCGCGCGTTCCAGCGGATCCAGGCCGAGGCCTGCATCCCGTGGCTCCGCGACCGGCTGCGCGCCGGGTAGACGAGAGCGGGACGCAAAAGGTCCGCTTCCATCATGCGATCAGGCATGGTCTGGGCGCCGGAAGCATGCCAGATCGCATGGTGGAAGCGGACCGTCGTCGTCAGACCTGCGCGGCCGCCAGCTGCTCCCGGACCTGACGCTTGGCGCGGGTCAGCATGCCCGCCATGCCGTTGAGGCGCAGCAGGCTGACCACCTTGGTGAGGCCGAGCTGGAGCGGGTAGTCCTCTGGTACGTCCAGCACCTGCTGCGCGGTGAGCCCGGTCAGGCCCTGCGCGAGGATGGACGCGAAGCCGCGCGTGGTGGGCGCCTCCTCCGGTGCGCTCGCGTGGAAGGCGACCACCCCGGCGTCGTCCACCTCGGCGAAGGCATAGACCGGGGACTGGCACTCCTGCACGCGCTCGAGCCGTTCCGGCGCGTCCGCGTACTTCGCGGGCAGCGGCGGGAGCTCGCGCGACACCTCCAGCAGCAGCTGGAGCCGGTCCCGCTCGGGCGTCTCCAGGAAGGCGTCCCGCAGCTCGGCGAGGGCCTCGGGCAGGTCGACGTCGTTGGTGCTCATCTGTTCATCCTCCCACCGCGCGCGGGGCTCGGGCGAGCGACCGGGCGGCGTCGTACGGTTGATGTATGGCCGAGAAGAAGCGGTCGGGCAAGCGACCTGACAAGGACGGCGAACGCTGGTCCCAGGGCGTCACCGAAGGCAGCGACGCCCTGGACCTCGAGGACGGCGTCTTCACGTGGGACGACCCGGCGCGGATCGCCCGGTCGCTCAAGCGGTCCGCCGAGTCGAGCGACCGGCGCAAGAGCTCCCCGTACCGCTCGGCGATGTCGATGCTCACGTTCTACGTGAACCGCGCGGGCAAGGAGCTCGACGCGGAACAGCGCGAGGTGCTGGAGCGCGCCAAGGACGAGCTGCGCAAGGAGTTCGGCCGCGCGTGACCCTGGCGGAGCGCCGCTGACGTGCGCACTCCGCGTCAGACCGAGCCGGGCTCGCTGCCCGTCGCCACCGGGACGCGCACGGCGTTGCCCCACTCGGTCCACGAGCCGTCGTAGTTGCGCACGTTGGTGTACCCGAGCAGGAAGGTGAGCGCGAACCAGGTGTGGCTGGAGCGCTCGCCGATGCGGCAGTAGGTGATCACGGTGTCGTCGGCGCTCATGCCAAGGCCGGCCGTGTAGATCGCCTCGAGCTCCTCGCGCGTCTTGTACGTGCCGTCCTCGGCGACCGCCGTCGCCCACGGGACGTTGTGTGCCGTGGGGATGTGGCCGCCGCGCAGCACGCCCTCCTCCGGGTAGTCCGGGATGGCGATGCGCTCGCCCGTGTACTCCTGCGGGGAGCGGATGTCGACGAGCGGGCCCGTGCCGAGGTGCTGCAGGACGTCCTCGCGGAAGGCGCGGATCGTGGTGTCGTCGCGCACGACGGTCGGGTACTCGACCGGGGCCGGTGCCGGGACGTCGGTGGTGAGCTCGCGGCCCTCCGCGCTCCACAGCCCGCGGCCGCCGTCGAGCAGGCGCACGTCCGTGTGCCCGAACAGGGTGAACACCCAGGCCGTGTACGCGGCCCACCAGTTGTTCTTGTCCCCGTAGAGGACGATCGTCGTGTCGCGCGTGATGCCCTTGCTGCCCATGAGCTCGGCGAAGGCGGCGCCGTCCAGGTAGTCACGCATCTGCGGGTGCTGGAGCTCGGTGTGCCAGTCGACCTTCACGGCGCCCGGGATGTGCCCCGTCTCGTAGAGCAGGACGTCCTCGTCGGACTCGACCACGACGACCCCCGGGTCCTTCAGGTGGTCGGCGAGCCAGGTGGTGCTCACGAGCCGTTCGGGGTGGGCGTACTGCGCGATCTTGTCCGACAGGTCGATGGGCGCGGGCATGGGGCCTCCTCGTAGAGCACGTGCACTGACGAGAATAGGAACACATCGCTGTGCCGAAAAGATCCCGGGCTCGTTGCCGAGGGTCGCGCCGGTGCGCCGGCGCTGTCCGTGTGCCCCCACCGCAGGTCTCCGCCGAGTTCTCGGGTGAACTTTCGGGTGTCCCTGATACGGAGGGTTGATCGGCGAACCGGACGCCTGGCAGGGTCCAGGTGAATCTGCGGACTGCGGATGATTCACCTGTGAACTGTGAGGAGCGGCGGGGTGCTTGTTCGTCCGGCCAGCCAGACATCGACGATCATGCTTGTGGAAGAGGCCCGTGGTCTGCGGCACCCATCCCCCAGCTACGACGACGCGGGCAACATGCTGTCCGTCAAGGACACGCCTGACCCTGCTCTAGGTGGACGGCCCTCCGATCAGCAGTGCTTCACCTACGACTGGTCACGTCGGCTGACCAATGCTTGGACCCCGCAGAACGGCGACTGTGCGTCGTCGAACCGGACTGTGGCGGGGCTTGGGGGTGCGGATCCGTACTGGAAGTCGTACTCGTACGACGTGCTGGGTAACCGGACCGCGAGCGTGCTCCACCGCACGGCTGCGGCGGGTGGGGACGTGACGAGTACCTATGCTCGGCCGGCTTCTGGCGTGGATTCGGCACGGCCGCATGCGGTGACGTCGGTGACCGCCAGGAGTGGTGCGGGGACTCAGCGGGGTGTCTCGTCGTTCACGTATGACGGTGCCGGCAACATGACTGGCCGGACGGTGGCGGGAGCGTCGGAGCAGGCGCTGACCTGGGATGCTGAGGGTGAGTTGGCGAGTGTCTCCTCCGATGAGAACGGGGACGGTTCCGTCGCGGAGTCGGAGTCGGATGAGTTCGTGTACTCGGCTGATGGGGACCGTCTGGTGCGGACTCAGGATGGGGACACGACGGTGTATCTGCCGGGGCAGGAGATCACGTTGGACGGTGACACCGGTGCGGTGTCGGCGAAGCGGTATTACACGTTTGCTGGGCAGACGGTCGCTGTGCGGACGGGGACCATGTTCGACACGGTGACGTCGGTTTTCAGTGATCCGCACGGTACTGGTGTGATTCAGATCGGGAATGTGTCGAACCGGGTGGTGCGCCGGTATATGGATCCGTTCGGGGCGCCGCGTGACAGTGCTGCGGGGTTGCCGGCTGGTGATGAGGTCGAGGGATCGTGGGTGGGGGATCGTGGGTTCTTGGACAAACCAGAGGACTCGAGTGGTCTGACGGCGGTGGGTGCGCGGTTGTATGACGCGGTGCTGGGTGCGTTCATCAGTGTGGATCCGGTGATGGATCTGGCTGATCCGCAGCAGTGGAACGCGTACGTGTATGCGAACAATAATCCGATGACGTTCTCGGATCCGACGGGGTTGTTGTTGGGGCCGTTGATCGATGGTGCTTATACGGCTCCGACGAGGGGTAAGCCGGGTTCGGGTGGTTGGCAGGTCGGGCCGAACAACACGGGTTATACGGGTAGTTGGAACAATGGTGGGGCGGGGAAGTGGGCGCGTCCGGGTACGACGTATACGCCGCCGGTGACGATCCAGCGGGACCCGGTGGCGGCTCAGGCACGTGCGCAGGCTTCCGCGGCAGCGAAGGCTAGGGCGGAGGAGGAGCGTGCTCGTGCGGCAGCCGAGCAGCGGGCGCGGGAGCACGCGGCTGCCGAAGCTGCGCATAAGAAGCAGGCTGGAATCGGCCAGCAAGTCGGCGGATGGCTAGAGGCGAAATGGAACGGCTTCAGAACATGGGCCGACTCCGACACGGGCAAGGACGTGGGTGCGGCGCTTGGCGTTCTCTCAGCGGCCATAGCTGTCGCGGGCGCAGTCGCTCTCATTGCAACGGGAGTCGGCGCACCTGCGGGCATTCTTGCACTTGGTGCGGTTATGGGCGCCGCGAGCGTCGGAATCGATTGCGCAGGCGGAGGAGTCGACGCAAGTTGCATGTTCGGTGGGATCGGCCTGGCATTCGGCGGCCTTGGTCGTGCCGCGTCGATCGGGCAGAGAGCGCTTGGGCCGGCCGTTCACGTCGAAAACGCGAGTGAAGTGGGAAATCTCGCCTCGGGGTACATGGGATTTGCCGGAATGGGAGTCTCCGGTTTTTCATCTGCTACGGGAGCAAAATGGTGACAACCGCATCTGAGTGGAAGCCAGGCGCACGTGGGCCGATCAAGAAAGGTCCTTCAGCTTTTGGGATCGCGCTTTGGCAGACCGGTCTGAATCTTTCGATATTCGTCTTGACGGTGACATTATTCATCGGCATGTTCGCAAATGGATCAGGTTACGCCGAGTCTCCCGTTCTGGCCTCAGTATTCGGGGCGATTTGCCTGGTTATCGTAGTAGATCTGAGCCTTGCGATCGCATTTCGGCGGGTGGATCGGAGAGAGGGGGCGAAGGGGTACACCACGTTGCGAGGTGATCATAAGGACAGGAATGAAGTAGATCCGGCCACCGGTTACGTGATCAGATCGCCCGGGGAGGATTTCCTGTTGCCTGAGGAGCGTCGGCGCCGTCGGGCGCTGATCGGTCTGGAAACAGATCGGCGATCGGCCGATCGCTGATCGCTGATCGGGTGGCGGACCAATCCTGACTCCGCCCGTGTGACGGCCTGACTTCGATCTCCTCGAGAGAGATGTTAGCTCCCGCGAAGACTGAGCAGCGGTCAATGCTCCTCGACGCTCGTGTCTTAAGTCGGGAAATTCTGTTCAGATGTCCGGCGATTAGTTCGAAGATCTCTTCGGCGGTCTTTGTCCAGACGTAGGGCCGTGGCTCGGTGTTCGACCCCAGCACGGGTTGTGTTCGGGAATTGCAGGGGAATAGTTCCTCCAACCTGAGGAGCGTAATCGGCGGCGAGGTGCTTCTAAGCGAAGTGATCGCCAGGGGAGGCGCGCTGGATGCTGGCTCGTCGGAGTGACCAGCTGCAGCCATGCACCCTCTATAGGTTGAACGGTGTCGGCTTTGGCGCCGAAATCGGCGTGGCGGCTGGCGCTCCATTTGCCGTAGTCGGCGCTGGGCAAGCGCGGCCGGTGGTGCAATAGTAGGGGAATATTCGGAACTGCTACAGGCGCGAAGGCTGGCGCCGCGACGGAGCATTAACAGTGGCATAGAACTGTTTAGGCGACGTAACGAATGGATCGATTAATCGCATGGATGTCGGGACGCTCTCAATCTGGATTCTCTTCCGTGTTGTCCTCGGCGTTGGTGGCGGTATAGCAATGGCGGGAGGTGTCCTCGGTGTCGTTGGGGTGCTTCGCGGAAAGACAGCGCTAGCCAGAGCCCGTGACATTGATGAGTTTGTCAAGTGGCACTGGGATGACCACGATCAGGCGACAGCGGTGATTCGAACCAGGGTTCCACTCTTTTCGATCGCGATTGTTTCAGGCCTGGCTGGGCTTTTATTCGGGGTGTTCTGGCGGCGATTCGAGACAGAAACACTTCTGGGGTGGTGTGTGTCGCTTTTCGTGATCACTGTCTGGTCGTGGCTTGAGCGTGAGTTCGCTTGGCCGGGCTTGTTCGTCCCACGCGAAGCGCGAGGCAGCCGAGGTTTGTCCATGGCGCGACGCGATGCTCGGCGGCGGGCTCGCCCGGGCAGCGGTGGCGAGGACCTCGAGGACAGCTAAGCAGGGTTCGGGTGGGGCGGGGAGTGGTCGAAGCCCGGTTCGGTGTACGTGCCGTCGGTGACGTCCGGCGGGATCCGGTGGCGCACCAGGTACGTGCGCAGTTTGGTCGTCAGTTGCGGAGCTCTCGGTGGTGCTACGGCCTGATCGAACCAGCCCCGGCTCACGCCAACCGCCGCTCCAGCACCCCCAGCCGCGCCAACGCTCGCGCCGCCTGTGGCCCGCCCGCCGGTGCCAGCCGGGCCAGGCGTGTCCAGGCCGCGTGGTCGTCAGCGCCCTCGCTCCGCGCGGTCCACTGCTCGACGGCGGCCGCGTCGCTGCAGGCGTGCACCGCCTCGCGGACCTCGGCCTCGAGCTCCTCGCGCAGCCGTTCGACCCCTGGTGCGACCGATCGGCGCAGCAGCGCCTCGGGGTAGGCCGCGAGCGCCCCGCGCACGTCACCGCAGCGCAGCCGGGAGCGCACCGTGTCGGCGTCGGACCGCAGGGGGTGCGCGAGGCGGTAGGGGCGGGACCCGGCGAGCAGCGGGCCGCCGAGGACGCCGTCGGCCACCCGGCGCAGGCGGGAGATCTCCGCCCGTACGGCGACGAGCGACAGGTCGCCGGGGTGCAGCAGCACGGCGAGCTCCTCCGCGCCGAGCCCGCGGGGGTGGTCGGCGAGCAGCAGCAGGATCTCGGCGTGCCGCAGCGAGAGGCGCCGCCCGCGCAGCGAGGGTGTGCCGAGCAGCGTGAGGTCGGGGACCGGTTCGGCCGCGGCGCCTGCCGCACCGAGCTCGGGCGCGAGGTCGCCGGCCCAGGCCGAGCCGCCGCCGTGGGACCCCCGTAGCCGGCTGGCGCGGGCGGCGAGCTCGCGCTCGACCATCGCGACCGTGGCCCGGACCAGAGCGAGGGCGACGTGGGAGCCGGCGGCGCTGCCGCCGGTGAGGTCGAGGACGCCGACGATCCCGCCGGCCGGGTCGTGCACCGGTGCCGCCGTACAGCTCAGCCGCTGGACCGGCCGCACGAAGTGCTCGGCCCCGAGCACCTGGACGGGCCGCCGGGTGGCCAGGGCGGTGCCGGGCGCGTTGGTGCCGACGGACTCCTCGCGCCACACCGCTCCCTCGACGAAGCCGACGTGGTCCACCGCGGAGCGGACCGGGCCGCGGCCCTCGATCCAGAGGAGGCGGCCGACGTCGTCCGACACCGCGACCACCAGGCCGTCACCCGTCGCCCCGCCCACCAGGTCGCGCACGAGGGGCATCGCGGCGGCCAGGGGGTGGTCGCGGCGGTAGTCGTCCAGGTCGTCCGACGCCGCGACGGCCACCGCGCCGGGGTGGTCCGGGTCCACACCGTTGCGCAGGCTTCGCCGCCACGAGGCCGCGACGACGGGGTCGATCCCGTCGGGCTCCTGCGAGCCGGCGGAACCGACGAAGCTCTCGTATGCCGCGCGCACCCACTGCGCGTCTCGGTGTGGCACCTGCGTCATGCTGCCCCTGACCTGGTTCCGACGTCGTCGTCGAACCAGGCAAGTGTAGGCACCGGATCAAGGTTATCAACAGGTTGTCCACCGCGATCCCCAAGTTATCCACCGCATCGAGCGGGTTTTCCACAGATCACGGATGTATTACGGCCTCGGCGCGCGAGACGCTAGAACTAGTCCTAGCGTCATTCGCATCGGTTGTTAATGGGCCACGTGCCCGACACTTTGTTTTCATGGGATCTCTCTTTGGGGGAAGAGTTGAACACCATCGCTTTAACCAAGCCGGAACCCGGCCTCTCCGGAACGGACGAACAGCCGGGCGACAGACCGGTCCGGCTGCCCGAGCTCGACCCGGTCGAGCTACCTCCGCTCGGCTCCGCCGAGCCGCCGCTCGCCGATCTCGCCGGTGCGCGCGGCCGCCGGCGCTGGACCTTCGGTGCCGCGATCGTCACCGGGGTCGTCGTCGCCGTCGCGCTGTGGTCGGCGTCGGTCCGGGCCGACGAGACGAGCCACCTCATGACCCTCAACTCCCAGATCGACACCCAGGTCAGCACCACCTCGGCCCGTTCGCACGACCTCGTCGCCGTCCTGGACACGGCCGAGCGCGTCTACGAACACTCGAACGGCCAGGTCGCGGACCCGGCAACCCGCGACGTCCTCGCCGAGGCGGTCGCCGACGCCCGGGCTGCCGCTGCGCAGCGCGTCACGGATGCGCCGCCGTCGTCCGTGACGCAGGCTCGTACCCTCCTTGCCCAGGCGGCGCACATCGAGAACTCACTGGACTGGGCCACCGAGGACCTGCGTGTCGCTGTCGACATGGTCCAGCAGTCACAGGGTGCACAGCGCGTCCTGGACACCCGGGACCCGGTCGGGGACCGGACGGTGCTCACGTCCACCGAAGGTTCCTGACGCAGCTGAGCCGGCCTTTGATGGCGGTCTAAAGTTCCGTCACTTCCCAGGCGTCGAAAGCAGTTTTCCGGGAATGGCCGGTGCGCGGGATTCCACTGATCGAACCTTCCGATCAGACCTATGCATTGAACGTTTCCTTCTGCGCTGCGCAATTCATGCACAGTAAAGATCACGCCAGCCCACGGTAGGCCGCCACGAGGTCGACGAACTCCGCCCGCAGCCCGTACGGGTCGGCACCGAGGGCGCTCGTCGCCCGCTCCCGCACGGCGTCGAGGCTCGCGTCTGCCCGGTACTCCGAACCGGTGGCGATCAGCCCGAGTTCTGCGACGGCGGACGCGAACGCGAAGTCCGCCGTCGGGGCGGTCGTGAACGCGTCCGCGCCGACGGGGAACTCGACCTCGGTGCTCGAACCCGGGTCGCCGGCGCCCGGCGCCTTGTAGCGCACGTGCACCGTCATGAAGTCGTCGCTCGTGCCGACCTCCCGGTCGGTGTACTTCAGGTCGCCGTCGTCGTCGTCCGCGTCGCCGTCGGGATCGGTGCCGGCCGGCACGAGCTCGTAGAACGCCGTGACGGAGTGCCCTGCGCCGACGTCGCCTGCGTCCTTGGTGTCGTCGGCGAAGTCCTCGTCCTCCAGGCGCCGGTTGTCGTACCCGATCAGCCGGTAGGAGCCGACGGTGGCCGGGTTGAGCTCCACCTGCAGCTTCAGGTCCTTGGCCACCACGAACATGGTGGAGCCGAACTCGTCCACGAGGACCTTGCGCGCCTCGGCCAGGGTGTCGATGTAGGCGTAGTTGCCGTTCCCGTGGTCGGCGATGGCCTCCATCGTGTTGTCCTTCAGGTTGTACATGCCGAAGCCAAGGACCGACACGTAGACGCCGGACTCGCGCTCGGCCTCGACCAGCTCGGTGAGCTCCTCCGGGCTGGACGGGCCGACGTTGAAGTCGCCGTCGGTCGCCAGGACCACCCGGTTGTTGCCGCCCTCGACGAAGTTCTTCTCGGCGAGCTCGTACGCCGTCCGCAGGCCGTCCGCGCCGCCCGTGGAACCACCGGCCCGCAGTGACCGCAGGTGGTCCACCAGCACCCCGTGCTCCGAGCCGGGCACGGAGTCCGCGACCACCTGGTTGTCGCCCGCGTACGTCACGATCGACACCCGGTCGTCATCGTCGAGCTGTTCAACGAGCAGCGCGAACGACTCGGCGAGCAGCGGCAGCTTGTTCGGCTCGTCCATCGAACCGGACACGTCGAGCAGGAACACGATGTTGTTGCCCTCCGACGTCGGGACGGCCTCCGTCGCCTGCACCCCGACCATCGCGAGCTGGTGCTCCGGGTTCCACGGCGCCGCCGCCACCTCTGTCGACACCGAGAACGGGTGCTCGGCGCCGGGCTCGGGCGCCGGGTAGTCGTAGTCGAAGTAGTTGACGAGCTCCTCGATCCGCACGCCCTCCGGCACGACGCCCTGATTCACCTGGCGGCGCAGGTTCGAGTACGACGCGGTGTCGACGTCGGCGGAGAACGTGGACAGCGGGCTCGTGGCGACGTCCTGGAACGGCGTCTCGGGGGAGTCGTCGTACTCCTCGTCCGGACCGGTCGGTTCCGGGCCGGGCGGCACCGGCGCCGGCATGCCGTCGAGCCCCTCGGGCGCCGGGACCGTGAGGTTCGCCCCGTCGGCGGCGGTCTCCGTCGCGCCGCCATCGGCGGTACAGCCTGCAAGCGCCAGCGTCGCCGTCACCAGGGCTGCGAGCGGGGCGGCCAGCCGCGGCGCAGTGCGTGCGCCGGGGATGGTCCGGTGGAGTGCGGATGTCATGGGTTGGCCTCTCGTCGTGGTCGGCGTGCTTCCGCGGACCGGCGTTCTGTCCTCTGAAGTCCATTTGTTCCGAAGCCGGTCCGCCTTGCCCCGACAAGGTCACGGTCCGGTTGCAACCCCGATGCAACGCCCTGCTGCCTACCCTCGCCCCACCCGGGTGCGCCGTTGCACCCGGGGCGTGGCTCCGCCGTCGGGCAGCTGACGGCGGGCACGAGAACCTGCGAGGAGGCAGACCATGACCGTGTACGCAGCCCCAGGTACCGAAGGTGCCATCGCGAGCTTCCGGCCCCGGTACGACCACTGGATCGGGGGCGAGTACGTACCGCCCGCGAACGGCCAGTACTTCGAGAACCCCAGCCCCGTGAACGGGCGGACCTTCACCGAGGTCGCGCGCGGCGACGCCGACGACATCGACAGGGCCCTCGACGCCGCGCACGGCGCCGCCCCCGCCTGGGGGCGCACGTCGGTCACCGAGCGCGCGCGGGTCCTGAACAAGATCGCCGACCGCATGGAGGAGCACCTCGAGGAGCTGGCCGTCGCCGAGACCTGGGAGAACGGCAAGCCGGTACGCGAGACGCTCGCGGCGGACCTCCCGCTGGCGATCGACCACTTCCGCTACTTCGCGGGTGCGATCCGCGCGCAGGAGGGTTCGATCAGCGAGATCGACGGCGACACCATCGCGTACCACTTCCATGAGCCGCTGGGCGTGGTCGGGCAGATCATTCCCTGGAACTTCCCGATCCTCATGGCCGTGTGGAAGCTGGCGCCGGCGCTCGCGGCGGGCAACGCGGTGGTGCTCAAGCCAGCCGAGCAGACGCCGACGTCGATCCTGTACCTCATGGAGCTCATCGCGGACCTGATCCCGCCGGGCGTCCTGAACGTGGTCAACGGGTTCGGCGCGGAGGCGGGCAAGCCGCTGGCGAGCTCGCCCCGGATCCGCAAGATCGCGTTCACCGGTGAGACCACGACGGGCCGCCTGATCATGCAGTACGCGTCGCAGAACATCATCCCGGTCACCCTGGAGCTGGGTGGCAAGTCGCCGAACATCTTCTTCAGCGACGTCGCGGCGGCGAACGACGAGTTCTACGACAAGGCGCTGGAGGGCTTCACGATGTTCGCCCTCAACCAGGGTGAGGTGTGCACGTGCCCGTCGCGCGCGCTCATCCAGGCGGACATCTACCAGTCCTTCCTGGCCGACGCCGTCGTGCGCACCGAGGCTGTTCTGCAGGGCAACCCGCTGGACACCGACACGATGATCGGGGCGCAGGCGAGCAACGACCAGCTGGAGAAGATCCTCAGCTACTTCGACATCGGCAAGGCGGAGGGCGCCAAGGTGCTCACCGGCGGGTACCGGGCCGAGATGGAGGGCGACCTCGCGGGCGGGTACTACGTGACGCCCACGATCTTCGAGGGGAAGAACTCCATGCGGATCTTCCAGGAGGAGATCTTCGGGCCCGTGGTCGCGGTGACCGAGTTCGCCGACTTCGACGACGCCATCAAGGTCGCCAACGACACCCTGTACGGGCTCGGTGCGGGCGTCTGGACCCGGTCCGGCGCTGACGCCTACCGTGCCGGGCGCGCGATCGAGGCCGGCCGGGTGTGGACCAACTGCTACCACGCCTACCCGGCAGCAGCGGCGTTCGGCGGCTACAAGGGGTCGGGCGTGGGACGTGAGAACCACAAGATGATGCTCGACCACTACCAGCAGACCAAGAACCTGCTCGTGAGCTACGCGCAGGGCAAGCAGGGCTTCTTCTAGGATCCCGGCCCCGGCGTCAGGCGTACGGGTCGCCCGGGTGACCCGTACGCCTGACCACAGCGACAGATACGAGGAGGTCCCATGTCCGACGACGTCCTGCCGCCCCGTGCGGCCGGCGCACCGCCCGCACGGGTCGCCGTGACCGACTCCGCCGCTGCGCTGCTCGCACGCCTGCGGGACAAGCACGGCGAGCTGATGTTCCACCAGTCCGGCGGGTGCTGCGACGGCTCGTCGCCCATGTGCTACCCCGACGGCGACTTCATCACCGGGGACGCCGACATCCACCTCGGGGACCTCGCCGTCGCGGCCGACGACGCCCCGTTCACCGTCCCGGTCTGGATGAGCCGCAACCAGTTCGAGTACTGGAAGCACACCCACCTCACCATCGACGTGGTCCCCGGCCGCGGCGCCGGGTTCAGCGTGGAGGCGCCAGAAGGCGTGCGGTTCCTCATCCGGTCCCGGCTGTTCACCGACGAGGAGTGGGAGCTGCTGCGCGACTGAGCGGGGCTGCTCAGTCGGGGCCTAGCGGGGCGACGCCGTCGGCCGTCGCGAGGAAGAACGCGGCGAGCGTGAGCCCGTGCCCGGCGGCGACCGCCTGGAGCGCCGCGCGCCACGCGAGGTCGTCGAAGGAGCCGGCCGCCGGGCCGGGCCGCTCGAGCATCAGCAGGAGGGACGCACCCGGCTCGTCCTGCAAGATCTCGTGCCAGGCCCGGCCCAGATTGCGCACCAGGAGCGGCTCCGGCTCGTCCGGCACGTGGTCGACCGGCACGACCACCGGCAGCGGACGGCGCTCGCGGTCCAGCATCACGAACCACAGCGTGCGGCGGCGCGGTCTGACGCCGTCGTGCAGGAACGTCGCGAGGGCGAGCAGAGCGGCATCATCGAGCAGCGGTTGATCCGGATTAATATCACTTGATGAGGTCATAGAGCCAGTATCGGGGGCTTGGCTGCAGGGCTCGCGGAGTTATCCACAGGCTGCCTCCGTTCCCGGGCCAGAACTCGTCCGAAACAAGGGTTGAAGTTGACGCGGCGTCAACCTCTACCGTGATGGTCATGCAATGGTCCATCCAGGAGATCGCACGGCTGACCGGCGTCACGAGCCGGACCCTGCGCCACTACGACGCCGTAGGGCTGCTGCCCGCCGGCCGTACGACGGCGAGCGGCCCACGCCGCTACGACCGCACCGCACTGGTGCGGCTGCAGCGGATCCTGCTGCTCCGCGACCTCGGGCTCGGCCTCGCCGACATCGCCGAGGTGCTCGACAGCGGCCAGGACGAGGCGACGGCCCTCCGGGGTCACCTGGCTTCGTTGCGGGCCGAGGAGGGTCGGCTGGCGCGGCAGATCGCGTCGGTCGAACGGACCATCGCAGCACTGGAGAAGGACCCCGAGGAGAAGGAGGCCATCATGGCGAAGGACATGCTCGACGGATTCGATCACACGCAGTACGAGCACGAGGTCACCGAGCGCTGGGGCCGCGACGCGTACCAGACGGGCGACGCGTGGTGGCGAGGTCTCGGCGAGGACGGCCAGCGGGAATGGAAGGCGCGGCTCGACGAGCTGATCAAGGCCTGGACCGACGCGGCGGAGGCCGGGCTGGACCCGGCCTCTGACGAGGCGCAGGCCGTTGCCGCCCGGCATGCCGCCTGGCTCGTCTCCGTCCCGGGTACGCCCGGTCACGGTGAGGGCCGTCCCGACCGCGACTACCTGCTGGGCCTGGCCGACCTGTACGTGGCCGACGAGCGGTTCGCCGCGAACTACGGCGGCACCGACGGAGCGATGTTCGTGCGGGACGTGCTGCGCGTCTACGCGGAGCGGGCCTACCCGGGCGTGAAGGCCTGAGCTCGGTAGAGCTCGCAGCAGGAGGTCGGTGTCACGCATCGAACGGCTCGGCATCGGCCGGCGCGTCCGTGGCCCGAACGGGCCCCGGGGCGCGCCGGCCGAACGGCTACCGGCCGACACGGGCCGTGCGCCATGCGATGGTGGTGACTGGCGGTATCTCCGGTTCGGGAACTTCGTACTCGAGCCGTGGCTCGCCGTCAGACCCGGGGCGCACGCTCAGGGCCGGTCACTGACACACGGTTTCACAGGTAGCCTCTGCACATGCCGGAAGCGTCTCCCGAATCCCACCAAAAACCGCCCGTGACCTGCTGGTTTGCTGGTCTCACGACGCTCGATGTGATCCACCGCAGCGCCGTGCGACCGGGACCTGACCAGAAGATCACCGCCGTCCGCCAGGACGTCTCAGCGGGCGGCCCCGCCGCGAACGCGGCGGTCACCGCCGCGACACTCGGGGCGCGGGCTCTGCTGATCAGCGCCATGGGGGCCGGCCCAGTGGGTGCGGCCGCGCGTGGCGATCTGGAGCGGCACGGTGTCGAGATCCACGACACCGCTGAGGGCCGCGAGATCCCGCTGGCGGTCTCGGCGGTGCTGGTCGACGACGCGACCGGCGACCGGTCGGTGGTCTCACCCGACGCCACGCTCGCCGACGGGCTCGACGTCACACCCGCGGAGCTCGACAGGCTGCCTCGGCCCGACGTGGTCCTGCTCGACGGGCACCACCCCGACCTGGCGCGGAGCGTCCTCGCGTATGTGAACGCGCTGGTGCCCCGACCGTTGATCGTCCTCGACGCGGGCCGGTGGCGGCCCGTCTTCGCCGACCTCATGGGATCGGCCGACGTCACCGCGCGGTCCGCGGACTTCCGCGCACCGGCCGGTGTCCCGCGATCCCGTGCCACGGTCGCCACGCACGGCGCAGGGCAGGTGACCTGGTGCGACGAGGGCGGCCGGAGCGGGGCCAGCGACGTGCCGACCGTCGACGTGCGCGACACGCTCGGTGCCGGCGACGCGTTCCACGGCGCACTGGTCGTGGCGCTCGCGCAGGGCGCAGGGCTGGAGGCCGCCATCGACGAGGCGGTGCGGGTAGCGTCTCTCCGCGTGCAGTACATCGGCCCGCGCTCCTGGCTGGAGAACCTGTCGTGCGCCTGACCACCGCCGAGCTCGTCCAGCGAGCCGCGACGCTCGCTGCTGAGGCCACCGAGGCCGGCCGGGTCCGCATCCTCGGAATCACCGGCCCGCCGGGCGCCGGTAAGTCCTCGCTGGCCACCGCCCTCGTGGGCGGCTTGGTGCCCGGTACGGCCGTGGTGGTCGGCATGGACGGCTTCCACCTGTCCAACGCGGTCCTCGAGGCGCATGGCAGCCGCGCCCGCAAGGGCGCCGTCGACACGTTCGACGACGCGGGGTACGCCACCCTGATCGACCGGCTCGCGGACCGAGTCCCCGGCGGCCCGCCCGTCTACGCGCCGGAGTTCCGCCGCGAGATCGAGGAGCCGATCGCAGCGGGCACCGAGATCACCGGCGAACCCCTGGTCATCACGGAGGGCAACTACCTCCTCGCGGCAGGCGGCGCCTGGCCGGCCGCCCGCTCCCGCATGGCCGAGGTCTGGTACGTCGACCTGCCCGACGGCGAGCGCCTGCGGCGCCTCGTGGCCCGGCACCGGTCGTTCGGCAAGTCCCTGCCCGACGCCGAGGAGTGGGCAGGCGGCACCGACCAGCGAAACGCGGACCTCATCGCGGCCACGCGGGCCGAGGCGGACCTGCTCGTCGAGTGGGTCTGACCGAGGGAGGCAGGGACTCGTCGTTGCCGGCCGGGTGCGCTCAGCCGATCTCGAGGACAGCCACCCGCCAGACTCCCCGCCGTGCCTCCAGCCGCACGGCGGCCGCCCGCACGCGGCCCTCGTCGTGGAGGATCACCGTCGCCTCGGCGGACGAGGTGCCCAGGCGGACCATCCGCACACGGCGGATCGTCGCGGCGTGTGCTTTGGGGCGCGGCGTCCGGCTCTGTCGCGCTTCTCGCATGAGCCGGCCCCGCTCCAGGAGCTGGTCGTAGACCTGCGGGGTGACCCAGCGGGCGAGCTGGGCAGCGGGCCGCTCGCCACGGAGCACCTCCACCGCGGCCCGGACGACCCGGCACACCTGCGCCGTGGGGTCGGGCAGGGCGGGATCCGGCTCGGGCGACGGGCGCCCGCCGACGGCCTCGAGGGCTGCAGCCGCGTTCTGCAGCTCGACGTACGGCGTGCCACCGATGCGCATGCGGCGCAGCCGCCGGCCGATCCCCGGCCCGGTGACCGGCCCGATCCGCGGTGTGGCAGGCCGCCGGGCCGGAGGGGCCAGGGCGGTTGCTCGCACCGGTGGGGTAGCTGCCGCCCGGGCTGCTGGTGCCGGGGCCGCTGGTGTCGGGCTCACCGTCGCGGGGCTGGGATCTGCGGGGCCCGTCGTCGTCAGGCTGGGCGTTGCCAGTCTGGATGCTGCCGGGCTCGCCGTGTCCCGGACCGGTGTGGTCGTGCCGAGAGGCGCGCCGTCGGGTGGAGCGTCGGGCGGGACGTCAAGTGTGGTCATGCGGGATCTCCTGGTGCGGTGCGGTGCAGTGCGGTGCAGTGCGAGGGCTGGCTGGGCAGTGGGACGTCGAGGTCGGGCAGGGGCGGATCCGTCACGGCTCGTGCAGCACCGTGCCGGGGAGGATCAGGTCGGGGTCGGCGCCCAGCACCTGACGGTTGGCGTCGTGCCACCGCGTGACGGCCGCTGCGATCTCGGCGTCGGACGACTCGGTACCGGTCCGCTCGTCGGCGAGGTGGTCGGCGGCGATCGCCCAGAGCGTGTCACCCGGCTCGACCACGACCAGCGGCTCACGCGTGGTCCCGGTACGCAGGCCGCGGTTAACCAGTGCCGACCGCTCGGGTGCCGGGCCGGGCCTGGAGGAGGCAGACCGGTCGGGCGCTCTGTCGGCAGGGTCCTGGTCTGCCGTCACGTGCGTGGGCTGCCAGCCCAGGTCCAGCACGACGACCGGACCGTCTCCCGCCGAGGTGATGGCGCCGGGGCCACGGTCTGGCAAGGCCATGGCGGTCGGCGTCGCGAGGGCGAGCCCCAGCCCCGCACCCGCCGCCGCGCGGGCGAGTCGGCGCACCACCGCCGGTGCGTGCCGCGCGACGGCCCGTTCGCCCGCCGCCCAGCGCACGCCGCGCCGGTCCGCGATCACGCAGGCCAGCGCTACGAGGGCATGCAGCCCGGACCAGCCGGCAAGCACCGTGCCGCCGGCCACCGCCGCGAGCTCGACGATGTCCTCGATCGGAAAGAGCGCTGAGCCAAGGGCCGAGCCGAGGTGCCAGGTGCGCACCCCGAGCACGCCGGACGCAGCGACGAGCGCGCTGGTGAGGGCCAGCAGGCCGGCCAGAGCACGCACGGTGCTCCCAGCACCCTCGGCTCGCTCGGGGGCCGCTCGATACCGCGCCGACCCGGCCGGCGGCGGGGCCTCGCCGCGGTCCGGCTGGCAGTTCTTGACGCGGTACGCCTCTGATGCACGAGTGAGGGCGTGGTTGGACATGTTTCCCCCTGCGATCGTTATTTCGGGCCAGACGAGCTGATCCACTCGTTTTGATAACTGTTGATGCTGTCCGGTGCTCGATATTCAACCTCTGTGCCATCGGGGTGTCCACCGGAGGGCGAGATGGCTGTGGATAACGCAGGGTGTCTCCATGGCATCCATGCAACCCGCCGGTCCCACCCGCTGGGAGGCGCTGTTCGGGGATCTCGAGGCGCAGGCCCGCGCACAGTCGGTGGCCGAGGCTGACGCGCTCGTGTCCGAGCTGACGCGCGCCGAGCACGCGACGATGACGCTCGCGGACCGGTTCCGCGCCGTCGTCGGGGCGGTGGTCACGCTGGAGCTGCTGGCCGGCGCCCATCTGCGGGGCACCGTGCGGGAGGTGGCGGACGAGTGGGCGCTGGTCCAGGGGGTCCGGCCCGAGCCGGCGAGCCAGCACCTCGTTCCGCTGGCCGCGATCGCGGGCGTGCACGGGCTGGGCCGTCAGGCGGTGCCTGCGACGTCGCGGTGGGCCGCTCTGGGGCTTGGCCCGGTGCTACGGGCGCTGCAGCGGGACCGTGCGCTGGTCACAGTGCGCACCCTGAGTGGGACCGTAGGTGGCCGAATAGCTCGGGTCGGCAGGGATCATCTGGACATCGATGCGCCCGATGATCGCGGAACACGGCTGGTTCCGTTCTCGGCCTTGCTGGTCGTGAGCGAGGCGCCCTGAACGTGCCGAGAATGTCCTAAATGGAGAGCGGGACCGGTGCCACTCCGCATGGAGTGCGCCGGTCCCGTCGGTGTGTGCTGAGGGCTTTCAGGCGTCCGTGGTTGCCGAGCCCTTGAGCCGCTCACGGCTCTTTGCGTACATGCGCTCGATGTACGACTCGAGCTCCGCGGCTTCGACGCGCCAGACCTTCTTGGGGCCCACCTGGATGGCGGGAAGGTCGCCGGTCCGAACCAGGGCATAGCCCTGAGCCATCGAGATGTTCAGGGTCTCGACCACATCGGCCAGAGAGAGAAAGCGCTTTTCCATGGGAACAGTGTGGCACGAGACACCGACATGAGGGGGTTATCCACAAGAAGTGTTTATCTGATGCCGGATCGGCGACGTTCGATCACTATGGTTCGGGCGCTCTGCCTGGGCTGCGCGCCATTGCGTCCAGATCGACGTTCAACTTGTACGCGAAGGTCCACCCAAAGTCCACGAAAGTACACGGAAGGTCCGACATGACGTATGCCCCGGCCGCGCCGGCGCCCCCAAGCCTTGGCCAGGGCCTTCCCGAGCCCGTGGTCGCCCGGCTGCGCCGCCCGCGCTGGCGCGACCCGCGGCTCCTGACCGGCATCGTCATCGTCGCGCTCTCCGTGGCACTCGGCTCCTGGGTGGTGTCGGCGGCGAGCCGCACCGTCCCGGTGTTCGTAGCGGACGGTGCCCTGACGCCGGGTGCGCACCTCACCGCTGACGCGCTCCGTGCGGTCGACGTGCGGCTCGGTGCGGGCACGGGCAGCTATCTCCCCGCCGACGTGCCGCTGCCGGAGGACCTGGTGGTGCTCCGGGTGGTGGACGACGGCGAGCTGGTCCCGCTCACGGCCCTCGGCGCCGACGCCGATGTCAGGTCCGTCGCGGTTCCGGTCGGGTCGGGCCTCTCGGACCGGATCCGCGCGGGCGCGGTGGTGGACCTGTGGTTCGTGCCGGACGCCCCGGTTGCGCCCGGTGCGTCGGGCAAGCGGGACCAGCCGGAGCCGAGCACGCTCGCGCAGAGCGTGGTGGTCGAGCAGGTCGATGCGGAGGAGGGCGCGATCGTCGTGGACGGCACGGTCACGCTCCACGTGCTCGTGGCGACCGACTCGCTCCCGACAGTGCTGACCGCGCTCTCGGACACGGGCACCGTCGCCGTCGTGCCGGTGGCTGGCAAGGTCCGATGAGCGAGGAGCGGATGGTCACCGTGCTGGTCGCGGTGCGCGCGCCGGAGGAGGAAGCGGCGGCCGTCACCGTGCTCGGCTCGCAGCCGCAGGTGAACGTGGCACGCCGGTGCGCTGAGCTCACCGAGCTGCTGGCGGCGGCCGAGGCCGGAGCCGGGACGGCCGCCGTCGTCTCGGGGGACCTGCCCGGCCTGGACCGGGAGGCCGTGGCGCGGCTGCGTGGCGCGGGCCTGCGGGTGGTCGCGATCGAGGACCCGGCGACCTCCGCCGAGCGGCTCGCCGGCCTGGGGTGTGACGTGGTGGTGGCCGAGGGCGACGCCGAGAACCTCGTCGCCGCCGTGCGGGGTGAGGCACCAGAGGTCGCAGCGCCCGCCGTCCTGGCCCCAGACCTCGGGGGCAGGCCCGGCACCGTCGTCGCGGTGTGGGGTCCCGCAGGATCGCCGGGCCGGACCACCACCGCCATCGAGCTCGCCGCGGCCCTTGCAGGGGTCGGTGCAGCGGCGCCGCGCCGATCGGGCCTGCTGCGTCGGTCCCGGCCCGCTGCACCGCCCCACGGGGCGGGCACCGTCCTGCTGGCCGACGCCGACACGTACGCGTCGTCGGTGGCCTCCCGCCTCGGCCTGCTCGACGACGCACCGGGGCTCGCCGCCGCCGCGCGCGCTGCCGGGCAGGGTGTGCTGGACGTCGTGACGCTCGCCCGGCACAGCCCGGTGGTCCTGCCGGGCGTGCGGGTGCTCACGGGCATCACGCGTGCGTCGCGCTGGCCCGAGCTGCCTGCGACCTCGCTCGACGTGGTGTTCCAGCGGTGCCGCGAGCTCGCGGCGTGGACCGTGGTCGACTGCGGTCCGGTCCTGGAGGCCGACGAGCTCCTCATGTACGACACGCGCGCACCGCAGCGCAACGGGGCGACCCTGAGCGCGCTGCAGGCCGCGGACCTCGTGGTCGTCGTCGGTGGGGCGGATCCGGTGGGCCTGCAGCGTCTGGTGCGTGGCCTGGAGGACCTGCGCGACGCCGCGGTACCCGTGCCGGCGGCGCGCCTGGTGGTGGTCAACCGGGTGCGCGACTCCGCGATCGGGCGGCGGGCCGAGTCCCAGATCCGCGACGCGCTCGCCCGGTACGCGGGGGTCGACGACGTGCATCTCGTGGCCGACGACCCGGCGGGCCTCGACGCGGCGCTGCTGGCGGGCCGCGTCCTCGCGGAGTGCGCGCCCGCCTCCCCGGCCAGGGCGGGGTTCAGCGGGCTCGCGGAGCGGGTGCGGGAGCTCGTGCCCGCCACCGTGTGAGCAGGTCTGTCGAGGACTTTCCTGGGTAACGATCCGCCCGCCCGGCGCGGGTCGGCGACAGAAAAGTGACATCCGACGCTAAGTTGTGCGCGTGGCCGCCATGACGAAGGACAACTACGCCGACGACCTCCGTCTGGCGCACGTGATCGCCGACCAGGTCGACTCCATCACCATGTCGCGCTTCAAGGCGCTGGACCTCAAGGTCGAGACCAAGCCCGACCTGACGCCCGTGACCGACGCCGACCGGGCTGCAGAGGACTTCATCCGCGGGCAGCTCGCACGCGCCCGCACGCGCGACGCGATCGTCGGTGAGGAATACGGCTCCGCCGGCAGCGGCGCACGACGCTGGATCGTCGACCCGATCGACGGCACCAAGAACTTCGTCCGCGGCGTGCCCGTGTGGGCGACGCTGATCGCCCTGGCCGACGGCGACGAGGTGGTGGTCGGGCTGGTCAGCGCGCCCGCGCTGGGCCGGCGCTGGTGGGCGGCGAAGGGCTCGGGCGCGTGGACCGGCAAGTCGCTCGCGGCAGCCACGCGCATGTCCGTGTCCGGGGTGTCCCGGGTCTCGGACGCGTCGTTCAGCTACGCGTCCCTCGGCGGCTGGGAGGAGCGCGGCTCGCTCGACGGCTTCCTCAACCTGACCCGCGCCTGCGCTCGCACCCGTGGGTACGGCGACTTCTGGTCCTACATGCTGGTGGCCGACGGCGCTGTCGACATCGCGGCCGAGCCGGAGCTCGAGGTGTACGACATGGCGGCACTCGTGCCGATCGTCACCGAGGCGGGTGGCACGTTCACCTCGCTCGACGGCGCGCCCGGCCCGTGGGGCGGCAACGCGGTCGCGACGAACGGCAAGCTGCACAAGGAAGCGCTCGACTACCTGGCCTGAGCCTGCCGAGCCCGGTCAGTCCCGCGGGATGTCCTTGATCTCGCTCCAGTCGTACCAGAGCAGGTCCCGGTCGGTGACGCGCTGCAGTGCCGCGTCGAGGGCGGTCTCCGACTCCTCGCCGACCTGCGCCGTCGACTCGGCATCGCTCTCCTCGTCCGCTGCCGCGAGCACGTCCGCGATGTCGGTAGCGGCCTCCGTCTCGTCGACGTGCACGCAGACGATCGCCACCTCCTCGACGGTGCTGGTGACCTCGACCTCCGACTCGACCCTCTCGTCGGCCGCGTCGCCGGCGGCTCCCGCGCCCGCAGGGCCGACCGCGGCGTCGGGCACCTCCACCGTGATGACCACGCGCTGGTGCGGGGCATCGGGGCGACCGGCGATGAGCGCGAGGGAGTCGTCCGCGGCGTTCAGCGCGGCGACGTACTCGAGACCCTCGGCGTCATCATCCGGCAGGGCGGCCTCGAGGTCCTTCGTCACGGCGTGCGCACGGCGCGGCGCGACGGTCCAGCGGGCGGCACCGGAGGCGTGGGAGACGGCGTCGAGCTCGTCGAGCGTGGCGGGCACGTAGATGCGCATGGGGCCAGTCTGCCGTGTGCTGGCACCGTGCGAGCGCCGCAACCCGCGTGCGTGCGCGTCCGGTGGCGGTGTCGGTGGGTGCCCGTACTCTCGTGTCCGGCGTCGGGGCGGGTGCCGAGGGCAGGGGTAGCAGCCGAGGGTAGGAGACAGAGATGGGTGCCAAGACCGCGATGCTGGTGTACGCGGACGGGGACGTGGCGGCAGGGCTGACCGAAGCGGCGGAGTTCGCGGACGAGGCGGGGGCGGCCGAGCTGCTCGGCCTGCTGTGGCCGCCTGCGCGGATCCGCCCGGACGGGGAGGAGCCGTGGGAGCTCGGCGACGCGGTGTTCCCGCCCCAGGGCAGGGCGTGCGCGCTGTCGACGCCGGAGGTGGACGTCCTGTGCGACCAGGCGCTCATGCTCGACCGGCCCTCGCAGCTCCCCGCGCACCTGATCGGCGCGAGCATGGGCCGCACCCTGTACCTGCACGCCATGCACAGCGCGGTGGACTGGTTCGCGTTCGCGGTGTGGCGGGACGGGGTGCTCGTGCGCTCGCTGAGCCTGTCCCCGGACGACGGCGTCCTCGAGGACACCGGGGAGCGGCTCGCGTTCGAGGAGCCGTTCTGGGCGGGCAAGCACCCGTCGCCGGCCGGCGCGGGCTATCCGTTCCCGTTCCACCCGCTGGTCCTGGGGGACCGGGCGCTGCAGGAGTTCTTCGGGTTCAGCGGCGAGGGCGCCGACGACGGGGGGCCGTCCGCCGGCCGGCTGGACCCGTGGGCCGTTGAGCTGTTCGGCTTCCAGATCACCTAGCCGGCGCACTCGACAGATCCTCGAATCACTCGTACATTTGTTCGAGAACGAGGAGGTCTGGTCATGCCTGAACCCACAGCTGCTCCCGAACCCGCAGTGATCCCGATGCTGTCCTATCAGGACGGTGTCACCGCCATGGACTGGCTCATCGAAGCCTTCGGCTTCACGGAGGCGGAACGCTGGCTGGACGACGACGGCCACCTCTCCCACGGCGAGCTCGACGCCGGAGGCGGGCGCCTGATGCTGTCCGAGCTCGCGTCCTACGAGGGCCCCGCGGCGCACCGCAAGCACTGCACCGCGGCGGACGCCTGGTTGTCGACGCCCTGGGTGATCGACGGCGTGCTGGTCCACGTGGCGGACGTCGATGCCCACTTCGCCCGTGCGAAGGCGGCGGGCGCCGGACTGCTCTCCGAGATCGAGGACGCCCCGTACGGCCGGTTGTACCGGGCGGAGGACGTGGAGGGCCACCGCTGGATGTTCCTCCAGTCGTGAGCCGGTGGACCGTCCGGGTTACGTCGCTGCTCAGCCGGGGGAGAGGGCGCCACGCGCCAGCCGGTCCACCCGGCGCAGGGCATCCGGGAACCGCCCGTCGCCGGCCATGTCGCGCACGAGGCTCGCTGCGGCCTCGAGCGTCATGCCCGACGCGGTGACGTACAGCGGCCGGGTGGACTGCCCGCGCAGCACCTCGGCGGCATGCGTCGCGGCCTGGAACCGGGTCTTCGCGACACCGAGGATGATCGGCGCCAACCCGGCGTCCGCGACGTGGGCGCCCAGTCCCGGCCGTCCGGCGGGGTCGAGGTCCACGTAGCCGTCGACGATCAGCAGGTCCAGGGGCGTTGCGCCGGACACGACCCGCTCCAGTGCCGGCAGCTCCCGCTCGTAGAACCTTCCGGGCCGGTACTCGGCCACCTGGTCGACGAGCACGGTGCGTTCCTCGACCAGCGCGCTGAACGCGGCGTCGGCGAAGACGACCAGCTCGGCTCGCGCTCCGCCGTCGTCCAGGTACTGCACGTCCACCGCGCCGAAGCGGCCGCCGCCGGTCGGTGTGGTTCCGGCGTGTTGCATGGTCTGCGCTGCGTCGGGCTCGGCGGTCACCCGCACATTCTGGCGTCGAAAGAGCTCGCCGTGGGGCGTGGACCGTGGACGGCAGTGGGATGGGTGCTCGCGAGCTGGACTCGCGCCGAACCGCAACCTGCTGGTCCGTGGGGCGGCCATCGGCGCCGAACCGCAACTTGCGCGTCGGGTGGAGCGCCGAACCGAGACTTGCACGTCGGGTGGAGCGCCGAACCGAGACTTGCGCGTCGATGCGGGTGCCCACCCGACGTCCAACCGCAACTTGGGCGTCAGGTTGGGCGCCGAATCGCAACCTGCACGTCGATAAGTCGCCTGGTGGGCACGCAGGCTTCGGTTCGGCGCCCGGATGGGCGTGCATGTTGCGGTTGGGCGCCGTGAGTTGCCCGGATGGGCGTGCATGTTGCGGTTGGGCGCCGTGAGCCGCCCAGATCGACGTTCAACTTGCGGCTCGGCACGGGCGGCCAGGGTCGATAGAAGAGCGAGCAACAGGTTGCGGGTCGGTGCAAGATCAGGCGTCCGAGCCGGTCCGCGAGGAGAGCAGGCGGCGGAACGAGCTGAGCCGAGCGGCGCGGGCCGCTCGCTCCTCGTCCGGTGAGGCCTCGATCCAGTCGTCGAGGGCGCAGTCCGGGGCGTCGGCGAGGTGGGTGCAGCCGCGCGGGCATTCCTGTGCGACGTCGTCGAGGTCCTCGAACGCGTTCAGCAGGTGCGCCACCTCGACGTGGGCCAGGCCGAACGAACGGACGCCAGGGGTGTCGATCACCCAGCCGTCGAACGTGTCGTTGGGACCACCCTCCACGACCGCCACGGGCAGCGGGAGTGCCACGGCGGAGGTCGACGTGTGCCGCCCACGGCCCGTGACGTCGTTGACCACCCCGACGGCGCGCCTCGCTTCCGGTGCCAGGGCGTTGATCAGCGTCGACTTGCCCACGCCGGAGTGACCCACCAGCACCGACACGAGACCGCGCAACCGGCCGCGGACCTCCTCGACGGACTCGGGGGCCAGGACCAGGTCGCCAGCAGTCGCGCCGTCCTCACCGCCGGCCCCACCGGAGGGCGCCCGCTGCGTCACCACCACCTCGACCCCGAGCGGCTCGTAGAGGGCGCGCAGCTCGTCGGGAGACGCCAGGTCGGCCTTCGTCAGGCAGAGCAGCACCGACATCCCCGCGTCGTAGGCGGCGACGACGCAACGGTCGATCATGCCGGTCCGCGGTTCGGGCTGGGCCAGCGCCGTGACGATGACCAGCTGGTCCGCGTTGGCGACGACGATCCGCTCGTACGGGTCCGTGTCGTCGGCGGTGCGGCGCAGCGTCGACGTGCGCTCCTGGATCCGCACGATGCGCGCGAGCGAGCCCTCGCCGCCCGAGACGTCGCCGACGACGTCGACCCGGTCACCGACGACCACGCGGGTACGGGTCAGCTCGCGGGCCTTCATGGCGGTCACGATCGTGCCGTCGGAGGAGCCCCCGGAGGCGACGTCGTCGGCGTCCTTGACCAGGAGCGTGTACCGGCCGCGGTCCACGCCGGTGACCAGGCCGGTGACGGCGTCGGAGTGCTCGGGACGCTGCTTGGTCCGGGGGCGCGAGCCGCGCTTGGACGGGCGAGAGTGGAAGTCCGACTCGTCGATGTCACGCCGGCCCATCAGGCACGCCCCATCAGGAGATGCCCATCAGGCGGCCGAGCCGAGCATGGTCAGCCACATGCCGGTGAAGTCGGGCAGCGTCTTGGCCGTGGTGGCGACGTCTTCGACGCGCACGCCCGGCACCCGCAGGCCGAGCAGCGCAGCGGACGTCGCCATCCGGTGGTCGGCATACGTCCGGACGACGTCGCCGCGCAACGGGCGGGGCGTGATGACCAGGCCGTCGCGAGTCTCCTCCGCCTGCCCGCCGAGCCGCGTGATCTCGCGGGCCAGTGCCGCGAGCCGGTCGGTCTCGTGGCCCCGCAGATGAGCGATCCCGCGCAGCCGGGACGGGGAGTCCGCCAGCGCGGCCAGGGCGGCGAACGTCGGTGCGAGCTCGCCGCCGGCGTGCAGGTCGACGTCGATCCCGTGCAGCTCCCCGGTTCCCGTCACCGAGAGGACCCCGTCGGTCAGGGTGTACGAGCCGCCCATGCGCTCCAGCAGCTGGGGCACCATGGCACCGGGCTGCGTGGTCAGCGTCGGCCAGCCCGGCACGCGGACGGTGCCGCCTGCCACCAGGGCGGAGGCGAGGAACGGCGCCGCGTTGGACAGGTCCGGCTCGACGCGGACGTCCCGCGCGGCGATCGGTCCGGGGGAGACGTCCCACATGCCGTCACGGGAGTCGTCGACCACGACGCCGACGTCGCGCAGCGTGGCCACCGTCATCTCGATGTGCGGCAGGCTCGGCAGCGTGGCGCCGATGTGTCGCAGGGTGAGGCCGCGGTCGAAGCGGGCCGCGGCGAGCAGGAGGCCGGAGACGAACTGCGAGGACTCGGAGGCGTCGACGTCGACGGCACCGCCGGGCACGCTGCCTCGACCCTCCACGGTGAACGGGAGGTGGGTCGGCAGGGCTGCCGAGTCCCCGGAGCCGTCCGAGGGGTCGTGCACGGTGATCCCGAGGGTGCGTAGCGCCGCAAGGACGGGAAGCATGGGGCGGACCCGGGCCGCTGGGTCGCCGTCGAACCGGACCGGCCCGTCGGCGAGCGCCGCGAACGGGGGCAGGAACCGCATCACGGTCCCGGCCAGGCCGGTGTCCACGTCGGTGCCGCCGGTGACGGGGCCCGGCGTCACGTGCAGGGTGCTCGGGTGGTCGCCCTCCTCGATGTGGGCGCCAAGGGCGCGGAGCGCGCCGATCATGAGGTCGGCGTCCCGGCTGCGCAGGGCACCGCGCAGGGTGCCTGGGCCCTCGGCGAGGGCAGCGAGCACCAGGAGCCGGTTGGTGAGCGACTTGCTGCCGGGTACCTCGACCGTCGCGTCCAGCGGGGCACCGGCGAGCGGTGCCTCCCATGTCGGTGCGGGCGCGGTGGTGGAGGAAGTCATGTGCCGAGATTATCGCGGACCGCGCCGGAGCAGCGGCCCCGTGTCGGACCAGGTGCCACCCGAGTGACCTGGACGTCTGACAGCGGGTACTACGGGGGGTCAGACCTCGACGGCGGCAGCCTTCGCTTCCGCGCGTGCCGCGCGCGCCTGCTGGACGCGCCAGGACATCCCTGGCCGGCCCTCGAGGTCCGCGCCCGCGATGAGCGCCGCGCCGACGGAAGCGAGGTTGCGCAGGAACCGCTCGGTGCGCGGGCCGCGCTCCTCCTTCGGCGCGGTGAAGGGCTGGTTCACCACGGCAAGGGGCAGCGTGAGCAGCGCCAGCGCGATGGCCGACGCGCGGGGTGCCTTGCCGAGCGCGAGCAGCGTGCCGGCGGTGGCGGTCGCGATGCCGTGCGCGCGCACGAGCGTGGTGACCTGCTTCTCGCTGAGCGGCTCAGCGCCCAGCGCCTGGGTGGCCAGGGCGGACCCGGTCTTGGCCGTGGCCACGTGGTCGCTCGGCTTCCGGGCAGCCTGCACTCCGTCGTAGATGAACGATGAGGCCAGCAGCGGTCGCGCGATGTGTCGAAGCAGCATGCCTCCACCTTGGCAGATGCCGGCCGCGAATGCAGCAGGATGGCGATACCGGACTGCGTACGACGGGCGGCATCGGCGGGGGAAGTGGATGGTCCCCAGCCACCCCGGGAATTCGGCGCCGGGGGCACAGGTTGAACCCGAGGTGGAGCGATGCCACGAGAAGGACCCGGTGAAGAACAGGATGATCGACACGGTGACGAATACGGCGACCAGCACGGTGACCAGCGAGGCCGCGGCTGCGATGGCAGGCGCGGCGACGGGTGCGACCAGCGGTCCGGCGTCGGGCGTGCAGGGCGCGCCCCTGATGTTCGGAGCGGTCCCGGCGCACCTGCTCGACCCCGGCGTGGACGGGGCGCTGGCCAGTGCGAAGTCCAAGGCCGACGCTCTGGCGGCGGCCCTGTCGGACACGGGTTGGCCGACGCGGCTAGGCTCAAGTGCGATGACTGACAATTCCCGCGAGCAGAACCAGGGCGCCGACGCGGTCGGCGCCGATGCCGGGGCGCGCCCCGACACGAACGCGAGCGAGGGTGTTGTCGGGACCACGGGAGCCACCGCGGCCGAGAGCACCACCGAGACCAGCGCCGAGACCCCCGGTCAGGACAGCGAGGACGAGAGCACCGAGCGTTCCCCGCAGGAGGAGAGCGCAGCGGCCCGCGCCGCGCGGTTCGAACGCGACGCGCTCCAGTACCTCGACCAGCTGTACTCCGCTGCGCTGCGCATGACGCGCAACCCGGCGGACGCAGAGGACCTGGTGCAGGAGACGTTCGCCAAGGCGTTCGCGGCGTTCCACCAGTACCGGCCGGGTACGAACCTGAAGGCCTGGCTGTACCGCATCCTCACGAACACGTTCATCAACAGCTACCGCAAGAAGCAGCGCGAGCCGCAGCAGTCCCAGACGGAGGACGTCGAGGACTGGCAGATCGCGCGTGCGGCGTCGCACACGTCGCGCGGCCTGCGCTCGGCGGAGGTCGAGGCGCTGGACCGGCTTCCGGACAGCGATGTGAAGCGGGCGCTCGCCGAGCTCCCGGAGGACCGTCGGATGGTCGTGTACTACGCCGACGTCGAGGGCTTCCCCTACAAGGAGATCGCAGAGATCATGGGAACTCCGATCGGGACCGTGATGTCCCGGCTTCACCGCGGACGCCGGCAGCTGCGTGAGCTCCTCGCCGACTATGCCGCTCAGCGAGGACTCGTCAGCCAGGCGCCCGGAGGTGCGCAGTGAACAACATCAAACCCATCCCGCACGACATGGCGGGTGAGTCCGAGTGCGAGCACGCACTGAAGCACCTGTACGAGTACCTGGACTCCGAGATGACGCCGGAGGACGAGCAGCGTATGCGGGCGCACGTCGCCCACTGCTCGCCGTGCCTGGCCGAGCTGAGCGTCGAGGACCTCGTGAAGCAGCTGGTGCGCCGGTCGTGCAGCGAGCGCGCGCCGGACACGCTGCGGGTGCGCATCCACGAGCAGCTGACGGTCATGACCGTCGCCGACTGACGGTGCCCGGCTGACCGCCGGTGGACATGACGAAGGGCCGGGACCCAGGCATTGGGTTCCGGCCCTTTCGTGTGCCCAGCTGGGCGGCTCATCGTCCTGACGGACGCTCGAGCCGGCTCAGGTGTTGGGACGCTTGCCGTGGTTCGCTGCCTTGCCGGCACGGCTACGGCGCTTGCAACCGCGCTTGCTCATCTGTGTCTCCTACCAGGTGACGGACTGAATGGCTCCAATGATCCCACAGATCACCGGGCCGTCCGGCCGAAAAGGGGTTGCCGGACCCGGGAACGCGATATATCGTGACTCTCGTCAACGCGATATATCGTGTTCGCCCGACCGTCCGAGCCAGCCCCGAGCACCGGAGGAACCATGAGCGCAGACAGCTGGACCGTCACCGGTCCGCAGACCATCGAGCTCGACGGTGTGACCACCGTCGACGCGCACGTCGTCGACGGCCGGCTCGACATCGTCGCCCATGACGAGCCCGTGGCCCGGGTGGAGGTGCACTCGGTCGAGGGCCGGTCCCTCGAGGTGCGCCTCGAGGGCGGGCACCTGGTGATCGGGCACGAGAGCGGCCTGTCGGGCTGGGGTACGTTCATGAAGCGGTTCGCGGACTTCGGCGGCAAGGCCCGCGCCGACATCCACGTCGCGGTGCCGGCCGGGACCACCGTGCGGCTCGGCACCGTCCGCGGCGAGGGGCTCCTCGCCGGCACGACGGCGGGTGCGTCGGCGTCCACCGTCTCCGGTTCTCTCCTGGTCTCCCGCACGGCCGGGGACCTCAGGCTGAACACCGTCTCCGGCGAGGTGACGGTCCGCGACCACGTGGGTGACGTCACGAGCAACACGGTGTCCGCCGACGTCGTGGTGAGCGCATCGGCTGACGCCGTGACGTCGTCGTCCGTCTCGGGCGACGTGACCTTCGACCTGGTGAACCAGCCCCGGACCGTCCGGGTCAACACGGTGTCCGGGAACATGCTGCTGCGGGTGCCGGACGAGCGGGCCGTCGAGGTGTCGTTGCAGAGCGTCAGCGGGCGGGTGACGCTGGGCGGTCTGCAGTTCACCGGTGGCGGTGGCTCGAAGGTCTCCGGCGGCGAGCGGTCGACGGGGCCCGGCGTCATGCGGTTGCGGGTGACCGGCGTCTCCGGCGACGTCACCGTGATCGGCGGGCCGCAGGACGCCCCTGCCGACGCCGCGCCCGCGGACACGGCGCCCGTGGAGCTGTAATGCCACCGGTGTTCGCCCACGGGGAGCTGCGCCTGTACCTGCTGGTGCTGCTCCTGGACGGCCCCCGACACGGGTACGAGCTCATCACGGAGCTCACCCGGCGCTTCGGCGGCACCTACCGCCCCAGCGCAGGAACCATCTACCCGCGCCTGGCCCGGCTCGAGGAGGAAGGCCTGGTGCGCCGCTCGGTTCCCGGTGCGCAGGCTTCGCCGGAGCACGCCGGCTCGTCGGGCGCCGGCCGCAAGGCCACGTACGAGCTGACCCCGGCAGGCCGGGCCGAGCTGGACTCCCGCCTCGACGACGTCCGGCGGCTGGAACGCAGCGTCGCCGAGACGGTGCGCAGCCTCGCGGACGAGGTGCGGGCGGACGTCCGCGACACGATGCGCGGCCTGCGGGCCGAGCTCGCCGCCGCGGCGCAGGAGGCCCGCTCCCGGCCGAGGCCGGGGCCCGACACCGCACCGGACCCGCGCCGCACGCAGTCCAACTCGCTGCGGCACGACGCCGAGGCGATGCTCCAGCGGTTCCGCAACGACGTGCTGGCCGACCTGCGCGAGGCGGACGTCGCGGGTACCGTGTCGGCGCTGACCGTGGAGACGCTGCGTACCGTCCTCGACTCGGCACGTTCCGCGATCCGTGGGACGCTGCCGCACAGCACGAGTTCTCCGCCGAGCCGTGCAGAACGCACGAACCCGAGTGGTGCGCACTCCCCATGAGCGCACCCATGCACCCATCCACGAACGACCCCGCAACGTCCCCAATGAACGGAGCACAGCGATGACCACCGAGTCCTGGAGCGTGGCCGCCCCCCAGACCATCGAGGTAGGCGGCGCCTCGACCCTGATCGTCCGACTGACGAACGGCCGCGCGGAGATCGTGGCCGACCCGAACCGCACCTCCGGAGCCCTCGTCGAGGTGCTCGAGGTGTCGGCGCGGCCGCTGCAGATCCTCGCAGAGCACGGGAACCTCCGGATCGCCTACGACTTCCCGGGCCTCGAGGGCTTCGTGGACCGTTTCCGCGGCCTCAAGGACCACGACAGCGCCGTGGTCCGGGTCACCGTCCCGGCAGCGTCGGTGGTCGACGTCGCAACGGTCGGTGCCGAGGTCGTGGTGACCGGGTCGCAGTCGGGGGTCAACGTCAAGACCGCCGGCGGCGCCATCACCGTCACCGGCACCACCGGGTCCGTGACCACCAAGTCGGGCACGGGAGCGGTCACGGTCGCCGAGCACGCGGGAGACGTGGCGGTCTCGACCGTGTCCGGCGCGGTGTCGGTGGTGGGTGCCCTTGGCCGGGTGTCGATCCAGACCGTGTCCGGTGCGGTGGACGTCACCGCGATCGGCACCACGCCGCTCGTCAACGCCAAGACGGTGTCTGGCCCTGCGGCAGTGCAGCTCGACGCGGGCTCCCCGGTCAACCTCCGTGCGCGCAGCGTGACGGGCAAGGTGATGATCGACGGCGCGCAGGCGACGTCCAGCGCGCAGCGCACCGTCGTCGTCGACCACGCGGAGCCGGGGGCGGCCGCGTACATCTCGACCAACACCGTCTCGGGAACGGCGACGATCACCCGCGGCTGACGATGCCGCGTTAGAACCGTGGCGAGACAGGACTGTGGCGGGAGTGCAGATCAGCACTCCCGCCACAGTTTTCTACGGCCGCAGGTTCCGCTCAGGGCGTGTGCCTCGTTCCTCGGCCCGCACCCTGCGCTGCACCTCCGGCTCAGGCTCTATCTGTTTCGCCTGAGCCTGCGGTTCCGCTCCGGGCGTGTGCCTCGTCCCTCGGCCCGCACCCTGCGCTGCACCTCCGGCTCAGGCGACCTCGTCCTGGGGGAGGCCCAACCAGGCGTGCCAGCCCGTGTGCAGCACGAGCCAGGCCATGAGCCCGTACCCGGCCTGGCCGGGGTAGGTGCCCCCGCCCTGCGCGAGGTCGGCCAGCCACTGCTCGTGCTGGGCCAGCGGCGTGTAGGTGTCGACGTACGGCACCCGCCGCCGACTGGCGACGTCGGCGAACGCGTCGGACAGCTCAGCGATCCGGTCGCCCTCCGCCGGCGAACCGGGCGGCGGCCCGACCACGAAGGCCGCGGTCCGGTTGGCGTCCGCGACGTCGAGGATGTTCGCCAGGTTCAGGCGCGAACGGGCGACCGTGAGCCCCGAGGCGACGTCGTGCCGCCCCAGAGCCACGACCAGGCGGTTCTCGATCTCCGAGTCCGGACCGAAGCGCGCTGCCGTCTCCGCCTCCCAGCGCGCGCCGAGCTGCGTGCTCGTCTCGCCGGGCACGGCAAGGGTGAAGAGCATGGCGGGCCGGGAGAAATGGGTGCGCGCGACGACGCGACCGGTCCAGCCGAGTGCACGAGCGTCTCCGACACCCGTGGCCAGCTCGTCACCGACGACGCAGATGCGCACCTCGCGATCCTGCAACGGACTCTCCTTGCCTGTTCCCGGCAGCCTGGCGGACGGCCGGTTCCCCATTGTGGTGCACGGACCGTGACCGATCGGTGACAACGCGCCGACGCTGACCCGTCGACGTCAGAACCAGAGACATCAGAGCAGGCTCGTCAGAGCAGCGTCAGCCCCCAGCGGACACCGTGCCGCTCGCCTGGCGCGAGGTGCACGAGCCGCTCGCGCGTGCGGAACGCGTCGGCGGCGCAGGTCATCGGTTCGGCGGCGAGGCCGTGCCTGCGTCGGTCCGGGGCGATGTGGTCGCCCGTGCAGATCTGCCAGACGTCCTGCGACTCGTCCATCCAGACCGCGGACGTGCGGCCGTCGGGGGCGGCCAGGTGCGCCCAGGACAGGCCGTCGGCGTCGCGGACGACGTCCACGTACGCGTCGTCGAGGTCGAGGCCTGCCGCGCTGCGCGGCTGCCGCAGGTCATAGGTGCCCGACGCCGGCTCGGTGCCGGTCGGCAGGAGCCGCTCGTCGGTCGTGACGCGGGTACCTGCGTCGAGCCGCACGGTGCACTCGTCCAGGTTCGCGCCGCCTGTGGACAGCCAGGGGTGGAACCCGCACCCGTAGGGGGCGGTGCTCGCTCCCACGTTGGTGACGTCGAGCGTGACCTCGAGGCCTGCGTCGGACAGGGCGTAGCGGATCTGCGCCACCAGCTGGAACGGGTAGCCGGGCCGGGGGACCAGCTCGAGCTTGAGCGCCACGGCCGAGGGGGAGTGCTCGACGACCGACCAGCGCTCCCACGCCGCCAGCCCGTGCAGAGCGGTGTTGCGCGCCGGCTCGGTCACGGGCAGCTGATGGGTCTCGCCGCCGTACTCGTACGAGCCGTCGCGGAGCCGGTTCGGCCAGGGGATCAGCACCGCGGAGTTGAACACGGGGCTGATCTCGTCGGCCCTGAACGGGACCACGACGTCGCGCCCGTCCACCGAGTACTCTCTCAGCGCCGCGCCCACCTGGGTGACCGTCGCGCGGTGGCCTTCATGGCTGATCCGGAACTGGTCCCCGGAAGGATGGGGCCTGGCCTCGGCAACGGGAGGAATTTCTGTCGTCACACTCACACCGTAACCGTAGGGCAATATTCGCCTGCGGCACGTAGCGTGAGACAGCAGACTGGGGGGTCGTGTCGTGACATCTGCGAACGGCCCCGCTACGAACAGGACCTGAGGACGGGTCCGCGCGGGCATGCCTGCCCGCCCCAGCAGTAGGAGGAACGATGGAACAGCAGGTACTCGGACGGACCGGTCGGCTCGTATCGGCTGTGGGCCTGGGCACCTGGCAGCTCGGTGCTGACTGGGGAGAGGTCAGCGAGGCCGACGCCCGCGCCGTCCTCGAGGCTTCCCTCGAGGCCGGGGTGACCTTCTTCGACACCGCGGACGTCTATGGCGACGGCCGCAGCGAGCAAGCGATCGGAGCCTTCCTCAAGGACCACCCCGACACCGGTATCACCGTCGCCACGAAGATGGGCCGGCGCATGGACCAGGTGCCGGAGAACTACGTGCTGCAGCACTTCCGTGAGTGGACCGACCGGTCCCGGCGGAACCTCGGTGTCGACCGGCTGGACCTGGTGCAGCTCCACTGCCCGCCGACAGCCGTCTACTCGTCGGACGCCGTCTACGACGCGCTCGACCAGCTGGTGTCCGACGGCGCCGTCGCCGCGTACGGCGTGAGCGTCGAGAAGTCGTCGGAAGCCCTCGAAGCCATTGCCCGGCCCAATGTCGCGACCGTGCAGATCATCCTCAACGCGTTCCGGCTCAAGCCGCTCGAGGAGGTGCTTCCCGCAGCCTCGTCGGCTGGTGTCGGCATCATCGCGCGGGTCCCGCTCGCGTCCGGCCTGCTCTCCGGCCGGTACACGAAGGAGACGGTGTTCGCGGAGAACGACCACCGCACCTTCAACAGGGACGGCGCGGCGTTCGACGTCGGCGAGACGTTCTCCGGTGTGCCCTACGAAGTGGGTCTCGAGGCCGCGAGCCGGTTCACCGAGCTGGCCAGGGACCGCGTCGGCGACTCCCTCACCCCGGCCCAGGCGGCCATTGCCTGGGCGTGGCAGCGGCCCGGCGTCTCCTCCGTGATCCCGGGGGCCCGCAACGTCGAGCAGGCCCGCGCGAACGCGGCTGCGGGCGACGCCGCGACGCTCGGCCCGCTGTTCATGTCGGGCGTGCGCGAGATCTACGAGGAGATGATCAAGGAGCACGTCCACGACAAGTGGTGAGCTCCGGCGAGTGACGACGGGGTGAGCCGGGAGCCCGGCTCACCCCGTGCAGACGACGAGAGGGGCGGGTGTCCGAGTCCGGACACCCGCCCCTCTCGTCATGCGCGTCAGCCGCGCGCGAAGGCCTGCTCCAGGAGCGTCTGCTGCTGGGCCTGGTGCAGCTTCGCCGTACCGGCGGCGGTCGACGCCGACGCCGGGCGCGAGACCACCTTGACGTAGGGCACGTCCACCGGCAGCGCCAGGTGGATGAAGCCCCAGGCACCCTGGTTCTGCGGCTCGTCCTGGACCCAGACCACCTCGGCGTCACCGTACTTGGCGATCTCCTCGCGGAGCTGCGCCTCCGGGAACGGGTAGAGCTGCTCCAGGCGAACGATGGCCACGCCCTCGTCACCGCGCTTGGCGCGCTCGGCGAGGAGGTCGTAGTACACGCGTCCCGTGCACAGCAGCACCCGGTCGACCTTCGCGGGGACCGCCGTCGGGTCGGTGATGACCTCCTGGAAGGTGCCTGAGGTGAAGTCCTCGACCGAGGAGGCCGCCGCCTTGAGGCGGAGCAGCTGCTTCGGCGTGAACACCACCATCGGGCGGCGGGGACGGGCGTAGGCCTGCCGGCGCAGCAGGTGGAAGTACGACGCCGGCGTGGACGGCTGCGCGATCGTCAGGTTGTTCTCGGCGCCGAGCTGCAGGAACCGCTCGATGCGAGCCGACGAGTGGTCAGGGCCCTGCCCCTCGTACCCGTGCGGCAGCAGCATGACGACCGAGGACGACTGGCCCCACTTCTGCTCTGCGGACGAGATGAACTCGTCGATCACGGTCTGGGCGCCGTTGACGAAGTCGCCGAACTGCGCCTCCCAGAGCACCAGGGCGTCCGGGCGCTCCACCGAGTAGCCGTACTCGAAGCCGAGCGCCGCGTACTCCGACAGCGAGGAGTCGTAGATCCAGAACTTGGCCTGGTCGCCGGACATGTACAGGATCGGGGTCCACTCGGCACCGGTCTCCCGGTCGTGCAGGACCGCGTGGCGCTGCACGAACGTGCCGCGGCGGGAGTCCTGGCCGGCGAGGCGTACCGGCGTGCCCTCAGCGAGCAGCGAGCCGAAGGCCACGAGCTCGCCGAAGCCCCAGTCGATGCCGCCTTCCTTCGCCATGAGCTGGCGCTTCTCGAGCAGCTGGGCGAGCTTCGGGTGGACGGTGAAGCCCTCCGGCGGCGAGGTGTGCACGTCGCCGACCCGCTGCAGCATCTCCGGCGAGATCGCCGTCTGCCAGCCCACCATCGTCCCGGCGTCCTCACGCTGGGACTCGGGGCGCTCCAGGCCTGCTATCTGCTCGGTCTGCGGCGCCGGGGTGAACCCGCCCTTGGTCTCGGTGAAGACCCGCTCGAGCTGCGCCTGGTAGTCCTGCAGCGCGCCCTCCGCCTCCTCGACGGTGATGTCACCGCGGGCGACCAGGTTCTCGGTGTAGAGCTTGCGCACCGAGCGCTTGGTCTCGATGAGGTTGTACATGAGCGGCTGCGTCATCGACGGGTCGTCGCCCTCGTTGTGCCCGCGGCGGCGGTAGCAGATGAGGTCGATGATGACGTCCTGGCCGAACTGCTCGCGGAACGCGAAGGCGAGCTCGGCGGTCCGCACGACGGCCTCCGGGTCGTCGCCGTTCACGTGCATCACCGGGACCTGGTAGCCCTTGGCGACGTCGGTCGCGTACGTGGTCGAGCGGGACGCCGTCGGGCCGGTGGTGAAGCCCACCTGGTTGTTCACGACCACGTGGATGGTGCCGCCGGTGCGGTACCCGCGCAGCTGCGACAGGTTGAGCACCTCGGGAACCACGCCCTGGCCGGCGAACGCCGCGTCGCCGTGCACGAGGATCGGCAGCACGGAGAAGCCGTCGCCGCCGAGGTCGATGCGGTCCTGCTTGGCGCGGACGATGCCCTCGAGCACCGGGTCAACGGCCTCGAGGTGCGACGGGTTGGCCGCGAGGTAGACGCGCGTGGTGGCGCCGGACTCCGACGTGAACGTGCCCTCGGTGCCGAGGTGGTACTTCACGTCACCAGAGCCCTGGACGCTCTTCGGGTCGAGCTGGCCCTCGAACTCCTTGAAGATCTGGCCGTAGCTCTTGCCCGCGATGTTCGCCAGCACGTTCAGCCGGCCGCGGTGGGCCATGCCGATACCGACCTCGTCGAGCCCGCCCTCCGCGGCACGCGACAGGATCGCGTCGAGCAGCGGGATCAGGGACTCGCCACCCTCGAGCGAGAAGCGCTTCTGCCCGACGAACTTGGTCTGCAGGAACGTCTCGAACGCCTCGGCGGAGTTGAGCCGGCGCAGGATGCGGAGCTGGTCCTCCCGCGGCGTCTTGGCGTAGCCCGCCTCGAGGCGCTCCTGGAGCCACTTGCGCTGAACCGGGTCCGCGATGTGCATGTACTCGATGCCGATGGTGCGGCAGTACGAGTCGCGCAGCAGGCCGAGCACGTCGCGGAGCGTCGCCTTCGGCTTGGGGCCGAAGCCCGCCGTCGGGAACGTGCGGTCCAGGTCCCAGAGCGTCAGGCCGTGGGTCTGGATGTCCAGGTCGGGGTGCTTGCGCTGGCGGTAGGCGAGCGGGTCGGTGTCCGCCATGAGGTGGCCACGCGAACGGTACGCCTGCACGACCTCGGCGATCTTGGCGGGCTTGGCCGCCTCGACGTCGGCGTCGACCGTGTTGTCGCGAACCCAGCGAACGGGCTCGTACGGGACGCGCAGCGCCGCGAAGACGCGGTCGTAGAACCCGTCCAGGCCGAGCAGCTTCTCCGAGATGATCTTCAGGAACTCGCCGGACTGCGCGCCCTGGATGATCCGGTGGTCGTAGGTCGACGTGATCGTCATGACCTTCGAGATGCCCATCCGGGCGAGCTGCTCCTCGGACGCGCCGGCGAACTCCGCCGGGTAGTCCATGGCGCCGACGCCGACGATCGTGCCCTGGCCCTGCATGAGCCGCGGCACGGAGTGGACGGTGCCGATGCCACCAGGGTTGGTCAGCGAGATCGTGGTGCCCTGGAAGTCGGGCACGCCGAGCTTGCCGCCGCGGGCCTTGCGGACCAGGTCCTCGTAGGCGGCCCAGAACTCGGCGAAGTCGAGCTCCTCAGCCTTCTTGATGCTCGGCACGAGGAGCTGGCGCGAGCCGTCCGGCTTGACGAGGTCGATCGCGAGACCGAATCCCACGTGCGCGGGCTGGTTGACACCCGGCTTGCCGTCGATCGGCTCGTAGTGCGCGTTCATGACGGGCATGTCGGCCAGCGCCTCGATCAGCGCGAAGCCGATGAGGTGCGTGTACGAGATCTTGCCGCCGCGGCCGCGCTTGAGGTGGTTGTTGATGACGATGCGGTTGTCGACCATCAGCTTGGCGGGCACGGCGCGCACGGAGGTGGCGGTGGGGACCTCGAGCGAGGCCTCCATGTTCGTGACCACTCGCGCGGCGGGGCCGCGCAGCTTCTGGATGTCGTCGACGGCGTCCGGGTGCGCCACCGGGCGCTCGAACGTGTCCGCGTAGTGCGTGGTGGGTGGCGTGGCGATCGGGTTGGCCGGGTTGACCTTCGGGTCGGCCGGCAGGACCTTCTCGCGTACCGGCTGCACGGCCTCCGATGCGGCGGTGCCGCCCGTCACCGGGGGACCCGCCTGCCGGGCGGGAGCGGCCGGAGCCGGGGCCGCCTGAGGGGGCGCCGCAGGGGCGGAGGCCGGGCTCGCCGTGGCCTTGCCTGCGTCTGCAGGAGCCGCGTCGGCCCGAGCTGTCTGGGCGGCCTCAGCAGTGCCGTCCTTGGTGGAACCGTTCTCGCTCGGGGTGTAGTCGGCGAAGAAGTCCCACCACGCGGGGTCTACCGCGTTCTTGTCCTTCAGGTACTGCTGGTAGAGCTCGTCCACAAGCCATTCGTTGGCTCCGAATGACGAGCTCGCCACGCTGATCGACTCTGAACCAGCCTTAGCTGACACGCGCGGATCGCCCACCTTCACCACAGTTGCGTTCTCAGCGCGCCACCCTTGCCGGAGCGCGCACAGCCCGAATGTTTTCGGACCCTCCAAGGGTAGGCCCTTCGTGCCCCTCGGTGGGTGTGACCTGGCGGGCACCGAGGCCCGCTCCGGCGCCAAAGAAGTTGGTTCGTCATGTTTCTCGCACCCAGAGCAAAACCCGGGCAACGTTGGGCCTCGAAGTGGCCAACGTGGCGTTACGGGGTTTTGTTGTCGGGCGGACAACCTTTGGCGCGTGTGACAGAAATCACGGGACTCCGTCTCACGTTCTGACCGCTCGCGCCCCTAGGCTTCTCGGTTTCTCGCGGGTCCGCTCCCGGGTTGCGGCCGTGGGAGCGCCCCGCTCCGGGGCGGAGGATCAGTCGGTGTGGGTGGTCGAGACACCCGGTGCCGGGTGCGCCCGCGCCGGGAGCGTTACCCGCATCGTCGCGCCGCGGTCGGAGTCGACCACCTGGACGTACCCGCCGTGCAGCTCGACCGCCCAGCGGACGATGGCGAGACCGATCCCGGTCCCACCGCTCGACCCGACGGTTCCGCCGGGGGCGTTGCCCGCCGCGGCGGACAGGGCGTTGCTCGCGCCGGTCTCACGTGCCCTGCGGCTGCCGTCGCGCTTCCTGCCGTCGCTGCCGCGGTCCGCCGTCGACCCGGTGCCACGAACGAACCGCTGGAAGATCCGCTCGCGGTCGGCCGCTGCGATGCCTGGACCTTCGTCGCTGACCTCGAACACGACGTCGGACCCCTCGGTGCCGTCCACCGGGTAGGCGTCCAGGCGGATCACGCCGCCCTGCGGCGAGTGCCGGATCGCGTTCTGCAGGAGGTTGATGACCACCTGGTGCAGGCGTTCGGCGTCACCCTCGATGGAGAGGTCCTCCGGCGTGACGTCGACGACGTAGTGGAGGTCCTTGGCGGCGTCGACCATCGAGAGGTCCTCGGCGCAGTCCTCGAGGAAGTCGCCGACGGCGATCGTGCCGACGTTCAGCGCCGAGGCGCCCGCCTCGATGCGCGAGAGGTCCAGCAGGTAGGTGACGAGCCGTGTCAGGCGTTCCGTCTGCGCGTGCGCCTGCTCCAGCGCGCCGGGGGTTGGCTCGACGACGCCGTCGACCATGTTCTCCAGCTGGGCCTTGAGCGCGGCGACGGGGGTGCGCAGCTCGTGGGACACGTTGGCGATCAGGTCGCGGCGCGTCTGCTCGACCGACGCAAGGTCCTCGGCCATCCGGTTGAACGCGTGCGCGAGCTGACCTACCTCGTCGCTGCTCGTCGCGCGCACCCGCCGGGTGTAGTCGCCGTCGGCCATGGCCTGGACCGCCTCGGTGATCTCCCGGAGCGGCGACGTCATACCGCGCGCCAGGACCTGGGTGACCAGCAGCGACAGGATGATCGCGAGGGGGAAGGTGCGGCTGGGTCCCAGGGAGGCCTGCAGACCCAGCCAGGTGATGAGGACGGCCGCCGTCACGGTGGCGGCGACCAGCACGCCGAGCTTGATCTTCAGGGAGCGCAGCGGATCGAGCGGCCGCACGTCGGGGACGCGGGGCACGTGCGGTCTCATCGGGTCACTGGTTCGCGGGCGGCTCGAACGCGTACCCGACGCCGTGCACGGTGCGGATCAGGTCCGGACCGAGCTTGCGGCGCAGCGCTTTGATGTGCGAGTCGACGGTGCGCGTGCCGCTGGCGTCGGCCCAGTCCCAGACCTCTGCGAGCAGGCGTTCGCGCGTGAGCACGGTCTTGGGCGATCCGGCGAGCATCACGAGCAGCTCGAACTCCGTGGGGGTCAGGTGGACCTCCTCGCCACCGCGGTAGACGCGGCGCTGGGCCCGGTCCACCGTGACGTCGCCCATCATCATGGGCGGGTCGGCCGGGGTGGTCGCAGCGGCCTGCGCCGCACGGTCCACGCGGCGCAGGAGCGCCTTGATCCGGGCGACCAGCTCGCGCATCGAGAACGGCTTGGTCATGTAGTCGTCCGCGCCGACGCCGAGGCCGACGAGCATGTCGGTCTCGTCGTCCCGCGCGGTGAGCATGAGGATCGGCGTGGGGTGCTCGGCCTGGATGCGCCGTGTGACCTCGAGCCCGTCGATGCCGGGCAGCATCACGTCGAGCACCACGAGGTCAGGGCGTAGTCGGGAGGCGGCGTCGACGCCGGACAGGCCGTCGCGTGCGACCTCGACGCGCCAGCCCTCTGCGGACAGCCGCTGGGCGATTGCTGTGGCGATCGTCGGCTCGTCCTCCACTACGAGCACGGTCGCGCTCTGCTGACCGGTCGAGGCTGCGGCCGACGCCGTACCGGGCTGCTGCGGGGCCCCAGACGGCTGGGGGATACCAGATGACATAGGTCAATCATGCCTGCACCTACCTGATAAGACACTGAGGCCGGCCTGAGAGTCGGACCGGGAGTGCCTCCGTGCCGTGCTCAGGACCGTGCTGACGCCGCGCTCCAGCAGCCTGGTGCGCGCTGTTCCCGCTACGATCGTTCGCACGATGACCGAGCGATATCCCGACCGAAATTCCTGGCATGCACCGGACTCCACCAGTGCCATGGGGAGCACGAGATGACCGGCGACTGGATCATGGTCGCCGTCGGCGTTCTCCTCACCGCAGGTACTGCCGTCTTCGTGGCGGGGGAGTTCTCCCTCGTCACCATCGATCCCGCCGTGATCGGCGACTCCGACGACTCGGAGGGAGACAGACCCGGCCGGACCAGGCCTGATTCTCGCTCCACTTCTCGCTCCACTTCTCGCCCCACTGCCTCGAACGCTGCCCGGCCGGGTCTCGGCCAGAGCGTCCGGGACCGCAGCGTGCGTACCGCACTGCGCCACCTCTCCACCGAGCTGAGCTCGGCCCAGGTCGGCATCACGCTGACCACGATCCTGCTGGGCTATACCGCCCAGCCGGCGCTGAACTCCCTGCTGTCCGCTGGGTTCGGCACGACGTCCGTGCCGACCGCCGTCTCTGCGGGCCTCGCCGGCGTCCTCGCCGTGGTGCTGGTGAACGTGTTCTCGATGGTGTGCGGAGAGCTGATCCCCAAGAACTTCGCGCTCTCGGCGCCCCTGGCCACCGCGCGGCTGGTGGTGCCGGTGCAGCGGGTGTTCACCATCACCTTCAAGCCGCTGATCACCGTGCTCAACGGGTCGGCCAACGCGCTGCTGCGTCGGATGGGCGTGGAGCCGCGGGAGGAGCTCTCCGGGGCCCGGTCCGCGTCCGAGCTGGCCTCGCTGGTGCGCCGCTCGGCCGAGGAGGGCACGCTCGAGGAGTCCGTCGCTACCCTGCTGACCAACTCGATCGAGCTCGACACCCTCAGCGCCCGCGACGTCATGACCGACCGGCTGCGCATGTCCGTGGTGGACCGGGCCGCGACGGCGGAGGACGTCGTCGCGCTCGCCCGGCGCACCGGCCACTCGCGGTTCCCGGTGATCGGGGACGACCGGGACGACATCGTCGGCCTGGTGCACCTGCGGCGCGCCGTCGGCGTGCCGCACGACCGCAGGGGCGAGGTCCCTGCGGCCGCCCTCATGGTGGACGCGCCAAGGGTCCCCGAGACGGTGCGGCTGGGCCCGCTGCTCGTGGAGCTGCGCGGATTCGGCCTGCAGATGGCCGTCGTCGTCGACGAGTACGGCGGCACCTCCGGCGTCGTGACGCTGGAGGACGTCGTCGAGGAGCTGGTGGGCGACGTGGCGGACGAGCACGACCCCCGACGCGCTGGCGCCGCCCGTGCGGCCGACGGGTCCTGGATCGTGCCGGGCGTGCTGCGCCCCGACGAGCTCGACGAGTACACGGGGATCGATGTACCGGAGGGCGCCGCCTACGAGACTCTCGGCGGCCTCGTCATGGCGGAGCTCGGCCGGATGCCCGCCGTCGGCGACCAGGTCACCGTGGGGACCGCGGTAGCCCGCGTGACGCTGCGCGTCGAGGCCATGGACGGACGCCGCGTCGAGCGGGTACGGGTCCGGCCGCTGCCCGACGACGACGGCGGCAGGGCCGATGACCACCGGGTCAGGGCCGACCGGCAGCGCAGCGAGAAGGGGGCGAACCGATGAGCACGACCACCGCACTCGTGATCGGCCTCGTGCTGCTCGCCGGCAACGCATTCTTCGTCGGCGCGGAGTTCGCCGTCATCTCGGCGCGCCGGAGCGCCATCGAACCCCTCGCCGCGGCGGGCGACCGGCGGGCCGTCACCGTCCTGTGGGCGATGGAGCACGTGTCGCTCATGCTGGCCTGTGCGCAGCTCGGCGTGACCGTCTGTTCCACCGGCCTCGGCATCGTGGCGGAGCCTGCACTGGCGCACCTCCTGGAAGGGCCGCTGCACAGCATCGGGGTGAGCGACAGCCTCACCCACCCGATCGCGCTCGTCATCGCGCTGTCCCTCGTCGTGTACCTGCACGTGGTGCTCGGCGAGATGGTGCCGAAGAACCTGGCCGTGTCCGGGCCCGACAAGGCGGTCATGTGGTTCGGGCCGCCGCTGGTGCTGCTCGCCCGGGTGCTGCGCCCGGTGATCGGCGGTCTGAACTGGGTGGCGAACCACGCGGTGCGGCTGGCCGGCGTGGAGCCGAAGGACGAGGTCGCCTCCGCCTTCACCGCGGAGGAGGTGCAGTCGATCGTCGAGCACTCGCAGGCCGAGGGAGTGCTGCGCGACGAGCAGGGCCTCCTCACGGGCGCCATCGAGTTCTCCAACCGCACCGCGAGCGACGTCATGGTGCCGGTCGACGGTCTGGTGGCCGTCGACGAGACGAGCACGCCCGACGACGTCGAGCGGCTCGTGTCGAAGCACGGCTTCAGCCGCTTCCCCGTGGTGACCCACGGGGAGGAGGGCGACGATCTGGTCGGGTACCTGCATCTCAAGGACGTCCTGTACGCGACGGGCCCGGCCCGGTTCGAGCCGGTCGCGGTCTGGCGGGTGCGCGCGCTCGCCGCCGTCGGGCCCGAGGACGAGGTCGAGGACGCGCTGCGGGTCATGCAGCGTTCCGGCTCGCACCTCGCGCGGGTCGAGGGAGCGGACGGCGGGCTGCTCGGCGTCGTCTTCCTCGAGGACATCCTCGAGGAGCTCGTCGGCGAGGTGCGGGACGCGATGCAGCGCCGTTGAGCGGCGACCGACCGGCTGCTGGCCGGGTACAGACCAGGTACGGGGCACGTGATGTGCGGTTCGTCCCATGCACAGGCCGGGGTTGGCAGGCGGGCCGACCCCGGTTAGTGTCTCGTGCGACATACACACCGCGAGGGGCCGCGGCACACATGACGACGGAGGACCAGTGGAGTCCACGGCTGTGACGAGCACGCATCCTGCCCTCACGACGCGCCGTGCCCGGCGCGAGGCGGAGCAGCGCACTCACGCGACACGAGCCCGGTCCACGCGGGCGACGACGTCGTTCGACCAGCTGGTCACCGGGTCGGTGGCGAAGCCCGCCAGGCCGACGTCCTCCGTGCCCGCCGGGCAGCGGTTCATCTCCCGGGCGACGGTGATCGGCACGCTCGCCGCCGCGACCATCGCCGCACCGCTCACGCAGGCGATGCACCAGACCGGTGAGTCCCCGTTCGACGTCGAGGCGCCGCCCACCGGCCCGAGCACGCTGGACCTCGTGACGCAGCCGGTGGAGCGCCCGGAGGCGTCCGGCTCGGTGGTGCGTGCCGAGGCGATCACACGCCCGGAGTCGGCCGCAAGCCGCTCGCTCGACCGCAGCCCCTTGCCAGAGTGCGACCTCGACGCACCCGTCGAGGGGACCAACGGCGCGCTCCTCGACCACTCGCTGTGCGAGCTGTGGCAGCCGGGGGAGTACCTGCGGCCCGACGCCGCGATGTCGCTCAGCGCGCTCAACGAGGCGTTCCGTGCCTCGTTCGGCCGGGAGATGTGCCTCGTGGCGAGCTACCGCAACCTCGACACCCAGTACGAGCTCAAGGCCTCACGCGGGTACTACGCCGCCTCGCCCGGCACGTCCATGCACGGCTGGGGCCTCGCGATCGACCTCTGCTCCAAGGAGACCGGGGACAGCGAGGTCTTCTCGTGGCTCTGGGCCAACGCGCCGACCTACGGCTGGCAGAACCCCTCCTGGGCGCAGCTCGGTGGCAGCAAGTACGAGCCGTGGCACTGGGAGTTCGTGTCCGGCGTCAGCGAGAAGGGCGAGTGGCGGGGCTAGGGAGCCCTCAGAGACGAAGGTGGGTGTTCGGCCCGAAGTCCTGGCGGAACACCGGGCCCTCGCTCGCGAGCTCTGCGGCGAACGACGGCGCCCACGCGCTGTAGGGCTCCATGGCCAGCGACTCGTTGGAGAACCGGCGGTCGTCGGTGATCTCGGTGACGCAGAAGTCCGGGATCTGCAGGCCCGTGACCGGGCCGGAGCGCTCGCACTCCGCCACCACGAGCGGGTGGTTGGCTCCACCGAACACGTCGATCGACCAGCCGTCCGCCCCGAGCCACACGGCATAGCGGACCTTGACGATCGGTGCCCCGCCGCGACGGACCAGCTCGACGCCGACGCTCGGGTCCAGCTGACGTTCCGCCTCGTAGCGGGTGCCGCCGACCGCAGGCCCCTTGACGGTGACGGCGGCGAAGTCGATGTCCGGGGTGTGCGCCCGGAGGATCTCCGCCGGATCGGTCTCACCGCTCAGGTCGGCGTCGACGTCACCGGCCTGGACACGGACGCGGAGGGCGTAGCCGTCGTCGGCCAGGAAGTACGACTGGACGATGAGGGCCGGCGCGTCCCGGAGCTCGGCCGGGAGCTCGCGCACGAAGAACCGGCGCTCGAACTCGAAGTCGGCGTAGCCGCGGTCGGGATCGGCCTGGCCGGGTTCGTCGAAGCGATCGTCGCTCATGGGGTCCCCAGGTGCCTGGCGTCGGCTGATCTGGGTAGTTTACCCAGGTCGTGCAGAGCGTGGGGTCAGGCCTGCGCTACGGCGGGGTCCGGCCGGGTGAAACGCCCGAACGCGGTCTCCAGGTCGGCCATCGTGCAGTTGATGCTTCCCGGCTTCAGCACGACCGGCGTGCCCACCAGGCGGGCGTTCGCCGTACCGACCACGCGCCTCAGCGCGGTCCGCTGACGCACGACCACGGCCCGCGGGTCCGCGACGTCCACGGCGAGCACCCGCTGAAGTCCCAGCCGGGTCTCACGGACGCCCGTGACCTCGGACCAGAGCACCTGCTCGACGCCGAGGTTGGGCAGCCAGTCGGTGAGGCCGTCGTCGTCGAGCGTGAGCACCGGCCAGGTGGGAAGGAGCAGGCGGCGCACCACGAGCAGCCCCAGGCCGGTGAACACGAGGACTCCGATGGCGCTCGCGGACACGGTCGCCAGGGCGGCAGCCGAGCCGGTGGTCTGTGCGGCGTCGAAGCCGAGGCGAGCGGCCACCGCGCACAGCACCACGAGCGCGAGGGTGGTCAGGGCGAGCGTGAGGACGTGCGCACGGGACGGATAGAAGTCCACGGACTCGCTGGGCATACCGGGACACTATCGGCACCTAAGGACGAATCGGTAGCCCGCCTCCAGCCCACCTACTGACGCGGGGTACTGCGCACCGGATCCTGGGACAGGAGCGCCGCCAGCGACTTCGCGGGCGTTCCGGCCACGACGACCAGCAGTGCCGTCGCTGCGGTTCGTGCCGGTGGACGGCCTGCCCGAGCCGACGCTGGCGCTCGTGTGGCGAACCGATCGAGAGAGTCCCCGCATCCGGAGCTTCGCGGACGCGGTCGAGGCGGCCTGGTAGGCGGCTCACCAGGGTTTTGCGTGCCCTTGCCCGGTTCGATTTCGATACGAGACGGCTGTGTATCGTATTAGGGGTGAGGGACGAGCGGAGTCGTGCGCCGGGCCGACCGAGGAACACCGAAGCCGACGGCGCGGTACTGGGGGCAGCACTCGACCTGATCGCCGAGTCCGGCGTCGAGGGCGTGAGCATCGAGCAGGCGGCGAAGCGGGCGGGCGTGGCTCGGACGACGGTCTACCGCCGGTACGCGACTCGCGACGACCTCGTGATCGCCGCGCTCGTGGCGAACGAGGCAGCGGTGCTGGTCTCGTTCCAGATCCCCGAGCATCCCGGGCCTGCCGACCTGGTCGCCACCTGGTCGGCAGGGCTGAGCGTTCCCAGGGCCCGGCGGCTGCTGCGCCGCATGATGTCGGTGCCGCGGGACCACCCAGAGCTGTGGGCGGCATTTCGCGAGGCGAGCATCGACTCGCGCGACGAGAGCGTGCACGACCTGGTTGTTCGCGCCCAGGAGCGCGGCGAGCTGGCCCCGGACGCGGACCTCGAGATGGTCCAGGCCCTGCTCACGGGTGCCGTGGCGGTCCACCTCACGAACTATCCGGACGACACGCCGGCCGAGGAGGTCGCCGAGTACTTCTGGCGCGTGCTGCGCACGATCGGGTTCCGGACCACGGCACAACCAGGGCGAGCGGGCCGGGAACGTCGAGGGTTGCCGGTGAACGCCGGGGTCGGTGCCTGATGGTGTCCTCTGGGGGCGCGGGGGTCTTCGCGGGCCTTCGTCGGCCGGCACGCCATCGTCTGCGTGCCATGTGATCTTCCACCGAACAGCCGGTCGGACCGCAGAGGATGGCGTGGCATGCAGAGGATCGCGTGGCATCGGCGGTTGCGGGCGCAAAAAAGGCCCGCAACCGGGTGCGATGCCTGGTTACGGGCCTGGTGCGCCTGAAGGGATTCGAACCCCCGACCTTCTGCTCCGGAGGCAGATGCTCTATCCACTGAGCTACAGGCGCGAGGCCGTCGCGCGGGGTGCGGTGCTGCTGCTCCCGTAACGGCCGAAACGAGACTATCAGGTGGGCGGCCCGGAGTACGCATCGAGAGGTGTGACCCACGCCGCCGGGTGCGTGAGGCACCACCCTACGAAACCCCATGTCATCACGGCACTCACCAGGCAACCTTCCGTCGGTCGCGTGCGTCTGTGCGCCGTGGATCGACGGAGATCCCGACTTCGCGAGAGACGGGTCACCCGAGCTGTCCCGCATCGCCTCTCTACTGTGCGGCGACGCTGTGCGGCGACGCGCCACCGGCGTCGGACAGCAGGTTCCCGGCCTGTGGAAAAGCGGGGCGGCCGACTTGGCCCGGCCGATAGAATCGGTCCGTGACACCCACTGAGCTCTCTGAAGCGCTGAGCGCTGCCCTCGCCGCGGCCGTAGCCGACGGCACACTCGCCCTGCCCGCCGATGCCGTCCCGGCGTCGGTCCACGTGGAGCGACCCCGGCAGCGAGAGCACGGAGACTGGGCCACGAACGTAGCCCTGCAGCTCGCGAAGAAGGCTGGCACCACGCCGCGTGCGCTGGCCGAGGACCTGGCCGCACGCCTCGGCGCGAACCCCGGTATCAAGTCCGTGGGCGTCGCAGGTCCCGGCTTCCTCAACATCACGCTCGACGCCGCGGCCGCAGGGGAGCTGGCCCGCACGATCGTGGAGGCGGGCGCGACGTACGGCAGGGGCGAGGCGCTGGCCGGCCAGGTGATCAACCTGGAGTACATCAGCGCCAACCCGACCGGCCCGCTGCACATCGGGCACACCCGGTGGGCGGCGCTGGGCGACTCGCTCGGGCGCATCCTGCGTGCGGCCGGCGCCGAGGTCGCCGCGGAGTACTACATCAACGACGCCGGCGCGCAGATGGACCGCTTCGGCGAGTCCGTGCTGGCGCGCGCGACGGGCGGCGAGGTGCCAGAGGGCGGGTACCGCGGCGAGTACGTCAAGGAGCTCGCGGCCAAGGTGCTCGTGGACCGCCCGGACCTGCCCGAGCTGCCGCGCGACGAGGCCATCGCGGTCGCCCGCGAGGCCGGCTACGCGCACCAGCTCGCCGAGATCCGTGAGGTGCTCGAGGGCTTCGGCGTCCACTTCGACGTCTGGTTCTCGGAGCGTGAGCTGCACAGCTCTGGCGCGGTCGACAAGGCCGTGGCCCGTCTGCGGGAGCAGGGCCACGTGTTCGAGAAGGACGGCGCGGTCTGGCTGCGCACCACGGACTTCACGGACGACAAGGACCGCGTGATGATCCGGGCGAACGGCGAGCCCACGTACTTCGCCTCGGACGCCGCGTACTACCTGTCAAAGAAGGACCGCGGGTTCCCCGGCAAGATCTACCTGCTCGGCGCCGACCATCACGGGTACGTCAACCGGCTCAAGGCCATCGCGGCCTGCGCGGGGGACAACCCCGAGTCGAACATCGAGGTGCTGATCGGCCAGCTCGTCAACGTCGGCGGTGCCAAGCTGTCCAAGCGGGCAGGCAACATCATCGAGCTGCGCGACCTGGTCGACTGGATCGGGAAGGACGCCGTCCGGTACTCGCTGGCCCGCTTCCCGGCTGACACGCCGCTGGAGCTCCAGGGCGAGGACATGATCAAGCAGTCCAACGACAACCCGGTGTTCTACGTGCAGTACGCGCACAGCCGGACGGTCCAGATCGGGGCGAAGGCAGTCGAGCGCGGTGTGCGCCGCGCGGACGGCTTCGACCCGTCGTACCTGTCGCACGCCTCGGAGACGGCGCTGATCGGGCGTCTCACCGAGTTCCCGCGGATCGTGGCGCAGGCTGCCGAGCTGCGTGAGCCGCACCGCGTGGCGCGCTACCTCGAGGCCCTCGCCGGTGACTTCCACTCCTGGTACAACGACGACGAGAAGCTGCGCGTCACCCCGTACCAGGACGAGGAGGTCACGGACGCCCACCGGGCACGCCTGTGGCTGAACGACGCCGTCCGCACGGTCCTCGCCAACGGCCTGGACCTGCTGGGCGTGAGCGCCCCGGAGCGGATGTGACGGGCGCGCCCTGGTCGACCGGCGTCGGGCGCCTGCCGGACGGTGCGCTGGCGGTCGCGGGTGTCGACGTCCGTGACCTGGCCGCTGAGCACGGCACGCCCGCGTACGTGCTCGACGAGGGCGACTTCCGCCGGCGGGCCCACGCGTACCGGACCGCGTTCGAGGCGGCGTTCGGCGCCGTCGGGGCCGGCGTGGACGTGTACTACGCCGGGAAGGCGCTGCTCACGGTGGCCGTCGCACGCTGGGCGCGTGAGGAAGGCCTGCGGGTCGACACGGCATCCGGCGGCGAGCTCGCCGTCGCGCTGCGCGCGGAGGTGCCGGGCGCCGAGATCGGCCTGCACGGCAACAACAAGTCCGACGCCGAGATCCGCCGTGCCCTGGACGCCGGCGTTGGCCGCATCATCGTGGACTCGCTGGTCGAGATCGAGCGGGTCGCGCACCTCGCGGCAGAGCGCGGGGCCGTGGCGCCGGTGATGGTCCGCGTGACCACCGGCGTGCACGCGGGTGGTCACGAGTACATCGCGACCGCTCACGAGGACCAGAAGTTCGGTCTCTCGGTGAACCCGGCAGGGCGCTCCGAGAGCCCCGCGATGACCGCGCTGCTCGACGTGCTGAAGCGTCCGGAGCTGAGGCTGCTCGGCATCCACTCGCACATCGGCTCGCAGATCATCGACCCGGACGGGTTCGAGGCCGCAGCGGGCGTGGTGCTGCGCCTGCGCGCCGACCTGGCCGAGCGCTCCGGCGTTCTGGTCGACGAGGTCGACCTCGGCGGTGGTTACGGCATCGCCTATCTGCCTGGCGACGTCGCGCTCGACCCGGAACGGGTGGCGAAGGACATCGCCCAGTCCGTCGCGGCCGTCTGTCAGGAGCTGGGTACGAGCCTGCCGCGGTTCTCGATCGAGCCCGGCCGGGCGATCGTCGGGCCTGCAGGTCTCACGCTCTACACCGTCGGCACCGTCAAGCCGGTCACGGTCGCGGGCGACGACGGCGCGGAGCTGACGCGCACCTACGTGTCCGTCGACGGCGGCATGAGCGACAACATCCGCCCGGCGCTCTACGGGGCCGCGTATCACGCGGAGGTCGTGGGCCGGACGTCCGCGGCTGAGCGGGTGCTGGCGCGTGTGGTGGGCAAGCACTGCGAGTCCGGGGACATCGTGGTGCACGAGGTCCAGCTCCCCGCCGACGTGCGGGCGGGCGACCTGCTCGCGGTCGCGGCGACCGGCGCCTACGGGCGCTCCATGGCGTCGAACTACAACATGCTGCCGCGACCGCCCGTCGTCGCGGTGGCCGACGGCTCCTCGCGCGTGCTGGTGCGTCGCGAGACCGAGGCGGACCTGCTGGGCCTCGACCTGGGCTGACTCCCCTCGACTCCGGGCAGCGGCTCGGAGTCGAGGGTGCAGGTCAGCGCTGCTGTCCGCTTCCCGGGCCGAGCAGGCCACCCACGACGCCGTCGACGACGCCCCCGACCACACCGACGGTGCCCCCGACCACGTCCTCGACGAGACCGGTGTCGGCCGGCGCGTCCGGCTCCTCCGAGGCGGGCGGCTCGGAGGGTGCCGGCTCTTCCGGCGTCGGCTGGGTGGGCGTCGTCGGTGCCTGGTCCGACGGCTTCGGCGGCGAATCGTCTCCGGGCCGGTCCGCCGCTCCGCCGGCGTTGCTCGCGCCGCGATCCGCCGCATCGCTGGTGCCGGCCGGTCCGCGGTTGTCCGCCGGGCGAGCGTCCGCCCGGCCTGTGTCCGCCGGCCCGCGCGCGGACGCAGGCAGGACCGGGGAGCTCCCGGCTGGGTCGGTCGATGGCGCGGGCGCCCACGCGCCGACATCGGCCGGGTCGATGGCGCGGTTCGGGATGGAGCCGGCCGCGAAGAACTCGAAGTGCCAGGGCTCCGGCTTGGCGCCGCCGAGCTGAGCCCAGGACGGGTTGTCCCAGCCGTAGTCGGGCGCGTGGAGCCGGAGCCAGACGTACTCGGGTGAGCTGCCGCCCGCGATCGGGTCGCCCAGGTCGATCGCGAGGCCCCAGCCGTGGTTCGAGGTCCCCGGGATCGCCGCGAGGTGCGGCTTGGTGCCCTTGACCGCTACCTGCATGGCAAACGGGCGGTACGAGTCCGTGAGCGGGATCGGGTAGCCGAACTCCTTCTCGAACTCGTCACTGAGCGCCGCCAGCCGCTCGGCGGCGTCGCAGCGCAGCATGTGCCCCGGTGCGAACTCGAGCGGGCACAGCACGTCGGCGGGGATGCGGCCGTTCGCATACCCAGCGGTGGACTCGCCGTAGGCCGCTACGGTCTCCAGCAGGCTGCGGCGCAGCGACGACTCGGCGCGCGGAAGCGTCTCGACCAGCGCGCTGGGCGACGAGGGATCGAGCATGTTCGCGAGCCGCATCGCCGCGACCGCTACCTCGTCGAAGGTGACATACCCGGGAGCCTGCTGCGTGGCACGAGGATGGGCGTCGTGGTGCGGCTCCTGGATCTTCACCGGCTCTTGGGCCACACCCTGCTTCTCGGACACGACCCGTGACACCGGCGCGGCCGACGGTACGTCGCCCGACGCCGCGGGACGCGCGCGGCCGGCCACCGGGGCCGTCTCCACCCGGAGGGGTTCGGCCGCCGCCGCGAGGGCCAGCTGCTGGGCCTCGTACGTCGTGTAGAGCATGCCGAGCTCGGCAGCAGCCTGCGCCACTCGTGGGCTGGGCGACGAGTGTTGCCGCAGGGTGCGCTCGGCGCGGTCCAGCACCGCGAGCACCTGGCCCACCGTGACGCCCTCCAGCGCGGTCGGGACGCCGGCCTCGTTGCCCTGGCCGCCCGGGCGGGCGGGGGACCGTCCGGCGTCCGCGACCGGGCGTGACGACGTCGTGCCGGAGGCCGTGGTCTCTGGTGCCGCGGTGCCCGACGTCGCAGCGCTTGCCGACGCGCTGACCAGGACCCCGCCGGTCACGGCCAGAGCGACCACCCCGGTCCAGGCATGGCGCACCCGTTGGCTCTCCGCCGCTCGGCGGAGGCGTGCTCCGTGCTCACGGACGAACGCAGCGCCTGGCTTGTGCTCGCTCTGCTTTTCCATGACTGGTCAAACGCCCCCTCAGGCCTGGCAGGTCCACGGCAGCAGTGCCTGGGTTCCCGGTCGATACGTGTATCGATGCAGGTTGGGGCCCCGACGCCGTCGTTGAGAACGCCTAGGGTAGCGCTACTGACGTGACATGCAACAACCGGGGTCTGCTACCGCACGTCGACGTAGATCGGGTTCGTGTAGAGCCAGGTGTCGGCCCACGGGTCGCCGTCGTTGTCGGCATGCTGCAGCGGGCCCGCTGGGTCGATCGACGCTCCCAGATACCCGGCGCCGTGGCGGTTGCCGTCGCTGCCACGCAGGCGGATGTAGCAGGACTCGGTGATGCGGCCGAGCGGGATGCGCACGGTGTAGGTGCCGGACCGGTTGCTGGTGTCGACCTGCTCGACCACACGCGTCTCGGGCGCCCGCCAGCCGTCTCGGTCGGTGGCGGGGCCGGTGACGGTGCCCCGGATCACGTCGAGGTGGGCGAGCCGGGGGAGGATCCCGTGCGGGTTGGGTCGGTGGGCGCTGCGTACCTTGACCACCAGCTCGACCGAGGTGCCGCGCTCCACGGCGAGCCGGCCGCCGAGCGTGGTGCCGTTGCCGCGACCACCACGGGCGCCGATGAGGCGGACGTCGAGACCGTCGACGAGGTGTCCGTGGTCCACCCAGACCCGGCCGCGCCGCAGGCCCTCCATGACGTCGAGGTAGCCGTGTCGCGTCACACCGACGTGGGTGCGGCTGAACTCGCCCGGCCAGAAGTCGCTCCCCGGCTGAGGTGTACCGGTGTCGACCGGGGACGGCTTCCAGCCCAGGGAGTCGAAGTTCTGCCCGGGCGGCATGTCGCCGTCGCGCCAGGTGTCCCAGATCGTGCGGTGGTTGTCGGAGTTGGAGGTGATCGAGAACAGGGTGCCCTCGGCCAGCATCGCGTCCCACAGGCCCCCGACGGTGGCAGTCATCCAGTCGAAGCCGCCGAAGGTGCGATACGACTCGATCGGGTAGCCGGAGAAGGAGTCCGGGCGCGGTGCGTTGTTGTACTCGCCTCGCTGGGCCCGCGTGCTGCCGCGGTAGGCCACCCAGGCCGGATCGGCGTCGCCCTGGGCGCCCGGCGCGCCCTCCATGCCGATGAGAACGCCGCGCGCGGCGTCGCGCCACGCCCGGATCTCGTGCGGGGAGTCGATGCCGAGCCGGGACGGGTGGTTGGCCAGCGCCAGGACGTCATCGACGTAGCCGTTCGCCTTCTGGGCGGCGAGCCACCGCAGGGCCTGCACAGCGCGCTGCTCGTTCTCGGGAAGGTCGGCGTCCCAGCCGTTGAGCTTGGCGTCCCACCGGCGCTCGAACTCGCGCAGCAGCTCGACCTCGTACGGACCGGGCGCGGCGAACACGGTGCCGTGCTCGGCGGCGGGGATGTACCACTCCAGGCCCTGGAAGATGAGCTGGCGCGGGTTGCGCGCCCGCGCGGCCATGATCTCCGCGTGCTCGGCGGCGGCGCCCTTGTCGCGGTGTCCGTGGTTGCTGTGCTCGGTGAACACCATCCAGTCCAGGCCGAGCTCTGCGCCCTTCTTTGCAAGCTGGTCGAAGTCGTACTTGGCGTCGTGGCTGTAGCGCGTGTGCACGTGGTGGTCGCCGACGAGCCACGCGAGCTGCGGGTCGCCCGGGCGGCCCGAGGCAGCGGCGGTGCCGGCGTGCGCGCCGGTGGTGAGGGCCAGTCCACCGGCCATGCCGAGCCGCAGGAACGTGCGGCGGGAGGCGCCTTGCGGGTCCAGCGACGAGGCGGGGACCGACGGGTCGGCCCAGGCGGGCAGATCAGTGGCGCGGAACGGGGTGGGCATGGTTCCTCCTGCGGCAGAGCGTGGTGACGCCACAGGTTGGCTCGGTCCGGAGGCACGCGCGTGAACCTCGGGTGTCGTGTGCCTGTCGGCTGGCCGTCGATCTTCGGCTCTGTTCTGCCCCGGACGGCCCATCGGCGAACCGGGGCTATGAGCCTCTTGGCCGGTCCGCGGTCACGGACACCGAGCCCGGGACCGGTAGACGCACCGTCACCACCACGACACCGACCGGCCACCCTGTCGTGCCGGGTACGGCAACCTGTACGCCACCACCTACGACCGGTAGCCCGCACAGCCTGAGACACCAGGCCCACACCCGACGCCGCACCGGTCACACCCCAGGGATGGCGGGGCTGAGAGAGACCGGCGACCGGCGCGGCGTCGGGCAGCTTGTGCGGGACGAACCTCAGACCTGGTCGGCCGGAGAGCCCACCAGATGCCCCTGGTAGGCAGGGTTGGTCAGGAACGGCGGGAAGGCGTCACGGAGGGCGACCTCGCGGAAGATCTCTGCTGCATCCTCGATGCGGTTGCCGTGATCGGGTGACAGCGAGGCGACGACGTCGAGCAGGATGGCCTCGACCCGCTCGCGCGTCACCGGTAGCTGGTCGTCGTCGGTCACGGTGCCCGAGGCGATCCACTGCCACACCTGTGACCGCGAGATCTCGGCGGTGGCGGCGTCCTCCATGAGGTTGTCGAGCGCCGCGGCACCTGTACCGCGCAGCCAGGCGTCGAGGTAGCGGACGGCCACCGAGACGTTCGACCGCAGGCCGGCGGAGGTCACCGTGGCCCCGCCCCGGCGGGCCGACGCGATGTCGAGCAGCTCGTGCTGGCCCACCACCACGTCGTCGCGCAGGCGCGTGACCTGGTTCGGCGCGTCCCCGAGCACCGCATCAAACTCGGCCTCGGCCACGGGGATCAGGTCGGGGTGCGCCACCCAGGTGCCGTCGAAGCCGTCGCCGGCCTCGCGCTTCTTGTCCGCGGCGACCCGCTGGAACGCCTCCCGGGTGACCTCAGGGTTGCGCCGGTCCGGGATGAACGCGCTCATGCCGCCGATGGCGTGTGCCCCCCGCTTGTGGCAGGTGGCGACGAGCAGCTCGGTGTACGCGCGCATGAACGGGGCGGTCATGGTGACCTGTGCGCGGTCGGGCAGCACGTAGGAGTCACCGCGAGTGCGGAAGCACTTGATCACCGAGAACAGGTAGTCCCAGCGGCCGGCGTTCAGCCCCGCGCAGTGGTCGCGCAGCTCGTAGAGGATCTCCTCCATCTCGAACGCCGCGGGCAGCGTCTCGATGAGCACGGTGGCCCGGATGGTCCCGCGCGGGATGCCGAGCGCGTCCTGTGCGATCTCGAACACCTCGTTCCAGAGCCGCGCCTCCTTGTAGCCCTCGAGCTTCGGCAGGTAGAAGTACGGGCCGCGGCCACGTGCGATCAGCTCGGCGGCGTTGTGGAAGAAGTAGAGCCCGAAGTCCACGAGGCTGCCGAGGGCGCTGCTTGTGATGCCGTTCGCGTCCGTGTAGCGCAGGTGGGCCTCGTCGAGGTGCCAGCCGCGGGGCCGGAACACGATGGTCGGCAGGTCCGCGATGTCCGACGACCGCAGCGAGTACTCCTTGCCCGCCTCGTTCGTGAAGCTGAGCGTGCCGCGGATCGCGTCGCGCAGGGCGAGCTGCCCCTCCACCACGTTGGGCCACGTGGGGCTGGACGCGTCCTCGGCGTCGGCCAGCCAGCACCGGGCACCGGAGTTGAGCGCGTTGATCGTCATCTTCGGGTCGGTGGGGCCCGTGATCTCGACGCGGCGGTCCTCCAGGCCGGGTGCCCGGCGGGAGCCGGCGACCCGCCAGTGCGGGTCGTCGCGCACCGGCCGGGTGGAGGCCCGGAAGTCGGGGTCGCTACCGTCGGCGATGTCCTGGCGGCGCAGCTGGCGCTGGGCGATCAGCTCGTCGCGGGCGGAGTCGAACCGGTCGTGGAGCAGAGCCAGGAACTGGAGCGCGTCGGTGGTCAGGATCTCGCCGTAGCGTGGTCCGACGGACCCGGTCACAGTGATCACGCCCCGGCGGGCGCCGGTCCGCGAGGCGCCCACCCCGCCGTTCGGCAGCGAGCTCGGTGCCGAGCTCCTGGGCGTCGAGGGGGAACCGTTGCGCGCGGCCGGCGGGGTGCCGAGGCCGGCGAGGCCGGCGTCGGGGGCGTAGGGGTTGGCGCCCTGCGGGCGGGTGTCGATGGTCGCGGTCATCAGAACTGCGCCGCCTCGGTAGAACCGGCCAGGGCGGTGGTGGCGGAGTCGGGGTTGAGCGCCGTCGCCACGCGGTCGAAGTAGCCGGTGCCGACCTCGCGCTGGTGCTTCGTGGCGGTGTAGCCGCGCTCCTCGGCGGCGAACTCCGCCTCCTGCAGCCGCACGTACGCCGACATCTGCTCGCGGGCGTAGCCGTGGGCGAGATCGAACATCGAGTAGTTCAGGGCGTGGAAGCCGGCCAGGGTGATGAACTGGAACTTGAAGCCCATCGCGCCCAGCTCGCGCTGGAACTTCGCGATCGTGTCGTCGTCCAGGTGCTTCTTCCAGTTGAACGACGGCGAGCAGTTGTAGCTCAGCATCTGGTCGGGGAAGTCGGCCTTGACGGCCTCGGCGAACTTGCGCGCGAGCTCGAGGTCGGGCGTGCCGGTCTCCATCCAGATGAGGTCGGAGTAGGGCGCGTACGCCTTGGCACGGGCGATGCACGGCTCGATGCCGTTCGTCACCTTGTAGAAGCCCTCGGCGGTGCGCTCACCGGTGATGAACGGGAGGTCTCGCTCGTCCACGTCGGACGTGATCAGCGTCGCGGCCTCGGCGTCGGTCCGGGCGATCACGATGGATGGAACGGAGGCGACGTCGGCGGCCAGCCGGGCCGCGTTCAGCGTCCGCACGTGCTGCTGCGTCGGGATGAGCACCTTGCCGCCCAGGTGGCCGCACTTCTTCTCCGAGGCGAGCTGGTCCTCCCAGTGCACACCCGCCGCACCCGACTGGATCATCGACTTCATCAGCTCGTACGCGTTGAGCGGGCCGCCGAAGCCGGCCTCGGCGTCGGCCACGATCGGGGCGAGCCAGTCGCGGGTGGGTGTGCCGTTCTCCGAGACGTCGATCTGGTCGGCGCGCAGGAGCGCGTTGTTGATGCGGCGGACCACGGCCGGCACCGAGTTGGCGGGGTAGAGCGACTGGTCGGGGTAGGTCTGGCCCGAGAGGTTCGCGTCACCGGCGACCTGCCAGCCGGAGAGGTAGACGGCCTGCAGTCCCGCCTTGACCTGCTGCACCGCCTGGTTGCCCGTCAGCGCTCCGAGGGCGTTGATGTAGTCCTCCTCGTGCAGCTGGCGCCACAGGCGCTCGGCGCCGCGGCGGGCGAGCGTGTTCTCCTCGCCGACCGAACCGCGCAGCGCGACGACGTCCTCGGGGGTGTAGGTGCGCTCGATGCCGGCCCAGCGCGGGTCGGAGTCCCAGGACTGCTGCAGCTCCGCGGCCGTCTGCACCTGGTCGCCGGTGCGCACGGGCTTCGACGCGGTCGTCGCGGACGCGGTCGCCTCGGACGTGGAATCGATGGTGGGTGCGCTCATGGCGGGTCTCCTTCTCGGTGGAACGTCGTCACCGCGCCTGCCGGGTGACGTGTTACGACCTTCTGCCCTGCGCAACCCCCTTCTCAAGCAAATCTGAGTAGAAGAAAGTGAGTTCTTCTGTTGAACGGAAGCCTTCTCGTATGTCACCCTCGGGCATGGCAGGAACCACCGGCAATGGCAGAACCGCGCGAAACGCAACTTCTTCGCGTCCTACGCAGAACGGCGCAGGGCAGGCAACTGGCCGGCCTCGCGGGCGGGTACCGGGTCAGGCGCTCGGCCAGGTTCCTGGCCAGGCGCCGGCCGCGGGTCAGGCGGACGCCGAGCCGGACGCCCTCACGATCGGCCGCCGCATCCGGCACCTGCGGACCAGCAAGGGGATGACGCTCGACGACCTCGCCTCGGCGATCGACCGGGCGCCGTCTCAGGTCAGCACGCTGGAGAACGGCAAGCGGGAGCCCAAGTTCTCGCAGCTGCAGGCCATCGCCCGCGCTCTCGGCACCGGCGTGGACGACCTGCTGTCGGCGGAGGCGCCGTCGGAGCGAGACGCGCTGGAGATCGAGCTCGAGCGCGTACAGCGGGGCCCGCTGTTCGCGTCGCTCGGGATCGAGGGCGTGCGCATCGGCAAGTCGCTGCCGCACGACGCGCTCTCGACCATCCTGGCGCTGCACCGCGAGCTGGAGCGGCTGCACACCGAGCGTGCGGCCACGCCGGAGGAAGCCCGCAGGGCCAACGGTGAGCTCCGCGGCGACATGCGCGCCAAGGACAACTACCTGCCCGAGCTCGAGCAGGTCGCCAAGGGCCTGCTCGCGGACGTCGGGCACACGTCCGGACCGTTGCCCCAGCGCATGGCGGCAGAGATCGCCGCGCACCTCGGTTTCACGCTGCACTACGTGAGCGACCTGCCGCACTCGACACGGTCCGTCATCGACACCCGGAACCGGCGGCTCTACCTGCCGTCCAAGGGATTCCGCGGCCGCTCCAACACGCGGTCGGCGCTGCTGCAGGCTCTCGCCTCGCACGTGCTCGACCACACCGAGCCCGGCGACTACGGCGAGTTCCTCCGCCAGCGCGTCGAGGCGAACTACCTCGCGGCGGCGCTCATGGTCCCGGAGAAGCCGGGCGTGAAGTTCCTCCGCGACGCCAAGGACGAGCGGTCCATCGCCATCGAGGACCTGCGCGACGCGTTCGGGGTGTCGTTCGAGACCGCTGCGCACCGGTTCACCAACCTCGCGACGCGGCACCTCGGCATCCCGGTGCACTTCATGAAGGTCCACGAGTCGGGGATCCTGCACAAGGCGTACGAGAACGACGGCGTGCGGTTCCCGTCGGACGCCCTCGGGGCCGTCGAGGGCCAGCACGTGTGCAAGCAGTGGACCGCGCGCCGGGTGTTCGACGTCGAGGACCGGTTCAACCCGTACGCGCAGTACACCGACACGCCGTCGGGCACCTACTGGTGCACCTCACGGGTGGAGAACACGTCGGACGGCGCGTTCTCCGTGTCCGTCGGCGTGCCGTTCGCGGACGTCAAGTGGTTCGAGGGGCGCGAGACGACCGAGCGAAACACCTCGCTGTGCCCCGACGAGTCGTGCTGCCGGCGTCCGCCGGAAGAGCTGTCCGCGAAGTGGGGCGACTTCGCGTGGCCCTCTGCGCGTCCCCACGCCTCGATGCTGGCCGCGATGCCCTCGGGCGCGTACCCGGGCGTGGAGACCACGGAGGTCTACCGGTTCCTGGAGCGGCACGCCCCCGAGGTCTGAGCGCCGGGTGGTCGCCGAGTGCGGTGACCGTCAGGCCTGCGGTCCGCCCGGGCCGGCGTCGGACGGTCCGCGGAGGCCCAGCATGCGGTCCCGCTGGCGCACCATCTCCTCCAGCAGCGCCTGCATGACGGCGGCCACCGCCGGCCGGCGCCAGGACTCGCTGCGGATCACCGCCCAGTAGGGCAGCCGCTCGGTCACCTCGTCGGGCAGCAGCCGCACCAGGTCGTCATGCCGGTCGGCCATGAAGCAGGGCAGGAACCCGAGCCCCGCCCCGGCACGGGTCGCCTCCACGTGCACGAACACGTTGGTGGAGGCCAGCGCGTCCTGCATGCCTGGCACGAGCCGCCGCGGCGCATCGAGGTCGTTGACCTGCAGCATCGAGTCGACGAAGTAGACCAGCCCGTGCCGGGACATCTCGGCGACCGTCGTCGGTGTGCCGTGCCGCGCCAGGTAGTCCCTGGCGCCGTACATGCCGAGCACGTACTCGCCCAGGCGCAGGGCCTTCGCGCGCTGCACGCTCGGTTCCCCGACGACGACGTCGATGTCGACCCCCGAGCGGTGGTGCGTCGCCACCCGGGTGACCGTGACGAGCTCGACCGCCAGCTCCGGGTGCGCACCCCGGAGCCGGGCGATCGCGGGGGAGGCGACGTACGCGCTGAACCCGTCGGTCGCCGTCATCCGCACGACACCGGTGATCGGGTCGGCCTCGGTGTCGCCCGCCACCAGCCGGTCCACCGCGTCCGACACGGCCTCGCCCGCCCGTGCCGCGCGGCGGCCGAGCGACGTGAGCTCCCAGCCGTCCGCGCCACGCACCAGGAGGCGACCGCCGAGGGCGCGCTCCAGCGCGGTGATGTTGCGGGCGACGGTGGTGTGGTTGACGCCGAGCGCCTGCGCCGCCGTCGTGTACCGGCCGGTGCGGGCGACCTCCAGCAGCACCAGGAGCTGGTCTGCGACCTGGCCGGCCGGCGGGTCGTTGCGGGCTGGCATGCGGTGACGCTACCAAGCCGCCGGCCAACGGGTGTGCATTCGTGCACACGGCGTCTGCCCACTTCGTCATTGCCCCGCACAGCGCCTTGCGGGAACACTCTGGCACGTCACAGTGGCGGGTCGTGCGGATCGCACCGGCCGGCCACTCCCCGTGTCAGAGTCGACACCAAGGAGCAGCATGTCTGCACAGCAGAGCACCGAAGCACCGGACGACCGGTCGCTGATCAGGCGCATCGTCGCCGCCTCGATGGCAGGCACCGTCGTCGAGTGGTACGACTTCTTTCTCTACGCGACCGCCGCAGCGCTCGTGTTCAACAAGGTCCTCATGCCAGAGACCGGCAACGAGTACGACGCGATCATCGCGGCATTCGTCACCTATGCCGTCGGCTTCCTCGCACGGCCCCTCGGCGGCGTGATCTTCGGCCACCTCGGCGACAAGCTCGGGCGCAAGAGCACGCTGCAGTTCACGATCGTGCTGATCGGCGTAGCGACCGTCCTCATGGGCTGCCTCCCCACGTTCGGGCAGGTCGGGTACCTCGCGCCGGCCCTCCTGGTGGTGCTGCGCTTCGTCCAGGGCGTCGCGCTCGGCGGCGAGTGGGGCGGCGCCGTCCTGCTCGTGGCGGAGCACAGCAAGGACGACGAGCGGGCCCGCTGGACAGCCTGGCCCCAAGCCGGGGTCCCGGCAGGCAACCTGCTCGCGACCGTCGTGCTCTACACGATGTCCGGCGTCCTGAGCGAGGCCGAGTTCCTCGCCTGGGGCTGGCGCGTCGCCTTCTGGCTGTCGGCCGTCGTGATCGTCGTGGGCTACTACGTCCGCACCCGGGTCTCCGACGCCCCGATCTACGAGGAGACCAAGGCCGAGATCGACCAGGGCGCCAAGAGCTACGGCGTGCTCGAGGTGATCAAGCGGTACCCGCGCGGCGTGCTGACCGGTATGGGCCTGCGGTTCGCGGAGAACATCCTGTACTACCTCGTGGTGAGCTTCTCGATCGTCTACCTCGGCACGGCCCTCGGCATGGACACCACCCGGATCCTCGGGGTCGTCGCAGCCGCCCACGCGTTCCACTTCGTGGTGATCCTCGTCGTCGGACGCCTCGCCGACAGCATCGGCCGCAGACCCCTGTACGTGGCCGGCGCGATCCTCGGCGCCACCTGGTGCTGGTTCGCGTTCCCCGCGATGGACACCCGGAACACGGGCGTGATTCTCGTTGTCCTCATGGCCGGCCTGCTGTTCCACGCCATGATGTACGCGGTGCAGCCGGCGATCATGGCCGAGATGTTCCCGACCCGGATGCGGTACTCCGGCGTCTCGATCAGCTACCAGGTCACCTCCATCGTGGCGGGCTCCCTCGCCCCGATCCTGGCCACCACCTGGCTCAAGAACACCGGGTCCTGGTGGCCCACCGCCGTCTACATGGCAGTGGCCGCCGCCATCACCCTGGTCGCGGCGCTCGCACTGCGCGAGACCAGGGGGGCCTCGCTGCACGACCTGGACGCAGCCGACCAGGCACGCGAGCGGGCGCTCGCGGCCCAGGACGACTGAGCCGACGACGACCGGCCGTGGCACGAACGGCCACAGGACCAGGTGCTACGAGTTGCCACAGGACGACCGAGGAGAAGGATCGACGATGAACCCGACCCCTGAGGGTGGCCGGCTCGAGGGCCGGCGGGCACTCGTGACCGGCGGCGCGAGCGGCATCGGCGCCGCGTGCGCGCGGGAGCTCGCGGCGCACGGCGCGCACGTGACCGTGGCCGACCTGGACGGTGACGGGGCCAAGGCCGTCGCCGACGAGGTGGGGGGTACGGCCTGGGTGGTCGACCTGTCGGACACCCGAGCGCTCGACTCGTTCGAGCTGGACACCGACGTACTGGTGAACAACGCGGGCATCCAGCGCGTCAGCGCCGTCCAGGACCTCGACCCCGAGGACTTCCGCCTGGTCCACCGGATCATGCTGGAGGCCCCGTTCCTGCTGGTCCGTGCGGCGCTGCCCGGCATGTACGAGCGGGGCTGGGGCCGGATCGTCAACATCTCCTCCGTGCATGGCCTGGTCGCGTCGCCGTTCAAGTCAGCGTACGTGTCGGCAAAGCACGGCCTGGAAGGGCTGTCGAAGGTGACGGCTCTCGAGGGCGGCGAGCACGGCGTCACGAGCGTCTGCGTCAACCCGGGCTACGTGCGCACCCCCTTGGTGGAGAGGCAGATCGCCGAGCAGGCGAGGGTGCACGGCATCCCGGCGTCAGAGGTGATGGCTAAGGTCATGCTCGCGGAGTCCGCAGTGAAGCGGCTCGTGGAACCCCACGAGGTCGCCTCGCTGGTCGGGTGGCTCACCGGGCCGGACGGGGCAATGGTGTCCGGCGGCTCGTGGACGATGGACGGCGGATGGAGCGCGCGATGACGAAGGGTGCAGCGGAGGGTGCGGGCCGAGGAACGAGGCACGCGCCCGGAACGGAACACGAGGAATCGCGCCAGGAGGTACTGCGATGACCGAGACGACCAAGGCCAGGAACCCCTTTGCGGCCGCCATGCGCCCGGTGAACGCCGTGGTGGAGCGGTTCATCCCGAGCGCGCTGGTGTTCGCCGTGCTGCTGACGTTCGTCGTGGCGGCGCTCGCGCTCCTGCTGACCGACGCAGGGCCGAGGGCGGTGCTCACCGGCTGGGGCGACGGGCTGTCCGGGCTGCTCGCCTTCATGACCCAGATGGCGCTCGTCCTGCTGCTGGGGCACATGCTCGCCAACACGCGGCTGGTCCGCCGGGGCCTCGCCCTGGTTGCCGCGCTGCCCCGGAGCCCGGTGCAGGCGTACGTGTTCGTCGCGGTCCTCGCCTCGGCGCTGTCGCTGGTGCAGTGGGGGCTCGGTCTGGTGGCGGGCGGTCTGCTCGCCCGGGAGGTGGCGGCCCAGATGCGCGCCAAGGGCGTGCGCGTGCACTTCCCGCTGCTCGTCGCCGCGGGCTTCTCCGGCTTCGTCGTCTGGCACATGGGGTACACCGGTTCTGGACCGCTGACGGCGGCCACCGCCGACTCGTTCGTCGCGGCGCAGCTGGGCGAGACCATCCCGGTCTCCGAGACCACGTTCGCGCCGTGGAACATGATCGCGGCAGTGGTCACCGTGGTCGTCGTCGCAGGGGCCCTGGCCCTGGTCGCCCCGCGGGGCACGGATCGCGTGGTCGAGCTCGAGGTCGACGCGCGCGCGGCCCAGGTCGAGATCGAGCGACCGGTGACCCCGGCCGACCGCCTCGACGCGAGCCGGGTCCTGACCACCCTGACGGGGCTGGGCCTCGTCGCCTACCTGGTGGTCTACTTCGCCGACGGCGGCACGCCGACCCTCGACATCGTGAACTGGACGTTTCTCGCGCTCGTGCTCCTGCTGGTGCGCAGCCCGTTCGAGGTCGCGGCGCTCGTCAAGAACGCTGCGACCAACGTCGGCGACATCCTGCTGCAGTTCCCCCTGTACGCGGGCATCCTCGGGATCATGACGGCGACGGGCCTCATCCAGATCTTCAGCGACGCGATCGTCAGTGTCTCGACACCGCAGACCTTCGGAGCGCTGGCATTCGTCGCGGCGGGCGTCGTGAACTTCTTCGTGCCGTCGGGCGGCGGTCAGTTCGCCGTCCAGGCGCCGATCCTGCTCGACGCCGCCACCCAGCTCGGGGTCGACCCGGCCATCGCGATCATGGCCGTGGCGTACGGCGATCAGTGGACCAACATGATCCAGCCGTTCTGGGCGCTGCCACTGCTGGCTATCGCCGGACTGAAGGTGCGGGACATCCTTGGATACACCACCGTGACACTGCTGGCCTCCGGGATCGTCTTCGCGGCGACCCTGCTGATCGTCGGGCCCGGGGCCTGACCTGATCCCGATCGGAATGGAGTCGACGATGACCGAAGCGATAAGCAGCGGGTTCGACAAGGTGGTCGCGAGCGCGGCCGAGGCGGTAGCCGACATACCCGACGGCGCCTCCCTCGCCGTCGGCGGGTTCGGGCTCTGCGGCAACCCGATAGCGCTGATCGAGGCGCTACTGGCGCAGGGCACGACCGGCCTGTCCGTCGTGAGCAACAACTGCGGCGTCGACGACTGGGGGCTCGGCGTCCTGCTGAACGCCCAGCGGATCCGCAAGATGACCAGCTCGTACGTGGGCGAGAACAAGGAGTTCGAGCGGCAGTTCCTGTCGGGCGAGCTGGAGCTGGAGCTCACGCCGCAGGGCACCCTCGCCGAGAAGCTCCGCGCCGGCGGCGCGGGCATCGCCGCCTTCTTCACCCGCACGGGCGTGGGTACCCAGGTGGCCGACGGCGGCCTCCCGCGCAGGTACGACGGCGCCGGTGGCATCGCGATCGCGTCGCCCGCCAAGGAGGTGCGTACCTTCACGACCGGAACCGGTGACCCCGCAGAGTACGTGCTGGAGGAGTCGATCAGCACCGACTTCGCGCTGGTGCACGCCCTGCGCGGCGACCGGCACGGGAACCTGGTGTTCAACAAGTCGGCCCGGAACTTCTCGCCGCTCGCGGCGATGGCGGGACGCGTGTGCATCGCCCAGGTCGAGGAGCTCGTGGAGCCGGGGGAGATCGACCCGGACACCGTGCACCTGCCAGGGGTCTACGTGCATCGCATGGTGCACGTCGGCACCGACATCGAGAAGCGGATCGAGAGGCGTACGGTCGCCGCGCCGTCGTCGACCACCACGCCGGACACGAAGGGGGCCTGAACCATGGCACTGACCCGACACGAGATGGCCGCGCGCGCCGCGCGCGAGCTGACCGACGGCATGTACGTGAACCTGGGCATCGGGCTGCCCACGCTCGTGCCGAACTACGTGCCAGAGGGCCGGCACCTGGTGCTGCAGTCGGAGAACGGGATCCTCGGCGTGGGGCCGTACCCGGCCGAGGACGCCGTGGACCCCGACCTGATCAACGCGGGAAAGGAGACGGTGACGCTGCTGCCAGGCTCGTCGATCTTCGACTCCGCGACATCGTTCGGGATGATCCGCGGCGGCAAGATCGACGCCGCCATCCTTGGCGGCATGCAGGTGTCCGCCACGGGTGACCTGGCCAACTGGATGATCCCGGGCAAGATGGTCAAGGGCATGGGCGGCGCCATGGACCTGGTGCACGGGGCAGGCCGCGTGATCATCCTGATGGAGCACGTGGCGCGCGACGGGTCGCCGAAGATCCTGCGCTCCTGCACGCTGCCGCTGACCGGCAAGGGCGTGGTGAACCGGATCATCACGGATCTGGCGGTGCTCGACGTGACGCCGTCCGGCCTGGTCCTGCGGGAGCTCGCGCCGGGAGTCACCGCAGAAGAGGTCATCGAGAAGACGGAGCCGGACCTCACCGTGGACCTCGTCGAGCCGATGAGGTGAGGGCCGCGAGGCGCGCGACACCGAGCGATACGCTGGAGAACGACGGCCAAAGGAGGTCTCATGACTGACCAGAGCACCACACCGGGAAGCGCCACAAGCGCAGCACCGGGTGCGGAGAACAGCGCTGACAAGAACGGCGCTGACGATGTAGTGATCGTCTCGGCGGCACGGACGCCGCAGGGACGACTGAAGGGATCGCTGGCGACACTGAGCGCCGTCGAGCTGGGCGCCGTGGCGGCACGGCGCGCCCTGGAGGGCGCCGGCGCACTGGCCGCCGACGTCGACAAGGTCGTCTTCGGCCAGGTGATCCAGGCGGGCGCCGGGCAGAACCCGGCCCGGCAGACGGCGGTCGCCGCCGGCGTCTCCTGGGAGGTGCAGGCGGTCACGGTCAACAAGGTCTGCCTCTCCGGGCTGACGGCGATCATCGATGGCGCACGGCTGTTGCGGACCGGCGAGGCTGCCGTCGTGCTCGTGGGCGGGCAGGAGTCGATGACGAACGCACCGCACCTGTTGCCGGGGTCCCGGTTCGGGTTCGGCTACGGCTCGGCGGAGCTGCTGGACGCGACCGCGCACGACGCCCTGACCGACGCGTTCGACGGCGTCTCCATGGGCATCTCGACGGAGGACCACAACTCCGGCTCCGTGTTCGTGTCCCGCGAGGAGCAGGACGAGATCGCCGCGGCCTCGCACCAGCGGGCCGCGGTTGCCGCGAAGGACGGTGTGTTCGAGGCGGAGCTCGCGCCGGTGTCGGTGCCGCAGCGCCGTGGCGAGCCGGTCGAGGTGCGCACCGACGAGGGCGTCCGGCCCGACACGACGCCCGAGTCGCTGGCGAAGCTGCGCCCCGCGTTCGCGGGCGAGGGGACACTCACGGCGGGTAACTCGTCGCAGATCTCCGACGGCGCCTCTGCGCTCGTGCTCACGACCCGTGGTCGTGCGGAGTCGGCCGGGGTGCCCGTGCTCGCGACGGTCCGCGCGCACGGCCAGGTGGCCGGTCCGGACAACTCGCTGCACTCCCAGCCGGCCCGGGCGATCGCCCAGGCCCTGGAGCGCCAGGGGTGGACGGCCGACGACCTCGACGTCGTCGAGATCAACGAGGCGTTCGCCGTGGTGGTCGGCGTGTCCGCGAAGGCACTGGGCGTCCCGCTGGACCGCGTCAACGTGCATGGCGGCGGGATCGCGCTGGGGCACCCCGTCGGGGCGTCCGGTGCCCGCATAGCCGTGCACGCGGCGCACGAGCTGGCGCGGCGCGGGGGCGGCAGGGCCGCCGTCGGCCTGTGTGGTGGCGGAGGCCAGGGCGAGGCGCTCCTCCTGGAGTACTGACACCTTCCCGAGGCAGTCGTGCAGCGAGGTAGCCACCCAGCGTCGACCGGGTGACTACCTCGCTGTCTGCCTACCGGGGCGCAGGGTCAGGACTCGCGGTCCTTGGCGTCGCCGATGTACTCGTGGACCTCGTCGGCCCGGCCGTCGAGGTTCATGTCGGACGAGCGGGCGCGGCGGGCGTCCCAGCGCAGCGAGATCGCGCCGAGGATCGCGGCGAGCACAGAGGCGCCGAGGATCGCGATCTTCGCCCCGTCGGTGTGCTCCGAGTCGCCGAAGGACAGCTCGCTGATCAGCAGCGACACGGTGAACCCGATCCCGGCCAGGAACCCGACGGGCAGCAGGTCGCGTACGCCGATGCCGTCGGGCAGGCGCAGGGGGGTGATCCGGGTGATGAGCGCCGTGGCTCCGAGCACGCCGATGAGCTTGCCGAGGATGAGGCCGGCGGTGATCGCCGCGACGACCGGCTGGCCGATGACGGCACCCGGCCCGTCGCCGTCGATCAGCGAGACGCCCGCGGCGAAGAACGCGAACACGGGCAGCGCGATACCGGACGACAGCGGCTTGATCCGGTGCTCGTACTGGGTGGTGCGAGACTTCGCCTCGCCGTGCAGGGCGAGCGCGGGCACGGCGAAGCCGAGCAGCACGCCGGCGATGGTCGCGTGCACGCCGGACGCGTGCATCAGGGCCCAGGCCACTGCGGCGAGCGGCAGCAGGACGAACCACCGGGGCTTGCGCGACCGGACGTGCCACGCGAACAGCCCGATGAAGACGAGCGTGCCGAGCAGGGAGAGCCAGTGGATCTCGCTGGTGTAGAAGATCGCGATGACGACGATGGCGAGCAGGTCGTCCACCACGGCGAGCGTCAGCAGGAACGTCCGGATCGCTATCGGCAGACCGCGGCCGAAGATCGCGAGGACTCCCACCGCGAACGCGATGTCGGTGGCGCTGGGGATGGCCCAGCCGTGCAGGGCGCTGGGGTCGCCGAGCGCCAGGACGACGCCGACGTAGACCAGCGCGGGCACGGCCATGCCGCCGACCGCCGCGATCATCGGGACGCCGGCCTCTTTGGGGTTGCGCAGGCTGCCTGCGACGAACTCCTGCTTGAGCTCGACGCCCACGACGAAGAAGAAGATCGCGAGCAGCCCGTCGGCTGCCCAGGTGCCGAGCGACAGGTCGAGGTGCACCGGGATCGGTCCGAGCGTGGCCGGGCCGATCACCGTCGCGGTCAGCGCCTGATAGGTCTCCCGCCAGGGGGAGTTGGCCCACAAGAGGGCAAGGAACGCAGCCCCGATCAGGAGCGCACCGCCAGTGGTCTCTCGGGCGGCCCAGCTTCGCAGGCGCTGGATTCGGGTGGGTGCGGCGGCGTTAGGGTTCAACGCGTGTCCTCTCGGCTTTGCGGGTCGTCAGAGAAGGACCGGTCGACCCGGTCCACGCCGACCAGACTTCCCGGCACACCTTCGTTTTACCCTACCTGCCATGTAGTCGTGCCACGGTCTTGTCTCACGGCCCCTAGGGCATGCTTCGGGTGAGACCTGGGTCACGATCTACCCGCGGAGCTACCTCGAGTCCAGTGCCGCGCACGCCGTGCGCAGCTTGGTGATCGTGTTCCAGTTCCTGGCAGTGGTCGGCGCACCGGCGGCCTTGTCGACCACCTTCGGCGTGAGCTTCGACCGGGCGATCCCGTCCACGTAGTGCACGTACAGCACGCCCGCGCCGGTCGCAAGCATCTCCCGCCCGGGGTGGCCCAGATCGAGCCGGGCGATGCCGGCCTCGTCCAGCTCGCCGAACGGCACGTGCACCTGGAGCTGCGACGGATGGTCCCGTGCGGCGGCGGGAAAAGGGTTGGCCAGGGCGATCCGGTCCAGCTGCGCGCCGCTCAGCCCGACGGCGGATACGTCCTGGCCCAGCCGCTCGCTGAGCCGGTCCTGCACGAGGCGCGCGGCGTCGGCGGGTCCGGCTGCGCCGGAGGTTCCTGGCGTGGCCACGAGGTTGCCGCTGTTGAGCAGGGTGCGGGCGGACCCGAGCCCGGCGGTCTCGGCGGCGCCGAGCAGGTCGGCGGACGTGACACGCAGGCTCGGCCCGACGTTGACGGCGCGGAGCAGGACAGCGAAGGAAGCCATGCGCCCCATCCTGCCGCTACGGCGCGCCTCCCTGCGATTTTTGCCATTTCTTGGGGTGCGGGTCAAGCCATTGCCAGCGTGTGAACACTTCGTGACAACTTGCGACCCGCCGGGGCGTGGGTCTGGTCATGGGATGGCAGGGCGCGTAGTTTCCACTTTGAGGGACGGCACCCAGTCGCCCCTTCGGGAGGCCAACCTATGGAGTGCTCGCTCCGTGGAGAAGGGCCGGTCCCGGCTCTGCGCCACGCCGCGGCGCACCGAGTCGGTCACCCGGCCCATCCACCAGCCCCGGTTCGTCCGGGTCGGTTCCGCCGACGGGCGGTACCAGCCAGGTAGCGACGTGACTGTCACGGCGCTTCGGCGCCGGAGGGAGAACCGCAGTGAGCCATTCCGCACACACCACCCGTCCGACCGACCAGAGTGCCGACGCCGCTCCCGGCGCGGCCGGTGACGAACGCAGGACCTTCGTCATCGACACGTCTGTGCTGTTGAGTGATCCGAAGGCGATGTTGCGGTTCGCGGAGCACGACGTCGTACTCCCAATCGTCGTGATCACGGAGCTGGAGGCCAAGCGTCACCACCCCGAGCTCGGGTACTTCGCCCGGAGCGCCCTGCGGATGCTGGACGGGCTGCGGGTGCAGCACGGCCGCCTCGACTCACCGGTCCCCGTGGGGGACGCTGACGGAACTCTGCGGGTGGAGCTCAACCACGTGGACCCGACCGTCCTGCCCGCCGGCTTCCGGCTGGGCGACAACGACACCCGGATCCTCGCCGTGGCCGCCAACCTGGCGGCCGAGGGCAACAGCGTCACGGTGGTCTCCAAGGACCTCCCGATGCGGGTGAAGGCGTCCGCCGTCGGCCTGCCGGCGGAGGAGTACCGGGCCGAGCTCGCGGTGGACTCCGGCTGGACCGGGATGCGTGAGATCGACCTGTCCGACGAGCAGATGGGATCCCTCTGGGAGAACGACGCGGTCGAGATCGCGAGCCTTGACCCGGCGACCGTCGAGGCGGCGTCGCCGCTGCTGGTGCACACCGGGATGGTGGTGCACTCGCCGGGCGGATCGGCGCTCGGCCGGGTGACGGCGGACAAGCGGGTGCAGCTGGTCCGCGGCGACCAGGAGGTGTTCGGGGTCCATGGCCGCTCGGCCGAGCAGCGCGTGGCGATCGACCTCCTGCTCGACCAGGAGATCGGGATCATCTCGCTCGGCGGCCGCGCCGGTACCGGCAAGTCGGCGCTCGCCCTGTGCGCGGGCCTGGAGTCCGTGCTGGAGCGCCAGCAGCACCGCAAGGTGGTCGTGTTCCGGCCGCTGTACGCGGTGGGCGGGCAGGAGCTGGGCTACCTGCCCGGTTCCGAGTCCGAGAAGATGAACCCGTGGTCGCAGGCCGTCTACGACACGCTCGGCGCGCTCGTCTCGCCCGCCGTGGTGGACGAGGTCATCGAGCGGGACATGCTCGAGGTGCTGCCGCTCACGCACATCCGCGGGCGGTCCCTGCACGACTCGTTCGTCATCGTGGACGAGGCGCAGTCGCTGGAACGGAACGTCCTGCTGACGGTGCTGTCCCGGATCGGCCAGAGCTCGCGCGTGGTGCTCACGCACGACGTCGCGCAGCGTGACAACCTGCGGGTCGGGCGGCACGACGGCGTCGCCGCCGTCATCGAGGCGCTCAAGGGGCACCCGCTCTTCGCGCACATCACCCTGACCCGGTCGGAACGCTCGCCGGTGGCAGCCCTGGTGACCGACATGCTGGAGCGCCTGGAGGTCTGACTCTCACTGCCGACAGTCAGAAGCTCAGGTCACCGCCGGTGACCTGAGCTTCTGACCTGTTCGTGAACTCCTGGCACGGGAGAGGCGTGCCGCCGGACGGAAACCCCCCAGCCCCGCAGCCCGGCGGCTCGCCTCTCGTGCGTGCACCGCCGACAGTAGCAGTATGAGGTAAGGCTAACCAAAGTTACCCCGGAGACTGCGTATCGCCTTCTCAGTGGCTGTCGTAATTGGGGTTTGTCTCGCTTGTCGGATATAGCATCGGAGCATGCTGATTGCCGAAGACTTCCTGCTGCTCGCCGTCGACGACGAGACGGGCAAGACCGCCACCGTCGACAACCTGGGTGTTCGCCTCGCCGGCGCGCTCCTGGCCGACCTCGCCGCCGCGAACAAGACCCTCATGCGGGGCGCGCCGGAGGCCGGCGCGACCAAGGAGGAGCGCGAGAAGGCCGGGGACACCACCATCCTCGTCACCGACAACACCCCCACTGGCCACCTGGCCCTCGACGCCGCCCTGGAGGCAGTGCTCGCCACCCCCGAGGCGCCGGCCCGGAAGGTCGTCGAGGCCATCTCCGACAAGGCGGAGGACAACCTGCTGGCGGCCCTCGCCGAGCGTGGGATCCTCGAGAAGGAGGAGTCCAAGCTCTTCCGGATGCTCCCCATCACCCGCTGGCCCGCCGCTGACTCGAGCCACGAGGTCGCGCTGCGCGCCAACCTCACGAAGGTCCTGCTCGAGGGCGCGGAGCCCGACGAGCGCACCGCCACCCTGATCTCCCTGCTGCACGGGTCCGGCCTGGTGTCCGGCCTGGTCGGCAAGGAGCAGCGCAAGGTCGCCGAGGAGCGGGCCGAGGAGATCGCGGGCAGCGAGTGGGGTGTGGCCACCGTCGCGACCCAGGTCGCGATCGCCGCGACGGTCGCCACCGTCGCCACCGTCGGTGTCGCTGCGGCGGCGTTCATCCTCCTGTCGAGCGACGCCGACAAGACGGCCGACCCGGCCACCGAGGCAGTCGAGGCTCCCGTCTCCTGACCTGATCCGCTCGGCACCTGCCGGCCGGAGGCCACGAGGGCCGCACCCAGGGGGTGCGGCCCTCGTGTCTGTCCGCTTCTGTGGCGCTCAGGTCTGCGGCGTGGCTCAGGCCTGCGGCGGGCGGGTCATCGACAGCACGTCGAGAGCGGTGTCGAGCTGCTCCTCCGTGAGCTCGCCACGCTCGACGAAGCCGAGGTCGAGCACGGCCTGACGCACCGTGATGCCCTCCTTGACGGCGGTCTTGGCGACCTTGGCGGCGGCCTCGTAGCCGATCACGCGGTTCAGCGGTGTCACGATCGACGGGGACGACTCCGCGAGCGCGCGGGCGCGCTCGACGTTCGCGGTGATGCCCGTGACGGTCTTGTCCGCCAGCACGCGCGACGAGTTCGCCAGCAGGCGGATCGACTCGAGCACGCCCTGCGCGATCACCGGGATCTGCACGTTCAGCTCGAAGGATCCCGTCGCGCCGGCCCACGCCACCGTGGCGTCGTTGCCGATGACCCGGGCGCACACCATGAGCACGGCCTCGGGGATGACCGGGTTGACCTTGCCCGGCATGATCGAGGAGCCCGGCTGCAGGTCGGGCAGGGCGATCTCGCCGAGGCCAGTGTTGGGGCCGGAGCCCATCCAGCGCAGGTCGTTGCAGATCTTCGTCACGGAGACCGCGATGGTGCGCAGCGCACCGGACAGCTCCACCAGACCGTCCCGGGCGGACTGCGCCTCGAAGTGGTCGCGGGCCTCGGTCAGCGGCAGCCCGGTGTCCTCGGCGAGCAGAGCGATGACGCGCTGCGGGAACCCTGCAGGGGTGTTGATCCCGGTGCCGACGGCGGTGCCGCCCAGCGGGACCTCCGCCGCGCGCGGCAGTGCCGCCTGCAGGCGCTCCACGCCGTAGCGGACAGCGGCGGCGTACCCGCCGAACTCCTGGCCGAGCGTGACCGGGGTGGCGTCCATGAGGTGTGTGCGGCCGGACTTCACCACCGTCGCGTACTCGTCGGACTTCGCCTGGAGGGCGTCGGCCAGGTGGGTCAGCGCGGGAATCAGGTCGTTCACGACGCCGGACGTCGCGGCGACGTGCACAGAGGTGGGGAACACGTCGTTCGACGACTGCGACGCGTTGACGTGGTCGTTCGGGTGCACGTCCCGGCCGAGCGACGCGGTGGCGAGCGTCGCGAGGACCTCGTTGGTGTTCATGTTCGACGACGTGCCCGAGCCGGTCTGGAACACGTCGATCGGGAAGTGGCTGTCGTGCTTGCCGGAGGCGACCTCGTCAGCGGCGGCCACGATGGCGGAGGCGATGTCCTTGTCGAGCACGCCCAGCTCCGCGTTCGCGGTGGCGGCGGCCTTCTTCACTCGGGCCAGCGCCTCGATGTGCGCGCGCTCGAGCGGGGTGCCGGAGATGGGGAAGTTCTCGACGGCCCGCTGCGTCTGTGCGCGGTACAAGGCGTTCGCAGGCACCCGGACCTCACCCATGGTGTCGTGCTCGATGCGGTATTCGGTCGTGTCGCCGGACTCGGGAGAGCTCGACGGGACGACGGTGTCAGCAGTCATGGTTCTATCGTGCCGCAGCCTCGCCCCGCCGACGCACCCGAGCGCGTGACTCCCGTCACGCGGGAGGCGGCAGCTCGCCGACCTCCCCGATCACGTTCACCATGCGCGCGCTGCCGACGGCGAGGTCGTACTCGAGGCCGACCACGGCGCACCGGCCCTCCTCGACCGCTCGGGTCAAGCCCGCCGAGTAGCTGTGCAGCATCCCGACGGTGTGCTTCACGTGCTCGCGGCGCAGCACGTCCTGGTCGGCCAGCGCGGCCATCGCCGTGGCCGGGTCGCCCGAGGTGATGTTGACGATCGACGGGATCACCCGGTCCACCACCGCGCGCACGAACCCGCCCGGCTGCTCGCCCGTCGCGAGGGTGTGCGCAGCGGCCGCCACGGCACCGCACGAGTCGTGACCCAGCACGACCACGAGGGACGCACCGAGCAGGTCAACCCCGTACTCGATCGAGCCGATCACGGTGGTGTCCACGACGTGCCCGGCGGTGCGGACCACGAACACGTCGCCAAGACCCTGGTCGAAGATGATCTCGGCGGCGACACGGGAGTCCGAGCAGCCGAAGATCACGGTGTGCGGGTGCTGCGCGCCGCGCAGCTCGCGGCGCCGGTCCGCGTTCTGGGACGGGTGCGCGGGCGCGCCCGCGACGAACCGGTCGTTGCCGGAGCGCAGCCGTTCCCAGGCCTCCTGCGGCGTGAGCTGGGTGGGAACCCGATCCGGGCTCATGACGCGACCTCCGCTCGGCTGGGGGGATTGGCCCCGGCGCGGGACACGGTGATGGCCGCGACGGTGCAGCAGCGGTCCAGGACCTGCTGCACGGTCGCGGGGTCGACGGCGTTCAGTGCGTCCCGCCGGTCAGCACCCAGGAGGTCGTGCTCCCACAGCCCGTCGATCAGGGCGCCCATGAACGAGTCGCCGGCCCCCACGGTGTCGACCACCTCGACCTGCGGAGCCACTGCCTCGACCGTACCGACGTCGGACACGCCCACCGCGCCCTTGCCACCGAACGTGACCACCACCAGCGCGGGGGTGCCGCGCTGCCAGTCGCGCGCGACCGCCACCGGGTCGGACCCCGGGTACAGCCAGGCCAGGTCCTCGTCGCTGACCTTGACCACGTCGGAGAGGTCCACCAGTGCTTCGACGCGCGGGCGCACGTCCTCGGCGGCCCCCATGATCGCGGGCCGTGCGTTCGGGTCGTACGTGGTGGTCGACGTCGTCCGCGCGGCCTCGAGGACCTGCCGCACCTGGCCGGCACCCGGTTCGAGCAGCGCAGCGATGGAGCCGGTGTGCACGGCGAGCGCCTCGCTGCCGCCGACCTGCGCGCTCGCCTCGGCGCTGGTGTCCCCGCCCGGCAGCGCCTGGGCCGGCACCTGCCAGGTCAGGTCGAAGTCGTACGTGGCCGAGCCGCCGGCGTCCAGCGTGGCCACCGCGACGCTGGTGCGCGCGGCGCCGTCGCTGCCCTGTACGAGCTCGACACCCGACTCGGCGAGCCAGCCGCGCACCAGGTCGCCCCGCGCGTCGGCGCCGAGCCAGGTCGCCAGCCGGACCTCCCGGCCGAGGCGGCCCAGGGTGAGTGCCACGTTGGCGATGCTGCCACCGGGATGCTCGGCGGTGGAGCCGTCCGGGCGGCGTACCTCGTCCACCAGCGCCTCGCCCACGGCGAGGACGTACGCGCTCACTCGGCGCCCTCCGCCGACTCGGCGGACCGGCTCTGGGCGGCGGCGAGGCGCTCGCGGGCGCCGTCGAGCCACTCCTGGCAGCGGGTGGCCAGGGCCTCGCCGCGCTCCCAGAGCGCGAGCGACGCCTCCAGCGGCTCCCCGCCCGTCTCTAGGCGGCTGACTACCTGCACGAGCTCGTCGCGCGCCTGCTCATAGCTGAGAGTCGCAACGTCAGGGGCGTCCTTCGCCGGGTCCGTGCCGGCATCAGTCACAGCGTCTGTACTCACAGGAACAGTCAACAGCACGCCACCGACATCTGCGGACTCCGTCCACAGGCACGACCTCGGCGCCTTCGCGGGCGGCCTCGTCGCCGGCTCCGCGAAAGAGTTTGGTCCAGACCGGTCCGACGTCGGACCATGGTGACCCATGGGCCATCTCGAGGTAGCGCACGCCGAATATCACCTGCCGGACGGCCGGACGCTCCTGGGGGACGTCTCGTTCCGCGTGGGCGAGGGCAGCGCGACGGCGATCGTCGGCCCGAACGGGGCGGGCAAGACCACCCTGCTGCGCATCATCACCGGTGAGCTGACCCCGCACGGCGGCTCCGTCGCCGTGAGCGGCGGGCTCGGTGTGATGCGCCAGTTCGTCGGCTCGGTGCGCGACGAGACCACGGTGCGCGACCTGCTCGTGTCCGTCTCGGCGCCTCGGCTGCGCGAGGTGGCGCGTGCCGTCGACGAGGCAGAGCACGCGATGCTGACCGTCGACGACGAGGCCGCCCAGATGGCCTACGCGCAGGCGCTGTCGGACTGGGCGGAGGTACGCGGGTACGAGGCCGAGACGCTGTGGGACGTCTGCACCATGGCGGCGCTCGGCATCCCCTACGACCGGGCACAGTTCCGCGAGGTGCGGACGATGTCGGGCGGCGAGCAGAAGCGGCTCGTGCTGGAGGCGCTGCTGCGGGGCACGGACGAGGTGCTGCTGCTCGACGAGCCGGACAACTACCTGGACGTGCCGGGCAAGCGCTGGCTGGAGGACCAGCTGAGGACCACCAAGAAGACCATCCTGTTCGTGTCGCACGACCGGGAGCTGCTCTCGCGTGCCGCGGACCGGATCGTGTCGCTGGAGCCCGGCCCTGCCGGCGCGGACGCGTGGGTGCACGGCGGCGGGTTCGCCACGTTCCACGAGGCGCGGCGTGAGCGGTTCGCGCGGTTCGAGGAGCTGCGCCGGCGCTGGGACGAGAAGCACGCGCAGCTCAAGAAGCTGGTCCTGACGCTGCGGAACCAGGCGGCGAGCAGCCCCGACATGGCGTCGCGGTACCGGGCTGCGCAGACCCGGCTGAGGAAGTACGAGGAGGCGGGGCCCCCGCCGGAGCCGCCGCGCGAGCAGGACATCACGATGAAGCTGCGCGGGGGCCGCACGGGCCTGCGCGCCGTGACCTGTGCGGGGCTGGAGCTCACCGGGCTGATGCAGCCGTTCGACCTGGAGGTCTTCTACGGCGAGCGGGTAGCGGTGCTCGGCTCGAACGGGTCGGGCAAGTCCCACTTCCTGCGCCTGCTTGCCGGCGGGGACGTCGCGCACACGGGCTCGTGGAAGCTCGGGGCGCGGGTGGTCGCCGGACACTTCGCGCAGACGCACGCGCACCCTGAGCTGTTCGGGCGCGCGCTGCTCGACATCCTGTGGGAGGACCACGCGCAGAACAAGGGCATGGCGATGTCGCGACTGCGGCGCTACGAGCTCACCGAGGCGGCGGACCGGCCGTTCGACCGGCTGTCCGGCGGCCAGCAGGCCCGGTTCCAGATCCTGCTGCTCGAGCTGGCCGGCTCGACGGCGCTGCTGCTCGACGAGCCCACCGACAACCTCGACCTCGAGTCGGCCGAGGCGCTGCAGGAGGGCCTGGAGTCGTTCGACGGGACCGTGCTGGCCGTGACGCACGACCGCTGGTTCGCGCGGTCGTTCGACCGGTACCTCGTCTTCGGCTCCGACGGCGTCGTGCGGGAGACCGCCGAGCCCGTGTGGGACGAGCGGCGGGTGGAGCGCGAGCGGTAGGCGTGCCCGGCGCGGCTCAGGCGCCGCGCACCGACGGTGCGACGCCGTGGACCGCGAGCTGCTCCAGCAGGACGTCGTGCCCCTCCTGGAGCCGCCAGTGCACTGCGGCCATGCCCGTCGACCGGGCGCCCTCGACATTGGGGGAGTGGTCGTCGATGAAAAGGACCTCGGCAGGAGGGGCCCCGATCCGGGTAGCTGCCTTGAGGAAGAACGCGGGGTCCGGCTTGGCCACGCCCAGGTCGCAGGAGTAGAGGCTGACGTCGAACAGGTCGTCGTACGGCAGCGTGGCTCTCATGTGGTCGGCCCGGCGCCGGATCTGGTTGGTCCCCAGGTGCACCCCGTAGCCGGCCTCGCGCAGCCGCCGAACCAGGTCGAGCGACGCAGGGGCGGGCTCGATGTTCTGCCACACCGCCGCGTACAGGTCGGCGGCCGGCACATCGACGTCGTACTCCCGAAGGACCCCGGCGAGGACCGGCAGGAAGTCGTCGTTGCCCGCGAGGAGCTGGTGCTCCCGCTCGGACGCGAGGGTCAGGATCTCGCGGGTGCGCTCGCCGAGGAGCTGCTCGGCGGCCTGGTAGAAGCCGCCGGGGAACCCCTGGAGCACACCGTCGGCGTCGAAAAGGAGGTGTCGGATCGTCGTCACGAACGAACCGTATCCGGCCCGGCGACGTGATCCACCCGTCGGTCACAGATTCGTGGTGCTCCCGGTCGAACTCCTGACGGGCCGTTCGGCTCGTCGGGAGAACGACCACACAACCAAGGAGAACACCATGAAGATCGTGGTCATCGGCGGCACCGGCCTCGTCGGCAGCCAAGTGGTGAGCAACCTCGAGGAACACGGGCACGATGCCGTGGCCGCCGCGCCGCAGACCGGCGTGAACACCCTGACCGGGGAAGGCCTCGCGGAGGTGCTCGAGGGCGCCCAGGCGGTGGTCGACCTCAGCAACTCGCCCTCGTTCGCGGAGGAGGACGTCACCAGCTTCTTCCGGACCTCGACGAAGAACCTGCTCGACGCCGAGGCGGAGGCCGGCGTGCAGCACCACGTGATCCTCTCGATCGTCGGCGCCGACGGCATCGACTCCGGCTACATGCGTGCCAAGCTCGTGCAGGAGGACCTCGTCAAGGCGTCCGGCTCCGGCTGGTCGATCCTCCGCTCCACCCAGTTCCTCGAGTTCCTCGCCTCGATCGCCGACACCGCGGAGGCCGACGGCGTGGTCCACATCGCGCCGGTCCGCTTCCAGCCGATCGCCTCCGCCGACGTCGCCCGGTTCGTGGCCAGGACGGCCGTCGGCGAGCCGCTGAACGGGACCATCGAGATCGCCGGGCCGGAGACCTTCGGTTTCGACGAGATCGTCCGTACCTACCTCGCGTCGAAGGACGACCCGCGCGAGGTCCGCGCCGACCCGAGCGCCACCTACTTCGGCGCGCCGCTGCAGGACGGCGAGCTGGTGCCGCACGGGGAGGCCCAGCTCGGCGAGGTCAGCTACGAGCAGTGGCGGAAGGCGCAGGCGTAGCGGATCAGTTCGAGCCCTCCGGCGCGGCCCGACCCGCTCGGGCCCGCCGGAAGGGGGCGATCTTCTCCGGGTTCAGCTGCCACATGAGCTCGTGCAGGCCGGCGGAGGAGACCGTGACGGCCAGGACGCCGATCAGCTCCCCGTCCCGCTCCATCGCCATGCCCTCCTCGCCGTTGACCTCGATCGGCCGCGTGGTGACGCCGGCCCAGAAGATCTCGGCGAACGAGGACAGGACCCGCGCCACCTTGGACCGGCCGGTGACCGTGACCCGCGCGACGTGCTTCGACCTCCCGTTGCTGTCGGCCCGGGTGGTGACGTTCTCCGCGAACAGCTGCTCCAGCCGCTCGATGTCGCCCACCCGCGCGGCCGCGAGGAACGCCTCCAGGAGCGCGCGGCGCTCGGCGGTGCTCACCGTGTTGCGCGGTTCCGAGGCGAGATGCTTGCGCGCCCGGCTCACCAGCTGCCGGGTGGCGGTGGGCGACACCCCCACGATGCGCGCGATCTCGGGATACTCGTAGTCGAACGCCTCGCGCAGCACGTACGCGGCCCGCTCGGTGGGCGTGAGCCGCTCCAGCAGGGCCAGCACCGCCACGTCCAGGGCCTCCGCACGCTCGGCGCCGAGCGTCGGGTCCTCGCTCGTGTCCACCGGCTCCGGCAGCCATGGCCCGATATACGTCTCGCGCCGCGACCGCGCGCTCTGCAGCACGTTGATCGCCAGGCGCGTGGTCGCCGTCGTGAGGAACGCCTGCGGGTTGAGGACCACCGACCGGTCCGTCGTCTGCCACCGCACCCACGTCTCCTGCACCACGTCCTCGGCCTCGGCGCTGGAGCCGAGCATCCGGTACGCGATACCGAACAGCCGCCGGCGCGCGCTGGCGAACACCGCGGCCGCGTCGTCCAGCGTGGTGTCGACCTCACCTGTCATCGTCTTCTCCCTGGCATGCTGCCTCGACCGTACGCGAGGAAATGCACTTGGGCCCGGCCGTGCGGCGGGTGAACATGTTGCCATGACCACACCCGACCCGATCTTCGTCGACCCCCGCCTGGCGCGGCTCTACGACGCCTTCGACGACGACCGCGGCGACCTCGACCTGTACGTCGGGCTCGCCGAACGCTTCGGCGCACGCACGGTGCTCGACGTCGGCTGCGGGACCGGGGTGCTCGCCCTCCAGCTGGCCGGGCGCGGCCTGCACGTCACGGGTGTCGATCCCGCCGCCGCGTCGCTCGAGGTCGCCCGGGCCAAGCCCGTCACCCCGGCCGGCGGCGGAAGCGTCACCTGGATCGAGGGCGGGGCCGAAGTCGTCGCCGGGCTCGGCCTCGCCGCGGACCTGGCGACCATGACCGGCAACGTCGCCCAGGTGTTCACCACGGACGCCGACTGGGCGGAGGCGCTCGCGGCGGTGCGCGACGCGCTCCGTCCCGGGGGCCGCCTCGTCTTCGAGACCCGGGTGCCGCAGCGGCAGGCCTGGCTCGGGTGGACCCGCGAGCACAGGTCGATCCGCCGCGACATCCCGGGCGTCGGACCGGTCGAGATGTGGAACGACCTCCTGGAGGTCGCGCTTCCCTACGTCACCTTCCAGGGGTCCTACCGCTTCCCGCCCGGCATGCTGCCCGACGGCGACGTGGTTACCTCGGTCTCGACGCTGCGGTTTCGCGAGCGGGACGAGATCGAGGCGTCGCTGCGCACCGCGGGGTTCGAGGTCGACGAGGTGCTGGACGCGCCCGATCGGCCTGGGCTGGAGTGGGTGTTCGTGGCCCGCCGGCGCTGAGCGAGGTCGGGCACGGCACCGGCCGGGTCAGGTGAGGTCGCGGAAGAACGCGCGGATGTCGTTCGCCAGCAGCTCGGGCTCCTCCATCGCGGGGAAGTGGCCGCCCTCGGTGAACTCGCTCCAGTGGCTGGTCGCGTTCCACGGGTCCATCACGCGGCGCATGAGGGGGTGCGTGTCGAACACCGCCCACGCGGCCGGCACGTCCGCTGACCCGGCCCAGTCGAGGCCCGCGTGCTCGGACTCGTAGTAGAACTGGGCGCTCGACGCACCGCTGCGGGTGAACCAGTACAGGCTCACGTTGGTGAGCAGCTGGTCGCGGTCGACGGCCTCGCCGGGGGTCTGGTGCGCGCGGTTCGTCCAGGTCTGGAACTTCTCCGCGATCCACGCGAGCTGGCCGACGGGCGAGTCGGTCAGGGCGGCGCCGATCGTGTCGGGACGGTGGTTCTGCATCTCGAAGTAGCCGCGTTCGGCGGTGTCCTCGGCGCGGATCTTCTCGATCTGGGCTACCTCGTCCTCGGACAGCCCTTCGGGGTACGGGAACTTGTCGCCCACCATGCCGAGCATCCGGCCGTCGCTGCCGACGTGGGTGCCGATGACGCGCTCGGGGTGGAGCGCGGCGAGCCGGCCGGTGGTGCCGGCGCCGATGTCGGTGCCGTGCGCCGCGAACCGTTCGTACCCGAGACGCGTCATGATCTCGGCGTATGCCTCGGTCGTGCGCGCCACCTCCCAACCGGTTCCCGACAGCGGGGTGGAGAACCCGAAGCCGGGCAGTGACGGGATGACGACGTGGAACTCGTCGGTCAGCAGCGGGACGAGTCGCTGGTACTCGACGAACGAACCTGGCCAGCCGTGGCTCAGGATGATCGGGGTGGCCTCGGGGTTGGCCGAGCGCACGTGCACGACATGGAACGTCTGGCCGTCGACCACCGTCGTGAGCTGCTCGTCCTCGTTGAGCCTCGCCTCCTGCGCGCGCCAGTCGAAGCCGTCGCGCCAGTACTCGGCGAGCTCCGTCAGGTAGGCCTGCGGGATCCCGCGGCTGAAGTCCGTGCGGTCGTCCCGGCCGGGTACCGGGAGCGGCCGCCGGGTGCGGGCGAGCCGGTCGCGCAGGTCGTCGACGTCGGCCTGCGGGATGTTGATGCGGAACGGCATGAGTGCGGTGTGCTCGGTCATGAGACTCACACTGTCAGGGGAAGCGGACAGGTTCTGGCCTCTATTGCCGCCGTCGCTGAGAATCTCTTCATGGCCACTCGACGAGGCCGTCGAGGACCGGCGGCTGGTAACCAGGGCCCTTGAGAACCTTGCCGTCGGCTCGGCGCTCGACGCCGCCGTCAGCGGAGATCTTGCTCATGTTCGACCGGTGGACCTCGACGAAGACCGCTGGCAGGTCGATCCCCAGTGCGTCCGCGGCCCCGTAGGTGACGTAGAGCACGTCAGCCAGCTCCTTGGCGACCGCCCGGTAGGCACTGACCGGGTCGTCGCCGGCGCGCAAGGCCGCCGCCAGGTCCGTGAGTGCCTCGGCGGCCTCTTCCGCCTCCTCGGTCAGCAGCGTCCGGCGCTGCTCCGGCAGCTCTGGTCGGTCCGCTCCGGTCACACCGTCGAACATCGTGCGGAACTCGGCGACGCGCCGCATCGGCTCATGATCCATCCACCGACCCTATGGGGCGCCCCGCCGGCCCTGCACGGAGTCAGGAGATGCTGCGGAAGAAGGTGCGGAGGTCGTCCGCGAGCAGCTTCGGCTCCTCCATCGCGGGGAAGTGGCCGCCCTCGGTGAACTCGCTCCAGTGGCCGATCGCCCTCCACGGGTCCATCGCTCGGCGCATGAGCGGATGGGTGTCGAACACGGCCCATCCGGAGGGCACCCCCGGGGTCATGGACATGCCGGCTCCGGAGTGCTCGGACTCGTAGTAGAACTGCGCGATCGACGCGCCGCTGCGGGTGAACCAGTACAGGCTGACGTTCGTGAGGAGCTGGTCGCGGTCGACGTCCGGCGCTCGGTAGCCGCCGGTGGTCCTGCGCTTGAACTTCTCGGCGATCCACGCGAGCTGACCGACCGGCGAGTCGGTGAGTGCCGCGCCGATCGTGTCGGGCCGGTGGTTGTGCATCCCGATATATCCGCGCTCGGCCGCGCTCGGTGTGCAGCGCCTCGATCTGGGCGACCTCGTCGTCGGACAGACCGTCGGGGTGGGGGAACTTGTCGCCGACCAACCCGAGCCACCCGCGGTCGCTGCCGAGGTGAGTGCCGATGACCCGCTCCGGGAAGACCGCCGCGAGGCGCCCGGTGGTGCCCGCACCGATGTCCGTGCCGTGGGCCGCGAACCGCTCGTAGCCCAGACGCGTCATGATCTCGGCATAGGCGTCCGCCGTCCGGGCCAGTTCCCAGCCCGTTCCTGACAACGGGGTGGAGAACCCGAGGCCGGGCAGCGACGGGATGACGACGTGGAACTCGTCGGTCAGCAGCGGGACGAGTCGCTGGTACTCGACGAACGAGCCCGGCCAACCGTTGTTCAGGATCAGCGGGGTGGCCTCCGGGTTCGCCGATCGAGCGTGGACGACGTGGAACGTCTGGCCGTCGACGACCGTCGTGAGGTGTTCGTGCTCGTTGAGCCGCGCCTCCTGTGCGCGCCAGTCGAAGCCGTCGCGCCAGTACCCGGCGAGCTCTTTCAGGTAGCCCAGCGGGACACCGCGGCCGAAGTCGGTGGGGTCCTCTCGGCCCGGCACGGGGATCGGCCAGCGCGTGTGCGCCAGCCGGTCGCGCAGGTCGTCGACGTCGGCCTGCGGGATGTTGATGCGGAACGGTGTGAGGGCGTTGTGCTCGTTCATGACGTCCACGTTCCCGGGTAATGCGGCAGGTTGGCTTCCGCAATTGCTGGAATGATCGAGAACATGTTGGAGACCTCGGCTCGCCTTCTCGAGCTGCTGTCGTTGCTCCAGCTCAAGCGTGACTGGACGAGCTCAGAGCTCGCCGGCCGGCTCGAGGTGAGCACGAGGACCGTTCGCGCCGACATCAGCAAGCTGCGGTCGCTCGGCTACCCCGTGGACGCGCGCCCCGGCGTGACGGGCGGCTACCGGCTGGTCGCAGGGACAGCGATGCCCCCGCTGCTGCTCGACGACGACGAGGCCGTCGCCGTCGCGGTCGGGCTGGGTGCGGTCGCGACCCGAGGGCTCGGCGTCGAGGAGACCTCGCTCACGGCGCTCGCGAAGCTCGAGCAGGTGCTGCCCTCGCGCCTGCGTCGGCGCGTCGAGACGGTGCGCGAGGCGACCAGCGCCGTCTCAGGGGCCGAACCGCCGCTCGATCTTTCGGTTCTCGGCTCGGTCGCCGCCGCGATCCGCGGCCATGAACGGCTCCGGTTCGGGTACACGAAGCCCGGGGGCAGCGAAGCGGCGCGGCACACCGAACCGCAACGGCTGGTGAGCTGGAGGCCGCTCTGGTACCTGCTCGCGTGGGATCTCGACCGTGACGACTGGCGAGTCTTCCGTGTCGACCGCATGGTCGCGCACCCACCGACAGGTGCGCGGTTCCGGCCGCGCGTGATCCCGGAGGACAAGGTCGTCGAGTACGTCGTCGGACGGGTCAGCAAGGGGGCCTCGACGTACCGCGCCCGGGTGCTCGTGCACGCTCCCGCCGCCGAGGTCGCCGCGAAGATCTTCGTCCCCGTCGACATCGAGGTGGTCGACGAGTCCACGTGCCGCGTCGAGCTGGGTTCCGACGACCCGAACCGGATAGCGCTGTGGATGGCACAGCTCGGCGCCGACATCGAGGTGATCGAGGGCGACGAGCTCGCGAGGGCGTTCGATCGCCTCGCGACACGGTTCCGCCGTGCGGCGCGGGGTGCCTCCGCGACGTGAGGCCCGCGCGCCGCGGCGGCTCGGCCGGATCGAGCTGACTCGCGGGCGAGTACGTCCGCCCGGTCACCGTCGCCGGCCCTGGCGTGGTGGCCTATGGGATGGCCGCGGTGACCTCGGCGTCCAGCGCACCCTCCGCGAGGCGCACGTGTACACCCGCGCCGACCTCGACGTCGCCGGGCCGCCGCACCACGTGGCCGTCCGCACGCTGCACGACGGCGTAGCCGCGCTCCAGCGTCGATGCGGGGGAGAGCGCCCGGACCTGGGCGCCGAGCCGCCCGACCTCGCCGCTCGCGCGCAGCAGCAGCGCGTTCAGCGCATTGCGGCTGTGGCGGAGCGCCTGGACGATGTCACGCTCACGGGACTCCAGCATCGTGTGCGGGACGGCGAGCACCGGGCGCGAGCGGACGCCGTCGAGCCCGTGCTGCTCGCGGTCGAGCATCGCCGTGACCGCTCCGCGCATGCGGCCGCGGGCCTGGGTGAGGCGCAGGCGTTCCTCGGAGACGTCGGGCACGATCCGCTTGGCGGCGTCGGTGGGCGTGGAGGCGCGGTAGTCGGCGACGAGGTCCAGCAGCGGCGCGTCCGTCTCGTGGCCGATGGCGCTGACCAGGGGGGTGCGGGCCTGTGCGACCGCACGCACCAGCGACTCGTTGCTGAAGGGCAGCAGGTCCTCGACGGAGCCGCCGCCACGCGCGACGACGATGACGTCGACGCTGGGGTCCTGGTCGAGCTCTGCGATGGCCGCCGACACCTCGCGCACGGCGTTGACGCCCTGCACGGCGACCTCGCGGATCTCGAACCGCACCTGGGGCCAGCGGGCACGGGCGTTCACCACGACGTCGTGCTCGGCCTTGGACTCGCGACCGCACACGAGCCCCACCACGGCGGGTAGGAACGGGAGCTTTCGCTTGCGGGTGAGGTCGAACAGGCCCTCGGCAGCGAGGACCTTCTTCAGAGCCTCGATCCGGGCGAGCAGCTCGCCGACGCCGACCGCCTTGATCTCGTTGGCCTGCATCTGGAGCGTGCCGCGCTTGGTCCAGAACACGGGCTTGGCGTGCACCACCACGTGGTCACCCTCGCTCGGTGGCTGCGCGAGCGTGCTGAGGACGCGTGAGAAGACGGTGACGGGCAGGGAGGCGTCCGCCTCGGTGTCGCGGAGCGTCAGCCACTGCATGCCGGAGCCTGGGCGCTGGTTGAACTGCACCACCTGCCCCTCGACCCAGACCGGCGGCATCTTGTCGATGTAGCCCTTGATCTTCTCCGAGAGCACACGAACCGGCCAGGGGCTGGTGGGGGTGGTGTCGAGTGCTTTCCGGGGGAGCTCGGTGGGGAGGTGCCGCTGGGTTGGTTCCGTCACGTGTCCAACCCTGCCACCCACCACCGACACAAGCCCTCCGCACGCCGCCCCTAGACTGCAGGTGTGAGTGTCACGAGCCCTGAGCGTCCTGCTGAGACCCAGACCAAGCGCGTCCTGCTGGCTGCGCCCCGTGGTTATTGCGCGGGCGTGGACCGCGCCGTCATCGCCGTCGAGAAGGCACTGGAGACGTACGGCACACCTGTCTATGTGCGCAAGGAGATCGTGCACAACAAGCACGTGGTGGAGACGCTGCGTGAGCGTGGTGCCATCTTCGTCAACGAGACCGACGAGGTGCCGGAGGGCGGCCGGCTCGTGTTCTCGGCGCACGGCGTGTCGCCTGCCGTGCGCGCCTCGGCCGTCGCCCGCAGCCTCGACACCATTGACGCGACCTGCCCCCTGGTCACCAAGGTGCACAAGGAAGCGGTGCGGTTCGCGAAGGACGACTACGACATCCTGCTGATCGGGCACACCGGTCACGAGGAGGTCGAGGGCACGGCCGGCGAGGCGCCCGAGCACGTGCAGGTCGTGAACTCGCCCGACGACGTGGACCAGGTAGTGGTGCGTGACCCCGAGAAGGTCGTGTGGATCTCGCAGACCACACTCTCGGTGGACGAGACCATGGAGACCGTGCGGCGGCTGCGCCAGAAGTTCCCGACGCTGCAGGACCCGCCCAGCGACGACATCTGCTACGCCACGCAGAACCGCCAGGTGGCGGTGAAGAAGCTGGCGCCGGACTGCGACCTCGTCATCGTGGTGGGCTCGGCCAACTCGTCCAACTCCGTGCGGCTGGTCGAGGTGGCGCTCCAGGCGGGCGCGACCGCCTCCTACCGCGTGGACCGCAAGACCGAGATCAGGGACGAGTGGCTCGAGGGCGTCACCACGGTGGGCGTGACCTCGGGCGCCTCGGTGCCGGAGATCCTGGTCGAGGACGTCCTTGCGCACCTCGCCGACCACGGCTTCGGCACCGTCGACGAGGTCCGGACCGCAACGGAGGACCTCATGTTCTCCTTGCCGCGCGAGCTGCGCGCCGGGCTCAAGGCCGCCGGCGAGGAGCCCAAGCGTCCGCGCCGCGAGGCGCGTAAGGAGCTCCCGCAGGCCTGAGGCTGGGCCGCTGGGCAGGGCCGGACCGTCGGGACCGGACGTTCGGTAGAAAGTCAGGTGATCGGCAACTCGAGTTGCCGATCACCTGACTTTTTACCGAACATCCGAACATCCGGTCGGCCCGCGGCCCGCGGCCCGCGGCCCGTGCCGCCGGGCTACGGGCCGGGCTCAGCCGGCCGCCGCGCCGTTCTCCGCGCCGCTCTCGGTCTGCTCGACCGCTTCCAGGGCGCGCTTGTCGCTCACCGCGAGCTCGGTGACCTCCAGCTGCTGGACCAGCACGCCGTCGTTGTCCTGTGCGCGGTCGATCGCGACGACGCCGCCCTCCTCCGCGGCCAGCAGCTCGGGCTTGGTGATGGGGCGCGGCACCTCTTCGATGCCCCTGACCTCGTCGATCGCGTCCCTCGCGTCGACCACGTCGAGCTCCACCATCCGGCGGGCCGACGTGAGCACGTTGCGTTCCAGCGAGCCGATCATCTGGTTGTAGCTCTTCGTAGCGGACTCCAGCGCACGGCCGGTCCGGGTGACGTGGCCGGTCATGGTGACCAGACGCGCGTACAGCTCCTTGCCGACCGTGAGCACCTTCTGCGCGTTCTCCGCCAGTGCCTCCTGCCGCCAGGCGTACGCGACCGTGCGCAGCAGGGCGAGCATCGTGGTGGGCGTCGCGATGATGACGTTCTTCTGCGCCGCGTACTCCAGCAGCTCCGGTGCGCGCTCCAGCGCCGCGGAGAGGAACGCCTCCGCAGGCACGAACATGACGACGAACTCCGGCGCGGGCTCGAACTGGTTCCAGTACTTCTTGCCGGCCAGGTCGTCCACGTGCTTGCGCATGTGCCGCACGTGGGCGTCGAGGCGCTGCTCGCGGTACGCGACGTCGTCGGACTGCTGCGCCTCGAGGAAGCCGAGGAACGCGACCTTGGAGTCGACGACCACACGCTTGCCACCCGCGAGGTTGACGACCATGTCCGGGCGGAGCGTGCCGTCGTCCGTGGTGACCTGCGCCTGCTCGGTGAAGTCGACGCGGTTGATCATGCCCGCCGACTCCACGACCTTGCGCAGCTGCAGCTCGCCCCACGCGCCGCGTGTCTGCGACGAGCGCAGCGCCGTGACCAGGTCCGCAGTGCCGTTGCGCAGGTCGGTCGACACCTCGGCGACGTTGCGCATCTGCTCCACGAGCGCGCCCTGGCCCTCGATGCGGGCCTTCTCCGCCTGCAGCACCTCGGTGCGTACCAGCTCCACGGCCTTGGTCAGGGGGTCCACCAGCGACTTCACGGCCTCCTCGCGCTTGGCGAGCGCCTGCTCACCGTCCGACGCGGAGCGCTTGAGCCGCTCCTCCGCGAGCTCGAGGAAACGCTTGCTGTTGGCGTCGAGCGCGTCGCCGGCGAGCGCCTGGAACTGGCGGCGTGCGACCTCCTGCTCGGTACGCGCGGCGGCGATCTGCTCGCCTGCGCGCTCCCGTGCCGCGGCGATCTGCTCGTCCGCCCGTGCCTGCGCGGCGGCGATCTGCTGCGCGGCAGACTCTGCCTGGGTGCGCAGCCGCACCGCCTCCAGGTCGGTCTCGCGGAGCGCGGGCGCAACGCGCTGTGCGTGGCCGAGCCATCCCAGCAGCACGCCGACGACGAGAGCGCCGAGGGCCAGCAGAATCGTTGCGACGATGTCCATGTGCGACAGGCTGCCACGCCCCACTGACACTCGGTGACGACGACACCCCGCACGTTCGAAATCGCCTGGTTCGGCGCAGGGCGGGATATCCGTCCGTAGGGGGACGCACTATCACCCGGGCTCATCCACGTGGCGGATCCGCGGTGTCGGACGGCGCGACTACGTTGGGTGCCATGACGACCCCAGTCGACCCGATCCCGCCGGGCAGCCCCGGGAACCAAGGGACCCAGGAGCCGCCCCCGTACGACCCGTCGGCCGCGCTCAGCGTGCGCGGTCTCTGGAAGCGGTTCGGGCAGAAGATCGCAGTGTCCGGCGTGAACCTCGATGTTCCCGCCGGCTCGTTCTACGGCCTGGTCGGTCCGAACGGGGCAGGCAAGACCACGATGCTCTCGATGGCGACTGGGCTGCTGCGGCCGGACTTCGGTACGTCCTGGGTGCACGGCGTGGACCTGTGGTCCCGGCCCGACGAGGCCAAGGCCACGCTGGGCGTGCTGCCCGACGGCGTGCGCCTGTTCGACCGCCTGACCGGACGACAGCTCCTCACGTACGCGGGCATGCTGCGCGGGATGGACCGGGCCACCGTGGTGGACCGTACGGACGACCTCCTGCAGGCCTTCGACCTGGTCGCGGATGCGGACACGTTCGTTGTGGACTACTCGGCGGGCATGACCAAGAAGATCGCGCTGGGCAGCGCCATGATCCACGCACCCCGCACCCTCGTGCTGGACGAGCCGTTCGAGGCGGTCGACCCGGTGAGCGCCGCGAACATCCGCGACATCCTCAAGAGCTACGTGGCGGGTGGCGGCACCGTGATCGTCTCCAGCCACGTCATGGACCTGGTGCAGCGCATGTGCGACCACGTCGCGGTGATGGCGGCGGGCCAGGTGCTCGCTGCGGGCACGATCGACGAGGTGCGAGGCGAGCAGAGCCTGGAAGACCGGTTCGTCGACCTCGTCGGCGGCCGCCAGCACTCGGAAGGGCTCTCATGGTTGCGCGGTTCCTGACCCTCAAGCTCACGCTGATGGGCAACACGTTCCGCCGGAGCGTCTGGCAGACCATCGGCATGATCGTCGCGGTCCTGTACGCCCTCGGCACCGTGGGCATGCTCGTGGCCGCCATGATCTTCGTGGGCGTCGCCGGGGACCCGGCCTGGGCAGCGGTGGCGATCACCCTCGGCGGCGTCCTCACCGTCGTGGGCTGGTGGCTGATCCCGATCTTCGCCTTCGGCGTGGACGCGACCCTCGACCCGCACCGGTTCTCGACGTTTGCGATCCCCCGGCGCACCTTGCTCGCGGGGCTCGCCGTGGCCGGTCTGGTCTCGGTGCCCGGCATCGCCACGGTGCTTCTCGCGCTCGGCGTCTCGTTCGCATGGGTGCTGGAGCCGGGGGTGCTTCTCGTGTCGCTCGTCGGTGCGGTGCTCGGGGTCGCCACGTGCGTCCTCGGTTCCCGGGCCCTCACCACGCTGCTCGCTCCCGTGCTGGAGTCCCGGCGGTACCGCGAGGTGGTGACGATCGTGGCGCTGGTGCTCGTCGTGATGATCGGTCCGTTCGTCGGCTGGCTCGCGAACGGCGTCGAGGTTTCGGTGGGGGCAGAGGCGACGGGCGGCGGAGACGTCAGCACGGGCGCGCAGCTCCTGCCGCTGTTCCAGCAGGTGGCGAGCGTTGTCGGCTGGACGCCGTTCGGTGCTGCCTGGTCGCTCGGGGGCGCCGCGCACGCCGGTGACTGGGCAGGCCTGGCCGGGCGCCTCGCCGTCGCCCTCGCCACGATCGCGCTGGCCTGGCTGGTCTGGGACCGCGCGCTGGCCCGGTCGCTGGAGCGCCCGCCCGTCGGCGACGGTAACGGAGGCAAGGCCAAGGGGCTCGGGCCGTTCGGCCGGGTGCCGTTCTCGCCCACCTGGGCAGTGGCAGCCCGCACCGCGACCTACTGGCTCCGCGACCCGCGCTACTCCGGCTCCATCGCGATCATCCCGCTGCTGCCCGTCATCATGTACTTCACGAGCCAGAGCACCGGTAGCTTCTTCATGCTCCTGGCGACCGGCCCCTTCGTGGCCTGGATCCTCGGCTTCAGCATCTCCAACGACATCGGCTACGACAACACGGCGTTCGCCCTGCACGTCTCGTCGGGCGTCGACGGGCGTGCCGACCGGTGGGGCCGGGCGATCCCGATGCTGGTGATGGGCCCACTGGTCAGCGCTGCGACGGTGGTGGCGTCGGTCTGGGCGGCGGACTCGTGGCATCTGACCCTGCCCCTGCTCGGCCTGGCGTTCGGCCTGCTGCTGGTCAGCACCGGTGTCTCCTGCGCCGCCTCGGCGCGGCTCGTCTACCCGGTCGCCAAGCCGGGCGAGAGCCCGCTGAAGTCCCCGCAGGGCGCCGCGATGGCCACCTTCGTGTCGCAGGGCATCGGGTTCGTGATCACCCTGGGGCTGTCGGTGCCGGTGCTCGCCGTCGGTATCACCGCGATCGTGCTGGGCAGCGTGCTGTGGGGCGTGGTCACCGTCGTGGTCGGAGTCCTGTACGGCGCGCTGATCCTGGTCCTGGCCGTGCGGTTCGGTGCTCGCGTGTACGACAAGCGGCTGCCGGAGCTGCTCCAGCAGGTGCAGTCGTTCCCGTGACGCTCGATGTGGCGTCGTCCCTGGTCAGCGGTTGTGTCAGTGTCCCGACCTAGCCTGGGGTCATGACTCGCTTCACGGCCGACGACGACCTGCAGCACGCCGAGTTCGTCGCGGCGGACCTGACCGGTGCCCGGTTCCGTTTTGCCGACCTGGAAGGTGCGGCGTTCGAGCAGTCGTACCTGCCGGGCGCCGTGATGCGGGGCGTCGACCTGACCGGTGCGGATATCGACGGGGCGATCGGCGGGCTCAAGGTCAACGGGATCGAGGTGTTGCCGCTGATCGAGGCCGAGCTGAACCGCCAGTATCCGGGGAGGGCGCTGGCCAGGTCCGAGGTTCTGGCGGAGCAGCGGGGGTCGTTCGAGGCGGCGCAGCGGACCTGGTCCGCCCTGTTCGACAGGGTTGCGGACATGCCCGCCGGAACCGTGGACCAGCAGGTCGACGGCGAGTGGTCGCTCGCCCAGACGATGCGACACCTGGTGTTGGCCATCGACGGCTGGCTGCGCCACGGGGTCCAGGGCCTCGACGGCGCGTTCAGCCCGATCGGCCTCCCGTTCTCCGAGTATGACGACGAGGTGGGCGCCCTCGGCGTCGACATCGCGGCCACGCCGTCGTACCAGGAGGTGCAGGCGGCCTACGCCGACCGCATCGCCCAGGTGCGTGCGCAGTACGACTCACTCACGCAGGCGGAGTTCGAGGCGCCGGCACGTCGGCTGCCGCCGTGGGAGCCGGAGACACGCACCCTTCCGGTATGGCGCTGCCTCGGCGTGATCGTCAACGAGTCGTGGGAGCATCACCGGTTTGCCGAACGGGATCTCGACGAGCTGGAGCGCCGCAGCGACGCACGGTAGGCCCGCGTCAGCAGACCGCGCGAGCGTCCCCATCGGAGCCGAGCACGACCCGGCTCACGGCGATTGGCGCTCGGCACGTAGAATTTCGCGACGTGGCTCTTACTATCGGCATCGTCGGCCTGCCCAACGTCGGCAAGTCCACCCTCTTCAACGCTCTGACCCGCAACCAGGTGCTCGCCGCGAACTACCCGTTCGCGACGATCGAGCCCAACGTGGGCGTGGTCTCGCTTCCCGACGAGCGGCTGAACAAGCTCGCCGAGATCTTCGGGAGCCAGAAGATCCTGCCGGCCACGGTGTCGTTCGTGGACATCGCCGGCATCGTCAAGGGTGCGTCCGAGGGTGAGGGCCTGGGTAACAAGTTCCTCGCCAACATCCGCGAGGCCGACGCGATCTGCCAGGTCACCCGCGTGTTCGACGACCCCGACGTCGTGCGGGTGGACGGTTCGTCCGACGCCCTCGGCGACATCGAGACGATCTCCACCGAGCTCATCCTCGCCGACCTCCAGACCCTCGAGAAGGCCCTGCCGAGGATGGAGAAGGAGGTCAAGATCAAGCGCGGCGACCCCGTCCTGTACGCGGCCGCGAAGCAGGCGCAGGAGATCTTGGACAAGGGCGTGACGCTGTACCAGGGCGCCGCGGACGCCGGTCTCGACCTGGCGGAGATCGCGAGCCTGCAGCTCATGACGGCCAAGCCGTTCATCTACGTCTTCAACACCGACGACGCCGGCCTGGCGGACACCGCGTCCCAGGAGGCGCTGCGCAAGGTGATAGCGCCGGCCCAGGCGATCTTCCTGGACGCGAAGTTCGAGTCCGAGCTCGTGGAGCTCGAGCCGGACGAGGCCGCCGAGATGCTCGCGGAGTCGGGCCAGCCGGAGTCCGGTCTGGACCAGCTCGCGAAGGTCGGCTTCGAGACGCTCGGTCTGCAGACCTACCTCACGGCAGGGCCGAAGGAGGCACGCGCCTGGACCATCCACAAGGGCTGGACCGCCCCGCAGGCCGCCGGCGTGATCCACACCGACTTCGAGCGTGGCTTCATCAAGGCGGAGGTCATCTCCTACGGGGACCTGGTCGAGGCCGGTTCGGTCTCCGCGGTGAAGGCCGCCGGGAAGGCTCGCATCGAGGGCAAGGACTACGTCATGCAGGACGGCGACGTGGTCGAGTTCAGATTTAACGTCTGAGCACTACCGGCGGTTATCGCCGCTCGATCCCTCGACGTCATCACGACCAATCAGGAACCCAGGACTCAGCAGCTGGGCCGCGGTCCATGGGAGCGTGTCCCGGTGGTGCTGGCGGAGCGGTTACCTGACGTCGGCATCTCGGGCTGCCAGCCAAGCGGCAACCCCTCTACCCACGACCCGACGGTCTCTGTGGTCGCACAACGGGGCAACCTTTGGCTGACGCTCTCCGTAGTGGATGGCATGAGGCGGGAGAGTGGGGCGATCATGAGCGAGTCCGGGGCGGGCAGGCTGGCGGACGACGGCGCGGGGCGTGACGTGCTGGTCGAGGTGCCGCGGACCCGTGACGCGGAGTTCACCGAGTTTGTGCGGGAGTGCGGGCCGTACCTTCACCGGACGGCGTACCTGCTGTGCGGGGACCGGCACCGGGCGGAGGAGCTGGTCCAGTCGACGTTCGAGCGGGTCTACCGCACCTGGGCCAAGGTCAAGCCACGCACGCAGCGCGCCTACGCGCGCCAGATCCTGGTCAACCAGCGCATCGACGGCTGGCGGCACGGGCGCCGCGAGCTGTTCCCCGGCGCCGACAAGATCCCCGTCGCGACCACAGCGGACCATGCCTCCCACGTGGTGCTGCGCGACGAGCTGGTCCGCGGCCTGGCGCAGCTGCCGCTCAACCAGCGGCGGGTCGTGGTGCTGCGGCACCTGCTCGACCTGCCCGAGGCAGAGGTCGCCCGGGAGCTCGGGATCGCCGTCGGCACGGTCAAGGGCGCCAACTCACGCGGGCTCGCCCGCCTGCGGGACCTGCTCGTCGCGGGGACGGAGGCGATCGAACCCGTGGACTACGACGAGCAGGCGGTGCTCGACCGGAGCCGGGCCGCGCTGCGCCGGCGCCGGGCAGGGCAGACGGTCGGGGCCGCGTGCGTAGCGGTCCTCCTGGTGCTCGGGGTGGTGACGCGCGGGCCGGTGCCGCTGCCCTGGATCGGGCCGGTCGTAGTCCCGGGCGGGGACTTGGTCGCGCCGCTGCTGGACGGGGGTCCCACCGACGGGTTCGGACCTGCCCCGCGGCCGGAGCCTCGGCCGCCTGCGGTGGTGGACCTGGCGGGCAGCACGCCGCTCGCGTGTCCGGAGGCGCTGCCCGCGCCGATCTCGGCACGGGCTCCCGAGCCGGGCGAGGACATAGGCCCGCTGGACGAATCCGTGGTGGTAGATGTCGCCGACGCACGCCCGTTGACCTGCTACGACGTCGACATCGAGATGGTCACGCCCGGGCGTATCGACGAGCAGACAGGAGTGCCCGTGACCGATGACGGAGGTAAGCAGATGCCGTTGCTCGACGGGCTCGCCGAGAACGGGGTCGTCTGGGCCGCCGCAGCGGAGTTCGGGCCTGCCGGCACGGTCGAGGGCGCCTTCGTCAGGGCCGATGCCCACCGGAGCGACGGACCGACCGAGTCGATCCCCACCGACACGATCAACGACGTGATGCTGGTGCCGTACGACGTCGCCGCGCGGGGCGACCGAGTGACGTGGGGCGAGACGACCGGTGGGGAGGGCGCCACGCGCACCAGTCAGATACGCACCTTCCGGGCCGGTACGGAGCCGAGGACGCTCGCCACCTACGAGGGGTACGTAGGGGAGGTCGCCCTCACCCGCGACCACGCACTGTGGACGGCCGGAGGGGAGGACAACCCCAGCCTGCTCACCGCGCCGATCGACGACCCCGGGACGGGGGTGTTGCTGGCGGACCACGTCACCGCTTTCGCGGCCGACGACGACGAGGTCGTCGCCGCCCTGCTGGAACCGGGTCCCGGCGGAACCCGCACGACGACGATCTGGCTGTTCGACGGCCCGGCCGGCGGGAACCTCGCCAGCACCACGGCGCTGCTCTCGATCGATCACGGCTCGGCGGACCGGATCTCGGAGGTCGCCGTCTCGGACGACCTCGTGGCGTGGACGACGGTGTCCGACGAACAAGAAACCACCCTCTTCGTCTTCGACCGGCGCGGCGGGACGCACAGCGTCGTGCGGGCCGGTGACAGGGGCGTCAACGGCCTGCAGGCCGCGGGCGGCCTGCTCCTGTGGAACAGCGCGGACGACGAGAACCCGGCGGGGCCGGCCTACCTGTACCGCGCCACACCGTCGGCCTCCGGGCACGACGGACCGGACCTGGCCCAGTTCCCGGGCGACACCGAGAGGGCAAACCTCGCCGGCGACCGCATCGCCTGGGGCGAGGGCTTCGTCCCGCAAACCACGTTCTCCCGAGCGTGGCTCGTCGAGGGCACCGTGACCCCGACGCTCGACGCTGACTGACGTGTAGCCCGACCGGTCAGGTGGCTCAGCTCGCGAGGTGGTCTGCCAGCTGATCAGCGACGCCGCGCGGCTCCCGTCCGAGGAGCCGGGAGAGCGTGGGATCGGACTGTGCGAAATGGCCGCTCCGTGTCGCCTGGAACCACGAGAGGGTGAAGCGTGCGGCCGCCTCCGGAATGCCGTTCTCCATCTCGTCGGCAACCCACTTCTCGTCGTCGACGACGATGCGATCGACATGGCGACCGGTGAGCTCGGAGGCCACCGAGGCGAAGTCCGCGAGGGTGGCCGGCGAGGACGGCGTCAGATCGACGGGACCGTCGAACGGGGAGTCGCCGACGAGGATCGCCGCTGCAGCCTCAGCGGCCTCACGCCGATCGACCCAGAAGAACGGACCGTCGGCGGGCTTGGCGATCACTCCGGTCGTCTGCCACGGGCCGAGCAGCTGTCCGAGGTCTCCGTAGAAGCCGTTGCGCAACGCGGTCCATGCGACGCCTGAAGCGGCGAGGTGGTTCTCGGTGGCCGCGTGGATCGCGAGCGGCGGATAGGCAGTGTCGAAGCCCGTCCCGTGGGCGCTGGTGTAAAGGATCCGTTGGGCCCCGGCCTCGACCGCAGCATCGATCGCCGTCCGGTGCTGGGTGACGACGTCGGCAGTGACGTCGTTGGAGGAGACGAGGAGCACCTGATCGGCGTCGGCGAACGAATGGCGCAGAGCCACGGGATCGTCGTAGCTCCCTTGGCGCACGCGAACCCCTCGGCCGGCCAGATGCTTCGCACGTTCGGGGTCGCGGACGCTGACGCCGATGCGGGCTGGAGGCACCTGCTTCAAGAGGTGATCGACCGTAGCTCCGTTGAGAGCGCCAGTCGCTCCGGTCACGATGATCATGATGGTGTCCTTTCGTGAGCCGACCCCTAGGGCCTGCGCTGCCGGGAGAGTGTGCGGGCAGCGCGGAGGGAACCGGTACGCGGAACTTGACCACCGAGGTCAACTTCCGTCGGGTGTTATCGTGGGGGAAGTTGACCTGGATGGTCAAGTTCTCTTGTCGAGCGAAGGAGGAGGCGGTGGTGACGAGTACCCCGTCCTCGCCGACGCTCCGCACGGATGCCCGCCGTAATGTCGAGCGCATCCGCGTCGCTGCGGTGAAGGTGTTCCGAGAGCGGGGCCTTTCCGCGCCGCTCGAGGAGGTCGCCGCGGCCGCCCACGTGAGCAAGGCGACCATCTTCAACAGGCTCGGAGGAAGAATCGGCTTGATCGACGCCGTCCTTGACGACGTCGTCGCAGCAGAGCTGCGGGGCGTCATCGACGATGCACGGTCCGTCGCTGAGGTTCGAGAACGAATCTGCTCCTACGTCGGTGCGATTCGGGATCTCCAGTACCGGCTGCCGGCGGTCAACGACGTGCTGCTGCAGGAATTCCCGGACTCCGAGCAGCTCATGGCCCTGTGTCACGTCGGGGGAGCCTTCCATGACGACCTGGTCGCAGGAGGCCATGCCGCTGGCGTCCTGGTTCACGGGTTCACGCCGGGCGACTTTCAGGCGCTGACCCTCGACAACGCGCTCGCGCTCAAGTACGGCGGCCGACCACCCAGGGCGGACTACGACCGCCGAACCAGGTTCGTTCTCGGTGGGATCTGTCGATCGGCGGGACAGCTGGAGGGAACACGCGCGCCATGAAGTACACCAACTCGATCGAGATCGCCCTGCCGCGGGAGAAGGTTGCCCAGCTGCTCGCCGACCCGGCACACCTACCGATGTGGCTGCGAGGCATGGTGCTGCACGAGCCCGTGAAGGGGGTGCACGGGCACCTCGGAACCACGTCGCGGGTCGTGATGCAGTCGGGGAAGCGGACGATCGAGCTCACCGAGATGATCACGCGCCGGGATCCGGCGGACCTGCACGCGATCCCCGAAGAGGTCGTCGTTCATTTCGACCGAGAGACTGTCGGCGCGGGCATGTGGAGCGTCGTGCGCGACCGGCTGACCGACGCCGATCCAGAGACGACGCTCTGGGTGAGCGAGAGCGAATACCGGTTCAGCAACCTGCTGATGCGGCTGATGGGGCTGCTCATGCCCGGCGCCTTCCACAAGCAGTCGCAGCAGCACATGGAGGATTTCAAGGCGTTCGCCGAGCTGGGGAAGGACGTCCGCGAAGGGGCGAACTAACGCCGCCGTCGTCGGTCGCCGCTTCGATCGTCAGGCGCGTTGCACCGCGAAGCCCGCGCTCGCGCGGTCCACGGCGTCCCGGATCGCGCCGGCGCGCAGGTCGGGCCGCTCGGCGGCGAGCGCCGCCGCGACCGCAGCACCCATGCACGCTCCGAGGTGCGCGGACATCAGCTGCCAGCCGGCCGGGTCCGGGAACCGCTCGCGGAGAGCGTCGACCAGGTCGGACTGCGCTCTCTGCAGCCGAATGACGAGTGAGGCAGGCAGGCCGCGCGACGCGGTGATGAGTTCGGCACGGATGCCCGCGAGCTCGTCCGTGCCGGCACTCGGGTCCTCGAAGAGCTCGACGAGCACCGCCATCACGGCTCGTACGCCCTGCCTGGTGTCGGCACCGGAGGGCAGGCTCTCGAGCGCCCGCGCTGCACGGTCGATGTGGTCCTCCAGGTAGTGGAAGAGCACGTCCTCCTTCGACGGGAAGTGGAGGAAGAACGTGCGGCGCGCGATGCCCGCACCGGCTGCGATGTCGTCGATCGATGTCCCGGTGACCCCTCTCTCGAGGAACAGCCGTGTCGCCGCGCGGACGACCGCGCTCCGCGTCTCGGCCCGCTTGCGTTCCCGGATCCCCGGCTGATCGCTCATTCGTCGAGCATAGCGGGGAAGTTATGCACTAGTGTAGTGCTGCACTAGTGCATCAAAGAGGAGACGCCCATGCCAGAGCACACCGGCCGGACCTATGTGGTCACCGGCGCCGACTCGGGGATCGGTGCTGCCGTCGCCGGTCGACTCGAGAGGGATGGCGCACGCGTCATCCGATGCGGCATCACGGAGACGGCCGACGTCCGCGCCGACCTCACGACTCCTGAGGGCCGCGCCTCCGCCGTCGACCGGGTCCGCGATCTCGCCCCGGCGTGCATAGACGGCGTAGCGCTCGTCGCGGGCAGCCCGGACGGGCGCATCGCCGTCGGCCTCAACTACTTCGGTACGGTCGCACTGCTCAGCGCACTGCGCGACGATCTGGCGCGTGGGTCCGATCCGCGAGCCGTCGTCGTGAGCTCCGCATCCTCGCTCTCCGCCGGAGATGGCGACCTGGTCGAGGCCTGCCTCGCCGATGACGAGCCCCGCGCCGTGGCGATCGCCGAACGTCTGGTCGCGCGCGGGCGCGGGACCGTCATCTACCGATCGACGAAGATCGCCCTGAACCGGTGGCTACGGCGCAACGCCGGGCGGGACGACTGGGCCGGCGCCGGCATCCTTCTCAACGCCGTCGCGCCGGGCATCGTCGGGACCGAGACCGCCCGCCGGACGATGCTCGCCGACGCGACGAACGTGCGCGTGCTCCAGGACGCCCTCCCGCAGCCCCTCGGGATGCCTGGCCCGGTCGAGCCGGTCGCCGCAGCCATCGCCTGGCTGCTCTCGCCGGACGCCGCGTTCACCACCGGTCAGGTTCTCTTCGTGGACGGGGGCGCCGAGACGACCCTCCGGGGCGAGGCCCCGTTCGTGTCCGGCGTGCGGTACGGGCCGCTGCGGATGGCGCGGATGATCGTGTGGACAGTCATCGGCCGGTTGCGCTCCCGGAGCGGGCGATGAGTCAGAGGAGCGTGCCTCGATCGGCGTGTCGGGGGCCGCGGGCCTCACGCGGGCGCCTTGCGCGTCAGGACGTGCGCCTGTGGGAAGCCACGCACCGGGTCCTCGCGCGGCGAGATCGTCAGGCGGGCGACCTCGTCGACACCGGTCTGCCCGAGCAGGCTGACGACGTGGCCGGCCGAGTACCGCCAGGCGGGGGAGACCTTGTGGTCGAAGGCCTCAACCGCTCCCTCGGCGTCGGCCAATGCCTGGAACGACAGCAAGAGGTGGCCGCCGGGCGCCAGGACCCGGCTCAGCTCACCGAGGATCGCGGGGAGCGCGTCCGGCGGCGTGTGGATGATCGAGTAGTTCGCCAGCACGCCAGCGAGGCTGCCTGTCGCGACGTCGAGCGCGCCCATGTCGCCGACGTCGAACCGGGTGCCCGGGTTGGCTTCGCGGGCTGCCGCTACCAGCTGGGGCGAGAGGTCGACGCCGAAGGCGTCGACGCCCCGGTCTCGCAGGAAGGCGGTCACGTGCCCTGGCCCGCAGCCGACGTCGGCCACGGTCCCGCCGCCGGCCTGCTGGACCAGGTCGGCGAAGGCCTGGATCAGCACATGATTCAGGGGGCTGCCTGTGAACGCGTCCCCGATGAACGCGGCGTAGGCCTGCGCCTTGGCGTCGTAGTCGGTGCGGACCGTCGCGAGGTGCTCGAAGCTCGCGTCGAAGGCGGCGTTCGCCGAGGGCAGCTCCGTGCTTTCGCTCTCCATGGTGAAACTCTTGCAGGCCTGCTCCGGCCCCGTCGAGCGAGTTGGTGGGGTCACGGACCTGGTCGCACCCTCGCGGCGGCGCTTGATCTCGTTGGACCGGGTGGGCTCGGGTGTCAGGCGGTCCGGGTGTGCGGGTAGGCCGCCTCACGGTCCTGAAAGCTCAGGATGCTCGGGTTCTTGATCACTCCGTCGTCGATCTCGATCGCGCGCGAGAGGGTGAGGTCCTTCTCCCACGCGGCTCGTCCTTCCATGACCGTGCGAAGGAACGGCAGGAGCGCCTCGCTGATCTCCCAGGTCGCCGAGTTCCACAGGTGCGAAGGGCTGTGGTCGACGGCGTAGTAGTCGACCCCCTGGCCGACCGTGAACATCGGCTCGTCGAACGTGGTGGGCCTCGCCCACTCGAATCCCATCCCCTCGTCGCACGACACGTCGATGATCAGGCTTCCCGAGGTGAAACGCTCCAGGTCCTCGGTCCTCAGGTAGGTCAACGGCGCAGCGACGTCCTGGAGCGTGCAGTTGACGACGATGTCGTGCGACGCCAGGAAGTCGGGGAGCAGGACGTCGCCGGCCTGTGTGAGGACCGTGCTGAGGTGGGTCGCGCCCTCGTCGGTGTTGAGCTGGGTGATGTGCGCGGTGTGGATCGGCGAGCCGACCGCCGCGACACCACGCTGTGTGAGGACCTGGATGTCATGGATTCCGTGCGCCTTCAGTGCGGTCACGGCGCCCCGCGCCGTCGCGCCGAAGCCGATCACCACCGCGCTCAGCCGTGGTCCGTAGTCACCGGTCGAGCCGACCAGGCTCAGGGCGTGCAGCACGGAGGAGTAGCCGGCAAGCTCGTTGTTCTTGTGGAACACGTGCAGGCTGAAGTCACCCCGGCCGGTCCAGTGGTTCATCGCCTCGAAGGCGATCAGCGTGAGCCGGCGGTCGATCGCCGTCTGCGTCATTCCGGCATCCTGCACGCAGTGCGGCCACCCCCACAGGACGCGGCCCTCGGGAATTGCCGCCACGTCCACCGCTTGCGGTTTGGGTAGCAGCAGCACGTCGGCGGACTCGAGCACCTCGGAGCGTTCCGCGACCCGGCCAACACGAGACTCCAGGTAACCGGGTTCCAGCCGGAAGTCTGCGCCGTAGCCGCGCTCGACGACCATCCGTGCGCGCAGGTCCGGGTCGATCAGGTCCAGGTGGCGAGGGTGGATCGGCAGCCGCCGCTCGTTCTCCATCGAGGAGCCTGCGAGCAGCCCGAGGGTGAGCAGGTCGTCGCTCGGCGAGGAGCCGTCCGACGACACGGTCGGGGCAGCAAAGGAAGGGTGAGTGGCGTCAGGCATCCGGATTCCCATCATCGGGGAACCAGGGTCAGCTCCTGCCTGGACTGTACGCCGAACTTTTGCGAGCTCTGACCGAGACCTCGTGTCGCGCACCCGCCCCGCTCCTCCGCCGGCCCGGCAGCGAGACCTGCAGCCGGCTGCCTGCGGGTAGCCGGCGGCAGGTGTGCGGTCGTCCGCAGTCAGTCGTCGGTGACCCCCGTCGCGCGGGTCCGCAGCAGGTCCACCACGTCGGTCAGCCCCACCTCGATACGTCCGTGGACGCGGGGGTTGAGCAGGGTCGTGCCGTCGAAGTCGCCGGCGGACGCGTAGAACGCCACGGGAACGGTCAGCGCCTGGAAGAACGCGAAGAGGGGCCGCAGGGCGTGCTCCAGGACGAGGGCATGCCGGTCGGTCCCACCCGTGGCGGCGAGCAGGACGGGCTTGTTGGTGAGCGCGTACTGGTCCACGAGGTCGAAGAAGTGCTTGAACATCCCCGGGTAGGAGCCGCGGAACACCGGCGCCGCCGCGAGGAGGAGGTCGGCTTCCTCGACGCGGCGGATCGTGGCCTCGACGTCGGGCGTGACCTCCGCACGCTCGGTCGCCTGGGCGAACCCGGGCCCGAGGCTGTAGACGTCGATCCTGGACGACTCGATCGGGACCATCGTGCGCAGGGTGTCGAGGACGACGTCGACGAGCCCTACCGTCTTGGACTCCACGCTCGGGCTCCCGTTGACGACGACGACACGCAGCGCCCGGCCGCCGGAGGGCCGTGTCGCGGGTTCGATCCCGACCCCGACGGCGGTGGTGGCGCTCATGCCGCGCTCTTCTCGCGCGCCGCCACCTCGCGGCGCACCACCGGTGCCACCTCGGTGCCGAGCCGCTCGATGGCCTTGAGGTGCTCGATCTTCGGCATCCCGCCGAAGCCCATCTGGATGATCGCGCGGCCGAGTCCGTACACCTCGTGGTAGGTGAGCAGCTTGTCGATCACCTCCTGGGGGCTGCCGACGAGCAGCCCACCGTGCGGCGACGCCTGCGCGTCGAACGCGGCGCGGGGGATGAGGAAGCCGGCGCCGCGCTGGTGGTTGTTGTCCAGCATGCCCTTCGCGAAATAGGGGTACATGCCGTCTCGCGCCTGCTGGCTGGTCCGCCCGACCAGCCCGCCGGCGACGATGCTGACCGGCAGCGCCGCGGCGTCGTGCCCTGCCTGTTCGGCGGCCTCCCGGTAGAGCTCGACGGTCTCCAGGTGGAAGTTGACCGGCCCCAGCAGCAGGGCCATCGCCATCGGCAGGCCGAGGCGGCCGGTGCTGACCGCCGACGCCGGCGACCCGCCGACGCCGACCCAGATCGGGATGGTGTCCCCGTAGGCGCGGGGCGCGATGTCGGCGTCGACCAAGGGGGCGCGGAGGCGCCCCTGCCAGGTGAGCGGGTTCTGGTCGCGGATCTTGAGGAGCAGGTCGAGCTTCTCCCGGAACAGCTCGGCGTAGTTCCGCAGGTCGTACCCGAACAGGGGGAACGACTCGGTGTACGAGCCGCGGCCCGCGATGATCTCGGCCCGGCCCTCGGAGAGCAGGTCGATCGTGGCGAACTGCTCCCACACGCGCACCGGGTCCTCTGAGCTGAGCACGGTGACCGCGCTGGTCAGCTTGATGTTCGTGGTGTGCTCGGCGGCGGCCGCCAGCAGGATCGTGGGTGCCGACCCGACGAAGTCGGTGCGGTGGTGCTCGCCGACGCCGAAGAGGTCCAGCCCCACCTCGTCGGCGACCTTCGCCTGCTCGACCGTCTCCCGGACCCGCTGGGCGGGTGACGGCAGGGCACCCGTGGCGGGATCCTCCGTGATCTCGCCGAACGTCATGATCCCGATCTCGAATGCCATCTCAGCTCCCTCTCTGCCGGCGGAGACGGTCTGCCTCCGGTGACCGGCCGTCTCGTGGTCCGTCCCCAAACAACTTATCTGCGCACGCAGGTATTCCGTCTGTGGGAGGTGCTTGTGCAGGCAGGCACCTGTTGGTCGGACCGGCCCGGTACGGCTACCGTGCCGCTCATGGCGACCGAGAGGCTGAGCGAGCTCGAAGATCAGGCATGGCGGGGGTTCCTGCTCACTCACGACCGGATCTGGCGCGAGGTCGAGGCAGGGCTGGCGCCGCTGAACGTGAGCATGACCGAGTACAGCGTGCTGGCTCTGCTGGCGGAGGCGGGGCCCCATGGCATGCGGATGTCGGAGCTGGCGCAGCGCCGTGTGATGACCAGTGGCGGGTTCACCCGGCTCGCCGACCGGCTCGAGGCCCGCGGGCTGATCGAGCGGCGGCGGTCCGCCAGTGACGGCCGCGGCTTCGAGGCGGTCCTCACGCCAGAGGGCCGAAAGATCATGCGCAAGGCGTGGCGTCAGCAGTACGGCGACCTGCGCGCGCTCTTCTTCGACCGGCTCGACGACGACCAGCTGCGCAGCCTCGCCGACGTCTGGGCCAGCCTCGACCCGGAGAACGACCAGGGGCGCTGAGGCGGTCTGCGAGACTCGACAGACCAAGACCAAGACCAAGACCGAGACCAAGACCAAGACCAAGACCAAGACCGAGGAGAACCGACGATGATTCGTAAGCTGCAGGCGGTCGCGGTGGACTGCCCGGACGCGGTCCGGCTCGCGGAGTTCTACGCGGAGCTGCTGGGCGGGCAGGTCGAGATGGACGCCGACGACCCGGACTGGGTAGAGGTGCGCGGGTTCGAGGGCACACCCCTGGCCTTCCAGAGGGTGGACGACTACCGAGCGCCGCAGTGGCCGGGCCAGGTGTCGCCGCAGCAGATGCATCTCGACTTCGATGTGGACGACATCGAGGCGGACGAGAAGCGGGTGCTGGAGCTCGGCGCGACGGTGCTGGAGCGCACCGACCAGCTGCACCCGGAGGCCAACTGGCGCGTCTACGCGGACCCGGCGGGCCATCCGTTCTGCCTCTGCGCCCACTGAGTCCCGCGGCCCCGGCTCCTGTTGGACCGGGCCCACGGGGAGACCGCTACGCCGTGTCCCGCTCGAAGAGGAGCTCGTACGGCTCGTAGTCGTCGTCGTCCGGCACCTCCGGCACGTAGTGCGGCGCCGTGCTCGCCGCAACGGCGAGCAGCCGTGCGGCGACCTCCTCCTCGGAGGCGGGGGCGAGACCGAGCGCGTCCAGGAGGCGGTCGCGCTCGGCGTCGAAGTCGGGCTGGTCGGCCCGGACGGCTGCTCCCAGGTCGCCGACCGAGTACCCCTTCGCCAGGTCACGCCAGTACGGCAGCACGACGACCAGCGTGATCGCCTCGACGAGGTCACGGCCGATCAGCGTCGCCTGCCCCTCCGAGTCGGCGTACAGGACGGGCCGCGCAGCGGACCCGGCCTCTCCGCACAGGAAGTATGTGCCGCCGGCGGCACAGCCGGCTACCGGCCGCAACGGGATCCCCGTGGGGAGGGCGAGAGGCTCTACGGGTTCCCGTCGATCGACCTCGAAGTCGCCGGGCCACACGAGCGCCTCCCCGAGCGCGGCCTCCTGCTCGATCCGGCGGAGCAGATCATCCGATGCAGTCATGGGCGGAACGTAGCAGCGCCCACCGACAGCCCCGGCGACCTGCACCGCCGGGCCGGATCACGAGCAGGCGGCCAGCTCCTCCTCGTCCGGGGTGAACCGGATCCAGTCGAACGCAGCGGTCAGCTCCGGCGTGGCCGCGGGCCCCCGGTAGGCGAACGGCCCGACGTCGGTCGCGGCGAGCTGGTCGGCGGGCGCGGCGCGGCCCAGGTTGACGAAGGTCGCGCCGTCGATGCTGTACGACGCGGTCAGCCACGCGCCGTGGTGGGTGATCCGCAGCCACACGGTGTCACCCGTCTCTGGCGGAGCCAGCGCCGAGTCCTCCGCCGTCCACGCGTTGTTCCGGTCGACGCCGTTGTTGCGCCACACGAAGTCGAACCGCTTGCCCGCGTCCACGTGCGAGATGTCGATCCGGACCGAGTTGGCGTCGTCGCGCCGGACGATCAGGCCTGCCTGCTGGAAGTTGACCTGCGGGTCGAGCGTGACCTGCGTGGTGACCTCCCACGGCGCGTCAGGTACCGGCTGCAGGAGGAGCGGTGCCGACGTCGAGTTGCCCGGGTACGTCGGGATCTGCCACGCGCCGTCCGCCACGACCGAGCGGTCCAGGTCGCCGCGGACCGCCGTCGACCAGAGCGACCGGTCCAGGCCGCTGCCGTCGAGCTCGTCCGAGCCGGCGCCCGTGCACTGCGCGTACATCGGGTCCTCCGGCCGGGTGTTCAGCGGGTCCCGTACCCCGTCCGGGTCGAGGACGGCGTGCGCGATGGTGGTGTGCGAGCGCTCCCCGTGCTCGTAGACCAGGTGCAGCGTCCCGTCCGCCCGGACGATCTGCGGCGACGTCGCGCGCCCTGCCTCTGGCGGGGCCGGCTCGGGGACGAAGAGCGGCTCGGGCTCGCCCACCTCGGTGAGCGTGCGGTCGACGGGTCGGGCGAGGATCGTGCCGACGGTCGCGCCGTACACGATGTAGTGCTGCCCCTTCCACTGCCACAGGTCCGCGGCCGACACGTTGGTGCCCTCTACCGGACCGGGGGTCACGATCGGCTCGGGCTCGACCTGCCACTCCCGCCCGTCCCGTGACCAGGCCAGGTTGATGTGCCGCACGTTGGTGTCGTAGTTGGTCATGAAGAGCATTCCCCAGCGCTGGGCCGACGAGCGGTCCGGGTTGCGGAAGACCCGCGCGTACGACGTCTCGGTGGCGTGCCTGCCCGGCTGTGCGGCGTCGACCATCTCCGTCGTGACCGCTTCACCGCCGTACGCGAACGTCACCCCGTCGGTCGAGGTGGCGTACCTGGTCACCGTGTTGTCGCCGTGGAAGTACAGGTACATCCGCTGCTCGGCGGCGTTCCACACGACGTCGGGCGAGGAGACGTGCGGGACGTCGTAGATGCCCTCCCACCGGTTCGCGACCACCGGGCTGGCCTCGTGCTGGGTCCACGGCCCGTCGAGCGAGTCGGCGTACATCAGGTTGATGCCGCCCGGGTCGTCGTGCGGCGCGTAGTAGACGTACCACTCGCCGAGCGGGTTCTCCAGGTGCGCACCGGCGTGGAACACCGACGGGAAGATGAACTCCTGGTTCGGGTTGTGCGGCAGCGACGCGTCGAACGGGTCGACGATCTCGCCCGTCGAGGTGAAGATCGGCAGCTCGGTGCCTGGCGCACCGTCGGAGGGGTGCGGCACGGGCGCCGCGTGGGTCACCCCGGGGACCAACCCGGCGACGACGGCGAGGGCGGCGCCCGCGAGGGCGCGGCGGGCCGTGAGGAAGGCCATGATGCGTACTCCTTTGTCGCGGTGTCATGACGGCGTCAACCTTCGGGCGGAGCCCACCGGGGGTCAAGGGAGGTAATCAGATCCAGCAACGGGTCGACTGATAATGCGCCCCATCGCACCAGGTGCGACCGCCCAGACAGGTAGTTCCGCACGGCAGGTCCCGCGCGGAGCACCTGCTAATAATGCGCATCATCTGATTGACCGGCCGATGAGCGACCCGTGACACTCCTGACATCAGCCGCCGGGGTCGGAACAAGGTTCAAGGAGGAGCCGTGCCACGTCGTCGTATCACCCAGACGGACGTCGCCGCGATGGCCGGCGTCAGCCAGGCCACCGTCTCGTTCGTCCTCAACGGCAGCACGCCCGCCGGAGTACGCATCAGCGAGGAGACCCGCCAGCGCGTGCTCGACGCGATCCGGATCACCGGCTACACGGCGAACCCGGCGGCACAGCGTCTCGCGGGCGGGGGCCTCGCCCAGATCCTCGGCGTGTTCACCTACGAGGCGACGTTCCCGCGCGCCAGCCGGGACTTCTACGGACCCTTCCTGGTCGGCATCGAGCACGCCGCCGAACGGCTCGGCGTCGACCTGCTGCTCTTCACGAGCGCCCCCGTGCAGGACGGACGCCGCAGGCTCACCCGCGAGGGCTGGCAGCGGCTCGGCGTGGCCGACGGCTGCCTCCTGCTCGGACAGCACGAGCACCGGGGAGAGCTGCAGCACCTGCTCGACACCAACTACCCGTTCGTCTTCATCGGCAAGCGGGGGAGCGACGGCGGCCGGCTGCCGTACGTGGGCGCCGACTACGTCGGGGGAACCGTGCGGCAGATCGACCGCCTCGTCGCGCTCGGGCACCGCCGCATCGGCTACGTCGGGATGCGCGGCACCGACCAGCCGACCCTCGACCGCGTCGACGGGTACCGCAGCGCGATGAAGGCACAGGGGCTCACCACGCGGTTCGTCGAGCTCGACGACGTCGCCGCCACGGCGGCCGAGATCGTCGACCAGCGCTTCACCGCGGTGGTCGTGGCCCCGGAGAACCACCCGGAGGAGCTCGCGGACGAGCTCGAACGGCGCGGCAAGCAGGTGCCGGACGACGTGTCGGTGCTGCTGCTCGGACAGCCGCACCACCCGCGCCGCGGCGGCAGGCCCTGGTCCGGGTTCTCCGTCCCCCGCGAGGAGATGGGCGCCCGGGCGCTGTACCTGCTGTCCCGCCTCGTCGCCGACGACGGCCCCAAGCGAGACCGCGAGACCGGCCGCACCGCCACGGCAGCCGACGTCGAGCTCCACCAGATCCTCGTGTGCCCGGACGTGGAGGGCGGCACCGCCGCACCGGCCCGCGAACCCCAGCCAGAGACCGACAACAGGACGGACCCCGCGTGACCCATCAAGACCTGCAGACCGACGTCCTCGTGGTGGGCGCTGGGCTCGGCGGCATCGCCGCGGCGCTCGCGGCCGCCGACCGGGGCGCTCGCGTCGTCCTCACCGAGGAGCACCCCTGGATCGGGGGGCAGCTGACCTCGCAGGCGGTGCCGCCCGACGAGCACCCCTGGGTGGAGCAGTTCGGCGTGACCGCCCGCTACCGCGCGCTGCGCGACGGGATCCGGGACGTCTACCGGCGCCGTTACCCGCTGACTCCGGCCGCACGGGCGTGGCCGGAGCTCAACCCGGGCGCCGGATGGGTCTCGAAGCTGTGCCACGAGCCGCGGGTCGCCGTGGGCGTGCTGGAGGAGATGCTCGCACCGCACCGCTCGGCCGGCCGCATCCGGCTCCTGGAGCGGGTCCGTCCGATCGCGGCCACCACGGACGGCGACCGGGTGACGTCGGTGACGCTCACCTCCGTCGTCGGCCGGCCGGACGTGACGGTGAGCGCCGCGTACACGATCGACGCCACAGAGACCGGCGAGCTGCTCCCGCTGACCGGCACGGAGTACGTCACGGGGTTCGAGTCGGCGCACGTGACGGGCGAGCCGAGCGCTCCCTCCGACGCGCAGCCGGACAACGTCCAGGCCCTCAGCGTGTGCTTCGCCGTCGAGCACGTCGACGGGGACCACACGATCGACAGGCCCGACCGCTACGACTTCTGGCGCTCGTACGCGCCAGCGGCATGGGGCGGCGAGCGGATGCTCTCGTGGACAGCGCCCAACCCGCGCACCCTCGCGCTCGACGAGCGATCGTTCACGCCCAACCCGGGCGACGACCCGCTTGCCGTCGACGCCGACCAGTCGAAGAACGCCGGTGACGGCAACCTGTGGCTGTTCCGGCGCATCGCGGCGCGTGACCTCCACGAGCCGGGGTTCTACGCCGGCGACCTGTGCCTGGTGAACTGGCCGAGCATCGACTACTTCCTCGACCACGTCCTCGACGTGCCCCGCGAGGTCGAGGAAGCCCGGATCGCCGACGCCCGGCAGCTCAGCCTGTCGATGCTCTACTGGATGCAGACCGAGGCACCGCGGGCCGACGGCGGTACGGGGTTCCCCGGGCTGCGGCTCCGCCCGGACGTCATGGGCAGCGCGGACGGGCTGGCCCAGGCCGCGTACCACCGGGAGTCCCGGCGGATCCAGGCGGTGACGACGATCACGGAGAACGACGTCTCCTACGCCGTGCGCGGCGACCGGGGCGCCACCCGGTACGAGGACTCCGTCGGCGTGGGCATGTACCGGATCGACCTGCACCCGTCCACGGGCGGGGACACGTACATCGACGTGCCGTCGACGCCGTTCGAGATCCCGCTCGGTGCCCTGCTGCCGCAGCGGACGACCAACCTGCTCGCGGGGAACAAGAACATCGGCACCACCCACATCACCAACGGGTGCTACCGACTGCACCCGGTCGAGTGGAACGTCGGAGAGGCCGCCGGCCACCTCGCCGCGCACTGCCTCGCCACCGGCCGGACCCCTCATGCGGTCCAGGCCAAGCCGGACCTGCTCGCCGACTACCAGGCCGAGCTGGTCGCCGCTGGTGTCGAGCTGCGCTGGCCGGACGGCGTCCACCCGTACTGACCTTCCCAGCGACACTCCGTCGCTGATCAGTCCAAAGGAGAACTGATGTCTGCACAGCACACAACCCCCCGTCGGGCCGCGGGAGTCGCGGCCGCCCTCGGGGCCGCGCTCGCCCTCACCTCGTGCGGCGGGGGGACCGACGCTCCCGTCGGTGAGCCGGAGGCCCCGTCCGAACCGGTCGATCTGCGGATGACCGTCTGGACCGCCGACGAGACCCAGCTCGGCCTCTTCCAGGACATCGCCGACGACTACGTCGCCCAGAACCCCGAGCTCGTGTCGAGCGTGACGTTCGAGACCATCCCGTTCGAGGACTACACGACGGCACTGACCACCCAGCTCGCCGGCGGCAACGCCCCGGACCTGGCCTGGATCTTCGAGAGCAACGCCCCGGAGTTCGTCTCCAGCGGGGCGCTCGTCGACCTGCGCCCGCTGCTGGAGAGCACGGAGGGCTACGCACTGGACGACATCGTGCCCAGCTCGCTCGGGCTCTGGGAGGACGGGGAGGGGCTGTACGCCTACCCGTTCTCGAACAGCCCGTTCGCGATGTTCGTCAACACCGACCAGCTCGCCGCCGCCGGCCAGCCCGACCCGGCCGACCTGGTCGAGTCCGGTGACTGGACGTTCGACGCCGCACGGGACATCTCGGCGGCCACCGCGGAGGAGACCGGCAAGCAGGGGCTGGTGGTGCGGGACTTCGACTACCAGGCGTGGGAGAACCTGGCCACGGTGTGGTCCGGCTGGGGCGCCGCACCCTGGAGCGAGGACGGCACGCAGTGCACCCTGACCGAGCCAGAGATGGTCGACGCCATGACCTGGATCCACGACGCCGCGTTCAAGGACGAGGCGATGCCTGGCCCCGGCACGACCGCCGACTTCTTCGCGGGTGACGCCGCGATGACGATCACCCAGATCAGCCGGGCGTCGTCGCTCGACGGCTCGTTCGAATGGGACGTCCTACCGATGCCGGCAGGACCGGCCGGCCAGCAGAACGTCGTCGGCCAGGCCGGGATCGGCGTCTTCGCCGCCGGCGAGCACCCCGACGTCGCCGCCGACTTCCTCGCGTACTTCACCAGCCCGGAGAACGCCGAGGAGCTCGCCGCCTACTTCCCGCCGCCCCGCGAGTCGCTCCTGAACGCGGAGACCCTCGCGGCGGCCAACCCGAGCCTGAGCGCGGAGCAGCTGCAGGCAGTGGTCGTCGACGGCGTCGAGGACGCCGTGACGAAGCCGGCGCACAAGAACTTCGCCAAGCTGTCGCAGACCGTGCGCGCCGAGCTCGACGCGCTGTGGACGGCGGACGCCGACGTCGAGGCGGTCCTCACGGACACCTGCTCGGCGATCGGGCCGCTGATGGAGGAGTGACCGTGGCAACCGTGTCAGCGGCAGTGCGTCGTGACTGGCTCGTCGGGTACGCGATGGTGGCGCCCGTGGTCCTTGGCGCGCTCGCCTTCGTCGTCCTGCCGCTCGGCATGGTGGTCTGGTACTCCCTGCACGAGTGGAACGTCCTGGCAGGCACCTTCACGTTCGCCGGCGCGGACAACTACCAGCGCCTCGCGTCCGACGACGGGCTCGGGGACGCGCTCCTGGCGAGCCTCTGGTTCTCGATCGGGCTCGTCGTCCTGAACATCGTGCTGGCGCTGCTGCTCGCCGTCCTGCTCAACCAGCGGCTGCCCGGCACCACCACGTTCCGGACGTTCTTCTTCTCGCCCGTCGTCGTGTCGCTGGTCGCATGGACGATCGTGTGGAGCTTTCTGCTGCAGGCCGACGGCGGCATCAACGGCTTCCTCGCGGTGCTCGGCGTCGACGGGCCGAACTGGCTGCGGCACCCGACGACGGCCATGGTCTCGGTGATCGTCGTCCAGGTGTTCAAGAACGTCGGGCTCAACATGATCCTGTTCCTCGCGGCGCTGCAGGGCGTGCCGGAGGAGCTGCAGGAGGCGGCCCGGCTGGACGGGGCCGGCGCCTGGCGCCGGTTCCGGTCGATCACCCTGCCGCTGATCAGCCCGACGATCCTGCTCGTCTCGATCATCACGATCGTCGGCTCGCTGGAGGTCTTCGCGCAGATCGACGTCCTCACGGGCGGCGGCCCGGGGAACTCCACGACCGTCCTCGTCTACTACCTGTACCAGCAGGCGTTCCAGTTCAACGACTTCGGGTACGCCAGCGCCCTCGCGGTCCTCCTGTTCGTCATCGTTCTCGCACTGACGCTCCTGCAGTGGCAGTCGCGCAAGAGGTGGGTCTTCCATGAAGTCTGACGTGATACCCGTGACGACGTCGGGCCCGCCGGAGCCGGACGCTCCGGCGGGGCGACCCGGCGACCCGCGGCGGGCCGCCGCGGCGCCGCCCCGGTCCCGCCGGTCCGGCGCCCGAGCCCGCCGACGCTGGAAGCAGTGGCTGCTCGTCCTGCTCCTGTGCCTGCTGAGCGTGCCGTTCGTCTTCCCGACCTGGTGGATGGCGACGTCCAGCCTCAAGCCGATGAGCGAGATCCTGCGCCGGGTCCCGACGATCTGGCCGCAGGACCCGTCGCTCGACGCGTACGGCCAGGTGTTCGCCCTTCAGCCGTTCGCGCAGCAGTACTGGAACTCCCTGTACATCGCGGCGCTGGTCACGATCGGCACCATGCTCGTGGCAGCCATGGCCGGCTACGCGTTCGCGCGGATCCGGTTCCCCGGGGCCAACGCACTGTTCGTCCTGGTGCTCGTGGGGCTGCTCGTGCCGTCGGAGGTGACGATCGTCCCGCTGTTCCGGATCGTGAACGGCCTCGGGCTCATCAACACGCACTGGCCGCTGATCGTCATCCCGATGCTCGGGGCGCCTGCCGTGCTCGCCGTGTTCATCATGCGCCAGTTCTTCCTGGCGCTCCCGGAGGAGCTGGAGGAGGCCGGCCGGATCGACGGGCTCGGGCGCTGGGGGATCTTCTGGCGCATCGCGCTCCCACTGTCGCGGTCGGCGCTCGGGGCCGTCGCCATCTTCACGTTCCTCAAGTCCTGGAACCTCTACCTCGAACCCATCGTCTACCTGTCCAGCAAGGAGAGCTTCACGCTGCCGCAGGCGCTGACGCAGTACGTCGATGCCTACGGTGGTCCGATGTGGAACGTGCAGCTCGCCGCCACCACGCTCACGGTGCTGCCCGTCCTGGCCGTGTTCCTCGTGGCGCAGAAGCAGTTCGTCCAGGGGCTGGCGCACAGTGGGCTCAAGGGCTGAGTGCGGCGGGGCGTCGTCCTGCTCATCCGTCCTGGGAGCAGCGGGGGCGCCCGCCCGGGCCGGAGCCAGGGTCTGCCAGGGTGAAAATTCGATGGAGTGTTAACGTGAAGCGCCTTGTAATCGCCGCATCATATGTAAAGGAGTTCTGGCACCCCTGTGTGACACCTCGGTGACCCGGGTGAGTGGGGTGCCGTCGTGATGAGTACTTCAGAAGCCACGAAGTCCCTGCTGGGCCAGGTCCAGCGCGCCGCACATCGTGTCGAGCGTGCGGCCCTCGGCCCGTCCGGGCAACGAGTCGGCACGGACAGGATCGTCTTCGGCGTCGCGGGGCTGATCGCAGTCGGGTTCATCGCGTGGGGCTTCGCCAGCCCCGAGACGCTGGGCTCGGTCTCGACGGCGGCCCTCAACGGCGTGCTGAAGAACTTCGGCTGGCTGTTCGTGATCGCCGCCACGGTGTTCACCGTGTTCGTGCTCGTCGTCGCGATGGGCCGGTTCGGCAAGATCACGCTCGGCCAGGACGGTGAGAAGCCGCAGTACAAGACGTCCTCCTGGATCGCGATGATGTTCGCGACCGGCATGGGCATCGGCCTCATGTTCTACGGCGTGGGCGAGCCGCTGTACTTCTACATGTCCCCGCCGCCAGGAACGGTCGAGGGCTCCACGCCGGAAGCCGCCGCCACCGCCATGGGCACCACCCTGTTCCACTGGACGCTGTACCCGTGGGCCATGTACGCGATCGTCGGCCTCGGCATGGCCTACGGCACCTACCGCCTGGGCCGCGCCCAGCTCTTCAGCTCGATGTTCACGTCGCTCTTCGGCCGCAAGGCGGTCAACGGCGTCGGCGGGCGGGTCATCAACATCCTGGCGATCCTCGCCACGCTGTTCGGCTCCGCCTGCTCGCTGGGCCTCGGCGCCCTGCAGATCGGCGGCGGCCTGCAGCACTCCGGCTTCCTCGGCAACGTCGGCACCGCCGGGCTCGTGGTCATCATCGCGATCCTGACCGCCCTCTTCGTCATCTCGGCGGTCTCCGGCATCGAGCGCGGTATCCAGTGGCTGTCCAACGCCAACATGTGGCTCGCCCTGGTGCTCGCGATCATCGTGTTCGTCGGCGGGCCCACCCTGTTCATCCTGAACGTGCTGCCCGCCTCCCTCGGTGCCTTCGTCGGCGACCTGCCCGAGATGGCCTCCCGCACAGCGGCCTCCGGCGACCAGTCCCTGTCCGACTGGATGGGCACCTGGACGATCTTCTACTGGGCCTGGTGGGTGTCCTGGACCCCGTTCGTCGGCCCGTTCATCGCGCGCATCTCGCGTGGGCGCACCGTGCGCCAGTTCGTCGTCGGCGTGCTGCTGGTCCCCTCCATCGTCTCGACGGTCTGGTTCGCGATCTTCGGCGGCGGCGCCATCGGCCTGCAGGAACGGGCGGAGCAGGCGGAGGACGCCGGTACGGCGCTCGCCGCCATCGGCGAGGCCGGGGCCGACATCAACTTCGACCTCATCCTGTTCCAGACCCTCGGCGCCTTGTCGGTCCCCGGCTGGGTCGGGCTCGTCCTGATGGGCCTCGCGGTCGTCCTCGTGGCGATCTTCTTCGTCACCGGAGCGGACTCCGCCTCCATCATCATGGGCGGTCTCTCCGAGAACGGCGCCGAGCACCCGAGCAGGAAGGCCGTGGTCTTCTGGGGTGTGAGCACCGGAGCCGTCGCCGCAGCGATGCTGCTGGCCGGTGGTAGCGACCCGGCCAGCGCCCTGAACGGGCTCAAGAACATCACCATCGTCTCGGCGCTGCCGTTCGTCGTGGTGATGCTCGTGCTCTGCGTCGCGCTGTGGAAGGACCTCTCGCGCGACCCGCTCGTCCTCAAGGGCGAGCTCGCCGTCCAGGTGCTGCGCGAGACGGTCGACTCCGGCGTCGAGAAGCACGACGGAGAGCCGTTCGAGCTCTCCACGTCGGCCTCGGCCACCGAGGAGGACACGCCCTCGACCCCGAGCAACGGGGTGCCCGTCGTCGAGGGGTCGGTCACCAAGGACTGATCCGCGCGCGGCTGTCTGACGTGCAGGTCACCGCGGTGACCTGCACGTCCGTCATGTTCCGGGCGGGCGGCGCCGCATAATCCGTTGCCAGGCCCGCTCCGACCAACGACCGTGTGCCTATGACCGACACCTCCCGCCTGCTCCAGGCCTACGACGAGCAGCTCCGCACCGACGCCGAGACCCCGAGCGCCATCTCCGTCACGCGTCTCGGACCGCTGCGACTGGTGACCTTCCTCGGCGGCCGCGGTTTCGTCACCTACCGCGACCTCGGCGGCGCCGACGACGCCGGGGTCCGCACGCTGGTCGACCAGGCCGTCGCGCACTTCCGCGCCGACGGCGGCATCACGAGCGTCGAGTGGAAGACACGTGGCCACGACCACGCCCCCGGCCTCCACGAGGCGCTGCTCGAGCACGGGTTCGTCCCCGAGGAGCCGGAGTCGATCATGATCGGCGAGGCCGCGGCGCTCGCGGTGGACGTGCCGCTGCCGGACGGCGTCACCCTGCGGCGCATCACCGAGGAGCCCGACGTCCGCGCGATGTCGACGATGGCGGACGAGGTGTTCGGTGACCCGGTGTCGGACAAGCACGCCAACCAGCTCCTGCACCGCCTGGGGCTGGACGACGGCATGGAGCTCTGGGTCGCGGAGGCCGACGGCGAGATCGTCACGGCGGGCCGGCTGGAGCCGGTGCCCGACACCGAGTTCGCCGGGGTCTGGGGTGGCTGCTCGCGGCCGGAGTGGCGCGGGCGCGGCATCTACCGGGCGCTGACGGCGGCCCGCGCGCGCTCGGCACTGGCCCTTGGCAAGACGCTGATCCACAGCGACTCGACCGAGTACTCCCGCCCCATCCTCGAGCGGTACGGCTTCGTCAAGGTGTCCACGACGACGCCCTACGCCTGGGAGCGCTGACCGCCCCGGCAGCCGGCGGCGCCGGCAGGCGGGGCGACCCGACGACGCTCACTCCGCCCGCCGTCGCCCCATGATGTTCGCCGGCTCGGTGATGCCCGCGTAGCGGAACCCCGGCACCAGGTCGACGAAACCCAGCCGGCGGTAGAGCAGCTTCGCGCGGTCGGACGGGTCGGCGGTGGTGGACAGCAGCGTGTGCCGCTGCGGCGTCCGGTCGAGCAGCGCGCGCAGCAGCGCGGTCCCGAGCCCTCTGCCCTGGTGCTCCGGCAGGATCTCCAGCTCGTTGAGCTCGAACGCGTCCCTCGTCCACGCGGCGTGCCCGGCCCGGTCGAGAGCCGGTCCGACCTGTTGCGGCCACCAGTGCTCCGGCTGGTAGTCGAACCCGTACACGAACCCCACCAGGGTCTCGCCGTCGAACGCGCCGAAGGTCAGTGCCCCGTCGTACAGCGGAAGGTAGGCGATCCGGGTGTCCCGGAAGTGGTCGCGGCGCTCGTCCGAGTAGTCGAAGGCGCGCTGGTAGATCCTGGCTATCTCGTCGGCGCGCCGCAGCACCTCTGAGGTCGCCAACGTGCGGATCGTCATATCGGCACGCTAGCGCCGTCCGCCCGGGTCGGCGCGAGGGACGACGGTCGCCAGGTAGGCAGCCACCTCGGTCTCGGACCAGCCGTGCGCCTCCCGCAGACCCGCCCCGATCATCGCCACGTAGGCGGCCGACGGCGCCGCGTGGGGCAGCTCCGTGTGCCCGTGCGGCGCGGTGAACGTGAGCATGGGCAGCCCGTCCAGGTGCCCGACGGCGACCAGGGTCTCGTAGCGCCCCGGCCCTGCGGCGTGCCGGCCGTCGATGCCCGCGCGGAGCACGGCCTCCAGCGGGTCGTCCGGAGCGGGGGCGCGGTGCATCTCCTGCGCCGCGACGTCGGCGAGCTGGGCGGCGGTGATGCGGTAGGCGCGGGCCGGCGTCGGGCCGACCGCGTCGTGGTCGTAGAACGCCATGCCGCCACCCCATACGGACGACTCACCGGCGAACCAGAGGCGTCCGGGCAGGTGGACCGCCCGGTCCTCCCGCGGGAGGGTGCGGTCGCGTGCGCCCTCGTGGTGCCGCTGCGCACCCGCAGGCCGCCCGCCCGCCAGATAGCAGGCCAGCCGGGTCCTGGACATGTTGGACCCGTAGCTCACGTACCAGACCTCGGTGCTCAGCGGTCGATCTCCTCGGCGACGGTGGTGCGGCACAAACGACCGACACGCTACGCGCCGAAGGTTCTTCGGGGGAACCAGGGCGACACGACGCGCGTTTGACGAGGCGGAGTTGGACAAGCGTCCTAGACTCGACGAAGCAGGGATTCTTACGAGGCGGAGTGTGTGTCGTGGTTCAAGGCAAGGTCATCAGGTTCGATGAGGTTCGTGGCTATGGGTTCGTTGCGCCGGACACGGGCGGCGACGACGTGTTCATCCACGTCAACGACCTCGAGTTCGACAAGCGCCATCTCGCGGTGGGCGCCGTGGTGGACTTCGCGGTCGAGGACGGTGACAGGGGCCTGAAGGCCTCGACGGTCACCCTGGTCGCACCGGCCCCGGCGCTGGCGACGGCTGCAGTCGGCGCGGGAGCGCCGTCCGCGCCCGCCCCGGCCTTCCTCCCGCCGCTGCCCGACCCCGGGTCGAGGCCCGACGGCGACGCGCCGTCCGAGCGAGAGCTCGCGGCGGAGGTCACCGAGGTGCTCCTCGCGGGGGTGCCCAGCCTCACCGCCGAGCAGGTGCTCGCGACCCGAGGCGTGTTCGTCGCGGTGGCGCGCTCGCACGGCTGGGTGTGAGCTTCGTTCCCCGGTGTTAACGCCCTGTTTCCATCTCTGATGCGCGGCGACGGTGCCGCTACGGGGCGATATCAGGTCGGTAACGATCAGATCGGGCAAACGGCGAAGTAGGGCAAACCCTCCCATCGCGTGAGTAGCGTGGCCGGAAACCATGACGGTGACGGACGTCTCACCCTGGCGCGCGCTACGGCGCGCTGCCAAAATTCCGTCGCCGGCATCCTTTTGAGGAGGAACATTGAAGATCAGGCGACTGAGCGCCGCCGTCGCAGTGGCCGCCACGGGTGCGCTGCTGTTCTCGGCGTGCACGAGCCCTGCTGGCAGCGACGACCCGGCGGACGGCGAGTCCACCGCGTCATCGGCAGAGGCCGACGGCCCGTGCAAGGCCGACCTCGGTGAGGTCGAGACCGCCGACGGCGAGATCAAGGTGTCCGTCGAGGACGAGTTCCTCGGCTACAACTCGTTGACCCCGGAGACCTACTCCACGTACAACAGCGCGGTCACCGACCGCCTGTTCAGCAAGTTCTACTACTTCGGCACCGACGGCACGATCTGCCCGGACGAGTCCTACGGCACCTACGAGGCCATCTCGGAGGACCCGCTGCAGGTCGAGTACACCCTCAACGACGAGGCTGCTTGGTCGGACGGCACGCCGGTCACGTACGCGGACTACATGCTCGACTGGGCCGCCCGCGCGATCACCGTCGACGGCGAGGTGACCGAGGACGGCACCGAGAAGCCCCTCTTCAACCACATCGACGGCCTGTCGCTGGGTGACTACGTTCCCGAGGGCCCGCAGGCGGACTCCGTGGACGCCAAGACCTTCACGTACGACTACGAGCGCGTGTACGCCGACTGGAAGATCCACTCGTACCCGCCCCTGCCCGCGCACGTCGCCGCGGAGCAGGCGGGCGTCTCCACCGAGGAGCTCGTCACCGCCATCCAGGAGCGTGACCTGCCGGTCCTGAAGAAGGCCGCCAAGTTCTGGAACGAGGGCTGGCTCTCGCAGCCTGGCCAGGTTCCCGACCCGGCAGTCGCTCCCGTCACCGGCCCGTACACCTTCAAGGCCGACGGCTGGGAGGGCGGGCAGTACATCACCCTCGAGGCCAACCCCGAGTACTGGGGCACGCCGGCCGCCACGAAGGAGCTCACGTTCCGCTTCGTCGCCGCCGACGCGCAGATCCAGGCGCTCGCCAACGGTGACCTCGACGTCATCCAGCCGAACGGCCCGACCGTCGACACCGTGACGCAGCTCGAGCAGCTCGGTGACGCCGTCAACGTCGACACCGACCAGGGCCTGACCTGGGAGCACCTCGACTTCAACTTCCGCGACAAGGCCCTCTTCGCCGAGAGCCTGGAGGCCCGTGAGGCGTTCGCGCACTGCGTGCCGCGCCAGAAGATGGTGGACGACCTGATCAAGCCGATCGCCCCCGAGGCGACGGTCATGAACGCCCGCGAGGTCTTCCCGTTCCAGGACAACTACGAGGACGTCGTGTCCGGCTCCTATGACGGCCGGTACGACGAGGTCGACCTCGACGCCGCCAAGGAGAAGTTCGAGGCCGCCGGCCTCGAGGAGGGCGTCAAGGTCCGCATCGGCTACGCCGCTCCGAACCCGCGTCGTGCGGCCCAGGTCGAGGCCATCAAGTCCTCGTGCGACCAGGTCGGCTTCGACGTCGTCGACACCGCCGCGCCGGACTTCTTCGACAAGGCACTGCCGAACGGTGACTACGAGGTCGCCATGTTCGCGTGGGCGGGCTCCGGCCAGATCGCCTCGGGCGAGAACATCTACTCGACGCCGGGCACGCAGAACTACGGCGAGTACTCCGACGAGACCGTCGACGAGGCCTGGAAGACGCTGGCCTCGTCCGTCGACGAGGCGGTGCACCAGGAGCAGACCGTGATCATCGAGAAGCAGCTGTGGGACACGCTCTTCGGTATCCCGCTGTTTGCGCACCCGGGTGTCATCGCCAGCACCTCCGACCTGCAGAACGTGCGGAACACCGCCGCGCAGGACGGCGTGATGTGGAACGGCGAGCAGTGGTCGCGCCCTTCCTGACGCGAGCCTGACGTAAGACCTGCGGGGAAGGGAGCGTCTGTTCCCTTCCCCGCAGGGCTGTCTGCCGCCGTTCAGGATTATTTCCCGGCCTGACCTGGGCGAACGGCGGCAATTTTCATCCGGTGTCCTATAGTGACACGCTGATCGCTTTCCCCAGCAGACGCCGTGCTGCGTCCGCCTCGAAGGGCCAATCCGTGCTCAAGTTCATCCTCCGGCGCATCGGCGCCTCGGCGCTCGTCCTGCTCGGCGCCTCATTGCTCATGTTCTTCCTGACCATCAACTCGGGCGACCCGCTGAAGGACCTTCGGGAGTCGAACGACCCGAACCGCGACCAGCTCATGGCCGAGCGAACCGAGCGGTTGCGGCTCGACGACTCGCCCTGGGAGCGGTACTGGGACTGGCTCACGGGTGTCGGAGGCTGCTTCACCGGCAACTGCGACCTCGGCGTCACCATCAACGGCATCGACGTGCTCGGCCTCACGCAGCAGGCGGCGTCCTCCACGCTGCGGCTCATCACACTCTCCACGCTGCTCGCCATCGTCGTCGGTGTAGCGCTCGGGATCCTCACCGCGATCCGCCAGTACTCCGGGTTCGACTACACGGTGACGTTCAGTGCCTTCCTCTTCTTCTCGCTGCCCGTGTTCTGGGCGGCGACGCTGCTCAAGGAGTTCGCGGCCATCCAGTACAACAACTGGATCGCCGTCGGCCAGTACGCGCCATGGACCATAGTGATCGTCGCGGCGTTAGCGGGGTTCCTGCTCCAGGCGGTCCTCGGCGGGTCCACGAGACGCCGGCTGGCCACGGCCGTCGGGGTGTTCGGCTTCGTCACGGTCATGCTCTTCGTCTTCAACGCGCTCGACTGGTGGCGCAACCCGATGTTCGGCATCGGCGGCGTGCTCCTGGTCTCGGCCGCTGCGGGCGTGCTCGTGACGGCACTGACCGCCGGGCTGCGCAACCGACGGGTGCTCTACGCGGCGCTCACCACCGCCGTCGTCGGCGTGGTCGCCTACTGGTTCACCGCCCCGCTCCTCGTCGACGAACCGACCTGGCTGCTCCTCATCGGCCTCTTCGTGGTCGCCGTGGTGGTCTCGGTGGCCGTCGGCGCCGCCTGGGGTGGGTACGCGCGCAAGCAGGCCATGCTGGTCACCGGCATCACGGGAGTCATCACCAGCTTCATGGTTGTCGCGGACATCCTCATCGCGCACTGGAGCGGCTTCCTGGGGATCAAGTCGCGCCCCATCTCGACCATCGGCTCGCAGACGCCGAACTTCAACGGCGAGTTCTGGGAGCGCGCGCTCGACATGGGCACCCAGATCCTGCTGCCGACCATCCTGCTCACCCTGGTCTCCGTGGCGACGCACTCCCGCTACACGCGGTCGTCCATGCTGGAGACCCTGAACCAGGACTACGTGCGGACGGCCCGGTCGAAGGGCCTGTCCGAGCGCGAGGTCATCGTCAAGCACGCCTTCCGCAACGCGCTGATCCCGATCACGACCATCGTCGCGTTCGACTTCGCCGCCCTCATCGGCGGCGCGATCATCACGGAAGAGGTCTTTGGCTGGAAGGGCATGGGCGCCCTGTTCCAGGACGGCCTCAACGCCGTCGACCCGGCACCGGTCATGGCGTTCTTCCTCGTCACCGGCATCGCAGCCGTGCTGATGAACCTGCTGGCAGACATCGCGTACGCGGCCCTCGACCCCCGGATCCGGCGCTGAGCGCGGGCGAAGGCAGGAGACACAGACATGAGTGACATCAGGAACAGCAATCCAGGCGGCGAGGACTACGAGCCCCAGGTGTCGGCCACCGGCACCGACGCGGTCGGCCTCGCGGCCGGCGGGTCAGCCGCCCCGCTGCCCGGCGAGGACAAGTCGTACAGCCAGGGCCAGCTCGTCGCGCGCCGCTTCTTCCGGCACCGGGGTGCGCTCACCGCGATGATCGTGCTCGGGATCATCGTCGTCGTGGCGTTCACCTCGATCGGCGTCGGTCCCGTCCCGGGCTGGTGGCCCAAGGAGTACACGCTCCAGTACGACAAGATCGGCGACGGCGCCCCCACCTGGGAGTACCCGTTCGGCCAGGACACCGGCGGCAAGGACTACTTCGCCCTCGTCATGCGCGGCACCCAGTTCTCGCTCATCATCGCGTTCGCCGTCGGCATCATCTCGACGCTCGTCGGCACCGTGGTCGGCGCTCTGGCCGGGTTCTACCGCGGCTGGCTCGAGTCGATCCTCATGCGCATGACCGACGTCTTCATCGTGATCCCGCTGCTCGCCGTTGCCGCGGTGCTCGGCCGGATGGCCGGCGAGTCCGGCATCTGGGGCCTGGCCTTCGTGCTCGGCCTGGTCACCTGGACCAGCCTGGCGCGACTGGTGCGCGGTGAGGTGCTCTCGCTGCGCGAGCGCGACTTCGTGCTCGCCGCCCAGGCGGTCGGCACCGGTGCGTGGCGCATCATCACCCGGCACGTGCTGCCCAACGCGATCGGCGTCATCATCGTGTCGGCGACGCTGTCGATCTCCACCGCCATCCTGCTCGAGACCTCGCTCAGCTTCCTCGGGTTCGGCGTGCAGGCGCCGGACACGTCGCTGGGCACGCTCATCAACGAGTACCAGTCGGCCTTCGCGACGCGGCCGTGGCTGTTCTGGTGGCCGGGCCTGATGATCCTGACGATCGCCCTGTGCGTGAACTTCATCGGCGACGGCCTGCGTGACGCGTTCGATCCCCGCCAGAACCGGAGCAAGGACTGAGCATGACTACTCTCGACATCAGTGCTCCCGGTCCCGTCTCGGCGGCCGGCGACGCCGTCCTCGCGTTCGAGGGCCTCGACGTGACGTTCAAGACCGAGTTCGGCGACGTGCACGCCGTCAAGGGCATCGACCTGGAGGTGCGTCCCGGCGAGGTCGTCGCCCTCGTGGGCGAGTCCGGTTCGGGCAAGTCCGTCACCTCCATGACGGCGCTCGGCCTGCTGCCGCGCAACGCGCGCGTCAGCGGCACCATCCGCGTGGGTGACAAGGTGGTGGGCGGCCTCGACGGCAGGGGCCTGCGCACCATGCGCGGCAACGACGTGGCCATGGTGTTCCAGGAGCCCATGACCGCGCTGAACCCGGTGCTCACCATCGGCGACCAGCTCACGGAGGGCCTGCAGCTGCACGGCCTCGCCTACGGCCGGAAGGCCATGGAGCGGGCCGCCGAGCTGCTCGACATGGTCGGCATCCCCGAGCCGGAGCGCCGGCTCAAGCAGTACCCGCACGAGCTCTCCGGCGGTCAGCGCCAGCGCGTGGTCATCGCCATGGCCATCGCCTGCGACCCCAAGGTGATCATCGCCGACGAGCCGACCACCGCCCTCGACGTGACGGTGCAGGCGGACATCCTCGACCTGCTGCGCTCGCTCAAGGACAAGCTCGACACCGGCATCCTGCTGATCACCCACAACATGGGCGTCGTCGCGGACATGGCCGACCGCGTCGCCGTCATGCTCAAGGGCGACATCGTCGAGACCGGCACGGCCGACCAGGTGCTGAACCACCCGCGGCACGACTACACGAAGCGCCTGCTGGCCGCCGTGCCCCACCTGGGGTCCGGCCCGGGCCAGTTCGGCGACGTCGCGCCGGTGCAGGCGGCGGCGGGCGACCTGCCCGCGCTCGAGCTGAGCAGCCTCGTCATCGAGTACCACCGGATCGGCAAGCCGACCTTCCGGGCCGTCGACGACGTGTCGGTGTCGGTGGCCCAGGGCGAGATCGTGGGCCTGGTGGGCGAGTCGGGCTCCGGCAAGTCCACCATCGCGAAGTGCGCGCTGGGGCTCATCCCTGCCGCCTCGGGCTCCGTGTCGATCCTCGGGCGCGACCTCACGAAGCTCCGCGGCAAGGAGCTCAAGACGCTGCGCAAGCGCATCGGCGTCGTGTTCCAGGACCCGGCGTCGTCCCTCAACCCCCGGCTGCCGATCGGTGACGTGATCGCTGAGCCGCTGGTGGTGCACAAGGAGGGCGACGACCGTTCGCGGCGGAACCGCGTGCTGGAGCTGCTCGACGCCGTCGAGCTGCCCCGCAGCGCCTACAACCGCTACCCGCACGAGCTCTCCGGCGGCCAGCGCCAGCGCGTCAGCATCGCGCGCGCCCTCACGCTCGACCCCGAGCTGCTGGTCGCGGACGAGCCGACGTCGGCGCTGGACGTGTCCGTGCAGGCGAACGTGCTGAAGATGTTCACGGCGCTGCAGGAGCGCTACAAGTTCGCCTGCCTCTTCGTGAGCCACGACCTGGCGGTGATCGACCTGCTCGCCCACCGGGTGGTGGTGCTGCAGAACGGCAGGATCGTGGAGCAGGGGGCGCGCGAGGAGGTCCTGCACAACCCTCGCGAGGAGTACACGCAGCGCCTCCTCGCCGCCGCGCCCGTGCCGGAGCCGCTGGAGCAGCGTCGCCGGCGCGAGGCGCGGCACGCCCTGCTGGCACAGCTGGGCGACGAGGTCGCGGAGCTGCGCGTCGACGCGGGCCACGAACGTCCGGAGCCGCGGCAGGACGAGGGTGGCAACGCCTCGGGCCTGGGCGGCCTCTGACCCCGTTTGCTGTGGGCGCGATTGATGTGACTACACGCCCGTTTTAGGCGCAATGATCGCGCCCACAGCAAAACGCGGAGGGTTATTCGGCGGCGTCGGCCGTGATGCGGACCTCGCCCCGGCCGAGCCGGGACTCGGCCTGGACCCAGGCGGCCTCGTCGCGCAGCCACACCCGGTCGGCCACGTGCACCTCGACCACCTGCGTGGCCTGGGCCGTCGCGACTGCCCACTGGCCGGTCGCCCAGGCGCCGCGCTCGGGGTCGTCCGGCGTGAGCGGCGTCGCGTCCACCGTCACCGTCGACGACGCGGGGTCCTGCCGGTTCGGGTCCGCCGCGCCGGTCGCGGGGGCGAGCCCCAGGTCGCGGCCGAGCCGTCCGGCGATCACGTCGCGGGCGGCGTCGGGCGCCACCTGGTCGCCGTCAGCCACCGGGCCGAGCTCGCAGGACAGCACCCCGGGGGAGTTGCCGGTGAGGGCAGAGGCCCAGGCGCGCGACCGCATCTCGTGCTGCGCGTACGCGTCGGGGTAGCCCGACCGCTGGACGGTCTGTGCGGCGTCCGTCACCGCCATGTCCTCGTACCCCTCGACCTTGACCAGCACGTCGTAGAACGCGTTGGTCGAGTACACGGGGTCGAGGATCTCCTCGACGCTGCCCCAGCCCTGCGACGGGCGCTGCTGGAACAGCCCGACGGAGTCGCGGTCGCCGTAGTCGATGTTGATGAGCTTCGACTCCTGCAGCGCCGTGGCCAGCCCGATGGTCGCGGCCCGTGCGGGCAGGCCACGGGCGACGGCGGTGCCGGCCACGAGGGCCGCGTTGTCCGCCTGGTCGGGCGACAGGTACCAGTCCGAGCCGTCGAGCTCGGCGGTGCACCGCTCCGTGACCGGACCGGCGTCCGTCAGGCGGTTCAGCCCCACGACGACGCCGACGGTCGCGACCGCGCACACCGACCCGATGGCCACCACGTACTTGAGGGCGCGTCTCACCGGACGACGCGGTGGTGAGTCGTCGGCGGGCGGCGGGACCGGTGAGCCGGCCTCGGCCACGAGTGCCATACGTGTTCCCTGTCGTTCCGGTCAGTTCGCGTGCAGGGCCTCATTGAGCTCGATCCCGACGCCGGTCCGGTCGAGCACCTCGACCGCACCGGTGGTGGAGTTCCGGCGGAAGAGCAGGTTGCTGCGTCCCGCGAGGTCACGCGCCTTGACGGTGGCGGTGCCGTCACCGGTCGGGTCCACCGCGGCGCCCAGCACGGTGACCTTGGTGCCCGCAGTGACGTACAGGCCGGCCTCGACCACGCAGTCGTCGCCAAGGGGAATGCCGAGGCCCGCGTTGGCGCCCAGCAGGCAGCGCTCGCCGAGCGACACCACTTCCTTGCCCCCGCCGGACAGCGTGCCCATGATCGAGGCACCACCACCGACGTCGGACCCGTCGCCCACGGTGACTCCGGCCGAGATACGGCCCTCGACCATGGAGGCGCCGAGCGTGCCTGCGTTGTAGTTGACGAAGCCCTCGTGCATCACGGTGGTGCCGGGGGCGAGGTGCGCGCCGAGGCGGACCCGGTCCGCGTCGGCGACGCGGATGCCCGACGGGACCAGGTAGTCGACCATGCGCGGGAACTTGTCGACGCCGAAGACCGTGAGGTGGCCCCTGGCGCGCAGGCGAAGGCGTGTCTCCTCGAAGCCCTCGACCGCGCACGGGCCTGCGCTGGTCCACACGACGTTCGTCAGCACGCCGAAGATGCCGTCCAGGTTGAGCCCGTGGGGGCGCACCACGCGGGCGGAGAGCAGGTGAAGCCGCAGGTAGGCGTCGGAGACGTCCTTCGGCGGGTCGGCGAGGTCGATCTGCGTGGTCACGACCTCGAGCCGGACACGCCGCGCCTCGTCCGCGCCGGCGAGCGCCGCGAGGGCCTCTGGCGGGGTGACGCCTGCGGAGGCCTCGCCGAGGGCGGGCTCGGGGTACCAGGTGTCGAGGGTGGTGCCGTCGTCGGCGATCGTGGCAAGGCCGAAACCCCATGCGGTCGTCATGGCTCCAGCCTAACGGCCGCTCGGAGCCCATAGTGTTGCCCTGTGGATACCGTGATCGACCCTGCCCTGCTCGACCCGTCCGGCCCGGAGTCCGACCTGGTCGCCCTCACCCGGACGATCTGCGACATCCCGTCGGTCAGCGGTGCTGAGACGGCCCTCGCCGACGCGATCGAGGCCCTCCTGCGCGGCTACCCGCACCTCGAGGTGCTGCGCGACGGCGACGCGCTGGTCGCCCGCACGAACCTGGGCAGGGACCGGCGTGTGGTGGTGGCCGGCCACATCGACACGGTGCCCGTCGCGGACAACCTGCCCACCCGCCTGGTGGGCGCTGGGAGCGACGCCGTGCTGTGGGGCCGTGGCACCGTCGACATGCTGGGCGGGGTGGCCGTGGCGCTCGCGCTGGCCACCGAGCTCGGGGCACCGGGCAGCGAGCCCGCGCACGACCTCACGTGGATCTTCTACGACCACGAGGAGGTCGACTCGGCGCTGAACGGGCTCGGCCGGCTCGCGCGCAACCACCCGGACCTGCTGCGGGGCGACTTCGCCATCCTTGGTGAGCCGTCGAACGCGGGGATCGAGGGCGGCTGCAACGGCACGATGCGCGTCGAGCTGCGCACCCGCGGCATCGCCGCGCACTCGGCGCGGGCCTGGATCGGCGAGAACGCGATCCACGCGGCCGCCCCGGTGCTGGCACGGCTCGCCGCGTACGAGCCGCGCGAGGTCGAGGTCGACGGGCTGGTCTACCGCGAGGGCCTCAACGCGGTGCGGATCGACGGCGGCATCGCTGGCAACGTCATCCCGGACGCGTGCACCGTCGAGGTGAACTACCGGTTCGCTCCGTCGCGCTCCGTGCAGGAGGCCGAGACGCACCTGCGCGAGGTCTTCGAGGGGTTCGACCTGGTGGTGACCGACGCAGCAGGGGGCGCCCGGCCGGGCCTCGACGACCCGCTGGCCGCCCAGTTCGTGAAGTCGGTGCTCGCCACCACGGGCGGTGCGCCCGCACCGAAGTACGGGTGGACGGACGTCGCCCGGTTCTCCGAGCTGGGCGTCCCTGCGGTGAACTTCGGCCCCGGCGACCCGCTGCTCGCGCACAAGGACGACGAGCACCTTCCCGTGGGGCAGCTCGCGCAGTGCCGCGACGCGCTGCGAGCTTGGCTCCTCGGCGGATAGTTTGGGCGCATGAGCGACGACGGCATACCCCAGTCCGGCCGCGGATACCGCCGCGGTCCGGTACTGCTCCGCGGGAACCAGATCCCGAAGACCACCACGGACCAACGACTCCTGGCGCCCGACCAGGAGACCGACTGGCTGCACAGCGACCCGTGGCGCGTGATGCGCATCCAGAGCGAGTTCGTCGAGGGCTTCGGCGCCCTCGCGGAGCTCGGGCCGGCGGTGTCGGTGTTCGGCTCGGCACGGACCAAGCCGGACCACGAGGACTACCGGGCAGGGGAGACGGTCGGCAGGCTCCTGGTGGAGGCGGGCTACTCCGTCATCACGGGCGGCGGGCCCGGCGTCATGGAGGCAGCGAACAAGGGCGCATCCGAGGCCGGCGGTACCTCGGTGGGTCTCGGTATCGAGCTGCCCTTCGAACAGGGCGTCAACGAGTTCGTGAATCTCGGCATCAACTTCCGGTACTTCTTCGCGCGAAAGACGATGTTCCTGAAGTACGCACAGGGATTCATCGTGATGCCCGGGGGATTCGGTACGTTCGACGAGCTCTTCGAGGCGGTCACTCTCGTTCAGACGCACAAGGTGACGCAGTTCCCGCTCGTCCTCGTGGGCAAGGACTACTGGGGCGGACTTCTGGAGTGGATCCGGTCCACCGCGCTGACGCACGGCACCATCAGCCAGGCCGACCTCGACATCATGTACCTCACCGACGACCCGGCGGAGGCGGTGCGGCACGTCGTCGAACGTGCCCACCAGATCGCCGCGGAGCAGGCCGCGCTCCAGGCTGCGGTCGCCGCCGAGCGCGCCACGGAGGAGGCGGCGCTCGAGGGGCCCGGGCTGCCGAGCACCCTTGGCGGCGCCTAGGTGAACGGTTCCGACGTCCTCGGCCAGAGCGTTCCGCAGGCTTCCGCACCGTTGGTGCTGCGCGGGCGCGAGGTCGGTCGAGAGGGGCGCGCGGTGCGCCCCGTGGTGATGGCGGTCCTGAACCGCACCACCGACTCGTTCTACGCCCCCGCCCGTGTGCCGGACGACGCCGCTGCGCTGGCCGCGGCGGAGCGCGCGTTCGAGGCGGGCGCGGAGATCCTCGACGTCGGGGGCGTGCGGGCAGGCAACGGCTCGCCGGTGGACGAGGCGGAGGAGATCCGCCGCGTCGTACCCTTCGTCGCGGCGGTCCGCCGCACGGTGCCGGACCTTCTGGTCTCGGTCGACACCTGGCGCGCGGGCGTGGCGAGGGCGGCGATCGACGCGGGGGCCGACCTGATCAACGACACCTGGGCCGGGCACGACCCGGGCCTCGTCGAGGTGGCGGGAGCGGCCGGCGTCGGCGTCGTCTGCTCCCACACGGGGGGAGCCGTGCCGCGCACGGACCCGTACCGCGTGGAGTATCCCGACCTGTCGGACGGAACGGGGGCTGGGGACGGGCGCGACGGGCTCCTTGCCGACGTCGTGGCGACCCTCAGGGCCGCCGCGGAGCGGGCCGTCGACTGCGGGGTACCGCGCTCGTCGGTGCTCGTGGACCCGACGCACGACTTCGGCAAGAACACCTGGCACTCCCTGCACCTGCTGCGCCGCACCAGCACGCTGGCGGGGCTCGGATTTCCGCTGCTCATGGCGCTTTCCCGCAAAGACTTCGTGGGGGAGACCCTGGACCTTCCGCCGGAGCAACGCCTGGAGGGAACGCTGGGCGCGACGGCGGTGGCCGCGTGGCTCGGCGCACGGGTCTTCCGAACCCACGACGTGGCCGCGACCCGACGGGTTCTCGACCTCGTGGCGGCGGTCCGTGACGAGGCGCCACCGGCCGTAGCGCTGCGTGGTCTTGCCTGATCCGACGAAGGGCGACGAATTGGCGCGTGGAAAGTAAGGGGCGCCAATTGAACTAGAATGTGTCTGTGCCCTCGGCGTTCGCCGGGAACATGAATGCTGCTACACACCGGACAACGGAATGGGAGAGCCACACATGGCTGCGATGAAGCCGCGAACGGGTGACGGACCGCTCGAGGTCACCAAGGAGGGGCGCGGCATCGTCATGCGTGTGCCGCTCGAGGGCGGCGGTCGGCTCGTCGTCGAGCTCAACGCGACCGAGGCAAGCGAGCTCGGCGACGCTCTCCAGACCGTCGTCGGCTGAGCCGGAGGCGCAGCACAGGGTGCGGGACGCGGCGCAAGGACGGGGCACGCGCCTGGTGGGTCTCCGCAGGCTCGGCCGATACCCATAGAGGCTGAGCCCTCCCGGGCCGTCCGTCGCGCGAACCGGCCAGTCGGCGGGTCAGCGGCGGACGGCCAGCAGCAACCCGTCTCCGCTGGGCAGCATGGCAGGCAGTACCCGCTCGTCGTTCCGCAACGTCCGGCCCACCTCGCGCACCACGGTGGTGAGCTCGTCGCGGCGCGCGGGATCCGCCACCCGGTCCCGCAGCAGGGCGCCGTCGACGGCGAGCACGCCGCCCGGTCGCAGCAGGCGCAGGGCCTCGTTGACGTACTCGGGGTAGCCGAGCGGGTCGCTCGCCACCAGCACCAGGTCGTAGGCGCCGTCCGCGAGCCGTGGCAGCACGTCTCCCGGGCGCCCGGGGATGATCCGGGTGCGCTGGGGAGCCACTCGGTCCTCGGCGAACGCGGTGCGCGCGGCCCGCTGGTGCTCCACCTCCCGGTCGATCGTGGTGAGCTGGCCGTCGAGCGGCATACCCCGCAGCAACCAGAGGGCAGCCACGCCGGCGCCGGTGCCCACCTCCACTACGGCGTGCGCGTTCGTGGCGGCGGCGAGGACCCGCAGCACCGCGCCGACACCGGGGAGGACCGCCGGACAACCCAGCTCGGAGGCGCGTTCGCGGGCGCGCAGGAGCACCTCGTCCTCAGGGACGAAGGCCTCGCTGTAGACCCAGGCCGCGACCTTGCCGTGGCCGGACGGCTCCGCTGTGCTGATGGCTTCCTCCGGAAGGAGCTGGACAGATGTGTGCATCACGTGCGGCGTCAGGGTACAGCCCGTGGGAACGACTGGGCTTCAGTGCGCGTTGAGAGGACGATGACTTCTGTGAGCACTCGTGCAGCAGCAGACGCAAGTACGTCGGTACCTTCGGGTGCCGGCGCAGCCGACCTGCCGTGGCAGCCGCCGACCTGGGAAGAGATCGTGCGCGAGCACTCAGCTCGCGTCTATCGGCTTGCCTACCGGCTGACCGGCAACAAACAGGATGCAGAGGACCTCACGCAGGAGACCTTCATCCGGGTGTTCCGCTCGTTGTCCAGCTACACGCCGGGCACGTTCGAGGGTTGGCTGCACCGCATCACCACCAACCTGTTCCTGGACGGCGCGCGCCGCAAGAAGCGCATCCGCATGGAGGCGATGGGCGACGACGACGGTCACGTCGCCGACACGGGTGACTTCGGTCGACCGGAGCGTGGGTACGAGCACGCCAACCTGGACCAGGACGTGCAGCGGGCGCTCGACGCCCTGCGACCCGAGTACCGCGCCGCCGTCGTGCTGTGCGACATCGAGGGCCTGAGCTACGAGGAGATCGCTGTGACTCTTGGCGTCAAGCTAGGAACAGTGCGTTCCCGCATCCACCGGGCCCGCGCCCAGCTCCGCGACGCATTGGAGCACCTGGCGCCCACGCGCGGAGGCGTGCGATGAGCCACCTCGGGGACCTGGTCAGTGCGCTGGCGGACGGCCAGCTCTCGCCTGCCGAGACGGAGCGGGCACTCTCCCACGTGACGATGTGCCGACTGTGCGCCCGTGAGCTGGACTCCGCTCGTGCGGCCCGGCGCGCGCTCTCGTCGGCGGCCGACGTGGTGCCGGACCCGGCGCTCACCGCGCGGCTGATGGCCCTCCAGGCGAGCATCCCGCCCACCTCCGACGACCCGCTGCGCCGTCCGTTCCTCGGCCCGGACCCGCTGTCCGTACCGGTGTGGCAGAACGCGGCGTTCGACGGAGGGGACGGGTTCGACGGCCGGCTCGACCGGCCCGCGCGCCGCCGTCGGGCCGTGCGGTTCACCGCGCTCGGTGTCGGTGGGGCGGGCGTGCTGGGGCTGGCCCTCTTCACGCTCGGCGACGTCCCCGTGGTGTCCCCGCAGCTCTCCGCGCAGACCAGCATGACCATGCTGGGGCGCACGGGCCCGGACGCGACGGCGGCGGGCCAGGACGTGCTCGCCACGCTCGACGTCGCTCCCGAGCAGCTCACGCCTGCCGCGCTCGACTGGGCCGCGGACAACGGCTGGGCGGCGCCCGCCGACCTGCCCGACGGGTACACGGTCTCGGCCATGCGCCTGGTGGGCGACCAGGGCCAGACGCTGGAGATCGACCTCGTCGGCCCGTCGGGCCACGCGGTGGTCCGCGAACGCCCGGGCCAGCTGGCCCCGAACGGCTCTGCCGCCCTCGGCGAGGTCCAGGTGCTGGCCTCCGAACCGGCCCATGTGGCCTGGCAGTCGGAAGACATGGTGGTCGACGTCGTGGCAGACGCGCCGGAGGAGGTGCTCACCGACCTCGTGGCATCGTTCGGTGAGCATGGCTACGATGCCGGGGTCCTGCCCCGCATCGCCCGCGGGTGGCACACCGTGACAGGAGCCATCGAAAGCCCATGACCGACGAGAACCCGTTCGCGCCGCCCACGCCGCGTGCAGCAGTGCCGTCCGCGAACGAGCCGAAGACGCCGGCCGCGGCTCCACGACCCGAACCAGCGCCCGACGTCGAGGCTGAGGCCGGGCCGTCCGCGGAGGGATCTGCCGACCAGCGCACCGAGCAGCTCCCTGCGTCGGGCTACCTGACCACCCTGCCCGCTCCGTCCCCGGGGACGCAGCCGCCGGACCCCTACGGACTCCACCCGACCCCGCACGCCGAGCCGCACGCCTCCGAGCCGCATGCCACGCAGCCGGCTGGCCGGACCAGGCGCAGCAGGTTCGGCGCGCGCGCGGTCTCCGCCGTCGTGCTGCTGGGGCTGATCGCGGGTGCGGGCGGCGGTGTCGCCGCCTTCAGCCTGCTGGACGGACAGAGCGGGGCTCGCCCGGCGGACGCCGCGCTGCCCGTGCCCGCAGGCGGCGCCGACCCGGTGCAGCGTCCCGAGGGCTCCGTCGCCGCCATCGCCGCGGCCGCGCTGCCCAGCGTGGTCTCGATCGAGGTGCGGGCCCAGCAGGGCGTCGCGACGGGATCGGGGATGATCCTCAAGGCCAACGGCTACATCCTGACGAACAACCACGTGGTCGCTGAGGCGGAGTCCGGTGCGGACGTCACCGTCACGTTCTCCGACGGCCACGAGCAGCCGGCCGAGCTCGTCGGTGCGACGCCCGACTACGACCTCGCGGTGATCCGGGTCGAGGAGGAAGGGCTGGAGCCGCTCATCCTCGGTGACTCCGACGACGTCGTGGTCGGCGACGCGGTGCTCGCCGTCGGCTCACCGCTCGGCCTCGAGGCCACTGTCACCACCGGGATCGTCAGCGCGCTGCATCGCCCGGTGAAGGCCGGCGAGGCCGCAGAGGCCGCCTTCATCGACGCCATCCAGACGGACGCCGCCATCAACCCCGGTAACTCGGGCGGGCCGCTCGTGAACTCCGCCGGCGAGGTGATCGGCATCAACTCGGCCATCGCGCAGGGGCCGGGCACCACAGCGGCCACCGGCAACATCGGGCTCGGCTTCGCCATCCCGTCCAACCAGGCGCGGCACACCGCCGAGCAGCTCATCGAGACGGGCACCGCGACGTTCCCGATCATCGGCGTGCTGCTCGATCCCAGCTACCAGGGCGAGGGTGTGCAGGTGTCCAAGGAGCCGCAGCAGGGCACGCCGGCCGTCACGCCGGGCGGCCCGGCCGACGAGGCGGGCATCGAGGCGGGCGACGTGATCCTCTCGATCGACGGCCGGCCGGTCTCGGTGGCCGACGAGCTCATCGTCGCCATCCGGGCCAAGGCCCCCGGTGAACCGGTCACGCTCAACGTGCGATCCGGTGGCGACGAGCGCGACGTCCGCGTGGTTCTCCAAGAGCAGTCGAGCGGCCAGTGAGCCGGGTTCATCGGGTGTTCTCCGGGCGGTCCCGCGACACGAGTAGGCTCTGAGCGTGTTCGGCATCAATGGCTGGGAGCTCGTGATCATTCTGGTGGTCGCGATGCTCGTCATCGGCCCGGAACGGTTACCCGTCTACGCGGAGCAGCTGGGCTCCCTCGTGCGGCGGGGCCGCGACCTGCTCCAGAACGCCAAGTCGCGCGTGGACGACGAGCTCGGGCCGGAGTTCAACGACGTCGACTGGTCCAAGCTCGACCCGCGCCAGTACGACCCGCGCAAGATCGTCAGGGACGCTCTCCTCGACGACAGCCCGCCCTCCTCGTACAAGGGGTCGGCCTCGGAGCGGGCCGCCGAGCGGAACGGCACGCCCCCTGCGCCGGCCGGGGCGTCCGCGGAACCAGGGAAGGCGCCGTACGACGACGAAGCGACCTGACGATTCGGTGAGCGCGCATGGACCTGCCAGAATGTTCGCCATGTCGTCCGAAACCTCGACCGCGGTGGGCACAGAGACATCTGCCGACCGCCCCACCCGGAAGCGCATATTTTCCGGGATGCAGCCCACCGACGGGTCACTCCACCTGGGTAACTACATCGGCGCGCTGTCTCAGTGGATCGCGCTGCAGGACTCCTACGACGCGCTCTACTGCGTCGTCGACCTGCACGCGCTCACGGTGAGCCCTGACCCGGCACTGCTGCGTGAGCGCACCCGGAGCACCGCCGCGCAGTACCTCGCCGGGGGTATCGACCCCGAGCGGTCGATCCTGTTCGTGCAGTCCCACGTGGCCGCGCACGCCGAGCTGGCGTGGCTGCTGAGCTGCCAGACGGGGTTCGGCGAGGCCGGTCGCATGACGCAGTTCAAGGACAAGTCGGCGAAGCAGGGCAGCGAGGGCACCACCGTCGGGCTCTTCACGTACCCGGTGCTGATGGCGGCCGACATCATGCTGTACGACGCGGGCCTCGTCCCCGTCGGCGAGGACCAGCGTCAGCACCTGGAGCTCACGCGCGACCTCGCGGAGCGGCTGAACACGCGTTTCGGTTCGGGCACCGCCGTCGTGCCGGACGCGCACATCGTCAAGGCCGTGGCGAAGATCCAGGACCTGCAGGACCCGAGCGCCAAGATGAGCAAGTCCAGCGCGGGCGGCAAGGGCGTCGTCTGGCTGCTGGAGGACCCGAAGAAGGCGGTCAAGGCCATCAAGTCGGCCGTCACCGACGCCGACGAGTCGTACGGCGTGCGGTTCGACCCCGCGGAGAAGCCTGGCATCTCGAACCTCCTGACGATCTTCTCGGCCGTGACAGGCCGCGACATCGACGAGATCGCCAAGGAGTACGACGGCCGCGGCTACGGCTACCTCAAGGTGGACCTGGCCGACGCCGTCGTCGCCTTCCTCGAGCCGTTCCAGGCCCGGGCCAACACCTACCTCGCGGACCCGGCCGAGCTGGACCGCGTGCTGGCCGACGGCGCCGACCGGGCGCGCGCGATCGCGAGCCCGGTGCTGGACCGGATGTACGAACGGTTCGGGCTGCTCCCCGCACGAGGCGTCCGGTGAACCTCCCCGAGCGGGGACCCGGTCAGGTCCGCATCGGGATCGCCATCGAGATCCCGGAGCCCTACGCCGCTGAGCTGAGCGCGGCGCGGGTGGCCGCCGAAGACCCGCTCGCAGACTTCATCCCCCCGCACATCACGCTGCTGGGGCCGACGCTGCTCGACGTGCACCAGCTCGCCGAGGCGCGGGACCACCTGGCCGCCGTCGCCGCCGCCGCGCCGCCGTTCACCGTGCAGCTGCGCGGCACGGCCACGTTCCGGCCGATCTCGCCGGTGGTGTTCGTCGCGCTGGCGCAGGGCATCTCCGAGTGCGAGCAGCTCGAGTCGAGCGTGCGGTCGGGGATCCTCGGCGGGGAGCTGCGGTTCAACTACCACCCGCACGTCACCATCGCGCACGAGGTGCCCGACGCGGCCCTCGACAAGGCGTTCGACGCGATGTCGGACTACTCCTGCGAGTTCGACGTCGACCGTTTCTACCAGTACGAGCACGGGGACGACGGCATCTGGCGCCCCCAGGCAGCGTTCCACCTCGGAGACTGAGGCGATCCAGGTCCCTGCCGCCCGGACGGGCCAGGAACCTGGATCGCGTCAGCCTGTCGGTGTCAGGTCAGTGGTTGACCTGGAACCAGGGCTGCGCCCAGCCCAGGTAGGTGTATCCCCACTCGTTCTCGACCTCCGCGATCGTGGCGTCGGAGATCTTGTTGTAGCCGTCGATGTCGTTGGAGACGAACGTTCCGCCGCCCACCGAGATCATCACGTGGCCGTACTCGCCGCCCCGGAAGAACGCCAGCCCGCCGGCGGGGACGCTCCTGTCACCGGCGTTCCGGTGCGTGGAGGGAATCTGGCCCCAGTGCACGATGGCGCTCGTGGAACCGCTGTTGGCGTGGCCGTAGGCGTTCGCGACGAACCGGTCGCAGTAGCCGCCCCATCCCGTCGCGCCGACCTGGTTGTTGGCCCAGGTCACCGCGCCCGCACAGCTCCGCGGGTTGCCGAAGGAGTTCTTGCAGGTCTCCGTCCGCAGCGGGGTGACGTCATGGGAGGCGTTGTTGTTCTTGACGGCGGCGGTCAGGTTGCGCTTGGCGCCCGCCGCGACGGTGTCCCAGGTCCCGCCGAAGTCGGAGTTGTAGTGGACGCGGACCTGGACGCCGGTGCGGTTCCACACGGACGCGGCGTTGTTCTTGATGCACTGGTCGTGCCCGGCCCTGCCTACCGTGCGGAAGACGTAGCAGGTGGCTGGGTCGGTGCCGTAGTCGGCGAGGTCGGCCGTGCCGTGGTCGGAGATCGACCCGCTGTTGTCGCTGTTGTAGTAGAAGCAGATCTCGCCGGTGTCGCAGACGCCGTCCCGGGTGGCGGCCTGCGCCGGCGCGGCGGTCAGGGTGCCCACCAGGAGGCTCCCCAGCATGGTGAGGATCACCACGAACCCGGTGGTGAGACGCCTTCTCAGCTGTTGCATGCTCGTCTCGCTCTCTGGTCCGGTGGGGTCAGGAGGTGGGGCAGCTGCTGGTACGGGCCAGGTTCCTGGTGCCGTAGTAGATCGGGTTGCCGCTGGCGAACGTGGCGCGGATGACGGCGCCGTCCTTCTTCTGCTCGTAGTGCAGGTGCGGTCCGGTGGAGCCGCCGGTCGAGCCGACCCGTCCGATCCACGACGTGGCGGTGACCTCCTGGCCCACCGAGACGTTGAAGCTCTGCAGGTGGGCGTACAGGGTCTGGTAGCCGCCGGCGTGGGTGATCACGATGTACTTGCCGTAGGAGCTGCCGCCGAGGTCACGCACCGTGGTCACCTCGCCGGGGGCCGACGAGTAGACCTTCCAGCCCTCGTCCGGGCTGTGGTTGAAGTCGACGGAGAGCTGAGGGCTGTGGTTGGTACGGGTCTGGGCGGACCAGGTCTCACCGCACGGGAACGGCACCTGGAAGGTGCCGGCGGTGCGCAGCGGGGTGACGTCGTGGGAGGCGTTGTTGTTCTTGACGGCGGCGGTCAGGTCCCGCTTGGCGCCCGCCGCGACGGTGTCCCACGTGCCGCCGAAGCCCGAGTTGAAGTGCACCCGGACCTGGACGCCCGTGCGGTTCCACACGGAAGCGACGTTGTTCTTGATGCACTGGTTGTAGCCGGCCCTGCCTGCCGTGCGGAACGCGTAGCACGTCGCCGGGTCCGTGCCGTAGTTGCCGAGGTCGGCCTTGCCGTGGTCGGAGATCGACCCGACGTTGTCGCTGTTGTAGTAGAAGCAGATCTCGCCGGTGTCGCAGACGCCGTCCCGGGTGGCAGCCTGCGCCGGCGCGGCGGTCAGGGTGCCCACCAGGAGGCTGCCCAGCAGTGTCAGGACCACGACGAACGCCGTGGCCATACGGTTCCTCACCTGTTCCATGTCGCTCCCTTGCTCGTTCCATACGGATCACGGGGGATACGGGCAAGAGTGTGCGCTCTGCTTCTTGCTTCGATCTATCTCCGACCTATGTCGGGGAGGGTTTCCGCACCATCACGGTGCGGGCGGGATGAGCAGCTCGACGTCGAGATCGCTCAGGAGCGACCGACAGCGGTCCTCCTCGTCCCACAGACCGGCCAGGTGGAAGAGCCGGGCCGCCTCGGTCAGCGCGAACCTGGCGCCCGACACGTCGGCCAGGTCGACGAGTACCGGCCCGCGCCGCAGCAGGGTCATGGCGGTGCAGCGCTCGTCGCCGAGATCGCGGAAGAGCGCGAGAGACCGCTCCAGATACGCGGCTGCCGGACCAGGCCGGCCCGACTCGTGCTCGAGTGAGCCGAGGTCCCGCAGGGTGACTGCCTCCCGGTGCACGTCGCCGCACTCCCTGGCGAGCCGCAGCGCCTCGTCGTACCACGGTCGCGCCTGGGCAGGCCTGCCCTGCGCCGCCAGCACCCTGCCGATGGACCCGCGCAGCAAGGATTCCTTCGGAGCGTCGCCGGTCTCGACCACGACGGCGAGTGCCGCGCGCACGCTGTCCTCCGCCTGGGCGAGGCGCCCGCGAAGGCGGTGGATCGTGCCGAGGCTCGCCAGGGCGAGCGCGGCGCCCATCGTCTGACCGGCGGACCGGTGGGAGGTGACCGAGCCCTGGAAGTGTCCGGCGGCCGCTTCGAGGTCGCCCGTGTAGACCAGCACCTGGCCCAGCCCGCGCAGCAGCTCTCCACGGTCCGCAGGGTCCAGGCCTGGGCACGTCAGCATGACCTCGTGACCGGTGCGCCAGTCGTCGTAGAGCGCCTGCTCGTCGTAGAAGCAGGCGAGGGCGCTGACGAGGCGCCGTCCCGGGCCGGCCAGCTCCCACTCCCGAGCGAGCCGCACGGCCGCCAGCAGGGCCTGGCGCTCCGCGGCGAGCCAGGCCGGTGCGTCGCCGTCGAGCTGCCGCGCGAGCAGCGCAACCGGGGAGGCGCCGTGCGCGCCGGGCTCGTCGAGCGGGTCGGCGTCGAGCGGGTCGAACAGGCTCGGCGGGCGGCCGGTGCGCTGGTGCCGGACGAGTCGTTCCCAGGTGCGCACCACACGCCGGACCGCCGCTCGGCACGTCCCGTCCCCGCGGTCGAGCGCTCGTTGGCGCGCGTGCGCCCGCACGAGGTCGTGCATCCGGTAGCGCGCCTGGCCCACGCCGTCCTGTCGGGCCGGTTGCAGCAGGCCTGCGTCGACCAGGAGGTCCAGCAGGCGTTCGTGGTCGGGCCGGTCCAGGAGCGCGCCCAGCACCCAGCCGGGCACGTCGTGCGGGCCGAGGAGCCCGAAGAGGTCGAACGCGAGCAGGGCTTCCGGGGGCAGCGAGGTGAGGGAGAGGTCGAGGCTGGCCCGGAGGTCGAGGTCGCCCAGCCGCATCTCGGCCAGGCGCCGCGACTCGTCGGAGAGCCGGAGGCGGAGCTGGCGCAGCGGCCAGGACGGCCGTCCGAGCAGCCTGCCGCCGATGATCCGGATCGACAGCGGGAGGTAGCCGCACAGCCGCACGATGGAGCGCGCCTCTGCCGGCTCCAGGTCGACCCGGTCCCGGCCGACGATCCGGGCGAGGAGCCGCTCGGCGTCGTCGGGCTGCAGCGTGTCGATGTGCAGGTGGCGGGCGCCGGGCAGGTCGGTGAGCGCGGAGCGGCCCGTGACGATCACCGTCGATGCGCCGTTCGGCGGGAGCAGGGGAACCACCTGGGCGGCGGTCGCCGCGTCGTCGAGCACGAGGAGCGTGCGGCGCTCGGCGAGCATCGACCGGAGCAGGGCCGAGCGCGCGGCCACCGAGCCAGGCAGCGGGTGTCCGAATCTGCCGAGCGAGTGCAGCATCGTCGCCAGGAGCTCGTCCGGCTCGCGGGGGCTCGGGGACGTCCCGGCGAGGTCGAGGTAGAGCTGCGTGTCGGGGTACCGGTGGCGGACCGACCGGGCCAGGTGCACGGCCAGCGTCGACTTGCCGGTCCCCGGCGCACCGTTCACCACCACGACGAGGGGCGCGTCGGGGGAGTCGTGCTCGTCGACGAAGGACTCGAGGGCCAGCATCTCCCGGGTGCGTCCCGCGAAGTCCGCCACGCCCGGCGGGAGCTGGCGGACCGGCGTCGCCGGCGTGGGCTCCGGGTCCGGCGGGTCGGACGGGGCGGGAGCCTGCGCCGTGGTCACCGCACCCGCCGACGACGTCGCCGGCGGCAGCTTCCGGTCCAGGATCTGCTGGTACACCGCCTGGGTGGTCCGGCTCGGGTCGGTCCCCAGCTCGTCGGTCAGGGTCTGGCGCAGCCTGCCGTACTCCTGGAGGGCCTCGGCCTCCCGCCCGGAGCGGTAGAGGGCGACCAGCAGGTGACGCCACAGGTCTTCCCGGAACGGGTGCCGGTCGACCTGCTCGTGCAGCTCGCCGATGACGTCGGCGTGCTCGCCGCACTCGATGCGAGCCTCCAGCCGGTGCTGCACCGCGGTCGCCCGCAGGTTCTCCAGGCGGAGGGACAGGGCCGTCGCGGCGCCGCCCGGCGGCAGGCCGTCGAACGGGTCTCCGCGCCACACCGACAGCGCCTCGCCCAGCGCCTCGGCGGACTCTTCGAGCCTGCCCGTCCGGAACATGTCGAGCCCCGCCTCGACACCGGAGGTGAACCGGCCGGCATCCACGCCGAGGGGCCCGACCGACAGCAGGTAGCCCTTGTCCGACCGCCGCAGCGCCGCGCCGTCGTCACCGTCGTGGAGGACCTGCCGGAGCTTGTGCACGCTGCCGTAGACCTGGGTCGGCGCGGACTTCGGCGCCCGGCCCTCCCAGACGTCGTCGATGATCTCGTCGACGGTCACGGGGCGAGGCGCTCGGGCGACGAGGCTGCCGAGCACAGCGCCTCCCCGGCCGGTCACCGGGTACCAGGCCCGGCCGTCGCTGATCTCCACAGGTCCCAGGATCCTGACGCGCATGGCAGAGCTCCATTCGTCCCCCACGTGGGCCGCCGACGTCGCCGCTGGCCTGACCAGCGTCGATAGATGCTAACGCGCGGGTGATTTGGCGCGCCTGCGGCGTGGCGCGCCGCCGGGAGCCGTCATCTGGTGTTTACGCCGGTGTCGCTGCTCGGCCGCGCCTGGTTCGCTCCCGACGCCGGCGACGTCGCTCGCCAACGGCCGAGAGCGGGCTCGCCGCATAGGCTCTGCGCAATGAGACGGTTGATCGAGGTCGGGCAGGCAGCCTGGGCCCGCTGGGAGGCGACACGCGCCGGCCGTGCGCTGGCCCGGTACGACCTCGCGAACGGGGCCGTGCTCTGTGGCGGCATGGCGTACGCCGCGCTGTTCTCCCTCTTCGCCGCCCTCACCATCGGTTACACGCTGTTCGTGCGAGTTCTCGGCGGCAACGCCGAGCTGCGGGAAGCAGTGCTCACCCAGGTGGACACCTGGATACCTGGGCTCGTGGACACCGGCGAGGGAGGCGTGCTCTCGCCGTCCGACCTGGTGCTCTCCACCGGCCTGAGCTGGACGTCCGTGGTCGCCGTCGCGGTGCTGCTCTGGTCCGCCACGAACTTCATGGGGGCTCTGCGCACCTCGGTGCGGGCGATGTTCGGGCTGACCGAGAACGGCAGCAACCCGGTGACCGAGCGCCTGCGTCAGCTCCTTGGCTTCGTGCTGCTCGGCGTCGGCGTGCTGGTCACGGCGGCCGCGAGCGTCGCGGTCTCGGTCGCGGTCCCATGGACGCTCGAGAGTCTCGGGCTGGAGGGCCCTGCGGTGTCGTTCGGCGTGCGGGCCGGCGGAGCCCTGGTCACCCTCGCGCTCGACGCGGCGGTCGTCGCCGCCGTCGTGCGCTACGTGGGCGGGATGCACGTGCCTCTGCGGGACCTGCTGACCGGATCGCTCGCCGTCGGCATCGTTGCAGGCGTGCTCCGCTATCTCGGTACCGAGATCATCACGACGGCGGCAGCCCGCAACGCCCTGCTGGCTTCCTTCGCGGTGGTCGTCACGGTCCTGGTCCTGGTCAACCTCCTGGCACGAGTCCTCCTCCTGGCCACCGCCTGGATGTCCCAGTCCAAGGCCCTGACCGACGCCGAGACCCGCCCGGAGACCGACACCCCCGCCGCCTCCGCCGCCCCCGCACCAACGTCCCCTGCCCCGGCGAGCGACGGCTGAGGCAAGCCGACAGCAGAGCCGAGGGCGGGGACAGTGGCGGCCGGCCGTCAAGCCGTAGCGGAGCGCCCCCTGGGGCGCGTGAGCGAGGCCGGCCGCCACTGTCCCCGCCCTCGGCGGGAGCGAGCGAGGAAGAGCTCAGAACGCGCGAGTAACCATGGCGCGCTTGACCTCCTGGATTGCCTTCGTGACCTCGATGCCCCGCGGGCACGCCTCGGTGCAGTTGAAGGTCGTGCGGCACCGCCACACGCCCTCCTTGTCGTTGAGGATCTCCAGGCGCTGCGACCCGCCCTCGTCACGGCTGTCGAAGATGAAGCGGTGCGCGTTCACGATCGCGGCCGGGCCGAAGTACTGGCCGTCCGTCCAGAACACCGGGCAGGACGACGTGCACGCGGCGCACAGGATGCACTTGGTGGTGTCGTCGAACCGGGCGCGGTCCTCGGGGGACTGGTAGCGCTCCTTGGAGGGCTCGTTCCCCGTGGTGATGAGGAACGGCATGATCTCGCGGTAGGAGGCGAAGAACGGCTCCATGTCGACGACGAGGTCCTTGATCACTGGCAGGCCCTTGATGGGCTCGACGGTGATCGGCTTGTCCGGGTTGACGTCCTTGAGCAGCGTCTTGCAGGCCAGACGGTTGCGGCCGTTGATCCGCACCGCGTCCGAGCCGCAGACACCGTGCGCACAGGACCGGCGGAACGTGAGCGAACCGTCCATGTCCCACTTGATCTTGTGCAGGGCGTCGAGCACCCGGTCGGTGCCGTGGGCCTCGACCGTGAAGTCCTCCCAGGTCGGCTCCTCGGACACCTCGGGGTTGAACCGCCGGACCCGCAGCGTGACCGTGAACGAGGGGATCTCGCCCGCGGATGACGGTGCGGCGGCTTCGAGAGTTGCAGTCATCAGTACTTACGCTCCATCGGCTCGTACCGGGTCTGGATAACGGGCTTGGAGCCCAGGACGACCTTGTAGCCGTCGAACTCCTCGACGTGGTCGAAGTAGCCCTCGATGTGGCCTTCGGCCTGGTCCGACGCCTCGGGCGGACGACGGTAGGCCATCGTGTGCAGCATGTAGTGGGCGTCGTCGCGGTTCGGGTAGTCCTCGCGGTAGTGACCGCCGCGGGACTCCTTGCGGTTGATGGCCGCGACCACGGTGACCTCGGCGATGTCGAGCAGGAAGCCCAGCTCGATGGCCTCGAGGAGGTCCGTGTTGAACAGCTTGCCCTTGTCCTGCACCGACGCGTTGCGGTACCGCTTCTGCAGCGCACGGATGTCGGTGAGGGCCTCGTTCAGCGAGTCGCCCGTGCGGAACACCTGGGCGTTGAGGTCCATGGTGTCCTGGAGCGCCTTGCGGATGTCCGCGACGCGCTCGCCGTCGGGCCGGTTGCGCATCTCGTCGAGCTGCGCGATCACGCGGACCGTCGGGTCCTCCGGCAGCTCGTGGAACGACGCGGTCTTCGCGTACTCGGCGGCCGCTCGACCCGAGCGCTTGCCGAACACGTTGATGTCGAGCAGCGAGTTGGTACCGAGCCGGTTGGAGCCGTGCACGGACACGCACGCGACCTCGCCGGCGGCGTAGAGGCCCTTGACCACGTTGACGCCGTCGCGGAGCACCTCGCCCTTGACGTTGGTCGGCACGCCGCCCATGGCGTAGTGCGCCGTCGGGTACACCGGCACGGGCTCCGTGTAGGGCTCGATGCCGAGGTAGGTGCGTGCGAACTCGGTGATGTCCGGGAGCTTCGCGTCGATGTGCGCGGGCTCAAGGTGCGTCAGGTCGAGGAGCACGTAGTCCTTGTTCGGACCGGCGCCACGTCCCTCGCGCACCTCGTTCGCCATGGACCGGGCCACGATGTCGCGCGGCGCGAGGTCCTTGATGGTGGGGGCGTAGCGCTCCATGAAGCGCTCGCCCTCGGAGTTGCGCAGGATCCCGCCCTCGCCGCGGGCGGCCTCCGACAGGAGGATGCCGAGGCCCGCGAGACCTGTCGGGTGGAACTGGAAGAACTCCATGTCCTCCAGCGGCAGGCCGCGGCGGTACGCCAGGGCCATGCCGTCACCGGTCAGGGTGTGCGCGTTCGAGGTGGTCTTGAAGATCTTGCCGGCACCGCCGGTGGCGAAGATGATCGACTTGGCCTGGAACACGTGGAGCTCACCGGTGGCCAGGTCGTAGGCGACGACGCCGGTCGCGTTGACCTCCTCGCCCGCCGCGATCTCCTCGGTGGTGAGGTCGTGGTCCGTGATGAGGTCAAGGACGTAGAACTCGTTGAAGAACTCCACCTCCTGCTTGACGCAGTTCTGGTAGAGCGTCTGGAGGATCATGTGACCGGTGCGGTCGGCGGCGTAGCACGCGCGGCGCACGGCGGACTGGCCGTGGTCACGGGTGTGCCCGCCGAAGCGGCGCTGGTCGATCTTGCCCTCGGGGGTGCGGTTGAACGGGAGGCCCATCCGCTCCAGGTCGAGGACCGACTCGATGGCCTCCTTGGCGAGGATCTCCGCCGCGTCCTGGTCGACGAGGTAGTCGCCGCCCTTGACCGTGTCGAACGTGTGCCACTCCCAGTTGTCGTCCTCGACGTTCGCGAGGGCTGCCGCCATACCGCCCTGGGCGGCACCGGTGTGGGAGCGGGTGGGGTACAGCTTGGAGATCACCGCGGTGCGGGCCTCCTTCGACGACTCGAGGGCGGCACGCATGCCTGCGCCGCCGGCGCCGACGATGACAACGTCGTACTGATGGGTCTGCATCGGGCTCGATGCCTCCTGCTGAAGAGTTTCGGAGTGTGGGGCTGGGGGACGTGCGGGGGTGCTATGCCGTGCAGAAGGAGGCGAGCAGGTGCGCGGGAGCGTCGGCCGGGCACGCGTCGAACGTGAAGATCACCAGGGTGCCGAGCACGACCACGACGGTGAACGCCAGGAGGAGCAGGCCCTTGAGGATGCCGCGCGTCAGGTCCCGGGTGGCGTAGTCGTTGATGATGGTGCGCACGCCGTTGGTGCCGTGGATCATGGCGAGCCACAGCATGAGGAGGTCCCAGACCTGCCACATGGGGTTCGACCACTTGCCGCCCACGAAGGCGAAGTCGATGGCGTGCACGCCCTCGCCGACCATCAGGTTCACGAAGAGGTGGCCGAAGATGAGGACGAGCAGCACGACGCCGGACGCCCGCATGAAGACCCAGGAGTACAGCTCGTAGTTGCCGCGCGTCGTCTTGCGGCGCACGTAGGGGGAGCGGGGGGACGCGACCTTTGCCACCGCTGCGGTTCCGTTCGCCATCAGTGACCCCCGGTGAAGACGTTGATGAGGTGCCGCGGCAGGAAGCCCGCCATGGTCACGACGAAGAGACCGGCGACCACCCAGAGCATCGTCTTCTGGTACTTGGGGCCCTTGGCCCAGAAGTCCACCAGGAGGATGCGGATGCCGTTGAATGCGTGGAAGACGATCGCGGCCACGAGGCCTGCCTCGCCGATCCCCATGATCGGTGTCTGGTACGTGCCGATTGCTGCGTTGTACGCCTCGGGAGACACGCGCACCAGCGCTGTGTCGAGCACGTGCACGAGCAAGAAGAAGAAGATCAGCACGCCGGTCACGCGGTGCGCGACCCATGACCACATGCCTTCACGGCCGCGGTATAACGTGCCTGCTGGTGCGGTGGGCACTTCGGGAGCCTCCTATGGCTGAAACGGCAGGGGGTGGCTGGCACCCACTGTAATGACAACTGGTCGCCTCGATCGCCGCCCAGCGGCGCTTACGGGCATCAAGACACGGCATTTGTGACTGATCCCACAGGGGAGATGTCGTCGCTTCCGGCACCCGTCAGGTTGCTCGCGCGTTGCTACGGGAGCCCGCCGCTCGCCTGGCCTGAGCTCGGCGGGCTATCGCTGCGGGAAGGTCGTCCTACTGGCATCCTGCGGGGCATGACTTCGGCCGCCGCTCCATCGTCCCCGATCGACGACTTCTTCGCAGTGGTTCCCGCCGGTGGGTCCGGCACCCGGCTCTGGCCGCTCTCGCGCGGCGGGGAGCCCAAGTTCCTGCACGACCTCGTCGGCTCCGGCATGTCGTTGCTGCAGGCGACGGAGCACCGGCTGCGCCCGCTCGCCGGGCCGGACGGCGTCATCCTGGTCACCGGTGAGCAGCACGTGGCCGCCTGCCGCGCCCAGCTCCCTGGGCTGTCTGAATCGGCCGTGCTCGCCGAGCCGTCGCCGCGCGAGTCCATGGCGGCGATCGGCCTGGCCGCCGCGGTGCTGGAGAAGCGGCACGGCGACGTCGTCATCGGGTCCTTCGCCGCCGACCATGTGATTCATGGCACTCGGGCGTTCGACCTGGCGGTCCGCGAGGCGGTGGCCGCAGCGCGTGCCGGCTACGTGACGACCGTCGGGATCGCCGCCTCCCGGCCGTCGGTGGCGTTCGGGTACGTGCGCTCGGGAGAGCCGCTCGGGGTGGAGGGCGCCCCGCACACCCTGCACGTGCGCGGGTTCACGGAGAAGCCGGACGCCGCGACGGCGCGGCTCTACCTGGCGTCGGGCGAATACCGGTGGAACGCGGGCATGTTCGTCTCGCGCACCTCGGTGCTGCTGGGGCACCTCGCCGAGCAGCGGCCGGAGCTGCACGACTCGCTGCGGCTCGTCGCGGACGCGTGGGACACCTCGCGGCGCGCGGCGGTGCTCGCGGACGTGTGGCCAGGCCTGGAGAAGATCGCCATCGACCACGCGGTGGCCGAGCCGGTGGCGGCGGCGGGCGGCGTCGCCGTCGTGCCGGGGACGTTCGGCTGGGACGACGTCGGGGACTACAACTCGCTCGCCGTCCTCCTGCCGTCCGACGACGACAGCGGCGCCAAGGTGCTCGGCAACCCCGCCGACGTGCTCCGCATCGACAGCGCGGGCTCGGTGGTGGTCCCTGCGTCGGGCCGGCTGGTGACGGTGCTCGGGCTGGACGACGTCGTCGTCGTCGACACGCCTGACGCGCTGCTCGTCACGACCCGTGCCCGTGCCCAGCAGGTGAAGAACGTGGTGGAGGCGGTGCGGGCGCTCGGCCGGGAGGACCTGCTCTGAGGTCACCGGGTTGACCTGTTATGTCTGACACGTGGGAGTACGGGTCTCACGGGCGTCCGTATGGTGGGACGGATGGTCCACCATCGTGTCTCGCGGGCCGGACAGCGATACCGTGGTCGGGTGAACCCGACCCAGCCGCCCGTCAATCTCGCCGACTTCGATCTGATCGTTTCGAACGACCAGATGCCGGTGGGCGACGTGCCCGGAGGGAACGCCACGGAGGTCGTCGCAGGCCTGGCCGCTCGCGTCGGTGAGCTGGCCGAGATCCTCGACCCCGAGCTCATCGCGTTCCGCCGCGACGTGCACGCCCACCCCGAGCTGTCCCGCAAGGAGACACGCACGACCCACGCCGTCGCCGAGCGGCTCCGGGCTGCCGGCCTCGAGCCGCGCCTGCTGCCGATCGGTTCCGGCCTGGTCTGCGACATCGGCCCCGACCGTGGTCCGGACGGCGAGGGCCGGGTCGGCCTGCGCGCCGACCTCGACGCCCTCCCGCTGCAGGAGACCAGCGGGGTGGAGTTCACGTCGACCGAGCCGGGCGTCGCCCACGCCTGCGGGCACGACGTGCACACGACAGTGGTGCTCGGCGCCGGCCTGGTGCTCGCGCGGCTCGCGGAGGAAGGGCGGCTGCGGCGCGGCGTCCGGCTGTTCTTCCAGCCGGCCGAGGAGGTGTTCCCCGGCGGCGCCGAGGACATCATCAACCGCACCTCCGAGCTCGACGGCGTCGACCGGATGGCGGCGCTGCACTGCGACCCGAAGTTCGACGTCGGGCACGTCGGCACCCGCATCGGGCCGATCACCTCGGCCAGCGACTCCGTGATGGTGACCATCTCGTCGCCCGGCGGGCACACGTCCCGCCCGCACCTCACCGGCGACGTCGTGTTCGCGCTCGGCCAGGTCATCACCCAGACGCCGGGCGTGCTGGGCCGCCGGCTCGACCCGCGCTCCGGCGTCAACCTGACGTGGGGCGCGGTCCAGGCGGGCTCGACACCCAATGCGATCCCGTCCACCGGCGTCGTCAAGGGCACGCTGCGCTGCCTCGACGTGCGGGCATGGGAGAAGGCGGGCGAGCTGGTCCGCGAGGCGGTCGAGCAGATCGTGGCCCCGTACCAGGTCAGCGTGTCGGTGACCGTGACGCACGGCGTGCCGCCGGTCGAGAACCAGGCAGCTGCCACGTGCGATCTCGAGGACGCGGTCCGGGACGCAGTGGGCTCCGACGCCGTCCAGCTGACCGAGCAGTCGATGGGTGGCGAGGACTTCGCCTGGTTCCTGCGCAAGGTGCCCGGCACCATGGCCCGCCTCGGGGTGCGCACTCCCGGCGGCCGCACCTACGACCTGCACCAGGGCGACCTCGTCGTGGACGAGCGCGCGATCGGCGTCGGCGTGCGGGCGCTTGCCCAGTTTGCGGCGAGCTGACCGCTGGATGTTCCTGTCTATGACGCTTCGGTAACGACTTACTCCGGTTACCGTCTCGAAACGCGAAATGCAGGATGCGCTGGCTACCCTCGGTGCGGTATAGGGCCCAGATCTGTTTGGATGGGGCCCGTCTGGACCATCGAAGGAGCACCAGTGAAGAAGGCTGTTCGGCTTACCGCCCTCGCGGGAGCAGCGGCGCTCGCGCTCGCGGCCTGCGGCGCCGCCCCTGAGGAGACCACTGGTGGTGGCGAGCCCGCCGCCAGTGACTTCAAGCCCTGCATCGTCTCGGACCAGGGCGGGTTCGACGACAAGAGCTTCAACCAGCTCAGCTACGAGGGCGTCACCGCTGCCGCCGAGAAGCTGGGCACGACACCGCACGAGGTCGAGTCGGCGTCCGAGAGCGACTACAAGGGCAACGTCGAGTCGCTCGTCGCCGAGGGCTGCAACGCGATCGTCACGGTCGGCTTCGCCCTGTCGGCGACGACCATCGAGTCGGCGGCGGCCAACCCCGAGATCGACTACATCATCATCGACGACGCAGCGGACGCCGACTTCGACGGCCAGGCCGACTCCGAGAACATCAAGCCGATCCTGTACGACACCGCGCAGGGTGCGTTCCTCGCGGGCTACCTGGCCGCCGGCTACTCCGAGGCGGGCAAGGTCGGCACGTACGGCGGTCAGGAGTTCCCGACCGTCACCATCTTCATGGACGGCTTCAAGCAGGGCATCGACTACTACAACGAGACCAAGGGCGAGAAGGTCGAGCTCGTCGGCTGGGACGGCAAGAAGGGCTCGTTCACCGGCAGCTTCGCGGCCGACCCTGCGGCGAAGACCACCGCGCAGAACATCCTGGACCAGGGCGTCGACGTCCTGTTCCCGGTGGGCGGCCCGATCTACCAGGGCGCCATGGACGCGATCGCCGACTCCGGCAAGGACGTCGCCATCATCGGTGCGGACGCCGACTTCTTCGAGACCGACCCCACCACGCAGAACGTGGTCCTCACGTCGGTCCTGAAGCGGATGGACGTCTCGGCGGAGGAGGCTGTCGTCGCCTCCGGCAACGAAGAGTTCGACCCGACGCCGTACATCGGCACCCTCGAGAACGGTGGGGTGGACCTCGCGCCGCTGCACAACTTCGAGGACAAGGTCGACCCTGCGCTGTGGGAAGAGACCCAGGCGCTCAAGGAGTCGATCATCGCGGGTGAGGTCGAGGTGGAGTCCTACCTCGCCGAGTGAGCCGTATCGGTCGATGACCGAGACGTGACGCAAGATGGTCCCGGGGGGCACGGGTAGAACCGTGTGCCCCGGGACCTGTTATGAGCAGGACCCCCCTCGGGAAGGACAATCATGCGGCTCGAGCTGCGCGGCATCACCAAGCGCTTCGGCGCGCTCGTCGCGAACGACCACATCGACCTGGTGGTCCAGCCAGGTGAGGTGCACTCGCTCCTCGGCGAGAACGGGGCGGGCAAGTCCACCCTGATGAACGTGCTCTACGGCCTGTACCAGGCGGACGAGGGCGAGATCCTGCTGGACGACGTCGTCCAGCACTTCTCCGGCCCCGGCGACGCGATGGGCGCAGGCATCGGCATGGTGCACCAGCACTTCATGCTCGTGCCCGTCTTCACCGTGGCGGAGAACGTCATGCTCGGCCACGAGCAGACCCGCGGCGGCGGCAGGCTCGACCTGGAGGCCGCCCGCGCGCAGGTGCGGGAGATCTCGGCGCGGTTCGGGTTCCACGTGGACCCCGACGCCGTGGTCGAGGACCTGCCGGTAGGCGTCCAGCAGCGCGTCGAGATCATCAAGGCGCTCTCCCGGAACGCCGACGTGCTGGTCTTCGACGAGCCGACGGCGGTCCTCACGCCGCAGGAGACCGACGAGCTGATGGCGATCATGCGCCAGCTGCGCGACGAGGGCTCGGCGATCGTGTTCATCACCCACAAGCTGCGCGAGGTCCGGGAGGTCGCCGACCGCATCACGGTGATCCGCCACGGCAAGGTCGTGGGCGAGGCCCTGCCGACGGCGTCGGACAGCGAGCTCGCCTCGCTCATGGTGGGCCGCTCCGTCGAGCTCACGGTGCAGAAGGACGCGCCCACCCTGCGCGACAACGGCCTCAAGGTCACCGACCTGGTCATCACCCAGTCGTCAGGCACCGTGGCCGTCGACGGCGTGAGCTTCGAGGTGCGCGGTGGCGAGGTGCTCGTCGTCGCGGGCGTCCAGGGCAACGGCCAGACGGAGCTGACGGAGGCTCTGCTGGGCCTGCAGGACGAGGTGTCCGGCAGCATCACGCTCGACGGCAAGGAGATCGTCGGCCGCTCGGTCCGCAGCATCCTCGACGACGGCGTCGGGTTCGTCCCGGAGGACCGCACGTACGACGGGCTGGTCGCCGAGTTCACCATCGCGGAGAACCTGATGCTCGACCGCTCCGACGGTCCGCCGTTCGTCCGTCGTGGCGCGCTGCAGCGCGCCTACCGCGACCGGTTCGCCCGCGAGAAGATCGCGGAGTTCGACGTCCGCACGCAGGGCATCACCACGCCGGTGGGCCGCCTGTCGGGCGGCAACCAGCAGAAGGTGGTGCTCGCGCGCGAGCTCTCGCGCGACCTGCGCCTGTTCGTCGCGGCGCAGCCGACGCGCGGCGTGGACGTCGGCTCCATCGAGTTCATCCACAAGCGGGTGGTCGCCACGCGTGACGCGGGCGTACCCGTGGTCGTGGTCTCCACCGAGCTGGACGAGGCGGTGGCCCTGGCCGACCGGATCATGGTGATGTACCGCGGCAAGGTGGTGGGCATCGTGCCCGCCGACACCCCGCGTGACGTGCTGGGCCTGATGATGGCGGGGATCTCCCCGGAGGACGCGAAGGGAGCGGTCGCGTGAACGCGCCCGAGTCGAGTTCCGAGTCGAACTCCGAGCAGGAAGCCGGCCAGGATCCAGGCACGCTGGATCCAGGCACTGCCGAGGAGCTGGAGCAGGAGCGGGCCCGCGAGGCCACCGGACCGGTGGGCGACGCGGCGCCCGACACGGCGAGCCGCTTGGCCAAGGCCCTCCACCAGACGATGAGCAGCCCCTGGACCGTGTCCGTCGGCGCCGTGGTGCTCGCCATCGTGGCGGGCTCCATCATGATCGCCTTCACGGACGAGGAGGTGAAGGCTGCCTCCGCGTACTTCTTCGCCCGGCCCGCCGATACCTTCGTCGCCCTCGGCCAGGCGATCGGCGGTGCCTATTCGGCGCTGTTCCGCGGCTCGGTGGTCAACCTCCAGGCGCCGGACTTCGTGACCGCGATCCGGCCGCTCACCGAGACGCTCAACTACGCGACCCCGCTCATCGCGGCGGGCCTCGGCGTGGCGCTCGCGTTCCGGGCCGGCCTGTTCAACATCGGTGGCCAGGGGCAGATGCTCGTGGCGGCCGCTGCGGCCGGCTGGGTCGGCTTCGGCGTGAGCGGCGTGCCGTTCCCGCTGCACCTGCTGATGGCGCTCGTGGCCGGTATGGCAGCGGGTGCGCTGTGGGCAGGACTGGCGGGCCTGCTCAAGGCACGCACCGGTGCGCACGAGGTGATCGTCACGATCATGCTCAACTACGTGGCGTTCTACCTGATCTCCTACCTGCTGGCGACGCCGGGCCTGCTGCAGGCGCCGGGGTCGTCCAACCCGAAGACGCCGCCGACGGCGGAGTCCGCACAGCTCCCGCCGCTCATCGGCGACCGCTTCAACCTCCACTGGGGCTTCGTGCTGGCGCTGCTCGCCGTCGTGTTCGTGTGGTGGCTGCTGAGCAGGTCGTCCGCGGGCTTCGCGTTCCGCGCCGTCGGGGAGAACCCGCGCGCCGCCAGGGTGGCCGGTATCGACACGGGCCGCGCCACGGTGAACTCGATGCTCGTGGCCGGCGGGCTCGTCGGCCTTGCGGGTGCTTCGCAGGTGCTGGGTGGCGTCACCACGGGCTTCAGCTCCGACATCGACGCGGGTATCGGGTTCGACGCCATCACCGTCGCGCTCCTCGGTGGGTCCAACCCGTGGGGCGTGCTCGCCGCCGGCATCCTGTTCGGCGCGTTCAAGGCGGGTGGGTCCACCATGCAGGCTTCGCAGGGCATCCCGAGCGACATCGTCCTCGTCGTCCAGTCCCTCATCGTGCTGTTCATCGCCGCGCCGCCGCTGATCCGGGCGATCTTCCGGCTGCCGGACCCGAACCGGCGTCGGACACCGAAGAAGACGAAGGCGACCCGGGCCCGGAAGGAGGCGGCAGCATGACCGCCGACCAGATGACGACCCAGCTCGACGCACCGCTGTCGGAGACGACGCGGACCGTCACGCTGGTGTCGTGGAAGTCCGCGGGCGTGCTGCTCGCCGTCACCCTGCTGTACGCGCTGCTGCTCGTCGCGGTCCCGCACTCGGGTGACACCCGGTTCCTCCTGTCGCAGCGCGGGGACTTCTTCCAGATCCCCGTGATCGTGCTCCCGGCGGCACCGCTGGCCTGGGCGTGCGGCGCCGTCATGCTCGCGGCGACGGCGTTCGTCGTCCTGCGCACCGCGCGCGGGTCGAGGACCCCGCTGTGGGTCGTGGCGGTGTTCGCCTTCGCCGGTCTCACCGGCTTCCTGGCCTGGGCCGGAGCAGGCAGCCCGCGCGACCTGTCGGTGGTGGGCCTGCTCGGCGGTGCCGTCCTGTGGTCGGTGCCGTTCGTGTACGGCGCGCTGGGCGGCGTGATCGGCGAGCGTGCCGGCGTCGTCAACATCGCGATCGAGGCGCAGCTGCTCGGTGCTGCGTTCACGGCCGGCATCGTCTCCTCGGTCACGAACAGCGCACTGATCGGCCTGGCCGCCGCCGTGCTCGCCGGCGCGCTCGTCTCGCTCGTGCTCGGCCTGTTCGCCATCACGTACCACGTGAACCAGGTGATCGTGGGTGTGGTGCTGAACGTGCTGGTCGTCGGGCTGACGAGCTTCCTGTACTCGCAGGTGCTGCAGGCCGACGCCGCGACGCTCAACTCGACCACGCGGTTCTCGTCGATCCCGATCCCGGTGCTGTCGGACATCCCCGTGCTCGGCCCGGTCCTGTTCGACCAGCCGCTGCTGATCTACCTGATGTTCCTCGCCGTCCCCGCCGTCTGGTACGCACTGAACCGGACCCGCTGGGGCCTGCGCCTGCGGGCCGTCGGCGAGCACCCGAAGGCCGCCGACACCGTCGGCATCGACGTGGTGCGGACCCGCTACAACGCGGTGCTCGTCGCCGGCGCGGTGGCCGGGCTGGGCGGCGCGTTCTACACGACCGTCTACCTCAGCCAGTTCGGCGAGAACATGACCGGCGGCGCGGGCTACATCGCGCTCGCCGCCGTGATCTTCGGCAAGTGGGACCCGGTGCGGGCCGCCTTCGCCGGCCTGCTGTTCGGGTTCGCCTCCAACCTGCAGAACGTGCTGTCCGTCGTGGGCTCGCCCGTGCCGAGCCAGTTCATGCTCATGGTGCCGTACGTCGTCACCCTGCTCGCCGTGGCGGGCCTGGTCGGGCGGTCGCGTCCGCCGGCCGCCTCGGGCGAGCCGTACATCAAGGGATGAGGATGATCGACGTGGACCCTGTGGAACCGGCCGGCGACGTGGACTGGGACGGCCTGCGGGCGGCAGCCCGCAGTGCGCTCGACAAGGCGTACGTGCCGTACTCCCAGTACCCGGTGGGTGCCGCGGCGTTCGCCGACGACGGACGCCTGCTCACCGGCGCCAACATCGAGAACGCCGCGTACGGGGTGACGCTGTGCGCCGAGTGCTCCCTCGCCAGCGCCCTCGTGATGTCGGGAGGCGGGCGGTTCACTGCGTTCACGTGCGTGAACGCGCTCGGTGAGACGATCATGCCGTGCGGCCGGTGCCGTCAGATCCTGTGGGAGCACGGCGGGCCGGAGCTGCTGGTGGACACCCCTCTCGGCATTCAGCCGATGACAGAAGTACTGCCCCAGGCCTTCGGGCCGGGCGACCTGGACCACGTGCGGAAGGCAACCCGATGACCGAGCAGTTCGACGCCGTCGACATCATCCGCGCCAAGCGCGACCAGGAGGCCCTCGGCGACGCGCAGATCGACTGGCTGATCGACGCCTACACGCGCGGCGCGGTGGCCGACGAGCAGATGTCCGCGATGACCATGGCCATCCTGCTGAACGGCATGTCCCGCGCCGAGATCTCCCGGTGGACGCACGCGATGATCGAGTCCGGCGAGCGCATGTCGTTCGCCAAGCTCTCCCGGCCGACCGCTGACAAGCACTCCACCGGCGGCGTGGGCGACAAGATCACCCTGCCCCTCGCCCCGCTCGTCGCCGCGTTCGACGTGGCCGTGCCGCAGCTGTCCGGCAGGGGTCTCGGCCACACGGGCGGCACGCTCGACAAGCTCGAGGCCATCCCGGGCTGGCGGGCCTCGCTGACGAACGACGAGCTGATGGCGCAGCTCGAGTCGGTCGGCGCCGTCATCTGCGCCGCCGGCGCCGGCCTCGCGCCCGCCGACCGCAAGCTGTACGCGCTGCGCGACGTCACCGGCACCGTCGAGTCGATCCCCCTCATCGCGAGCTCGATCATGTCCAAGAAGATCGCGGAGGGCACTCGTGCCCTGGTGCTCGACGTCAAGGTCGGGTCCGGCGCGTTCATGAAGACCCTGGAGAGTGCGCGCGAGCTCGCCCGCACCATGGTCGACCTCGGGACCGACGCAGGGATGCGCACCGTCGCCCTGGTCACCGACATGTCGGTGCCGCTGGGACGCACCGCAGGCAACGCCCTGGAGGTCCGCGAGTCTCTCGAGGTCCTCGCGGGCGGCGGGCCGTCCGACGTCGTCGACCTGACGGTGGCGCTCGCCGTGGAGATGCTCGCAGCGGCCGACCGACCCGCCGCGGAGGCGGACGTCCGCGCGGCCCTGGCCGACGGCCGGGCCATGGACAAGTGGCGCGCCATGATCGCGGCGCAGGGCGGCGACGTCTCCGCTCCGCTGCCGGTCGCGAAGGAGTCAGAGACCGTGGTGGCGCCGGAGTCCGGGACGATGGTCTCGCTCGATGCCTACGCGGTGGGCGTCGCCGTCCGGCGCCTCGGTGCGGGCCGCGCGCGCAAGGAGGACTCGGTGCAGGCGTCCGCCGGCATCGAGATCCACGTGAAGCCGGGGGAGCCGGTCGCCGCCGGTCAGCCCGTGTTCACCCTGCACACCGACACCCCGGAGCGGTTCGCCCGGGCCCGCGCGGCGCTCGAGGGTGGCTGGACGGTCGAGCCGGAGGGCGTCGGCGGCGGCGTCCTCGGCGGCGCGCTGGCGGGAGCCGCGAGTGCGATGGCGACCGTCGACGTGGGTGCGGGCGCCCTCGTGGGGGCCGCCCTGGCGTCGGACCAGTCGGTGGTGCTCGACCGCATCGTCTGACCTGCGGGGCCGACCGTACGGCCGCAGCCCGGCGAGTGAGAGCCCGGATCGCCCACGCGCGCCAGCGTGGCGAACCGGCGAGTCGCTCGGACCCGGCTTAGATTGGCGACGTGCCGTCGACATTGCGCCTTTCGTCCCTGCTTGGCGGTATGCGTGCGTTCACCGGGCCGATACCGACGCCGCCACCGCCGGGGCGCTTCGAGCGGCCCGCCGTGCCGGAGGACGTCGAGCGGCACCTGGAGTCGGCGACGACCAGGGCCCGGCGCTCGGTGCTGGACCCGCTGGCTCGGGAGCGTGGCACCGGAACCGTCGGCTTCCCGCGGCGGCTGAACCTGCCGTCGCTCGACGGGACCACTGCTGCAGCCGTGCAGGTCGACGAGACCACCTGCGGATCGGCGGTCCTGGCGATGCTCGGCCTCGCCGGGGACCCACGGGCGGCACTGCGGCTCGCCGGCGAGGACCCGGCGAGCCGGTTCGTGCGCCTGCAGCACGCGGTCCAGGCGGCGACCAACCGGCGCGGACTGATCGTCGCGGGCTGGCCGCGCACCTACGGCACACCGCCCTGGGGCGCCGCTCGCTTCGCCAGCTACGGCGGCGTGCGCTACACCCACCGGGTGGCCGGCTCCCGCGCCCTGCTGGAAGCCGCCGTCGCGAGCGCACGCGCAGGCATCCCGGTACCCCTGTACACCGGCGGCGACGTCACGGGCGGCTGGGGCTCGGCGGTCCCGCGCCACGTCGTGCTGCTCACCCTGGCCGACGGCGAGGGTACCGACGGCAGCGCGGTCCTGTACGAGCCGTCGGGCGCAGGGCTGCACACCGTCCCCGTCGCCGCGCTGCTCGACCCGCCACCGGCGCCGTCGGGCGGGGCGGAGATGTCGCAGTCCACGGGCGAGCGCACCGCCGCGCGGGTGCGCAAGGCCCTGACCGCCGCGCTCGGCGGGTGGCCGCACATCGCGTGGGTGCTGCTACCGGAGCGTGCCGGCCGGTGGCACGCTGACGACGCGCGGGTGACGATGGAAGCCACCTGACGAGGAGGCCCCGATGAGCACGCTCCCTGGCCCGGACTCCTGGCGTGACGCCGGCCTGGACCCTCCCGAGGATGCCGAGGTCGACACCACGCACGAGCCCGACGAGTACGTCCCGGACGCGCCGCGTCCCGACAACGACGGCGCCGCCGAGGAGGCGGACGTCGTGGAGCAGGCCCTCGACGTCCCTGCGGACGACGACGAAGAACCGAGCCCCGACGCGGACTGAGCCAGACGGTAGGTTGTCAGCATGACCACGCAAGACCCCGGGGCACGCCCCGGTGAGGCGCTGATACGCGCCCTGCCCAAGGTTGTGCTGCACGACCACCTCGACGGAGGGCTGCGGCCGCAGACCGTCCTCGAGCTCGCGGACGCCGCCGGACACCCGCTGCCCGCCACCGACGCCGAGTCCCTCGCGGACTGGTTCCGTGACTCCTCCGACTCCGGTTCGCTGGTCCGGTACCTGAAGACCTTCGAGCACACGGTCGCCGTCATGCAGACGGCCGACAACCTGGCCCGCGTCGCGCGCGAGGCCGTGCTGGACCTCGCCGCCGACGGCGTCGTGTACGCAGAGCAGCGCTGGGCGCCGGAGCAGCACCTGGCCGGCGGGCTGTCGCTCGCCGAGACCGTCGAGGCGGTACAGGCGGGGATCGACGACGGCATCGCCGCGGCGGCGGGCGACGGGCACATCATCCGCGTGGGCCAGCTCGTCACCGCCCTGCGGCACCAGGACCGCTGGCAGGAGATCGCGGAGCTCGCCGTCACCTACCGGGACCTCGGCGTGGTCGGGTTCGACATCGCGGGGCCCGAGGCCGGGTACCCGCCGTCCCGGCACCTCAGCATCTGGCGCTTCCTCGCCGAGCACGACGTGCCCGTGACGATCCACGCAGGAGAGGCCGACGGTCTCGACTCCATCGGCCAGGCCGTGCACCTCGGGCACGCCGACCGGCTCGGCCACGGCGCCCGGATCATCGACGACATCGCCTTCGTGGCGAACGGCGACCCCGCCGAGAGCGGCCTGTCGGGCGACGGGCGCGGCGGGGCCGCCGATCTCGGCCGCCTCGCGCACTGGGTGCGCGACCACCAGATCCCGCTCGAGCTGTGCCCGGTCTCGAACCTGCAGACCGGTGCCGCCGAGTCGATAGCGAAGCACCCGATCACCCGTCTCAAGGAGCTGGACTTCGCCGTCACGCTCAACACGGACAACCGCCTGATGTCTCGCACGTCGATGACGCACGAGATGAAGCTGCTCGTCGACGAGGCCGGCTGGACGCTCGACGACCTCGTCGACGTGACAGTCACCGCCGCCTGGGGTGCGTTCATGCACCACGACGAACGGCGCGACCTCGTGGAGCAGGTACTCCTGCCCGCAATCCAGAAAGTCGAAGGTGCCCTCGTATGACCGCTCAGCCTGAAGCACCACGGCCCCCGGCCGTGCCGCACGACAAGGCGGCGCTCGCCGCGTTCGTCGACCACACCCTGCTCAAGCCGGAGGCCACGGCGAGCGACGTCGCCACGCTCGTCGAGGAGGGCGCGGAGCTCGGCGTGTTCTCGGTGTGCGTGTCGCCGTCGTTCGTGTCCCTCGCGGTCGAGGTGGCGGCCGGGCGGCTCGCTGTCGCGACGGTCTGCGGGTTCCCGTCGGGCAAGCACATGGGCGACGTGAAGGCCTTCGAGGCGGCCCGCGCCGTGTCCGACGAGGCGGACGAGATCGACATGGTGATCGACATCGGGACCGCACGCTCCGGCCGGTTCGACGTGGTGCAGGCCGACATCTCGGCAGTCCGCGCCGCGGTGCCGGGCGACCGGGTCCTGAAGGTGATCATCGAGTCGGCGGCGCTCACCGACGAGCAGATCGTGGGCGCGTGCAAGGCGGCCGAGGCCGCAGGTGCCAACTTCGTGAAGACGTCGACGGGCTTCCACCCGGCCGGCGGCGCCTCGGTGCACGCGGTGTCGCTGATGTCGCGCACCGTTGGCGCGGCCGGCGGGGGCAGGCTCGGCGTGAAGGCCTCCGGCGGGATCCGGGACCTCGACGCGGCGCTCGCCATGATCGAGGCGGGCGCCACCCGCCTGGGCCTGTCGGGCACGGCGTCGGTCCTGGCCGGTTTCGACGCGGGTGCTGCCGCACCCGCGCCGTCCACCGACACCTACTGACCGTCTCCGTCGAGTGCTGGGTATGTGTGGTCCAGACGCAGGTCTCCCCACGGATACCCAGTACTCAACGGATCAGCGGCGGGTCGAGAGCCACGCCTCCGTCGCCGTCCAGTGCTCCTTGAGGAGCACGTACTGGGTCTCGTGCCACGGCTTGACCGGCCCGGCCCAGTGGATCAGCCAGGGCTCCGCGACGATCTCCTGCGTCGGCCACGCGTTCCACCGCGCATCGAGCTGCTGGTAGCGCGACCCGGCATAGGCGTTGAGCACGTCCTGGTCGTTCAGCCCGTACCGCTCGGCGTACGGCATGAACTCGTGGGTGAACCGGTCGGCGCGCATGACCGCCAGGTCGAGCAGCAGGATGCCCGCGTTGAAGCCCCGGTACCCGTACCGGTGCCGTTGGGTCATGGCCCGCACCAGCTCGCGCGCGGCCAGGGGGTCGTGCGCCAGCAGCCGCGTGGACCGGATGACGTTGCCGATGCCGTGGCGGTAGTTGTACGAGATCGACGGACGGGCCGCCAGCGGCGCCCCGCCGAGGTCGGCGTCGAACAGCCCGGCCAGGTCCACCACGGACAGCGCGTCCAGGTCGTGGTAGATCACGCGGTCGAGATGCGGCAGCAGCTCTGGCAGCAGCAGGCGGTCCATCGTGGCGACCGTGATGTGCCCCAGCATGCCGAGCACCGCCCCGTAGTCGATGCCGTCGCAGGCGTACCACTCGAACGTGACCTCGGGGAACAGGTCGGCGAGCCGGCGGTGGTCGGCGGGGGTGTGGTCCCGCGTGAGGGCGATCACGCGCACCGGCCGGTCCGTGTGCCGCACCACTCCCGCGACGACCACCTCCATCTGTGAGCGCAGGTTCCCGTCCAGGGCCACGGCCACGGTGATGGTCCCCGTACCTGCCGGCACCGGCGCGCCCGTGCGGCCGGCCGCGGACAGCGCACGCGGCTCGGCCGCCTCGACCAGGACGCGCGTGGCGCGCACCCCGGCCACGACCTCGTCGACCGGTGAGGTGCCCGACGGCGCAGGCACCGGCGCGTTGTGCACCGCCAGCGCCCGCTCCACGTCGTCGGCCACCGTCGCGCGCCAGGTGGCGTAGACCTCGTCGCGGGAGGCGCCGGCGAGGATCTTGGCCATCGCGGGCGCGAGCACGGCCCGGATGTGCTCCCGCATGGCACGCCGGTCGGCCTCGTCCGCGTCGAGCAGGCCGGAGAACCGGATGTCGGCATCGTTCCTGGGCCGGAAGTCGACGTCCGCCCCGATGGCCCACGACGGGAGGAAGGCGTGCAGGCGCGACGTGACCACGCGGGAGAAGCGGGTCCGGTAGGCCTCCAGCAGGTCGACGGCGGTGTACAGGTTCCGGGCGAGGTCGTTGCCGCGCACCGAGGGGTGCAGGTGGGTGACCAGCTCGCCGCCTCTGTCGTGCTCCGGGACCGGCGTGTCCACGTACACGGTCGGCGCGCCCGCCGGTGCGGGCGTGAAGTCCGCAGGGAACACCGTGTCGATGGTCGTGGTGAGGCAGCCGCTGAAGAAGGCAGGCACGCCCGCGTTGAGGAGCAGGTGCACGGTGGTCCAGTCACGGCAGCCGATGGGCCCGTTGGCCCTGAGGTAGTCGACCGCGGCGGGCGTCAGGATGGCGTGCTTGTTGACGTGGAACGAGACGAACAGCGGCTGGAGGTTCTCGTGGAACGGGAAGTCGAAGCGCAGGTCGAACTGGCTGTGCATGTACCAGCCGAACGCGAGCATCCACGTGTTCTCCGGGACGGCGTCCAGGCGCGACATGTCGCGCTGCACGAGCGTCAGGTGCACGTCGGCGCCCGGTCCTGGCACCACCTGCTCGGGGCGTACCCGGCCGGCGAGGAAGCCGACGGGCTCGGTGACGGCGTCGTCACCGTGCAGCCGAACGCCTTCGTGCCGCAGCAGGTGGCCGAGGCTCGCGACGGTCTGCACCGTGTCGCCGATGTTGCTGGACGCGACCTTCTCGTCGGGCGCCTTGTAGTCGAGGACGGCGAACGACACCTGGCCTGAGGGCACTCGCGCGGGCGCGGCCGGGCGTAGGACCTTGTCGATCCACGGCGCCAGGTGGTCGATCGACGCCTGGACCCGAGCACTCCGGCCTGCGTCGTGCCCTGCGGCGTCGAGCGCCTCGGCCGCCGCCTCGGGCTCGTCCCCGATGAACAGGAGCTTCGCGATCTCGAGCAGCACAGCGGCGTCCACGACGAATCCGTGCCGCACCCAGGTGGTGGCGGTCCGCGCGACGTCGGGGCTGGCCATGGCGAGGCCCGCCCGGAGGTATTCCGCGGGAGCGAGGCGGGCGGCGTCGTCGGGCCCGAGCTGGCGCAGCAGGTCCCAGGCGAGCTCGCGCAGGCCGACCCGCTGGGCGATCAGTGCCGCACCGGCGACGCCCGCACGGCGCGTCTCGGGGTGCGCCATGAGCGAGTGGCACAACGAGCGCCACTGGGCCGTGTCCAGGCTTCGGGTCGTGCGGATGGACGTGGTGACCGCCTCGTCGATGGGCAGGCCACGGCGGAGGGCGGCGGTGAGCACGGCATCGCCGGAGAGCGGCTCTGGTCGTTCCTGGAAGGGGCGGTCCGCGGCGCGGTCGGGGGCCGACCACACCTCACGCGGCTGACGGTTCGCTTCCTTCGCGGCCGTCCAGGTCTCCTGGTCGGGCGCGGGCAGCGGGCGGGCATCGGGTACCGGGCCGGGCCGGTCATGATGCGGGTTGTGGAGGGGAATCGCGGTGGCGGTGAGCAGCGCCTCGGCGATCATCTCGTCAGCGGTATGGACCTGGTGCGCAGCCTCACCGGACGCGGTGAGACGGCGGCTTGCAGGGGACATGAAGGCTCCTCGTGGGGTGGCGGGGCATGGCGAGCACCGTCGTCCCAGCGAGCGGTCGAGCGTGCGCGGGTCTCCGACGGTGGCCCGAGCGTAGTGCCACCGGGTTACGCCCCGGCGACGCCTCGGTAGGCTCCCGGACATGTCTCTGCAACAACGCGTTGACCAGGGCGTTTCGCCGTCACAGCCCACCGAGCCCGGCACCGTCGTCGGCGGTCGGATGCGTAAGTGGGACGGCGCTCCGCACTGGCGGTACGACGGCGCGTACCTGGGTCGCGACGAGCACGGACTCTGGGTCGGCTACCGCACCGGAACCCTGTTCAGCAGGCCTGGCCGCCAGTTTCACACCAAGAACCCTGGCCTCATGCTCTTCGGCGACGTCGGGTGGGTCGCGGACATCTACCGTGGGCACCCCAGGGGCGCCCGCCTGTACATCGACCTCACCACGATCCCGGAGTGGCGTGCGGTGCCCGACGCCGGCGACGGGCCGGCGTTCGAGGTCTCAGCGGTCGACATGGACCTCGACGTGCTGGCCCAGGATCCGGGGAGCAAGCGGGCCAGGACACGCGGCGAGTCGTTCGTCGACGACGAGGACGAGTTCGCCGAGCACACGGTGAAGTACGGGTACCCGCCCGACGTCGTGGCCCGCGTCCGCGCGGACGCCGACGCCCTGCTCGCCACCGTCCGCGCCGGCGAGCCGCCCTACGACGGCCCGACGGCGGCGCGCTGGTTCGCGGTGCTCGACGCGCTGTGAGCGCGTCGCGGCCTCAGGACCCGGTGAGGACCAGGTCGTCCTGCTCCACCGCGGCGCGCCACTCGGCCTTCTCGGCCCGCCAGTGCTCGTCGTCGCGGCCCCGGCGCCAGTAGCCGGACGCCGACAGCAGCTCGCGCGGCACCCCCAGCGTCCCGCGCGCCCAGCGGCGCAGGTCGCGGACACAGCCGGCCTCGCCGTGCAGGAACGCGTGCGGCACACCGTCGGGCAGCTCGGCGGCCTCGACGACGTCGGCCACGTGGGCGCCCGTGGACCGGTGCACCCACGTGATGCGGACGTCGGCGGGGCTGGTGATCTCCTGCTCCTCCGATGCGTCGGCGACCTCAACGAAGACGCGGGCGACCGCGTCCCCGGGCAGGGCCTCGCACGCGGCGGCGATGGCAGGCAGGGCGGACTCGTCGCCGACCATGAGGTGCCACGGAGCGTCGGGGGAGGGTGCGTAGTCGCCCCCAGGGCCCATGAAGGAGACCTCGTCACCCGGCTGGACGTTCTGTGCCCATGGCCCGCCGTAGCCGACGGCGCCGTGGGTGACGATGTCGATGTCCCAGCTCGCCTCGGCGACGTTGCGGACCGTGTAGGTGCGGAGCACGGGCCGGCCCTCCGGCTCAGGGGACTCGGCCATGACGAGCTTGATGTAGCGGTCCGTCAGCGGCGTCGGGTCGACGGCCGCCAGGGCCTCGCCACCGATCGTCACCCGGATCATGTGCGGTGTCAGCTGCCGGACTGCGGTCACGGTCGCCGTGGTGCGGACCCCCTTGCGGGGCTTGCCGTTCGGTGCGTTCGTGGTCTGCGACATTGTGAGGTAAGCCTAACCTCCGGGGTGGCGGGGCGTGGGTGTGGCGTGCGTCACTGGCTGAAACCTTCCCGGGCTGACACCGGAGGTGCCGGCGGGCCCCTGCCGCCCGCCTAGCATTGGGGTCCGTCATCGACCACTTTCTGTCAGGAGCTCCCGTCGTGAAGATCGCTGTTGCCGGCACGGGTTATGTGGGTCTGTCCAACGCGGTGCTCCTGGCGCAGAACCACGAGGTCTGGGCGCTGGACCTCGACCCGGTCAAGGTGGCGCAGGTGAACGACGGGATCTCGCCGGTCGCCGATGCCGAGCTCGAGGAGTACCTCGCGGGCACGGGGCTGAATCTGACCGCCACGCTCGACAAGGACGAGGCGTACGCGGGGGCCGCGGTGGTGATCGTGGCGACGCCCACGAACTACGACGAGGTGACGAACTTCTTCGACACGTCGTCCGTGGAGTCGGTGATCGAGAGCGTGCTGGTACGGGCGCCCGAGGCGACGATCGTGGTGAAGTCGACCATCCCGGTGGGCTTCACCGAGCGGATGCAGCAGGAGCACGAGGGCGCTGCGATCTTCTTCTCCCCGGAGTTCCTCCGCGAGGGCCGGGCCCTGTACGACAACCTGCACCCGTCGCGCATCGTGGTGGGCGACCGGTCCGAGCGGGGCAAGCAGTTCGCCGACCTGCTGCTGGAGGGGGCCATCACCAAGGACGTCCCTGTGCTCATGACCGACCCGACCGAGGCCGAGGCGATCAAGCTGTTCGCCAATACCTACCTGGCACTCCGTGTGGCGTACTTCAACGAGCTCGACACCTACGCGGTGACGCGCGGCCTGGATACGGCGCAGATCATCGAGGCGGTAGGCCTGGACCCGCGGATCGGGTCGCACTACAACAACCCGTCCTTCGGCTACGGCGGCTACTGCCTGCCCAAGGACACCCGGCAGCTCCTGGCGAACTACGCGGACGTGCCGCAGAACCTGATCAACGCGGTGGTCGACGCGAACACGACCCGCAAGGACTTCGTGGCCGCCGACATCCTGCGCCGCAACCCGAAGACCGTCGGCGTGTACCGGCTGGTCATGAAGTCCGGGTCGGACAACTTCCGGGCCTCCAGCATCCAGGGCATCATGAAGCGCATCAAGGCCAAGGGCGTCGAGGTCATCGTGTACGAGCCCACCCTGGACGAGGACCAGTTCTTCAACTCCGAGGTGGTGCGGGACCTCGACGAGCTCAAGTCCAGGGCCGACGTCATCATCGCGAACCGCCGTACGGAGGCGCTCGACGACGTCGCCGACAAGGTCTACACGCGCGACATCTACGGTCGCGACTGAATCGGTGTCCTACCTCAAGGAGATGGCTATGCAGGTCCTGGTCACCGGCGGTGCCGGTTTCATCGGTGCGAACTTCGTCCAGCAGACGGTGCGGGAGCGTCCCGACGTTCGGGTGACGGTGCTCGACGCGCTCACGTACGCGGGTGACCGCTCCTCGCTGGACGCCGTCGCCGACCGTGTGGAGCTGGTGGAGGGCTCGATCACCGACGCGCCGCTCGTGGACCGGCTCGTGGGGGAGTCGGACCTGGTGGTCCACTTCGCGGCGGAGTCGCACAACGACAACTCCCTGAACGACCCGTCGCCGTTCGTGCAGACCAACCTGGTGGGCACGTTCACGCTGCTGGAGGCGGTGCGCAAGCACGGGGTGCGGTTCCACCACATCTCGACGGACGAGGTCTACGGCGACCTCCCGCTGGACACCCCTGAGCGGTTCACCCCCGAGACCCCCTACAACCCGTCGTCGCCGTACTCGTCGACGAAGGCGGGCTCCGACCTGCTGGTCCGCGCCTGGGTGCGGTCCTTCGGCGTGCAGGCGACGATCTCGAACTGCTCGAACAACTACGGGCCGTACCAGCACATCGAGAAGTTCATCCCGCGCCAGGTCACCAACCTGATCGACGGCGTGCGACCCCGGCTGTACGGCGCGGGCCTCAACGTGCGGGACTGGATCCACGTCGAGGACCACAACTCGGCAGTCTGGAGCATCATCGAGAAGGGTCAGGTCGGCGAGACCTACCTCATCGGGGCCGACGGCGAGGCCAGCAACCTCGACGTCGTGCGGACCCTGCTGGAGATCTTCGGGCGGGACGCGGACGACTTCGACCACGTGACCGACCGCGCCGGGCACGACCTGCGCTACGCGATCGACGCGTCGCGCCTGCGCACGGAGCTCGGTTGGGCGCCGCGGTACACGGACTTCCGCGAGGGGCTGGCGGCGACGGTCGACTGGTACCGCGAGCACGAAGCCTGGTGGAGGGGTGCGAAGGCGCTGACGGAGGCGAAGTACGCTCGCTCTGGGCAGTGAGTATTTGGGCTGGGTCCGGTCGGGGCGAGGGTGATGTGTGCGCCGCCTCGCTCACGGGCCCCAGGGGGCCCTCCGCTACGGCTTGACGGCGGCGCACACATCACCCTCGCCCCGACCTTCGCCGTCCGGCTGCCCAGGGCGGGTGTACTTTTCCTCGGTCAGCGCCTGGTCGCTAGGTAGCTGGTGACTGCTTCCATGGTGGGGAGGAGGTTCTGGGCCTTTGCCTCGGCGAGGGTGGGAGCCACCTCGTCCTTCTCCGACAGGAGCGGGGCCAGCGGGCTGCCGTCACGGGCGGTGGTGGGCCACTCGATGCCGAGCTCCGGGTCGAGCGGGTGGATGCCGTGCTCACGTCCCGGCGCGTAGCCGGACGAGCACAGGTACAGCACCGTCGAGCCGTCCTCGAGCGACATGAACGCGTGGCCGAGGCCCTCGGACAGGTAGACGGCCCGCCGGTCGACGTCGTCCAGCAGCACGGCGTCCCACGTGCCGAAGGTGGGCGATCCCACGCGGATGTCCACGACGACGTCGAGCACGGCCCCCTTGGCGCACATGACGTACTTGGCCTGGCTGGGCGGCACGTCCGCGAAGTGGATGCCGCGGAGCACCCCGGCGGCCGACACGGAGCAGTTGGCCTGCTGCAGGTCGAACGAGTGTCCGACGGCGTCGGCGAACGGGCCGGCCTTGAACGCCTCGAAGAACAGGCCGCGCGGGTCGCCGAACTGTTGGGGGGTGATCTCGAATGCGCCGGGCACGGTCAGCTCGCGGTACTTCATGAGGCTCCTCTGGGGATCGGATGTGGCCATAGGATCCTAGGGTGGCTGAGGATCTCGGAGTGACCAAGACGCAGGGTACGGCGCGGCGATGGCTCGTCGTGGGTGCCGCTGGAATGCTAGGGCAGGACGTGGTGACGACGGCCGTGGAGGCCGGGCACCAGGTGACCGGCATCGGGCGGGGCGAGCTGGACATCACTGACGCCGCGGCGGCGCGCGCTGCGGTGGCGGGCTACGACGTCGTCGTCAACTGCGCCGCCTGGACCGCCGTCGACGACGCGGAGACGCACGAGCCCGAGGCCTTCGCCGTCAATGCCACGGGCGCCGCGAACCTGGCCCGCGCCGCCGCGGCAGCAGGCGCCCGGCTGGTCCACGTGTCCACGGACTACGTGTTCGACGGCGGTGCGACCGAGCCCTATCCGGAGGGCGCGCCGGTCCAGCCGCGCTCGGCGTACGGCCGGACCAAGGCTGCTGGTGAATGGGCTGTGCGTGCGGAGGCGCCGGACGCCGTCGTGGTGCGGACCGCGTGGCTGTACGGGGCGGGTGGGCGTTGCTTCCCCAAGACCATCGCGCGCGTCGCCGGCGAGCGGGACCGGCTGAGCGTGGTGGACGACCAGACCGGACAGCCCACCTGGACCGGTGACCTGGCCGACCTCATCGTGCGGCTCGTCGGCGCTGACGCTCCGGGCGGCATCTACCACGGCACGTCGTCGGGACAGGTGACCTGGTACGGCTTCGCGCGCGAGGTGGTGGTGGCGGCCGGTCACGCGACGCCCGTCGACCCGACGACGAGCGCCGCGTACCAGCTGCCCGCGCCGCGCCCGGCCTACTCGGTGCTCGGGCACGACCGGCTCCGCGCGGTCGGCGTCGAGCCGATCGGCGACTGGGCCGAACGCTGGAAGGTGGCGGCGCCGACGGTGCTGGGAACTCCGTAGTACTGTCGATCGCGCGAGGGGCAGGAGCTCCGAGAAGTGAGCCCGGCAGCCATCCGGACGGTTGGTGAGCCGGGCTTAGCGCTGCCTAGGACAGTTCGATCGACCGCAGGGTTCAGTCGTCCAGCAGGCTCAGCAGGTAGCTGCCGTAGCCCGACTTGGTGAGGGCCTCGGCGCGGGCGCGCAGGTCGTCGTCGGTCAGGAATCCGCGCCGCCAGGAGACCTCCTCGGGAGAACCGATCTTCAGACCCTGGCGGAGCTCAACCGTGCGGACGTAGTCGGAGGCCTCCAGCAGCGAGTCGAAGGTCCCGGTGTCCAGCCAAGCCGTACCTCGCGGCAGCACCTCGACCTGAAGCCGTCCCTGGCGCAGGTACTCGGCGTTGACGTCGGTGATCTCGTACTCCCCGCGGGCCGAAGGCTTGAGGTCCTTCGCGATGGTGACCACATCGTTGTCGTAGAAGTACAAACCCGGCACCGCATAGTTCGACTTGGGCTGGGAGGGCTTCTCCTCCAGCGACAGAGCGCGGCCGCGCTCGTCGAACTCGACCACTCCGTACGCGGTGGGATTGGCGACACGGTAGGCGAACACCGCGCCGCCGTCGATGTCGGCGAAGCGGGTCAGCCGGGAGCCCAAGCCAGGGCCGTAGAAGATGTTGTCCCCCAGGACGAGAGCCGCGGACTCGTTTCCGAGAAACTCTTCGCCGAGCACGAAGGCCTGTGCCAGCCCGTTGGGTGTCGGCTGCGTCGTGTAGCTGATCGAGATGCCGAACTGCGAGCCGTCTCCGAGCAGTCGCTGGAACTGGTCGGCGTCGTGTGGCGTGGTGATGACGAGCACATCGCTGATCCCGGCCAGGATCAGTGTGGACAACGGGTAGTAGATCATCGGCTTGTCGTAGACCGGTACGAGCTGCTTGCTGATGCCCTGGGTGATCGGGTGCAACCTTGTGCCGGAGCCACCGGCGAGAATGATTCCGCGCATGGGGCGGATCTTCTCACGCCCTCGAACGCCGAGAGCGACGTTCCGAGGCTGTTGGCAGCGACTTCGCCTCGTCTTGTCGCGGCGCCTTCACTCACCTGGGGACTGCACGCGAAGAATTCACCCAGATGATCTTTTCGGCCCGATCGAGCAATGGCCCAGAATGCGGGTGAACGACGGGTGATGTTCCTCCCGGGGTGATGCGCTGACGGCCGTCGGAACTGTAGGCACAGACTATGTCCGCACCTGATGGAATCGGCGAGCTGCTTGTTGCGGCAGACCCTGCCGGCTCTGAATCGCCCCCGGCCGACCCTCGGCACCGCCCTCCGCGGCGCGGCCGTCGTCGCAAGGGCTTCGTCGCGGCGGTCGTCGCCGGCGCCCTTGTGCTCGTCTGTGCCAGCGGAGCCATGGCCTACTTCAGCTATCGGATCTCGCTCGACGAGAAGATCGAACGTATCGAGGACCCGTTCGCCGATCTGGACCCGGCGGACCGCCCGGATCCGGCGCCCGTCGAGGGCGCTGCCGCACCCGTGAACATCCTCGCGCTCGGCTCGGACAGCCGGATCTCGGCCGGCGACCCGAACGCCTGGGAGTTCGGCGCGCAGCGCACCGACGCGATCCTGCTTCTGCACCTGTCCGCAGACCGGAAGTCGGCAGCCGTGATCTCGATCCCGCGGGACTCCTGGGTGAACATCCCTGGCTACGGCGAGGCGAAGATCAACGCAGCGTTCTCCTACGGCGGCCCCAGCCTCATGATCCAGACGGTCGAGGACCTGACGGGCGTGCGCATCGACCACTTCGCGGTGAGCGACTTCGAGTCGTTCACGACGCTTACCGACACCCTCGGTGGCGTGGAGATCACGGTGCCCGACGGCGCCGGCGGCTCGGTGAGGCAGGCGATGACGGGGGACGAAGCGCTTGAGTTCACGCGCGAGCGTTACGCGCTGGCGAACGGCGACTTCGGCCGGGTGCAGCGACAGCAGGCGTGGATGCGGGCGATCGCCGCGAAAGCCACAGAGGACCGGGGTGACCTGCTGAAGATGTCCCGGTTCCTCGAGGCGGCAGTCGGGTCCGTGGCGGTCGACGAGGGATTCACCATGGACAAGATGCTGGAGCTGGCCGTCAGTGCCAAGGACCTCTCCACCGGGGACATCGCCTTCATGACCGTTCCCTATGCCGGCACCGGGCGCAGCGAGGACGGGCAGTCGATCGTGCTGCTCGACCGCGCCGGGTTCGACCCGCTCATGCAGGCGGTGGCAAAGGACGAGCTGCCGGCCTTCCTCGCTGCCCACCCCGACGCCATGGACCAGCTGCCGGACGTCGTGGAGTAGGGACAGCCGCCGTCGAGGTGACCGCACCGATACGGGCGGGTAACGGTTCACGGCCTGACCGGGTGAACCTGAGAGTTTTTCACCCGTTATAGACGATCGGGCACATAAGCCGCTTGTAGCATGAGCCGATCAATAGCGCATCCTGTACCTCCGTCACACGCGTATCGCGCCCGGCGGGATGCCCTTTCTGACTTATTGCTCTCAAGCAGACAAGGACATTTGTGCCGTGAAGGATCGTGCGCCGGGCGTGGTGCGTCAGCTACGTCGCGCGGCCTGGCACCTCCGTCAGGGCGGCCCCCAGCAGCTGCGTACCTATCTGCGGCGGCAGCGGGTCCCCATGGCGGCGCAGACCGGTGGGGCGCGGCTGACGAAGAACGGCCTGACGTTCGACCCCTGGCCGGCTCGTCCGGCGTCCGGGATCGCGACCGCGGGGGCCGGTGCGTCCGGCCGGCGGGACCTCAGGGTCGGCGTCATCCTGGACGACTTCTCGCGGCTGGCGTTCGCCTCCGAGTGGGACCAGGTGGACCTGACACCCGCGACCTGGCGCGACGAGCTGGCGGCGGGCCTGGACCTGCTGTTCGTGGAGTCCGCCTGGAACGGCAACGGCGGTGCGTGGCAGTACCACCTGACGGGGACGTCGGCCCCGCGGCCGGCGTTCGTCGAGCTCGTCGACGCCTCCCGTGCCGCAGGCGTGCCCACGGTGTTCTGGAACAAGGAAGACCCGGTCCACTTCGAGGACTTCCTGGACGCGGCCCGGCTGTTCGACCGCGTCTACACGACCGACGTCGACCGGCTGCCCGCCTACGAGGACGCGCTGGGGCACGAGCAGGTGGGCGTGCTGGAGTTCGCCGCGCAGCCGGCAATCCACAACCCGGTGCGGGTGCACGGCCGGGGGCCGGAGCGCGACGTCGCGTTCGCCGGCATGTACTTCGCGCACAAGTACCCGGAGCGACGCGAACAGATGGACCTGCTCCTCGGTGCGGCGCTGGACGTCTCGCCGAAGATGGAGCACGGCCTCGAGATCTTCAGCCGGTTCCGCGGCAAGGACCAGAAGTACCAGTTCCCGGCCCCGCTGGACGGGCGCGTCGTCGGATCGCTCGACTACGACCGCATGCTGACCGCCTACCGCGAGTACAAGGTCTTCCTCAACGTGAACTCGGTGGTCGGGTCGCCGTCGATGTGCGCGCGGCGGATCTTCGAGATCACCGCCAGCGGCACGCCCGTCGTCTCCACGCCGAGCGCCGCGGTGGGGGAGTACTTCCCCTCGGACGAGGTCTTCGTCGCGGGAACCCGGGAGACCGCCGCGCACACGATCCGTGCGCTCGTGCGCTCTCCGGAGCTGCGCGACCGCGCCGTGCACAAGGGGCAGCGCCGCATCTGGCGCGAGCACACCTACGGCGCACGGTCGCAGAAGGTCCTGCACGAGGTGGGGCTGGTCGACTCTGCCGTTGTCCCGCGACCCAGCGTGACCGCGCTGGTCTCGACGAACCGCCCGCACCAGCTGGACCACGTGCTGGCCGCGCTCGGTGCGCAGGAGGGTGTTGACCTGCAGGTCGCGCTGCTCTCGCACGGGTTCGAGGTGGACGACGCAGATCTGCGGGCGCGGGCCAAGGAAGCCGGGATCGAGCGCCTTGAGCTGCTGTCGGCACCGGCCGACGTGCCGCTGGGCTCCTGCCTGAACCTGCTGCTCGAGGCCGCCGACGGCGACGTCGTGGCCAAGATCGACGACGACGACCTGTATGGGCCCCAATACCTGTCCGACCAGCTGTACGCGATGGCGTACTCCGGCGCGGACGTGGTGGGCAAGCAGGCGCACTACATGCATCTCGAGGGCGCCGACGCGACGATCCTGCGGTTCGCGGACCGTGAGCACCGGTACACCGACCGCGTGATGGGGCCGACGATCGTCGCTGCGCGTGAGACCGCTTCCAGCGTCCGGTTCCGGACGCTGCCGCGGGGCGAGGACACGGCGTTCCTCGAGGACCTTGTCGAGGCCGGCGGGACGCTGTATTCCGCCGACCGATTCAACTTCGTCCAGGTGCGGTCCGCCGTAGGCGGGCACTCCTGGGACGCGACCGAGGCCGAACTGCTTGCGAGCGGCGAGGTCAAGCACTACGGGCGTGCGGCGACGCACGTCTTCTTCTGAGGCGGGGAACATGGGGATCAGCACTGTCGGCGTGATCGGGCTGGGGTACATCGGGCTACCGACCGCGGCGATCCTTGCGGCGAACGGTGTGGCGGTGACCGGGGTCGATGTGAACCCGGAGACGGTCGACGCAGTGAGCCGCGGTGAGGTGCCGTTCGTGGAGCCGGACCTGGCGGGCTATGTGGCCGGGGGTGTGTCTTCCGGCAAGCTGCGAGCAAGCCTGGTGCCCGAGCCTGCCGACGCCTACATCGTCGCCGTGCCCACGCCGTTCACGGGAGACCACAAGCCTGACCTCACCTACATCCGATCTGCCGCCGAGGCGCTCGCGCCGGTACTTCGTGGCGGCGAGCTGGTGATCCTCGAGTCCACGTCGCCGCCCGGCACGACACAGCGCATGGCGGACTGGATCCTGGCGCTACGACCCGACCTGAGCGTTGATGGCTCCGATGGTCGGCCCGCCGTCTACTTTGCGCACTGCCCCGAGCGGGTTCTGCCTGGCAAGGTCATGGTCGAGCTGGTGACGAACGACCGCATCGTGGGTGGCCTGACCCCCGAGGCAGCGCAGCGGGCCCGCGACCTCTACCAGGTCTTCTGCCAGGGCGAGATCCTGCTGACCGACGCGGTGACCGCGGAGACGGCGAAGCTCGTCGAGAACTCGTTCCGCGACGTGAACATCGCCTTCGCCAACGAGCTGTCGTTCGTTGCGGACAAGCTGGGTATCGACGTGTGGGAACTCATCCGGCTGGCCAACCACCACCCACGCGTGAACATCCTGCAGCCGGGGCCGGGCGTGGGCGGGCACTGCATCGCGGTGGACCCCTGGTTCATCGTGGACGCGGCACCCGACGAAGCGCGATTGATCCGGACAGCGCGCGAGGTGAACGATGCCAAGCCGCGCTGGGTGCTGCACAAGGTGGTCGACGCGGTCGCGGACCTCGGCGTGGCGAACCCGGTGATTGCCACCTACGGGCTGGCGTTCAAGCCGAACATCGACGACCTGCGGGAGTCGCCGGCCCTGGAGATCACCACCGAGATCGCGCGGACGTTTCCGCACGCGACGGTGCTGGCCGTGGAGCCGCATGTCGAGAAGGTTCCGGCGCAGCTCGCCGACCTGGTGAACGTCCGGCTGGCGGGGACCGAGGAGGCGCTCGCGGACGGCCAGGTGCACGTGCTGCTGGTTGACCATGCACAGTTCCGTGCGCTTGCAGGCCCTCTGGCGGGCAGGCGCGTGGTGGATACGCGGGGGATGCTGCGTTGAGCCGTCTCGCCCGGTTCCGCCGTCGATGGGTGGCCGTTGCTGTGATGGCAGCACTCGTCGTCGTTTCCGCGGCCGTGCTGACGCTAGGCCTGGTCACGACGCGACCGAGCGCATGGCTGGTGTTCGCGGGTGTGCTGGGCGTGCTGGTGTCGGTCGGCCTCCCCGTGGCCGTGGCCGTGTGGTGGGTGACCGTGCGGACCGAAGCGCGGCTGCGTCGCCGGATCGATCGGCTCGAGGCGACAGTGCAGGACACGCGCCTGAAGGCTTCGCGGCACGAGTGGGTGCAGGAGAAGGCGCTCGAGCGGATCGAGTGGACGAGCCGTGAGGCGGCGACCGGGATCTCGCACCTGGCGTGGGCCGCATTGCGGGAGTTCTCTCCTGTGGGCGAGGCGCAGGCTGTGGGCGCGGTGCCGCGCGTGCTGTTCGTAACGAGCAACGGTGGCGGCATGGGGCACATCGCCCGGTGCGCCGCGGTGCTGCGACACGCGGACCGTGCGCTCGACGGCCGGATCCTCACACTCTCGACGGCGGCCTCGACGGTCGCTGCCGCAGGTTACGACGTCACGTATTTTCCCAGCCACACCACGGCCGGTGTCAGCCATGACCGATGGCGCCGGCAGTTCACGCGCCGCCTCCTCGACGAGATCGCTGCATACCGCCCGGAGGCGATCGTCTTCGACGGCACGTGGGTGTACCCCTCGCTGACGGACGTCACCGACCTGGTGGGCCTGCCTCTGGTGTGGCTGCGCCGTGGGCTGTGGCGCGAGAGCACCGACCTGACACAGGTGAAGAGCTGGCGTGACCATGTGACCTCGGTGATCGTGCCCGGTGACATTGCCGAGACGCGGGAGACCGCGCCGGAGATCTTCCAGGACGCGACATGGGTGGACCCGGTGTCCCTCGCACCAGCCTCGCTCATGCCACGGGAGAAGGCACTCGCCTCACTCGGGCTCGACCCGGAGCGGCAGTATGCGCTCGTGCAGCTCTCCGGCGGCAACGGCGACGGGTCGGCCACGGCTGCTGCCGTGCAGGCCGTTCACGACGCCGGGGACATCATCCCGGTCGTGGTGAGGTCGCCGCTGCTGTCCTCCGCGGTCGTGCACGGCGCGGCGACTATCGATGCACGCTTCCCCCTGGTCGACCTGGCCGGCGCGTGGGAGTTCACGATAACCGGCGCGGGGTACAACTCCGTGCACGAGAACCTGCACACCTGCACGCCGGGGGTCTACCTGCCGAGCGCGGTGACGCTGAGGGACGACCAGGAGAAGCGTGCGCGGGCGCTTGCCGGAGCAGGTCTCGGCATCACGGCAGACGACGTGGACGGGATTGCTGGCTCTGTCGCAGATCTGATCGCGGGACGGCACACCGACGAATTGCGCATTGCAATGCGCGAGAGCCTGAGCGAGCAGGGTGCGCCGAACGCGGCAGAAGCCATCGTCAGCCTCGCCACGAAATGAATGGCAGTGCATTGAACTTCTTCAATCTTGATTCTGGCAAACGCCATGACGATAGGAACGCCAAGCGCAATGACCGATAACTTCACGCCTACCGCAAATACCGATTCCGGCAGGCCGAGTGTTTCGGTGCTGGTTCCTACCTTCAACGTCGAGCAGTATCTTGAGGCTGCGCTGGACAGCTTGATCCACCAGACGTTGACGGACCTGGAAATCATCTGCGTCGACGACGGTTCGACCGATTCGAGCCCGGAGATCCTGGCGCGTTACGCGCAGGAGCATTCGGACCGCCTCAAGGTCATCACCCAGGCCAACGCGGGCTACGGCGTGGCCATGAACGTGGCCCTCCGGCACGCGACCGGCGAGTACATCGGGATCCTTGAACCGGACGATGTCGTTCGGCCCACCATGTTCGAGACGCTCTGGCGCGCCGGCCGGGAGCACGACCTCGACATCGTCAAGGCGGACTACCTGCGCTTCCGGGGCGTTGGGGAGCACCGCACCGAGGTGATCGTGCCGTCGGCGTCGAACCCGGCGGTCTACGGCCAGGTCCTCGATCCAGCCCAGCAGGTCGGCATCTTCCGCTACCCGATGAACACCTGGTGCGGTATCTACCGCCGCGAGTTTCTCGTCGAGAACGACATCTGGCACCACGAGACGCCGGGTGCGTCCTATCAGGACAACGGATTCTTCTTCCAGACGATGTGCCAGGCACGCCGTGTCATGTACGTCAACGAGATCTTCTACGAGAACCGCCGCGACAACCCCAACTCCTCGGTGAAGTCGACGGGCAAGGCAGATGTCGCGCTCCAGGAGTACGACTGGATCCGCGAGTGGCTCTTGGAACGACCTGAGCTTGCCGAGGCCTTCACGGGGGTCTACGGGCTCAAGCGGTGGCACAACATCGACTTCACGATGAATAGGCTGGCGCCAGACCTGCGTAGGGAGTTCTGCCGCATGGTGTCTGACGTGCTGAAGAGGGACCTCGAGCGTGGCGTCCTGATCCAGTCCGCCTTCGGCGTCGGCGAGTGGAACCGCGTCCAGTGGATCATGCGCGACCCCGACGAGTATTACTACCAGCACGAGGCATCTCGGGTGAAGGTGTCCGTCGTCATGCCGGTGTACAACGGGATGCCCCACCTCAAGGCGTGTCTGGCGTCGCTGAAGGCCCAGTCGCTCCGCAACTTCGAAGTCATTCTTGTCGACGACGGTTCGACAGACGAGTCCCTCGAGGTACTCCGGGATTTTGCTGAGTCCGATCCCCTCGACCGCGTCATCCTGCTGACGCAGGAGCATCAGGGAGCCGGTGCCGCGCGCAACTTGGGGCTTGATCATGCCCAGGGGGAGTATGTGGCATTCCTGGACGCCGACGACGTCTTCGACAAAGGAATGCTGGGCCGTGCTTACGGCAAGGCTAAGGCGGACCAAGCGGCCGTTTGCGTGTTCCGGTCGCGCAACCTCGACTCGGCGACCGGGCGTACCAGCCCGATCGCACACGCCGTCAAGATCAACCAGCTACCGAAGCACCGACCTTTCTCGAGCACGGCGATCACCCACAACCCGTTCTTCAGTTTTGTGGGGTGGCCCTGGGACAAGTTGTTCCTGCGTACCTACCTGCAGAACACGGGGCTTCGGTTCCAGCCGTTGACCTCGACGAACGACGCCTACTTCGTCTATTCGGCACTGCTGTTGTGCGACCGGATCACGATCCTGGACGAGGAGCTCATCTCCCACCGCAGGAACGTGGGTACCTCGATCTCGAACTCGACGTCGAAGTCGCCGGACAACGCTCACCTCGCACTCCTGGCGATCCGTGACCAGCTCGTGCGCAGTGGTATCTACCCGCCACTGGAGCGCAAGTTCGTCAACTACGCCCTGCACCTTCTGCTCTGGCACCTCAACAACCTGCCGACAGATGCGCGTGAGGACTTCTACAAGACCCTGGTCACTGACTGGTTCCCCGAGCTGGGTGTGTCCGAGCAACCGCTGGACTTCTTCACGCAGCCGAAGGAGCGGGCGATCCTGGGCATGATCCGGTACACGCAGGAGCACGGGACCGGGTCGTACTGGGATCTGGCGTTCCTCGATACAGACACCGAGCACCGCGCGGAGCTCAAGCGGGTCTATTCCGCCCTGGGCAACGGTGCGGTCGATCCGGACGTGGACCAGCGGGTCCGGCGGCTTGAGCGCGAGGTCGCGCTCGAGCAGCGCAGGATCGTGCAGATCCGCACGTCAGAGACTTGGCGGGTCGGTCAGGCAGTCACCGTCGTACCTCGGCTGATTGCCGACTTCTTCAAGCGCTGAACAGGGGATCCACATGAACGCTGATCTTGTTGTCGTCGGGTCGGGATTCTTCGGCCTCACCGTCGCCGAACGGGTCGCCGAGGAGTACGGCCGGAAGGTCCTTGTGATCGATCGGCGCCCGCATATCGGTGGTAACGCCTACAGCGAAGCGGAGAAGAGCACCGGAATCGAGGTGCACCGTTACGGCGCCCACCTGTTCCACACATCGAACGAGCGGGTGTGGGAGTACGTAAACCGGTTCACCGCATTCACGAACTACGTGCACCGTGTGTACACCACGCACAAGGGCGAGGTGTTCCCGATGCCGATCAACCTCGGTACCGTGAACCAGTTCTTCCGATCCGCTCACGGGCCCGAGGCCGCGCGCGCGCTGATCAAGGATCAGGCGGCCGAGCTCGCAGGCAAGAAGCCGGAGAACCTCGACGAGCAGGGTGTCTCACTGATCGGGCGCCCGCTGTACGAGGCGTTCATCCGTGAGTACACGGCCAAGCAGTGGCAGACAGACCCGACCGAACTGCCCGCCTCGATCATCTCGCGCCTGCCCGTGCGCTACACGTACGACAACCGCTACTTCAACGACACCCACGAGGGCCTGCCGGTTGACGGCTACACCCGGTGGATCGAGCGGATTGCGGACCACAAGAACATCGAGGTCCGCCTGGGCGTCGACTTCTTCGACGAGACTCAGCCGGCGAGCAAGGGCAACGTGGTCGGGAACGTGCCGGTCGTGTACACGGGGCCCGTCGACCGGTACTTCGACTATGCAGAGGGTGAGATGTCGTGGCGCACCCTTGACTTCGAGGAGGAAGTGCTCGAGATCGGTGACTATCAGGGGACCCCAGTGATGAACTATGCGGACGCTGACGTGCCGTACACACGGATCCACGAGTTCCGGCACTTCCACCCGGAGCGGGACTACCCGACCGACAAGACGGTCATCATGCGCGAGTTCTCACGCTTCGCCGAGCGTTCGGACGAGCCGTACTACCCGGTGAACACTGCCGAGGACCGTGAGCGCTTGCTCAAGTATCGTGACCTCGCCGCGAACGAGAAGGACGTCCTGTTCGGCGGGCGGCTGGGCACGTACAAGTACCTCGACATGCACATGGCCATCGGTGCTGCACTGTCGATGGTGGACAACAAGCTTGCGCCGCACTACGGCAAGGGCGAGGTCATTGAGAGCGGGGGCGTCGAGGCATGACGCGCACTTCTGCATCTGCACTGCAGTTGCCTGGGCACGCGGGTGCCTGGAACCAGACGGACATTCCCGATGTCGATCTGACCGATCGTCACGTGGTCGTCATCACAGACAGCGCCGCACCGATGGACCTGGCACGCGCCGTGGAGTCCTCCGCGCGCGCAGTGCGAGTGAGACTGATGACTTCCACAGCGGTCCCGACCGACCTACGTAGCCCGACAATCGTAGTGACGCCCGTGACGAGTGTCCGAGACATGTTCAACGCGATTGCGTCCGGACCGGCGCCGGACGTCATCATCGAGGCTTTGGAGAGTCTCGATCCGCGACGCTCGGGCGCCTTTGGGCGCCTGTTCTTGGCATTGAATGACGAAGGCGCCTACATATTCGCCCGGCCCGGTGGAGAAGTCCGCGACACAAGTGTCGTCTGGGACTGGCTTCGTGGACGTGTCGAGCGCGAGGTAGCGGGGAGCGATGACCGCCGACCGCGGCGGCGCAGTGTCGAGCAGGCAATTGGCGAGGCCATCTCGTCGGTGACGGTGAACAATGGCTCGGTCGTAGTTCGGAAGTCCGGCCAGCACCTCATGAAGATCTACAATCTCCTCCACAGGCCCGACGGCGAGTCGCGATTGGAAACCGCTGTGCAGCGCCGCGCGGGCGCACGCGCGGTCGAGAGAATCGCCACGATCCCCGCTGAGGCCCTTGAGGTCGAGACTGACCTCCGCACCAACAATCCGGACCTTGCGATGAAGCGGTTCAAGCGTCGCTACGATGTGCGCCCGTTGGTGGCGAGGGTGATTCGGGATGCGCTTTGTGCGCCACGGCAGATCATCAGTGTCGACGGTCTTCTGCTCCCGGAGTCGTCGATGCAACCACGAGTTCAGCCCATGTATAACCGCTCGCTCATCGACGACGGGGACGACTACGCGGAGTTTCCAGTGTCCCCGGGCGAGGACGTAGCCAAGCTCAGCGGGACGTATTTCCACCTCGACAACGAATACCCGGGTCATTTCGGGCACGTGACAAGCCAGGATTTGACCAAGCTATGGGCCTGGGAGTCGGCGCTATATTACGATCCAGACTGCCGAGTTCTGCTCAGCCCTCCAGTTGGCAAGAGTGATCTCAACGAGTTCCAGTACCGCCTGCTCGCGGCTTTCGGGATCACGCGAGATCGGGTCACCCTTCTGCGTGGTCCCGTTCGGGTGGAACGACTGATCAACGCCACGTTCGGGCTGCAGAACCCGTACTTTGTGAGCCCGCGCTGCAAGGACATCTGGCAGCGGATCGGGGCCGAGGTCGCAGCGAAGTCCACGGTTCAAGCGCCCAAGCGCCTGTTTGTCTCTCGGGGCGATGGACTGCCCCGACGGTGTATCAACGGACAGGACGTCGAGCAGGTGTTCCGTGACGCCGGCTTTGAAATCATTCTTCCGGAGCAATTCGACATTGCTGACCAGATCAAGATGTTCCGGGAGGCAGAAGTGGTTGCGGGTTATGCCGGCTCGGCGATGTTCAACATGGTCTACTCCTCGGCGAAGACCACTTGGTTCGTGATCGGTTCACGGTCGTACACTGCGACGACAGAGTATCTCCTAGCGGCTCTGTACGACGACCCGATTCGCTACTTCTTCTGTGATCCGGTGGTGGAACAGCCGGATGGAGGATGGTCGAGCGAGGCGTACTTCTCGAACTACACGTTCAATTTCGAGCGCGACGGTGAGTCATTGGATCGCTGGCTCGCCGAACTGTGAGATAGGCTGCCGCTCGCTCAGAGCGGCGTGCTAGGACCTGACCCTTATCAAGCTGGGGTCTCCCGCCATCTGCGGCTTTGGCTGTGGTTTTGCTCAGCGGATGATGCGAAACGTGCAAGAGGGCTGTCATCGAATGCTGGTCGTGGCTCCGCAGGTCCGGATGGTGACGACGGTGCTTGGTGCGACACGACGACCGGGGTCGGGTAGCTGGGGTGAAAACCTCACCTGCTACCCGACCCCGGTACGGCTGACTAGCGCTGGATCTGCTCGAGACGGCCGCCCATCCTGCATGCACGGCCCGAGCACCGGCCAGACGTGCGACAGGGCTATTGGAATTACTGTCCCGCCTCACGTCTTGCCAGCAAGCCGTAGGAATAACGCCCTTAGTCGCGCTGTAGGAGGGCTTCTACGTCCGGGTGCGTCAGTAGGTGGATTGAACTGTCAATCCTGTCCCAAGACCAGTCCCACCAACGCAGTTCTTGGAGCCGTACGATCTGGGCATCGCTAAAGCGTTTGCCGATCTCGCGTGCAGGCGCTCCGGCCACGACACCGTAGGGTGCAACGTTTGTCATCACGACGGCGCCTGGTTCGATTATTGCCCCGTTGCCGATGGTGACCCCCGAGCAAATGATGGCGCCAGCGCCGATCCAGACGTCGTTGCCGATGTCGACCGGGCCGTTCGTGTGCATCGGCTGGGACTCATGTACTGAAGGCCAAGAGTCGGTCATGGCACGAAACGCATAGGAAGCTGCACCATCGTTTGGTGGTTCGGCCAGCCGGATCGTTACGCCTGGCTCGATTGTGCAGAATTTTCCGATGGCGAGCGTCACGTCCTTATTCTCCAGGACGGTGGGCTCCCCAAATGTATGGTCGCCGACATTCCAGCCATTCTCTTTGATCAAGCTCTTGAGTTTTAGTTTTGTGAGAGCCGGATGCTTGTCCTGTATTGAGGCGTCGAACGGAACTGACTCGAGGACATGAACAATCTTTGATTTGGGGTCAAGTAGGTACTCACCCTTCAGAAAGAGCGTCTGTCCATCCCTGGACACGGTGTGGAACCTGGTACTGGCTTCGCCGGTGGCGGTAGCGAAGGCTATACAGCCATCGCTGATGATCCAGCGGCTCTCGTTCTGGTGCTTGGTGCCCCAGACAGTACCGTCGCGGTTCAGCCGGATCGGCGACGTGGCGTGGCTCCCGTCGTCGCGCTGCATCTTCCATGTAGTGGAGAGCACGTCGTCAATCATCAGGCCATGCCTGAGTTCGCCAGGACTGGCTGTGGGATTGACATCCTGCGTTGCCGGAGCCACCGCGCCGGGCCCCCACACCACCCGACCCTCGGCACCGGTCAGCCGTCGGACTATCTCCAGGTACACCTTCTCGGCATAGTGGAACGGAGCGTCCCCCCACGGATGGTCGGGACTGGAGACCACCTCCGACGGCTCCATCGAGATCACGTGAGCCCCCAGAGCCTGCGCCGCCAACCGGGCGTACGACCGGAAGACCGGGTTGGCGTCCGCGGCCCGCATTCCAAAGCTGCCCGGGGTCTGGGCTCCGGTCTCGGACCATTCCGCCCACGGGATGTCGAGCAGCACCACCGTGGCCTGCGACATCTGGTTCCGCATCTGCTCACCGATGTACTCCACCGCGGCGGTCCAGTAGTCGAAATGCTGCTGGGTGCCGAACGCGATGTGCTGGGTGCCCTGTGGCAGGTACTGCTCCCCGCCCGACTCGATGAGCTCCACCGAGCGGGTCACGATCGAACCGTCGGGCAGCAGGTACGCCCCGAGCCGCTCGTCGGTCAGGTCCACGAGCACGAAGTCCGTGGCGGAGGCGTGGGTTGCCAGTTGCGAACGGAGGCTGGACGAGAAGTCGCCGGTGATCATCCTCTGCTGGAACCGCGACTTGAGCGTCGGCGGAGCCATGAGCTCCACCGGCTTGGTGTAGGCGCTGAGCACCGACTGCCGTGCGACGTACTCCACGAGCTCGAACCGCTCGGGATCGAAATGCTCGAACGTGTCTCGTGACACGCACGAGCCGTAGATAAAGACCCTGGTCTTGCTCATGCCCCACCCTCTGCGGAAACTACCGTGAATTGTTCGTCCACCAGATCGAAGTCGGGCAGCACATCGGGAAGCACGGGCGCGAGCATCCGTGCCGTCGCGTCCAGCACCCGCCCTGCGCTGTGCCCGTCCCCGTATGGGTTGACGGCCTGTGCCATGGCGGCATAGGCCCTCTCGTTCGTCAGCAGCCGGTTCACCTCGCCGACGATGCGCTCCTCGGCGGTACCGATCAGCCGGGCGGTGCCGGCCTCGACCGCTTCGGGGCGTTCGGTGTTGTCCCGCATCACCAGCACGGGCTTGCCCAGGCTCGGAGCCTCCTCCTGGAGTCCGCCGGAGTCGGTGAGCACCAGGGTGGACAGCGACAGGAGGTGCGTGAACTCGCCGTAGCCGAGCGGCTCGGTGACCGTCACGTTCGGCAGCCCTTCGAGGTGCGGCAGCACCGCGTCGCGCACCACTGGGTTGCGGTGCACGGGCAGGACGATCTCGACATCGGGGAACCGCCGCGCGATCCGCGCCAGCGCACGGCCCACACCCTCCATGGCATCGCCCCAGTTCTCCCGGCGATGAGTCGTCACCAGCACGATCCGGCGACCCGACGCCGCGACGCCGGCGAGCGCCGGGTCCGTGAAGGCCGTGCGCCGCTCCACGGCCAGGTAGAGGGCGTCGATGACGGTGTTGCCGGTCACGACGATGTCGTCGAGCTGTACGCCTTCTGCCACCAGGTTGGCGAGGCTCCGCAGGGTGGGAGCGAGGTGGAGGGACGCGATCTGCGACGTGATCTTCCGGTTCGCCTCCTCCGGGAACGGCGACATGATGTCGCCGCTGCGCAGCCCGGCCTCCAGGTGGATCACCGGGATCTGCCGGTAGAAGGCGGCCAGGGCGGCGGCGGTCGAGGTCGACGTGTCGCCCTGGACGATGACGGCGTCGGGACGCACCTCGGAGAGGATCGGGTCCAGCTGGTCCATGACACGGGCGAAGATCTCGGTGAGCGTCTGACCGTGGCTCATGATGTCCAGGTCATAGTCCGGCACGATGCCGAAGACGTCGTTGACCTGGTCGAGCATCTCTCGGTGCTGGCCCGTGACGACGGTCAGCGAGTCGAACCGGTCGTCGGCCTCCAGGGCCGTGATGACCGGCGCGACCTTGATGGCTTCGGGGCGAGTCCCGTAGATCGTCATGACGAGGGGCCGGGTCACAGGTTGTCCTTTCTGGCCCACTGAGCGGCAGCTCGTGCAGCGCTGGCCTTGGCCTGCTTGGCGTCGCGCCCCGTCGGCCGGGCGTGCCGCTCCCGGACCCGCCCCTTGGGCGGTTCGGGCGTGTCGAACCGCACCTGCGTCTCCCGTCGTTCTGCGAACGCTTCCTCGAGGATCTGCTTGGCCTCGTCCGGCTTGTCCTTCGCGAAGGCCCACGCCCACTTGCGGTACCGCACCGCGACGTCCTGCGCCTCGCCGTCGAGCACCAGGCGGCCGTGGTGCAGCCAGATGGCCCGGGTACACGACTCCTCGATGGTCTGGGCCGCGTGGCTTACCAGGAACACCGTGCCGGCCTCCTTGCGTAGCCGCTCCATGCGCACCTCGCTGCGTTCCTTGAACGCCGCGTCACCCGTGGCCAGTGCCTCGTCGATGAGCAGGATGTGCGGGCGTGCTGCCGTGGCGATGGCGAAGCGCAGACGCGCCGCCATGCCAGAGGAGTACGTGCGCATGGGCAGGTAGATCGACTTGCCGAGGCCGGCGAGCTCGATGACGTCGGGTATGGCGGCCTGTGCTTCGGCAGGGGTTAGCCCCATGGCCAGGCAGCCGAGGCGCACGTTCTCCTCGCCCGGAAGGTCAGGCACCAGGGCGGCGTTCACGCCGATGAGCACGGGCGTGCTCTCGGCCAGCACCTGGCCCTTGGTCGGCTTCTCCAGGCCGGCGATGATCCGCAGGAGGGTGCTCTTGCCCGAGCCGTTCTGGCCGACGATGCCGATCTGCTCACCGGAGTTCGCGACGAACGAGATGTCCGTCAGCGCACGCACCGTCACCTTGGGTTCCTGGCCGAGGGCGTTGAGCGCGGCGCGCTTCAGCTTGGCGCGGCGGCCGAGGGTCGTGTCGGTCGACGGTGTCCGGTAGAACATCCGCAGGCCCTGCACGGCCACCGTGGGCCACAGCACGGGAGTGCTCCCGGACCGCGGTGCGACGGCGGCGATCTGCCCCGTGTGCGGCGGGGCCTGTACCGACATTGGAGTCGCTCCCGAGAACGGTCCCTGGGCCGGTACCGGCATCGACATGGGACCGCCCTGACCGAGCTGCGTCGGCATCGGATAGTCGAGGTCAGCGGCCATAGCTCTCCTCCGCGCTCCAGAAGGTGATGAATCCGACCAGCAGCGTGCCCACGGCCCAGCCGCCGAGCCACACCCAGCGCATCGGGTCGGGCGTCGTGGCGTAGAGCACACAGTCCCGCACGATGTCCAGGACGATGAACATCGGGTTCGCCTCGAGCCAGACCTGCAGGTCGGGATTGTCGGCGAGGAGGTTGTCGAACGAGAAGAACACCGCCGACGCGTACAACCACACGCGCATCACCATGCCGATGAGGTTGGTGACATCTGGCAGGGCCGCCGCCCACCGGGCCACCAGGAGCGACAGCCCTGTGGTGAACATGACCTGCAGCGCAAGGGCGCCCGCCACCAGGGCGATGCGCCAGGTGTACTCCTCGGCAGGCGGCATGAAGTAGATGAGCGCGGCCAGCGTCACCAGCGTGGGGCCCAAGTTGAGCAGGTTGCGCAGCACCACGGAGATCGGCAGCGCCGCCCGCGGGAACGTGAACGCCCGGATCAGGTTCTTGCCCTGCTGCACGGAGCGCGCGCCACCGTTGATCGACTGCGTCGTGAACTGGAAAAGGAACACGCCGATCAACAGGTACCCGACGAAGTTCTCGATGTCGCGTGCGTTCTTCATCAGTAGGCCAAAGATGAGGAAGTACACCGCACCGTCGATCAGCGGGTTCAGCACGAGCCACGCCTTGCCCAGCAGGCTCTGCCGCGTCCCGCTGGCCACCTTCGCCCGGGCATCCGCCCACAGGAAGTGCCGCCGCTCCCACAGCAGCCCGATGTACTGCCCCAGCGGCGGCCGGGCGCCGACCCGCGACAGGTTGCCGAGCGTGACCAGCTTCGTGGTCATCGGCGACGCGTCGAACAGGGCCGAGTACGACCCGGTCTCGGGACCGCTCATGCCGTCACCCCCAGGCAGGCTCGGTAGATCCCCAGATACGTCTCCGCGTTGCGCACCCATGTCCTCTCGGCTGCTACCACTCGGCCGCGCTCGACCAGCTCGGCGCGCCGTCCCGCGTCTTCGAGGAGGGCGCCGACCGACGTGGCCCACCCCTCCATGTCGTCGGCATCGACGTGCAGCCCGGCGCCGCCCGCTGCCTCGACGAGTGCCGGCAGCGCGCTCGCGACCACCGGGCGGCCCACCGCCATGGCCTCGACGGGCTTGAGCGGCGTCACCAGGCGCGTGACCTCGTGGTCACGCCGGGGCACCAGCACGACGTCCAGCGCGGCCAGCCACGTCAGTGCGACGTCGGACGGCACGCGCCCGGGAAGCACCACGTGGTCGGCCACGCCCAGCTCGCGCGCGAGGCGCGCCAGCCCGGGCCGCGAGACACCGTCACCCACCAGCACGCCGGTCACGTCCTGGCCCCGGGCGCGCAACGTCGCCACCGTGCGGACCACCGTCTCCAGGCCCTCGTAGTCGACCAGGCTGCTCACGGTGCCGATCGCAGGTCCAGCAGGCAGGCCCAGCACGGCCCGCGCGGCCTCCGGTGTCGGGTGCTCGGTGGTGAGCAGGGCTTCTGACACAGCGTTCGGCACCACCGTGATGCGCTCCGCGGGCACGCCCCGCGCCACGAGCGCGTCGCGCATGGTGCCGCTGAGCGTCACCACGGCGTCGGCGGCGAGCGCGAGCTCGGTCTCCTTGGCCTGCATCAGGGCGCGACGGCGCGACGCCGCAGCGCGGGCGCGGCCCTCCGGCGTGCCGTGCGAAGCCACCCAGGTCTCCTCGGGCAGGCCGCGCACCTCGTAGACCCAGGGGATCCCGAGCTGCCGCGCCGCCGTGCGGGCCAGCACCCCGTTGGCCGACGGCGTCGTGGTGTGCAGAACGGAGGCACCCGCCTCACGAGCGGCCTCGGTCAGCAGCTCCGCCTCCTGCGCGGTCCGCCGCGTGACGTCGGGCAGCACGCGGCTCGCGACCAGGCGGCGATAGGCGACCCCGTCCACGACGTCGGTCCCGCGCGCCGTGAGCGACCCGATGGTCAGCGGGTAGCCCGGCCGTGTCGTCGCGGACGCGCGCAGCCCGCCGGCGCGCTGCGCCACCAGGATCGCGTGCGAACGGAGCGTGTATCCGCTCTGCGTGTGAGGCAGCGAGTTGGTGAGGTGGTGCAGCACCGTGATGCGGTCCGAGTCCGTGGGCCTGGCCGCTGCCGGCGCCGTGCCGTGGGCGTCGTCCGGCGGCTCCGGCTGCAGCAACGCCACCTGCGTACGCAGGCCGGCGGGCGCGTCCGGCCCGATCGCCTCGGCATCGCCGAGGAGCCAGGCCGCGCGGTAGCGCGCGGGTCCGGCACCCTCGATACCGTCGAGCAGATCGGGTCGGCCCACCGCGACGGCGACCTCGGCAGCGACCCGCAGGCCACGGCCGTCGCGGCGCGCGAGCAGCTGCTGCGCCTCGTCCGCTGCGCGGACGGTGTCGCCGGCGAGCATCCGGCCCAGCGCGTGCGGGGCGGACGGCGCCGGTGCGAGCCCGAGGGCACGCACGAGCGGCCGGCGCAGCGGCTCGGGGGCACGCCGGGCAGCCTGGACGGCGAGCCAGAGCGGGTCCTCGACGAGGGTCCTGGTGACAAAGGACGTGGTGAAGCGCAGGTTGCGCGCGAGCTCGCCCGCGCGCCGCAGAGGTGGCGCCATCAGTACCGTGCCCCTCGGCCGGCGCCCTCAGCCGTCAGCGGGTGGGGGAGCAGCTCGTCGAGCAGCTCGGAGTAGCGGTGGCCCAGCACGGCGTCGCTCGCGTGCTCGGAGACCCAAGCGGCGGCGTCGGGCGAGGCGGCTGGCACGACGCCGTCGGACAGCCAGCCGGACCACAGGTCGGCGAGGCCCTCGACGTCGCCGGGGCGCACGACGGCGCCCGCGCCGTTCGCCGAGACCAGGCTGGCGGCCTCACCGGCGAGGCACGCCGATGCGGCGACGCCGGACGCCATGACCTCGTACAGCTTGGACGGGACGGTCCACTCGAACGGTTCCCAGTCCCGCAGGGAGACGACCACGGTGTCGGCCCACGCGTACAGGTCGCGCACCTCGGTGGACGGCACGGAGGGCTCGACGCGGACCGGTGCGCCCAGCTCGGCCGCCAGGAGCCGCAGCGGTTCCAGCTCGTTGCCGTGCCCGACGATGCGTACGTCGAGCGCGTGGCCGCGCGCCTGGACCAGGGCAGCCGCGCGCACCGCGACGTCCAGGCCCTGCGACCGGCCGACGGTGCCCGCGTAGACGACGCGCAGCGGACGGCCCGCCAGGGCGACGGGAGCGTTCTCACGAACGGGTGCGAACGCGGTCCCGTTGCGCACCACCGCCACGTTGCGGACGCCCCGTGACCGCAGCACCTCTGCGAACGCCGCGGTGGTCGTGACCACGAGGTCCGCCCGGGCCTGGAGCCGGGTGACGGTGCGGTGCACCATGCGCGCCGCAAGGTCGCGCATCCCACGACGCAGGCCGCCGCTCCGTCCGCGGCGCAGCAGGATGCCGCTCGGCTGGATCAGGTCCGGCCAGGCGTCGCGCATCTCCACGACGAAGCGAGCCCGGTGCCAGCGGGCGAGCGCCCAGCCGGCGACGACGCTCGGGATCCCCGGCACCGTCGCGATGACGACGGCCGGTCGTCCGGCAGCCGGCCGGACCCCGCGCAGCACCGAGCTGACGGCGGCGACCACCTGGTCGGCGGCACGCGAACCGAGCCCATGAGAATGCTCGCGGTAATTCACCCGGATGATCTTTTCCCCGTGGGTTCCTGAACTGACCGATCCAGGCAGGTAGTCGGGTGAAAAATGGGTGATCTTTCCAGAAGGGTAGTGCGGTGGTGGCGTCAGAACGGTAAGTGGATATCCGGCTGGTACCAGGTGGCCGGCGAGGGCCCCCCAGCGCCGCTGGGGAGCCCCCGACTCGGGCGCAAAATGGTGTGTGACCAGGAGAATCGCGCGGTTCTGCGAGTGTTTCACGCGAGCGATCACGGCGACTCTCCTCTCTGTCAGGCGTCCCGCCAGGGCTCACCGAAATACGCCCCGAAGGGCGCCTTCCGGTTGCGGTGCAGGCATAAGGGTAGTAGCCCAAAACAACACTAGGATCACGACCTATGGCCGCACCCGATCGAATGAACGATCTTCTCGCTGTCCCTAATCCCGTCGACGGAGATGTACGTCACGCACGCCGCCGTCGTCGGAGCAGGGGATTCGTCGCCGGGCTCGTCGTCGGGGCGCTCCTGCTCGTGGGTGGTGGCGGGGCCGCGGCCTACTTCGGCTACCGCATGTCGCTCGACAACAACATGGAGCGGATCGATCCGTTCGCCGAGATCGACCCCTCGACCCGCCCCAGCGCGGAGCCGGTGGAGGGACCGACCGCACCCGTGAACATCCTGGTGCTCGGCTCGGACAGCCGGATCTCGGCCGGCGACCCGAACGCCTGGGAGGCCGGTGCGCAGCGCACGGACGCGATCATGCTGGTGCACCTGTCCGCCGACCGGCAGTCGGCGGCGGCGATCTCGATCCCCCGTGACTCCTGGGTACCGATCCCTGGGTACGGCGAGGCGAAGATCAACGCGGCGTTCTCGTACGGCGGCCCGCCCCTGATGATCCAGACGGTCGAGGACCTGACGGGCGTGCGCATCGACCACTTCGCGGTGACCGACTTCGAGTCGTTCATGGCCCTCACCGACTCCCTGGACGGGGTCGAGATCACGGTGCCCGACGGCGACGGTGGTTCCGTGCGGCAGGCGATGACCGGTGAGCAGGCGCTGTCCTTCACGCGGGAGCGTTACGCCCTGTCCAACGGCGACTTCGGCCGCGTTCAGCGGCAGCAGGCCTGGATGCGGGCGATCGTCGCCAAGGCCAACAACAGCCGCAGCGACCCGATGAAGCTCGCGCGCTTCCTCGAGGCCGTCACCAGCTCGGTGGCGGTGGACAAGGAGCTGACGCTCGACCGCATCCAGGAGCTGTTCACGGGGGCCGGGGACATCTCGACGAACGACATCACGTTCATGACCGCGCCCTACTCGGGCACCGGACGCAGCGCCGACGGCCAGTCGATCGTGGTGCTCGACCGCGCGGCGTTCGACCCGCTCATGAAGTCCGTGGCGAAGGACGAGGTGCCGAAGTTCCTTGCCACCAACCCGGACGGCATGGACGTGCTGCCCGCGGTCGTCCAGTAGGACGCTCGGGCTCCGACCGGTCCCGCCGCCCGTCGGGCAGCGGGACCGTCGTCAGAGTCCTAGCGCCGCCCGGAGGTCGGCCTGGACCTGGGCCAGGCGGTCCCGCGCGGCGACCCGGGCCGCGGACAGGGAGCCGGCGGACGCGTCCGGGTCGACCGGCGAGACGACCTCGATGTAGCACTTGACCTTGGGCTCCGTGCCGCTGGGGCGCACGATCACGCGGGTGTCGTCGGCGGTCAGCAGCACCACGCCGTCGGTAGGCGGCAGCCCGTCCAGGCCCTCGGCGAGGTCGCGTACCGAGTCGACGGGCGATCCCGCAAGGATCGTCGGCGGCGACGTGCGGAGCGACGCCATGGTCGACTCGATCTCGGCGAGGTCGTCGAACCGCGCCGACACCTGGCCGGTGATGTGCAGCCCGCAGGCACGTACGACGTCGTCGAGCCGGTCGAGGAGGGTGCGGCCCTCTGCCGCCAGCCGGTTCGCCAGCTGTGCCACGGCGACCGCTGCCGACAGCCCGTCCTTGTCCCGGACGTGCTCGGGGTCCACGCAGTAGCCGAGGGCCTCCTCGTACCCGAACACGAGGCCAGGGGTGCGCGAGATCCACTTGAAGCCCGTGAGCGTGGTGGCGTGCTCCAGCCCGTGCCGCGCCGCGATCGCCGCCAGCGCGCGCGACGACACGATCGAGCAGGCCAGCGTGCCACCCGTACCGGCGCGCGCGGCTCGTTCGGCAGCGTCCCAGCCGAGCAGCATGCCGGCCTCGTCGCCGTGCAGCATGCGCCAACCCTGCGAGAACGCGGTCTCCGCGCCCTGGTACGTCCCGTACTGCGGGTCGAGCACCGCGACGGCGCACCGGTCCGCGTCGGGGTCGTTCGCGATGACGAGGTCCGCGTGGGCGTCCTGCGCCAGGGCGAGGGCCATGTCGATCGCCCCGGGCTCCTCGGGGTTGGGGAACGCGACGGTCGGGAAGTCCGGGTCCGGCTCGGCCTGCTCCTCCACCGGGACGACGTCGGTGAAGCCCGCCTCGGCCAGCACGCGCGCGACGGCGGCGCCACCCACGCCGTGCAGGGACGTGGTCACGATGCGGAGCTTGGTGCGCGGCTCGCCGTCGTGCAGGCCCGCGACGGCGGCGTGGTACTGGTCGGTGATCTCCGGCCCGAGCACGGTCCAGCCGGACTCCGCACGCGGCACGTCCTTCGCAGCGCCCACCCGGGCGATCTCCTCGGCGATCCGGGCGTCGGCCGGCGGGACGATCTGCGCGCCCTGGCCCGCGCCGGCGACGACGCGCCCACCCAGGTACACCTTGTAGCCGTTGTCGGCGGCAGGGTTGTGGCTGGCTGTGACCATGACGCCGGCGTCGGCCGACAGGTGGCGCACCGCGAAGGCGAGCACAGGGGTGGGCCCCGGTGCAGGCATGAGCTGCACCTCGGCCCCCGCGGCGACGAGCACGGCCGCCGTGTCGCGGGCGAAGTCGGCCGAGCGGTGCCGCGCGTCGAACCCGACGACGACGCGCGGTGCGACTCCCGCGGCTTCCGCCTTGAGGAAGGCGGCCAGCCCGGCGGCGGCCGCGATCACCACCGCACGGTTCATCCGGTTCGGCCCGGCGGCCATGGCGCCGCGCAGCCCGGCCGTGCCGAACTGCAGGGTGCCGGAGAACCGGTCGGCGAGCTCGTCGACGGCCCGCGCCCGGATGCCGCTGCCGGTCGTCCTGGCGACCAGCGCCCGCAGCTCGTCGATGTCATCCGCGTCGACGTCGGCGGCCATCCAGGCCTCCGCGCGCGCGACGAGGTCGGGTGTGGCGGGTGCCCCGGTGGTGGTCGGCTGGTTGGCGGACACGTTCATCAGATCTGCTTGATGACCCGGGCGAGCAGGTCGCTGATGCGCGGACCGGCCTTCTGCCCCGCCTCCAGCACCTCCTCGTGGGAGAGCGGGTGGGGGCTGATCCCTGCCGCGAGGTTCGTCGCCAGCGAGAGGCCGAGCACGTCCATGCGGCAGTGGCGGGCGGCGACGGCCTCCAGCGCCGTCGACATGCCGACGAGGTCGGCGCCCAGGAGGCTCGCCATCTTCACCTCGGCCGGTGTCTCGTACTGGGGGCCGTGGAACTGCGCGTACACACCCTCGGGCAGGTCGGGGTCGACGCTCCGGGCGACGTCGCGCAGGCGCGGCGTGTAGATGTCCGTCATGTCGGCGAACTTGGCGCCCTCGAGCGGGGTCTGCCCCGTGAAGTTCAGGTGGTCCTTGATGAGCACCACCTGTCCAGGACGCCAGCCGATGTGCACGCTGCCGCAGCCGTTCGTGAGGATCGCGGTCTCGCAGCCCGCGGCCGCGGCGGTGCGGACACCGTGGGCCACGCGGCGCACCCCGATGCCCTCGTAGAGGTGCGTGCGGGAGCCGAGGACGAGTGCGTGCCGGACCGAGCCGTCGGCCCGCTCGATGCGGATCGAGCGAGTCGTGGACCGGTGCCCGTCGACCGCCGGCTTGACGAAGCCGGGGATCTCCGCCGTGGGGATCTCCGCCACCACGTCGCCGATCAGCTCGGCGGCACCGCCCCATCCGGAGCCGAGGACGAGCGCGACGTCGTGCCCTGGCACCCCCGTCTTGGCCGCGATGTACTCCGCGGCCGCTGCAGCGACGTCGAACGGGTCGGTCGTCGGGTCGTCAAGATCTGGCTCCGTGCTCATGGTCCGAGGTTAACGCCACTTTCCCCCTGGCACGCGCCCACGAGCGCTCGGGATTCTGGACACTCGCCGACGATGCGAGAATGGGACCGTGACCCCCCTCGACTCCACAGCTGTCCCGCCCCACGTCGTCGTCGTGGGAGGTGGGCCAGGTGGCTACGAGGCGGCGCTCGTCGCGCGCAGCCACGGCGCGCAGGTCACCCTGGTGGAGCAGCAGGGGCTGGGCGGTGCGGCGGTCCTGACCGACGTCGTCCCCTCCAAGACACTCATCGCCACCGCCGAGTGGATGACCATCGCCGACCGGGCCCCCGAGCTCGGCATCCGGATGCCCGACGACGTCGTGGACCCGCTGTCCGACGTCGACGTCTCGCTGGCGACTGGGGGCATCCCCGTGGTCTCCGCCTACGGGGCCCCGGCCCTGGGCGGCGCGGGCGTGCAGGCTGCGGCGTCCGCCGCAGGGACCGCGGAGGAGAAGCGCAAGCACTTCGTGGACCTCCAGGCCGTCAACAAGCGCGTGCTCGCGCTCGCGCGGGCGCAGAGCGCGGACATCCGCGGCCGCCTGGAGCGCGAGGGCATCCGGATCATCGCGGGCAAGGGGCGCCTGGACGGGCCGGCCCGCGTGGTCGCAGAGCTGGCCGACGGTACGACAGAGGTGCTGGAGGCTGAGTCGATCCTCCTCGCGCTCGGCGCCACCCCGCGCACCCTGCCCACCGCGGTGCCCGACGGCGAGCGGATCCTCACCTGGACACAGGTGTACAACCTGCGTGAGCTGCCCGAGCGGCTGATCGTCGTCGGCTCGGGTGTCACCGGCGCCGAGTTCGCCGGCGCCTACAACGCCCTCGGGTCGGACGTGGTGCTCGTCTCCAGCCGTGACCGCGTGCTGCCAGGGGAGGACGAGGACGCCGCGGAGCTGCTGGAGGGGGTCTTCCGCTCCCGGGGCATGACCGTGCTGTCGCGCTCGCGTGCCGCGTCGGCCGTGCGGACGGACGACGGCGTCGAGGTGACGCTGTCCGACGGGCGCGTGGTGCACGGCTCGCACGTCCTCGTGGCGGTCGGCGGGGTGCCCGCGACGTCCGGCCTGGGGCTCGAGGAGGCGGGGGTGCGGCTGTCGGAGACGGGGCACATCGTCGTCGACCGCGTCTCGCGGACCTCGGTGCGCGGCATCTACGCGTCGGGCGACTGCACCGGCGTGCTACCGCTCGCGTCCGTTGCCGCCATGCAGGGTCGGATCGCGGTGGCGCACGCCCTCGGTGACGCCGTGCAGCCGCTCGCGCTCCGCACCGTCGCCTCGAACATCTTCACCGCGCCGGAGATCGCCACCGTCGGCTACAGCGAGGAGAAGCTGCGCTCGCAGAACTCCCGCTTCATCACGACTACGCTGCCGCTCGCCCGGAACCCGCGCGCCAAGATGCTCGGCGTCAAGGACGGGTTCGTGAAGCTCTTCGCGCACCCGGAAGCCGGCGTGGTGCTCGGCGGCGTGGTCGTCGCGCCGCGCGCGTCCGAGCTGATCTTCCCGATCACGCTCGCCGTGCAGCACCGGCTCACGGTGGAGGACGTCGCCTCCGCGTTCACCATCTACCCGTCACTGTCGGGCTCGATCGCCGAGGGTGCGAGGGTGCTCGACGCGCGGGTAGGCAATTAGGCCAGGTCGGCAGCCGGAAGCCGGGCTGGAGCGCGTGGGACGGCCGCGAGCCGGACCGTGGCGCCGGGGGTGACACCAGGAATTCGGGGTGGGTTGCGCTGCGTCGACATTGTCTACGCGGAGCAACCCACCCCGAATTCGTAGGCTCTCCCCGTGCCCCCACGGGTGCCGGATCCGCTGACGGCTCAGGCCCTACCTGTCTGTCGCCCGAGCCTGCGGTCCCGCTCAGGCGACGGAGGCGTCCAGGACGATCTGGCCGCCCTCGACCCTCGCGTTCGAGACCGTGATGCCAGGAACCTTCGCCTCCAGCAGGCGCTCGACGTCGACGGCGATCCGGGCGTCCGGCTGCACGTCCACGACCCCCGGCGGCAGTCCCTGCTTGGCGACCTCCTGCTCGATGGGCGCTGCGGCGAGGCTGAGCAGCCGGTGGGCCGGCAGACCCGCGGCGTTCACCTCGACCGTGAGGGTGGCGACGCCGCGCTCGAAGGAGGCCAGCTTCACGTCCGCGCGCACGATCGGAGCGATCTTCACGGCAAGCTTGAGCGGACCGGGCAGGGTCTCCAGGCGGCGCAGGTCCGCGACCACGCGAATCACGTCCCCGTCGCCGACGACGGACGTGATGACGGGCGGCGCCTGCTTGGCGATCCGCGCCAGGCCGAGCACCTCTTCGGGAGCGATCCGGATATGCACGATTCGACCCTAACCCAGCATCGTGAGCAGTCGGGGTAGTGCCTCGCCGAACGCGGGCAGCAGGGTCAACGAGCCCAGGTCGTCGAGCCCCGTCCAGCGCACCTCGAGGCTCTCCGGGTCGGCGGCGCGCGGCTCGACGCGGTACCCAGGGGCGACGTCGGCCACCACCGTCGTGTAGGTCCAGGCCGGGTGCTCCAGCACGTGCGTGCCCACGACGTGCACGGCGGCCGGGTCGATCGCGGCCTCCTCGGCAGCCTCGCGCAGCGCACCGGCCGCAGGCTTCTCGTCCGGCGCGAGGGCACCGCCGGGGATGCCCCAGGTGCCGCCCATGTGCGACCACAGCGCGCGGTGCTGGAGGACCAGGTGCGAGGGCTTCCCGTCGGGGTCCCTGCGGACGAGGAGCAGCCCGGCAGCGCCGAACAGCCCCCAGTGCCGGTGGTCCCCGCACGTCACCCAGCCGTCGCCGCCGTGCCGGTGCAGGTCGGTCGGGGGCACTGTCGCATTCGGCACAGCGCCAGTCTGTCAGGTCTTGGCCTGCGATGTCGGCGGGTGGAGGTGACAGAACAGTGCCCCGCCGCCGCCCTCGCCGTGGCGGGTCGGAGGCGGGGCAGCGCGGTGCCCTGCTCAGGCTTCCCTGGCGACACCTTCGACGATGACCTTGCCGCCCTCGAACCGGAAACCCGTCACCTCGGTGAACGTGCCACGCATCAGGGCGAGCACGTCGAGCGAGACGGTGCCGTCCTTGCGGAGCTGCACGGCGTGGTCCGGCAGCCCGCTCTTGTGCGCCATCTTGGCGACGGTGCCGGAGGCGAGCGGGAGCAGCTTGGTGGCGGGCAGGCCGGCCGCGTCGGCGTCGACCTGGAGCACCGCGATGTTCTGCCAGAAGGACGTGAGCTTCGCCGACGCGTGCACGACCGGGACGGCCTTGGCCGCGATCTTGACGGGCAGCGGGGCATAGGTCAGGCGACGCAGGTCCGCTGTCACGGAGATGACGCCGTCGTCGCAGGTCAGCTCGCTGACGAACGACGGAAGGGACTTGCGGGGACGGACGAGGGCGATGGCCTCTTCTGGGCTGAGTACTACGACGTGTGTCACGTCGCAGAACTTAGCGGATCAAAGGCTGCCGTCTTCGCCCTTTCCGTGCGGATTCGGGCCGATAGGGCACTTTTCACCCGTGTTAGTCGCAAATTCACCCAACAGGTGGCGGTCCCTGCTCCGGCTCAGTCGACGATCTCGCAGATCGGAGCGCCTGCCGTCACCCCGGCGCCGGGAGCGGCCGTCAGGGAACGCACGGTGCCCGCGCGGTGGGCCAGGATCGGCTGCTCCATCTTCATGGCCTCCAGCACGACGACGAGGTCGCCCTCGGCCACCTGCGTGCCGTCCTCGACCGCGACCTTGACGATGGTGCCCTGCATGGGGGAGGCCAGCGTGTTTCCGGTGGAACCGCTCGACGTCTTGGCGCCTGCGGTGCGTCGAGCAGGTCGGCGAGCGGCGTTCGCCGAACGCGCGCGACCGGCGGCGACACCGAGACCTGCGGGCAGCACGACCTCGAGCCGGCGTCCGCCCACCTCGACGACCACCCGTTCGGCGGTGACCTCTTCCTCATCGGCCTCGGTGGCCGGTGCGGGCGCCGCCGGGGCAAGCGTCTTGAGCGTGTCGGCGAACTCCGTCTCGATCCAGCGGGTGTGCACGCGGAAGGCGGAGCCGTCGGCGGGGACGAACGCGTCGGCCTCGAGGACCGCCTTGTGGAACGGGACCACCGTGGGGATGCCCTCGACCACGAGCTCACGCAGCGCACGCCTGGCCCGCTCGACCGCCTGGGTCCGCGTGGCGCCCGTGACGATGAGCTTGGCGATCATCGAGTCGAACGCGCCGGAGACGGTGTCGCCCGCGACGACACCCGTGTCGACGCGCACCCCAGGGCCCGACGGCCACGCGATGGTGTGCAGGCGCCCCGGCGCCGGGAGGAACCCCATCGCAGGGTCCTCGCCGTTGATGCGGAACTCGATGGAGTGCCCCCGCACGGCGGGGGAGTGGTACCCGAGCTTCTCGCCGGCCGCGATCCGCAGCTGCTCGCGCACCAGGTCGATGCCCGTGACCTCCTCGGTCACCGGGTGCTCCACCTGGAGTCGCGTGTTCACCTCGAGGAAGGAGATGGTGCCGTCCACCCCGACGAGGAACTCGCAGGTGCCCGCGCCGACGTAGCCGGCCTCGCGGAGGATCGCCTCCGACGCCGCGTACAGGGCCTTCTCCTGCTCCGGCGTGAGGAACGGCGCCGGCGCCTCCTCCACCAGCTTCTGGTGGCGACGCTGCAGCGAGCAGTCCCGGGTCGAGACCACGACGACGTTGCCGTGGGAGTCCGCGAGGCACTGCGTCTCCACGTGTCGCGGCTTGTCGAGGTAGCGCTCCACGAAGCACTCGCCCCGGCCGAACGCCGCCACGGCCTCGCGGACCGCCGAGTCGAACATCTCGTCGATCTCTTCGTACGTGCGCGCGACCTTCAGGCCGCGACCGCCGCCGCCGAACGCCGCCTTGATGGCGATGGGCAGGCCGTACTGCTCGGCGAAGGCCTTGACCTCGCTGCTGTCCTTGACCGGGTCGGGCGTGCCGGGGACCAGCGGGGCGCCTGCGCGCTGCGCGATGTGGCGCGCGCTCACCTTGTCGCCGAGCGCCTCGATGGCCGACGGCGGCGGCCCGATCCAGGTGAGCCCCGCGTCCATCACCGCCTGGGCGAACTCGGCGTTCTCGGACAGGAAGCCGTAGCCAGGGTGCACGGCGTCGGCGCCGGAGCGGCGGGCGACGTCGAGCAGCTTGGCCGGGTCCAGGTACGTGTCCGCGGCACGGGCGCCGCCGAGCGCGAACGCCTCGTCGGCGAGGCGGACGTGCAGCGCCTCGCGGTCCTGGTCGGCGTAGACGGCGACGGAAGTCAGCCCCGCGTCGGCGCATCCACGGGCCACGCGGACGGCGATCTCACCACGGTTGGCGATGAGCACCTTCGAGATGGTTCGGGGCAGGCTGGAACTGGGCACGGCTCACCGTAACCCGGTGGTACCGGGCCGACGTACCGCCTCCGGACACCCGGTGAAAAGTCTGGAGCCCAGACCAACCCCGGCGTGGGCCGTTTGGAGGGTTCGGACATGGCGTCGGCCCAGAGGCGTCGGATCCGGACGCGTTGATTGTGCACATCCGGCAGACCCACGCTCTACCCCCCGCCCCCGCCCCGCCCCCCGCCCCCCGCCCCCCGCCCCCGGCCGAGGGCGTCGAACGTAGGAGTAGTCGCCTCATAGGTACCAATACGCCGACCATGTCTACGTTCGACGGCTCAGTGCGACGAAGCCTACGTTCGGCGGCCCCGGAGCCGCGGGAGCAGCGGGAACGAGGTGCTTAGTCCTCCAGTCATGGTGGGGCGGCGACGGCGGTTACGGGCGACGAGCGCGACCACAGCTGCCGGTCTGGCGCTGTTGTCCACAATGCCGCGGCGGCGGTCCTCGTGGCGACCGCCATCAGGGTGGGATCAGCGACATGAGACCCGTGCGGACCCTGCCGCAGCAGCTGCTGTCGGTTGCCGCCGCGCAGGAAGGGCTGGTGAGCAAGGCCCAGTGCGACGTGGCGGGAGTCGACAAGGACGCCGTCGCGCTGCTGATCAGGAAGGGTCGGTGGGGTCGCGTCGCCCGAGGGGTCTATGACACCGATGCGGAACCGACCGAGCGGCGGCTGCGAAACGATCAGCACGACCACGTCCGGCGTCGGGCGGCCTGGGTGGGCATGCTCGCGGTGCCCGACGGGATCGCCACCGGTGCCTGCGCGCTGGCGCTGTCCGGGATCGGCGGGCTGCCCGCTGACCTGGTGCCGGAAGCGGCTCGGCCGGGAGGTATGTACGCGGCTGTCGGCGATGGGATCGTGCTGCGCCGGTACAGGGGCTTCGCGGACCGGCCCTACCGGGGGCGCCGTGTCGCCGCCCTGGTTCCCGCACTGGCGCAGGCGCTCCCGTACCTGACCCGACACCACGCGGTGGCAGTGCTGAGCGACGCCCTGCGGGAGGGACGCCTCGACGCGGCAGGGCTCCAGCGCGTCCGCGAGCACCTCAGGGGACGACGAGGTGCCGCGCAGGTGTACTGCCTGCTGGACCTGGCCGAGGGCCGCGACGGATCGACCGCCGAGACACGTGCGCGGCTGTCCTTCATCGAGCACGGCGTACCGCCGGACGGGCAACAGGTCACGATCGTCGCCGGCGGTGTCGTCCTGGCCCGGGTCGACTTCGTCTGGAAGCTGCCCGACGGCCGCTACGTGGTGGTCGAGATCGACGGGCGTGCGTTCCACTCGGGGGACGCGATGCTCGCCGACGACGCGGCACGTCAGAACGGGCTCGTCGCCACCGGCAGGCTGATCGTCCTCAGGTTCCCGGCGGCCAGAGCCCTGGCCGGTGGCGCGTTCAGCGTCGGCGCGGAGATGGCCGACCGCCTGAAGGTGCTGAGCTGGCGCCCCGGCGCCTCGATCGGCCGGTCGATAGACCTGGACCAGGCGAGGCGGCGCCGAACGTAGGAGTTGTCGCGTCAGGAGCGCCCATGAAGCGACAACTCCTACGCTCGACGGCTTAGAGCGAGCAGGCCTACGTTCGGCGGACGGGGCCAGGGCCGGGGTCAGGGTGTGCGGAGGGTGCGCCAGGCCACGCCCAGCTCCCCGAGCAGCTCGCGCAGCAGGGGCAGGCTGATCCCCACGACGCCGTGGTGGTCGCCCTCGATGCGCTCGACGTACGGGCCGCCGAGGCCGTCGATGGTGAAGGCGCCCGCCACGTGCAGCGGCTCACCGGTGGCGACGTAGGCGTCGATCTCGTCGTCGTCGATGTCGGCGAACCAGACGGTGGTCGAGCTGGTCGAGCCGAGGGTGCCGCCCGTGCCGCCGTCGGCGTCGTCGCGCAGGTCCACCAGCCAGTGGCCGGTGTGCAGCACACCCTTGGCCCCCCGCATCGCACGCCAGCGCTCGCGTGCGGTCCCGGCGTCGGCGGGCTTGCCCACGATGGTGCCGTCGATCTCGAGCATGGAGTCGCAGCCGACGACGACGGCGTCGGCCGGCACGTCCGGATCGGCGGTGTCCCCGGCCTCCAGCCGGGACGCGACCTCCTCGGCCTTGGCCTGGGCGAGGACGAGCACGGCGTCGGCCGGATCGAGCTCGCCGAACCGGTCGGCGGCGTCGGCGAGGACCTTGTCCTCGTCCACGCCGGACACGACGACGTGCGGGGTGACTCCGGCAGACTTCAACGTCGCGAGTCGGGCGGGGGACTGTGAGGCGAGGACCAGGCGTGGCACGCGCGCCACGGTACCGAGTGCGCGGCCTCGTCAAACAGCGAAACCGCGATCCGCCGGACGTGACCCACGTCACTCGACGCCTACCGTCCGCGGGTCAGGCTCAGGTCGGCCGAGCGACCCGGGCGTCCGACCCGCGGCGGGACGGTGCGTCAGGCCAGCGCCTCGCGGAGGGTGTCAAGGCCCACCGAGCCCAGGTTCAGGGCCCGGGCGTGGAACGCCTTGGCGTCGAACTGCTGGCCGCCCGCGGCTGCGGCACCCCGCGCGGCGTCCCGCGTCTGCTCCCACAGGCGCTGCCCCACCTTGTACGACGGCGCCTGGCCCGGCCACCCGAGGTACCGGTTGAACTCGAAGCGCACGAACTGCTCCGGCATGTTCACGTTGGCCAGCAGGAACGGCCAGCCCTTCTCCGCCGTCCAGGTGCCACCGCCCCATTGCTCCGGGGCCTCGAGGCCGAGGTGCACGCCGATGTCGAACACGACGCGCGCCGCGCGCAGACGCTGGGCATCGAGCATGCCGAGACGGTCGCCCGGGTCCTCCATGTAGCCGAGCTCGGCCATGAGCCGCTCCGCGTACAGAGCCCAGCCCTCGCCGTGGCCGGACACCCAGCAGGCCAGCCTGCGCCAGCTGTTCAGCGTCGCACGTGCGAAAACGGCCTGGCCGCACTGCAGGTGGTGGCCCGGGACGCCCTCGTGGTAGACCGTCGTCTTCTCGCGCCAGGTGTTGAACTCGGTGACGCCCTCCGGCACGGCCCACCACATGCGGCCCGGCCGGGACCAGTCGTCGCTGGGCGGGGTGTAGTAGATGCCGCCCGACTGGGTCGGCGCGATCATGCACTCCAGGTCGAGCACGGGCTCTGGCACGTCGAAGTGGGTGCCGTTCAGGGCCGTGATCGCGGCGTCGGACGTCTCCTGCATCCACGCCTTCAGGGCCGCCGCGCCGAGCAGCTTGCGCGCCGGGTCGGCGTCGAGAGCGGCCACCGCCTCCTCGACCGTGGCGCCGGGACCCGCGATGGTCGCGGCGACCTGCTCCTGCTCCGCGACGATGCGGGCAAGCTCCTCCACGCCCCACTGGTACGTCTCGTCGAGGTCGACCTTGGCCCCCAGGAAGTAGCGGGACCACAGGGTGTAGCGCTCACGACCCACGGCGTCGGCCTCCGGCGCCTGCGGTGCGAGGTCCCGCTCGAGGAAGTCGGCGAGCTTGCCGTACGCCGCCTGCGCGTCCTGCGCTGCGCGCTTCAGGTCGCCGGCCAGCGTGTGCCCCTCGCCGAGGGTGGCCGTGGCCGCCTCACCCGTCACGAAGGACGTGAAGAAGGAGTCGCCCGCCGCCAGCTCCCGTGCCTGCGTGACGCACTCGCGCACCTGGCGGACGGCGGCGACGTCGCCCTTGGCCGCCGCCGCGGTGAGGGACTCGATGTACCCGTCGACGGCGCCGGGCAGCCCGCTCAGACGCGAGGCGATGTTCTCCCAGGCCTCGACGGAGTCGGTGGCCATGATGTCGAACACGTCGCGCAGCTGCTGCACCGGCGACTCGATGTTGTTCAGGGTGCGCAGGTCCTCGCCGGCCTCGTGCAGCTCGAGGTCGAGTCCCACGCGCTCGCGCATCGCGGACAGCGTGACCCGGTCGACGTCGTCCGCCGGCTCGAGCCCGGCCAGCTTGGCCAGGACGTCCCGGCCGGCCTGCGCGACGGCGTCGTGGCCGGCCGGCGAGAGGTCGCCGATCTCGTGGTCGTGCCCTGGCAGGCCCATGGCCGTTGCCGAGAGCGGGACGAGCTCGGTGAGCCGCGTGACGTAGTCGTCGGCGACGGCGTCGATCTGCGTGGGTGTGCGTGCGGGGCTGGTCATGGGGGCGAGCCTACGGCTGGCCCGATGAGACCGGGGAGAGAATTATCCGCCGGTCGAGGCGTCGAGAACCTCGGCTTCCTCCCGTCGAAGGGAGCGTGCTGAGGGGGATGACCTCCGCCGCCCACGTCACAATCTCCTCAAGCACTTCACGGGTCAGGTAGTCGTCAGTGATCGGACTGGTCAAGACGGTCCGAGCCGGGCTGCCCAGGCCCGACATACCGGCAAATTTAACCCCCGGTGCGCTGTTCCATGGGGCACCAGGATCGACCTGGACGGTACGATCGTCACCGGCTTGAGCGCCGAGCTCGCCGATCCCGAGAAAGGTGCTTGCATGAACGTTCGACGCCGGAGCCTGCGCCACCGCGCACTTCGCAAGATCGCCCGCACGGCCGACCGCTGGGCCGGTGCAGGTGCGTCGCAGCAGAAGAAGCCCGCTGCGCCGCCGGCCAAGGCACCCGCGAGGCCGTCGACCTCGTCGACGCCGGCCAAGCCCACGGTGAACGAGAAGGCCGTGACGCGGCTGCGGTCGTCGTACCGGCAGATGGTCGAGGTCGCCCTCGGGCTGGAGCCCGGCGGTCTTCCGGAGGAAGAGGTCCGCGCGAAGCGTGAGTACGTCCACGCGGCCAAGCGCACGGCCGCGGACGCCGAGCTCGCACGCATCCTGCGCTCCGGTGTCCCCCTGACGGACGGCGTGGTCAAGATGATCCGCGGCCGGTTCACGCGCAAGCTGAACTCCGAGGTCCTCGTGAGTGCCCGCGCGCTGTGCCATTCGCTCTACGACCAGCCGGACACGCGTGTCGCCGGCGCCCTCGGCGGTGCGCTCGTCGCGCGGCACGCCGGCAGCTACGACCTCGCCTGGGACCTGTTCTCCGAGGTGCCGCGCGACGTCGTGGCCCGGAACACGCCGGTCGAGTTCCTCCGTACCGCGGCCCAGGTGAACCAGCTCGGTGTCGTCGACGTGTGCGTCAAGTGGATCGACCAGGGCCTCGTGCGGGGTGCGAAGGACCTGTTCGCCATGGCGTCCATCTTCTTCGCCGTCAAGGAGTACCCGGCGGTGTCCCGCGCGATCGACGCAGCGCGTGCCGCTGGGGACGCCGACGAGGCGCTCGCCCGACGCATCGAGCTGCTCGCCGACTTCACGGACCGCGCCGTCGAGCCGCGGACGGCGACGGTCCCCGAGGGGCGCGTCTCGTTCGGCGTCATCGACTACAAGCAGCCGGACGAGGGCACGACGTCGTCCAACGTGGGCGACTACGTGCAGACGATCGCGAGCCTCGGCCACCTGGTGCGCCACGCCGGCCTGCGCCTGCACGGCGACGACGAGCTGGTCGAGGTCGTCTCGGAGCTCCAGGACCGCGTGCGCCCGGAGCTGCAGATCGACGGCCCTGGCGCCGACGTCCAGCTCATGACGCTGAACCGGGACTCCTCGAGCTACGACGCCGTCCCGGAGAACACGTGGGCGATCGCGTTCGGCTGGTACATGCAGGACATCTTCGGGCTGGCCTACGACTTCCCGTTCAACCCGAACGTGAACCCGCTGTTCATCTCGTTCCACGTGAACCGGCCGAGCATGCTCACGCCCGAGGCGATCGAGTACCTCAAGGCGAACGGCCCGATCGGCTGCCGCGACTGGAACACGGTCTACCTGCTCCTCGCCCGTGGCGTGCCTGCCTTCTTCTCCGGCTGCCTGACCACGACGATCAGCACCGTCTTCCCCGACGCCGCCGCACCCGTCCCCGCCAACGGCCCGACGGCCTACGTCGACACGCCGGCGCCGACGGACGACGCGATCCAGATCACCCAGATGCACGAGGACGTCCGCTGGACCTCGATGGGGCCGAACGTCCGCGAGGCCCTCGGCCTGCTGGAGAGCTACCGCTCGGAGTACGGCCAGGTCGTCACCTCGCGCCTGCACTGCTACCTGCCGTCGTGGTCGATCGGCGCGAACGTGAAGTTCACGCCCAAGAACCGCGCGGACGTGCGGTTCGCCGGCCTGCTCGACGCGGACGAGAACGACCTCGATGCGATGCGCGAGCGCATCCGTCGTCTGCTCGCTCCGGCCATGGCGCTCGTGCTGCAGGGCAAGTCGCGCGAGGAGGTCCATGCCGAGTGGCAGAAGACCGTCGCGCCGGAGGTCGCGCTGGCCGAGGCCCGGTTCTCCGCGCCCACCAAGAGCCTGACGGCGTCCTTCGACGTCGACGAGGCGTGCCGGACGGCGCGCGCCTCGCGCGTCGTGACGCCCGCCACCGCGCCGCGCACCGGCGAGACCGTGCACGTGGCGGTCGCGCTCGACGGCAACCTCAAGCAGGAGATGGAGGTGGTCATCGGCGGGCTGGTCCAGCACTCCGACCGCCCCCTGCACGTCGTGGCGCTCACGCGCGACCACACGACGGAGGACCACGACCGGCTCGCCGGCCTGTTCCCCGAGGTCGCCTTCGAGTGGATCGCCTGCGACGACATCGACTACGGCCCCGTGCTCGGCATGCTCAAGCACATCACGGTCTCGACCATGGACCGCCTGCTCCTGCCGGAGCTGCTGCCCGACCTGGACCGCGTGGTCTACCACGACATCGACGCGCTGACCGTCAAGGACATCGCGAACCTGTACGACGTCGACCTCGGCGGCTCGCCGCTCGCCGCCCGCCCGTCGGTTGGTCACGGCGTGCGCAGCGGTCTCGGCAACATCCTGAAGCAGGGTCGTCGCCTGACGGAGGAGCCGGAGGTCGCCAACGAGTTCTTCCGTGCGATGTACCAGCGGCACCCGAAGGACTTCGACGGCTTCAACGCGGGCATCCTGCTCATGGACCTCGCGCAGATGCGGTCGGAGCGCTTCACCGCCGAGTACGTCGCGTACGTCGAGAGCTACGGGCTCAACGACCAGGAGATCCTGAACTGCTACGCGGGCTCCCGGTACCGCAAGATCGAGCCGGCCTGGAACAACTGGCCGACCCAGGAGACGGTGACCGACCCGAGCATCGTGCACTGGGCCGGCTGGCTCAAGCCCTGGAACCAGGACCTGTATGTCAAGTACCGCGACCTGTGGGACAAGGGGACCGAGTTCGTCGAGACCCGCCGCGTCGGCGCGTGACAGAGGTGGTGCACATGGACGAGGCCCTGCATCGTGAGGTGCGGGACCTCGTCCGCGCTCTGCACGGACGACAGAAGGTCCCGACGCTCGAGGTGCTCCGGTGCCTCAAGCGGGTCGGCGAGGCCGGGGACCCGGCCCTCGCTGCCGAGCTCGCCGAGGCTGCGTCGGACCGGTTCGCCGGCCGCGTGCGGATTCTCCTTGCCTGCGCCGGAGCGCTGGAGGCCACCGGACAGCCCGCCTTGGCGGTGCCGCACCTGCGCAGGGCTCTGGAACGCGGTACGGGTAACGACCGCCGTACGGCCAGGCGCCTCGCGCGGGCGCTCGTGGCGGCAGGCGCGTCCACCGCGGAGGTGGACGACGCCTACGCCCGCGTCCTGCGGGACGGTCCGACGGACCGGACCGCTCTCGGCGAGTGGCGCGAGGTGGAGCGCGGCCCGGACGACGTGCCGTTCGTGGAACGGCTCTCCGCGCTCCAGGCGGGTACCGAGAGTCCTCTCCCCTTCGTGCTCCGCGAGCTGCTCCGAGGGCCGACGGCGGACACGACGCGCCAGGTGCACGCCGCGGCGCTCGCGACGTTCCTCGCCGGTGACGACGCCCAGGCCTGCGCACGTGTCTGGGCGGCCTACGGCGCGCTCGAGCCGCTCCCGGAGGCGGACGCCGACCGGGTGGCCGCGTTGCCGGGAGTCGTCAAGGCCCTGTTCTTCCTCGTGAGCGTGCCCCGGATCATGACGCCGGAAGAGATGGTGCAGGAGGGGGTGCCGCTCTCCGCCGACGCGATCGAGTGGTGGCGCGAGGACTTCCTCAGCCCGGACGTGCCGCAGCCGGACGACCGCGAGTTCGTCACCCTCGCGCATCGGGAGATCGTCTACGCCGACGACCCGCGCCTCGCCCACCAGACCCGCGCGGTCCGCGACCGGCGAATGGTGCTGCGCGATCCACTGACCGGTGCGGAGTGCGCGCCGTTCGACGCGCTCGTGTCGTTCGGCAAGGCCGTCTACTCTTTCGGGGACCGTGAGCACGCGATGCTGCTCAGTCTCGGGGCCGGCTTCAAAGCCGCCTACATCTTTCTGCCGGCGCGCGGCATCGTCCTCGACCTCGAGGCGACGTACCTGGGCACGGCGGTCGGCCGGCCGATCTTCCCGCCGCACAAGAGGGTCAACCTCTGCTTGAGCCTGCTCGACCGGGTGGTGGCACAGCGGGACCGGTACGCTGCCGCCGTGGCAAGCCGGCCGGCCCCCGGGGCGGAGCGCACCCTCGTGCTCGAGATGGCGGTGCCGGAGAACTTCGCCCACCACGTGTGGAACTTCTACCCGGGCGTGGAGGCCCTGATCGACCACGGCGTGGCCGGCAACATCGCCGAGGTGCGCACGTCTGGCACCCACTTCTTCGGCACGTTCCAGGAGCTCTTCCCGGAGTTCTCGGGGGCGCGGTTCGTCGACGAGCCGCGCCGCGGCGTGCGCGACCCGTATCCCTTCTCCCACGATCATCTGGTGCTCTCGATCGGCGGGTACTTCATCCGCCGGTCGCTCGTGCACCGGATCCGGGAGCGCGTCGCACGGGCGGAGCCCACGCCGGGCTACCCACAGCCGCCGTCGGCCGGTGACGGGCCGCTGCCGGGACCCGTCGTCTGGATCGGGCTGCGCGTGCGGAGCCGTGCGTGGGCGGACCAGGAGCGTGAGGTCGCCCGGTTCGTCGACGCGCTGCATCTGCGCTACCCGCGGGCGCTCGTCCTGCTGGACGGCTACTCGTACCCGATGAGCAACGACCTCGTGTCCGAGCGGTGGCAGAGCAGCATCGGCGAGCTGCACGCGGTCGCCCGAGCGATCAAGGGCAACGTGCGGCGCGAGGACCAGGTGATCGACCTCGTGGGTAGCTCCCTGCGGGAGGCGGTGCTCTGGGCCGAGGCCACGGACGTCTACATCGCGCCGAACGGGACGAGCCAGCACAAGGTCGGCTGGTTCAGCGACGCCCCCGGCATCGTGTACGCACCGGCGTCGCTCGGTGACGTGTCGCCCGAGCGCAGGCCGGGGGCACGGGAGGCGGAGGGCCGCCCCGTGCCGGTGACCATCTTCGGCGAGGCGGCGAGCGAGGGCGAGCGTCGCGGCAGCAACGACGTCCGCCCTCACCTGGAGAACCTCCGGCTCGACCGGGGTCAGCTCCTCGCGATGGTCTGCGAGCTGCTCGACTCCAGTCCTGCTACCTCGGCGAGCAGGTCCCGCCAGGAGTCCCTGTACCGGCGCGCCGAGAAGCTCCTGGTCACGCGCCTCGCGCCGCGGCTGAGCCGGCGGGCGAGCCTGTCGTCCGTGAGGACCTGAACCAGCCGGTCGGCGAGAGCCCCCACGTCGTCGCGCGGCACCAGGAACCCGTTCTCGCCGTCTCGGATCACCTCGGCGGGGCCGTAGTTGCAGTCGTACGCCACGAAGGGCGTTCCGACGGACATGGCCTCGGTGAGGGTGAGGGGCAGGCCCTCGTGGAGGGACGACATCGCTGCCACCCGCGAGCCGGCGAACGCGTGCAGCGCCTGCGCCGTGCCGCCGTGGAACCGGACGTCGACGCCGGGCTCCAGGCCGAGCTCGGCGGTGAGCTCCTTCAGGGACGCCTCGTCCTTGCCGGTCCCGTAGACGTCGAGGTGCGCCCTCGGCACGCGCTCGTGCACCAGCACGAACGCGCGCAGCAGGTGGTCGAGCTGCTTCTGCGGAGCCAGCCGGCCGATGAACACCACGGAGTCCGGGTCCCGTCGCACGCCGCGGACCTTCGGCCGGGGGGCGGCGTGCCGCAGCACCCGGAGCGGCAGCCCGGGGTACCGGGCCAGGAGGTCGGTGTGCTGCCGCTGGGTGAGGCAGACCATGACGTCGACGTTCGTGGTGTCCGAGAAGAAGCCCTTCCAGCCCGAGTGCGTGGGCGCCGCGGCGGTATACGGCGCCGCGAGGTGCGAGTTGTGCAGCACCGAGACGCCTCGCAGGCGCGGATGGCGCATGAGGCGCAGGCTGCGCTGCCACACGTTCTCACCGTCGGCGAAGACGACGAGGTGCTCCGCCGACGCGAACGTGGTGTCGAGCCACCGGGCGATCGCGCCCGCATAGTCCCCGACCGGTTCGTCCCGCAGGCGCAGCCGGGCGTCGCCCTCGCCGACGTGCCCGGTGATCTCGGCCTCGAGCCAGACCGTCCGGCCGTCCACGACGAGCTCGCGCCGGCGCCCACCGCCGCCCGGCACCAGGTGGTCGACGGCGACGAGCGCGCCGTGGGCGAACATCCACTGCGCCGCTCGTGAGCCGTCCTCGCGCAGGACGATGAGCTGGCGGGTGACCTCGGTGTCCCGGTCCAGCAGCTCGATCGTGCGCAGCGCGTCGTCCACGAAGGTGCGCACCTGGACCACGTCGTCGACGGTCCGACGGCGTCGCCGCACCCCCGGCCCGTCCGGGATCCGGGGCACCTCGATCGGTGCCAGCTCGCCGGCACGTGCCCGGTCGACCGCGTCGGGCCCGTCGCGCCACAGGACCAGCAGGCGGACGTCGGGGTGCAGCAGGCCCTGGCTGCGGGCCCACGCGCCGTCGTCGTCCAGGAGGCCCGTCACGACGAGGCTGGTGCGGTAGCCGAGGCCCGCGTAGAGGTTGGCGCGCGCCAGCACGGCGCGGGTGCCGCCGGCGATGCGGTGGCCGAGCGATCGGACGAACAGGACGACGTCGGTGTCCCCGGGACGGGGCGCCCTGTTCATGACCGCAGGCTCCAGCGCCACGCGTCCGCGTTGTGCCGGCCGGAGCGGCCGCCGAAGTTCTTTGCCGTCGCCGCACCGTTCCCGCGCAGCACGCGGGCGTGGTTGATCCACTCGTCGAGCGGCGCGGCGTCATCGGGCTCCGGGCCTGCCGCTGCGACAGCGGCGAGGCCGGCGACCAGGGCGGCCACCTCGACGTCGTCCGGCTCGCCGCGCACCACGCGGACCTGGGAGCTCACTCGTCGTCCTCCTCGTAGAAACCGAAACCGGGCGCCTCGCCGCGCGACGCCGCCCACTCGGCGATGTCGTAGCCGCCCTCGGTGAGGTGCGTCGCCACGGACTCGCCGGCGGCGTCGAGCAGGTCGATCACGCCGTCCAGGGTGGCGTCGCCGCCGCGCGCGGCGACGACGAAGCCCAGGTAGAACGACTCGCCGCCCTCTGGCAGCTCTGACTCGATGATCTCGTCGATCTCGGACTCGTCCGCCGGCTCCCACACGGACGACGTGAGGTCCGGGTGCATGCCGAGCGAGCCGTGGAGCGTGTCGAACAGGGCGGCGTTCAGGTGCCCCACCGTCGACTCGAGGGCCAGTACCCGCGGGTCCTCGTCCGCCTCGGCTGCGCCGAACTCGGCGCGGACACCTACGGCCGTCCCCACGTAGTCGTGCAGTGCAGCCGCCAGCGCGTCGACCGCACGGTGCATGGGCTCCGCGTCGACGCGGCCCATCGGCGCCGGGCCGTGGGTGGCGTCCTCGTGACTCATGTAGTTCCTCATCCTGTTCCGGACTACCTGCTCGGTCCTCCCACCATCAGAGCGGGATGTTGCCGTGCTTCTTCGGAGGAAGCGTAGATCGCTTGGTGCGCAATGCGCGAAGCGCACGGACCACTTGCACGCGTGTCTCGGACGGGCGGATGACCGCGTCGACGTAGCCGCGCTCGGCGGCGTCCCACGGGTTGACGATGGCGTCCTCGTACTCGGCGGTCAGCCGGGCCCGTTCGGTCTCGACGTCGCCGCCGGCCTCCTGGACGGTCCGCAGGGCCCCGCGCTGCAGGATGTTCACGGCACCGCTCGCCCCCATGACCGCGATCTGCGCCGTCGGCCAGGCCAGGTTGACGTCCGCGCCGAGCTGCTTGGAGCCCATCACGATGTAGGCGCCGCCGTACGCCTTGCGCGTGATGATGGTGATGAGCGGGACCGTGGCCTCCGCGTACGCGTAGATCAGCTTCGCGCCGCGCCGGATGATGCCCTGGTGCTCCTGCCCGACGCCCGGGAGGAAGCCCGGCACGTCGACGAACGTCACCACGGGGATGTTGAAGGCGTCGCAGGTGCGCACGAACCGCGCGGCCTTCTCGGCGGCGTCGATGTCGAGCGTGCCCGCCATGGACTGCGGCTGGTTGGCGACGATGCCGACCGACTGGCCCTCCACGTGCCCGAACCCGACCAGCACGTTGGTCGCGAACATCGGCTGCACCTCGAGGAACGACTCGGGGTCGAGGACCGCCTCGATCGCCTCGCGCATGTCGTAGGGCTGGTTGTCGCTGTCGGGGATGAGCTCGTCGAGGACCTCGTCCTCCGCGGTGACCTCCAGCACGGTCTCGTCCTCGGGCGGGAAGGCCGGCGCGTCCGAGAGGTTGTTCTGCGGCAGGTAGCTCACCAGGTGGCGCACGTAGTCCAGCGCGTCGTCCTCGTCCTGGCCCATGTAGTGCGCCACGCCCGACTTCGAGTTGTGCGTCCGGGCGCCGCCAAGGGTCTCGAAGTCGACGTCCTCGCCCGTCACCGTGCGGATCACGTCCGGGCCGGTGATGAACATGTTCGACGTCTGGTCGGCCATCACGATGAAGTCCGTCAGGGCGGGGGAGTACACCGCACCGCCGGCGCTCGGGCCGAGGATCAGCGAGATCTGCGGGATCACGCCCGAGGCGGCGACGTTGCGCCGGAACATCTCCGCGAACTGCGTCAGAGCCGCCACACCCTCCTGGATGCGGGCGCCACCGCCGTCGCTGATGCCGATGAGCGGCACCCCGGTCCGTAGCGCGAGGTCCTGCACCTTGGTGATCTTCTGGCCGTGCACCTCGCCGAGGCTCCCGCCGAACGCGGTGAAGTCCTGGGCGTAGACGCACACCTGACGGCCGTCGATCGTGCCGTAGCCGGTCACCACGCCGTCGCCGGCGATCCGCTTCTTCTCCAGCCCGAAGTTGCGGCTCCTGTGCATGGCGAGCGCGTCCAGCTCGGTGAAGCTGCCCTCGTCCAGGAGCGCGTCGACGCGCTCGCGCGCGGTCTTCTTGCCCCGCTTGTGCTGCTTCTCCTTGGCCGTCTCCTCCGGGATGTCGATGGCGGCTGCCCGGCGGGCGTCGAGGTCGTCGAGCTTGGCGCGCGTGCCGGTGAGGGTCGTGATGGCGTCGTTCACAGTTCGAGCGTAGTTGTCGGATGCCTCCGGTTCGATGCGTGACCGTCCAGCGGGTCACGCCGTCGCCTTGTGGGTTTCCTCCAAGGGCACGTGTGGCGCCGAGGGGAGAGGATGAGGTGTGCACCAGCCCCTGGCCCTCGACAAGCTCACCGTCCCCGGGTTCGCACGGGTCGAGGTGGTCGAGACCTCGCCCTCCACCAACGCAGAGCTCGCCGCGGCCGTCCGGTCCGACCCTGCCGCCTGGCCGGCGCCGGCGGCCCTGATCGCCGAGCACCAGACCGCCGGGAAGGGTCGGGCAGGGCGGTCCTGGGAGATGCCGGCCCGCGCGGGCCTCACCGTGTCCGTGCTGTTGCGCCCGCGGGTCCCGGCAGAGGCCCTGGGCTGGCTCCCGCTGCTGGCCGGGCTCGCGGTGGTGCGCGCGGTGTCCGACGGCGGTGTCCCCGCCGCGGTGAAGTGGCCCAACGACGTCCTGCTGCCCGCCGTCGACACCGTCGCAGGGCTGGGCAGCTACCGCAAGGTGGCGGGCATCCTCTCCGAGGTGGTGCCGGAGGCGCCTGCCGCGGGCCGAGCAGCTCCGGCAGTGGTGCTCGGGATCGGGCTCAACGTGTCCCAGTCAGCGGCCGAGCTCCCCGTGCCGACGGCGACGTCGCTGGCGCTCGCCGGTCACCCCCGCCCGGACCGGACCGACGTGCTGGTGCGGCTGCTCGGTGAGGTGCACGCCGTCGTCCGGCGGTGGGAGCAGGCCGGCGGTGACGTCGGCGCGGCCGGCCTGCTGGACGAGTACACGGCGGTGTCCTCGACGCTCGGCACCCGCGTGCGTGCCGAGCTCGCCGGGGGAGCCGGTGAGCTGGAGGGGGTGGCGGTCGGCCTGGACGAGTCGGGGGCGCTGGTGGTGCGCCTGGAGTCGGGCGAGGAGCGCACGGTCACCGCAGGCGACGTCTGGCACCTCCGGTGACGCGGGCCGCGTGCGGGTGAACTGCCCTCTCCGGGCGGGTGAACTCGGCGGCAGACTCTGCCGCAAGATGCCTGACCTGCGTTAATCTCCGACGCAAGCGAGGGCAGCGAAGACGGGCGCCGAGCGGGCGTGCGACGGCGGGAGATGCCGATGGAGGCAGGTCGAGCCACGGTCGGAGTGGCCAAGGCGATCGTGTGTGCCGCGGCGATAGTCACGGTCTATCTGATCAGCACCGTCCGGCTGGACCGGGGCGTCGTGCAGACGGACGGGACCCCGACGGCGGGCCTGATCGCAGCAGGGATCGCGTGGCTCCTGGTCGTCTGGGCCCTGCTCTACCGCGACGACGGCGGGCGCGGCGTACGGCTCGGGCTGTGGAACGTCGTCACCGTGGTCGGGATGCTGCTCGTGCTCATGGGGATCCCTCTTGCTCTGACGTTCTGGGGCTGATCCCGCTGGCCCGTCCAGCGGATGTATGCGGGTGCATGAGGTGTGCGCGCCTACAGTGGTGACGTGCTCCACAATTCCGAAACCTCCCACAGCCACCACGACACACCGGGTGCTGACACCGCGGCGCGGCTCGACGAGACGCTGCTGGGCGGCGCCCGTCGGTACACGTTGTCGCAGGTGGTGGAGCGGACGGGGCTCGACGAGCAGTTCGTGACCCGCTACTGGCGCTGGATCGGTCTGCCGGTCACGCACCCGACGGAGACGTGGTTCACCGACGCCGACGTCGAGGCGCTCAAGGACGCGGCCGGCCTGTTCTCCGCCGAGCAGATGGACGAGCGCGCCCAGATGACCTTCATCCGGTCCGTCGGCCACACCACTGAGCGGCTGGCGCTGTGGCAGGTCGAGGCGCTCGTCGAGCACCTGGCGCGGCGCTACGAGCTCGACGAGACCTCGGCCCGGCTGCTCGCCCTCGACCGGCTCCCCGAGATGTCCGAGATGCTCAGCCGGCAGCTCGAGCACGCCTGGCGGCGGCAGCTCGCGGCCCTGACGGGACGCACCGCCATCGAGTTCGCCGGCTCCCGTGGCGACGACCGCAACGACACCCATCAGCTGCCACTGGTGCGGGCGGTCGGGTTCGCGGACATCGTGTCCTTCACGAAGCGCACGGCAGGGCTCGGCTCGGAGGAGCTGGCGGAGTTCGTGCAGCGGTTCGAGGCCGGTGCGCGCGACGTGATCGTCAATGCCGGTGGCCGCGTGGTCAAGACGATCGGCGATGCGGTCCTGTTCGTGACCGACGACATCTCGACCGGCGCAGAGGTGGCGCTCGGCCTTGCAGAGACCTCCGGCGCGGCGCTGGGGACCGCCGCCCCCGGGGACCCAGAGATCCCGGTGCGCGTCGGGCTCGTGTGGGGGCGGGTGCTGTCCCGGTTCGGCGACATCTTCGGCCCGACCGTCAACCTGGCCTCGCGCCTCACCGAGCAGTCCGATCCCTCGACCGTTCTTGTCGACAAGGAGACCGCCGCCAAGCTCGCCACGAGCTCGCGCTACGCGCTCACCGCACAGCCGGTCCGGGACGTCCCCGGCATCGGTCCGATGGCGCCGGTCCGCCTCCAGCGCGCCTACCGCGGCTGACGCCTCACCGGGGCTTCCGCAGGGTGCGCATCGCGCCGGGGAGCAGCCTCAGCTGTGCCCTGCGCTCGGCGGCGAACGTGCGCCGGTCGCCCGCCGACCACTGCCGGTCGAACAGCCGCTTGGCGGCAGCCACGGCTTCCGTGCGGCGCTCGGCGATCTGACCGGCCAGCGCGAACGCCTCCTCCAGCGGGGTGTCGGTGACGGTCCCGGCCAGGCCGAGCCGGCCGGCGTCGGCCCCTGTGAACTCCTCGGCCGTGAAGGTGAGGCGCTTCGCCGTCTCGATGCCGACCAGCTGGGTCAGGGCGCGGATCCCCGACATGTCGGGGACCAGCCCGCGCTCGACCTCCTTGATCGACCACCGGGCATCGGGAGCCGTGAGGCGCAGGTCGGCGGCGAGGGCGATCTGCACGCCCGCACCGAACACGTGGCCGTGCACCGCAGCGATCACCGGGACGGGCACCCTCCGCCACGCCCAGCAGGCCTCCTGGAAGAGGTTGGTGCCGCGCGGCGTCGGCACGAACGCCCGTGCCACCGCTGCCGGGTTGCGGGCCGCCGCGCCGAGGTCGAGCCCCGCGCAGAACGACCGGCCGTTGCCGGAGACGACCACCGCGCGCAGCCCCGGTGTGTGCCGGAGCGTGCGCGCGGTAGCCCTGAGCCGGCCGAGCATGTCGATCGACAGTGCGTTGAGCTTGTCGGGCCGGTCGAGGCGGACGTCGGCGATCCCGTCCGAGACGTGGCACGTGATGCGGCTCTGGGACGGGACCGCCGACGGCGGAGTGCTGGCGCTCATGGGGCGCAGCCTACGCACGGCCGGCCGTCAGGAACGCGGTGGTGCGAGCGGGAGACTCGTCACCACCGGCCGTCGATCGGTACCTCCGTGTCGACTCCCTCGTACCGCGGGACCTGCACCGTGCGCGCGCCGGGCTTGCCGCCGATGACGACGGTGCGCAGGCTGACGTTGTTGGACTTCGTCCGCTCGTGCAGGTTGCCGTTCGGGTTCACCGTGATCCTGATCTGGTAGGTCCCGTTGCGGACGCCCGCCAGGTTGAACGCCTGGGTCTGGTACTGGCTGTACGTGTCGCCCCAGCCGACGGGCAGGACCTCGCGCAGCCACAGGGCGGACCTGTCGCCGCACGTGCTGTCCAGACCGGTGGCCTCAGGGCGCCAGGTGGCGCCAGGCACCGTGAGGTCGACGGGGTCGGTCGGCGCGAGGCACCAGGACTGCTTGCCGCTCGTCGTCACCAGGGAGCCGTCGGGCTTGACGAGCTCGTACAGCGCGAAGTCCAGGAAGTGCCAGTGATCGTGCTCGGGTGCGGCGTGGTACTCCATCGTCCCGGTCTTGGTGCTGCCGATCTCCTTGCCGTCCCGGTAGAAGAACTGGTAGGCGTCCATGGTCTCCGAGGAGCCTCGACGGAAGCCCTCGACGACGAGCGGGCCAGGTCCGGCGTTCCACTCGTGGGCGTTGAAGGTGAGGCGGGTGACGCGGCCGTCCTTCTCGGTCCCGATCTGCCACGCGGGCACCGACACCAGGTCGGGGAGCGTCTCCTTGGCAGGCTTCTTGTTCGAGGGCTTCGATCCCTCCTGGCCGAGCGCGGGGTGGTCGCCGCCGTGCTCCTGGCCCTCGTCGCCGAGCGTGAAGAGGTTCGTGCGGTGCGTGGACTCCGCTGCGTCCCCGTGGCCCGTGTGGGTGCTGCCGCTGTGCGCCTGCCGGCGCTCGTCCTGGGCCGACGGCTCTCCCTCGGCCAGGGTGCTGAAGCCCTCTGCGGGCTCGCCCATGAGCTCTCGCCCTACCTCGGCGCACTCCCACATCTCGCACTCGTCGACCACCTTGACCCGCTGCGACACCGAGCGGCCGTCGGCGGGGAGGCCGAGGAAGTCCGCGACGGGATCGCTGATGGTCACGGTCATCCGGAGGTTCTTGCGGGCGGTCTTCAGCTCGAAGAACGTGTCCAGCATGGCCGCCCAGCCCTGCTCGATCCCGAACACCGAGGACTTCGTGAACCAGCTCCCGCCACAGAACGAGGGGTAGACGGGCTCGGTGTGGCCGGTCGGCTCGACGCGCTGGCGGTCCGACTCGCCCAGGCACAGGCTGCGGGTCCTCGTGATCAGGACGTTGCCCTTTGCGTCGACGACCTTGACCGTGAGCCCCTTCTTGAAGCCGTTGAGCCCGTCGACGATCGCGGCGGGAGCCTTCGTGGTGGTGCGCTCGTCGCCGCGGATCACGGTCTTGGTGAGCGTGACCGGGGCGGAGGCCTTGTCGCGCTTGGCCCAGAACTCGTAGCCCTCACCGTAGGCGGCCATCCAGACGGCTGAGTCGAAGTACACGTAGCCGTCGTAGCCATAGGCCTCGACGGTCTTGGCCGCCGGAGCGAAGCGGAGGCCGCGCTGCGCGGAAGGCTCGCTCGCGGTGGTCTCGGCGGTTGTCGATGGTGCTGCGGATGCGACCTCGGTCGCACCTCCCTCTCCGAGCAGTCCGAGGGCCAGCACGGTGACCACACCCATGGTGAGCAGGCGAGGCGATGGACGGGACAAGCGGCGTTCGGTCATGAATCCCCCAGCTGGACGTGGACAGGACAGGAACTGTCGCACCTAGGGACGCTCGAGCTCGCTGGATGGTTGTGCTGCTGACGGACTTCACCCCCTATTGGTCGCCTAGAGCACCCTGGCGGGGATTCAGCCGGAGGTCCCCGGCGTCCGGGTGCCGCAGCCGCTCCGTGCCCGTGCGGTAGGGCGTCGCGAGCGGCGCGGTGAACCGGCCGCTGAACTCTGCTCCGGCCAGCACGGACATGGCCTCGGCAAGCTCCGCGACGTGCGGGTCGCCGGGGAGCGACTCCATCCGGAGCGCCGCGACCTGCCGGTCCGCGACGTGCCCCCAGTCCAGGAACACGGACCGGGCTCGGGGCTCGGTCAGGACGAACCGGAGCAGGTTCGGGTGGCCGTCGTCGAACAGGCCGAACGGCTCGAACAGGCGCCGGTACGCGCTCGTGGCGGCGAGGACGTCGCCCACGCGGTTGAGCAGCACGGCCGCGAGGGCTCCAGCCGGTCGAGGAGCGCTCGGACGGGCGGCCGCACCGAGTCGGCGGGCGGGTCGACGGAACAGGCAGCGTTCGTGCCCTTGCTGGCACGGAGCAGGAGGAAGCGTTCGTCGGCGGCCAGCCGGACCGCGTCGGCCAGTGCGCCGAGGTGCTCGTCGTGGCCGCCATCGAAGCCACCGGCCGCGTGGACGTGCTGGTCAACAACGCCGTGGCCTGGGGCGACATACAGCCCTTCGACACCGTGCCCGACGAGGAGTGGACCGCCCTGATCCGCTCGTGACCGACGGCGTGGCAGGCGGCGAGTACTACACAGCGGCGAAGGCGGCACTGCACGGCTTCAGCCGGTCGGTCGCGCACTCGCTCGGGCGGGACGGCGACCTGCTCTCCAACGTGGCGCTGCTGGGGCTGACCAGGACGGCCACCAACACCCACATCGTCGACCAGGTGGGAGCGCTGTACGCGGATCGGTCACCGCTCGGCCGGCTGCTGGACGCGTCCGAGGTGGCGACCGCCGTCGTCTGGCTCGGCTCGGTGGCCAACACCGCCGTCAACGGTCAGGTGGTCGGGCTGACGGGCGGGGGCGTAGGTGTATGACACGATGCGAACGTGCTGAAAGTCGTTCTCTTCGATCTCGACGACACACTCGTGGACCAGGAGGGCGCCTCGCGCGCGGCGCTCCTCGGCTGGTTGCCCGAGCTGGGTCTTGACCTCGACGACCTGGATGAGCTGGTCACCGCGTGGGGCATCATCGCGGAGGACGCCTACGGGCGCTACCAGCGGCGCGAGATCACGTTCGCCGGGCAGCGGCGGGTCCGGGTGCGTGAGTTCCTGGGCGCCGACGCCACCGACGACGAGGCCGACGAGCTCTTCACCGGGTACCTGACGCGCTACGAGCGCGCCTGGACCGCGTTCGACGACGCCGTGCCCGCCCTGCGCCGGGTGCGCGACGCCGGCCTCGTCGTCGCGCTGCTGACCAACGGCGACGCCGCCCACCAGCGGCTCAAGCTCGACCGCACGGGCCTGGCCGAGCACCTCGACGTCGTCGTCGCGTCCGACGACCTACCTGCGGGCAAGCCCGACCCCCGCGCGTACGCCGCCGCGTGCGAGATCCTCGGCGTCGCGCCGGGCGACGTGCTGATGGTGGGGAACGACGTGGAGAAGGACTACCAGGGCCCGCTCGACGCCGGACTGGGCGCCGTGCTGCTGGACCGACACGACCGGTACCCGGAGGTCGAACGCCGGATCCGGACGCTGGACGAGCTGCTGCCCGCGACGTAGCCCGTTCGCTGGGTGACCGTGCCGCGCCCACGGCGCGGTGGGTCGCTACGGTCGGCACGTGACTGTCGTCGAGATCCCCGGTTCGAAGTCGATCACCGCGCGGGCGCTGTTCCTCGCGGCAGCAGCGCACGGGCGTTCCACCCTGGTGAGACCCCTGGCCTCCGACGACACGGAGGCCTTCGTCGAAGGGCTCGGTGCGCTCGGGTACCGGGTCGAGCAGGGAACCTCGGAGTGGAGCATCGACGGTGCACCCGCAGGCCCGCCGTTCGAGCTCGCCGACGTGTTCACCCGGGACGGTGCGACGACATCGCGCTTCCTGCCGGTCCTCGCGGCCACTGGTAGCGGCCGCTACGGGTTCGACTCCTCGGCGCAGATGCGGCGCCGTCCGATGGCCCCGCTCACCCGGGCGCTGCGCGAGCTGGGGTCGGTCCTGGAGTTCGGTGGCGAGGGCGACCACCACCCCATGACCGTGCACGCCACGGGTCTCGCCGGCGGACGGGTTCGCCTCGACGCCGGGACGTCCTCGCAGTTCCTCACGGCGCTGCTCCTGGCCGGTCCCCTCATGCGTGACGGGTTGACGGTCGAGGTGACCGACCTCGTGTCGGAGCCATATGTCGCGATCACGACCGCGATGATGCACGCGTTCGGGATCGACGTCGTCCAGGAGGGGCGAACCTATCGGGTCGAGCCGGGCACCTACCGGGCCGGACGCTACGAGATCGAGCCGGACGCGTCCTCCGCGAGCTACTTCTTCGCGGCGGCGGCACTTCTCGGGGAGTCGATCACGGTGCCGGGGCTCGGACCGGGGGTGTTGCAGGGCGACTTCGCCTTCGTCGACGTCCTCGCCCGCATGGGCGCCCACGTCGAGAAGCGGGCGGGCTCGACGACGGTGACCGGGACGGGGAAGCTGAGCGGGATCACGGTCAACATGCGCGACGTCTCGGACACCATGCCGACGCTCGCGGCGATCGCGCCCTTCGCCGACGGCCCCACGCGGATCGTCGACGTCGCCAATACCCGGGTCAAGGAGTGCGACCGTCTCGACGCGTGCGCGACGAACCTCCGGGCCATGGGCGTGCAGGTCGACACCGGGCCCGACTGGATCGAGATCCAGCCGGGCACCCCGCGCCCCGCAGAGGTGCGTTGCTTCGGCGACCACCGGATCGCGATGGCGTTCGCGGTCGCAGGGCTGCGGACCCCGGGTACGACGCTGGACGACCCGCAGTGCGTGAAGAAGACCTTCCCGACCTTCCACACCGTGCTCGCCGACGTGCAGCGCTCGTTCGGTGGCGCAGGGGGACAGCGCTACGTGGCGGCGGCGCGGAGGTAGGTGAGGACCGCCAGCACGCGTCGGTTGGAGTCGTCGTCCGGTGGCAGGTCGAGCTTGGCGAGGATGCTGCCGACGTGCTTGCCGACGGCGGCCTCCGTGATGACGAGGCGCGCGGCGATGGCGTTGTTGGACCGGCCCTCCGCGATCAGACCGAGCACCTCGCGCTCCCGGGGTGTGAGGCGTGTCAGCGGGTCGCGCCGGCGGCGGACCAGACGGCGCACCACCTCGGGGTCGACCACGGTGCCTCCGTCGACGATGTGCCGCAACGTGGCCGCGAACTCCTCGACGTCCACGACACGGTCCTTCAGGAGGTAGCCGACGTGGCGTCCGTCGCCCGAGTCGAGGAGGTCGCCCGCGTAACCGTACTCGACGTACTGGCTCAGGGCGACGACGGCGAGGCCAGGCAGCGCCCTGCGGAGCGAGACGGCGGCGCGCAGGCCCTCGTCGGAGTGCCCGGGGGGCATCCGGACGTCGGTCACGACCAGGTCGGGCCGATGCTTCGTGGTCGCGGCGACGAGCGAGTCGGCGTCCCCGACCGCGGCGACCACGTCGAACCCGAGCCGGGTGAGGAGATCGAGGAGGCCCTCGCGCAGCAGCACGCCGTCCTCGGCGAGGACTACTCGGACGGGCTGCACGGGATCTCCACTCGGATGACGGTCGGTCCGCCGACGGGGCTGGACAGGAGCATTCTGCCCTCCACGGCCGCCACCCGGTCGGCCAGACCCGCCAGGCCGGAGCCGTTGGCCGGGTCGGCCCCGCCCCTGCCGTCGTCGGTGGTCTCGAGCACCAGCAGCCCGTCTGTTACCCGCGCGGTCAGGGTCGCCGTGGTGGCGTGGGCGTGCTTGGCGATGTTGGTCAGCGCCTCCGCCGCTGCGAAGTACGCGGCCGCCTCCACCTGTGCGGGGAGGTGGCCGTGCAGGTGCGTCGTCAGTTCGACCGGCACCGCGGCGTCGTCGGCCAGCTCGTCGAGCGCCGGTGCAAGGCCACGGTCCGCCAGCACCCGTGGGTGGATGCCCCGGACGAAACGGCGCAGCTCGCTCATGAGCTCCTTGGCCTGTTCGTGCGCCTCTGCCACGGACTGGGCGGCCGGCGATCCCTGCGGCAGGTCCATGCGGGCGGTGCCGAGCTTCATCGCCAGGCTCACGACCCGCGCCTGCGCGCCGTCGTGCAGGTCACGCTCGATGCGGATGCGTTCGGCCTCGAAGGCGTCCACCAGCCGGGCGCGGGAGCGCGTGACCTCGACCAGGCGGGCGCGCAGGACCTCCGGCTCGGGTCCGCACAGCAGCGCGCGGGCGAGCATGCAGTGTGCACCGGTCACGACCGCCAGCTGGTAGGGGGTCGTGACCAGCAGCACGAGTCCGAGCAGCGCGTACGGGATCGCCGCCGTCGGCGTCGTGACGGTGACGAAGCCGAGTGCCACCTGGTCGCCGCTCGCGGCCAGCGCAGGGCTCACCGTCATGACGGCCGCACCGGTGGTCAGCACCGCCGTCGCCACGTAGAGGCAGGGGACAAGGGTGACGGAGAGCGCCGCGTACACGAGCTCGCGCCAGGCGGCGGGCTCGGCGTACCGCGCGCGCAGCCACTCGCTCGGCGCTGCCCGGGGGAGCTGGCGGTGCCCGCCGGCCGGGACGTCGTCGGCCACCAGGCGCAGCCGGGCGCGCTCGAGGTTCGCGAGCGGGAGCGCGATGAGCGGACCCAGCGCAGCGGTCAGCGCGGCACCGGACAGGAAGAACGCCAGCGCAGCTGGCCAGGACGGCGCAGCACCGCCCGCGACCTGCGCGACGAGCACCAGCCACGGCAGGGTGACCAGGCCGATCGGCACCGCCGCCGACGCCACGACCAGCGGCGTCGTCAGGGCGTACGCGAGAGCTCGCCACGGCCAGGCCGAGACGAGGAACCGGCGGCTCGTGACCGCCTGCAGGACGGACCTGGGTGAGGGGGGCGGCACGCCCCAACGGTAGGGCGCCGGGCCGGGCCCGGCCCAGCGGTCCACCCATAGTGCCGCGGTAGTGCTACGCCTACCCCCGATGTGCCCGCTGGTGGTCGTGACCGGGGCCGCAGCCCCCTGTTGGCTGGTGCGCAACGCCTTCGTCCGACTGGAGTCCCTCGTGCAGCTCGACATCAACCGCGTCATCAAGACCTACCGCGAAGGGCATCGCGCCGTGGACGACGTGAGCCTCCGGGTGGGTCCCGGCGTCCTGGGCCTACTCGGTCCGAACGGCGCCGGGAAGTCGTCCCTCATGCGGGTCCTCGCCACGATCACCCGGCCCACTGCGGGCACCGTCACCTGGGACGGCGTCGACGTCGCGCGGCACCCCGACGGTCTGCGCCGCGTCCTCGGCTACCTGCCGCAGGACTTCGGGGTCTACCCCAACCTGTCGGCGCCCGAGTTCCTGCACTACCTGGCCGCCGCCAAGGGGCTGTCGGGCCGGTCGGCCCGGGCGCGTGTGCAGGAGCTGCTGAACCTGGTCAACCTCGCCGATGTGGGCAGGCGTCCGCTGGGGAAGTTCTCCGGTGGGATGCGCCAGCGGGTCGGCATCGCGCAGGCCCTGCTCAACGACCCCCTGCTGCTCATCGTCGACGAGCCGACCGTCGGCCTGGACCCCGAGGAGCGCATGCGGTTCCGCAACCTCCTGGGTGACCTCGGCTCCGACCGGGTCGTCATCCTGTCCACGCACATCGTGCCCGACGTCGAGGCTGTCGCCGACGACCTCGCGATCCTCGCCGGCGGGAGGCTCCTGCACCGGGGCCCACCCGGTGACCTGGTCCGTGCGGCGGACGGTCAGGTGTGGGAGCTCGTGGTCCAGGCGGCGGACCTGTCCGCGCTACGAGACCGATACGAGGTCACGCGCGCGGTCCGCACCCCCGACGGGGTCCGGGTCCGTGTGCTGCATCCCGAGGCACCGGCGCACGGGGCCGTCGCGGTGCCGCCCGACCTGGAGGACGCCTACGTCCGGATCGTGCGGTCCGCCGGGCGTATCGCGACGTCCGCGGTGGCCCGGTGAGCCCGCGCACGGTCTGGTCGGTCGCCGTTGCCGACTTCAGGGACCGGGCCCGCCGGCCGGTGTTCACCGTCTGCCTCCTGGTCGCTGTCGGCGTCGGGTACCTGGCCGCGCCCCCGGCGGCGGCCGGCTACACGATGGTCAAGGTCGGGGCGTTCCGCGGCCTCTACGACAGTGCGTACCTCGGCACCATGATGGCCATGGTGGGCGCCCTGTGGCTGTCCTGGATCGGGTTCTACGCCGTGCGGACGGCGGTGGCGCGGGACTCGACCAGCGGTGTCGGTGAGCTGCTGGCGACCACTCGCCTTCGTACCACCGCCTACCTGGCCGGCAAGTTCGTGGCGAACCTGATGTTCCTGTTCGCGATGGCCGGAGCACTGGCGCTGACCGCGCCCGTCATGCAGCTGATCCGCGGCGAGTCCGCCTCCGTCGACCTGCTGGCGCTATGGGCCCCGTTCCTCCTGCTGTGCCTGCCGGTGCTCGCCGTCAGTGCCGCGGCAGCGCTGCTCTTCGAGACGATCGGCTTCCTGCGTGGCGGCCTCGGCAACATCGCCTGGTTCTTCGGGTTCGGCGCCCTGTTCGTGGGCTGGTTCTCCGCGGGGCTGGCCGGGGTCACCGACAGCATGCGGGCCGATGTCGCAGCACAGCACCCTGGCGCGGGTACCGAGGTCTCGATCGGGGTCACCGGGGAGGAGAACGGCCTGGGGATCTTCACCTGGACCGGGAACCACGCCTCCGGTGAGCTGTTCGGTCAGCAGGCAGGCTTCCTCCTCGTCGCGCTCGCCGTGGCGCTCGTCCCCGCGCTGTGGTTCGGTCGCTTCGACCCGTCGCGGTCGCTCCACCGCAGCAGAGCGGTCCCGGCCCCGCCCGAGCTTCCGGCTGCCGTCCCTGCACCGATGTTCGCGCGGAGCGCCAGACTCACCCCGCCGGCCGTCCGCGGCGGCGGGACCCTGCGCCTCGTGGTCGGCGAGACGCGCCTCCTGCTCACCGGCCAACCGCTGTGGTGGTGGCTCGGGCTGGCGGGGATCACGGTGGTCGCCCTCCTCGGCGCCGGCATCGACGCGCGCGGCACCCTGCTCCTCGCGTGGATCTGGCCTGTGCTGATCTGGTCCCGGCTGGGCAGCTTCGCGACCGAGCACGACATGGGGCCGCTGCTGACCGCTCTGCCTGCTCGGCGTCGCCGGCTCGTCGCCGAGTGGGGCGCCGGGGTGGTGGTCACCGCCCTGTGCGGGCTCGGGCCACTGATCCACCTGGTCCTGGCCGGGGACGTGCTCGGCACGGGCGCTTGGCTGGGAGCCGTCGGCTTCATCCCCGCCCTCGCCATCGGGCTGGGCACCCTGAGCCGGAGTCCGCGGCCGTTCCAGGTGGTCTACGTGGCCCTCTGGTACCTGATGGTCAACGGGATCGCCGCCGCCGACGTCATGGGCGTCGTCCGACAGGGCGACCAGCTCGCCGGACCACCTGTGGCCGCCGTCGGTGCTGCGGCCGCTGTCGCACTGCTCGCTGCCGCCGCCGTCCGCGAAGCGCGGCACGGCGCCCGCTGAGGCCTACCGGACATCCACCGGCTCCGGGTCTCTCGGCTCCGGGTCCGCCTCGATGAGCTCCGGCCCGTCGTTCCGGACCGAGCCGACGGCGTCGCCCACCGGAAGCGCCGTGACAAGTGGTTCGTGGGCCCGGATCTCCTCGTCGATGACGGCTTCCAGCTCCTCCGGCTGAGGTAGCCCGGCGCGTTGCTGCGGCGTCAGGCCCTCGTAGAGTGCCACTGCGACGGGGGAGGCGGTGCTCGCGAGCGCGTAGTCGAGTGTGGCTCCGTTGCGCTCGGTGCACAGCAGGATGCCGACGGTCTTGGCATGCACGTTCGGGTCACGGACCTCGCCGTCGACCATCGCGACATAGGTGCCGATCTGGCCCATGTGGGCGGGCTGGAACTTGCCGACCTTCAGCTCGACGACGACGTAGCGCAGCTGGGTGACGTGGAAGAAGAGCAGGTCGACGAAGAACTCGTCACCGCCCACCTCGATCCGGAACTGCCGCCCGACGAACGCCATATCGCGACCGAGCTCCAGCAGCGTGGCCTGTATGCGATCCATGAGCGCCTGCTCGCGGTCACGTTCCGCGATCTGTTTCCCGGGATCCAGGTGCTCGAAGACGTAGGAGTCCTTGACGGCCTGCTGCGCGAGGTCGGAGTCGGCAGTTTCGAGAGTCGTCGAGAAGTTGGACGGAGCGGAGCCCAGACGGCTCTTCAGGTCCATCTTGATCTCGAACTCGAGGCTGGCACGGGACCAGCCGTTCTCGACTGCCTTGGCGGCGTACCACTCCCTGTCCTGGCGGGTCGTGAGCTTGTCGAGGATGACCCGGACGTGTCCCCAAGGAATTTGTGCCACAGCCTGTGGCACAAACTCGTCAACCGTCGGCCAGGCAGACGCAAGTGCCTTCATGTACATGAGGTTGCGGCGGGTCCACCCTCTCTGGTCCGGGAACTCACGTCGCATATCAGTCGAGATCTGGTCCACCACCTTGGCGCCCCAGCCCTCGTCCTTCTGGCGGTCGAGAATGTCGCGGCCGACGGACCAGTACAACCGCAGCACCTGGGTGTTGGCGGCGCGCACCGCGCGGAATTGTGTGGTCCGGACCCGCTGCTTCAGGTCCGCGATGAACTCGTTGTAGCCCTTGGGCACACCGGCATCGTCGGTCTCAATGGTCATAGGTCAAGCGTATAGAGGAACCCTGGCATGTGCTCGCTACATTGCGTATACGCAACGACCTGGGACCGATCGGCCCTTTCTGTGCCTATCAAACCAGCACCGGCTCCGGGTCTCTCGGCTCCGGGTCCGCCTCGATGAGCTCCGGCCCGTCGTTCCGGACCGAGCCGACGGCGTCGCCCACCGGACGCGTCGTCAGCGGCGCATGGTCGACCTGAAGCAGGTCCGACGCGTCCCGGACGGCCGGATCCAGCCATGCGTCCCAGGTCTCCCGCGGCAGCACGAGCGGCATGCGGTCGTGGATGGGGGCCATGCGGTCCGACGCCGGGCGGGTCACCACCGTGGCCGTCACCAGCCAGCGGTCGGGGTCGGTCTCGCTCGCCGCCGGGTTGCGCCAGAACTCGTAGAGGCCGGCGAAGGCCGCCACGCCGGAGTCCGAGGGGTGGATCCAGTACGGCTGCTTCGCGACCTTCGTCGAGCCGGCGGCGGGCAGCGCCAGCTTGCGCCACTCGTAATAGCCGTCGGCGAGCACGAGGCAGCGGCGTGCCGCGAACGGCTTGGCGAACGCCGGCTTGTCGAGGAGCGTCTCGGAACGTGCGTTGATCATGCGGGCCCCCACCCCGGGATCCTTGGCCCAGGACGGCACGAGCCCCCAGCGAGCCAGCCGCATCGATCGGGTCACCTCTGCGGAGTCGCGCGCCGCCCGCTCGACGACGATCCGTACCGGGTCGGTCGGTGCCACGTTCCACGACGGTGGCAGCAACCGCGCGTCCTCGGCGAGCTCGGCGATGGCGAGCTGGTCGGCGAGGTCCTGGGTCTCCGTGAAGGAGGCGAAGCGTCCGCACATGGGACCAGCATGCCCCGAGCCACCGACACTCGCGGTCGACCCCGAACCGCGGGCGACGGTGAACAGGGGCAAAATTTATCGTGAGAGACCCAAATCACCCTGTCCACCGTCGTATCGATTCGATAGGATCGTGCCCATGCCATCCGAAGCGCCGTCGGGCGTGCCCTCAGCCACGCCCGGACGCCGCGCTCCGTCGCCTCGATCGGCCCTCAAGTGGGTGATCATGCTCGGTGCGCTGGCGTGCCTGCCCGCCCTCACCGTCGACATGTATCTCCCCGCGCTCCCGCAGGTCGCCGCAGACCTCGGTGGGTCCGACGCGCTCGCCCAGCTCACCGTCTCCTGCATGCTCGTCGGTGGTGCGCTCGGCCAGCTCGTCATCGGCCCGCTGACGGACCGCTTCGGCCGCCGTCTGCCGCTGATGATCGGCATCGGGATGCACGTCCTGGTCTCCCTCGCGTGCGCCGTCGTCGACGACATGTACATGCTCATCGGGCTGCGCCTCGTGCAGGGTTTCTTCAACTCGGCGGCGAGCGTCGCAGCGATGGCCACCGTGCGCGACCGCTTCGTCGGCGCGGAGGCCGCCCGCATCCTCTCGCGCCTCATGCTCGTGATCGGCGTGGCGCCGATGCTCGCGCCGTCCCTCGGCTCGATCGTGCTGGAAGCGTTCGCCTGGCGCTGGATCTTCGTGGTGCTCGCCCTGATCGGTGCCGCGCTCGCGGTCATCGTGTTCTTCGTGATGCCGGAGACCAACCCGGTGGCCCGCCGCACGACCGGCGGGGCGTCCTCGGTGCTCCGCGGCTACCGCACGCTGCTCCGTGACCGGCACTTCATGGCGCTCGCGCTGATCCCCGGCCTCGGCATGGGCGTGGTCATGAGCTACGTGGTGGGCTCCCCGTTCGTGTTCCAGCAGGGCTACGGCCTCACGCACGGGCAGTTCTCGCTCCTGTTCGCCGTCAACGGGCTCGGTCTCGTGCTGTCCGCGCAGGTCAACGCGTCGCTGGTCCGGCGGGTCGCGCCCATCCGGCTGCTGCGTAGCGCCCTCGTGGCGCAGGTGGTGATGTCCGTGCTGCTGGTCGTGGTCGCGGTGACGCAGCTCGGTGGCCTGATCGGCCTGCTGGTCGCGCTGTGGCTCGTGCTCGCGTTCCAGGGCCTCATCCCCGCCAACGCCTCGGCCCTCGCGCTGTCCCGGCACGGCGAGATCGCCGGCACGTCGGCCGCGATGATCGGTGCGGTGCAGTCGCTGCTGGCCGGCCTGGTCTCGCCGATCGTCGGCCTGCTCGGCAGCGACACGGTCGCCATGTCGTCGGTGATGCTCGGCGCCGGCGTGACCGCGTTCGTCGTGCTCGCCTCGGCCACCCCGGCCTACCGCAAGGGCGGCTGGCACACGCCGATCTGAGTGTTCACCCGTGCTTCGGGCTGGATTCACCGGGATGTCGGCTCCGCGGTCTTTGCTCGCACGCATGAGCACACCCATGCGTACCCGCGCCTCGCGCGCGGTGGCCGCCGCGGCAGCAGCAGCGCTGCTGCTCCCCGCGGCCGTCGCCGTCGCAGCGCCCCAGCACGGTCCCGGCCAGGGGCCTGAGCACCACGGCGGCTCCCACCTCGCCGCCACCCTGGCCGGTCGCGCCACGCTGTCGGCCGACTACCTGGCCGACGGTCCGCCGTCGGGCGCCGCGGCGAGCCCCGGCAACGGGCGGCAGGGGCCGTGGGACGGCCAGGTGATCCCCGGCTTCTCCGCGATGATCGACAACCACGACGGGACCTTCTGGGCCCAGCCGGACAACGGCTTCGGGGCCAAGGGCAACTCCGCCGACTTCCTGCTGCGCAACTACCTGGTGCGCCCGCAGTGGGACACCGGCCGCAAGGGCTCCGGCGACATCAAGGTGCTCGACTTCATCGAGTACAACGACCGCGACGACGTGCTCGACTTCGACATCGTCAACGAGGACACCGAGGACCGGCTCCTGACGGGAGCCGACTTCGACATCGAGTCGGTGGTCCGGGCCAAGGACGGCACGCTGTGGGTGGGCGAGGAGTTCGGCCCGTTCCTGCTGCACTTCGACGCCGACGGCACGCTGCTGGAGGCCCCGTACGAGTTCCCCGACGGCAGGTCGCCCGCCAACCCCTACCTGGAGCCGGGCGAGACGCCCAACGTCGGCAGCAGCCGCGGCTTCGAGGCCATGGCGGGCAGCGGCCGGTACCTCTACCCGGTGGTCGAGGGCGCGCTGGCGGACGACGACGACCCCCGTCGCCGCTGGATCTACCAGTTCGACACCCGCAAGGGCGAGTACACGGGCCAGCGCTGGGCGTACCAGACGGACCGCGAGGCCGACGTGATCGGCGATGCCTTCGCCACCGGCCGCGACTCGATGCTGCTCATCGAGCGGGACGACTTCGAGGGCGACCAGTCGGTGATCAAGCGGGTGTACGAGATCGACCTGAGCCGCACGGACCGGGACGGCTACGTCCGCAAGGAGCTCGTCGTGGACGCGCTGCGGATCGAGAACCCCCGCGGCATCGACGCAGGGGAGGGCTACGGTCTCGGCGACACGTTCAGCCTGCCGGTGCAGTCCTTCGAGACCGTCCTGTTCGTCGACCGCGACACGCTGCTGATCGGCAACGACAACAACTACCCTGGCAACGACGCGCGGGTCACCGGCACGCCGGACGACACCGAGATGGCCCTCGTGGACCTGAAGAAGAAGCGCGTCACCGACGACGGCGTCACCGTCGTCGGGCACCGTGGGGCGTCCGGCTACCGGCCGGAGCACACGCTCGCCGCGTACGAGACCGCCATCAACCAGTGCGTCGACTACATCGAGCCGGACGTGGTCTCCACCAAGGACGGCGTGCTGGTCGCCCGCCACGAGAACGAGATCGGCGGCACGACGGACGTCGCCGCCCACCCGGAGTTCGCGGACCGCCGCGCCACCAAGACGATCGACGGCACGCGGATCACAGGCTGGTTCACCGAGGACTTCACGCTCGCCGAGCTCCGCACCCTGCGGGCCAAGGAGCGCCTGCCGCAGGTCCGCCCCCAGAACACGCCGTTCGACGGGCTCTACCAGATCCCGACGCTCGACGAGGTCCTCGACCTGGCCCGCAACAGCCGCACCTGCGACGGGGCGCCCGTCGGCGTCTACCCGGAGACCAAGCACCCCACCTACTTCGACGGCGTGGGCCTGTCCCTGGAGGAGCCGCTGGTCGCCGAGCTGCGGCGGAACGGCTTCGACCACGCGGACGCCCCCGTGATCGTCCAGTCCTTCGAGGTGAGCAACCTGCAGGACCTCGACACGATGACGGACGTGCGACTCGGCCAGCTCGTCAGCAACAGCGGCGCGCCCTACGACTTCGTGGCCGACGGCGACCCGCGCACCTACGCGGACATGGTCACCGCCGAGGGTCTCGCCGACGTCGCTGCCTACGCCGACGGCATCGGCGCCGAGAAGAACGTGCTGATCCCGCGCAACGCCGACGGCACGCTGGCCGCCCCGAGCCCCGTGATCGCCGACGCGCACGACGTCGGCCTCGAGGTGCACACCTGGACGTTCCGGCGGGAGAACCAGTTCCTCGCGGCGGACTTCCGCTCGTCGAACGACCCGAACGGGATCGGCGACATGGTGGGCGAGGTGCAGGTGTTCATGGAGGCGGGCCTGGACGGCTTCTTCACGGACAACCCGGACCTCGGCGTCGCCGCGGTGAGCTGACCAGCGAGTTCTTAAGAGGCCCCGGGCCGGGGTACGTGCCTATGCTCCGCATGTGCCCCGGCACGTCCATACCCAGCGAAGTCATCGCGTCGCGCGAGCCGCGGCGCTCTTCGTCGTCGGCGTGCTCGCCCTCGTGGCCGCCGGTGGCGCCGTCGCCTACCTCGACCTGAAGCAGCAGATCGGGGTGAGCGACGTGTCCGGCCTCGTCCAGGGCCCGACGCCGTCGGCGGACCCGGACGACCCCTTCACCGGCCGCAGCCTCAACATCCTCGTGCTCGGTACCGACCTGCGTGGCGGCGAGAACACCGAGATCGCCGGCGCAGGCGACGGTGGGATGCGCTCCGACACCACGATGCTGGTGCACATCTCGGGGGACCGGTCGCGGATCGAGGTGGTCTCCATCCCGCGCGACTCGCTCGTCGAGATCCCGTCCTGCAAGCTGCCCGACGGCACCGAGTCCGGCGCCACCTCCGGAATGTTCAACAGCGCGTTCACGATCGGCGGCGGCGCACAGGAGGACCTCACCTATGCCGCCGCGTGCACGATCTCGGCGGTGCAGAGCCTCACCGGCGTCCCCGTCACCAACCACATGGTGGTGCAGATGGACGGCGTGGTCGACGTGGTCGACGCGCTCGGCGGGGTGCGCATGTGCCTGCCCGAGCCGCTCGTGCAGGACCCGGCATACGGGCGGTTCGAGCTGCCGGCCGGCGAGCAGACCCTCGACGGCCGCGAGGCCATCAGCTTCCTGCGGGCCCGGCACGGCACCGGCCTGGGTCTCGAGCAGGGCAGCGACCTGACACGCATCGCACGACAGCAGGCGTTCGTGGACGCGCTGGTGCGCCAGGTGCTGGACCAGAACGTCCTGACCAGCTCGCCGCGGCTGTACCGCACCATCCAGGCGGTCCTGCGCGCCATCTCCGCCGACCCCGGCCTCGCCGACCCGGCGGCGCTCGCCGGCCTTGCCTACAGCATCCGGAACATCGACCCGGCCGAGATCGTGTTCACCGAGCTGCCGGTGGCCGCCGCCCCGACCGACGCCAACCGGGTGGTCTGGACCGAGGACGCGGCGGCGATCTGGGAGCGGATGGCGGCCGACGAGCCCCCGCCGGAAGACGAGTCGTCGGCGTCGCCGTCGGGCAGCGGGAGCGGTCAGGGAGCGGGTGAATCGTCGGGAGACTCGCCGGCGCCGGCCGGCGGCGCCGAGGGGGACGTGGAGACTGGCACGGAGGGCGGCACTGCGCCGTCGAGCACCGCCGACGCGTCTCCGTCGCCGTCGCGGCTGCCGGGCGTCTGCGCGGACTGAACCCGAAACGTGGCCTGAATATCGCCTGGGAACGGCTGGACTTAGTTACACGATTGACGCAATGAGGCCCTAGTCTCCGGTGCGTGGCGACTGACTTCTGGACGGCGGTCCGACCTGTCGGCGAGGTACTGCGAGGCGTACCCCGGCACGCGCGATCGGGCGAACGGCAGCCCCGTCACGTCCGCAGCTGGCGCAAGATGTTCTTGTTCCGTGGCATCACGATGGGTGTCGTCGGCGCGATGGCCTTCGGCTCCGCCGCGGCGGCGACGGCGTATCACAACGCCATCTCGCAGATCGAGATCCAGGACCTGGACGGGCTGGTGGCCGAGCAGGTCGAGCCGAAGGACCCGTCGGACCCGTTCAAGGACGAGCCGGTCAACCTGCTGCTGATGGGCACGGACATCCGAGACGGCACGAACGCCGACATCGGCGGGTCGGTCAGCGGCATGCGGTCGGACACGACGATGCTCGTGCACATCTCGGCGGACCGGCAGTGGATCGAGATCGCCTCCATCCCCCGTGACACGTTCGTCGACGTACCGTCCTGCACGCTCCCCGACGGCAGCCAGTCGTCGCCCTACCGCGACAAGTTCAACGCGTCCTTCGAGGTCGGCAGTGGCGGCACGTCGATGAAGCATGCTGCCGCGTGCACCATCAACACGGTCAACGCCATGACCGGCGTGACGGTGACGAACCACGCGGTGGTGAAGATGAACGGGGTGATCGACGTCGTCGACGCCATCAACGGCGTGAAGCTGTGCCTGCCCGAGCCACTGCACGGGGACCCCGCGTCAGCCCGTATCGACCTGCCGGCCGGCGAGAGCCGGCTCGACGGCAAGACCGCCATCCAGTTCCTCCGGGTGCGCAAGGGCACAGGTATGGGGCTCGAGATGGGCAGCGACATCACGCGGATGGAGCGGCAGCAGGCGTTCATCAACGCGACGCTGCGGCAGATCCTGTCCGCCGAGACGCTCGCCGACCCGACCAAGACCTTCCGGCTGATCAACGCGGCGCTCGGCTCGCTGAGCGCTGACCCGGACATCGCCAACCCGGGCAAGGTCGCGGGACTCGCGTGGTCGCTGCGGGAGATCAACCAGCGGAACATCATCATGTCGAAGGTCCCGGTGTACGACACCACAGAGGGCACCGCGAGCGGCCTCGCGTGGCAGCCGGAGGCCACCGAGATCTTCGAGCGCATGGCGACGGACACCCCGCCGGACAGCGTGGTGCTGCCCGATGCGGAGCCGTCGAACGCACCCAGCGGAAGCGGGCAGCCTCAGGAGGGCTCGGCCGACGAGGGCACCGAGGCGAGCGACGAGGGTGCCGGCGCAGAGGGCGAGGGCGACGCGGGTACCGGTGACACCGGCGCGGCGACCGACGAGACCGGGGAGGCCGCGGACGAGGCCGGCACGGCCGACGGCGGCACCGCGGAGGAGCCGGCGAAGCCGAAGCCGAGCCCGAGCCCGGAGGTGCTGCTCGACGGCGTCTGCGCCTGACCGACTCTCAGGCGCCGCCGAGGATCAGTGATGCCGCCACGAGCAGCATGGTCAGCGCGACGACCGAGTCGAGGACCCGCCACGCACCGGGCTTCTCGAGCAGGGGCGCGAGGTAGCGCGCCCCGTAGCCGAGCGCGACGAACCACGTGGTGCTGGCGACGCACGCGCCGAGCCCGAACCACCACCGGTCGTCGCCGTGCGTCGCGGCGAGCCCGCCCACCAGGACGACGGTGTCGAGGTAGACGTGGGGGTTCAGCCAGGTCAGGGTGAGGGTCGTCGCGACGGCGGCGCCCACCGTGCGGTTGGTCATGCTGTGGCGCCCCATGACCACGCGCTGGCCCTTCACGGCGCGGTATCCCGCCATGCCGCCGTAGACCAGCACGACGGCGGCGCCCGCCCACCGCGCGATCTCGACCACGAGCGGCGCGCTCTGGATCAGGGTGCCGAGCCCGCCGACCCCCGCCGAGATGAGCACGAAGTCGCTGACGGCGCAGATGCCGGCCACCAGCCCCACGTGCTCCCGGCGCAGTCCCTGGCGAAGGACGAAGATGTTCTGCGCCCCGACGGCGACGATGAGCGAGAGGCCGAAGGCCATGCCGGCAAGGGCGGAAAGCATGACTGAACGGTAGGAAGTCGGACAGCGGATGTCCGCTTCATGATTCGGAAGTGCGGGAGGACTGAATCAGGGTTAATGATGGGGGTATGTCCATATTTCACGCGGGCAGCAGCCTCCGTGTTGCTTCTTTTCGCAGCGCGGCCGTCACCCGGTCGAGCACGGTGGAGCGGAGCTTCCACTGCTGCAGGTGGAGCGGGATGTCGAGGACGGCATCGGGCTCCAGCAGCGCGATGCCGCCGCCGGTCCCCTCCTCGAGCCCGCCGATCGTGGGGCGGTCCAGCAGCATGCCCCAGCCGAGGCCGAGCCGGATGGTCTCCTCGTACTCGACGGTGCTCGGGACGTGGTGCCTCGGCGGCCTCGCCCGTGGTGCGTGCTCGCGCAGGTACATGTCCTGCAGGTCGTCGGTCCGGTCGAAGACGACGACGGGCGCCGCGCCAAGGGCCGCCGGCGTCGGGCCGTCGGGGAACCAGCGCCGCGCGAAGGCGCGGGTGCAGGCCGGGCGGTACCGCATGATCCCGAGCGGCGTGCTGCGGCACCCCTGCACCTGTGCGGTCTGCGAGGTGACCGCCGCCATCACGACCCCCTCGCGAAGCAGGTCGGCGGTGCGGGTGTCGTCGGCGCGGTGCAGGTCGAAGGTGGCACCGTCGACCTGAGCCAGGGCGGGCAGCACCCACGTGGCCAGCGAGTCCGCGCTGACCGCCAGCGGCACCGTGACGAGGCCGTCCGGCGCCCCGGCGTCGTCCGCCCCGAGCTCCACGGCGACCTCGGCGCCGAGCAGGTCCGTCTGCCGGGCGAGCCGTAGCAGGGCCTGGCCGGGCGCCGTGGCGACCACCGGTCGGGCGCGCCGCACCAGCACGCTGCCCGCCGCGTTCTCCAGCGCGCGGATGCGCTGGCTGACCGCCGACGGGGTCACGTGCAGTGTCCGGGCCGCTGCGTCGAACGAGCCCTCGGTGACCACGGCGGCCAACGCCTCGAGCTGGCGGGAGTCCCATCGCATGAGTCCAGTGTGGCCGATCTTCAGTTCTGCTTACGCAGGGTCAGAAACATGAACTGGTCTTCAGGACACTGCGCTGCCTAGCGTGAGGCCATGCTCGCTCTGCTCGCCGGACTCGGATTCGGCCTCTCGCTCATCGTCGCCATCGGCGCACAGAACGCCTTCGTGCTGCGACAGGGCCTCCGCCGTGAGCACCTGGGGGTCGTCGCGGTGATCTGCGCGGTGTCCGACGCCGTGCTGTACGCGGCGGGCGGCGCGGGATTCGGTCCTCTCGTCGAGCGGTGGCCCGACGCCGTGGTGGTGCTCCGCTGGCTAGGTGCCGCCGTCGTGCTCGGGTACGGGGCGATGTCCGCCGTACGCGCCGTACGGGGCTCCACGGCGCTCGCGGCGGCCGAGGACGGCGCGCTGGGCGACAGCCCGGGCCGCAGGCTCAAGCCCGTGGTGCTCACCACGCTCGCGCTCACCTGGCTCAACCCGCACGTGTACCTCGACACGGTGGTGCTGCAGGGCTCGGTCGCCGCCACGTACGGGGACGCCCGCTGGTGGTTCACCGCCGGCGCGATGATCTCGAGCGTCGCGTGGTTCGCCGCCCTGGCGTACGGCGCGCGACTGCTCGCCCCCGTGCTGCGGCGCCCGAACGCCTGGCGGGTGCTCGACGGTGTGATCGCCCTGATCATGCTCGCCGTGGCGGTCTCGCTGCTCGCGGGGTAGCGACTGGATCAGCCGCGGAGGCCGGCCAGCCGCCCGACGGCCTCGCGCAGCACCTCCTCGCGCTTCACGAACGTGAAGCGCAGATGTCCCGCCAGCGCCGCTGCCGTCGGCGAGCCCGCGCGGCAGAACGCCGACGCGGGGATCGCCACCACGCCGGCCAGCTCGGGCAGCCGTCGGGAGAGCTCCACGCCGTCGCGCAGGCCGAGCCGGCCGAGCAGGGCGGAGCTGTCGGCCATCACGAAGTAGGTGCCGGCCGGGCGGGTGACCGTGAAGCCCGCTGCCTCCAGGCCCTCGCACAGGAGGTCCCGGCGACCGGTGAGGGATGCGGCCAGGGCGCGCGGGGTGTCGTCGTCGGCCAGGGCCTGCGCGATGGCGGGCTGGAACGGCGCCCCCGAGGTGTAGGTGAGGAACTGCTTGACGGCCCGCACCGCAGTGACCAGCTCGGCGGGCCCGTGCAACCAGCCCACCTTCCAGCCGGTGAACGAGAACGTCTTGCCCGACGACGAGATGGTCAGCGTCCGCTCGGCCATACCCGGGAGCGTGGCGATCGGGATGTGCTCGGCGCCGAACGTGAGGCGCTCGTAGACCTCGTCGGTGACGACTATCGCGTCGCGCTCCTTGGCGACGGCGGCGACGGCAGCGAGCTCGTCCCGGGTGAGCACGGCCCCGGTCGGGTTGTGCGGGGAGTTGAGCAGGATCATCCGCAGGCGGGGTGAGGCGGCCGCCCGGAGCGCGTCGACGTCGAGCCGGAACCCGTCAGGGCCGGGCAGCAGCGGCGCCGTGACGTGCGTAGCCCCGGACATGCCGATCGCGGCCGCGTGGGAGTCGTAGTACGGCTCCAGCGTGAGCACCTCGTCGCCCGCCCTGGTCAGTGCCAGGACGGAGGCGGTCAACGCCTCGGTGGCGCCGGTGGTCACGAGCACCTCGGTGTCCGGGTCGACGTCCAGTCCGTAGTGCCGCTTCTGGTGGTCCGCGATCGCCAAGCGCAGCTCCGGCACGCCGTCGCCCGGCGCGTACTGGTTGCGTCCCTCCTCGATGGCCCGGATCGCGGCCTGCTTGATGTACTCAGGGCCGTCGACGTCGGGAAACCCCTGGCCGAGGTTGATCGCACCCGTGCGAGCGGCGAAGGCCGACATCTCGGCGAAGATCGTGACGGCGACACCGCCGTCGTCGGCGAGGAGGCCCGCCGCGCTCGCGGTGTCCTGCCAGCGGTCCCGGCCGCGGCCGGGTGAATGGAGGGAGCTCATGGGGACGACGATATCCATCGCGCGTCCACCGGGAGTTCATCTCAGGCATCCCGGACAACCCTCTTTACCTGCGCGTTTGTGGACAACCCTGTGGATGTGGTGGATAACTCCGGCCCTTGGGGAAAGTTATCCACAGGGCGCTCTGCGAAGGTGAACATTTGGCCATAGCGTTGTCGGCCATGGGCGAAGAGGGGGCGCGCATCCTCGAGCGCGAGGTGCGCGAGCTGGTGCGGCGCAGGGGTTTGGACCCGATCGGTGACCGGGCGGGATTGTCGAGCCTGGTCACCGACGCGGTGGGCGACTACGCGACGCGGGCGAGCGTCGGCGTGGTGCCGCCGCTCGCGGATCCGGCCGCCGCGGTCCGGGCGGTGACGGACGCCGTCGGCGGCTTCGGCCCGCTGCAGCCCTACCTCGACGACCCGGACATCGAGGAGGTCTGGCTCAACGCTCCGACCCATGTGTACGTCGCGCGGCGGGGTGTACCGGAGCTGACCAGCACGGTCCTGACCGCCGAGCAGGTCCGCGACCTGGTGGAGCGGATGCTCAAGACCTCCGGGCGGCGGCTCGACCTGTCCAGCCCGTTCGTCGACGCCCGCCTGCCCGGAGGGGAACGGCTGCACGTCGTCATCCCTGACATCACGCGGAATCACTTTGCGGTGAACATCCGCAAGCACGTGGTGCGAGCGCACTCGCTCGCGGACATGGTGCGGCTCGGCTCGCTGACCGCCCAGGCCGCTACGTTCCTCGACGCGGCGGTGCGGGCGGGGCTGAACGTGCTGGTGTCCGGCCAGACCCAGGCGGGCAAGACGACGATGCTGAACGCCCTGGCGGGGTCGATCCCCGGGTCGGAGCGGGTCATCTCGGCCGAGGAGGTCTGGGAGCTGCGTCTCCCGGTCCGCGACCACGTGGCGCTCCAGACCCGCCCGCCGAGCCTCGAGGGCACCGGGGAGGTACCGCTGCGCCGCCTGGTCAAGGAGGCACTGCGGATGCGTCCGGACCGGATAGTGATCGGCGAGGTCCGCGAAGCAGAGGCGTTCGACCTGCTCATCGCGCTGAACAGCGGAATCCCCGGCATGTGCACGCTGCACGCCAACACGGCGCGCGAGGCGGTGGCAAAGATGACCACGCTTCCGCTGCTGGCAGGTGAGAACGTGTCCGACCGGTTCGTGGTCCCCACCGTCGCCTCGGCGGTGGACCTCGTGGTGCACCTCGGCCTGAGCCGCACCGCCGACGGGGTCGTGCGGCGCCAGGTGCGCGAGATCGTGGCGGTGACCGGCCGCGTCGAGGAGGGCCGCATCGAGACGGCCGGGATCTTCGACCGGGACGCCGACGGCGACCTGCGGCGCGGCGACGGGATGCCGCCCGGCGAGGACCGGTTCGAGCGAGCAGGGTTCGACGTGCGGGCGCTGCTCGCGGACCCACGGGCCGTCCCGGTCGGAACCCGTCCGGCTCCCGTCGGCCCCTGGGCGGGTGCTGGCCCCCGCGCGGGCGCCGGCCCCTGGACGGCTCGCTGATGGGCGTGGTGGTAGGCCTGCTCCTGGGCGTCGGCGCGTTCTGCGTCTGGTGGTCGTTCTGGACCCCGACGCCGCGGACGGCGGGACGGGTGACCTGGCAGATGCGCACCAGCGACCTGCTGACCCAGGCCGGCGCGCCCTCCGTCACGCCGGGGATGCTCGTCGGAGCCTGTGCAGCACTCGGCGTGGTGACCCTGCTGCTCGGCCTCGCGCTGACCCGTTCGCCGGCCATCGCGGCGTGCTTCGCCGTGCTGGCCGCGCCGGGGCCCGTCGTGCTGGTGCGCGCCCGGGCACGGCGCCGCCGTCGCGCGCTGCGGGACGTGTGGCCCGAGGTGGTGGACCACCTCGCCTCCGGCGTGCGAGCCGGGCTGTCCCTGCCGGAGGCTGTCGCGCAGCTCGGGTATCGCGGCCCGGCGGAGCTGCGCGAGCCGTTCAGCCGGTTCGCGCAGGACTACCGGGCCGGCGGCCGGTTCGGGGACGCGCTCGACGCGCTCAAGGAACGGCTCGCCGACCCGGTGGCCGACCGCATCGTGGAGGCCCTGCGCCTCACCCGCGAGGTCGGCGGGCAGGACCTCGGCCGCTTGCTGCGCACCCTCAGCGGGTTTCTGCGGGAGGACGCCGCCACGCGCGGCGAGCTGGAGGCACGCCAGAGCTGGACGGTGAACGGCGCCCGCGTCGCGGTGGCCGGACCGTGGGTGGTGCTCGCCCTGCTCTCGACGCGTCCGGAGACGGCCAACGCCTACGACTCGCCCACCGGCATCGCTGTGCTGGTCACCGGTGGGCTCTGCGCACTGGTCGCCTACCGGGTGATGCTGCGGATCGGCAGGCTGCCCGCCGAGCGAAGGGTTCTGCGGTGACGGGATGGGCGGCAGGGGCCCTCGCCGGCCTCGGCGTCGCGCTCGGGCTGCTCATCGTGCTGGCCCGGCTGCGGGCGCGTGCCGTCACCCTCGACGAGCGGCTCGCGCCGTACCTGCGTCCGCGCTCGGCCACCTCGACCCTGCTGCGGGAGGTCAGCCGCACCTCGGCGGTGGTCCGCCTGCTCGGCCTGCACGACGTCGGCGCGCGCCTCGAGCGGTTCGGCTCACCGCGTGAGGAGCTGCGGCGCAGGCTCGACCGCGCTGGGTCCGCCGAGTCGGCGGACCATTTCCGGGCCCGGCAGGTCGTGTGGACGGTCGCGGGCCTGGCCGCGGGGCTCGGCCTCGCGCTGCTGCTCGCGGCGACGCGCGGAGCGGCGGTGATCCCGCTGGTGATGCTGGTCGTCGTCGCGGGCGGATGCGGATACGTGGCATGCGACCAGGCCCTCACCGCCCGAGTCCGGCGGCGCGAGGAGCGCCTGCTGGCAGAGCTGCCGACCATCGCAGAGCTGCTGGCCCTGGCCGTCGCAGCGGGGGAGAGCCCGCCGGCGGCGCTCGAACGGGTGGCCTCGACGGCACGCGGTGAGCTGGCCGGCGAGATCAGGCGGATGGTCGCAGAGGTTCGGGCGGGCGCGCCCGTGACCGCGGCCCTCACAGCGCTCGCGGACCGGTCGGGCCTGCCACCCCTGTCGCGCTTCGCCGAGGGCGTCGTGGTGGCGCTCGAACGCGGCACGCCGCTGGCCGAAGTACTCCGTGCGCAGGCCGACGACGTCCGTGAGGCCGGCCGCCGGTCCCTCCTGGAGGCGGGCGGTCGCAAGGAGATCCTGATGATGGTCCCGGTCGTGTTCCTGGTGCTTCCGGTCACCGTCGTCTTCGCTGTTTTCCCCAGCCTGGCCACCCTTCGGATCGGGCTCTGACATGACTCTGCGAACGGGTCTGCCGACGAAAGGAAGCGCCATGCGCGACGACCACGAGCCCAGGTGTGCGGACGACGGCGACCGGGGCGACGTACCCGGCTGGGTCCTGGTGACCCTCATGACCGCAGGACTTGTGGTCGCCCTCTGGGCCGTCGCAGGGCCGCTGCTGGAGAACGCGTTCCGGCAGGCGATCAGCAGCGTCACGGGCCAGGGGTGACCTCCGGCGGGCCGGAGCGCGGCTCCGCGGCTGCCGAGTTCCTCCTGGTGTCCGTGCTGGTCCTGGCACTGCTGCTCGGTGTGGTCCAGGTGGCGCTCGCGGTCCACGTACGTTCGCTCGCCACCGACGCGGCGGCCGAGGGTGCGCGCGTGGCGGCCCGCGTGGACCGGGGGCCGGCCGACGGCGTCGCGCGCACCCGTGCGCTCCTGGCCGACGCCCTGACCGCGGACTACGCCCGTGACGTGACCGCGGGCCGCACCACGCTCGACGGTGCCGCCGTGACGGAGGTGACGGTGCGTGCGCCGCTGCCCGTGGTCGGGCTGCTCGGTCCCGGCGGGACCTTGACCGTCCGGGGCCACGCGCTGGAGGAGGCGCCGTGACACCGGACGGTCCGGCACCCGGACAGCCCCCGCCGGGACACCAGCCGGGCCGGCCCACGCCGGGGGAGCGCGAGCGCGGCTCCGCGATGGTGGAGTTCCTCGGCGTCGCCCTGATCCTGCTGATCCCCCTGGTCTACCTCGTGGTGACGCTGGGCCGGGTCCAGGCGGGTGCGTTCGCGGCAGAGGGCGCGGCTCGGGAGGCCGTCCGTGCGATGGTCACCGCCGAGTCGTCGTCGGCCGGTGCGGTCCGCGCGGAGACCGCAGTCGGGATCGCCCTGTCCGACCAGGGCTTCGCACGTGCCGACGGCTCCCTGTCCCTGGAGTGCTCCGCCTCACCGTGCCTCACGCCGGGTGCCGCGGTGGGCGCCGTCGTGCGGGTCGAGGTACCTCTGCCCCTGCTGCCGGACGTCGCGCGCGGCTGGGCGCCGTGGACCGTCCCGGTCGAGGCGGCACGCACGGGGACCGTCGACCGGTACGCGCAGGAACGGTCGTGAGGCGGCCTCATGGTCGTGAGGGCGCCCGGTCGTGAGGCGTCCAGGAGAGACCCGCAGCCTGCCGACGCCGGACCCGGGCGCGTGGCGGCGGCCCGCACCTTCCGCGGGGAAGGTACGGACCGCCGCCGTGGTGCCTGGCCGGTCAGCCCGTCAGGGGACCGAGCAGGTTGCCGTCGGGAGGCTGGTGCTGCCGTTCTTGTAGAGCGTGATGCCGAAGGAGTTGCCGGACCCGTTCGGTGTCGCCGTCAGGGTGCCGGTGGTGCCCGAGACCGTGGCGTTCCACGAGTTCTGCAGGCTCTGTGCGCCCTGCAGCCCGATCGAGACCCGCCACGACGAGCTGCCGGAGACGGCGAGCGAGACGTTGAACCGGTCGGACCACTCGTTCGCCCTGCTGACGGTGACCGTGCAGCCGTCGCCGGGGCCGGGGCCGGGGCCGGGGCCGGGGTCCGTCGAGCCGCCGCCGTTGAGTGCGTTGAGCGTGGACGTGTAGGCGGCCTTCTTGTTGCCGTTGCCGTCGAAGAGGAGCGGGGTGCCGCTGGCCCGCCACGAGTCGGTGTCGCGGACGCCCCAGACACTGATGCCGGTGCAGCGGGAGACGGCGAGGCAGGCCTCGACGACCCTGCGGTAGTTGTCGGCCTGCGCGCTGCCGGAACCCTCGATGTCGAGCTCGGTGATCTGGACGTCGACGCCCAGCGCCGCGAAGCTCGACAGCGTGGTCTGGTAGTTGCTCGGCACGGGGCTCTGCGAGTTGAAGTGGGACTGGAGCCCCACGCAGTCGATCGGCACGCCCCGGGCCTTGAAGTCGCGGACCAGGTTGTACACGGCCTGCGTCTTGGCGTGCGTCCAGTCGTCCGTGTTGTAGTCGTTGTAGCAGAGCTTGGCGTTGGGGTCGGCTGCCCGGGCGGCGCGGAACGCCGCCTCGATCCAGTCGTTGCCGGTGCGCTGGAGGTTCGAGTCGCGGCGCGCGCCGGAGGAGCCGTCCTGGAACGCCTCGTTCACCACGTCCCAGGAGTGGATCTGGCCGCGATAGTGGGTGGCGACCTGGGTGACGTGGTTGAGCATCGCGGACCGCAGCGCCGAGCCGCTCATGTTCTGCATCCAGCCAGGCTGCTGGGAGTGCCACGCCAGGGTGTGCCCACGTACCTGCTTGCCGTTGCTGCGTGCCCAGCTCACGATGCGGTCGCCGTTGGTGAAGTTGAACTGGTTCTGGTTCGGCTCTGTCGCGTCGAGCTTCATCTCGTTCTCCGCGGTGATCATGTTGAACTCGCGGTTCGCGATGGTCGTGTAGGCCGACTCGGAGAGCTTGTTCGCGGCGATCGCGGTGCCGAAGTACCGACCGGACTCCGCGGCGGCGGCCTGCAGGGTGCTGCCTGCGGCCTGCGCCGAGGTGGCCGCAACGCCTGCGGTGAGCACCACGGCGGTGAGCGTGGCGAGCGAGATGGCTCGCAGCCTGCGCCGGGGGCGCGGTGGGGTGAGCGTTCGGGTCATCGTTGATCCCTTCGTGTGGGACGTGCCGTCCTTGGCCCGTCGAACGTGGAAAAGGATTTCTATACGGCAGACCGCCTGTCAAGAGGTTCTGCTAAACGTTTTCAAAGGTTGAAACGTTTAGGTTTGTCCGGACATTGTCCAGTGGGCGTTCAGCTGGCCGAGCGCGAGGTCACTGCCCGACACATACTGTGGACATGAGGCGCCCAGGCAGGCCAAGAACACGCAACGACGCACTGGCCTATGGTGAACACTCGCGCACGTTCCCTCCGACGTGCCGCAGGGAGCCGGAGAACGACGAGAGCGGCCGGATCATGCTGCTGACCTCGGCCTTCGTCGCCTTCGCGCTGATGCTGATCGCGGTGGTCGCGTCGGCGAGCGCTGTTCACCTCGACCGCAAGGCGCTCTACGACGTCGCGGACCTCGCAGCGGCCGACGCCGCGAGTGCGATGTCTCCCGACGCCTTCTACGCGGGGGCCGGCGTGCCCGCCGACGGCGCCCCGCTCACGCTGTCCGACGCCGACGTGCACGCCGCCGTCGAGCAGTACCTCGTCGAGCACCCGCCGGGGATCCCCGTGGCGGTAGCCGAGGCGTCGTCGCCGGACGGCCGGTCGGCCCGGGTCACGCTGGCGGGCGTGTCGCAGCCGCCGCTGCTGCGCTGGTTCACCGACGCGTTCGGCGGCGGTGTCAGGGTCTCGGTGTCGTCAACGGCACGGGCGTGGTGAGCCAGCGCCTGGAGCCGTCGTTGCTCGACTGCAGAGTTGGCTGCTGTCGCATCTGCCCACTGCAGACTTGGTCGCGGTTCTGAGGGCTCCAACCGCGACGAAGTCTGCGGTCGGCGAGCGAGATGTCGACGAAGTCTGCAGTCGGTCCGAGGTCCGAGGTCCGAGGTCCGAGGGCTGGGGCTGGAGGCCTGGGCCGACCGGCCTGCCGATGACCGGCCTGCCGATGACCGACCACCCGACCGACCACCCACCGGACCCAACCAGCTAGATTGTGGATATGAGCGAGCAGGAGCCTCCCCAGGAAAGCGGAGACGAGCAGGGCGGCACGCGGCTCGAGCCGCACCAGGTCTTCGACCTCGCCCGGCAGGGCGCCGACGTGCTGCTGGACCTCGTCGACGCAGGCCTGCCGGTCGACCTGGCCGACGAGTCCGACAACACGCTCCTGATGCTCGCCGCCTACCACGGGCACGCGGAGCTCACGGAGGGCCTCGCCGAGCGGGGCGCCGACGTGAACCGGCTGAACGGCAAGAACCAGGCACCGCTTGCCGGGGCGGTCTTCAAGAACGAGTCGGACGTGATCCGGGTGCTCATCGAGCACGGCGCGGACGTCGACGCGGGTACCCCGAGCGCCCGCGAGACGGCGCAGATGTTCGGCCGTGAGCTGCCGGAGCCCGGGGCGCCCTGAGCAGTCGCTGGGCAACCGCTGAGCCGACGGCGCATTTTCCGGCGTCGGACACCACGATGCGCGGGTAGCCTTGAACACCGTGGCATCCAACGACTTTCCCGCAGAGATCAAGGCGCTCCGCGCCACCCTCGAGTCCATCGAGGCCGTGAGCGACCCCACCGCGCTCCAGGCGAAGATCGCCGAGCTGTCGGAGCAGGCGTCGGCGCCGAACCTGTGGGACGACCCCGAGGAAGGGCAGCGGGTGTCCTCCGCGCTGTCGGCGGCGCAGGCAGAGCTCAGCCGGGTGGAGAAGCTCGCCGCCCGCATCGACGACGTCGAGACGCTCGTCGAGCTGGGTCTGGAGATGGACGACGCCGACTCGATCACCGAGGCCGAGGAGGAGGTCGTGAAGATCCGCAAGGATCTCGCGGCGCTCGAGGTCCGCACGCTGCTGAACGGTGAGTACGACTCCCGTGAGGCCGTCGTGACCATCCGTGCGGGTGCAGGCGGCGTCGACGCCGCCGACTTCGCGGAGATGCTGATGCGCATGTACCTGCGCTGGGCCGAGCGCCACGGCTACCCCACCAAGGTCGGCGACACCTCCTACGCGGAAGAGGCGGGCCTCAAGTCCGCGACCTTCGAGGTCAACGTGCCGTACGCCTTCGGGAACCTGTCCGTCGAGGCAGGCACCCACCGCCTGGTGCGCATCTCGCCGTTCGACAACCAGGGCCGCAGGCAGACGTCGTTCGCGGCGGTCGAGGTGATCCCGCTCATCGAGCAGACCGACCACATCGACATCCCGGACTCCGAGCTCAAGATCGACGTGTACCGCTCGTCGGGCCCGGGCGGGCAGTCCGTGAACACCACCGACTCCGCGGTGCGCATGACGCACATCCCCACCGGCGTCGTCGTCGCGATGCAGAACGAGAAGTCGCAGATCCAGAACCGCGCTGCCGCCTACCGGGTGCTGCAGTCGCGCCTGCTGCTCCTGCGCAAGGCGGAGGAGGCGGCCACGCGGAAGGAGATGGCCGGCGACATCAAGGCCAGCTGGGGCGACCAGATGCGCTCCTACGTGCTGCAGCCGTACCAGATGGTCAAGGACCTGCGCACCGAGCACGAGTCGGGCAACCCGCAGGCGGTGTTCGACGGCGCGATCGACGACTTCATCGAGGCCGGCATCCGCTGGCGCCGGGGTACCTCGCCGAGCTGACTCGCTCGCAGGGCCGCATAGCTCTGGCTGAAATGCCATGTGCGACCTGGTTTGCCCGATATTTTGCGTCCTCGATGGGCAACCGGGTGGGTGCCGTCGGCGTGTCTCCCCGACACGCCACCACTTCACCCCCCTAGTCTCGGGCTCGTGATCAGGTTCGAGAACGTGTCGAAGGTCTACGCGCGCGGCGCACGACCTGCCCTCGACCAGGTCTCCGTGGACGTCGAGCGTGGCGAGTTCGTGTTCCTCGTGGGGGCCTCGGGCTCAGGCAAGTCGACGTTTCTGTCGCTGGTGCTGCGCGAGCAGCGGCCCACGCGCGGCCGCGTCTACGTGGCGGGCAGGGACGTCGCGAACCTCTCCGGGTGGCGCGTGCCGACGCTGCGCCGTCAGCTCGGGGTCGTGTTCCAGGACTTCCGCCTGCTGCAGAACAAGACGGTCCACGAGAACGTGGCGTTCGCCCTGCAGGTGATCGGCAAGCCGCGCCACGTCATCCGGGACACCGTGCCAGAGGTGCTGGACATGGTGGGCCTCGCAGGCAAGGGCAAACGGATGCCGACGGAGCTGTCGGGCGGTGAGCAGCAGCGGGCCGCGATCGCCCGCGCCATCGTGAACCGGCCGCAGATCCTGCTGGCCGACGAGCCGACCGGCAACCTCGACCCCACCACCTCGCTGGGCATCATGCGCCTGCTCGACCGCATCAACCGGACGGGCACCACCGTCGTCATGGCGACGCACGACGACGAGATCGTCAACGAGATGCGGCGCCGCGTGGTGGAGCTGTCCGACGGCGTCGTGGTTCGTGACGAGGCCCGCGGCGGCTACGGCGAGCGCGAGTCGATCCTGCCCGACGTCGGCGCCTCGCCGGTGCTCGACGCCCCGGGCAGCGGCACCCGCGCGCCGGTCCAGACGGTGCGGGGAGGCTGACCGTGCGCTTCCAGTTCGTGCTGGGCGAGGTCCTCTCCGGCCTGCGCAGGAACACGACGATGGTCGTGGCCGTGGTGCTCGTGACCTTCGTGTCGCTGACGTTCGTCGGGGCCGCCGCGCTCCTCCAGGCCCAGATCGGCAAGCTCAAGGACGACTGGTACGACCTCGTCGAGGTATCCGTGTTCCTCTGCCCGCAGGGCTCGGTGTCGCCGACGTGCGCCACCGGCGAGGCGACGGACGCCCAGGTGGACGCCGTGCGCCAGGTCATCGACACCGAGCTGTCCGACGAGGTCAGCCGCGTCTACTACGAGTCGAAGGAGCAGGCGTTCGAGGCGTTCAGCGAGCGCTACCCGGACGGCTACCAGGGCACGCAGCTGACGGCTGACGACATGCAGGCCTCGCTGCGCCTCAAGCTGTCCGACGCCGAGCAGTTCGCCGTCGTCAGCGACGTGCTCTCCGGGCGTGACGGCGTGGAGATCGTGGAGGACCAGCGCGCCGTCTTCGAGCCGCTGTTCCGCACGCTCAACGTCGCCACCCTGCTCGCGGCCGGGCTGGCCGGCGTGATGCTCCTTGCCGCGGTGCTCCTGATCACCACCACCATCCGGCTCAGTGCCGTCTCGCGGCGCAAGGAGACCGAGATCATGCGCCTGGTGGGCGCGTCCAACCTGTTCATCCAGCTCCCGTTCCTCCTGGAGGGGGCGTTGGCCGCCGTGCTGGGCTCGTTGCTCGCCGGGGGTGGGCTCTGGCTGGCGGTGCGGTTCATGGTCAGCGACTGGCTCGAACGGTCGGTCGACTGGGTGGCCTACGTCTCGGAGGTCGACGTGCTCCGCGTCGCGCCGCTGCTGGTGATCATGGCTGTCGCCCTGGCCGCGCTCTCGTCGTTCTTCACCCTGAACCGGTACACGAGGATCTGATGTTCACTCCCCGAAACCTGCCCTCGAGGGTCCGCGGCCGCGGGCCGGTCGCCGCCGCGCTCGCGCTCGTCCTCCTGCTGGGCGGCGCGACGGCCGTCCACGCGGACGACCTCGACGACCGCCGCGCCGCCGCAGAGCGGGAGCAGCAGGCCAAGGAGGACGAACGCGAGGGCCTCGAGGCCGAGCTGGAGCACACCGACACCCAGCTGGCCGACGCCGTGCTGGAGCTGAACCAGGTCGAGGGGCGGCTGCCCGTCGCCGAGGCAGAGCTGGCCGTCGCGGAGGCCGAGCTGGAGCGAGCGGAGCGGGAGGCCGCGATCCTCGCGCAGCGCCTGGCCGACGCCGAGCTCGAGGAGGCGAAGGTCAGCCAGCAGCTCCAGGACGGCTCGGGCAAGGTCGACGGGGCGCGTGACGACATCGCGCAGATGGCGCGCGAGGAGTTTCGCGGTTCCGGTGACAACTCCACGATCGGGCTCGTGACCGGAGCGCAGAGCACCGAGGAGTTCATCGACGGCTACTCGGTGTCGTCGTCGGCCGCGCGGATCCGGGCGCGGACGCTCGCCGAGCTGCAGGACGCCGAGGCGACCGCCCGTAACCTGGAGGCGCGGCTGTCCGCCATCCGCGAGATCGTCACCGAGCTCAAGCGCCTGGCTGACGAGAACGTGCAGTCGAAGGAGCAGGCCAAGCAGGCGGCGGTGGACCGCAAGGCGGAGATCGAGCGCCTCATCGCGGAGCAGGAACGGCTCAAGAACCGCATCGAGCGCCGCAAGCACGTAGCGGTGGCGAACATGCGGGACAACGAGCAGGAGCTCAGCTCCATCGAGTCCGATCTCAAGGAGATCATCCGCAAGCAGGAGGCGCGGGACGAGCGGCTGGCCCAGGAGCAGGCAGAGCGCGAGGCCCGGGAGGCGCAGGAGAACGCATCTCGCGGCGGGTCAGCGGGGGGCGGGTCGTCGGACGGCGGCTCGTCCGGCGGGGGTTCGTCCGGCGGGGGTTCGTCCGGCGGTGGCGGCAGCGTCGGGACCGTGTCGTTCCTCGGCTACCCGACGGCGAGCCCCGTCGTCACCTCCTCGTACGGCATGCGGTTCCACCCGGTGCTGCAGTACAACCGGCTGCACGCGGGCACCGACTTCCGGGCGTACTGCGGCACGCCGATCCTGGCCCCCGCCGACGGCACCGTGCAGTACGCGCGCTACCTCGACGGCCTGGGCAACCAGGTGCTGATCAATCACGGCTACTCGTCCGGCGGCAGCAGCGTGATGACGAGCTCGAACCACCTCACGTCGTTCGCCGTCTCGGCCGGCCAGCAGGTCTCACGCGGACAGGTGATCGGCTACTCCGGGACCACCGGCACGTCCACGGCCTGCCACCTGCACTTCGAGGTGTACATCAACGGCTCGACCGTCGACCCGATGACCTGGCTGTAAAAGCCTGGTCCACCCAGGCCGGGTGCGTAAACTGGGACGTCGCGCTGCCCGCACGGGGCAGGTCGCACCAGCAGATCCCGGAGGGAGACCATGGCCAAGAAGGACGATCCGCGCAAGATCGTGGCGAACAACAAGAAGGCCCGTCATGACTACGTGATCGAGGACGTCTTCGAGGCCGGGCTCGTGCTCTCGGGTACCGAGGTCAAGGCGCTGCGGATGGGGCGTGCCTCGCTCACGGACGGCTACGCCAACATCGACCGTGGCGAGGCGTGGCTCGAGAACGTGCACATCCCCGCGTACTTCCAGGGCACGTGGAACAACCACGCGCCTCGGCGTCGGCGCAAGCTGCTGCTGCACCGCGAGGAGATCCTCCGGCTGGAGTCGAAGTCACGGGAGAAGGGGCACACCCTGATCCCGCTGTCGCTGTACTTCCTGGACGGCCGGGCCAAGGTCGAGATCGCCTTGGCCCGCGGTAAGAAGGAGTACGACAAGCGCCAGACCCTGCGCGAGCAGCAGGACATGCGTGAGGCACAGCGGGCGATGCGGCAGAAGGAGCTCCGCTGACCCGTCGCGGCTGACGGCGCCCGTTCGCTGTAACGGAAATAACGTTCCCGTCTGCGCTGTTGTCGCCTAGGATGGAGATGTTCCGCACGGGCGCAGCCCGGGCGGGGCGGTTGACAACAACATAGGGGCTGATCGGTTTCGACGGTGGTCGTGCTTCGAGGAGAAGCGGGCCGAGGATGCAGACTTATCTCGTAAACGATGTCTGCAAACACATAGTTGCCGATAACTCGCGCAACGAGTTCGCCCTCGCCGCCTGAGCGAGCCCGAACTCCGTCGGCCTGGGAAATGCTTCCGTCCCAGTAGCCGGCGTCATCTAGGAAGCCACTGCTCGTAGCTCTCGTCATCGGGGCTGCGGGAACATTTAGGTGACTGGGCCTGTCCGCGAACGTGTCTGCGCGAGTGCGGGGGCCGAGAAAATCCATAGCAGACTGCGCCCGGAGAAGTACTCGAAAAGCGTCACCGGACCCGGGTTCGATTCCCGGCAGCTCCACAGCCCTGTGTAGAAGGCCTCGCCGATCTCGGCGGGGCCTTCGTTGTGCCCGGGCCTGTCCGGCTGCTTGCCCGGCTGCTTGTCAGCCTGCCGTGGGCAGGCCTATTGGGCCTCGGACTCCGATGTGTCCGGGTCGACCGATCCCGCATTGCCCGGATCGAGCCGGGGGTCCTCGGGCAGCGTGGGCCATTCGGACGGCGCAGCGGCCGCCTCGGGGAGGTGGAAGGTCTCGCCGTCCCAGGTGCCCTCCACCGTGTACTTGCCCCAGGTGGTGTCCTGGGCCGAGTCGCCCTCGATCGCGTCCCAGTCCCATCCGGCGACCTCGGGACCGCCGCACTGGGGCGAGAGTGGTGCGGCGACGCCGCCCAGGGAGCAGCAGGCCTGCCAGGCCCGTGCCGAGGAGCCGGCGTGGTGCTCGTAGCGGGTTCATGCCTGGCATACGTCGTCAGGGCGAGGGTCCTTGCGGGCCCCTTGAACCCGGCTGCGGAGGACTCGATGGCATCGCCCGGTCCGGTCCGGCCGGTGGCGGGCGTTCTTCAGGGACTGGTTGTTCTGCTGTCGGCGTAGGGCCCGCGTTCGACGAGCAGTGCGAACGCGTGTGCCATAGGTTGATAGCATGACATCAGCCGGAGGTGCACCTGGAGCGGGCGACCAGCCCTGCGGTTCGGTGCTGCCCCCTGCTGGCGGTGCGGTGTGGCGCGCGGCGGACGTTCGGGCGCTGCGCGAGCGCTTGGCCGGGATGATCCTGCCAGCGGGTACTGACACGGACGGCCCGGCGGCGAAGCAGGTGCAGGCGGAGTGGGTGGACCTGCTTGGTGAGCTGGAGGCGGTGAAGAACACCGTGGCCGCGGCGCAGGGCCGGTTGGCGGTGGCGCTGGAGGAGGCGACTCGGGCCGATGAGGCCGTGCAGGGGATCCGGGTCGAGCGGCGGGGTCGTGGGGTGTCGAACCAGGTTGGTGCGGCGATGCAGGTCAGCCCGCACGCGGGCGCTACGTTCCTTGGCACGGCCCGGGCGTGGGTGACGCAGATGCCGTACACCTTCGACGCCTTGCGCACGGGTGTGCTCTCGTCGTGGCGGGCGACGCTGATGGTGCGGGAGACGTCGCACCTCACGCCGGAGCACCGGGCCCGGATCGATGAGGAGATCTGCGGGCCTGCGGGTCTGGCGGAGCTGGCCCGGCTGGGGACCAAGCGGTTGGTCGCCAGGGTCAAGGCGCTCGCTGCGCAGCTGGACGTGCATGCGTGTGTGAAGCGGAACGTGAAGGCTGTGGCGGAGCGGCGGGTCTCGGTGCGTCCGGCTCCGGATCTGATGGTCTACCTGACCGCGCTGGTCCCGATGCAGCAGGGGGTGCAGGCCTATGCGCAGCTCAAGGCGCACGCCGATGCCACCAAGGCTGCCGGTGACGAGCGGGGTGTCGGGCAGATCATGGCTGACACCCTGATCGAGCGGGTCACGGGCCGTGAGCCGGGTAAGGCGGAGGAGGTGCCGGTGACGATCAACCTGCTGGTCTCCGACCAGACGCTGCTGGCCGGTGGTGACGAGCCCGGTGTGGTGCCGGAGGGTATGTCTGCGGGGGCCGGCACGGTCCCGGCCCTGGTGGCTCGGAATCTTGCGGCGCACGGGATCGATGCCGACACGGCGTGGCTCCGCGCGATCTATGTCGACCCGCGTGGCCGGCTGCTGGCCACAACCTCGACGTCCCGGTTCCACCCGCCCGGTCTGGCCGTGTTGCTGCGCGCGAGGGAGCAGGGCGTCTGCGGCACGTCGTGGTGCGACGCCTCGGTGCGGCATATCGACCACATCACGCCGTTCGTCGAGGGTGGGCGGACCAGCCTGGAGAACGGGCAGGGCCTGTGCGCCCGGTGCAACCATGCGAAGCAGGCACCCGGGTGGGGGCAGAAGGCCACCACGGTCGACGGCAGGCACGCGGTCGAGACGGTCACACCGACGGGACACATCGCTGTCTCGGTCGTGCCCCGGCCACCGGAGCCCGTGAGACGTCAGGACGCGGGCTCTGCCGGTCAACCGAACCGGGCAGGCCAGCCGAACCGTGCAGGTCAACCGGTACCGGGGTGGACCCCGGCCGTCGGCATGGGGAACCCAGGCAACGGACGCGTCCCACGCTCCCGGTACAGCATCAGGTGCACGGCACCGCGCCGTCGTGACGTGATCGCCTACCGCCCGCCCGTGCGGCGCGGGCCAGCCGGGCGCCGGTCCTCGCGACGGTCCCGCCCCGATCTCGCCTGGGCACATACACCCTGATCGGCCACCGCTCGAGCTGCCTGGACCCCACCGGCACCCTCCTTGCGTCGGCCGCCGATCACGAGAGACTCGGACCGTGCAGCACAACGACGAACAAGTCCTGTCCGGTGGGTTCGTCTCGACCGTGACGCGGCGGGGCGACGAGGTGTTCCGCTCGATGGGGGAGCGGCACGAGTACGTGCACGAGCTCCTGCGCTACCTCGCGGAGCGCGGCTGGCGCGGCGCACCCCGGCTGCTCCGCGTCGAGCCTCCGGCGACGGAGGTGGTCAGCTATGTCGACGGTCTCAGCGGCGCGGACGACGTCGTCCGGCGGGCGGCCGCCGCGCCGCTGTGCCTGGCCGGGGTCGCCCGGCTCGTGCGCGAGCTGCACGACCTGACGGCAGGCACCGAGCTCGCGGGAGACGCGGAGGTGGTGTGCCATCACGATCTCGACCCGCGCAACACCGTCTTCCGCCGCGGCGTGAGCGGTGTCGATCCGGTTGCGTTCATCGACTGGGACATCGCCGGACCGGGCCGGCGGATCGAGGACGTGGCACACCTGGTCTGGCAGTTCGTCCCGCTGGGCCCGGGCACCGACGTCAGCAGGGCAGCAAGGGCGCTCGTGACGGTCCGCGACGCCTACGGGCCGCTGGACCGGTCCGAGCTAGTGCCCACGGCGCTCTGGTGGCAGCACCGGTGCGCCGACGGCATCGACGCCGGCGCCCGGGCCGGTGAACCCGCCATGGTCCGGCTCGCCGAGCTCGGCGTACCCCACGCCGTCCGGCAGCAGGCAGCCTGGACGGCAGAGCATGCCGAGGAGCTCGCCCGGCTGCTGTGATACGTGACCGGGAGGGCCCGGCCGCTCGACGTCGCCGCACGTGCGAGGCACACTGACAACGGCGCGGACACCGAGGTCCGTGAGCCGGAGCGGAAGGGCACCACATGGCCGACTACGCGGACGTCTACCGGCGCAGCCTCGCGGACCCGGAGGGATTCTGGGGTGAGCAGGCAGCCCTTGTCTCCTGGTTCCGTAAGCCCACCCGCGCGCTCGACGACGACAGCCCGCCGTTCTACCGCTGGTTCCCCGACGGCAGGCTCAACACCTGCTACAACGCGTTGGACCGGCACGTCATCGCGGGTCGCGGGGACCAGGCGGCGCTGATCTACGACAGCCCGGTGACCGGGGCCTCGACGACCATCACCTACGCGTCGCTGCTGCAGGACGTCGCCGCGTTCGCCGGCGGCCTGCGCGACCTCGGCGTCGGGCCGGGCGACCGCGTGGTGCTCTACATGCCGATGGTGCCGGAGGCGGTCGTCGCGATGCTGGCCTGCGCCCGGCTCGGCGCCGTGCACTCGGTGGTGTTCGGCGGGTTCGCCGCGAACGAGGTCGCCCTCCGGATCGACGACGCCCAGCCGAAGGTGGTCGTGTCGGCGTCGTGCGGCGTCGAACCCACGCGGATCGTGGAGTACAAACCGCTGCTCGACAAGGCGCTCGAGCTGGCCGACCACGAGCCGGCGTCGTGCGTGGTGCTGCAGCGGCCCCAGGCCACGGCGACCATGGTCGACGGGCGGGACGTCGACTGGGCCACGGTGCTGCACGCCGGACGCACGAACCCCGCGCCGTGCGAAGAGGTCGCGGCGACCGACCCGCTGTACATCCTGTACACGTCGGGCACCACGGGAAAGCCCAAGGGGATCCTGCGCGACAACGGCGGCCACGCCGTGGCCCTGGCCTGGTCCATGCGCAACGTCTACGACATCGGGCCGGGCCAGGTCTGGTGGACGGCGTCCGACGTCGGCTGGGTGGTCGGCCACTCGTACATCGTCTACGGGCCGCTCATCGTGGGCGCGACCTCCGTGCTGTACGAGGGCAAGCCGGTAGGCACGCCGGACGCCGGGGCGTTCTGGCGGGTGGTCGCAGAGCACGGTGTCGAGGCGCTGTTCACCGCACCGACCGCGATCCGCGCGATCAAGAAGGAGGACCCGGAGGGGATCCTCCTGGCCGAGCACGACACCTCGTCCCTGCGGCACCTGTTCCTCGCGGGGGAGCGGCTCGACCCCGGCACCTACGAGTGGGCGGGACGAGCCCTCGGTGTGCCGGTGATCGACCACTGGTGGCAGACCGAGACGGGGTGGGCGGTCGTCGCCAACCTGCGAGGGCTGGCCCCGATGCCGACCCGGCCGGGATCGCCGTCGGTCCCGGTGCCCGGCTTCGACGTGCAGGTGCTGCTCCCTGACGGCACGGTCGCTCGGCCAGGGCAGGAGGGCAGCCTCGCGATCCGCCTCCCGCTGCCGCCTGGCACCCTGCAGACGCTGTGGCGTGACGACGAGCGGTACGTGTCCTCGTACCTCGCCGCCTACGACGGGTACTACCTCTCCGGCGACGGCGGCTACATCGACGACGACGGGTACGTCTACGTCATGGGCCGCACCGACGACGTCATCAACGTCGCGGGGCACCGCCTGTCCACCGGCGCGATCGAAGGTGTGCTCGCGGCGCACCCCGCCGTGGCGGAGTGCGCGGTGATCGGGGTCGCCGACCCGCTCAAGGGGCAGGTCCCGCGCGGGCTCGTCGTGCTCAAGGCGGGGGTCGATCCCAGCGGCGTGGCGGCGGAGCTCGTCGCGGCGGTGCGCGAGGAGATCGGCCCCGTCGCGGCCTTCAAGGACGTCCAGGTGGTCGCAGGACTGCCGAAGACCCGCTCGGGCAAGATCCTGCGGCGCACGATGCGGCAGCTCGCCGACGGCGAGCACCCCCAGGTGCCGTCGACGATCGAGGACCTGGCGGTGCTGGAGGCGCTGGAGCCCGTGCTGCGGCGGGAGTGAGCCGGGCGCCCGGTCCCGGCGCTGCCGACGCTCGGCTCGGTGACGTCGGCTGGTGACATCTGTCATGCCCCGACCCGTGCGGATCCCGGGCGAGCTGGTGATCGGTGGCACTGCCCGGCGCGCGTGCGGCGGCGGAGGGTGGGTGCATGAAGCGAATCCAGTTCGGTTCCTCCCATCCGGTCCCGACCGACGCACCCCGGCACGGTGCGTCCGACAGCGTGCGGCGTCGCGGCCGGCCACGACGAGCACGGGGCCGGGGCATGGCCCTGCTGACCGTGCTGGGCCTGGCCGGTGCGCTCGCTGTGCCCGCCGCAGCGGACGTCCGTCCGGACGACGTCGAGCCAGGGGGTGGGCCCGCCGCGCAGGTGGAGTGGGGCCCGTGCCCCGCCGATGTCGCGGCAGAGGCCGCACCGTACGTCCTGACCTGTGCAAAGGTGCCCGTGCCGCTGGACTACTCCCACCCCGACGGCGAGCAGATCGAGCTCCAGGTGTCCCGCCTGGCCAGCGACAACCCGGCCAAGCGGCGTGGAGTGCTCCTGCTCAACCCGGGCGGCCCGGGCGGTTCCGGGCTCGCGCAGTCCTCGCTCCTGATGTCGAGAGGGCTGCCCGACACCGTGCTGGACGCCTACGACCTGATCGGCATGGACACCCGCGGGGTCGGCCACTCGACCCGGATCGACTGCGAGTTCACCATCGGCGGCGACTACTTCGGCAACGTCCCGCCGTACGCGGTCGACGACGCGGCGGTCGTCCAACGAGCGGAGGTCGTCGAGGCCGCTGCCGAGCAGTGCGCCGCCAACGACGGGAACGGCCTGCTCCGCCACGTGTCGACGGCGAACATGGCCCGTGACCTGGACAGCGTCCGCGCGGCACTGGGCGAGGAGAAGGCCAGCTTCCTCGGCTACTCCTACGGTTCCGCGCTGGGCGCCGCCTACGCGTCGATGTTCCCCGAGACCGTCGACCGGGTGGTGCTCGACAGCAACGTCGGCGACACGCACCTCGACCAGGAAGGGCTGCGCAGGTTCGCCCAGGGGGTCGAGCAGACGTTCCCCGACTTCGCGAGGTGGGCGGCCAAGCGGCACACCGCCTACGGGCTGGGCCGGACGCCGGCACAGGTGCGTGCCCACTACTTCGAGACCGCCGAGCGGCTGGACCGCAACCCCGTGCAGGGGGTCGACGGCAGCCTGTTCCGCCAGGTCGTCTTCGGAGGGCTCTACAGCGAGCTGACCTACGGCCGGACGGCGCAGACCTGGCAGTCGCTGCTGGACGGCGACGCCTCTGGCGCCCAGAGCCTGCTGGACGCCACCCTCCTCGACGGTGTCCTGTCGGACGGCGTCGCCGCGACCGCTGCCGCGCAGGACGGCGTGGCGGCCGACGAGGTGTCGCCGCTCTCCAACGCCCTGTCGGTGTTCATCGCCTCGACCTGCAACGACAGCGAGTGGCCCGAGGACGTCAACGCCTACCGCCAGGCGGTGGCAGAGGACCGCAAGAAGTTCCCCATGTTCGGCGCGGCGTCGGCCAACATCCTGCCCTGCGCCTACTGGTCCGAGCCGGTCGAGCCGCCGGTGCAGATCGCCGACGAGGGTCCCCACAGCGTGCTGATCCTGCAGAACCGTCGCGACCCGGTCACCCCGCTGGCCGGTGGCGAGCGGCTGCACGAGAAGTTCGGTGACCGGTCCCGGCTGGTGACCGTCGACGGCAGCGGCCACGGCGTGTACGCGCTCGGCACCAACGCGTGCGCCCTGAACGTCGGCACGACCTTCCTGGTCGAGGGGGAGATGCCCAAGCGCGACGTCTCCTGCCGAGCGGGCTGACAGGTCTGGCGTAGCGGGAGCGCGCGGTCCTCGGGACCGCGCGCTCTCTCCGCTGCGGACGGGGGCCACCACGGCGCCGAAGGTCCCCGCGTGAACAGGGCGCCGCGCTAGTGTGGCGCCGTGCACTACCCCGGAGACCCTGGCCTCGTCCCCGAGCCTGCGTCGACGCAGCTGCCGGGCGGCTCGGTACTGATCGAGGACGGTGCGCGGGTCGGGACCGACCCCGTGCTGAGGCCCGCCGCGCGCTGGTGGCGCCGGGTCACGGAGGAGGCATTCGGCCTCGACCTCGTCCCCTCGGCGATCGACCGCGAGCCCGGCGTCGTCTTCGCCGTCGCCCCCGACCTGCCACCCCGCGGGTACCGCATCGAGGTGCGCCCAGCAGCGCGACGTCCAGCGCCCGCCGGGCCGGTGGCCGGCTCGGTCCAGGTCGAGGCAGCGGACCTGGCCGGCGCGCACGCCGCGGCCCAGACCCTGCGCCAGCTCGCCGGTCCGGCGGCCTACCGACGGAGCGGCACCCGACCGCTCGAGCTGCCGGTCGTGCGCATCGAGGACCACCCGCGCTTCGAGTGGCGCGGCGTGCTGCTCGACGTCGCACGCCACTTCCTGCCCAAGCACGACGTGCTGCGGTTCATCGACCTCGCTGCCGCCCACCGGCTGAATGTCCTGCAGCTGCACCTCACCGACGACCAGGGCTGGCGGCTGCAGGTCAACCGCTACCCGGAGCTGACCAGGACCGGTGCCTGGCGCCGCGAGTCGACGGTCGGCACCTGGCGCACCGGCTCGCGGGACGGACGCCCCCACGGCGGGTTCTACACGCAGGACGACCTGCGCGAGATCGTGGCCTTCGCCCGCGACCGGGACATCACCGTGGTCCCCGAGATCGACGTCCCCGGCCATGTCGAGGCGGCCGTCGCCGCCTACCCGGAGCTCGGCACGCGCAAGGACCGCAGCGGGGTCCGCACCACGTGGGGCATCAGCCAGGACGTGCTCGATCCGTCCGAGGGGTCCCTCGCGTTCTTCCGGCACGTGCTGGACGAGGTCTTCGACGTCTTCGACACGCCATGGATCGGCCTCGGGGGCGACGAGGTGCCGCCCACCCTGTGGCGCGAGTCGCCCCAGATCGTCGAGCGCGCGAGGTCGCTGGGGCTGGTCGGGTCCGACGGCGCCCCGGACGTCGCGCGGCTGCACGGCTGGTTCGTCGCCCGCCTCGCCGAGCACGTGTCCGACGCCGGCCGCCGTGCCGTGGTCTGGGACGAGGCGATGTCGCCGATGCTGCCGCGCGACGCGATCGTCACGTCGTGGCGCGGCTACGCCCAGGGTGCGGCGGCGCTCGAGACCGGGTACGACGTTGTCATGGCACCAGAGCAGGCCGTCTACCTCGACCACCGCGCCGGTGAGCACCCGGCGGAGCCGATCCCGGTCGGTTTTCTGCGGACCGTCGAGGACGTGTACGGCTTCGAGCCGCTCCCCGCCCCGCTGGCGGAGCATGTCGAGAACCGGGCCTCGACCACGGGCGCAGCCACGGGCGGGTCGGGCCCGGCCACAGTGCCGGGGCGCCTGCTCGGCACGCAGGCTCAGGTCTGGACCGAGCACCTCGACAACGCGCGGCGCGTCGACTACGCGACCTATCCCCGGCTGGCGGCATTCGCGGAGGTCGCCTGGTCGCAGCGGGCCGACCGGGCGCCGGGTTCCGCTGCGTCGAAGGAGTTCCTGGACCGCCTGGAGCGGCGGCACCTGCCTCGCCTCGACGCGTACGGCGTCGAGTACCGGCCGCTCACCGGGCCGCACCCGTGGCAGACCCGCCCCGGCGTCGAGGGCTACCCGCGCGACCTGGCGGCGGAGACCGCCGTCGGCGGCTGGGCCGGGATGGGCGGCTGGCGCGAGGACGGCGGGGCGGAGAACCTGGCCACCGAGGGCAGCGGCCCCGAGACCCCTGAGGGTGACGCATGACCGGCACGATCCTGGTTCGCGATGCCCGCGTGCCGCAGCCCGACGGCACCCTGTCCGAGCCGGTGGACCTGCACGTCGCACGCGGCAGGGTCGCCGCGATCACGCGTCCGGGTGCGCGCCCCGCCGTCGGGCAGGACGTCCTGGAGCCCGACGTCCGGACGCTCGACGCGCAGGGCAGGGTGGCGATGCCGGGGTTCGTGGACGCGCACACGCACGCGGAAGCCGCCGTCTTCGAGCCGGACGTGCAGCTCGCCATGCTGCGCCAGGGGATCACCACGGTCGTGACCGGGCAGGACGGAGTCTCCTTCGCCCCGACCGACGAGGCGACCTACGACTGGGCGAGCACCTACTTCGCCGCCATCGACGGACGGCACCCCACGTTCACGGGCGGCTCCGTCGGCGAGCTGCTCAGCACCTACCACCGCACGGTCCCCGTGAACGTCGCGTACCTCGCCCCGCACGGCACCCTGCGGTACCGGGTCATGGGGGCCGCGCAGCGTCCGGCGTCGGACGAGGAGGTTGCGGCGATGGTCGGCCTGCTGGAGCAGGCGCTGGACGACGGTGCCTGCGGGTTCTCGACCGGTCTCGAGTACGTGCCCGCCGCCTACGCCGACGAGCGGGAGCTGGCGGCGCTCGCGAAGGTCGTGGCTGTGCGAGGGCTGCCGCACGTGAGCCACATGCGCGGGTACGAGGACCGGGGCGTCGAGGCGCTCGACGAGCTGATGCGGGTCGCGCGCGCGTCCGGCGTCGCGACGCACGTCTCCCACCTGCACGGCCCGGCGGGGGAGCTGCTGGAGCGCGTCGGGGCAGCGCGCGCGGGTGGCCACGACGTCACCTACGACTCCTACCCGTACCTGCGGGGATGCTCGATCCTCTCGATGGTCGCCCTGCCGACGTGGCTGCCCCTTGCCGACGCCGCCGCGACCATCGACGCCCTGCGCGACCCCGCCACGGCCGCCCGCCTCGGCGAACACTTCGCCGGCCTGACCGAGCTCTGGCCGCGCATCACGTTCGCGTCCGTCCCCGGCCTGGAGTGGGCGGAGGGCATGACCCTGCTCGACGTCGCCGCGCGGCTCGGGCGCTCGGCCCCCGACACGGTGGTCGAGGTGCTCACGACGACCGCGCTCCGCGCGAGCTGCGTGTTCGCGCAGCCACCGACCAACTCACCGGAGTCCGTCCGCACGCTGGCGGGGCACGAGGCGCACCTCGCGGGCTCGGACGCCATCTACTGGGGCGGGCGGCCGCACCCGCGCGGCTGGGGTGCCTTCGCCCGGCTGCTCGACGAGCACGTGCGCCGTGGGTCGTGGACCTGGTGGGATGCGGCCGAGCACCTGTCGGCGCGCGCCGCGCGCCGGTTCGCGCTGACCGGCCGCGGGGAGATCGCGACGGGTGCCGTCGCCGACATCGCGCTCGTCGACCCCGGCCGGGTCCGCGACGAAGCGACCTACGAGGAGCCGCGCACGCCGGCGTCGGGCATCGAGGACGTGCTCGTCGGCGGGGTGCCCGTGCTGGCCGCCGGACGGCTCACCGGTGCGACGCCGGGGCACGGCCTGCGTCCGGCACCCGCCGGATCCGCGACCCGGACCGCTGGCTGACGGGCGGCGCGTGCGCGCACGGCCGGAGACACGGCAGGATGTGGGTGTGCTGCGCATCGACGACCCCACGTTCACCTGGCCCCTGCTGACCCTCGACGAGGCGGCGCTGGACCACAACATCGCCACCGTGGCGCGCGCGCTCGACGAGGGCGGTGTGGAGCACGCTCCGCACGTGAAGACGCACATGTCCCGCGAGATCTGGCAGCGGCAGGCCGCCGCCGGGGCGTGGGGCGCCACCGTCGCGACGCCCGCACAGCTCCGGACGGCGCTCGGCTGGGGCGTCGCGGGCCCCGGACGCCGCGCCTTCCTCGCCAACGAGCTGGTCGACCCCCGCGACATCGCCTGGCTGCGCGCGGCACTCACCGACGGCACCGCCGACCGGGCCGCCGACGAGGTCTGGGTGTACGTGGACTCCGCCCGCGGGATCGACCTGCTCGCCGAGGGCTTCGCGGGCGCCGCACCCGACGACGCCGCCCGGCTGGGCGTGCTCGTCGAGCTCGGCGTGCCCGGCGGACGCACCGGGGTGCGCACGGTGTCCGACGCCGTGGCCCTCGCCGGCCTGGTGCACGACGCCGGCCTGCGCCTGGTCGGCGTCGCCGGCTACGAGGGCCCGGTGGCGGGCGGCACCAGCCCCGACGAGCTGACCGCCGTCGGCCGCTGGTGCGATCAGCTGCGCGAGGTGGCGACCGGGATCGCCGGCCTCGTGACAGGGCCGGTCGTGCTGAGCGCGGGCGGCAGCGCGTTCGCCGACGTCGTCACCCGGCGTCTGGCCGTGCCGGTCCAGGACGCGGCAGGCGAGACCGTGCCGACCCGGGCGGTCGTGCGGTCCGGCGCGTACGTGACCCACGACCACGGGCACTACCTGCGTACCGACCCGTGGACGCGGCTGGGTGCGCCGGCGCTGCGCCCAGCGATCACGGTCTGGGCCTCCGTGCTGTCCGCGCCGGAGCCTGGCCTCGTCATCTGCGGCATGGGGCGCAGGGACGTGTCGTTCGACATCGACCTGCCGACGCCGCTCGTCGTGCGCCCCGCCGACGGCGCCGGCCGCCTCGGCGAGGCCCGGGAGCTGGCGGGCGTGCAGGTGACCGCGCTCAACGACCAGCACGCCTACCTCTCCGTCGAGCCGGTGAGCGAGGGCGGGCTGCGGCCGGGCGACGTCATCGGGTTCGGCATCTCGCACCCGTGCACGACGTTCGACAAGTACCGCACCGCCCTGGTGACCCGCGGCGACGAGGTCACCGAGCAGGTCACCCTCGATTTCTGAGCCGGCGGGGCCCACCTGACGTACCTGACCACCTGACGTACCCGACCCACCGCATGACCAGAGCAAGGAGAACCCCATGACCGCCAAGACCGCCATCTCCACCCCGGACGCCCCTGCACCGGCGCACACGTTCCACCAGGGCGTCCGCAAGGGGCCGTTCGTCCAGGTGTCGGGGCAGGGGCCGACGGACCCGGCGACGGGGGAGTACGTGCACCTCGGTGACGTGGCCGCGCAGACCACGCGCACGCTGGAGAACGTGCGGGCCATCGTCGAGGCCGGCGGCGCGACGTTCGACGACGTCGTGATGCTGCGCGTCTACCTCCTCGAGCGCGAGGACTTCGCGCCGATGAACGAGGCCTACGGCGAGTTCGTGACGAAGCACTGCCCGAGCGGCGTGCTGCCGAGCCGGACCACCGTGTTCGTGGGCCTGCCGCGCGAGGAGATGCTGGTCGAGATCGACGCGCTGGCGATCACCGACTGAGCGCGGCCGGCGGGGCTTGACCCCGCCCCTACGTGATGGTTCTGACTGTCTCCATGAGGCTGATTCCCATCGCGTACCTGTCGTCCTACCTGCTGTCGCTGCTGGGTAACTCCATCGCGGGAGTCGCGTTCCCGCTGATCGTCCTCCAGATCACCGGGAGTGCCCTCGGCGCCGGCACGGTGGCCGCGGCGACCGCCGTGCCCGCCGTGCTCGCCGGCCTGGTCATGGGCGTCGTGATCGACCGGATCAACCGCCGCACCTCGTCCGTCGTCACGGACCTGGTGTCGGCAGCCTCGGTCGCCGCGCTGCCGGTCGTCGACATGGTCTCTGGCCTGAGCCTCGGCTGGTTCGTCCTGTTCGGGATCATCGGGTCGCTCGGCGACGTGCCCGGGATGACGGCTCGTGATGCCCTGCTGCCCGCGATCGTGCGCCATGGCGGGATCAGCTCCGAACGGCTGGTGGGTATCAGGGAAGGGCTCGGTGCGATCGCGCTGCTGCTGGGTCCGGCGGCGGCCGGAACCCTGATGGTGCTCTTCGACGGCTCGACCGTCCTGTGGATCACCGCCGCGACGTCGCTGCTGGCTGCCCTGCTGACCCTGCTGATCCCGCACCGGGTGGGAGCGGTCGCCGTCGGTCGTGATCTCGCGCCGACGGACAACGGCTGGACACAGCTCCGCGACGGCTGGCGGGTGCTGCTGCGCAGCCCGTTCCTGATTGCCACGACGGCGCTCAGCGTGGTCTCGGTGCTGGTGCTGGCGTCCCTGCAGGGCCTGGTGCTGCCGGTCTGGTTCACCCAGGTCGGCCAGCCAGGGATGCTGGGCTTCGTCCTCACCGCCCTCGCGGCCGGGATGCTCGTGGGCGCTGGGCTCTATGCGGGTGCCGGTACGCGCGGGACACGCAGGACGTGGTTCCTCACCGGGCTCGGCGGGACGACGGTCGGGTTCGGCGTCATCGTCACGCTGTCCTCGGTGTGGGTGGTCTTCGCGGGCGCCTTCGTGGTCGGGCTCGCCAGCGGGCTGTTCGGCAGCCTGATGGGGGTGCTCATGATCGAGCGCATCCCCGAGCGGATGCGCGGACGGATCATGGGCACGCAGAATGCGGTCATGACTGCTGCTCCGCCGGTCGGGCTGCTTGCCGCCGCCGTGCTGACCGAGTACATCAGCGTCGAGGTCGCGGCGGTCGCGCTCGCCGGCGTGTGGCTGATCGCCGTCGCCGTCGGCCTGTTCGCGCGGTCGCTGCGCCACCTGGAACCGGAGCCTGCGGCGACGACGGACGACGCGAAGGTGGTGGCGGCACGTGCGTAGCGGCGAGCTGGCCCGCCTCGCCGGAGTCACGGTGCGGGCGCTGCGGCACTACCACGAGGTGGGGGTGCTCCCCGAGCCCCGGCGGGACAGCAACGACTACCGCAACTACGACATGCACGACCTCGTCCGGCTCCTGCGCATCAAGCGCCTGGCGGCCGTCGGCATACCGCTCGAACGGATGCCGGACCTGCTCGACGACTCGCCCGGCGACACGGGGGCTCTCATGGACGAGCTGGACGCGGAGCTTGCCGAGCAGATCGACCGGCTGACCAGCCAACGGGCACTGATCGCCCACCTGCGTGAACACCGTGTCGCGCCGGACCTCCCGCCGGAGCTGGCACCGTTCGTCGCCATGTTCGCGGCAGCCGACCTCCCGCCGGAGCTGATGCGGTTCGACCGGGACCAGACGGTGCTCCTGGCCCACCTGGCCGGTGAGGCGGCGATGCCGCACCTGACTCGCTTCTACCAACGGATCAGCGATCCCACGATGGTCCCGCTGGTCAGCGCCGTCGTCGGACGGTTCAGCCGGCTGGGCGCTGACAGCACCGACCAGGAGATCTCGTCCGTCGTCGACAGCTTCACGACGACGTTCCACGGGCTGGTCACCGAGTTCGCCGAGCAGGACCTGCTCGACCTCGGCTCCGCCGATCTCGTCAGCGAGCACACGGCGGACCTGCTCAACGAACAGCAGCTGCAGGCGCTCGCGCAGATCGAGGCCCGGTTCGCCGCTCCGTAGGACGACGGGCGGGTGAGCCGACCGAGCCCGAGGTCAGGGCTCGACGGGCTCCGGCTCGGCGGTGACCGGCGCCGGGCCGTCGTCGCCCTTGGCGAGCTGCCTGCGCACGCCGACCACCACGAGCAGCACCAGCCCGCCCAGCGCGAGCCACGGGATGATCGCACCGAGCACCAGGACGACCACGTTGAACGTGCTCACCAGGGCGCTCCAGCCCGCGGACAGGCCACCGAGGAAGCCGCCCGGCTGGGCCTGGGCCGCCGGCGTGCCTTCCGCGACGATCTCGACGTTCAGGGTGGACATGGCCACCTCGTCCGAGAGCCGGCTGCGCTCGGACACGCGGGAGTCCAGCTCGGCCTGCCGCGTCGCGAGCTCTGCCTCGATCTCGATGAGGTCGGCGGTGCGGTCGGCGTCCGCCATGAGCTCGCGCAGCCGGTCGGTCGACGTGCGCAGCGCAGCGATCCGGGCGTCGAGGTCCTGTGCGGTGCCGGTGACGTCCACCGTCTCGACGTGGCGGTCGCGCACGTCGCCGAGCTCGTCGAGGGCGTCCAGCGTGGCCGACACCCGGTCGGCGGGGATGCGGAGGGTCATTGACGCGGTGCCGGGCTCGTCGTCGGTCCCCGCACGTTCGTCGCGCGCCTCCACGCGGCCGCCGGCCGCCTCGACCAGGTCGGCGATCTGCTCCGCCGCTTCGAACGGGTCCTCGACGGCGAGTGTCGCGTTGCCGGTGGTGATGAGCTCCCGGTTGACCGCTTCCTCAGGGGCCTCGGCGAGGCCGACGGCGCCCGCCGCACCGGTGACCGCGTCCTCGGCCGAGCCCGGCGCCACCGCCTCGCTGCGCGCACCGTCGCCGTCGGAGGCCGCGTCGGCCCCGCCGCCGGACTCGCTCGCGCCACCTCCCGAGCAGGCCGCGAGGGTGACCGCGAGGGCCGCCCCGACGACCGCCGCCAGGAGATTATGGGCGAGTCGGCGAGCGGGCATGCCCACGTCCCCCCTGGCTGACCGGTTGCGCTTCATGGGACGAGCGTATGAGGCCGACAGGGCCGGAACCCGCCCCACCTGAGAACTGTGATCCCTTTGTGAACTTGTGGGCCCGGTGACCCGATTTTTCATCGGTTTTGCGCTGTTTTTGATCACGCTGCGGTCACGCTGTGCCGACGGCGCCAAGGTGCGGCAGTCTCGGATTCGTCAGGTACGTGAAGTAATCCGAAGACGGCGGCAGGGTGCGTCCAGAACTCCGGTGCAAGGTGACCCACGTAACAGTCTTGTTACGGGTCATACCGGGTGATGGACAGAGACTCTGTTAAGGAGGTCTACTAACAAACATGGCGACGACGACAGAGCGGAACGGCACCGGGCGAGGGCTCGGCGCACGCTTGCGCGCCACGTCCAAGGTGCTCCCCGAGCACGCAAGGGCACACAACCGGTCCCTCGTGCTGCAGCACCTCTTCCACGAGGGACCCACCTCCCGGGCCGACCTTGCCCGGGCAACCTCGCTCACCCGCGTCACCATCTCGGACCTGGTCTCGGTGCTCATCACCGAGGGCCTGGTGGAGGAGCTCGGCACGCGGCCCGGTCAGCGCGTCGGCAAGCCCGCGATCCTGGTGGGCCTGCGGACCGACGCCTACCAGATCGTGGCCGTCGACCTCACCGAGTACGGCCGCATGCGCGGTGCCGTGCTCAGCCTCACCGGCGAGATCGTGGTGCGCCGTCAGCTCGACATCGACGGCCGGACCGGCGACGAGCTGGTCGACCTGCTCACCCGCTTCATCCGCCGGCTCGTGGCCGCTGCGAACCACCCGGTGATCGGCGTCGGCGTCGGCTCGCCCGGCATCGTCGGCCTGGACGGGCGCGTGGTCGAGGCCCCCAACCGCGGCTGGTACGACGTGCCGCTCGCCGAGATCCTCGGCGAGCGCCTCGGCCTGCCCGTGCACGTCGCGAACGACGCCAACACGGCGGCGCTCGGGGAGTTCACCTACGGCGGCGGCAGCTCCGGCATGCTCGTGGTCACGGTCGGTGCGGGCGTCGGTGCCGGTGTGGTGGTCGACGGCGTGCGGGTGCACGGCCAGGGCGACGCCGCCGGCGAGATCGGCCACGTCACCGTCGTCGACGACGGAGACGACTGCGCCTGCGGCCGTACCGGCTGCCTCGAGACCGTGCTGTCCGTGCCCGCGCTGCGGCGCGCGATCGCGCACAAGAACCGCGAAGATTCCGACGTCGCTCTGGCGTCGGCAGGCCGGGTGCTTGGTGTGACCCTCGCCCCGGTCGTCAGCGCGCTCAACCTCACGGAGGTGTTGCTGAGCGGTCCCCGTGGCCTGCTCGACGGCGCCCTGCGCGAGGCCGCGCTGGACACCATCCGTCAGCGCACGATGCCGGCCATCAACTCGGGCCTGCAGCTGCGGATGGCCGCACTCGACGAGGACGTGGTGCTGGCGGGTGCCGCCGTCCTCGTGCTTTCCGCCCAGCTGGGGGTCTCGTGAGCATCCGTGCGCACGTGTCGGCGGCAGGCGTCTCATCGAGCTTCCACTCGAGTCATCACCACGCACCGCGACACAAAGTCGTATCCCGGGAGGAACACAAACGTGAACAGAAACCGTCTCGTCGGCGCTGCGGCGTCGGCGATCACCCTGACCCTCGCGCTCAGCGCGTGCGGTAACGCGGGCGGCGCCGCGACCGCCGAAGAGACCGGCCCCGGCGAGGTCCGGGTCTGGCTCGTCGGCACCGACACGCCGCCAGAGGCACGCGACTACCTGAAGAAGACCTTCGAGGAGCAGAACGAGGGCAGCACCCTCGTCATCGAGGAGCAGGCCTGGGACGGCCTGGTCGACAAGTACACGACGGCGCTGGCCGGCTCGGACGCGCCCGACGTGGTCGAGATCGGCAACACCCAGGCCGCCGCGTTCACCTCGGCGGGCTACTTCCGCGAGATCACCGGGGACGAGTTCGAGACCCTGGGCGGCTCGGACCTGATCCCGGGCTTCGTCGAGGCCGGCGACTGGGAGGGCAAGCACTACGCCCTGCCGTACTACTCGGGTTCGCGCGTCGTCTTCTACTCGAAGCAGATCCTGGGTGACACACCGGTGCCGACGAGTCTCGACGAGTACGTCGAGACCGCCGTCGACCTGAAGACCGACGACCTGTCCGGCGTCTACTGGCCCGGCCAGGACTGGTACAACGCCCTGCCCTTCATCTGGGAGAACGGCGGCTACATCGCCGAGCAGGCCGAGGACGGCACGTGGGACGCCGGCTTCTCCTCCGAGGGTGGCCTCGCCGGTCTTGAGCAGGTCCAGACCATCATGACCAAGGGCAACAACGCCCCGTCCGACGCCCAGGAGACCGACCTGCAGGTGCCGTTCTGCGAGGGCAAGGTCGCCTTCCTCTCCGCGCCGAGCTGGATCCAGTGGTCCATCAACGCTCCCGAGGAGCCGGAGGACCCCGAGGGCGTGCCGGGCTGCGCCTCCACGTACGGCAAGGACCTCGAGGGTCTGGCCCTGCCCGGCAAGGACGGCGGCGCCGCGCAGGTGTTCGCCGGCGGCTCGAACATCGCCATCGCGCAGAAGTCGGCCCGTCCGGACCTCGCGATGAGCGCCTACGAGATCCTGCTCAGCGACGAGTACCAGTCGATCCTCGCGGGCATCGGCCTCTTCCCGGCCAAGACCTCGCTCTTCGAGAAGGTCGACCAGAGCAACTCGATCGGCAAGGCCGCCGCTGAGGCAGCCGCCAACGCCAAGCTGACCCCCGCCTCCCCGAAGTGGGCAGACGTCGAGTCGAAGATGCTGCTGCAGAGCGCCTTCACGAAGATCGCCTCCGGCGAGGACGTGAAGACCGTGGCCGAGCAGCTCGACGCGGACATCGAGGAGATCCTCAACAGCTGATCGCCAAGTCAGCACTACTTCCCGTCCCGCCCGGTGCGACCCCAGAAAGCCCGGGCGGGACGGGACACCACTGCCCGCTGGGCGCGCCACCGCCCGATCCCTGAGGACGACGACATGAGCCTTCTCGCGGACCTTCCCGCGCCTCCGAAGACACCCCGCCAAGAGATCCGGCAGCCGACCCGGAAGCCCTTCCTGCCGTGGCTCCTGCTCTCGGCCGCCATGGTCATCCTCGGCGTGCTGACCGGCTTCCCCCTCGTCCGCCTGGTCCTGATGTCGTTCCAGGAGTACGAGCGGGCCCAGCTGATGGGCCAGCCCGCCACGTGGGTCGGGCTCGACAACTACACGACGATCCTGACCGACGTCGACGGCTTCTGGACCGTGCTGGCCCGCAGCTTCGTGCTCATGGTCGTGCTGGTGGCCGTCACGATCGTGCTCGGCATGCTCGTGGCCCTGCTCATGATGCGGGTCGGCAAGGGCCTGCGGCTCCTCATGTCGGTAGGCCTGCTGCTGGCCTGGGCCATGCCGTCGCTGGCGGCGACGACGGTGTGGGGCTGGCTCTTCGACACGCAGTACGGCGTGATCAACAATGTGCTCACCGCGATCACCGGGGACCGGTGGTTCGGCTACTCCTGGCTGCTCGACCCGTTGTCCTTCTTCGTGATCGTGGCGTGCATCGTCGTGTGGGGCGCCGTGCCGTTCGTCGCGTTCACGCTGTACGCGGGCCTGACGCAGATCCCGGAAGAGGTCATCGAGGCCGCACAGCTCGACGGCGCGAGCGCGTTCCAGCGCTTCCGGCTCATCCAGCTGCCCTACGTGCGCACCATCGTCACGGTGCTCGTGGTGCTGTCGATGATCTGGGACCTGAAGCTCTTCACGCAGGTCTTCGTGCTGCAGGACATCGGCGGTGACCGCGAACTGACCAGCACGATCGGCGTCTACATCTACCAGACGGGCATGGCCCAGGGGCACTACGGCCTGGCGAGCGCGATCGGCGTCATCTTCGTGATCGTGATGCTGGCCATCGCCTACCCCTATGTGCGGCGCACGCTGCGGGAGGAAGAGCTGTGATCAACATCCGCAAGCGACTCGCCGACACCGGGTTCGGTGCCCTCGCCATCGCCGTCTTCGTGTTCTCCGCGTTCCCGGTGTACTGGATGGTCAGCACGTCGTTCCTGCCGAACAACCGGATCCGGGGCGAGAACCTCGCGTTCTTCCCGACGCCGGACGTGTTCACGCTGGACAACTACCGCGCGGCGATCTTCAACGCGCGAGCGCCGTTCCCGCCCGCCGTGCTGAACTCGATCGGTGTCACGTTCCTGACACTGGTGATCGCTGTGGTCGTCGGGTTCGTGGCCGCGCTCGCCCTCACCCGGTTCCAGTTCAAGGGCCGCCGGACGTTCATCGTCATGGTCCTCGTTGTCCAGATGATCCCCGGAGAGGCGATGATCATCTCGTTGTTCCGGATCATCGACGGCTGGCAGCTGCTCAACACGATCATCGGTCTGACGCTCGTGTACGCGGCGGGAGTCCTGCCGTTCACCATCTGGACGTTGCGTGGCTTCGTCAACGGTGTACCCAAGGAGCTGGAGGAGGCGGCGATGATCGACGGGTGCTCCCGGGCCGGTGCGTTCTGGCGGGTCACCTTCCCGCTGCTCGCCCCTGGGCTGGTCGCCACCGGCGTGTTCGCCTTCATCCAGGCGTGGAACGAGTTCGTCACGGCGCTGGTGATCATGCAGCGGCCCGAGGCGATGACCCTGCCGCTCTGGCTGCGCACGTTCGTGCAGGCCACCCAGGCCACCAACTGGGGTGCGGTCATGGCGGCGTCGGTGCTCATCGCGATCCCCGCGGTGATCTTCTTCCTGATCGTGCAGGGCAGGATGACCGGTGGCCTGGTTTCCGGCGCGGTGAAGGGCTGATGGACAGCAGGTCCGGTACGGGTGCGTCCGACCAGGGCGAACCCAGCAAGCGAAAGGTCGGGATGGGAAAGGTCGGCAAGCGGAAGGGGAGCGCCCGGTCCGAGACGGGGCGGGAGCCCGCGTACACGGTCGGCCTCGACATCGGCGGGACGAAGATCCTCGGCGCGCTCCTCGACCCGGAGGGCGAGGTAGTCGGTACGGTGCGCCGGACGACGGTGCACGGCGCCGACGGGCTCGTGGCGGGTGCGGCGCAGGCGGTGCGTGACGTCGTCGCGTCCGGAGGCGTGGAGCTCGGGGACGTGGCCGGCGTGGGGCTGGGTATCCCCGGCATCGTCGACCACCGCTCCGGCACGGTGAAGCACGCGGTCAACCTCGGTGTGCACGACGACGAGCTGCCGCTCGCCGAGCTGCTGTCCGCCGAGCTGGGCGGGGTGCCCGTGGTGGTCGAGAACGACCTCAACGTGGCCGCCGTCGGCGCGGCGCACGTGCTGGAGCGCGCGGGTGGCGAACCGGAGCACGAGGACCTGGCGTTCCTGGCGCTCGGCACCGGGCTCGCGTCAGGCCTCGTGCTCGAGGGGCAGCTGCGCCGCGGCGTGAGCGGTGCGGCGGGCGAGATCGGGCACATCCCCGTCGACCCGCTGGGGCCGGAGTGCACGTGCGGTCAGCGCGGCTGCCTGGAGCGGTTCGCGTCGGGCAAGGCGCTGGAGGCGGCGTGGCCGTCCCGGCACGGCAAGCCTGCGCCGGTGGAGCTGTTCGAGGCCGCCCGCAGGGGTGACCAGGAGGCGATAGCCGTGAAGGACCGGTTCGCCGATGCCACGGCCTCGGCGGTACGGCTGCTCGTGCTGACCACCGACGTGCGCCACGTGGTGCTCGGCGGAGGCGTGGCACAGCTCGGTACAGAGCTCCTGGACGCCGTGCAGGACGCGCTGCGGGAGCAGGCCAAGGTGTCGCCGTTCCTCGGGTCGCTCAAGCTGGCGGACCGCGTGCAGCTCGCGCCGACCCACGTTCCGGTCGCCGCGGTGGGCGCGGCGGTCCTGGGAAGGAGAAGCTGATGGAGGTTGTGATTGCCCCGGCGGGTGAGCTCGCGCGGTTGGCGGCGGATGCTGTGCAGGAGCTGTTGGTGGCCCGGCCCGGGGCGGTGCTGGGGCTGGCGACCGGGTCCTCACCGCTCGCGGTGTACGACGAGCTGGCTCGCCGTCATGCCGAGGAGGGGTTGTCGTTCGCGCGGGCGCGGGCGTTCATGCTCGACGAGTACGTGGGCCTGCCCGCTGCCCATCCCGAGCGGTACCGCACCGTGATCGAGAAGGAGTTCGCCGCGCGGGTCGACATCGCCCCGGGTGCGGTGCAGGGCCCGGACGGTCTGGCGGCGGACCTCCCGGCGGCGTGCGCGGCGTACGAGGCGGCGATCACGGACGCGGGGGGTGTGGACCTGCAGCTGCTGGGTATCGGTACGGACGGGCACATCGCGTTCAACGAGCCGGGTTCCTCGCTCGCGTCACGGACCCGGATCAAGACGCTGACGAAGCAGACCCGTGAGGACAACGCGCGGTTCTTCGGCGGGTCGGTCGAGGACGTGCCGCGGCACTGTCTGACCCAGGGGCTGGCGACGGTCATGTCGGCACGGCACCTGGTGCTGCTGGCGTCGGGGCGGGCCAAGGCCGAGGCGGTCCACCAGCTGGTGGAGGGACCGATCTCGGCGATGTGGCCCGCCACGATCATGCAGATGCACCCGCATGCCACGGTCCTGGTGGACGACGCTGCGGCCTCCCGGCTCCAGCTCGCCGACTACTACCGCCAGACCTACGCGGGCAAGCCCGACTGGCAAGGGCTCTAGCGGATCAGAGGTAGTTGCCCGCCACCGGCGCGGGCTTCCACCGGCCCGACGTCGCGACGTCGGTGACCCGGTCCGTCGTCAGGCCTTCCGGGCCGTGCTCGAGGATCGAGCGGCGGGCGACCTCGCGCAGGTCCGCGCCCGTGGCGCCGTCCAGGTAGGAGGCCACCTGGGCGACGTCGACGGCGGAGTCCGGGGGCAGGAACAACCGCAGGATCTCCGTGCGCCCTGCCTGGTCCGGCGGCGGCACCTCGATGATCGTGTCGAAGCGGCCGGGCCGCTTCACGGCCGGGTCGAGGGAGTCGGGGTCGTTCGTGGTGGCGACGGTCAGCACGTCGTCGGAGCTGCGGGTGCCGTCGAGAGCGTCGAGGAACTCGGCGAACGAGGTCTCGCCGCGCGAGCCCTTCGACGCCACCGAGTCGATCTCCTCCAGCACCACCAGGCAGGGGCCAAGGCCGCGGATCTCCTCGTAGAGCTCGGTCATCCAGGTGCGCAGCACCTCTGCCGTGACGAGCACGACCGTGAGCGGTCCCGCGAGCTCCGTCGCGATCACCCGGGTGAGCTTGGTCTTGCCGACCCCGGGCTTGCCGGCGAGCAGCAGGCCGCGCGACGTCGTGTGACCGAGTGCGCGCAGGGCGTCGCGGCGCGTGGTGACGCTGGAGCAGAACAGGTCGACCTCGTGCCACAGCTCGGCGGGCAGCACGACGTCGCCGCGCACCTGCACTGTGTGCTTGACCGGCGTCAGCTCGACGGAGCCGCTCGGCGCCCGTGCGGACAGGACACCACCGCGGTACGGGTGGTCGACCTCCAGCGTGCGGGTCAGGTCAGCGAGCACCTGCTCGGCGAGGGCGAGGCCGCCCGGCGGGGTGAAGGCGGTGACCGTGGGCGTCCCGTACCGGTAGGCCACCTCAACGGCCACCGGCGTCTCGTACGCGGACCCGGCGCGGAACAGGACGGTGGCCACGGCGGGCACGCTCACGGAGGTGCCGTTGCCGAGATCGAGGGCGGCGCGCTGCGGCGCTCCGCCGGGGCCGAACACCGCGACGTCGTCCGGGTGCCGCTCGACCCAGCGCTGGAGCGCGTAGGCGTGCAGCCGCTGCAACGTGCGCGACATGTCGCGCGAGACGTTGACCAGCGCACTCTCCTCGACGTCCCACTGACGGGCGAGCCACTCGCTCGACGAGCGGGGGTCCTTGGGGCGCTCCGGGATGGGGCGGCCGAGCATGGCGGCCACCGCGGCCACCGCACGGCGGGCGGCCTCGTCGTTGTCACCGAAGTCGGGCCAGTCGGGCTCGGGCAGGCCGTCCGACAGGTCTCGGGCCAGGTCGTCCGCCAGATCGTCCGCCAGGTCGTCGGTCAGGTCGGTGGAGAGAGTGGTGGACAGGGTGTCGGCGAGGTCGGCTGGGGAGGCGGCGCCGTCGTCGGGCAGAGTGAGGCTCCTCTCGGGGTGGGGATGTGACATGCGTCAGTTATATCTGTGGTCACCGACACCACCGCAAGCCATTCCGCGCCCTGATCCCCGGGAAGGGCCCCGGACCTGCCCCGGGACAGACCTCAGGGCGTGTCCCGTCGGAGTGAGCGTCGGTGGTCCCGCGTAGACTTCTCGCCATGACCGAACCACTCTCGAACCCGCAGGACGAGCCCAGTACGCAGGGCGGTACGAGCGTCCTCGAGCGCGAGGAGACCCGGGACGAGACCGAACCCGGTGACCACGAACGCTTTGCGCACTACGTGCGCAAGGAGAAGATCATGCAGTCCGCCATGAGCGGCAAGCCCGTGATCGCGCTCTGCGGCAAGGTCTGGGTCCCGGGCCGGGACCCGAAGAAGTTCCCGGTGTGCCCCCGGTGCAAGGAGATCTACGAGGGCCTCCGTGAACCGCAGGACGGCGGCGAGGGCGACTCTTCGAAGTGACGAGCCAGCCGCAGCAGCTGCCCCACACACCGTCGTCTGCGGCCGCTTCGTCGCTCAGCCCTGCCTTTCCACGTCGCGCCCCCTGGGGCACGGCGTCGAGTCTGCGCGCCTGGCAGGCGGAGGCCCTTGAGCTGTACCGCGAGAAGAACCCGCGGGACTTCCTGGCCGTCGCCACCCCCGGCGCTGGCAAGACGACGTTCGCGCTCCGCATCGCCACCGAGCTCCTCGAGCAGGGCGTGGTCCGACGGGTCACGGTCGTGGCGCCCACCGAGCACCTGAAGACCCAGTGGGCCGACGCCGCAGCCCGCGTCGGTATCCGCATCGACCCGCACTTCAAGAACTCGCAGGGCAGGCACGGCTCCCACTACGACGGCGTCGCGCTCACCTATGCCCAGGTCGCCGCCAAGCCGGCGCTGCACCGCGCCCGCACGGAGGCCGCACGCACCCTGGTGATCCTCGACGAGGTCCACCACGGTGGCGACGCCCTGAGCTGGGGCGACGCCGTCCGCGAGGCGTTCGAGGTGGCGGACCGCCGCCTGGCGCTCACCGGCACCCCGTTCCGCAGCGACACGTCAGCGATCCCGTTCGTGGAGTACGAGGCCGACGCAGAGGGCATCCGCCGCTCGAAGGCCGACTACACCTACGGCTACGGCGAGGCCCTGCGCGACCACGTGGTCCGGCCCGTCCTGTTCATGTCCTACGCGGGCGACATGCGCTGGCGCACCAAGATGGGCGACGAGGTCAGCGCCCGCCTCGGCGAGGCCATGACCAAGGACATGACCGGGCAGGCCTGGCGCACCGCGCTCGACCCGGAGGGGCAGTGGATCCCGTCGGTGCTCTCGGCGGCGGACAAGCGCCTCGCCGAGGTGCGCCGCACGGTCCCGGACGCCGGCGGCCTGGTCATCGCCACCGACCAGGACAACGCGCGCGCCTACGCCACCCACCTGCAGGACATCACGGGCAAGCGCCCCACCGTCGTCCTGTCCGACGACGAGGGCGCGTCCGGCCGCATCGAGGAGTTCGCGCAGAGCGAGGACCGCTGGATGGTGGCGGTGCGGATGGTGTCGGAGGGTGTCGACGTGCCGCGCCTCGCCGTGGGCGTCTACGCGACGAGCGCCTCCACGCCGCTGTACTTCGCACAGGCGATCGGCCGGTTCGTGCGGGCCCGCAAGCGGGGCGAGACGGCGTCGATCTTCCTGCCGAGCGTCGCACCGCTGCTGAACCTGGCCAACTCGATGGAGCAGGAGCGCGACCACGCGCTCGACCGGCCGCGCACGGCCGAGGAGCAGGGCATCGAGTACGACCCGGAGGCCGCGCTGGTCGCGGAGGCGAACAAGGAGGAGAAGGCGTCGAGCGAGCTGCTCGGCTCGTTCCAGGCGCTGGACGCGCAGGCCACGTTCGACCGCGTCCTCTTCGACGGCGGCGAGTTCGGCACGAGCGCCGACCCCGGCTCCGCGGAGGAGCTCGACTTCCTCGGCCTGCCAGGGCTCCTGGAGCCCGACCAGGTGGCGACCCTGCTGCGCCAACGGCAGGCGGACCACCTCAAGGCCCGCGGGGGAGCGCCGTCGGCCCGCGACGTCGAGAACGAGCGGTCGGAACAGGAGCACCGCCGCGCGGCCGAGCTGCGCAAGGAGCTGTCCAAGCTCGTCTCGGCGTGGGCCAAGCGCAGCGGCCAGCCGCACGGCATGGTCCACACCGAGCTGCGCCGCACGTGCGGAGGGCCCGAGGTGCCGCTCGCGACCGCCGACCAGCTCGCGGCACGCGTGGCCCAGGTCCGACGCTGGTTCGTCGGCCAGAAGTAGCCCGGACCGAAGAAGTTTTCAGGAGCACGACGATCCGCATGTTGAGACAAGAGGCTGCCATGACCCTGTTCACGTCCCCCAGCTGGCCGCACTGGCCTACCGTGAGTGCATGACCGACGAGCTTCGGGGCATCGGCGCCTCGCTCACAGACTCGTGGCCTGCGTTCGACAACGGTGTCGAAGAACCGCAGCCGCTCCCTGCAGCACCCCTGCCGGCGGTACGCCCGTCGGTCGCGCTCCTGACCGACCGCTATGAGCTGACCATGCTCCAGGCGGCGCTCGCGGACGGCACGGCGCATCGGCACTGCGTGTTCGAGGTGTTCACCCGGCGCCTACCACCGGGTCGCCGCTACGGCGTCCTGGCGGGGACCGGCCGTGTCCTGGAAGCGCTGCCACACTTCGTGTTCGAGGACGCGGAGCTGGCGTACCTCGAGGAGAACGGCATCGTGGACCGCCGGACCCTCGACTACCTCGCGAACTACCGGTTCTCCGGCACCATCCAGGGCTACGTCGAGGGCGAGGTGTTCTTCCCCGGCTCGCCCGTGCTGCAGGTCGAGGGCACGTTCGCCGAGGCCGTCCTGCTGGAGACCCTGATCCTGTCGATCCTGAACTACGACTCGGCGGTGGCCTCTGCGGCGTCGCGCATGACCAGCGCGGCGGGCGGACGTCCCGTGCTGGAGATGGGCTCGCGCAGGGCGAGCGAGCAGGCCGCCGTCGCGGCGGCCCGGGCCGCCGTGATCGGTGGCTTCGCCGGCACGTCCAACCTCGAGGCCGGGATGCGGTACGGGCTGGACACGATCGGCACCGCCGCGCACTCCTTCACGCTGCTGCACGACACCGAGCGGGACGCCTTCGCCTCGCAGGTCGCCTCGCTGGGCCCCGGCACCACGCTGCTGGTCGACACGTACGACGTGCGGCACGGCGTGGCGACCGCCGTCGAGGTGGCGGGCACCGGGCTGGGCGCCGTGCGCCTCGACTCCGGTGACCTCGGCGGTCTGGCGCAGGAGGTGCGCAAGCAGCTCGACGAGCTCGGCGCCCGGGACACGAAGATCGTCGTCACGTCCGACCTCGACGAGTACGCGATAGCGTCCCTGGCCGCCGCGCCGGTGGACGTGTACGGCGTCGGGACGTCGGTCGTGACCGGGTCGGGTGCGCCGACCTGCGGCATGGTCTACAAGCTCGTAGCGCGAGCCGACTCGTCGGGCGTGCTCCAGCCGGTGGCGAAGGCGTCGGCCAACAAGGCGTCGGTGGGCGGTCGCAAGGCCGCCGCGCGACGGTACGGGCGCGACGGGCACGCCGTCGAGGAGATCATGGTGACGGGCCCGGACACCGCGGTGGCCGAGTGGACGCCGCAGAGCGACGACCTGCGCCCGCTGCTCGCCCCGATGGTGGTCGACGGCGCCGTCGACTCGCGCTGGGTGGGCCCCTACGGGGTGGCGAACGCGGCGATCAACCACGGTATGGTGCGCGCCGAGCTGCCGCGTGGCGCACGCAGGCTGTCCGACGGCGACCCGGCGATCCCGACGGTGGACCTGCGCCTCGACGACCTCCTCGATTGACGCAGGTCACAGCCCGGCGACAACTTCGCGAAAATTGCGGACAAGGGTGTCCAGGGGAGGGACGAAACCGCCTAGAGTGAGACCTGTGACTTCTTCCCCACCGCCGCTGCTCAAGCCCATGGGGTCAGCCGGGACGGCCGTCGAGGAGGACACCGAGGTGGACATCGCCTCGGGGGTTGCCGACCCGTGGGTGACGATCGTCTGGAACGACCCCGTGAACCTGATGTCGTACGTGACGTACGTCTTCGAGAGCTACTTCGGGTACCCGCGCGTCAAGGCGGAGCGGCTCATGACCCAGGTGCACAAGGACGGTCGGGCGGTCGTGTCCAGCGGCGGACGCGAACGCATGGAGGTGGACGTGCAGGCGATGCACGGGTTCGGCCTGTGGGCGACGCTGCAGGAGTCGGGCGCGCGAGGAGCCGCATGACTCCGTTCCGCGCCATGCGGCGGGGCTACGAGGCCAGGTTCGAGCCGGTGGAACGGGTCGTCCTGGCCCGGGTGGCGCGCGACGTCGCGGACATGCTGCGCGACGAGGCCGGCCTGGACCTGCTCCCCGACATCGGCGAGCTCGGGTTCTCGACGCATCCCGGCCCCGGCAAGGGGCAGGCGTGGGCCAACGGCCTGCTCGCCCCGGACGAGCTGACCGACGCCGACCTGGCACGGCTCACGGGCGTCACCGGTGTCGGACGCATCCCGACGGACCCTGCGGCGCGGCGGCTCCTGCCGGACGCGAGCAAGGACGACGCCGAGATGGCCGACGAGTTCCGCCGGCTCACGCAGAACGACGTGGCCCAGGCGAAGGTGGACCGCCTCGAGGCGTTCGCCGCGCTGCTCGACCTGCCGACGGGCGAGGACGCCCCCTCCCCGCTGGGCCGGCACGGCGCTCCGCCGCCGGTGCGGGTGCCGCGCGAGGACGCCGAGCAGTTCGCGGGGGCGCTCACCGACGTGCGGCTCGTGATCGCCGAGCGGCTCGGCCTGAAGTCGGACGACCAGGTCATGCAGCTCACCGACGAGATCATGTGGGACCGGCAGGCCGGCCGCGAGATCCCCGTGGCGACCGACGGGCGCGCGGCCCGGCGCTTCTGGTCCGGGGTGTTCGTCGCAGCGGGGTACGCACAGGAGACCCTGATGGACGTGATGCTCGGGGAGCTGCGTGGGCGGCGTCCGCCCGGCCCGGCTGCTGCCTCCGAGTGACGTCGGTCGATGCGCTGACCTGCCGGAACGTGTCGCGCGTCACGCGTGGCACGGCTCACGAGCAAGGGTGACCCTACGTTGTCGTCGCTAGGCTTCACCCCGTGAACGACGCGCCCATCGGGATCTTCGACTCCGGCCTCGGCGGCCTCACGGTCGCGCGGGCCATCCTTGACCAGCTGCCCAACGAGCAGGTCAGGTACCTCGGCGACACCGTCAACAGCCCTTACGGACCCAAGCCGATCGCCGCAGTGCGCGCCATGGCGCTGGACGCCATGGACCGGCTCGTGGCCGATGGCGTGAAGATGCTGGTCATCGCGTGCAACACGGCGTCGTCGGCGATGATGCGCGACGCCCGCGAACGGTACACGCAGCGGCACGGCATCCCCGTGGTCGAGGTCATCCTGCCCGCCGCCCGCGCCGCGGTGACCGCCACGCGGACGGGCCGGATCGGTGTCATCGGCACGCGCACCACCGTGCAGTCCCGTGCGTACGACGACGCCTTCCACGTCACCCCCGGCCTGACGATCACCAGCCAGGCCTGCCCGGAGTTCGTGCGCTTCGTCGAAGAGGGCAGGACGTCCGGCCCCGAGGTGCAGAAGTTCGCGCACGAGTACCTCGACCCGGTGAAGGCCGCCGGGGTCGACACGCTGGTGCTGGGCTGCACGCACTACCCGCTGCTCGCGGGCGCCATCTCCTACGTCATGGGCGAGGAGGTCACGCTGGTGTCCAGCGCCGACGAGACCGCGAAGGACGTGTACCGCACCCTGGTGGCCCACGACTTGGAGCGCGCGCCCGACGCCGGTGCGCCGGTGCACCGGTTCCTGACCACCGGTGACCCAGCGCCCTTCGGGCAGCTCGCCGGCCGGTTCCTCGGCCCCGAGGTGTCCCTCGTGGAGGCCGTCTGATGCGCCTGATCCCGATCGGGGTCTCCGGTTCGTTCCCCGGGCCCGCGACGCCCGCTTCGTCGTACGTGGTGCGGGTGCCGGCAGCGGAAGCCGCCGCCGCGGGCCACGAGGCTCGCGACTGGAACGTCCTGCTCGACCTCGGCAACGGCGCGTTCGGCGCCCTGCAGCGGTTCATGGACCCCATGGAGCTCGACGCCGTGTCGATCTCGCACCTGCATCCCGACCACTGCGCAGACCTCTCGGGTCTGTACGTGTACCTGCGGTACCACCCCGAGCGCGGTTCGCTGCGGACGGGCCCTCGGGACACCCCCCTGCCGGTCTTCGGTCCGTCGACCGCCGAGCGGCACGTCGCGCTGTCCTACGGGCTGAGCGAGGGGGAGTCCATGGAGAACGACTTCGACTTCCGGTCGTGGGCTGAGTACCCGTCGGTCACGATCGGGCCGCTGACCATCGAGCCGCACCGCGTGTTCCACCCGGTCGAGACGTACGGCGTGCGGGTGACCGGCCCGTCGGCGTCGGGCGGCACTGCGACCCTTGCGTACACGGGTGACACCGATGCGTGCGAGTCCGTGGTGGAGCTGGCACGCGACGTGGACCTGCTGCTCAGCGAGGCCGCGTTCCTCGAGGGCCGCGACGACGGCGTCGAGCCAGGCATCCACCTCACCGGCCGCCGCGCGGGCCAGGTGGCGACCGACGCCGGTGCGCGCCGGCTGCTGCTCACGCACCTGCCCGTGTGGAACGACCCCGCCGACTCCCTGGCGGAGGCGCGCGGGACGTTCGCCGGCCCGGTCGACGTCGCGGAACCGGGCACGCTCTACGAGCTGTGACGTGTCGGGCGCTCGGGTCACCCGGGCGACCGGACGTCCGGCAGATCGGGCGGGTCGTTAGGGTGGTCGCATGACCTCCAGCACCAACACGATCGTCCGCGCCGACGGGCGCGCCACCGACCAGCTCCGCTCCGTGAAGATCACCCGGGGATGGCTCGACGAGGCCGAGGGATCGGTCCTCGTGGAGTTCGGGCGCACCCGCGTGCTGTGCGTCGCGTCGTTCACCGAGGGCGTGCCGCGCTGGCGCAAGGGCTCCGGCGAGGGCTGGGTCACCGCCGAGTACGCGATGCTGCCGCGCGCCACCAACGAGCGCAGCGCGCGTGAGTCCGTGAAGGGCAAGATCGGTGGCCGTACGCACGAGATCTCGCGGCTCATCGGCCGTTCGCTGCGCGCCGTCGTCGACATGAGCGCGCTCGGCGAGAACTCCATCGTGCTGGACTGCGACGTGCTCCAGGCCGACGGCGGCACGCGCACCGCCGCGATCACCGGCGCGTACGTGGCCCTCGTCGACGCGATCGCGTGGGGCCGGCGGCACGGGCACATCAAGGGTGGCAAGCAGGTGCTCGCCGACTCGGTGGCCGCCGTGTCCGTCGGCATCATCGACGGCACCCCGATGCTCGACCTGCCCTACGTGGAGGACGTGCGAGCGGAGACCGACATGAACGTGGTGGTCACCGGCTCAGGCACGTTCATCGAGGTGCAGGGCACCGCAGAGCACGCGCCGTTCGACCGCGCCGAGCTCGACTCGCTGCTCGACCTCGCCGTCGGCGGCACGGCTGAGCTCGCCAAGATCCAGCAGGAAGCGCTCGCCAAGGAGCTCTGAGCGAGGCCGCGTGGCTCAGGCGGGCTGTGGCACTGCGTGCGCCGTCTGAGCCTGCGGTGGCCGGGCCTGCGCCGGCCCGGCCTGCGCAGCCTGGACCTGCGCGAGGACGCTGTTCTCGCCGACGAACACGCTGCCGCCGTCGCGCACGGTGTCGGCGTAGCGGCGGAGCATCTCCGCCTTGTTGTCGCGGACGAGGGCGATCCAGTCCGCCGGAGCGCCTGTGTCGGGGTCGTGGGTCGCGCTCCACTCGGCGATCTCGACCAGGACCGGGATCAAGCCGAGGCCACGCTCGGTGAGGTCGTAGCGCACGCGACGCCGGTCCGCGGGGTCGGCGGACCGGCGCAGGATCCCGGCGTCGGTCAGCGAGTCGAGGCGGGCGGAGAGCACGCTCGGCGAGATGGCCTCGTCGGACCCCAGGAACTCGTTGAACGTGTGCTTGCCGAAATAGACGACGTCGCGGACCACGAGCAGGGACCACGGGTCGCCGAACGCCTCCAGCCCGAAGTTCACCGGACAGGTGGACTTGCCGCTCGCCCGCTTCATCGTGCCCTCCCGTCCGGTGCCCTCGCCGTGCTCGGGCCCTTTGCTTCCTGACCGACTGACGTTCCCGGCCCCGGAAAACTCGTCGGCGCCGGACCGATGAATCCCCGCGGCCCGCTCCGTCATCCCTTCATGATCACTACGAAGATCGTAGTGAAGTGATCGAGGGTTCACAAGGACCCGGGAGCTTCGAGGAGCAGAGAGATGAGCGCGAACGAGACACAGACGGCGTCGGACGGCGTGGCGAGGCTGCGCATGCAGGACCCCGAGGTGCGTACCTTCGCGCACCTCCTGGTGAACGTGAGCCTGGTGTCGGTGGTCAACTTCACCGTCTGGTTCGCGGTCACGTTCTGGGTGTACCTGGAGACCGGATCGGTCTTCGCTGCCGGTGTCATCTCCGGCATCTTCCTGGTCGCGATGGTCTCGACCGGTGTGTGGTTCGGGTCGCTGGTGGACCACCACCGCAAGAAGACCGTGATGCAGGCGTCGGCGGCCGTGTCGCTGGCGTTCTATGCGGCGGCGCTCGGGCTCTACGTGACCACGCCTGCCGCGGTCTGGACCGAACCGGCGAACGTCCGGCTCTGGGCGCTCGTGCTGCTCGTGATGGCCGGCGTCATGGCAGGCAACGTGCGCGGCATCGCGATGACGACCGTCGTCACGGCACTGTTCGACGAGTCGCGCCGCGACCGGGCCAACGGTCTGGTCGGCACGACGTCGGGCATCTCCCACCTCGTGACGTCGGTGATCAGCGGGCTGCTGGTCGCGTCGAGCGGGATGCTCGGCGTGCTGATCATCGCGGTGGTCGTGCTGGCCGCCGCCGTCGTGCACCTGCACCGTCTGCAGGTGCCGGAGTCTCTCGCGGAGGCAGCGGCCGCGGGCGAGCCCAAGAAGGTCGACCTGCGCGGGACACTTCGGCTGGTGAGCCAGATCCCCGGCATGTGGGCGCTGATCGGCTTCACGCTGCTGAACAACCTGCTCGGCGGCGGCCTGATGGCGCTGGCCGACCCGTACGGGCTGTCGCTGATGTCGGTCCAGGCCTGGGGGTTCGCATGGGGCGGGATCAGTGTGTTCATGATCCTGGGCGGGCTCGTCGTCGCCAAGCGTGGCGTGGGGCGCAACCCGCTGCGGACGCTGCTCGTCGTCAACCTGACCATGTGGGCGGCCACGTTCGTCCTGCCGATCCAGCACAGCGTGGTGCTGCTGGTGACCGGGTTCGCGGTGTACCTGTTCGTGATGCCCTTCGCTGAGGCGGCCGAGCAGACGGTGCTGCAGAAGGTGGTGCCGTACGAGCGCCAGGGGCGGGTGGTCGGGTTCGCGCACAGCGTCGAGATGGTGGCGGCGCCGCTGACGGCGTTCCTCATCAGCCCGCTCACCGAGTTCGTGTTCCAGCCGTTCATGACCGACGGCGCCGGCGCGAACCTGATCGGCGGCTGGTTCGGTACCGGGCCCGCCCGGGGGATCGCTCTGGTGCTCATGCTCCTCGCGGTGCTCGGCCTGGGCCTCACGGCGGCGGCGCTCGCCAGCCGCCAGTACCGGACCATGAGCCGGCACTACCTGGACGGTGCGGCCGACGAGGACCAGCGTGCGGCCGGTGGGGAGCCGGTCGCGGACGCCGCCGTCGGGCAGCCGGAGCCGGCCCTCGTGGGTGCGTCTGCCTGAGGACCTTCTGGGTGGGCGGCGGCTGGCATGATCGGGGCATGGACTCCTCGATGGTGCCGGCCGCCGCCCGGATCGTTCTCGCGACGCACAACGCCAAGAAGGTCGGTGAGCTGCGGGCGATCCTTGCCGCGGCCGGTCTGGAGCTGCCCGACGGCGGCCTGGTCACCTCGGGCGAGGTCGGCGCGCCCGAGCCGGTCGAGGACGGCGTGACGTTCGCGGAGAACGCGCTCATCAAGGCGCGGGCGGTGTGCGCGGCGACCGGGCTGCCCGCGGTCGCCGACGACTCGGGGCTGGCCGTGGACGTGCTGGGCGGCGCCCCCGGGATCTTCTCCGCGCGCTGGGCAGGCAAGCACGGTGACGACGTGGCGAACCTTGACCTGCTGCTCGGCCAGCTCGGGGACGTGCGCCCCGAGCACCGCCAGGCCGGGTTCGTGTGCGCAGCCGCCCTGGTCACGCCGGACGGGCGCGAGGAGGTGCGGATCGGTGAGATGCGGGGCGTACTGGCGACCGCGCCGCGCGGGAGCAACGGATTCGGGTACGACCCGATCCTGGTCCCGGACGAGACTGCGCCGGACGGGAGTGTGCCGGACGGGACCGCGCCCGGGGCGCCCGGGGCAGGCGGCGATGCGGACGCCGACGGCGGTCGCCGTCGGACCGCCGCGGAGCTCGACCCGGAGGAGAAGAACGCGATCTCGCACCGGGGCAAGGCGTTCCGCGCGCTGGCGCCCGTGATCCTCGAGGTCCTGGGCACCGGCTCCCACTGACCCAGGGGACCGATCCCGCTGAGTTCGGTCCGATGGGATGAGATCGGTCGGTCAACCGACCGATCTCATCCCATGCGACCGAACTCGCTCAGTTCGGTCCCTTGGTGTGCCAGGGGCCCTCAGGCGGGGTTGCGCGTCCGGCCGCGGCGCAGAGCCGCCACCACGCCGCGCCAGCCGAGCATGGCCAGGGCGAGAAACAGTGTCGTGACCAGTGCAAACGTCCACGCCAGGCCCTGGCCCGATACGCCGCGCAGCAGCAGCCCGCCGAGCACGGTCACGAGCCAGATGAGCACGCCGGTCGGCCAGATACGGGTCGGTTCGCGCCAGGCGCGGGTCAGGACCCAGCCGAGCACGGCGGCCAGCGCGAACGGCCACACCACGCGGCCGAGGGCGGCAGGCATCGATCCTTCGTGCGACGCGATGCCGACGACCGCGAAGACCAGGACGCAGGCGGCGTCGGCCAGGACAGCAGGCCAGACCAGAACTCGAGCACTACTCACCGGTACATCCAACCAGACCTGGTGTGGGCGTGATCGTCCGCCCGGCCGCCCCGGCGAGAGACCGCGCCGCGACCGTGCCGCGACCGCGTGGTCAGACGCCCAGCCGCCTGCGCAGCTCGCGGGCCTGACGGCGGGACACCTCGACCCGGCTGCGCTGCCGGTCGTTCATGACCACCACGAGCGCGCCCTTGAAGTCCGGGACCAGCTCGCGCACATGGTTCAGGTTCACCAGGTACGACCGGTGGGACCGGAAGAAGTGCCCGTGCAACCGCCGCTCCAGCTCGTTCAGGGAGAAGGTGACCAGCAGGCGCTCGTCGGCCAGCTTGAGGTACGAGTAGCCGCGCGCGGCGCTCGCGTACACGATCGCCGACTGGTCCACCAGCACCGTGCGGCCGTCGCGCTGGACGGGGACCCGGGCGAGCGGCTCCGGCTCGTCGCCGCGCCGTCCCGCAGAGCCACCGTTCGGCGAGCTGCCCGACCCCGTGCCGGCCGGGCTGCCCGACCCCGACGGGCTCTCCTGCGCGTCGTCGGTGCCCGAGTGCTCCAGCGCGCGCGCCACCGCACGGCACAGGCGATCGGAGTCGAACGGCTTGACCAGGTAGTCCGCCGCGGCGAGGTCGAAGGCCTCGACGGCGTGGTCAGGGTAGGCAGTGGTGAAGATGACCTTGGGCGGATGCGGCAGGTCGCGCAGCGCGGCAGCGACCTCGAGGCCGCTGCCGCCGGGCATACGGATGTCCAGCAGCACCAGGTCATAGGGAAGGGACCGCAGGAGGAGGAGTGCCTCCTCACCGTTCGCGGCCTCACCGACCACCTGGACCTGCCCGAGCTCCTCCAGCAGATAGCGCAGCTCGGTACGGGCCGGGGCCTCATCGTCGACGATCAGGGCGCGGGGGCGCATCCGGTCAGCGTAGCGGGACCCGCACCTCCACGACCGTTCCCTCGCCCGCCGTCGACTGGATGTCCAGGGTGAACCGCTCGCCGAACAGCGTGGTGAGCCGCTCGGAGATGTTCTGCAGGCCCACGCCGCCGCGGGCGCCCTCCTCGCCGCTCGCGCCCTCGGTCGCACGCGCCGCGCCGGCACCGGTCCCGAGCCCGTCGAGCACGTCCGCGGTCATGCCGACGCCGTCGTCGGTCACCCGGATCGACGTCGTGCGCGTCAGGGGGTCCACGCGGGCCCTCAGCGTGACCGTGCCACCCTCCACCTTGTCCGCCAGGCCGTGCTTCACGGCGTTCTCGACCAGCGGCTGGATGGTCAGCACCGGAACGTGCGCCGTGAGGACCTGCGGGTCGATGTCGTACCGCACGCGCAGGCGGTCCCCGAACCGGGCCTGTTCCAGCGACAGGTACGTGCGCACGAAGAAGTACTCCTGCGCGAACTCCGCGAGCTGCCCCTCCTGCCGCACGGCATACCGGAAGAAGTCCGACAGGCGCAGCAGGAGCTGGCGCGACTCGTCCGGGTCCGTCCGCGACTTCGACGCGATCGTGTTCAGGATGTTGAACAGGAAGTGCGGGTTGATCTGGGCCCGCAGGGCGTCCAGCCGGGCGTCCGAGGCCAGCTTGCGCTCGCGGTCCGCCTCGGCGAGCTCGAGGTGCAGCGACAGGATGCTCGCCATGTCCTCGACCTGGTCCCGGGGCGTCGGCTGGTCGTGCGTGCGGAACACGCCGATGGTGCCCACCACGCGAGAGCCCACGACGAGCGGCACGACGACACCGCTGCGCAGCGGGCAGTCCGGGTCGTCGCACCCCATGCTCGACGCACGGCGGGACACGACGGTGCGCCCCTTGGCGATGGCGCTCCGCACGGTGGTGGCCCGCACAGGTCCGCCCGCCTTGTGGTGGTCGGAGCCGGGCCCGACGAAGGCCAGGTTCAGCTCCCGGTCGGTGATCACCACGGCGTCGCCGCCGAGCAGCGGGCGCAGCAGCTCGGCGGTGCGGCGCGCGGCGTCGGCGGTCAGGCCGGAGCGGAGCGGCATGCGGCGTCCGCCTGCCACGATCCGACGCCGGGAGCGCTCGACGCCGCGGCCCCCGAGGCCGCGCTCCTCTGGCCCCGGCCGGGTGTCGGGCCCGCCCCGCGACCGGGACCACCGCCGGAGGGTCCCGGCCCCGCGCGGTCCGCGCAGCGCGGAGGGATAACCGAAAACGAGCAGCACCGACGCCACCGTCCCCGCTGCCACGGTGGTGCCCACCCCGAGCGGCGGCGACACGAACACCTGGGTCACCAGGTACACCACCGCCCAGGTGACGCCGATGGTGCCGGCAAGGAGAGCGCTACCTGTCCGCATCTCGTCCTCCCGTGCGCCGGGTCCAGCGGCCGCGCCGGCGTGGCTTCGACCCGGCGCTCGCGAGGGTGAGCCGCGCCAGTCGTTCGGCGTGCCGGTCCGCGGCGGTGCCGTGCAGCACCAGCCACTGCCGTTCGACGTCGTCCGGCGGGGTCGTCGCCCGTGACACGAGCCACGTCACCAGCGCGGCCAGCGGTGCCGCCACGAGGGTGGGGGTCATCAGCATCTCCCCGAGACCGGGTCCGATCGGCAGGGCACCCACCACGAACATGGTCACCGACACCAGGCCGCCGACCACCATGCCGGCGGTGGCTCCGGCCGCCGTCGTGCCGCGCCACCAGATCGCCAGCACGAACACGGGCGTCAGCGCCGACCCGGCGATGGCGAACGACCAGGTCACCATGGCTGCGACGATCGAAGGGACGCCGGGCGTGATGTCCTCCGGCTGCATGGCGATGGCGAGCGCGCCGGCCGCGATGGCCGCGACCACGGTGCTCGTGCGGCCCGCCCAGACGGCCTGGCGCTGGGTCGCGCGCGGGTTGATGTGCCGCTCGTAGACGTCGTGCCCCCACGACGCGGCGGCAGCGAGCAGGAGGCCCGCGATCGTGGACATCACGGCGACCAGGGCTCCGGCGGCGACGACGGCGAGCCCTGAGTCGCCGCCGTAGATGCGGCCCAGCACGGGCAGGGCGTGCTCCGGTATGCGCAGCACGCCGTCGACGGTGAGCTCCTCGAGCCAGGGGTTGTGCTCGACGGCCGCGGCGATCTGCTGCCGGGCGGCGGTGCCGAGCATGACGGCGAGGGCGTAGAACAGCCCGGCCAGGCCGAGCACCCACACCGTCGTCGTGCGGGCCGCCGTGCCGGTGGGGCTGGTGAAGTACCGGTTCATGACGTGTGGCAGGCCGGCGGTGCCCATGACGAGCGTCAGGATCAGGGCGAACTGCGCCAGCGGTCCGTAGGCGGCGCCGGGCTGGCCGAACGTCGCGGGCTCCGTCGGGTCGAGCTGGTTGCTCTCCGGCTGCAGGTGCCACCCCGCGTCGTCGTGCACCGGGTTGGCCAGCGGTTCGGCGGACAGGTCGGCGACCGCCTCGGAGTAGTGGAACCCCGACCCGGCGACGGCGACGGCGAGCCAGACTAGGGCGCCGAGCAGCAGGAGGAACTGGATGGCCTGGGTCCACGTGGTGCCGCGCATGCCGCCGAACGCGACGAGCGCCGCCACCACCGCCGTCGAGAGCACCACGCCCGTCGCGTACGCGGAGAGGCCGGGCAGGCCGTGCCCCACCAGGAGCTGCCACGTGATGCCGCTGCCCACCGCCTGCGGCACCAGGTAGGACAGGATGACGATCTGGACCACACCGACGGCGACGAGGCGCACGCGTTCGGACGCCAGCCGCCGCCCCAGGAAGTCGGGGATCGAGAACTCGCCGAACCGGCGCAGCGGCGCGGCGACGAACAGCAGCACCGGCACGAATCCCGCGGCGAACCCGACCGCGTACCAGACTCCGTCGAGTCCGGAGACGTAGACAGCGGCCGCGACACCGAGGAACGACGCGGCGGAGAAGTAGTCCCCGCAGATGGCCAGCGCGTTCGTGGCCACGCCGACCCGCTGCCCGGCCAGGTAGAAGTCCACGGTGGAGACGCCGCGCGGCCGCATGACCAGCGTGACCAGGGCGACGGCCGCGATGAGGATCGCCAGCGTGCCGGCACTGGTGGCCGTCACGGGAACTCGCCCTCGCTCGGGTAGCCGTCGCCCGCGTACTCGTCGTCCTCGTCGTTCCTGCCGCCGAGCATGCGCGCCTCGACCGCCGACGAGAGCGTGGCCGCCGCCAGCCCGATCACCAGGAAGAACGCGTACAGCCCGAACGCCGCCATGGCGAAGCCGGGGCTCATCCCGCCGGCCAGGCGCCCGCCCGACCACCAGTCGAGCGTGAGCGACAGGGCGGGAACCCCCATCACAGCGGCGAGGAACAGCACGAAGTGGGTGATCGCGACGCGTCGCAACGTGCGAAACGTCGCGTCGACCTCGGCCGGGGTGTCGTGCTCGTCGACGTCGTCGTCGTCGTGCTCCATGGGACGAGACTAAGCGGCGTCCGCCCGGCGCAGGCGCCAGGCGGTGCGCAGCATGATCACCGTGCCGCCGGCGATCATCACCAGGCCCATGCCCGGCCACATCTTGCCCCAGGAGTCGGTGGTCACGCTGACCTGCACCATCTGCACGACGCTCCACACGACGGCGACCGCTCCCGGTACCGCGACGACGAGGCAGTGACCGATGGCTACCCGTCGGAACGGCAGCACCGCGCCGGCGAACGCGAGGGGAGCCACGGCCATCGTCGCCCAGCCGAGGTAGCTCGCGTGGCCGGGGATGTGCCCCAGCGGCGTACTGATCCAGGGCAGGACCGACCCGATCATGACGCACAGCCCTCCGATCGCCATCGCCAGACTGCCGGGATGGAACGCGCGGCGCACGGCGGTACCGGAAGTGCTCGACGTCGAGGACATAGGGCGATCGTAGGGCTGTCGGGCGCCTCCGGGGACCCCGCCAGGGCTCCGCTCTGCCGAACGGCCGGTCGAGCTCCACGAACGGTCAAGAACGTCTCCCGAGCGGTCGGGTGAAGTTGCCAGGCACCGTTCGCCGCCCAGAGCGACCGCTCGCGGGGTCGCTGCCGCCGTCCGGCCGGTCGGCTCTTGCGCCGCGGGGGTGTCTGCCCTTGGCTCAGGCTCAGGGGGCGACTGTGATCCGCACCACAGCGCGTCCCGGCAGTGCAGCTGGGGCTGCCGCCGGGGTCGCACCACGACACGCAAAGGAGCGTCGAGAAATGGCCGACACGAACGAGAGTCCCCCCGGTGGTGCACCACCGTCGGGCGGCGGGGGAGCCGCGCTGCCGGAGAACGGCTGGCGCAAGGACTACTGGAAGAAGAACCTCCGCCTGATGGTGGCGCTGCTCGTCGTCTGGTTCGTGGTCTCGTTCGGCGCAGGGATCCTGTTCGTCGAGCAGCTCAACGAGATCGTGGTCGGCGGCTTCCCCCTCGGCTTCTGGTTCGCGCAGCAGGGTTCGATCTACACCTTCATCCTGCTGATCCTCATCTACGCCCTGCGCATGGACAAGCTTGACGACCAGTACGGCGTCAGCGAGCGCAACGACGACGGGAGCCGGTCATGAGTGACATCCAGACCTGGGCGCTCATCTTCGTCGGGGCGTCGTTCGCGCTGTACATCTTCATCGCCTGGCGCAGCCGGGTGAAGGAGACCAAGGGCTTCTTCGTCGCCGAGCAGAACATCCCCGCGGTCGCGAACGGTGCGGCCGTCGCGGCGGACTGGATGTCCGCTGCGTCCTTCATCTCGATGGCCGGCCTCATCGCCTTCCTGGGGTCGGACGGCTCCATCTACCTGATGGGCTGGACGGGCGGCTTCGTGCTGCTCGCCCTGCTCCTCGCGCCATACCTGCGCAAGTGGGGCAAGTTCACGGTCCCCGAGTTCGTCGGCGACCGGTTCTCCGAGACGGTGCGGTCGGTGTCCGCCGTCGTCGCCATCATCGTGTCGTTCACCTACGTGGTGGGGCAGATGGCGGGCGGCGGCATCGTCTTCTCCCGGTTCCTCCAGGTGGAGCAGGGGGCCGGGGTCGCTATCGCGGCGACCGTCATCTTCGCGTACGCGGTGTTCGGCGGCATGAAGGGCATCACCTGGACCCAGGTGGCCCAGTACACGGTGCTGATCACCGCCTACCTGATCCCGGCCTGGGCCGTCGCGCACACGATGACCGGCTTCCCGGTCCCGCAGGTCTCCTTCGGCGAGATCCTGGCCGAGCTGAACCGGATCGGCGCCGAGTTCGGGCTGCCGGTGTACACGGAGGCGTTCACCGCCCGCCCGCAGATCGACGTCTTCCTGGTGACCCTGTCGCTCATGATCGGCACCGCCGGCCTGCCGCACGTGATCATCCGGTTCTACACGACCAAGACGGTCCGCGGGGCGCGCTACTCGGCCCTGTGGGCGCTGATCTTCATCGGCATGCTCTACACGACGGCCCCGGCCGTCGGCGCGTTCACCAAGCTCAACCTGCTCTCGGGCGTGCAGGGCGCCGCCGTGGACGCCCTGCCGTCCTGGGTGCAGAACTGGATGGCGACCGGGCTGGTCACCGTCGGCGACGGGGTCGACACGATCGGTACGGTCAGCAACGACCCGACCTCTGGTGCCGACCTGATCATCAACAACGACATCCTGGTGCTCGCCAGCCCGGAGATCGCGGGTCTCCCCGCGCCGATCGTCGGGCTCGTCGCGGCAGGTGGCCTCGCGGCCGCCATGTCGACGGCGGCCGGCCTTCTTCTGGTCATCTCGTCGTCGGCGTCCCACGACCTGTACTTCCGGTACCTGGACAAGAACGCCTCGGAGAGCCGCCGACTGCTCGTCAGCCGGATCGCCATGGGAGTGGCCGTCCTGGTCTCGATCTACTTCGGCATCAACCCGCCGGCGTTCGTGGCCCAGGTGGTCGCCTTCGCCTTCGGGCTCGCCGCGTCCACCTTCTTCCCGATCCTGCTGCTCGGGATCTTCTGGAAGAGGACGAACGCGGCGGGAGCAGTCTCCGGCATGCTCGCGGGCCTCGTCTTCACCTCGACCTACATGATCTACACGCTCGAGGTGTTCGGCACGCAGGCCAACGACCACATCCTCGGGGTGAGCCCCGAGGGCATCGGCGCCATCGGGGCGGTCGTGAACCTGGTGGTCACGGTCGTCGTGTCGCTGGCGACCAAGCCTCCGTCGCACGAGATCCAGGAGATGGTCGAGAACATCAGGTACCCCGCCGTGACCCGTCGGACGGAGACCCCTGCCTGAGCACCTCGCTGTGGGTACGTAGTACATCCGCCCCTGGATCCCCCCGCTGCGTACCCACAGCTTCCCCCCGGTGCCCGACGCCGCCCGGCGTCGGGCACCGCCCTTGCCTTGACCGCCCGGTCCCGAACGGCCCGTAGGCTTGGCGGATGCACCTCGTCGCCCAGGACCTAGCCTTCGCGTACCCGGGGCGGGACGTGCTGGCCGGGGTGAGCGTCACCGTGAACGACGGCACGCGGCTCGGCGTCGTGGGGGAGAACGGGTCCGGCAAGTCCACGTTCCTGCACCTCCTGGCGGGCGACCTGCAGCCACGGTCTGGCGCGGTGCGCCGGCAGGGCACCGTCGCCCTCGTCGAGCAGGAGCTGCACCCCACGCCAGGGCAGACCATCGGCGACGTCGTCGCCGGAACCCTCGACGGTCTGCGGGCGGCGGCCGCCGAGCTGGAGGCCGCTGCCGCCGCGTTCGACCACGGGTCGGGCGACCTCGCGGTGCTGGAGCGCACCCTCTCGCTGGCCGAGCACCTCGCCGCCTGGGACGCCGACCGGCGCGTCGAGGTCGCCCTCACGCGGCTGGGCGCCCCGCGCGACCCTGCCCGCCGGCTCGACCAGCTCAGCGTGGGGGAGCGGTTCCGGGTCCGCCTCGCGTGCCGCCTGGCGGAGCGGTCCGACCTGCTCCTGCTCGACGAGCCCACCAACCACCTGGACGACTCCGCCATCGAGTTCCTCACGGGCGAGCTCGTCGCATGGCGCGGCGGCGTCGTGCTGGTCACCCACGACCGTGAGCTGCTGGACGACGTCGCCACGGCGATCCTCGACCTCGACCCCTCCTGGGACGGCAAGCCGGTGCTGTACGGGCAGCCGGGCTACCTGGCCTACCGGTTCGCGAAGAACCAGTCGCTGCACCGCTGGCGGCAGCGCTACCGCGCCGAGCGCAAGCGGGCGGCGGCGCTCGCGGAGCGGCTGGACGAGTCGTACGAGGGGCTGTCCGACGAGTGGCGCCCCGAGAAGGGCTCGCAGAAACACCGCCGTGCCACGCACGCCCGCATCCACGTCAAGGCCGCCGACCGGCTCGTCCAGAAGCTCGAGGCGGAGGCCATCGAGGTGCCGGTGCCGCCGGTGGAGCTCGGCTTCCCCGACCTGCCTGCGATGTCCCCTGGCTGGGACCCGAGCCAACCGGTCGTGGAGGTCCGCTCGCCGCGGGTCGGGGACGACGGCGGCGCCCGCGTGGACCTGCCGGGCACCCGGATAGCGATCCCGCCGTCGGGCCGGCTCCTCATCGTCGGGCCGAACGGCACCGGCAAGTCGACGCTGCTCGGGGCGCTGGCCGGAACCCTGGAGCTGGACCGGGGAAGCCGGTCGCTCGCGCCGGGTGCGCGCATCGGCGTCGTGGGGCAGGAGAGCCTGCCCATCACGGGCAAGGCGCGCCTGCGGACCGGCTTCGAGACCTACGCCGACGAGGCGCTGCGGCTGCTCTCCTCCGGGGAGCTGGACCCGGACCACGTGGTGCCCGTCGCGGGGCTCGGCCTGCTCAGCGAGGAGGACCTGGACCGGCCGCTCGCCGAGCTGTCCGCAGGGCAGCGGCGCCGGTTCGAGCTGGCGCGCGCACTGCTGCACGCACCGCACCTGCTGCTGCTGGACGAGCCGACGAACCACCTGTCGATCGACCTCGTCGACGAGCTGACCCGTGCCCTGCAGGTCACGCCGTGCGCCGTGGTGGTGGCCACCCACGACCGCCGCATGCGGGCGGACCTGGAGGACTGGCCGGTGCTGGACCTGAGCTGATGGACCGTCGGTCCGGGTATCGGCCGCGGCGGGAACCGTGCTCACGGGAGCATCTCCGAGATGCGCCGGCGCCGTTCGTAGGCCAGTGCCGCCTTGGCAAGGGCCACCGACCACACCGGCCACAACAGCTGCGGCAGGAGGATCAGTGGGAGCTCTAGCTGGTTGGCCCAGTTCTCTTCCCCCGAGGCGAAGCCACCGACCAGGATCGCCCGGCTGGCGCACAGGACCAGCATCGCGACCACCAGCGCGGGGACGACCGCCATCTTGATCGGGACGGGCTTCCCGGCCAGACCGATCATCCACCGGGGAAAGCGTTCGCCCCAGGGGGCCATGAGGCCCCAGGTGAGGACGGCTCCGCCACAGGCGGCGGCCCCGAGCCCCAGGCCGGCGAGCAGCAGCTCGTCGGTGAACTCGGGGGAGCGGAACCCCGGCACGTGCAGCGCCATCAGGACCCGGCTCAGGGCGTAGAGCACCGGCGCCTCGATGGCGACCAGGACCCATCGCCGGGTGGCCCGGGTGGCCTGGTCGAGCGATTCGGACGTCGCGTCCGCGGGCCGGAGAGCCTGCTCGTCGCGAGCGGCGAGGAACAGCGCGGCTGCACCAGCCAGGGTGAGGATCTGCACACCCAGCCCCGGTGAGACCAGGACTGCAGCGGTCTCCGGCCCCTCGGTCACCAGGCGCACGAGGAACATCGGCAGGTAGCCGGACACCATGATGATGGTGTGGTCGAGCGTGAGCAGGGCGACCACGGCCAGCGACACCAGCAGGCGGACCCGCTGGCGTTCAGGCCAGGACCCGGGTGGAGCGAGCAGGACGAGCGCACCGAGGAGCAGGGCGGCACCGGCCACCACGCACCACACGTCGGCGAACGTCTCGCCCAGGAACAGCAACGGTTGACCGACGTTGTCGGAGGCGTCGGCGAGGACGTTGTGACCGCCGAGGAGGCTGACGGCGGCGACGGCGAGCAGGGCGACGGAACCGAGAAGAGGCAGTGTCACGCGACGAAGTGGCATGTCTCCACTCTCGGCCGCCGCATGGCCGCATCCATCACCCGAGCGAACGGTTCCGGTCCCCCGTGCGGGGGACGCCGGCCCACCACCGGGCCCGCGACGTCCAGTCGGCTCGGGAGCTACCTCACGGAAGTCGGCCTACGTGCCCCATCGCCTGCTTGATGAGCATGCCCTGGCCGTTCATCATCTCGGCCTGCACGTCGTCGGCGCACGCCTCCTCCGGCGTCAGCCAGGCGAGGTCCAGGGCGTTCTGCTGCGGGCGGCAGTCGCCCGTGACGGGCACCACGTAGGCGAGCGAGACCGCGTGCTGGCGCGGGTCGTGGAACGGCGTGATACCCGGGGTCGGGAAGTACTCGGCCACGGTGAACGGCTGCGGGGACGGCGGGACCTGCGGCAGCGCCACCGGGCCGAGGTCCTTCTCGATGTGCCGCAGCAGCGCGTCCCGGATCCGCTCGTGGTACATGACGCGCCCCGAGACCAGCGCGCGCGTCATCGTGCCCTGCGTGTTCGCCCGCAGGAGCAGCCCGACGGCGACCACGTCGCCCGAGTCGTCGACCCGGACCGGGACGGCGTCGACGTACACGAGCGGAAGCTGCGCCCGCACGACCGCGAGGTCCTCGTCGGTGAGCCACCCCGACACCTGGGAGGGGTCGCGGTAGAAGTCGTCGTCGGATGGGTAGTCGGCAGTGTCCGTCACGGGTCCGTTCTACCAGGTCGGGCCGAGCGGTGCCGCACCCCGCGCCGGGCGTGGAATAGCAGAGGGCGCCGCTGTGCTTCACCAAGGAGACGTCCAACGAGAGGAAACTAGATATGGCCACCGTCGACATCACCGACGCCACGTTCGAGAAGACCGTCAGCGACAGCGAGATCGTCCTCGTCGACTTCTGGGCCACCTGGTGCCCGCCGTGCAAGATGTTCGGACCTGTCTTCGAGGCATCCTCGGACAAGAACACCGACATCGTGCACGCCAAGGTCGACACGGATGCCAACCCCGGCATCTCCTCCGCCGCGCAGGTCACGTCGATCCCCACGCTGATGGCGTTCCGCGACGGCGTGCTGGTCTTCCGTCAGGCGGGCGCGCTGCCCGCCAAGGGCCTCGCCGAGGTCGTCGAGGCCGTGCGCGGTCTCGACATGGAGGCCGTGAAGAAGGACCTCGCCGCACAGCAGAACTGACGCGCGCAGAGCACCGGCCGCGGTCCGGCGCGAAGGTCCGCTTCCAGAATGCAGTCAGGCATGGTTCAGCGCCCTGGAGCATGCCAGATCGCATGGTCGAGGCGGACCTTCCAGCACCGCCGGCGGTGGGACGAACGGGAGCCCGGCCGACAGGCCGGGCTCCCGTTGACCAGCGATGTCCGCAGGGTGCGCGAGGCGGGACTCGAACCCGCACGTCCGAAGACACCAGGACCTAAACCTGGCGCGGCTGCCAATTACGCCACTCGCGCGCGGCGGTCAGTCTACGGGCTTGCGGGCAGGTCAGCGGAATGCGGCGAGTCCCGTGATGTGCCTGCCCAGCACCAGGGTGTGCACCTCGTCCGTGCCCTCGTAGGTGCGCACGGACTCCAGGTTGTTCGCGTGCCGCATGGGCGAGTGGTCCAGCGTGACGCCGTTGCCGCCGAGGACGGTGCGTGCCTCCCGGCAGACCTCGATGGCGATGCGCGCGTTGTTCAGCTTGCCCGCCGAGATCATGTGCCCCTCCAGGCGCCCGGCGTCCTTGAGCCGGCCGAGGCGCAGCGCGAGGAGCTGCGCCTTGGTGATCTCCAGCGCCATGTCCACGAGCTTGGCCTGGGTGAGCTGGAAGCCCGCGATCGGCGTGCCGAACTGCTCGCGCCCCTTGGCATAGGCCAGCGCGGCCTCGAACGCGTCGCGCGCTGCGCCGACGGTGCCCCACACGATGCCGTACCGGGCCTCGTCCAGGCAGGCGAACGGCCCCGCGAGGCCGGGATGCTCCGGCAGGAGGGCGTCAGCGGGCACCCGGACGCCCTCGAGCGCGATGTCGCACTGCACCGACGCCCGCATCGACAGCTTCGGTTCGATCGGGACGGCCGTGAACCCCTCCGCCGACGTCGGCACGATGAACCCGCGCACCCTGTCCCGCACGCCGCCGCGCTCGGACGGCTCGGCGACCTTGGCCCAGATGATCGCGAGGTCAGCGAACGAGGCCATGCCGATCCACCGCTTGGCGCCGTCCAGGACCCACTCGCCGCCGGCGTCGCCGCCCTCGCTGCCGGGCTCGAACCGGGCACGCGTGGTCATGCTCGCCGGGTCGGAGCCCGCCCCCGGCTCCGTGAGCCCGAAGCAGCCGACCACCTCGCCGGTCGCCATGCCGGGCAGCCACCGCTGCTTCTGGGCCTCGGAACCGTGCTTGTGGATCGCCGACATCGCCAGCGAGCCCTGCACGGACACGAAGGTGCGGATGCCGGAGTCGCCCGCCTCCAGCTCCTGTACCGCCAGCCCGTACTCGACGGCGGACCGCCCGGCGCAGCCGTACCCCTCCAGGTGCATGCCGAGCAGGCCCAGCTCACCGAGCTCGGGAACGAGCTCGCGCGGGAAGTGCGCGTCGGCGAACCAGCGGGCGATGTCCGGCCGGACCCGCCGGTCCACGAACTCGCGCACCCGGTCGCGCGTGGCCAGCTCGGCGTCGCTCAGCTCGGAGTCGAGGTCGAGCAGGTCGGCGGGCGAGCTCATCGTCGGCTCAGTCAAGCCCGAGGACCTTGCGGATCCGGGCCACGTGTCCGGTCGCCTTGACGTTGTAGAAGGACTCGGCCACGGTCAGGTCGGGGTTCACCACGAACGTGGAGCGGATGACGCCCACGTACGTCTTGCCGTAGTTCTGCTTCTCGCCCCAGGCGCCGTACGCCTCCAGCGTCGCGTGGTCCTCGTCGGACGCGAGCGGGAAGGTCAGCGCCTCGGCGTCCGCGAACTTCGCCAGCTTCGCCACCTTGTCGGGGGAGATGCCGACGACGGCGTAGCCGGCGCCCTGCAGCGAGGCGAGGGAGTCCCGGAAGTCGCAGGCCTCCTTGGTGCAGCCGGGCGTCGCAGCGGCAGGGTAGAAGTACACGATGACGCCCTTGTCGGTGCCGCTCGCCAGGTCGGCGAGGCGGACGGTGGCGCCGTCGGCGGTGGGCAGGTTGAAGTCGGGAGCCTTGTCCCCGGATTCGAGACGAGTGGTCATGCCGGTAACGGTATCTTCTCGTGCGCAGACCGCCGGGCCCAGGTAATCCGCCCCGCCGAGTCGCGTAGCGTTGGACCCGTGAGTACTCCTGCTGTACCTGATTCCGCGACCAAGCCAGGCACCCTCCCGATCCGCATGCTGCACGACCGGCTGCTGGTCGAGCCCGAGACGGACTCGGCGGAGCGGCAGTCGACGGCCGGCCTGGTGATTCCGGCGACCGCCGTCGGGCCCAAGCGGCTCGCGTGGGCGACCGTCGTGGCCAAGGGCGAGCACGTGCGGCAGGTCGACGTGGGCGACCGTGTCCTGTACGACCCGGAGGAGCGTGCGGAGGTCGACCTCGCGGGCCGGGACTACGTGCTCCTGCGGGAGCGCGACGTGCACGGCGTGGCCGAGCGCGACGAGGCGGACGGCGCGACCGGGCTGTACCTGTAGCCGGGGACGTGGCCGGTCGGGCTGTCGCGCAGTTCACAGCTCCGGGCCGCGCGTTCGGTTACCGGTGACGTTGCTGGTCCTGGTAGTGTTTCACTCCGTTGCGCGCCATTAGCTCAATTGGCAGAGCAGCTGACTCTTAATCAGCGGGTTCTAGGTTCAAGTCCTAGATGGCGCACCAACGCGGCGGTTCAGCACCCCCCTCTCGGGGCGGTGCCGAGGGCAGTCGCGAGGCGGAGCAAAAAGGTGCGCCAGAGGGTCCAGGCCCTGGTAATCTTTCCGTCGCAGGCGCCATTAGCTCAATTGGCAGAGCAGCTGACTCTTAATCAGCGGGTTCTAGGTTCAAGTCCTAGATGGCGCACAACCCTGACGAAGGCCCCCACCACGGTGGGGGCCTTCGTCGTTCCCGGATCCACCCGGGTCCCAGCCCAGGTCCCGGCCCGGCGTGAGCAAACTTCACCCGCTCCGCCCGGCCCCCTGACCAGGCAACTCATCCAGGTTCCTTCCAGTTTGTCCGGAGGTTGCCTGATGCTCCCGTTCCGTTCATCAGCCCAGGTCAGGTTGACCTCCGGGCGTGCTCAGCGCCGCCCAGCTTGACGGACCACAGCTTTTGACGGACCACAGCTTTGTCGGACCACAGAGAGGACGGCCATGCGGCCAGCCATCAGGAAACAGCGAGGTCGGCAGCAAGCCGGTCTCGTCGCAGCGGTCACGGCGGCCACGCTCGTCATGACGGGGTGGGTCGCGACGTCGTCGTCCGCCGCCCCCGCGGACACCGAGCGCCCTGCGGGGAGCACGCCCGCGACGGCACCGCGCGAGCCGGCGGCACCGGCGTCGGACGGCCCGATCCTCACGCCCGCCGACGGCGAGTTCCTCGAGGGCACCGCAGCGGTCGCGGCAGTGCCCGTCGCGCCCGGCGACGACGTCGAGAGCCTCACCGTCGACGGCACCGACGTGCCCGGCGCCACCGAGACGCTCGGCACGTCGATCCTCGGCTACGACGTCGGAAGCAACTCGACCGAGGCGCGCTACCAGAACTACGTGTCCGTCAACGGGTCGGAGCCGATCCACCTGCCCGACGCCGTGAACGAGCGCGTCGAGCTGGAGATCCCCAACGAGTACCTCGTGACCGGCGAGAACACCGTCGAGGTGGTCGCAGGGACGTTCGAGACGAGCTGCGGCGCCAACCACGACGACTTCGTGCTGTCCGACTTCACGCTGGAGCCGCTCGGCGAGATGGCCGACGGCGAGGAGAACGAGTACACCTACGCGTTCGGCGACGGCAGCTGCGGCACCAACTCGACGCTGCTGCGCCGCGCCGAGCTGTCGTTCTTCCTGCAGGGCGACCCGCAGGGCACCACAGGCCTCAGCGCCGACCTCGACACCACGACGCTGGCCAACGGCGAGCACACGATCGAGGCACGCACCACGTCGGGCGACACGACGGCACACACGGTCCGCGTGAACAACGCGCCGACCGGTGCGCCCCGCCTCACCCCGGCCGACGGCACCCTCACCAACGGCACGGTGGCCGTCGCCGCCGCCCGCCCGGCGGGCGAGGACGGCGGGGTCGCAGAGCTCCTGCTCGACGGCGAGGAGCCGGCGGCGCTGCCCACTCTCGGCAACGGCGCGGCCACGTTCTCGTTCGACGTCGGCTCCAACTCGATCGACGACGCCTACCACAACTTCCTCCTGGTCAACGGGTCGCGCGTCGAGCTCGGCGGCGACTGGGCGAACGAGCGCGTCGACGTCACGATCCCGGCGAGCCTGCTCGTCCCGGGCGAGAACACGATCGAGGTCGTCACGGGCGACTACGCGTCGTCGTGCGGCACCAACCGTGACGACTTCACCATCTCCGGCCTGGACCTCGAGCTCGACGGCGCCACGGTCACCGGCCACGACATCGCCGACTCCTACGCCATGGGCGACGGGAACTGCGGGAGCGGTGACGGCCTGCGCGAGGTCGCCCTCACCTACACCGTCGACGCCCCGGCGGTCACCCTGCACGAGTCGCTGGGTGCGGGGGACGCCGTGCTCGCGTTCGACGTCGGGTCCAACTCGATGGAGGCGCGCTACCACTCGTACCTGCAGATCAACGGGCACAAGCTCACCATGGACGACCGGGACTACGTGTCCGAGCGGGCCGAGATCACGGTGCCGAACGAGTGGCTCCTGGCCGGCTGGAACCGGATCGACCTGGTCGCGGGCACGCTGTACGGGAGCTCGTGCGGCGACAACCGCGACGACTACACGCTGACGGACCCCGTGCTCACCCCTGCCGAGGGCACGGCGACGCACGTCAGCATGCGCGCGAGCCACAACATCGGGGACGGCAACTGCGGGAGCAACGTGAACCCCGAGGTCGAGGTCGACCTGGTGTTCCACGTCGACGCTCCGGCGCGCGGCCTGCTCGCGCAGGTCGACACGGCCACGCTGCCCGACGGCGAGCACGAGCTCTCCGCCACCTCCACCACGGGCGAGACCGCCCACCGGGCGCTGTTCACGGACAACACCGGCCCGGAGCTCGTCACGGCCACCCCCGCCGGCGGCGACCGGCTCACCTCGAGCGTGCCGCTCGAGGTCTCCGTCGACGACGCTTCCGGTGTGGTGCAGGGCCCTGACATCACGCTCGACGGCGAGGAGATCGCCGTCGGCGACCCGGTCGGTCCAGGCCTCTCTGCCGGCGACCACACCCTGGCGGTCTCCGCGACCGACGGCCTCGGCAACCAGGTGACCCACGAGATCCCCTTCGTCAGCGCGGGGATCCCGGACGTGCCCGCCGACGTCGCACCGGCGTCGGGCGCCTCGGACGTGGGCCGCACGGCGACGCTGAGCGCCAAGGTCGCGGAGCCGGACGGCGGCAAGGTCACCACCACCTTCTCCAGCGCCGAGATCCTCACCCCGACCAACGCCTGGCAGGGCGAGAGCGACGATGTGCCGACCGGCCTGCGCGTGCCCGGCCAGCAGAAGCTGAGCACCGGGGCGCTGGAGCCCGGCGACGGCAGGTCCGCGGACTCGCCGACGTCGAGCGACGTGACCTACCAGCGGTTCGACGTGCCGGTCCGCGGCAAGGTCGAGGCGCCGGTGCTGCGCTGGGAGGGCACCGCCGACCCGGCGCGCCTGGTCAGCCTCCGGGCCTGGAACCCGGACACGTCCGCCTGGGACGTCGTCGCCTCGGCGCGCGGCGCCGTCGACGGCCGCACGGTGCTCGAGGGCTCCGTGACCCGCGACTACGTGGACCGCGGCAAGGTCCACGCCATGGTCACGGGCGAGGACCCCTTCGCGGACGACATGGACGCCGGCGACGGCGACCGGTTCGCGAACCCTGACGACTACGACTTCTCGATGGTCCACTACACGGACACGCAGTACCTGGCAGAGGGCGCCGTCGAGCAGGAGACCGCTGAGGAGCGGGCCGTGTGGGGCAAGGCCTACACGGGCGTCATGGACTGGATCGTCGACAACGCCGAGGAACGCAAGATCGCGTACGTCGCGCACACCGGCGACATCATCGAGAACAACATCCGGTCGCTCTCGCCGGAGCTCGAGGAGCAGGTGGCGGGCGAGTTCGAGTTCGCGTCGGAGGCCCAGGGCCGGATCGACGCGGCGGGTATCCCGAACGGCGTCGTCGCGGGCAACCACGACAACCAGTCGGGGACCAACCCAGAGCTGTTCGACCAGCACTTCGGGCCGGACCGTTACAAGGAGCTCGCAGAGGGCTGGGAGAACGCGTCCTACGGCGGCTCCATGAAGCCGGGCTCGAACGAGAACCACTACGACCTGTTCTCGGCCGGTGGCCTCGACTTCGTGGTCGTGGGCCTGTCCTACGGTGTGACCAGGGACGAGGCCGAGTGGGCAGCGTCGATCTTCGACCGCTACTCCGACCGCAACGGGATCCTGCTCACGCACGACTACCTGGAGCCGTCAACGTCGCCCGACGGGCGCGGGGCGAACTTCGGCGGGTCGGACGGGCCGCTGCTGTACAACCTGCTCGTCAAGGACAACCCGAACGTGTTCATGGTCCTGGCCGGGCACCGGCACGGCGTGGGCACCAACGTGCGCCCGCCCGTGATCGGCGACATCGGCGGTGGCGTGGTCGAGCTGCTCGCGGACTACCAGTTCTACACGGTGTCCGCGGACCAGCTCGGCCTCACCGAGCTCGGTGGGTACGACCCGGCAGACCGGCTCCGGTTCGGTGCCTCGTTCTTCCGCATGCTCCAGTTCGACGTCGACCGCGGCGAGGTGTCCATCGACACCTACTCGCCGCTGCTCGGCGAGTTCGGCGCGACGGAGTACGACGAGGACCAGCGGTACAACGGCCTCGAGGACAACATGGTGCTGCCGGTCGACCTGACCTCCCGCACCACGTCCTTCAGCACCGAGTCCGTGGTCCTGTACGACCCGGTGCACCAGATCGGCGAGGACACGGTGACCTCGGGTGAGGTCGCCTCGGTCCGGTGGGACGGTCTCAAGCCGGACCGCACCTACGCCTGGTTCGTCACGGCCCGCACCTCCGGGGGCGGCACCACGACGGCTTCGCCGGCGTACTTCACCACGGCGCGTCGTTGAGGTTCGGACGCACCGTGGCCCTGGCGGGGCTGCTCGCAGTGCTGAGCAGCCCCGCCGTCGGGCAGACCGCGTGGGCCCACGACGCCACCAGCGACGTCTACGCGGAGGTGATCCCGGCGTCGGACGGCGGCACGACGGCGGACGTCACGGCAGTGCTCGACCTCGAGTACGACCTGCTGATGAAGTCCGCGTGGCTGCGGTCCGAGGCGTACGAGGCGACGGGCCGGGACGACCAGCTCGTGCAGCTCGACCGGCACGAGCGGGCCGTGGACGGGTACGTCACCGACCGGTTCGCCGTCACCTACGACGGCGAGCCGTGCGCCCCGACGCTGTCCGCCGCCGACATCGTGGAGCGCGGTGAGCGCCCCTACGCGTCCCTGACCTACTCGTTCGCCTGCGCGGGCGAGCCGGAGGGCGTGCACGAGGTGTCCAGCGCCCTCTTCCCGGACGCCGAGTCGTTCGTGCACTCCACCGAGACGATCATCCGGTACACGCTCGACGAGGAGGACGGCTCCGCCGTGCTCACTGCGGCGTCGCCGACCCTCACCACGGGGGAGAACCGCCTGCTCAAGCAGGTGGGCGAGTTCTTCGTGCTGGGCGGCGAGCACCTGCTGTTCGGGCTGGACCACGTGCTGTTCCTGCTGGCGCTGCTGATCGGTGCCCGCAGGCTGCGCGACATCGTCTGGACCGCCACTGCCTTCACGGTCGCGCACTCGGTGACCTTCCTGCTCGCGGCCCTCGGCGTGGTCTCGGTGCCCGCTGCGGTGGTCGAACCGGTGATCGCGGCGTCCATCGCGGTGGTGGCGGCAGTGGACCTGTACCTGATCTGGCGAGGGCGGGCCGCTCCGCCGTCGGGCACCGTACGCGACGGTCTGCGCTGGCGGGTCGACGCGGGAGAGCGGGGCGCTCTGACGGCCTGGGACCGGTGGCGGCTGCCCGTCGTGTTCGCCTTCGGGCTGGTGCACGGCGTCGGGTTCGCCGGTGCGCTCGGCATCTCCGCTGCGTGGTCGTGGACGCTGCTGTGGTCGCTGCTGTCGTTCAACGTGGGCATCGAGGCGGTGCAGCTCGGGATCATCGCCGTGGTGTTCCCGCTCCTGGTAGTGCTCCGCGTGCGGGCCCCGCGGACCGCCCGGTGGGTGCTCGGGGCGGCGACGGCGGGGATCGTCGCGGTCGCGCTCTACTGGGTGGTGGAGCGGCTCGCCGAGACCTGGTGACCCGGGAGCCCGGCCTGGCCTCAGGGGTGCGCCGACCAGAACGTCTCCAGCTCGGTGTCAAGAGGCCGGGCGACCTGCATGGGGAGCGAGTGCGTGGTGTCGGGCCAGATCTTGACCTGGGCGTCGGGGATCAGCTGTGCCTTCTCGGCTGCGGCCTCGCCGCCCGCCAGCGACGAGTCGCTCGCGATCGCCACGTAGACCGGCATCGGCAGGTCCTTCAGCTCGGCGTCGGTCAGCTGGCTGGGGTTGGGCAGTCCGGACGAGTTGTAGCTCTCGGCGCCGAGGTTGATCATCCTGGCGAGAGGGTCGTTCGGGTCGACCTCTTCGTCCTCGACGCCGCCGATCGCATTGAGTCCCGCCTCCCGCCAGGACTCCGGCAGGAAGGGCAGCGAGACCGGGATGCTCGCGAGCACCACCGAGAGCGGCAGCGTGCCAAGGGTGAGGATCGGCTCGATCAGGGTCAGGCTGGCCAGACGCTCCGGGTGGCGCACCGCGACGGCGGCGGCCAGCCCGCCGCCCTGCGAGTGGCCCACGAGGTGGGCGCGCTCGATGCTCAGGCCGGCCATGGCCTCGTCGACCCACTGGGCGGCGTCGCCGATGTCGCGCAGCGGGACGGTCTGCTCGGACAGGCCCGTGTCGCCGAGGACGTCGAACGCGTACACCGTGCGGTGCTCGAGGTAGTGCGGCAGGTTGTCGGCCCACATCGGGACGGCGGCCGACCGGCCGGGCAGCAGGACGACGGGGGCGGCGTCGGGCTGCCCCTCCGCGACCCAGGAGTAGACGCGTACCGTGCCGAAGCTCGTCTCGACGTCGTGGGTCTCGGTGGGGTCGGGCAGTTGGCCGAACGCCTCGGCGTACGCGTCCTCGTAGGCCAGGCGGGCCTCCGGCGTGCGGAAGTGGCCGACGCCCGGCCCGCCGGTCGCGACGAGCAGCAGCAGTCCGCTGGTGGAGACCGCGGCGACGGCGGCGAGCAGCACGATCGGCCACCGGCGGGGCTTGCGCCCGGTCTTGTTCTCGCGCATCGAGGTTCCTCTCGGGGTGGGTGACGTTGTTGCAATACAGTCGCATCGTAACAGGTTGCGATGCGACTGTATTGCTACGCTGTGCGCATGCCGAGAGTCGTCGACCACGAAGAGCGCCGCCAGCAGATCGTCTTCGCGCTGTGGCTGGTGATCGCCCAGCACGGGATCGAGGGCGTCAGCCTGCGCCACGTGGCCGCGGAGGCCGGCGTCTCGATGGGCCGGATCCAGCACTACTTCGGCACCAAGGAGTCCCTCGTCCTCGCGGGCTGCACCGCGCTCGTCCAGAGCGCGTACGGCGGCTACCTCGAGACCGCCGACGCCGCGCCGCGCGACCGGCTGCTGCACGTCGTGAGCCAGCAGATTCCCCAGGACGACGGCGGCCGCATGGGCGTCAGCGTCTGGTACGCCTACGTGGCGAAGTCGATCAACCACGCCGCCGTCCGCCAGGTGCTGGCCGAGGCGCGGCGAGGTGCCGAGGAGGAGTGCGTGCGGCTGATCCGCGCCGCTCGTGAGGCCTCGGGCGGGGGCGCAGGCCTGGCCGGGCCGGAGCAGACGGCGCCGGAGCAGGCCGCGCCGGAGCAGGCGGCCCTGGCGAAGGCCCGGCGGCTGCTCGCCCTGGCCGACGGTCTGACCCTTCGGGTCCTGGTCAGGGACCTCGAACCGGCCGAGGCCGTCGCCATGCTCGAAGCAGAGGTCGACCTGGTCTGAGGGCGGCTCAGCCGGGGTCGTACGGGCCGCCGAGCAGGTCCGTGAAGAGGCTCTCGGACTGCTGCGCGACCTCGATGTCCCGGTTTACTCGGTCCACTCGGTTCGCCCGGCCGGGCCGCTCGTCCGGCGGGGCCCAGGCGTCGTCGCCACGCAGCCCGCGCCGGATCCACTCGTGGACGAGCCGGGTCCCGTCCACGCCGCGTCCGAGCGCCGTCGCGGTGAGCCGCGCCAGGTCGGCGTCGGACAGGTCGACGACGATCCGGCGGCCGTCCAGCTCGACGCGCGAGCAGGCATTGCGATCGGCCATGGGTCCTCGCTCAGCTGTCGTCCGGGAGAACGCGGAACGCCTTCTCCTCGGTGAGCGGGCGGATGGTCCGGAAGGTCCGACGGTCGAGGGTCAGGATCGCGTTCGTGGAGTAATCCCCGGCGGTGACGGCGATGACGGCGTCGGCGAGGTCAAGATCGAGATCGTCGTACTGGGTCTGCACGGCGCGCGCAGCGCGCAGGTTCTCGGCGGCGAGCTGAGTGACGATGAATCGTCCTGACGCGGTCTGCCGGATGATCGTGTCCAGCAGCGTCCCCGCGACACGACGGCCGAACCGTCCCGTGACGAGATGGTCGAGCTCCGCAAGGACGACCGGCGGAACGAGGACGGCGCTCGCGCGGTCGAGCACCCTGCGCGCGCCGGCGTGCTCGGGAGCGTCGGTGTCGATCGAGGCGATGATCCCTGAGGTGTCGGCCACGACGATCATTCGGAGCCGGGCTCCGAACGCATCGACCTGAGGATCTCGTCCGACCGGGAGGCAAACGTCGGATCGCCGCTCGAGACCGTCGGGAACCTGACCGGCTCGTCCCACACGCGGTTGCGGAGAAGCGCGTGCCGCACACCCTCACGTATGATCTCGGCCTCGCTGACACCGCGGCGTGCGGCGGCGATCTTGAGGTCGCGCAGGTCGTTCTCGTCGAGATAGACGGTGGTCCGCTTCAGCCCCATGCCCGTATGGTACGACTGCCATACGTCAAGGGGTAGATCGATGGGTGGTGCGATGGCGCGCATGCTCGGCTCCTGGGTTCGCTCGTGGTCCGGCGTCTGCGCCCAGCCTGCCGGGTGCGGCCACCGGGGTGCGCGGCGAGGCCCGAATCCTTGCGGATACGCAATGCGCCGCCGGCACCTCGTACGCTCTTCGGTGTGAGCCACCCCGTTTCGCCCCGACCCGACGCCGCCGACCGCCCCGAGCTCTCGGGGTTCCGGACCAAGCCGGTCTCGTTCGTGCGCCGGTCCGGCAGGCTCACGGACAAGCAGAAGCGGATGTGGACCGAGCTCCACTCCACGTACCTCGTGGACGTGCCGCGGGCGATCGCGCGCACCTCGGTGGACCCGGGTTTCGTGCTCGACCCGGAGTCCGTCTTCGGTCGCCGGGCACCGCTGGTCGTGGAGGTCGGCTCCGGTCTCGGCGACGCCGTCGTCGAAGCAGCCACCACCGACCCCGGGCGGGACTACCTCGCCGTCGAGGTCTACCAGCCCGGGCTCGCGCACACGATCGCGCGCGCCGAGCGGGCCGGCGCAGCCCTCGGCCAGGAAGGACTGCCCAACCTCCGCCTCGTGCAGGCCAACGCGGCGGAGCTGCTGGAGACCACGATGACGCCAGGTACCGTGGACGAGCTCTGGGTCTTCTTCCCCGACCCCTGGCACAAGGCCCGCCACCACAAGCGCCGCCTCGTCACCGCGGAGTTCGCGGCGCTCGCGGCCCGCGTCCTGCGACCGGGCGGGACGCTGCGTCTTGCCACCGACTGGGCCGAGTACGCAGAGCAGATGATCGAGGTGCTGGAGGCGGACGCCGAGCTCACCAACGTGCACGGTGCCGGGAACGTGGCTCCCCGCTTCGAGCGGCGGGTCCTGACCGGGTTCGAGCGCAAGGCGCGGGACGCCGGGCGCGCCATCGCGGACCTGGCGTACCTCCGCCGCTGACAGGCGGCGGACGGGCGCCCGAGGGCCGCTGACGAGCGGCTGACGGGCCGCTGACGGGCCGGCTGACGAGCGGCCTACGGGCCGCTGACCTGCGGCGACCCCGGTTTCTTGCACCCGGCTCTCGCGGAATGTAACGACTTGGTCAAGTCGGAAAACCGCCGGGAGATTTATTTGCCTCGGGCATGCGAGATGCGGAACATTGGTCGCGGTGCGAAGGGCGCACCGGGTCGCGGGCGCTGCGCGTGTCCCCATGAGCCAATGGAGGCGTCATGAGTGACGTACCGGCCCCAGGGCCAGTTGAAACCGATTACCAACGCGTCGAGAGATCGGACGAGTTCCAGAGCCTGCGCAAGGCCTTCCGGAACTTCGTCTTCCCGATGACCGCGCTGTTCCTCGTGTGGTATCTGCTGTATGCGGTCCTGAGCACCTACGCGCACGAGTTCATGAGCATCCGGGTCGGTGGGACGTTCACGGTCGGCCTGATCTTCGGGCTCCTGCAGTTCGTGTCCACGTTCGTGATCACCACGCTCTACGCGCGGTGGGCGAACAACAAGTTCGACGCCCGCGCGCAGGCCATGCGCGAAGAGATCGAGGAGGGCCAGCTGTGAACGGGACCGTCATGGCAGCGGCGGCCACCAACGTCGGCAACATCTGGATCAACATCGGCATCTTCGCGGCGTTCGTCGTGGTCACCCTGATCGTGGTCTTCCGGGTGTCCCGGCAGAACAAGAGCGCCGCGGACTTCTACGCCGGCGGCCGCAACTTCACGGGCACGCAGAACGGCACCGCGATCGCGGGTGACTACCTGTCCGCCGCCAGCTTTCTCGGCATCGCGGGCGCCATCGCCGTCAACGGGTACGACGGCTTCCTGTACTCGATCGGCTTCCTCGTGGCCTGGCTCGTGGCGCTGCTGCTGGTCGCAGAGCTGCTGCGGAACACCGGCAAGTTCACGATGGCGGACGTGCTGTCGTTCCGGCTGAAGCAGCGCCCGATCCGCCTGGCCGCAGCGATCTCGACGCTCGCCGTGGTCTTCTTCTACCTGCTGGCCCAGATGGCGGGTGCGGGCGGTCTGGTCGCGCTCCTGCTCGGCATCACCGACAAGGCCGGCCAGGGTGTCGTCATCGCGGTGGTCGGTGCCCTCATGATCCTGTACGTGCTGGTGGGCGGCATGAAGGGCACCACATGGGTGCAGATCATCAAGGCCACGCTGCTCATCGCCGGCGCGGCAGTCATGACCGTCTGGGTGCTCGCCCTCTTCGACTTCAACCTGTCGGGCGTCATGCAGGGCGCCGTGGACATGGCCGGCGAGAACGGCGAGGCCATCCTCGAGCCGGGTCTGCAGTACGGCGCCACGGCGCTGTCGCAGCTCGACTTCCTCTCCCTTGCCCTGGCCCTGGTGCTCGGTACCGCGGGTCTGCCGCACGTGCTCATGCGCTTCTACACGGTGCCGTCGGCCAAGGAGGCCCGGAAGTCCGTGGTCGTGGCGATCTGGCTGATCGGTATCTTCTACCTGTTCACCCTGGTGCTCGGTTACGGTGCCGCGGCCCTGGTCGGGCCGGAGGCGATCCTGGCGGCGCCGGGCGGGGCCAACTCCGCCGCACCGCTGCTCGCTTTCGAGCTCGGCGGCGAGATCCTGCTCGGCATCATCGCGGCCGTCGCGTTCGCGACCATCCTCGCCGTGGTGGCCGGCCTCACGATCACCGCTGCGGCGAGCTTCTCCCACGACATCTACGCCTCGATCATCAAGAAGGGCCAGGTGGCGCCGGACGGCGAGGTCAAGGTGGCCCGCTGGACGGTCGTGGTGATCGGTATCGTCGCGATCGTCGGCGGGATCTTCGCCAACGGGCAGAACATCGCGTTCCTCGTGGCGCTGGCCTTCTGTGTGGCGGCGTCGGCGAACCTGCCCACGATCATCTACTCGCTGTTCTGGAAGCGGTTCAACACCTCCGGCGCGCTGTGGAGCATCTACGGCGGCCTGAGCTCGACGATCCTGCTGATCATCTTCTCGCCGGTCGTGTCGGGCAAGCCCGCCGACCCGGTCACCGGGCTCAGCACGTCGATGATCAGCGATCCGAGCATCGACTTCCACTTCTTCCCGCTCGACAACCCGGGCATCGTGACGATCCCGCTCGCGTTCGTGCTCGGCATCGTCGGCACGTACCTGAGCAAGGAGCGCTCGCACCCGGAGAAGTACGCGGAGATGGAGGTCCGCTCCCTCACGGGCGCGGGCGCGGAGAAGGCGACCGCGCACTGACCCGGTGAGGTGACACCGTCGAGTGCTGGATATCTGCCCTCCCGAAGCCGTCTCGAGGACGAACATCCAGCACTCGACGCGTGTCACGGGGCGATGACGAGGCTCGTGATCCGGCCGGCGGCGAGCGTGTAGCGGTAGCGCAGGTCGACGACGCCGCCGGGGAAGTCGCCCTCGAGGTGTCGTACGGCCGTCCAGTGGTCGGCGTCCTCCTGGCGGACGCCGGTGAGGGTGCTGGTGTAGGTGTACTCGCCGGCCGCGCGGCTGAGCCAGGCACGGATCTCGGCACGGCCGCGATAGGTCTGCCCGTCGTCGCTGACGACGGCGTCGTCGGCGTAGCAGACCAGCTCCCGGTCGGCGTCGCGGGCCTCGTGCGCGGCGAGGTGCGCGGCGACGACGTCGGGCAGCGCACTGCCCTCGGTGGCGTCGCTCCGGGTGGTGCCTTCCTGTGCTGCGTTCATGACTGTCTTCCTCTCCTTGTGTCGGACGGCGTCGTCAGCCGACCGTCGGGACCGTCCCGCCGTCGATCGTGTGCTCGGCCCCCGTGATGGCCGCCGAGCGGTCGCCGACGAGGAACGCGACGAGCTCCGCGACCTCGGCGGGCTCGCTCGGGCGCCCGAGCGGGATGCCACCGAGCGAGTCCATGACCTGGCCGAGGGCCTCGTCGCGGGTGATGCCCTGACCGGTCGACAGGCGCTCGACGAGGCCGTCGGCGCCCGACGACCGGATGAAACCGGGGGAGACCACGTTGACCCGGACGCCGTGGGGCCCCACCTCGTTGGCCAGGCCCTTGCTGTACGTGGTCAGCGCGGCCTTGGCGGCGGCGTAGCCGAGCGTGGCCGCGTGCAGCGGCTGCCGGCGCTGGATGGACGAGACGTGCACCACGGTCCCGCGGCGCATCGCGCTCATGCCGGAAACCAGCGCACGGTCGAGCCGGACCGCCGAGAGCAGGTTGAGGCCCAGCTCGTCGGCCCAGTGCTCGTCGGTGAGGGCCGCGAAGCCGCCCGACGGCGACCGGGACCCGCCGAGCGTGTGCACCAGGATGTCGACGCCGCCGAGATGCTCGGCCACGTGCGCGGCCACCAGGTCGACCCCGTCGGGCGAGGTCAGGTCGGCCGCGACGAAGCCGAGCGGGCCGGGATGCGGGTCGGGTGCGGAGCGCGCGACGCCCAGCACCGTCGCGCCTGCCTCGCGCAGCCGCGCTGCGATGGCGGCGCCGGTGCCCTTGCTGGCGCCGGTCACGAGGGCGCGGCGACCGTCGAGGCGGTCGCTGATGGTCACGGCCGGCGGGCCGGCGTTGTCGGAGGTGTGCATGGCCCCACGCTGGGGCCTCCCGCAGGGAGAGAGTCAACGCCTGCGCGCGTTCGTGGAGTCTCCCCCGGCGGGAGGGTGCACAGTGGTGCGGTGACCCGAGGCCTGACCATCGGTGAGTTCGCCGAGCTCACCCACCTGAGCGTGCGGACCCTGCGCCGCTACCACGAGTCCCGACTGCTGGAGCCCGAGCGGGTGGATCCGGCAAGCGGCTACCGGTACTACACGAGCGCGCAGATCCCGCCCGCCCAGGTGATCCACCGGCTGCGCGAGCTCGACGTACCGCTGGCGGAGGTGCGGCAGATCCTGGCCACGCCCGACGCAGCGACACGGTCCGAGCTCGTTGCCGGACACCTGCGGCGGCTCGAGGCGGAGCTCGACCGGACGCGGGGCGCCGTCGCCTCGTTGCGGCAGCTGCTCACCCCTGGCACACCGCCCGAGGTGGCGCTGCGCTCAGCGCCGGCGCGCGTGGTCGCTGGGATCACGGGCGTGGTCGAGCAGGGGGACGTCCTGGACTGGTACGCGGCGGCCATGACCGAGCTGGACGCCGCCGTGGTCGGCCACGAGCGGCTCGGGCCGCCGGGCGGGCACTACGCGAACGAGCTGTTCAGCGACGGGCGCGGGTCCGTGCTCGTGTACCGGCCTGTGGCGGACCCACCCGAGCGGGGGCGGGTGCGGCCGGTCGAGCTGCCGGCCGCTGAGCTCGCGACCGTCGTTCACCACGGCGGACACGACGACATCGACGTCACCTACGGCCGGCTCGGCGCGTGGGTGGTCGACCACGCCCTGGCGGTGGACGGCCCGGTCCACGAGACCTACCTGGTGGCCCCGTCGGACACCCCGGACCGGGCGGCCTGGCGCACGGAGCTGGCCTGGCCGATCTTCCGCCTCACCTGACCCCCGTCGGGTGCTTGGTCTGTGTTGGTCTGCGGCGCCCAGACCCGCAGATAGCCAGTACTCAGCCGGCGGGCTCGAGGCGGATGACCACCGACTTGGAAGCCGGGGTGTTGCTGCCCTCGGCCGTGTGGTCCAGCGGCACCAGCACGTTGGTCTCCGGGAAGTACGCGGCGGCGCACCCGCGCGCCGTCGGGAACGCGATGATGCGGAACCCGGGGGCCCGGCGTTCCTCCGTGCTCCCGTCCCGCCCGGACCACTCGCTGACCAGGTCCACCGTGTCGCCGTCGGCGAGACCGAGCGCCGTCAGGTCCTCCGGGCGCACGAACACGACGCGCCGCCCGCCCTTCACCCCGCGGTACCGGTCGTCGAGGCCGTAGACGGTGGTGTTGAACTGGTCGTGGGAGCGGACCGTCTGCAGCAGCAGGCGGCCCTCCGGCACGTGGACCACCTCGAGCTCGTTCACCGTGAAGTTGGCCTTGCCGGTCGCCGTCGGGAACAGGCGGGCGTCGCGCGGCGGGTGCGGCAGCACGAACCCGCCGGGCTCCGCCACCCGCCGCTCGAAGTCCTCGAAGCCGGGGATCACGCGGGAGATCGAGTCCCGGATGCGCGAGTAGTCGTCGGCGAACTCCTCCCACGGCGTCTCGTCCTCTGGCCCGAGCGCGCGCCGGGCCAGGTCGCAGAGGATGGCCGTCTCGCTGCGCAGGTGGCCCGACGCCGGGGCCAGCTGTCCTCGTGACGTGTGCACCACGCTCATCGAGTCCTCGACGGTCACCACCTGCTCGCGGCCGCCCGTGAGGTCCCGCTCGGTGCGGCCGAGGCACGGCAGGACCAGCGACCGCTTGCCTGGCAGGACGTGCGAGCGGTTGAGCTTGGTCGAGACGTGCACCGTGAGCGGTACCTCCCGCAGGGCGGCCTCGGTGACCGCGCTGTCGGGCGTGGCAGCGGCGAAGTTGCCGCCCACGGCCATGAAGACCCGGAGATGTCCGTCGCGCAGGGCCCTGACGGTGTCGACGACGTCGAGCCCGGGGGCGCGCGGCGGCTCGAAGTCGAACTCGGTGGCCAGCGCATCGAGGAACCCCTCGGTGGGACGCTCCCAGATGCCCATGGTGCGGTCGCCCTGCACGTTGCTGTGCCCTCGCACGGGGCAGGCGCCCGCGCCAGGTCGGCCGACGTTCCCCCGCAGCAGCAGGAAGCTCACGACCTCGCGGATGGTCGCTACGGCCTGCTTGTGCTGGGTCAGGCCCATCGCCCAGCAGACGATGACCTTCTCGGCGGCCAGGACGTCGCCCACGAAGTCCTCGATCTCGGACCACTCCAGCCCGGTGGCCAGTTCGACGTCGGCGCGGTCCACCGCGCGCCACGCGGCAGCGGCCTCGGGGAACCCCGAGGTGTGCTCCGCGATGAACTCGTGGTCCAGCACGCCAGGGTGCCCGGCGGTGCGGGCGTCGTCGTCCGCCTCCAGGAGCAGGCGGTTGACCGCCTGGAACAGGGCGAGGTCGCCGGCGAGGCGGATCTGGAGGAACCGGTCGGCGAGCTTGGTGCCCTGCCCGACCACGCCGCGCACCCGCTGCGGGTTCTTGAAGGTCTGCAGGCCGGCCTCGGGCAGGGGGTTGATCGCGACGATCCGCGCCCCGCGGTCCTTGGCCTCCTCGAGCGCCGTGAGCATCCGCGGGTGGTTGGTCCCCGGATTCTGCCCGACGACGACGATCAGGTCCGCGTGGTCGGTGATGTCCTCGAGGGACACGCTGCCCTTGCCGATGCCCAGCGTCTCGGTCAGCGCGCTGCCCGACGACTCGTGGCACATGTTCGAGCAGTCCGGCAGGTTGTTCGTGCCCAGCTTGCGGGCGAGGAGCTGATAGAGGAACGCCGCCTCGTTGCTGGTGCGACCGGAGGTGTAGAACGCGGCCTGGTCCGGCGAGTCGAGGCCGCGCAGCTCGGTGGCGACCAGGTCCATGGCCTCGTCCCAGGGCACCGGGCGGTAGTGGTCGGAGCCCTCCTCGCGCAGCATCGGCTCCGTGAGGCGCCCGGACTTGCCCAGCCGGTGGTCGGTCCAGGTCGCCAGCTCGGAGATCGGGTGCTCGGCGAAGAACGCCGCGTCCGCGCGCTTGCGGGTGGACTCCTCTGCGACCGCCTTGGCGCCGTTCTCGCAGAACTCCGCGAGGTGCGGCTTGCCGGGCTCCGGCCAGGCGCACCCGGGGCAGTCGAAGCCGCGGTGCTGGTTGATCAGGGGGAGCGTGCGCAGGCCGCGCGCCACGCCCGCCTCGTCGAAGACGTGCGCGAGTCCGTGCACCACCCCAGGAACGCCGGCGGCGCTGGTCTTCGGCGGGCCGACGCGCAGGGTCTGCTCGGGGGTCTCGGTGCGGGCTTCGTCGCTCACGTCTGTCACGGTTCGACCCTACGCCGGACTTCACCCCGTGTGGAGGGCCTGGACATATCGGTCGGTGCTGGTGCGAGCACGTGTGGGGTGCTGGGTGCTGGGTGCTGGGTGGTGGGTGGTGGGCGGTTGGGGCGGGCCGGCAGGTTGGGGCGGGCTGGCCCTGGAGTCACCACGGAGCTGGCCGGTGCGCCGAGTGCAGAGTTGGTTGCGGTCACCCGCGCCGACTGCAGACTTCGTAGCGGATGCATGGCCTCTGACCGCAACCATGTCTGCACTCGGTCTGCGGGAGGCGCACTAACTCTGCAGTCGGCGCTCTGTGGTTGGCGGTTGGCGGGTATCGGTGGGTGGTGGTTGGCGGTGGCGGGTGACTGTGGTCGTCGGTGGGCACAATGGCGGGCCAGATTCGGGCAGTCCGGGGTGGGCGAAGCTGGTGGCCCGGGCTGATGCTGGGGGTGAGGAAGGGTCGGCGCGCCGAGTGCAGAGTTGGTTGCGGCCACCTGCGCCGACTGCAGAGTTGGTTGCGGTCTCAGAGGTCACAACCGCGACGATCTCTGCACTCGAAACCTTGCGGTGCACCAACTCTGCAGTCGGCGGGTGCCAGGTGGCCGGGCCGGGGTGGGGTGGGGTGGGCCGGGGTGGGGTGGGGTGGGGTGCAGGCCCAGGCCCAGGCCCAGGCCTTGAGCTAGAGCTAGAGCTAGAGCTAGGCCCGGAGCCCGGAGCCCGGAGCCCGGAGCCCGGAGCCCGGAGCCCGGAGCCAGCCAGTGCCGGGACCAGACTCACGGCATGGACATTTCGGCCGCTGCGGGTGGGAGACTGGCGGCATGGGAGTCGTCACCGACCGACGGCGCGTCGTCCGCGTCCGCGACGGCGCGCGTACGGCACGCCCGGACACGCTTGCCGTCGAGGAACCGCTCATGGTCCGGCTGGTCGTCGGTACGGGTCCGACCGGTGGGTCGGCGGCGTTCGTCGGTGCGGGACCGGCCCGTGGGCCGGCAGCCGGCGGCGGTGCGGGACCGGCCGGTGGACCGGCGGCGGTGATCGGTGCGATGTCGGGCGGCAGCCCGTCGTCGGCCAGCGAAGCGCTGACCGTGACCATGCGGACGCCGGGGCACGACTTCGACCTCGTGGCCGGCTGGCTGGTCTCCGAGGGCGCAGTGGCGGCGCCGGAGGACATCGTGGGCATGCGGTTGTGCCCCGACGAGGACAACACCGTCGAGGTGGCGCTCGCGTGCGGCGTCGAGCCCCCGCGGCAGCGGGCATTCGCAACGACCAGCGCTTGCGGGGTCTGCGGGTCGGACACCGTCGTGGAGGTGCGGGCCGGGCTTCGCTGGCCGGTCGCGCGTGACCCGGTCACCGTCGGCTCGGATGTGATCGCCGCACTGCCCGACCTGCTGCGCGAGCGCCAGCGCGCCTTCGACCGGACGGGCGGCCTGCACGCAGCGGGTCTGTTCACCGCCGACGGCGAGCCCCTGTACGTCCGCGAGGACGTCGGCCGGCACAACGCCGTCGACAAGGTGGTCGGTGCGGCGCTGCGCGACGGCGCACTGCCCGCTGCCGGGACGATCCTCCAGGTCAGCGGGCGGGCGTCGTTCGAGCTGGTGCAGAAGGCCGCGCGGGCCGGTATCCCGGTGCTGTCCGCCATCTCGGCGCCGTCCACGCTGGCCGTGGACCTCGCCGACGAGTGCGGTCTGACCCTGCTCGGCTTCGTGCGTGGCGACTCGATGAACGTCTACACGTGGGCGGACCGGGTGGTCTGATCCGCCGGACCGGGGTCCTGCTCGAGCCGGTGTACGAGGAACGCCGCCGCACGGGCCAGGGCTCGCGCCGCCGTCGGCTCCGTCGCGTGCTGGTGCTGGAACACGTGCGCGCTGCCCGGGTAGACCTCCAGGGCGACCTCGACGTCCGCGGCAGCGGCGCGGGCGGCGAGGCCCGTCGAGTCGTCGAGCAGCACCTCGTGCGATCCGACCTGGAGCAGGAGCGGCGGCAGGCCGCGCAGGTCGGCCAGCAGGGGACTCGCGAGAAGGCCCCCGGCGCCGGCTCCGTCCGGCAGGTACGCGTCGGCGTACTCACGGATGTCAGCGGCGTCGAAGACGGGGTCCACGCTCTCCTTGCCGGTGAGGCTGGCGCCGGACAGGGTCAGGTCGAACCAGCCGGAGAAGGTGACCACCCCGGCGGGCTGCGGGAGCCCGGCGTCGCGGGCGGCCAGGAGCGTCGCCAGGGCGAGGCCGCCGCCGGCAGAGTCGCCGGCGAGGACGACGCGCGCCGGGTCGGTGTCGTCGACCAGTGCTCGGTAGGCGGCCAGCGCGTCGTCCACCGCAGCGGGGAACACGTGCTCGGGGGCGAGGCGGTAGTCGAGCGAGAGCGCGCGCAGCCCTGTACCAGCGGCGAGCGCAGCGGTGAGGGGGACGCCGGTGCGGGCGGTCCCGATCACGTAGCCGCCGCCGTGCAGGTAGAGCAGCGTGCCGGCGTCGGCGTCGGCCGAGGGCACCGCGACCTCCAGGGCCGGGACGCCACCGAGGGCGGTCTCCGACACGTTGGTGCCGTCCGGTAGCGGCAGCAGACCGAACGACGCGTAGAAGTTGCGGAGCTCGGCGAGCGATCTCTGGTCCATGTTTCTCCTCCATGCCCGAGGATAGATTCCATGGAAGCCAAACAAGATTCTAGGGAATCTATTCCGGCGGGCGCGGGGTTCGAGCACGCCCGGCTGCTCGACGATCTGGTCCGCGTCGAGGTGCGGCTCTATACCCTGCTGGACGCCCGGTTGCGCGAGCGGCACGGCCACGGGCTCGGCCGGCTCGACCTGCTCCGCGCGATCGCGGACGTTCCGGGCTGCCGGGTCTCGGACGTGGTCCGGCGTCTCGGCATCACCGTCGGCGCGGCGAGCAAGGGGGTCGAGCGCCAGGTGCGCGACGGTCTGGTGCGTCGGCACGCCAACCCCGAGGACGGCCGCTCCTCGCTGCTCGCCCTCACTCCGGACGGTCGGCAGGTCCTGGACGAGGTGCTGCCGACCCTCGACCGCGAGGTGGCGGCGGTGCTGGGCGGCACAGGCGTGCCCGACGGCGACCTGGCGCACCTCGCTCGCGTGCTCGCGGAGGTGCGCGGCGCGCTGGAGTCGGGCGCGAGGTGAGCCAGGTGACCGTCGGGTGCAGGCGGCGGTCAGCCCGCGAAGAGCGGGATGACGCTCCTGACCGTCTGGAAGAGCCCGTAGGCAAGCGGCACTGTCACCACCAGCCAGGTGACGACGAGCCGCGCGACCTGGTTCGAGGCCGGCTCGGGCTGCGCGCCCGGCTCCAGGGTCTGCTCCGGCATGGTCACACCTTCCCTTCGGTGAACGCGTCGGCACGGCGGGGCGCCTCGTGGAACCGAGCCGCGACCGGCCGGATCAGGATGTTGGCCAGGAACCCGACCGCGAGCACGCCGACCATGGTGAACAACGCGGGCCGGTAGTCGGCAGCGACGAGCTCACCCGGCGTCCCCTGCGCGTCGAGGAACCCGTTGATGATCAGCGGGCCCGCGATGCCGGCGGCGGACCAGGCGGTGAGCAGGCGGCCGTGGATGGCCCCCACCTGGAACGTGCCGAACAGGTCGCGCAGGTAGGCGGGCGCTGTGGCGAACCCGCCGCCGTAGAAGGAGATGATCACGGCGGCGACGAGCACGAAGATCATGGTGGACAGGTGTCCCACGGTGGCCAGGAGCACGTACAGCACCATCCCGACGCCCAGGTACATGACGTACGTCGGCTTGCGGCCGATGTAGTCCGACGTCGACGACCACACGAAGCGGCCGGCCATGTTGAACAGGGACAGGAACGCGACGAAACCGGCCGCCGTCGTCGGCGCGACCGAGGACATGCCGCCGCTCCGGAAGAAGTCCTGGATCATCGGTGCGGCCTGCTCCAGGATGCCGATGCCCGCCGTCACGTTGCAGAACAGGACGATCCAGAGGAACCAGAACTGCGGGGTCCTGATGGCGTTCGCCGCCGAGACGTCGGCGGCCGACACCATGGGCTTGGCCGCCACCGCACCGGCGTCGAAACCGGCGGGCGTCCAGCCGGGCGGCGGGACCTTCACCGTGAACACGCCGAGCATCATCACGAGGAAGTACCCGATGCCGAGGGTGACGAAGAGCGAGGTGACGGCGCTGCCGGAGGCTACGGAGGTGGGATCGGACGGGTCGTAGCCGCTGTCGTAGAAGGCCATGAGCTGGCGGGACAGGGGCGAGGCGACGAGCGCACCACCGCCGAACCCCATGATCGCCATGCCGGTGGCCAGGCCGGGGCGGTCGGGGAACCACTTGATCAGCGTGGACACCGGCGAGATGTAGCCGATCCCGAGCCCGATCCCGCCGAAGAAGCCGTACCCGAGGTAGACCAGCCACAGCTGCGACGTCGCGATGCCGAGCGCGCCGATCAGGAACCCGGAGGCCCAGAAGCAGGCGGACGCGAACATGGCCGCGCGGGGTCCGGCGCGTTCCACCCAGGTGCCGAGCACCGCCGCCGACAGGCCGAGCATGACGATGGCGATGGAGAAGATGACGCCGATCGCCGTCAGGCTCGACTCGAAGTGGTTGACCAGGGCGTTCTTGTAGACGCTGGTGGCATACGCCTGGCCGATGCACAGGTGGATGGCGAGCGCTGCCGGGGGGATGAGCCACCTGCTGTAACCGGGCTTGGCTACCGTGTGCTCGCGGTCGAGGAACGACAACGCCACGGAGCACCTCCTCGTGCTCGGGGGATCCTGCCGCGCGGAATGCGGTTTCACCCGTTTTGCGCGCACGCTACTGGGCACCGGATGCTCGGGTCAATGGTCGACGGCGCCCGCACCCCGCCGACCGGCGAGGTCAGTGCTGCGGGCTGCGCACTGCCGCAAGGAACAGGGGGAGGCCGGTCTCCGTGTGGGCGATCCGGACCAGGTAGGGGCGGTCGACGGTCATCCGGACCGCTGGCTCGGTCGGCATGGCCGCGCTGGCCTCGAGGCCGATCTCAGTCACGGCGGCCGCGACGGTGCCCTCCTCGTCCAGGCTCAGGTAGGCCTGCTGGAACGCCTGGCTCACCTCCAGCGGCTCCGTGGTCGTGATGCCGGACAGGTCCGGGCCGGCGTAGAGGCCGCCCAGCCCGGCCTCCGCCAGCGCGGGAGCGAGGTCCAGGATGGGCGGTTCCAGCTCCAGGGTCGGCATGGCGAGCTCGACGGTCCGCGGCCCGGCGGTTCCGAGGGCATCGATGAGGGCGGTCAGGATCTCGGGCGAGACCTCCGCCGGGTCCGTGCCCGCAGGGGGCAGGAGCACGTCCGCGTTGAACGCGTCGACATAGGGCAGTCGGACGGCGGCCCACCCGCCATTCTCCGCGTAGGCCCAGGGCTGCGCGCCGTGCAGCATCTCGGTGGGCTTCGTGCCGGCCGGCCCGGTGAAGTCCTCGTCGCTCGTGGCGTGCTCCTGGAACGGCGTCTCCCAGCGCGCCGCGAGCAGGATCGCGTTCTGCAGCACCAGGCGCAGCGCGGGGTCGGGCTGGATGGCCGACTCCTCGATCAGGCCACCCGTGTGGTGGTCGACCCAGGCGTCCAGGACCTGCTTGCCCTCGCCGCTGCCCAGGTCGGTGCGCTGGACACCGGCATCGAACGCGGATGCGAGTGCGTCGAGGTAGTCCTGCTCGGCCGTGAGCTCGTCGTCGAGCACCGCCTGGTTCGCCAGGTGCAGCACCGGGCGGTCGGGGAGCTCGTCGTCCTGCACGACGCCCGGGTCGCCGTCGTGGGCCGCCAGCGCACCCTGGAGGGCGTTGTACGCGGCGGTGCGGTCCTCGCCGGAGGCACCGAGCGCTGCGTCCAGCGAGGCAGCGGTCTCGCCACGCGCACCCTCGGCGAGCAGTGCAAGGGCGAAGGCGAGCGACGCAGGAGAGACCACGGCGTTCTCCTCCGGCGCGGCGGTCGCGCGCAGCGCGAGGAGGCCAAGGTCCTCGGTAGCGGCGACAGCGTCGGCGCTCGCGGAGGCGTCGGCGAGATTCACGACGTGGCGCTCCGCGTCCGACCGTTCCAGGCCCTCGGCGGGGTCGAGGCCGGAGCAGGCTGTCACGGCGAGAGCCGCTGTCCCGACCACCGCCGCGAGCGCCGTCGTCCGGCGGTGGGAGGCGCGAGGGGCGGAGTGGCGACGCTGCACTGTGGTTCCTCCTCGGGGTTCCTGCGGGTGCCTGCGCTGGGTTTGACCCGTTTGTGTGGCGACCCGCCTCGGACTTGCACGCGAACACGCACCGCTTGATGCGACAAGTGTCAGTGGCGGCAGGCACAATCTGTCCCGACCTTCTAGAAGTGAGGTAAGGGACAAGTGGCAAGTATCAACCGGCGGATCGCCGAGGAGCTGGGTGTTCGGGAAGGGCAGGTGACGGCGGCGGTCGACCTGCTCGACGGCGGCGCCACGGTGCCGTTCATCGCCCGCTACCGCAAGGAGGTCACTGGCACGCTCGACGACGCGCAGCTGCGCACCCTCGAGGAGCGGCTGCGGTACCTGCGCGAGCTGGAGGAACGGCGCGCGGCGATCCTGTCGTCGGTCGAGGAGCAGGGCAAGCTCACGGACGAGCTGCGTGCTCAGATCCTGTCGGCGGAGACCAAGTCGCGCCTGGAGGACATCTACCTCCCGTACAAGCCGAAGCGGCGCACCAAGGCGCAGGTCGCGCGTGAGGCCGGCCTGGAGCCGCTCGCCCTCGCGCTGCTCGACGACCCGTCGCTCGACCCCGCGACGGCCGCCGGCCCGTACGTCGACGCCGACAAGGGTGTCGCCGACACCGCCGCGGCGCTCGACGGCGCCCGCGCGATCCTCGTGGAGCGCATGGGCGAGGACGCCGACCTGATCGGCACGCTGCGTGAGCGGCTCTGGAAGCGCGGGCGCATGCTGTCCGCCGTCCGCGACGGCGCCCAGGACAAGGGCGCCAAGTTCTCCGACTACTTCGAGTTCGCCGAGGCACTGTCCAGCCTGCCGTCGCACCGGGTGCTCGCCCTCTTCCGGGGCGAGAAGGAGGACGTGCTGGACCTGACGATCGAGCCGGAGGAGGGCATCGAGGCCGGCGTGCCGACGTCGTACGAGGCCACGATCGCGCACCAGTTCGGCATCGCGAACCAGGGGCGTCCCGCCGACCGCTGGCTCAACGACGCGGTCCGCTGGGCGTGGCGCACCAAGATCCTGGTGCACCTCGGTATCGACGTGCGGCTGCGGCTGCGCTCGGAGGCCGAGGACGAGGCCGTGCGCGTGTTCGCGGCCAACCTGCGCGACCTGCTGCTCGCGGCGCCCGCAGGCACGCGGGCGACGATGGGCCTCGACCCGGGGCTGCGCACGGGCGTGAAGGTCGCCGTGGTGGACGCGACGGGCAAGGTCGTCGAGCACGCGACGATCTACCCCCACGTGCCGGCGAACCGCTGGGACGAGTCGCTCGCCACGCTGGCGAAGCTCGCCAAGAAGCACGACGTCGACCTCGTGGCGATCGGCAACGGGACGGGGTCGCGCGAGACCGAGCGCCTGGCCGCCGACCTCATGAAGAAGGCGCCGGAGCTCAACCTGACCAAGGCCATCGTGTCCGAGGCAGGGGCGTCGGTGTACTCGGCCTCCGCGTATGCGAGCGCGGAGCTGCCCGACCTCGATGTGTCCATCCGGGGTGCTGTCTCCATCGCGCGCCGGCTGCAGGACCCGCTCGCCGAGCTCGTGAAGATCGACCCCAAGTCGATCGGCGTCGGCCAGTACCAGCACGACATCACCGAGACCAAGCTGTCGCGGTCGCTGGACGCCGTGGTGGAGGACTGCGTGAACGGTGTGGGGGTCGACCTCAACACCGCCTCCGTGCCGCTGCTGTCGCGCGTCTCGGGCATCACGTCGACGCTCGCGGAGAACATCGTGTCGTTCCGCGACGCCAACGGGCCGTACTCGTCGCGCGCGGGGCTGAAGAAGGTGCCGCGGCTCGGGCCCAAGGCGTTCGAGCAGTGCGCGGGCTTCCTGAAGGTCTCGGGCGGCGCAGAACCGCTGGACTCGTCGTCGGTGCACCCTGAGGCGTACCCGCTGGCGCGGCGCATCGTGACGGCGTCGGGCGCCGACGTGCAGGCGCTGATCGGCAACGGCGGTGCCCTGCGTACCCTGCGGCCCACCGACTTCGTCGACGAGACGTTCGGGCTGCCCACCGTCACCGACATCTTCACCGAGCTGGAGAAGCCCGGCCGCGACCCGCGCCCGGCATTCACCACCGCGTCCTTCGCCGAGGGTGTCGAGACGCTCGGCGACCTGGTGCCAGGCATGGTGCTCGAAGGCCAGGTCACGAACGTCGCCGCGTTCGGGGCCTTCGTGGACATCGGGGTGCACCAGGACGGGCTCGTGCACGTCTCGGCGATGTCCAAGAACTTCGTCAGCGACCCGCGGGAAGTGGTGAAGTCCGGGGACATCGTCAAGGTCAAGGTGATGGACGTGGACCTGCAGCGGAAGCGGGTAGCCCTCACGCTGCGCCTGGACGACGAGATCGGCGCGGGCACCGGCGGTCGGACGTCCGGCGGTTCCCGCGCCGGCGGACAGGGCTCCCGGCCGGACGGTCAGGGCGGCGGTGGTCAGCGCGGCGGACGCCAGGGCGGCGGCGAGAACCGCGGCCGGAACGGGCGCGGTCAGGGCGGTCAGGGCCAGGGCGGCCGTGGGCGCCCGGCACCCGCTGACACCGCGATGGCGGACGCGCTGCGCAAGGCCGGTCTGGCCTGACCCGCCGGGCCCCCTGGCGGTTGGTCCGCCGGGGGGCCACGATGACGGCATGAGCCTTTCTGAAGAGACGTTCGACGTCGTTGTGATCGGCGGAGGGGCGGTGGGCGAGAACGCGGCTGACCGCGCCTCGCGCACCGGACTGTCCGTGGCCCTGGTCGAGTCCGAGCTGCTGGGCGGTGAGTGCTCGTACTGGGCCTGTATGCCGTCCAAGGTGCTGCTGCGTGCGGGTGCGGTCCGCGCTCTCGCGCGTGAGACGCCCGGCCTGCGGGACCCGGGTGCGCCCGACGTCGCCGCCGTCCTCGCCCGGCGCGACGAGATCACCAGCGGCTGGGACGACGCCGGCCAGGTCTCCTGGGTCGAGGGCGCCGGGCTGACGCCGGTACGCGGGCACGGCCGGCTGGCCGGCGAGCGGCTCGTCGAGGTCACGGTGCCGGAGAGCGCGGTCAGCTCCGAGAGCGGCCTCGGGGAGGCCGAGACCGGTCAGACCCCGGTGACCCGCCTGCTCCGGGCTCGGCACGCGGTGATCGTCGCGACCGGCAGCGTGCCGGTGCTGCCGGACACCCCGGGGGTGGCGGAGGCGTCGCCCTGGTCGAGCCGCGAGGCGACGTCGGCGGACGCGGTCCCCGAGTCGCTGGTGGTCGTCGGCGGCGGCGTGGTCGGCGTCGAGATGGCGAACGCGTACGCGGACCTCGGCGCGCAGGTGACACTGCTGTCGCGCGGTGGGCTCCTGTCGGGCGCCGAGCCGTTCGCCGGTGAGATGGTCGCCGACTCGCTGAGCGGGCTGGGCGTCGACGTCCGTACCGGCGTCGACGTCAAGTCCGTCGAGCGGCCCGGTGCAGGGCTCGAGGGCGGCGCGCCGGGTCCGGTGACCGTCACCCTGTCCGACGGCGGGAAGATCACCGCGGCCGAGATCCTTGTGGCGACCGGCCGCGTGCCACGCACGGGCGACCTCGGCGTGGAGAGCGTGGGCCTGGACGGGTCGGCGCTCGGCCGCGGCGGGGCCCTGGTCGTCGACGAGTCCATGCAGGTCAGCGGCGTCCCGGGCGGCTGGCTGTACGCATGCGGTGACGTGACGGGCCGTGCGCCGACCACCCACCAGGGCAAGTACCAGGCGCGTGTCGTCGGGGACGTGGTGGCCGCGCGGTACGGCACGGAGGTGGGGGACCGCAGCCCCACGAGCGGCGACCCGGAGCCCGCCGTCGGGCAGGAGGGCAAGGCCTGGTCACGGTACGCGGCGACCGCCGACCACACCGCCCGGGTGCAGGTGGTGTTCACCCGGCCGCAGGTGAGCTGGGTGGGGCCGACGGAGCGCCAGGCCCGCGCGGCGGGGCTGCCCGTCGAGGCCGTGTCGTACGACCTGTCCTGGGTGGCCGGTGCGAGCGTGGAGTCGCCCGGCTACTCGGGCCGGGCCCAGGTGCTGGTCGACACGCAGCGGCGGGTTCTCGTCGGCGCCACCTTCGTGGGCCCCGATGCCGGGGAGATGTTGCACGCAGCGACCATCGCCGTCGTCGGCGAGGTGCCGCTGGACCGGTTGTGGCACGCGGTCCCCGCGTACCCGACGGTCAGCGAGGTATGGCTCCGCTTCCTGGAGTCCTACGGCCTCTGACCGGACGTCGAGTGCTGGATATCTGCGCTGCCGAGCGTCTCTTCAGCGCAAATATCCAGCACTCGACGGGTGGCTACTCCGACGGGGTGAGCGAGCCGTCCGAGCTGAAGACCAGGCCGAGGGTGGCCTCGCCCTGCTGCAGCGCCGACTTGGTCAGCGGGCCGCCGGCGTCGAGCGAACGGAACTCCGCGAACTCCAGGCCGTAGGTCTCCTCGAGGCCCGGCTGGCAGAACGGGCGCTCCGTGCACTCCGGCGGCCCGCCGAGCACGAGGCCGCCACAGGCCTCGGCGAGCTCGCTGAGCGTGGCGACACCGTGCTCGTCGGCGAAAGCCTTGGTCACGGCGAACGCGTTCTGGTCCTGTGCGGGGGAGGGCTCGCCGAACACGAGGCCGATCTCCTCGCCCAGACCGGTCAGCGCCTCGACGGTGGCGTCGAGGTCGCTGCTGGCCACCGCGGCGGCCTCGGCCCCGTTGACGTCCTTGTTGATGAACTCCGTCAGAGTGCCCACGTACTCCGGGATCACCTGGACCTGGTCGCCCTTCTCCAGGGCGGGGAGGTAGGCCTCGCGGTTACCGATGGTGGTGACCTCTGCCTCGTAGCCGGCCGAGTTCAGCACCGTCGCGTAGATCGTGCCGAGCGTGGCGCTCTCCGCGAAGTCGGCGGCGCCGATGACGATCTTGCCGCTGCCGCTCTGCTCGGGTTCGTCGAGGCCCGCGTCGGCCACGAACTCCTCCGCGACCTCCTTCGAGGTGCGGCGCTCGACGTCCACCGCCTTGTTCAGGCCGATGAGGGTGTCGGTGTCGAGAGCCGCCGAGACCGTGTCGAGGAGCGGGATCAGGGTGTCGTCACCCTCCACGGCCGCCGCGTTGACCGCCGGGATGATGTTGTCGACGGTCTGCAGCTGCTTGTCGTCCTCGAGCACCACGAGCTCGTCGCCGGGGACCGCCTCGCACGCGGCAACGCTCTCGCCGCTGGTCGCGGTACCGCCGCCGCCCCCACCGGCCGAGCCCGGTTCGCCGCAGGCGGTCAGGAGGGAGAGGCTGACGACGGCTGCCGCGGCGCCGAGCGCCCTGGGCAAGGACACATGCGTACGGGGGAACTTCATCGAATGTCTCCGAACGTGGGTGACGTACAACTGTTCTACGGCTTTGATCGGTCCCATTCGACCCCGGCGAGCGGGCTATGGCAAGAGATAAACCCGCTCGTGAGAAGGTCGTTACATTTGTCGGCCCGCCGGAGCCGGCGTCGGAGCGGGCACCGCGGCGGCGTTGCGCGAGCGGGCGCCGAACGCGCCGGAGAGCAGCACGGCGCGACGTCGGGTGAAGAAGCGCCCGAGCTCCACGGCGATCGCGTTGCCCCGGCCCGAGACGATGCTGGGCCGGCGGTTGCCGCGGTCCAGCGAGCGCAGGCCCGTCTCGACGACCTGCTCGGGTGTCTGGTACCTGCCGTCGTAGGCGCCGCCCGCCAGGTCGTCGAAGAACTCGGTGCGGGTCAGGCCGGGGGCGAGCGACAGCACGCGCAGCCCGCTCGACCGCGACTCGTACCACAGCGCCTCGGTGAAGCTCAGGACGAAGGCCTTGGCGGCCGAGTAGACGGCCATGTCGGGCCCGGGCAGGTAGGCGGCCATGCTCGCGACGTTGACCAGGATGCCGCGCCCGGACTGCCGCAGGGGCTCGATGAACGCGCGGGAGAGGTCGACGAGGTTCGCCACGTCGACGGCGATCTCCTCCTGCAGGCGGTCGGGGTCCTCCTCGTGGAACGGGCCGTCGGTGCCGAAGCCCGCGTTGTTGACGAGGCCGGTGACGGCGAGGCCGCGCGCCGCGACCTCCCTGGCGAGGGCCTGGCCGGCGCCGCGCTCGCTGAGGTCCAGCGCGACAGGGGTGGCGCGCACACCGTGCTCGCGTTCGAGCTCGCTCGCGAGCTCTTGGAGGCGGTCGAGGCGGCGGGCGACCAGGATCACGTCGGACCCGCGCTGCGCGAGGGCTCGTGCGAAGGCGGTCCCGATCCCGGAGCTGGCGCCGGTGACGATGGTGGTCTGCGCGGTGAAGTCGATGTCGGCCATGCTGCACTGTAGGCAGAATGTTGCACTAGGTGCAAGCATTCGCACCGAGGGTAGGATCGCCCCATGGACGCGACGCCTGGGACCCCGACCCTGCGTGAGCGAACGCGCAGGGCCGTCCACGCCGAGATCACGGACACGGCGCTGCGACTGTTCGCCGAGCAGGGCTTCGATGCGACCACCGTGGACCAGATCGCGGCGGCCGCCGGAATATCCCGGCGGTCGTTCTTCCACTACTTCGGGAGCAAGGAGGACGTCGTCCTCGGGGACCTGGAGGCGCTCGGGCTCCGGGTGCGCGACGCGCTCGAGGCGCGCCCCGCGACCGAGACGGCCTGGGAGGCGCTGCGCGCAGCGCTCATGACCTTGCAGGGCCCCGACACCGACGCGGCGACCGAGCTGCAGATCGCCGGCATGTACGCCGACGCACCGTCACTCCGCGCGCGGCATCTCGAGAAGCATCTGCGCTGGCAGGAGCTGTTGGCCCCCGACGTAGAGCGCCGTCTCGGCATCGCCCCCGCCGCCACGGTGGACCCACGCGCCCGCGCCGTGATCGCCGCGGCGCTCGCATGTCTCGACATCGCCGTCGAGGCCTGGCGCGAGTCGGGCGGTACGGCTGACCCCGTCGACCTGTTCGACGCCGCCGTCGCCGCCGTCCGCGCCTGACGCTGCCGTCCGGGACCGACGCCGCCGCGCGCGCCCGACGCAGCTAGCGCGCGCCGACGCGCAGCGGGGCCGGCGTCGCCAGGCGCTGCCCGATGGCCAGCACGGCGTCGATCAGGAGGCACAGGCCCGCGACCAGCACGCCCCCGGCGAGCACCTCGCCGTACCGCTGGGTGCCCATGCCGAACGCGATGATCTGACCCAGTCCACCTCCCCCGGCGAGCGCCGCGAGCGGGATGGTGGCGACGACCTGCACGATGGTGGTCCGCAACCCGGCGGAGACGAGCGTGGTGGCGAGCGGCAGCTCGACCTGCAGCAGGATGCGGCCGCCGCTCATGCCCATGCCACGGGCGGCGTCGCGGGCGTCGGGGTCGGCGCCGCGCACGCCCTCGTAGGTGTTGACAAGCAGCACCGGCACGGCGAAGAACGCGGCGGCGATGACGGTGGCGGTGTTGCCGAACAGCCCACCGGCGGCGAGGAGCAGGATGATGCCGAGCGTCGGCAGTGCACGGGAGGCGTTGGTGAGCCAGACGACGAGGCCGGCGCCTCGCCCGCTGTGCCCCAGCCAGGCGCCGAGCGGGATCGCCACGGCAGCGGCCGCCGCGGTGGCTGCCGCGGTCATGAGCAGGTGCTCGCCGGTCAGCTCCAGCACCCCGCCGGGCTCGGTCCAGGTCAGCGGGTCGTTGAGCCACACGATGGCTTCGTCGACGACGCCGGTGGTGGCGCTCATTGGGCCCTCCTGCGGAGCCAGGGGGTCACGGCTCTGCCGGCCGCCCAGAGGGCGAGGTCGAGCACCAGGGCGAGCAGGATCGTCGCCAGCGTGGCAGTCATGATCTCGGCCCGGTAGAAGTTGTTGCGGAAGCCCTGGAACATGAGCTGCCCCAGGCCGCCGTATCCGACGATGACGCCGACGGTCACCAGCGCGACGGTGGACACGGTGGCCAGCCGCAGGCCGGCGATGATGCTGGGCAGCGCGCTCGGCATGGCGACCTGGACGAGCAGTCGGCCCGGCCCGTAGCCCAGCCCGCGAGCTGCGTCGATGACGGCGGGGTCCACGGTCGCCAGCCCGGCCACCGTGTTGCGCAGGATGATGAGCAGCGCGTAGACCACCAGGCCGACCAGCACGGGTGTGCGGCCGATCCCGAGCAGCGGCGCCAGGATCGCGAACAGGGCCAGGGACGGCACCGTGTACAGGACGGCGACCGTGCCGAGCACCGGCCCGGACAGCCACCGGGACCGGGAGATCAGGACGCCCAGCGGGACGGCGATGGCGGCGGAGATCGCGACGGCCTCGATGGTGAGCCCTGCGTGCTCGACGGTGCGCTGCCACAGCAGCGCTGCGTTGTCCACCACGTAGGACCAGGAGAACCAGGGATTGCCGGGCATGCCTCCGAACCTACCGTGCGTGACCCGGTAGGTTCGGAGACATGGCTGCCCGAACCGTGATCGAGCTGGATTCCGTTCGCAAGGCGTACGGAGACGGCACCGTCGCCGTGGAGGGGCTGAGCCTCGCCGTCCACGAGCACGAGGTGCTCGCACTGGTCGGACCGTCGGGCTGCGGCAAGTCCACGACGCTGCGCATGGTGAACCGGCTGGTGGAGCCCACGTCGGGCCGCATCCTGCTGAACGGCGAGGACGTGACGGCCGCCGATCCAGTGGTCCTGCGCCGCCGGATCGGGTACGTGATCCAGAACGTCGGGCTGTTCCCGCACCGCACGGTCGAGGCGAACATCTCGACGGTGCCTGCCCTGCTCGGCTGGGACCGCAGGCGCACGCGTGCGCGCGTCACCGAGCTCCTGGACCTGGTGGGTCTGCCCGCCGCGACCTACGCGAAGCGGTACCCGCACGAGCTGTCCGGCGGCGAACGGCAGCGCATCGGTGTGGCCAGGGCCCTGGCCACGGACCCACCGGTGCTGCTGATGGACGAGCCGTTCGGCGCCGTCGACCCTGAGTTCCGCAGGCACCTGCAGACGGAGTTCGCCCGGATCCAGGTCGAGACGGGGACCACCGTGATCCTCGTCACGCACGACATCGACGAGGCGGCGCGGCTCGGTGACCGGATCGCCGTGCTGTCGCGCGGCGGACGGCTCGAGCAGGTGGCGAGCCCGCTCGCGGTGCTGGCGCACCCGGCGTCGGAACGGGTCCGGGACTTCATCGGCGACGGGTCCGCCTCGCGCATGCTCGCCCTCGCCCGCGTCGAGCCGAGCGATCTGGAGAGCGCGGACCGGATAGTCCAGCCCGCACCGGCGCCCGTACGGCTCGGCGCGCGCCTCACCGACGCGTTCGAGGCGGTGGCGGCGCTGCCCGGAGCGGCGATGGGCCGGGTGCCTGTCGTGGGGGAGTCCGGCGACGTCGTCGGGTCGCTCACCGCCGACGGGATCCTCGGCGCGCTGCGCCGGGCCGCCGACGCCGCTGCGGCGGACCCGGGCGCCGCCGACGTCCAGGGCGTGGTCGAGGACGCCGTCGAGGACGAGCCCGGGCGCGAACCGGCAGTGTGACGGACGCCGCGTTTCGCGGATCGTCAGGCCGGGACGCCGGGGAGGCGGTCGGCGATAGTCTCGGTGCGTGACCAACGCCCGTGTAGCCCTCGCGACCTGCTCCCAGCTGCCCGACCTCCACAAGGACGACGTGCCGCTGATCGCGGCGCTGGCCGAGCGCGGCGTGACCGCCGAGCCGGCGGTGTGGGACGACCCCGCAGTGGACTGGTCGGGGTACGACCTCGTCCTGGTCCGCTCCACCTGGGACTACTCGCCGCGCCACGACGAGTTCCTCGCGTGGGCGCGCGCCCTGCCCAAGGTGGCCAACTCGGCGGACGTCATCGAGTGGAACACCGACAAGCGGTACCTGCGCGAGCTCGACGCCGCGGGCATCCCGGTGATCCCGACGATCTGGCTCGACCCCGCGCGGCACCTGTCCAAGCGCGCCGTGCACACCCGCATGCCGGCGTTCGGTGACTTCGTGGTCAAGCCGGTCGTCAGCGCCGGCGCGCGGGACACCGGCCGGTACCAGCCCGTCTCGGCCGAGTCGCGTGGGCGCGCCATCATGCACGCCGTCCGGCTGCTCGACGAGGGCCGCTGGGTCATGATCCAGCCCTACGTCACCTCCGTGGACACGGCGGGCGAGACCTGCCTGATCTTCATCGACGGTGAGCTCACCCACGCGGTGCGCAAGAACGCGCTGCTCACCGGCCCGGCCGAGGACTCGGAGGAGCTGTACGCCGCCGAGGAGATGTCCGCCTTCGAAGCCACGCCGGCCCAGGTCGAGGTGGCGCGGCGTGCGCTCGCCGTGGCCAGGGAGGCCACCGGGGCGGACCTCACCTACGCGCGCGTCGACCTGGTCTCCGGCGACGACGGCGTGCCCATGGTCATCGAGCTGGAGCTCACCGAGCCGTCGCTGTGGATGAAGTACGGGTCGGGTGTCGAGGGCAAGCTCGCCGACGCGGTGGTCAAGCTGCTCGGCTGACCCACGCGGTCTCTTCCTCGCAGGGTGGAGACCAGAACCGGGTTCTCCAGGTGCCTCCCGCGCACCTGCCGGTGCAACGGGAAAGAGGTCCGGACCTCGACCAAGAACGAATTCTTGGTCGAGGTCCGGACCTCTTTCATCGGGGTGAGCGACGGGACTTGAACCCGCGGCCCTCGCGACCACAACGCGATGCTCTACCAGCTGAGCTACGCCCACCATGCTCGCCGATCTGGACCGGCGACCGTCGAAAAGCATACATGGTCGGAGGCCCCCGACCGAACTGAAAACTACGGGGCGAGCTGCTTCGTGACGGACGTCTCGGCTACCCGCCCCGCCGCGGCGCGCGCGGTCGCCGTATCCGGGCCGGGCTGAGCGGGGAACAGGACCTCGCGGTAGTAGCGCAGCTCGTCGATCGACTCGAGGATGTCGGCCAGCGCGCGGTGCCCGCCGCCCTTCTTCGGCGACGCGAAGTAGACGCGCGGATACCAGCGGCGGGCCAGCTCCTTGATCGACGACACGTCGACGATCCGGTAGTGCAGGTGCTCCACCAGCTCGGGCATGTGCAGGTCGAGGAAGGTCTTGTCCGTGCCGACGGAGTTGCCGGCCAGTGGTGCCTTGCGGGGTTCGGGCACCCACTCGCGGACGTAGGCAAGGATCTGCTCCTGCGCCTCCTGGAGGGTCAGCCCCCCGTCGAGCTCGTCGAGCAGGCCGGACGTGGTGTGCATGGCGCGCACGAAGTCGTTCATCTGCGCCAGGGCCTCGGCCGGAGGTTTCACGAGGACATCGACACCGGTGCCCAGGACGTTGAGGTCGGAGTCCGTGACGATCGCCGCGACCTCGACGAGCGCGTCAGCGCGCAGGTCCAGGCCCGTCATCTCGCAGTCGATCCAGACGATGCGCTCGTTGGGGTTGGGAAGGCTCACGCCGCTCAGCCTATTCCGTCCGGCGCCGAGGGGATGACGCGGGCCGTGGTACGCGGGGCACGGCGGCCCGGCGCAGCACAGGAGATCCGGCCCCGGTCGTGCCGCGTGGGCAACGGAAAGGCCCTCCCGCAGGGCGACCGGAGTCGTCCGAGGAAGGGCCAGGATGTTCGACGCCGGAGGTGCTGCTCCGGGCCGGTCAGCTGTCGGTCAGATCAGGCGGAGTCGCTTGACGCGCTTGTTGGTGTGGCGCTCGGGGCGCTCACGCAGTGCGCGCTCCTGCGCACCGGCGATCTCCGCGCGACGCGCGATCTCAGCAACCTGGGCGCGGCCGATGTAGTACGCGGTCTGGGCATGCATGTCTGGGGTTCCTTCCGAGGGGTGGGGAGAGATGGACGGTGCCGGGGGAGCTCACCGGCCGGGTCGCGGCTGGTGTCCCACACTGTTTCCGTCGTGTTACATCATCCCAGATTTCGGAAATCCCGCGCAAGGTGGACAGTGGTGATCTGCGGCACCATTCCGGGCTTTGCCGCCTCTCGCGAGACGGATTCCTGTGTTTCTTGCTCAACGCCGTGACGTGGGCCACTGAACGGACGGCGCCGGGCGCCGAACGGACGGCGCCGGAGCAGAGCGGGTGCGGGACTCGCGCTCTGCTCCGGCGTTCGTGGGGGTCATGCCGAACGTGCGCGCAGGGCGGGTGCCTTGACGCGGTCGCCGGTCCGGTGTGCGGCGCCGGCCTCGGCCTTGCGTCGCTTCCGCTCCTGACGGAGCATGCGTGAACGCCGAAATTCCTCGGCGTCGCGGAGGCGGTCCCGGTGAAGCGAGAGCGCCAGGTCGTACTCGGTATGCACGTGAGTGCCTTTCGTGACGCTGGATGTCGGTCTCCCGACGAGGGTCTGGCCGGACCCTGTCCACCGCCCGGTATGGGACCGGACGGACGTCACCGCGGTGTGCCTTGAGCCTCCCAGGTAACACTCGGATGGCGCACGGCTTTATTCGGCACCGAAGGGAGACTGTTCGCTGGGGCTGGGGCTGGGGCTGGGGCCGAACCGCAACTTGCACGCCTGGTGAACGCTCCAGGGGGCGCCGAGCCGCAACCTACGCGCGACGTTGGTCGTCCGGGAGCGCCGAGCCGCAGGTTACGAGTCGCTCGCGGCGCCGAGCCGCAGGTTACGAGTCACTGACGGGGCCGAGCCGCAAGGAACACGTCCATCGGACCCCGTATGGACTCGTAACCTTCGGCTGGTGCCCTACCCGGACGCGTAGGTTGCGGTTCGACACCCCGGATCGGCCCGCCGGACGCGTAGGTTGCGGTTCGGCCCTCCGGATCGGCCCGCCGGACGCGTAGGTTGCGGTTCGGCCCTCCGGATCGGCCCGCCGGACGCGTAAGTTGCGGTTCGACACCCCGGACACCCCGGGCGGCCCACGTCACGTGCAGTCTGCGGTTCGACAACCCCACAGCGCCCCAGACGCGCCGCGTGCGGGTCGGCACCCCCGGAGCGTTCCACGAGACGCGCAGCCGGGGGTCCTGCACACGAACCGCAAGCCAGCCGCTACCGAAGAACCTCCCGGAACAGCACAGCTACGCCTCACCCGGGAGTGCCTTGCGGATGACCAGTCGCGTCCAGGCGCCGATGAAGATCCGGTCTCCCTCCTCGATCTCCTTGCGGACGCCCTGGGTGAGCGGGGTGTCCGGCAGCGGGTCGCCCGTCGCGGCCACGAAGGTGCCGTTCGACGACCCGAGGTCCTCGACCCACCAGCGCAGTCCGTCGGTGGTCAGCTGGCAGTGACGCCGGGACACTCCGGGATCGCTGCCGCAGTCGACGTCGGGCCGGATGCCGCGGGACTGCGACGGCCGCCCCACCAGGAGGCTGCGCTGCCGCAGCGTGACCAGGCCGGGCAGGCCGGCCGACGGCATCGGGTCCTCGGGCCGCTCGTGCGCGTACCAGTCGGGATCGACCCAGATCTCCGCCACCCAGGTGTCGTCGCCCGGCACCGGAGGCGCGGTGAGGCCGCCACCGCCCGGCGCCGGCGCGGGTGCGCTGCCCGACGACGGCGCGGGCGCACCGCCCGACGACGGCGGCGCCGTCCCACCCGACCGCTGGTCGAGCCCGTCGAGACCCGAGCCCTGCGCTGGTGCCGCGGGGCGAGACACCGGAGCGGGCACGCTCGACGACGGAGGGGCTGCGGGCGTTCCCGCCGACGGGGCTGGTCCAGCCGGCGGGGCAGGACCAAGGTCCAGGACGGACGGCGGCGGTGGCGCGGGCGCGGCCGGCGTGCCGGTGGTGAAGTCGTACCCGCAGTTCTCGCAGAACAGCGAGCCGGCGGGGGAGAGGTCGCCACAGTTGGGGCAGGTCACCGGCCCGCCGGTCGACGCCTCGGCGGACGAGGCCTCGGCAGGCTCCCCCGCCGGTTGCGCGGGCTCGCCCACCGACGGCGCAGCCGGGATCGGCGTGCCGCACACGTCGCAGTAGTCCGTTGCCTGGCTGACGTGGCCTTCCGGGCAGGTGACCGTCATGCGCGCCGTACCCGGGTCGTCTTGGTGGATGCGGTGTCGAGTGCCATCTCGTCCAGCTTGGCGGTATTCCGCTTGAGCCGCACGGTGCCCTCCTCCACGTTCTCCACCTCCACGATCTTGCGCAGACGCGAGGTGGCGTCGTCGTTGCCGGTCTCGGCGGCGAGCTGGACGGCGCGGCCGAGCTTCACGGTCGCTGTCGCCTCGTCACCGGCGGCCTTGGCTGCCAGGCCCTCCTGGATGGCCGAGGCAAGCTCTGCCTGGCCCGTGTAGTGCGCCACCTCGGGGCTGATCCGGGCGGTGAGCGTGGAGTCGTCCGACCACTTGGCCTTGACCAGGCCAGATGCCGCCACGTCGGCCCCGACGGCGACCTGGACCCGGGCCGCGAGCTGCTCGGAGCCCACCGGCTTCGAGGGCACGCGGACCGCCACGTGGTACTCGCGGGTCTCGTCGGCCCACGCGCCCGTCGGGTACGCGCTGGTCAGGGCGTTCACCTCGGTCCGGCGGCCGGTGAGGTCGTCGACCTCCGGTGCGACCTGCCTGACGAACAGGACCTGCGACCCCTGCGGGGCCCACACGCGGAGGTCCACCGCTGCGACACCCCGGGCCATGGACTTGCGCACCAGGGCGGCGAAGTCGTCGGCGATGTCCTCCGGCCGGGCGATGAGGTCGACGGTGCCGAGCAGGGCGGTCGAGATCTTGCGCAGCTCCTCGACCACCCAGCGGTCCCCGACGCCCCGGGCGTCGCACTGGAAGTGTCCGGTGACGTCCGCGATCATCTGGTTCAGGTGCGCGGACGGCTCGGACTCGTTCTTGCCGTCCGTCAGCAGGATCAGGTGCTTCTGGGCCACCGGGACCGTGGCGAACAGGTCGTCGGCGAGGCGGAGCCAGGACGAGATGGCGGTGCCGCCGCCCGCCGCCATGGTGGAGATGGCCCGCTTTGCCTCGGCGCGGGCGCCGGGCTCCATGGCCACCATCGGTACCCGCGCATTGGGGTACGGGAAGATCCGGGACGCCACGTGCGAGCCGCCGATGATCGCGAACAGCGTGCCGTCAGGGATCTGGTCGACGGCCACCGCCGCGGCATGCTTGGCGGCCTCCATGTTGCGGCCCTGCATGGACCCGGAGGTGTCGACGGCGACGATCTCGGCGACGCCGCCCGAGCCCGCGTCCGCACCGGGGGCTGCGCGCTGGGTGGTTCCGGCGCCCGTGCAGGTCACGGACACGACTGCGTGCACGTCGGTGGCGCCGTCGGACAGGAACTCGTTCTGGAAGACCTCGGCGGAGAACTCGGCCACGGTGGCTCCTCTCGGTAACGGCAGGCTATCGCTGCTCGGTGACAGTGGGGGAGACACGGGCGAGCGCTGCGGTGATGTTGTCCCGCCCGCCCTGTGCGTTGGCCCAGCGCACGAGCGCCGCGGCCGTGGTGTGCGGGTCGCCGGAGCCGGCGAACCGCTGCACGAGATCACTCATCTCGTGCGCGTCGGAGCAGTAGTTCCACAGGCCGTCGGAGCAGACCAGCAGCCAGCCCGGCCCCGAAGGGACCGTCGCGGCGCAGCGGGCGTCGGTGTCCGGGGCGTCCGGGCCGAGCCACCGCGTGATGGCGTGCGCCTGCGGCGACGTCTCCGCCTGCGCCCGCGGCACGCCCGCCGCGATCATCTCCTGGGCCCACGAGTCGTCGACGCTGAGCTGCTCCGCCTGGCCGGAGTCCGGCAGCCAGTACACGCGGGAGTCGCCCAGCCAGCCGGCGACGACGAGGCCCTGGTCCACGACCGCTGCCACGAAGGTGCACGACGGCGGGTCGTCCGTCACGTCCTTCCCCTTCGTCGCGGCGAGCTGTTCCGCCGCGCCCCGCACGGCCTGGCCCGCCGCGCGCGAGGCGGCGACCATGGCGTCGGTCCACCCGGCGATGCGGCGGCTGGTCGCGCCCTCGACGGAGCTCGACCCCTCCGGCCCGTAGGCCACGAGCACGTCTCGCGCGGCCCGGCTCGCTGCGAGCGACGCGACGTCGGAGTCGGGTGCGCTCGACACGCCGTCGCACACCACGAGGGCAGCGAAGGTGCCACCGGCGGCGAGCGCCATCGCGTCCTCGTTGCGGGCGTGCCGCACGCCGCGGTCGCAGACGCCGGCGACCCAGTCGGCCGGGCGCTCCTCGAAGTGGTCCCGCTCGGACTGGCCGGGCGTGCCGCAGTCGGCGCAGTACCCGTCCGGTGCGATGGTGCCGCCGCAGGCGGCGCAGGACCGGCGCGCAGAGGAGTCGCCCGTGGCGGGGTCGGGGTCCACGACGGTGGGAGCCGGCTGGAGGGTGACCTCTGTGGGCAGGGTCCCTTCGGCGCCGGGCAGCGGCGTGCCGCAGTTCTCGCAGAATCTGGCGCGGGGCGCCGCGTTCTCTCCGCAGTTCGGGCAGCGGGCGAGGCTACTGTCGTCGGCACTCATGTCTGGGTCGGTCTCCTTGCGTCCGTCAGGGCTCGCACCCCGCGACTGTCTTTCAGCGGATCACCAGGATCGGTTCACCGTTCGGCGGTTCTCGTTGCGCCGGACTCCAGGTCGGGCGTACCGCTCAACGCATCGTCCACCGCCGTACGGAGTTTGCCCGGTCGACGAGCGCTACGCGCTCCGAGCGGTCGTCGGTGAGGTGGGCGAGGTCGCGCAGGGCGACCTCGAGGCGGTCCCGCAGCTCCGGCTCGGTGGCCTCAGCTCCGGCCACCCGCACGCCCGGGTCGGGTCCGCCGCGTGTGACCAGGCCGAGCGCGCCGGAGAGGGCGTCGACGGTGACGGCGGCCCTGGGACGGTCGGGCACGTGGGCGGCGTCGAGCCCCGCGACGGCGTCGGACAGGTCGACAAGGGTGCGCCGTGCGCCGACCAGGAGCCTGGCCCGCCGCAGGCGGGCGTCGGGGAAGGAGCCTCGGGTGGGGCCCACCAGGTCGAGGGCGCCGAGGGCGCCGTCGAGGTCGCCGCCCGACGACCGGACGCGCGCGAGGCCGAACGCTGCGGCACCGGTGTAGTTGGCGTCGGCTCGCGCGATGGTGCTGTACAGCTGCTCCGCGACGCCGGGTTCGTCCGAGACCTCGCAGACGGTGGCGAGCGCGAGCTTCGGTGCCGGCTCGCCGGGGACCTGCCCGTAGACGGCGTTGAAGGACGCGCGGGCCGTGGCCGGGTCGCCGGTCGAGAGGTGCCCGAGGCCCTCCATCCAGGCGGCGCGCCACTCCCAGGGGTCGTGCTCGAGGATCTGTGCGACGGTGGCGCGCAGCCGGTCGATGTCGTCGGCCTCGATGGCGGCGCGCGCCAGGGCGAGCCGCACCTCGACGGTGGCCTCCGCGGCGCCGGCGAGCGCCACCATGCGGGCGGTCGGGTCGGCGACGTTCACCCCGGCCAGCCAGGACGCCATCGGGTCGGTGGAGTCCACCTTCAGCAGGGGCAGCTCGTGCCAGCCGAGGGCACCCTCGGCGCCGTCGAGCGGCGGCACGCCGAACAGGACGGACTCCGCCGACGTCGTTGCCGTGTACCCGGGGCCCTTGTCGGTGGCGACGACCTCGCGGAGCACTCCGAGGAGCTGGACGCGGGCCTCGTCGACCGACGCGAACCGGTCGGCGGGCTCGGGCGCGCACGCCTTGGCCAGCCAGCGGTAGAACGAGTCGTACTTCTGGAAGACGGGCGTCTCGGCGACCGGCGGGAAGGACGCCTGGTACACCGTGGTGTTGCCGCGGAAGTCCAGCACGAGGGAGGCAAGGGTGCGGCCGAGCGTGAAGATGTCGGACGCGACGGACGGCCCGATCTCGGCGACCTCCGGGGCCTGGTAGCCGATGGTGCCGTAGATCGCGGACTGGAGGTCGTCGACGCGGCGCACGCCGCCCATGTCGATCAGCTTGACGCCGTCGCCCTGGGCGATGATGTTGTCCGGCTTGAAGTCGCAGTAGAGCAGGCCGCGGTCGTGCAGGTAGCTGAACGCCGGCAGCACCTCGAGGATGTACGCGATCGCCTGGTCGACCGGCAGCGGCCGTGCCTGCCCAGCACCCAGGTCGCGGCGCTCCTTGAGCACGTCCTTGAGGGACTTGCCGCCCACGAACTCCATGACGGTGTAGCCGAGGCCCTCGTGGAGCACGAAGTTGAAGATCTCGACGATCAGCGGGTGCTCGACCTCCGCGAGGTACTGGCGCTCGGCGACGGCGGCCTCGTAGGCTTCCTTGTCACCCGAGTTGAGCAGGCCCTTGAGGACCACCCAGCGGCCGCTGACGTTGCGGTCGCGGGCCAGGTAGATCCAGCCGAGGCCGCCGTGGGCGAGGCAGCCGACCACCTCGTACTGGCGGGCCACGAGGTCACCTGCCTTGAGCGCCGGGGCGAAGTCGTACCGTGCGCCGCAGTGGCCGCAGAACCCGGCGATGCGGCCGGGCACGCCCTCCCTGGTCCGTCCGACGGGCTGCCCGCACGTGGGGCAGTACCGCTTGCTCTCCGCGAGCTCCGGCGTGGCCATGACAGCCTGCAGCGGGTCGGCCACCGGGGTGTGCGGCACCGTGGTGAGGCCGGCGCCGAGCCGGTGCCCGCGCAGCCGCGTCGAGCCGGTGCCCACCCGTCGGGTCTGGTAGGTGCCTGGCGCCACGCGCGCGGAGCCCAGCGCCGTCGACGCGAGGCGGGACGAGCTGGTGCGCCCGGTGGAGGGCTGCTCCATGGCCCCGGGCAGCCCGCCGGAGGCGCGCACCGTCGTGTCGTCGGCCCCCCACGAGGCCGCGACGGCCGCGAGCGCACCGCCTGCGGGGTTGCCGCCGGCGGGCGCCCCGCACACGTTGCAGTAGCCGTCCTCGATAGTGCCGCGGCAGCCCGGCTCGGCGCACGCCTGTGTCGTCATCGGTTCCCCTTCGGAAGATCGCGCACGAGCATCTCGAGCTGCTCGGTGAAGTGCCGTGCCATGGCGAGGTCGCAGGGCGCGGCGTCCAGCGCTTCGCGCGCCTCGTCCTCGCCCGCCTTCACGGTGGACGACGCGGCCCGGCCGTTGCCCTGGGCCTTCGTCATCAGGTTCTTGACGCGGTAGCGCAGCTCGGCGCGTTCGCGCAGGGGGGCGGTGTAGGCGTCCTCCACCCGCTCCATGGCACGTTCGACGGCGCCCAGCCGCTGGACGTAGGTCGTGAGCCGGTCGGGCTCGTCGGGGACGTCACCGAGTCGGGTCACGTCAGGGATCGCGAGCCGCGGCGGGTCGGTGATCTCCCTGCGGCAGCGTTCCGCCACCTGGGTGAGCACGGGGGTCCGGTCCGCCAGGGTGGTGCGCAGCGCGACGGCGCGCTCCCTGTCCTTGGCGAGCGACCGGCGCCGGGCGGTCGCCACGATGAGGTCCCGCTCGGTGCGGGCGACGTCGTCCTCGAGCGCACCGAGCGGCCCGGTGATGTCGGCTCCGCGGGCGGCGTCGGACTTGAGACGGGCGAGCCGGTCGCGCAGGCGGGCGACGACGGCGTCGTCCTCGGTGTCGGCGGACGCGTGGGCGGCGTCCTCCGCCCGGACGATGCCGCCGGCCAGGGCCCGCAGGCGGGCGGTGACGTCGGCGGCGTGCGGGTCGAACGAGAGGCGGGTGGCGAGCTGGTCGGCCTGGGCGTCGCACAGGCGCGCCGCGTCGACGAGGGACAGCAGCGACGTGGCGGGGTCGCCGCCGAGGCGGCCCCAGATCAGCTGGGACATGCGCTCGCGCGCGACGGCGTCCGCTCGGCCGGAGTCCCACACCGTGACCAGCTCGTCCGTGCGGGTGCGCACCGCCTGCCACAGGGTAAGGGCCAGCACGACGTCGGCCGTCACGGCGTTCTCGCCGGAGTGGCGGGCCGTGGCGTCCAGCCGGTCCAGGTCGGCGCGGCGCGCGTCGAGCCACGCCTGGAGGTCGGACAGGTAGGTCAGGAGGGCAGCGGGCTCGGCCGCCACGCCAAGGGCGCCGGGCGGCGCCGGTGCGCGTTGGGCTCTGCTCACGGCGTCCGCCCGTACACCGGCTTGGGCGCCGAGGGCGCGGGGCCGAGCGCCTCACCCAGCCAGCGCTCGTAGGACTGCTCCCACTGACCGCCGTCGACCATGTCCTCCAGCACGCCGTTCACGAACCGGACCATGTCCAGCTGGTCGGCGGGGATGCCGACGCCGTAGGGCTCGTCGCTCACGGGGTCGCCGACGACCTTCGCGTACGGGTCCTGGGCGGCGAAGCCTGCGAGGACCGTGTCGTCGCCGGTGATGGCGTCCACCGCGCCCTGCTGGAACAGGACGAGGCACGTCGTGTGGGTGGCGGCAGGCACCGCCTCGACGCCCTCCCACTCGCCGAGCCGCTCCAGGGTCGTGGTGCCCTCCGGCGCGCAGACCCGCTGCCCGGAGAGGTCGTCGACGCCCGCGACGTCCGACGTCGACGGGACCAGCAGCTTCTGGCCCGCGTGGTAGTACTCCGCCGAGAACGCGATGTTCTCCCAGCGCTCGCAGTTGATGGTGAAGGCCCGCACGACGATGTCGACCTCGTGGTCGGCCAGGACGGTCTCGCGGTCGCCCGACGTGATCACGCGGAACTGGATCTTGTCAGGGTCGCCGAAGATCGCGTCCGCCACCTGGTGGGCCACGTCGATGTCGAAGCCCTCGATGTCGCTCGTGAACGGGTCACGGGACCCCATGAGCAGGGTGTCCGCAGAGACGGCCACGCGGAGGAAGCCACGCTCGCGGATGTCGGCCATCGTGGAGCCGGACGTCACCTCCGGGCTGCCGCCGGGGTCCAGCGACGCGACCGCAGGCTGCCCGTCACCGCAGTCCTGGGCCGCTGTGGCGGTCCCGGACGCCGCGGCGCCGCTCGGCGCCTGCGGGGCGGACTCCTGCACGGACTCCTGCGTCGTCGAGCCCATCCCGGCCGCGCCGGTGAGCAGGTGCGTGGTCGTCTCGGGCGCACACGCCGCCGTCGTGCCGACCAGGGCGAGCGCGACGAGGGCTGTGACGATCGGTCTGCGGGCTGCACGCGTGCTCATCGGTACTCCTTCAGACGGACGTTCATCCCGGCGGCGGCGGCAACGGCCCCCGCGACGCCGAGCACGAGGGCGATCCAGGCGGCGACCTGCGCGGTGGTCGCCGCTGAGCCGAGCCGGTCCACCGCATCCTTGCTCGTGGCCTCGACCTCGGTGTGGGCCCGGTCGGAGAACGCGGCGAAGGCAGCGCCCGCCGAGTCGTCGGCCCGGGACGTCGCGGCCTCGACGGCGGCTTCCCAGTCGTTGCCGTCGTCCAGCGCGCGGATCTCGGTGTGCTTCTCGTCCCACGCGTCCAGGAGCGCCAGGGAGTCGGTGGCGCCGGAGCCGCCGGCCGTCGCGTCCTCAGCCTCGCCCAGCAGGTCCCGCGCTCCGGCGATCGACGCCTGGTACGACTCCTCGAACTCGCCGCCCGAGCCGCGCTTGATCAGCGTGAACGACTCCATCGACTTGGCGTCCGTAGCCAGCGACAGGGCCTCCGACGTCGCGACGGTCGCCGCGTACGGGCCGCTCGCGACCGACCGGGCCACGCCGTTGCCGCCCAGCACTGCGGCCGTCGCCACCACGCCGCCGACCAGGAGAGCGACGCTCGCGGCCGCCAGCCCGGTGTTCAGGACCCGGTGCGTACGCCGCGCGAGCCAGAGCTGGACGGCGCCCAGCGCCACCAGTGCCAGCAGCACGAACAGCAGCAGCGCCTGGGCGAGCGAGACCGAACCCATGTCGGCGTCGACCCGCTGGGACGTCGAGACCGCCACCTCGTCGATCGTCGGCAGCACCTCGTCGCGCAGCGCCGACGACGCCTGGTCCAGGTAGGCCGCGCCGACGGGGAAGCCCTGCCGGTTGTTCGCCCGGGCCGACTCGACCAGGCCGGCGTAGCGCTGCACCGAGTCGGACACCGCGGCGAGGTCCGCCGCTTCTCCGTCGCCCCGTGCGGTCGCGGCCAGCGACGGGACGGCCTGCGCGGCCTCGGACAGGCTCGCCTCGTAGCGGGCGCGCGCCTCCGTGGGCTCCAGCCCGCCCACGAGGAACGCGTTGGTCGCCGTCGCGTCGGCGGACACCAGGTCGTTGCGCAGCTCCTGCGTGCCCACCAGCTGGGCCGCGTCGCGCTGTGCGTCGCGCAGGGCTGCTGACTGGCCGTTGCCCGCGAGGAAGCCGGTCACGCCCAGCAGCAGGCACGCCACCACGGCCACGGTGGTGGCAAGGGCCAGCCGCCCCGGCGTGGTGGCGAGGCCCGCCGCGAACCGGGAGCCCGGGGTGGTTGGTGCCGGTGCGGCGCCGGCCACGAGGTCCGGCTCGGGCACGCCAGGGGTCGTCGTCGTCAGCGGTGCGGTCACGTGGTGGCCTCGCTGTCAGTCCCGATGTCCACGACATCCTCCAGGTCTTCCGGGACCAGCGTGCGCAGCTGGTCGAGCGTCGGTCGTTCAACGTCCCGCAAACGCCAGGCGTGCCGGGCAATTGCGGAATCCAGCACATTGCGTGCCCACCGCCCGTTGCCGAAGCCTTCCCCGCGGGCCTGGTCGGCCGCCAGGCGGTCGAACCGCTCCAGCGCGGCCGGCTCCGGCTCGAAGTCGGCGGCCCGGGCCATGGACCCGAAGATCTGCCGCAGCTCGTCGGCGGAGTAGTCCTCGAACGTGATGGTGCGGGCGAACCGGCTCTCCAGACCCGGGTTGGTGCCGATGAACCGGGCCATCGGGCCGGGGTAGCCCGCCACGACGACCACGAGGTCGTCGCGGTGGTCCTCCATGTCCTTCACCAGGGTGTCGACGGCCTCGCGGCCGTACTGGTCCTCGGCAAGGGCGTACGCCTCGTCGATGAACAGCACGCCACCGAGGGCGCGCTCCACGACCGCCGTCGTCTTCTCTGCGGTCTGGCCAAGGTAGCCGGCCACCAGCTCGGACCGGTCGACCTCCACGAGGTGCCCCTTGTCCAGCAGCCCCAGCGCCCGGTAGATCCCGGCGACGAGCCGGCCCACCGTCGTCTTGCCGGTGCCCGGGTTGCCGACGAACACCAGGTGGCGCGTCAGCGTCGGCGCGCTCAGGCCCGCCTCGCCGCGCAGGCGCTCGATGCGGAGCAGCTCGGTCTGGCGGCGGATCTCGTCCTTGACTCGTCCTAGTCCGATGAGTGCGTCGAGCTCTTCTAGGAGCTGCTCCAGGGTCTTCTCTGGTTCCGGGTCGGCCTCTCCTGTCCCGTCGCCTTCTCCGGTGGGGAAAGCCGGTTGGGCGCTTGGCTGGGTTGGCCGCGTCAAGGCGGGGTGGGTGGTTGGCAGGGCGGTTGGAGCCCTGTCGCGGCCTGCTGCCGCGCCGCGGTGGACTGCCTTGGTGCCCTCTGCCGCTGCGATCGCGCTGATGCTCGGGTCACCAAGGGCCGCAGCGGCGTCCACGACGGCGGCCAGGGCTTCTGCGTACTGCTGTGCGTGGGGTGAGCCGTTGGTGACGAGGGCGTCGAGCAGGTCGGTCGGGGCCGAACGCCAGCGGCGGGCGCTCACCGCGGCGTCGAAGAACGGCTGCAGGCTGCCCGACGCCGGGCGGGCGGTCGCGGCGATCCAGTCGGCCGGCGCGCCGGGGGACGACTCTGCGACCGCGGCGGCCAGCCGTTCACCCTCGGTGCGCGCGGCCGGGCCGTTCACTCCGGCCGCTGAGCCTGCCGCGGCCAGGGCGTCGAGGGCTGCGGCGAACGCCGTCGTGCTCACGGGGCCTCCAGGGGCCGGTGACCCGGCCCGGTCTCGGGGCCCGTCGACCCGGGGGGTGCGAGGGCGCCGGGGCCCGCGCCGGGGAGCGTCAGGCCCGACGTGCCGAACTTCTCCTCGAGGAACCGGCCGTGCGCGACGAGGGCGACGGCGTCGGCACGCGAGACGGCGTCGGAGATCTTGTCGATGGTGGCGCCGAGCAGGTCGAGCTGGTCACACAGGATCATGAGCGACGTCTTGCCGCGGTCCACCACCCGCCGGTCTGCGAAGTCACGAGGGAGGCGCAGGTAGGCATCGACGGCCTCGGGCAGGTAGCTGGTCGCGGTGGCGACCACGGTATGGGCCTGCTGGGAGCCGGCGCCGAGCCGGTCCAGGCGCGGCGCCATCTCGTGCACGGTCTCGGCCACGCGCTGCACGCGGGCGGTCACCGCTGCGGGGGCCTTGCCGGACGCGCGCTCCAGCACCGCGTCGACCGACGTCACGATCTGCTCGGTCGTCGGCGGCGCCGGGATCGTGACGGTGTGCTCCACCTCCTCGGCGCGCCCGCCGCCGAAGAGTCGCCGCCACCAGCTCATGCCTGCCTCCGAGCCCGCCGTCACGGGTTGTTGAGGTCGAGAGAACCGCTCGCCACGCCGTCGGTGTTGGTGCGCCGTGCCCGCTCCACGTACTCAGAGGCCTTGGTGGTCTCGGTCTGCAGCACGCCGATGGTCTGCGACATCGAGTCGAGCGCCCGGACCTTGAAGTCGCTGATGGAGTCCATCGTGGCGTAGATGTTCGCGAACGCCTCCTGCAGCTGCTCGATGCCGACGGTCGAGCTGGCGGCCTGCTCCTGGATGGTCGCGGACTGGTCGGCGAGCATCTTGGAGGTCGAGGCGATCATGTTCGACGTCGTGGTGTTCAGGGCGCCGATCTGGTCCAGCACGAGCTTCTGGTTCGCGAGCGCCTGCGCCACGATCACGGCGGTGCGCAGCGCGGAGACCGTCGTGGTGGTCGCGCGGTCGACGCCCTTGGTGAGCTCGATGTTGTTCTTGATGATGATGTCGATCGCGAGGTACCCCTGGATCGAGACCGCGAGCTGCGTGAGCAGGTCCTGGTGCTTCTGGCGCACGTAGAACAGGACGTCCTCGGACAGCGCCTTCGCCCGTTCGGGCTCGGCGATCTGGAGCTCGGCGATCTTCGTGGCGAGCTGGGCGTCGAGCCGCTCGGCCACGTAGATGTACTGGTTGAGGCGCGCCATCGTGTCCCAGAGGTTCTGCTTCTCCAGGTTGAGGGCCGCGTTGTCCTTGCGGAGCTCGTCCTGCCCGTTGTAGAGCGACTGGATGATGGCGTTGAGCTGACCCTGCGCGGACTCGTACCGGCGGAAGTAGTCCTGGATCTTGTCGCCGAACGGGATGACGCCGAGGAACTTGCGTCCCACACTCGCCTCGGACGGGTCCAGGTCCTCGACGGTGCGGCGCAGCTCCAGGAGGGTCTGGCCCACCTTGGAGCCGTCGGCCAGGCCGCCCTCCTTGAGCGCCCGGACGGGCGTGGCGAGCAGCCGGTTGCTGGAGTCGGCGGCCTGCCGGATGTCGTGGTCGCCCATGGTGCGCACGTCGTCGGCGCGCTTGGCGAACTCGGGGCTCTTGGTGTCGGCGCTGAGGAGCCCGTCGAGGTAGGTGCTGACCTTCTGGTCGAGCGCGGGCGCCGCGGCGGGATCCACCTTGGGCGCCATCTTGGGCGCCTGGGTCGCTGCGACGGGCTGGACCGGGTCGGGTGCGCTGAGCACGAGGGGCTCGGCGGCGGGGGCGGGCGGTTGAAGCGGCATCGGCTCGGTCATCGGTGCTCCTCGCGAGATAGGGCGTCCGAACGCGGCGAGTATATGCCGCGGGCCATCACCGCTGGGGGCGGAGGCGCTGCCCGGCGGGGTGAGAACGAGGGGGCGACGGGGAGAGTTCCCGTCGGGCGGTCGGCACGGCCGGCGGTCCCGCCGAAAGGGAGTGGAATGTCCCATTTCACCCGGTGGGGCTCTCCCCGTGGGCCCGCACAGGCCGACCCCGAACCGAGCACCGTCATCGTCACCGCCGAAGAGGTCAGCACCTTCGGTACCCCGACAGAGGTCGCGCTGACCGACGACTACCTCTTCGTCGAGGTCCGGTCCGCGTCCGGGACGCAGGTCATCTGGCGTGACCGCGCGGACCCGGCGGCGGTGTGGAGCTCGGAGCTCGGTGGGTCGCCGCTCGCCGGCGAGCTGGTTGCGGCAGAGGTCGACGTCGTACAGATCGACCAGGGCGACACGGACCTGATCGCCTGGGCGCGTGACGGCGGTGGGAGCCGGAGCACCTCGACGGGTACGACTCTCGGTGCCGGCGGCCAGTACCTGGCCGTGCGCCAGGGGTCGTCCGCGGTCGTGCAGCCCGTCACCACGGCGACGGACACGCTCACGGTCCCGGCCTCGTTCGAAGGGGACAGCCGGGGAGTCGCTGTCGCTGGTGACGACGTCGTCGTGCTGGACGACCAGTTCACCCTGACGCGGTACGACATCGTGACCGGCGGGGTCCTCGAGCAGCGGCCGGACATCTGCCCGGCGTGGCGCGACCGCTTCGCCATCGTCCATGACGCGGACGAACGCTTCACGATGGTGGCGTGTCGCGAAGGCGGGATGTTGCTCGACCTCGAGGAGATCTACCTCGACTACGCGGTCCTCGAGCGCGCCGGTGGGGTGTCGACTCGCGTTCCGGTGCAGCTCGGTCCTGGTCTCGTGGTGGGCGAGTTCTCGTACGACTACGGGTACGGCACGGCAGCAGAAGGGGTCTTCGGCGGCGTCAGCGGGGCGCTCGCTGTTCCTTCCGAAGCCAACACCAACCCGCCGGAGTTTGATCTGGACGACGCCGGTACGACGGTCGCCTATGTCGACACCGCCGATGACGTGCGAGCCGTGGATCTGACCTCGATCGCATCGCCGGTGGAGACCGAGCCGATGGACGGCCGCGCTCCGCGGGTGGACGGTTTCAGCATCGGCGCCGAGTGGATCAGCGGCATGCCAGGGCACGCGTCGGATCCGGACTACACGGTGGTGGCGTCGGCGTCCGACGATGGTGACGTCTACTTCCGTCCGAGCGGAGTCGCCCGGGTGGAGCTCCGTTACCGGCAGAAGCGGGTCCATGAGGACACCTTCGGCGACTATGTCGTCCTACCGGGCGACACCGCCGACGTCACGAGTCCGCAGGGATCGACGACGTGCTGGTCGGCTCGCGGCGTCGACAACGCCGGCAACGTCGGCGCGTGGACTGCCTATGGTGAGTCCGAGCGGTGCGTCACGATCGGGCGGAAGGGTTGACCCGGCTTCTCGGAACGGGTCGGCCGCGCCCCGGGCCGGAATTTCACCCGTTCCGAGACCTTCTCGCACCAGCAAGAGGCGTAGATTTCTTCGGTGCTCACCGAGACGCCGCTGTGGCCGGAGCTACCGACGCCGCACCAGGCGCCGTCCTCGCCGCGCGCCAGGCGGGCTGCCGAGCGCCGGGCCCGTCGCGGCAGGCGCACGCGGTGGGTCGTCGTCGCCGTCGTCCTCGGCCTGGGGTCGGTGTCCGGTGGTGCGTACGCGCTCGGGCTCTTCGACCCGGCCCCGGTGGCCGCCGAGTCGTCGTCCGCCGTGGTGGACGCGCAGGCGGCCGCCGACGACGCCGCGACGCTCCGTGAGCAGCTGGCCGTCGAGGTGAAGGCGGCGCAGAGCGTCCTCGAGGGGCCGGACGGGCAGGCCGCTCCGAAGGCGGAACGCCAGGCACTCGACACGGCTCTCGACGACGCCCGGCGGTTGATGACGGCGCTGGATGGGGCGACCTGGTCGCCGTCGGGCACGGAGCAACAGGCCACCGCACTGCTGGGCCAGGTGGGCACGCTGCGCGCCGACGCCCGAGCGGCAGCCGACGCCCTGCGGGAGGCGACCCGGCTGGTGGTCGAGTCGGGCCGACAGCTCCGGCTCGAACGAGCCATGACAGGGCTGGAGGACGCGCGGGCCGGGCTGCGGGAGAGCGTGGCCGTGGGCGAGCAGGCCGTTGCGGAGTCGGCGCAGAGCGCCGGTGTGCCGGACCTGGAGGGCCTGCGCGCGGCGCTGGACCAGGCTGCCGACCTGGACGCCCAGGCGGGCGCGCTCCTGGAGAAGGCGGCAGCCGCTCAGACTGCCGCGACCGGGACCGCCGCGTCGGCGCCACCCCAGGATGGCGCGGCCGCCCAGGGGAGCGCAGTGCCAGAGCTTCTCGCCCAGGCCGGGAAGCTGGCCACCGCGCTGGCCACCACGACCGCCCAGGTCGAGGACGCCACCGCCACGGTGCTGGCCACGACGCCGGACGAAGCGGTGGAGGTCGAGGCGGAGGCCGCCGAGGACCCGGCGGACGCCGCCGCCGGCGACCCGGACACCGGAGCGGACGCCGGCACTGCCGGCACGGACACCACGGCCGGTACCTGCCCGGAACCCGACCAGGTGTGGACCGCGGAGAACGGCCACCTGTCGTCGTCGGAACTGGCGTCGATCCCGTTCTCGCCTGGCCACTACGTGCGGGCGGACGTCGTCGGCGGCCTGGCCGAGCTGAACGAGGCGTACGCGGCCGAGTTCGGCGTGAGCATGACCATCAACTCCTCCTACCGCACCTACGCGCAGCAGGAGTCGCTGTACGACCCGTCGTCCAAGACCGCCGCCCCGCCAGGGTGCTCCAACCACGGCACGGGCCTGGCGATCGACATCGGCGGGGGCGTGCAGGCGTTCGGGTCCGCCCAGTACGAGTGGCTCAAGGCCAACGCGGAGGCCTACGGCTGGGTGCACCCGCCGTTCGCGGAGCCGTCCGGGCGCAACCCCGAGCCGTGGCACTGGCAGTCCGTCCAGGCGCCGAACAGCTACTGACAGCGTGTCTGTGAACTGTGGTGTTCGCAGGCACCGCCCTTCTCGGGCGTCCTTTGGTTCAGGCCGCGGGTACGGTCTGAGCTGGGGTTCCTGCGTCGTCCGGGCTGGTTTCACGCACACGGGTGTGTGGGTCAGTGCCGTCCCGTCGGCAAGCTTTGTTCACGGGGCCGGCTGCTTGACGGTCCCCGACCCGGGCTTCACCACTCCCCGCACCGCTCGCTGCGGTGGGGTGTGATCCTCGGCCCAGGCGGCGAGGTTGGCGGCAGCGTTCAGGTCACGGTCCATGACATGCCCGCAGCGACCGCACGTGTACATGCGGTCGCTGAGGGTGAGGTCGGACGTGATCTGCCCGCAGGACGAGCAGGTCTTCGAGGAGGCGAACCACCGGTCCGCGACCATGACCTGCCCACCACGCCAGTGCTGTTTGTAGGTGAGCTGGCGGGCCAGCTCACCCCACGCGGCGTCACCGACGGCCCGGGCGAGCCGGCGGTTGGACATGATGCCGGTGATGTTCAGGTCTTCCAGCACCAGCCGGTCGTGAGTCTTGACCAGCTGGTTGGAGACCTGGTGCAGGAAGTGCTGCCGAGTGTCCCGCACCCGGACATGATGCTTCGCCAGACGTCTGCTGGCCTTGCGGCGGCTCGCCGACCCGCGCTTCTTGCGCGAGACGGAGCGTGCCAGACGCCGCTGCCGACGCAACCCCGCGGCCAGGACTTTCGGCGCCTGGACGCGCAGGGTCTCGGTCCCGTCCCGGGTGCCCGCGACGACCAGGGCATGCAGCCCGCGGTCGACGCCGACCCACCCCGTCGTGTCGTCGACTGGACGGGTGGGTGCTGGACGGCGGGGTGCAGGTCGGCCGCCTCGACGGTGATCGATACCCACCAGTGGCGGACGCCGCGGGTGATGGTGGCCTGCAGGATCCGGGCGCGACCGGTGGTGATCATCCGGCGCAGGCGACGGGTGTCCTCGCGAACCCGGATGCTGCCGAGTCTCGGCAGGCTCACCGACCGCAGATGGACGCCGGTCCCGACCTGGATCGACGCACGCCCGCTGGTGGTCTTGTTCCGCATCCGGAACGACCCACCAGTCGGACTCTTCTTCTTGAAGCGAGGGTGCCTTACCGGGCGGCCCTTACGCTTCCCGGACCGGGAGTCGATCCACGCGGCCAGGCCGCGGCCGAGGTCGACGGCGGCTTCCTCGGACACCTGCGAGGACACCTCACCGCGCCAGACCAGCCCGGTCACCTCCACCTCGGCGACCCCGTCACTCGTGACCAGGAAGCGTCGTCCGGCCGCCTCGGACCGCTTCCAGGAGTTGTATGCGTTGATCAGGCTGAACCGTGACCACGGCACCCCATCCCGGGCCCGGTCCACGGCCTCCGCGTCAGCACCGCGACGAACGAGGGCCCGGCGGTGGTCGCGGGCGTCCAGGTGCAGCCGCAGACACTGGTTGAAAGCAAACCTCGCCGCCCCTGCATGGCGGGCGAGCGCCACCGACTGCTCGACCGTCGGGTCGAGACAGAACCGGAAAGCGGTGTGCCGAGCCATACCCAGAACGCTAGACCGAGACTCTGACATCGAACCAAGCAAGGTCACATGCCAAGTTCACAGACACGTTCTGAGACGCGGGCTTCCGAGCGCTATTCCGCAGCCTGACCGAACGCCCTGGGTGTGGTGCGCCTCACGTGGGGCCAGCGGGCGGAATATCGCCGCAGGCACAGCGGGTTTGGGAGCATGAACGGAGTCGTTCCGTACAGCCTTCCAGACAGGATGCACACGTAGCCATGCCTTCGCGCCGGTACTCCCGTCCGCGTGCCGCCGTCGTCGTCACGGCCGCGGTCGCCCTCTTGCTCGCCGCCTGCTCTCCCGAGGGAGGAACGACAGGTGAGCCCTCCAGCGAGCCCGTCGCAGGCGGAACCCTCACCTATGCCTCGGGCGACGCGGAACCCTCGTGCCTCGACCCCCACGTCGGCGGCAACTATCCGCAGGCGCTCATCGCCACCCAGTACCTCGAGTCGCTCGTCTCGCTCTCCGACGACGGCGAGGTCATCCCGTGGCTCGCCACCGAGTGGCAGGAGGGCGACGACGGGCTCAGCTGGGAGTTCTCCCTGCGTGAGGACGTCACGTTCACCGACGGCACGCCGTTCGACGCCGAGGCCGTGGCCGCCAACATCGCGCACGTGCAGGACCCCGCGACGGCGTCGTCGACGGGCTACCTCGCCCTGGCGAAGGTCAAGGACGTCGTGGCCGTCGACGACCACACGGTCCGGCTGGAGCTGAGCGCTCCCGACAGCGCGCTGCTGGAGTCGCTCTCGCAGGTCTGGGTGGCCATGGAGTCACCGAAGGCCTTGGAGCGCAGCCAGGACGAGAACTGCGCCGCACCGGTCGGCACCGGCCCCTTCGTCGTCGACGGGTGGGAGCGCCAGGAGTCGGTGACGCTCGTCCGGAACGACGACTACAGCTCGCCGCCGGCCGATGTGCCCGCCGACGCCGAAGGCACCGGCCTCCCGTACCTCGACTCGATCGTGTGGCGGTTCATCCCCGACTCCGCGAGCCGCTACGCCGCGCTCCAGTCCGGTGAGGTGCAGGTCATCGACAACGCGCAGCCCGACACCATCCAGTCGGCCGCCTCGGACGAGGCGATCGAAGAGCTCGACGCGCCCCGCCCCGGCGCCGCCAACCGGATCGAGCTCAACTCGAGCAAGGCGCCGTTCGACGACGAGCGCGTCCGCGAGGCGTTCATCCGCTCGGTGAACGTGGACGACGGCATCGAGGGCCTGTTCTTCGGCACCGCCGAGCGCTCGTACTCGCCGCTGTCCAGCGTCGAGCCGCTCGGCCTGGGCCTGCCCGAGCTGTTCTCCGTCGACACCGACGCCGCGGCGAGCCTCCTGGACGAGGCGGGCTGGGCCGAGCGGGACGCCGACGGCTACCGCATCAAGGACGGCAAGCGCCTCACGCTCGACTTCCCCGTGAGCACCAACCAGTCCATCCCCGCCGAGCAGTCCCTGTTCGAGCAGATCCAGGCGGACGCGAGGACGGCAGGCTTCGAGGTCACGCTCCACCCGCTCGACCTGTCCAGCTGGTACGGCGCGCTCGCCGAGAACGACTACGACCTCGTGAGCGCCCCGTACACGAAGGTCGGCCCCGACGTGCTGCGGATCCTCTACCACTCCGCCAGCATCGAGCCCGCGCCGAGCGGCTACTTCGCGAACCTCGCGCAGGTGGACGACCCCGCGGTCGACGACCTGCTCACCAGGGCCTCCACCACGAGCAACCCCGACGACCGCGAGAGCCTGTACGAGCAGGCCCAGCGAATCATCCTCGAGGGCTACTACATCCTGCCGCTGTACGACCAGCAGAACCACTTCCTCTACTCGTCGACCGTGCAGGGTCTGCGGGCGATGCCCACGGTGTCGACGCCGACGTTCGCCGGGGCCTGGCTGGCGTCTTGACCCTTCCCGTCCCCACCACCGGGGCACGCAGGAGACCGGCGCCGGGCAACCGGCGCTGGCTCCTCCTGCGTGCGGGTGGGGTCGTGTTCGTGCTCTGGGCCGCCGCGACCATCACGTTCTTCGCGCTCCGGCTCATCCCTGGCGACCCCGCCCAGGCGATCCTCGGGGGACCCGGTTCCCAGGCGGGACCCGAGGCGCTCGAGCAGGTCCGCCGGGAGTACGGCCTCGACCAGCCGCTCGTGGTGCAGTACCTCACCTACCTCGGACGCCTGCTGACCGGCGACCTCGGGCAGTCGTACTCGCTGCACAAGCCGGTCGCGACGGCGATCGGTGAGCAGTTCGGAGCCACCCTCACCCTCGCCCTCTGCTCCCTCGCGCTCGCCTGGGCGCTCGCGTGCGCCCTGGCCGCCTGGAGCGTACGGGGCGGGCGGGTCGCCTGGGCCATCGGCTCAGGGCTCGAGCTGGTGGCGGCCGCCGTGCCGCACTTCTGGCTCGCGACGGTCCTGATCCTGTTCTTCAGCCTCACCCTCGGCGTCCTGCCCCCGGTCAGCGTGCCGGGCCCGCTCGGCATCGTGCTGCCGGCGCTCACCCTGGCGATCCCGCTGGCCGGGTTCCTCGGCCAGGTCATGCGCGAGTCCCTCCTGACCGCCATGGAGTCGCCGTTCGTCACCACCGCCCGAGCCCGCGGCGAGAGCGAGGTCCGCATCTTCTGGCGGCACACGCTGCGGCACGCTGCGATCCCCGCCGTCGGACTCTCCGGCTGGGCGTTCGGGTCGCTGATCAGCGGCGCGGTCGTCGTCGAAGCCGTATTCGCCCGCCAGGGCCTCGGCCGCAGCCTCCTGTCGGCGGTCCAGCTGCGCGACGTCACCCTGGTGACCGGCATCGTGCTCGTCGTCGCGCTCGCCTACACGGTCATGACGCTGGTCACCGACCTCGCCGACCGGGCCATCGACCCGCGCGGACGGGCGGTGACGCAATGAGCGGCCCGCGCTCCGCCGTCGTCGGCGCCCCGGCGTTCCGGCCCACCGTCGGCGAGGCGCTCGCGGGCGTGGTCCTGGTCCTCCTCCTCGTCGCGGCGCTCTGGCCGGGCCTGCTCGCCCCTGGCGACCCGCTCGCGACCTCGCCCGCCGACGCCTTCGAGGCCCCGTCTCCCGCGCACCTGTTCGGGACCGACGAGTCCGGCCGCGACATCTACACCCGCGTGGTCCACGGCGCATCCGAGTCGCTCCTGATCGGCGCCCTGGCGACGGCGATCGGCATCGGCCTGGCGATCGTCCTCGGCTTCCTCGCCGGGCTCGGGCCGCGCTGGCTCGACTTCGGCACGACCCGGGTGGTCGAGGTGCTCTTCGCGTTCCCCGGTCTGCTGCTCGCGTTGCTGTTCATCGTCGTCACGGGGCCGGGCGTGCTGAGCTCGACCATCGCCGTCGGCCTGGCCACCGCGCCCGGGTACGCGCGGATCATCCGCTCCCAGGTGCGGCGCACGGCGGCCGCCGAGTTCGTCGAGGCTGCGCGTGTGCTGGGGCGCGGCAGGCTCTGGATCGTGACCCGCCACGTGCTGCCGAACGTGACCGCCGCGCTGTTCGTGCTCGCGACCCTCGGGCTCGGGCAGGCGATCATCTGGGTGTCGTCCCTGAGCTACCTCGGCCTGGGCGCCGTACCGCCCGCCGCGGAGTGGGGCGCGATGCTCGCCGCCGGTCGCACCTACATCGCGAACTTCTGGTGGATGACGTTCTTCCCCGGCCTCGCGATCGTCGCCAGTGCCGCCGCTGCCACCGTCATCGGGCGCGGTATCCAGAAGCGGAACAGGAGCGCCGGATGACCGGGCAGCCGGGAGGGCCGGAGCCGACCGGGTCGGTGCCCACGCAGCGCGTGCTGAACGTGCGGGACCTGGTCGTCGCGTTCCCCGAGCGGCGCGGCGGGGGTCGCCGTGGCGAGCGTCGCGTCGTCGACGGCGTCAGCTTCCACGTGGCGGCCGGCGAGTGCGTGGCGATCGTCGGCGAGTCCGGCTCGGGCAAGAGCGTCACCGCGCGCAGCATCGTCGGCCTCGCGGGGGAGGGCGCTCGGGTCTCGGCCGCTGAGCTGACGGTTGCCGGGCAGGACGTGCTGGCGCTGTCCGGGCGCGCCCTGCGCAGGCTGCGCGGCGGCACCGTCGGCCTGATCGCGCAGGACGCTCTCGTCTCCCTCGACCCGCTGCGCCCCGTCGGCCGGGAGATCGGCGACACGCTCGCCCTGCACACCGGCCTCGACGCCGCCGGGCGGCACGCGCGCACCCTCGAGCTCCTCGACCGCGTCGGCCTGCCCGACGCCGAGCTGCGCGCGCGCCAGCGCCCCGGCCAGCTCTCCGGCGGGCAACGCCAGCGCGCCCTCATCGCCTCCGGCATCGCGGGCGAACCGGAGCTCGTCATCGCCGACGAGCCGACCACGGCGCTCGACCAGCCGGTCCAGGCCGGCGTGCTCCGGCTGCTGGGTCAGCTGCGCGACGACGGCACCGGCGTGCTGCTCATCAGCCACGACCTGTCGGTCGTGCGGGGCATCGCCGACCGGGTGCTCGTCATGACCGACGGCGTCGTGGTCGAGGAGGGGACACCGGCCGAGGTGTTCGAACGCCCCCGGCACGCCTACACCCGCAAGCTCGTGGCCGCCGTCCCGGCCGGCCGCCCCCGGGGCGCCCCGCTGTCGGCCCCGGCCTCGGCGCCGGTCGCCCCGGCCCCGGCTGCCGCCTCCGTCGACGAGAGGAGCAGCAGCGGCACGGCCGCTCCTGAAGCGACCAGGCCTGCGCTCGACGATGCGCTGCTGGAGGCATCGGGGCTGGCCCGGACGTTCCATGTGGGCGGGCGAGAGATCGTCGCCGCCGACGACGTGTCGTTCGTCCTCCGCGCAGGCCGGACCCTTGGCCTGGTCGGCGAGTCCGGCTCCGGCAAGTCCACCACCGCACGGCTCCTCCTCGGGCTCGAACGGCCCGACGCCGGCGAGGTCACCCTGCTCGGCGAGCCGTGGAGCCGGCTCCCGGAGGCCCGACGGCGTCCGCGCCGCTCGCTCGTCAGTGCGGTGTTCCAGGATGCGCTCAGCTCCTTCGACCCACGCTGGACCGTCGGCGCCGTCCTCGCGGACGCCCTCACCCGCGGCCGGACGGTCCGGCCAGGACCAGTACGCGCCGAGATCACGGAGCTGCTGGACACCGTTGGTCTCGACCCGGCCGTGGCCACGCGCCGGCCGCTCCACCTGTCCGGCGGGCAGCGCCAGCGGGTCTCCGTCGCGCGGGCGCTCGCGGCCGACCCCCGGGTGCTGATCCTCGACGAGCCCGTCTCGGCGCTCGACGTGTCGGTCCAGGCCCAGGTGCTCGACCTGCTCGACCGGCTCCAGCGTGAGCGGAACCTCGCCTATCTCCTCATCACCCACGACCTCGGGGTCGCGCTGCACATGAGCGACGATCTCGCGGTGCTGCAGGAGGGCCGGATCGTCGCGTCGGGACCGGCGGCGACCGTCTTCGACGACCCGCAGCACCCGTACGCGCGGCTGCTGCGGGAGTCGTCGCCGACCGCCTTCCGGTGAGCCGGCCGGAGCCGGCCGACGTCACATCTCGGCCTTCGGCTCCGCGTCCAGCTCGTCGAAGGTGTTCAGCAGGCGCAGGTAGGCCGCGAACGATTCCTCGACCTGATCCGGCTGCAGCCCGTAGCGCGTCATGTCGTACTGGTGCGGCCGCATCCCCGCAGGCCGGGCGAGCACCTGGTCGAGCTGCGCCTCGTCACTCTTCGACCACGTCGCCCCGATCGCCGAGTACAGCCGCGGCACCTCCGCATGCGGGTCGGCGCTCAGCGTGTGGTACGGCACGTCGACGATGGCCGACGGCGGCAGGCTGAGCCGCGACTCCAGCGCGCTGTTCACCCACGTGACCATGGTGTCCAGCACGAGCTGCCCGACCTCCAGCGGGTCGGGGTCCTTCTGGTACATCGCCCACATCGTCTCGACGAGACTGCAGGTCGAGCCGAGGACGGTGGCCGGATCGCGGTGCGTCCACACGAAGGTGGCGTCCGGGAACACCTCCTTGATCGCCGCCATGTCCTTGAGGTGTCCGGGGTACTTGACGATCCAGCGCTTGTGCTCACGTCCGTGCTGCAGCACCTGCAGGCCCTGCTTCAGGTACGCGTAGTCGCGGGCCAGTTCCGTCGCGCTGCGCCGCGCGTACCAGCCGCGGTAGGACGGGATGGCGCCGTGCAGCAGCGCCCAGTAGGTGCCGTGCGGCAGGAGCATCATCGACTCCTCCGGCTGCTCGGCGCGGCTCGGGTGCATGTGCTTCAGCCCCGGCGCGAACAGGCCGGTGACGAGCTGGCTGCCCTGGTCGAACTTCTTGATCTCGCGCGCTGCGACGGCCGGGTCCTCGAGACCGGTGTAGGACATCTCCCACATGAGCGGGCCGCGATGGGCCGGGGACGCGGCGAGCACCCGATGGGTGAGTGTGGTCGCGGTGCGCGGCAGACCCAGCACGAACACCGGGTCGGTGATGGGCTCGTCGGCGATCTCGGGGCGCTCGGCCAGCAGGCTGTTGATGCGCAGCCGGTTGGCGTACCGGTCCTTGATCGAGTTGAGCACGAAGGTCCAGCCGAGCGGCGTCAGGCGGGGCTCGGCGGCGATGCTCGCGAACACGACGCCGAGGCCGTCGGCGAACGCCCGGTCCTGCGTACCTGCTTCCCTCTCGACCTGGGCGACGGACTTCGCCCAGGCTGTCGTGGGGTCCTCGCGCCCTCGGATGACGGGGGCGAAGACGGTGTTGAGAACCTTGGAGGCTCGCGTAGTACGGCTCACGGTGTCCCTTCTCTAGCGATCGGCGTGGCGGGTCGCGCGGCGTCCGCGAGATTCACGGGACGAACGGCGGGGGGTGCTGCTCGGGGCGGAAGACGACCGGGAGCGTCTCCAGCAGGCGAAAACGGAAGTCGGGTGCCCACCGGAGCTCGTCCACCGTCAGCGCGAGCTGTGGCGTGAGGCGGCGGTGCAACGTCTCTGCCGCCGTCCGGACGATCAGCCTGGCCAGGTGCGGCGCAGGGCACGCGTGGGCGCCGACCCCGAACGTGAGGTGGGCCCTGCTGCCTGACCCGTCCCAGGGGTTCTCGCCGCGGATGCTCGGGTCCGAGCCGACCGCACCGACCGCGAGCAGCACTGCGTCCCCACGCTGCACGAGCTTGCCGTCGAGCAGGAAGTCCTCGATGGCGATCCGCGGTGCCAGCGTGCTCACCGGCGACGCGGTCCACAGCACCTCGTCGAGGGCTTCGTCGGTGCCGAGCCGTCCGCCGGCGAGCCGCCTGGCGAACTGCTCGTCGGTCAGGGAGAGGTAGAGCGTCTGGGCCAGCCAGGCCCGTAGACCGAGCGCCGCGGTGGCGGTGAGCGACAGGAGGCTGAGCGCCGCCTCCGCCGTGCTCTCATAGGCGGCGTGCCGCGCGAGCCGGCCTGCCGGGGTCGGCGTGCCGTCCGGCCTGCGGGCCACCGTCTGCCCGGAGAGCAGGAAGCTCACCTCGTGCACCGCAGACGCGGCGTCCCGCTCCGCGGCCCGGCGCGTGGCGGCCTCGAACACCTGCTGCGCGGTCCCGGCGTCGAACCCGAGGACCGCGCCGAGCGTCAGGTGCGGCACCTGCGCCACGTACTCGCGCACCAGGTCGGCCACACCGGTCGCGGCGAACCCGTCGATGAGCTCGTCGCACCTGAGGCGCGTGGTCCTGGCGACGTCGGCATCGTCGATCACGCCGAGCACCTCGTCGAGCGGGGCGCGGAGCCTGCCGTGCACGCTCCCGTCCACCTGTTCCACCGTCGGGCGGTCGGCCGCCGCCAGCGGTCGGAGCAGGGCCGATTCCGGGGACGGGGTCCGGTGCTCGTGCCCGCTCCACGCACCGGTCGTGGTCGTGAGAGGGAACTGGTCCCTGGCCATCGCGACGATGGTCCGGTACTCCGTCACGAGCCAGGCGCGTGCGCCGGGCTCCAGCTCGACGGGAGCGAGGTCGCCCCACTCCTCGCGAAGCCGTGCGTGCCCGGCGCCCGCGTCGTGCGACGCGATCAGCCCGGCGACGGACGTGACCGTCGCCGGGTCGTCGAGCTTCAAGGGGCGGTGGGCGGGATCACCGCTGACGGTGTCACCGGTGCCGGCGATACCGTCCATCGTGGTCGAGCTCATCGTGTGCCCGTCTGGGTCGGGTACAGGTCGGTTGGTTCGGCCCAATCTTTGCCGGATATGTGCGTGTCTGTCGAGATATGTCCTGGATGAAATCCGTCTGGTTCCGGCGATCGGTACGGACTCAGCCGGCGTCGGCCGACGCGCGCACGGCGCGCTGCCGTGCGGCCACGCGGTGGGCCCGTGCAACCGCGACGCTCACGACGACGACGAACACGGCAAGGCCGGTCCAGACCATGACGGTGGTGACGTTGAGCGGGGCGCCGTCGACGCCGGGGGTCCGGCCGCCGTCGCGTCCGGTCGCCGCGACGGCCAGCAGGACGACGACCGTGGCCGCCACGGCAGTGCGAGCGGCCCAGCGGCCGGCCGTCTCCAGGGCGCCGCGGGCCGGCTTGTACGCCGGTGCGAGCAGCCGGACCAGCAGCAACGCGGCGACGGGTAGCTGCAGCAGCCACATCGTGGTGCGGAACCAGCCGTCGAACCAGACGTTCGTGCCGTACAGGAGCGTGTGCCAGACGCTCAGCACATAGACGACGATGATCGAGGAGTGCAGCACCCGCCAGGCCCGGGGGCCGATCCGCCGCCGTGCGTAATAGGCCAGGCCCAACGGGATCGAGAGGTACAGGGCCAGCAGACCGATGAGGATCGCGATCACGCCGGTGCCGCTCGGGTAGACCCCCGGGACGAACACGTTGAGGAACGCGGACCAGACCCGGCCGACGGGGTCGAGCCCCTCCGCGTTGCCGCGCACCTCCTCGGCGAAGAACCAGAACGCGTGCGCGAACATCAGCACGATCGTCGTCAGGCTGGTGGTGCGGTGCAGCCGCTCGACGGTCGCGGGCGTCAGCGGGAGCCACGGCTGCGGACGGCTGGAGCGCACCAGGCCGAGCAGCACGGTGATCCACGCCCAGAGCAGGCCGGACCAGCCGAACGCCTGGCTCATCCAGTACATCCAGTAGACGCCGGCGCCGTCGGCAAAGGTGGGTATGACGTCGATCGTCGGCGACGTCCCCGCGTGCACGCGCCACGTGAGCCACGCGAAGATCGCCAGGGTGATGAGGAGCGCGATCGACGCGTCGAGCCACGCCGCCCGGAGATCCTGCCGGAACGCTGTGCCGTCGAACCACCCGCGGACCTGCCGGACGTCGCTCATGCGGCTCCCTCGCTCACCATCGCGCGGATCGGAACAGTGCTGGTCTCGCGCCACCGGAAACGCCACGAGCCGGTCATAACCTACGGAGAAGCGGCGCGGGTGCCAAGCCCCGGTCGCGGCACGGCGGCGCCCGCGCGGTCACCGGTCAGGGCTCAGCCGGCGGGCCGTGTCACTGCCCGTGCGGCACGGGCTAGAAACCCGCGAGCGTCCGGACCGTCTCGATCGTGTCCGCCTCCGCCGCGCTCTTGTCGTCGCGGTAGCGCAGCACCCGCGCGAAACGCAGGGCCAGCCCGCCCGGGTAGCGGGTGGAGCGCTGCAGCCCGTCGAAGGCGATCTCCACGACCTGCTCGGGGCGAACGGTCACGACCCAGCCGTCGTCGTCCGTCATGAGATCGGTGAAGCGCGCCGTCTGCCACTCCAGCATCTCGTCGGTCATCCCTTTGAAGGTCTTCCCCAGCATCACGAAACCGCCCTCAGGATCGCGCGCACCGAGGTGGATGTTCGACAGCCAGCCCTGCCGGCGGCCCGAGCCCCGCTCGACCGCCAGCACCACGAGATCGAGCGTCTGGCGCGGCTTGACCTTGACCCAGCCCGCACCCCGCCGTCCGGCCGCGTACGGCGCGTCGAGCGACTTCACCACCACACCCTCCTGGCCCTCGCGCAGCGCGCCCGCGAAGAACTCGGCGGCGGCATCAGGGTCCGAGGTCAGCAGCCGGCGCACCGCCCGAGGTGCCGCGACCTCGTCGAGCACCCCGAGGCGCTCGCGGAGCGTGGCATCGACCAGGTCGCGCCCGTCGGCGTGCAGCACGTCGAAGAAGAACGGGGAGAGCTGGAGCTGGGCCGCCAGCTCCGCCTCGGGCGTCGTCTCCCGGGTCGCCGACCGTGCCGCGGTCTCCTGGAAGGGCCGGGGTACGCCGTCGGGCCCGACGGCGAGCGCCTCGCCGTCGAGCACCATCCGGTCGGAGGGGAGCGCTCGCACGGCCTCGACGATCTCCGGTACGCGGTCGGTGATGTCGTCCAGCGAGCGCGTGACGACGCGCACGTCGTCGCCGAGCCGGTGCACCTGGATGCGGATGCCGTCGAGCTTGACGTCGACGCACAGCTCGGTCGGTTCGCCAGGGGAGCCGAGCTTCTCGAAGGCGGCAGCGATATCCGGTGCGGACTGGGCGAGCATGGGCCGGACGGGCCGTCCGACCTCGAGCGTGAACGTCGCGAGCTCGGCGACCGGGTCGTCGGCGAGGAGCACGGCGCTCGCCACCGGGCCGGTCGCGCCGCGCATCATGACGGCCCGGCGGACGGCGTCGGCCGGGGTGCCTGCGGCCTCGGCGACGGCGTCGACGACCACCGAGTCCAGGGCGCCCTGCCGCAGCTCGCCCGCGACGAGGCCGCGTAGAAGAGCCTGTTCGCGCTCGGTCGCGGTGCCGAAGAGCACGGCGGCGGCGGAGGCGCGGGCCTGCGCGGACCCGGTGCCTTCGAGTGCCGCCATCTCGGCGAACGCCGCGTCGACGTCCTGCACGGTGAGCGTCGGCTCGGTGACCGGCGGCGGGAGGTCGCGCAGCGCGGCCCAGCCGAGACCGGTGCGCCGCTGTCGCAGCGCACCGGCGAGGTAGGCGACGACGATCTCGATGTCGGCCGCGATCTCTTCGCCGGCTGTGGCCAGGTCGCCTGCCGGTGGATCACCTGCTGCAGGGCCACGAGCGGCCGTGCGGCGCAGCAGGTCAGCGATGGCCGCCCGCTTGGCCAGGCGCGAGCGCGTGGCGGCGACGGCGTCGGACGTGGCGGCGACCTCGGCGAGGAGCATGCTCCATCTTGACGCGCCTTCGAGCAGACCGCTCCTGAGCCGATGTGGTTGCGGGGGCAATGCGGTCAGCGGTGCCCGGCTGCCCACCACTCCAGGTGGCCCGCCGCCTCGGCGGCGGGCTCGATGGTCTCCCACGCCTCCGCGATCAGCCCGTCCTCGAACCGCATGATGTCGACGACCGTGATCTCCGGCCCGGAGGGAAGCCGCCGCCGCGAGTGCAGCATGACGTGGTCGCCGTCGGCCAACATGTGCTTGATCTCGACCTGCATGCCCGCGATGTTCTCCAGCGACGCCCGAATCGAGACGAGCCATTCCGCCTTGGTCGATGAGGTCGAGTCCGGCCGGTGGTGGACGAATCCGTCGCTCAGCACCTGCTCGACCGAGGCTACGTCCCCCGTGTCGACGAGTCCCCCGAACGCGGCCGCGACGATGCTCCTGTTGTCTGTGCTCGTGCTTTTTGTGGTCATGACGGCAGTGTTTCCGTGACTGCGGTGATTGTCGATGAACTGGGAGTTCATGGCGCTCGGTCGCACGTTGAGCGACACTCGCTGCCATGGGAACCGTGGGGGAGCTGTTGCGGCAGTGGCGGCACCGTCGTCGGCTCAGCCAGCTCGATCTCGCGATTGCCGCCGACGTCTCGGCCCGCCATGTCAGCCTGGTCGAGACGGGCAGGTCCAGGCCGAGCGCCGACATGGTCCTCCGGCTCGCGGACCAGCTCGACGTACCGCTGCGGGACCGGAACCGGCTGCTGCTCGCTGCCGGCTTCGCGCCCCGGTACACCGAGCGCCCGCTCGACGGCGACGCGCTCTCGGCCGCCCGGGACGCAGTCGGAAGGGTGCTCCGCGCGCACGAGCCGTATCCTGCGCTGGTCTTCGACCGCCGGTGGAACATCCTGATCACCAACCGCGCCGTCGACCGGTTCTTCGCCGGCGTCGCGCCCGACCTGCTGCGGCCGCCGGTCAACCTGGTGCGGTTGGGGCTTGACCCGCGAGGGCTTGCACCGCTGGTCGTCAATCTCGCCGACGTGCGAGCGGTGTTCCGCTCCCGGGTCAGGCGCCAGCTCGCCGCCTTCCCCGACGCCGAGCTGACGGCGCTCTACGAAGAGCTGCTGGCGCCGGGCGCCGAAGACGAGGCGGGTGGATCGATCGAGCCGGAGTCCGACGTTGTCATCCCGATGATCATTCGCATCGACGGGCGCGAGCTGCGGCTCTTCTCGACGATCACCACGTTCGGCACCCCGATGGACATCACGCTGGACGAGGTAGCTATCGAGTCGTACTACCCGGCGGATGCGGAGAGCGCCGCCTACTTCGCGTAGCTCGCCTGGCCTGTGCGAGGACGATCGCAGCCCCGAAGGCGGCCTTGGCCGGGATGAAGGGCCGACCGTCCGCGGACCGCCGGAGCTCTACGCCCTCGTCGCGTAGGTAGTCGCCGGCCGCGGCCAGATCGACGACCTCGACGGTGTAGGCCGACCTGCGGCGCGGCGGCGGCGTAGCGTCGGCACTAGCTCACGCCGTGGCTCTCCCGGACCGCGTTCCCCGCTTCGCACCCGTACCTGCGCCGGCCGTCGCCGCCGCGTGCGCAGCGCCCAGCCCCTGGGCTCGGGCGGTGATCGCGCCGCCCTGGACGCGTACGGCTGCCTGGGTGTCGTCGTCGACGCCGGCAAGTCCGATGGCCGACGCCGCTACCGCATCGTCGTCGATCACCAGCCGAACGTGCTGCCAGGCCTCGGGGCCGAACACGCGGCGCAGGGCACCGGCGAGGTCGCTGACCCTGAGCCGCACGAGATTCCCGGTCTCGGCAGGATCGCTCGTGACGACAACCAGCGTGGCCCGTTCGCCGGGTCGGATCGAACGAACGGTCTCCTCGGCGGCACCCAGCCGGTGGGCGCCCAGCACCGTGACCAGGCCGTCGGCGCCGAGATCGACCGGGCCGCCCATGATCTGGTCCACCAGCCCCGTGGGCGGGGTCCACTCGTCCTGAACCGGCTCGGCGGGCTCGACGTGGGGCAGGTACGACGGCGCCCACGTGTCGGCCAGATCGATCCCGGCCAGATGCTCGCATGCGCGCGCCCGGTCGAACGGGTCGCCGAACCCCGGCGCCAGCTCGGCCAGCAGACCCGAGCCACCCAGCATCGTCAGCACCAGCTCGGCCAGCCGCACCCGGCGCGCCGGCTGACCATCCGGCCTGCGCCCGCGGTCAGGCTCGCAGGACTCCAGCCCGATGGCGAGCAGCAGCGCCTCCAGCCGGGCGAGCTGTGCCAGCACGGTCCGGCCCCGGTCGTCGACGACGCCCACGAGCGAGCGCAGCTGCAGGCGGCCGCCGGAGGCCGTGTCGTCGGCCAGCGGCAGGCGCTCCAGCCACGTCCGGGCGAACGCGCCCAGCGCCTCGGCGAGAGATCCCGGCGCCTCCGGCGCCCCCTGTGTCCCGGCGCTCCGGACCATCTCGACGAGCACCGCCAGGTACAGCGCGCGCTTGCCCGGAAAGTTCGAGTAGACCGCACCGCGCGTCAGCTCGGCTCGGTCGGCGATCCGGTCGATCTTCGCCAGGGCATAACCCTGCTCTACGAACTCCTCGCGCGCCGCGGCGAGCACCGCCGCGCGAGTGCGCTCCTGCTGCTGGACCCGAGTCAGCCGGACCATCGCGGCTCCCTTCCTCGACCTCGTGTCGTTAAGATACTGTGGAAATTCAGATGATCACATCATCTGAATCCGAGACGAAGGGTGCTGTCGATGTCAGAGCATGGGTTCGAGGCCGAAGGGTTGACCAAGAGATTCGGCAAGGTCGCCGCGCTCGACGGCGTCGGCCTGGCCGTCCCGCGCGGCCAGGTGCTGAGCCTGTTGGGGCCCAACGGGGCGGGCAAGACCACAGTGATCCGGATCCTGGCGACCCTGCTGCGCCCTGACAGCGGATCGGCGTCGGTGGCAGGGTTCGACGTCGTGCGGCAGCCGGGACAGGTTCGACGGCGGATCGCGCTGTCGGGCCAGCACACCAGTGTCGACGAGGAGCTGACCGGCTCGGCGAACCTCGTCATGATCGGCCGGCTGCTCGACCTGCCCCGGACGCAGGCGGCCCGGCGCGCCGGGGATCTGCTGGCCCGCTTCGGGCTGGAGGACGCGGCGAAGAGGCCGGTGGCCGGCTACTCCGGCGGCATGCGGCGACGCCTCGACCTGGCGGCGAGCCTCGTCGGGCGGCCCGAGGTGGTTTTTCTCGACGAGCCCTCGGTCGGGCTGGACCCGGGCAAGCGGGACGAGCTGTGGCAGATGATCCGGGGGCTGAGCGCCGACGGCGTCACGGTCCTCCTGACCACCCAGTACCTCGAGGAGGCCGACGCCCTCGCCGATGCCATCGCCGTCATCGACCACGGCCGGGTCATCGCATCCGGCACCCCCGCCGAGCTCAAGAGCCAGGTCGGTGGGCAGACCATCACCGTGCGGCCGAACGACCCGACCGACACAGACGCGGCCGCCGCCGTCCTGGCAGGCGTCGCGGGCCAGGCGCCGGAGCGTTCCACCCGGCACGAGCTCGTCGTGCCGGTGACCGGTGACGAGGCCTTCTTCGAGATCGCCGCACGGCTGCGCGAGCAGCGCATCGGCGTCTCGGAGCTGTCCTTGCGCCTGCCCAGCCTCGACGAGGTGTTCCTCGCCCTGACCGGAGCACCGACCACCGCCACCGAGAACGCCGCCGAATCAACGAAGGCCGCCTGATGACCACCACTGCCCCCGCCGCTGCGCCCACCACCGAACAGCCGCCCACCCGACCGCTCCCGTGGCTCCGCCACAGCCTCGTGCTCGCCGGCCGCAGCCTCGCCAAGACGACCCGCAACCCCGGCCCCATCATCAACGGGGTGGTTACTCCGGCCCTGTTCATGGTGCTGTTCGTGTACCTGTTCGGCGGGTCGGTCGCCGGTTCCACGACCGCCTACCTCCAGTACCTCTTCCCCGGCATCCTCGTCATGGGTGCTGGGCTCGCCGGGATGGTCTCGACCGGCAGTGCCATCAACCTCGACCTCAAGAACGGTGTGACCGACCGGTTCCGGAGCCTGCCGATCAGCCGCCTCGCGCCACTGCTCGGCTCCGTGCTCGCCGACATCGTCCGCTACCTGCTCGCCGTCGCCATCCTCTTCGCCATCGGCGCGCTGCTCGGCTTCCGCGTGCACGGCGGGCTCACCGGCGCCCTCGCCGCGGCCGGCCTTGCCATCCTGTTCGGTTTCTGCCTGAGCTGGGTCACCGTGCTCGTCGGTGTCCTGGTCAGGAGCGCCGAGACCGTCCTGGCGATCAGCTTCATCAGCTTCCTGCCGTTGCAGCTCGGCACCAGCCTCGCCGCTCCCGTCGAGACCCTGCCCGGCTGGCTGCGGTCCTGGGCGGAGATCAACCCTGTCACCCATGTCATGGACGCCTGCCGGGCTCTGCTCAACGGCACTCCTGTCGGCGACACCATCGCCACGACGCTCATCTGGTGCGCGGCGCTCTTCGTGGTGTTCTGCCCACTCGCCGTGCGTGCGTACGGTCGTCAGCAGTGACGGTCGCGAACGTCAGCCCAGGGGCCAGGCAGCCACTGCAGCCTCGATCACGGCGCGGGTATCTGGCTGGATCCCCGGCACGAGCTCGAACGGTGCCTCGCCCGACTTGGGTGCGCGGCGCCACGTCCCGACCACGCGCCCGTCCAGCAGGACTGCCGGGCGGAAGATCCCGTTGACGAACGGGACGACGGTGCGCATCGCCTCGGAGTCCGCGACCAGCTCGCGGTCCTGGTAGCCCAGGACGATCTCGTCGAACCCCGGCACGAGCACCACGCCGGACGGTTCGGCGAGATCGGTGCAGGGGCCGGGCGCCGAGTCGGCGCCCAGGTCGCTCGCTCCCTGCCCGACGAGCATGACCTTCCCGTCGACGAGCACCTCGACGACAGCCTCCGGCTGTTCCGCACGCAGCTCGGCGACGGCGGTGCGCACCGGCACCTTGGGCAGGCCGAGCCACCACGCGAGATCCTCGGGGGTTGCGGGTCCGCGGCTGGCGAAGTAGGAGCGCGCGATGCGGCGCAGCGCCACGCCCGGTTCCTCGGCCGGGACGTCGCCGAGCCTGGCGTCCGGTGACTCGACCATCAGCTGCTGCGCCCCCGCGAACGGACCCCAGTGCAGCACTCCCTTGACCCCGAGGGTGGCGATCAGGTGATAGCCACGCTGTCCCTCGATGGGCACCCCGGCCCGCTGCCACAGGTCGATCATCGCGGTGCGCGAGACGCCGCCGTCGGCGGGTGACGCGTCGAGCGCCTCCCGCGCGACCTCCTCGGCACGGGCTACTACGTCGTCGTCCAGGCCCTCGGTCTCGCGGGTCTTCCGGCCAGTCCGGAGCATCCGCTCGCCCGTCAGCGAGAGGAGCGCAGCGAGGTCGCCAGGCGTGGTCGCGAAGAGGGTGCCGCGCTGGGTCCACCCGCGCACGAGCTCGCCGGCGTCGAACGCGGCACGGACGTCGTCCAGTGTGGTGCCCTGACGGGACCGGACGGCGATCGCCCGCAGCACGGCCGGCAGGTCCTGTCCCTGGAGCGAGACCATCCGGCGGACGACGTCGGCGGGGGACAGGTCCGGGGTGCCCGCGCCGCCGTCGGGCAAGGTGAGGCCCTGCGTGCGCAGGCGAAGCCGGCGCGCGGCTGCGGGGGAGAGCTCGATCGTTCCGGAGGGCATGCGGGAAGGCTACGTGGCGTCTCTGACACTGGTCGGGCGGCGGCCGTTGAGCCACGGAACCACCTCAGCCGTAACAAGGGTTTTACAACGTTTGACCTTGACCCGGGTGAGACATGCCACCACTGTAAGACTGTCAGACAGCCAAGCAGAGGGGGATCTCGATGTCCGCCATTCGACGCAAGTCCACCGTCAGCGCCCTGGCGCTCGCCGGCGTGCTGACCTTGTCCGCGTGCTCGGCGATGGTGCCGACGAACGAGGACGGCGTCACCGGTGGTGGCGACCCGGCCGCCGCGGCGCCCTCAGCGGGCGGCCACGTCGTCGACGAGAAGTTGGCAGAGTCCGTCCCTGTGGAGGTCCGGGACGCGGGCGTGATCCGCATGGCGATCACGCCGTCGTACCCGCCCTTCGAGAGCACGCAGGCCGACGGCACGATCGTGGGCCTCGACCCCGACCTCGCCCATGCCATCGGCGGTGTGCTCGGCCTCGAGATCGAGTTCGTGCCGACGTCGTTCGACGCGATCATCCCCGCGCTCCAGGCGGGCGACGTCGACATGGCGATGTCCTCCATCGGGGACACCGTCGAGCGCGAGGCAGTGGTCGACTTCGCCACCTACTACTGGAACGGGACGCTCGTCCTCGTCGACGAGGGCAACCCGCTCGGCCTCACGCCGGAGCTGGCCTGCGACGCGCGGGTCGGGGTCGTTCGGGGCAGCCTGCAGCAGAACACGTTCCTCCCGGCACACACCGAACGCTGCGAGGACGCCGGCGAGGCGCCACCGACATCGAGCGCGTACCAGGACGTCGCCCAGGCGATCCTCGCGCTGCAGAGCAACCGGATCGACGGCGTCATGGCCGACGCCCCGCCGGTGCTCGACGCGGAGACGAAGAACGACGGGTTCGAGGCCGCCGGGCCGCTGCTGCGCAACCCGAACCCGGGCGGCGTCGCCTTCCCGAAGGACAGCGCGCTCGCCGAGCCCGTCCGCGGCGCCGTCGACGTCCTGATCCAGGACGGCACCTACGGCGAGGTCCTCGAGCGCTGGGGCCTGAGCGACATCGCCGTCGAGCAGTCCGAGCTCAACGGGGCGGTCGAATGACGAGCGCCACCCTCGCGACGTCGAGCGACGACGTCGAGACGCTCGAGGTCGTCAAGCTGCGCCATCCCTGGCGCTGGGTCAGCTACGTGGTCGTCGGGGTGCTCGTCGCGATGCTGGTCAGCTCCCTGGTGACCAACCAGAACTATGGATGGCCGGTCGTCGCGGCGTACTTCTTCTCGTCGCGGATCCTGAACGGGCTCCTGGCGACGCTCTGGCTCACGGTCCTGGCCATGGGCGTGGGGATCGTCCTCGGCGTCGTGCTGGCGGTCATGCGGCTCTCCCGCAACCCGATGCTCTGGTCCGTCTCCATGGCCTACACCTGGTTCTTCCGGGGCACCCCGGTGTTCGTCCAGCTGCTCTTCTGGGGGTACATCTCTGCCCTGTACCCGCGGCTCTCCGTCGGCATCCCGTTCGGGCCGGAGCTCGTCGCGTTCGACACCAACCTCCTCATCACGCCCGTGGCCGCCGCCATCCTCGGCCTCGGCCTGAACGAGGGCGCGTACATGGGCGAGATCGTCCGGGCCGGCGTCGAAGCCGTCGACAAGGGACAGATCGAGGCGTCGCAGGCGCTGGGGATGAAGCGCGCACGGATCCTGCGGCGGATCGTCCTGCCGCAGGCGATGCGGGTGATCGTGCCGCCGATGGCCAACAACACCATCTCGATGCTGAAGTCCACGTCGCTCGTGAGCGTCCTCGCGTTCCCCGAGCTCCTGTACTCGGCGCAGCTCATCTACTCGGAGAACTTCCTGACGGTGCCACTGCTGATCACCGCCTCGATCTGGTACCTGCTGGTCACCTCTGTCCTCACCGTGGGACAGCACTACGTCGAGCGGTACTACGGACGGGGGACGGCCTCATGACCACCGTCGACGCGAGCGCGGCCGAGTCCGGCTACATGGTGCGCGCCAAGAACGTCCACAAGTCGTTCGGCAGCCTGGAGGTGCTCAAGGGCATCACGCTCGACGTGCGCTCCGGCGAGGTGATGACGCTGCTCGGCCCCTCGGGCTCGGGCAAGTCGACCTTCCTCCGGCTCATCAACCACCTCGAGACCCTCAGCGCGGGCCAGCTCTCCGTCGACGGAGAGCTTGTGGGCTACCGGCGCGCGCAGAACAAGCTGTACGAGCTGCGGGAGCACGAGATCGCCGCCATGCGGGCCCGGATCGGCATGGTCTTCCAGCGCTTCAACCTGTTCCCGCACATGACCGTGCTGCAGAACATCATGGAGGCGCCGATCGGCGTCCTGCGGCAGCCACGGGACCAGGTCCGGGAGCGGGCCGAGACACTGCTCGACCGGGTAGGCCTGGTCGACAAGCGCGACGCCTACCCCTCGACGCTCTCCGGGGGCCAGCAGCAGCGGGTCGCCATCGCACGGGCGCTCGCGATGGAGCCGCGGCTCATGCTCTTCGACGAGCCCACCTCGGCGCTCGATCCGGAGCTCGTCGGCGAGGTCCTCGAGGTCATGAAGGACCTCGCCCGGTCGGGCATGACGATGGTCGTCGTCACCCACGAGATCGGCTTCGCCCGCGAGGTCGCCGACTCCGTCGTCTTCATGGACGACGGCGTGGTGGTCGAGGCGGGGACGCCGCAGGAGGTGCTGGTCAACCCCCAGCACCCGCGCACGCAGAACTTCATCAGCAGGGTCTTGTGACGAGAGGTAGGCGCATGCAGACAGTGGTCATCGGTGCCGGCGTCGTCGGGGTGAGCATCGCCGCCCGGCTCGCGGAGCGCGGGGCGTCCGTCACGGTCGTGGACCAGGGCGCGCCAGGGGGCGGGACAACTAGCACCTCCTACGCCTGGGTCAATGCCAACGGCAAGGAACCGCAGCCTTATTACGACCTCAACCTGGCGGGCCTCGAGGCCCACCGCGCGATGTCCGCCGGCAACCTGGCGACCGGCCGGGGGTCGTGGCTCGGCACGGGTGGGCACGTCGAGATCGCCGTCGACGACACCCACAGGGACCACCTCGCCGGCCGGCTCGCCCGACTGACCGAGCTCGGCTACGGGGCGGAGGTGGTCACGCACGAACGCGCGGCCGCCCTGCTGCCCGACGTGCGCGTGCCCGACGCCGCCCAGCTGATCGTGCACTTCACGCGAGAGGCCTACGCGTACCCGACGCTCTATCTCGCCCACATGCTCGGCCGGGCACGCGCAGCGGGGGTCAGGGTGCTGACCGGCGCCACGGTGACCGGCCTACGGCCGTCGGCCTCGGGGGGCGGTGAGGTGCTGCTCGACGACGGGACGCTGCTCGCCGGGAGCACGATCGTCTCCGCCGTCGGACGCTGGACCGGTGAGCTGGCGGCGCTCGCGGGCGCCGACGTGCCGATGCAGACGTTCGCGTCGCCAGGGGATCCCACCGTCGGGTACCTCGCGGAGACCGGACCGGTACCCGTCCGCCTGGACCGGCTCGTCACCAGCCCGTGGCTCAACGTCCGGCCGGCCGGCGGCGGACGCCTGCTGCTGCAGGCGCTCGACCTCGACACCACCGCCGACCCGACCGACGTGCCCGGACCGGCGTCGCCGCTCGCGGAGGAGTTCCTGCGCAGGCTGCGCGACGTCCTCCCAGGGGCAGAGGGCGCCCGGATCGAGCGACTGGTGGTCGGACAGCGGGCGCTGCCCGGTGACGGGCGGACGATCGTCGGCCGGACCGCGCGGGTGCCGTGGCTGTACGTCGTCGCGACGCACAGCGGCGTCACCCTCGCGCCCTACCTGGGCGACGGCGTCGCCTCGGAGATCTACGGTGAGCAGGTTCCGGCCTTTGCCGAGTTCCGGCCGGAACGGTTCCACGTCGACGCAGCGTACGAGCCGGTCGTCGCGCCGCGGAGGCCCGGAGAGCAGTAGCCGTATGCGATCCTTTGGAGGTGGGGGACGCCATGAAGCTGCGCCGGGAGACCGTCGCCGAACAGAGCCTGCAGATCCTGCGCAGCCAGATGCTCGACGGCACGCTCCGGCCTGGTGACCTCGTCACCGAGGAGGCCATGGCCCGCGACATCGGCATCTCCCGCCCCACCATGCGGGAGGTGCTCAGCACCCTCGTCGGCGAAGGTCTGCTGACCCGCAGCCCGAAGACCCGCATCCTGCACGTCACGCGGATCAGCGCGCAGGCGATCCGCGAGATCTACATCGCCCGGCGCCTGCTCGAGGTCGGGGGCGTGGAGGCGGCGGCCCGGGTCGGTGATGCCGCGCTCGCGCCGCTCGTCAGCGCCACCGAACAGCTCGTGACCGCCGTCGACGCCGACGACCGGCCGGGCGTGGCACGGGCCGACATCGCCTGCCATGTGGCGACGGTGGCGATCACCGGCTCGGCGGATCTGACCGAGTTCTACGAACGGCTGCTCACCAAGCTGCAGCTTGCCATCGCGCAGGTGGTCGCGTCCTCGCACTACGACACGGTCGAGCTGCGGAACCACCACCAGGTGTTCCTCGCGCTCGTGCTCGACCGAAAGGTGGACGAGGCGCGCGAGCATCTCCTGGATCGGCTCGACCGGGCGGAGCAGCAGCAGCTCGGGACCCTGGAGGACGCCTGATGCGCGGCGGGAGTCAGACGACCTCGAAGTCGCCCATCATGCCCATGTCCTCGTGCTCGACGTTGTGGCAGTGGTACATGTACCGGCCGCGGTAGCCGTCGAACCGGGCGATGACCTCGACCGCCTCGCCCGGCCGCAGGTCGACCGTGTCCTTGAGGCCCGCGTCGTACGGTCCGGGTTCGTGCCCGCCGCGGGACAGCACGCGGAAGTTCACCAGGTGCAGGTGGATCGGATGGTGCAGGTCCGCCACGAAGCGCCAGATCTCGACGTCATCCAGCCGGGGGCGTGCTGGAGGACGATCTCGGCGTGCCGCTGTTCGACAGGGCAGGCCGTGGGCTGCGGCTGAACAGGTTCGGCGCGGGGTTTCTCCGCCGCGTCGACCACATCCTCCGCGAGGTGGACGACGCGCGCCGCGAACTCACCGACGCCGCAGGCCTTGAGCACGGCAACATCGCCGTCGCAGCGGAGACCCTGCTGACGCTCACCGGGCTGATGAGCGAGTTCCGTGGCGCGCACCCCGGCGCCGACTTCCGGCTCTACCAGTCCTCCGCCGCGACCATGGCGAGCCAGCTGCGGGCCGGCGACGTCGACCTCTGCCTCGCCTCTCAGCCACTGACCGGTCTTGAGCTGACCACGCGGGAGCTGGCCCGCGAGCGGGTCATGCTCGCGGTGCCGGCGGGGCACCGGCTCGCGAGACGGGAGTGCGTGCGCATGGACGACCTGGCGGGCGAACCGTTCGTCACGACCCGGCCCGGCTACTGGCCCCGGGCGATGGCGGACCGGTTGTTCGCCGAGGCGGGGATACCACCGCGCTACGTCTGCGAGAGCGACGAGCCCGGCGCCACGGGATACCTGATCAGTGCGGGCCTCGGCGTCGGGCTGGTCCCCGCGATGGCCCGTGCTGCCGACCCGCACAGCCCAGGCGAGATGCTGCGTCTGGACGTGCCCGACTGTCACCGCAGCCTGGCGCTGGTCCGGCGCGCGGACACCTACTTCTCCGTCGCGGCCCAGCGGCTGGCCGACTTCGCGAGCGACTACTTTCGGAAGCTGGCCACGGCTCCTCGACACCCTTGAGGATGCCGAGGGGTCGTGGCCAGCTGGGTGACGGCAACCGTGTTACGGCAATGGTGTGAAGCGCACGCTGCGGAGATAGTCGTACGAGACGTTGGCTGTCCGTACGGGATGCGGCTGCTCGTCGCGCTCGATGATGTAGCTGTGCGCGCCCGGGTGCCGCAGGTGGGAGAGGATCCCCGGGAAGTCGACGGTGCCGTCGCCGAGATCGGTCTCGATGCCTTCGGTAGGCGTCCCGTCCTTCAGGTGGAGAAGCGGGAACCGCCTCTCGTAGGCATCAAGGTACGGTCCCGGGTCCACGCCGGCCCGGAGGATCCAGTAGAGGTCCATCTCGAACCAGACCAGCTGCTGGTCCGTGCGGTCGAGCCAGATGTCGAACAAGATCTCCCCCGTCACCGGGTCCGTGTGGAACTCGTTGTCGTGCAGGTGTGCGTACCAGCGCAGCCCGTAGCTCTGCGCCACCTCGCCCCACTGGTTCATCTCGTCGGCCATCCGGCGGTAGCCGTCCGCCGTCTGCGCGCCGTCCATGTAGGACACCCCGACGTACTGCTGGCCGAGTGTCACCGCCCGCTCGAGGGTCACCTCGGCCTGATCGCCGCGGAAGTCGCTCGGGTTGTGGTGGCTGCCGATGACGCGGAGCCCGTTGTCATCCGCGATCGCCCGGAACTGGGTGGGGGTTCGGTTGCCGTAGTCGTACGCCGGCTCGATCTCGCTGTAGCCCGCCTGGGCGAGCATCGCGAGGGTTCCTTCGGGGTCCTCCGCCAGCATCGCGCGCACCGTATACAGGCCGAACCCGATCTTGCCGGGCGGCACGGGGCGTGCGCCCTGGCTGGTCGGGACGGCGGCCGGTATGGCGGCTGACGCGACGGTGGCACCGGACGTCACGGCGAGCGCGGCTGCTCCGGCGGCCTGGAGCAGGTGACGGCGACTCAACTTCTGAAGATCTTTGGTCATCTTTGACACCTCAATCGATGGAAGTCGGAAACATGACCATATGCACGGGTGTGGGGAAGGGCAAGGGTTCTAGGGCACGTCGACTCGCGCAGCTCCGCTGTTGTGCGGGTCGTTCTCTGTTTGGCATGGTCAAGGCCTGCTTCACCTAGGCTAAACTCGGCACCACTTGCCTCCGTAGCTCAGTTGGATAGAGCGGGTCCCTTCTAATGACTAGGTCGCGGGTTCGAATCCTGCCGGGGGCACCAAACTGCCGCTTGGGAGTGTGCGTAGCTCACTCCGGCGGGTCGACCGACACCTGTGTTTCTGCCCACCAAACCGCGCGGCACGGTTGGCAGAACGATCTTGACCTATCAGGATGAAGCCGTGACTCCAGGAACACGCTCCGCAGTGCTCGGCCGTCGGGGTGGTGTGGACCCGAACGTTGCGGAGCAGCTCGGCTTCACGGTGCACGACGTCGTACGAGATCTGCGTCGCGACGTCGCCGCCGCGACCTTGCCCCTTCCCATCGACAGTGCCGAAGAGGCCGAAGCCTCCCGGATGCGTCTCTTGGCGCAGCTCGACGAGCACCTGCTGCCGCGCCTCGCCGAGCTGTCCAGCCCCGCCGTCGTCGTGCTGGCGGGCTCCACCGGAGCCGGCAAGTCCACGCTGTTCAACAGTCTGCTGCGCGAGGAAGTCTCCGAGGCAGGGGTGCTGCGCCCCACCACCCGCGAGCCAGTGGTGGGCGTCCATCCGCGCGACGTCGACACGCTCACGTCCGGCCCGGTCACCGAGCTGGCCCGGCTCGTCAAGCATGAGGGCGTACCGCGCGGCACCGCGCTGATGGACGCGCCCGACCTCGACTCGTTCCTGCTCGAGAACCGCTCCACGGCGCACCAGCTGCTCGAGGCGGCAGACCTCTGGCTGTTCGTCACCACCGCGGCCCGCTACGGCGACGCCCTGCCCTGGCAGGCGCTGGACCGCGCGAAGGAGCGCGGCGCGAGCGTCGCGATGGTGCTCAACCGGGTGCCGAAGGAGAACCTGGCGACGGTCCGCGCGGACCTCAACTCGCGCATGAAAGAGCGGGGCATGAAGGACGTCCCGCTGTTCATCGTGCCCGACGTCGGGCCGCACGAGGGCCTGCTGGAGCCCAAGCTGGTGGAACCCATCCAGCGCTGGCTCGGCCTGATGGCCGGACCGGAGCGGTCGCGCACGATCATCCTGCGCACGCTCAAGGGCGCGCTCGGCGCGCTCCCCGATTGGGTGATGGGCCTGGTCGCCGCGGTGGAGGAGCAGGGAACCACCGCGTTCGACCTGCGCAACGCCATCGACTCGGTCGTCCCGGACGAGCAGCTGGCGGCACGCACCGCCGTGCTGTCCGGCGCGGCGGGCGAGGGCACGGTGGCCGCACGGTTCGCCGAGCTGGCCAGCACCAAGCACATCTCCAGGGTCACGGTCCGCGACGGCATCGCGCGGACGACCAAGCGCGCGGGCAAGAACCGGGAGGCTGCGCTCGCCGGGCTGCGCGAGGAGGTCGAGGCCACCGCTGCCCGTGCCCTCGTCGCGTCAGGGGTCCGCACGGAGGAGAGCCTGCGGGCCGTCCTCGCAGGGCCCGGCGCACCGCCCGCAGGAGAGACGATCCTGCCGGACAGCACCGACCGTGCCGCGGAGCGCCTCGCCTGGGGGCAGGCGCAAGCCACCGAGTGGTCCCGGTTGGCCGACGACCTCGTCGCGCGCATGGACGGGTCAGCCACCGAGGGCACCGAACCCGATGCGCCGGCGCGGGCGGTGGGGGCCCGCAAGGCGTTCGGCGACGCCGGCCTCGCGACCCTCCTGCTGGCCACCGCGCTCGGGAACGACGACTCCGCACGGCTCGTCGACCGGGTGCTCGGCGAGGCTGCGAGCGAAGCCATCGAGGAGCTACAGGGCGAAATTGCCGACAAGGTAGCGCTAGCGGTTGCGGAAGAGGCCCGTTCTGTCCAGAGTGCCCTTGACGTCCCCGCCTTAGCCGACGACGCGGCCGCTCCGCTCCGCGTGCGGCTGGCCGAGCTCAGGAGGCTGACATGACGAGCCATGACGCGACACTGAGCGCACGCACCGAGGACCTCGGCCGGGCGCTCCAGATCGCCGGATCACGCCTCGACGACGCAGTCTTCGGCAAGGTCGCCAGCTCCGTCGCCGGTGTGCGCGAACGGCTCGCCCTCGGGGTCGACCACACCGTCGTGGCGCTCGCAGGCGGCACCGGTTCGGGGAAGTCGAGCACGTTCAACAAGATCTCCCGCCTCACGTTCGCCGACGTCGGCGTCAAGCGACCCACCACGGCCAAGGTCACGGCCTGCTCGTGGAGCGACGACGCCGGGACGCTGCTCGACTGGCTCGGCGTGGAGCGCGAGCGCCGGATCACGCGAGCCAGCGAGCTCGACGCGGCCGACGAGGCGAGCCTCTCTGGACTGGTGCTGCTGGACCTGCCCGACCACGACTCCGTCGCCCCGGGGCACCGGGAGGTCGTGGACAAGGTGCTGCCGCTCGTCGACCTCCTCGTGTGGGTGGTGGACCCGCAGAAGTATGCCGACGACGCCCTGCACACGGGCTACCTGCGCGATTCGTCGGGCATGCAGGCGTCCACGGTCGTGGTGCTCAACCAGATCGACACCGTCCCGGTGGGTCAGCGCGACAACCTGGTCAACGACGTCAAGCGGCTGCTGCGCGACGACGGGCTGGACAACGTCCCGGTGGTCGCTGCGTCGACCAAGACGGACATCGGCATCGCGGACCTGCGCGGGCTTCTCGAGCAGACGGTGGCGCGCCGGTCGGTCTCGGCGGGCCGGGCCGCTGGCGAGCTCGACGCCGCGGCGACCCTCCTGCTGAGCCAGACGCCGGCCGAGGTGCCGTGGCACATCGACACGGTGCTCGAGCGCGAGGTGGACGCGCTGGCGCGGGCAGCCGGGCTGGAGTCGGTCGCCGCGCAGGTCGGCGCCGCAGTACGCAACGGGTACGGGTCACCGGAGTTCCGCAGCCCCGACCCAGACTCGATAGCCCTGTCCAGGTCACGGTGGCTCACCGGCTCGGGTGAGTCGCTCAAGCACGGCTGGCAGCGGTCGCTGGCGGCGAGCGTGGCGAGCACCCAGGAGGTCGCGACGGCGGTGGGGACCGCGCTGCAGGGCGTCACCCTCGACACCAGGGGCCCGACGACGCAACGCCTCACCCGCCGGCTCGCGCTCGGGGCGGTGCTGGTCGCCGTGCTGCTCGGCATCGCGACGGTGCTGGCGTCGATGGGGGTGCTGCCGGCAGGGGAGACCTGGACGACGGTGCTCGGGGTGCTCGCCGTCGTGGCGGCGGTGACCGCGCTCGTGGTGTTCCTCGTGGCGATGCAGATGCGACGCGCCCTTGCCTCGCGGCGGGCGCAGGGCATCATCGCGTCGGGCCGGGCCGCGCTCGAGAGAGTGCTGCAGCAGACCCTCGGCGCGCCCACCCAGCGGCTGCTCGACGAGCACCGTGCGGTGCGTGAGCTCGCACAGAGTGCGCGCGACGACGGACCCGCCGCACCGCTCCGCCTGGAGGAGAACGCGACCACAGGCGGCTCGATCAGGGCTACGTCCACAGGTTCCGTCCGGCTCACGGACCTGGGCACCGTTCGCGCCTGATGCTGGGTACGGACCGGCCGCTGGGGCCGGTCCGTGAACCCAGGAGGGCTCTATGAACGACGTCACGGTGACCGTGTCGGGCTTCGCCGGCAACACCCCCGCGCTGCACGTCTCGAAGGACGTGGCAAAGGACCTGGAGTGGACCACGTTCCGCGTGGCCAGCACCCGGCGCTACCTGAACGAGAGCGGCGACTGGACCGACGGCGCGACGCTGTGGTTCACGGTCAAGGCCTGGCGCACCGCCGCGCTGAACGTGATCAGGTCGGTGCGCAAGGGCGTACCGGTGGTGGTCACCGGCCGTCTCGAGGTCGACGAGTGGACCGGCCCCGACGGCGCGCAGCGGACGGGCCTGGTGATCAACGCGACGGCGGTCGGCGTGGACGCCACCCGTGGCCAGGTGGAGTTCTCGCGAACGGTGCACCACGACACGGTGCCAGAGGGGGTCCCTGGCGCCCCAGGAGGTGGCGGCGGACTGGCCGCGGTACGTCCGGGTGCCGCCGACCCGTTCGGGGTCGACGCTCCGCGTGACGAGACCGACCACGGCGCGGAGGCCGGCTCCCGGACCCCCGAGCTGGTGAACGCGTAGGCTTGGCCCAGTCGTGCTCTGCGGTCCGCGGGTGCTGGGGAATCCCGGCGCGGACACCCTGGCACCCGCGCCGTGTGAGCGCCCCCATCCGAAGTACCTACTGTGAACGGTGGAACACAGGCAGTGGCTGAGTACATCTACTCCATGTATAAAGCGCGTAAGGCGCACGGCGACAAGGTCATCCTCGATGATGTGTCGCTGAACTTCCTGCCCGGCGCGAAGATCGGCGTCGTCGGGCCGAACGGTGCGGGTAAGTCCACGATCCTCAAGATCATGGCCGGACTGGACACGCCGAGCAACGGCGAGGCGCGGCTGTCGCCCGGCTTCTCGGTGGGCATCCTCCAGCAGGAGCCGCCGCTGAACGAGGAGAAGACGGTCCTCGGCAACGTCCAGGAGGCGGTCGGCCCGATCCTGGCCAAGAAGGCCCGGTTCGACGAGATCTCCGCCCTCATGGCAGAGCCCGACGCCGACTTCGACGCGCTGCTCGCCGAGATGGGCACGCTGCAGGAGGACATCGACGCCGCCGACGCGTGGGACCTCGACTCCCAGCTCGAGCAGGCGATGGACGCGCTCCGCTGCCCGCCGCCGGACGCCGACGTCACGGTGCTCTCCGGTGGTGAGCGCCGCCGCGTCGCGCTCTGCAAGCTGCTCCTGGAGAAGCCCGACCTGCTGCTCCTCGACGAGCCCACCAACCACCTCGACGCCGAGTCGGTGCTCTGGCTCGAACAGCACCTCGCCGGCTACGCGGGCGCCGTCCTCGCCGTGACGCACGACCGGTACTTCCTCGACCACGTCGCCGAGTGGATCTGCGAGATCGACCGGGGTCGTCTCTACCCCTACGAGGGCAACTACTCGACGTACCTCGAGAAGAAGCAGGCGCGTCTGGCCGTCCAGGGCAAGAAGGACGCCAAGCTCTCCAAGCGCCTCAAGGAGGAGCTGGAGTGGGTCCGGTCCAACGCCAAGGGCCGCCAGGTCAAGTCCAAGGCGCGGCTGGCCCGCTACGAGGAGATGGCAGCGGAGGCCGAGCGGACGAAGAAGCTCGACTTCGAGGAGATCCAGATTCCCGCAGGCCCGCGCATGGGCTCGCTGGTGCTGGAGGCCGAGAACCTGCAGAAGGGCTTCGACGACCGCGTGCTCATCGACGGTCTGTCGTTCACGCTGCCGCGCAACGGCATCGTCGGTGTCATCGGCCCGAACGGTGTCGGTAAGACCACGCTGTTCAAGACGATCGTGGGCCTGGAGCCGCTCGACGGCGGCGAGCTCAAGATCGGCGACACCGTCTCGATCTCCTACGTCGACCAGTCGCGTGGCGGCATCGACCCGAAGAAGACGCTGTGGGAGGTCGTGTCGGACGGGCTCGACTACATCAAGGTCGGCAACGTCGAGATCCCGTCGCGCGCCTATGTCGCTTCGTTCGGGTTCAAGGGTCCGGACCAGCAGAAGCCTGCCGGCGTCCTGTCCGGTGGTGAGCGCAACCGCCTCAACCTCGCGCTGACGCTCAAGCAGGGCGGCAACCTGCTGCTGCTCGACGAGCCCACCAACGACCTCGACGTCGAGACCCTCGGCTCCCTGGAGAACGCCCTGCTGGAGTTCCCCGGCTGCGCCGTCGTGGTCTCGCACGACCGGTGGTTCCTCGACCGCGTGGTGACCCACATCCTGGCCTACGAGGGCACGGAGGAGAACCCCGCGAACTGGTACTGGTTCGAGGGCAACTTCGAGTCGTACGAGGCCAACAAGATCGAGCGCCTCGGCGCGGACGCCGCGCGCCCGCACCGGGTGACGTACCGCAAGCTGACGCGCGACTGACGTCGCGACCGATCACGGAAGAGGGCTGCGGCCGGCGTTCCAAACGCCGATCACAGCCCTCTTTCGTCGCGAAGACCTACGACCAAAAAGGTCATCCTTGCCGCATCGGGACATGTTCGACACACTGCCGCAGTGAGCCCTGCCCTACGACCCGGGTGGCGTGACCTTCCGCCCCCGTTGCGCGCCCGCATCACCAACCTGCTCGGAGCCCGCGTGCTCGCCGCCGGATATCCAGGTGACTCCGGGGTGCTCCCTGGCGCGCTGTTCCAGGTGCAGACGTCGAAGGGCAACGTGTTCATCAAGGCGCTCGGCACGGAGCAGCCCGGCCCGCTGAAGTCGCTACGGCAGGAGATCGCGCTCTCGCCCCTGCTGCCGGCCGCGGTGCCCCACCCGGAGCTGCTGTGGTCGCTCGACGAGATCCTGCCGAACCTCGGCACCTGGGTGGCCGTCGGCTACTCGATGCGCGACAAGGTACGGCCGATCGACCTCACCTGGCCGGAGGACGACGTCGCCACGCTGGTCAGGGTGGTGCGTTCGGTCGGGGAGGTCGAGGCGCCCGACGACCCGATGTTCGTCCCCGAGGAGAGCGAGTTTCCCTCGAACTCCTGGGCGACCCTCGCCGACAAGCGACCCGCTGGACTCGCGCAGCACTCACCCTGGCTGGCCGGCCGGCTGGAAGGCCTCGCGGAGATCGCGTCGCACGCCCCTGAGGCGATAGCGGGCAAGAGTCTGCAGCACGGCACGCTCCGCGTGCAGAACGTCCTGCTTCCCGCTGTGCCGGGGGAGAAGCCGCTGATCACCGACTGGATCCGGGGTAGCGTGGGTGCGCCGTACCTCGACCTGGTCTCGATGCTGATGCACGTGCGGACCAACGACGGCCCGCCGCCAGAGGCAACGCTGCGCAGGTACGGGCTGCCGCCCGGGACGGAGCCGGACGCCGTGACCTGCTGGATCGCGGTGCTCGCCGGCCACTACCTGAAAGCCTCGATGGACCCACCGTCCTTCGACCTGCCCGAGCTGCGTTCCTACCAGCACCGGCTGGCCCGGACCGCGGTGTCCTGGCTGCAGACTCGCCTGGGCTTCTGACCCGTCGCAGGTCGCCACCACTGTTTGTGGTTTGCAGGGTGAACTTCCGTTGGGCACACTCCGGCCATGAGTGCTGTCCGGCGGCCGGCGTGGTCCGATCTCCCCCCCTCTGTCCGTTCCCGCGTGAGCGAGACCATGGGCGGACGTGTGATCGGGTCCGCTCCGATGAGCGGGACCGAGTCGTCCGGCACCCTCGAGGTGCTCCAGACGGCGGCGGGCCGGTCGATCGTGCGCGCGGTGGGGCCGGAGGCCCCGCTGACGCAGGACCGGATGGCCGCAGAGGCGGTCTCCATTTCCGCGCTGCCCGACGACATCCCGACCCTCCCGCGGGAGTGGTTCGTCGACGAGGTGCTGCCAGGGGCCGGACGCTGGGTCGTCCTCGGGTACCGCAACGAACCCATCCGCCCGCCGCACGACCCATGGGACGAGGCGGACCTCGCCGCAGCGGTCGAGCTCGCCATCCAGATCGGCACCAGCGAGGCGCCGGCGAACCTGCCCGACGTGCTCGACCTCATCGACGCGAACGCGTGGGCCACCATCGCGGCCATGCGGCCGCCCGGTCTGTCGGTCTTCACACCCTGGCTGTCCGACAAGGTCGAGCATCTCGCCGAGATCGCCACCTATGCGGGAGAGGCCATGTCGGGCACCAGCCTGGTGCACGGCGCGCTGCGCCGGGAGTCGATCCTGATCACCGACCACGGCTGGGACGCGACCAGTGCCCACGCGGTCGACTGGTTCATGCCGTCCCACGGCGCGTCGTACCTCGACGTCGTGCTGCTGCTGCCGTACCTGCGGGTCGACGGCGCCCCGCCCCCCGAGGCGGTCATGGACCGCCACCCCCTGCCCGACGTCGACCCGGAGGCGCTCACCTGCGCCGTGACCGTCACGGCCGGAGCGCTCGTGCTCGAGTCGATGCGGCCGCCCCTGCCGGGCCTGCCGCACGGCCGCGCCGTACAGCGCGAGGTCGCGCACGCGGCGCTCGAGTGGCTGCGTGCCCGCCTCGGCGGCTGACCTCTTTGCCGCACGGCCGCGCCTGACCAGGGTGGTTGCGGCAGACTGTGCGGCATGACCGAACAGCCCGACGACGCCGCACCTGGCGCACCGGATCTGGCGGCCGGCTCCGAGCCGGCCGAGCCGGGCGACGGGTCCGGCCTGACCGGCGCGCTGGAAGTGCTGCGTGCCCGGCTCGGCGCGCTGCGGCTGCCGTTGGAGACCTCGGGTGCGGAGACGGCGCGCACGGAGCTACGTCGGGCCACGGACCAGCTCGACGACTACCTGCTGCCGCGGCTGCGGTCGCAGAAGGCGCCGCTGCTCGTGGTCGTCGGCGGGTCGACGGGGGCTGGCAAGTCGACGCTCGTGAACTCGATCCTGGGGGAGCGGGTGACGCAGCCGGGTGTGCTGCGGCCCACCACCAGGGCGCCGGTGCTGGTGCACCACCCGCTGGACGCGCGCTGGTTCTCCACGGACCGGGTGCTGCAGGGCCTGGCACGGGTGACGACGTCGGGCGGCACGGGGACCGCGGCAGCGCAGGACACCGCGCAGGTCCCCTCGCCGGGGAGCACACCCGGCGGCGGGACGCCCGGCGGAGCCACGCCGGCCGAGCCGAGCCGCACCCTGCGTCTCGTGCCCAGCGACTCGCTGCCGAAGGGCCTCGCCCTGCTGGACGCGCCAGACATCGACTCGGTCGACACGGCCAACCGGGAGCTCGCTGCGCAGCTGCTCGGGGCGGCTGACCTGTGGCTGTTCGTCACGACGTCGGCCCGGTACGCCGACGCGGTGCCGTGGGACCTGCTGCTGCAGGCCGCCGGGCGCAAGGCGCAGGTGGCGATGGTGCTGGACCGCGTGGACCCCGGGGCGGAGGCCACTGCCGACGACCTGCGCGACATGATGGTCGAGCACGGCCTGGCCGACAGCCCGCTGTTCGTCATCCCCGAGGCAGAGCTGGTCGACGGCATGCTGCCGGAGGAGGGCGTCTCGGACGTCTCCCGCTGGCTCACCGGGCTGGGCGGTGACGCGGAGGCCCGCGGTCGCGTCATCGCGGCCACCCGCGACGGCGTGGTGGACTCCCTGGTCGTGCGGGCCGGCAGCCTCGCCGACGCCGCCGACGAGCAGCAGGCGGCGGACGTCCGGCTGCGCCACGTCGTCGACCGCGCGTATGCGGACGCGGTGGCGCAGGTGACGGCGGCGACGTCGGACGGTGCGCTGCTGCGCGGCGAGGTGCTCGCCCGCTGGCAGGACTTCGTGGGCACCGGCGAGTTCTTCCGCGCGGTCGAGGAGGGCATCGGCCGGTTCCGGGACGCGGTGGCCGGGTTCTTCCGGGGCAAGCCCAAGGCGGCGCCCCAGGTCGAGCAGGCGATCGCCCACGGCCTGGAGTCCGTGGTGCTGGACGCCGCCGAGGAGGCCGCCGAGCGGTCCTACCAGGGCTGGCGGGGGGACACCGCCGGTGCGGCGCTCCTGGAGGGTCTGGAGCTGTCGCGCACGCCCGCGGCGCTGCGCGGCGAGGTGACCGGCCAGATCCGCGGCTGGCAGGGCGACGTCCTGGAGCTCGTACGCGAGCAGGGCTCGGCCAAGCGCGGCACCGCGCGTGCGCTCTCGCTGGGCGTGAACGGTCTCGGCGTCGCGCTGATGGTCTTCGTGTTCGCCTCGACCGGCGGGCTGACCGGTGTCGAGGTCGGCATCGCGGGCGGCTCGGCGGTGCTGGCCCAGCGCGTGCTGGAGGCGGTGTTCGGCGAGGACGCCGTGCGCCGGCTCGCCGTGCAGGCACGCGACCGGCTGCGCGCCCGCATCCAGGCGGTCATGGACGGGCAGGCCGCGCGGTACACGGCGCAGCTGGACGCGCTCGGCTCGGCGGAGGCGGGCGGGGACCGCCTGCGCGCCGCGGCCGACGCCGTCGCCTCAGCTGCCTCGGCGGAGCGCCGTGCCCGGGTGCGGGCCGCGGAGACGGCTCCCGGCGCCGGAGCAGAGGACCTCACCCCGAGCAGCGGGCTGCGCGGCGTGCACGCCCGGCCGGCGGGCGAGAACCTGGCGAAGGGCCGCACCGACCTGGCGGAGGAGCCGGCCAGGAAGGGCTTCTGGAAGCGGCTGTTCGGTGAGGGCGACCGGTGAGCCGGCTCGACCTGGGTGACCGGACCACGGCCCTCGCCACCGCTGTCGAGGCAGCGGAGGGCCGGATCGAGCCCGCCCTCCTTGACGAGGCCCGTGCCGTCGTGGACCGGGCGCGCGAGCGCGGCGGGCTGTCGGCCGAGCACACGGTGGTCGCGCTGGCGGGGTCGACGGGGTCGGGCAAGTCGTCCGTCCTGAACGCGGTGGCGGGCGTCGCGATCGCCCAGCCGGGCGTACGGCGACCGACGACGTCGCACCCGATGGCCGCCGTCTGGGGGGAGGGCGCCGACCCCCTCCTCGACTGGCTCGAGGTCAGCCGGCGGCACGAGGTCGGCGCGGAGCCTGCGGAGGCCGAGCCCGTCGAGACCGGCGGCGGGCGCGGGCCCTTCCGCCGTCGGACACCGGCCGGGGACACGACCGGGCTGGTGCTGCTGGACCTGCCCGACCACGACTCGATAGTGACCGAGCACCGGATGCGCGCGGAGCGCCTGGTGCAGCGCGCCGACCTGCTGGTCTGGGTGGTCGACCCGCAGAAGTACGCGGACGCCGCCCTCCACGAGGGGTTTCTGCGGCCCCTCGCGGGTCGCGCTGAGGTGGTGGTCGTTGCGCTCAACCAGGCCGACCGCCTCACGCCGGACGAGACGTCGGTGATGCTCGCCGACCTCGAGCGGCTGGTGGCGGAGGACGGGCTGGGCGGGGCGCGGGTCCTCGCGGTGTCCGCAAGGACGGGCCAGGGCATGGACGATCTCCGGAGCCTGCTGGCGAGGGCAGCGGCCAGGCGAGAGGCCGCGACGGCCCGGCTCGCGGCGGACGAGCGAGCCGTGGCGCAGAAGATCGTGGACGAGTGCGGCACACCGCCGTCGTCCCGCCTGGGGAGCCAGGCGCGGGGTGACCTGGTAGCGGCTCTCGAGGCGGCGGCGGGCGTGCCGACGGTGGTCGACGCCGTGCGTGCGTCCGCCCGTCGCGACGCGCGCGCGGCGACCGGCTGGCCGCTGACCCGCTGGGTCGGGCAGCTGCGCAAGGACCCGCTGCGTCGGCTCGGGCTGCGCTCGACGGACCGGGAGCACCGGGCGCCGTCGGGCCGGGAGGACCTGATGCGCACGTCGCTGCCGACGGCGCGGCCGGCAGTGCGCTCAGCGGCTGCGTCGGCCGTGCGCCGCTACGTCGAGGAGGTCACCCGGGGCGTCGCGGACCCGTGGGTCCTGGCCGCGCGCTCGCGTGGCCAGGCGGGCATCGAACAGCTGCCCGACGCGCTCGACCAGGCGGTCGCGACGACCCGCGTCGAGGCCTCACGCAGGCCCGTGTGGTGGTCGCTCGTCAACGTCGTGCAGTGGGCGCTGGTCACCGTCGTGGTGGCGGGCCTGCTGTGGCTGCTCGTGCTGTTCGGCTTCGCGTACCTGCAGCTCCCGCCGCTGCCCACACCTGTGCTGACCCTGCCGACCTGGTCGGGCGACGGCGGCATCGTGTTCCCGGGGGCGCCGGGGTCCGGCGAGGGTGAAGGTCTCGGCGTCGACCCGTTCCGGGTACCGTGGCCCACCCTCATGGTGCTGGGCGGGCTCGCGCTCGGTCTGGTGCTCGCGCTGGTCTGCCGGGTGTTCGGTGCGCTGGGCGCCCGCCGCCGGGCACATGGCGCCCGGCGGCGGCTCCGGCAGTCGGTCGGCGTGGTCGCCGACCGGCTGGTGCGCACCCCGGTGGGCGAGGAGCTGTCCCAGCTCGCGAGCTGCCGGGCGGCCGCGACGGTGGCCGCGAGCTGACCCGTCAGCCGCGGTGGCGGAACGTGACCGGGGCTTCCTCGAACTCCTTCCACGCCAGGCGCTCCGCCTCGGTGAGCCGGCGGGGCCGGTTGGTGGCGGCATCGACGAACACGAGGGTGGTGGTCGCCCGGGCGTAGGGCTTGCCGCCCGACGTCGGGCCGGTCTTGGCCATGCCGGCGGCGCCGTCGTGCACCTCGTAGCAGACCTCGGCGCTCGCTCCGCCGATCCGGCCGAGCCACATCTCGACGCGCACCGGCGTCCTGGTGAACAGCAGCGGCCGCAGGTACTCGATGCGCTGGCCGGCGACGAGGGTGTGCGAGTCGGCGTCGGGCCCGGTGGGGACCACCGCCGTCGGCCAGGCCTCGCCCTCCGGGGCCTCGGGGTGCAGCCAGAAGGCGGTGATCCGGGCATCCTCCAGCAGGCGGAACATCGCGACGTTGTTGACGTGCGCGTACGCGTCGAGATCGGACCAACGCAGCGTGACGGGGACGTGGAGGCGTGTCATGGTGCCCATCTTCCCCGGTTCAGGAGGCCCTGGCGTCGTGCTCCGCGCGGTGGGCAAGGACGTCGTCCATGTGGGTCTCGGCCCAGCCCTTGATGCCGCGCACCAGCTGGAGCAGGGACCTGCCGAGGTCGGTCAGCTCGTAGGTGACCGTGACGGGCACGGTCGGCGTAGCCGTGCGCGTGACGAGGCCGTCCCGTTCCAGGGAGCGCAGCGTCTGCGTGAGCATCTTCTGGCTGACGCCCGCCAGCCGGCGGGACAGCTCCGAGTAGCGCATCGGCCGTGGCCCGGTGGCGTGGCTCGTGCCTGGCTGGGGCGAACCGCCGCCGCCCAGCGCGCTCACCGTCAGCGTCACCCACTTGTCGGAGATCCGGTCGAGCAGGAGGCGGCTCGGGCACTCCGCCAGGAACGCGTCGTACTCCGCCTTCGCCTGGGCCCGCTTCTGGGCCGCTGTCATCGTCGCCATGGTGGCTCCTCTCACCCGTGGGTGGGTTACGCACTTCCAGGTGCCTACTTCCTGTCAGGAAGCTACCTCACCATGCTGGTGCCCGGGGCCGTCCGGCACCGTTCTCCGCTCGACACAAGGGATCGAATTGAGCACCTTCACCACAGCGCTTCCCGGGGGCACCTGGACCCTTGGCGACCTGACCGTCACCCGGTTCGGCTACGGCGCCATGCAGCTCGCCGGGCCAGGGGTCATGGGCCCGCCGGCCGACCGCGACGGCGCCCTCGGGGTCCTGCGCGAGGCCGTCGACCTCGGGATCACCCACATCGACACCAGCGACGCGTACGGGCCGCGGGTCACCAACGAGCTGATCCGCGAGGCGCTGCACCCGTACCCCGGATCGCTGCACGTCGTGACCAAGGTCGGCGCGCACCGCGACGAGCAGGGCGGCTGGCCTCCTGCGCGGCGTCCCGAGGAGCTGCGCCGCGCCGTCCGCGACAACCTGGACACGCTCGGCGTCGAGGCGCTCGACCTGGTCAACCTGCGGCTCGGCAACGCGAACGGGCCTCAGGCGGAGCCGCTCGCCGAGGCGTTCGAGACCCTCGTGGAGCTCCAGGGGCAGGGTCTCGTGCGGCACCTCGGCGTGAGCAACGCGACAGCGGAACAGGTGGCGGAGGCGCGGGCCATCGCCCCGATCGTGTGCGTGCAGAACATGTACAACCTCGCCCACCGGCACGACGACGAGCTGATCGACACGCTCGCCGACGGCGGCATCGCCTACGTGCCCTTCTTCCCGCTGGGCGGCTTCAGCCCGCTCCAGTCCTCGGCGCTCTCGGCCGTGGCCGCCCGGTCCTCCGCCACGCCGATGTCCGTCGCCCTGGCCTGGCTGCTGCAGCGCTCGCCGAACATCCTGCTCATCCCCGGCACCTCATCGGCGGCGCACCTGCGGGAGAACGTCGTGGGAGCGGGGCTCCGGCTGTCCGACGACGACCTCGTCGAGCTCGACAAGATCGGCGGCTGATCAGCGCCCCGGTGCCGTTCGGGCTCAGCCCCGCCTGACGTGCCAGCGGGTAGCCGAGTGGCCCTCAGGGTGTCCGAATTGCTAGATTCATCCCCCTTGGTTTCGGCCACGGAGGAACAGGTGGATCTGCCCAGGCACTACTTCGACCCGGTCACCCTGCACGAGGTGATCGACGACGTCCCGGCCGCGCGGGCGTACCTCGCCGAGCTGGCGGGGCGCCCGGAACGCGACGCGCCGGACACCCTCGCGGTACGTGTGCCGCTCACCCGCGCCCTCGCGTTCGAGTCGGACGACCCCGACGCCGAGCTGGCCGAGGCGGAGCGCCTCGGCTGGCTCGCCGTGAGCCTGCACGGAGGGCCGGCCTGCGACGCCGAGGCGGCGCACTCGCACGCCTCCGACGTGCCGCTCGGCGCCGTCGCGCCGCTCCTTCGGCTGGCCCACGTGCTGCAGTGGCGCCACCGGTTCTCGGTGGCGGACCTGTTGTTCGGCCTGGCGCTGGAGGCCACCCACCACTACGGCGAGCACGCCGCGAGCGTCGAGCACGCGCGCCGGCTCGAGTACCTCGCCCTGCAGCACTGGGGCACGTGCCGGTACGACCAGGCGCTCGAGGTGCACGTCGAGCAGGCACGCCCCTATCTCGGCGAGGCCCTCGCCCTGTTCGAGCGGGCCCTGGAGCTCCGGGTGGAGGCGGGCGTCGGCAAGGAGCAGGTCGAGGTCACCCGGCAGGCGATCCGGGCGGCCCGCGACCGGCTGGCCGAGCTGGGCGCCTAGAGCTGGGCGCCTAGCCGGGCAGCCGGATCATGCCCTCCTGGCCCGCCGAGGCCACGAGGGCGCCGTCCTGCGTGTAGACCTTCGCGGTACCGAGCGCACGGCCGCCCTGGGCCGTCGGCGAGGTCTGCACGAACAGCATCCACTCGTCCACCTGGACGTCGCGGTGCCACCACATGCCGTGGTCGAGGCTCGCCATGGGCACCGACGCGCCGACGTCCTGCCACGACTTGCCGGCGGCACGCAGGGCGGGCTCCAGCATCAGCTGGTCGCACGCGAAGGCCAGCAGGGCGCGGTGCATGGCCTGCCCCTTGGCCTCGAGGGGCCGCCGCGTGCGCATCCAGACCATCTGGGTGGCGGGCGGCGTACCGCCGTCGGCCACCGCGCTGTCCGCGTTCAGGTACAGCGAGCCGCCCACGTGCCGCAGCTCGAACGCCGAGTCCGTCCAGAACTGGGCCCGGACCGCTACGCCCTCCGGCAGGCCGGCGAGCTCGTCGAAGGCGGAGCCCACCTCGTCGGGCGGCGGCACGTCGTCGGGCATCGGCATCGCGTGCTCGTAGCCGGGCTGATCGTCCTGGAAGGACGCGATCATGGACAGGATCGGCTTGCCGAACTGGATGGCGTGCGTGCGCCGCGCGCTGAACGAGCGTCCGTCGCGCAGCCGCTCCACCGCGAAGTCGATGGGCTCCTCGACCCGCCCCTCCCGCAGGAAGTAGCCGTGCAGCGAGTGGATCAGGCGGCCGTCCGGCACGGTGCGGTCAGCGGCGAGGATCGCCTGGGCGAGCACCTGCCCGCCGTAGGCGCGGTTGGCGGGGCCGGGCATGCTGTCCCCGCGCAGCACGTCCTCCTCGCCGCGCGGGCCCCAGCCCTCCAGGTGCCGCAGGTCGAGGACCCGCAACAGGCGGTCGAGCGCGTCGGGCTGGCCGTCCGACGGCGTGCCGGAGATCGGGTCAGGGGTGGTGGCGTCCACGAGCGGGCGTCTCCTCGTCGTTCCTGGTCAGTCTTCGAACGTGTTGATCATGCTGAAGGCGGCGCGCTCCAGGTAGTCCCACAGCTGCGACTCGTGGATCGGCGCGAGGCCGAGCGAGTCGACGGCGGTCCGCATGTGCGCGAGCCAGCGGTCACGGGCGTCCGGGTTGACCTTGAACGGCACGTGCCGCATCCGCAGGCGTGGGTGCCCCCGCTGCTCGGAGTAGGTGCCGGGGCCGCCCCAGTACTGCTCGAGGAACATCGTCAGACGCTCCTTCGCCGGCCCCAGGTCCTCCTCGGGGTACATGGGGCGCAGCACCGGGTCGTCGGCGACGCCGTCGTAGAAGACGTCGACCAGGCGGACGAACGTGTCGTGGCCGCCGACGGCGTCGAAGAAGGATTCCTGAGTCACGTTCGTCATCCTGCCACTCGACGGTGACAGCACGATGTCCGTCGTGTGAAACGGAGTCTCATGTGATCGATTCGACAGCAGCCCGGGCGAAACGCTTGCCAGGACCGCTAGGCTGGTCGCAGACCTGCAGCGACGCACGGTGGGAGTTGAGACATGACCAAGGCTGACCAGATCCTTGCGGCACTCGGAGGGACCTCGAACGTCGTCGAGCTGGAGCCGTGCATCACTCGGCTCCGAGTTGAGGTGAGCGATCCGTCCCTCGTGGACGAGCCGGGACTGAAGTCGTCCGGCGCGTTCGGCGTGGTGCGGTCCGGCCGGGTGGTCCAGGTGATCGTCGGGCCAGAGGCGGACAACCTCGCCGCGGAGCTCGAGACGCTCAGAGTGTGACGGTGTGCTCCCGGGGAGGAACCCTTGGAGCCGAGCGAGGCCGGGCTCGACGGTGAGCCCGGCGCCATGACCGCGCGGGCCCGGGAGTACCCGGGCCCGTGACCGGTCTCACGATCCGGCGGCCGCGCCGGCCCGCGAGGCGAAAGCCCTGTGAAGGTCGCGCAGGAGTCCGTTGGACCTGCGCCAAGATGTCCGATCCTGCTCCCGGACGCGAGTAGGTTGGCAGGCGTGTTCGAGTCTCTTGCTGCCTCCGTCTTCGACAGTGCCGAGGACTTCTGGTCCTGGTTCCTGGACCGGCCCCTGAAGGTCATCCTCACCATCGTGATCGGCATGATCGCGATCTACGTCCTGCGGCGCGTCATCACCTCGCTCACCGAGCGCATCGCCCTCGGCCAGAAGCCGCGGTCTGTCGAGCGCACCGCCGACCCCGTCGGCACCACGACGGGTGCCGTGCCGACCGCCGCACCCGGTGCGGACGGCAAGCGGCGCCGCAAGAACATGCTGATGTCGCCGCAGGCTCTTGCCGACGTTCTGAATGCCGCCAACCCGCGGGCTGCCGAACGGCGCGCCCAGCGGGCACGGACCGTCGGCTCGGTGCTGAACTCGTCGGTCAACATCGTGGTCGGCACCATCATGGCGCTCTACATCCTGCAGACCATCGGTGCGGATATCGCGCCGCTGCTGGCCGGTGCCGGGGTGGCGGGCGTCGCCCTCGGCTTCGGCGCGCAGAGCCTGGTCAAGGACTTCCTCTCCGGCATCTTCCTGCTCATCGAGGACCAGTTCGGCGTGGGCGACATCGTCGACCTCGACGGCGGCGTGGTCGGCACCGTCGAGGCGATGGGCCTGCGCCTCACCCAGGTGCGCGCGTTCGACGGCACCCTCTGGTACGTCCGCAACGGCGAGATCCTGCGTGCCGGCAACAGCACCCAGGAGTGGAGCCGCGCGGTGGCGTCGGTGCAGGTCCCGCTCGGCACCGACGTCGACGTGGTCCGGGCAGCGCTCGGCCGCGCCGTCGACCGGGTGAAGAACGACCCCGAGGTGGCCGACAGCCTCCTGGAGACGCCGTCCGTGCGCGGCGTCGACGCCGTGGACCGGATGGGCCTGACCTTCACGCTGCACGCGCAGGTGCGCCCGGCCCAGCAGTGGCTCGTCGCCCGGTCGCTACGCGTGGCGGCCCACACGGCCCTGCTCGACGCCGGCGTGGTCCTGGCGTCCTCGTCGGTCCCGTACGACGAGGGCCCTCCGGGAGCCTGACCGGCAGGGCTCCGGACGCGGTCAATTCGTCGGACACGCCCGCGTTGCGCCCGGTGAGCGCCGGTTGATGGCAGGATCTTTCCTTGTGACCGACGAACCGATGCCCGGAACCACCGGAGACGGCTCTACCGTGCCGCCGGAGCTGGCCGAGCTGGCGACCGCCCACGGCGTGCAGTGCGAGTACACCGACCACGACGGCCGCGTGCAGCAGGTCAGCGCCTCAACGGTCGTCGCGGTGCTGGAGGCGCTCGACGTACCGGCGTCCACCCCCGCAGCCGTCACCGCGAGCCTGGACCGGGCCCGCGACGACGACTGGCGCTCGATGCTGCCGTCGACCATCGTGCTCCGCGAGGGCACGGAGGTGCAGGTGCCCGTGCACGTCGCCGACGGCGCGGCCGTGACCGCGTGGGTCGAGCTCGAGCAGTCCGACCAGCCTGTCGTACCGGCAAGCGCCACACCATGGCGTGTGACGGCACCGCAGGCGACCGCGACCGGCTCGTTCGCGACGGTGCGGGGCCCCAGGGTCCAGCTGCGTCAGGCCGACGTCTACGCGGAGCCGCGCACCGTGGACAGCCGCAAGGTCGGCCGGGCGACGTTCACCGTCCCCGGCGACCTGCCGCTCGGCTGGCACACGCTGCACGCCGAGTCCGGCGGCCAGACGGCGCAGGTCCCGCTCGTCGTCACGCCGCTGCGGCTGGAGCTGCGCAAGAAGGTCGCCCGCAAGCAGGCCTGGGGCTTCATGGTCCAGCTCTACTCGGTGCGGTCGAGGGACTCGTGGGGCATGGGCGACCTCGCCGACCTGGGTGACCTCGCGTGGCAGACGGCGCACAACGGCGGCGCCGAGTTCGTGGGGATCAACCCGCTGCACGCCACCGGCCCGGTCTCGCCGCTGACGCCGAGCCCGTACCTGCCGACGTCGCGCCGGTTCATGTCGCCGCTCTACATCCGTGTCGAGGACATCCGTGAGACGGCGTACCTCTCCGCCGCCGACCGGTCGCTCGTGGAGTGGGCCGCAGAGCCCGTCCGTGAGCTCTCCGAGGACTCGGGGCCGATCGACCGGGACGCCATCTGGGAGGCCAAGAAGGCGGCGCTCGAGGTCGTCTACACGGCCCAGCGGTCGGCCGCCCGGCAGACGGCGTTCGACGAGTTCGTGCTGGCGCAGGGCAAGGGCCTGATCGACTTCGCGACGTGGTGCGCCATCACGGAGCACCTGGACGGGCGGGACTGGCCGACGGAGCTCGGCGACCCGGGCTCGTCGGGCGTGACCACGCTCCGCAACGCCCTCTCGGAGCGGGTCCAGTTCTACTGCTGGCTCCAGTGGGTCGCGGACGAGCAGCTGCGCGCGGCGCACCGCGCGGGGCTCGACGCCGGCATGCGGCTCGGCCTGCTCAAGGATCTTGCCGTCGGCTCGGCACCCGACGGCGCCGACGCGTGGGCCGACGCAGGCGTGCTGGCCCACGGTGTGTCCGTCGGCGCACCGCCGGACATGTACAACCAGCAGGGCCAGAACTGGACCCAGCCGCCGTGGCACCCGCGTGCGCTCGCGAGGGCGGGCTACGCGCCCTACCGGGAGCTGCTGCGCACGGTGCTGCGGCACTGCGGCGCGCTGCGCATCGACCACGTGCTCGGCCTCTTCCGCCTCTGGTGGATCCCGGGCGGCGCGCGCGCGTCGGCCGGCGCGTACGTGACGTACGACCACGAGGCCCTGATCGGCATCCTGTGCCTGGAGGCGCAGCGTGCCGGGGTGACGATCATCGGCGAGGACCTCGGCACGTTCGAGCCGTGGATCCGCGACTACCTCGCCGAGCGCGGCATCCTTGGCACGTCGGTGCTGCTCTTCGAGCGCGACGCCGCTGGAGCGCCCGTCGAGCCGGAGGCGTACCGGCGCGCGGCGCTCGCCACCGTGACCACCCACGACCTGCCGCCGACGGCGGGGTACCTCGCGGGCGAGCACGTGGACCTGCGCGAGCGGCTGGGGCTGCTCACCGAGGAGGCGACGGTGCTGCGCGGGCGTGCCCGCGCGGAGCGCGAGTCGCTGGTGGAGGCACTGTCCCGCCGCGGCCTGACGACGTTCGACCCGTCCGAGCGCGAGCTGGTCGAGGGCCTGCACCGCTACCTCAAGGACACGCCGTCCGCGCTGGTCGGCGTGTACCTGACCGACGCGGTGGGGGAGCGGCGCACGCAGAACCAGCCCGGCACCGACGCCGAGTACCCGAACTGGAAGGTGCCGCTGGCCGACTCAGCGGGGACCGTGGTGCTGCTGGAGGACCTGTTCAGCAACGCGCGCCTGCGGTCGCTGGTGGGCGTCATGAACGAGGAAGAGCCCGAGGTCGACACACCCGCGTAGCACCGCGGCGAGACGGCACTGTGACCCATCCCCGCGCGGGGATGGGCCACAGTGCCGTCTCGCCACGGTGCTACCTCGGAGACACCGTGCTACCTCGACCGGGCGCTCAGGCCGCGCTGATACCCGCACGGGCGATGGTGAAGCCGGCACCGGCCGAGTCGGAGACGCACGTCATGCCGGTCTTCTCGCTGGTGCACGTGAAGCCGTTCGACTTCTTCTGCGTCCCGTAGTCCAGGACCGCGGTGTCGCCACCGGCGGGCTTGGGCTGGTCGTTCTTGCCGACGCACGGCTGCGTCACGTTGCCGCTCGGGTCGACCTTCGCCACGTAGCCGGACGCGCCGTCGCACGACGCGTCGGGGGCCGGCTTCTGGTTGAGCTTCGCGATGCCGCAGGTGGCGGCGTCCGCGGAGACCGTGCACGTGATGTTGAGCGACGGTGCCGCGAACGTCTCGACGCCGGGCCCGCCGTCGGTCTCCAGGCCCTCCTCGGGCTCCGGTTCGGCGGACTGCTCGACGGCCGGGGTCTCACCGGCCTCCTGGGTGTCGTCGGGCGAACCCAGCAGGTTGACGGCGAACACGATCGCCGCGACCACGAGCAGCACGTCCAGGGCGATGAAGGCGATCCAGCCGGGGCTCAGCTTCTTCTTGCGCTCTGGCGCGGGCGGGTATCCGCCGGGCGGCGTCGCGTAGACGGGCTGTCCGTACTGGTCGTAGCCCTGCGGCGAGTACTGCTGCGGCGGGTACTGGCCGCCGTGCTGCTGCGGCTGTGGCTGCTGCTGGGTGTAGCCCTGCTGGGCGTATCCCTGCTGGTACTGCTCGGGGTAGTACTGCTGCGTCCCCGGGTCCCCGCCGCCGTTGTGGATGTGGACGGACTGGACCACGGGGGCGCCCGGTGCGGCGGGCGCGGGCGTGACGGCCTGCGCGAACTGGTTCGCGGGCGAGATGGCGGGCGGTCTCCGGGTCGACGTGGAGACTCGCTGCACCGGCGCCTGCTGGGCAGGCGTCGGTGCGGTAGGTGGGTGCTGCTCCTGGGTCGGCGTACCCGGGTCCTCGTCGGGCCATCCGCCTGGCGGCGGTGGCGGCGGCACTGTGCCGGACATCAGGCGACTCCCTCAGCTCAAATCGGTCGGTCGGGCGACCGCGGTCGATCGTACACAAAGGCGTTACTCGCTGTTACTCCTGCGTGGCATGATCGACGAGTCGTCGCAGGTAGTTCACAGACCGGACGACAACCCAACCGAAGAGGCGCGCCCGTCGGGCGTGCGGGGCGTCATTCGCCGCCCCCGAGAAGACAGACGTGGAGGGCCTGTGCCCGGAGAGAACCTGACCCGCGCCGAGGCGGTCGAACGTGCCGGCGTCGTATCGGTCGAGTCGTATGAGATCGCGCTGGACCTGACCACTGGTCCGGAGACTTTCGCGTCCGCCACGACTGTGCGCTTCACCGCTACGGAAGGCGCCTCGACTCACCTCGACCTGGTCGCACCGTCGGTGAAGTCCGTGGTGCTGAACGGTCGCGAGCTGGACCCGGCGGCGGTGTACGCCGACTCCCGCATCGTCCTGGAGGGGCTGGCCGCCGACAACGAGCTCGTCGTCGTGGCCGACTGCGGCTACACGAACACGGGCGAGGGGCTGCACCGCTTCGTGGACCCGGTGGACGGCGAGGTGTACCTCTACACGCAGTTCGAGGTGCCCGACGCGCGCCGCGTGTTCGCCTGCTTCGAGCAGCCGGACCTCAAGGCGACGTTCCAGTTCACGGTCACGGCGCCCGCCGCATGGCAGGTCGTGAGCAACGAGCCGACGCCGGAGCCGGTCCCCGCCGCGGCCGACGGGGACGTCGCGACCTGGACGTTCGAGCCCACCGGCCGCATCTCGACGTACATCACGGCGCTCGTGGCCGGCCCGTACGCGGTGGTCCGTTCGTCGCTGACCTCGTCGGACGGCCGGGAGATCCCGCTCGGCGCGTTCTGCCGCAAGTCGCTGTCGGCGCACTTCGACGCCGACTACATCTTCGAGAAGACCCGCCAGGGCTTCGAGTTCTACGAGTCCACGTTCGGCGTGCCGTACCCGTTCACCAAGTACGACCAGCTGTTCGTGCCCGAGTACAACATGGGCGCCATGGAGAACGCGGGCTGCGTGACCTTCACGGAGTCGTACGTGTTCCGCTCCAAGGTGACCGAGGCCGTGCGCGAGCGCCGCGTGGTGACGATCCTGCACGAGCTGGCGCACATGTGGTTCGGCGACCTGGTCACGATGAAGTGGTGGAACGACCTCTGGCTCAACGAGTCGTTCGCGGAGTACGCCTCCACGCTCGCCACGGCGGAGGCCACCGAGTGGGACGCGGCATGGACAACGTTCTCCGCGATGGAGAAGTCCTGGGCCTACAAGCAGGACCAGCTGCCGTCCACGCACCCGATCGTCGCCGAGATCAAGGACCTCGAGGACGTCCAGGTCAACTTCGACGGCATCACCTACGCCAAGGGCGCCTCGGTGCTCAAGCAGCTCGTCGCCTGGGTGGGCCGCGACGCGTTCATCGCGGGCGTCTCGGCGTACTTCCGCAAGCACGCGTGGGGCAACACCGAGCTGCCGGACCTGCTCACGGAGCTCGAGACCACCAGCGGCCGCGACCTCAAGGCCTGGTCGAAGCTCTGGCTGGAGACCGCTGGTGTGAACACGCTGCGCCCGGTGATCGAGACGGACAGCCACGGCCGCATCATGTCGTTCGTCGTCGAGCAGACGGCGCCCGCCGAGTGGCCGACGATCCGCCCGCACCGCCTCGGCATCGGCTTCTACAGCCTGTCCGACGCCGGCGAGCTCGTGCGCACCCACTTCGTGGAGGTCGACGTCGACGGGCCGAGGACGGACGTGAAGGAGCTCGTCGAGCTCGACCGGCCGGCGCTCGTGCTGCTCAACGACGAGGACCTCGCGTACGCGAAGATCCGCCTCGACGCCGCGTCGCTCCGCGTCGCGCTCGAGCACCTTGCCGACATCGCCGACCCGCTGGCCCGCTCCCTCGTGTGGGGCTCGGTCTGGGACTCGGTGCGCGACGGCGAGGTCCCGGCCTCCGAGTACGTCCGCCTCGTGCTGGGTGGCATCGCCCGCGAGACCGAGTCGACCACGCTCCGCACCACGCTCAACCAGATGGTGCTGGCGGCCAAGCAGTACGTGGCGCCGTCGGACCGGGCGGCGACGCTCGCCGAGGTGGGCGACACGCTCTGGACGCTCGTGGGGGCCGCCACCGCGGGCTCGGACACGCAGTTCCAGCTCGTGAAGTTCTTCGCGCACGTGGCATCGACCCCCACGCACGTGCAGACGCTGTCCGGCCTGCTGGACGGCTCGGTCACGCTCGACGGTCTGACCCTCGACACCGACCTGCGCTGGGAGCTCCTGGAAGGCCTGGTGCTCAACGGCGCCGCCGGCGACCAGGAGATCGACGAGATGCTCGCGGCCGACAACACCGCCACCGGTCGCCAGGCGGCTGCCCGGGCGCGGGCCGCCAAGCCGACGGTCGAGGGCAAGCTGGCGGCGCTGTCGTCCGTGGTGGACGCCGACGCGCCGAACGCCATCATCCGGAACACCGGTCTCGGGTTCGTGCACGTGAACGACCCGGCCGCGCTGGCCGGCGTCGTGCAGCCGTACCTGGACGCCGTGCTCAAGGTGTGGAACGAGCGGACGTACCACATCGCCGAGGAGATCATCGAGGGCTTCTACCCGGCGCCGCTGGCGTCGGCGGAGCTGCGGGACGCGACGTCGGCCTGGCTGGAGCAGAACGCCGAGGCGGCACCGGCCCTGCGCCGGCTGATCGTCGAGGCCCTGGCCGGTACGACCCGGGCCCTGAAGGCCCAGCACACGGACGCCTGACCACGCCGCTGGCGGGGTAGGACAACGAGATCGGGGTGTGTTGCTCCGCGTAGACACTGTCAACGCGGAGCAACACACCCCGATCTCGTACGTTCATCCCGTGGCCGGCGCGCGCCCGGCCGTCACCCGACCGGGCGCGAGTGGCTCACCAGATGCGGACGCGCTCCTCCTCCGGGAGGTAGAGGGCGTCGCCCGGCTGGACGTCGTACGTCGCGTAGAACTCGTCCACGTTGCGCACCACGCCGTTGCAGCGGAACTCGTTCGGGGAGTGCGGGTCCGTCGCGAGACGGCGCAGCACCTCCTCGTCGCGGCCCTTGGACTGCCACACCTGCGCCCAGCCGAGGAAGATCCGCTCCAGGGCGGTCAGCCCGTCCACGACCGGCGCCTCCTCGAGGGGCTTGCCGAGCGCGATCCGGTACGCCTTGAGCGCGATCGACAGCCCACCGAGGTCGCCGATGTTCTCGCCGATCGTGAGGCCGCCGTTGACATGCACGTCCTCGACGGCGCCGTCCTCGCCCTCCGCGCCGCTGACGGCGGCGGTCGCCGCGAGCTGCGCCGGGCGGAACTGGTCGTACTGCGCGATCAGCGCGCTCGTGCGCTTCTCGAACTCGGTACGGTCGGCGTCCGTCCACCAGTCCTCGAGGCGGCCGTCGCCGTCGTACTTGGAGCCCTGGTCGTCGAAGCCGTGCCCGATCTCATGCCCGATGACGCCGCCGATCCCGCCGAAGTTCACGGCGTCGTCGGCCTCGGGGTCGAAGAAGGGCGGCTGCAGGATCGCGGCAGGGAACACGATCTCGTTCATGCCGGGGTTGTAGTACGCGTTGACGGTCTGCGGCGTCATGAACCACTCGTCGCGGTCCAGGGGCTTGCCGATCTTCGCCAGCTCGAAGTCCTGGTCGAACGCGTTGGAGCGCCGGACGTTGCCCACCAGGTCGGCGGCGTCCACCTCGAACCCGGAGTAGTCCCGCCACTTCACGGGGTACCCGACCTTCGGCGTGAACTTCTCGAGCTTCGTCAGCGCCTTGGCCTTGGTCTCGTCGGTCATCCAGTCGAGGCCCTCGATGGACTCGCGGTAGGCCACTACGAGGGCGTCCACGAGACGGTCCATCTTGGCCTTGTTCGCCGGCGGGAAGTGCCGTGCGACGTACTCGGAGCCCACCACCTCGCCGAGCGCGCCCTCGACGAGCGCGACGCCCCGCTTCCAGCGCTCGCGCACCTCCTGCGCACCGGTGAGGGTGCGGCCGTAGAAGTCGAAGTTGGCCTCGACGATCGGGTCCGTCAGGTACGGCGCCCGGGCGCTGATCACGTGGTACGTCATCCAGAGCTGCCAGTCCAGCACCGACAGCTCGCGCCACAGGTCGGCGAAGCCGGTCGCGAAGCCCGGCTCGCGGACCACGAGGTGGTCGAAGGCGCCGGCAGGCACGCCGAGGGCCTCGGCCCAGGCCGCCCAGTCGAAGCCCGGTGCCGACGCGACGAGGTCGGCGAGCGTCATCGGGTTGTAGGTGAGGGTCGCATCGCGGTCGCGCACCACGTCCCAGTGGTGGGCGGCGAGGCGCTTCTCGAGGTCGAAGACGCGGCTGGCGGCGTCGTCGGCGGAGATGCCCCAGGTCTCGTGGACACCTGCGAAGCGCAGCATCCTGGCCACGTGCGGCAGGTACTTCTTGCGGATCGGGGCGTACTGCTCCTCGCGGTAGTACGCCTCATCGGGCAGGCCGAGCCCGGACTGCCGCAGGTAGACGACATACTTCTCCGGGTCGGTCGCGTCGTTGTCGACCCAGAACCGGACGCCGGCGGTGCCGCCCGTGCGCTGCAGCGTGCCCAGCGCCTTCGTCAGCTCGGCCATGGTGCGGGCACCCTGGATGAGCGCGAAGTCCTCGGCAAGGGGCGCGGTGCCGAGCTCGGCGATGCGGTCGGTGTCCATGAAGCTCGCGTACAGGTCACCGATCTTCGAACCGGTGGGCGCGTCCTGGATGATCTCGCGGACGTGCACCTCTGCCTTGTCGTAGAGGTCGCGGAAGGCGCCGTCCATGGCGCGGTCGGCGGGGATCTCGTGCGAGTCGATCCACCGTCCGTTGACGTGGCGGTACAGGTCGTCCTGCGGGCGGGTTGCGGGGTCGAGCGCGTCGAGATCGATGCCCGACGTGAGACCCGTTGCGTCGGTGGTCATTGCGCCAGCGTACGCAACGCGCGGCCGCCTCATCGGTGCTGCGCGTCCTGCTTCACCCATGAGGAACAATGGAGCCCATGCGCCTGCACATCGCCGCCGACCACGCCGGGTACGACCTCAAGCAGCACCTGGTGCAGCTTCTCACCACTGCGGGACACGAGGTCGTCGACCACGGGGCCCACGAGCTCGACCCCCTGGACGACTACCCCGCCTTCTGCATCTCCGCCGGCGAGGCCGTCGTCGCCGACCCGGGCTCGCTCGGCATCGTGATCGGCGGTTCGGGCAACGGTGAGCAGATCGCCGCGAACAAGGTCACAGGGGTCCGCGCCGTCCTCGCGTGGTCGCTGGAGACCGCGAGGCTGGGCCGCCAGCACAACGACGCGAACGTGATCGCCGTCGGCGGGCGCATGCACTCGCTGGAGGAGTCCGCGGCGTTCATCGAGGCCTTCCTCGCCGAGCCGTTCAGCGGCGACGCACGCCACCAGCGCCGGATCGACCAGCTCGCCGACTACGAAGCAAAGCGTGCCTGAGGGGCACACCGTCCACCGCCTCGCGCGGACGTTCGACTCCCTGTACTCCGGGCACGTCCTGCGGGTGAGCAGCCCGCAGGGGCGGTTCGCCGACGGCGCCGCCGTGCTCTCGGGGCGACGGCTGGTGGCGAGCGAGGCCTGGGGCAAGCAGCTGTTCCTGGGCTTCGCCCCCGCCGACGCGTCCGACGCTCAGGTCGGCGGAGCGACCTCGGGTGCTGACACCCTCTGGCTGCGGACGCATCTCGGGCTCTACGGCGCGTGGACGTTCGCCGGCGCTCCGGGGGCGCCGGAGGTCGCGCACGCGATCGGCGCGCCCCGCAAGCGCATCGGCGAGCGCGAGACGACGGCGCCCTCGCCGGCGTCCGACCGGTCTGACGCACAGCTCACCCCGGCGACCTCCGCGTCCGGCACGTGGGAGGCGCCGGAGCCGCGCGGACAGGTGCGCGTGCGCCTGCTCGGCGACCACGCGGTGGCCGACCTCACCGGCCCGACGGCCTGCGAGGTCATCACGTCCGAGGAGAAGAGGGCGGTCCATGCACGCCTCGGCCCCGACCCCATCAGGGACGACGCCGACGTCGAGGCCTTCGTGGCCCGGGTCGGCAGGTCGCGGGTCACGATCGGGCAGCAGCTCATGGACCAGGCCGTCGTCGCGGGCGTCGGGAACATCTACCGGGCCGAGGCGCTGTTCCGGGCCGGCGTCGACCCGCTACGACCGGGCCGTGACGTGCCCGCCGCCGCGCTCCGCGCGATCTGGGCGGACCTGGTGGTCCTCATGCGCGACGGCGCGGCGCGTGGCGCGATCGTCACGACCCGGCCCGAGGATCGTGGTCGAGAACGGGGTTGTGTTCGGACCGAGGGCTCGAGCGAACTTAACCCCGTTCTCGACGGGCGACGGACCCGGCAGAACACCGACGGCGCCCCGGACGCGGTGCCCTCCGACCAGGCGTTCTACGTCTACCACCGGGACGGGCTGCCGTGCCGGCGGTGCGGGTCCCCCGTGCTGGTCAAGGAGCTGGCGGGCCGCAACCTGTTCTGGTGCGCGACCTGCCAGGCATGACACGGCAAGCCGCTCAGAACACCCAGGACGCGCCCGGTGCGACCGGCCAGCCGAACGCGGTGCTCGCGCTCGCCAGCGGGCTCCGGCGCTGTCCCGGGCGGGGATGCACGGTCACCAGGCCCGCGGCTGCCAGCACCGCGAGCGACTTGCCGCCGAGGTAGACGGCGCCCAGCTCGCGCACGTCGAGCGACAGCTCAGGGGCGTCGAACTCCGGGTCGACGCGCTCCACCGACGCCGGTCCGAACGCCTCCGCCTGCAGCCGGTAGACGCCGCTGTTGGCGGGCAGCAAGGCGTCGGTCACGGCGAGCGTGACGTCGACGTCGGCCGCGTACTGGCGTCCGGCGAGCGCGGCGCCGACGTCGACCAGGCGGACCCAGAGGTTGTCCGGGGTGCGCGGCGCGGCGGCTCGCAGGTTCACCAGGAGCTGCGTGACGACGTCGTCGACGGGGAGGATGAACGGGCTGACCTCGTTCGTCAGGTCCAGGTCGAGCAGCGCACGCCACAGGGCACGGGCGGCGGCGCCGTCGGCCGCGACCACCTCGCCGGCGCTGACGTGCCCGCGCGCGCCGGTGGGCTCGAACTTCAGGGACCGGCGGAACGTCACGTAGCCCCGCGGCTCGCCGTCCAGCTCCGCGATCAGGATGCGCCTGGACTCGCGTCCGCCCCGCTGGGCGGGTGCGTCGTCCCAGTGCAGGGCCTGCAGTGCCTCGGTCTCGCGCGTCACCCAGCCGGGCCGGTTGATCCCCGGCATACCTGTCGGGGCCGCGCCGGCGGCGCGGTGCAGGCGGTCGACCAGGTCGCCGTGCCGCTCACGCGAGGCAACCTCGATGCGGACGGTGTGCCGCTCGGCTCCCGGCACGTCGCGCAGGGCGGCGCCGCGCGGTACGTCCAGGCGCAGGTCGTCGGCGGCGTGGCCGTAGCCGAACCGGCCGTAGATCGGGGCCTCCGCGGCGAACAGGGCGCTGAGCGGCTCGCCCCGCTCGGCCGTGCGCGCCAGGTGCAGGTCGATCATCGCCCTCAGCAGGCCCCGCCGGCGGTGCTGCGGGTGTACGCCCACCCAGGTCAGACCGGCCGTCGGCAGCTCGGCTCCGGGTACCGGGAAGTGCTCGAACGGGTACGACGCGTGCAACGCGACGAGCCCGTCGAAGCCCTCGGCCTCGACGGCGATCGCACGGTCCCACGTCAGCGGCGACGGGGAGGCGTCGAGGTCGTCGTGGGAGGTCCCCGAGGGGAACGCCCAGGTGTCCAGCTCGGTCACGAGGCGGCGGTCGTCGGCGGTCAGCGTGCGCCAGCGGTATCCCGCGGGCAGGGCGATCTGGGGAAGGTCCATGCTGCGATCGTCGCACCTGGTGCAAGCAAATTCCCCTGGTAGGGGCACGGGCCGGGTCCGTCTACGATCGCATCCGTGACCGACCCGCCGCCCGGAAACCAGCTCACCGACGTCGAGGAGTACGCCGCCGCCGTGCTCGACGTCGTCCGGCGCATCCCGTCCGGCCGCGCCATGACGTACGGGCTGATCGCGGAGATCGTGGGCGAGCAGCTCGGCCGCGGCGGGCCACGTCAGGTCGGGAGCGTCATGGCCGGGTCCGGCGACCGGTACGCGCACCTGGTACCCGACGACGGCATGGGTGATGACGGCGCGGACGGCGAACGCGTCCCGTGGTGGCGGGTCGTCAACGCCGCCGGGTCCCCGCCACAGCACCACGTGACCGAGGCCCTGGACGCGCTGCGCGCCGAGGGCTGCCCGCTGTCCAGGGACGGCCGCCGCGTGAACCTGCGCCGAGCGGTCTGGTTCCCCGACGACGAGACGCCGGGTCCGTCGGACCCCTGAGACGGGCCCCGGGCCGCGGTCACCCACAGTTCACGTGCGGGGAACCGCACCGTTCACGGCCGTCAGCTAGCGTCCCGAGCCGAACCTGATCCGCCGTCGGAGGTACTGCCATGCACCGCCCGCTCGCCCGCATCACCGGGGCTCTCGGAACCCTGCTGCTCGTGTCCGGCCTGGCCACGTCGGGCCTTGCGCCAGCGGCGGCCGGACCGAAGCCTGATCGCGCCCAGCACACCGCGACGCTCCTGTACTTCCACGACGCGCACGAGATCGGGCCGGTGCTGACCGGCGGCCAGGACCGTGGCGGCGTCGCCCGGCTGGCCACGGCCGTGCGCACCGTCGAGGAGCAGAACCCGGCGACGGCCGTCGTCTTCGGCGGAGACCTCGCCGGCGGCACGCTGTTCGGCGGGCTCTACCGGGGCGTGCCGATGGTCGAGGCGCTCAACGACGTCGGCGTGGACCTGGCGAACTTCGGGCAGCACGACTTCGACTTCGGCGTGGACCACGCGCGCGAGCTCGTCGCGCGGTCCGACTTCCCGTGGATCACCTCCAACCTGACCGACACCGCCGGGGAGCCCTTCGTCGAGGGCGGCACCTGGGCCGTGCAGCGGGTGGGCAAGGTCCGTGTCGGGTTCGTCGGCCTCACGGACGCGATCGAGACGACGTCGGCCGCCGGCGACCTCGTCGAGACGGACCCGGTGGAGGCGACGCGCGCCGCCGTCGCCGACCTGACGGCGCACGCCACGGTAGACGTGGTCGTTGCCGTCACCCAGTACCCGATGGACGAGAACCGCGAGCTGGTCCGGGCCGTGCCGGAGCTGGACGCCGTGTTCGGCGAGGAGATGGCGGAGTACGACTCGGTGATCGAGTACGAGGGCGACGTGCCGCTCATGGCGTCGGAGGGGAACATCGGCTCGCTGATCCGCCTCGACCTCACCAAGCGGCGCGGCGAGCACGTGGTGGCGCCGTCGGTGGTCGAGGTGGACCAGACGGTCACGCCGGACCCTGCGCTGCGCGAGGTCGAGGAGCGCTACGCCGCCGAGATGGACGAGCGGCTCTCCGAGGTGCTGGCCGACGTGCGGACGCCCCTGGTCAACCCTGGCCAGATCAGCCGGTCCGAGGAGACGGCGCTGGGCAACTTCGTCGCCGACGCGTTCAGGGCGCGGCACGGGGCCGACGTCGGCTGGGTGAACGGCGGCGGACTGCGGGCCGAGGCGCCCGGGCCCGAGTTCACGCTGCGCGACGCCTACTCGATCGCGCCGTTCGCCAACCGGGTGCTGAAGGTACGGGTGAGCGGAGCGGGCCTGCGCCAGTCCCTCGAGGACGCGGTCTCCCGCGTGCAGGACGCCGGCGGCGGGTTCCCGCAGGTGTCCGGCATGGCGTACGCGTACGCACCGAGCGCTGAGGTGGGCTCGCGGGTGCGGGAGGTCAGCGTGGGCGGTGCGCCGCTCGACCCGGCTGCCACCTACACCGTCGCGGTGACGGCCTACGTGGCAGGGGGCGGCGACGGCGTCAGCGGGTTCGCCGACGCCGAGGTGCTCGTGCCGCTCGGCGACGCCCCGGTCGACGCGGAGGTGATCGCGGACCACGCCCGCACGCTGGGCACCATCGACGTCACGACGGAGGGCCGCATCACGGTCCTTCCGTGAGAGGTCTCGACAGGCTCGGCCATCCCGTCGGTCGAGCCTGTCGAGACCCGTCAGACCTTCTTCGGCGCCACCCGGGACAGGAGCGCACCGGTCGTCGAGCGGACCCGGCCGCCGAGCGACGAGTCCTGCGACGCCGACAGGAGCGCCAGCATCGAGGCCGGGTCGCCCTGCACGAGCATCGTCGTGATCGCGGTGCTCTCCCAGGAGGGCAGCTCCTTGCGGATCTTGTCGATCGGCCCGACGAGCGCGATCTCCTCCACGAGCTGCGTCGGGACGGCAGCGGCCGCCTCCTCCTTGCGCCCGGCGAGGTAGAGCTCCTGCACCTTGTCGAGCGGCTCCTTGTAGCCGAGCCGGTCGAGCGACTGCTTGTGGAAGTTCGCCTCCTTTGCGCCCATCCCGCCCGCGTACAGGGCGATGTGGGGGCGGATGACGTCGGCAGCGGCCTCGACGTCGTCCCGCACGACGACGGGGACGGTGGCGGCGACCTCGAACCGGTCGGCCGGTGAACGTTCCTCGGACCGGACGTGGAAGCCCTCGGCGAGCAGCGCCCGGAACTCGTCGTCCATCCGGGGCGCGTAGAAGCCGGCCATCCAGCCGTCGGCGATCTCCGCGGCGAGGGCCACGTTCTTGGGGCCCTGCGCGGCCAGCACGATCGGGATCTCGGGGCGGAAGGGGTGCACCGTCGGCTTGAGCGCCTTGCCGATCCCCATCGCCCCTGGTGCCTCGGCGGACAGCGGCAGCTGGTAGAAGGAGCCGTCATGGGTCACCGGGGCCTCGCGGCGCATCACCTGCCGCACGATGTCGACGTACTCGCGCGTGCGCGCCAGCGGCCGCTTGTACGGCTGGCCGTACCAGCCCTCGACGACCTGCGGCCCCGAGGCGCCGAGCCCGAGCACGAACCGGCCCTTGGACAGGTGGTCCATCGTGAGGGCCTGCATGGCGGTCGCCGTCGGCGTGCGGGCAGAGATCTGGGCGATGCCCGTGCCCAGGCGCACGTTCTTGGTGCGGGAGCCCCACCACGCCAGCGGCGAGAACGCGTCGGAGCCGTAGGCCTCCGCGGTCCAGACCGAGTCGAGGCCGAGCCGGTCGGCGGCCAGGATGAACTGCTGGATGCCCTTCGGGGGCCTGCGGGACCAGTAACCGGTCTGGAATCCGATGCGCATGGGGTCACCTCGTCGTGGGAACGTCTTACCTGAAACGGCGCGTCCCAGGTACTGGCCATACCCTACCGGTTGCCTCAGGGGTGGGTGATCTTGCCGATCACCGGGACCCGCTGGAGCTACCGTGGACTCGTGGCCACCTACGACGACGTCGCCCGGCTCGCCCTCGCGCTGCCCGAGACCTCCGAGGGCACGAGCTGGCGTCATCGCGCCTGGTCCGTCGGGCCCAAGGCGTTCGCGTGGGAGCGCCCGTTCACCAAGGCCGACCTCAAGCGTTTCGGGGACGAGCCGGTGCCAGCGGGTCCGATCCTCGGCGTGCGGGTCGAGGACCTGGGGGAGAAGGAGGCGATCCTGGCCCAGGGCCGGCCGGGATTCTTCACGATCCAGCACTTCGACGGATTCGCCGGGATGCTGGTCCAGCTCGACGTCGTCGGCGAGGCCGAGCTGCGGGAGGCCCTGGTCGACGCCTGGCTCGCCATGGCGCCACCGGCCCTGGCGGAGCAGCACGCGGACGAGCTGCGCTGAGATGCCGCGCGGCCCGCGGGACCGCTCGCCGCGGACCGACCGGCACTTCCGCGTCTACTGCCGCATCGCGGCGTTCCTGTTCGCGGCGTTCACGGTCTATCCGGTGATCACCAAGCTGGTCGAGCACCGGCTGGCGCACGACTGGGCGCACGGTGCCCTGCACCTGCTGTTCTGCCTGCTCGCCGCATACGCCGGCTGGGTGGCCCGGGACGCCCGGGTCGCACGCCACTTCACGGCGGTGGTCGGGGTCGTCTACGGGGTGCTCGGTGTGATCGGCTGGTTCGTCCAGGGCCTGCTGCTCGGCACCCCGCTCGCGGTGCCGCTCGACCCGGTGGCCAACGTGTTCCACCTGGTGCTGTCCGTCCCCGCGCTGATCCTCGTCGCACGGTTCGTCGCGGCGTCACGAGGCAAGCGGGCCGCGTGACGGCGCGATCAATCAGCGGGGATGACGGAGATGTGGTCGCCCGATCGCTAGGTAGGCGCGGACCTTCCCAGGCCCCGGCTCAGATCACGTACTCGATGAGCTCCGACGGGTCCTCGTGGCGCTGCCGCTCCGCGACCGGCGCGTTCGGCACCCGGATCCGCGCGGGGATGCCCACGGCGACGGCTCCTGCGGGCACGTCCTTCACGACGACGGCGTTGGCGCCGATCTGTGCGTCGTCACCGACCCACACGGGGCCGAGCACCTTCGCGCCGGCGCCGACGGTCACCCGGTCGCCGAGGGTCGGGTGCCGCTTGCCCCGGTTGAGCGACCGGCCGCCCAGCGTGACGCCGTGGTAGAGCATGACGTCGTCGCCCACCACCGTGGTCTCGCCGATCACCACACCCATGCCGTGGTCGATGAACAGCCGCTTGCCCACCCGGGCGCCCGGGTGGATCTCGATCCCGGTCGCCGCCCGTGCGAGCTGCGAGAGCAGTCGCGCGGGCAGGCGAAGGGGCGGCACCCGCCACAGCCGGTGGGCCGCGCGGTAGGCCCAGAGGGCGTGCACACCCGGATAGGCGAGCGCTACCTCCAGCCGGGACCGCGCGGCCGGGTCGTGGGCGCGCGCGGCGTCGAGGTCCTCGGCGAGGACCTGCAGCAGCCCGCGCACCCCCGTCATCAGTCGACCAGGCCCTCGAACAGCGGGGTGGACAGGTAGCGCTCGCCGAAGTCGGGGACGATCACCACGATCGTCTTGCCCGCGTTCTCCGGTCGCTTCGCGACCTGGAGGGCCGCGGCGAGCGCGGCGCCGGACGAGGTGCCGACCAGCAGGCCCTCTTCCTTCGCCGAACGGCGTGCCACGTCGATGGCGGTGGCGAGGTTGATGTCGATGACCTCGTCGTACACCTTGGTGTCGAGGATCTCCGGCACGAAGTTGGCGCCGATGCCCTGGATCTTGTGCGGGCCGGGGGCGCCGCCGTTCAGGATGGGCGACTCCTCGGGCTCGACCGCGACGACCTTGACGTCGGGGTTCTTCTCCTTGAGCACCTGGCCCACACCGGTGATGGTGCCGCCCGTGCCGATGCCGGACACCAGGATGTCGACCTGGCCGTCTGTGTCGGCCCAGATCTCCTCGGCGGTGGTCTCGCGGTGGATCTTCGGGTTGGCCTCGTTCGCGAACTGGCGGGCCAGGACGGCGCCCGGGCGCTCGGCGGCGATCTTCTCGGCCGCGGCCACCGCACCCTTCATGCCCTCGGCGCCCGGCGTGAGCACCAGCTCGGCGCCGTACGCGCGCAGCAGTGCGCGGCGCTCCTTGGACATGGTCTCCGGCATCGCGAGGACGACCTTGTAGCCGCGGGCCGCGCCCACCCAGGCCAGGGCGATGCCCGTGTTGCCAGAGGTGCCCTCGACGATCGTGCCGCCCTCCTTGAGCTCACCGGACGCCTCGGCGGCGTCGATGATGGACACGCCGATGCGGTCCTTCACGGAGTTGGCGGGGTTGTAGAACTCGAGCTTGCCGAGAACCGTCGCCTCAAGGCCTTCGGTCAGCCGGTTGAGCTTGACGAGCGGCGTGTTGCCGATGAGCTTGGTCGCGTCGTCGTAGATGCGGGCCATTGTTCTTCCTTCGCTGTGTGGCGGGTGTGGCTGGGTGGGTCGTTCTTGTCCGACGTCCTCGTCCCGTGGCCGTGCGGAGGTGTACCTCGGGACTGGCGTGGAGCGTCTGGGCTTGGTCGGGGCCGGAGCATCGCGCTGCCGCCTTTGGCCACGTTCGGCGGAGCCGGCGTGGTCGGGCGCGAGAGCGGATGCTCTACAGACAGCCTCGGGGGCAGCAGTCGGTTGCGCACATCGAGTGCGTCGCGGCCGGGAGGACCGAGGTGGGGAGTGCGGAGCGCACGGTGCTCAAGACGTCCTCCCTGCGTGGGGCGGCCGGTGGCCGCGCGGCTGCGTGTTTCCGTAGCGGGCCATCGGCTCGCCTGCAGCAGATTACGCGGGCGAGGACTCTGAGACAAGATCTGTCTCAGGTATCGATCATGTCGATACTTCGGGCCGGTCGGCGGAGCGCCCGAGACGGCTGCTGGACCCACCGGACGCCGCGTCGGCCCCGGCCCACTGAAGGGCCGAGGCCGACGGGAGGCTCAACGGTGCTGGTGGTCCTGCCGGGTCCCGCTCAGGAGGCGAGCTTGGCGAGGCGACCGGCGGGCGCCGCCGTCCCGGCCGTCTCGGCGGTGGCGTCGGCCGTGCCGCCGCCGATGTTGATGTCCGAGCACAGGTAGTAGGGCTGGTCGAGGTGGGATGCCTGCCAGATCGTGTACAGGACGGCCCGTCCGCTGCGTCCGGACAGGTCGACGTCGGTCTCGTAGGTGCCCTGCGCCGGGTACGAGCCGGTCTCCTTGACGAGGTCGACGTCGTCCCAGCCGAGCGCCTCCGTCGTCGGGTCGAAACCGGGCTCCGAGACGTAGATCCGCAGGTAGTCGGCACCGTGCTGCGCCTGGTCGGTCAGGGTGAGGTGGAACTGCTGCGGAACGTCCTTGGCGATCCACGCGCCTGGCGTGTCCATGTAGTCGTACCGCGGCGACTGGGTGCGTCCGCCCGAGCAGAGCTGGCCGTTCGGGATGACCGCCTCGTGGTTGCCGCCCACGTTCTCCCGGTACAGGCCGTTCCAGTTCCACATCGCGTTGGGGTCGTGCTGCCACGCGCCCCAGCACATCGGGTCGAGGTCGGCCATCTCGGGGTTCAGGTGGTCGCTGCCCCAGCGCTCGAGGCACCCGTAGTTGCGGGTGGGCGGGTCGGTCACCGACCCGTGGGCGGCCGCAGGGGCCGCTGTCACGGTGTCCGCCGCTACCGCCGTGACCATGGCGAACGGGGCGACCAGCGCGGCGGTGACGGCCAGCGTGAGACTGCGCTTGTGCGCACGGATGGACATGGGTTCCTCCAGGTGCTCGGGCGGGTGCGCCTGGCGGAGCCCGCCACGGCGCGTGCAGGAACACTGTGCGGAGGCCGTCCGGGCGAAAACCACCCGGTGAAACGATTAGGGTTCGGCCACCGTCAGGAAGGGGTGCAGGACGACGGGGCCGCCGAGATCAAGCGGATGTTCGTGCGCCCGGAGCACCGCGGCGCGCACGTGGGCTCGGCGATGCTGGACCGGCTGCTGGAGCTGTCCCGCGACGAGCTGCGGGCGCCGCCGGTCCGGCTCGACAGCAACCGCTTCATGCGGGAGGCCCACCGGCTCCACCCGCGCCAGGGGAGGACCGCCGCGCCCTGGTTGGGCGGGCGAAGTGTGCTTATGGTCGGAGGAACCGAGTGCCCTTGGAGGCCCACATGGCTGTCACCGATCCGCCCGCCGTCGTTCCACCCGTCATCCAGGAGTTCATCGACGCCACCAACGCCGGCGACACCGAACGATTCGTGGCCACGTTCGCCGACGACGCCTTCCTGAACGACTGGGGGCGTGAGTTCCACGGCCTGGACGGGGTCCGGAGCTGGAACGAGACCGACAACATCGGGATGCAGAGCCAGTTCGAGCTCATCTCCGTGCTGCCAGGCTCCTCGCACGGCGAGTACACCGCGAACATCAAGGTGACGAGCAACCGGTTCAACGGGACCGGTCCGTTCCGGTTCGAGCTGCGGGACGGGAAGATCGCGAGCCTGGTCCTCAGCTGACCGGTCTGCCAGGAGCTGGCTCTCGTTCAGCAGGCCGATCGCGACCGTTTGCGCGCACATTCCGGTCCGAAAGTGCCTGCTGAACCAGCCTCAGGAGCCGTTCGGCTGTCTACCGGTGCCAGTTCTCGCCGGCCATGGCGGGCGGGCCCGTCACGTCGCGCCGGCTCGGGTGGAACGTCGCCGACCAGCTCGCCGGGGGAGCCCCGAGGGTCTCGAGCACCTCGTCGACCGCGTCGACAGGGCTACGACCGCGCAGCGGGAAGTGCAGGATCACGTGGTAGCGGTTGTCGGTCGTCTGCAGCACCACCCGGTAGGTCGACGGGTCGTCGAAGACGAGCTCGGCGAACCGCAGCTTCACGCCCTCGTCTGCCAGGCGGGTGCGGTCGGTGCCGGTGAGGATCAGGCGCTCGGCGGTGTCCGTCGGGCGCTCCCACGCGTGGTCGGCGCCGGCGCGCGCGACCTCGGCGTCGTACCGCGCCGCCGAGAAGGTCGCGCCGTGGCCGGTCGGTGTCTGGCCGATCCAGTCCCAGTGCACGACGTCGTCCTCCCGCTGGATCCGGACGTCGGTGACGCCGCACCCGTACACGCCGCACGTGCAGCGTGCGATCGGGACCACTCGAGACTCGGCCGTCGCGACCAGCCGGTTCTCCGGGACGAACAGCTTGGACGGTGGCATCCCGAGTCCGGCACCGCGGGAGGTCATCTCGACGTCGTCCACAAAGACCCGCACCTGGAAATCGGCTGCCTCGGTAGCGACGACGTCCAGCCTGATCGATCCGGCGGCCCGTCGAGGGGCGGTCGGCACGTCCTCGTGCGGACGACGACGGTCGGACGGGTCGCGGGTGGCCATGGCGACCATTGTGTGCGCTCGCCGTGGCGCGAGGAAGGTGGGACGGCTACTCGATGCGCCGCGGGAACGTCCGCACGTGCCACCAGATCACCAGTGGCACCACCAGCAGCTCCAGCACCAGCGCGCCGATGAACATCGGGTGCGGCCAGCCCGTCACTGCCACGGAGATGAGCCGCGGGACGGCGCCGAGCGACGCGATCGCGAGGATCACCCGCGTCACGTCGGCGCGCTGCTCGGGCCGGCGCAGGCTCCACCAGATGAGCAGTCCCGCCGCGAGCCAGAACACGTTGGTGAACCGGTACTCGCTGTCGATCGTGGCGTTCACCGGCTCGCCGCCGGGCAGCGCCTGCGGCCCTATCGCGATCCCCAGGACGCCGCTCAGCACGGGCACCGTAGCGAGCACGGCGATGACCACGACCAGTGTCCGACGACCCATGGGCGCAGTGTGGCACGCCACGCTGGCGCCGCCGGCTCCCACTCGGAACCGACACGTCATGGATAGGCTGCTCAACGCGTTCGATCAATGGAGTTCGTGTCGGTCCGGGTGGAGGCGCCTTGGTGGGTTCGAGTGGTCTTCCGTACCTCGCGCAGTCCTTGAGTGCCGTCGCGATCGCCGCCTTGGACGGCGTAGTCCCGGCACTGGGCACGGCCACGGGCGAGGTGGTCCGTCATCTCGTCGCCCGGTACAGCACGACACCGGAGCTTCGTGGGCTGCACCGCAGAACCACGACTGCCGTACTCCAGTGGGTTCAGGTCGAGGGCCTTTCCGACGCGGAGCAGGGCTTGAGCCTGGCCGCTCGCACCGTGGGCAGATACGGCCTGACGCACGAGCAGATCGCGGGGGAGAGGTTCGACCCCGCGCGCGTGGCGGCGCGGGTCCTGGCTGACGCACAGGGGACCGATCCGGACTGGGGGCGACGCGGATTCTGGCGCCAGCGCGTGCAGGAGGACCGGCATGTCGTCGCCGAACGCGCGGTCCACGAGACCTACGCAGCGCTGATCGGCGAGCTCCGCGCCAGCGAGCCCGTCGTCCTGCCCGCGGTGGCGGCCGTGCTCGACGAGGTCGGCAGGCTCGGGCTCGACCTCGGCGCCGCTGCGCAGGACCTGGGCGAGCTGCGCGACGCCCTGGTGCGCGGCGCGACGGCCGGCGAGGTGATGGCGTACCTGCGCACGCGCATCGTCGACTGGGACAGCCCGGTCTGGTCCGGCAGGGCGCCGTCGTCGATCGAGCGGCGGCTGACGGCGCACACCGTCGGCAACAAGCCCGGTACAGAGTCTCAGGACTTCAACGAGCGCGAAGCGTTGGAGCACCAGACGATGCTGGTGGTTCTCGGGGGCCCGGGCTCAGGCAAGACCTGGCTGGCCCGCCGATACGCACGCACTGCAGCTCAGGAGTCATTGGCTCGGCTCGAAGCGGGGGCGAACCTCGACCAGGTGGAGATCCCGCTGTTCACCACGTGGGACCAGTGGGCGCAGACTTCTGGGCCGGGGACGCGCGAAACCCTTGTGGCGTCCTCCTTTGATCCCGCGCTGGGGCACAGCGACATCGCGGGGCAGGATCTGTCCGGCCACCTGCAGCGGACACTGGTCCTGGCTGAGACGCGAGTTCTTCTGATCGTCGACTCGCTCGACGAGGCCGCGGACCGTGAGAACCAGTACAGCCAGGGCAACCGGCTGCACAGCCTGGCCTCCCTCAGCAGCGAACGATGCCGGGTCGTGGTGACCAGCCGCCCTTCCGCGTGGGACGGCGTGCACGGCCGTGTGCCGAGCTCGCACGGCTCGTTGCGGGTGGTCAACCTCCACGAGCTGCCCACCGATGACGTCGAGGGGTTCGTCGAGGCATGGTTTGCGAGCGATCCGGACCGCGCACAGGCCCTGGTCCAGCAGCTACGAGACCGCCCGGACCTGGCGCGTGCGGCGGTCGTGCCCCTGAACCTGACGTTCTACTGCAGTATCGCGGGCGAGGGACGCAGGGCCGACGTGCATGATCCGGAGACACTGCCAGCGCGGAGGCATGCCTTGTACACGCGGGTCGTGCGCCGCACCTTCCATCACGCCGATTCCTCCAAGGGCGCCGGCGCAGTCGCACGCGATCCCGAGGAGCGGATGCGGATCCTCGCCGCGTGGGCCTGGCACGCCGCCGGGAATGCCAACACCTCGACGGGGCTCGGCAACTGGGGCGAGACCTTCATCCAGCCACCCGGTGCGTATGACGATCCGGCGCTCGACGCGATCGCGCCCAAGGTCCGCGTCGACGACGAAGGCGTCGTGACGCGACGTTTTCAGCATCGCACCCTGCTCGAGCATTTTGTCGCCGAGTACGTCGCTGACCTGCCCACCGACGAGGCTGCCGCGATCCTGTTCCCTCACCTCTGGTACGACCCGGACTGGGCGGTTGCGGCGCCGGCGGCCATCGCCGCACACAACCGGCGCCGGCCGGGCGAGCTGTTGGGTGAGATCTGCGACGATTTCGGCGCGTACCACGGGACGACGAGCACGGCGTGGATGCAGGTCTCGCGTGCGCTCGACCTCCAGCTTCTTGCTGTCGCAGTCGAGTCCGATCCCGACGAATGGCCCACGCGGAGCCAGGACATCCTGGACGCCTGCCGGATGCGGAGTCTGGTCTCGAGGCCGGGATTCTACGCCGTCCCGCTCCTCGAGGACTCGGTGCACTGGAACCGGTCGAGCGCCGATATCGCCTCTGCGTTGCTGACAGAGTTCCCCCGTATCGGGCCATCCGGGGTGGAGCTGCTGGGGGTGCTGATGGAGCGGAACGGCGAGGAGCGAATGCGGTCATGGGCACTGGACGCGGCGCTGGAAGCGCTGGCTGATCCGCATATCGAGTGGCCACAGGTATGGCTGGACGTGGTGCTGGCGTCACGACCGAGCGACGATGTACGGGCACGAGCCCGTTCTGCGGTGCTGGAGACGCTGGCAACCCCGGACGTCAGCTGGGTAGATGGCCGGGTGAGGACGCTGCTTTCGTTGGGGCCGAGTGATGAGGAGCGCGCACGGGCACGTGCTGCTGTCCTTGGGCTGGTGCTGGCTGCCGCGGACAGCAACTCGTACGGTGTGGATCACCTGTTGATGACGTTGTCGTCGCTGGGCCCGACCGACCGGGAACGAGCGAAGGCCTGGAACGTAGCGATTGCAGCGCTGCCCGACGTGGACTACTTCCAGGCAGCGAACCTGGTAAAAGCGTTGCTGGAGCTGGGGCCGAGCGATGAAGCGGTGGGGCGCGCGCGGGCCGCGGTCATAGGGGCACTTGACCGTCCGCACGTCGAGGCCGACGAATGGGTGGGCCTGCTGCTCTCGTTGGCACCGAGCGACGAAGACCGCGCACGTGCTCAGGCCGTGTTGCTCGGTGCCCTACCCGGGGTCTACCGCAGCTCGGCGGACTCCCTCGCGCGAGCGTTGGTGTTGCTGGGGGCGGGCGCGGCCGCCCGGGCTGCGGTTCTGTCGGAACTCGCAGACACCGGCCCCTACTTTCTCGCTGAGCGGGTGGACGTCCTCATGCTGTTCGAGCCGGGCGCCGAGGAGCGTGCGCGTGCGCGTGCCGCGGTGGGGGCGGTGCTGTTCGCATCGCCCGAGCCCAGCCTGGCGATCCTGGATCAGCTGGTGACGCCGTACTTGTCGTTGGGGCCGGACATCGAGGAGCGTGCGCGCGTGCGCCGTGCGGTGCTGTCGGCGATGGCGCGCCAGCGCGAGCGCATGACGGTGAATGTGGCGATCGCCCTGCAGTCGATGGGCCCCCTCGATGCCGAGCTGACCCAAGCGCGTGCGCGTGCCCGCGCCACTGTCTTGTCGGACCTGGCCGATACCGACCCGGTGCTCGTAGCCCGGTCGGTAGCAGCGCTGCTTGCGTTGGAGCCAAGTGAAGAGGAGCGTGCGCACGCACGCTCCTCGGTCCTGTCGGCGCTGACCGACACGGACGCCGCCTGGCGGATAGATGACATGGTTGCCGCGCTGCTGTCGCTGGGGCCGAGTGAAGAGGAGCGTGCGCAGGCCCGTACCTCGGTTCTGTCGGCGCTGACCGACACGGATGCCACCTGGTTGGACGGCCTGTTGACGACGTTGGTTTCGTTGGGCCCCAGCAGCGCGGAGCGCGCAGTGGCCTGGCGCATCGTGCTGGACGCATCGACGGGTGATTCCCGGTACTGGTTCGAGAAGCTCGTCGAGATCTTGGAGCCGCTGCAGCCAGGTGATTCCCACCGGGCCCGAGCACGCGCTCAGGCGGTCGCGGCGCTCTCGAACGGCACCGAGGACAATGCCGTGACGCTCGCCGCCGGCCTGCGCAAGATCTACGCGCTGCCAGCGTGGCTCGACCTGATCAGCGACGTCCCCGCCGCCGAGACGCCTACCACATAGCCACCTCGGCCCCCAGCTCCAGCCCCTCCTCGGTCGCCTGTGCCGACGAGATCGCCACCGGGCTCTCACCCTCCGGGAACTGCACGCCCTCGGCGAGCCGGTCGAGCTCGGTGACGCCGAGCTGGTCCGCCAGCGTGGACACCGGGAGTGTGAGCCCGCCGAGCTGGACGCTGTCCGCCCGCAGCACGGCCCGGCCGTCCTCTGCGGTCACGGACAGCAGCATGTCGACGGTCTGCTCGTCGCCGGCCACGGGCAGCGGGAACCGGGCGACGAGGCCGCCCGGCGCCGGCGCGACCTCCAGGTCGGGCAGGTCGGTGGCCTCGCGCGCGGCGTCGTTGAGCGCCTCGGCCGGCACCTCGACCCGCAGGGTGGCTCGTCCGGTGGCCACCTGCCAGAGGGCCGGGGTGTCGTCCCGGGCGACCGACATCCCGGGTGGCAGCTCCGCCGCCGCGCTCTCGATCCGGTCGTCGATGACGTAGCGCAGGACGAGCTCACCGAGCACGCCGAGAACGACCAGCCCACCGACCACCGAGGCGACAGCGATGATCCAGCGACGGCGGGGGCGACGGGGTGCGCTCTCTGTCATGGGGACCATTCGACAGCACCGACGTGACAGTTTGCTGAGTGTCACGTGATAGCCCTGGTCAGCCCGGCAGCGCTCAGCCCGGCACGGCTCGCCGGGTGCCGGTCCGCCGGACGGTCAGGCGGTACGCACCCACCCAGGCCTGCGCACCCAGGTCGCGGGGCAGCGCGTTCGGCCCGACACCGTGCTCGCGAGCCCACCGCCGGACGTCGTTCCGTGCGAGCCCGTGCCGCGCCAGGATCTCCTGGAGGCCGCGGCCCCGTCCGTTGAACACTGCCGCAGCGAAGGCCTGGTACGCGCGCCGCTCGTGCGCGGGCAGGAGCGGCTCCTGTCGCCGGTCGATCACGAGCAGACCGGCGTCCACGTTCGGCCGGGGCCGGAACGCGGCTGCGGGGATCCGCCGGTCCAGGCGGGGCGCGAACCACGGCCACCACTGCGCGGTCAGGAGGGTGGTGCCGCCGACGGCGGCGCGCTTGCGCGCGACCTCCCACTGCGTGATCAGCACGGCACGCTGCCAGCCGGTCAGGGTGAACAGACGCCGCAGCACCGGGGTGGTCAGGTGGAACGGCACGTTGCACACGAGGTCGTAGGCGGCCGACGGCGGTGCGTGGCGCAGGATGTCGCCCCGCGTCACGGTGACGTTGCCCGGGGCGACCCGGCCCAGCCGATCGACCGAGCGCGGGTCGATCTCGACCGCGTCGACCGGGCGGCCCAGACGGGCGAGGGGCAGCGTCACGGCCCCGCGGCCGGCGGCCCATTCGACCAGGGGGAGGTCACCGTCGGCGACGAGGTCGACCACCCGCTCGATGACCTGCTTGTCGACCAGGAGGTTCTGGCCCAGCTCGTGCGCTCCGCCGGGCAGGGGTCCGGTGTCTTCGATCTCGGGGGAGCGGTCGGGCGAGTGCGAGCGGTCGGGCGAAGGCGTGCGGTCGGGCCAGGTCGTGCGGGCGGGAGTGCGGGCAGTGCTGCTGGCATGGGTACGCGAGGAACGGTTGCGCGGCATGGTGTGCTCCGGAGGTCGTCGGTTCTCGGGCTCCGGGCAGCACAAAGGCGCCGCCCGGCGGAAGCCGGCGGCGCGGGGCACGCGCTGGGTGTGAGAGTGCGTTCCGCGCCGCTAGCGGGCGGAACGCTCTCTGATCATCACGTTCATGGTCATGGCATTCATCGCGGGCGACTCTACGAACCGCCGTTCCGGGGACGCCACGGTTTTTCTGCCAAAGGGCTCAGGGGTTCCGCCGAGAGGGGCTTGACAGGGCGATGCGCCGATGGTCGTATGGCGCCACTGTTAACGCTCACATTCTCGCGAGGTCACCGTGCAAAGAAGCACCAGCCCTTCCCGGATGCCCCTCCGTACGGTCGCCGTGGGCGCCGTCGCGGCGCTGCTCGGAAGTCTCTTCCCGCTCCTCCCGGCAAGCGCCGGGACGTCCCAGGAACTGTCGGAGTCCCAGGAGGTGTCGGAGGCCGACGCCGCGGCGGCCGCCCTCACCGTCGTCCACGCCGACGACGTCCGCGGGCACCTGACCCTGCCGTCGTCCGGCCTGAACGACGCGGCGATCACCTGGGCGTCGTCCGACCCCGACGTCGTCGCCGCCGACGGCATCGTCCAGCGCCCCGCGCGCGGTGAGGGGGACGCGCAGGTCACCCTGACCGCCACCGCCGACGTCGACGGCGCGACCGCTACCCGTGACATCGCCGTCACGGTGCGGGAGCAGCCGGCCGCAGCGCCGTACGAGGGCTACGCCTTCAGCTACTTCACCGGCAACTCGGTCGCCGGCGAGAAGATCTACTTCGCGGCGAGCCGCGGCAACGACGCGCTCCGGTGGGACGAGCTCAACGAGGGCCGGCCGACGCTCGAGTCGACCGAGGGCACGCTCGGGCTGCGTGACCCGTTCCTGATCCGCTCGCCCGAGGGCGACCGCTTCTTCCTGATCGCCACGGACCTGTCCATCGGTCGCAACGGCGACTGGGACGCCGCACAGCGGCAGGGCAGCAAGTACCTGGAGATCTGGGAGTCCACGGACCTGATCACCTGGTCCGAGCAGCGGCACGTCAAGGTCTCGCCGGACAACGCAGGCAACACCTGGGCGCCCGAGGCGTACTGGGACGAGTCGCTCCAGCAGTACGTGGTGTTCTGGGCGTCGAAGCTGTACGCGGAGGACGACCCGGACCACACCGGGAGCGCGTACAACCGGATGCTCTACGCGACCACCCGCGACTTCGTCACGTTCAGCGAGGCCAAGGTCTGGCAGGACCGCGGCGAGTCCCGCATCGACTCGACGGTGATCAAGGAGAACGACACCTACTACCGCTTCACCAAGGACGAGGGCGGCGGCGGCACGGGCTGCTCGGACATCATCCAGGAGAAGTCCCCGACGCTGACGGCCGTCGACCTCCCGGGCGACCCGTCGTGGGAGTTCATGGCCGGCTGCATCGGCCGCGACGCCGGCACGTCCGCCGTCGAGGGGCCCACCGTCTTCGAGGCCAACCCCGGTGACACGTCCGGCTCGCCGTACTACCTGTTCGTCGACGAGTACGGCGGCCGCGGTTACATCCCGCTCGGTACGGACGACCTGGAGAACCCGGACTGGCAGGTGGCGGCGGACTACGACCTGCCGGCCAGCCCGCGCCACGGCACCGTCATCCCGGTCACCGGCGCTGAGCTCGCGGCCCTGCGGGACGGCATCGTGCTCCCCGAGGAGCCGACGCCCGTCGTCGCCGACGAGAACGGCCTGGTCGCCCAGTACGACCTCGACGAGGCCTCCGGCACCGCCGCGGAGGACAGCACCGGCCACGGGTACGACGGCGTCGTCAGCGGCGACGCCACCTGGTCCGACGGCGCGCTGAACCTCGGCGGCACCAACGGCCACGTCAAGCTGCCGAACGACATGATGGCCGGGCTCGACGCGATCACCGTCTCGACGAAGGTCTGGCTGGACCCCAGCCAGGCGACGCCGTACTTCATCTGGGGCCTTGGCAACACCGACGGCGGGGGCACCGGCAACGGCTACCTGTTCACCACCGGCAACAACTACCGGTCCTCCATCGCCACCGGGAACTGGTCCACGGAGCAGACCGTGGCCTCGGGCTCGGCGCTGCCGCGCGGCGCCTGGAAGACCCTGACCTACACGCTCCAGGGCGGCACCGCCACGCTCTACCTCGACGGCGTCAAGGTCGGCGAGAAGACGGGTGTCACGATCAAGCCCGGCGACATCGGCGACGGCCGGACCACCGCCAACTACATCGGCCGTTCCAACTACACGGCCGACAGGTACCTCAAGGGCAAGGTGCGCGACTTCCGCATCTACAACCGTGCGCTGTCGGCCGGCGAGGTGCGGGAGCTCGGGGCGGACCCGACCGCCATCACCGGCGTGGAGCTCGACAGCCTCAAGGTCCCGGCGGTGATCGACGCCGCGACCTCGACGGTGACCCTGCCGGTCACGCCCGGCACCGACCTGACGGCGCTCGAGCCGGCCTTCGAGGTCGTCTCGACCTCGACGGTCTCGCCGGAGCCGACGGGCCCGATCGACCTGTCGTCACCGACGACGTTCACGGTCACCGCCCAGGACGGCGCGACGCGGGACTGGACGGTGCGCGCCGTCGAGATGCGGTCGCCGGTGCTGCCGGGTCTGTACGCCGACCCGAACATCGCGAAGTTCGGCGACCACTACTACCTCTACGCGACCACGGACGGCGTCGCGGGCTGGGGCGGCAAGGACTTCTACGTCTGGAAGTCGAAGGACCTGGCCGACTGGGAACGCTCGGACGAGCCGTTCCTGACCCTCGACGGAGCGAACGGCAACGTGCCGTGGGCCAGCGGCAACGCCTGGGCGCCGACCATCATCGAACGGGACGGGAAGTACTACTTCTACTTCTCCGGCCACAACCCGACGTACAACCGCAAGACGATCGGCGTCGCGGTGGCCGACAGCCCCGAGGGTCCGTTCACCGCGCAGCCGGAGGCGATGATCCTCAACAACGAGGCGGTGACGTCGGGCCAGGCGATCGACCCGGCCGCGTTCGAGGACCCGGAGACCGGAAAGTTCTACCTCTTCTGGGGCAACGGCGGGCCGTCGAACGGGCCGGTGTACGCCGAGCTGAGCGACGACATGCTGTCGATCGAGCAGGACACGCTCAAGCGCATCGGCGGGCTGACCGACTACCGCGAGGGCACGTTCCTCAACTACCGCGACGGGCTCTACCACCTGACGTACTCGATCGACGACACCGGGTCGGCGAACTACCGGGTCGGCTACGCCACCGCCACCAGCGTCGACGGGCCGTGGACCTACCGCGGCGTCATCCTGGAGAAGGACCCGAGCCAGGGCATCCTCGGGACGGGGCACAGCTCGATCGTGCAGGTGCCGGGCACCGACGAGTGGTACATCGCGTACCACCGGTTCGGGATGCCGGGCGGCGACGGCACGCACCGGGAGACGACCATCGACCGGCTGACGTTCGACGACGACGGCACCATGCAGAAGGTGGTGCCGACACTCACGAGCGTCGACCCGCTCACCTACGACGGCGAGCAGCCGGACTCCGTGCGCGCGCCGGCGGTACGGGGCAAGGCGGCCGTCGGCGGCACCCTGGCCGGGACCCCCGGAACCTGGGACAAGGACGGGCTCGTGTTCGCCTACCAGTGGCTGCGGGACGGCGAGCCGGTGGCCGGTGCGACCAGCCAGACGCTGCGGGTCACGGCCGCCGACGTCGGGCACCGGATGTCCGTCGAGGTGACGGCTTCGCGTCCGGGTGCGTTCCCGGGCGTCGCGGTCTCGGACGAGAGCGCCACCGTGCGAGCGAAGGGTTAGCGAAGGACCACGGCCCTGACTCGGCGTACCTGGTACGTCGAGTCAGGGCCGGAGTCCGGTCAGGGTCCCGCTACGCCGTGCTCCCAGGCCCAGGCCGCGATCTCCACGCGGTTGCGGAGACCGAGCTTGGCCTGGACCGCCGCGACGTGACCCTTGACCGTGCTGAGCGAGATGAACATCTCGGCGGCGATCTCCAGGTTGGTCCGGCCGCGCGCGATCTCGCGGACCACCTCGGTCTCGCGCTCGGAGAGCGGCCGGGCGGCGGGATCGCCGCCCGGCCGGCTCTTCCGGCCGGGCGCCCCCGCCGGGGACGCGGTCAGGTGTCGCAGCAGCCGCACCGTGACCGACGGCGAGACCAGCGCGTCGCCCACGTGCGCCGCCCGGACCGCCTCGACGAGCAGAGTGGGGCCCGCATCCTTGAGGACGAAGCCGACCGCACCCCAGCGCAGCGCCCCGTACACGTACTCGTCGACGTCGAAGGTGGTGACGATGACCACCCGGAGCGGGTCGGCGACGTCGGGTCCGGCGAGCGTCCGGGTGACCGCTATGCCGTCCATGCGGGGCATGCGGATGTCGACGAGGCACACGTCTGGCCGCAGCTGGCGGGCGAGCTCGACCGCCTCGACACCGTCGGACGCCTCGGCGACCACCTCGATGTCGGGCTGGTCCTCCAGGACGATCCGCAGGCCGCTGCGGGCCATGGGCTGGTCGTCGGCGAGGAGCACGCTGATGGTCATCGGCGCGCCCCGTCGGTGAGGGGAAGCGTGGCGACCACGGACCAGCCGGCGCCCGGCCGAGGGCCCGCCCGCAGCGTGCCACCGAGGGACTCCACACGTTCCCGCATGCCGATCAGGCCGTAGCCGCCTCGGGTGTCGAGGGCACCGGTGTGCGGGGCGTCGTCGGACACCTCGACGGTGAGACCCTCCGGGACCCTGCGCACGTCGACCGTCACCGTCCGCGACTGCGGCGCGTGCCGCGTGACGTTCGTGAGCGACTCCTGGACCACCCGGTAGACGGCGGTGGTCACCTCAGGGGGCGACGGGTCCCCGTCGGCGGGCAGGCGGAGGCGCACCTCGGGGCCGTGACCCTCGAACCGGCTGACCAGGGTGCTGAGCGCCTCGGTGCCGGGGGCGACGGGGGACGCGTCGTCGGCGTCGCGCAGCAGGCCGACCACACGGCGGAGCGACGTGAGGGCATCCGAGCCTGCCGTCTCGATACCTGCGAGCGAGTCCGCTACCCGCGCCGCCTCCGCCGGACCCCTGCGCGCCACGATCTGTGCGGCCTGCGCCTGGACGACGATGCCGGTGATGTGGTGCGCGACGACATCGTGCAGCTCGCGGGCGACCGCGAGACGCTCGTCCCTGCGCACACGCTCGACCGACGCCTCGCGGCGCGCGACGAGGAGCCGGCCGCCCAGCCCTGCGGCGACGGCGGCGAGCCACGTCGCGGCGTTCACCATCGGGATCACCGTCGCCTCGGGCGCGAACGGGACGGCCGCGAGCCACGACCCGACGACCACGACCAGACCTCCGCCGGCAACCGTGGCGGCCTGCCGCGTCGGCAGCGTGCGGATCGCCGACGCCACCAGCACCGCCAGGGCGAGGGCCACGGCGGGCGCCGGTTCCTCGGGGAGCGCGGCGAGCCGTGCAGACACCACCGTCACCGCCGCCACGCCCAGCCCGGCGAGCGCCGCCCCGAACCGGTGCCGGCGGCGGAGCAGGGCCAGCACGCCTACCACCGTTCCCGTGACGAGGCCGAGCACCCACGAGGAGCCACCCCAGCTGGCGGCGAGCGCCGTGACGGTGAAGAGCGGGACGGCGGCGAGCGTCAGGCCGAGAAGGAGGTCCCCGGCGACTCTGGCCGGGGCGGTCCGGCGTCCGGTGGTGTGCACGCGGTTCAGGTTACGAGGGCCGACGCCGCGGGGCGCTCGTTCGTGCGGTCGGCGACCCGCAGCGGGGGCCGGCGGAGCCAGGTGGCCCAGCGCCAGGTCCATTCCAGGGGGCCTTGCCGGAAGCGGCGCAGCCAGAGGGTGGAGAACAGCCACTGGGCGGCGAGCACTGTGCCCGCGACGACGAGCACGGTGTTCGAGGACCAGCGTTCCGGGTGTCCGACCACGTGCGCCACGCCGAGCACCAGGACGGTGGCTGTCAGGTAGTTGGTCAGGGCCATCTTTCCCAGGGGCGCGAACACGCCCAGGAGCCCGCGGCGCGCGGGGGAGCGCAGCAGCACCAGCAGCGTGCAGACGTACACGGCGGCGATCAGGATGCCGGCCACCTGGAAGACGATCCGGTAGCCGAGGGCGTCGATGTCGCCGACCCGCTCGAACGAGGCCTGCGCCCAGAGGGCTGGCACGGCGGCCGCCGCCAGCACGAGGGTCAGGAGGGCGGGGACGCGTGTGGAGTCTTCGATTCGCCGGGTCACGCCGTACCGGGTCAGCGCCGAACCGAGCAGGAACAGGCCGGGTACCAGTGCGTAGTGGCCGCCCGCCAGCAGGATCGCTGCCGTCAGGCCGGCGATGGCGAGGCCGGCGACGGCCCAGCGAGGTAGCCACGTGGACGGCAGCAGCACGAGCAGCCCGACGGCGGCGTAGACGGTGAGGATGTCGCCCGGCCAGAGCAGGAGCATGTGTGCCAGGCCCATGGCGAGCAGCACGAGCAGGCGGCGCAGCAGGACCAGACGCGGCCGCACGGCACGGCCGGCGGCCGACTCGAAGAGGAGTGAGAACCCGACCCCGAAGAGCAGGGAGAAGATCGGGAAGAAGCGCTGGTCGACGAGCAGGTGCAGCCAGTCCACCTCGCCGGTCCCTGAGGCGGTGAGCGCGGTCGTCGCCGGTGCGCCGGTGGCGACCGTCGCGCTGATCGGGATCACGTTGGCGACGAGGATGCCGCACAGCGCGAAGCCACGAAGCACGTCGAGGGCGGCCAGGCGGGGCCTGGCGAGGGGCGATTCGGCAGAGCTATGAGGCATGTCCTCATGCTCGGCGCGGGTGGACCCGCAGCGGTACCGGCCGGAAGTACCTTTTCCGCTGCACTGTTGGTCGGGCTTGTCGAGACCGCACCAGGTCTCGACAAGCCCGACGAACGGACGCTACTCGCTGCGGAGGGCGCCAGGGCGGGTCAGGTGCCACAGCAGCGGCAGGCCCGCTGCGGTCGTCAGCAGCACCATCAGGGCGGCGGCCCCTGCCGTCACGCCTACCCCCTGCCAGTCGAACGAGGGCGGGGCCTCGACCGCCGTCTGCAGCGCCAGCGCCAGCCCCGAACCGGTCACGACGGCCAGGGCCAGCCCCAGCACCACGGGTATCGCCAGCTGGAACAGCACCGACCCGCTCAGGGTCCGGCGCCGCGTCCCGAACGCGACGAGCACGGCGAGCAGCTGACGGCGTTCCCGGAGCTGCTCGATGACGTTGACCAGCATGCTCGCCCCGATCAGCACCAGCAGCGCGACCGTCCCGACCAGGAGCGCCTGGCGTACGTTGCCAAGGATCGAGGCCACGCGCTCCTGGTCGATCGGCGTGGTGTAGGCCACCGGGTCGACCTGGGCGGCCGCCGTGCGCACGTGGTCGAGAGCGTCCGGTACGGCGGGATCAAGGGTGACGTAGACGGTCACCGACCCCGGATCGACACCGATCCCGTCCAGCGCCCCCGGCGTGACCAGGATCCGTGCCGGCATCCCGCCCATCGCGCTGATCCCGCCCTTCGACGGGGCCACCGTCTCGGCCGACGCCGGGAGCGTCCACCGGCTCTCGGTGTCCCGCCCGGCGCCCAGCACGTAGGTCTCGCCGGGCGCGGGGGCGGTGGCGCCGTCCGGCACGACGACGAACACGTCGCCGTCCTTGCACGAGCCGAGCTGCGCCTCCTGAGCCAGCACCTGGCACGTGCCGGACTCGATGGACATGTCGTCGGCGCCGGACGCCGGCCGCGACGCCTCGGCAGGCAGCGCCCACACCGAGGTCAGCGTCCCGACCCCCCGTACGCCCTCCGCGCCGGCCAGCTCACGCGTCCAGGTCTCTGGCGCGTCCCTGTCCGGGTCGATGTCGAGCACCATGGCCTGGAACGTGCGGGTGTCCGCCTGCGTCTCGGCGGTGAGTGCTCCGATCGCCCCGACCAGCCCCTGCAGCGCGATCAGCCCGGCGACCGATACCGCGATCCCGGAGACCGCGCGTACCGCCGTCCCGCTGTCCAGCTGCAGGCGGCGCACCGCGAGGTCCCACGCGACGGTACCGCCGCCCAGCCGGTGCACCGTCGCCTCGACGAGCCACGGCAGGACGAGCGCCACGCCGACCAGGACAAGGACCAGGCCGGCCACGACCATGACCTGGCCGCCCAGCGAGTCGTCCAGCCCGCCCGCCAGCGGGAACAGCAGGGCCACGCCCAGCACCGGGAAGACCAGCCGCCACCAGAACCGCCGTCGGCGCTCGCTGCTGCGCCGGACCACGCCCAGCGGCTCGACCAGTACCTGCTTCAGCGCCGACAGCGTGACCAGCACCGTCGTCGCGGGCACCAGGACAACGGTCAGCGCGGCGAGCACGGGGGCAGGGCGCAGGTCCTGCGGGTAGAAGCTCATGCTCGGGGGGACCGCGCTGCCCGCCACCTGCCCGATCGCGAGGAACAGCAGGCCGCCGACGACGAGCCCGCCGGCAGCGCCCGCGAGGGTCTCGCCGGCGGCGATCCGGCGGGTCATGCGGACGTCCGCCCCGACCAGCCGCAGCGCGGCGAGCCGCCGGTCCCGGTTCTCGCTGCCGAAGCGCACCGCTGTGCTGACGAAGATCCCGACGGGCAGCAGCAGCACGACCATGCCGACGAGCACGAGCAGCAGCATCACGGGGTCGGGGCCGTCGTCGACCGGCTCGGCCCAGCCGAACGACTGGATGCGGGTAGCGGTAGCGGAGGTCAGACCGTCGGTACCCAGGTAGAACCGGAGCTCCTCCGGCCCGGTCAGGCCCTCGTCCCCGATGGTGCCGACCACGCGGTCCCCCCAGCGGCCCTGCAGCGCAGCGCCGCCGTCGGAGGCGAGCAGGTCGGCCAGGGCGGGGGAGACCACCACGTCGCCCGGCGCGAGCTGCTGCTCCACACCCGGGGGGAGCGGGGCGTCCTCGCCCTCCGGCTGGATCACCAGCCCCACGAGGGGATCCTCCCGGTACATCGACCGGACCTCCTGCGTGAGGGCCGACGGCTCGCCGACGGTCAGCTCCTGGGCCTCGGCCACGGAGCGGGCCTGTGCCCGTGCCTCGCGGGCGTCGAGCACCGTGGGGATGCTGGCGGCGAGCAGCAGCATCGTCACTCCGAGACCGACGCCGACGGCGATCAGGGCCAGCCGTACCCAGCCGGACCGCCCACCGCCGACGCTGAGGCGGACGCCGAGGGCCAGATCGCTGAGCCGCCTCATCGGACGTACTCCCGAGCCCGCACGCGGCCGTCGCGCACGACTGCCTCATGGTCGGAGTACGCCGCGACGCGGGGCTCGTGCGTGACGAGCACGACGGCCGCTCCGGTGTCCCGGGCGGCCGCGACGAAGAGCTGCATGACCCGCTCCCCGTTCAGGGTGTCCAGGGCGCCGGTCGGCTCGTCCGCGAAGACCACCTTCGGCCGGGTCACGAGCGCACGGGCGACTGCAACCCGCTGCCCCTGCCCGCCGGAGGCCTGGCCGGGGCGCTTGCCCGCGACGTCGGACACCTCGAGCCGCTCCAGCCACGCCTCCGCGCTGCGCTCGGCGGCCCGGCGGCCGGCACCGCCCAGCCGCAGCGGCAGCGCCACGTTCTCGAGGCAGGTGAGCTCGGGGACGAGCTGCCCGAACTGGAAGACGAACCCGAACTCGCTGCGTCGCAGGGCGCTGCGCTCGTCGTCGTGCATCGCGGTCAGGTCGCGTCCCGCGTAGGTCACGCGGCCCAGGTCGGGGTGGAGGATGCCGGCCAGGCAGTGCAGCAGGGTCGACTTGCCGGACCCGGACGGGCCCATCAGCGCGAGGATCTCCCCGGCGTGCACCTGCACGGAGGCCGAGTCCAGCGCCGTGGTGGCGCCGAAGCTGAGGTGCAGGCTCTCGGCGGTGAGCAGTGGTTCGGTGGGCATCGGGTCTCCAGGGTCGGATCGCGTGGCGGGGGAGCTGGACGTCGGGGTGCGGTGCTGCGCGCTACGCGCGGACCTGGGTGGCGAGCTGCTGCATGCGCGCGGCGGTGAGCTCGAGCCAGCGCAGGTCGGCCTCCAGGTGGAACAGCGCGTGGTCGCAGACGAGCTGGTCGGCCAGGTCGCCGCCGTCCCTGCGGCGCGTGAGCTCACGCATGAGGCGCAGGTGCTCCGAGCGCTGCGTGTCGAGCACGTCGTTGGCGTCGTACCCGGTCAGCAGGGCGAGCACCACCTTCGTGTAGAGCGTGCTCTGCAGGTACGGCTCAGGCTTCTCGGGCGCGGCGAGCCAGCCGGCGACGTCGGACACGCCGGCCTCGGTGATCGCGTACTTCTTGCGCTCGGGTCCTGCGCCGGGCTCGGCCTCGACCTCGACGAGCCCGTTCTTCAGCAGCCGGGCGAGCGTCGAGTAGACCTGGCCGTAGTGCAGCGGCCGGTCGTGCCCGAAGCGCTCGTCGTAGGACCGCTTCAGGTCGTAACCGTGGCGCGGCCCGGCCTCGAGGAGCCCCAGCAGGGTGTGTGCAACCGTCATGCGACCGACTATACACACGATGTATACACCCAAGGAGCACCCCGGCATTCGTGCTTCTGAGGCGTGGTCGGGCGCACATATCCGGCACTCAACGGGGTGTCAGGGTGCGGGGTAGAGTTGTCCGCTGGCCCACAGGAGCCAGGTGGGTTGTTGCGGCACGAACAGATCAGATCGGTGAGTCTCAGTGACGGTTCTTACTTCCGACGCTCGTTCCGTCGAGGCACAGGCGGTGCGTCGGCGGAGCATCGCCGTCATCTCCCACCCCGACGCCGGTAAGTCGACCCTGACCGAGGCGCTGGCGCTGCACGCGCACGCCATCGACGAGGCCGGGGCGGTGCACGGCAAGGGCAACCGCGCGGGCGTCGTTTCCGACTGGCTCGAGATGGAGCAGAAGCGCGGCATCTCGATCACGTCGGCCGCGCTGCAGTTCGCCTACGGCGACGTCGTGATCAACCTGCTGGACACCCCGGGCCACGCCGACTTCTCCGAGGACACCTACCGCGTCCTGACCGCCGTCGACGCCGCCGTCATGCTGCTCGACTCCGCCAAGGGCCTGGAGCCGCAGACGCTCAAGCTGTTCGAGGTGTGCCGCCGCCGCGGGGTGCCGGTCATCACGTTCGTCAACAAGTGGGACCGCCCCGGCCGCGAGGCGCTCGAGCTGTGCGACGAGCTCGAGGAGCGCATCAACCTCCGCCCGACCCCGCTCACCTGGCCGATCGGCGAGGCCGGCCGGTTCCTCGGCCTGCTGGACCGGGCGAACGGCGAGGTGCGCACCTACCGCCGCACCCCCGGTGGTGCGTCGATCGCCGAAGAGAGCGTCCTGACGCCCCAGGCCGCGGCCGACGCCCTCGGCGACGACCACACCGAGGCCGTCGAGAGCGTGCAGCTGCTCGACGCCGTCGACCGCGACTCGTTCCTCGCCGGCACGACCACGCCCATGCTCTTCGGCGCTGCGCTCGCGAACATCGGCGTCCGCCAGCTCCTCGACGCCGTGGTCGACCTCGCCCCAGCTCCGGGCGCGCGGCCCGACGTCGACGGCGGGGAGCGTGCCGTCGACCAGCCGTTCAGCGGGTTCGTGTTCAAGATGCAGGCAGGGATGGACCCGAACCACCGCGACCACGTCGCGTTCATCCGGGTGTGCTCGGGCCGCTTCGAGCGCGGCATGGTCGTCACGCACGAGCGCACCGGCCGTCCGTTCGCCACCAAGTACGCCCTGTCGGTCTTCGGCCGGGAGCGTGCGACGGTCGAGGACGCCTACCCCGGCGACGTCGTCGGCCTGGTCAACGCGAGCACGCTCGCCGTCGGCGACACGGTCTTCGACTCCTCGGGTGCGAAGGTGCGCTTCCCGCCCATGCCGGTGTTCGCACCGGAGCACTTCGCCGCGGCGCGCGTGGCCGACCCCGGCCGCTCCAAGCAGTTCCGCAAGGGCATCAGCCAGCTGGAGCAGGAGGGCGTCGTCCAGGTCCTGGTCAACGAGGCCCGCGGCGACGGCAACCCGATCCTCGCAGCGGTCGGGCCGCTCCAGTTCGAGGTGGCGGCCTTCCGCATGGAGCACGAGTTCTCTGCGCCGATCCGCATGGAGACGCTCGGCCTGTCGCTCGCCCGCGAGGCGGCGCCCGGCGACCTCGACGTCATCGCCGGGTACCCGGGGCTGGAGGTCGCGCGGCGCGGCGACGGGACCCCGCTGGTCCTGCTCCGCGACGTCTGGCACGCGCGAGCGTTCGAACGGGCCCACCCCGACGTCCCGCTGATCCCGCTGGTCGCGAGCGAGGTCTGACACCGACGGTCGGCGTGTGAACGCTGGCACAGGCCGGGCGGACACTACGGTCTGAGCATGACGTCGCCCAGCTCGCCCGAGACCGGCGAGCCCGACCCCGGCTCGCCGGCCGGGGCCGAGCACCACTCTCCTGACGAGCCCGTCGCGCCGGCCGGCGCTCCCGACTCCCCGCGCCCGCCGCGCTGGCTGCCCCGTGCGCTGCTGATGGCCGTCGCGGCGGTCTTCCTCGCGGTCTTCGCGTGGAACGCGCTGGGCGCCCTCGAGGGGCTCTTCGTCAACGTGCTCATCGCGTTCTTCATCGCCCTGGCGCTCGAGCCGAGCACGGTATGGCTCGTCCGGCGCGGATGGCGCAGAGGGCTGGCCGCTGCGGTCACGCTGCTCGGGTCGCTCGTCGTGGTCATCGTGCTCATGACGCTGTTCGGCAACCTGTTCGTGCAGCAGCTCGTCGAGCTCGCGCAGTCCGTCCCCCGGCTCTACGCGGGCCTGCAGGGCTTCCTCGTCGACCGCTTCGACGTCGTCGTCCCCGACACGCAGAACCTGCTGCGGCAGGCGCTGGACGAGTTCGGCGACGACGTCGCCTCCGGGGCGCTGCTGGTGGGCACCACCGTGGTGGGCGGTCTCCTCGCGACCCTCACGATCCTGCTCGTCGCCTACTACCTGCTCGCGGCGGGGCCCCGGTTCCGCGCAGCGGTGTGCGGCTGGCTGACACCGGCGCGGCAGCAGGAGATGCTGCACCTGTGGGAGGTCACCCAGGGCAAGGTGTCGGACTACATCGGCTCCCGCGTGGTCCTCGCGGCGGTCTCGACGGCGGTCACGTTCGCGTTCCTCGCGATCCTGCAGACGCCGTACGCGGTGCCGCTGGCCGTCTTCGTCGGTGTGGTGTCCCAGTTCGTGCCGACGATCGGCGCCTACCTGGGTGGCGCGCTGCCCACGATGGTCGCGCTGACCGCACAGGGGTGGCCGCAGGCGCTGGGCGTGCTCGGGTTCGTGATCGCCTACCAGCAGTTCGAGAACCTGTACCTGGCCCCGAAGGTGTCCGCCCGCGCGCTGGAGATGAACGCGGCGGTGAGCCTGCTGGTGGTGCTGGCGTTCGGCGCGGTCTTCGGGGTCCTCGGTGCGTTCCTGGCGCTGCCCGTCGCCGCGACGGTCCAGGCGGTGGCGACCACGTACTTCCGGCGCCACGAGCTCGTCGAGTCGCACATGCTCCGCGACCCGGAGTCCGCGGCCAGGGCCTGACCTGCGCCGGCGACCCGCGCCGACGGCAGGGTCAGATCGCGCCGAGCAGGGTGATCAGCTCGTCGGCCATGTCGAGCTTGCGGGCCAGGTCGGCCCTGCGTGCGCGGGCCGTGGTGGTGAACTCGTCGAGCCGGGCGCGCAGGTCCGTGCCGTCGGGGTCGGTCGCCTCACCGGCGGCCAGGCGGTGGACGACGTCGAGCAGGTCGCCCATCTCGTCGAGCGAGAAGCCGAGCGGCTTCATGCGCCGCACCAGCAGGATGCGGTCGACGTCGGAGTCGGTGTAGAGCCGGAACCCGCCGTCGGTACGCCCCGACGGCCTGACCAGGCCCACCTCGTCCCAGTGCCGCAGGGTGCGCAGGGACAGGCCGGTGCGCTCGGCGACCGCGCCGATGTGCATGGTGGTCGAGGTGCCGGGAGTGCCCATGTTGCAACTCTACCCTTACGTAAGGGTAGAGTTGTGCTCGGTGCACCACCGGTCTGCGGTGGACCGGCGCCGAACCCTCATCTTCGTGCGCAGCGTCGCGTGCTCAGTCCTGTCCGATCGGACCGGGTCCCGCGACCTCGGTCCTCGGGGCGTGCCGCGTCCCAGAGCCCGAAGGAACACTGCGTGTCACACCCGCCCGTCGGCCTGCCCGATCCTGCCTCCGTGCCGACCCCGGTCACCGGCGCCCCCGAGGCCACGGCCTCCGGCTCGTTCAGGGCCGCGTTCAGCTCCGTCCGGACGCTGCGCACCGAGGTGCTGGCAGGCCTCGTGGTGGCGCTCGCCCTGATCCCGGAGGCGATCGCCTTCTCGATCATCGCGGGCGTCGACCCGCGGATCGGCCTGTTCGCGAGCTTCACGATGGCCGTCACCATCTCGTTCCTCGGTGGGCGCCCGGCCATGATCTCCGCCGCGACCGGCGCCGTCGCGCTGGTCATCGCCCCGGTGGTGCGCGAGCACGGGCTCGACTACCTGATCGCCACCGTCATCCTCGGCGGCCTCATCCAGGTGGTGCTCGGCGTGCTCGGCGTCGCGAAGATCATGCGGTTCATCCCCCGCTCGGTGATGGTCGGCTTCGTCAACGCGCTGGCGATCCTCATCTTCCTGTCGCAGGTGCCGCACCTGATCGACGTGCCGTGGATCGTCTACCCGCTGGTCGCCGTCGGCATCGTGATCATGGTGCTGCTGCCCCGGTGGACCAAGGTGGTCCCGGCGCCGCTGGTCGCCATCGTGCTCCTGACGGTCGCGGTCGTGGTCGCGTCGATCAACGTGCCGACCGTCGGCGACGAGGGCGCGCTGCCCGAGTCGCTGCCCAGCCTGCTCTTCCCGGACGTGCCGCTGAACCTCGAGACGCTGCAGATCATCGCGCCGTACGCCCTGGCGATGGCGCTGGTCGGCATCCTGGAGTCGCTGCTGACCGCCAAGCTGGTCGACGACGTCACCGACACGCACTCGAACAAGACCCGCGAGGCCTGGGGCCAGGGCACCGCGAACATCGTGACCGGGTTCTTCGGCGGTATGGGCGGCTGCGCGATGATCGGCCAGACCATGATCAACGTGAAGGCCTCGGGCGCGCGCACCCGCCTGTCGACGTTCCTGGCCGGCGTGTTCCTGCTGATCCTCGTGGTCGGTCTCGGCGACGTCGTGGCGATCATGCCGATGGCGGCCCTCGTCGCGGTGATGATCATGGTGTCGGTCGGCACGTTCGACTGGCACTCGATCCGCCCGGCGACCCTGCGGCGCATGCCGAAGTCGGAGACCACGGTCATGGTCGCGACCGTGGTGGTGACCGTGGCCACCCACAACCTGGCCTACGGTGTGATCGTGGGGGTGCTGGTCGCGATGGTGCTGTTCGCTCAGCGGGTCGCGCACTTCACCTCCGTCAAGCGCCTTGACGCATCGGACGCCGACGACCAGCGGGTGTACGCGGTGGAGGGTGAGCTCTTCTTCGCCTCGTCCAACGACCTGGTCTACCAGTTCGACTACGCGGGCGACCCCAAGAACATCGTGATCGACATGACCAAGGCCCACATCTGGGACGCCTCGACCGTCGCGTCGCTGGACGCCGTGACGACCAAGTACGAGGCCAAGGGCAAGACCGTGACGATCATCGGCATGAATGACGACTCCGCAGCGCGGCACGAGCGGCTCGCCGGCAACCTCGGCGCCGGCCACTGAGCCACCGACCGACGCAGCGACACCTACGTACTCAAAGCGCCGCACCCGCGGCGTGACACGCTGAGCTCCGACCCCTCCTGGCGGCTGTCCCACGCCATGAGGGGCCGGGCCTTTGCAGCTAACCTGTTCCGGAGGGACATCTATGCATACCGCACCACGAGACCTCGCACGCCCGCCCGCCGCCCCGCGGCAGGGCCTGCGCATCACCCCGCTCGGCGGCATCGGCGAGATCGGTCGCAACATGACCGTCTTCGAGCACGAGGGCAAGCTGCTCGTCGTCGACTGCGGGGTCCTCTTCCCGGAGGACACCCAGCCGGGGATCGACGTGATCCTGCCCGACTTCACGAGCATCGAGGGCCGCCTCGACGACATCGAGGCCATCGTGCTCACGCACGGGCACGAGGACCACATCGGCGGGGTGCCCTACCTGCTCAAGCAGCGCCCGGACATCCCCGTCGTGGGGTCCGAGCTGACGCTGGCGTTCCTGTCCGCGAAGCTGGTCGAGCACGGCATCAAGCCGGTGCTCGCGCGGGTCGAGGCCGGCGACCGGCACACGACAGGTCCGTTCTCGCTCGAGTTCATCGCCGTCAACCACTCGATCCCCGACGGGCTCGCCGTCGCGATCCGGACCGCCGCCGGGCTGGTGCTGCACACCGGCGACTTCCGGATGGACCAGTTCCCGCTCGACGGGCGCCTCACGGACCTGCGCGCCTTCGGCCGCCTGGGCGAGGAGGGCCTCGACCTGCTGCTGGTGGACTCCACCAACGCAGAGATCCCCGGCTTCAACATCTCCGAGACGGAGCTGACGTCGGCGATCGACCAGGTCTTCGCCACGACCCCAGGGCGGGTCATCGTCTCGAGCTTCGCGAGCCACGTGCACCGCATCCAGCAGACGCTCGACGCGTCGCACGCCCACGGCCGCAAGGTCGCGTTCGTCGGGCGGTCCATGGTGCGCAACATGCGCATCGCGCGCGAGCTCGGCTACCTCACCGTCCCGCGCGGGCTCGTGATCGACTACGCCAAGACCCGCAACCTCGCCCCGAACAAGGTGACGCTCATCTGCACCGGGTCCCAGGGCGAGCCCATGGCGGCCCTGGCCCGGATGGCGAACGAGACGCACGAGGTCCGCGTCAGCGACGGCGACACCGTGCTGCTGGCCAGCTCCCTGATCCCGGGCAACGAGAGCGCCATCTACGGCATCATCAACAAGCTCACCGACCTGGGCGCCAACGTTGTGCACAAGGGCAACGCGCGCGTCCACGTGTCCGGGCACGCCAGCGCCGGCGAGCTCGTCTACTGCTACAACATCCTGCGCCCGCGCAACGTCATGCCGGTCCACGGTGAGCCAAAGCACCTGCGTGCCAACGGTGCCCTCGCCGAGCGCACCGGTGTCCCCGCGGACAACGTCCTGATCACCCGTGACGGCGTCGTGGTCGACCTGGTCGACGGCGTCGCGCGCATCGTGGGACAGGTGGAGCACGACCTGGTCTTCGTCGACGGCCAGACCGTCGGCCACGTCACCGAGAACACCCTGGCCGACCGGCGCCAGCTCAGCGCGGCGGGGGTCCTGACCGTGCTGGCGTTCCTGCGTTCCGGCACTGCCGAGCTCGCCGAGCCGCTCGAGTACCTCCACCGCGGTTCCGTGCACGGCCAGGACAGCCTCGACAACGCCTCCCGCGCCGTCGAGAAGGCTCTTGCCGACGCGACCCGGAACAAGACCACCTCGGGTGAGCAGCTCGAGGAGATCATCGCGAAGGCGGTCGCCCGGTCCCTGGCCCGCAGCTCGCGGCGCGAACCGGTGGTCATCGCCGTCGTCCTCGACGCCTGACGGTCTCCGCCCGGGACGTGCGGTGTGACCGTCGTCCCGGGCGGGGAACAACCTCGGCCGCTCACCGGGTTGTCGACGGGTGAGACGTCCAGGGCAGTGGGTAGCGTGGTCCTGGACGCGGCCCGCAGCGAGAGGTGACCCAGATGCCTGACATCGTCGAGAACCCGTTCGTGATCCCGCCTGGCACGGCCAAGCTCGGCCAGACGAGGATCCGTGCCTACAGTGCCGGCGAGCTCGTCGCTGACGCGGACGGTGCGCTGCTGGTCTGGGAGAACTCGTACTTTCCCCGGTACTTCTTCGCGCCCGGCGACCTCAAGGCCGAGCTGCGCCCCGCCGGTCAGGGCCAACGGTCCAGGTCGCTCGGGCCCAGCGAGGTGTTCGACGTCGTCGTGGGCGACCGCATGCTGGAGGGCGCCGCCCGGCGCTACCGGGAGGCGCCGGCCGAGGAGGTGCGCGGCTCGTACACCCTGACGTGGTCCGCCTTCGACGCCTGGCTCGAGGAGGACGAGGTGCTCCACACCCACCCGCGCAGCCCGTACGTGCGGATCGACGCACTGCCCTCGGGGCGGCACGTGCGCGTGGTGGCAGGGGGCGAGGTGGTCGCCGAGTCGCACCGCCCGATCATGCTGACCGAGACGGGTCTTGGCCCCCGCTACTACCTGCCGCGCGCCGACGTGCGGATGGACCTGCTGACGCCCACAGAGACCGTGAGCCACTGCCCGTACAAGGGGTCGGCCTCGTACTGGACCCTGAACGTCGGGGAGCTCGAGCTGACCGACGTGGTGTGGGGCTACGACACGCCGCTGCGCGAGGCCCTGCGGGTGGCGGGGCTGGTCTGCTTCTGGCCGGAGAAGAGCGCCGACCTGGAGTTCTACGTCGACGGCGAGCGGGTCGGTCAGCCGTAGTTCTCCCGGGGCCGCGCCCCAGGGAGACCGTTGCTCCGCCAGCTGTGTTGCTGTGAGTCGACATTGCCTACTGTCAGCAACACGTTCCGTTTTCCAAACCTATAGTCGAACGATGAGCGACATCGCCGGCACTCCCCAGGGGAGCTCCGAGGGCGACCCGGTCCACACCCGGCTCATCGCCCTCGCGAAGGACTGGGCTGACGCCATCGTCTCCAACGACGCCACCCGGGTTCGAGGCTTCATGGCCGATGAGTGGGTCATCGTCTCCGAGTCGGGTGTCTCCGCCAAGGAGCAGTTTCTCTCGCTCGTCGAGTCCGGGGAGCTGACCCACTCGGCGATGACCAGCGTCGGCCAGCCGAGGATCCGGGTGTACGGAGATACCGCGGTCTTCACGGGGCGGGTGACGAACACGGCGCACTACCTGGGCCAACGCTTCGACGCCGACGAGTGGACGACCGATGTGTTCGTGAACCGGAACGGCCGCTGGTTGTGCGTGCTGAGCCATATCACTCCGGCAGCCACGGACGGACAAGGCACGGACGGATAGGCCACGACGGACAAGGGTGGACCGCACCGACCGGCTACGGGTGCGTGTCCGTGACCTCGATGACCTCGTCGAGGCGGTCCAGGGCCGCCTGCAGGTCGTCGACCTTGGCCTGGATGCGGTCGCGCTCGGCGCGCAGCATCGCTCGCTGCTCGGCGTCGGTATGGCCGGACTGCATACAGGGCAGGAGCTCCGCGATGTTGCGGCTGGTCAGACCCGCTGCGTACATCTGCTGGAAGAAGCGCACCGCTGCGACGGTGCCCGGCCGGTAGAGGCGCTGGCCGGCAGGGCTGCGCTCCGCGGTGAGCAGCCCCTGCTGTTCGTAGTAGCGCACGGCGCGCACCGAGACGCCGGCGCCGCGGGCGACCTCGCCGATGCGGATCAGCGGTTCGGCCGCCGTCTCCGTGACGGTCATGGTGACCCCTCTCACTCCTGTCGTCCAACACTTGCCTCTGACGCCAACGTCAGGTTTTAGCGTACCGGACATGGATATCAACAACTCAGTCGCCCTCGTCACCGGAGCAAACCGCGGCCTGGGCCGTGCCTTCGCCGAGCGTCTCCTCGAGCGCGGTGCGCGCAAGGTCTACGCCACGGCACGCCGACCGGAGACGGTGGACCTGCCCGGCGTCGAGGTGCTGGCCCTCGACGTCGCCGACCCCGCGTCCGTGCGGGCGGCCGCTGCGGCGGCCGCCGATGTCTCGCTCCTCGTCAACAACGCGGGCATCCAGACGGGCACCAGCCTGGTGACCGGCTCGCTCGACAGCGTGCGCCGGGAGCTGGAGACGAACGTGTTCGGCGGCCTGGCGATGATCCGCGAGCTCGCGCCCGCGCTCGCGGCCAACGGCGGGGGCGCGGTCGTGAACGTCCTCTCCGCCATGTCGTGGTTCGGGGTCAACGGCGCCAACTCCTACCACCTGACCAAGGCCGCCGCGTGGGCCATGACCAACGGCGTCCGGCTGGAGCTCGCCGAGCAGGGCACCCTCGTGACGGCGGTACACCTGGGTCTGGCCGACACCGACATGTCGGCGGGGTGGGCGGTGGACAAGCTCGCGCCGTCGGACCTGGCCGACGCCGCGCTCGACGGCGTGGAGGCGGGCTCTGCCGAGGTCCTCGCCGACCAGTGGAGCCGGGACGTCAAGTCCCGGCTGGCGCTGGCGCCGGAGGAGTTCAACGTCGCGATGGATCGCGCCCTGGCGGCGCTGACGGCGGCCTGAGCCACCGACGTCGGGCAACGGTCCTCTTCCATCACGTGATCCGGCAGGGTTCCGCCCCGCAACCGTGCCGGATCACGTTCTCGAGGCGCGCTCCCGTGGCAGGTGCTGGGCGCCCGGCTGCTGTACCGCTCGTCCCAGTGCTGCGCGTCCATGTGTCCTCAATCCGTTCGGGCCGACGTGCGTCCGTTCAGGATGCGACTTCATGTCGACCTGAGGTCAACCCGGCTTGCGGGCCGCGAGCCGCTCGATGATCCCCTTGGTGAACCGGTCGTGCCGCTCTATGTCGAGCCCGGTGGCCCGGACGTGCTGGATCGGACGCCGCCGGAAGTGCTCGTTCTCGAACCGCACGCTGTACAGCTCCGCCGCGGCCTGGAGTACCCGGACCACCGGCGACGTGCTGACCACGTGGTCGGCGAGCAGCAGCAGGCCGCCGGGTCGGAGCACACGCACCATCTCGTCGACGGCGCCGCGGTCGTCGGGCACCGCGCACAGGCCGAAGGTGCAGACCACCGTGTCGAAGGAGGACTCGGCGAACTCGAGCCGCTGGGCGTCACCGACCCGGAGGTCGACGTCGCGGCCGAGCTCTGCGGCACGTTCGCGTGCGCCGGCGAGCATGGCGGGGCTCAGGTCCATGCCGGTCAGCGTGACGTCGGTGGGATACAGGCCGAGGTTCAGGCCTGTCCCGACGGCGACCTCGAGGACCTGGCCGGTGGCCTGGCGGCACACCCAGCCGCGGGTGTCGCCGAACAGCCGCTCGGCACGGTCCATCTTCTGGTCGTACCCGGCCGACTGCCGGTCCCAGTGCCTGCGGAGCCGGTCGAGGTTCGGTTGTCTCGCCATGGTGCCCCGCTCACTGGCCGGTGTCGTGGATGACGCAACGGTAGCGCGCTCCGGGCGCGGCGTTGACAGGCGGAACGTCGTTCCGTAATGTGCGGAACGGTGTTCCGCTGAACACTGTTCCGCCTAGCAGGAGGAGACTCCCGTGCAGTACCGCAACCTCGGCAGGACCGGCATCAGGGTCAGTCCCTACGGACTGGGTGCGCTGATGTTCGCCACCCAGATGGGCAACGACCCGGACGACTCGACCCGGATCATCCACAAGGCGCTCGACGCCGGTATCAACCTCGTCGACACGGCCGACGCGTACGGCGACTCGGAGGAGGTCGTCGGCCGGGCGCTCAAGGGGCGTCGCGACGACGTCGTCCTCGCGACGAAGTTCAGCCGGCCGATGGGGGCCGACCCGAACCAGCAGGGGGCGTCCCGCCGGTGGATCGTGACGGCGGTCGAGAGCTCGCTGCGCCGGCTCCAGACCGACCACATCGACCTCTACCAGCTCCATGTCCCCGATCCCGACACCGACATCGAGGAGACCCTCGCGGTGCTGACCGACCTGGTCCGCGCCGGCAAGATCCGCGCGTTCGGCACCTCGGCGATGCCGGTGTCGAACCTGGTGGAGGCGCACTGGACCGCTGAGCGCCGCGGGCTGGGCCGGTTCCGTACCGAGCAGCCGCCGTACTCGATCCTGAACCGCGGCATCGAACGCGAGGTGCTCCCGGCCGCGCAGCGGTACGGGATGGGTGTCCTGGTCTGGGGCCCGCTCGGTCAGGGCATGCTCACCGGCCGCGTGCGGCGCGGGCAGGAGAACCCTCTTGCGCGCGCGCAGTTCTTCACGGCCTACAGCGACGAGCGGCGCCTCGACGTCGTGGAGCAGCTGATCCCCCTCGCCGAGGAGGCGGGGGTGGCCATGCCTCATCTGGCGATGGCGTTCGCGATCTCGCACCCGGGCGTCACCAGCGCGCTGCTCGGTGCCCGCACGATGGAGCAGCTCGACAGTCTGCTCGCGGGGACGGGGGTCACCCTGACCGACGACGTCCTCGACCGGATCGACGAGATCGTCCCGCCCGGGACCGACGTCGGCACCCTCGACCAGGCGTACGTGCCGCCCGCGATCGGGAGGACCGTCCTGCGTCGCCGTCCGCTCCTCGAACGGTCGGTCGCCTGAGGCGGAGCCTGCCAGGGAGCGCCCCCTGCCGGAGCTGGACCGTCGTTCGTCGGTGCAGCTAGATTGTGGGGCGGAACATCGTTCAGTGCTGTGAGGAGGGCTCGTGACCGGACCCGCCGAGGCGCCGCCCTCCCGCCGTCAGCAGGACGTCCAGCGCAGCAACGACGCCCTGCTGGCGGCCGCAGCGGAAGTCTTCGCGACGGACGGCGTGGACGCGCCCGTGCGCCGGATCATCGCCGCGGCGGGGGTGGGGGCCGGCACGTTCTACCGTCACTTTCCGCAGCGCTCCGACCTGGTCACGGCCGTCTTCCGGCACGAGGTCGACGCGTGCGCCGAGACCGCGGCAGCCCTGGCGGCGGAGCACGAGCCGGTCGAGGCGCTCACCCGCTGGCTGCAGCAGGTCGGGCGGTTCGTCGCCGACAAGTACGGGCTCAAGCCCGCCATGCACTCGGGGGAGCCCACGTACCGGAGCCTTCCCGCGTACTTCCTCGAGCGGTTCACCCCCGCGCTCGCGCAGCTCCTGGAGGCCGCGGCCGCCGCAGGGGAGGTCAGGACGGACATCAGTCCGGACGACCTGCTCCGAGCCGTGAGCGGCATCGCGGCTCCGGAGGACCCCGCGTACACCACCCGCATGGTCGCTCTGCTGGTGGACGGGCTCCGCCGGCTCTGACGACCGCCGCCCGGGCGGTGCGTCTGACCGAGCTCGGATGACTTCGGCACGCGAGGCACTGGCTGCTCTGTGCAACGCCTACCAGGGCAGCGTCCCGTTCTCGTCCTGGAGGGTCCCGGTCGGGCCGTCCGGGTCGAGGGTGGCCAGCCGCACGACGACGCGGGCGCTCTCCTCGGGTGCCCTCCCGATCCCGAAGGCCGCCGTCATGTCGGTGGCGGCGGTCCCGGGCTCGAGGGCGTTGAACTTGATGCCCGGCTGAGACTTCGCGTACTGGACCGTCAGCATGGTGGCCGCCGCCTTGGACGCCGCGTAGAGAGCGAGCGGCATCTGGGACTCCGGCCGGGCGGGGTTGGTCACCGCCCAGAACGACCCGAGGCTGCTCGAGACGGTCACGACGTTGGGGTTGGCGGACTCGCGCAGCAGGGGGAGCGCCGCCTCCGTGACGCGCACGATCCCCACGGCGTTGGTGTCGAAGGCGTGCAGGGCAGCGGGACCGTCCACGGCGCCGTCCGCCAGGATGCCCGCGTTGTGCACGAGCACGTCGAGCCGGCCCTCGGCGGAGCCGATGGTCGCCAGCGCGCCGGCGACCGAGGCGTCGTCGGTCACGTCGAGCTGTACGAACCGCGCCCCGAGCGTCGCCGCGGCCTTCTCACCCCGCTCGATGTCGCGCGCGCCGAGGTAGACGACGTGCCCGAGTGCCAGAAGCTGCTTGGCCGTCTCGTAGCCGATGCCCTTGTTGGCCCCGGTGATCAGTGCGATGGTCATGTCTCTCCCTCACGAAATATGTGGCCCCAGCGAGCCGTTGCAGACGCTATGCGCGGCAACTTTTCCGGACCAGAGCCCTCTCGAGCCCGGGGTGTGGCAGGGCCCCCTCTGTCGGCGTCGCGGATCGACGGGCGGACGCCATGAGCGGGTCGGCCAACGCCCTCGGCGCGTACCTGCGGGCCCGGCGCGAGCTGGTGACACCCGCGCAGGCGGGTATCCCCGACGTCGGCGTGCGGCGGGTGGCGGGCCTGCGGCGCGAGGAGGTCGCCATGCTCGCCGGCATCAGCGCCGACTACTACCTCCGGCTGGAGCGCGGCCGCGACCGCAACCCGTCCCTGCAGGTGCTCGAGTCGCTCGCGCGCGTGCTCCAGCTCGACGACGCCCACGTGGCGCACCTGCAGACGCTGGTCGCCGAGGCGCCGAGGCAGCGCAGACGTCACCCGCGTGAGGAGACGCCGCCGCAAGGTGCGCTCAAGCTGCTGGACTCCCTCGTCCAGCCTGCCTTCATCGAGGGGCCGTACTTCGACGTCCTGGCCTCGAACAGTCTCGCCAGAGCGCTCTCGCCCGGCTTCGCGGCCGGGCGCAACCAGCTGAGGGACCTGTTCCTGGACCAGGACCAGCAGAACCTCCATCCGGACTGGCAGGACGTCACGGAGTGCTTCGTGGCGAACCTGCGGCAGGTCGTCGGCAACGCCGTCGACGATCCCCGGTTCATCGAGCTCACCGAGGAGCTGTCCCTGACCAGTCCCCGGTTTCGGCAGCTATGGGCCCGACACGAGGTGCGGGGACAGCGCGGGACGCCGATCCGGTTCGACCACCCGCAGGTCGGGGAGCTCACCCTCAACAGGGAACGGCTGGAGATCGGTGGGGCCGAGGGGCTCATGCTCGTCGTGTTCCACCCGGAGGCCGGGTCCAGCGACGCCGACAAGCTCGCGCTCCTGGCCTCGGCCGACCTGCCCACCTCGGACAGCGGAGGGCGGGGACCGGTGGCCGCCGCCAGGTCGGCGTGACGCGCGGCCCGGCGGTAGGCGTCGGCTGCCGCCGATTCTTCCTCGCGCCGGGGTGGGGGAAAACTGGTGTCCCCACAGGTGACTTTCAGGGGCGATACTGGAGAGGTGACTACGTCCAGCGAGACCCCTGCAGTGGCAGGAGCAGAGATCCCGGTAGAGCTACTCTTCCGGGTCCCCTACGGCAAGGTCCTGCACGGCAGGGACTGCCAGCACCTGTCCGAGGATCGACTGGCCGCCCTGCAGCCCGCGACCGAGCTCGACAGGCAGAAGTTCAAGGTGTGCAAGACGTGCCTCGTCGCGCTCACCGGTACCAGCCGCGATGACTTCGACACGTTCGAGGCCGCGCTCGAGGCGCTGCCGATCCCGCAGGTGCACCGCCCCGCCATGCGCGAGATCGCCGAGGGGCTCGACAAGACCCGGATCTGGATCCCGTCCTCCCGCTCGTACGTGGCGGTCTCGCCCGGCCCGGGCCAGGAGGCGACCGCTTTCTTCAACAAGGGCTTCGTCGACGTCCAGCAGTCCGGAGGCGGGTACAAGCGCGTCCTGATGGCCGGGTTCTCCGGAACGCAGACCAACACCTTCGCGCACGCGCCCGACGCCGCCCCCGCGAGCTGCCCGAGCTGCTACATGCAGCTGCCCGCGACCGGTCGGTGCGACGCCTGCGACTGACCGTTGTCGACGTCTCGACCGAGCCGGTGGGCCCGCACAGGATTCTGTGGGGCCCACCGGCTTGTGTGCCCGCTCACGCCAGGGCTGCCGCGGTGTCGGCGGTGACCAGGTCGGCGTTGAGGTGGGCGCCGGCCAGTGCCCCGGCCGCCGCCGACGCGCCGACCTGGGCGGACGGGTCGCTGGCGTTGCCGGCCACCCACACGCCCGGCACGTCGGTGGTCCCGGCCATGCCGGTGGCGACGTGGCGGCCCATCCCGTGGGGCAGGTCCGCCGTCGGCAGCCCGAGGTCCTCCAGCCCTTCGGTGCGCGGCAGCATGGTGGTCGCGACCGTGAGCACCCGCCGGGCCACGAGCTGTCCGTCCGCGAGGCGCACGCCCGCGACGCCGCCGTCGTCCGTTGCCACGACCTGCTCGACGGCGGTCCCGACCACGCGGATGCCGCGGGCGGCGAAGCGCACCCGGGCGTCGTCGTCGAGCTGCGTGCCGCGCGTGAAGTAGACGAGGTCGTCGGTCAGCTGGCGGAACAGCAGCGCCTGGTGCACGGAGGCCGGGCCGGTGGCGAGGACGCCGATCGGCTCGTCGCGCACCTCCCACCCGTGGCAGTAGGGGCAGTGCACCAGGCCGCGACCCCAGTGCTCCGCCAGGCCGGGGACGTCGGGCAGCACGTCGCGCAGCCCGGTGGCGACCAGGAGGCGGCGAGCGTGCAGCGTGGCGCCGTCGGCCAGGGTGACGGTGAAGCGCGGGTCGCCGACCGCGGACGGCTCGGCAGGGGCGGCCTTGATCACCTCACCGGTCACGACCGTGGCGCCGTACCGGCGGACCTCCGCGCGGCCCCGCTCCAGCAGCTCGGCCGGGGGAGTGCCGTCAAGGGCGAGCAGCCCGTGCACGCCCGCGGCGGGCGCGTTGCGCGGGGTGCCGCTGTCGATCACGACCACCGAGCGGCGCGAGCGGGCGAGCATCAGCGCGCCGTTCAGACCGGCGGCGCCACCGCCGATCACCACGGCGTCGAGCGTCTCCGGGGGCAGTCCGCCGATGGTGGACGCGGAACTGGTCGCAGGCATGGGTTGTTCCTTTCCGTGGCGGCCCCGGGTCGAGGGCCGGACACCGACGACGCTAGGCGGGATTTGCAGCAGGGGCATAGCATCTTGCCTATGACGCAAGAAAATGGTGAGCTGGACAGCCTGGTACGCAAACGCATTCGCGCGCTGCGCGTGGCACAGGGCTGGTCCCTGGAGGAGCTGGCGACCCGCGCCCGGGTCAGCCAGTCGACGCTCAGCCGCATCGAGAACGGCCAGCGCCGCCTGGCGCTGGACCAGCTCGTCGTCCTGGCGCGTGCCCTCGACACGTCGCTGGACCAGCTCGTCGAGACCGCAACCGACGACGTGATCTCCAACCCCACGATCGACGGGTCGCACGAGACGATGCGGTGGCCGCTCAAGGCCGAACCCGGCATGACCGTGGTGCGGCAGCGCATGACCCACCCGGCGCCGGACAGCCCCTCGCGCCTGCGGGCGCATCCCGGCCGAGAATGGCTGGTGGTCATCTCCGGCACCGCGACCCTGCTCCTGGGCAACCGGCGCTTCCGGGTCGAGACCAACCAGGCGGCGGAGTTCCCCACGATGCTCCCGCACGCGATCGGCGCAGAGGGCGGGCCGTGCGAGATCATCGGCATCTTCGACCGTGACGCCCGCCGCGGCCACCAGCGCGGTCAGGACGCGGAAAAAACCGGTCGTCCGGCCTGAGCCGGTTGTTACGCTCCAGCGCGTGATCCAGACCGAGCTCGACGGAATGCCCGTGCGCCTCCGCGCGCCGCACGACCTGTCGTTCACGGCGCGCTGGGGCCGTGTGTTCGCAGTGCTCGACCAGCAGGACTCCGGCAACCTCTGCCTCGGCGTCGACGGTCCGGCGGGCCGGGTGTTCGTCAAGTACGCCGGCGCACCGACGGCACGGTACGACGGCGCCGTCGAGACGGCGGTCGCGAGCCTCCGTCGGTCGGCCGAGGTGTACCGGGCGCTCGCCCATCCGTCCCTCGTCACGCTGCGGGAGGCCGTCGACGTCGGCGCGGGGCACGCCCTCGTGTTCGACTGGACCGACGCGACGCCGGTCGGCAGACAGTACGAGCGGTCGCACGTCGTCCGTTCCCTCCCGCTCGAGGCCCGGGTCGACGCCGTCCAGCAGCTCTACGACTTCCACGTGCACGCGGCGGCGCGGGGGTGGGTGGCCGTCGACCTGTACGACGGCTCGGTGATGCTCGACGCCGGCACCGGGCGGGTCACCCTGTGCGACCTCGACCTCTACGAGCGCGGGCCGGTGGTCAACCGCATGGGTCGGATGTGGGGGTCCACGCGCTTCATGTCGCCCGAGGAGTACCGGTTCGGCGCTCCGATCGACGAGGTCACCAACGTCGTCGCGCTCGGGGCGCTCGCCCATACGTTCCTCGGCGACGACGCGACGAAGTCCCGCGCGGCCTGGGCCGGGTCCGACGCACGGTTCGCCGTCGCCGCCCGCGCCATGCATCCGGAGCGCGGCGCGCGCTGGCCGTCGGTCGCCGCGCTCGCGGAGGCGTGGCGGACGGTCGCCTGAGGGGCCGGGGGGTGACAGTACGAATTCGGGGTGCGTTGCCCCGAGTAGACATCGTCTACGCACAGTGACCGACCTCGAATTCGTGATGTCACCCCCGGCCCTCGCTCCGGCGCCCTCGATCGATGGCACCCGCCGCACGGCAGGCGTGTCGCGCGCACCACAGTGTCCGATATCCGCTTTCCGCACCCGCCTCGCCCGGGCGAAGATCAGGCAGTGACATCCTCTCCACGCTCCGGCGCCCTCGCTTTCTGGTCGGAGCTGCCCCGTGACGGCCGCTGGCTGCTGTCCACCGTGGTGGTGCAGTTCTTCGGGCGCGGACTGACGCTCCCGTTCACGATCATCTACCTGCACGAGGTGCGGGGCTTCTCCCTCGGGCTGTCCGGCACCCTCATGGGCCTCATCGCCGTGGTCGGTCTGCTCGTGACCGGCCCGGCCGGCGCGCTCGTCGACAGGTACGGCGCCCGTCGCGTCATGCTCACCGGCCTCTTCTTCGCCGTCGCGGGGTACACGGTGCTGGCGTTCGCCACCGTCCCGGTGGTGGCCGCGCTCGGTCTCGCGCTCTTCGGCGTGCAGCTCGGCGTCGGGTGGCCGGCGGTCAACGCGCTCGTCGCCACGGTCGTCGAGGGCGACCTGCGTCAGCGGTACTACGGCGTGAACTTCGCGCTGCTCAATCTCGGCGTCGGCGTGGGCGGCGTGGTGGGCGGACTCGTGGTCGACGTCGAACGGCCGGGCACCTTCGTCATGGCGTTCCTGGTCAACGCGGCGACCTTCGTCGTCCCCGTCGTCGTGCTCGCGGGGCCGCTCCGCCACCTGCACGGCCGCGTCGACCGTCCGGACGACGCAGGCGCGGCGGACGGGTACCTCGCCATCCTGCGCCGGCCCGAGGTGCTCTGGCTCTCCGCGCTCGGGCTGCTCGCGGCCTTCGTGGGATACGGGCAGATGGAGGGCGGCTTCCCGGCCTTCGCCCGACTCGTCGCCGAGGTGTCGACCCGCGCGATCGGCTTCGCGTTCGTGGTCAACACGGTGGTGATCGTGGCGCTGCAGTTCTGGGTGATGAACCGGGTCCGGGGCCGGCGCCGCACGCGGGCGCTCGCGCTGATGGCCGTGGTGTGGGTGGTGGCATGGCTCCTGCTGGGTGTCGCCGGCCTGGTGCCCGGCGGCACGGCGGCCGTCGTGATCGTCCTGGTGTTCCATGCCTTCTTCGGGCTGGGGGAGACCTTGATGCAGTCCGCTCTACCCGCCCTGACGAACGAGATGGCACCGGCGCACCTGCGCGGTCGCTACAACGCCATCGGCTCCGGTTCGTTCCAGGGCGGCACCATCGCCGGTCCCGTCGTAGCGGGCCTGCTGCTGGAGCGCGGGTGGGCCGGTGGCTTCATCGGCGTGATGGTGGCCGGCTGCCTCGGGATCGTGGCCGTGGCGTTCGCACTCGGACGGCGCGTGACGCCCGTGGTCGACGGCGTGGGGCGAGCCGTCGAGGAGTCGCGGACGACCTGAGCCGCGGCCCGGAGTCGGCATAGGCTCGGGGCGATGAGTACGACGGACAGCCGGCGAACGGTGCCACGGCAGGCGGTGCGGGACCGGTTGGTCGACGCAGCCCTTGTCGTGCTGGCCGCGGCGTTGTGGCTGCTCACCGTGCTGCTCCGGGCCAGCGAGCCGGGGGCCGTGCCCGTCTGGGTCGTGTCCGTGGACTGGGTCCCCGGGCTGCTGGGCTGCGTCGCGCTGTGGTGGCGACGCCGGTTCCCCGTGGCGATCGGCGTCGTGCTGGCGGTGTCGAGCTCGTTCTCGGAGTCGGTCGCCGGCGCGGCGATCGCCGCACTGTTCACGGTGGCCGTGCACCGCCCGGTCCGGGCCTCGGCGGCGGTGTGCGCGATCAGCCTGGCGGCGCTCTGCACCTATCAGGTCCTGTGGCCCGAGCCGGGGATCCCGCCGGTCACCATGTTCACCATCATCGCTCTCGGACACGTCGCCACCGTGGCGTGGGGGGTGTCCGTGCGCAGCCGCCGGGCGCTGGTCACGTCCCTGCGGGAGCGGGCAGCGGCCGCCGAGGTCGAGGCGCGGCTCCGGGCCGAGCACTCCGAGCACGAGGCTCGTGCGGGCCTCGCCCGGGAGATGCACGACGTCCTGGGTCACCGGCTCTCGCTGCTCAGCGTGCACGCGGGCGCGCTGGCCTACTCCCGGGACGCCCCCGCCGACGACGTGGCGCGGGCGGCCGAGGTGGTCCGCGAGAACGCACACCGTGCCCTGCAGGACCTCCGCGAGGTGATCGGGGTGCTCCGCGCCCCGGTGGGAGAGCTGCCGCTGCCCGCCGTCGAGGACGTCCTCGAGCTGGTCGACGAGGCGCGCCAGGCCGGGACGCCGGTCGAGCTGCGGGACGAGGCAGGAGTGACGGCCGGCGACCGGACGCTCCCGGAGACGCAGGGCCGCACGCTCTATCGACTCGTGCAGGAGGGCCTGACCAACGCGCGCAAGCACGCTCCCGGCGCGCCCGTCGTCGTGCGGATAGCGGGCCGGCCCGGCGAGGACGTGACCGCCGAGGTGACGAACGAGCCGCCGCAGGGATCGCCACCGGCGGGCTCGCCGCCGCACCCCGACGGTTCCGGGGCAGGGCTGCTGGGGCTGGGGGAGCGCGCCCGGCTCGTGGCCGGACGGCTCGAGTACGGCCCGACGGGCCCGGGCGGCTGGCGGGTGCGGCTGCGCCTACCCTGGCCGTCGTGACGCATCCCGTGCCTGCCGACGACGTGCCTGCCGACGACGTGCCTGCCGACGACGTGCCCGCCAGCACCCGGCCGACCATCGACGTCCTGCTCGCCGACGACGACCCGGTCGTCCGGTTCGGGCTCACGATGATGCTGAGCGGTGCCCCCGACCTGCGGGTGGTGGCCGAGGCGAGCGACGGCGCGGAGGCGGTGGAGCTGGCCCGGCGCCACCGCCCGGACGTCGTGCTGATGGACATCCGGATGCCTGGCACCGACGGGCTCACCGCGACCGAGATGCTGCGCAGCCGGTCGCCCGCCCCGCAGGTCATGATGCTCACCACGTTCGACGCCGACGCCCACGTCCTGCGCGCCCTCCGGGCCGGTGCAGCGGGGTACCTCCTCAAGGACACCCCGCCGGACGAGCTCGTCGTCGCGATCCGGCACGCGGCCCAGGGGCGTCCGGTGCTCTCGCCCGAGGTCACCAGACGGCTCATCGCCCGGGTCGCGGAATCGGGGCAGGACAGCCGCGGCGCCGCCGCCCGTCGACGCCTCGACGTGCTCAGCGAGCGCGAACGCGTGATCGCGGTCGAGATCGGCGCAGGGCGCTCCAACGCCGAGATCGCAGCGCGCCAACATCTCGGCCTGACCACCGTCAAGTCCCACGCGTCGGCGATCCTCGCCAAGCTCGACCTCAACAACCGGGTGCAGGTGGCTCTGCTCGTGCACGACGCCGGCCTCGACCAGCCGGATCGACTGGGATGAGCAGCTCCCGCGCGAACATTCCTCCTTTGGTGGGGTGACTCCGACCTGTCGGCGGAGGCGCGCGGCGGGTGAAATGCCTAGCGTCGGTTCCATGCCTCGAACAACCCGACAGACCGCTGCTGTCCCGCCCCCCGCTCGGAGGGTCGTCGTGGTGCTGGTCGCCGCGACACTGGCGCTGAGCGGATGTGCCAGCACGTCAAGCACGTCAAGCATGGCGATGGCCGCGTCGCAGGCCGGCGGCCAGGACGCCCCGGCCGTCTCGGCGCCCACCCCTGACCCCGTCGAGTGGGAGGAGTGCGGGCAGAACCTCGACTGCGCCACCGTCGAGGTGCCGCTGGAGTACTCCGACCCTGACGGCGAGCAGATCCCGCTCGCCGTGACGCGGCACCGTGCGACGGACCCGGACCGGCGCATCGGCAGCCTGTTCATCAACCCGGGCGGCCCGGGCGTGCCGGCCACGGAGACCGTCGCATCCATCGACCCCGACAGCGCGACCAGCATGTACTCGCCCGACGTCGTGGCGCGCTTCGACGTCGTCGGGATGGACCCGCGCGGGGTCGGTGCGTCGGGCGCCGTCCGCTGCCTGACCGACGAGCAGCGGGCCGACCAGGCCGCCGAGGACCGCGACCCGACCGTCCCGGGCGGCAAGCGGTTCGGCAGGCTCCTCGCCGACGCCCGCACGTTCACGCACGGCTGCCTGGACCACCAGAGCCCCGAGTTCCTGGCCAGCCTGTCCACTGACAACGTGGCCCGCGACCTCGACCAGGTCCGCGCCGCGCTCGGGGAGGAACAGATCACCTTCTACGGCGCCTCCTACGGCACGGTGGTCGGCCCGATGTACGCCACGATGTTCCCCGAGCGGGTGCGGCAGATGGTGATCGACGCCCCCGTCGACACCGACCTGTGGCTGAACGATCCGCTCCGGCTCCTCGACGACGTCGCCCGGTCCAACGAGCAGACGCTCGACGCGTGGTTCGAGACGTGCCGGGCCGAGGGCGCGGACGTGTGCCCGTTCGGCGGCGGCGATCCCGAGGCCGCGTTCGACGCCCTGATCGCCGAGCTGGAGGCCGAGCCGCTGGAGGTTCCGCCGACCGAGGGCCTCACGCCGGGCGGCACGCTCGACGGTGCCATGACGCTCGAGAGCGTGCGCCTCGCCGCGGGCCACCGCGACGTCTGGCCGCTGCTCACCGCGGGCCTGACCGCCGCACAGCAGGGCAACGGCACGCCGCTCCACTACCTGGTCACCCTGGGCACGGTCGCGCCGTTCGGCGGTCCGTTCGCGACGCTCCAGGAGCCGCACACCGGCGTCCGCTGCGCCGACTGGCCGGCGCTGGACAAGCTGTCCGAGCATCACGCCGCGGCGAAGCGGATCACCGCACGCGGCGAGCGCCTGGGCAGCCGGGCCGCCTACAGCGCACTCAACTGTGCGCTGTGGCCCGTCGAGAACGAGGACCGGTTCACGCAGGAGCTCACCGGTGCGGGCGCCCCGTCGATCCTGGTGGTCGGCGGCCGCCTGGACAACGTGTCCCCGCACCACTGGGCCGAGGCCATGACCGAGCGTCTGGAGGACGCCGTCCTGCTCACCCGTGAGGGCGTCGGGCACACGTCCTACCGCACCAGCGGCCCGTGCGTCGACGACGCCGTGGACGCGGCGCTGATCGACGGGGTGCTCCCAGCGGACGGCACCGTCTGCGACGTGCCCCCGGCCACGACCCGGCCGAAGGCCGCACCGGCGGCTGCCGGCGAGTAACAGCCAGCGGGCCGTGTTGCCGGGAGTAGACGTTGTCTGCTCCCAGCAACACGGCCCGCCTGCTACCTGTCTCCCCGGCGCCGCAGGAGGCCTACCGCCCGCCCGAGATCCCGAACGCGGAGACGATCTCCTGGGTCACCGCGTTCCCTGCGTCGTCCCGAGCGCTCGTCCGGAGCGAGACCAGGTCGGCGCCGCGTGCCGGGATCCGGAGGCGTGCCTCCCAGCACTCGTCGTCCTTGCTCAGCTTCACCGACGACCAGGTGGCGCCGCCGTCGTAGCTGACCTCCAGCGTGGCCCCGGCCATCGAGCCCGCGCGGGGTGCACCGGGCACGGTGTACGGCCGCACCGCGAACGGGACGGTGGAGCCTGCCCGCACGGTGCCGTCCAGGGCGGTGTCAACGGAGTAGTCGAGCTGCACCAGGGGCAGTGGCGTGCCCTGCTGGCCCGGTACGGCGTCGTCCGCCTGGTCGGCCACGAAGGTCCACGACGTGCGCGTGCTGGTCGAGTACCGGTGCGCGTCGTCGGCGGCCTCGGTGTCGATCTCGAACCGGTACTCCTGCGGGCCGTCGGCCGTCGGGACCGTCGTCTGGACGGCCTGGCCGATGTTCTCCCTGACCAGGGTGTCGCCCTGGTAGAGCCGGGAGGTCACCGGGGTCTCGCCCCACGGAAAACCGCCGGTGATGCCGTTCTGGCCGCCCGACGGGGCCACGTTGACCGCGAACCAGTCGCCGCTCTGCCAGGGGCCCCAGTAGCCGTCACCGGTCCGGGGTGCCGTCACGGGGGCGAACCAGTCGCGCACCGTGGTGCTCCGCGGCTCGTAGGCCTGACGGATACCGCGCTGCTCCCAGGTGCTCTCGTGCTGCACGTTCTCGTACCAGGTGACGTCGTCGTAGGTGGAGACGTAGTCGGTCCGCTCCGTCGCGGTGGCCTGCAGCGCGGGCACGGAGAGGCACGGCGGCCACTGGTAGTCGCGGCAGTCGGCGCGGTCGTCGACGGCGAGCCGCTCCTCCGTGTCGTTGTAGCGGCTCTCCACCGTGGCGAGCTGTCGCTTCGTGGGCGCCAGCGCCAGGTCGGTCGGGATCTCACCGGGCCAGCTCTTGGACACGTCGTACAGGTACGACGGGAACTCCTGCGCCGAGCCGGTCAGCGTGAGCCGGCCCGTGGCGGCGGCCGGCAGGAGCTTCGCGCCCTCAGCGGACGTCACCGAGACGACGGGCAGGTCACCCTGGGTGACGTACTCGACCAGGGGCCCCGGCCGGTCGTTCACGACCACGAGCAGCGCGGCGCCGGCCGCCAGGGCGGCAGCCTCCCGCTCCTCGGCGGGCACGGCGTCGTCGCGGGTGACGAGCACCGCCTTGCCCTCGGCGTCCAGGCCCTCGAAGTCGGCGGCCGTACCCGTACCGGCCGCGACGGAGCGTAGCTCGACCCGGCCGTCGAGGCGGGCCGACCCGGCCTGGTAGACGGGGTCGACCGCGGTCGGCGCCGGGCGCCGGGCCACGACGTCCAGCGCCGGCTCGATGGCCCGCCACCGCACGCCGAAGTCGAAGTGGGCGCTGTCGACGGCGCCCGTCGGGGCGGCGTAGAACGAGTCGACGTCGGCCGGCAGGGCATAGGTGGCGCCGAACGTCGAGTACAGCCCGCCGATGCCGGAGTCGTTGAAGAACTGGAACCGCCGGTGCGCGACGTCGCTGTCCCGGGGCGTGTCGAGGGTCAGCTCGACGGCCTCGCGGGCGTCGAGGACGAGCGCCTGGTCGGCGTCGTCGACGACCACCTGCGGGTCGCCGACGAGCGCGACGCCCGTCGAGCCCGTCCCCTCGGACCCCTCGACGTCGAGGAACGCCGTGGCGGAGTAGACGCCGGGCAGCAGGCGCTGCGTCGGCACCTCGCCCGTCGTGGGGTCGATCGGCAGGGTGCTGACGAACTGGTCGCCGTAGCGGTAGAAGTCGACGTAGCCGGTGGCCGGCTCGCCGGAGCGGTCCAGCGCGGTGATGTCCAGGCCGTACCGTTCCTCCTCCTTGATCAGCGCGGCGGCGGTGCGGACCGTGACCTCACCGGACGTGTCCGTCGCGACGACGGCGCCGCTGTACTTGCCGGACAGTGCTGCGTCGTCGGCGTCGGCGCTGATCGTGACGTCGGCGGAGCCGCCGGCCGGGACCAGCACCTCGGCGTCGGACACGGTGACCAGGTCGCTCGGCTCGCCGTCGGGGCCGACGACGTCGGTGCTCAGCGCGAGCGTGACGTCGCTGTCCGTGCTGTTGGTGTAGGTGATGGCGCTGGTGGCAGGCTCGTCACCGTCGTGAGGCCAGCCGTAGAAGCCCAGGAACCCGTCGCCGGAGCCGGCCACGCCGTCGAGCGCGGCCGGGACGTCCAGCCGGCCCGCGCCGACCTCGTACGCCGGGGCGTCGATGTCGGCCGACGACGACACCAGGGCGGCCTTGAGCTGCTCGCCCGTGAGCTCGGGCTCTGCGCCCTTGAGGATCGCCGCCGCGCCCGCGACGTGCGGGGTGGCCATCGAGGTGCCGTTCATCGAGACGTACCAGCCGTCGCCGCCCGACTGCTGGGAGCGAGCAGCGACGATGCCGACGCCGGGCGCGGTGAGGTCCGGCTTGATCGCGTGGTCGCCCACGCGCGGGCCGTAGCTGGAGAAGTCGGCGCGCACGTCGCCGTCGTCCACCGCGCCGACCGTCAGGGCGGCGTCAGCGGTGCCGGGGCTGCCGAGCGAACCCTCCGCGTAGCTGTTGCCCGCCGCCACGACGAACAGGGCACCCGTCTGCTCGCTCAGCGCGTTCAGCGCCTGCGCCATGGGGTCGGTGCCGTCGTTCAGGCTGGAGTCGCCGAGGCTCATGGAGACGATGTCCGCGTGGGCAGCGCCCCACTCCATGCCCGCGATGATCCAGGAGTCGAGGCCGTAGCCGTCCTTGTCCAGCACCTTGCCGACCAGCAGGTCGGCGCCCGGCGCCACGCCCCGGTACAGGCCATCGCTCGCGGCGCCCGACCCGAGCACCGTCGAGGCGACGTGCGTGCCGTGCCCCTGGACGTCGTTCGTGACGTCCTCGCCGGGCACGAACGACTGCGTCGCGCCGATCGCGTCGGCCACGTCGGGGTGGGTGGCGTCGATGCCCGTGTCCAGGACGGCGACCGACGCGCCGGTGCCGTCCAGGCCGGCCGCCCACGCCTCGGGCGCGCCGACCTGTGCGGTGCTCCGGTCGAGCGTCGCCTCGGCTTTGCCGTCGAGCCAGATCTTCTCGACGCCGCCGCGGAACGCGCCGTCGTCCGCCACACCGCGCGTCGCCGTCCGGCCGTCGGGGGAAGAAGCCACGGCCGCCCAGAACTCCGTCGCCTCGGCCTTGTCCGCGGTCACGGCGTCGGCCTGGATGCTGGGCAGGGCCAGGGTCCGCGTGGCGCCGGGCAGCTCGGCCGTGCGCGAGCGTGCGCCGGCACGCTCGACGATGAGCGGCGTGGCGGCCGCGGTCTCGTCGTCGTACTGCAGCTCAAGGAGCGCGGTCACGTCGAACAGCCGGCGGTCGAGCGTGCCGGCCGCCAGGTACGGCAGCGCAGCGTCCGGGACCACGTAGAAGTGGTCGCCGACCTGCTGGGTCCGCACGGCGCCGCCGTCTGCCGGTTCGACCCCGACGGTCAGGGCGCCGGTGTCGGTGGTGCCGACGTCGACGACGTCGCCGGTCACCAGGGTGACCGTGGTGCGGCCGTCGGCGAGGGCGGGGGTGTCCGGAGCGGCGGCAGGCGTGCTGCTGCCGGCGCCGGGTGGGGTGTCGCCGGGTGAGGGGGCGGGGCCTGGGGACGCGTGCGCGGTGGTGACCACGGCAGCGACCAGGGCGGACGCGGTGACTGCCGCGGCGGCCTTGGTGGCGGCCGACAGAGCGCGCCGGGTTCGGGATCTCATGGTGGTGGACCCTCCCAGCGGGCGCGACACGTCACAAGAGGCACATCGTGGCGGCTTTACGGCATGGCGCGACTCCGCCAGAGTGGTGCGCTGATCAACCTGACGGAGGAGTGCCATGCTCGGCGACGTGCTCGGACTGACCCCTGACGAGACCCTCGCGTACAGCGAGCTCGTCGCGATGCCCTCTGCGTCCGTCGCCGACCTCGCGGCGGCGCTCAGCGCCTTCGGGACGTCCCTCGGTGACGCGCACCGACTGCTGCGACGGCTCGAGGAGCACGGGCTCGCCGCCCGGATCACGGGCGACGAACGGCGGTTCGCTGCCGCACCGCCCGCCATCGCCCTCGGTGCGCTGCTCGCCCGGCGCCAGGACGAGGTACGGCATGCCGAGGTCGAGCTGGGCCGGCTCGAGGAGGTCTACCGGGTGTCCGCGGCGGGCCGGGGACCCACCGACGTGGTCGACGTCATCCGGGGCGAGGACGCGGTGCGGCACCGGTTCGAGCAGCTCCAGCTCGGGGCGCGCGAGTGCGTGGACGCGTTCGTGCGCCCACCGGTGGTCGTGACGTCCAGCCAGGAGAACTCCGCCGAGGACCAGGCCGTCGCACGCGGCGTGCAGTATCGCGTGATCGTCGAGCGCGGCATGCTCGAGAGCCAGGCGGTGACGGTGGAGGAGGCCGTCGACGCCACCGAGGCGGGGGAGGAGGTGCGGTTCGCCCAGCGCGTCCCGCTCAAGCTCATCATCGTCGACCGCCGCCTCGCCCTCATGCCGCTCACGTCGTCGGGCGACGTCGTCGGCGCGCTGCTGGTGCGCGAGAGCACCCTGCTCGACGCGCTGCTCGCCCTGTTCGAGAACGTGTGGGAGCGCGCGACGCCGCTGCTCCTCGGCACGGCGGGGCTGACAGGCGACGTGGCGCACCAGGTCGACGACGACGACGCGCGGGTGCTCGGCCTCATGCTCGCGGGTCTCACGGACCAGGCGGTGGCGAAGCAGCTCGGCACGTCCCTGCGGACCGTGCAGCGGCGGGTCCGGGCGCTGATGGATCTCGCCGAGGTGGAGACCCGGGTGCAGCTCGGGTGGCACGCCGCCCTCAACGGCTGGGTGCGTCCCCGCGCGGGGCGGGACGAGCGGGTAGCCGAGGCGGCCGACGGTGCCGAGCCGGTGGCGGCGCCGGCCTGACCCGTCGCCTACGGGGTACCGACCACGTGATGCCGGGCGTGGAACCCGAGCACCTGCTCGGCGGCCGTGAGGTCGTAGGGCACGGCACGGCCCTCGATCGGCCGGCGCACCGGGGTGTCCGGGTGATACCGCCTCAGGAGCTCGAGGGTGGGCACCGGCACCAGGGTCTCCGGCGCTGCCACGTGGATGACCACGGCGCCGTCGGTGGGGCAGCGGAGCGCGAGCCACGCCGCCTCCGCGGCGTCCCGGGTCTCCAGGTACGCCCACAGGCTGCGCGCACCGAGCGCCGGGTCCCGTGCGACGGCGTCGGCCTTGGCGCGTAGCCGTTCGTCCATGCCGCCGACGAACGGGAACCGCAGCGCGACGACCGGCATCCCGTAGCGCCGGGCCATCATGTCGGCCGTCAGCTCGTCCGCCCGCTTGGACAGCGCGTACGGGTCTGCGGCCTGGTCGGGGGTGTCGTTGTCGACCGGCACGTAGGCAGGGTGCTGCTCGTGAGCCGCGAACGGGATGCCCGAGGCGGCCTGGCTGCTCGCGATCACCGCGCGCCGGACACCGGTCCGCCCCGCCGCGTCGAGCACGGTGAAGGTCGACAGGGTGTTGATCCCGAAGACCGCCTCGGGTGGGTCGTCGAGCGGCGTCGGGATCGCTGCCAGGTGGATGACGCCGTCGGCCCCCTCCATCGCCCGCGCGACGACCTCCGGTGACCGGGCGTCACCGACGACCACGCGGTCGGCGCGGAGATCGTCCGGATCCTCGAGGACGAGCGCCGTGGCGGCCACCGACTCCCGGGCGAGCACGTCCAGGACGCCGCGGCCGATGCGCCCCGCGGCGCCGGTGACCAGTACTCGCTGAAAGGGGTTGATGAGGGCCTCCTGGCGTCGTCGTCGAACGTGCTCGGGGAGCGGCCGGCCGTTGCGACCGCTCCCTGAGCATGTCAGCCCACGAGCATGTCAGCCCACGAGCATGTCAGCCCACGAGCCGGAAGATCGGGAACACCCGGCCCTCCGCCGTCTTCTCGTATCCCGCGAAGCCGCTCGAGAGCTCCTTGAAGCGCTCCCACATGGCGTCGCGCTCGTCGCCGGTCAGCTCCTCGACCTTGGTCTGCACGGTCGTGACGGGCTCACCGGGGACCTCGATGTCGACCTGCTCGGTGCGACGGAGGCCATAGACCCAGGCGGGGTTCTTGGGGGAGCCTCCGGCGGAGCCGACGATGTGCCAGGCGCCGTCCTCCTGGATGGCCGCGAGGGGCGCGACACGGACGCTGCCGTCCTTCTTCGGCACGTGCACGAGCACGAGGCTCTTGCCGAACTGCATGGGCTCGTTGACCTCGCCGGCGTTGGCGCGGAAAGCGTCGATGATCTGCTGATTGAAGTCCATGCCCTGCCAACGCCACCGGCGACGCCCGTCATTCCGGCCACCGGCCCCGAGCCGACTTTCGTTGCCCTTTTCACCCCTGACCTCGCAGAGTGTGACGTGGCACACGCTCGTGGGCCAGTGGTTGCGCCCCGCGTGGGGCGCTTGCACCCCGGAGGCAAGAATGCACAGTCGCATGCCACATCGACGCGCGCCGATCGCTCTCGCAGCGGTCGGAGCGCTCCTGGCAACAGCGGTGAGCGTGACACCTGCACTCGCGAGTACGCCAACCCCTGCCGGCACACAACCATCCGTGGCGACCGACGTCCCGGAGCGCCCGGCGGACAAGATCACGCCCGCCGTGCAGACCCGGTTCGACACCAAGGAGTCGACCGACTTCTGGATCCGGTTCGCCGACGCGCCGGACCTGGCGCCGGCCAAGGACATCGCCGACTGGGCCGAGCGGGGCCAGTACGTCTACGACGCCCTGACCGGCACGGCGAAGGCGGCGCAGGCCGACGTCGTCGCCGACCTCGAGGCGGCGGGCGTCGACTACGAGTCCTACTGGATCAGCAACGCGATCCTCGTCCAGGACGGCACGGCGGAGCTCGCGAAGCAGGTGGCCGCCAGCCGCGAGGTGAAGCAGGTCCACGAGCGGTTCGCCGCCCAGCCCATCGAGCCGGTCGAGCGCAAGGCGCCGACCAGGAACGCGCCACTCGCCACCGAGTGGGGGCTGGACGCCATCGGGGCCCCTGACGTGTGGGAGATGGGGTACACCGGCGAGGGCATCACCGTCGCCAACATCGACTCCGGCGTCGACGTCGAGCACCCGGCGCTCCTGGAGCACTACCGCGGCTACCTTGGCTCCGACGGCCTGACCAACGACTACAACTGGTTCGACGCCAGCGGCGCCTGCGACGGCGCACCCTGCGACGGCGACGCCCACGGCACGCACGTCATGGGCACCATGGTGGGCGACGACGGCGAGGGCAACCAGATCGGCGTCGCGCCCGACGCCGACTGGATCGCGGCCAACGGCTGCGCCAGCTGCTCGGACGCGGACCTCCTGGCCTCCGGCCAGTGGATCCTCGCGCCGACGCGGACCGACGGGTCGGACCCCGACCCGTCGCAGCGCCCGCACATCGTGAACAACTCGTGGGGCCAGCAGGAACCCGGTGCCATCGACGACTTCATGTCCGAGGAGATCGCCGCCTGGGAGGCGGCCGGCATCTTCGGCGCGTGGGCAGCGGGCAACGCGGGCGAGGCGGGCTGCCAGTCGACGTCGTCCCCCGGGGCCAACGTCGCCACCTACGCGGCCGGCGCGTTCGGGGAGAGCGGAGACATCGCGGTGTTCTCCTCGCGCGGACCTGGCGAGGACGGCGAGACCAAGCCGAACCTGGCCGCGCCCGGTGACGAGGTGCGGTCCTCCGTACCCGGCGGCGACTACGCGGAGTTCAGCGGGACGTCCATGGCGTCCCCGCACCTCGCGGGCGCCGTCGCGCTCCTGTGGAGCGCCGCCCCCGTGCTGGTCGGCGACATCGAGGCCACCGAGCAGCTCCTGGACCAGACCTCGGCCGACGTGGCCGACGACGCCTGCGGCGGCACCACCGCCGACAACAACGTGTGGGGCGAGGGCAAGCTCGACGTGCCCGCCCTGGTCGGGAACGCACCGATCGACGGCTACGGGTTCCTCGCGGGCACCGTCACCGGGCCCGACGGCGAGCCGGTCGGCGGGGTCCGCGTGACCTCCGGTGACCGTTCCGACACCACCGACGCGGAAGGTACCTACCGCCTCGGCCTGGAGGAGGGCTCCCACGAGGTGAGCTTCTCCGTCTTCGGCTACCTGGACGGCTCGGGGCAGGCCGACGTCGTCGAGGGCGAGACCACCACGCTGGACGTCACCCTCGAGGTGGCGCCGACCACCACGGTGAGCGGCACGGTCACCGACGGCTCCGGGCACGGCTGGCCGCTCGACGCCCAGGTCTCCGTGCAGGGCGCCCCGAGCAGCGTCACCGCGTGGACGGACCCGTTCACCGGCGAGTACTCGTTCGAGGTGCCGCAGTCGTCGACCCACACGCTCGTCGTCCGGCCGTCCGTGACCGGGTACGGGACGTTCACGCAGGAGGTCGAGGTGGGCACGGAGCCGGTGGAGGCCGACCCGGCGCCGCCCGTGCTCGATGAGTGCACGGCCCCCGGATACGCCCTGACGGGGGCAGGCGCAGGGGTCGAGGAGTTCGAGTCCGGCAGCGTGCCGGAGGGCTGGACCGTCGAGGACCTGGCAGGCACCGAGCAGGTCTGGACGTTCGACGACGCGTTCGAGGCGAGCAACATGACCGGAGGCGAGGGGCTGTTCGCCGAGGTGAACAGCGACGGCTACGGCGAGGACGGCGCGCAGGACACGACCCTCACCTCACCGTCCTACGACCTGACCGGCCTCGACGCGCCGCTCCTGACGTTCGACCAGTCGTACGGAGCCTGGGAGGACTTCGCCGACGTGGACCTGAGCGTCGACGGCGGGGAGACCTGGGAGACCGTGCTGCACCAGACCTCCGACGCCGTCGGACGCACGCTCGTCACGCTCCCCGGTGCGAGCGGCGAGTCCGACGTACGGATCCGGTTCCACTACGGCGACGCCGTCTTCGGCCTGTGGTGGCAGGTCGACAACGTCTCGGTCGGGGCGTGCGAGCCCGTCGACGGCGGCCTCGTCGCCGGGTTCGTCAACGACCTCAACACCGGTGACGGCGTCAACGGCGCCACCGTGACCGCAGGTGCCGACCGGAGCACGCGGTCCACGGACCCGGAGAACCCGGGCGTCGGCGCCGGGTACTACTCGCTGTTCACCATCGAGACCGGCGAGCAGCAGGTGGGGTACGCGGCCAAGGACTACACGGCCGCCGAATCGGCAGTGACCGTCGTCGCCGACACGGTCACGCGCCAGGACGTGGAGCTCGCGGCACCGCTCCTGACGGTCTCGCCGAGCGAGCTCTCCCGCGAGGTGCGGCTGGGCGGCACCAGGTCCGGCTCGTTCACCGTGACGAACGAGGGCACGGCGCCTTCGGACGTCGAGGTGGCTCCCGCGTCGTCCGACTTCGAGATCCTCGGGTCGGCGTCCGGCAGCAGCGTCATCAAGGGCGCCACCGAGGACGTGACCGAGGTGAGCACGGTGTCGTCGGGCGCCGAGGGCGGCTCGAGGGCGACGGCCGGCGCGAACGACGGTGACGGGCTGGTCCGGAACGGCAAGCGCCCGGGGAGGACCGTGACGCCGTCGGTCCCGCCGGCGCTCCTCGCCGGTGAGGGGACCACCATCACCCACTCGTCGTCGCAGGACGTCACCATGGGCAACTCGGTGGGCTGCGTGGGGACCCAGACGCAGTGGCTGCGCACGTTCACGCTCGAGGACTTCGACATCGAGGGTGAGTTCGCCGTGACGAACGTGTCCTTCGGCGTGGAGCTCGCCTCGGCGGACACCGACGTGACGGTCAACCTGTACGAGCTCGACGGGGACTTCGTCTACGCGAACATGACCCAGATCGGCACGGCCGACGTGACCCTGGAGGCTCAGGAGCTCACGATGGTGGACGTGCCGGTCACCGGCACCGCGACCGGAACGCTCGTGGTCGAGGTCGTCAGCGCCGGCGAGTTCTTCATCGGGTCCAACGCCGAGCCGGAGACCGCGCCGTCGTACATCGCGTCCGACGACTGCGGTACCCCCGAGCCCAGCACCGTCGAGGACCTCGGTTTCCCGGACATGCACACGGTGCTGAACGTGACCGGCGACGCCACGGTCGACGTGCCGTGGCTCGACGTCCAGCCGCCGGCGTTCACGCTGGAGCCGGGCGAGTCCGCGAAGGTGTACGTCGATCTCGACAGCAGCCGCGTGGACCAGCCGGGCACCTACACCTCTGCCGTCGTCGCCAACGGCAGCACGCCGTACGACGAGCCGCGGGCGCAGGTGTCGCTGTCGGTCACGCCGCCGGCGAGCTGGGGCAAGATCGCCGGCACGGTGACGGGCGCCACCTGTGACGACGAGACGGTCCCGCTCGAGGGTGCGTTCGTGGTCATCGACGGGTCGGAGCACGACGTCACGCTGGTGACCGGTCCCGAGGGTGGCTACGCCCGCTGGATGGGGGTCTCGAACAACCGGCTGACGCTGCTCAGCTCGGCCGACGGGTACCCGCCGGAGTCGAAGAACGCGCGCATCGTCAAGGGCCGGACGGTGGTGCACGACTTCGAGCTGAACGAGTTCTGCGGGTAAAGGGCCGCAAGCGGAGAGAGGCCCGCCTCCAGAATGCAGTTGAGCATGGTTTCGACGCGGGAAACATGCCCAACAGCATTCTGGAGGCGGACCTTTTCGCTGCAGCAGCGAAGCGGAGCGAAGCGGGCGGACGACGGCGCCCGCCCGCCTCGGCTCAGTGGCGGGCCGGTCCGTCCTCCGGCACGGCCCAGGTGAGCCTGGTGCTCGTGCCGGTCAGCGGCACCGTCACGGTGCGCTCTGCGCCGTTCGTGGTGATCCGCAGCTCGGCGGTCGACGTCACGTCCGGGCGCACCGGGTCGAACCGCACCCACACGGTGCAGGTACGGCCGGGGGCCAGCTTCCGGTCCGAGCAGCTGTCGCGGTCGACCCGGAACGGGCTGCGCCGCTCGTCGTCGGCCACCTTGACCGAACGGATCCGCGCGGGCGCGGTCCCCGTGCTGGTGATCGTCACCTGCTGCACCTGACCGTGCGTGCCGACCGGCTGCTCCGTGAACACGGGAGCCTCCGCCGCCACCCGCGGCCCGTCGCCCTCCGCCGGGACCACCTCGATCGCCTCGGACGTCGTGACCGGCTCGAGCGAAGCGGGACCGTCGTACGGCCGCATCGCGTCGTTGGTGACCGAGACCGTCACCTCGCCGCGGCGCAGCGCGGTCAGGGTCCGGGTCTCCGGGTCGAGCACCGCCACCTTCCCTGCCCGGCGGGCCGACTCGACGGCACGCTCACCGGTACCGATCGCGAGGTTCCGCGATCCGCTCCAGTGCACGGACATCGGGTAGCGCAGCGGCACCACCCTGCTGCCCGGCGCGACGCCGTTCGGCTGCACGATGCTGCCGCTGAGCTGCGCCGACGCACCCACCTCCAGTGTCTCGGGCGTCTCCAGAGCGATCGACTGCGCGAAGGCGCGGACATCGGCCTCCACCCACTGCTCGTCGGCGCTCTCGCGCGGATCCACCGACCAGCTCACCCAGCCCGTGAAGCCACCCCGGTCCGGGCTGCCGTACGGGCCCTTGCCCGACGAGGGCAGCACCGCGTAGGGCACGCCCTCCTCCCGGTGTACGTCGGCGATCTGGGCGTGCGACCCGACCATGACCGCACCCTTGTCGGTGCGCTCGCGGAACGCGGTGAGCAGGTTCTGGACCAGCGCTACCTCGTTGCCGTCGCCGAGCTGGCTGTCTCCGGTGTCGCCGGGGTCCTTGACCGGGTGGTGGGCGAAGACGACGACGTTGCTCACCGAGCGGTCCCGCTCGGCGTCGGCCAGGGCGTCACGGACCATCGGGAGCTGGTCCCACGCCGTGCCGCGCAGCGTGCCGTACGCGCTGGCGAGCAGCACGAACCGGGTGCCCTTGTGGTCGAACGTCCGGTACGGCTGCCCGAACTCGGCGACGAACGGGTCGAGCGTCGCCTGCGTGTTGTTCAGGCCGTAGGACTCGTGGTTGCCCGGCACGTAGTAGCACGGCACGGTGCCGGCGCGCGGGTCCGGCGTGCTGTCCGACGGCGGTTCCTCGCCCACCGGGACCAGGTCGCAGCCTGCGTCCTCCAGCACCTCGCGGGCCAGGGTGATGTCCTGGGGCAGGCCCCGGTCCGTGATGTCGCCGTTGAGGACGACGAGGTCCGGGTTCGTGGCGCGGATCGTGTGGAGCGCGCTCGTGGCGACCTGGGTCAGGTCGGGGCTGTCCGCGGTGAACTGCACGTCGGACAGAGTGGCGAACTGCCACGCGTCGCGGCCGTCGAGCGGCTCGCCGTCGGCGGAGACGAGCGGGTCCGGCTCCAGGTCGGGGCGCGGGGGCAGCTCGATCGACGTCGGGACGTCGGCCTCGATCCGGTCCAGGACGAACGTGCCGGGCTTCTGCTGCGCGGCGTTGGTGTTGATCCCCTGCCATCCGGTGACCGAGATCGGGTAGGCCGTGGTCGACGGGAGGGTGAACGTGGCCTGCTGCCAGTCGTCCGACGGCGTCAGGCCGGTGCCGTAGACCCCGCCGCTCTTGCCCGCCGCATCGACGTAGGCGAGGTAGGTGAGCCCGCTCGGCACGGAGATGCTGGACTTGACGCGTACCCGCATGCGCAGCGGCTGGCCGGGTACCGGCACCCGCACGGCGGCCGACGTCGTGGCGATGCCGACGTTGCGCATCCCGTCGAAGTCGACCCGCAGGCCGTCCGGGTGGGCGGAGAAGGTCGTCGCCCGGGTGCTGTTGCTGCGCCAGCGCGCGAGCACGTCGTCGTCGAAGTCGTAGACCGTGACGTTCTGCACGCCGATCGTGATCGGCAGCTGCACCGACTCGCCCGCCACGGATACCGTCAGCACGGTCGCGGCATCCGTGAGCGGGGTGATCCGCAGGCCACCGGCCGCCGGCTCCACCCGCACGACGTCGCGGTCGTAGTCGAGCTCGAGGTCGCCCGCCTCGATCGGGGCCGTGAAGCCCTGCCCGTCACGTCCGGTCACGGCAACGGTCACGGCGGACGACGGCGCCGCGTCGGCGATCGACAGACGGTCGGTCGACAGCTCGACGTCGTCCAGCGGGCCGAGCACCCGGACGTCGAGCGTGTCGCGCTCGCGGCCGGACCGGGCGCTGACCGTGATCTCGTCGCGGCCCTCGCGCGGGGCCTCGAGCCGCCCGCCGGGCACCGACGCCCCGCGTGCCTGCCAGCGCACCGAGGCCTCGTCGACCTCGACCGGGGTCTCGTGGTCGTCCACGCCCGTGGCCACAAGGGTCCGGTGGAGGCCCGGGAAGACCTTCACGTCGCCGTCCGCCGAGGCGGCGCCGGGGGCCGGCTCCACCAGCAGGTCGTGCAGGCGTCCGTCGCCCGGTGCGACGAACACGCCGACGCCGTTCGGGTTGTTGCGCTCGTGCCCGTCCGACGGCACGTTGCGGACCGTCGCGTCCTGGTGGCCGAGGGCGCGGGCGACCATCGTGGTCGACCCGCCGCCGTCCAGGTTGACCGCCGTGTCGACGCCGAGCCGGACCAGGTCGCGCGCGGCCTTGTCCACGCCGACGCCGCCCCTGCCGGTGCCGCCGGGGCCGTCCCAGGTGGCCAGGACCAGCGTGCGGCCGTCGTCGCTGAACCCCAGCGCGGTGCGCGGGGCGACCGACGTCGCCAGGCCGTCGACGACCTTGCCGTCGGACACGATGGTGCCGCCGTGGCCGAGCGCGAACTCCATGGTGCGGGCGAGGTCGTCGGCGAGCTCGTACGTGAGCCCCACCGGGTCGCCCTCGCGCAGCGCGCGCAGGGCGTCGGCAGCGCCGTCCCGCCCGACCAGGGCGAACCCGCCCTCCGGGATCGGGCCGGAGCCCGCAGGACCGGACGGGTCGACCGACACGACGGCGCCGTCCACGACGATCACCTCGGCGATCCGGTCCGCCGTGACGCCCGTGAATGCGCGGTTGCGGCTGGACTCGCCCCACACGGGGGTGTACGCGACCATGCCGTTCGCCGGCACGCCGCCGCCGTTCGCCGCGTTCACCGACAGGACCTCGTGCGGAGCCCCCGCCAGGTCGGCGCTCGCGTCGACGGCGAGGTCGACGAGCTGCGAGATCCCGTCGCGGCTCACGCCGACGTGCGAGCGCCCGCCGATGTCCGCGGACTTGCGCAGGACACCGTCCTGCACCTCGCCGCCCAGCGCGGCGTTGCTGTTGCCGATGTCGAAGAACTCACCGTTGACGCCTGCGACGGCGCCCGCACGGTTGGCGGCGCCGCTCAGCGGGCCGCCCGACGAGACCGGGCCGGCCGTGAGCAGGTCGGTGCTGACCGCGTCCTCCGCGAGGTCGACGGTGAGGAAGCGGGAGTCGTACCAGCCGCCCTCGTCCACCGCTTTCAGGTGGCGCAGGCTGATGCCCGGGCCGAGGTCCTCGACCGTGTCGGTCAGGGTGAGCTCGTCCGCCTGGGCGACGGACGGCAGGGCGGTGGCAAGGGTGGCGGCCGCGACGACAGCGGCCAGGGGACGGGACCATCGGCGCATCGTGGCCGTTGCTCTCATGGCAGAACCTCAGGTGAGGAGGGAGCCGGGCGGGGACGCGCCGGCACGCCGCGGTCAGACCGCGGCGCACGGACACGATCGGGCCCCTCGGCCACGCGTCGATGAACGCGTCCTGGCAGGCCGGTGAACTTATCCGGGAATCACCCGGTTTCCACGGATCCAGGTGGCGATGCCAAGGGCCAGCGCCAGCGCGCCGCCGACGGCGGGCACCAGCAGAGCGCGCTGGTAGTCCGCGGGGTCCGCCGCCCCGGTGTGCCCCCCGACCAGCATGATCGTCGCCGCCGAGACCCCGAGCGCCGCCCCGAACTGGAACGCCGTGTACACGACGCCGCCGGCGACCCCGTGCTCGGACTCGTCGAGGCCCGCGGTGGCCGCTGCCGTGAGCGGGCCGTAGACCAGCGCGAACATCACGCCGATCAGCAGCATGGACGGCAGCAGCTCCAGGTATCCCCAGCTGTCGTCGAGGCGCAGGGCCAGTGCGAAGGCGACAGCACCCGCCAGCAGCCCTGCCACCATGACGGGGGCGTTCCCGAACCGCTTGACGAGCCGGTGGGTGACCAGCGGCGCGAGGATCATGTCCAGCCCCATCACCGCGAACGCCAGCCCTGTCGCGATCGGCGACCACCCCTGGAACTCCTGCAGGTAGAGCGTGATCAGGAACTGGAACGCGAAGAACGCGCCGATGAACAGCAGCCCGGCGGCGCTCGATCGCAGCAGCAGCCCCTCACGCAGCACCGCGAGGCGGAGCAGCGGGTCCGCCACGCGGCGCTCGATGGCCACGAAGGCACCGATCAGCACCCCAGCGGCGATGAACGAGACGACTCCCATGGCGACGTCCCGGCCCTCGCCGATGGTGACGATGCCGTAGATGAGAGCGACCATCGCGGACGTCAGCGTGACGGCGCCACCGACGTCGAACCCGCCCCTGGCGCGTTCGGTGGCCTGGTCCGGCCGGATGACCGCCCGCCCGGCCACCCAGAGCGCGGCACCGACGATGACGGGTGCGAAGAACACCCAGCGCCAGCCGACGTCGGTGAGGAAGCCGCCGGCCACCACACCGAGGGTGAAGCCGCCCGCGCCGATGGCGCCGTAGATCGCCAGCGCCCGGTCGCGCAGCGGGCCCTCGGGAAAGCTGGTCGTCAGGAGGCTGAACCCCGCAGGAGTCATGAACCCCGCCGTGGCTCCGGTGACGAACCGGGCGACGATCAGCACCCAGGCGTCGTCGGCGAGGCCGCCAAGACCCGAGAACGCGATGAAGATCGCGAGCGCGACCAGGAACGTCCGTCGTCGGCCGACGAGGTCCGCCGTGCGGCCGCCGAGGATCATGAAGCCGCCGTAGGCGAGCACGTAGGCGCTGATCACCCAGTGCGCGTCGGTCGTCGCCAGGCCGATGTCGTCGGCGATGGCCGGGACGGCGACGTTGAGCATCGCGATGTCGATGCCCTCGAGGAAGAGCGCACCACACACGACGGCCAGCACTCCCCAGCCCGTTCGTGTCACGTTCGGTGCCGGCCGTACGGCCGCACTGACATCTGTCACCAGGATCTCCTCGCTCGGTCCCTCATGGTTACCACTTGTAACCATGACGATCCTTGGGCACGATCAGCAGATGGCACAAGAAGGCACTTTGACGTCACCCGGTTCCCTCGAAGGAACCGAGGCCGGGTCGGAGGCGTGCAGGTTCGAGCGGGACCCCTTCCAGTGGGACGTCCGTGAGGACTGCCAGGTGCGGCAGATCCTGGACCGGATCGCCGACAAGTGGTCCCTGCTGGTGATCGCCCTGCTCGACGAGAAGACGCTCCGGTTCGGCGAGCTCGTCCGGGAGATCGACGGGATCAGCAAGCGGATGCTGACGGTGACACTCCGCAATCTCGAGCGCGACGGACTGGTCCTCCGCACCGTCTACCCCGAGGTGCCGCCCCGCGTGGAGTACGTGCTCACGCCGTTGGGGCGCACGCTGCTCGGGACGACCCAGGCCCTGGTCAACTGGTCCGAGGAGCACCAGGAACAGATCGCCGAGGCGCGGCAGAGGTTCGAGGCGGCGCACCCCGGAGACGCCTGAGCCGCCGGGTTCCGGGCTGCCGAGTCCGAAGTTCAGCAGACCTGGCAGGTGCGCCTCGGGTGCACCCTGCCCCGGCGCCACTCACCCGCACCGCGCCCGGCGGACGGGCCGGAGCTCCTAGACCTCGTCCCAAGGGACCGCGGCGAGGCGCTCGACGACGCCGCCGAGGAGCGGTCCGGCGTCGGGCAGCGTGACGTCATCGATCGACGCGACGGCGACGACGCCCAGCGAGTTGACCAGGAAGGCACCGGCGAACCCCGCGACGTCGTCGGACCGGACCTGCCGAGGGACCGACGGCGTCGTGGCCTCGACCAGCTGCATGGCGGTGCCGCGCAGGTGAGGAGCCTCCGGCCAGACGACGACGCCGTCCGGCTGGAGGAACCCGATGTTCGCGATCGACGACTCGGCGACGGCGCCGTCGGGTGCGGTGAGCAGGGCGTCGTGGTACCCGTCGAGCCGGGCCCGGCGGGCCCATTCCAGCTGCGCGAACCCGCCCAGGTGCTTGAGGTGGGCGAACGGCCGCAGGTAAGGGACCGACCGGAGCCGCTGCGGGGCCGCGGGCGGGTGGTGCGGGTCGCCGACGGACACCTGGACCTGCTCGGCGTCGCGCAGGATCACACGCACGGAGGCGTCGGTCGTCGCGGCCAGAGCGTGCCGCACCAGGTCACGCACCCGGTCGGCCGGCAGCGGCCGCCCGAACAGCTCGCGCTGTGCGGCGTCGAGCCGGTCCAGGTGGTTCGCCAGGCCCTGGACCCCGCCGCCGCGCACCTGCATGGCCGTGAAGTGGCCGTAGGTGCTGAACAGCTCCGTGGCCGTCGCCGGGCGTCCGTCGGTCTCGATGCGCACCCTGGGGACCATAGCGCTATCCCAGGATCCCCAGGTGGAGCGCCCTGAGCACGGCGTTGGTGCGGTCCCGGGCCGAGAGCTTGAGCAGGATGGTCGAGACGTGGTTCTTCACCGTGCCCTCGACCAGGGACAGCGCGCGAGAGATCTCGCGGTTGGTGTAGCCCTCCGCCATGAGCCGGAGCACCTCGAGCTCGCGCGCGGTCAGCCGCTGGACGGGTGGCACGTCGTCACCGGCGGCGGACGGGAGCGACCGGATCGCGCGCAGCATCCGGTCGGTGATCGACGGGGCGACCAGCGTCCCGCCGTCGGCCAGGGTGCGCACCGCCCGGGTGAGCTGCTCGACCGTCACGTCCTTGAGGAGGTACCCGCGCGCGCCGGCGCGCAGGGCGTCGAGCACGAGGGTGTCGTCGTCGAAGGTGGTGAGCACCAGCACCGGGATGTCGATGCCGAGCTCGCCGAGCCGGCGGAGCGTCCAGAGGCCGTCGTAGCGGGGCATCCGCAGGTCGAGCAGGATCACGTCCGGCGTCGTGTCGGCGACGACCTCCAGCGCGGCCTGGCCGTCGTCGGCCTCCCCGACGACGTCGACGTCGGCGATCTCCAGCAGCGTCCTGATGCCGTGCCGCACGAGGGTCTGGTCGTCGACGATCACCACCCTGGTCATGCCGGCACCGTCGCCGTGATCCGGAAGCCGTCGTCGCCGTCGAACCGCACGCCCCCGCCGAGCGCCTCGAACCGTTCGGTGAGGCCGCGCAGCCCGTTTCCGGGCACCAGCTCGCGGTACCCGCGGCCGTCGTCGACGGCGGTCAGGACGACGCCGTGCGGGCGTGCGGCCACCTCGATCCACAGCTCCTTGGCGTCGGCGTGCCGCAAGGTGTTGGTGGCGATCTCCTGCACCGCCCGCACGAGCGCTGCTGCCTGCTCCTCGTCGACCTGCACGTCGGGCTCGACGTCAACCGTCACCGCGAGGCCGGGCAGGTCGTTCACCACCTGGTGGAGTGCTCCGCTCAGGTCCGACGACGCCGTCCGCAGCTCGCTCACCGTCAGGCGCACGTCGGCGAGGAGGTCACGGGCAACCCGGTTCGCACGCTCCACGTGCTCGCGCGCCTGTTCGCCCTCGCGGTGCCGTGCTGCCTCCAGCTCCAGCGTGAGCACGGTGAGCTGGTGGCCGATGAGGTCGTGGAGGTCGCGCGAGATCCGGAGCCGCTCCGCGGTGCGGGCCGACTCCGACAGGAGCACTGACGCCGCGCGCAGGTCGATGTGCGCCTGGCCCAGCTCCCGGCGCAGCCGCTGTTCGCGGATGAGGGTCGACGAGCTCAGCATGCTCGCCACCTGGATCAGCAGGTAGAAGCCGAGGGTGATCAGGGTGTCGAGGGACTCTCGGTTCCCGAAAGCCATGAAGAGCGCGAGGACCGCGGTGTTGAGGCCGACGACGACGAACCCCGCCCAGAGCGGTACGACGTAGACGCTCACGGCAGCGATGATGACCAGCACGACCGGCAGGAGGCCCATGTGCGGGACGGTCAGCACCACCGCCCAGGAGGCCACGACCGCCGTGGCGAACAGGCAGTTCCGGAGCAGGTCCGACGGTTCGCGGACGATGGCGAGCAGCAGCGCGACGAACAGGACCACGAACAGCGCGATCCACCAGGGCCGCGGGATGATCGGGTCCACCGCCCCGAACAGCGCTGGTCCGCCCACCGCGACCGCCACGGCCAGCATCACCAGTGCCGACCACTCGTCCGTCCCCAGCCGCCGCATGTGAGCCACCCTATGGGCCCGGTGCCGGCCCTGCCGGTGCCGAAAGTCATGGATCACATCCCTGACCATCGGCACGCGCGGGCGCCGGTGCCTCGCACATAGCGTCGCTTGACATGAGCAGTCGAGACATGAGCAGTCGAGAACCGGCGATCCACGCCGAGCACCTCCACAAACGCTATGGCGACAAGACAGCGGTCGACGACGTGAGCCTGCGGATCGACCCCGGCGAGGTGTTCGGCATCCTCGGCACCAACGGTGCGGGCAAGACCACCACCGTCGAGATGATCGCGGGACTGCGCAAGCCCGACGGCGGGCGCGTCACGCTCCTGGGCCTCGACCCGCAGCGCGACCGCGGCAAGGTGCGCCAGGTGCTGGGCGTCCAGCTGCAGCAGGCCTACCTGCACGGCGCGCTCACGGTGGCGGAGCTGACGGGCCTCTACCGCAGTTTCTACCCGGACCCGCGCCCGTCCGGTGAGCTCCTCGAGCTGGTCGGCCTGGAGGAGAAGCGCGGTGTGCGCTTCGAGAAGCTGTCCGGCGGGCAGCAGCAGCGGCTCTCGATCGCACTGGCCCTCGCCGGACGCCCCCGCGTACTGATCCTGGACGAGCTCACCACGGGCCTCGATCCCCGGGCCCGGCGGCAGATGTGGGCGACGATCGAGCACCTCCGCGACGAGGGCGTCACCATCGTGCTCGTCAGTCATGCGATGGAGGAGGTCGAGCGGCTCTGCGACCGTGTAGCCCTTCTCGACGCCGGGCGCGTGCTCGCCGTCGAACCGCCGGCCGGCCTGGTCGCGCTGGCGGGCGCGCAGAACCTCGACGACGCGTTCGTCGCCCTCACCGGAAAGCAGCTGGAGGAAGCCGAATGAGCACCGTGATCGAAGCCCGCCGACCAGGCGTCAGCGCCTGGCTGACCCTCGTCGTGTGCGAGGCCAAGATGGTCGTGCGGGACACCTCCGGGCTGGTGGTGCCGATCCTCCTGCCCCTGCTGATCCTGGTGATGAGCGCCCGGTCGGCCGGCGACCAGGTGGTGGTCGCCGGGCTCACCGCCCTCGAGGTCTACGTCCTGCCGCTGGTGCTGACCATGGTCCTTGCCACCATCGGCATCATCAACATGCCCAGCTTCCTCGCCTACTACCGGCGTTCCGGCATCCTGCGCCGCCTCGCGGTGACCCCGGCCTCGCCGGCCATGGTCCTGGTCGCCCAGGTCGTCGTGAGCGTGCTGCAGGCCCTCGTCGGGCTCGCGGGAGCGCTGGCCGTGGCGTTCCTCGCCTTCGACGCGCGTCCCCCGGTGGACCTCGGGGCCGCCTTCGCGGTCTACGGGCTCGCGATGGCGGCGATGTACGCCGTCGGCATGATCGTCGCCGCCGTCGCGCCGACCCCGAACTCCGCGGTGGCGATCGGGCTCATCACCTTCTTCGCCCTCGGTGCCCTCGGCGGCATGTTCGGCGGCCCCGGCAGCCTGCCCGACGCCGTCGCGGCGGTCGGTGAACGGTTGCCCTTCGGAGCCGCCGTCGCGGCGCTGTCCGCCGCCTGGGTCGGCGCCGCGGTCGATCCGGCCCACCTCATCAGTCTCGGTGTCGCGACCGTCATCGGAGTCGTGACGGCGGCCCTGCTGTTCCGCTGGGACTGACGGACGGTCAGCCGTTCACCGGGTTCGCGACGGGGGAGCGCTCGGCCTCCTGGGTGGTGGCCCAGCTGGCCAGCAGCGCGAACTTCTCCGCGGAGTCGGTGTTCGGTGGCGGGCTGTAGGTGACGATCTGCAGCCCCGCCTCCCCGGGCATCGCGAACACGTCGAAAGCGACGGTGATCGGCCCGACCTCGGGGTGGCGGAACGACTTGACCCCGGTGCGGTGCTCGTGGACGTCGTGCCCTGCCCAGTCCTCGCGGAACTGCGGGCTGCGGGTGGACAGCTCGCCGATCAGGGCGGTGAGCTCCTGGTTGAGCGGGTCGCGACCGGCCTCCAGGCGCATGATCGCCGCGGCGGTGCGCCGCGCCTCTGGCCAGTCGACGTAGTAGTCCCTGGCTCGGCTGTCGAGAAAGATGAACCGGGCGATGTTCGGTGTGCCGTCGGTGTCGAAGTGCGGGGCGTACAGGGCCCGGCCCATGAGGTTCGCCGCGACGAGGTCCTGGTTGGAGTTGTGCACGATCGCGGGGACGGTCATGTTGTCGAGCACGCGCTGCACCGAGGTCCGTACGGACTGCGCGACGGGCTTGCGGTCACGTGCGGCGGCGGAGGCGGGCGCGGTGCGGGCCAGGTCGAAGAGGTACTCGCGCTCGGCGTCGTTCAGCTGGAGGGCCCGGGCGATGGCGCCCAGCACGCTCTCGGACGCCCCGCGGATGTTCCCGCGCTCCAGCCGGGTGTAGTAGTCGAGGCTCACGCCGGCGAGCATCGCGACCTCCTCGCGGCGCAGCCCTGGCACGCGGCGCTCCCCGCCGAAGTCGGGGATGCCTGCCTGCTGCGGGGTGACGTTCGCACGGCGGGAGACCAGGAACTCCCGCACCTCGTCCTTGGTGCTCATGGCTTCAACGATAGATTCGCGCGCGCTGGGGCGGGAGGTTCCGGCGCAACCCCCCACCCGCAGCGGTCGGCTCACAGCGTGAGCAGCACCTTCGTGGCGCGCCGCTCGTCCATCGCCTTGTAGCCCTCTGCCGCCTGGTCGAGCGGCAGGGTCAGGTCGAAGACCTTGCCCGGGTCGATGGTGCGGTCCCAGATGAGCTGGATCAGCTCGGGCAGGAACCGGCGCACCGGGGCGGGGCCGCCGTGCAGGTGCACGCCGGTGAAGAACAGGTCCAGCCCGTTGAGCTCCACGCCGTGCGTGACGCCGACATAGCCGACATAGCCGCCGGGCCGGGAGGAGCGGATCGCCTGCCACATCGACTCCTCGGTGCCCACCGCCTCGACGACGCCGTGGGCGCCGTACCCGCCGGTGAGCTCCTTGACCCTCGCGGCTCCGGCGTCGCCACGCTCCTCGATGATGTCGGTGGCGCCGAACTCGCGGGCCAGTGCCTGCCGCTCGGGGTGACGGCTGAACGCGATGATGCGCTCCGCGCCGAGCTGCTTGGCGGCCAGGACCGCCGAGAGGCCCACGGCGCCGTCGCCGACCACCGCGACGGTCTTGCCGGGACCGGCCTCGGCGGCCACCGCGGCGAACCAGCCGGTGCCCAGCACGTCGGAGGCGGCCAGCAGCGACGGGATCAGGTCCTCGTCGGGTGTGCCCGGCGTGGCGACGAGGGTGCCGTCGGCCAGCGGGATGCGGGCGAGCTCGGCCTGAGTGCCCACCGATCCCATCATCACGTTGTGGATGCAGCGGGACTGGTAGCCCGCCTGGCAGATCTCACAGGTGTTGTCGGAGGCCACGAACGAGCCGACGACGTAGTCGCCGACCTTGATGTTCCGCACGTCGTCACCGACCTGCTCGACGATGCCGATGTACTCGTGGCCCATCGGGGTGGGGCCGTCCAGCGCCTCGACCCCGCGGTACGGCCAGAGGTCCGACCCGCAGATGCACGAGGCGGTCACCCGGATGACGGCGTCGGTCGGCTCGACGATCTTCGCGTCCTCGCGCTCCTCGACGCGGACGTCGCCGGGCGCGTACATGACAACTCCACGCATGGGTGCCTCTCCTTGCTTCATGCCCGTGCCGAGCGGTGCGGCACGGGCTCAGTGCTCTTGTCGGAACCATCCAACGCCCGCCCGCCGAGTGGGAGGCCCGGGCAGAACCCCTCAGTCGCCCGACAGGGGCCGGCAGGTCGCGAGACATTGAATCCGGCCCTGAACCTGTCGGCCATACGGCGACAAGCGGGCCGCCTTCCGGAAGGCTGTGGTGCGCCAGGTGTTGACCACGGACACCTGGGACCCGAATGGAGCGCAATGGCCCGCTTGCCGCAACGCCCCGCCGTGCCGCGACCGCCGAGAGCACGGAAGCCGCGAGCCGCACACGACCCTGCCACGTCCGTAGGGCCGCAGCGGGCTGTTCGCCTTCCCGCCGGGGGAAAGGCCGGCGCGGTCATCGGTCTACCGGCGCGCCCGTTCGGCTACGCCATGCTCGCCACCCTCGGCGTCGGTGCAGGCCTTGCGGTGCTGGGTGCGCTGGCCGCCGTGGCAACGGTCCTCGTGTACGTGGGGCTCGCCCTGTTCCTGGCCCTGGCCCTGGAGCCCGCGATCCGGTACCTCACCTCGCGAGGCCTGCCGCGGTGGGCGGCCGCGACGGTCGCGATCGTCGGATCCGCGATCGTGATCGCGCTCGTCGTCGTCGCGGTGCTGCCGTTGGCCGCCCAGCAGGTCGGGATCTTCGGCGCCCAGCTGGTGGATACGCTGCGCGACCTTCCCGACCAGGCCTGGTACGTCTGGACCACCGACAACCTGGTCGCACTCGACCTGAACGGCTTGCTGTCGTCGCTGACCGGGCTGCTCACCGACCCCCGGCAGCTGACGGCGATCGCCGGCGGCGTGCTGCAGGTCGGCACCGGGCTGGTCAACGGCGTGACCGCGATCATCATCGTCACGGCTCTGACGATCTATTTCGCCGTCACGCTGCCGACCATGGTCTCCGCCGTCCTGCGGCTCGTGCCGGGGTCCCGGCGGCTGGAAACCGGATCACTCCTGAACGAGGTGCTGGACTCCGTGGGCCGCTACGTCTCCGGCCAGCTGCTCCTTGCGACCATCAACGCCACGTTCACCCTGCTGCTGACGGTGTTCGCGGGCAGTCCCGCGCCGATCCTCCTCGCCGTCATCGCGTTCATCGCGGCCCTCATACCCGTCGTCGGGACGGTCATCGGCTCCACCCTCGTCGTGCTCGCGACGTTGACGGTGAGCCCGGTCGGGGCGATCGTCGTCGCGGCCTTCCTGCTGGTCTACATGCAGGTCGAGGCGTACGTCCTGGCACCGCGGGTGATGAGCCGCGCCGTGGCGCTGCCCGGCGTGCTCGTCATCGTGGCGGCCCTTGCGGGAGCGTCGCTGGGCGGGATCCTCGGCGCGCTCGTCGCCGTCCCGGTGGCGGCGGCGGGCCTGCTCGTGATCAACCGGGTGGTCATCCCGTACCAGGACGCGCTCTAGGCGCGGGCAAGCCGTCCGGCCAGCCGCGACGGGGTAGTGCGGCTCGATAGGATCCAGGCGATCGACAGGGTGAAAGACCACGATGACTCGGGAGCCTCACGCCGTTCGAGCCGAGGAACTAGACACACCAGCGTCGTGCGCTACTGGGTCTACCAGGCAGTGCGGACCGCTGGGAGGGTGTCGAACGCGACGTCCCTGGTCACGAGGACCACGTTCTCGACGATTGCCTGGGCGGCGAGCAAGCGGTCGAACGGATCTCGATGGGTCCAGGGCATCGATCCGGCATGCAGGGCGTGTGCGGTGGTGAGGTCCAGTGACTCCGCATCGATGTCGTCTACCCGGCGTTCCCACGTACTGACCAGGGAGCCGGCCTCGTCGAACTTGCCGAGCCGGACCTTGGTCGCGACCTCCATCGCAGACACTGCTGAGACAAGGAGCCGGTTCGCAGTGGATCCGAGCTCGGTTCGCAGTGGTTCGTCGATCCGGTCGGGTGAGCCGAGCAGCCACACGAACGCATGGGTGTCGAGGAGGTAGGTCACTCCCATGCGGCGAGCTCCTCCTCGTCGATCGGCTCGAAGAAGAACCCGTCCGGGATGGCGACCGGCACGGTACCGAACGTGCGCTGAGCAACGGGCTCCACCGGGATCAGGCGGACAGCGGGCTTCCCGGAGCGTGCGACAACGACCTCTTCGCCGTGCTGGGCACGAGAGATCAGCCGGGAGAGATGGGTCTTTGCTTCCTGAACGTTCACGACGGTCATACGTTCATGGTCGCGTAGCAAGTTGGTCTGGTCAAGATGACCAGACCAACCGGTCGCGGTGGCTCCAGACCACCTGGCACCCAGCGAATCACCTGCCGGTGCCCCGACGAGCGGCCTCAGGCGCCGCTGACCCCGCGCTCCCGGCCGACGTCGGCCGCCTCGTCCGCGACGGCGAGCGCGAGCTCGCAGAACATCGAGTCGGCCCACGAGAACCACGGGCGCGAGAATGCCGTCGGGTCCGACGCGTCGAACGCCTCGTGCATGCGCCCGGTGCCCCCGTCGGTCCGCGCGAGGAGGTCCAGGACGCGGACGCGGTCCTCGGGCGTGCCGGTGAGCGCCTCGACCGCGAGCGCGATCGGCCAGACGCGGCCCGGCAGGGTGTGCGGGCTACCGACGCCGCTCGCCGCCGTTCCGCTGAAGTAGTACGGGTTGGCGGGGCTCAGCACGACGTCGCGGGTCTCGCGCCACACGGCCTCGTCGAACACGTCGGGCGCGATGAGCGGGAGCGACAGCAGCGAGGGCGTGTTCGCGTCGTCCATGCACAGCACGCCGCCGAGCCCGTCGACCTCGTAGGCGTAGATGCGCCCACGGCCTGGCGCCGCACCGTCCCTGGCCCCGTCGCTCGTGGGACCGGAGGGCGCGTCCACGACGCCGAACTTCTTGACCCCTGCGACCAGCTCGCGGGAGAGCGCCCGGGCGTCGGCGGCCAGCGCGGCGTCGTCGAGCACCTCTGTGGCGATGTCGCCGATCGCGAGCAGCGCCTGCGCGGCGAAGAGGTTCGCCGGGACGTTGTAGCCGTAGGTGCAGGCGTCGTCGGAGGGACGGAACCCGCTCCACGTCATGCCCGTCCGGCCGACGGCGGTGCCCCGGCCGTCGCGTGCGAGCGTCTCGGTCGGGATGTCGGTGTCGCGCTGGAACCGGTAGGCGGACGTGTCGTGGTCCTGCTCGACCCGCAGCTGCCGGGTGATCGTCCGCAGCACCCGGTGGGCGCACTTGTCGAAGACGTCGGTGCGGCCCGTCGCACGCCAGAGGGTGTGCGCGAGCGTGACGGGGTAAGCGAGGCTGTCGATCTCGTACTTCTGCTCCCAGACGTGCGGGTCGTCGCAGACGTCGTCGGGCGCGTAGTGGGCACCGGTCGGTCCGTCGTTGAAGGCGTTCGCGTACGGGTCGTGGTCGAGGCAGGCGAGCTGACGCCGCACGACCGCTGCGACCAGGTCGGCGAGCGGCGGGCACGAGCCGATGAAGCGCAGGTACGGCGTCAGCTGGGTGGTCGAGTCGCGCATCCACATGGCGGGGATGTCGCCGGTGATGACGAACGCGGTGCCGTCCTCGCCGAGGGTGATCGTGTCGGTCAGGGTGCGCAGCAGCGCGTCCTCGACCAGGTCGCCCACGCGCGTGCCCGACGCGGCGCGCACGCGGTCGGCGGCCTCCCGGAGCGTCGTCGTGATCGTGGGGTCCAGGAGGGTGGGCGTCATCGCTCCCATGGGGTGGTGCCTCTCTCGTCGACGACTCGGACCGACAGCGCGTCGGCGGGCGGGTCCGCCTCCGGCGTGCACCAGACGCTGACCAGGACGGGCGTGGCGACCGGCTCGCCCGTCGCCCACGATCCGAGCTCGTCGAGGCCGAGCTCGAACGGGATCGTGCTGGTGCTGCCCGCAGGGACGGTCGCCCGCTGCACCGCGAGGAGCTGACGCCGTCGCGGCCGGACACCCGGCTCGTGCCGGCGACCATACAACGGTACGGACAGGGAGACGTCGTCGGCGGTGGCGTTGGTGACCGCGACCGCGAGGTGCGCGACGGCGCCGCCTCCTCCCGAGCCTGTCGAGGGGCGCCGCCCGGGGCTCGTCGACGGCTCGGCCAGCGTGGCGGCGCCGACCGACGGAGCCGCCCCGACCAGCCGGACGGTCACGCCGTCGACCTGCGCGGTGCCGAAACGGAGCGCCTGCCCCACCTCGGCGTCGACATAGCCGCGCGCCGTCTCAAGCCGCTCGTCGTGCGCGACGGGCAGGACGCCGTCGGCCGCAGGGAACGTCGCAGGTAGCCGGCCGGAGGCCGCGCCGTCGCAGAGCGCGGCGGCGACCGCCTCACCACCGCGCGGTCCGGGGAACGGCACCACGACCAGCGCGTCGACGAGCGTGCGCAGCTCGGAGAGGACTCGTGGCCGGCCGTCCACCACCACGCCGATCACGGGCGTACCCGACTCCCGCGCGGCCCGGACCACCGCGAGCTGCGCCGCGGCGATCGCCACGGACGACAGGTCGACGCCCTCACCGTTCGTCGTGTCGCTCGCCGGACCCTTGACCGCGCCGTTGTCGGCGAACTCGTCCTCGTAGGTGCGCCGGCTGGACCCGCCGAGCACCGCGACGCACACGTTCGCTCCCGAGCAGGCGGCCCGCACGTCGTCGAGGGCGCCGGGGTCGTCCAGCGGTCCACGAAGGTCGCTGCCCCGGGCGTAGCGAACGCTGTCCGCGCCGAACCGCGCGACGAGTGCGGAGCGCACGGTCGAGGCACCGGCGTCCGGGACGGGCCGCGGCGGCGTGTAGTCGCCGAGCTGCGCCTCGAGGTCATCGGCATTCGGGCCGACGACGGCGAGCGTCGCGCCGGCGCGCAGGGGCAGCAGGCCGCCGTCGTCGACGAGCACCACCGCCTGCCGGGCGGCGCGGTCCGCGAGCGCCACGACGTCGCGCTCCACGGGGACGCCCGCCACGGGCTCGCCGAACAGGCCCAGCCGGCACTTGAGGGCGAGGACGCGGTCGGCGGCCCGGTCGAGCGTGGCCTCGGCGACGAGGCCACGGTCGATCGCCTCGTCCAGGTGGGTGAACGCCTCGTCCCAGAGACTGAGGTCGACGCCGGCGCGCAGGGCCAGGGCTGCGGCGGTGGCGGGGTCGGGCGAGCTGTCGCGCAGCCGGTCGATGGCGGTGCCGTCGGCCATGACGATGCCGTCCCACCCCCACTGCTCGCGGATCGTTCCCGTGAGCAGGGCCTCGTTCGCGCTGCAGGGTATGCCGTCGACGTCGTTGTAGGCCGCCATGTACCCCGCGACGCCGACGCGCGCGGCCGCGTGGGCGGGACGCAGGTGCGTCTCGCCCAGCTCGCGCCGGCCGACGGGCGCCCCCGACCCGTTGCGGCCGCCGATGCCTGCGCCCTGGGCCGCGAGGTGCTTGGCGACGACCGCCACGTGCTGCGTGTCGATGGGGTCGCGCACCGACGTCGTGCCCTGCATGCCGCGCACCGTCGCCGCGACGAGCAGCGCGGCAAGGGCAGGGTCTTCCGAGAAGCACTCCTCCGCGCGTCCCCACCTCGGGTCACGCAGCACGTCGAGGCCGGAGACGAGAGCGACGTGGGTACCGCGGGCGCGTGCCTCTGCGGCCACCGCGGCGCCCAGCTCCTCGGTGAGCGCCGCGTCCATGCCCGCACCGAGCGCGAGGTTCACGGGCACGGTCGTCCCGCCGAGCGCCATGAGCCCGTGCGGTGCCTCCTCGACGAACAGCACGGGGATCCCGTCGCCGTACGCCGTCACGTGGTCCTGGACGGCGGCGTACGCCTCGGCGCTGCGCTCCGGCGGGATGCCGTTGCCCCAGTGCACCGCTGACCAGGGGTCCGCGCGCAGGACGCCGTAGATCGCGCCGAGGCCGCCCCAGCGGTCGACCTCGCGCCGCAGCACGTCGGTGACGCGAGGCGCGCCGTCGACCCAGCGCACCGCCTCCCAGCCCTTGAGCCGCTGGTTGACCTGGCCGATACGCGTGGCGCGGGGGAGCGAGGCGGCCCCGGCCGCCGGGCGGGTGGGCGTCATCCCTTGACCGCTCCGGAGAGCAGGGCACGCTGCATCTGGCGCTGCAGGACCGTGTAGACGAGGTACACCGGCAGCAGGGTCACCAGGGTGCCTGCCATGAGCACGCCGTAGTCGGTGCCCGCGTCGACCTTGAGCGTCGGGAGCGCCACCTGGATCGTGCGCTGGGCGGTGTCCGGGCCGATGAGGATCAGCGGGTACAGGTAGGCGTTCCAGAACGAGAGGAAGTTGAGGAGCACCACCGTGGCGATCCCCGGGACGCAGATCGGCAGGTAGACCTGCCGGAGGACCTGCAGCGAGGACGCGCCGTCCATCGAGGCGGCCTCCTCGAGCTCGCGCGGGATGGTCCGCATGAACGACGTGAGGATGATGACCGAGAGCGGCAGCGCGGTCGCGGGCAGGAGGAACACGATGAACGTGCGCGTGTGGAAGAGGCCGAGCGCCGCGGCGAGCAGGAACGTCGGGAACAGCGCGGCGAACGACGGGATGAGGAAGCCGAGCGCGAAGACGCTCTCGACGATCTTGCCGAGCCGGCCGGTGGCCCGGGCGAGGGCGAACGCGGCGGGCAGGGCGAGCAGCAGCGTGAGGACGAGCGCGCCGACGGTGGTCAGCGCGGAGTTCGCCACCGCGAGGCCGAGGTCCGCCTGGTGGATCGCCGTCGTGAAGTTGGACAGGTCGATGCTGCTCGGTAGGGCGAGCGGGGACTCGAAGATCTCCTCGTTCGTCTTGAACGACGAGACGATGAAGTAGTAGAAGGGGACGACGAGCAGCGCGGCGTAGATCCAGGCGAGCGTTCCGCTCGTGATCGAGCCGATGCGGTCGCGCAGGGGAAGGGCGGTGCGCTGAGCCATGGGTGGCCTCCTGGGCGGTTCGAGATCGGGGATCAGTGCGTGGCGCGGAGCGTGCGGCGGATCGCCCACATCCCCACGAGCCCGATCACGAAGAGGATGACGCCGACGGCCTGGCTGTAGCCGAGGTCCGCCTCGACGAATGCTTTGCGGTAGATGAGGTAGGCGAGCGTCGTGGTCGCGTTCTCCGGCCCGCCCTGCGTGAGCAGCAGGACGGTCTGCGCCGAGTTGAAGAGCATCGACAGGAACTGCAGCATCGCGACGACGCCGATGAAGTCGCGGGCGATCGGCCAGTACATCCGCCAGGCGAGGCGCCAGTCGTCGGCGCCGTCGAGGCGCGCTGCCTGCACGACCTCCTGCTCGACCCCGTCGAGGCGCGACGCGATGAGCACCGCCGAGTACCCGATGCCGCTCCACAGCTCGACGGCGATGATGGCGCCCAGCGCGGTGGTCGGGTCGGCCAGCCACTCGTTGCCCTCGAGGCCGAGCGGCCGGAGCGCGCCGTTGACCAGCCCGTCGGGGTTGAGCATCGCGTAGAACACCATCGCCGTCGCGGGGGCGGAGATGAGGGCGGGGATGAACAGCAGGTACCGCAGCAGGCGGTGGCCGCGCGGCTTCTGCACGACATAGAACGCCAGGAGGAAGGCGACGCCGATCATGATCGGCAGGCCGACGACGATCTGGATCGCGGAGTTGGTGGTCGCGGCCCAGAACGTCTCGTCCGCGAAGACACGGGCGAAGTTGTCGAGGCCGGCGGGCTCGGGGGTGGCGAGCATGCCCGGCCACGAGAGGAACGCGATGGCGAACATCGCGACCACCGGGCCGATCATGAAGATCGCGTACCAGATGAGGGCGGGCAGGGCGAGGCCGGGGAAGCGGTCGCGCACCGACCCGTGACGGCGGGGCCTGGCCACGGCGTCGGGCGGGCCGGCGTCGGGGGCGTCGCGGGGGCCTGCGTCGAGGAGGGCGGTCATGGTGGTGGGTCCTTTCCCAGCTCGAACGGTCAGGCCGCCTGGTAGGAGTGCTCGAACGCGTCGATGATCCGCTCTGCCGACGCCGACCCGTAGGCCAGCGCCGTCGCCTGGATCATCGGCTCGAACACGGCGTCGGGGATGAGCAGGTCCGGCAGCATCACGGCGGACACCTCGGTGTCCGTCAGCTGCGACGCCTGGGCGACGAGCGGGAAGTCCGTGCTGACGGTGTCGGTGACGCGGCTCATGTCGCGCCCGGACTCGAGGATGAATCTGTCCGTGACCTGCTCGCTGTACAGGTGCTGCACGAACGGCTTGATGAGGTCGAGCTTCTCGAGGCCGTTGCGGCTGATCCAGATCCCGTGGCCGTTGTAGCTCTTGATGACGCTCGGGTGGTCGAGCACGCCGCCGCTCGACGGCCGGGGCCAGCCGCCCACGGTGACCTCTGCCGCACGCTCGGCGGGGACGAGGGCGAGGGCCGACGACATCGCGGGCACGATGGCGGCCTTCCGGGTGTTGAACTGGGTGAGCTCCGAGTCGGACGTGTAGCCCTGGACGTTGTCCACGAAGACCCCGGCGTCGCGCAGCTCGACGAAGTGCTCGACGCCCGCGATCGCGCCGGGGCTCTCGGAGATCTTCCCCGTCGAGAAGACGGTGCGCGCCTCGTCCTGCGTGAGGAAGCCCTGCAGGATCTGCAGGAACATCTTCTGGCCGCTCCAGTCCGAGCCGCCGACGGTGACCGGGCCGATGCCCTGGGAACGCAGGGCGTCCGCGGCGGCGATGAGCTCGTCCGACGTCGTCGGGATGCCGACGCCTGCCTCCTCGAGCAGCCTGGTGTTGAACGAGACGGGCCAGTTCGTCCGCGTGAACGGGAAGGCCCGCAGCCGGCCCTCCTCGTCCGTCCACTCCTGGAGCGCCTCGGGAATGATGAGGTCGCGCAGGCCCCAGTCGTCGACGTAGTCGCCGACGGGCACCGTGGCGCCCTCCGGCGTCCAGGCGAGCGTCCGGCCCATCATGTTGACGATCGCGACGTCCGCCTCCTTGCCCGCGAGGGTGCTCGTCTCGAAGACGATGGGCAGGTCGGACCCGTTCTTCAGCAGGGCGACCTTGCGGGCGGTGTCCCGCTGGTACGCCGCGACGACGTCCGAGAACGTCTGGGCCCCGGCGACCGCGCCGCTGATCTGGGTGTGCACGGTCAGCGCGCTCGGGCCGCTGGACGCGGGCACGAGCGCCCCGCAGCCCGCGAGGAGAGGCGTGACGATCCCGCCGCTGAGTGCTGCGGCCAGCAACGTGCGCCTGCTGATGCCGTCTGTCACGGGGCCTCCTGGAACTGTCGATCTGGAACGACGGTGTGTCGATCGAGGCGGCGGGGCACGTCCGCGTGCCGAGCCTTGTAAAGCGGTACACAATGTGACTGGCGGTGAATGTATACCGCTTTACTTTGGGGGGTCAACCCCCTAGTCTCATGGCCGTGACCGAAACGCCCCCGAAACGAGCAACGATCGCCGCCGTCGCGCGCCGCGCAGGCGTGTCCCCCTCTGCGGTGTCGCACGTCTTCAACGGTCGGCCGAACGTCTCGGCGGCCACCGCCGCGCGGATCCGGCAGGCGGCCGACGAGCTCAACTGGCGCCCCAACTACGCGAGCCGCAAGGTCTCGGGTCGTGGCGGCCGGAGCCTCGGCCTGGTGATCGCCCGCGCGAGCGACACCTTCGGCCGCGACCCCTTCTTCATGCGGCTGGTCGCTGGGCTCACCGAGCCGCTCGCGGAGATCGGCTGGTCGCTCTCGCTCACGCTCGTGCGGGTCGACGACGAGGCCCGCGTCTACCGCGAGTGGTGGGCGGAACAGCGGGTCGACGCGTTCCTGCTCGTCGACGTCCGGGCGGACGACCCGCGGCTCGACCTGATCGGCCGGCTCGCCGCGCCCGCCGTGGTGCTCGGCGCGCCCATCGACGCGACGGTGCCCGCCGTGACGGTGCGCGACGACGCCGCCTTCGAGGCAGTGCTCGCTCACCTCGCCGAGCTCGGCCACCGCCGCGTCGCCCGCGTCAACGACGCGCCCAACCTCGCCCACACCCGTGCCCGTGACGCGCGCTTCGCGACGGCCGCCGCCGGGCACGGCATCGAGCCGTCCTACGCCGTGTGGGACGCCGAGGCGGAGGACCCCGTGGCCGACCTCCTGGGTCGGATCGGCCCCGTGACGGCGATCATCGTCGACAGCGAGGTCATGGCGGCGGAGATCGTCGCCCACGCCCCCGAGATCGGGGTCAGCATCCCGGAGCGGCTCTCGGTGGTCGCCTGGGAGGACTCCTGGGTCTCGACCCTCGTGCGTCCCCGCCTGACCGCGCTCGACGCGCCGGTCGAGGAGAGCGCGCGCACCGCCGTCGGCCTCCTGGAGCGCCTGGTGCGCGGCGATGGCGTCACGTCGCAGACGGTAGGCGGCCGCCGCCTCATGATCCGCGACTCGACCTCGACGGCCCCATCGGTCGTCCACGGCCAAGACTGAGCACTGCACACGGAATTGAGAGCGACTTGAACACGAACTCACCGCGCTTCGGCGTCAACTACACGCCGTCGAAGGACTGGATGTTCCAGTGGATGGCGATCGAGCCCGACGCCGTGCGTGCGGACTTCGAGGCGATCGCGGGCCTCGGCGTCGACCACGTCCGCGTCTTCCCGCTCTGGCCCGTGCTGCAGCCCAACCGCACCCTCGTCCGGCGCCGGGCCCTCGACGACATCGCCCTGGTGACCGACCTCGCCGGCGAGTTCGGGCTCGACGTCGCCGTCGACGTCATCCAGGGGCACATGTCGGGGTTCGACTTCGTGCCCGCCTGGCTCGTGAACTGGCACGCCGGGAACATGTTCACCGACCAGCCGGCGATCGACGCGCAGGCGGCGCTCGTCGCTGCGGTCTACGACGCCGTACGCGACCGGCCCAACTTCATGGGACTGACGCTCGGCAACGAGCTCAACCAGTTCCAGCGGCCGAACCCGGCGGCCATGCCCGCCAAGCCCGCCGAGGTCACCCACTGGCTCCGCTCGCTGCTCGACGCCCCGCGCGACCGCGACCCGCTGCACGTGATCGTGCACAGCGAGAACGACCACCTCTGGTACCGGGACGAGCACCCGTTCCAGCCGGTGCACGCCTCGCGGCTCGGTGACATGACCACCGCGCACTCCTGGATCTTCAACGGCACGGCCGCGACCTACGGGGCGCTGTCGCCGCAGTCGGTGCGGCACGCCGAGTGGCTGATGGAGCTGTCGAAGGCCTTCGCGACGGACCTCCGGCGGCCGGTCTGGCTGCAAGAGGTCGGCGCGCCCTCGATGAACCTCGCGGAGGCGGAGATGCCCGAGTTCTGCGAGCGCACCATCGAGGCGGCGCTCACCACCGAGGACCTGTTCGCGATCACCTGGTGGTGCTCGCACGACGTGACGCGCGACCTCGGTGACTACAAGGACCTCGAGTACTCGCTCGGCCTGCTCGACGTCGACAACCAGGTCAAGCCACTCGGCCGGCGCTTCGCCGAGGTGGTCGCAGCGGCGCGGCGCGACGCCGGGCGCGCGAGCGTGCCGGTCCGCGACGTCGCCGTCGTGGTCGACGTCGACGCGGACGACGTGCCGCGCTCCCGGGCCGCACTGGGGCCGGGTGGGGCGGTCTTCGAGCGCTGGCACGCGCTGCGCGAGGACGGGGTCGCCCTCGCCGTCGTGACGAGCGCGACCGCAGCGGACCCGGCGGCGCTCGAGGCTCGCGGCATCCGCGAGCTCGTCCGTGTCGACCCGCGCTGAGGCCCGGATGAGCGACGAGCTGCTGCTGCGCGGCGGCCTGATCGTCGACGGCAGCGGGCAGGATCCCGTGCTGGGCGACGTGCTGGTGCGTGCAGGGCGGATCGTCGGCGTGGGCGGGCGGATCGACGCGGCCGGCGCGCGGGTGGTCGACGCCGACGGGCTGGCCGTCGCGCCCGGCTTCGTCGACATGCACGCCCACTCCGACCTCGCGGTCCTCGCCGACGGCGACCACCGCGCCAAGGTCTCGCAGGGCGTGACCACCGAGGTGGTGGGGCAGGACGGGCTCTCGTACGCGCCCGTCACCGACGCGACGATGGCCACGGTGCGCGAGCAGATCGCGGGCTGGAACGGCACCCCGGCAGAGGTCGACCTCGCCTGGCGGTCGGTGGCCGGGTACCTCGCGGAGATCGACCGCCGCGGCAGCGCGACGAACGTCGCCTACCTGCTGCCGCAGGGGACCATCCGGATGAACGTCATCGGCACGGGCGACCGGCCGGCCTCCGCGACCGACCTCGTCGCCATGCGTGCGCAGGTGGACCAGGGTATGCGGGAGGGCGCGTTCGGTCTGTCGTCGGGGCTCACCTACGTGCCCGGCGCGTTCGCGAGCACCGACGAGCTCGTCGCGCTGGCCGAGGTGGTCGCGCGGCACGGCGGCTTCTACGCGCCGCACCAGCGGTCCTACGGCGCGGGCGCGCTGGACGCCTACGCCGAGATGGTCGACGTCGCGCGGCGGGCCCGGTGCGCGCTGCACCTCACGCACGCGACCATGAACTTTCCTGAGAACCGTGGACGGGCCGGCGAGCTGCTGGCACTGGTCGACCGGGCGCTCGCCGACGGCGTCGACATCACCCTCGACTCCTACCCGTACCTGCCCGGCTCGACGACGCTGTCGGCGCTGCTCCCGAGCCGCGCGGCGGTCGGCGGGCCCGAGGCGACGCTCGCGCGGCTGCGCGACGCGGGGGAGCGGGAACGGATCGCGCACCAGGTCGAGGTGGTCGGCAGTGACGGCTGCCACGGCGTGCCCGTCGACTGGGCCACCATCGAGATCGCCGGGGTGCGCGACCCGGCGCTCGGCGACCGGGTGGGCCGCACCGTGGCCCGGATCGCGACGGACGAACGGCGGCGGCCCGCCGAGGTCTTCTTCGACCTGCTGGTCGACGACCGGCTCGGCACGAGCATCCTGCAGCACGTCGGCGACGAGCAGAACGTCCGCGAGATCATGCGCCACCGTCGGCACACCGGGGGCAGCGACGGGATCCTCGTCGGCGCCAAGCCCCATCCCCGCGCCCACGGCACCTTCCCGCGCTACCTCGGGCGCTACGTCCGTGAGGAGGGCGTGCTGTCGCTCGCGGAGATGATCGTCCACCTCGCCGCCCGGCCCGCCGCACGGCTCGGCCTGCACGACCGGGGCCGGATCGCCGAGGGCTTCGTGGCCGACGTCGTCGTCCTCGATCCCGCGACCGTCGCCGACCGCGCGACGCCGGACGAGCCGCGGCTGACGGCCGCGGGCATCCCGTGGGTCCTGGTGGGTGGGACCCCCGTGATCGAGGACGGCGAGCGCACCGGCTCGCGGCCCGGCGGGGCGCTGCGGCACAGGTCGCGGTCGCGCTGACGGCGGAGCCCGCCCGTGTGGGCCTGCCGCTTGCCAGAACACCGCACACTCTATGTAATATATTGCATGCCCATTCCCCTGAGCGCGCCCCCGATCGGCCGCCGTCTTCTGCGTGACGACGTCTACGCCCGCCTCCGCGACGCCATCGTCGACGGCAGCTTCGCGCCGGGCGAGCAGCTGCGCGACGGCGATCTCGCGGCCTGGCTCGGCGTCAGCCGCACGCCGGTGCGCGAGGCGCTGCTGCGTCTGGCCGAGGCCGGCCTGGTCGTGGCCCGACCCGGCAGCTCGACGACGGTGAGCTCGCTGGACCTGCGGGACGTGCGCGGCGCCCGCGACGTCGTCGCGGCGATGCACGAGGTCGCCGTACGGGAGGCGGTGCGGAGCCTCACGGAGGCCGACCTCGATGCGATGCGCGCGGCCAACCGCGAGTTCCGCGCGGCGATCGAGGCGGGCGACGTCGAGGCGGCGCTGCGTGCCGACGACGCGCTGCACGACGTACCGGTGGCCGTGGCGGCGAACCGGGCCCTGGCGTCGGTGCTCGACCAGTTCACGCCGGTGCTGCGCCGCGCGGAACGTCTGCGGTTCTCCTCGCTGGGCGGTCGCGCGTCGTTCGCCCGGCACGACGAGCTGATCCGGCTGTGTGCCGCCGGGGACGCGGACCAGGCGGCGGCTGTCGCCTTCGACACCTGGTACACCCTGCCCACCGACGAGCCCACCGACGAGCCCACCGACGAGCCCACCGACGAGCCCACCGACCAGCCGGTCGACGAGGAGTAACCATGGCCCTGTCCGACTTCCCCCGCCACCCCCTGACCTTCGGGCCGAGCCCCGTCCATCCGCTGCCGCGGCTGACCGCCCACCTCGGCGGTGCCGCGGTCTGGGCCAAGCGCGAGGACTGCAATGCGGGCCTCGCCTACGGCGGCAACAAGACCCGCAAGCTGGAGTACATCGTCCCCGACGCCCTCGCGCAGGGCGCCGACACGCTCGTGTCGATCGGCGGGTACCAGTCCAACCACACGCGCCAGGTCGCCGCGGTGGCCGCGTCGCTGGGCCTGAAGGCGGTGCTGGTTCAGGAGAACTGGGTCGACTGGCCGGACTCCGTCGCCGACCGCGTCGGCAACATCATGCTCAGCCGGATCATGGGCGCGGAGGTCCGGCTCGACCCGGCGGGCTTCGGCATCGGGTTCAAGGACTCCTGGACGCGGGCGATCGACGACGTCAAGGAGCGCGGTGGCACGCCCTATGCGATCCCTGCGGGTGCTTCCGACCACCGCCTCGGCGGTCTCGGGTTCGCGCACTGGGCGTACGAGGTCCAGCAGCAGGAGCGTGACCTGGGGGTCTTCTTCGACACGATCGTCGTGTGCGCGGTCACCGGATCGACCCTCGCCGGCATGATCGCCGGCTTCGCCGCACTGGAGGAGGCCGGCGGCCGGCCCCGCCGGGTGATCGGGATCGACGCCAGCGCGAAGCTGGACGACACCCGCGACCAGGTGGCCCGGATCGCGCGCGCCACGGCAGAGCTCATCGGCGTCGGGCGGCCGCTGCGCGACGACGAGATCACGGTGCTGCCCGGCTGGGCCGGGGACAAGTACGGGATCCCGGTGGAGTCGACGCTCGACGCGATCCGGCTCACGGGCCGGCTCGAGGGCGTCATCATCGACCCCGTCTACGAGGGCAAGTCGATGGCCGGGCTGATCGACCTCGTCACCAGCGGCGAGATCCCCGCCGACGCCCAGGTGCTCTACGCCCACCTGGGCGGCCAGCCGGCCCTGAACGCGTACAGCGGCCTGTTCACGGAGACCTGGGCCGGCTGACGTCGGGCCGCCGGACGTGGGGCCGGGCCTCGCCTTAGCCTGGGACGGTGACCGAGCGGGTCCCGGTGTCCGACGTCGTCGCCCGTCGCCTGGCCGCCCAGCACCTCACCGAGCGGCTGGGCGAGGACGCGCTGCCCGACGCCGCTGCGGACTGCGGCATCCAGAACAGTCCGCCCGGGTCGGCTCTGCTGGCCCTGCACGCCAGGGTGCGGGGAGCGACCCGGGAGGCGGTCGACCACGCCGTCGCCGAGCGGAAGAGCCTGCTGCAGACCTGGTCCGTGCGGGGTGCGCCGTTCTACGTCCCCACTGCGGACGCGGCGACCTTCACCACGGGCGTGCTGCCGCCGTCCGATGAGGCGCTGCGCCGCTTCCTGCCCGGGGTGGCGCCGGCGCTCGATGCGCTCGGCCTGAGCCTGACCGAGGCAGCCGAGCTGACCCGCACGGAGATTCGCGAGGTCCTGGCCGGACGCCGGCTCGCCGTCCAGGAGCTGGGCGCGGAGCTCGCCGGGCGGGTCGCGGGCCGGCTCACCGCGAAGCAGCGCCGCCGGTGGACGGCGGAAGGCCCCTACGCCGCAGGGCAGCCGCTGGGGGAGGGGGTGGTCCACTTCTGCCTGCGGGTCCTGACGCTGCAGGGCGTCGTGTGCTTCGCGCCGCGCTCCGGCAACAAGGCGCCGTTCGTCCTGGTCGACGAGTGGCTGGGCCACCCGCTGCCGGACGTCGACCCCACGACCGCACGCGCGGAGCTGCTGCGCCGCTACCTGCACTGCTACGGACCGTCGACCCGTGCGGGCTTCGCGGCGTGGACCGGCCTCCAGGTCCGCGACACCGACTCGTGGTGGGACGCGGTCGAGGGCGAGCTGACGCCGGTACGGCTCACGGACGCGGACAGCGACCGGGGCAGCACGGCATGGATCCGGACGGCCGATCTCGACACGCTGCGGTCGCCGCCGTCCCCGACGGGCGTGCGCCTGCTCCCGCCCCGCGACCCCTACACCCAGCTGCACGACCGCGAGTCGATCCTCGACCAGCGGTGGCACCGCGAGGTGTGGAAGACCGTCGGCGAGCCGGGCACGCTGCTCGTCGACGGCGTGATCGCCGGGATCTGGCGCCCTCGCAAGAGCGGCCGGCGGCTCGCTCTCGCCGTCACGACGTTCGCCTCGCTCGCCGAGCCGCACCGCCGGGCGCTGCACGCCGAGGCCGAGCAGGTGGCGCCGCTCCGCGGCGCGTCGTCGGTCACCGTGGAGCACGCGACCTTCTGACCCGTCTGGTGGCGACGTGAGGTCGGCAGCAGGCTGCCGACCTCGCGCCAGACTGCCGACCCGACCTCGGGTCACGCCCTCGCGATGATGCGGCCGGCGACCTCCGCCGCACGGTCGATCGGCACGGCGAAGCCGATCCCGATGTTCCCCGAGCTGCCAACGGTGGCGATGGCGGTGTTGATGCCGACCACCTGGCCGCGCAGGTCGACCAGCGGCCCGCCCGAGTTGCCCTGGTTGATCGACGCGTCGGTCTGGATCATCGGTCCGGGATAGTTGCCGGAGCTGCGGTCGACGGCGCTGACCACGCCCGCCGTGACGCTGCCCGTGAGCCCGAGCGGCGATCCGACGGCGATGACCGGCTGGCCGATCTGCAGCCCGGCACTGCGGCCGAGGGCGGCTGCGGGGACGCTGCCGAGGTCCGCCTCGACCACGGCGATGTCGTTGCGCTCGTCGGAACCGAGCACGCGGCCGGTCACCGAGCTCCCGTCGTCGAGCAGGAGCTCGACCGTCTCGCTGCCCACGACGACGTGCCCGTTCGTGACCACATGGTTGCCGTCGATGACGACGCCCGACCCGCCGCGTGATCCGGCTCGGACCTGGACGACGCTGGGCAGGGCGCGCTGGGCGGCGCTCGCCGTCGTCGTCGTGCCGGTGCCCTGGTCCACCACCGCCGGTGCCGCGGCCTCCTCCTGGGCGAGACCCAGACCGGTGACCAGGCCCGTCGTGGCCGACCCGAGCAGGGCGCCAAGGGCCAGCGCCGTGGCCATCGTCAGCAACGGGCGCGGCCGGCGGCCCGTCGCAGGGGGCAGGGACCCGGGCTCGAGGGACGGCGGCCCGGCCGGGGCGAGGGGTCCCCGTCCTGCCAGCGGGACAGCCTGCGGGACAGCCTGCGGGACAGCCTGCGGGCCGGCCGTCGGGACGGCCGGCAGGACAGGTGGCGGGGCCAGCAGGCCCCTGGCGGGTTCGGGCAGCGGCGGCGGTGGGGCGGCGGGCGCGCCGACGACGAAGTGGCGCGGGCCGGCGGGCCGGCCCATCCCGGTCGGTGAACCATTGAGCAACGGGTCGGGGTTCTGCAAGGGAACGCTCCTTCGAAAGGTGTCAGACCAACCGGGAGAACCAGCGCAGGGACAGGGCGGTGGCGGTGATCGCGAGCGCCAGACCGATCAGGACCAGGGCGGTGGTGACGAGGGTGGTCTCGGTGCGCCAGCCGATGGCGGAGCCGATGTCCTCGTAGACCTGGTCCAGCTCGGTGCCGCTCTCGGCGCGGTAGAAGTGGCCGTCGGTCTCGTCGGCGAGCCTCTGCAGGATGTCGTCGTCGGCGGGCACGGACCGGGCGCCGAGCCCGTTGCCGAGGACGCCGTCGGGGGTGCCGTAGGCGATGGTGGAGATCGGCATCTGGGCCTCCAGCGCTTCCGGTATCGCGTCCGCGGGGCTGCGTCCGGCGGTGTTGAACCCGTCGGAGAGCAGGACCAGCCGGGCCGGGATCGGTTCGGTGCCTGCGTCGTCGGTGGTCTCGTTCGGCGCGGTCGTGCTGTCCGACGTCGTGCCGCTCGTGGCCGCCTGGCGCACGACCTCCTCTGCGGCGGAGAACACGGCTTCGCCGATGGCGGTGCCGCCGCCGGCCTCGAGGGCGTCGATGGAGCTCTCGACGAGCACGCGGTCGTCGGTCACGGGGGCGACCAGCTCTGCCCGGCCGGAGAACGCCACCACCCCCACCTGGACGGTCTCCGGGAGCTCGTTGACGAACTGCACGGCGGCCTCCTTGGCGGCGGTCAGCCGGTCCGGGGGCACGTCCTGCGCCTCCATCGAGCCCGACACGTCGATGGCGACGATGACCGTCGCTCGCTCGTACGGCACGCGCAGCCGCATCTGGGGTCCTGCCGCCGCCGTGGCGAACGTCCCGAGCGCGAGCAGGACCAGGGCCGTGGCCAGGTGACGTCGCCAGCGCGGACGGGCGGGGGCCACCCGGTCGAGCATCGGCAGGGTGGCGAAGCGGACGGCGTACCGGGTGCGGCGGCGCTGCATCAGGACGTAGGCGAGCGCGAGGGCCGCGACGGGGACGAGGGCGAGCAGGTACAGGGGGTCGGTGAAGGTCATGGTGTCCTCCGGGTGCGGCGGGCGGCGGCGCGGCGCCGGTCTCTGACGAACCGGGCGAGCACCGCCGCCCAGTCCTGGTCGGTGCTCACGCGCAGGTGCTCGGCGCGGCAGGCGCGCACGGCTGCGGCGGTCTGGTCGCGGTGCTGGGCGGCGACGGTGGCGTAGGCGAGCCGCAGCTCGGGGTCGGAGGTGGAGATCTCGCGCTGCAGCCCGGTCTCCGGGTCGATGAACACTGCCTCGCCGACGTCGGGGAGCTCTCGCTCGCGCGGGTCGTCCACCTCGACGACGATCACGTCGTGCCGGGCGGTCAGCCGGCGGAGGGCTGCCTCCCACTCGAAGGGGCGCTCGACCTCGCCGGCCGGGGTGACCAGGTCGGTGACGACGACGCACAGTCCGCGGCGCCGGGCGCGTGCGCCGAGCCCCCGCAGGGCGTCGGACAGCGGGACCTGGGGGCTGCCCGCCCGGCCGGCCGGGTCGAGCCGGGACAGCGTGGCCGCCGCGGCACGCCCGGGGCGGGGGGAGATCCAGCGCAGGCCGGCCTCGTCGAGCAGGCCGATGCCCACCCGGTTGCCCGGCGCGGCGGTGAGCAGGCCGACGGCGGCAGCGACCTGCTCCGCGACGTCGACCTTCTCGGTCAGGGCGGTGCCGAAGGCCATGCTGGGGCTGCGGTCCACCAGGAGCCAGGTGTCCAGCTCGTGCTGGGCACGGGTGCGCCAGAGGTGCGGCTCGCCGGTGCGGGCGGTGACGTTCCAGTCGATGCGCCGCACGTCCTGGCCGGCGCGGTACTGCGTGAGCTCCTCCGGGTCGGAACCGGGACCGAGCGCGTGCCCGTCGACGTCGCCCTGCAGCAGCCCGTCCACGCGGCGTCGGACCGTGAGCTCGAGCCGGCGGAACCTGCGCGCGGACTCGTTCATCGAACGACCACCTCCTCCTCGGCCGGCGCCACGCGCGGCTGCGGCACGGCCGCAAGGACCGCCTCGATCACCGTGCGGGGGTCGACGCCGTCGGCCGCCGCGTCGAACGTGAGCACGAGCCGGTGGCCGAGGGTGTCACCCGCCAGGTCGACCAGGTCGGCCGGCAGCACGTAGTCACGCCCGCGCATGAGGGCCAGCGACCGTCCTGCGGCGATGAGGCCGAGGCTGCCGCGCGCGCTGACGCCGTACTCCAGCACGCCGTCGAGGTGGTGCAGGCCGTACTGGTGGGGCTTGCGGGTGGCCATCACCACCGCGACGGCGTACTGCGCCACGGCGTGGTGGACGAACACCTGGTCGGCCTCCCGCTGGAGCTGGCGGACCATCGCGGGGTCGAGCAGCGGCTCGGCACGCGGAGGAGCCGCGCTCATGCGCTGCACGATCGTCAGCTCCTCCAGCTCGTCGGCATGGTCGACGTCGATCTTGAGCAGGAACCGGTCGCGCTGGGCCTCCGGCAGGGCGTAGACGCCGTCGCTCTCGATCGGGTTCTGGGTCGCGAGGACGAGGAAGGGGTCGGGCAGGGCGTAGGTGCGCCCGCCGATGCTGACCTGTCCCTCCGCCATGGCCTCCAGCAGCGCGGACTGGACCTTCGCGGGGGCGCGGTTGATCTCGTCGGCGAGGACGAGGTTGGCGAACACCGGGCCGAGCTCGACGTCGAAGTCCTCGCGGGAGGTCTTCCAGACACGGGTACCGACGATGTCGGACGGCATGAGGTCCGGCGTGAACTGCAGGCGGGCGAAGGAGCCTCCTGCCACGGTGGCCAGCGTGCGCACCGCGAGCGTCTTGGCGACACCCGGAACGCCTTCGAGGAGCACGTGACCGCGGGACAGGAGGCCGACCATGATGCGTTCGACCATGTGGTCCTGGCCCACGATCACTCGTTTGACCTCGATCAGCGCCCGTTCGAGCAAGGCGGCGGCCGGGCGGAGCGGCGGGTGCGTGGCGACGGCGGGGATGTCCTGGGTGGCGGGTCTGCGCTGTTCCATCGGCTCTTCCATGACACAGACTTCAGCCCACACGAGAGAAAACTGCGGGAAACCCGAGCGAAAGCCGACCGAAAGGGGGACTGGCAGAGCCTGTCGGTCCCGGCGCCGGACGGTTACCGTGCTGCTGTGCGGCTGCTGATCGTGGAGGACGAGGCGGGCCTGGTGAGTGCCCTGCAGGTGGCACTGCGCCGCGAGGGCTACGCCGTCGACCAGGCGCGCACCTGCGCCGCCGCGAGGGACAAGCTGAGCCTCAACCCGTACGACGTCGTGCTGCTCGACGTGACCCTGCCCGACGGGACGGGCTTCGACCTGACCCGGCAGATCCGCGCCGGTCAGATCCCCCTCGCGGAGGGCGACCCGCCGCGCATCCTCATGCTGACCGCGCGCGGCCGCCTGACCGACCGGGTCACCGGCCTGGACGTCGGCGCCGACGACTACCTGGTCAAGCCGTTCGCGATCATCGAGCTGTCCGCCCGCATCCGTGCGCTCCTGCGCCGCGAGACACGGGAGACCGCTGCGGTGCTCGTGCACGGGCCCATCCGGCTCGACGCCGCCCGGCAGCTGGCGTGGCGCGGCGCCCGCGAGCTGGCGCTGACCCGCAAGGAGTTCGCCGTGCTGCGCTACCTGATGAACCGGCCCGCCTACGTGGTGCCCGCCGAGGAGCTGCTCGAGCACGTGTGGGACGAGAACGCCGACCCGTTCACCCAGACCGTCCGCGTCACGGTCGGCACCCTGCGGCGCAAGCTGACCGTCGACGGCGAGGAGCCGGCGCTCGAGACCGTCATCGGCCGCGGGTACCGGCTGCGCGAGCTGCCCGTCGGCGTCGAGGGCGTCCTCACATGACCTTCCGGGGCCTCCCCGGCTGGGCGCGCACCGTGCGCATGCGCCTGGCCCTGACCTACTCGGCGACGCTCTTCGGGATCACCGCGCTCATCCTTGCCGGCATCTACTTCGCGCTGTCCCAGAGCATCGTCGCGGCGCCCCTCGACCCCGTCACGGTCAAACGGTTCGAGAAGAAGTCCGACGGCAGCATCGCCTACAAGTCCGGCGAGCACTTCCAGGCGGCCGACCTCGACACCGTGCAGCAGGCCGTGAACTACAGCGCGCTGCAGACCCTTCGGGACTACTCCGCGGTGGCGCTCGCGGTGATGTTCCTGCTCAGCGTCGTCGTCGGCTGGTGGGTGTCCGGCCGGGCGCTGCGGCCGGTCGAGGCGATCACGCGCACCGCCCAGGAGATCGGGGCGACCGACCTGTCCCGGCGGATCGGCGCGACCGGTCCGCGCGACGAGCTGCGCACCCTCGCCGACACGATCGACGGGATGCTCGACCGCCTCGACCGGGCGTTCAGCGCCGAACGCCGCCTGATCGAGGACGTGTCCCACGAGCTGCGCAACCCCGTGATGGTGGTGCAGGCGAACGTCGAGGCGGTGCTCGGCAACGAGCAGGCCGACCGGGCGCAGCGGGCCGAGGCGACCGCCGTCGTGCTGGGCGCGACCAGCCGGATGTCCCGCCTCCTGGAGGACCTGCTCGCGACGGCGCGGTTCCGGTCGGAGGCCTTCGCGGACCGGGAGGTCGACCTCGCCGCGCTGGCCGAGGGCGCCGTGCGCGAGAACCGGGCGGTCGCCGAGCGGCGGGGCGTGGCGATCGTCGAACGGACCCATCCCGGCCCTGTCGCCTACGGTGACGCGAACGCGCTGGGCCGGGCGGTCGACAACCTGCTGTCCAACGCGGTGCGGCTCGCGCCCGAGAGCAGCGCGATCACCGTGGGGGTGGGCAGCAGGCAGGGCTGGGCCTGGATCGCCGTGGCGGACGAGGGCCCTGGTGTGCCGCCAGAGGCGCGGGACCGGATCTTCGACCGGTTCTACCGCGGCGACAACGGGAACGGGGCCGCTGCCGGGTCGGCCGACGGCGCGGAGCCGGCTGCCGGGTACGCCGAGCGGCCGGACGGCTCCGGGCTGGGGCTGGCGATCGCCCGGCAGGTCGCCGAGAGCCACGACGGGCACCTGCAGCACACCGACCACGGGGCGAGCGGCAGCACCTTCACGGTCTGGCTCCCGGACCGCACGCTTGACCGTGCGACCGAACGCGGTGACACGCCGCCCACCGGCGACCCGCTCGGGTCCTGACCGCCGGCCCGGAGTGCGGCCCGGAGTGCGGCTCGGGGCGCCGGCACAGGACCGTCATCGGCCCGCGACGGCCCGGCCCGCCGCCCGCAACGCGTCCAGCACCGTCCTGACGGCGAGCCGTTCGGCCCGGTCGGGCCGCAGGATGGCGACGATCCACCGCGCGGCGTCCATGCCGTGCACCGGCCGCAGGACGATTCCGGCGCCGGGCGTGGTGCTGAACCGGGGGAGCACGGCCACCCGGTCGCCCGCCGCGACGAGCGCCTCGATCAGCCGGTTGTCGCGCAGCCGCTGGACCACCCGGACCGGAGTACCGGTCGCTGTCTCGACGGCGATGCGCAGGTCGTCGAACGGGTAGCCGAGCGGCACGCCGTACCACTCGTGGAGCACCAGGTCCTGAGCCGTGACCCGCGCCTTGGTCGCCAGCACGTGGTCGGCCCGCATGGCGATGTCGAGCGGCTCGCGGAGCAGGGCCGCAGTGACCAGGTGTCCAGCTCCGGCGGGCACGGGCCCGGTGAAGCTGTGCCCGACGACGACGTCGTGGTCGGCGACCATCCCCGGATACTCCGACTCGGCGATGTCGATGTCGGTGCACTCCAGGTCCACCGCCGTGCCCGCGAGCCGGCCCAGCACGCCGGGCAGCAGGACCGTCGCGGCGCTCGGCAGCGCCGCCAGCCGCACGGTGCCGGACGCCGAGCCCAGGTACGCGTCCCATCGGGCCTGCACCTGGGCGATCGTCCGCGCGAGGTCGCGACCGCCGTCGGCCAGGAGCCTGCCCGCCTCGGTGAGCCGCACGCCCCGGCCGTGCGGCTCCACCAGCGGGATCCCGCCCAGCTCACGCTGCGCCGTGCGGAGCTGCTGCGACACGGCCGACGGCGTCCGATGGGTCGCCTCGGCGACCGCCGTCACGGAGCGCCGGTCGGCGAGCTCGCGGAGCAGGTCGAGGTGACGAGGGTCCATGCGGGACAGGTCGTGACCGCGACGGCGAGGTTCCACATCCATGAAGTCAACCTACAAGGACCTGTAGAAGGTTTCGCTTGTCCTTCAGAGCCGCCGCCGCACAGACTCGGGCCATGCCGATCTCGCACCGCCTGCTCGCCGTGTCCGTCGCGGTCATGTGGGGTCTCAACTTCATCGCCATCGACGCCTCGCTCGGTCAGTTCCCGCCGTTCCTGCTCGTGGCGCTCCGGTTCGCGATCATCGCCGTCCCCACCCTGCTCCTCGTACCGCGTCCGCAGGTGTCGGTGCGCTGGCTGCTCGGGTACGGCATCGGCTTCGGCACCCTGCAGTTCCTGTTCCTGTACTGGGGCATGGCCGTCGGGATGCCGACCGGGCTGGCGTCGCTGGTGCTGCAGTCGTCGGCGCCGTTCACCGTGCTGCTCGGTGCGGTCGCGTTCCGGGACCGGGTGTCCGCACGGCAGCTGGTGGGGCTGGGCGTGGCGACGCTGGGCCTGGCAGTGGTCGGCTGGTCCCAGGCGCAGGCCGCCGCGTTCGCACCGTTCCTGCTCGTGCTGGCCGGCGGGTTCGGCTGGGCGATCGGCAACGTGTCCAACGCGCGGGCCAGGGCAGCCAACCCGCTCCACCTCACGCTGTGGATGTCGGTGGTGCCGCCCGTGCCGATGTTCGCACTGTCCCTGGTGGTGGAAGGGCCGGATGTGATCGCCGCGGCGTTCGTACCCGGACCGCACCTGGTCCCGGCGCTGGTCGGGCTGGCCTACACGGTGCTGATCGGGACGCTCGTCGGATCCGGGATCTGGACGTGGCTCATGGCCCGGCACCCCGCAGGCGTCGTCGCGCCGTTCTCGATGCTGGTCCCCGTGGTGGGACTCAGCGCTTCGGCGGTCCTGCTGGGCGAGGACGTCGAGCCGGCGACCGCGGTCGGTGCAGCGCTCGTGATCGGCGGCGTGCTCTGGGGTGCGCTGCGCAAGGTCACCGCTCCGACCTCGCTCGGAACCGAGGAAGCTCCGGCCCCGCCGCCCTCGACGCGCGAGACCGTCGGGTCATAAAGTGTGAAGAAAGCGTGAGCACATACGTCCTCGACCGGAGGCGACCATGGATGTCGTACTGCTGATTGCCCGAGTGCTCTTCGTCGCACTCTTCCTCGGAAGCGCCCTCGGCCACCTGACCCAGACGGACAGCATGGCCGGATACGCGGCCTCCCGAGGCGTACCGATGGCCAAGCCGGCAACGCTCGTCACCGGCGTGCTGATGCTCCTCGGCGGACTGTCCGTCCTGCTCGGCGTCTGGGGAGACCTGGGTGCGCTGCTCCTCGTCGTCTTTCTCCTCCCGACGGCGTTCATGATGCACGGGTTCTGGCGCGAGACCGACCCGACGGCCAAGCAGATGGAGATGATCCAGTTCAACAAGGACATGGCGCTCGCAGGCGCGGCGCTCGCGTTCTTCTGGGTGTTCAGCCAGGAACCTGGCCTGACCATCACGGGCCCGCTGTTCTCCATCGGCTGACCAGCAGACGACGGAGCGTTCCCCGGCAGGCAGGACCTGCCACCGGGGCAGGGGTCAGGCCTCCTCCTCCAGGTCCTCCGGGTTCGGCAGCCCCGCCAGGAACCGGAACGACAGGAGCGCGATCAGTGTCGCGAGGCCGCCGGCGATCAGGAACGGCGCTCGCAGGTCGATCCGGCCCAGCAGCCCGCCCAGCAACGAGCCGAGCGGCATCGTGCCCCAGAGCAGCGTGCGCCAGGTGCCGTGGACCCGGCCGAGCAGGCGGCTCGGGACGGCGGCCTGGCGCAGCGACATGACCAGGATGTTCCACGCGGTCGTGCCGCCGGCCGACAACAGGTAGCCGAAGGCGACCACGCCGAGCACGGGGACCGCGCCCATCAGCACCAGCGACGCCAGCGACAGGGTCTGGGCCACGGCCATCACGGGCCCGGCGCCGAACCGCACCTTGAGCCGGTCGGCGAGCGCCGCTGCGCAGAGCGAGCCGACGGCGCCGGCCAGGATGAACGCCCCGTACCAGGCCTCGGGCAGCCCGAGCCGGTTCAGCACGTAGAGCACCATCGTCGCCGTGGCGGCGGAGAAGCACAGGGCGATCGCCACGCTGATGATCCAGAGCGTGCGCAGCATCGGGTTGCCGACGATGTAGCGAAAGCCGTCGGTGAACTGCCGGTACCAGGCGCTGCGTGGCTCGCCGGTCGGGTCGGTGTGGTGGGCGCCGGCGGCCGCGTAGGGGAGGAGCAGGGCCATGACGCCGGCGACGGCGTACGTCAGCACGTTGATGCCGAGCGGCACCACCACCGAGACCGCGAACAGCGCCGACGTCAGCGGACCGGACAGGAACCGCTCGACGACGATCTCGCCCGCCTCGACCTGCGAGTTCGCCCGTGGCAGGTCGGGCCGGTCGACGACCGACGGCAGGACGGCGCGGAGCGCGCCGTCGTACACGGTCTCGAACGCCCCGTACGTGAACATGACGACGTAGAGCCACCAGACGGTCAGCGTGTCGGTGGCGAACAGGACCAGGAGCAGGGCCGCGAGCAGGGTCCGGACCCCGTTGGCGAGTGCCATGGCGCGCCGCCGGTCGATCCGGTCCAGCAGGATCCCGGCCGGGATGGAGAAGATCAGCCACGGCAGCATCGATACCGCCGCGATGCCGGAGACGAGCAGCGGGTCGTCGGTCAGCCGTGCGGCGAGCAGGGGAGCCGCCACCTTCGCGATGCCGTCGCCGAGGCTCGAGCTGACGTTGGCCACGACGACATTCCTCAACGCCCGCCCGAGGGGCTGCCTGTTCCTCACCACACGCGGAGCCTACGGTGGGCTCGCGGACGAGTCCGTCACGGTCTGCTGTCGGGAGAAGCCTGCCGGGTCCCGGCGCCGGTCACGGGCGCCTGGCCTGCGGCGGCAGGGCCTTCGCGACGAGCACGAGGCCCACGCAGGCGACGAGCGCGACCACCGCGGTGACGACCCAGGGCAGCTCGGGGTCCACGGTGAAGGTGGCGGCGAAGACCCCGGGGGCGGCGATGTTGGCGATGGCGAAGCTGTACTGGAACCACGAGAGGTAGGTGCTGCGCTGCCCGGCCGGCGCGGCGTCGGCGGCGTAGGCGATCGAGCGCGGCCCGTGCAGGAGCTCGGCCACGGAGTAGACGAGGACCGACAGCACCAGGCCCGGCACGATCAGCGTCGCGGGAGCAGCGATCCCGAGCGCCGCCGTGTACAGCCCCCAGACGCACCAGATGAGTCCGGCCACGACCATCACGCGGACCCGCGAGTACCGGCGGGTGAGGCGCACCGCCGGTGCCTGCCCGAACGCGCTGAGCACCGTGTTGATCGCGAGCAGCGGGCCGACGACGGCGGCGGGCCCGGCCAGGCCGTCGACGACGTACACCCCGAGCCCGGACCCGAGGATGGTGCTGCAGAAGGCGAACAGTGCCCCGACGCCGATGAGGCCGAGGTAGGGCCAGGAGGGGATGCGATGGGCCCGGATCGGTGCGGCCGGTGTCGCGGCAGGAGTCTCGGTGTGCTCCTGACGGTTCGGCCGGTAGCCCAGGAGCAGGAGCGCGGAGACCGCGAAGCAGGCGGCGTTGGTGCCGACGGCCAGCAGGTAGGGCAGGTCGCCCGGGATGAGGAGCAGCGCGCCCGCCGTCAGCGCGCCGAGCGCGTAGCCTGTGTTCTGCACCATGTTGGTCAGCGCGAACCAGCGGTCCTTGTCGTCGGCAGGCCCGGAGTCGGAGGCGTCGGCGATGACGGCGAAGACGGACGACCAGAAGGCTCGCTGGCCGATCGCGGCGACCAGGGTGCAGGCGGCGACCGCCGGAAGGTCGCGGGCGACGAGCAGCCCGGCGAGACCGGCCGCCTGGAGGACCTGCGCGGCGAGCAGGACGTTCCGGCCACCGGTCCGGGTCACCACCTGGCCGACGATCGCTGGCACGACCAGCGCGACGGCGAACGTGGCCGAGAGCGTGAGCCCGGCCTGCGCCAGGGGAAGGTCGGCGACCCGGGTCAGGAACAGCAGCAGGAGCGGCCCGCTGATCCCGGTACCGATCGAGTCCACCCCCAGCGCGACCGCGAGCGGGACGTGGCGACGAAGTCCGGGCAGGTCGAACATGGTGCGGGTCTCCTGACGGGTCGGACGGGTCACGGTCGGTCTCGGACGAACATCAGGACTGCCGCCGTCGTCCCGACGACGGCCGTGGCGGCCAGGACGGCCGCTGTCGGTGTGGCGTCCCGGAGCCCGATCGCGCCCGCGACGGGCGCGACGAGACCGGCTGCCGCGAAGGTGCTGAAGCCGTAGACGGAGGTTGCGGTACCGGCCTGCGCGGACTGGTCGCGCAGCGCGCGGCCGGCCGCACCGGCGAAGCAGCCGCCGCACCCCATGACGAAGAGCCACAGGCACCCGAGCAGGCCAGCGATGCCCGCGCCGGCGTGCTGAAGGGGGACGATCGCGATCGCCGCGACGGCGGTGAGGGCGGCGAACCCGGCGAGCACCGGTGCGTGGGGCCGACGCCGGTGCAGCACCGCGCTCGTCTGGACACCGACGACAAGACCGAGCGAGTTCGCGAGGAACACGATAGCGAACTGCGTCGGCGAGATGCCGTGGACGCCCTGGAGCAGGAGCGGCGACGCGGCGACGTAGGCGTAGACGCCCGCGTAGGTCATCGCGCCGAGCAGCGTCGCGATGCGGAACCCGGGGTCGCGCAGGACGGCGAGCGCGCGCGAGAGCGGGGACCGGTCGTCGCTGCCGAGGGTGCGGCGCGTCTCCGGGACGGCAGCGGCCGTCACGGCCAGGACCAGGGCGGCGAAGACGCCGAGAACCGCGAAGATCCCACGCCAGCCGACCAGCGGGAGCAGGGCCGCCCCCGCGACCGGCGCGAGCAGCGGGACCGTCGTCGTGACGAGCGTGATGCGGGAGACGAGCCGGACGAGCGCCGGCCCGTCGCTCACGTCGCGCGCTATGGCGAGGACGAGCACCGAGCTGCCTGCGGCGGCAACGCCCTGGATCACGCGCAGGGCGGTGAGGGCCTCGATCGTCGGCGCCACCGCGCACGCGAAGGTGACCACCACGTGCAGCGACGTCGCGACCAGGAGCGGCCGACGGCGGCCCACCCGGTCGCTCCACGCCCCGGTGACCAGGTTCCCGAGCGCGAGGCCGACCGTCATGCCGGCGAGGGTCAGCTGGACTGCGCCGTCGTCCGCGCCGAACTGCCGCTGCAGGGCGGGGAACGCCGGGAGATAGAGGTCGATCGACAGCGGGCCGAGCGTCGTGAGCAGACCGAGTACGACCACCAGCAGCCCCGCCTGCCGCACCGTGTCCGCGCGAGCCGTCGTCATCGTGCCTCCGTACACCATCGTCGGACGTTAGCCGGTGTCATGGTGGTCGATGACACCGCACCGGTCAAGTGATTACGCTGGTGTCATGGAGCTTGCCGAGAACGACTTCGACACGTGGGCGCCACCTGCCGCCACGGTCGTGCGCGACTTCGTCAACAGCTACGAGCCGCAGGAGGACGCGGAGAGCCTCGACAGCGCGACGGCCCTGCGGGACTGGTTCGCGGTGCGCGGCCTCGCCCCGACGAGCGCTCGCACGACGGCGGACGACGTCGCTGCCGCCCGCCGTATCCGGGAAGGACTGCGCGCCGTCCTGCTGACCCATGCCGGGCACGACGCCGATCCGGCCGCCCGCCGGGAGCTCGACGCCGAGCTCGGCCGCATCCCGCTGCGCGCCACGTTCGACGCCGACGGCGGGATCCGGCTCGAGGGATCCGGCACCGGGTTCGAGCGGGGCATCGCGGGGGTGCTCGACGCCGTCCGCCGGTGCGAGGCGGCCGGCGACTGGGAGCGGCTCAAGGTCTGTGCCCGCGACACGTGCCGCTGGGCGTTCTACGACGCCTCCCGCAACCACGCCAGGCGCTGGTGCTCGATGTCCGGCTGCGGCAACTACGTCAAGATGCGCCGTCGCGCGGCGGTCCGCACGGTGTGAGCCGTCCTGGTCCACGGGTCGGGGGCCGAATGCAGACCTGGTTGCTCTGCCGCCCGACGAACGTAGGTATGGTCGCTCTCTGAGGGCTCAAGGAGCGATCAAGCCTACGTTCGACGCCGGGCCGGGGTGGCCGGGCCGAGGTGGGTGTGGAGGAGGCGGGCCGTTTCCTGGCGGCGTACCCAGAAGTCGTCGAGGTCCGCCCGGAACCGGCCGGTTCCGGCGTAGCGTGCGCTCACCGGGTAGGTGCTGCGGGCGAGCTGGACGAACGCGCACGCCTCGGCCTGGACGACGTCGGCCTCCGTTGCCGCGGGGTTCGCCGTGGCGTAGGCGTCCAGCACCGTCGCCGAGAGCGCCTGGCCGTTCGGCGAGAGCGCGACCTCCGGGCCGAAGGCGATGCGGCCCAGCTCGTAGGCGATCAGGTGCGGGGCAGCGTTGGCGAAGTCGACCACCGCGACGAGCCGGTCGCCGTCGAACAGGAGGTTCGGTGCCGCGAAGTCACCGTGCACCCACTGCCGGGTGAGCGGCGGACAGGTCGTGAGCAGCCGGTCGAGGGTGGGGAGCCAGCCGCGGCGTTCGGCCAGCGCGGCCAGCGCGACCCGGTCGAACCTGTCCGGGTCGTCGCCCCGCTCGCGGACCAGGGCCTCGGCTCGTTCCCAGCCGGTCACGACTGCCCCGTCGTCCCAGCGCAGCCAGTCCTCCTCGACGGCGGTGACCGCGACGGGCGGGGGAGCGAGAGCGGCGAAGGCCTGGTGCAGCCGGCCCAGAGCGGTGCCGAGCTGTGCGGCCTGGCTGGGGCTGACGGGTGCGGACAGCGTCCGCCCGGGGAGCCACTCCGCCACCGAGACGACCAGGCCCTCGACCGGGATCGCATGGCCCCCGTGTCGCGCTGCGCGCGGTCGGGCCACGCGAACCCCGTTGCGTGCGGCGACGTCCGTCAGCGCGGCTGCGGCGTCGACGCGCTCGGCAGAGGTCCGGTCCTCGACCTTGACGAAGTGCCGCGCGGTTCCGCTGTCCAGCGCGAAGGCGATGGACTGCTCCCCGGCGGGCACGCGGGTCCATGAGCCGGTCAGTCCGTGCTCCCGTGCCACCGCCGAGACGACGTCGCGCGCCCGGCCCGCCGCGCCGTCGCCGCCGAGGGCCTCGGCCACGGGCCGCTCTGCTCTGTGCAACACAACCCCCTCGCGCTGTCAGCCTCCCTCGCGCCGTCAGCGTCTCGGCTGTTGCCGAACGTAGGCGCCGTCGCTCTCTCTGAGGGTCGAACGTAGACATCGTCGCTCTATCGCCGGACGAACGTAGACATTGTCGCTCTCTGAGGGTCGAAAGAGCGACCAAACCTACGTTCGACGCCCGAACGTCCGAACGCCCCGGCGCCCGACGCCCGGCGCCCGGCGCCCGGCGCCGGCGTCCCGGCGTCGGCGGGGTCCGGGCGCGTTACGGGTCTGTCGGCTCCGACGCCAGGCGGGTGTTGATCGTGCCCATGATCTCGGCCAGCGCGTCGAGCTGTTCCGGCGTGAGCGCGTCGATGACGAGCCGCCGCACGGTGGCGATGTGGCCGGGGACGGAGTGGATCAGCTCACGCCGGCCCTCGCTCGTCAGGCGCACGTTGGTGGCGCGGCGGTCCTCCGGGCAGGGGGAGCGCTCGATGAGCCCGCGCTTCTCCAGGCGCCCGCAGACGTGGGAGAGGCGCGGCAGCGTCGCGACGGTGGCCTCGGCGAGCGCGGTCATGCGCATCGTCGGCTCCGGGCTGAGCTGCAGCCTCGACAGCACGACGAACTCGAAGTGCGTCAGCCCGGAGTCACGCTGGAGCTGGCGGTCGAGCGCGGCCGGCAGCAGCTGGAGGGTGGCGGTGAGGCCCAGCCAGGCCGCCGACTCCTGATCGTTCATCCGGGGTACGCGTTGCTTCACGAGCCCATCCTACCGTTTGGTTGACGCAACAAGTAATGGGTGCGACACTCTCCAGTGTTGGTTGTAGGAACAACTATCTTGGGAGTGGACATGACCACGGTCACCGTCATCGGAGCAGGAAACTTCGGCAGTGTTGTCGCGGGCATCGCGGCGAAGGGCGGCACGGGCATCCAGGTGCTGGCCCGCGACCCCGAGAAGGCCCGCGCGGTCGCAGGACCCCTCGGCGGCACCGCCGGCACGGTCGGTGACGAGGTGACGGGCGACGTCGTCGTGCTCGCCGTTCCCTACGGGGCCGTGGCGGACGTGCTGGACGCCTACCCGGACCGGTTCGACGGCAAGATCGTGGTGGACGTGACCAACCCCGTCGACTTCGCCACCTTCGACGACCTCGTGGTCCCCGCCGACTCGTCGTCGGCCAGGCTGCTGCAGGACGCCGCCCCCGGCGCGAAGGTCGTCAAGGCGTTCAACACGAACTTCGGCGCCACCCTCGCCACCGGCGAGATCGGTTCCGTGCCGACGACGGTGCTCGTCGCCGGCGACGACGAGACCGCCAAGCAGACCGTCGTCGAGCTGGTCACGGCCGCCGGGCTGCGCGGGGTCGACGCCGGCTCGCTCAAGCGGGCGCGTGAGCTGGAGGCGATCGGCCTGCTGCAGATGACCCTCGCGGGTGCCGAGAAGATCTCCTGGGGCGGCGGCCTCGCCCTGATCTCATGAGCACGCAGAACATCGTCCCGGCGTGGCGGCAGAGCAACGTCGCCACGCCGGGGGCGGCACCCGACGGCACGCGGATGAACACCGTGGAGCTGCTCGTGCGCGACCTCGACGCGATGACCGACTACTACCAGCAGGCCGTCACGCTCGACGTCCTCGACCACGCCGGTGCCACGACGACGCTGGGTCGTGGCGGGGTGCCGATCATGGTGCTGCGCCAGGAGCGGGACCTGCCGGGCGCGGATCCCAGCGGCGCAGGGCTCTACCACACGGCGATCCTCTTCGAGGACGAGCGGCGCCTTGCCGCGTCGCTCGCGTCCATGGCGCAGCGCGTGCCGCAGACCTTCACCGGGAGCGCCGACCACCTGGTGAGCGAGGCGTTCTACTTCACCGACCCGGAGGGCAACGGTGTGGAGCTCTACCGCGACCGCCCTCGCGAGGAGTGGACCGTCCACCCGGACGGGACGGTGGCGATGGCGAGCGAGTACCTCGACCCGAACCAGTTCCTGCGGCGCTGGCACGACCCGGAGGTGCCCGACGCGGGTGCCTCCGCCGCGATCGGGCACGTCCACCTCCAGGTGGGTGACCTCGCGTCCGCGCGGCAGTTCTACGTCGACACGCTCGGGTTCGACGTCACCGCGCAGCTGGGGGACTCCGCCCTGTTCGTCTCGGCGGGCGGCTACCACCACCACATCGGCATGAACACCTGGCGCAGTGCGGGCGCGGCACCGCGCGCCGCGTCCCTCGGGCTGGGTGACGTGCGGATCCTCGTCCCCGGCCGGGCCGACGTCGAGGCCCTCGCCGAGCGGCTCAGGTTCCACCGCATCCCGACCGCCGACGACGGGGACACCCTCCGCTTCGCGGACCCGTGGAACACGCGGCTCGCCGTGTCGCCGGAGACGGGGGACACCTCCGGTCACTGACCCCCGGTCGGCCGGCGGCGGTCGACGCCTGCCGGCCGGCGCGATCAGCCGCCGTCGACGGGGACCGGTACGCCCGCCGCACGGAGCTTGTCCTCGACGAGCGCGGTCAGCCTGGCCGACGTCGGCCACTCCTCCTGTCCGTGCGAGTTGACCATCCCGTACCGCGCGGCCGTGTCGGTCCGGGCCTGGAATCCCGCCGGTACCGCCAGCAGGTCTGGCTTGGCGAGCAGGTTGTCCGCCAGCGCCGAGGCGAGCTCCGCGATCCGCGGGTCGTCCGGGTCCCAGGACAGCGCGTCCCAGCTGCGCTGGGTCAGGTGCACGAACTCGGGGTCGTCGAGCCGGTGCTCCAGCTGGGTCACGAAGCTGTCGAAGCCCTCAGGGACCAGCGCTCGGAACAGCACCAGCGCCTCGCGCTGGCCGGCGACGTAGGCGGGGTCGAAGCCGAGGCCGGGCATCCGGTCGAGCACCGCGCAGGCGCGGTCGGGCAGCAGCGCCCGGTCGTCGGCGAGCCGGTGCAGGGTGTCGCGGCGCTCGATCAGGTCCTCGATCCGGTCGGTGAGCTGCTGCTCGACGCCGGTGAGCGCCGCGGCGAACCCCTCGGCGTCGGCGTCGAGCAGCGTGCTGATGTCGGCGAGCTGGACGCCGGCGGCGGCCAGCGTCCGGACCTGCACCAGGCGCAGCAGGTCGTCCGACCCGTACCGGCGGTACCCCGAGCTGTCTCGTTCCGGCTCCTCGACCAGCGCGAGCTTGTGGTAGTGCCGCACCGTCTTGATCGTGACGCCCGCGAACGCCGCAGCCTGGCCGATCGTGATGCCGCCGCTCGCCCTGCCGCTCATCGCCCGGGCCTGTCCTGCGTCCGGGTGGAGGCTGCGAGCCCGCGCACGACGTCGGCGACCGCCGGGGAGTCCTTGCGCAGGATGCTGCCGTGGTTGCTGGTGACCTTCGCGCCCACCTCGAGGTTCGGGTTGCGGAGCAGCAGCGGGTCGAGGGCCTTGCGCATCTGCTCCTGCAGGTCGTCCCGGCTGCCCACCGCCTCCCCGGACGCGACGACGTAGCGGACCGGCACCGAGACCTTCTCGAGGATCGGCGCGGCGGCGGCGTGGAGCAGGTGGGCCTCGATGGCGACCTCCACGTGCTGCTCGCCGGAGAAGCGCGCGGCCATGCCCAGCCGGCGGGCCAGCGGCAGCATCGGCTTCATCCTGCGGAACACCTTCCAGATCTCCTCGTGCTCGGCGTCGGTGGTCCAGCCGACCGGGTACGGGCCGTCGACGCCGACCACGCCCAAGGCGCGTTCCGGGTGACGGCTCGCCCAGTGCACTCCCAGCAGCGCACCGTACGACCAGCCCACCAGCAGCGCCCGGTCGACACCCCGGGCAGCGAGGACTGCATCGATGTCGCGGAGGCACGCCTCGAACGAGTAGTCCGCCGACTGCCCTGACCGGCCGCGGGCCCGCTCGTCGAAGCTGATGTGCCGATATCCGCTGCCGAGGTCGGCGATCACGCGCTTCCAGTGCCGCTGGGAGGCGTACGAGCCGTTGAGGTAGACGACGGGGATGCCGGAGCCGCCGGAGTCCGTGACGGCCAGGGCCGTGTCGTCGATGGGGACCATGCCCGTCCAGGCGGACTTGACCGCCGGGGTGGAGCTCGAGGTTGTCATGCCGTGAGCCTCCACCTTGACCTCGGGTCAAGGTCAAGCGGTGTTCAGCTCTGGACGTCCGGCGGCGGCCAGCGCGCGCTGCGCCGTCCGAGCTCCCCGGCCAGGTCCTCGAACGCCGCCCGGACGCGCTTCTCGTCGTCGGTGGCGAGGAGGTCGACGAGCAGCCCACGCAGGGTGGCCAGCATCGACGTGGCCAGCGCTGCGGCCTCCGCCTCCGGGCAGCCGTGCCGCACCAGTCCAGCGGCGAGCAGGGACGTGCGCTGCTGCATCGACCGGGCCACGGCGTCGCGCAGCGTCGGGTTGTCGTGCATGGCATGGCCGGTGATCGCGGTGAACAGCCGGACGTAGCGGCGCCCCTCGTCCGACGTCGCCCGCCGCCAGATGGTCTCCAGCGGTTCAGGGTCGTCGTCGGCCAGGTCGGGCAGTGCGAGCGACTGGGCAAGGACCAGGTCGACGATCTCGGCGACCAGCTCGTCCTTGGTCGAGAAGTGGTGGACCAGGGTGGCGTGGCTGACGCCGACCGACTGGGCCACCTTGCGCAGCGACAGGTTGGCCAGGCCGTGGTCGAGCGCGTGCTCGGTCGCCGCGCGCAGCACCTCGGCGCGCCGGTGCTCGAAGCGCAGCTTCCGGCCGTCCACACGCTCGTCGTTCACGTGGTCGACCCTAGTCAATGGCTCGTGCATCAATCTCCGGAATGTCTTGACCACTTGGTAGAGCTACTTTATCGTCGGTTCGGTCAGTTGTTGTCTCACCAATCTCGAAGGGGCGATTCATGAGGCATCTGATCCGCAAGGTCGGTGTAGCGCTCACGTCAGGGCTGCTGCTCGCCGGCACCGCCGTCGTCGGCCTGCCGGTCGCGTACGCCGTCGACAATCCCTACGAACGTGGTCCCGATCCGACCGTGTCGAGCATCGAGGCTCGGCGCGGTTCGTTCGACATCGCGGAACGCAGTGTTTCGCGATGGACGGTCACCGGCTTCGGTGGCGGCACCATCTACTACCCGACCAGTACAGCGGCCGGTACGTTCGGAGCGGTGGCGGTCGCGCCCGGCTACACCGCCTCCCAGTCGAGCATGGCCTGGCTCGGCCCGAGGCTCGCGTCGCAGGGGTTCGTCGTCTTCACCATCGACACGCGGACCACGTCGGACCAGCCCTCCTCCCGCGGGGACCAGCTGCTGAGCGCGCTGGACTACCTGACGACGCGCAGCGCCGTCAGTGACCGGATCGACGCCGACCGGCTGGCCGTCATGGGCCACTCGATGGGCGGCGGGGGAGCGCTGGAGGCGGCCAAGGACGACCCGTCACTCCAGGCCGCCATCCCGCTGACCCCGTGGAACACCGACAAGACCTGGCCGGAGGTGAGCACGCCGACCCTCATCGTCGGCGCGGAGAACGACTCGATCGCGTCGGTCCGGTCGCACGCCGAGCCCTTCTACGAGTCCCTGCCCGGTTCTGCTGACAAGGCCTATCTGGAGCTGCGTGGCGCCAGCCACTTCGCGCCGAACACGGACAACACGACGATCGCCAAGTACTCGCTGTCCTGGCTCAAGCGATTCGTCGACGACGACCTGCGTTACGACCAGTTCCTGTGCCCGGCGCCGTCGTCGAGCACCGCGATCGTCGAGTACCGCAGCACCTGCCCGTACTGACGGCCGTACGCCGGGCCTGTCGGCCCGGTGCAGATCAGACGAACGTAGGCCTGGTCGCTCTCCGGATCCTCGGAGAGCGACCATGCCTACGTTCGTCATTCCGTGGTGCCCGGTCGGGGGCTGTGTGGGTGGCTATAGTGTGTGTGACGCAGTATGGTGTGACGCATGACAGATCCACTCGGCGAGGGAATCGCGGCGAGCCACCTGCAGGAGCTGCGCCGGGGCACCGTGGTGCTCGCCTGCCTCGTGGCGCTGCGGGCGCCGAGCTACGGGTACGCGCTCCTCGACTCCTTGAAGGCCCGGGGGATCGCGGTCGATGCGAACACGCTGTATCCGTTGCTGCGGCGCCTGGAGAAGCAGGGCCTGCTCACCAGCGAGTGGGACACGGGCGAGACCAGGCCGCGCAAGTTCTACCGCACGAGCGCCGCGGGCGACACGCTCGCGCGCGTCCTCGCCGACGACTGGGTCCGCCTCGACGAAGTGATCCGTGAGCTCACGACCGGCAAGACCTCGCACGAAGGAGACGCAACATGACCACCCCGACCCTGACGGATCGGTACCTGCACGCGGCGGCACGAGGCGCCCCCGAGTCGCAGCGTGACAGCCTCCGGCGCGAGCTTGCCGAACGCATCGGCGACGATGTCGACGCGCGGATCGACGCCGGCGCGAACCCGGCCGACGCGGAGCGGCTCGCGCTCGTCGAGCTCGGTGACCCGGACGTGCTCGTCGCCACCTACCTGGACCGTCCGCAGTACCTCATCGGTCCGCGGCTCTTTCCCGTCTGGAAGCGGATCCTCCGCGTCCTCGCACTGACCGTCATCCCGGTGGTTGCGCTGGCCTTCCCGTTCGCGCAGGTCCTCGCGCAGAAGCCGATCGGCGAGATCATCGGGTCGACCGTGGTCGTCCTGATCGCGCTCTGTGTGCACCTCGTCTTCTGGGTCACGCTCGTCTTCGCCGTGCTCGACCGCGCTCTCGGCGGAAAGCCGATCATGGAGTGGACGCCGGACTCCCTGCCCGTCGTCACGGAGCCGCCCGGCGACGACACGCGCGGCGACGTCGTCCTGAACCTCGCGTTCGTCGCTCTGTTCGCGCTCGGGATCCTCGGCCACCCCGTCCTCCTGCCGTTCCGTGATGCCGAGGGCGAGAAGACCCCGCTGTTCCAGCCTGATACGTGGGCGTGGCTGCAGTGGTACCTGATCGCGCTGCTGGTGCTCGAGCTCGGCTTCTGGATCAGGCTCCGTGGGCGCTGGAGCTACGGGTTCGCCGCCGGCTCCGCCGTTCTGAGCCTCGCGTTCGCGATTCCCCTGGCATGGGCACTGGCGGACGATCGGCTGTTCAACCACGAGTTCCTCGCGCGCACCGGGTGGGACGAGTGGCCCGAGATCCTCTCCGCGGGCGGTGGGCTCGCCGTCACGCTTGCCTTCCTGGTCGTTGCCGTCTCGGCCGTCTGGCCGATCGACGGCTTCCTCAAGGCGCGCCGCGCGGCGGCGAGCAGGGCCGGAGCCTCAGTCCACCAGGGCACCGCCGGTCAGGTCGACCACCGTCCCGGTCATGGGGCAGGCACGGTCTGACGCCAGGAACGCCGCCGCAGCACGTGCCCGTACTGACGGCCGTACGCCGGGACCTGTTCGACCGCCCTATGGCTCGAGGTACGCCGCGAGGTTGGCCAGGGACGACGTGAGTCCTTCGGCGTGGTCGCGGGCGCGGACACCGTGCGAAACATCCCGCGCCACGATCTCGACCACGGTCCCCTCGTCGACGCCGCGCAGGCTCCACTCCATCCGCATCGTTCCGTGGAACGACGGGTCGTCCGACTCGAAGTCGATGTGCTGCACGACCCGCTCTCCCGGCACGATCTGCGAGATGCGGACGTCGGACACGTCCTCATCGGTCGAGGTCTTGCCGGGAGCGTCGGACGCGTCGTCGTACGTCAGCACGAGGCGGTAGGAACCGCCCTCGCGCATGTCGAACCGCTCGAACCGGCCGTGCATCCCTCTCGGAGGCAGCCAGCTCAGCAGTGCGTCGGGGCTCGTCAGCGCGGCGAACGCCGTCGCCATGTCGACGTGGACGAGGAGGCTGGCCTGGTCTGTTCTACCCATGCCACGACCATAGCTACCGCGCTCAGTCCACCAGGGCACCGCCCGACAGGTTGACGACCGTTCCGGTCATGGGTCCAGCGCGATCCGACGCCAGGAACGCGGCGGTCTCAGCTATCTCGGAGAGGGTGGGCAGCCTCTTGAGGAGCGTTCCCTGCACCATTCCGCCGTCGTCCAGGAACTCCTGGACCGACTGCCCGGCCGCCGCGGCAGCGGGTTCGAAGAGCCGTCCGGTGTACGAGCCCGCTGCCGGCGCGTCCGCAACGGCATGCGGGCGGAGGTCGATCACCCGGACGTTGCTCGGGGCCAGCTCCGCCGCCAGAAGCCGCGAGAAAGCCTCCTTGCCGGCCGCGCTCACGCCGTGCCCCAGGATGCCGGCCGCGGCGAGCTTGGCGCCCGGCTCGGACAGGTTCAGGATGACGCCAGGGCGCTCGCCGCCCATGTGTCGTGCCACTGCCTTGGTCGTGACGAACAGCGTCCGCAGAAACCCGTCGATCGGCCGCATGAACTCTTCCAGCGTGAGGTCCGCCAGCAGCGTCCCCTGGTCGTGCATGACGCTCACGGCGTTGAGGGCGACGTCGATGCTGCCGGCTCTCGTGGCGACCGCGTCGGCGTGCTCCGCGACCGCCTCCGGGTCGAAGACGTCGACCTGCGCGACCTCGACCTCCCCTCCCGCGGCTGTGATGTCGCGCGCCACGGCGTCGAGCTTCGCCCGCGTCCGGCCGGCGATGAAGACGCGCGCCCCCTTCCTGGCGAACACCCGTGCGACGGCGCCGCCGATGGCACCCCCGCCGCCAAAGATGACGGCGTTCTTGTTCTCGAGCAGCAAGCCGCTCATGGCTGTCCTCCAGATCGTCGAGTGCGGTCGCCGGCTCCGGCAGGGCTCAGGTCAGGAGCCCTTGACCCAGGGCGTCGTGGGCATGGCGCTGCCGGTCTCCAGCAGCGTCTTGAGGTTGGCCAGCACCGCGGGCCAGCCGCTCGAGATGCCGTTCAGCATCTCCACGTTCGGCAGGTTCTCGTGCGTGACGGTCAGCCGGACGACGTCGCCCTGCGGCTCGACCTGGAACGTGACGACCGACGGCCCGTCGGCCCGGTCCTCGTCCGGGGAGTCCTCGAAGGTCAGCACGAGTCGCGTCGGCGCCTCCGCCTCGAGCACGGTGCCGACGACGTCGACGGTGCCCGAGCCGTCGACCCTGCGGTGCTCCCAGGGCGAACCGACCTGCCAGTCGGACACGTTGGCGTGGTGCCAGTACTGCGCGGTGAGGTCGGCGTCGGTCAGCGCCTTCCACACCTGCTCGGCGCTCGCCTGGATGTAGGTGACGTAGACGTACGTCGGAACGCTCGTGGTCTCGGTCATGGCGTACTCCTCTGCTCGGTCTCGGATGGTGCTCAGGGCTGCCAGTCGTGGCGCGTCGTACGCCGCGATCCAGCGTTCTCCGATCTCATGGATCGGTGCGGGATTGAGGTAGTGCAGGCGCTCCCGCCCGCGCCGTACGACGACGACGAGGTTGGCCTGCGCCAGCAGGTCGAGGTGCTGGGTCGCCGACTGGCGTGCCATCTCGAGGCTGCTGCAGAGCTCGGTGAGCGTCTGCCCGTTCTGCAGGCGGAGCCGGTCGAGGAGCAGTCGCCGGGTGGGGTCGGCCAAGGCCTTGAACACCGGGTCGAGTGCGTCCTGCTGCGTGGGCATGGTTCTAATATGCAGGTAAACACCTGCATGAGCAAGGGTGATCTCTGGAGGATGAGGCCCGACACGATCCGGGTGGTCATCCAGGAGGTCCCGCGTGAGAACTGGGGCGTGGGTGGAGTGACGCTCGCCGACTCGGGGCAGGACGAGGGCCTTCCGCGGTAGGGCGTTGATGCCCGTCTCGGATCCAGACGCTCATGCTCGAACGTAGGCCTGGGCGTTCGACGGCTCTCGGGACGGACTCTCGACGCCGGACAAGGTCGAGGCCTCCCGAGCGAACCTGCCGAACGGCAGCAGCTCCACGGTGGTGGACGGCGCGGTGCACGCCTACTTTGCCGACTACGGCCCGCAGCCGGGTGAAGGCGTCCCGACGATCTCCCACGACGAGGCGCGGTCGCAGATCTCGGCCGTGAGCACGCGGTTCGTCGACTCCCTGGGTGTGCCGTCCAGGTAGGTCTCCTCAGACCAGGTCCCTGGCGATCCGTCGTTGCCAGTTCTGCGCGTACACGCGCGGGTGTCCCTGTTCCTCGTCCAGCTCGTACGCGTCGAGCTGGGCGTTGATCAGGAAATCGGTCGCCGTGCAGGTCAGGACGGTGCGGGTGACCACCTCGACGCGCCAGTCATCGCCGTTCTCCAACCGGCGGACGGTGCGGGTCTCGCCCCGTACGGAGGCGACGTCGTTCCAGCGGAAGCTGTACCACTCGCGGGTGTCGCGGTGGATCACCGTGCCGGTGTCCTCGATCCGGAAGGTGCCCTGGTCGTTGACGATCTCCAGCGTCGAGACGTCGGTGGCGAGGTCTCTCGTGACCCGCCACGAGTGCTCCCCGGTGGCGAGCACCGTCGTCTCCTCCTCCTCGGTGGCCTCCGGGGCTCCGAAGGGCCGGAGCAGATCGTCCTCGGGGCGGGGGCGGCGGACCGGCAGGTGCAGCGCGCTGCTGCCGATCGCGATGGTCACGGTCGCCGGTTCGGGGGACGGCCAGATCAACGGCCAGTACGAGGTCGAGATCGACACCCGCAGCCGGTGCCCGGCGGGCAGGGTCTGGCCGATGCCGTTGAGCTGGACCGTCACCGGGTAGGTGCGGCCGGGCTCGAGCGCCTGCGGGTTCTCGCTGCCGTCGCGGTGCGTCAGGTTCAGCACGCCGTACGTCACGCGGGTCGCCTCCCCGTTCGGGGCGACGTCGGACAGCCGGACGGCGAGCTGCGCCACCGGACGGTCGGCGGAGACCTCGAGCGAGACGCAGGGGAGTCCCAGGATCTCCAAGGGCTCGGTGAGCTCCTCCGTCTCGAACACGAGGGCGCCACCGTCCTCCTCACGCTGGTCGTACGGCAGGTCCGGCACCGCCGAATAGGAGGCCCACTTGCCGGCGAACATCCCGACACTGAGCGGAGAGCGCAGGCTCACCCGCTGGTGGTCGGTGTCGCCCCGCTCCGGGACCACCTGGCCACCCACCGGCGACAGGTGGTGGGGTGTGAACCGGTACTCCCGGTCCTCGATCCCGGGAGCCGGCCAGCTCGGTTCGGCGACCCAGCGGCCGGGCCGGTCCTCGTAGGAGGCGCTCGGCGGGATGCTGTCCTGCATCCAGGCGCGCAGCATCGGCTCGTCCTCGAGGCCGGTGTCGAACCCCTTGAGCCAGTGGTCCCACCAGCGCACCAGCTCCTGGAGAAATCCGATGGCCGGGCCGGGCACGCCGAGGTGCGGGTACCGGTGCCCCCAGGGACCGATCAGCCCCTTGCGGGGGACGTCGAGGTTCTCCAGGAGCCGGAAGATGGCGTTCGTGTAGCCGTCGGCCCAGCCGCCGACGGCCATCACCGGGCACCGCACCCGGGAATAGTCCTCGCGGACCGACGCCGGTCTCCAGTAGTCGTCACGACGTTGGTGCCGCAACCAGGTCTCCAGCCACAGCCCGCTGCCCTCGAGACGTTCGTGCCACATCTCGCGCCACCGGTCGCCGACGACGGCGGGGTCGGGCGGCAGGCTGTTGAACGCGAACATCACCGTCGCCTCCGACAGGTTGTCCGCGAGCAGGCAGCCGCCCATGTAGTGCATGTTGTCGACGTACAGGTCGTCCGTGGCCGACGCGCTGACGACCGCCTTGAGCGCGGGTGGCGCGACGGCCGCGAGCTGGAGGCCGTTGAAACCGCCCCAGGAGATGCCCATCATCCCGACGTTGCCGTCGCACCACGGCTGCTCCGCGAGCCAGGCGATCACGTCCTCGGCGTCCTGGAGCTCCTGGGTGCGGTACTCGTCCACCAGTACCCCGTCGGAGTTACCGCTGCCGCGGAGGTCCACCCGCAGGCAGGCATAGCCGTGCCCGGCGATGTACGGGTGGTTGTACGCGTCCCGGCCCCGGGTGGCATCCCTGGTGCGATAGGGGATGTACTCCACGACGGCGGGGACGGGGTGCGTCGCGACGTCGACGGGGGCCCACATCCGCGCCGCCACCTGCTGACCGTCGCGCAGCGGGATGAACACGTTCTCGACGGTCTCGACCTCGTACGGCAGGTCGGTGACTGTCCTCATCCAGGGCCCTCCTCCGCGACGGGGTCGAGCTCGAAGGGCAACAGGTCCACCGCCTGCCGGTACCGGTCGGCGAGCTGCTCGTGGTCGTCGGCCCCGAGGTAGATGCTGCCCAGCTTGAACCGGTAGCTGTCCTGGTGCGGCAGGTCGGAGAGCCGGTCACCTGGCGCCACGTACAGGGTGACCTTCGTGTCCGGGAGGGCGCGCTCGAGAGCGGCCAGCTCCTTCTCGCCGGGGACGCTGCGCACGACCGCGTCGTCGTCGGCGTCGTGGAAGATGTGCCACTGGCCGGCGACGGCGAACCGGCCCTGCCGGTGGGGCATCTCAGGGTCCTCGCCCAGCGCCACGTCGATGGCGACCTCGTGGTTGGACGTGCCGTCGACCTTGAGGAAGAGCTCGGTGTGGGACTGGGAGATGCGGGTGTTCACCTCGATGAGCCGCAGGAGGTCGGCCTCCTTGTTCCACATGTACTCGACGTTGAAGGCCCCGTCGTCGTAGTCGATGTGCCGCATGAACCGTTCCGCGGTGTCGACCATCCGCTGCTGCACCTCGGCAGGGACGGTCACGGCGGGGTAGTCGAGATGGTCGATGCTGTGCCCGGAGCCGTCCCTGTGCATGTCGACGATGCCGTGCACGCTGAACCTGCCCCGCGCGACCACGCCCTCCGGGGCGGCCTGGATGCCGGTGATGACCTCCTCGGCGAGGCAGGTGTTCCCGTCCGCCCCCCGGAGGCTCTCCGGGAGCTCCACCCGGCGCAGCACCTGGTTGAAGGCGTCACCGACGTCGGTGATCTCCGCCCGGATCTCGTCGAGGGCCGACTCGAACTCCTTCTCGTCGTGGATCTCGAACCCGAGGTTCGACGAGTGCGCCTTGACCGGCTTCACCCAGAACGGATAAGGCAGGTCCACCTGGTCCAGGGCGTCGTCCGCGAACGGGTCGAACGCGGCGAACCCTGGGACCACCTCGGGGACCGACTGCTGCTGCTCCAGCCGGCTCCAGTACTTGTGCTCGCACTTGAGGATGCTCGTCACGGACGGGGCGGGGATGCCCTGCTCGTGGGACAGGACGGGCGCCAGGAGCGAGCTCGGAAAGTCCCAGTGGCACACGATGGCGTCGATCGGCCCGGAGAAGTCGGCGAGCTGGGCACGCGCCTCGTCGAGCAGCGCATCGAAGTCGTGGTCCGTGTCGCGGACGAGCGTGGTGTAGTCCAGCAGCGAGCGGAACGTGTAGCGCGCGGCGTGCCGCATGCGTTCCAGCTCTTCGCGCTGCAGGTCGGTCATGCCCAGCACGAAGACGTTGCGGGTCCGGCCGTCGGCTTCTCTCATGCTGTCGACGTAAGCACGGGCCCCGCTCACCCGCAACGACGCCGGCGCGTACGACGAGCTCGCTGCCTACCTGAAGAAGCGCCGCTGGTAGGGGAGCGGGGCGCGCTCGGGAAGGGGCGTCTCGTTCATCTCCAGGACAACGCACGGTAACCGCACGGCGGGTTGGGGCACCTACGGTCGGCGCACCAACTCAGGAGGCGACATGGGCACTGAACCAGGTACCGCACGAGCGCACGGGGACGAGCTCCGGCGCGGAATCGACCCGGATGCCCTCGGCAGGGATGCCCTGGGAGCCGACGTCGCACGGGCGGCCGAGGTGCCCGGCCCGACGCAGCTCGAGGCGGGCTGCGTGCGTGCCGCGTACGAAGCGATCGCAGCGGCGGGAGAGCGCGCCGATGCACCGGACGACGCGACGTCCGTCTCGCTCCGCGACGGCGCCGGTGCTGCCGCCGTCGCTGCTCGCGTCGCCGACGAGATCGGGGCAGGGGCGGGCGGAGCCCTGCGCGCCGCTGCCCGAGCGTGGTACCCCTACGCCGTCGAGAGTGAGAGCACGTCGTGGGAAGCCGGCCTGAAGGCGTTCAGCGAGACGTGCGAGAGCGACCACGAGGCCGACCAGGAGCTCGTCGTGCGGGCCGTCGAGGCAGCGGGCAGGGCGGCGGGGCACGACGACACGGCGACGGGGCGCGCGATCGGCGCCTTCTCGGCCGAGCTCCAGCGCAGGACCTCGCTCGGAGAGGACCTGCCGACGGCGTGGACCGGCGCTGTTCGTCACACCGCAGAGGAAGCACCCGACCCGGTCTTCCATACCGTCGCCGACGCGGTGCGGGGTGTGCTGAGGCCGTAGGGCCGGCCCGACGGCGGCTACGGTAGTCGAGTCACGCCTCCCTCGAGGATCCAGGCGCAGGCCGTCGGGGCGGGCGGACCGCACGGTCCGCCCGCCCGGATCTGGAGCCGTGGCCCGGCTACGGGGTGTGGATGTCTGGCCAGGGGTAGCTGCTCACCTCGCTGCCGATGTGGAAGCTCGGGTGCGGCGGCTGGTTGTAGCCGGTGTTCTGCCAGGCGATCGCCACGCGGTACTGCACGTCGTGCATCAGCGTCGCGATGCGCAGGTTCGTCCTGTGCGGCGTGGCGTAGACGCGCAGCGCCGAGGAGTCACCGGTCCGCCAGACCACCTCTTCGCGCCAGTCGCCGAACAGGTCCGCCGAGAGCGACGGGTTCGACTTGGTGCCGTTGTTCGACGCCACGTTCGAGCCTGTCAGCAGGCGCCCGCTCTGGTAGTCGTCGATGTGGGTGCCGTCGAGCAGCTCGCGCTCGCCGTCGCCGTCCCACCAGGCCAGGAAGTTCGCCGAGCTCGGCTTGGCGCCGATGGAGCTTCCTGAGGCGTTCCGCAGGTCCGACACGTTCGAGGACCAGAACTCGCCCCCAGGGCTGGCGGTCGTGACGTTCGCGGCGACGCCGCGGCCGTTGTCGCCGTCGGGGCTGGTCTGGAACAGGACCGAGCCGTTGGAGCCGATGAGGCTGGACGACGGGTCGCTGCTGCTCTCGTGCACCATGAACACCTCTTGACCCGCGCGGCTGGGCACGAAGTCCGAGACGTGGAGCGCGTCGCCGTGGCCCATCCGGGAGTTCCACAGCGCGTTGCCGTCCGAGCCGACCACCATCGCCCCGTAGACCACGTCCTGGCGCCCGTCGCCGTTCAGGTCGGCGATGGACAGGCTGTGCGCGCCCTGGCCGCGGTACTGCGAGCCCTCGACGTCGGAGTCGAAGACCCAACGGGTCGAGAGGTTCTGGCCGTCGAAGTCCACGGCCCAGATCACCGAGCGCGTGTAGTAGCCGCGCGCGAAGATCATGGACGGCGTGGCCCCGTCCAGGTACGCGGTGCCGGCCAGGAAGCGGTCGACCCGGTTGCCGTAGCTGTCGCCCCAGCTCGACACGTTGCCGCGCGGGGGCTGGTAGTCGACGGTGTCGACCGCGCCGCCGGTGCGGCCGTCGAAGACGGTCAGGTACTCCGGTCCCGACAGGACGTAGCCGCCGCTGTTGCGGTGATCGGCGCCGGCGTTGCCGATGAAGGCGCCTCGGCCGTCGCGCGTGCCGTCGGCGGTCTTCATGGCGATCTCGGCATCGCCGTCACCGTCGTAGTCGTACACCTGGTACTGCGTGTAGTGGGCCCCGGAGCGGATGTTGCGCCCCAGGTCGATCCGCCACAGCCGGTCGCCCTCCAGGGTGTAGGCGTCGATGAGGGTGTTGTCCGTGTAGCCGGACTGAGAGTTGTCCTTGGCGTTGGCGGGATACCACTTGACGACGTACTCGTAGTCGCCGTCTCCGTCCAGGTCGCCGACACTGGCGTCGTTGGCCTCGTAGCTGCTCGAGGGCCGGTCGATCGGGATGTCGAGGTAGCCGCCGGAGCCGAGCTCGACCTCGGCGCCCGAGCGCGGCCCCTCGGAGCCGCCGGTGACAGCCGCGACGGAGTAGTTCCCGTCGCCGCTGGTGTCGAGGTAGTTCGTGGCACCGGCCACCGGCGACGAGTTGAGCCTCTGGCCGTCGCGGTAGACGTTGAAGGCCACGTTCTCGTCGTCGGTGCCCAGCAGGCGCCAGCTGACGAGGTTGCCGCCCTCCGACGGCACGACGGTCACGCCGCGGGTGAGCGCCTCGACCTCGTAGACGCCGTCGCCGCCGGGTTCCTCGGAGCCGCCGGTCGTGACGTCCAGGTAGTCGACGTTCGGCAGACCGGCTGCGCCGGTGGCCTGTAGTCGGACGGTGTTGGCGCCCGGGTCGAGCTGAGCCGTGACGGTCTGGGTCGCCCAGCTCGTCCAGGCACCGGTGGCGCCGAACTGCGCGGTCCGCACCGAGCCGCCGTTCACGAGGACCTCTCCCGGCCTGCTGTCCGTCCCGCCGTTGGCATAGCCGAACACCAGGGTCATCGCGCCCGCTGCGGCGGCGTCGACCCTGAACTCGACCGTGGCACCGACGGCGTTGTCGGTGTTGCAGAATCCGCTGCCCGAGTGCCCGACGTGGTTGGACTCGATCACGCCGTCGCAGACGGCCACCGTGTCCTCGGCCTCGTAACGGACCGGGTCGGCATAGGCGGTGTTCAGCGCGACGGCGCTGGATGCGACGACGGCGAGACCGGAGAGCCCGGCGACGAGCGCCACTCTTGTTCTTCTTCGCAGTGACATTGTTTCGCTCCTCAGTGAGGTGGCTCGGCCGTTTAGGGCACGGCCGAGGGTCTGGCGAGGCGCGGCGACGGCAAGCGGGCTCCATCGCCACGATGTCATCGAACAACCGAGTTGAATCGTTCAAATCGGCGTCACCGACGGTAGGGTAAGCGCTTGCCCACTGTCAAAGGAATCGCACCTGCTTAAACGGTTCACACGGGCGGGTCGGGCCGCCTCAACGCGCCCTCCGAGTCGTCTCCGACGTCGACCGGCCGGTCGAAGCATCGGTGCAGGTCCGGGGTGCGCCTCTAGGAGCTGTAGTTCCGGCGCCTGGTACCGGGGCCGGACTCGTTCCACCCGTGAACACAACTGCGGTCGTGCGGTTGGTCCGGATCGACCACGCGCAGGATCACTCCTGTGTCTCGCTCCGGACCCACTCGAGGTACTGCTGGTGTCCGCCGGTCACGGGCGTCACCAGGACCTCCGGGACATCGTAGGAGTGCTTGCGCACGATGTACTCGGTGAGCCGGTCGGCCAGGGCGGCGGTCGTCTTGAACGTGACGCGCCACTCCTCGTCCTTCTGCACTGCGCCGTCCCAGCGGTACACGCTCGTGACGGGACCCTCGGCCTGCGCGCAGGCCGCGAGCCGCGCCTCGACGGCTGATGAAGCGAGAGCCTCAGCCTCTTGCACGGCATCGAACGTCGTGGCTACCTGCACGATCTCGACGTCGACCGGGTTGTTCGCCATGGCAGCGAGCGTACCGGCGTCAGGTGAAGCGCGGTCGGGCACCTCGCCGTGCGCGGACGTCACCGGGAATCGGTCACGCTGCCGTCGAAGGTTCCCAGTGGTCCGAGATCGGCACCATCGATCTGGGCGGCGCTCGACCGGGCAAAGTCGACCAGCTCGGCCATGGGTACGGCCGCGCGGCTGGTGGCGCCGAGATCCTCGTGGGCCTCCCTGGACCAGAGCGGGGGAAAGAGGCCCAGCCCGCGGTCGCCACCCAGGCTGCTGGTCTCGGCGTCCCACCCTTCCCACCGCAGTCCCTCCGTGAAGTCGGCCAGGCCGCCGTCGAGCACCCACGCGAGCCAGGCGGCGTAGCCGGCCTCGAGCGGTTCCCACTGGAGGGTGTCCGGTGCGAGGTAGATCATCTCGCCCTGCCCTCCGGGTCGGCCGACGGCGGCAGGGGCGCTCCCGTTGAGCACGAAGGTGCCGCCCAGGACGTCATGGGCGACGACGAGCCCGTGTGCCGGGAACCAGGTCGCCTCGGGTTCCGGTGGGAAGTCGTTCGTCGCGGCCAGGCCAGGCAAGCGGCCAGGGTCGCCCGGCCGCGGGCTTCCGTAGACACGCAGCCAGCCGTGGTCGACCAGGAGTCCGCCGGTGTGCACGACGACGGCGCCGAGGAAGGAACCGATCGTGACCTGGAGCTGTTCGAGCGTGCGGCGGCTGGTCGTCTCGTCAGGTGCGAGGATCTCTGCGGTGACCGACGCCTCGCTGACGAGGCGGCGCAGCTCCGGCCAGGCAGGTTCGTGCGTGGCGGTCAGGTTCTCGAACAGTCGCACATGGTCGATCGTAGTGCCGCGGTCACAGCGGCTCAGGACCGATCGGAGGCCTCGGACTCGGGGGTGGCCTTGGTCGGATTCGTGGACACGTCGCCGCCGACCTTTCGTCCGTTGATCCAGACCTCCATGCTCGACTCGAGCGTGTCGCCGAAGTCGAGATAGGCCACGCGGATGCCGCTGGTGCGTCGTTGACCGGTTCGCTCCGAATCCCATAACATCGCCGCCAGGCGTTCAGGTCGCTGTGGACCGATCCGAGTCGAAGGAGACCCGAGTCGAAGGAGACTTCGCGAGGCTGCGCCTGACCACCACGCTGTCCACGGCCGAGCACCTGGCAGGCGAGATCGCCGGGGCCTCCTCGGTCGCAGGGTGCGACGAAGGGAATCGAGGATGATGCCGTGACGTTCGCCCGCAAGGATGACAGCGCTGACATCCACCGAAGGACCGAGCACCACCGAACGAAGGAGCGAACGATGAGGTTCACCAGAGTTGCCGCTACGGTCGTCGCGTTGGCCTGCACGCTGGGGGCGGCGTCCCCAGCCGGCGCGCGGGACGGCGACGCCCCCGCGGAGTCGCAGCGCACGCAGGTGCAGCGGGCGGTCGCGTCGTACGACGCGATGCAGGAGCACATGGCCGCGGGCGACGGCTCCGGCCTCTACCGCGAGCGGTACCCGAGCGGGGCCGAGGACCGCACCTACTCGTTCGAGTGGCCGCACTCCCAGGCGCACGTCGCGGTGCTCGACCTCACCGGGCTGCCCGGGGTCCTGGGGCGATCGTTCGAGGACGACCTCGCAGACGTCGCCCGCGGGCAGGAGCACTTCTGGAATGCCGACGGCGGCACCACCGGGCTGCCCGGCTACGACTCGTACCCGCGCGCACCCTACGGCGGTGGCGGCGACATGTTCTACGACGACAACGAGTGGGTCGCGCTCGCCAAGGTGCAGCAGCACCTGGCGACCGGCGACGAGGCGGCGCTGAGGCGTGCAGAGGAGATCTTCGAGCTCGTGGTCTCCGGATGGGACACCGACCCGTCGCACCCGGCGCCCGGAGGCGTGTTCTGGACCCAGGCCGACTGGAGCTCCGACCGCAACACCGTCTCCACGATGCCCGGCGCTCAGCTCGCCACCCGCCTGTACATGATCACCGGGGAGCAGGACTACCTCGACTGGGCGGAGCGGATGGTGGGGTGGACCGACGAGCACCTGCTCGCGCCGAACGGCCTCTACTGGGACAACATCAAGCTCGACGGGTCCATCGACCGCACGCAGTGGTCGTACAACCAGGGCGTCCCCCTGGGCACCTTCACCCTGCTGTACGAGGCGACGGGTGACGAGCGCTACCTGGAGAAGGCGAAGGCGGTCGCGGCGGCGTCCTACCGGTTCTACGTCACCGAGGGGCGGCTGGACGGCCAGCCGATGTTCTTCAACTCCATCTGGTTCAAGAACCTCCTCCTCCTGGAGTCCGTGACCGGCGGCACCACGTACCGGGACGCCATGGCGGACTACGCCGACCACCAGTGGCGCACCGAGCGCGAACCCGCGACCGGGCTGTTCAACGCCGGGGACGAGCACACCGAGCTGCTGGAGCAGGCGGCCATGGTGCAGATCTACGCCACCCTCGCCTGGCCCCGCGAGCAGGCGTCCATCCTGTACTGAGACCTGGCGGCAAGCGGCCTCGCCGTCGAACCATCGACGGCGAGGTCCGCTCAGCGGCCGAGGTCGTGCGGAACGGTGACGTCGACGGTGCAGCCCACGGCGCGGCCGAGCTCGTCGTGACCGGCGTAGGTCAGCGTGTAGTCCCGGCCGCTGCCGTCGCCCTCTCGCTCGGCGCGCAGCTGCCCGGCGACCGACGGCGTTCCGGTGACGAATCCGGACACGTCCCCTTCGCCGCCGCCGGAGACCTTGACGAGCTCGAACGCTCGCGGCCCCAGGATCCCGTCAGGGAGGTCGACGTCGACGGTGACGTCCACCAGCTGCCGGTTCGGCGCCCAGAGGACCGGCCGGTCGACCGTGCAGTCCAGCTCCCGTGCGGGAACGGGCTCGTCCAGGGCGGCGACGGCGTGGCCGATGGTCGCGGTCAGCCGGCCGCCGGCCTCGTAGTACATGTGCGCTGTGCGGTCGTCGAAGTAGAAGGTCGGGGCTGCCGATCGGCCGAGGTCAGGGGCCTCCGCCATCGAGTCGTGGACCATGCCGAGGTGGATCTCCTGGTCGAAGTTCTCGCCCACGTCCACTGCGTGCATGTTGCCGTCGCTGGCGTGGAAAATGACCAGGTTCCGGCCCTCCCAGCGCAGGAAGAACGGCCCCGAGGCGTTCGGCTCCTCGATGCCCCGCGGTGTCACGATGGGGTCGGGCTGGATCGTCCAGCTTCGTGCGTCGTCGGACACCGCCCAGCGGATCCGCCGGGCAACGGGTCCGTCCTGGCCGGGCAGCGCGTTCGCCGGGTTGTCCATGAACAGCATCAGGTAGCGGGTGCCGAGCCGCGGCACCGACTGCTCGAAGACGCGCGCGTACGACGTCTCCCGGCCGGTGGTCTCGTCCCGCTGGACCGCGGTGCCGCCGTACTCGAAGTGGATGCCGTCGACCGAGGTGGCGTACCTGGTGATCGTGTTCTCGCCGTGGAAGTACAGGAAGAGTCGCTGCTCGCCTTCCACCCACACGGCATGCGGCGACGAGATGTGGCTGACAGTGCCGTAGTGCGGCGGCCAGCTGTTCGTGATGAGCGGGTTGCCCTCGTACTCGGTCCACGGGCCGTCGATCGAGTCGGCGTAGGCGAGGGCGATGCCGCCGGGCCGCTCGTGCGGGGCGTAGTACATGTAGTAGGTCCCGAGAGGCTCGGCGAAGTAGTCCGCAGCGCGGATCACGCTGGGGAAGATGAACTCGTTCGTCGGGTTGTACTCCAGGTCGCTCTTGTCGAACGCCGTGCCGACATAGCTGAACTCCGGAAAGGTGGACGGCTCGCTCTCTGCCTCGGCGCCGGATGCGGACGCGGAGGCGGTCACCGCCAGGGCGACGGCCAGAAGGCTCGCCGTAGCGGCCCAGGGGGCGCGGCCCGTCATACGGGGTCGGTTCACGATTCTCTCCCTTGAGAACAGGTGGCCGGGTGCACATGGCGTGCGCCGCTGCCAGGTCGTGAGCGCCAGCCTTCGGCGTCGTCCCTGCCGCGGTCAAGGCGGGTAATCGAACCCACCAGCAGATCGGGATGATGATGCGCTCTATAACCTCCCGCGCATCGAGGAGCGCTGGAACTGCGGGCGTCGCGGCCGCGCGGGGGCTCGGTGAGTAATGCGCATGATCCCGGTGGCCCTCGACGCGCGCGCCCGCCGGAGCCGGCGCGACGGGGGCGTCCGGTGTCGGCTCAGTCCGGCGTGAAGACGTCCTCGATCGCACAGTCGAAGGCCCGGGCGATGAGAAAGGCGAGGGGGAGGGACGGGTCGAACCGTCCCCGCTCGATCGAGATCACCGTCTGGCGTGAGACGCCGAGAGCGCTCGCCAGGTCGGCCTGGGTCCACTCGCGTTCCAGCCTGCGGGCCGCCAGGTCGTTCTTCACCGGAGCGAGCGGTGCCGGATCACGGCGTAGCGCAGGCCGGCGTCGACCACGCTGAGCCCGACCAGGGCGAGCAGGAAGGGCAGCGCGGGCACCTCGAACCTGCCGAGCATGAGCACGACGGCGCCCACGATCGTCGCCACCAGCACGTCGAGGAAGGCGCCGGCGCCCGCCTGCTTCAGCCAGAGCGACTCGGCACTGTCCGCGCCGCGCGCGTCGACCGTGACCGTGTGCCCGGAGACGAAGATCCGCGCCCCGAGCGAGAGCGCGGGATAGGCCGTGCACATCGCGCCGATGCCTGCAGCGAGCCAGAAGTCGCCCGGATTGGTCGCGCCGACCAGGAGCGCGACGGCGATGGTCGCGGCGGCGGCGAAGGTGCCTGCCAGGACGTAGTGGGAGACCGGTGCGCGCCGCGCGGCCGGGGTGGTGCTGGGCTGACCGGTCATCGTTCGCCTCCGCTGGGTGTCAAGCGTGCTTGACGTGTGTAGCAAGTAAAGCACGCTTGACAGGCGATGTCTGCAGCCGGTTGTACCGACCTGCGGTGGTGCGGCCGACGGGGTGACCCGCCGACCGCACCGTGCTTGGCGCCCTCGCGCCGCTATGCGTCGGCACCCTCCGTGAACAGCCGGGGGAGGAAGTCGATGAGCGACTTCTGCCAGACGTCCCAGCTGTGCGGACCCGGGACGATGGGCGCGAACTCGTGGTTCACCCCGCGGTTCTCCATGGCCGTGATCAGCTGCAACGTCGCACCGTAGGTGAAGTCCTGCACGTCACCCGAGTAGACGCGCAGCAGCTCCGTGTCCTCGTTGATGGCCTCGACGTCCGCACTGGCCGGCGGCGCACCGAACGCCGACATGGCGCCGATGTAGCCGAACTCGCCCGGGTGTGCCCAGAGCGTGCTGAGCGTGTGGCCCGAGCCCATCGAAAGGCCCGCCAGAGCGCGCTGGTCACCCTGGGAGCTGATGTTGAACTGTTCCTCGGCGGCAGGCACGATGCGCGTCGTGATCTCCGTGGGGAAGTCCACGCCGTTTCCGTTGGCCATGACGACCACCATCGGCACGATGTCGCCCCGCAGGTAGTGGTTGTCCAGGATGCGCTGGACGTACCCCACCTCGACCCAGTCGCTCCACGTCTGCCCGCCACCGTGCTGCAGGTAGAAGACCGGGTACTCCTCGGCACGGTCCGCGTCATAGCCCGGGGGAGTCCACACGTTCGCCGAGCGCTGCTCGCCGCCGCCTGCGGTGCTCGGGTAGCTCATGACGCTGACCTCGCCGCGTGCCTCGGCCGGCACCTCTGCGGTGTACTGACCGCGGATCGTGTCGCCCTCGGCGGTGAAGGTGCTCCACATCGGCTCCGAGCGCACCGTCGTGGGATTGTTGGCGTCCTTGTGGTCGACGCCGTCGACCACGAACTTGTAGTAGTAGGAGCCGCCCTCGACGGCCAGCGAGAGCCGCCACGAACCGTCGGCCTGCTTGACCATGTGGGTGCGCGGCCAGCTTCCGGCCGGACCGAAGTTGCCCCAGACGGTGATGTTGTTCGCGTCGGCGAGCTCGGGGCCGAGCTCGAAGGTGACGACGCTGTTCTCGTCGACCCACGGCGTCGGCGTCGTGCCCGCCGCAGGCAGCTCGTGCTTCACGAACGGCAGGTGGCCCTCGCTCGGGCCCTCGTCGTCGGCCTCCTGGAAGATGCGCCCGGCGAAGTCGTGCAGGTTCTTCTGCCACGTGTCCCACGTGCCGCCCGTCACGGGGTCCGACCCGTCGGACTGGAACTCCACGCCCGCGTTCGTCAGCGTGTCGGCCAGTGCGACCGTGTCGTTGTACGCGGGGTCGGTGACGTTACCCGCGTACAGGCGGATGACGTCGGTCGAGCCGTTGATCTGCTTGGCCTTGCCCCGCGAGAGCGCCTTGTCGTAGCCGCCCGAGAACGAGCCGACGCCGGTGAACTCTCGCGGCGTGGCGACCACGGCGCTCAGGGCCAGCTCCCCGCCGCGGCCGATTCCCGCGATCGCGCGGCCCGACCCTTCGTCGGAGACGTTGAACGCACGCTCGACGGCGGGCAGCAGCTCCTTCGTCACGCCTGCGGGGCCCGGTGCGTCGGCGTCTCCCATGACGACCACCATCGGTTCGGCGTCCCCGTCGAGCGTGAGGTTGTCCATGATCTGGCCGAGCCGGCCCAGCTCCACCCACTCGCGGTAGCTCTGCCCCTCGTCCTGCAGCAGGTACAGCACCGGGTACTGCTCCGCACGATCTGCGTCGTAGCCCGGGGGAGTCCACACGAGCGCTTCCTTCTCGCGGTTCGGTCCCTTGCCGTACTCGACCGTCTCGAGCTCGCCGCCGCCGGCCACGTCGTCGAGCCATTCCGCACCCGGTCCGGGGACGAACATGGTGCTGTAGGTGGGCTTCGACGTCACCTCCTGGGGCGCGCCGGGGTTGCGGAAGGCGACCGCGTCCTGGTTCACAGCGGGGCGCGCGGCGTACTGGTAGTAGTACAGGCCGGGCTCGAGGGGGCCGAGCGTGGCGGTCAGGTTCGATCCGCTGGTCCCCATGTTGAGGTCGGTCCACGCCTTGCCGGGGCCGAAGTTCCCCTGCACCGCGACGGGGCCGTCCCCGATGCCGGTCGCCTCGGCCACCGCTGCGCGGGGCACCGTGAAGCGGTAGACATCCGAGATCGGGTTGTTCGCTACCTCACTCACCCACGGGTCAGCGCTGACCGCCTGCGCGGCAGCGGACGGCGCGACGAGCAACGCTCCCGTCACCGCCGCGGTCGCGGTCGCAGCCGCGAGCCGTTGTCGTGCTCGTCGGATCAGGTGGGCGGGCCTTGTCTGAGATTCCATCACCATTGACTTGCCTCTCGTTCAGACTTCGATGTCTTCGAACACGAGGACCGGCACCACGCCGTCCCTCGCGCATGACAGGTGACCGGGTGGGCAGCCCTGTCACGGTGGTGTCCGGTAGGGGACCTGTCTGGCCTCAGATCGCCTACCCGTTCTGCCCCGGTAGCCGGCGTTCAAGGTGACCTACGTCTTTGGTGGACCAGCTGAACGACGGGGGTGCGAACCTTCGAGTCATCTGCGTGCTCCCTTGCACGAGTGCGATCCGGTCGAGCGAACTTTAACGTTAAAGTCGATGGCGCGACAAGACCTCCTCGTTGCCAGCCGTGGTGGGGGCCTGATGGTGACGGTCCGCGGCTCGCGCCGGTGGCGCCCCTCGACGAGGCCCCGTGGTTTATCGATAAATACCTTCGCTGAGGGAGGGACCACGCGCACGCTGCCGTCGCCGACCTGGCGCGTACCCGACGGTCGTCACCGCAGCTGGGGTCAACCAGGCGAGCGCCTGCCCCGCCCCACCTGTTTCAGATGTGCACGATCCTCACAGCCCGGGTGAGATGTCCTGGGAGGTCGTTCCTGGTTGCTACGGCTGGACCGGGTGGAGTTGGTGCGCGTGGCGCCATCGGGCCGCCGACCGTGAGCCCGTGGCACCCGGTGAGGGCGTCGAACCGCGACTTCGGTGCCTCGTGGGCCACTCGGTGGTGCCGAGCCGCAAGTTGCTGGTCGTCGGCGGTGCCGAGCCGCAAGTTACTGGTCGTCGGCGGTGCCGAACCGCAAGGAACACGTGCCCCAGACCCCGTATGGACTCGTAACCTTCGGCTCGCCGCCGAGACAGACACGCAGGTTGCGGTTCGGCACCCCGAACGGCTCCACAGCCGCACAAGTTGCGGTTCGGCCGCCGAACCGCAACCTGTGCACGACCGAACAACGTCCCCTGACCGCCCACCTAGACCAGTCCCAGAAGCCGGGACAGCGCCGCGACAACGAGCGCACGCGTGAGGCCTATCGCGCGCTCGAGCGGCTCCTGGCCGCGGGTCGCGTCCGCGCGATAAGCGTCAGCAACTTCATGCCGCACCACCTCGATGCCCTCATGGAGTCGGCGACCGTCACTCCGGCGGTCAACCAGGTCGAGCTGCACCCGTACTTCTCGCAGCCCGACGTGCAGGCGGCCGACGCCGCACGCGGCATCCTGACCCAGGCATGGTCGCCGATCGGCGGCATCACGTTCTACCCGGGCTATGGCGAGGAGCGAAAGAGCGTGCTCGAGGACGGCACGATCCAGGCGATCGCCAAGCAGCACGGCAAGTCACCGGCGCAGGTGATGCTGCGCCGGCACGGTCAGCGGGGCCGTTCTGCCATACCGAAGTCCACCAACCCGAACCGCATCGCCGAGAACTTCGCTGTCTTCGACTTCGAGCTCACCGGCGACGAGCTGGCGGCGATCGACGGCCTCGACACCGGCCGTCGCGGTGGCCCTGACCCGGACACCGTCGATCCGGTGAGCTTCGGGCTGGAGATCCCCGAACCGTGAGTGAGTCATCGTTCTGAGGCCCGTAGCTGGGTGGCCTCATCGTGGGCTGCTCGCTCGCCGGGCTGGTCACCGTGCTCGCTTCTTGGCGGGCGGGCATCCGGGGCCAATGCCTACCGGGGAAACCCGGCGTACAGAGCGGCTGGAGGTGCACCCGCCCATAAGCTGCCCGCTATGACACGACCGTCCGAGATCCAGGAGCGGGAGCACGCGGCGCTCATCACAGACCTGCGCATGCTGACGCCGGAGCAGTGGCACTCGCCGACGCTGTGCGGCGACTGGGACATCGAGGACGTCGTCGCGCACCTGGGCGCTGCTTCGAGGCTGACGTTCTGGGGCTGGCTGCGCAGCATGGCTGGTGCCCGCTTTGATGCTGACCTTCATAACCAGCGGCGGCTGGAGGAGTTCCGCAGGGACTCATCCGTGCAGACCCTGGAGCGCTACGCCGCCGTCGGGCCTATTGCGCTTCCTCGGAAGGAGAGCGTGGCTGGGCTGGGCGAGTTGATCGTGCACGCCGAGGATATTCGCCGGCCCCTCGGCCTGAAGCACAAGCCGGACGCTGAAGGCCTGCTCATGGTCGCGCAGTTCTTCGCGGCCAAGGACTTCGCGGTGAACAGCAGGTCGCTCGTCAAAGGGCTCCGGCTGACCGCCACTGACGCCGAGTTCCGGACAGGCGACGGGCCTGCAGCCGACGGTCCGCTGCTCTCCCTGGTCATGGCGATGGCGGGACGGCGCGAGGTACTGGAGGATCTGGAGGGCGACGGCGTGCCTGTGCTGAGCAGGAGACTTGGGGTGTGACCCCCGGGAACGCTCGTCGCGTCGATGCGGCCAGGACACGATCGAAGGGCAACCGATCGGACGGGCGTCGGGAGTGTCCGGGTTCGCCGCCCAGAGCGCTGGTAATCCTGGCTTCGCCCACATGCTGCTCGGGCGAGTCTTCGCCCCGAAAGGTGTTCCAGGTCGGCCAGTGCCGCCTGCGCGTCGCCCTCGTCGAATATGACGCCACCGACTCTCCCGCCTGGACACCATGGCAGCGACAATTGCTGCCGCGTTAACCCGTGATGCAAAGGGAGTCAACATGTCTGGTACTGAGAAGCGTCTGCGGGGCCTGAGTATGTTCCTGCTCGTCTCGGGGATCACTCTGGTTGCGGCGGCACTCCACAGTGGTTATGTGCTTGGTGTGCACTTCGATGAGACCGGCACCAGCGGTTTCCTGACCAGCGCAACTATCGCGGCGCTCGTGCTGGGAACTGCACAAGCCGTGACCGGACTTGTCACCCTCCTCCGGCTGCCAACAGCGGCAACGACGTCGGCGTGAGCTAAGGCGTCCGTGGCGGTGCCCTTAGTGCAAGGGGCATCGCCACGGAGCGCGAGTACGCGACCGTGACGGGGTGATGCATCTGCTGGATCTTGGCGTGGTAGCCCGAAGGGTTGCACGGCCGAGATTCCGATCTAGTTCGTGCCACGGAAGTGCCACGCGTGAGCCTGATGCAACGCGTGTGCCGCGTAGCGGGCGAGTGTGAGCGGGTTCGGTGCGCATCGATGCGCACGGGGTACCAAGATTATTGACGAGCCCCCGGGCTCTAACTGCCCCGCCTCGAAGGAGCCGCCTATGACCGCCGCTGTTGCCGATGCCGTCGCCGCTGTCGACTACGACCACTTCGTGATCGAGCCTGACGGGTCGACGCTCCCGCAGTCGTCCAGTGTCACATCGATCCAACAGATGCTCGAAGACCTTGATGTCCGTCCTGGACACCGGGTGCTGGAGATCGGCACCGGGTCCGGGTACACGACCGCGCTGCGCGCCAATCTGGCTGGCTCAGATGGGCTGGTGCGATCGGTCGAGGTCTTCGCCGACCTCGTACCCCGGGCCCAGGTTCGCCTGGAAGCGGCCGGCGTGACGACGGCGACGGTGACCAACGGCGATGGATACGCGGGCGACCCGGCCGGAGCGCCGTACGACCGTCTCGTCGCGTGGGCCACCCCGCACGTGATCCCGTCGGCCTGGATCGACCAGATCGGTGAGGACGCCGTAATCGTCGCGCCGGTCAAGGTCGCGCGCCTTGCCCGGGCGCACGCGATCGTCGCCATCACCGTTACTGGGGGTCTCCCGACGGCAGTGCGGCGCGGTGGGTATATCGAGATGCACCCTGAGCCCGTCACCCTCTTCGGGCTGCCGCTGCGGTACGTCGACGCGTCACACGTCCCTGAGGGTGCCGAACCGTGGTGGCTCAGCAGCGCTGTACTACGCGGGGTTCCCGGAGCGGCAGACCTGCTACTGGATCGGCTCAGGTCTGCCCCCCACACCTCGGCCACACCGCTGGTCACGGGAGAGGATCTCGACGATCTCACGGCCTGGCTGTATGCCACCGTCCCCGCCGAGCTGGCTACGGCCGGGCTTTCCGACCGCTTCGCCGGCATCGGTGCGGCCACCGAGGGCGGTGCGGCGTTCCTCACCGACGACGAGCTGATTACAACGGGAAGCCCTGACGCCGCCCGCGTCCTCTCCCTGTGGATCGAAGAGTGGCGGAACGAGGGAAGCCCGAGCTGGTCCGACGTCACTGCCGTCGTTGTTCCGAGCGCCGAGGGCTGGGAAGTCCGGTTGACGCTCGGCTAATGGCGGCTGGCTGGGAATCGAACACGCGTAATTAGTTTGGAAGCCTTGCCGGATGGCGATCGGATGATGCGGGCCAACCGGCCGAAAATGGTCGCTGACCTGGTCTTATTGTAATGCTGGAGTGGGTCCGTGTGGGGTCGGGACTGGCCCTTATTGGCCCTAACTAGGGCCAGTTTGGCGGGAGTTAGGGCCAATAAGGGCCAGCCTCGCCGCCTCCGTCGAACCCGGCTCGCGCGGGTGACGGCTGGGGGCCCGATTGGCGGGTCAGGGGGTTCGTCTTGAAGGGGCGCGCCGTCTGCTCGTCGACGCGGTCGATGACCCCATCGCGGTCGAGTCGAGTAGCCCCACCGGTTACCAACCGTGGCTCAAGGATGCTGCTTGGCCCGCTAAGCAGGACCAGGGCGTCCTGGTACCCCGCTGCGCTGGCGCGGCCGCGAGGCCAATTGTCTGGAACGTTACGGTTGGACACTGTGACCAGGTCTAGGGTGATCGCGGCGATCTTTGCGCTCGTTGGATTGGTTGGCGGCTTCTCGGCGGGCTGGCACCTTTGGGGCGAGAACTCGAGCTCTACGCGGTATGGCGTGTGTCCTCAAGGTGCGAGCGCCGACGTCGACCCGTTAAGGGTGTCGATTGGCGAGGACATCCCTAATTCGGTGACAGCGAGCATGGATGCGACCGTCGAAAACGTTCCCAGCTCGTGGCGCCAGGTGCTCGGGGAGGCGGATCCGACCGGGTGCATCTTTGCGGGCGGCGCGGGTGACCGTCCCGGACTGGTCGCGTTCGACCGGTTCTTCTCGGCGTCGGATTACGACTGGGACGAGGCACATGGATCCCTGCGCGTCGTGTCACCGTCGACTCAGGTGAAGCTGGACAGCCCCGGGGCAGCGAGTGTGTTTCGGGACTCTGAGACGCCGCCTGTTGTGTCGACGTCGCTTGACGGTGCCGACTTGCTTCTGCGGATCGATCTGTGTGGCGGCCGAGTGTCCGCTTGGGCGTGTGTCGATACTGCCGCGGCGAATGTCGTCGTCGGTGTCCCGAACGATCGCGTTGGCATTGTTGCCAGCCCTTTGCCCACCGCAATTACGACGGACGGCGCGACGAGGTGGCGAACATGGGAGGCTCATAGCGATTCAGGTCCCATTGTCATCCGGGTGCCCCTTACTGAAGCGGAGGTGTTGGAGTCCTGGGCGACGGTCATCCCGGGCGCGACGACGGAGCTGTCCACTGGCCAGTTACTGGTTGGGATAATCTCGGTAGGACCGCTGGCGTGGGCTTGGTCGTCATTGCTGCTTGCTTGCGTCTTTGCGGTATTGCTCAGGCGGTGTGGTGGGGCCACACGGAACGTTGGCGTCGCAGTATTCATGGGTCTTGCATTGCTGACCGCCTCTTACGTTTTCTACTCCGCGATGTGGGATTCGGTCGAGGACCGAGTGCTGAGCGTCGTTGCCATAGCTGGCGCCGCCATCTGCCTCATGCAGGCCGGACGCTGGAACCGCTCCTGGCGGCTCGTGCTGAGCGGTATCGCGGTTGTCGCCGTTGGCCTTGCGGGGGGCGCTCAAGTGGCCAGGAGTTTCGTCGGGGGGACCCACTCGTCGGAGTGGGCGACGCTGGTCGCGGTCGTGCTTGCTGCTGTCGTCTTGATGGTCGTGGTGGTGCGAATCTGGAGTTCGGCCGTCGTAGTTCTACCTGTGGAACTGGAGTTACCGGTCAGACGTCGCGCCCTTGTTCTCCGGCGCCGCGTGGGCCTTGTGGCTGGGATGTGGGCGATCCTCTCTGTCGTTGCGCAGTTTGGTGTCCAGGTTGGATGGGCAAGCGCCTCGGCGTACCTGGACCCGGAGGGCACGCCAGGAACGTTGGCCGCTGGGCTCGACGTCGGTGTCTACACATTCGTGTTGTCGTCGATTCCCCTCATACTCCTGGGCTGCTTCGCTGGGTTGTTGATACTGGACCAAAGCAAGGGAGCAGACGACGAGTACGTCCCAACCAAGTCTATGCTCACGCTCCTGGCGTTGATTTTCGCGTCACTGGCAGGCCCGGCGGACTACTCGATTTCGGACGTTTCCTTACCTGTTTGGCTGGTTACGTTCTCCGTAGCCATCGGCTTAGCCAAGAGGGCACCCAGGCCGGCCACAGATGCTGCGGACCGTACGGAACTTCTTCGGCTCGGTCGACAGTCGCGCGCGCACGCAGTCCGTTTGTTCGCACTCGGCCCGCACGACTCGTGGCGGTGGAATGCGGCAGTTGCGGCTGCCTACGGCATGATCGTCGGCATCGTCCCGACGCTCTTCTTCCTGTCCGACGCTATCGACGAGGCCGGGACCGACTCAGGAGGCTTCCTCCTAAATGTCGTCGGCCTTGGCTTGGTGCTGCAGATCGCGAGCTGGACCGTGCTCGGGCTTACGTTCGGTGCCGTCTACCGTCTCCTGCCCGGACCTCACGGCCTCGCGCGATCCGGCATGCTCGCTGCCGTGTATGGAGTATCGGCGCTTTCGGCGGGCCTGCTAGGTAAGGCACTCGGCACCGGGTCGTCCGCTCTGTGGGTGTACGCGTCGCTTCAGGTCGTCGTATACCTGAGCGTCGTCGCTCTCGCTTACGACCTGTTGACGGTGCGCCGAGCGGGCGGGAGCTATCGCGACCTGGGAGCGCTATACCGGGTACAGACCGTCCGGCAGAGTCTGGCGTACCTGGCGCCGTTGACGGCAGCAGTGATTGGGCTCATTGTCGAAATTCAGCAGGGATCGGGTGCACAGCTCACCGAGCAGTTCCTCCATATCCTGAGTGCAGGTGTTGGGAAATGAAGCCTTGCCGGATGGCAAACGGATGATGCGGGCCAACCGGCCGAAAACGGCCGCTGACCTGAACTTATTGTAATGCTGCAGTGGGGCAGTGGGTGCTGGCCCTTATTGGCCTTAAGTAGGGCCAGCTTGGCGAAATTAAAGGCCAATAAGGGCCGGCCCGCTGGGCCTACGCTGGTGCCAGAACTGGTCGCGCGGCCTCGCGCACCGACCACGGCCAATGCCTCAAGCACGGGACACCGATCGATGGCTGGGGCTGGCATCATCAACGCCGTGAGTCCCGTCGCCGACCTCGCCATCAGGATCCTGCGCCGATCGCGGCTCGAGTTCGGCCCCGGGCTGACCAGCGACCAGATCCTCGACATCCAAGCCACCTACGGCTTCACGTTCAACCGCGACCACGTAGACGTCCTGCGGCACGTTACCCCCGAGGGCTGGATCGACTGGACTGGCGACGAGCAGACCATCCGCGACAGCCTTGCATGGCCGATCGAAGGCGTCCTGTACGACGTCGAGCGCGCCTTCTGGATGCCGGCCTGGGGCGAACGACCTGCGACCAAGGCCGCTGCGATCGAGGTCGCCCGGCACCACCTGACCACGGCGCCGCAGCTCGTGCCGGTTTACGGCCACCGCTACATCCCAGCAGCACCGGAGCCCAGTGGCGCGCCGGTGTTCTCTGCCTACCAGACCGACGTCATTTACTACGGAACTGATCTCGCCAGCTACTGCGCCTACGAGTTTCTCGGTGAGGCGACGGGCCGCACCCACCACCGCCGCATCGCGTTCTGGTCTGACCTCGTCGGCGGGGTGGGCGGCATCGAGTTCTGGTGATCGTGGGGCAATCCCAGTCCGCTGTAAGCGGGAGTGGACCGCGGGGGAGAGCCCGGCCATGAACGGGGCCACCGTGTCGGACGTTCCAGAGCTTGCCGCCCGAGATCGGCGCATAGCGCCAGAGCGATGATGCCGTCATCCCCCGGGGAGGGCGGCCTATTCGCATGCCCCAGGGGTGTTGCGCGCAAACCCGGAGGGATCCGGCTTCCTCGCCTCGGGGTACCTGGCAGCACAGGCACACGGTCGACGGGCACGTAACGACGGGCACGTAACGACCGACACGCGCGCGACGACGTAAGCGCGCGATGGACACAACGGCGCGACGGACGCAGGGCAAGGGCAGGCGAGCGGACAGACGGCGGGTCCCGCAGAACCGCCCGAGACCGGGTCACGCCTCTTGCAGATCGGGGGAGCAGGCTCAGCCGAAGTAGCCGTTGAGTTATCCCCCTCGGGGTGGCGGACTTTTCGCACGCCCGGCGAGATTGCTCGCGTCCTGCGGAGGGACCCCGCCGCCAGGTTCCTGCCGTACCTGGCAGCACGGACACGGCCGACGAGCCGTGACAGAGACGGACGAGCACGCGACGACGCTAACCGCGTGAGACGGCGGCGCGACTGACACGGCTGCGCGGCTAGGGCAGTTGAGCGGATTGACAGCGGGTCCCGCGGACCGCCCCGACGAAGGCCACACACCTCTTGCACAAGCCGCGAGCGGTTCCGTCCGTACGAAAGTGGGTGACCTGCGTGAGGGTAGACAAAGGGTCTGGAGGTCTGGGGGCTATCGAGTCCCGTGCACTCACCGAGCGGGGTCCGGCTGGGCACCGTGCAGGCGTCTCGGGCATGTGTCCTCGGTGTGGAAGGCTGATCCCGGTCAGGGCAACGGGGAGGCCTGCGAATTGGTGCTCGCAGGCGTGTCGGCGTGCCGCGTACGAAGAGCGTCGAGCCGCAGCCGCAGGGGCCATCGCCGTCGAGATCGTGGAGACCGTCACGACGCTGACTACCGAGCACGGGATCGATGAGTGCGTCAGGCGGGTGCAGGCTTCTCCCGTAGCTATACGCAAGGTGCTGGCTCATCTAACTGAACTGCTTGCAGAGGATGGTCTGCGTGACCCGAAGTGGGCATCGACGGTGGACACCGCGGCCGTTCTTGCGCGTGCCATCGGGTCCAGCGGTCGAACCTCGGCTCGCATCTCTCTACCGGGATATGTCAAGCCAGCTTGGTAGAACTTCATGCACGATCTTATATCTCAGCATCGCGCTCAGACCGTGCGAGTGCCACTAAACCGTGCCGCAGCCCTCACCCCTCAGAGCGATTGCAAACTGGAATGCATAGAGTCGCCGGGTTCGATCGGTGGTTCACACGGTCGATGCGTTAATCGGGTTACTGCTCAGTCGGCCAGCCCGCATCGCTCATTTCGAAGTTGTCATCGCCGACATCAGGAAACCGGTTCATAAACTTAGTGGCAAGTCTGACCCGTTGAACCTCATCCAGGTGCCATCGACGTCCTTGGGACGTGATCCAGGTGATGGCGCCGTAGCCGTCGCCGGTGTCGAATTGGACTTGGGCGTACTTGGCCGTTCCGCGGCCAAGCTTCCACGACTGTGCGGCCTCCTGGCGGATTGTCCCGAGAGCTCGTGCAACTGCCCTGACCACGTCGTCGTGCTCCAGCGGCACATAGAGCGCCCACAGATGGAACGCCTTGGCAACCTCGCGGAACCTGGTTCGCGTCGCGGTCATGTTTTGATCCATCGTTCCGAAGTCGCTCAGTGCGCCGCACAGACCACCGAACGCTTCAAGCCGCCTGTCCTCGATGGCTCGATCGCGATCTCGCTCAAGCTGCACCTGAAAATGCTTTCGTTCCTGGTTTACGGTCACGATTAGCACCACGAGCGCGATCGCGATCGATATGATGGCGCCACCAGCCGCGCCGGCCCATCCATCCAGGGCAATTTTCGGATCCGACCATGCGCTGCTGCTGTTCACGCTGGTGAGCGTAACGAAATTTGGACGAGGTCAGTCGCTTCTTCGGACTACTTCACCCATTGTGGCAGTACGCGGCGTCCGAACTGCTTAATCGACTGGCGAAGGGTTCGTCGATGTCTGACGTTGGTCGATCATGAAGGGGCCCGAGGTGCTTCTCGATTCCAGGGTGGTGTGGGGTGCAGGGGTGACGGGGGACTTGGGGTCGCCCGTGATCGGCCTGGACGTCCTAGGATGCAGCAGCCCAAGAACTACAGCCGGATTGATGGTGTACGTCTTGGTCGAGGGCGGCGGCGGGACGTCCGGCAGCTGTCTGGGCTCGGGCATCGCGAGGACGACATCGCGGGCCTCGCAGTACCCGAGCAGCCGCGGCCGGCGAAGTGGACCGTGTCGACCTACGACGTTGGTACCAGCATCGCCGGCCTGGCCTGCGCTGTGCCGCTCGGAACCGTGGTGGTCCTGCGGAGCTGGCCCACGTGCGCCGAGTGCGTCGAGCTCTCCCAAGCGATCGTGGCGTCTACTGTGCGTGGGACGTCGAGCGGCTGGTGGGCTTTGCGGTGCCTGGGCTACGCACTGTCTGACGTGCTTGCTCGATTGCTACCAGACATCTAGCGATGCAAGCGCGCGGATCCTACGATAAATCGATCCGTCCTCCAGTGACCCTGCGCTGTAAAGGTGCCTGCGTTGACGCGGCGCTGATCCGGCTCGAAGGGACCACAACAGCCTGGTGCCCCGGCACTGATCGCCCCGGTCCTCATCGCCTCGACGCAGATTCTGCGTGAAGGCAGGTGACCTGTGCCATGAGTCAAGCGTGTCACGTCGAGATCCCTGACGACGGACCTCGATACAGGCTCCGTCCGCACGGACACGCGAAGCTCGAACCCATGACCACCACAGACGGTCCCCGATCGGGGCATCCGTCCGATAATCTCGATCCCGAGGGCCGTCCTGCTCGGCGCTCTTCAGCATTAAGAGGAGGAGGGCGTAGAAGCATGTGGATATCGCGAATCCGGGTTACCGGCGGATTTCTCAAGGGCCTGGATGTCTCATTAAGCGACGGGTTGAATGTCGTGATCGGCCCCAGGGGGGTGGGTAAGACCACGCTCCTCGAACTGTTGCGGCACGCCCTCGGGGTTCAACATGCTGAGCAACGTCCGGGCACACAACGCCAACGTCAGGCGTTTCTTGACGCGGTGCTTGGAACGGGAGAAGTGGTGCTCGATATTGAATCGAGCGATGGCGGCGCGCGTCATCTTGTCGTTGACGCCAAAGGCGGAGGGCAGCGGTCTGATCTGTCTCGAACGGCCCTCGTTCTCGGACAGAACGAGCTTGAGGAAATTGCATCCGATGCGGCAAGCCGGCTCAACCTCCTTGATCTCCGTACGGGCGCCGTCGCTGAACTTCCGGTGCAGAGCGAGATTGGAACTCTGACGGGTGATCTATATGACGTCCGTGTCGAGTTGGAAGATCGCGCTGAGGAGTCAAAGAAGCGAAGCCGACTTATCGCCGACCGTGAGTTGTTGCTGTCGCAAGAAACCGCGATCCTCGGAGGAAGCACGGAGCAGCTCTCTCGGCAACGTGAAGTCCTTAGGCATGCTGAGGAGCGCGTCATTCGGACTGGGCAGGAGCTCGAGCGTTTTGAGGTTAGTCTTTCCGAAATTGTCGATTTGTTAGAATCTAACCACCGTCAGACGGACCGACTGGCGGCGATGGCTGACCGGATAGAAAGTTTGCCTGTCGATCCGGCCACTCGTGGTGCCTTTGATCGAGTTTTGTCGTCATCTCGTGATGTCTTCGACGGTTTGCGCGTTGTCCATGCAGGCATCGACGCGACACAGGCTGACGTCCGCGAAAGTAACATCAGAGCTCGCGAGGCGGCAGCCCCAATCCGAGAAGAACTTGAGGAGGCTGAGGCGGGGCTCGGCCAGATCACCTCGCAGTTGCGCAATGTCGAAGCCGTATTAAGGGCTCTCGACGAAAACGACCGTGAAATGCATGCTTTGAATGCACGATACGCCGCATTGGCTGAGCGTCGCAGGCAGCAGCTGGATGCGGTGGAGCGTGCTGAAGAGACCCTCTACAGGACTCGCGCCGAAGTTGCAAGATCGACCACCGCGCAGATTGCTAATAATGTGGTAATTGTTGTCGACCACTTGGCCGATGCGAGCGGATTTCGTGGATTCCTACAAGAGGCGCTGAAGGGGAGCGGCACCCGAACGGCGCTTATCGATGCGGTGTCGGATCGAGTGCTGCCCCGGCAGCTGCTGGAAATGATTGAGTCTCGCGACGCACTAAGCCTTTCGGTGGTCGCTAGCATCACTGAAGAGAGGTCACAAAAGCTGATTGACGGCTTGAATGAGAAGGAGACGCTCGAATCGCTCGCCCGATTGCGTCTTTCCGACCGAGTGGACTTCCGATTAAGAGACGGAATGGTAGACAAGAGCGTCGATAGATTGTCCACAGGGCAGAAATGTGCTGTCACCCTACCGATTATTCTGTCGGAGCGAGAGCGTACCCTGATCCTGGATCAGCCCGAAGACCATCTCGACAACGCATTTCTGGTGACCAACATCGTCACCGGGCTCGATGCGCGCCGGCTTAGTGGAGCTCAGACGATTGTCGCAACACACAATGCGAATATTCCGGTATTGGGGTCGGCAGACAACGTTATCGTTTTAGAAAGTGACGGCACTGTTGCAACGGTGGACGTGCAAGGTGCGTTCGACTCGGAGGATATTGTCAATCAGATAACCCGTCTCATGGAAGGTGGACGCGACGCATTTGCTCGTCGTTCGTCCTTCTATGCTGAACATGGCGGAATAGATGAGAGCTGACATGCCTGAAGAGCTTATAGGGCTCAATTCGGATGCGCCGACCGATCGTGCAAGGGCTGTCGGATGGCTTGTACTTCATCCGCATGCGATCACGACCAGAGAACTTATGCAAGCACTGCAGATCGAGTCTGTTCCACAGGTGCGCAGGCTTCTGATCCAGGTTCTGGAAATGAGGCAGAGCACGTCCACCTCGGCGGGTGTGGGTGTTGCGGAGGAATTTCGGGGAGAGGATGGTGGTGTCACAGCGGGTGTAGTTACGTCGTCGCACGTTGATATTGCGGCTCTCGTAAGGCACGAGCTTTCGCCAGCGGTTGGTTGGATACGTCTCGCGGCCGACAGCGAGATCCCGAATTTCGGGAATAGCAGGACGAACGATGCTGTGCGTAAACTACAGCGTCGGATCGACGGTCTGGTTGCTCTAATAAAATCAGGCGAGGAACTCAACGTGCGGCGACTCAGCCTTCCACACCTATTGCTGGAGAATTGGCCGGACGCTCAGGGGAGCCCCTCGGTTGATCCTGCGGTGGCTGACGGTGGCGTTGATATCGAGACCGATGAGGGGTTGTTCTCGGTGCTTCTACAAAACGTCTTTCAGAATGCGATTGACGCGTCGGTCGATGCGGCGGGAGAAGTCCGAGTTCAAGTGACTTGGGGATTCACGGAACGTAACTATTGGATACGAGTTACCAACCCGTTCAAAGGAAACAGATTCTCACTGTCTGACGTGATTCAAGTAGGGAACTCATCAAAGATGGCACACCAAGGCCAGGGACTGGCACTAATCCAGACGGTGGCAGATCGCCTAGGACTCGCGTTCGGCCTCGAGGGTATCAGTGGAACCGCGTCTTTCTCGCTGAGCGGGGCGCGCCCTGATGCCTAACCCCATCGCCGTTCTCGTGGAAGACGATCCACAGCAGGCAGAGAGTTCGCTTTCGATTCTAGAAGCGTCACGGTTTGACGCTCGTAGCTTCGAATCGATCGGTCCCGTTCTTGAATACATAAATACCTCTTCGGAACTCGTCGACTTGTTTGTGCTTGATCGCCGACTGCCGGTTATAGCTGGACAACCCGCCTCAGATGAACTGGGTGACGAGCTTCTCCGAATTGTCCGCTCGAAATACCCAGACGCTCGGCTCATCGTATTCACTGGCTTCGCAACAATTCCGCATTTGCAAGATGCGCTTCAGGGCGGCGGACAGTTGCCGGCTCAGGGTTCGGATCCGATCGATCGGGTCACGGTCCTGCAGAAGAATCAGTCCTTGGAGTTCAAGCGGCATGTCGAGGAGTACCGAAAGCTGCTGCAGGATCTTGAGGATGTCGAGGTCATCTTTCTGGAGTCTGACGGGCCTGACCGTTTGGACAACCGCGCACTAAGGCGCCTGGCGTTCGAGTATCGAGCGGTTTCCATTCGAGTTACTCCGCTTGCAGGCGGCTTGACGGGCGCGAAGGTGTGGCGGTGCGAGCTCCACAGGGCGGAGGGTCACATTGCCACGGTGATTGCCAAGCGTGTCAATAAGGCGACCGTGCCCGGTGGTCTACCAGACTTGTTGCCTCGTGGGGTCACAACGTCGACAACGGCGACGCTATCTGGGCTGATGGCCGGTTCGTGCTTGAATGTACTGCAGGTGGCAGGACCGACTACCTATTCTCTAATGTCGGTACTTGGCGAAGATCCGACTCGTGCTGTTGATCTTGCCCGGCCCGTGTGGGATGCCCTACGTGGGATCGCAGATCAGTCGAGGACCCTCCCGGTTTCAGAGATCTGTGTGTCGCTCCTGGCCTGGGATTCGCTTTCGGATCTGTTGCGCAAGCATGGCGTCGAAGTCCCTTCGGGAACTTTGACGGCTACAGTGCGCGTGGGAGCACGGCACGGGGACCTGCACCCCGGGAACATTCTGATCGATAACGACCAGGGTGTTCTGATCGATTTCGATAGCGCGACCTTTGCAGGAGCTGCTCTCGACCCGGTTACGATGCTCATCTCGACTCTGGTCCATCCCGATTCTCCGATTCGGGGTGCCTCCTGGCCTGGCCCGATTGAGATTGCGGAAACGTTCGGTACGCCCGACTTCGGTAGAGGTCATCCCTGCGAGGTTTGGTTCCGAGAGGTTCTGGCATGGGCTGCGGATTCCCGTGCGAGCGAGCGCGAGTTTTGGGCATTGGTGCTCGCCTATTCGGCGCGGCAGCTTCGGTACGCGGACGTCTTATCGAATGCGGATACTGTGGACAGAGTGGTGGCTATCGCGCGCCGAGCGACAGTGGTGCTGAGTGCAAGTTGATCCTGCTGTTTGTATGCGGTGCTCTGCTCAGCGAGGCTGAGCACAAACTCGCCCGAGCAGATCTGGAGCAGCAGTGGAGCCAAGCCGCGCGAGATGACGCCTGCCTGAACGGCTCGACGAGTGCGTGAACGGGGTTGCGTGACATCACAGGGAGCCTTGACGGGCCACTGTGAGCCGGGCGACCCTTGACGGGCAGTCCACCCCGTTTTCGAGCAATGGAGATACCACCATGCGCGCACGCTTCCTGGGCAAGGACCCGCAGTCAGGCAAGGACGGTTCGCCTACGCTGTTCGCCACCGACCGCACGGACCGTGAGACGTTCCTAGTGCAGGGCTGGAAGGTGACCGACAGCGCCGCACTGTCCGACGTCGGTACGGTGCCGGGCCACGAGGACATCGTCGAGGTGCCCGTCGAGATCTTGGAGATGTACTTGGAGCACAAGGCGAAGCAGGCTCAGTGACGGACCTAATACTGATCGGCCCCGAGTGGCGAAATCTGTTCGAGACGTTCGAGCACACGGCATTTCGGCTGGAAGTGCGTGAGGCTTACAACGTCCCGAGCGAGCGTGAACCAATGCGCCGATTCCTTGCGGGTGATGCAAACCCTGATTGGCTGAGCGATTGGCTGATTGACATTCGCAAGGATACCGACGACGGCAAGGTGTACCGCCGTGTTCGCGTCGTGTCGCTCCCGCTCTCGGATTACAGCCGGTTCGGTCTTACCTTCTCCAAGTGTAACAACGACGCGGGCGAAGACATCCGTTATCTCCTCCGCGACAACGCCAACGAGCTACCCACGTTCGACTACTGGCTGTTCGATTCTCGGACGGTTGCCAAGATGCACTTTGGCGATCGGGACAACCTCCTGGGGTTCGAGCTGATTGAAGAGCCGGCTGTTGTGGTCGAACTTAACTACTGGCGTGACGCCGCATGGCATCGCGCGATGACGAGAGACGAATTTGCCTCGCAACACCTCAAGTAGCGGTGATGTCAACGACGCACGGAACGAGCTGGCCGGGCGTCTGCGAGAGCTGCGGCGAGCCTCTGGCCTGACTGGTCAGGGGCTCGCTGTCTCGCTGTCCTGGCAGCCGTCCAAGGTCTCCAAGATCGAGCACGCCAAGCAGACGCCGTCGGACGACGACATCCGCGCATGGTGTGGCGCCTGCGATGCTGAGCACGAGACAGAGGGTCTGCTGGCTGCCCTCCACACGCTTGAGACGCGGCACGCAGAGTGGCGCCGGGTGCTCAAGGGTGGGCTGGCGTCGTTCCAGGATAAGCATGCGCGCTCTGAGGAACAGGCCCGACTATTCCGGGCGTTCTGCCCTGTGTACATTCCAGGATTGATGCAGACCCCGGAGTATGCCCGATCCCGATTCATCGAGAGTGCGCGACAGTTCGGGAACGTTCAGGACATCGGAGCTGCGGTAGAGGCCCGTATGCGGCGGCAGGAGGTCCTGAGCGACACATCGAAGAAGTTCCGCTTCATTCTCACCGAGGCGACTCTGCTCTACACGCTGTGCCCTCCGGGCGTCATGCTCGGGCAGATTGGCCGGATTATTTCGTTGTCAATGCTCCCCAACGTCCGCCTCGGCATCATCCCGTTTGAAACATTCTGCGCGGTAGCACCACAGCACGGGTTCTGGGTTCAAGACAAAGACCTGGTGACCATCGAGACCTTCTCGGCAGAGCTCAACCTTGCCCAGCCGCCCGAGGTGGAGTTCTACACGAAGGTGTTTGAGACCTTGGCCGTGTCGGCCGACTACGACCGGAAGGCGCGGGCGCTGCTCGACCGGGCGCTAGAGACCGTGGCCGAGCGGCTCGGGAGCGATTCCGAGCAATTCTGAGCAAGTTGCTCGCGCGATGGTGTGATCGCCTCTAGCGTCCTGCGCGTGACTTCAATGACTGCACAGCAACTCTTGCGGGCCGCCGACGCCACTGCGCCGTTGCTCGTGGCGTGCGACATTGACGGGACGTTGGTCCGCACCGGATCACCGGCCACGCAAGCCGTGCGCGAAGCGGTATCGGCTGTGCGCGGCGCTGGTCATCACGTCGTGCTGTCTACCGGTCGCTCGCTCGCTGGTGCACTCCCTGTCGCCCGGGAGCTCGGGCTCGATGATGCGTGGTTGGTGGCGTCGAACGGGGCCACGACGGCGCACCTGTCGGGCGGCTCCTACGCCGTGGTGGAGTGTTTGCCGGTACACGCCGAGAGTGCCGTACGCGTGGCCGCTCGACTGCAACCGAACGTGCGCATCGCGGCCGAGGCTGTGGGCGTTGGCTATCGCGTGAGCCGAGCATTCCCTAGGGGCGAACTCAACGGCAGGCAGGAGGGCGTTGCCCGCCTGGCGGATCTCTGGGCCTCGCCATCGCCCCGGCTGGCGATCCTCGGGCCGGACGCGGCGCGGCTGGTACCCGCCCTGAGCGCGCTCGGTTTGACAGCACTACTGACACGGCCAGATTGGGTGGACGTCACCCCACCGAACGTCTCTAAGGCAACGGCGCTGGAGAAGGTGCGTGAACGCCTGGGCGTCGAGCACTACCGCACTGTCGCAATTGGCGACGGTGAGAACGACATTGAGATGTTGGTTTGGGCGGGGGAGGGGTACGCGATGGGCCATGCTCCCGCGCCTGTGCTGGCTGTGGCCGATGTCGTTACCGGCACGATTGACGACGACGGCGCGGCAACCGCGCTCCGCGGGCTCCTGGTGTCGTCCGCACAGGCGGGGTTGACGGCATGAGTGCGCCCAGCTGGGAAGAGGTCTTTGCTGCCGACGAGCCGCGCGCGGCCAGTGCCGAGGCGGAGTTGACGACCGCCGAGCCGAAGCCCTGGGAGCTCCCGGGCGGGCGTGACTACACCTGGGAAGTGTCGTACGACGATGGCAAGTCCTGGCGTGGGTAACGCCGTGGGGCCGATCCGTTGCGCAACGACAGGGAGCCTGTATCCGACCTGAGCCGGGGCTCAGGATCCTCCAGGGTGCGGGCTTCGTCGTTGCCGGGGGGTGATGTCCTGTCGTCACCCCGTAATCCCGTCGCCCGGACGAGTACCCACTTGTATCGTTTCGCCATGACATCAACGGTGTGCGGCTGGTGCGGCGTCCATTCAAATATGACGCCTCACGGTCCTGAAGTAGTGGACAATGCTATCGCCGTCGACTACCAACGGGTAAACGCCGCATTTGTGTGCGACTACTGTCGCCATCTGTGCGTTGGAAGCTGGATGCGCAACGTTGATTTTGAAAGATCGGGCTCGTGGCCGGAAGACTCCAGAATAAAGTGGTCCCCTCCACATTCCGAACGCCACACTTTCCCCGACGTCCCGAAGCCGATAGGCGCAGCAGCCACTGAGGCTTGGCTGTGTTTTTCGGAAGGTGCATTGCGCGGCGCACTGGCTGTTGCTCGCGCGGTTATCGAGGCCTCGGCCAAACATGAAGGTGTGACGGTAAAAGGGATCGCGACCAAGATCGAGAAGCTCGCCGAGCTGGGCAAGATCCGTCCACACATCAAAGAGGTTGCCCACGAGATTCGGGAATACGGCAACGAGATCGCGCACGGCGACCTTGACGCCGAGTACACGCAGGAGGACACGCGGCTAGTGCTCGTTCTCATGAACGAGGTTCTGGATGACCTTTTCCAGTCGCCCGCACGTCTCGAACAAGCAAGGGCGGCACGCCAAGGGCGCAAGGCCAAGGACGCTCCGCTGTCCTAGTACGGCGCCCAGCTCCCATGTCACCCGAACGGGCGCGGTCCACCGCTACGGTTCAGCTCATCCCAGCGCTTCCAGACCTGTTCGTAGATGTGGGCGGTGGTGACGACAAGCCGAGCTAGGTCGCTGCGCTCGTACGCGGAGCGTTCGATCTTCCTGCCGTACGGATCGGTGTACTGCTCACCGATTCCGGCGACCACCCACCGTCGGGCGTGCGCAGCGCCGCTTGCCCGACGCCAAGTGTCCAACCCAAGAAGCCTGGTCCACGGGTCTCCGGCTGTTTCACCCATGGCCTCGAACGTCTCCATGACCAGTTCGGTTTCGACAAACTTGGTCGATCCTCCGAGCTCGGCTAGGGCGGAGCGCACCCTGGAGACACGCTCTTGCATGTCCTTGAGTCCTTCGTTCGCGAGTCTGCGTCCATCCTTGTGGTCCTGTCCCTGCAACGTCGGATCGTTGAGAAAGTCCTTGAACCGACCCTGGCTGTCCGTCAGGTCCTTGTGCACGACACGCAAGGCTCGGATCACTCGCTCCTCGGAGCTGTCGGGCTGCAAGATCCAATAGGCCGTGCAGGCGCCAATGAACGGCGTGCGCGCAAGAGTGAATGCCGGGCCAGCGTTAGCGAACTGGTTGTCACGCCACAGCGCATCCAGTGCCTGGACGTGGTTCTCCACCACCGTAAGCGCGAACCATGCGCGCATGTACGGGGGTTCGAGCGAACACACGGTCTCGTCGGCGAGAAGTGCCCCTCCCGGTTCAAGGACGGGGGGTTGTCCCTCCTCGAACCGATGGCGATAGACCGCGAACGTGTGCAGTGCCCTACGTAGCTCCTGGTCCGCCATGGAGGGATCCTCCCACCAGCGAGTGGCGGGTGTCAGTCCCGATTACCAGAGTGCTGGCTCAGCCCATACGCGCCCATCGCCCGGCGGGCGCTGGAAGTGGTGTGCGCATCTGACCTGCGCGGATACGGCCGCACACCCTGGTGTGCGGCGAACTTGGTGTGCGCAGAGCGTGCGCTTGTTTGTCACCATCGACGCATGGATATGTACTCGCGTGCAGTCCGCCCGGTGGAGGCCAGCGTGCGGAGCCGACTGGCCCAGCCGTCGGGCGACGCCCACGCACGAACACGTTCCGCCTGTGAGCAATATCCACGAGCTGGGGGACATGCGTTCGCGGTGTTCACCGCCATGTCCCCCCACCCGGGACGTACCTGGGAGAGCAGCGTGGGGGACGTCAGGTGGTACATCGACAGGTACGGGTGGCGTGCACAATCGGCAGCATGGGGCAGGCAGGTGCAGACGTATGCGGGCTAACCCGGACATGCGCGTGGTGGCAAATTGCCACCACCGCGCGACCTGCGGGTTCGCTCCGGCTTGCCACGCGATAGGCGCCGGGCTGACGCCAGCGTCAGGGCTAATCCGGACAGCCGCGGTGGTGCCAATTTGGCACCACCGTGTGACCTGGGTATCTACCCGAACGACACATTCGCTACAGCCCGCTCCGGCACAGGAGAACAAAAAGAACAATTATGGTTCTGCCAATTTGGCAGGACCATACGACCAGGGAAGACGCCCCCGGCCCGGGGATCACCGCGTGCAGGCTTCGACGTAGGCGTCCACAACCGACCGCCGCACCACGATCCTCCGCCCGATCCGGGTACCGGCAAGCAGCCCACGCCGCACCAGCTCCCCGGCCGTCCACGACGAGACACCGAGATAAGCACCGATGCCCTCGTAGGTCAGGTACGGGTCCTCAGGGTCGCCCGTTTGCTCGGCCCGGTACCGGGCCAGCACCGATCGCCGCACCCGTAGTCGGCCACCGATCCGCGCGCATGGTCCGATGCGTCCCCGGCGCACCAGCTCGCCGAACCACCAGCGAGACACTCCGAGCGCCCCGGCGGCCTCGGCCGCCGTCAGCAGCGGATCGTCAATGGCAAACGGCAGCACACCCTGGGCATCCATCTCTGACTCCTGTCCGATCGCGGTCATCGACAGGTAGGTGTGCACGACCCCCCCCAAGCACCCGCCGCCGCCCGGCCCCATAGAAGGGCACCGGGCAGCAGCAGGCACCCTCACCCGCTCAGCCCAGGGAACTCCACTACATTCGACGCCCGCCTCGCCGCCTGGATCTCGGCCATCCGTGCAGCCAGCCGCTCGTCGCCATCGTCGGTGGCGTGCTGGTAGACCATCGCGGCAGCGACCGTCGAGTGCCCGATCCGCCGCTGTAGCTCGGCCAGCGTCGCCCCTGCCTCGGCGGCACGAGTAGCCGCGAGGTGTCGCAGGTCGTGCCAGCGGAGTTCAAGAGGCGCCCCAGCACGCCTCTTGGCGCGAGAGAACATCGACGAGCGATTCCCGCCACGCACCGGCCGCCCGGCTGCCGTGGCGAACACCAGTGCCCGAGGACTAGGCCCGGTGTAGCGGTCCAGGTGGACCAGGAGCGCTCGCGCTGCCTCTGGCGGCAGGTGCACCTTGCGGCGTCCAGCGTCGGACTTGGGCGGGCCGAACGCGACGGGCTTGCCCGGCACGTCCACGAGTGTCTGCCGCACGTTCAGGCGCACGCCACCCTGCGGCGTCCGCTCGACGTGCTGGCGTTCGAGCGCGAACAACTCACCCGCCCGTAGCCCGGAGTGCGCCGCGACGATCACGGCCGCGCGATACCGCTCGGACGGCCCGTCGAAGGCTGCCGCGATGGCATCCACAACGGTGTCACCGGGGACTACGCGTTCCGCGGGCCGGGTCTGGCCGGCGCCGCGGATGCTGCACGGGTTCGCCTCGATGAGCCGGTCGCGCACGGCGTCACCGCAGATCGTCCGCAGCAGCGCGTAGGCGTGCGCCGCCTGGGTGCGGCCGGTCACCGTCCCGGCATGCCGCGACTCGACCGACGCCGAACGCGGCTCCCCAGCGGACCGCCACGCCTGCCACACCGCCGCCGGCATCCGCCCGGAGTCGCCCACCGGCAGGCCAGTCGAACGTGCCCACGCCCGCACATGCGCGGCGTCGCTCGGCCCGCCACCACGGGCCAGCCACTCGGCAGCAGACGCCGCCGTGGCCACCAACAGTGCCGCGTACCACTCGCTCACCATGGTGTGCGACAGCGACCGCAGGGGGAGTGCGCCGAGGTCGAGCTGTCGCCCACCGCCCGGGCTCGGCAGCGGCGTCAGGATCCAGCGCCGCAGCAGCCGCTCGTAGCCGTCGAGGGTGGAGGGCTTCAGGTCCCGCGTGGCGAGCCAGCGCTGCGCGTATTCGCGCAGCGGCACGTCGCCCGTCTCGGGCTCGCGGTAGGTGCCCTGGTAGACGTCGCTGAGCACGCGGGCCAGGGCGGCGTTCGCGGCCTTCTCGGACTCAAATGTGCCGATCGGGCGGCGCACGCCGTCGGGCCCCGTGTACCTGGCTTGCCAGCGGTTCGGGCCGCGCTGCCGGATGTTGCCGTAGGCGCGTCGGATGCTGCGGCGGGGACGCTTGGTCATGCTTCGAGGTGTGCGCGAGCCCCCAGGGGGAGTGCCCTGCGGATCGGGTGAAGCGGACATTGTGGCTCCGGCTCCTGGCCCTGCCGCGAGCGACTTAGGGCCATTTAGGGCCAGCCGGCGCCGCTTCCAGCCCGCCAGAATGCACGAAGCCCAGGTCAGAAACACTCTCTGACCTGGGCTTCCGCACTCTGAGCGGGCGACGGGAATCGAACCCGCGTAATTAGTTTGGAAGGCACCCGCCGTACGATCGGCTGGGGTGCTGCGACCAGCCGGTTTGCCCGGCTGACCTGCAACTAGTGTAGTGCGGACGTAGGAGTCTGCGGGGTCGATTCGGAGTCCGTGGTGCACGAATCGGTACCCGTTGGCGGGAGATAGGGCATCTAAGGGCACGGACCCGATGGCGGGTTCCCGGCTGTCGAAGCGGCTCACGCGGCGGGATTCGCCTGATGGGCGCGCTCGCCCCCCGCCTGAGCGGCGGGCCTATTCGGCGCTCGCGCGTTCTTGCTCCGCGTAGCGGAAGCGGTTGTAGTGCGTCCTGCACCAGCCGCGCGCGACGACCGGGGCGTCGCAGCCGTCGATGGTGCACGGGGGCCGTACCTTCTTCTTGCGTCCGCCTCCAGGGCGGGCGCCGCCCAACTTGCCCTTGGCGGTCAGCCAGTCGGGGTCGATCTGGTCCAGGAGTATCGCTGCGCGGATCTGTCGTCCGGCGCGGACCTGGGTGCGTTGCACGGTCAGCCAGCGTGCGAGGTTGCCGGTCGCGCCGCTGACGGTGCCGTGCTCGGCGACGTGTTCCCGCGCCGCTTGAATCATCGCGAGGCCCTGCTCGGTGAGCAGGGGCGGCAGGTGGGCGCCCATCGCGCGGCCCTTGACGCGGGTCAGGTCGATCGCCGTGCCGAGGTGTTCAGCGATCGCCCGCCAGTCCTTGTTCTGCGCGATCGCCCATGCGACGGCGTCGTCCCAGCCGCCCCAGCCCGCGTCGGCGAGCTGCTGCTGCCAGGCCGCGTCCGCGTCGTCGGCCAGGGCCTCGACCTTCCGTACCGCGTCGCCGCTTGGTCCCAGATCCTCGCCTCGCGCCAGTGCCTCGGCACGAGCGGCGCGTTCCTTCTCCTTGACGACGAGGTAGCGGGCCATTTGCCGGTGCCGCCTACACAGGTCCTCCCGGTGGGCGTGCTCGCGGCAGTCCGGCTCGGAGCAGACGGGCACCTCGATCTTCTTGCGTCCGGTACGCCACTGCGGGTCGATCAGGTCCAGCTCTTCGTTGATCCGGGACGCCTGCCCGGCCGCGTCGGAGCGTCGGCGCCGGTCGAGCCAGAACGCCAGAGGCCCCGGCTCCATGTCCCACAGCGATCCCCGCTGCTGTACGTGTCGGCGGCACTCCTCGAGCATCCGGAGCGCGGTGGGATGCAGGCGCTTCTTGCGGAAGTCGATCTGGACCCCTGCCGCAGCGGCCTGCTCAAGCGTGTTGGCGTAATTGGTGCCGACTCGTTCGGCGACCTGCCGCCAGCCGACGTTGTTCTCCCGCGCCCACCGCTCGGCGTCCTGCCACGTGAACCAGCCCGCCTCGCTGAGCCTCGACTGCCAGTAGGTCTCGGAACGAGCGCGCCGCCGTTCGGCGACCACCGGCGAGATGGACGGGATCTCGACCTCAGGGCCGAGGGCACCTCTGCGGCGGCTGCGCTCGGTGTACTGCGCCACGGTCAGGGCGTGCACCGTGATCAGGTGGACGGACAGGACACGGAAATGATCGCCGCATTCCAGGCACTGGACGAGGGGAACGCCGTCGGCGCGTTGCTGGTCGCGCTCGCGCCTGGCGAGGTGCCGCGCGTAGTGGGTCTTGCACAGACCATGCGAGACCGACAGTGCAGTCGCCGAACAGCCGTCGCCGCTGCAGGCCGGAAGCGGGCGTCTGGCGGGCGGCAGGTCCCAATGCGGGTCGATCTCGTCGAGCAGGTCATGCACCCGGGACCGGTACCCGCCGCGCAGATGAACCCGCTCGTTCGACAGCCAGTTGTTCGTCGCCCTGTCGTTGACCCGGTACAGCGAGCCATGCTCGTCCGCCCAGATGCGGCAACGCCCCAGCATCTTCCACTGCTTGTCGGTGACTCGCGCGGGGATACTCACGCCCTCCGTCGCCGCACGCTCCCGGACGTGCCCTCCCGCGGCCAGCCCCAGGTGGGCCGCGACACCGTCCCAGTTCTGGTTGTTCTCCACCGCCCACACGGCCGCGTCCGCCCACGACGACCAGCCCACCTGCGCCAGGCGAGCCATCCAGTCCGCCTCCGAGAGCGTCCTGCGGTGCGCGACGGCTCGATCCTGGACGCGCTTCTCGGGGCGAGGAATGTCGTGGCCCGGCTTGAACCCGATCGACAGCAGCTTCGCTAGCGCCTCGGGGTGTTCTGCGAGCTCCTGCTTCTTCCGCTCGCTACGCGCCTCGGTCACTGACGGCGCCTCCAACGGATCTCCCCGCAGCAGGTCGTGGGCATCGCGGTACTCGTCGGCGGTCATCTCGTGCGCCCAGCTCACGTGCCGCGCGACCGACCGGAAGAACCTCCCGCACTCGAGGCACTCGATCCTGTCATTCGGGTCTGCGGTCACCAGCGCATCCCAGCATGAACCGCCCAGGAACAAAACCCGCCGGCGACCCGTCATAGAAGGCGCTGCGGAGGTACGGGCGCCGCGCCGGTCGGCCCATTGAGCATCAGGCGGAGCATGAGAGCCGACTCCTGCCGGGCCCGGTGATCGTGTGGATCCGACAGCAAGGCACCCGCCACGATCAGCGACTGTGCCGCCGCCCGCTGGTCCGCAGCCGAACCGGTCCGAAGCCGGTGAAGCGCGCTCTGGGACAGCTCCCCGGCCTCGTCAATGGCACGATCTGCGCGGAGACACCGAACAGCGATGGCGACGACAGCGAGCGGTGCCAACAGGACTAGCCAGAAGGGAATGGATGAGCTGAGCGCCCCAGCGACCGACGTGGACGCGGTGTGGTGCCCGAGCAATTCCTCGAAAGGGCGCTCGCCCGCAGATTTCTTCGAAGAGTGCTGCGTTGCAACCAACAACAGCGACAGCGCCACCGGGGCCACGACGGTCACCACCACGATCATCAGCGCGGTCCAGCCTCCCCCTTGGAAGGCAGCCAGGGTCAGGATTACGCATGCGATCTCTGAACCGGTGCTCTGCGTCCGAGCGTAGATCGTGGCAACCAGGCCCGCGCCGACCGCGAGAACAACGACGAGGCCCCCACGTGCCGGATGGCTCAACCACGATGCGCCATCGCTGATCCACTCGGGAGGCGTGATCGACAGCGTCTCCAGTAGCCGGCTCAAGCCGTCAAGGGGAGATCGCGGACGAGTCGACGTGAGCATTGCCCACCAGAGCCAGCCGCTAGCGAGCCCGTAGACGAGCCCGGCCAGGACCCGGTCCCACGAGACACCGAAAAACTTCTCGATGTGCGGCCCCACGTCCCTGATCTCCGTCCAGGACATCCCTGACGTCATGCTTCCCCCTCGCGTTCGATGATCAATCTGCCGGCGCCGTCCGAACTGGCTGGCGCCGCAGACCGTACCGGCAGACTCCGACAGCGCGGTCAGACGGGAAGTTCGGCGACACCGACGGCAGAAGTCGTGTAGGCCGTTGGAGGAATGAGCTCACAATGCTCGACCTTGGCTGTCAGGGTCGAGTGCTCCACTGACGCCATGGTCGACTTCCCACAACCTCCCGAAGATCCGAATGTCGTGTTCGGAGTCGACCGGAAGGCAGCGACCCGAGCTGTGCCCGCTCTGGGATGGGACGATCGTCTTGCCCGCTCCGGCGGGCCCGACCAGCAGGTCCACCGTCCGCCCAGACGTGGCGACCGCGGTGACGGCACGAGCCTGCTCGCCGGTGAGCGTCCGCCCGCGGTCGGACCGCCCAACAACTGCGTCCAGGTCCCAGCCGGACAGGCGTGGAGCGCCGTGGTACTCGGCAAGGTCGAGGAGCCGCTCCTCCGCCTCGCATGCCCCGGCGGAGGTAAACACGGTGTGGTGCCGGGGCCGCAGCCGGGTAGTCCCGTCCGGGCGCTGCAACGTCGCCGGGGTCGGCGCGAGGTCACCTGGCGTGAGCTCGATCGACCCGCCTTTGGCGATCTCGACGATCCGAGCCGTGACGGCCCCGCGCTCCGCGACCGAGGCGAACCGCCAGCCGAGCGTCTGCCGGGAGGCTTCGGCCCACAAGTCCAGTGCGTCCAGGTCGACTTCTTGTCCGATACCGTCGCGAACGTCTGCGCGGCGGCTGTGGTGATCGCGTCCCCGGGAACGTCGTCGGCTGTGTTGCAGCGTCCGGCCGATCCCGTGATGAGACGTCGGGCGAAGCCGGCCGGGCTTCCGTCGGGCATGAACCGTGCCGCTCGACGTCGCCAATCTGCGGTGAGGTCACGCAGGGAGTGCAGGACCTTACGGTCAGACTTGCTTCAGCCGCGGCACGATGTCCTGGACGAGCCGGGTCGCCCAGGGGACCGGGTTCTCGTAGGCCGTCGGCATCAGCCCGACCAGCGAGATGCCCGCTGCCTTGTACCGCTCCACGTCCGTGAGGAACGCGTCGACGTCGCCCACCGCGTCGCCCTGGTAGAGCATCGTCTTCTCGATAGCGTTGTAGTCGGTGCCGAGCCGGTCGCAGTGGCCACGCAGCACCTCCAGCTTGTGCTTGACCGTCTCCAGCGCCTCGTCGCCCGCCCCGCCGAACAGGTTGCAGGCCTGCCCGTACTGGGCGACCAGCCGCAGCGTCTTCTGCTCGCCGCCCCCGCCGATCATGACCGGGACGGTGCCGCGCGGCGGCTGCGGAAGGTTGATCGTCTCCGCGAGCTGGTAGTGCTTGCCCTCGTAGGCTCCGTCGTTGTCCGACCACATCTGCCGGCAGATCTGCAGGGTCTCCTCGAGACGTTCGAACCGCTCGCCCGTCGACGGGAACGGCACGCCGAGGCCGACGTGCTCACGGTCGTACCAGGCCGCCCCGATGCCCAGCATCGCGCGGCCTCGCGAGAGCACGTCGAGCGTGGAGACCGTCTTGGCCAGCAGGCCCGGGCGCCGGTAGGTGACGCCGGTGACCAGGAGGCTCAGCCGGACGTTCTTCGTCACGCCGGCGAGGTACCCGAGGGAGGTGTATCCCTCCAGCATGGGCTCGTACGGCCCGCCTGCCTGCAGCATCTGGAACCAGTGGTCCATGACCGTCAGGAGGTTTACGCCGCCCTCGTCGGCGATCTGTGCGGTCTCGGTGAGACGGTCGGCCAGGGTGGTCTCCCACTCCGGGTGCGTGAACGTGAAGTAGTGGAGCCCAAGTTCCATGAGGTGTTCCTTTGGCGTGAGACGGAGTGTGTGCAGCAGTTCTCGATGCTAAGAACCGAGGCTGTGCTGAGCCAGGCCCTATCAATCCCAGGCTCAGGTCAGTCCGTTGTGGAGGGGCGCGCGTATCGTCCCCGGCATGGAGATCACGCTGGACGGGCTGAGGTTCGACGTCGACGTCTCAGGGCCCGAGGATGGCCCATCCGTGCTGCTGTTGCATGGGTTCCCGCAGTCACGCCGGGCGTTCGACGCCGTCGTACCGCGCCTGCACGCCGCCGGGCTGCGCACGATCGCACCGGACCAGCGCGGCTACTCGCCGGGTGCCCGGCCACTCGACGTGGCCTCGTACGCACCGCACCACCTCGTGGCGGACGCCGTCGGCGTGCTCGACGCGCTCGGGATCGAGCGTGCGCACGTCGTGGGGCACGACTGGGGCGCGGCGGTTGCCTGGCTGCTCGCCGGCAAGGCTTCCGAACGGGTCCTGAGCCTGACCGCGCTGTCAGTGCCGCACCTGTCGGCGTTCGGCTGGGCCATCGCCAACGATCCCGACCAGCAGCAGCGGTCGCGGTACATGGGCTTCTTCCGCACCGAGGGTGTGGCGGAGGACGCCCTGCTGGCCGACGGCGCGGCGCGCCTGCGGGCCATGCTGCCTGCCGAGCAGGCCGACGTGTATGCGGAGCCGTTGTCCGACCGTGCTGCGCTCACCTCAGCCCTGAACTGGTACCGCGCCGGAGGCCTGAGGGACGGCGCCCCGCCGTGCCCCGTCCCGACGACCTTCGTGTGGAGCACCGGCGACAGTGCCATCGGCCGGGCCGGTGTGGACCGGTGCGGCGAGCACGTCACCGGCGAGTACCGGTTCGTCGAGCTGGAGGGTGTCTCGCACTGGATCCCGGAACAGGCCCCGGACGTGGTGGCCGATGCCGTGCTGGCCCGCGCCGCCTGACAGGGATCGTGATGGTGTACCTCGGGATCGGTGCGGTAGGCGTCTACTGGGTCGGCCTTATCCGATAGCACCATGGTCGGCGGCGCGGTGCCACGTCACCGGTAGCTGCGTGGGGTGCCGCACCCACGGCGAGGACGCCCAGGGCAGGCCACCATCGGGCACGCGCAGCGTGATGTCCATGTGCCGCAGGAGGTGGTCGACGGCGGTGCGGGCGATCAGCCGGGCAAGCCGGGGTGCCGGGCAGGCGTGCGGTCCGGTGCCCCAGGACAGGTGGGAGCGGTTGTCGATCTTGTCCCGCTGGTCGTCGGTGTGCGCAGCGGGGTCAGCGTTCGCCGCGGCGATCCCCATCACCAAGGCGTCGCCCTTCCGGATCAGCCGCCCGCCGAGCTCGACGTCGTTGCGTGCGTAGCGCGGGGCGGGGGAGTGGCTGATGGGGGACCTGTGCCACAGGACCTCGTCGAGCGTGCCGTCCAGGGTGATACGGCCCCCTGAGACGCGGGCGGCGAACTTTCGGTCGGCCAGGACCTGGTGCAGTGTCTGCGTGATCCACGCCGTCAGGAAGATCGCCGCCCCGGACACGGGCACGATCGCACTGGTCGCGATCTCGACGTCGTGCGCGAAGTTCTTGTGGCTCACGAGGTGCGTGATCAAGCCCTGACCGCCGTCCTGCCGAACCCGACCGATGTGCTCCATGACGGTGTCAAGCGTCCGAGTCAGGGCCGCGGCCACCTCGTCACCGTCCCCGTCGACGACGGTCGCGGCGTCGGTCATGAGCCGACCGCCGGTCTCCAGGTCGAACCCGAGCGTCGTGGTCATCGCGAGGAACCCGACCGGCTGGCAGTACGCCCTGACCAGGTCCCCCGCCCCGGACACGCCCATCCGCTCGATGACCTTCTCGCACATGTAGGTCGTCTGGTCTCGTACCGCCCGCTCGTCGAGCGCCTCGAGGGCGTCGTCCAGCGGCTCGCGCAGCCGCTGACGTTCCGTGTCGTCGTGGTAGAAAGCAGTCGGACGCGGCTCGGCCGGGGTGAAGGCGCCGATCGCCGTACCGGGCGGCAGCAGGTCGTCGTAGTTCCACCGCCAGTTGGCGGCGTTCCTGCTGAACTGCAGCTCGTCGCGCATCACGTGGCAGTTCTCCGCGTGCCCCAGGACCAGCCAGCCCGAGATCACGGTGTCGCCCTTGCGCTCGATCTCGATCGGCGCTACCGAACCCCACTGCGTGCGCAGCTCGGCGTAGTGGGCCTGCGGATCCGGACTGCTGGTGATCTTCGCCAGGTTCGTCAGCCCCGACAGCTCTTCCAGGCACTCCGCGCCGGCCTGACCTGTCCGCTGTGGCATGGGTGCCATCCGACCGGGCACTTGGCTCGGGCTGGAGGGTCCTGGATGGCTCCATTGGTCGGTGGGATCTCCCATGTCGAACACTGTTCCTCCATGATCGGGCTGCGGCCGGGCCGTTCCTGGGCGGTCGCGCACTCTGTTGCGAGCGAGACGGCGTTGGTTCAGGCGGCGGCGATGTCGATGGACTTCTCGTGGAACTGGCTTGCGAACACCCGTCGCATCAGCCGCTTGCCGGCCGGCGTGCCGAGCAGGGTCTGGCTCATCGTTCGGGTGTTCTTGTCTCGTTGTGTCTGGGGCACGAACATCACCAGGTCGCGGCGTCCGATCTCCTGGTGGGTGGCCATGAACGGGCGCAGCCGGTTCTCCCACTCGCGCAGGCCCCGGGCGGGGCTGCCGGGGTTGCGTTGCAGGGCGGTGCCGAGGAAGTCGGCGCCGGCCAGGGCGCTGGAGGCGCCCATCCCGGAGTAGAGGGTCACGCACCAGGCGGAGTCGCCGAGCAGGACCACGCGGTCGGTGTGCCAGCTCGGCATCACGACCTGGTGGGTGGAGTCGAAGAGGTAGTCGTCGGCGGCCTCGAACTGGTCCAGGAGGTTGCCCAGCACGGGTCCGGTCGGCTCGGGTCCGAAGGCGCGGCGCAGCGACTCGATGGGCGGGCGGCGGAACTGTGCGTCCTCGTCGTCGGTGCGGTAGTTGAAGATCATGGCGGGCTTGTGGTCGATGAACGGGAACACCCACGCCGACCGGCCCGGCTCCGCGACGACTATGCCGTCCGAGGCCTTGAAGCCGGGCACGGGCTCCTTGAGGACGGTGGCGGCGATGATGTGGTGGAACGGTCGCAGGTAGTCGGTGTCCGGGCCGAAGGCCAGGCGGCGGACCGTGGATCGCAGCCCGTCGGCGCCCACCACGAGGTCGAATCGTTCGGTGGTCTCCGTGCTCTGCTCTTGCGCACCTCCGGTGTCAGTGGTGCGCAGGGTGACGTCGACGCCGTCAGGCTTCTCGTCGATGGCTACCGGCGTGGTGCCGAACCGCATCTGGGCGAGCAGCTTGACGGTGTCGTACAGGGCGTTCTCGACGTCGCCACGCATGAGGAGCCGCGGCTCGCCGGGCAGGTCGCCGAAGCCGAGGCCGGGCCTGCGGCGTCCGTCCCGTTCGACGTCGTAGTTGATCCCCTCAGGGTTTGTCCGGTTGCCGATGGCATCCAGCACCCCGAGCCGGTCCGCCGCGGCGCGGCCGGTGTTGAACAGCCCGATGAAGTACCCGGCGGCCCGGCGCTCGGGCGCCCGCTCGACCAGCACGGTCTCCCAGCCGATCTCGTGCAGACGTAGGGCTGTGGCCAGCCCTCCGATCCCCATTCCGACAACGAGTGCGCGCGGCTTGTTCATGTCAGTCCCTCTCCTTCGATGATGTCTCCGTTATTCTTGACTGGCAATGCTTCAGAAGTCAAGAACCCGCGGCTACGATGATGCGAGTCCGAGAAGAGGAGTGACGATGGCGCGTCCGGCGCAGGACCGTGCGGAAGAGATCCTGGATGCGGCACGGGCTCAGCTCCGACTCGACGGCGCGGGGCAGACGACGGTCGATGCCGTGGCCGCGCGTGCCGGCGTCGGCAAGGGAACGGTCTTCCTGTACTGGCCGACCAAGACCAGACTGCTGAATGCCGTCCTGAGCCTTGAGAAGGCCAGGCTCTTGGCCGAGCTCGCGGACGACCTGCGCACCGGGGCCGTGTACTTGAGCGCGGCGCATGTGGTGCGGCGCGAGATCTCAGCCTTCGTGAACAACCCGGACCTGGCGCCGTACTGGCTCGACCTGCCCGGGCCTTCGGCCGACCCGGACTCGTTCCCCGGGCGAGCCCTGCGTCGGATCATCCCGGTCATGCAGGCACGGGGCCTGGTCCAGGACCATGGCATCGACGAGATAGCCACGGGCTTCGAAACCGTGATGTCCGGCGCCGTCAGGCTTGGCCTCGCCGAGCCCAGCCGGAAGGAAGTCCTCCTGGACGCCGCGGAGCACCTCATCGCCGCGGCCTACGACCGGGCCGAAGCCAGCTCGTCGGACGTCGCCAGGGCACTGCCAGAGGTGATCGAGCTCCTGGAGGATGCTGTCGACGAGCTTGTCGTCAACGCCGTGCCGGACCGTCCCACGACGGCTGTGCTCCGGCCCCGCGAGCGTCCGGCTCCGCTGGACGCCGTCGTGGAATCCGTGATCCGGCAGCCCTGACCGCTTTCGGCAAGGGTCAGGATGCTGAATGATCCAGATGGTCGAAGCACTCATTCACGGTCAGGCGTGATGATGTACATGACGACTGGCTGATGGCCAACATGGGTCGCGACCGCTCCTACGACATCAGTGCCGCCCGCACCGAACTCGGATACCGATCGTCTCGTGGCCGCGACGGTCCTGAGGCCAAGAAATGCGTCCGTGGCGTTGGGCGTAGGGCCCAGCGCCACGGACGCGGTTGGTCAGGAAACTGGCAGGCCGGTGTGGAGCAGCCCTGCCAGGGTCGAGCTCTGTGCTATCCCTCGATCTGAACCCCGGTGAGTTCCTTCGAGACCTGCCAGACTCGCTTGGCCTCCTCGGTGCTGCGCAGTCGCCCGTACATCGCTTGCTCGGCTGGCGGGCCCCCGAGGTGCCCGGGCCAGCTGGGTCCGTACAGGGCACCGGGCTTGGCGGCAGGGTCGGTCGCGGCCATGATGGCGGGCAGCGGGGCGCTTTCGACAGTGCCGAACAAGATGCCGCGGGCCGACAGTGCCCTGATCAGCCGGAGCCGTGGCGTTGGCCGGGTGCGGCCGACCTCTGGTCGTGGTGCCAGCAGGCTGGTCGGGGCTACTCCGGGGTGGGAGAGGTTGCTCGTGATGCCCCAGCCATCCGCCCGGCTGCGGCGCTCCAGCTCGAGGCCGAACAGTCCGACCGCGATCTTCGACTGGGAGTAGGCGCGGTCGCCGTTGTACGAGCGTTCCCAGTTCAGGTCGTCCCAGTTGATGGCGTGCTGGTTCGCGGCGATGCTGATCTGCGAGGTGACACGGGCGTAGCCGGCGCGCAGCAGCGGGAGCAGATGGGCGACCAGGGCGTAGTGGCCGAGGTGGTTGGTGCCGAGCTGTAGCTCGAACCCGTCAGTGGTGGTCTGTCGGTCGGGCGGGGTCATGACGCCGGCGTTGTTGATCAGGAGGTGGATGGGGCGGCCGTCCGCGCGCAGGGTGTCGCCGAGGGTGGCGACGGATTCCAGTGAGGACAGGTCCAGACTGTGTAGCTTGACGGTCGCGCTCGGGATCTTCTGCACGATCGTGGCCACGGCGGCCTCGCCCTTTCGGGGGTTGCGTACGGGCATGATGACCTCCGCCCCTGCGGCGGCAAGCCTGGAGGCCATGACCAGGCCCATGCCGTCGCTGGCGCCGGTGACTACGGCTCGTTTTCCGGTCAGGTCGGGGATGGTGATGTCGATGGTTCGGCGTGCCATGGTGGTTCGCTCTCTCGCGTGTCGTCGTGCGGGGTCCGGGCGATGCGGGTCGGGGTGCGCGTGCTAGGCGGGGGCGCCGCCGCTGACGAGGAGGTGCTGGCCGCTGATCCAGTGGGCAAGAGGGCCGGCGAAGTACTCGGCGGCGTCGGCGACGTCGTCGGGCGTGCCGAAGCGGCCTTCCAGGGGGCGCATGGCCGAGAACATGGCGCGCATCGGGTGCTCCTCGGGGAGCTGGGTGAAGACGCCGGCACCCTCGATCGCGGTCGGGATGATGGAGTTGACCGTGATGCCCCGCTTGCCGACCTCCTGGGCAAGGACCTCGACGGTGTACCGGGCGGCCATCTTGCTCGAGCCGTACAGACCGACACCGGGATTGGCCAGGGCGGTGGTGCTGGAGCCGACGTTGATGATCCGGCCGTGGTCGGCGACGTACCGGGCGGCCTTCTGCAGCGTGAAGAAGGTGGCCTTGGCGTTGATGGCGAAGAGCCGGTCGAACTGCTCCTCGGTCACCTCGCTGATCGGCTGGTCAACGATCTCCACCCCCGCGTTGGCGACCACGATGTCCAGCTGCCCGAAGGCCTCGACGGACTTCTGGAACAGACCCTCCAGCGCGTCCAGGTCGACGACGTCCGCCTGGACGGCGACAGCCCGTGTGCCCAGCGCCTGGATGTCCGCCACCGTCTGGAGCGCGGCCTCCTCGCTGCGTGCGTAGTTGATCACGACGTCGGCACCGCACTCCGCGTAGCGCAGAGCGATAGCACGCCCGATCCCGCGCGCCGAACCAGTCACCAGCGCTACCTTGCCCGACAGATCAGTCATCATCCGCTCCCTTGTGATGCCCGGTCCTAGGTGTAGTGACCGCGTTCGTGTTTGCCAGCATAATCAGGCAGGTGTTGGATTTCCTGTCGGAACCTGTTCAGACTCCCTTGGAGGACAGATGGAGACGTCACGTCGCAGGCGGGGACCGGGCCGGCCGGGCGCCCATGAAGCGGTGCCGGAGCTGGAGCAGGTGCTCGATCGAGCCCTGGAAGCCTTCGCCGAGCACGGCTATGAGGCGGTGTCGCTGCGGCAGCTCAACGCCCACCTGGGGATGGGGCACACGTTCATCTCGGACCGCTACGGCTCGAAGGAGGCGTTCTGGAAGGTCGTGGTGGAGCACGCTTTCGACCAGGTGCGTCCCGAGGTCGCCGCCGCGCTCGTCGACGACGGCAAGGACGAGCTCGAGCGCCTCGTCGCCGCTGTGCGGGCACTGCACCGCGCGTTGTCGCGGTCCGCCCATTTCGCCGGACTGATGGACCAGGAGGCGCGGGTGGAGTCACCGCGCCTGGCGTATCTCTACGAGTTGATGGCGCCGTGGCTCGACGGGATCAAGCCGCTCTTCACGCGGCTCGTCGAGCGCGGGGACCTACGACCGATGCCGTGGTACCTGTTCCATTTCCTGATCACGGCGCCGTCGAGTCTCTACAGCCAGCCACCGCTGGCGCGGCGGGTGGGGCGGCCGGACGACGCCGACGACCACGACCTGATGACTGACCTGGTGCTCGGAGGGCTGCTCGGCACGGAGGGCTCTGTAGCGCAGGACTCTTCGAACAGGGGCGACGGTCCGGTCCGGTGAAGCGGACCGTGCAGTGACTTGGACATCAAGGTAGTGGCACAACGACGCCACCTCCTCACGCCGCAGCCCGCTCGTCCGACGGCGCAGTCCCCGCATCAGGCAACGTCTTCCGGCTGCAGTGCCGTACGCCGATTGCGGAGGAACTCCGCCAGTGCAGTGCGATCAAACATGATGCCCCTTTGTCGTTCCTTCTCGTTTCTGTCGCTTGCCAGGCGGATCCACGGCAGATCGATCTCTTGATCGCGGTTCGAGGGGTGACTTGCCGAGCCTGTGATCGAGAGGTCCTGGATACGTGAGCGCGGTCCGCCGAGGATTGAAGCAAGGGCCGATATCGGATCCGAGGAAGAGAAGACCTGAGGAATGAAGGAGCGGATGATGACTGATCTGTCGGGCAAGGTAGCGCTGGTGACTGGTTCGGCGCGCGGGATCGGGCGTGCTATCGCTCTGCGCTACGCGGAGTGCGGTGCCGACGTCGTGATCAACTACGCACGCAGCGAGGAGGCCGCGCTCCAGACGGTGGCGGACATCCAGGCGCTGGGCACACGGGCTGTCGCCGTCCAGGCGGACGTCGTCGACCTGGACGCGCTGGAGGGTCTGTTCCAGAAGTCCGTCGAGGCCTTCGGGCAGCTGGACATCGTGGTCGCCAACGCGGGGGTGGAGATCGTTGACCAGCCGATCAGCGAGGTGACCGAGGAGCAGTTCGACCGGCTCTTCGCCATCAACGCCAAGGCCACCTTCTTCACGCTGCAGAAGGCCGCCCGGTACGTCGCCGACCACGGCCGGATCATCAACGTCGGCTCCAGCACCACCGCCCTGGCCAATCCCGGTGTCGGTCTGTACGGCTCGAGCAAGATGGCCGCCCGGTACACCGTCGAGGTCCTTGCCCAGGAGGTCGGCAAGCGGGGCATCACGGTCAACTCCATCATCCCGACCGCGATCGAGGGTGCCGGCGTCTTCACCCAGCTCCCCGAGGAGCACCCGATGCGCGCCATGTTCTCGGCCATGCGCCCCCTGGAAGGCCGCTTCGGCACGCCCGACGACGTCGCCGACGCCGCCGAGTACTTCGCCGGCCCTCTTGCCCACTGGATCAGCGGCCAGCACCTCCTCGTCAGCGGCGGCGCCCCCGCCTAGCACGCGCACCCCGACCCGCATCGCCCGGACCCCGCACGACGACACGCGAGAGAGCGAACCACCATGGCACGCCGAACCATCGACATCACCATCCCCGACCTGACCGGAAAACGAGCCGTAGTCACCGGCGCCAGCGACGGCATCGGTCTAGGGATCGCCGCCCGGCTGGCTGCGGCCAACGCGGAGGTCATCATGCCCGTGCGCAACCCGCGCAAGGGCAAGGCCGCAACAGACAGGATCGGTCGGGCCGTACCGGGCGCACGGGTGTCGCTGCGCAGCCTGGACCTGTCCTCGCTGGCCTCGGTCACAGCACTAGGAGAGACCCTGCGCGGGGAGGGGCGCCCCATTCATTTCTTGATCAACAACGCGGGTGTCATGACGCCGCCCAGCCGGCAGACCACCACTGACGGGTTCGAGCTGCAGCTGGGCACCAACCACTTCGGCCACTTCGCCCTGGCGGGTCACCTGCTGCCGCTGCTCCAGGCCGGTCGGGCACGCGTGACGTCGCAGGTTGGTGTCACCGTGCGCACCGGTGCCATCAACTGGGACGACCTGAACTGGGAACGCGGCTACCACGGCATGCACGCATACCGGCAGTCGAAGATCGCGCTCGGTCTGTTCGGCCTCGAGCTGGAGCGCCGCAGCAGGGCCCACGGCTGGGGCATCACCAGCAACGTCGCCCATCCCGGCGTCGTGCCCACGAGCCTCTTGGCAGCCCGTCCCGAGATCGATCGCGGCCAGGACACCGCGGGGATCCGTCTCATCCGCACGCTTTCGGCCCGCGGCATCCTGCTCGGCACTGTCGAGACCGCCCAGCTGCCCGCGCTCGTGGCCGCGACCGATCCCGCATCCAGGCCCGGCGCTCTCTACGGCCCTAGCGGCCCCGGCAATCTCGGCGGGCCGCCCGCCGAACAGAAGATGTACGGCCCGCTGCGTAGTTCCGCGGACGCCGCCCGCGTCTGGGAGATCTCCGAGCGGCTCACCGGGACCGTCTTCCCGAAAGCGTGACGCCTCCCTGCCCACCAAGAAAACTGTGCGATCCCACCAAGAGAACTGTGCGATGGTGCCGCGTCCGGCCGCACCGTCACACTCTCAGGCGCCAGGTCAGCGAAGTCGGGGTCGGAACGCGTCGTTCACGTCCATGGGGGAGCCGCCGCCGTGGTCGCCGCCTCCCGGGATGTAGACGGTGCCGCCGATACTGGTCGCGGCGGTCCCGTGCCGGGGGACAGGCATAGGGGCGAGTGCGGTCCACCGGTTGCGGCTCGTGTCGTAGGCCTCGACCTGGTCGAAGATCGACGTGGAATCGTCAGGGTTCCCCTCGCCGCCGAACGCATAGATCGTGTCACCGACAACGGCGGTGGCGATGCCGCCACGAGCGGTCGGCATCGGAGCTCGGGCGGACCATCGATGGGTGATCAGGTTGAGCGCGTACACGCTGTCGCGGACGTTCACCTGGCCGCGGTCGCGCCCGCCGACGACGTAGAGCATCTTCCCGACCACAGCACCGCCGACGTGGTCGCGCGCCTCCGGCAGCGATGGCAGTGTGCGCCACCGGCCGGTGACGACGTCATACGACTGTACGAGGTCCACCGTGTCCTGGAGCCCACCGGGGCCCGGCGTCAGGGTGCGCATACCGCCGGCCAGGTACACGGTGGAGCCGCGGACGCCGATCGCGCTGCTGCCGCGCTCCGTTCCTTCCGGCATCGGGGGCAGCTCGCGCCAGCGGTCGGCGGCGGGGTCGTAGACGAAGCTGTCGCCGAGTGCTTCCCACGATGCCCCGCCGGACAGGCCGCCGAGCACGTAGAGCCGTCCGCCAATGGCGGCCAGGTTGGGGTGGTTCATCGCCACGGGCAGCGGGGCGGCGTGCTCCCATGTGTCGCGCGCCGGGTGGTATACCTCGACGTCGGTGACGGTGGTCATCGATCCTGAGTCATCCGGTCGGATGCCGCCCACCACGTAGACCTCTCCGTTCAGTGCCGCGACGCCGTGCTCCTGGCGTGGCCCGCCCGCGATGGACGCGAGCTGCTCCCAGCTGCCGCCGTAATGAGCAATCTCGGGATTTGCCGTCACGCCGGTCGTTGGTGGATGGCCGGGGTGGGCCAGGGTTGCCGTTGCTGGCATGGTCAAAGCCAGGCCGAACGCCACTGCGGCTGTGGCAACCGCTCGGTGGGTGGTCGTCCTCGTCAGGTTCATGGCCTTCTCCAGGGTCGGAAGTCTTACCTGCCCATTTCTTTCTAATGCGGTACGTAGCGTTATCGGGGGACGTGGCTGGCTGACGATTCGCTACTTGGGGCCACGTGGGCCATGGCATCGATCCTCGGGGGACGGCGGAGACGTATCCAGGACCTCCCGATCACAGGATCGCCAGATCACCTCTCCGCTCGCGATGGGGACCATCAGCCCGGGCCCACCGCGTCGGGATGTTGCTCTTGTGGTGGGGTGCGGCGTCGCGCCCAGGACCTTGGCCGTGCCAGCGTGCCTTTCGGATCGTCCGTGCAGCGTTAGGGTTGAGCGCAGATGGCCAGGCGCGACGAGAGGAGGCGGCAGTGCGTAATCGGGTGCCAGCCGCCGCAGACTTGACCCGCCTGCGTGAACTCAACTCGCTGAGCATCGTGCATGCGCTTCGGGGGTCGTCGCCCGTGACTGTGAGCACGCTCGCGACCCAAACAGGGATGTCCAGACATTCCGCTGACGTCATCGTCAGGAGCTTGGTCGACGACGGCTGGGTGGAGGTCATCGAGCCGACCGGGAGCGTTGTCGGCCGCCCGGCTCGCCGGTACCGGTTCCACGCCACGGTCGGCCACGTCATGGGCGTGGATGTAGGCGGCCACAAGGTGCTGGCGCTCATCACCGACCTGGACGGCAACGTCGTCGCCTCAGCGCGGCATCTGGTCCAGCCCGAGGACGAACCCAGCATTCGGCTCGCAGCCATGGACGCGACGATCGCTGAATGTCTCGAGACCGCAGCCATGACGGCCACGGACATCTGGGCCCTGACCGTTGGTGTCACGGGCCCGGTGGACAGCACCGGTCGGACGTCCTTGTTCTCCCCGATGCCCGGCTGGTCCGGCGTCGACCCGATCGGGCACCTGAGCGACCGGTTCTCGTGCCCGATCCAGGTCGAGAACGACTGCAAGCTGGCGGCGATGGCCGAGCGGTGGCGTGGTGTCGCCCAGGACGCTGACGACATCGTCTACGTCCTTGCCGGGATGCGCACCGGCGCCGCGTTGATCATCGAGGGAAAGGTGCGTCGCGGGTTCGGGGGAGCTGCCGGTGAGATCGGCTGGCTGTTGCCGGTGCGGTGGCAGCGTTCGGTGACTCACCTGGAGAGCTGCGGGTCGCTTCCCTCCGGCATCGAGCCGAACGAGGTGCTCGGTTGGGTGCTCGCGGCCTGCCGTGACGGCGACCAGGAGGCCCAGACTGCGGTCAAGCGGTACGTGAAGGACCTTGCCGTCGGTGCTGCCGCCCTCGTGCTCGCCCTGGACCCGCAGGTGGTCGTTCTCGGTGGTGGCGTCTCGAGGTCGGCGGACGTGATCCTGGACCAGTTCAACGCCGAGCTCGAGAAGCTGAGCATGCGACCTCCCGAGGTCCGGGTCTCCATCTTCGGGGACGAGAGCGTCGCGCTCGGAGCAGTCCGGCTCGGTATCGACGAGGTCGACGCTCACTCGTTCGGGGAGCGGCTGCTGCAACCGGTGGCGCCGAGGCGGGTCGCGGGCTGACGCCCGCCTGAGGTAATCAAGCTCCGCTCGACGAGAACCTGGTCTGGGAGTAATAACGCAATACTTCTCCAAAACTTACGGTGGACTCTTGACGAATGAAGCCAGTCCTCTCTAGGGTCGCGGCAGGCACTACCGAGACCCGCCTGGCTGCACCGTTCGGCGCGGCCGCCTCAATGGAGAGGACACCCTCATGCGTCCGTCGCACGCGCGAATTGCCTTGGGCATGGCACTTGCCCTCATCACCGCTGTCACCGCGGGTTCGGCCGCAGCGGCCCAACCTCCACGCGGAGGGCCACCGCCCTCGGCCTCGTCCGTGTCCTACGCCGAGGACACCAGCGTCTTCCCGAACCCGGAGCGCGGGTTCTACCACCGCGTCGAGGTCGTCGGGCTCACCGCGGCCGACGTCGCTGTCGCGCGGGACCAGGACATCACCGTGCTGCACAGCTACATCCACCTGGACGCCTTCCGGACGTCGTCGATCTCCTCGTCGTTCCTCGGCGACCTCGCCGCGGGGCTCGACGTCGCGCGTGCCGGTGGGGTGAAGATCATCCTGCGGGTCGCCTACAACATGGGGCCGTACCCGGACGCCGAGCCCGACGCGAGCGAGAGCTGGATCGCGACGCACCTGGACCAGTTGCAGCCTGTCTTCGCCGAGTACAGCGACGTGATCTCGTCGTTCGAGGCCGGCGTCGTCGGCGCCTGGGGTGAGTGGCACACCTCCACGCACGGGTACGACCTCGACCCCGACGCCAAGAACCGCATCCTGAAGAACATCCTGTCGACGTTCCCGGCCAACCGGCAGGTAGCACTGCGCTATCCGAGCGACGTGCGGCAGCAGCTACCCATGCTGACCGCCACCGAAGGCGACCGCATCGGCAACCACCAGGACTGCTTCGGAGCCAGCGAACCCGACGACTGGGGGACGTGGGGCCGCGACGGAACCCCGGTCGCCGAGGACAAGGCGTTCATCGCAGAGGTCGGCGAGCAGCACGTCGTCGGCGGCGAGACCTGCAACGTGGACAGCCCGCGTGCGGACTGCCAGACGGCGTTGGACGAGATGCCGATGATGCACTTCTCGTACCTCAACATCGACTACGAGCCCAACGTGATCCAGAACTACCGCGATCAGGGATGCTTCGACACGCTGCAGCGCAACCTCGGCTACCGCTTCCGGCTCCTCGACGCGGACCTTCCCGACACGGTCCACCCCGGCGGACAGCTCGACCTGCGGATCGACCTGCGCAACGACGGCTGGGCCGCGCCGTACAACAGCAGACCGGTCTTCGCCGTGCTGGATGGCGCCGGCGGCACCTATGCGCTGCCGGTGCCTGCGGACCCCCGGGACTGGGCCTCGGGCGGCGAGGTGCGGATCAGCCCGTCGCTGACCGTCCCGTCAGACGTACCGGCCGGCAGCTACCGGCTGTCGCTGTGGCTGCCCGACCAGGAGCCTGGCCTGCGGGTCAACCCGGCCTACTCGGTCCGGTTCGCCAACATCGGCACCTGGGACCCTGCGACCGGCTACAACGTCCTCTCCGATGAGGTCACCGTCCAGGCGGGCGCCGGCAGCACGGCGTCGCACGAGGCGGAGGCGAGCGGGAACCTGCTGCAGGGTGGGGCTACGGTCGCGGCCTGCGGCGCGTGCTCCGGGGACAGCAAGGTCGGATACCTCGGCAACGGCGGCACCCTGACGTTCACCGGCGTCGACGGCGGTCCGGGTGGCGCTCGACAGCTGACCATCCACTACACGACGGCGGAGCAGCGAACCGCGAGCATCAGCGTCAACGGCGCCGACTCCAACGTCATCTCGTTCGGCCCGACGGGCGGCTGGGACGTGGTCGGCACCCGGACGGTGCCCGTGACGCTGGCCGCCGGGGCGAACACGGTGCGGTTCGCGAACTCCGGCGGCTGGGCCCCGGACGTCGACCGCATCGTCATCTCCGGTAGTTGACCTGTGCCTACCGGTCTTCACCCGCATGGACCGAATCAAGAGATGGAGGCCGCAGGTGCGAACGAGAACCACGCGGCAGGAACCAGTCGGTGACCGAGGTATGGACACCGACGCAGGATCGGCGCCGCGCCGGACCCACCGGACGGGTCAGGGCCCGTCTCGACCGGCCGGCAAGCCTGCGGCGAGGAAGCACCGGGACGACCGGCGGGTCGCGCCCCTGTTCGTCGCCCCCGTCCTGGTGGGCTTCGCCATCTTCTACCTCTATCCAACGGTCAGGGGCATCTGGTGGTCCCTGACCGACTACACCTTGCTCGGGTCACCGACCTTTGTCGGCCTGGACAACTACGCCAAGCTGATCCAGGACTCCGAGTTCTGGAACTCGATGCTGGTGACGTTCTACTACGTCGTCCTGAACATCGTCACGCAGACGGTCGCGGCACTGTTCATCGCTGCCCTTCTGCATCGCCTCACCCGGTCGGTGATGCTGAGGACGGTCCTGCTCGTGCCGTGGCTGGTGCCCAACGTGACCGTCGGGCTCCTGTGGATGTGGCTGCTCGACACGAATCTTGGATTCGTCAACAGCCTGCTGGGCAACCTCGGCGTCGGGCCCGTGGGCTTCCTGACCTCACCGGACCTGGTGATCCCCACCATCTCGCTGATCAACACCTGGTCCTTCACTGGCTACACGGCGCTGCTGTTCTACGCGGGAATGCTGCAGATCCCGGCGCATCTCTACGAGGCGGCGGCGATCGACGGGGCCGGGGAGTGGCGGGTGTTCACCCGGATCACGCTCCCGCTCCTGCGTCCGATCCTGGCGCTGGTCCTGGTGGTCTCGTTGATCGGCTCGTTCCAGATCTTCGACACGGTCGCCGTCACCACCGAGGGCGGGCCGGTCAACGCGAGCCGGGTCATCTACTACTACATCTACCAGCAGGCGTTCGAGTTCTTCGACATGGGCTACGCGGCGGCGCTGGCGATCGTCCTCGTCGTGATCCTCGGCCTGCTGACCGCCGTCCAGATGCGCCTCCTGCGGGCGTCACGATCCGAGCTCGTGTAGGGGCACCCCATGGCAATCGTCACTCTTCCAGCGGCTCGCCAGTACCGCATCGGACGCATAGCGGCCTGGGCGATCCTCGGCCTCGTGGTCCTGGCCACCGTGTTCCCCTTCTTCTGGATGATCCGCACGGCCCTGACACCGGCCGCGGACATCCTCAGCCAGTCCGGCCAGCTGTTCCCGAGCGATCCCACGCTCATCAACTTCGCCCGGGTGCTCGGCCTCACCACGGTCGAGGAGGCGCGCGCGGCGGGCGGATCGGGCGTGCACGTCGACTTCCTGCGCTACTCGTTGAACTCGGCCGTGTACTGCGTGCTGATCACCGTCTTCCAGACCCTGTTCTGCGCGATGGGTGGCTATGCCTTCGCGCGGTTGCGCTTCCCGGGGCGAGAACTTCTGTTCGGGGTGCTCATCAGCGCTCTGATGGTGCCCGGGATCTTCACCCTGCTGCCGAACTTCGTGCTGGTCCGAGATCTCGGGCTGCTCGACACGTTCTTCGGCATGGTCGCACCCACCGTGCTGATGACCCCGTTCGCGCTGTTCTTCCTGCGCCAGTTCTTCCTGTCCATCCCGCACGACGTCGAGGAGGCGGCGCTGCTGGACGGCGCCGGGAAATGGACGATCTTCTGGCGCGTGATCATGCCGATGAGCCGGGGGCCGCTGTCGACGATCGGACTCATCACCGCGGTCTGGGCGTGGAAGGACTTCTTGTGGCCGCTGCTGGTCGGCCGGGACGAGGACGTCCGGCTGATGACCGCGGCCCTCGGCATCTTCCTCCAGCAGTCGCCCAACACACAGCCTGACTGGACCGGTCTCATGGCCGCGTCGACCCTCACGGTCGTCCCGGTCCTGATCCTGCTGGTCTTCGTGGGCAGACGCCTGGTCGACAACCTCAACTTCACCGGAACCAAGTAGCTCAACCGGACGCGGCACCCGCCGTCCGACGAGAGGAAAAGTCATGGTCAAGAACATCCGAGCCATCGGACTGGCGAGCGCCGCGGCGCTCACCCTGTCGGTGGCGGCCTGCGGTACCGGCGACGGTTCGAGCGGTGGGCCAGGCGAGCAGGTCACCCTGCAGTACTGGTTGTGGGACGACCTGCAGCAGCCCGCCTACCAGGCGTGCGCCGACGCGTTCACCGAGGAGAACCCCGACATCGCGATCGAGATCTCCCAGACCGCGTGGAACGAGTACTGGCAGAACCTCACCACGCAGCTGGCCTCCGGGAGCGCGCCCGACGTCTGGACGAACCAGGCCTCGTACTACCCGCAGTTCGTGACGAACAACCAGATCCTCGACATCCAGCCCTTCGTGGACGAGGACGGGGTCGACACGACGCAGTACGTGGCCGGGCTGGCCGACATCTACGTGAAGGACGACGCGCGCTACGGCCTCCCCAAGGACTGGGACACCATCGCGCTGGTCTACAACAACGAGATGCTCGAGGACGCGGGCATCGACCCGGCCACGATGCAGGACCTGACCTGGAAGCCGACCGACGGCGGCACGTTCGAGGAGGTCATCGCGCAGCTGACGATCGACTCCAGCGGCCGCAACGGCCTCGACCCGGACTTCGACAAGGACGACGTCGAGGTCCACGGGTTCCTCCCGGAGTGGGCCGACGGCTCGCAGGGCCAGAACGGGTGGGGAAACCTGGCCGTCAGCAACGGCTTCCGCTACCTCGACGAGACGATGTGGGGCAGCGAGTTCCACTTCGACGACCCGGCGCTCGCGGAGACCCTGGCGTGGTACCGCTCGCTCATCGAGAAGGGCTACGCACCCTCCCTGGACGTGCAGTCGACCATGAGCCGGGACACCGTCATGGCGGACTCCGGCGGCGCCGTCACCACCCTCGGTTCCTGGGCGATCAACTCGTACACGTCGAGCGAGCTCGAGTTCACGTTCGCGCCGTTGCCTGTCGGCCCCGAGGGGCGCAAGAGCGCGATCAACGGCTTGTCCGACGCCATCTACGCCGGGACGGAGCACCCGGAGGCGGCCTGGGAGTGGGTCAAGTTCCTGGCCTCTCCCGAGTGCCAGAACATCGTTGCCGACGAGGGCGTCGTGTTTCCCGCCATCCAGGAGTCCTCGGAGCGTGCGCTCGCCGCTCGGGAGGCCAGCGGGGTGGACGTGAGCGTCTTCACCGACACCGCGGCGGAGCCCGACGGAACGTTCTTCCTTCCGGTGACCGAGCACGGCAACGAGATCAGCCAGATCGTCCAGGACGCGATGCAGAGCATCGCGCTGGGGCAGGGCGAGGCCGCGCCGACGCTGGAGACCGCTAACGAGAGCGTGAACGCCTTGTTCGACTGATCTCGTTCTGACTGCTCAACACCCCTTCTCAGACGATTCGACGTGCCGGCGCGTCGGGGCACCGGGCCCTGGCGCGCCAGCGCACCTTCAAGGAGACCGCATGGCTCAGCTTGTGACGATCGATGGACGCACGTTCGCCGTGGAGCACAGTGGTGGTTCCGATGTCCGGCCGACCCGGCACGGGGTGATCCTGCCTGCCGGCCGGGTGGCGGTCCTGCACGGGATGTCGGACGCCGAGGTCTATCGGCACGGGCAGAACTCGTGGAGTCCCTGCGGGTGGAGCCCGCTCGACGGGCCCCCGTTGCGGATCGAGAACGAGAGGCGCCGGGTCACCGCCGACGATCCGCTGTGGGACGACCCCAGCGGGCACCACTCGTCCGGGGTCATCGCCCTGCGGGGAGCGGACGGCATGGTGCTGCTCTTCGGTGCCCTCGGTCACGACACGCCGCGACTGTCCGCCGACGCCGACACCGTCTCCGGCTGGTACGAGAGCCCTCACGCGGGATGGTTCCTCGGTTACGGGGAGGAAGGCGCGGTCTTCGATGCCTATTGCGACGAGCTGATCGCACGGTTCGGGCGCAGGCACCAGCGCGCCGGCCGCGTGTGGTGCAGCTGGTACGCCTACTACGAGGACATCGACGAGCAGATCCTGGCCAAGGACCTGGCCGACCTGAGCCAGCTCCCGTTCGACGTGGCGCAGATCGACGACGGATGGGAGCAGATGGTGGGGGACTGGCAACCCAACGACCGCTTCCCCTCGGGCATGCGCGCGTTGGCGGGCCGGATCACCGAGTCCGGCCTGCGCCCAGGCCTCTGGATCGCCCCCTTCATCGTCCGACCGGAGTCACGGCTCGCGCACGACCGGCCGGAGCTCATCCTCCGCGACGTCGACGGCGACCCAGCCGTGGCCGGGTACAACTGGGGTGGGCCCTACTGGGCACTGGACCTCAGCCTCGAAGCCGCGCGCGACCATGTCGCCGAGACCATCCGGCGCGTCGTGCACGACTGGGGCTTCACCTACCTGAAGCTCGACTTCATCAATGCCGGGGCCGCCCCGGGGGTCCGGCACTCCGCCGGGATCGGTCGCGACCAGGTGTACCGGTCGGCGCTCGAGCTGATCCGGGACGTCGCCGGTGACGACGCCTACCTGCTCGGCAGCGGGGCGCTGCCGATCCCGTCCCTGGGAGTTCTCGACGCGATCCGGACCGGCCCGGACGTCGCACCCCTGTGGGACCACTACGCCACGTCGGACCCGTCGGACGCGTTGGCCCGGAACGCGCTGGTCACGACGGTGCACCGGCTCTGGCAGAAGCCGCTCATCGACCTCGACCCGGACGTGGTGTACTTCCGCAGCCGACGCAGCCTCCTGTCGCAGGATCAGCGACAGCTCCTGCAGGATCTGGCCCGGGTCTGCGGATTCATCGCCATATCGGACCCGCCGCGGTGGCTGGACGCGGATGAACGGGCCACGCTCGTCGACTATCTGAACGACGACCCGGACGTGACACGGCTGGGGCGGTACCGGTTCCTGATCGGCGACCGAGAGGTCGACTTCGCACCGGTCGTCGATCCCGATCGTCCGCCGGTGTTGTACCCGGTCAGCTGACTGCGACACCCTCCACGTCGGACGGGTGGCCGGTCCTGACCGGGTCTGTGCAGACCATCCCGACACCGGCCGAGACACCCTCGTCATCCTCGAGCGACGTCCACCAGACGCAGGACATTCGACGTCTGCTGGTCGGCCCGGGCCGACTACGTGGCTCGAGGGTCTCAGGAGGTCTGGGCGAGCAGGTGTGGGTTTTCCTGGTAGGCGGCGGTGAGCTTGACCTTGCTGAATCGCCAGCCGTTCTCGGTGCGGACTGCTTCGTTGTCGTAGAAGCCGACGACGAGCCAGCGGTTGGGTCCGCCGTCGGCGACCTCGTCCGGGACCCAGTGCTCGGCGCGCACGTGCGCGTGGGCTCGCGCGCTGTCGCCGTCGATGTCGATGACGTGGCCGGTGATGGCGTGGTGGGTTGCGATGAACGGATCGAAGGACCCGCGGAGGATCTGCACGTAGTCGTCGAGGGCTGTCTCTGTCGGAGGGACGTCTGCGACGGACTGGAAGTCGACAGTGAACGGGTCGGTGTGGACCAGGCGGGGCAGCTCGTCGAAGCTCTTCGTGTCTGCGATGTCGGCGTAGCGGCCAAAGAGCTCGATGATCTCGGCGCGGTCGGATTCCAGGGTCATGAGTGGTGCCTTCTCTTCCTTGTCAGTGGTGGTGGGTGTCGTGTGCGGGTGTTCTTTCGGTGCTCGCGCTGGGGAGGGGGAAGGTGGTGTCGGTCAGCTGTTCCGAGGCGTCCCACAGGCGGCGGGCGGTGTCGGTGTCGCGCGCCTTCGCGGTGCGCCTGGCGGGCGCCGGTGCGCCGCGCAGCCCCAGCAGCCGGTCAGGGCCGACGTAGGCATTGCCGGGGACATCCGCGGTCGCGGCGTAGAGCGTCGGCAGGGCGCCTGCCTCCGCGGTGTGCGAGACCCTGCTGATCAGGGCCTTCTCCGCACGGAACCGCAGCCCTCGGCCGTCGGCGTTCATCAGGTTCGTGGTGGCGATGCCTGGATGTGCGGCGGTCGAGATCACCGACGAGCCGGCGGCGGTCAGTCGCCTGTGCAGCTCATGGACGAACAGCAGGTTCGCGAGCTTTGACTGCCCGTACGCCGGGTAGGCGCGGTAGCGCCGCCGCTGCCAGTTCAGGTCCGTGAAGTCGATCGAGCCGATGAGGTGCGCGAGCGAGCCGACGGTTACGACCCGCTCGCGGACCTGGGGCAGGAGCAGGTTGGTCAGAGCGAAGTGTCCGAGGTGATTGGTCCCGAACTGCAGCTCGAACCCCTCGGCTGTGCGCTCCAGCGGTGGCAGCGAGAGACCGGCGTTGTTGATCAGCAGGTCGATGGGCTCGGTGAAGGTGTGCGCGAACTCCCGGACGGACGACAGGTCCGCCAGGTCGAGGCTGCGCACCTCGGTGTGTCCGGCCATCGTGGCGGCCGCAGCGAGCCCCTTGTCCTGGTTGCGTACGGCCAGGACGACTCGCGCGCCCCGTTGCGCCAGGGCGGAGGCGGTCACGCGGCCGATGCCGCTGTTGGCTCCGGTGATGACGACGGTGCGCCCGGTCATCGGTGGGACGTCGGCGAAGGTGAACGAAGCCATGCCAAGAAATGTAGTCACTGTCAACAGTGTTGTCAATGGCTACTTTACTCGCGTAGCATGTCGGCTATGAACGACCAGTCCGAGCAACGGCGATATCACCATGGGGACCTTCGGGCCGCACTGCTCGATGCGGCGGAGCACGGTGTGCGCACCCACGGTGCCGCCCAGCTGTCCCTGCGAGACCTGGCCCGGGAGGTCGGAGTCAGCCATGCGGCTCCGCGTAGGCACTTCGCCGATCGGCAGGAGCTGCTCGATGCGTTGGCGGAGGCTGGGTTCACCCGGTTGGGTGAGAGCATCCGGCGCGCCGTGGAGGATGCGAGCGATGGGTTCGCGGTGCGCACGCGCAGCGCGGTGTCCGCGTTCGCCCATTTCGCGATCGAGAACCCGGCGTTGCTGGAACTGATGAACTCGACCAAGCGCCAGGGCGCATCGAGCACTGCACGCGCTGCCGAGGCGGCGTTCGAGCCGATCGTCGAGCTGATCCGCGAGGGTCAGGCCCAGAACGTCCTTGAATCCGGCGAGCCGGAAGAGCTCGGGCTCATTCTGTACGCCACGGTCAATGGCATCACCATGCTCGTCAACACGAACATGGTGTCTGCCGGGCGACTCGACGAGCTCACCGACACCGCGGTGGGCCAGTTCCTCCGCGGCGCAGCTGGAGGGGCGCGTAGCCAGGCGAGGTGATCATAGAGACGGCACGGTGGCCGCATCGTCGACGGTCCACGAGTCGGCTGCCTAGTTGTCCCGTGCTGGTGCGGGGGCGACCAATTGTCGGACAGCGTCGACGACGAGCCGGCGTCGTTCCGCACGAGGCACGAGGCGGCGAACGTCCTCGCCTTGAAGCTGCCACATGTTCGCGATGGTGAGCAGCAGCGCGAGCAGCTCGGCCGCGTCCTGCCGGTCGGTCACCACACCGCGGCGCTGCGCGTCCTCGATGGCCGTCACCTTCTCGGTCATGGACTCGACCACGGTGGCGCGGGTCTCCGACTGTCGATGGCCACGCTCGAGCTGGTACCAGGTCATGAACCGCATGACTTCTGGATGCTCGAGACCGCCGTCGTAGAGCCGTCCGGCGTACTCCGCCAGGTCGTCGACGTCGATGGGGATGCCGGACACGACCTGCTCGACGATGGTGTCGTAGACCGCCTCGAACAGTCCTTCCTTTCCGTCGTAGAAGGTGTAGACCAGCCCAGCGCTCACTCCCGCGCGAGCGGCGATGCGATCGACGCGAGCGCCTCCGATGCCATGCTCGGAGAACTCGGCGAGCGCGGCATCCAGGAGCTGCCGGCGCTTGCCCTCGGGGTCCCTGGTGCGCGCCATGTCCATACCTTAATGAACCTTCATTCAATCGCCTGGAGATCTGCCGGATCGCCGGAGCCACCGGGTGGAGGTTCTTCGGGCTCGATCAGTGCGGCAGGGTGCGTACACCGAGCTGGAGCAGCATGCCGAGCAGGTCTTCGCCGAACCACGCCTCTGCGATCTTGCCGTCGCGTACGTGGTAGACGGCGATGCCGAGCCACTCGGCATCGCGCCCGGTCGCGTCCACGCCGAGGAAGGGCCCGGTGTGGGTGCCGCTGTTGGTGAAGCGGAGGACTACCTTGTCGTCGATGGTCAAGGTCTCGTGCACGGTCAGGTGCATCGCGGTGAAGGCGCTGCCGACGGCCCCACGAAGAGACTCCTTGTAGGCGTCGAGTCCTTCCAGGTCGCCGGCGCTGCCCGCATGCCATTTGAGGTTCTCGTGCCAGAGTTCGTCGACGGCGTCGATGTCTCCACCGTTGATGACCTCGGTGACGAACCGGTGCACAACCGTCGCCGGATCCTCGGGGGTCGTGGCACCGGGGGCGGGGGAGGTGGTGGAACGCGTCAGGAGGTCGTTGATCCAGGCGACGGTGCGTCCGGTCGCGAGCTCGCCGAGCGGTGTCCCCATGTTGCTGAACGCGTGTGCCCCTTCGGGCCAGATGTCCAGCTGAGCACTCCCTCCCGCGAGCTGCAGGCGGGCCGCGAGGATGATCGAGTCGTCGCGCAACGGGTCCAGGTCGCCGACCGTGACGAGGGCCGGCGGGAAACCCCTGAGATCGGCTAGCGCTGGTGACCAGCGCGGGGAGCGCCGTTGGTCACGGCTGAAGCCTGGGAAGGCCAGGTCGGCCAGGCTGTCCAACCAGGAGCGCGTCAGGACGAGTGAGTTCGCGGTCGCGGTGGCGGCGCCAGGGGACATACCTAGGTCGTAGACACCGGAGTCCAGGATTGCGCCGGCGAAGGCGGCGAAGGCGGGGTCGCCGGTCTCGCGCAAGGCCAGCAGGGTTGTCGCGGCAAGGTGAGCGCCGGCCGAGATGCCGCCGATCAGCAAGGTGCTCGCTCCGAGCTCGTCCGCTGCGTGCTTGGCGAGCCAGCGGGCCACGTGCGCCACCTCCTGGATCTGGTCGGCGGCGGTCACCTCGGGAGCCAGCCCGTACTCGGGGCTGACCACGACCGTGCCCGTGTCTCGAGCGATGCGGTCGTTGACGACGTCGTCGTCCTCGGGTGCTCCGGCGGCCCAGCCGCCCCCGTGGACGCGAAGGAGCGCGGCGCGTGGCGCCGGCGGGACGAAGACGCGCAGCCGGACCGGGCCGTTGGGCCCTTCGACCTGGCGCTCCTTTGGGCTGAGCTCCGTGGTGCCGGGATTGTTCGTGGTGCTGGACCGCAGTGCAGCGAGCCCCTCGGGCGTGCGGATGTCCGGATGCGGCATCTGTGCGATCAAGAAATTGGCACGACGCTGAGCGTCCAGCACCGCGGCGTCGATACCCTGGACCTGGAGGTCGAGGACCGGGTACGTGGTCATGATCGGTCGGTGGTCTTTCCTGGGTTCAACCGGCGGTCGTCCGCCCGGCATGTCGGATGAGGTTCGAAGCGGATGCCCGTCAGTCGCTCGCTCTCGGCCCACAGCCAGGCGCCCTCTGCTAGGGAGCCCATGTCGCGGGGCAACTTCACCGGCTTTGGTGTGCCCGAGGTTTGATCACGGCCTGCCGGGCCGAAGAAGCCCCCACTTGTGATGTCCGGAATGGTCGCCGCATAGAGCGAAGGCCACGCCGCACCGGCTGGTGATCCCATGAGGGTGCGGCGGGTCATCGCGATCACCGCCCGGGACAGCAGGCCGGCCGAGTGCCGCTGCAGGTTGGTCATGGCCACCCCGGGATGCACGGCCACCGCGGTCATCGACATCCCGCTGAGCCGGCGGGCAAGCTCCTGGGTGAAGACGATGTTTGCGCGCTTGGACTTGGCGTAGGCGTGCATAGCGCGATAACGCTGCTCGCTCAGGAGGTCGTCGAGCTGCCCGGAACGCCACGTCGCAGCCTGCGCGCTGACGGTCACCACGCGAGCGGCCCGGGCACGACGCAGTGCCGGCATAAGTTCGGCCGTGAGAGCGAAGTGCCCGAGGTGATTGGTGCCGACGGTCAGCTCGAAGCCGTCGGCGGTCGTGCGGCGATCGGGGATGTTCATGACGCCGGCGTTGTTGATCAGCAGATCGATCGTCCGTCCCGCGGCCAGTGGCGCACTCGCTTCGGCGATCGAGGCCAGCGAGCCCAGATCGACCACTAGCGTGTCGAGCCGCGCACCGGGGGTGTCGGCACGCAACTCGGCGACAGCGTGATCGAGCGTGTCCGGACGTCGGCCGGCGAGCAGGACGTGGGCGCCGTGACGGGCGAGCACGCGGGCGGTCTCGAGCCCGATCCCGCTGTTGCCGCCGGTGATCAGAGCGACCTGGTCACTCAGGTCACCGACCTGTTCCGGGCTCCAGTGCGGTGAGGCAGGACTACGGTTCACCACGCCTCCACTAATAAATGAGTGTTCATTAGCGTGATCATGGCATCGCGCAGCGACTGGTGTCAATGAACGTTCATTCAATAGCGGCGGGGGGTATCTGGCGGGCTCCGAAGCCAAGAAACGCGCCTGCGGCGCTGGTGCCCAGTGCCACGGACGCGAACGAGTTCGTCAGGGAGCTCGCAGGGCCGGTGTGGAGCAGCCCTGCCAGGGTCGAGCTCTGTGCTATCCCTCGATCTGAACCCCGGTGAGTTCCTTCGAGACCTGCCAGACTCGCTTGGCCTCCTCGGTGCTGCGCAGTCACCCGTACATCGCTTGCTCGGCCGGCGGGTCGCCGAGGTGCCCGGGGTCAGCTGGGTCCGTACAGGGCACCGGGCTCCACGGGCGAGGCCCATTCGGGATACCTGCCCGGGCCGGTCAGGACCTGGAGATTCCCGCCGTGCTTGGCCGACCGCCACTGGTCCGCCGCCCGAGCTCCGCGGGCGGCGACATTCGTGGTCGGGATCAGTGTGTCCTCCCGCCACGGCGGCATGGGTGGCCTGTTCGCCGGGACGTATGCGTCCTCGACGCTGGGATCTTTCTTGCGCGAGTTCTGTTTCGGGCGCGTTCGTCAACTCGACGGTGTTGCGTCCGTGTCCTGGGAAACGTCGCCGCCAACGCCCCGGCTGCTGCTATGAGGAGACACACTCGGCAGAAAGCACGTACGTCGTCCGAACAACGTCGAATTCGTTCTTGACCGTAGGGTGAGATCGCCTCACGCCATATCATCTGCGAACGTGCGCGCTCGCGTCATGGTCGCGACAATGCCAGCTGTGGAAATGTTTGGTCGGCGAATTTGGCGAACCGCTGGGCGATCAACTCTGCTCCGCCAAGGTTGGGGTGAATCCCGTCGACGGTGAATCCTGCGATGTCGTCCGCCTGCGAGAACAACTCTGGACCATCCAAGTAGACCAGCGCCGAGTCCGTAGGTGAACGATCGGCGACGATCGCTTCCAGTATCCGTCGGATGCGTTGGAGCGTCAGGGAGTCGTCGCCGTGCGCCGGCTCGCCCTCAGCCGCGGTCACCCGGAACTCGGCGTCCACCCCGGTCGGGCCAGGACGATCCTCGACTGCGGGGCACGCGATCGGCGAGATCACGACAATGGGGGTGTGCGGCTGTGTCTCCCGAATCGTGTCGAGGAATCCGTGCACGGCGGGCGCGAAGGTGCGGACTGTCATGGCGTCGTAGTTGACGACGTTGATTCCGAGCTTGAGGGTGATGATGTCGGCCGGCAGGGCGCGGATGGTGCGCGCGGCGAACGGGTCGAGCATGGCGTTGCCACCAAATCCGAGGTTTGTACCGTCCCAACCAAGGATGCGCGAGGCCATAGCGGGCCACGTTCGTGTGGGTCCCCCGGGGATCGTCATGTGGCTGATCGATGACCCGTAGTGGATCCACCGCACTGTATCGGCGATCTCGGCCCGTTGGATGGGGGCGTCCGAGATGACCTCGTGGAGTTCGATGGAGGCGGTGTTTGGCAGCCAGATCTCGACGACGCGGTCCTTGGCGGGCAGTCCGTCGAAGATGACGGTGGTGTTGCCGGCATCGACGTACTCGGTGGTGTTCTCGAGGTGATCGATGTTCGCAATGCCGCCGTCCTCCACCTGGCGAGTCGCGCGGACATCACCATCCTCGACGAGTTCGAATACGGCGGGCAGCGGCGGGGTGCCTACGTAGGCGGATCGGTACACCCGGCCCGTGAGTTCGAGCCGCGTGGCGCTTGTTCGGAACCGAAGTCGCACGCCGGCCGCGTTGTCAACGATGAACTTGGTGAATGCGTTCGGGAGCTGATAGCGGAGTTCTGAAAGGACTCGGGTTGGTGCGATTCGGCCGTCGATGACGATTCGGCTGGGCGCGCCGACGAGGTCGATGACGTTGTCGGTGAGGCGATAACTGGGCATGCTCTGCCTTCCCTCAACTGGCGGCGTGTACCGCTGGATATGGACATCCCCCGCGACCGTCTAAAACACGTGCAGGACGTGCACGCGGAACGGGTATCGGATGGACGAGTTTGCGCGCGTTCGCCGCTGCGTCAGCTCGCCTCGTAGTCCTCACGAGGGGTCGCGGAAGCGCGTGCGAGCTGGATGGCTTCGAACCTGCGGACCTCAGCTCTGAGCTCGTCGTCCTCGGGCGTGGTGCCGCCGAATCCACCGTGCGGCATCGCTTCCCAGATGTGAAGCTCCGCTTCGGTTCCGGTCGCCAGAAGCGCTCGGTGCATGCGGACCGTGTTCGAGAGAAACAGGTCGCGCGTGCCACTCTGCAGAAGCGTCGGGGGGAAGCCGCTCAGATCTCCGAACAGGGGAGAAACGTGTGGATGAGCGAGGTCGACGCCGTTCGCGTAGAGCAGGTTCACCGGCATGAGTGAGGTGAGCAGATTATCGATGCCGTCGTTGACCAGGAATGAGTCGCCGGATTCTGTCAGGTCGACTTCGGGCGTGAGGAGCACGAGTGCTGCCGGTACTGGAAGCCCGGCATCCTTGATCCGCAAGATCAGTGCGGCCGCCAGGTTGCCGCCACCGGATGCGCCGCTGACGAGGATCTGCGATGGGTGGCACAGCTCTAGTGCTGCACGATAGACCTCGAGCAGGTCGTCAAGCGCTGTCGGGAACGGATGCAGCGGAGGCATCCGGTAGTCGGGCGCCCAGGTGAGGCCCGCTCGGTCGACCGCGTGGGCAGCTCCGGCCATCCATGCCAGTTCCCCGCCGCCTGCGTAGAGTCCGCCGCCGTGGATCTCGATGAAGATCGGCGTACTCGCTTCCTCGGCGACATGCAGCGGACGGATCACATAGTTCGAGATCTGCCCGACGCGCGACTCGGTCACTGTGAATGACTCACGAGGCGGCATCGTGACCTCGTAGAACGGACGGACCACGTTGTCGATCGACTCGACCAGAGCGAGCCAACCCGATGTGTCGGTGTGATCCGGGTACGACGGTGTGGACATCGCGTCCGGCAAGGAGAGCATTCGCTGCGCCTGCTCGCTCACGCTCTGCGGCGCTGCGGGCCGGATCCGCTTCGTCCGAGGGGCCGTCGTCGCCGCTTCAAACGCCTTCATCTCGCTCATCGAGTCTCCTCAGATGATCACGCCGGTGTGATCGTGAATCCATCGTCTCAGTCACTTCAGGTCTGGTACACCGACGCTCGAACGCACTTCCAGGCCAAGACCCCGACGATTGTCGGGTGTATCGTCCGAGAAAGGCACGGAGGAGCCGCGGGGTACACGGGGATGTGTCGCTCCGGCGCCGCTCGGCCGCCGGGATGGAGGGGCCCATGAGGGAGCTGTTCGGCAAATTGGTCGACCTCGATCCGGCGGCGAGCGATGCATTGCGCGTGATCGAGTATTTCGACCGACTCGTGAGCGCCCGTGCGGGCACGACTGCCCTGCTGAAGGAAGCCGCCGTCCTCGCGCGAACGAAAGTCGGGTACGAGAAGGACGGTCAAGCTCGTACGTTCCTGCCGTCCGGCTCAGAGGGGACGCCTACCCCGAGGAGTATGGAAGCGATCGTCTCCGAGACGGCGGACGGAGCGATCGTCTGGATGGAACTCAACGAGGCGAGCGTAGCGACCGCATCGATGGTGCTCGATCGGCTAGCCCTCGCGCTCGCCGTGAGCGCTATGCAGGTCGAGGACGGTGCATCGCGCTCGGCAGTGACCATTCTGCTCTCACCGCCGCTTCCAGGCGAGGATCTCGGCTCTCGAACCGCCGCGCTCGGGAAGCTGAGGCTCGAGCCCAACGGCGTATTCCGAACCCTTGCGCTCCCGCTGGACGTCTTGCCACCACCGGGTTGGCCGCAGACGCTGGTCGAGACTCCATGGGGCCGTGTGCGCGGCGTCATCGCACGGAGCGGCTTCACGTGGAATCAGGCGGGCGGCATCGGGACCGCTACCGACGGTTACGGGATACACGAATCGTGGTGGCGTGCCACTGTAGCTCTCCGGCTCAGCGACAATATTCGGCCGTTCGAGGCGGACAGCCTCGGATCCCTGCTCGTGCCGTTGCAACCCTCTGCCGCCGGCATTGGCGCCGATGAACTCGACCGCGTGCGCCGCGCCCTGAAGAATCGGTGGACGACCGACGAGCTCGCCGCAGTAGCTGACGGCGGTAGCCTGCGCAGGGTTGCCGCCGTCTCCGGCCTGCACCACTCCACGATCACCGAACGCCTCAACCGGCTACCGACCATCCTCGGCTACGACCCAAAGACCGGGACCGGACGCGCACGGCTCACCATCGCACTCATGCTCCACCGACTTGACGAGCCCGCCCCGTTCGACCGTCCGATCCTCTGACAACGATGAAATCGTCCCCGGTTCTCGGCGGCCCTGGCTTGCGACGAGGTAGGGCGACGATCGTTCTCGACACGACTCCCGAGGGGCAGCCAGGCTGAGGATTCCATGTCCGTCACCCGGGATGTGGCGGATCCATCCCAGTTGTCAGGACCGGCGGGGTCGATAGTAGACGGTGCGGTCATCGTGATGCTCCGTTCGAGAGTGCTTGAGACGTTCACTCGAAGGATCACGCGGTGGCCGCACTTCGTCTCCTCGAGACGATCACGCCGACCGCGTTGCACCACTATCAGGGGCACAACCGCTGTCCTGGCGGAGGGGGCTTCAATTTCTTCCACGCCCGTTGCTGTCGCGACCTGCGATGCGACCGTTGGGTTCGGCGCTGTCGAGTCGTCGGATGAGGGCAGAGATACGTTGGTCCCGTATGGCCGGCGTGGCTGTCATGATCGACAGGAGCAGCGAATAGCGTGCGCCCGCAGTCAGGGCAGCGAAGCGCGCGGCGGCGCCCGGGGATGCGGCAAGTGCGGCCGCAAGGTCCTCGGGCATCTCCGCGGTCGCCGAACCCGCGTAGGCCCGTTCCCATCGGCCGTCGAGCTGGGCCCGCTCGACCTCTGCCTGGCCCCGTGGTCGCATTCGGCCCTGCTCGGCCAGGGCTGTCACCAGCCCGACGTTTCGCTGCGACCAGATCGAATCACGCCGCCGCGGCGTGAACCGCTGGAGGAACGTACCGGCATCCCGTCGTCGCTTCTGGCCGTCGATCCAGCCGCTGCACAGCGCCTCGTCCAAGGCCTGGGCGTACGTGACGGCCGTCGGAGAGGCCGCACCCTTCTTCGCGAGCACCAGCCACACCCCGTCCGAGGAGCGCTCGTTGGTGTCGAGCCATGCTCGCCAGCCTGCGGCGTCCGGAATCAGCAGCGGTTGTTCGTTCATGCGTTCATCCCTTCACTGACGATGCCCTGGGGCCTCGTCCTACCGCCCGGATGGTCAGGCGACGGCACGGTCGTCGGCGGCGCGGCGGCGCAGCTCGGGACGCTGCAGGGGTGGTGGCGCGTACGCGAGGTCCATCGGTCCTACGTCGGTTCCCGGTGGCACGATCTGGTCGATCCGGTCGAGGAGGTCGTCGTCGAGGACGGTGGCAGCCCCTGCAAGGAGGTCGTCCAGCTGGTCCATCGTGCGAGGCCCGATGATCGCCGAGGTGACCGCGGGGTGGGCGGTGACGAACGCCAGCGCGAGGTGGGGCAGGGGGATCCCGACCTGCTCGGCGACCGGCAGGAGTGCCTCGACGGCGTCGAGCTTGCGCTCGTCGGTCATGTGCCCCGGCACCCACTGCAGGTGGGCGGCGGACGCCGTCTCGCCGCCGCGCTTGCGGTAGCGGCCGGTGAGCAGCCCCATCGCCATCGGGCTCCATATCAGGGTGCCCAGGCCGTAGGTCTGGCAGACCGGGAAGATCTCCCGCTCGGCGCCTCGGTTAAGGATCGAGTAGTGCGGCTGCTCGGTACGGAACCTGGCCAGCCCACGCTCCTCGGAGACCCACTGCGCCTGGACGATCTCGGAGGCGGGCAGGTTGGAGTGACCGATGGCCCGCACCTTGCCCGAGCTGAGCAGGTCGGTCAGCGCGCTCAAGGTCTCCTCGATGTCGGTGTCTGGATCGGGGTGGTGGATCTGGTACAGATCGATGTGGTCGACACCGAGCCGGCGCAGGGACGCCTCGACGGCCGACACGATCCAGCGGCGGGAGTTGCCACGCTGGTTGGGTCCCGGCCCCATGGGGCCGTTGACCTTGGTGGCCAGGACCACCTCGTCCCGGCGATGGCCCCGAAGAGCCTTCCCGACGATCTGTTCGGACTCACCATCGCCACCCCCGTAGACGTCCGCGGTGTCGATGATGTTGATCCCGGCGTCGAGCGCGCGGTGGATGATGCGTACGCACTCGTCATGGTCCGGGTTGCCTGCTTGCCCGAACCGCATAGTGCCCAGTGCGTAAGGACTGGCCTGGATACCGGTGCGTCCGAGTGGTCGAGTGTGCATGGTTGCCTCCTGCATGGTGCTCGTCTCCCTGGCAGGTCACCAGGGTGGTGGGGGCGGGGCGCGGCCCGGTTGGGCCGCACCCCGGGGCAGTGTCGGGGGAGAGCCGTCAGGCCGGGGTGTACTCGGCCGCGACGTCGAGGATCCAGGTGATGCCGAAGCGATCGGTCAGCATCCCGAAGGCGGGCGCCCACTGTGCCGGCGCGTAGGGCTCGATGACGGTGGCGTCCTCGGCCAGTCCCTCCCACAGCGCGCCGACCTCGTCGACTGTCTCGCCGCGGACGGAGAGGAAGAACGGCTCCTTGGTGATGGTGACGCCGTTCTCGCGGTGGGTTGTGGGCGTGCCCTGGGCGACAGGTGCGTCCGGGCCGGGGACGTCATAGGCCATGATTCGGAAGCCGTTGTCGGCGACGACCTGGCCGAACACCACGTTGGTGGCGCCGGGCAGCTCGGCGGGCATGCCGAAGTCGCCGTAGGTCGTGACGGTGAGCTGTCCGCCGAAGACGGAGTGGTAGAACTCGAGGGCGGCGCGGGCCTGGCCTTGGAAGTTCAGGTGGGCGACTGTGTTGATTGCCATGGTGCTGTGGTCCTTCTCAGCTGAGAGTCGTCGCTGGAGGTTTCCGGCGATGAGGCTGAATCTGTCACTAGTTCCGGTCAGGGAACGTCCGGTACTCGTGACAGGGTGGTAAACATGCCGATCGCTACTTCGATGGCGACCTCCGGTCGCCTGCTCTCCCTGCTGTCCTTGCTGCAGGCCCGCCGGGATTGGCCCGGGGAGCAGCTCGCCCACCGCCTCGGCGTCAGCGAACGAACCGTGCGCCGCGACGTCGACCGGCTGCGCGAGCTCGGCTACCCCGTCCAAGCGGTCAGGGGGCCGGATGGCGGTTACCGGCTCGAAGCAGGTAGTGAGCTGCCGCCGTTGCTGTTCGACGACGAACAAGCGGTCGCGCTTGCCGTGGCGTTGCGGATCGCCGTAGGGACCGGAGCAGGCATCGAAGAGGCTGCCGCACGAGCCCTGGCCACGGTTCGTCAGGTTCTGCCCTCGCGGTTGCGGCAGCGCGTCGACGCCCTGGAGATCACTGCGGTCGACTCAGCCGGGCACGGGGGCAGCGTCCAGGCGGGCACCGATGTGCTGCTCGCGCTGAGCGCTGCCATCCGATCCTTGGAGGAAGTGCGGTTCGACTACCGCTCGCCAGGACGACCGGACGGCGACGTCCCGCAGCCGGCTCGGCGGATACAGCCCCACCACCTCGTGGTCCATCAGGGGCGTTGGTACCTCGTCGGATGGGTCCCGGAACGGAGCGACTGGCGAATCTTCCGCGTCGACCGGATGACCCTCCGCATTCCGAACGGGCCGCGTTTCACACCCCGACAGGTGCCAGGCGGCGATGTTGCTACGTTCTTGTCCGCCCGCTTCAAAGGGTCCGGGAGTACGAACGAGTGGCCATGTCAGGGCGAGGCGATCCTCGAGCTGCCCGCCGCGAAGGTGGCTCCGTTCGCCGGCGACGGGTTCGTCGAGGAGCTCGGCCCCGACCGGACCAGGCTGCTGATCGGGTCGTGGTCCTGGGCCGCCCTGGCCGCCACGCTGGCCCGGTTCGACACGGAGATCGAAGTCACCGGTCCCCCTGCGCTGCGTGACGCTTTCGCCGAACTGTCCCGCCGCGCTGGGCGTACCGCGGGGCTCCCACTGTGATGACGGCCCTCTTGCCGAGCGAGATCAGAGCCCGTGCGACTTGATCCCTTCAGTGCCGAGCGCGTCCAGGAAGGCGAGGGACTCAGCAGCAGCCGAGCCTGCGGGAGTGCTGTAGAGCACGAGGTGCTGGTCGCGGTCGGCGAGGTGGAGGGTGTCGCAGTCGAGAGTAATCTCTCCAACGATCGGGTGCCGGAACGTCTTGGTGAGCATGGGCGCGGGCTGCACGTCGTTGCGATCCCAGAGGCGGGTGAAGTCGGTGCTGCCAGCGCGGAGCTCGTCGATGAGTCCGGTGATGGCAGGGTCGGAGGGATAGCGGGCGAGAGTGGCGCGCAACTCCATGACGAGCTGCTGCCGGAACTCGGTGGCGTCCGAGATCCCGTACAACGGCTCCTCAGCGGAAGGCGGGGACAAGAAGGCCCGCCGTGCGAGGTTACGGTCCTCGGGGCTGCGGTCGGCGAAGTTCTCCATGAGCGCCGCGGCGAGATCGTTCCAGGCGAGCACGTCGAATGCAGCGGACATCACGAATCCCGCGGTATGTGGGAGCCGCTCCAGGAGCGCGAGGATGCTCGGGCGCACGTCGCGCCGATGCAAGCTGGTGCGGTTCGGCGCGGTCCCGGCGAGGGTGTGCAGGTGGTCGGCTTCGGCGTCGGTGAGCCGCAGGGCTCGGCCGATCCCGGCCAGTACGTCGGCCGACGGGCGCGGCGCGCGGCCCTGCTCGAGGCGGACGTAGTACTCGGTGGAGATGTGCGCGAGGACTGCGACCTCCTCGCGGCGTAGACCCGGGGTGCGACGCCGGGGACCAGAGGGCAGGCCGACGTCCTGCGGGTGCAGCCGTTCGCGTCGGCTGCGGAGGAACGCAGCGAGGTCTTGCTTGTTCATGCCCCAAGTGTGCGCGCCGTGCGGAGACGGAGGCTGGTACTGATTGTGCCTGCATCCGGATCGGCGACCAGCCGACGCTGGAGCCATGACACACAACATCGACACCTCGCTGGTCGGCCCGCTGGCCGACAAGGTCATCTTCATTACCGGTGCCAGCCGTGGCATCGGCGCGGCGGCCGCCCGCCTCTTCGCGAACGACGGCGCAGCCGTCGTCCTCGCCGCCCGTAGCACCGCCACCCTGGACCGCATCGTGACTGACATCCGAGCCGACGGCGGCACGGCCGATGCCGTCACGGTGGATCTCGCGGACCGGGACAGCATCCGTGCGGCCGTCAGCCGGGTCGAGGAGCTGCACGGTCGCCTCGACGGTGCCTTCAACAATGGCGGCACCATGCAACAGCAGACAGGCCCGCTCGACACCACGAGCGACGACGACGTCGAGGAGCAGTTCGCAGTGAACTTCCGTGCGCACTGGACCGCGATGAACGCCGAGGTCGTGCTCATGCGCAAGTCCGGAGGCGGGGCGATCGTGAATACCTCGAGCATCGGCAGCCGTCGTGCGAACCCGTTCCTTCCCGCCTACGGGGCGATGAAGCGAGCGCTGAACAGCATCACCGAGACGGCCGCCGTCACCTGGGCGCCCGAGGGCATTCGCGTCAACGGCATCACCCCCGGCGGCACCGCCACCGAAATGATGCAGGCCTGGGACGAAGCCACCCCCGGCATCATCGAGGCGAACAACGCGGCGACCCCGATGGGTCGTATGGCCGAGCCCCGTGAGGTCGCCGAGGTCGCTGCGTGGCTGCTGAGCGATCGCGCCGCGATGGTCACCGGCGCGATCATCCCCGTCGACGGCGGAGCCGGCGCATGACCGACCTGCACGGAAAGACCGCGCTCGTCACCAGAGCCAGCCGCGGTATCGAGCGGCGCGGGGGACGTCAGGTGGCTGGGATGGCGGTCTTGGTCAGTTGCTCGGAGACCTCCCAGATGCGTGCGGCTTCGTCCGCGCTGCGCAGGCGGGAGTAGATCTTCTGCTCGGCCGGCGGGCCGCCGAGGTGCCCGGGCCCGCTCGGCCCGTAGAGCCCGCCGCGCCTGGCGTCGGGTGAGGTCGCGGCCATGAGGGCGGGCAGCTTCGCCGTCTCGACGGTGCCCATGATGATCCCGTGCTCGGAGAGGAAGCTGATCAGCCTGCGCCGTGGTGTCTCCTGGGAGCGGCCGAGTTCTGGGCGTGCGGCGAGCAGGTTCGTCGGTGCGACGCCGGGGTGGGACAGGTTGCTCGTGATGCCCCAGCCGTTCGCCTGGCTGCGCCGGTCGAGCTCGAGGCCGAAGAGTCCGAACGCGATCTTCGACTGGCTGTACGCACCCGCGCCGTTGTAGGAACGTTCCCAGTTCAGGTCATCCCAGTTGATGGAGCCCTGGTTCGCGGCGATGCTGATCTGTGAGGTCACGCGGGCTCGGCCGGCACGGAGCAGGGGCAGCACGTGCCCGACGAGGGCGAAGTGGCCGAGGTGGTTGGTGCCGAACTGCAGCTCGAACCCGTCGGTGGTCGTCTGCCGGTCGGGCGGGGTCATGACGCCGGCGTTGTTGATGAGGAGGTGGATCGGCTGGTCCTCGTCGCGCAGGGTGTGGCCCAGAGCGGCGACCGACTCCTGCGACGACAGATCGAGCTCGCGCAGCGACACGTTCGCGCCGGGTGTCGCCTGCGTGATCTTGGCAATCGCGGCCTCGCCCTTGCGCGGGTTGCGGACGGGCATGATCACCTCCGCTCCGGCGGCGGCCAGCCGGGTGGCTATCCCCAACCCCATCCCGTCGCTCGCGCCGGTGACGAGGGCGCGCTTTCCGGACAGGTCAGGGATGGTGATGTCGATTCGGGTGCGTGCCATGGGCTCACTCCTTGAGTGTTAACTGGGTGCTCGGGCTACGGCTTCGATTCTCGGCTCACGGCACAGGCCTATCCAGGACCTCTCGATCACAGGATCGCCCGGTCGCCTCTCCGCTCGGAGTGGGGGATCGAGAAGCCGTGGCTACCTCTGCCCGTAAGCGCTAGAAACGAGGCAGTACTCGAGACGGAGGAGCGTCATGATCGATCGCACCGGGCTGGCGGAGTTCCTCCGCAACCGGCGAGAGGCACTGCAACCGGAAGACGTCGGCCTGCCGCGCGGCCAACGGCGCAGGACCAGCGGGCTACGGCGCGAGGAGGTCGCGTCGCTGTGCAACATGTCGGCCGACTACTACTCCCGTCTGGAGCGGGAACGAGGCCCGCAGCCGTCGCAGCAGATGCTCGCCTCGATCGCGCAGGGGCTGCACATGTCGATCGACGAGCGCGACCACCTGTTCCGTCTCGCTGGGCACAACCCGCCTGCGAGAGGTGGCTACAGCGAGCACATCAGCCCGGGCCTGCTGCGGGTGCTCGACCGGCTGGACGACACACCGGCAGAGATCGTCACCGAGCTCGGCGAGACCCTGCGGCAGACTCCGATGGGCGCCGCGCTCACCGGAGATACGACCCAGTACACCGGGCCCGCCCGCAGCTCGGGCTTCCGCTGGTTCACCGATCCCGCCGCCCGGCAGATCTACGCGCCGGCGGAGCGTCCGTTCCTGACCCGGATGTACGTCGCGGGGCTGCGCGAGATGGTCACTCTCCGCGGTCCCGACTCCCGGGCAGCGCACCTGGCCGAGTTGCTCCTGGATCGCAGCGAGGAGTTTCGACGGGTATGGGATGACCACGAGATCGGGGTTCGCCCCCACGAGGTCAAGCACTTCGTCCACCCCGAGGTTGGTGCCCTCGAGCTCACGTGCCAGCGGCTGGTCGACCCGGAACAGGCCCAAGCACTGCTGGTCTACACCGCAATCCCCGGCAGCGAGAGCTACGAGAAGCTGCACCTGCTGTCCGTCATCGGTACCCAGACACTTCGCTGAAGCGCATGCCACTGGCGTATCCGGGTGGACTACCTGCTGCCTGGGATGCGGGGGCCAGGCCTGTGTCATCCCGCTCTGGTGCATTTCGGCGACGACCGCGTCGCCGGTGTCGCGCCGACTTGTTCGGCGCGCATCGCCCGGCGCCGAGGCGCTGATCGACACCTATCGGCAGAAAGACCACGGGCGGGGGCGGGCCCGCATGGAGTCGCCGGTATCGACCCGCCGCAGGCCCTCGCCGACCATGTGTACGGCCTCTGGGTCGGATTCGCGATGAAAATGGTCGATAAACACCAATGTTCTGGTGGGCGAACCAGGCGGCCAGGTCGGGATGCTGGACGAGGTGGCGCTCGTTGCCGAGGTCCGTGATGGTCCACGCCGACAGATCGTGCGCCTTGGCGAGGTGGGTGCTGGTCAGGACCTGCAGGCCGTCGGCGCGGGGATGTGCTCGCGGGCGACGTCGAGGTCGTCGATCGTGAGCACCTGGTCGCTGCCCGGGTTTGGCCTGGTGCAGGGTGTCTTGGCTGAACCGCACGACCAGGACCTCGAGCTCACCGCTGAGGTGACGTTCTGCACACAGCCGCGGCACCTTGATCGTCTGGGCTCCGACTTGACGCGCGGCGTCGGCGTAGTCATGGTGGCTACGGAGGTGAGTTCCGAGAGCGTTTGGAGCCGAGTTTGAGGAACGGTCGGTCCTGACGGAAGTTCGTGGAGCCGAGTTTCAGGAACGGCCGCGCGCGATGCCATCGGCGGGTGGACGATGAGACGGCGGGGGCATCGGGCAGCGGACGGATCGATCGATGGCCGCGCAGTCGCGGGCACAGTTGTTCGCCCAGATCCGGCGGGACTACCGGGCTGGGACGACCAAGCGTGCGCTGAAGCGCAAATACCACGTCGCGTTCGAGACGGTCGAGGCCGCACTGGACTCGGCCTTCCCGCAGCCCAGGCGCCCGCTGCCGGACCGCGGGTCTCGGCTGGACCAGTTCAAACCCTTGGTCGACCAGTGGCTGCGGGCGGACCTGAAGGCCCCGCGCAAGCAGCGTCACACCGCCAAGCGGATCTTCGACCGGCTGCGGGACGAGCACGACGCGGACGTCTCGTACTTCATCGTCAAGAAGTACGTCGCGATGCGTCGTGAGGAGGTCCGGATCGAGGCGGGCCTGGGGCCCTCGAGGTTGTTCGTCCCGCAGACCCACGTGCCCGGCGCGGAGGCCGAGGTCGACTTCGGTGACGTCACGATCGAGCTGGCCGGGAAGCTGGTGGTCTGCTCGCTGTTCTCCTTCCGGTTGTCGTTCTCCGGCAAGGCGGCGCACCAGGTCTTCGCCTCGGGCGGGCAGGAGGCGTTCCTGGAAGGACACGTCCATGCCTTCAGGGTCCTCGGTGGTCTGCCGGTCGGCAAGGTCCGCTACGACAACCTCAAGGCCGCCATCGCTCAGGTTCTGGGCTTCTCCAGGGCACGCAAGGAGACCGAACGCTGGACCCTGTTCCGCTCCCACTACGGCCTGGACGCGTTCTACTGCCAGCCCGGCCTGGAGGGCGCTCACGAGAAGGGCGGGGTCGAGGGCCAGGTCGGCTGGTTCCGCCGCAACCACTTCGTCCCGGTCCCCAAGGTCGCCACCCTGGCCGAGCTGAACGAGATGGTCGACGCCTGGGACCGATCCGACGACGCTCGCCGCATCGGCGGACGGGCCCGGACCGTCGGGGAGATGTTCGCCATCGAACAGCCCTTGCTCGCACCTTTGCCGGACGAGGAGTTCGAGACCGGAAAGTGGTCCCACCAGAGGGTGGACCGCTACGCCCAGATCAACGTGCGCACCAACCGGTACTCGGTGCCCGTGCGGTTCGCCAGCCGGAAGGTCTCGATCCTGCTGCGCGCCTCGGACCTGACCGTCTACGACGGCCGCACCCAGATCGCCCGGCACGAACGACTGCCGGGGAAGATGGAGGCCCGCTTGGACCTGGACCACTACCTCGAAGCCCTGATCCGTAAGCCCGGCGCCATGCCCGGGGCGACCGCGCTGGAACAGGCACGCGCCGCAGGCAGGTTCACCGCAGTCCACGACGCTTGGTGGGACGCGGTCCGCCGCGCGCACGGCGACGCCGAAGGCACCCGCGCGCTGATCGAGGTCCTGCTGCTGCACCGGCACATGGCCCACGAACACGTCGTCGCAGGGCTCACCGCCGCGCTGGCCGTCGGAGCGATGACCGCCGACGCCGTCGCCCTCGAAGCGCGCAAGGCCGCCGAGGAGCATCGCACCGGCGAACCAACACCGCTTCCCGACCGGGCACAGCTGGCCCGGCAGGTGGGCAACGTGACCTCGCTGACCGAACGACGCCTGCGCCACCAGCCCCTGCCCGACGACACCCGCCCGATGCCAGACATGAGCAAGTACGACGACCTGCTACCCAGCCGGCGACGACGCCGCGACCAGGCCGGCGACTGACCCGGAAGAGAGCCCGTGATGGCCACCCAGACCCCACCTGCCACGACGCCCAAGGCCGAGAAGAAGGCGACGCCCCGGCGCCGCGGCATGACCGAGGAAGCCGCCGACGCCGCGATCGACCAGGCCTGCCGGATGCTGCGCCTGCCCACGATCCGCACCCACTTCGAAGCCAACTCCGACGCCGCCGCCCGCGAGCAGATGACCTACCGCGGGTTCCTCGCCGAACTCTCGATGGCCGAGTGCGACGACCGCGCCCGCCGCCGCTCCGAACGCCGTATCAAGGCCGCCGCGTTCCCCCGGATCAAGACACTGCGGGAGTTCGACTTCGAGGCCAACCCGAACATCGACCCGGCGACGGTCAACACCCTGGCCAAGTGCGACTGGATCCGCCGCGGCGAGCCGCTCTGCCTGATCGGGGACTCCGGGACCGGCAAGTCCCACCTGCTCATCGCGCTGGGCACGGAGGCCGCGATGAACGGCTTCCGGGTCAAGTACACCCTGGCGACCAAGCTCGCCAACGAGCTGGCCGAGGCCGCCGACGACATGGTCCTGACCAAGACCATCGCCCGCTACGGACGCGTCGACCTGCTCTGCATCGACGAGCTGGGATACATGGAGCTCGACCGGCGCGGCGCCGAGCTGTTGTTCCAGGTCCTGACCGAACGCGAGGAGAAAGCCTCGGTCGCGATCGCCTCGAACGAGTCATTCGCCGGCTGGACCAAGACCTTCACCGACCCACGCCTCTGCGCCGCGATCGTAGACCGGCTCACGTTCAACGGCGCCATCATCGAGACCGGCACCGACTCCTACCGTCTCGCGCACTCTCGCAGCCCTGACACCCCGGCCCAAGACCGGTGATGGTTTCACTCTCGCCGGTGCCCGAGCACTGGAACGACGACCAGCGCGCCGCGGCCGACTACTACGTCGGCTGGTGGGACGAGCACGGATTCCTCGCACCCTGGCCCGAAGACTTCTTCCTGCTCGACGGCAGCATCAACCCCCGCTGGCAGCCCGGCGCCGGCGGCACCGCCATCGACGAGGACCGCGACCCCGACGACCCGCCGTTCTGAACCCGACGCCCGCCGGGACGCGCACGATGAGGGATTGCGCCGCTCCCTGCTCGAGCGTGACGACACGGACGGAGTCCAGGCTGGCCGCAGGCCACCCCGCAGGGGCCGCAGGGCCTTGACAGCGGCCGGGACGGAACCATCATCGACCCCCACGGCGGAATCCCGGACCCCCGCCGATCGCTCCTGAAACTCGGCTCCACAATCTCAGTTCCGAGCACCTAGCGTTCCTCAAACAGGGCTCCAAACGGTCCCCGTTCTCACCTCCGTAGCCATCATGGTCCGCGGCGTCTGCCGTGAGCGAATCTCCTGGTGTGGGGCATGTCCGCTCGGCACGCTGTGTCCATGATGACCGCCGACCACGCTGAAAGCCTCCGTCAAGCCGAGAGGCGCCTGCAGGCCGCCCAGCTCGCGTCCGACGTCGACACCCTGGATGGCCTGATCGACGACATGGCTCTGTTCACCGGGCCGGACGGGGGCGTCCTGTCCAAGCGGGACGACCTGGATGCGCACGCATCCGGCTATCAGGTGATGAGTCGCGTCGAGGAAGAGGACCTCAGAGTGCTGGTGACTGCCCGCACCGGGGTCACCTTGTTCCTCGGCGCTCTCGAGGGCACCTTCGGCGGTGAGCGTCTGGCCGCCCGGATGCGCTACACCCGGACGTGGACGTACGACGACCGAGCAGGGTGGAAGATCGTCGCAGCGCATGCCACGTTCGTCGCCGACGGCGACGCCCCGGCCGAGGAGTAGTCCACCACCCGGCCGGGCCTCGCAGGGACGGCGACCGGCGAGGTGGCGCAGGTCGTGCCAGTGAAGTTCCGGCGCCATCCCAAGCACGGGACTTGGCCCGAGAGAACATCTGGCTTCGTTGACCGCCGCGGAGCGGTCGCCCGGTGCTCGCACCAAAGACAAGTGCGTCTGGATCCGGGTCAGTGGACTTGTCCAACTGGAGAAGGAGTGCCCGGGCGGTGGGCGGCGGGAAGTGGACGCCACGCTTGCCCGCCTCTGACTTCGGCGGCCCGAAGGCGAGCGGTTTCCCCTTGACGTCCACGAGTGCCCGGGTCACGCGGAGTCGTACTCCGCCCGCCCCCGCCCGCTCGAGGTTCTTGCGCTGCAGCGCGAACAACTCCCATCGTCGCGGTTCGCCCCGGTCATGACTGCGACTCGGGCACCTCCACCCTCACGACGATGCCCTGAGCGAGCGCAGGTACGCCTCGCTTCGTTCCACAACTTCGGGCGCGGTGAGGACGACCTGGTGCGGTTTGTCTGCGAGCCATTCGCGGTGCTGACCCAAGTGGACAAGGGACAGCGTGCGGGACCGGTTCTGCAGCCGACGCCACACCGGAACGTGGGGTGCGAACACGTTAGCTCCCGGTGGGAGCGGCCCGACACGCACGATCTCGATCGCCACGTCCACGTCTCCGAGCCGTTCGACGTCAGTGAGGTAGGAACCGAACACGACGATTTCCGCGACCTGGAACGGTTCGTCCTCATCGTGGTTCACATCTCGCACTCGCTCGAGAAGCTCGCCCAGGACACGCTCTGCAGTCTTGCGGGTAATGGTGGTGAGCGTCGCCTGAGCGAACGCCAGCCCTTCTTCGGTCACCTCGACCCATTCTTCGTCGCGAGCGTCTCGGACGATCAGCCCACGCTCGATGAGCGCGTCCACGAAGTTCCGGGTCTTCTCCTCCGGGCAGCGAGCGGCCCAGGCGATCCAGTCCGGGTTGACCTGGTCGTCATGGGCGCAGCGCCGCAGCGCGTCGCGTACCTGCCGGGCAGGTACGCCAGCGAACGTCTCTGTGGGATCAAGGCGCATGGCCCCAGTGTGCAGCCAACCAGTCGTGCTCGTCAGGGACACCCCCGCGCATCATCGGCGCGGTGTATTACAGTCCGATGCCAGTAGCCCCGGAGCCATGGCCGGACCTGGAGAACGGTGTGAGCCGCGCCTCGGGGCTGACGGGGCATGATGCTCGACCAGAGGTGGGGGCGACGTGCTCGCAACTTACTCGTCAGTGCTACCCGCCCGAAGTTCATCGAGCTTTCGGTGGGCTTCCTTCGCGGCTTGCTCTGCCTTTGCTAGCTCCAGTTCGGCTCGATCGAGCTGCTCGTCGCGCTTGCGCTGGGCTTCGGACTTCCGCGCGGCAGCCTCCACGACCTTCTCCGAAGACACCACGCCGCGCGTAGTTTCGCACTCCTCGCACCGCTCGGTCGAGAAGTCCGGTCCGGAGTTGGTGTGGTGGACAGGTCGCCGCATGCGGTGCCCGCAGGTGAGTGTGCGCTCCCAGATGTCGAGGTCCTCGTCGCGTGGCTTCGAACTCATGAATATGCGTGCGACATCCGCGAGCTGTGAGTCGGAGAACGGGATCGGCGGGCAGCAGAAGCCGCAGTGCCTCGACCGCGAGCCTGCCATCGTCCAACTGTAGGAGCCACAGTCTGGATGCGTCTCTTCGTACCGAGTCTTCACGGCGGCGTACTCGTCGCGCTCCTCAGGCGACATCGTCCCGGGCCAGTCCCCGAGGTTGTCAATCACGGGCAGACCACACCCGCGGCATGGCTGACCAGCGGCCGCCTCCTCCCGGGTGAGATACATACTCTTCTCGCGCCACTCGCGACGGCGCACTTCGTCGCGGTGCGCGCGAGCCTCTTCCTTGAGTGCGTTCGCCATCTGGCGCCTTGCGGCTCGGGCGGCCTTCTGCTCATCAGTTAGTGGCACGGTGCCTTCCGGTGGTCGGAGTGTCGTGGCGGACAGAACTCGACATTGGGCCAGATCGGGGGGCAGGTGCACGTGGCATTCACGTGCGGATGAGGTGCAGTGGTCCGCGACGGGCCGGCTCGTGTGCATACGGGAGCAGGAGGTGGCCCGCCGCAGATCAGAAGAGCGTTCCTTGCTCGAACGAACCGCTGTCGCTCTCGTCTTCGACCTCCACGTGCACCGGTGAGATGTATTCGCCGAGTTGTTCGGCGATCCGCATGGGCCACGGCAGGACGTGCTCGCTGGCGAAGTACGGGTTCGCGTCCCTGAGTTCGTGCGCGAGGGCAGCCCAGTGCACCGGCTCGTCGCCCGGCTGGATCGCAGCCACGTATAGCTCGACGAGCTGCGGGTTGAAGACGGTCTTGTGCACCATGCCTGCGTCTTCCCCGGGCCGTGGCAGCTTCGAGATGCCCTTGGGCGTCTGGTCCGTAACCGGTTTGGCCGCCGTGCTGGCGTAGAGGCGATCGCTTCCGAACTGCCAGAGGCCCCGGGACTTGCCGACGGCTTCGGCGCCCTCCTGGTCCTCGTTGAATCCGTATGCCTGAGGAGTCTCGTACCCCTCAGCGACCCGAACGCGGACATGGCGAAGCCCGGGATAGTCGGTGATGGACCGGGTCTCACCGTCGAACGCCAGGGCGTCGATGCCGATGCGCGGATTCTGCAGGTGCGGCCAGGCATAGCGCCGGAGCTTCTGCGCGTGGGTGAGCAGCAGGACGGGACCACCCTCGGTACAGACGTCGTCGATGACCTCCTTGAAGAAGGACTCCACATCGAACTCCGTCATGAGCGGGTTCGGCCCGCCTGCAGTCCGCCCGATCAAGGGGATCGCCTCATGCAGGCGGCGCCAGGCCCGGTCCTTGTCGCGGCCAGTGAGCACTCGGATGTTCGTTCCATCGACGTCCATGAGCACTGCCACGGGAAGGAAGACCTTCTGCTCGCGGGCGCTGCTCTTGTTGCGCCGAAGCATCGTTAGCGCCAGGCACCTTGGCCTTAGTTCCGTCCCGGCGGGCGATTGCACGACGAAGGGTGACGGGCGCACACCAAGCTGCCGGAACGCGTCGTCGATCGCCTTGGTAAACCTGATCGCATCGGACGCTGGCGCCGACTCGGGGTCCTCACTGGCGGGGTTGACGAATTGGCTGATGCGCCCAGTCCGAGCCAGCCCGTGGCGGATCGCGTTCTTGGGGTCGCGCCCGAGCATCCTGCTGCCCATGCCGAAGGTTGCGGCGGCCTCGATCTCGGCGATGGTGATCGTTGGCGAACCTACGTTTGGAAGGCGGCTCGCGATATCGCGGGCGCGAGCCTCTGCGGCACGACGCGACCGGCGACTGACCGGCTCCTCCAGGGGCGAGGTGACAGGCCCCCGCGCTGCGGGTTGAGTAACCAGGACCTCGACAAAGCCTGCGTCCGAATTGAGGATGACGGGAGCGTCGAGAGTGATCTCGGCTGGCAGGCGGTCCCGCAGGGCTTCGAGCGCAAGCGTCGTCGAGGTGTCCGACGTCGTCATGAGCTCGATCGTTAGACGAGGGCCGACGGTGGCCGCGAGGCTTGGAACGACGCTGTCTCGCTTGAGCTTCCCGTTTCTCTTCTCGACCTGCTTCCGCTGAGGATCGAAGGCTGCCCGCGGAAGCGGCGGGAGCAGCTTCGCGGTGCCGAGTCGGGCGCCTACCCAGTCGAGAAGCGTGTTGCGGTCGTAGGCGTTGACGCCGGCACTGACGGTCTCCTTCCGACTGTCTCGGCCGGGGCGGTACGGGACGACGGCCGGGGCCGTGACGCTACTTCGATACATCTCCGGGTCCGTCATAAGCTGCTCGACCGCGGGCAGCTTGTCGACGACGCCAGCGCCGTCGAGGACGTTGACCAGTGAGCCGCGCCAACGGAAACCACGGACCCAGGTACCGTCGACGTACTCGGCGTACTTCTCTGCCTTCGCGATGGCGAAGTTGTCTCGGCCATCGGCGTTCTCGATGTAGGGCACCGCTGCTCGGAGGTAGACGCTGGTCGCGTTGCCCGGAACGATGAACGGGGTCCGCCGCATCCATCGGCGGACGCCGAAGTGGGCGTACAGGAGTGGCTGCTCCTTGCCGGGTACGGTCTGGGCTGAAGCTCGCACCACGATCGAGTAGGCGTCGTCCTTCTTGCTGGTCAGGGGCGGCCACGACATGATCTCGCCGGCCTCCCCACCTGAGGTGCCACAGCGGACGAACTCGAGCCGAGTACCGTCGAGGTCGAGGCTTGAGCCAGGGATTGTCAGAAGGGTTGCTGCCTGCGTCTCAAGGATTCGCAGGAGTGCGGTGCCCGGGGCATCGGAGAAGTCCGCGACTGCCCGAACGCGGGAGATCAGCGGCGCGGCGTTGACAGCTTCGATGGCCTCGGCGACGAGGTAGTCGGGAACGTTCGGGTTCTGGAGCGACCGGATCCATGCCCAGACGACGGGCATCAGACGCTCGACCGGCAGCGGGGTGGCCGAGACAAGCCACGGGTTGTCGCCCGAGGTGTTGTGTCCGGCGTACGAGAGGCAGATACCGAGGTCGGGCACGAGCGCTTGAAGTGCTCCGTTGAGAGACCGGATCGGGACGCTAGCTCGTTCTTTTCCCGATGCCCTACGTGCGAGTTCCCGAAGCGGATCGAGCCAGGCCTTCGGGAGGTCCGCGACATGCGTCGCGATCCCGAGGCCGTCGGCCGGCACCTCGAATGCGGTAGTGCGCAGCAGGTCGTACGTCGGCATCAGATTCCCTTCATGTTCGTCAGTGCTCGGTAGAGCGGACCGTAGAGGTCTGTGACGAGGTGCCGGTCGCGCTCGGTCGACGATTCGGAGCAGTACTTGCCGAGCGCTTCACGCATGCCCAGGAGGATGCTCGTGGCCGCGGTGTCCTTGCGTCCTCGTTCGGCGCCTGGTGTGAACGCGGCGTCGCAGAAGTAGATCCGTGCGGGCTGGCCGCCCCGGACGAGACGTCCGATGACCTGCCACATCGTGACGATCTGCGTCCAGATGAGCGCCTCTCGAACCCGAGGTTTGTCGTAGAGGCGTGAGTAGACGATCTCCGTCTGCAGCAGACCGCGCCACATCCCCTGGTCACGGCGGCGACGGTCCCTGCTGTGCATGGCGAGCCGATTCGGACCGAACGACTCATGGAAGACGTCCTTCGTCCTTCGTTGCATTGCGCGATGGTTGAGGCTCTGGGTGACCCAGCCGATGTCCTGGGGCGAGGGATGTGGCCGCACCAGGAAGAACGCTGCTCCGATGGCCGCGACGCGGTCCGAGTTGAGGATGTTGTGCCCGCGTTCGACGGCGAGTAGTGGCGCGATGAGGACGTCGTCGTCGGACTGGCCGAAAGTTGCGACGTCACCCCGCGGGAGACGTCCGGCTGCGTTTGTCAACCAGGCGTCGTCGGCGGAGGAATCGCTTACCAGATAGCGGGCCCGCAGTGTGGAGTGCTGCTCGACAGCCGCATGAACGACTTGCGCCTCGGCATAGGACCCGACCAGCAGAAGAATCTTCTTCCGCTTCTCCGGCAGTTGGTCGATCACCTGCTCGATCTGGCTCTTGCCGGTGCTGTGGGGACGCAGGAGACAGCCGACGAGTTGCCGCAGCAGATCCAGGCGCGCGGGTCCGGGCACGCCCGAGACGCGCAATAGCCGTTGTGACGGATTCGAACGCTGGAGCAACACCTCGAATTCCGACTGCTCGATGCCGGCAAGGATTGACGCTTCGGGTTCCAGGATCGCGTCGACCTGGTGATCGATGTGGTACCTCGGCGAAGTCCCTGCCCAGCTCGTGCCGGAAAGGAGGATGACGTTTGGCCCTCTCCCTTCGGCGGGGAACAGGTTGGGCAGTTCCAGCAGCAGCGCTCGGCCGATCCCCGTGGCCTCGAAGAAGTGCAGCTCGCCAGCAGCATCGCCGTCGGTCCGCTGCGGTGCGACGTACTGGAACCCGAGGACGGTGCCCATCGGAGATTCCGGGATCAGCGGCCGCAGGTCGCGGGGCGACTGCTGATAGGCGTCGCCGTCGAGCTCAAGGAGTCGAGCAACAGTCGGCCACCCGTACAGCATCTGGTTGAGGTAGTGCGAGAAGAGAGCTGCAACCATGCACAACTCGACTCTCATCGCGACGGTTCTGGCGTCGCCGAGGACAACCCCGCCGGCTTCGAGCCCTGGCAGCTTGTCGAGCCCCTCGACCCAGGTCCGGAAGCCTGCGGAACGCCGCTCCTCGTCGGTCTCGACGAGGAGGAAGTGGTTCAGTTCTGCCAGAGATGATGCGATCGGATCCTCGTGACCGTCGGCTTCAGCATGCGGTGTGTCGATGTACGCGTTGAAGCCAGCACGGAGAACCTCGTACGACGGCGGCGGACCAGTGGGTTCTGTGGGGTCGTCCTTGCGGGGATCGTAGCCAGTCAGATCGGAGCACAGACGCGCCGACAGTGTCCACGAGGTGAAGTACTCCGGCCCCATCCATGCGTTGAGGTTTACGCCGCCCGACTGCGCGTCTCTCTGCATGAGGTTGTACAGGATGTCGCCCAGGCCCTGTGCCCGGTGCATGTCGCCCGTGAAGTTCCGCACGTCGAGGTGCTTGCGTTCACCGCGTGCCGTGTTGCGCAGGTGGGTGGTGACGTCGGTCGAGATCTGGTCGACCCACGCGTCTCGGCCACGTCCGAACAGGGGCTGACTGCGCGAAAACGTACCGTCGAGTCCGGTCTGCACGCGGTCAGCCTCATCGACGACGAACAGGTCGCTGCGTCGCCACGCGGCCTCCAGATACCGCATCTGCTGCTTGCTCATCGCTGCTGGCAGTCGGGAATAGGTCAGGCCCCAATGGGTGGCTACCCATATCGGGGCATCCACGAGTGACCGGGATGCCTCGTGTCGCTGGCATCCGTGCCAAAGCGGGCACAACATCTTCGGTCCCTGATGCCATGCGCGCTTGCTGCCGTCGTCCTTCTTCTCGTCGTACTCGATCAACGATTCGCACGGTGCCTCCGAGACCCCGAGCGGCTTGTCAGTATCGACCAGCGCCGCGAGCGCGCAGGCGGTGCTCGTCCACTCGAAACTCTCGCGATCCTGCGGCACTAGTTCGCCGGTCGCGGGCGGCTTGCGCTTGTGGAGAGCTTTCAAGTGCCGCTCGCGCCCGCTCTGCCCGAGAACGGGAGCGGCCGCCCCTGCAACGTAGTGGTTTAGGTCCGCAACCATGTCCAGCACGGCTGAGTTGTCTCCCAGAACGACTGTCGTCCGGTAGCCGTTCTGTGCTGCCCAGATCGCCAGGACCTGGATGAGCGTTGTCTTCCCAGCGCTGACCATGCCAGCCATGTGCAGCACGCCGTCGACTGTTACATCCGTTGCCTTCGAGAACGTGTGATCGAGCCCGCGAACCTTGACCGCCGACCTCTGCATGCGGCCCAGCCAGTCGTTGGAGACGCGGCCTGCAAGAGCGTCCGCATGGTCCATGTTCTTGGCAGTCGCTTCAAGATCGGCCCACGTGACCGTCAGCGGCCCTCTCGGACGACGCTCGTCGTCCGGGTATGAGGCCCGCGCGACAGGGAACGGTAGGTCGGTGCGGATGTCCACGGAGAGTCGTCGTGTCGTGGACGCGATCTTGTATCGACCGGCACCTGCGACCTTGTTCCGGGTTAGCGCGAACGGGAGTGGTTTCGTCAGGAGGTCCTCGAGCACCGTGAAGCGCCCTACTGCAACCGAACACGCCTCGTGGCGAGTGACGACGCCGTCCTCGTCGATCTTGAACCCGCGAACACGCTGCGGCAGGTCACGGTACGCAGCGAGGTCCTTGGCCCATCGATAGGGGCTGACGGGCTTTCCCACGACTAACCGGGCATTCGAGATTCGTACCTTGGCATCGAGGGCAGCCCGGTTGCCGAGCGTACGGATCGACCCGTGCCCGTCAAGGAGGGCAGGGACTCCGTCGGAAATCTGGCCCGGCGCCACGGTCACGAGCGTGAAGAGCGCGACCTCGACGTCGAAGAAGTCGTGCGGCTCCATCCCGAGCCCATCGCGACCGACAGCCGCCACTACGTCGTCAGTGATTTTCGTTCGGATGCGCTGGACGTCTCTCATCGACCGCCTCCTAGGCTGATCCTCTGCTTCACCTTCTCGATGAACTTCCGCTGCGAGATCACTGTGATGCCATCCCAGGCTGAGCCTTCCTGCCACGCTCGGAGCGTTCCGACGTAGCCGCCCTTGGCAACTTCGTCGGCGATGACGATGAACATCTCGGCCGCATCCTTGGGGCGGGCAGGGGGACGCGCGTCCAGGTGCGCTGCGAGCAGCGTCGGATGCCGCCATGCCTTGACGTCCACGGCCCATGGTGAGTCGCTGAACACGCGAAGGTCGTAGGCGTCGAAATCCGGCCACAGATCGTTGGGGACGCGGAGCCTGCCGAGTTGCTCAGCGAGGCGTACCTCGGCACGTCCCGGACCACCGACGTACTTCTGCATCTCCCGCCGCAGGACGAGGGTCTCGGACGGTGCGAACCGGGCGCCGCCGCGGGTCTTGTGCGAACACAACGGATCGACGCAGATCCGGTCGCCCTGTCGAGATCGGACGTGCAACACGCTGCCGCACGTGCCGCAGGTCTCTACGCTCCCGCCGCTGACCCACTCGGGAAGTGGCGCCTCGTACGACGCCTGGAGGTGGCTCGCCAGGCGGAAGAGCTCACGTGCCGCCTTGGCTCTCTCCAGCGCAAGTACATCCACGACGGGGTGTTCGATGAGGAAGCGCCGGAACGAGACGTAGGACTCTGGCGCTCCGGCTGCTCTGCAGAGGTCACGGACTGCCGTGATGATCTTGGACTCTCGTGCGTCGGCTACGACGTCGCCGCGCGCGGCTCCGAGTTCGAGGCACACCTCCTGCGGCTCGCCGAACCACAACAGCGCTTCGTCCGCAGCATCGCTGTCCGGATCGACGAGCACCGTGGGCCACATACCCAGCGGCTGCTCGGACCATTCCAACAGCTCTACGACGCTGGCCGGGGCCGGCGTCCCGGTTCGGAGCGCGAGGAGCGAGATCGAGTCAAGGGCCCCCTGGAGGTTCGCCGGGTAGGGGACGACATCCCTTCCCGGGGCGGCGAGCCGATCGCGATAGTCCAAGAGCCCGACCGCGAGGCGGCGCAGCACGACGTCCTGTTCACTGACCTGCGTGTTCGCAGAGGTGGCGGTCACGCGCCGAACGGTACTCCGGGCCTCTGACATCGGCCGCCGAAGGGCCAAACCTCACCCAGTGTGACGGTGTGCCAGGCATAGACACGCCGTGGGCGGCCCGCTATCCGCATAAGCGCGTCGGTCGTCCGGAGTGTGTCCCCAGGGGGCGGAGGCTCCAGCCGGTCGTCGTGTGGGTGTCCCGCCCTACGATCGCTCCAAGGGAACCACGACGCGTCGCGGAGGTGCGCTCATGGAACGGATCTGGCTGGACGTCCCGTACTCACAGAAGGACGAGGCGAAGGAGGCCGGAGCCCGCTGGTCCCCGGGCGCGAAGCGCTGGTTCGCGCCACGTCCAGGAATCGCAGCACTGGCGCGCTGGGAGGCCCTGCCCGACGTCCCCGATCTCCTTCCTGGTGAGGATCGCTTGCTCGGATCAGAGCTGTTCGTCGACCTCGTGCCGTCGAGCTGCTGGTTCACGAACGTCCGCACGTGCGTGTCCGAGAAGGATTGGGAGCGCCTGCGCCGGATGATCACCCGCCGCGCGGAAATGCGGTGCGAGAGCTGCGGGTCCGGCGAGGATCGGGCGACACGACGTTGGTTGGAGGCTCACGAACGCTGGGCCTTCGATTCGACGACGGGCACGCAACGGCTGGCCCGGCTGATCTGCTTGTGTACCGACTGCCATCACGCGACTCACTACGGTCGAGCGCAGGTCGTCGGGACAGCGGACGCGGCCTTCATCCATCTCCGGGCGGTGACGGGGATGAGCGAGACGCAGACCCACGCACACATCTCCGAGGCGTTCCGTGTCTGGGAGGAGCGGTCCAACCGGTCGTGGACGCTGGACCTGACGATGCTGACCGACGCCGGTGTGACCGTCCGCAAGCCACTGAAGGCCGAGGAACGATCCGCTGCCGCACAGGCAGCGCTCGCGGAGGAGAACGACGGCATGCGTGCACGGGAAGCGGAGCGAGCCAAGGCGCTCGGGATCCAGCAGCGCGCTGCAGCGCACGTCTTGAAGGCGAACTCTGTTCCCCGACGAGAGCCCGTACCTCGCCGCCGCTGAACACCGGGACCGAAGGCACAGCCGCCCGGTGCGGCCCGTACGAGATCAATCAAAGGGGCAGCCATCCGACGGGCTTCGCGAGTGGTGGGATCGCGTCGTCGGCCGTTCTCGATCGCAACGTAGCGACGCGGCGTCTACAGCCCGATGCCGGTAGCCACGTTGCCACGACCGGCGCTGGAGAACGGCGCGTGCCGCGCCTCGGGGCTGAGTCGGGTGGCAGTTTCAACCGACCCCTCAAGGAGCCGCGCTCGCGCATCCAGCGCTTCGCGCTCGTCGTCGCCCATCTCGCCTTGCGCCTCCGGCACGCCGCCAGGCAGGAGGCGGACCTCGCCCTTGCCGGGCCGTGACGCAGCCCGGCCGAGCCGGTGGCCAAGGACGGCGCAGATGTCGTTGGCGGTCAGGAGCGTGCCACGGGCAGCGACAGCCGGTAGGAGTCGTTCGACGTCGTGTCCGAGTGCTTCGGCATGGCGGAGTCTGCGGCAGAGGGGTCCGAAAGCGTCGGTGGTGATCGCTGCAGCGGCCTCGGTGGTGGTCAGCTTCCCCGCACCGGTGAGTGTTGTGAGGACGAGTTGCTCCCAGCGAGGTCGCTGTGCGAGGTCGGCCAGGTGCTCGTACTCCGCGGCGATCCGCTCGCGTCCGCCCCAGCGTTCTTGCTCGTCGCGGAGTCGTTCGTGCGCGGACAGCTCCGCGCCAGACCTCGCGAGCACCCTGTAGAGCACGGCACGTCCGGTCAGCTCGGACGGCGGCGTGTGGTCGTCATCGGTCACGTCCGTGGCGACGTACGCGTGGTTGGCGAAGCGCCCGCGGGTCAGGGCGACGTACAAGTTCTCCCGCGCGGTCTTCGTGGTAACGACGACGTGCGCGGTCTCGACTGTCACGCCCTGTGCCCGGTGAGCGGTGACCGCGTACCCGAGGTCCACGTGCTCGGCCACGTATGCCGCGGGCAGGACGACAGCCGGCCCGAAACGTTCCCTCCCGCCACGCCCTTGGAAGAGACGCCGGGCTTCGAGGGATCCATCGCGGCGCACGCTGGTGATCCGCCAGCGGTCGCCGTTGCGGACGAACCCGCCGCGAACAGTCCAGAGACGACGGGCGTTGCGGCGCGTGATCACCACGTCGCCGACGGACGCCTCGGTCCCGTCCGCGAGGACGACGGCGCGACGAGGATCCACCTGACCGGCAAGGATTCGTTCGGCGCGGGCGCGGCGGTTCAGAGCGGCGACGGTTTCGAGGGCATCGGCGACAAGTACCGAAGCGCGTCCGTCGGCGGCGTCGGACGCCCACGCGGTGTAGGCGGCGTCGGCCACCTGTTCGGACGTGCCTTCGTGCACTCGGTCGTGGTCGTTATAGGCGGCGACCGCCTCGGGGCGCCCGTCGCGCAGCAGAAGTGACGCCGTCCTCTCCCACCCGTGGACGAAGCGGTGCAGTCCTATCAACGCTGGCGCGTCTGTCCGAGCACGGACCAGCATCGAGAACGCACCGCCGGCATCGATCGCTTGGAGCTGGGCCGGGTCACCGACCAGCAGCAGCTTTGCCCCAGACTGTTCGACGGCGTTGGCGAGCGCGGCAAGCGTGCGGGTCCCAGCCAGTGTGGCCTCGTCGACGATGACCAGCTGCCCCTTCGCAAGCGCGGCCCGGTCGCGGGCCGCGTCGTGGAGCCACTTCGCTGTTGTCTCCGCTCGCAGTCCGACGTCGTGTCCCAGGACCTTCGCCGCTGCAGCTGACGGCGCGAGCCCCACCACTGACCCGCGCCCGTGTGCTCTCGTCCATGCGCGAACCAGGGCGCGCATCGTGGTCGTCTTGCCCGCTCCGGCGGGTCCGATGAGCAGGTCCACCGTCCGCACAGACATGGCGACAGCGGTGACGGCACGAGTCTGCTCGCCGGTGAGCGTCCGCCCGCGGTCGGGACGCCCAACAGCCGCGTCCAGGTCCCAGCGGGACAGGCGTGGAGCGCCGTGGTGCTCGGCAAGGTCGAGGAGCCGCTGTTCCGCTTCCCATACCTCGGTGGATGTAAACACGGTGTGGTGCCGGGGTCGCAGCCGGGTAGTCCCGTCCGGGCGCTGCAACGTTGCTGGGGTCGGCGCGAGGTCACCTGGCGTGAGCTCGATCGACCCGGCTTTGGCGATCTCGACGATCCACGCAGTGACGACCCCACGATCAGCGGCGGAGGCGAACCGCCAGCCGAGCGCCTGCCGGGAGGCTTCGGCCCACAAGTTCCAGTGGGTCCAGGTCGACTTCTTGTCCGATACCGTCGCGAACGTCTGCGCAGCGGCCGTGGTGATCGCGTCCTCGGGAACGTCATCGGCCGTGTAACAGCGTCCGGCTGATCCTGTGATGAGACGTCGGGCGAAGCCGGCCGGGCTGCCGTCGGACGTGAACCGCGCCGCCCGACGTCGCCAACCTGCGGTGAGGTCATGCAGGGAGTGCAGGACCTTTTCCGGACGTGTCGTGAGGGTGGCCTGCGCGCGCAGGCGCCCGATCATCGTGCTCGACGGTCGGCGGCCGTGCCGGGCGGTGTAGTCATCGATCAGTTCGTCGGTGCAGGCGTTGATCTGCGAGGACCGGGCAGAGAACTCGCCGATCAGGTCCTCATCGACCCCCGCGATCTCCCACTGTGGTGTCCGGTCTGCCCCGCGTGGGCGCAGTTCCCATTCGACGCCGAACGTGGCCGTGAGCCGGTCGCGCAGCAGTGCGTTGTAGTGCGCGGACAGTGCGACAGTCGCCTCGAACAGCGGCTTCGCATCCAAGGTGCGCCAGACGCCGTCGTCGCTGGTTCGAACCTTGTTGGAGACGACGGCGTGCGTGTGTAGTTGCGGGTCGTTGCTGCGCGAGTCCCAGTGGTCGAAGGCAGCGACGGTGACGCCGTCGATTCCGGCCTGCTCGATGCCGTTCGTGCCCCGGCGAGTGGCTGCTACCTCGCGTTCGATCAGGTCGAACGTCTCACGCACCGCCGCGTGGTGGGCCTCGACGATCCGTGCCTGGGTGTTCGCGTCCGCAAGAGCCCACAGGACACTGACCGACTTCGGGACGGAGAACGTCAGGTCGTACCCTGCCACGGCGTGCTTGTCGCCGACTCGGTGCTCCTCGGACTCGATATTTGCGACCTCCGCGGCCCGCTCCCGCTCGTCCAGGCCGCGGTCGAGGGCGGCGACGCGTTCAGCGATCCGCTGGACGGCGGGCTTGTACTCGCGGTAGTCGCGGCCCAGCGGCTCCCCGGTGAGGGGGTGGCGGCCGGCGCCGATCAGATTCTTGAGCTGGTTCTCCGTGACCGGGTCGCCGAGATCGATGGTGCCGGACGGCGTGCCCTGGCCGGGTTCCGTCGTCGACTCACCCAGCGCGGCGAGGCCCGAGCCGATCCAGTATCCCGGGGGAGTGCCCGCTTCCAGGTAGTAGCGGGTCACCCGGTCCGGGGCGGTGCGGTTGCCATCGCCACGGGCCACGGACTTCAGGAGGTAGGCGTAGCCGTGCCCAGCGCTGACCTTGCGGATCGACATCGTCACGGTGGCGTACCTCCTCAGGGAGGAGGTACGCGGGCACTGCCGTTGGGCGCGATGCACCTCTACGACTTGGGAGGGTCCGCTACGGCATGCTCGAAGTGACCGGCATCGATCTTTCGTCTGGCGCCCTTGAACGCCATTCCGGAGGTGCCGGGTGCGTCCTTGTCGATCGACGCCTTCTCCGCGGCCAGGTCCTCGACGATGCGCCGGAGTTCCGCAGGGGCGAGTGCTATCGCAGGATCGCAGTCCAGATGTACCGTCTGCCGGACCTTCACGCGGAGGGCTCCGAGCCGGCGTCCGGCGTAGAGGTGCGCGCCAGAGGCGTCCTTCGGTTTGAGAAAGGTCAGCACCCCTGATCCAACGGCGGCGAGCAGCGCCGACACGCCTGGGAGCCATGGACCGACCTCGGCCACGACTGCAGCAGCGGCCACCGCTGCAAGGATCGTCGCACCGAGTCCGACTGTCACGTTCACCCAGCTGTGGAGCTCTGCGGCCGAGAAGTGAGCCTTCTCAGTCCAGAGGATGTCCTCTTCGAGAGCCTGGAGTTCTCGGACGACGAGACGTCGGAAGTCACCGCCCTCAGCGCCTAGCTCGGTCATCGAGAATCGCCTTTCCCTGTCACCGTCGCCTGCGAGCAGCCGGACGCCGGGCCGGCGGTAGTTGGATCGCGCTGGCAACCGCGGCACGGGCTGGCACATCGTAGTAGTGAAGGATCCGGTTCTGGGCCTTCTCATCAAGGTTGTCACCTCCGTCGCCGTGCCACAGTCCAGTCGCGCTCCAGATCTCGTAGAAGGCGAGCCACTCGAAGGTCCACGCAACGAACGTGCTCGTGAAGAACATGTCGCGGCGCCACTGTCCGGGAGTCGCGAGACAGAGGCTACCGTCGGGGTAAACGTGTGGAAGTCGGCCCTTACTGTCAGGTTCAAGGTCCGGCGCCAGTACCCATACCGTCGGCCAGCCGTGAGGGTCAGCGTCGAGCCGTACCGTGTACTGACGACACCACTCCGTCGGCTGGGCAACGTGTGTCCATGTGAGTCGCTGCTGGCGCAGGGTCACCGAACTGGTGGGATACCGCCGACGCAGCTCCAATGCCTGCGCCGCGATGTTGAGCTCACGCGCCATTGCCACCAGCGAATGTGTGCGGCCGGACGGGCGCACTCGCTGCAACACCGGTCACTACCGACAGGCGGCCGGCGTTCTCGACGCGGAGCGAGCCGGCTGCCCCAGCCTGGTGAAGCCTGCGGCCGACGTCGCTTGCTGCCTCCGCGAACGACCACTCGAAGGCACGCTCCATCTCGGAGAGTGACGCGTGCAGACCTGACTTCGAGCTGAGCCCACCGAACGTGCGGGTCACGTCCGCGTGCCACTGGAAGAACCTGTCGGCGTCGGCATTGCTCCAGTACTCCGCGAAGTTCTCGTCCGCCTGCGCGGGGTTCGGCAGCACCCACTGGTTGCTGATGCAGCTCAGGTAGTTGGGCATGCCGCTCGTAACCTCTCGAAGTACGTCGTTGAGATCGCCGCCGCCTCGATAGGCCCGTGCCGCGAGCGTGGTGATGACGACCGACGAGGGCGCCCAGCCTGCGTCTGACTTGAAGTAGACATCGCGATGCCGCTTGAGCGCCTGGACCGTCCGCTGCAGGGTCGTTCGGATCTGCCACTGCGGAACCTCGTCGACGTCGAGCTCCTTGGCCTCGAACTCGGCCCGCTTCTCGATGTACTCCTGGCGCATCAGGTCGTGGAACCAGTCCTTGTACCCGATGGGATTGGACGCGAGCCAGGTTCGGACCGTCCGGTCCGTGATGAGCACGCCACCCTCGTCACACTCGGGGTCAGGGACTGCCGGGAGGACATCCATGTGCATGGTCGGCCACTCGATGGTCCAGCACCGGGAGTCCTCAGTGACCCTCGGAGATCCGTCGTCCTTCGCAGCGGCAAAGGATCGCGCTGCGACCCCGACTTCGGCCTTCAGGTCCTGCTGCGAGATCGACGTCTTGGCGATGCCGCGCACCGCTACCGAGTCGATGTCTAGGTTGTTGCCACGCTTCACGTTGCGCACAACGGTTCCAAGCGCGAACGATCCCTGGGGGAAGACCTTGTTCGCGCTGTGTGTCGTCGCCCAGGTCGCGTCGAGCACACTCGCGAAGCCCTGGTAACGGCGCACAACCATGTCGTGCTCCTGGGGGCTGATGTCGAGCCCTCTCAGACCACCCTCCAGGAACTGATCGAACCGGCCGGTGAACGGCGAGGCCGTCGTGAGCGTCATTGAACAAGTGTACGACTCGCACCTCCGAAATGCCGGCTACTTCACGACATCAGGACGCCGGCGGCAGGCCGTGGCTGGCTGGTTGGCGGGCGTGATGTTCACGACGCCGATACTGAACCGGTCCGGGTCTGGTGGAGCCGGTGGCTAGAGCGCAATGGGCTGGCGGAGAGTTGCCGCAGCAGACCCACACGTGCGGGGCAGGATGTATGTCGTGACTGTCGATGGATTGACACGTGCGTCGCTGCGGCGGGTCCTCGGACCGGTCGATGAACCTGGACCATTGCGCCCGGTCATCGACGAAGAGGTCGCCTGCGACGGTTACGTCCGGCGCCTGGTTTCCTACGATGTCCCGGCTGGACGTGCCTCTGCTTACGTCTGCGTTCCGGACGGCCTGATGCGCCCCGCGCCGGTGGTGTTCTGCCATCACCAGCACGCCGGCCAGTTCGACCTCGGCAAGAGCGAGGTCTGCGGGCTGCGGGGGGACCCGGACCAGGTGTATGCGGTGGAGCTTGCCCAGCGTGGGTTCGTCACGATCGCACCGGACGCGATCGGCTTCGAGGACCGCAACTGGGCCGACGGGCAGAATGTCACCTGGTTCGAGCAGTCCAGCCGGATCGTCGTGGGGCGCACGCTGCTGGCCGCCTGCTTGCAGGAGATCAGCCTCGCGCTGGACTACGTGGCGACCCTGCCCGAGGCCGACCCCGACCGTGTCGGGTTCCTCGGCCACTCCTATGGCGGTCGGGCCGCGATCTGGGCACCCGCCTGGGACCGGCGCATCCGGAGCAGCGTCTCCAACTGCGGGTGCGTCCCGTACCGGGAGTCGTTCGCGCGCGCCGTCGGCTTCCAGGCCGAGTTCGTCGTCCCCGGTTTCGCGTCCGAGCACGACATCGAGGACGTCATCGCCCTGGCGGACCAGTGCAGGTACCTCGTCCTCGCCACGGACGACGATCGGTGGAGCCGCGGAGCCGTGGGTATCCAGGACCGGCTCACCCAACGTGGGGTCGGGCACGCACGCGTCGAGGTCCGTTCGGGGCGCCACGACTTTCCCTGCAGCGCCCGCACCACCGCGTACGACTTTCTCACCGACACGCTGCAGGGGGCCGAGATCCTGTGACCGCCCACGATTCGACGCGCCTTGTCATCGTGCGCGGCCCCTCCGGGTCAGGGAAGACCACCATCGCGCGTGATCTGCGTGAGCGGATGGGCCGCGGTACAGCACTGGTCGAGCAGGACTACGTGCGGCGGAAGCTGCTGTGGGAGAAGGACACACCGGGCGCCGTCAACATCTCGATGATCGACACCCTTTCCCGCCACGCACTCGACTCGGGGTACAGCGTCGTCGTGGAGGGCATCATGCACGAGGCGCGGTACGGCGACATGCTGCGGAAGCTCGTCGCCGACCACCAGGGCATCAGTGTGGTTGCGTATCTCGATGTGCCGTTCGACGAGACACTTCGGAGGCACGCCGGCCGCCCCCAGGCTGCGGAGTTCACGCCCGAGCTCATGGCGCAGTGGTGGGCGAAGGACGACCGTCTCCGCGTCGCCGGAGAGATCGTCATCAGACCACAGTCCACTGCCCAAGAGATTGTTGACCGGCTCCTCACGGCCCAGCTTGAGCTTGTGCCTGGAGGTGTTTGCCGACGCGGAGACCGATCGGTGTAGCGCAAAATGGCTCGGATCGTGACCGGCTCGGTCGGTACGGTCGTGGCATGCCGCTTGTTCGCATCGAGATCTCCGTTGATGGGCGCGACGAAGCTCGTCGGATCATGGCGCGTTTCGCCGACGGCAAGACAGACCCGGTCATCGAGCAGGAAGTCCTGGCCGCCATCTGGAAGCAAGGCCGTGTGCCGCGTGGCCGGCCGGTCTGCCTGGGCATGACCAACGGACGGCCGGTTCTCCTCAAGTTCGACGTCGATGTGACGCCCGAGATCAGCTAGCGTCCGTAGTGGTGTCAATCCGCTGCCGGGTCGCCACGAGAGCGGAGGCCGAGCCATCGACCACCCGCACAGTGCTGGAAGTGGGCGCCCTATGAGGTGGTCCCAGTCGACGGCGTTCTTGTCGGTCGTCCCGAAGGCACGACTGGCGGGGAACTCGCCACCCTTCGTGCCTGAATGCAAACAGTGTGATGCCGGTGATGGTGAGGAAGGGCTGGTGGCGGGTCGGAGGTGTGGTGGCGGGATGAGGGAGTGGCGGGTGGCGGTGAGAGTAGAGGCAGTGGGGGGCGGCCTGTGGGGCGGGCGGAATGGTGTGGTGCGGAGCTGAGGTGAGAGCGACGGTGCGGGGCGGACGGCGAAGCGAGCGCGGACGCGCCGAAGACCCGGGACGCTGACACGTCCCGGGCCTTCGGAGAGCGAGCGATCAGGCTGTCGTGGTCTCCTTCGTGACCGGCTTCGGCGCCGCCTTGGGCGCGGGCTTGGCGTTGTCGAACTTCGCGCGCGCCGTGGTGTTCGCCTTCGCCGGGACCGACGGCGCGGCGGGCTCGTGCTTCGGGCCTCGGGCGATCTGCTCTACGGGCGAGAGCGTGTAGCCCCACGACTCCAGCGCGCCGAGGTAGGCAGCTTCCCGGCCCGCCTTGCGCCAGGTCTGCACGCCGGTGCGGTCCTCGATCGCGGCCAGCACGACGACAAGTCCGATTTGCTGTGCCCGGGCCGGCGACGCCTTGGCGATCAGGTCGCGGACCTTGTCCCGGCCGCCGAACGTACCGCCGACGCCCAGCCACTCGGCGGCCAGCGCGTGCCCGGACAGCGCGGTCTTCTCGATCGCGCTTGCCTCGGTGACGAGCGCAGTCGAGATGAACGCAGCGGCGTCCTTTGGTGCGTTCTTGCGCTGCGCGAACTCGGCCAGCCACTGACGGCGCACCGTCTCGCCGGAGCGCCAGTCCGTGTTGTTGGCGATGACCTCGGCACGCTCGGCCTTGGCCTTCGCGGTGGCCTCGGCGTCCATCGGCTGGCCCGACGACGTCACCCGCAGGGTCAGGTGCTTGTTGGCCTTCCATGCGTCGCACACAAACACCGCTGTGTACACCTCCGGCCCATACGACGGGCGCACATACGCCGCGTGCCCGGGGCAGCCCGCGTGCGACTCGACCGACAGGACGGTCCCGTCAGCGTCGGTCAGGTCTCCGAGGACCTTCACGGTCTTGTCGTCGTGCGTGGGGACCGGGATCACCCGCACGCACGCGTCGGTCAGCGAGGCGACGACGACGGCCTTCTTCGCGGCCCGCTCGTGCTCGTCGCGCAGCCGCTGGGCGGTGTGGGCGAACTGGCCGGGCTCCTTGACCGCCGTCGCAGTGAGGGCCTTGACGGCCTCACGGTCACCCAGCGCGTCGAACTCCGCGATGGTCGCGGCCTGGTCGAGCGTCAGGTCGTACTTCCCCTGCGCGGCGACGGCGAACTTCGACTTCCCCACGGTCAGCGCCGTGTTGACGGTCTCCTTCGTGTGGCCGGTCTTCTTGGCGATGGTCGCGGCGGGCACGCCGAGCAGGGCGAGCTGCTGGAACCCGGCGGCGCGGTCCTTGTCGCGCAGGTTGGCGCGCTGGTCGTTTTCCACGACCTGCTCGATGATGCGACGGGCCTCGTCGCCGTCGCCGTTCACGATCCGCGCCGGGATCGTCTCGCGCCCGGCCTCAATGGCAGCCAGGGTGCGTCGCTGCCCGGCGCGGACGAGCATCTGCCCGTCGTCGGTGCGCTGGACCAGGATCGGGACGAGCACACCGTGCTCGTGGACCGAAGCAATGAACTCGGGCGTGAGCCCTGCCTCCGAGCGGACGTTCACCTCCAGGGCGAGCGTCTTCGGGTCGAGGTTGGCGAACTCGGTTGCCTTCTCGATGGTGTTGTGGGACATGATCGGCTCCTAACCGAAAGCCCGGGGCTACTCCCCGTGGCGTTAATCCCATTCTATTTTATTGCACCCATTGACGCAATCCATCCCGGCCTGTTGAGGGTGTCTATTTGGTGATTTGTTGTGCATCTAAATCTGCAAATTCATCGGCGGTTCCTACTCTCGTACCGGGAACCTCGCGAATCGCTCTGCCCACGACAGAGCGATACCACCCGCTACCGTAGCCCGCAGGATCAAGCCGATCTTCACCTTTCGCCTCCTGCTCCCGGCGCAGCACGACTCGAGGTGCGGCCATGGATCGGAGCTCCGCCACCAATGAATTAACAGCCTCGTCCGCAGCGTTTTCGATAGCGCTGATCTCATCGCGCAGTCGCGCAGGAATCAGGCCCTTTCCGGACTCCCAGCGCCGCACAGTGTTCTCATTGACGGAAAGCACACGGGAAAGTTCTGCACGGGACATGCCGAGCGACGTGCGTACGACGAGCAGTTCGCTCCCCGTCATCCGAGAGGAATCGGTCGGGCCGTCGGGCATCGAGTTGCCTGACGCTGGCTCCGTCAGATCGTGATGCTGGCTCATCGACACAGCGTAGGCGCGGGACTTCACCAGGAAGGCGGAGCGACCCGCTGCGATCCCACGCCAAGCCCACGATGCGCCACGCGGGCGACGTTCGCCAGGCCGACTAGAAGTAGCCAGGTACCGACCAATGCGAACTTGGCGGCGTTCCAGGCGAACAGTGCGAGCAGCCCCCACACGGCAACGTGATGGAGCCCGAACAGGAAGGTGGCCAGGAATGCGTACCCGCCTGCGGCAAGGAGCGCCAGCGGAAGCCCCCAGGCGCGGTTCCCTCGGCGGCACATCCACTTCGCCGCCTTGGTTGTCGGTGTCGTCTCGAAGATCGGGACCGAGGGCCCGTCGTCGTACGTGGCGTCGTCACCGTCGCGGAGGTAGGCCGGGATGCTTGAGGCCGGCAGTGCTCCCGACCCCGTGTTATGCGTCATCTCGTGAGCGGCCCACGTCGGGATTGCCATGACCGTGCCTCCTCGCCACTCTCGCCAGACCGAACGTATGTACGTCTACGGTACGTCGCGGTGTCGACAGCGTCGAGCGCTCGGAGCCCGTCGTGGCTCCGGTCGCACCGCAGTCGTGCCGGAACGGTCCGCCATCATGTGCTGATTCGTGACCCCGCCCCAGACGATCCTGTGCGCGAGTGCTTGGTCGTGCCGCTCGACGGCGTCGAGCCACCTGAGCTGGGCGAGCATCGCGCGCGGGATGATGTGGTGCGGCGGGCGCAGGACCCGGCCGACGGCGGCGAGTCCGAGTGCTGCCAGCGGGAGCCACAGGTGACCTCCCGCTGACGCAAACGGGGCCGTTGCCAGGGTGATCAGGAACGCCACGACGATCAGGGCGCTACTGGCCATCGCTCGGGTCAGACCGGTCCGGCGTGCCCGCTCGTCCGGTCCGGGGTCGATCACGACGCTCGCGCCGAGCCCCAGGACGACTCGGACGCCGCAGGCCGGGACGTGCAGCAGCGGGATCGGACGAGGGCCGGTACGCGCAGAGAACGGCGGCGCGGAAGTCGTGAGCAGGCTGCGGTCCATCGGTCGCTCCCCAGTGCAAGGTGCGGACCGACGGATGCGGCCGGCCCACCACTACCGTGGGCCGACCGCGATACGTCGAACTGACACAGTCGTGTGTCACGCCGGTGCCGTATCGTTCCGGTGCACCGAAGGACGCCGAACTGCTGCGTGACTTCGCTAGGACGCCGTCTTCCGGATCGTCACTGCGAATCCGAGTTCCGACTCCTCATGGGCCGCGAATCCATCCATGGCGGGTGCCTCGACGAAGCTCGTCGCCAGGACTGCGCTGGTGATCTCGTCCTGATGTGCGTTGATCGCCTCGCGCACGTCGGGGCTGGTCGCCGTCCAGTGCACCTCGATGCGGTCTGCCACCTCGAAGTCAGACTTCTTCCGGGCGTCCTGTATAAAGCGGATGACCTCGCGCGAGAGGCCTGCCAGGCGCAGTTCTGGTGTGATCTCGGTGTCCAGCGCGATGGTGACGTCCTTGGCAGTCTCGACGACCCACCCGGTCCGGGGGACCTCGTTGATCGTGATGTCGTCGGTCGTCAGCACCACAGGGCTGCCCTCGAACTCGATGCTCGCCTCGCCCGTTTCCCGAAGACTGCGGGCCAGCTTCTCGGGGTCCGCTGCGTTGATGACGCCAACCACCTGCGGCGTCTGCTTGCCGAACCGCTTGCCGAGCGAGCGGAAGTTCGCCTTGACCGCGAAGTCGACCACGGCGTCTGCAGCCGACAGCGGTTCGAACGTGCGGACGTTGAGCTCGTCCGCGACCTCGTCGAGGAGCTCTTGCGAGAGCGCGACGCCGACGGGGAGGCTGATGAGCGCTCGCCCGAGAGGCTGGCGGATCTTGACGCCGCTGTTCTTCCGGGCCGCGCGGCCCGATTCGGTGACCTGGCGAGCGGTCTCGACGGCGCTGAGCAGGCCGTCGTCGATCAGGGTGGCGTCCGGTTCGGGCCACGTGGCGAGGTGGACGGACTCAGGGCCGTTCGGCATGCCGGGGGCAACAATCTCGCGCCAGATCTCCTCGGTCATGAACGGGATGAACGGTGCGGCCACCCGTGTCAGGATGTCGAGGCACTCGTGGAGGGTGGTCAGTGCGTTCTGGTCGCCGCTCCAGAATCGGGCCCGTGAACGGCGGACGTACCAGTTGGACAGATCATCGACGTACTGGGCGATGACGCGGCCGGCACCCGCTGTGTCGTAGTCCTCCATCGCCTGCCCGACGGCCTGCGCGAGCTGGTGCGCCCCGGCGAGGGCCCAGCGGTCGAGGACCGGTCGCTGTTGTGCGGGTGCCGCTGACTCAGGCTTCCAGTCGGCGAGGCTGGCGTAGAGGCTGAAGAATGTGGCCGTGTTCCAGTACGTCATCAGGAACTTGCGGGAGATCTCCTCCAGTGCGGTGTCACCGACGCGACGAGGAGACCACGGAGAGCCCGAGCAGAGCATGAACCAGCGCAGTGCGTCGGCTCCGTGCTGATCCATCAGCGGGATGGGCAGCAGGATGTTGCCCAGGTGCTTGCTCATCTTGCGTCCGTCTTCGGCCAGGATGTGGCCCAGGCACATGACGTTCTCGTATGGCGACTTCTCGAAGACGAGCGTGCCGACCGCCATGAGCGTGTAGAACCACCCGCGCGTCTGGTCGATCGCCTCGCAGATGTAGTCAGCCGGGTAGTTCTTCTCGAACTCCTCGACACTGCCCTCGACGTAGGGGTAGCCGAGCTGGGCGAACGGCATAGCACCGGAGTCGAACCATGCGTCGACGACTTCGGGGACGCGGTAGGCGGTCTCGCCGGTCTCGGGATGGGTGATCGTGATGTCATCGATGAACGGGCGGTGCGGGTCGAGGTCGCTCAAGTCCTGGCCGGTCAGTTCGGCAAGCTCGGCGCGGGACCCGACGGCGATGATCTTCCCGCTGGCGGTGCGCCACAACGGAAGTGGGGTGCCCCAGTAGCGGGACCGTGAGAGCGCCCAGTCGATGTTGTTGTCGAGCCAGTCGCCGAACCGGCCGTTCTTGATGTGCTCCGGGTACCAGTTCGTCGCCTGGTTCTCGGCCTGGAGCTGGTCCTTGATCTGCGTGGTGCGGATGTACCAGGACAACTGCGCATAATGCATCAGAGGGGTGTGGCAACGCCAGCAGTGCGGGTACGGGTGCTCGTACTCCTTGTGCCTGAAGAGCCGTTCGCTGGACGTGAGTGCGTCGATGAGGATCGGGTCGGCGTCCTTGAAGAAGACACCACCGACCAGCGGGACGTCTGGCAGGAAGGCGCCGTCGGTGCCGATGGGATTCACGATCGGCAATCCGTTGGCGCGGCAGACGGCAAGGTCGTCAGCACCGAAGGCGGGTGCCAGGTGGACCAGACCCGTACCGTCGGTGGTCGTGACGTAGTCCGCAAGCACTACGACGTGCGCGTCGGGGATATCGACGAGGTCGAAGGGCCGCTCGTACCGCAGTCCTGCCAGATCCTTGCCAGGGAAGGTCGCCAGGACTTCGGCGTCCTCTCCGAGCACCGCGGTTCGGAGGGGTTCGGCGACGATGAAGGTCCCGGACTCGGTGCGGGCCAGCGCGTAGGTCACCTCGGGATGCACGGCGACTGCCGTGTTGGCCACGAGGGTCCACGGCGTTGTCGTCCAGATCAGCAGCTCAGCGCCCTCGTGGCCGGCCGCCCCTCCCTTGACGGGGAACCGAACGTAGACCGAGGGGTCCTTCACGGTCTCGTACCCCTGGGCGACCTCGTGGTCCGAGAGCGTCGTGCCGCATCGCGGGCAATAGGGAGCGACACGGTAGTCCTCGGAGAGCAGGCCGTTGTCGAAGGTCTTCTTCAGGGCCCACCACACGCTGTCGATGTACTCCGGCGACATGGTGCGATAGGGCTGGGTCATGTCGACCCAGTAGCCCATGCGCTGGGTGAGTGCCTCGAACTCGCCGACGTTCCGCTGGACGGACACGCGGCAGCGGTCGTTGAACTCGGCGATGCCGATCCGTTCGATGTCGGGCTTCCCGCTGATCCCGAGCTCCTTCTCGACTGCGAGCTCGACGGGAAGACCGTGGCAGTCCCAGCCGGCACGGCGGGGCACATTGAAGCCCTTCATCGTCTTGTACCGCGGGAACACGTCCTTGAAGGCCCGCGCCTCGACATGATGCGTGCCGGGCGTACCGTTCGCTGTCGGAGGGCCCTCGTAGAAGACCCACTGAGGACCATCGGCCGTCTGCTCGAGCGACTTGGAGAATGTCTCGCTCGACTCCCACCACTTGATGATCCGTCGCTCCATCGACGGCAGGTCGACCTTGGCGGGAACAGCTCTGAACGGCGAACGCACGTTCGTCTCCTTGTGCTGGTGGGATGAGTCGTCGGAAACGCTATCAGCGGGGTCGCGCGACCGGTCAGTCGATCGGTGATCACAGGCGACCGAGGTAGGCGACGGTGCGGAAGGGAAGCCGGATCTGACCTCCGGCGCCCTCCACAAAATCGCGCAGGTGCGCGTCAGCACCTGACCTCGTCTGCCCGCGCTGGAAGTAGACGGATGAGCGTGCGAAGGAAATCAGACGATCGGCATCGAACAGGTGCCAGTCCGAGCGTTCCCAGCGATGGACTCGCCCCTGCAGGAACGCCGGGACAACTATCCCGTCGATGTCCTCGGGATATGGACCGAGGCGCGGCCCGGCCAGCTGAGTCCAGAGCATGTCGAATCCGCGACTCTCCGCATCGAGAACGATCCGGTGGTGCCATATGAGCAAGACCGACCCGTTCGCGCGGAGGACACGTCCGAACTCTTTCTGCGCAGCGACTTGGTCGAACCACTCGGCGCTGGATGCAGCAACGATCAGATCAACACTCGAGTCCGGTAACCCAGTCCGTTCTGCGGAGCCGAGCTGTAGACGGATGGCACTGCCGTGGTGACCCCGCGCGACACTGAGCATCGCATGGTCCGGCTCGACACCGACGACCTCGTCAGCCATCAGGCGCACCACGGTCGTGGACAGACCGGTGCCGCACCCGACGTCGGCAGCCGTCCGGACCCTCCCAACGCGTCGGCGAACGAAGTCCGCGACGAGCGATGGGTACGGCGGCCTGGCGTCCTGGTAGGTGCGAGCGCGACCTGCAGGAGCGTCGGTGTCGGGCCGGTTCGTCACTGCTGCGGGCCCCGCCTACCGAAGGCGGCCATGTAGAGCGGCGTGGCCTCGGCGTCGTCAAGCGAGAGCAGCTCGGTGAACGCGTGATCGTCGACTGCCGGGGTCTGGAAGGTGCGCAGGCCCAGACCGGTCCCGACAGTCAGCGCAGTCTGCATGAACCCGCCGCACTCCATGTACGCCCACCGGTAGGCGCGCGACATGCGGTACTTCCACATGTACTGGATCCAGTCGACGCAGACGACCAGGAGCATCGGCGCACCGTCGGCGTAGTTCTGGCGCCAGAGCAGCTCGGACCACGCGCCGACCGGTGCGTCGGCCTGATGCACAAGTGCGTCTCCGATCGGGTCGTAGACGTAGGCAGAGTGGTCCGCTTGTACCTCCGACGGCGCCCCGTCACCCGCGAAGAGGACATACGCGAAGAACGGGGCGCCCCGGCTGTACGTCTGAGTGGTGTGCAGCGGCGGCTCCTCGTCCGTGAAGTGCGGCGAGAACGTCCACCTCAGAATGGTCGCCACGTCGCCGAGGTCGAGACTCGTGCCGCTGAACTGGCGCGTGGTGCGCCGCGCCGACTGCACGACGCTGAGCCGCTCCGGTAGAGACTTGGTAGGCGGCAGGACGACACGTTCTCCGCCGGGAACTTCACGGCGAGGAGGCGGTGGGGTTGTCGGGTCGAGACGCCGGTCAACGAAGAACCGGGTCATGACCTTGGGATTGCCCGTGTAGTCGTGTACCCACATCGCGTCGTGGCTGCTCAGGTGCAGGTCCAGCGCGTCGGTCCAGGCGACGTCGAGCCACCGGCGCTCGCCGGTGCTCAGGGCGTCGGGATCGTCCTGGTAGAGGCCGTACTCGCGGAGGTGGCTCAGCAGCCCGGTTGCGTCGGCAGTCGGGAGACCCAGCTCGGTGGCGTACCGCTGGACCTCGTCCTCGAGCCGCGTTTCGACAGGGCCAGTTGCGACGACAGCCGCCAGCGACGCGGACCCGGTGACAAACGACTCGCGTTGGCTCCCTTCGCCCCATGCGATCTCGAACGTGCTCTTGTCGTCGTGGTGCGGGCGCACGGTCAGCGTCCGTGCGAGGTGGATCGTGGTCATCAGCGCACTCCTTCGTGTCCGAGTCCGAGGGCGTAGACGGGTCCTTCTGCGCAGTCGTCGCCGAGGGTGAGGATCTGGCGCAAGAGGAGGTCGTTGATCGACGGGCAGTGGTAGACGCCGACGTCGTGCGAGCGCATCGCGAGGTGAACCGCCTGGACGATGTGCCCGACCTCCAGCATGAGCATCCGGTAAGAGCGGGCGTACCGGTACTTCCAGCTGTGCCGCAGCCATCGGCAGGTCAGGACGATGACGGCATCCGCAGAGACGATGCCGCCCTTGCCGAAGCAGGCCGTGTCGATCTGAGCCGCGTCACCGGGTGTGCCCCTGACGACGAGCTCGTTCGTGATCGGGTCGAAGTAGTAGACGCCCTGCGGCAAGTCTGCGAGTCCTTTCGACACGACGTACGCCTCGAACGGATGACGGGCACCGCCGGACGGGTAGCTGCGCAAGTGGTGAGGTCCGAGGAGCCCTCCGACGGTGCGCTGGACGCCGAACGCCTCGCGCAGCGGCGACAGGAACTCGGCGAGTGCGACCGGGTCACCGACGAAACGGTTGATCGGCTTGGAACGCGTCAGGGTCTCCGCGAGCGACGTGGTCGACGTGCACTCGTCGGGTGAGGTGACGCGAGGCCCTTCGACGGAGATCGCCGGGTGAGGCTGTTCCCCTGCGGATTCAGTGTCATCGACCATCCGGGAGAAGTAGTCCTCGTACGACAGGCCGTCGACTTGGTCGGGGATGAAGCGAAGGCCCGTCGTGGCCAGGTGGAAGTCCGCCGCGTCGCGCCACCCGTACTGGCCCCAGACCTCGATGTGCCGACGTGCGGTGTCTACGGACGTCGACGAAGTCAAAACCCCGTTGTCGACGAGATGCGCGACGAGCTCGCGGGCGTCTTCCAGATTCATCCCGAGTGTGGCTGCGGCATCGGTAGCGAGTGCGTCGTCGGCTCGCGCGGTGTGTTGGCCCAGGAGCCACTGCACGAGCGGCTGGGACTCAGGGCCTTCGAGCGCCAGGTGAACGCGCGCGTCGCCGGTACCTGCGTGCACCAAGACCCGCGACTTCTCGTCGAGCCGCGTGACCTTGAACGTCGGTGACAGTTCGTACTTCATCTCGCCTCCTTCTTCAGGACGGTGGTGCGGGGCCGGTGGCCCCGCACCAGCGCGGCTCAGTTGTTCGCCTGGATCCACACGGGGCTGGACTGCGCAGTGCGGACGATCGACAACGCCTTGCGGTCGCTGTCCGTGCTCTGCCACGTGAAGTCGCGGCGGGCGGGGGAGTCCGCCGACGCGATGGCCAGATCGGCCTTGTGGGTCGCGGTACCGGTCATGTGCTTCTCACCTCCTCTCGGTCGGGTGGTGCACTTGCTGGTCGTGACACACCGGTCAGACCGGGCATGTCGGGACGACCTGAACTACCGTCGCGGATGCGGCACGTTCCCGGGGTGGGCAGTCTGACCGGCGATCTGGAACGTGGCGCTGATGACCAGGTGGAACGTCGAGGGGGGACGGTGTGCCGGAGCCGAACTTCCAGCTGCGCTCGGCCCGTCAAGCGCATCCCTCGCCGTCGGGTTCTGGACGACCGATGAGCCGGACCGAGCTTGCTGAACTCGTCAACGAGCACATCTGGAAGGGCTCCGGACGGTCGACGAGTTTCGATGCCGACGTGGTCGCAAGGTACGAGCGCGGGGTCGTCCGATGGCCCTCGGAGCACTACCGCGTCGCACTGCGGGTGGTTCTCGGGATCGAGACTGACGCCGAGCTCGGGTTCTATCCCACCGCCCGCGGCCGGTCAGTCGCAGCGAAGGAACCGGATGGCGACGACTTCACCGTGTGGCTGTCCCGAGCGTCGTCGCTCGACGCGGGGGACGTGCTGGCCCTTGCACGCAGGACGGACGAGATCCGGATCTACGACCCCGGTCGGGCCGGCGTACAGACGAGCAAGCTCCTCCGCGAGCACCTCCACCGGATCGCCTCACTGCGGTCGTTCAGCATCCGGTCAGGCGTCAGGGCGGACTTGGCGAGCGTCTACAGCGACGCGGCCTCGCTGGCGGGCTGGGTGCGCCTCGATGCCGGTGATCTCGAGGGTGCCTGGCGGCTTCACGAGGTGGCCAAGGACGCGGGTCGCGAGAGCGCCGTGTCAGCAGACCTGGTCCATGCCATCGCACAGCAGGCGTACGTGCTCGTCGACGCGGAGCGCACCGGTGACGCGCTGCAACTTGCCGAGCATGCCGTCGAGATCGGAGCCCGGTCGGTCTCACCAACGGTCCGGGCGTGGCTGCATGCGGTCGCGGGTGAGATCGCTGCGATCACGGACCATGAGGGTGCCAGCCTGACTCAATTCGACGAGGCGGCCAGGTTGCTCCCCCCAGACGGGTTCGACCCGGACGCACCGTACGTCGTGCTGGACGACCGGAGCCTGGCCCGGTGGCGTGGTGCAGCGCTGGCACGGCTCGGTGACGAGGACGCGATCACGAACCTTCGGTACGCGCTGGAGGGCCTCGGAGACACGCATCTTCGTGCGGCGGCGCAAGCGAACGTCGACCTGTGCCACTCGCTGCTGGCTGCGGGGCACCAGACCGAGGCGAAGACGGTCCTCGAGGTCGCCCATGACCTCGCGACGCGGGCGTCGTCGACGCGCCAATTGCGCAGGATCGCTTCGCTCGAGCTACGGCTCGGGCTGGTCAGCGTTCACCGCGAGGAGCCCGATGATCGTCGCTGAACCCAGGATCTCGCCGGTCTGAACCAGTTCGCGTGCGCGCGGCAAAGGCACCCAGTCGATCAGAGCCGCTTCTTCCAGGTCCGTGGGCTCACCCACACGATCGGCCCCCCGGAAGACGAACACTTCGTGGGGCGTGTCCACCATCCCTGGCATGGGCTGGAACGCGGCGATCCTCGTGCCCGGTCCGGTCGGTCGCCAGCCCGTCTCCTCGAGGGTCTCCCGCAGGGCAGCGCCCTGGGTGGACTCCGCCGGTCCGACGATGCCGCCCGGGGCCTCCCAGCCGATCTGGGACGTCGCGAACCGGTGCCGGCGCAACAGGAGCACCCGGTCGGTGTCGTCGAGCACGATAGCGGTGGCGACCGTCTGCAGGCGGATCACGTGGTGCCAGAACCGGCGGCCGTCGGGTGGCTCGATGTCGACCTGGACGAGTCGCACCCAGGGATTGTCGTAGAGGGTCCGCTCGCCGTGGACCTTGGTCATCGGCACATCCGGGTCGTTGGTCACGGGTCAACTCTTACACCGCGACGGTAGCGTCCAGATGCATGCGCAGGCCGGGACCGTCCTGGTTGCGGGCCTGGGGCGCAGGTCAGGCGCGTAACAGGGCGAGCTCGTAGGACGATGGCCCGTCGCCGAGCGTCGAACGACGCCAACGTGCGCGCAGCCCGAGATCCGTGACCGGGTACGTGAGTCCGGCCGCGGTAGCTGCGTTCTCTACGTCGCGCATCGTGACCTCGGCGGCAGCCGGGATGGGCGCGTGGGCGCGCCAGGCGCCCGCGTCGTGCACCCAAGCGGTGGCGGCGCGCAGCGCCGAGGAGTCGCCGTGCCACACGCGCAGGACGGTCGGGCCAGGCGCCGTGGCGACCGCGGCGGCCAACTGCGCGGCCAGGGGCGGCAGACCCGCGTCCAGCGCGACATCCGGGACCAGGCGCCGGAGCACCTCGGCAGCGCCGTCGTCGTTCTGCGATGCGCAGGTCGCCTCGGCGGCACTCCGCGCCCACGTGGGTGCATGCGCCATGGCATAGGACGTGCTCGCCCACAGCAGCATCGGCACTTCGTTCGGCCCGTCTGCGACGGCAATCGTTGCCGCCTTGGCGACGTCGAGACGCTGCCGCGCCTCCTCCATGGTGGTCGCCTTGGACACACCAGGGGCCACGACGTCGAGCCAGTCCGAACCTGCCGAAGCGACAGTGACACCGGTTGTCGCGATGGCATCGACGAACCTGCGGATGCCCGAGCCGATCAGAGCGACGCGGGAGGCCGGAGTCGCACACAGGTCGGCCATGGAGGTGACGTGCTGCGGGCTGTTGAACGCACCGTCGGGCAGCCGCCGTGAGACTCGCCACCCGACGCCGACGTCCTCGACAGCGACGACGACCCCGCGCCTCAACTCCTGGGCACGACGGATGGCGCGGCGCGGCTCGAACAGGTGGGAGTCCTCGACGAGGTAGCCGCCGGGCGCTCTCGGATCGAGCCGGATGAGCAGCGCCCCGTTCGACACGACCGTCAACCCGTCGGTCAGCCCAAGGTCTCGGGCTACGGGCAGCAGGCCTACCAGCGAGCGCCCGGTCGCCAGAATGAGGTGGTGCCCGGCCGCGCGGGCAAGGTCAATCGCCCCACGGACTGTGGCCGTGCACCGGCCGTGGACGTCGAAGAGGGTCCCGTCGATGTCCAGCGCCACGAGCGACCTTGTGGCGACGGCTGTGCGTGTGCTCATCCGCTGGCTCCCTCTGGTGTCGGTGCCCTGACGCCTCCGATGACGACGCAAGCGGCCCCATACTCGGAGAGCTGCTGGTTGAGGCCCTTTCGGGCGTCGGCAAGGGCCGCGTCAGCGGGCACCAGGACCACGGAGGCGTCGTGGTGTCGGGCGGCCTCGACCACCTGCCCGATGGTGAGTGCGTCGCGCGCGTCGGTGACAATCTGTGCCAGAGCCAGGCCCTCGGCGCGCGCGTGGTCCTCGATCACCTCGTGCTGGCGATACATCTCCGCCGGGCTGCTGGCGGCGGCGTAGCCAACTGCGACCGGCCCGGGCACGCTCACCGCACAACTCCCACTACGTGCTGTGCGGTCATCGCTTCCCCTTCGAGGCGCGGGCGGCGTCGCCGTCCATCGGTTCCCGGTCCGCGGGTGCTGCGGGCCGCCATGGTCCACCTTCGGATCGATCACCAGGGTTCGAGTGACACACTCCTGTGTCACTGAGTCGGCTGGCGCCGTCCGACGCGGTGTTGCTCAACCTTCGCAGCGCGGGGGTCAGCGGCACACCTGCTGAGCAATCGGCTGACGGTCGGGTTGTTGGGTGCGGCTGACCAGGTGAAACGCACCGTTCACACTGACATTGCCCATCGTGATGGGTAAGGTGACGCCAGTTCTGGTGGCGTCACGGGGGAGAGGCTATGAGTTCGTCGTCTGGCCCGATGAGCACGTCTCCTTCCCGGAGAGCCAAGGTCTCGCCGCAGGCACGTGGCCGCGAGCTGGCCGCGCACGGGAAGCGGTTGTGGTCGGAGCTGGGGTCCGTGCGGGCCGCCGCGATCGAGTTGATGGCGGAGTATCCGGACGTGCCGAGTCTGCAGGCGCACCGCTATGCGGCGGGCCTGTCCCAGGACCAGGCGGCTGCGCGGTACAACGAGGTCACGGGCCATCAGACGAGCCTGGGCGGCACCACGATCAATGCGTGGGAGTCCTGGGCGCGGGGTCGGGGACAGGGATCTCCGCCGTCGATGTCGGGGCTTCTGGTCCTGTGCGTCGCGTACGGGAAGGGACCCCTCGGGGTCGCCGAGGATCTGCTCGATCCCGCCGGGCTCATCGCGGAGGCCTACGAGCGCCTTCCGATCGAGGACCAGCTGGCGCTCAAGCAGGTGGCAGTCGGCCGGCCACCATCACGTGCTGGCGCCACGAACGGCACGCCGCGACCTGACACCGTACACGGAGAGCCGTCCAGGACGACGACTCCGCACCAGGTCGGTCGCGAGTTCACGTTGACGGTGCCCACGATCGAGTACGGCAATCCCGAGATCCAGGTCTTCCCGCTCGCGAACCCGCAGCTGGGCCGGCTCCTGGACCTTGAATGGTCGACCTTCGGGTACGGGGTCGAGCGCCTGGCGGTGCAGATCAAGAACGTCGGCAAGCGGTTGGAGGTGGACATCTGCTTCGGGGTGAACGAGGCAGGCCTGGTGATGGCGACGTTCCTGTCATCGGCCCGGTTCTCCCGCTGCCCGATCGGCTACATGCGCTGCAACAAGGTCCGCGACGGCATCGACCTGGACGACGCCTCGTTCTTCCCCGACACCCGTGACGCGCCGACGATCGTGATCTGCGACTTCGAGGTCAAGCATGCCGACGTGATCGGCTACCTCGCCCGCCAGGTCCGCGCCCGCTACCCGGGCGCCGAGCTGTACTTCGCCGTGTTCGGCGCGATGACGAAGGACCGCGGCCTTGCCGTGGCGAGCTTTGATGACCTGACCGGCGCGGCGATCATGCGCGCGGCGGACTTCGAGGCCGTCTTCATCGCTGCGACGATGAGCCCGCCCGGGATCGAACCCCCGCTCGAACTGCGATAGAAGGCGACCCATGACCGTTGAGAGCCCGCTGCCGAACCTGGCTCGGCAGGTCGTCGACCTGGTCGACGCACTCCTGTCCGAGATCCGCCCCCGTCTGGTCGAAGCCGCCCTGAGCAGGGACCGTGGCGAGAACGAGAACCTGCGCCACCAGGGCAACTTCCTGTCCGACCACGACCTGTGGGCGCACCAGCGTTACCAGGAGGGCCTTGCCGAGTTCCTCCCGTCGTTCATCTACGCCTCGGAGGAAGACGAGCCCCAGCTCATCGGCGGCGACCCCGACCCGGACCTGTGCGTGCTCGTCGACCCGCTGGACACCAGCGAGCTCGCAGTCCGGGCACTGCACGGCTACACCCACATCCTGGTCTACTCCCGCTCACGCCGACGGCCCGTCGTGGCGGTGGTCGGCGACATCTTCCACCACGTCCGCCTCTACGTCGCAGCGCTGCACGACGACGGCACCGACCAGGCCTACATGATCACCACCGACGGCGACCAGCACCCGCTGAACCGCCCGTCGGACGCCGATCTGACCACCGCTCTCGTGACGAACTACTTCATGCGTCCAGCAGAGCGTTTCGCCCCGCTCGCGGGTCAGCACCGCTTCTTCGAGGCGCTCGGTGCACCGGGATCTGACGGCAAGGCCCGTGGCCGGATCGGCGTCGACTTCGGCTCCATCAGCCTGTGCCACGTCGCCGCCGGCTTCACCGACGCTACCGTCGAGTTTGCCAAGGGCTTCGCCGCCTGGGACCTGTCGCCAGGCCACTACGTCCTGCACGCCGCTGGCGGCACGACGATCGACCTTGACGGCGCCCCGATCGCCCTGGACTACGGGCTCAACGATCTTGCCGAGATCAACAAGACCATGGGCGAACGTCGCAAGTTCATCGCCGCTGGCAACCCGGGTCTCGCTCAAGAGCTTCTCGCGGTGATCGACCGGTAGCACGACGGGCGGTACTCGTGCCGTCGTCGCGTCACCCGGCGAGGTGCCCCCACCGGTGCCGTAGGTCGGCCCACCGCCCGACGGAGACCTGGAATCCGGCGTGCAAGACGACGACGCGATCGGCGCGGGCGAGGGTGGCATGCCGAGATGTGGCAGCGATGATCGTGGCATTCTCGGCGTCGAGATCGTTCCAGAGGTCGGCTTCGGTGGTCGCGTCCAGGGCAGACGAGACGTCGTCCAGGACGAGCAGGTCGGCGCGCGCCGCCAGGGCGCGCGCGAGCGAGAGCCGTTGCGTCTGCCCGCCGGACAGGCGCAGCCCACGGTGCCCGACGACGGTGTCGACGCCGCCTGCGGCCGTGACGTCGTCCTCCATCTGCGCTGCCTGCAGTGCTGCGTGGACCTCGCGGTCGTGGTCGAGGTGGACGTTCTCCGCGATGGTGCCGGACACGACCCTTGGCACCTGTGCAACATAGGCGATCCCGGTCCCGGACAGCATCGCCGCGTCGTGCACCGGCTGGTCGTTCCAGGTGACCTGCCCACAGAGTCGGCACAGCCCGGCGAGGCCGGCGAGCAGGGACGACTTGCCGGAGCCGACCGCGCCCACGACGGCGACCATCTCGCCGGTGCGAACAGTCAGGTCTACGCCGGTGACACCGATGGTCCCGTCCGGATGCACGGCACGGACCTGCGCCAGCCGCAGTTCCTGCAGCGGTGCCACGGGTCGTGCCAGCGGGGTGTCGTCGTGGGTCCCCGCGATGAGGTCGATGTCGGTGGGGATCGCAGCGAGGTCGTCGGTGCCGGCCAAGCGGCGGGCGTCGTCGGTCCAGTCACGGGTCGGTGCGGCGCGGTTGAGGAGATTGGCGACGACCCAACCGAGCGAGGTGTAGGTGCCCAGCGCGGCAATGACGATCAGCGTCGTGGACAGGGGCCAGACCCCGGCGACGTACAGCCCCCAGGCGGCGATCGTGGCCGCGCGGGCCAGGAGTGTCTGGAGCTGCCCGACCAGGAAGTCGGCCCAGCTCTCCCGGACTCCGGCCTGCACCCGTTCCTGGTCCCTGTCCTGAAGATGCCGTTGCGCGGCATGGGTGGCGCCGGACAGCTTGACCGTCCGTACCGAGTCCAGGACGGACGCCAGGCCGCGTGCGAATGCCGCCCGGGTCTCGCGGGCCTTTGCCGCGGTGTCACGCAGCATTCGCTTGCCGATCCAGGCGGTTCCGGCGCAGCCGATCACGACGGCGGCACCGATCGCTCCGGCCAGCCACGAGCGGGTGACTGCGGCCAGGATCACGACGTTGAGGACGTCGAGACAGAGATCGCGCATCTGCCCGGCATAGAACGTCAGCCGTCCAGCTTCGGCAGCCCGCCCGGTGGTCTCCCCGGACGCACCTCGCTGAGCCGTGGAACCTGCACCGTGCTCAAGCTGCCCGCGCAGGACGGCCAGACGGATGCGCAGGTAGGACTCGCTCCACCAGAAACTTCCCGGGCGGGCGCTGACGAGCCGCAGGAACGGCATCGCCAGTCCGGCGACAACGAAGAGAGACGCTGCGCTCCAGTGCTGCTGCCCGTCCTCGAGGCCGGTGATCACGTGCGCCCAGACCACGGCCATGAGCACGCCTCCGGTCCCGATCAGTTCGGGCAGCCACCACGCGGTCTCCGACACCACCCACCAGCGCGGCCGGGCCAGCATGGTGCGGATCGCGAGACGCAGGAAACGTCCCCACCCCGGCCCGTCCGTCGAGGCGGTGCCCGACGTCGGGGCCTGCGGCTCTCGGCTGTTCGGCTCGGGAACGTCGCGTGCTGCACTTGACTCGACGCTCTCCGGCGGATCGTCCTGGCCACCGTCGGCAGCGACGAGCGCCGCGAGCCGTCCACCACGTCCCTCGACGTCGTCCCAGGAACCGTGCTCGACGACCCGTCCGTCGTGGAGAACCGCGACGGCATCGGCGTGCCGGGCCGTGGCCAGACGGTGCGCGACGATGATCGCGGTCCGACCGGCCAGCAGCCGTCGGGTCGCAGTCGTCACGGTGCGGGCGGTGTGCGCGTCCATACGGGCGGTCGCCTCGTCCAGCACGATCACCCGGACGTCACGCATCAACAGACGGGCGAACGCGACAAGCTGTTCTTCGCCGGCCGACAGCCGCCGACCGTGGTGGCCCAGAACGGTGTCCAGCCCGTTGGGTAGCGACGCGACCCACGAGCCCAGGCCCAGCACGTCGATCGCGGACTCGATCCGGTCTTCCGGGACGGGCTGGTAAAGGGTCAGGTTGTCTCGCAGGGTGGCCGCGAGGATCTCGGTGCGCTGCCCGACCACTCCCACCGTGGCGCGCAGGTGGTCCAGGTCCAGCGTGGTCAGATCTACTCCGGCCAGGTACACCGTCCCGGCTGGAGGCTCTACGGCACGGGACAGCATCTTCGTCAGGGTCGTCTTGCCCGAGCCGGTCCGACCGACCATCGCCAGCGTCTGGCCCGCCGGGACAGTCAGGTCCACCGGCCCGAGCGTGAACTCGTCGGTACCGCCCGTGCCATAGGCGAACGTCAGCCCCCGGAAGGCGACCTCGATCCCGGCAGGCGCGGCATCGCCAGACGGACCGGTCGAGGTGAGACGGGCGCCCGCCGACGACTCGGGAACGGAAGCGAGCAGCCCGCGAACACGCGTCAACGTGCCCAGGGCCTCCTGGGCGTCGGGCATCGACGACAGCAGCTGGTGCGCCTGACCGGTGAACGACGACACCAGGAGGAACAGCGTCACGAACCGCGCCGTGTCCAGATGTCCGGCACCTACCGCCCATACCCCACCCAGCACCGTCGCTCCGGTCAGCCCCGCCAGCACCACGGCCAGCCGCACGCCGACGACGCTCGCGACCCACCGCACCGCGGTCGTCTTGCCCAGCGTGTCCGCCGCCTGTCGGGCGTACCGCCGCAGCGCGAAACCCTGGCCGGCGCTCGTGCGAAGGTCGTCGGATGCCGCGAGCAACTCCTCGAACCGTGCCGAGTCTGCCGACCACGACTCCTCGGCAGCCGACGACGCCGCACGGACCTGGCTGGTACGTCCCCGCGCTGCCCACCATGCGGCCGCTGCCGCCAGGGGGAAGACGAACCAGGAGGGCCACCAGATCAGCCCCGCCGTCACCCATGCCACGCCCGCGCCGACGACCGAGCCCAAGATTCCTGATCCCAGCCGGCGCGCGGCGCGGAACAACGTCGCCGGGTCCGAGTCCACCCGCTCCAGGAGCGCACCGACAGCCTCGTCCTCAAGCACAGGCAGCGGACGGCGCAACACCGCAGACAGGAGGTTCCCGCGCAAGCGGGCCTCGCCGAGCGCCGTCCAGTGACGCCACACCAGCCCCGTCACCCAGCTCAGCACCATCGAGGCCAGAGTGAGCGCCGCGAACCCGCCGAGGTGCGCAGCGCTGGGGTCGGCCGTCAGCCGCCCGGCGACAACGGCAGACCACGAGTCCGCCACGGCTCCGGCAACGGTGAATGGCGCGACCATCAGACCGAGGCGCGTCAGAAAGCTGCGCCATGAGTTCTGCCGAGCGGCTGGGCGCACACGACGAGATCCAGGCACGGATCAACCCCCCTTGAATTCGCTCCCCAAGCCTCCGGCGAGAGCACCATCCCTGACAGAACGATCCCGTGATCAGGTGCGACGCAAGTGCCACAGGTTGTGTCACCTTCTCGACACAGGACCGCAACCGCGATCATCCGCCGATGACTGCCAGCCGAGCCAGGGCAATCTAGGGACGACAACCGGCAATCTGCGCGGTTCGCATCGACCGGGCAACAGTCGTGTGGAACCCTTGGCCCGGCATGTGGCAGGGAGACGACACGAGGGGGCGGTTGGGCACGTGAGTCACCAGGTTCCGGCGAGCACGGAAGCCGCAGGCGTCACCCCGGTGCAGGACGCGCGATCCGTGCGCGAGCTGGAGGCGCAGCTGCGTGCGCTGGCGGGCGCGGCCCGGCAGCTCGGGATCGACGGGCAGCACGTCATGGATTCCGAAGTCACCCAGGCACGCCGAGCGCTGAACGACGTCGAGCGAGCCGACGATGCATCGGTTGGTCCGGAGACCGCGGCAGCGGGGGAGGCGTACACGGCAATGGCTCCTGGCCTGCGGCTGGCCGCGGACCGCCTCGCCCCAGGTTCGGCAGGCAGTGATCCGAGCGACGAGGTGTGGGCCGCAGGCGGGTCGCCGGCCGGAGCACACTGGCCGGGCAGCGTCCGTGTCGGCGTTCTGGATGCGACTGACGTCCCGGTCGTGCTCCCGCTGCTCGGGACGGCTGGCTGGGCGGTGATGCCCGCCGTGGATGATGAGACCTGGCAGCCCGAGGACCGGGAGGCGGCGCTGCAGGTGGTGCAGCAGGCCGTGCTGCGGCTGGCCACTGCCTCGGAGCCGTTCGGCGTGCGAGTCGAGACGTTCGATCCGCAGGTCACTGGCACGGTCGGCGTACTCGGGGGCGTCACCCGTCGCTTTCCTCAGGTCGTGGCCCCGGCGGTGCATGACCTCTCGGGTCTGCGGCCGATGTTGTCGAGCCTGGTCGAGACGTCTTCAGCGCGGGCGACGCGGATGGCACAGGCAGGTTTGACGAGGTTCGCCGAACTGCAGGCTCGGTCACGGCGGGCGGACCCGCACCGGGTTGTCGTCGTCCTGGACTACCCGCGGGGGATCGACGAACGGTCGAACCAGGACCTGCTGCGGCTCGCCGCCTCCGGCGCCAGCCGCGGGATCACACTATTGGTCACCTTCGACCACTCCGCCGACGCCGCGCCCGGCGTCGACCCGGACCTGCTGCTGGACCATCTGGACGCCATCGTCACCACCGGCGACCTGCTCGTCGCCGATCAGCTTCCGGGCGTCCCGGTCCTCCGCGACGACCCGATCCGGCAAATCACTGCGGTGTGCGACGCGGTCGTCGCACGCACCGAGGCAGCCGAGCTGCCTACGATCCCGTTCACCGAGACCCTTCCGCCTCGTGGCCGCTGGTGGACGCCGGTCGGCGACGGCCTCGAGGCGGTGATCGGGTTCGCGGACGCCGACCCGGTGGTGGTGCGGCTCCGGTCGGCGAACCCGCCGCTGCCGCACCTGCTGGTCGCGGGCGCGGTCGGGCAGGGCAAGTCGAACCTGCTGCTGACCGTGATCCACGGCTTGGCCGCCCGGTACTCGCCAGACGACCTGGAGATGTACCTGCTGGACTTCAAGCACGGTGTGGAGTTCGCCCGCCTCGGCCCAGCCACGGGCCGGGACGTCTTCCTGCCGCACGCCAAGGTCCTGGGCATCCATGCCGACCGCACGTTCGGTGTCGCGGTCCTGCGGCACCTGACCGAAGAACTGGCGCGCCGCTCGGAGGTCTTCAAGGCGTATGACGCCGTTGACATCTCCGACCTGCCGGCCGGACCGAACCGACCACCGCGTCTGCTGGTGGTCCTGGACGAGTTCCAGGTCTTGGTCGACGGCGACGATGACCTGGCCACCGAGGCGGTGACCCTGTTGGAACGGCTGGCTCGACTCGGGCGTGCCTACGGGGTGCACCTGATCCTGGCGACCCAGACCCTGGACGGGACCGCGCGGCTGACTGCGAAACGCGACGCGATCCTCGGGCAGATCCCCGTGCGCCTGGCGTTGAAGACCACGGCTGCCGACTCCCAGGTCATCCTCGGGCCTGGGAACCTGGCCGCCGCGCAGCTGGAGTTCCGCGGGCAAGTCATCGTCAACGCGAACTACGGCGCCCCCGACGACAACCTGCGCGCACAGGTCGCCTACGCCGACCACGAGATCCTCGCCGCTCTGCGCGGCGACTTGTGGCAGCGTGCTGGCAGTTCCGACGCCGTCCCTCCGCGCGTCTTCCACCTGGCCCAGCCCGCCCACCTGCCTACCGCGCTGGCCCGGCAGCTGCCCGTCACCGGACCGGACGGCGTCGCGGCGTGGGCCGGCCTGCCGGTGGCGGTCACCGAGACACCAGCTGCGATTCCCGTGCGACCCGAACCAGGTGCCGGAGTGCTCGTGCTCGGCGACGGACCGGCCGAGGGCGTGGGCGTCCTGACCGGCCTGGTGCTCTCCACGATCCTGGCCGCACCGCCGGAGTCACGGCCGAAGGTCGTCCTCTTGGCCCCTGTCGCGGCGGGTCGGGCCAGTGACGCGGTGGCCGAAGAAGGCACGAGAGCGCTGGTCGAGGTGCTGTGGGCGGCCGGAGCTGACGTCGAGCACCTGAAGAGTCCTGAGGCCGTCACGGGCCGGATCATGGACTTGCGCACCCAGATCGCCTCCGACGCAGTCGACGGGCCGACGCTGTTGGTGACGATCGGTCTGCACGCCCTGCCAGGTCTCAAGGAGGCCCCGCCCGGCCTGTTCGAGACCCCGGCCGCCGCGCTGGACGACGTCGTACGCCGCGGGCCAGCCGCGGGGATCGTCACGTTCGGCTGGTGGAATCGCCTGCACGCCGTGACCGACGTGCTCGGGTACGACCACGCGAATCTGACTGGGTACCTCTTCCTGCGCCACCCCGTCGACGGCGTCCGCTCCGCCCTGGGCATGCCGCTGCTGACCTGGGCGTCCGAGCCCGCGCGGGCGCTGGTCTGGGACGGCATTGGACCAGAGCCCGTCCAGGTGGTGCCCTTCGCGCCGTTGACGGCCGACGACGTCGAGCACGTCGCGCGTCACATCCGCTCCGAGGATCCCGAAGGTGGCGTCCGATGACCGCCTCAAACCCGTGGGCTGCGGCCCAGGCGCCTGACGTCGCTGACGATTGGGCCAGCTACCAGTCCGGGCTCGGCGATCTCGCCGCAGCCCTCGCCCAGGCAGAGGACGAGATCGGACAGCGCGACCAGGAGCGCGACCAGCAGCTTGTCGCGGCCCGAGAACGAGTCGCCAGCGCCGAGAGCGATCGCGACGAGCTCGCCGCCGACCTGCCCGCGCTCGAGGAGCACGCCCGGACAGTCCTGGAGCAGGCGGACGTTCAGCCGGAGGGAGCCGGGAGCACCGACCTCGTCGCACAGGTCGAGGATGCTGGATCGATCCGTTCTGTCATGACCGAGATCCGATCCGGCCTGACCGACACGTCCGCCGCGCTGGCCGTCGCTCGGGGGCAGGCGGCCTCGCGTCGAACCGGACTCGTCAGCGTGGCGGTCGTGGTGGTCGTGACCATCCTGACCTGGGTGGTGCTCTCCGCGGTCGGCGCCAACGTGTTCGCCACGCTCGGAGCGACGATCACGGTCTGCCTCGCAGGGGTCCTGGCGCGACGTCGCGGCCTCGTCCCGACGGCAGTCGTCGCGGGCATCGGGCTCATTATCGTCCTTGTCATGTGGCTGACCTTGGATGCGATCCTCGCCACGATCCTGCTCCTGCTCGCCGGGCTGACCGGCGTCATCCTCCTGGCCCGTACCGGCCGCCGCAAGAACCGATAGAAGGGGACCCTCGTCATGTCGCAAGTCACCGATCTCAAGGCCCAGCTCGCCCAGATCGCCAGCGAATCCAAGACCGCGGGCGGGAGTCTGAGCCAGTTCCAGAACAGGTTCTCCGGGCACATTGCCAAGGTCGAAAGTCTCATCTCCGGCACCTCGACCAAGGCCGACGTCGAGATCGCTGGCGTTCTTGAGGAAGCACGCCGCGCCGCCGAGCAGGCGTCCGCCGCGCTGCTCGCTGCCGCGGACCGCTGCGAGAAGTTCGCTCAGCAGGTCTGAACGACACTCACTTGGGGTGACCACGGCCATCGCCGGGCACGAACCCGGAACGAAGGAGGTGGCCAGTGGCCCAGTCTGACCTGCAACGCCTCGCCGAAGCTCTGGTCACTGAACTCGACCAGGGGATCGCCACAGACCAGCGCACCTTGCATCACTGGATCGACGAGTGCGACCGGTGGAGCAACACGCTGATGCTCCACGCGCCGGAGGACAACTACGCACGGACCGCCGCCGAAGGGATCGGCGCGGCGCGGCGGACGCTCTTCAACGCGACCCAGCAGCTCCGGCGTGCTCAGCTCCTCGGCGTTGCCTGGGCCCAGCAGGCGGTCACCGACACAACGGCTGGCAGACCCGTCTCGGGTGCGCTCACACCGGCGATGGCCGACTACTGGCGCAGCGGCGGTCGAAGCTGGGCTCCCTCCCACCTGCAGGGCGAGATGGACGAGCTCGACCCCATCAGCGACGACCTGCAAGTGGCGATCGAGAGGCTCAGCTCCGCAGAGGAGGAGCGATGGCAGAAGATCTGGGCCACTTACCCGAAGACCGGCACTGAGATCGACAAAGCGAACTTCTACAAGGACGCTTCACGGAACCTGTCGGTGCCCGAATACATGCGCACCATCCTGCGAGGCTGCGCCTACCACCACGCCGCGGCCCACCACTTCCAAGCCATCGAGGTGACCGTTCGCAACATCGATCTGAAGACTGGAAAGAAGATTGCGGACTTTCGCGTCGACGGGCTCGCGCACAGGCAGGTCGTGTCGCTCAAGCACGTTCAATTCTCAGACGTGACGTTGAAGACTGCAAAGAAGTACATCGACGAGGCAGTCGAGAAGTATGAACCGTATCGGGCGGACCTCATCGTCGCGGACACCGAAGGCAACCGGCGCAAGCTGAGCACCGGCGAACTCGGACGGCCGTTGCGTGGTCGCTTGTTCCTCGGCGTGCCGCCGCAGGGGAAGCGGACGCCCACCGAGGTCACGAAGTACGCTGCTGAGAAGGGCGTACGCATCCGAACTTACGAGACACACCCCGATGTTGGAGACCTCTCATGACGCAGGACGTGTTCTACACCGAAAGATGGAACGACATCACCCGTCGTCCCGCGCTCGGACACGAATGGCTCGACGTCGACACCGCAAGTGGCCGCTACCATTCCAACACTGGCATCGACGTTGTGGACGCAGCGGACCGCGACACGCAAGGCGTCCCGCGTCCGCGATGGGTCCTCGGGATCGGAACCTCCGGTCGCGTGCGCGCAAGTTTCTACACCCCCGCACACAGCCTGTGGCGTCAGATCGACTACGACTGGACGGAAGGGCGCCTCTGGCGCTGGATCACCGTCGACTACACCTACCCGAACGACACCGACACCTTTACTGAGGACGAGGCCGTTCTTGACGTGCAGGCCGAAGTGCGTCCCGACGGGACTGGAGACCTGGCCGTGGTCGACAGGTCAACGACGCCCATGCGCCGACTTGTCACTGAGTTCGTTGGAATGGCTCGCGACACGTACTGGATCGACGTACCGGAGTTCGGCAACTGGGCTGGCCTCGCAAATCCTGGACCGTCCGCGTACGAGGTCGCCGGCCGCAACGCAGCGGTCCACGCTTCGTAGAGTGACTGTCGGAGTCCCCGGCTACGGTCGCCGTCGTGGGGATGAGTCACTACTTCTGGCGGACCGCCGAAGCCGAAGTTCGGAACCTGCTCGCTGACCCGAATGCGATGATCGCCCGCACCGCTGAGTTGTGCCAGGTCGCGTGGGACGACGACGAACGTGAGGATCCCGACGTGATCGACCTGGATTCATGGTGGCGCGAGCTCCAGCACGTCATCATGAGTTCGAGCCTCCCGATGGAAGCACTGCACGGCGACACTGACGTGCCCGACGTCACCGAGCGCGCCGGCGGACCGATTCGATGGTCCAGCCCCAAGCAGGTCGAGCTCTACGGCTTCCGGATGCGGCAGCTCGACCCCGATCTCGAGGTATGGGGCACGCACCAGAAGATGCTCCTCGGGCGCGCTCCAGCAGCCTGGGAGCGGTCCGAGGGTGAGGTCGTCGAGATGGTCGGTCCCGTTCCGCCGGTGGCGCGACCTCGTCGTCGGTGCAGCAGACCGTGGCCTCGCCATGGTCACCTGGACTCGGTAGGTCCGTAGCGCGCGTAATGCTCCTATCTCGTGTCAAGCGGCTAGGAGTCATTCGCGGTAGGCGGTTGCAAGGCCGTCGTTGCGGCTCTTACCGCGTTTGAGGGTGGAGATGATGGCGGGCCAGACGCCGAACAGATCGGCGGCGTGGCGCGGGAGCAGGCCTTTGTCCTGACGTAGCGGACGTTGGTCGATGTCGGGCACGGGTTCGGGGTGGACCAGAGGTGCCAGACCTGACGGGCGATGGCTCGCTTGAGGCAGCGCAGGATGTCTTTGGTGCTCTTGCGCGTAGAGGCCGGCCGTCCAGGTCGTCACGCTCGTGCGTCGTCAGGAGGGCAAGAGCCCTGCAGCCAGCGGCGCGTCCGGAGGTGAGCCCAGCGGGCGCTTCCTCGTTGGATTACCACGTTCGTAGGACCGAACATCGTGTCGTGTGCAACCGTGACACGGCTTGTCCTGACCGCAGCAGCAGCTGTCGATCATGATGTCGCCGTCTTGGTCGCACCCCCGTGCCTTGTCACCCGCGGCCGCAGAGATACTCGAACCGCGTTGCGCGTGAACGACGACTCCGTTGCCTTACTCGCCCAGACGTAGGCCTCGCCCGCCTTGAGGTTCGCAAGTTGTTCGGGGCGAAGTCCAGATAGGGCGGCGTTCGCCTTCTGGATGTGCTTGAGCCAGGCGGGCGAGTTCATCCGGTGAAGGACAATGTGGTCGGATAGCTCAATGAGCGACACTGGGACGGAGGGCGGGTCCTGGCTGGCGACGAGGATGCTCATGCCCTTGTGCCGCATCTCGCGGACGGATTCGACAAGGATGTCGACAAGCTCATTGCTGTCGATGTACTTGTGCGCCTCATCGAACACGACGAGCTTGTTGAATCGGCCGCCCTCGTCCTTGGCCTCCGCGAAGAGTTGCATGAGGACGACGAAGAGCCCGAGGCTCTCGTCCTTTTCGATGTACTCGTCACGAAGATCGACGATGATTAATCGGCCAGGGCGCACATGGTCGGAGATACGGACAGTGTCGTCGATGTACTCCGAGGCCAGCTCGAGTCGCTGCTGTGCCAGCTCCTTGAGGTTGTCCGCCATCGACGATGCTTCCACGGCCTGCCGGACGGTGTCGAGGCTCAATCGGGCTCGGTTCGCCCTCAGTATCTGCTTCAGCTGTCGCATGTACATCGCCTGGTTACCGACAGCGCCAAGCAGGAACGTCCAGTGCGAGGCCTGCAGCTCGGTGGAGGAGAACAGGAGGGGCTCCACGCGGATCCCGGGAAACTCGGCCCGGCGTTCGTCCACCTGCATGCTGGGCGCAAGGAGCAGGACATCATCGAGCGCTGCGGGCTCGGCACCGTAGCGCTCTCTTAGCGCTGCAACTTGGCTGTCAACATCGTTCATTCCGACCATCGAACTGAACTCGGGGGCGTAGTCCTGCGTACGGCTGTAATGGAACACAATTGTCGACAACGGGCGTGGTAGGTGGTTGATCCCCGGGCTCGGGAGGGTGGCGCTCTCGATGATCGAACCGAGCGTGTAGCTTTTGCCACCCCCTTGGACGCCGAAGAGGCTGATGGTATGGGTCTCGTTGAGGTCGACGCCGACCTTCCGTCCATCGACAGCCTCGCCGAGCATGCCCCACTGAGGAGTGGGCCCGGTTACGCCCACGAGTATCGACGGCTGTAGCGCCGCCGCCTCGCCATCCGCACCTGAGGTCGCCGCGTGGACGACGATCTTGGCCTCGCCCGAACCGGCGGATCCAGAAGAGCCCTGCCCCGTGGCTGTAGGCGCGTCCTGCGCAACCTTCGCCGCGTCGAGTGCGCCAACGACATCTCCAAGTGTGCCTGTCTCCGCACGGAGCTGCCCAGTGTCTGCCTGTACGGCAGGCACAGACTCCGTCGCTACCGCCCGGTCTCCGGTCGGCTGAGCGGGGGAACTCTCGACGCGCTCACCCTCAGGCATCGGGTCGAGCGTTGGAGCTCGGAATGCCGCTGGATCGCGCCGGGATCGCGTGAGGTAGGCGTCGCGCATCTCGGCTGTTTGCTCGGCGGCTGGCCGATCGCCAGGCCGCACAGGCACGGTTACCAGCCCGCCGAGGAGTTCGTCGACTTCGTCTCGGCCGACGTGGTGATACTCAACACCGTCGACCTCGTGCAGTTCCCCGCCGGCTCCCGTGAGGTTGAAAATGAGCCCGGCCCGACGGAATGCCAGGGTGAAGCCATCGTCAAGGGTCTCGAGCAGCCGCCGGGCGTGCGTACCGACTGATGGGTTGACGCTCCCGTAGCGCTCGGCCCGCTCAAAGTAGAAGCGCAGCATCGCGGAAAGTTCGAGGTTCTTCACCGTGCGGTCGACCCGATCTGGCTCCGCGCGATGCGGGTCGAACTGCGTAGCAAGGACCTCCTCGGAGGTCCGGAGCTGCTCCTTGATAGTAGTCTGCAGCCGCTGGTAGGTAGTCAGGTCCGGGACCGATGTGTAGGCCTTGACTTCGACAAGGCGACACGTGATCGTCCGGGTCATGGCGTCGAAACTGAACAGCGCCAGGTCGGTGCGGCGCAGCGACTGGTCGGTTCCGCGAGCCATGCGCCGGGCCTCGGCGTACAGCTCGGGGTGGGCATCGAGGGGCACTACCAGCTGGTCGTCGAGAGCTTGCTGTCCGTCGAGGAACAGCCGCGCTAGCGCGAGTCCGAGGACCTCTGTCCGCTGGTTTCGAGCGACCGACGCGATCTTGAAGGCAAGGGTGCCGGACAGGAGACGAAGTTGTTCGAAGAACGTCTGTATGTGCCGGTCTTCCACGCTGACTCCATGGTCCGCCACGACTGGTTTCAGCATGGCTCGAAGCTCATCCACTTTCCGTGAGCTCACGAGAACCTGGTAGCCAAGACCAGTCCGGCCGCTTGCGTAGTCGATGACGTAGTCGGGCATCCCGTGTTCCTGCGCACGGTCGAAGTACTCCAAGCCCAGGGTCCGGTCCACGATGACTACCCAGTCGCTCATCTCGTGCGCCTGGTGCAGGAGCGATCGCTGCTTGCCGTCGAGGCTGAGCGTGGTGCTAGGAACTCGTCCTGCCGAGCCGTTCGTGGCGACGGTGGCGGCTGCAGTCGCCAGGCACCGCGGAAGCACCGCGAGTAGATCCCGAGGCTGCGCATCGCCGATACGGGGGAAGACGGGCGTCTTGCGCCAGGTGACGGTCGTCCCGTCATCCTCGAACGCGGTATCAGCCTGCTGAACAAGGCCGTTTGCGGGCGCTCCTCTTATCTCGCGCATCGCCGACGACTCGTGCTGTTCGCCGTCGAATGCGTCAACCAGCACCGACAGGTGGGCCTCGAAGTCGCCGGGCTTGCTCTCGAACTCTTCCAGCGACGTCACCGAGTAGGTGAGTTTCGGCCCTCGAGACCCGCGACGCGCGGCGAACGCCTCAGCCTCGTCGCTAGTGAATCGGCTGTCGGTCCTGGTCAGCTCCGCAAGTGCCTCGCCGACTCCAGGCGTCTCGGTGTTGTGGACGCACAGGCGGATGTCGTATGCAAGGTCTCTGGTGAGGGGTCGCCGCTGCAGCTCCAGGAGTGTCTCGGCGATCAATGCACCGTCGCCCGCATTGACGACGTTGACGACGAGCGTCCGGACATACGGATGCTGGCGCACGTACTTCTCGACACGGTCGGCAAGCACTGGGCCCGAGACATCTGACGAGGACGGCGGGCGGGGAGCATCAGGTACGCCAAGGGCTGCAGCAACTTGCGTAAGGAGCGTCCGCGAGTCTCCGGTGCCACTCGGGACGTACGCGGCCCAGAACGGGGTCAAATGTCCGGTTGACGCGAGGAGCCGGCCGTCCTGCCGCGGCACCGCGAACGGGAGGCCGAGGTTGGTAATCCTCCCGAAGAACGACCTCATAGCCTCCTCGGCTGCCGCCGCTGGCCTGCCTTCAAGATCGACGCGCCACTCGGCACCCATCGCTGTCCAGGTCGTGAACCACAGGACTCGCAGAGGGTGCGTTGGGCCTAGGAGCAAGATGCGGTTCACCGAACCCAGCGCATCTACATGGCTGATTGCGACTGCATCAACCTGCTGCAGGCCTGCAAGCGCCCGCAGCGCCCGCCCTTGTTGGGTTGGAGGCGCCTGCCGGGCCCATTCTCCCTGGGCGTTGAGGAGATGGTAGTAGGCCGTTGCGTACGCTAGAGCTTCAGTTGCGACGCCATTAACGTCGACTGTCTCGACGATCGGCATGGGCTCATCAGGGTCACCGGTTGCGGATCCTGCCACCTTCGCGAATAGATCGTCGCGAGCTTCCAGGAAGCGTTCGAAGGCCGCGAGAGGTGCAGGCCCAAGATCGACGACCCAGCCGGCGTCGTCGCGACGCGTCGTTGCCTGGCTGCCGTCGCTCCTGGTGGCAACCTGCCATAGACCTAACTCTCGGGGCGCACCGAGGGTCGCACGCTCGATCGAAGTGAGCGTGCGGGACAACCGGACCTCGGCCTTCCCGCCGCGCTCGATATCGACGGTTGCCTGGTCGTACATTCCGCCTCGACCCCCTGTCGACCACACCATCGAGGCGGGGATGAGATCGGCGCCGAGCCGACCTTCGACGGACCGCTGGAAGGCCATCTGCTCGAGTGCGTGAGCGACGCTCTCGTAGCGAGTGCTCCGGATCTCGGGGACCACTTCAGTCTCGTCGGCATTGACGACCCAGAACGGGCTGCTCACGCCTCCTGGGTTACCGTTCGGCATGGTGCGCACGCTGATGCGGCGGTCTGCATCAGCCACGGGGTGAACGGTGATCTTGTGCCACCCTTCGTCCAAGGAGGTCGCGCGCAGATTCTTGATCGTCGCCTTGTACTCAGATTTCGGGCGTGCTCCGACTTGGACGGAGATCGAGCGTCCGACGGGGCCGCCGTCGTCGGAGACCATCTCGACGCGCAGCCGGAGGAGGCCATCAGCCGCCGTAAGCGCAGGGCTGACGGTGAAACGAACTTCAACCTCCTTAGCCCCCTGCGGACCGGCTACAAGGTACGGCTGACCCGCGAGGGAGTCGAGGACGGGGTACTGCTCGAGGTGACGAGGATCGTCACCCGCGTCTGGCAGGCCGACGGTTCGAACGTCGATGTCGACTAGGACTTCCCGGTTGGCCGGTACGGGCCAGCGGTCGAACGTCAGGTCTCGGTTGCCGCGGTCGATGATGATGCGCCGGGTCCAGTCCTTCCGGTTCTCAAGCCCGACGTGTCCTGCGAACTGGGCGAGCCGCGCAACAAAGGCTGCATCCGGAAGTCCCAACGTGACGACACGCTGCTGCTCGCCAAGTTCCGGCCTTGTCAGGTCGTCGACATGCATCCGATTGCGACGAATACGCTCGGCGAGGTTTGCGTCGGATGTAAAGGCTTCGAGGTCTGGCACGAGTCCAAAGCAGTACAACGCGGCACCGGCGGCGGTCTGCTCATAGTCGTTCGCCGCGATTGTCAAGAGGTACTGGACCCAGGCACGGTCGCTGGCCCTGCCGTCGGCCTTCTCACGTAAGAGTGCGCCGAGTTCTTCGAGCGGGTTGCGGAGCCGAGGGGGCACCCTTTCGACGAGCGCCTCGCGCACGGACTCGTAGGCGTCCGAGACACGATGCTCCTCGAACGTTGCTACGCCGAACGAGTCCTCGGCGCTTGCTCTGGTGCCCGGGGGCACGAAAACGAGCAATGGCCCGCCGGCCGCGTCCACTGGCCGATTTCGAAGCTCGACGAGCTTTGTGCTAGTAACGACGACGTCTGCACGGTCGCCTTGCAGGTCTGTCTCTGTTCCGAGGACGCAGACCACCGTCCCCGGCTCGGACGCTGAACGGAGCCGGCGGGCAAGCCGGGCGGACAGCTCAGCATCGAGCTCCGTCACTCGCATGCAGTGCCCCGGCTCTCTTGCACAGAGCAGTTCCAGCAGACGCGGAACGAGAACCTCTTCAAGCGCGGAGCGCACCTCGGTGGTGCCAGACTCGCTGAAACCGATCGTCGCCGTGGTCATCGAGAACTCCCTTCGATTGGACTCCCGATGACATATCGAGGGGTGACCGTCTGTGTGAGATAGGCGTCGGAGAGGTCGCGGTAGTAGCCGATCTCCCGGAGCCGATCTACGAACGCGACGCCGTTGGTGCGCAAAACGGCTTGATCGGCGAGGTCCGCGCCCTCGAAGCCGTCGGCGCTGGGCAACTCATCGATGAAGATCCCATATCTGTTGCGAAGGACCGCGAGGACCTCGTCGACGCGCATCGGGTGTGTCCGTGTGACACCCCGCTCGTCGGGGCGGACGAGTGACACCTGGAGTAAGACCTCGAGGAGACGCGAGTCCAGGACGAAGCGGCGCTCGGCCCGTGTGCCACGCGGCTGGGCGACAAGCTGTCCTGGCCGACCCTTCATGAGCAGGGAGTCCAGGCACTCCATGAGGTATTTGCGCTGGAACCGGCCTCGGTAGTGCATGATCAACTCAAGGTAGGTGTCGAAACTGTTCAGGCCGAGATCCAGGATCGTCTTCAGCTCGGGGCCGAGAGGCTGGTCCTTCTCCTCGTCGTCGAGGATCCGGCGTACGCGCATGTCGAAGAAGCCTTCCCGCTCCCTCTCGTACTTCTTCGTGAGTAGCGATGCGACGTCTACCGCGGCCAGCTCCGAACGCCCGGTTCCGGGCAGTGGCTTGTTCCTGCGGCGCAGGTCCTCAGCGAAGTCGGCGAGCTTCAGTAGCGCGAAAGTCCCGCGGACGAACTGAGGGACTCGGCCGTACCAAACGGACGCGCTCCGGTTCGCCAACATGGCAACAGGTGACATCGGGTCGCCGACGACATCAGCGAACAAGTTCACGGCGTACGGGCAGGTTTCTCCTCGAGGATGACCACGAGTGCACGAGGGCGAGACTCCAGCCTCGCGGACGGCTCTCGGGACGAGCTTGATCATGCGCAGGTGGTAGAGCGCGAGGTGGAAGGAGAGCAGGACCTTGAGATGCTCGACAAGGACCGTTCGAGGCATGAAATGTCGGTGCAGGAGCAGCCGCATCACGTCATCGGCCATCGTCTCCGCAGGTTGACGGCAGAGCATCTGCAGCGGCTTACGGGTTGCTGGTTCCCCGCGGTCCTTGGCCTGGTTCTTCGTGGCCTCGACCATGCTCAACAGAGCCTGAGACTCGACGTCGATGTCGGCTGCGCCGCCTGCGTCAGCACCGGCCTGCTCCGTGAAGAAGAAGTTGCGGAGGGCATCGATCGCGGGCTGCTTCGCCGAGAGCATTTCGTAGAGCTGCTCATCGGCACCGTACGGTCGAGATCGCCGGCTGTTGCGTAGGCGGTATGCGTAGCCATGTAGAGGTCGCGGGCCGGCGACTTGCTCAGTCGAACGACCCCGGTTCACAAGGTCGAGGAGGTGAGTCGAGACCCAGCGCCGGGTCACATCTTCGTCGTCACCGAAGCCGCGGAAGCGTTCGACATCGTTCAAGAGGATCCATGTGTAGTCGTCGACATTCAGGTCCGACGCCCGGCTCATGACACTCGGTGCACCGCTCCAGTTCAGCCGACCGAGGAAGGCAGTGAGGACTCGATCCATGTTGAGTGACTTGTAGTCGACGCGGCTGATCCCGTCGTACCGGAAGGCACGGTCCTTCGCATCTAGTGCCATTCGAGCTCCTCTACCACTGCAGCGGTTCCCTGCTCTTTTGTCAGATGTAGCACGCCGTCTTCGGAGCGTCGGACGGTGTGCATGACAGATCCGTCGATGGTGAGTACGACCTCCTGGTACGGAACCGCTGCGAGTTGGTTCTTGAAGACGGACAGCGCGAGTGCGTAACCCTGATCGTCGTCTGCGGTTGCCTGGTAACCCTTGTCGAAGCGACCCAGAAGTTCGAAGAGGTCGAGCCCGATCTGGAGTCCGGCAGCCGTGGTGCCCGGCCGATCGGGGTCAACGTAGGTAAGGCGCAGCGCTGTAGGACGGCTCTCAACGTACGGGTTGTCGGAGCTGCCGACGGCGCGAACGGTGAACCCGGTCGCAGGGAAACGTCGCAGGCTGCGTACGGTTCCTTGGGAGACGTCACGAACACGGACCACGAGGCTCTCATCAGCGATGTTTTGCGAGACGACGCCCTCGCTGCGGTTGAGCGCGCGCAGGAACCAGTCGAGGTCCGGCGGCCCGCCCATGAGCCGGTCGAGGAACGCACGCGCCGAGTTGTAGGGGAGCATACGGACCGCGTCGTCGACGTCGCGCATTTCGAAGTAGAGCAAGCGCCGCGCCGTCGCGACGAACTGGATCATCAACTCGCGCGGGCTGCCGGTCTCGACAACCCGCTCGTACACTGCGCGAAGCAGCATGCGGTCCGACGACGGCCGATCACTCGCGTCGATGAGCAGCCGATCCAGGGGTCCCTCGCTGGCCAGACGACGGTCCAGGACCGGCTGCGCTGGACCTGCAACGTCGACGTTACGAAGTTGCACCAGAAGGCGGTCGTTCTCAGAAGTGGCGTCACCGCCTCGGTAGGCGTTGAAGTAGTAGCTGTCGAGCAAGGCCCTGTCGTCGGCCGACTCATGGAGGTCTTGGATCTCTGCACAGTTGCGGCCGGACGTGAGCGTGTAGGCGAGGGCCGAACGCAGGTCCCGGACGGTGATATGGAGCCGTCCTCGCAGTTGCGCGAGCTCGTACACGCGCCGCAGACGATCCGCTACCTGCGGCCCAAGCACCGGGTGCGCGATCGTTGTGGCGTTGTGGCGGGCATAGCAGGACCGCACAAGGGGGCAGCTGTCGCACGCGTCCCAGAACCGGCTGTCCGTCATACGGGTCAGCATCCGCTCGAGGATGGAGGAACCCAGCTGGGGAACGCCGTCATCATCGCAGGTCTGGACGGTGACGTCACGAAGGTTCAGGTTCACGATGGCGACGGAACCCGGTGCCTGCTCGCCGCGAAGTCCGGCGTCCACCTCGCGCGCGAGGGCTTCGAATCTGTCACGGTGATGCGTCAGGAAGTCGACCAGCCTCCCCTCGTTGATGGCAATCAGCCGTGTCTCGTCTCTCGGAACACTCAGGTCGTACGAGCCCGCAAACGGGCTGAAGAACTCGACCAGGACGTCGTCGCTTCGGACGTTCTCCTCGTCCTGGCTGCCGTCGTAGTTTGTGCGGAACCGCCGACCCGAGAGGGTGAACACCGAGCCATTCGGTAGCCTTGCATCGAACTGTGCACCCAGGTCGAGCGCGTGCTCTTCCAAGCTTTCTAAGAATGCTGTCTTGCCGTCACCAGCGTTTCCCGTGACGATGACGAGCCCGTGCTGGCCGGCAAATACTGCGGGCCTGAGCGCCTCATCCAGCGCCGTGTTGACGTACACCTGGTATGCGCGGTCGTCGATACCGCGGGTGCCACGGTTGGACCGATGGCTTTGGCTGTACAGCGTCTGCAGGTGCTCCACGAAGCGGTTCACACTTGAGGGCGTCGCTTCGCCCCGCTGGGTCGGCCCGCCATCGACCGCCTTGGCAGTTACAAGTGACTGAGGTGCTGTGATGACCCCGTCCAGCGCCTCTAGCAGCTCGTGAGCACTGGTAAACCGCTCACTGCGCAACGGTGATACCGCCTTGAGGATCACCGTTACCAGGCCCTCCGGGGCAGGTTCAGGCAAGCTGTACAGCCGCCGAGGGTCGGGCGCGGGCTTGCCGGGTGGCGGGCTGGTGAATGGCTCCCACGGATAGGCGCCGCCCGTCAGCGCCTCGTAGAGGGTGATGCCCAGTGCGTAAAGATCACGGTCGACGTAGCCATCCGGTCCCGCCGGGACCTGGGCCAGATCCGGCGGTGTGTAGCGAGGGGTGCTGGCTGTGTGCCCCTGGGTGGTGTCAGGCGTCTTGGCGATGCCGAAGTCGATCAACTTGACCGCGTCCTCGGTCCACAGCAGGTTGCTCGGCTTCACGTCGCAGTGCCACACACTCAGTCCGTGCAAGTACCTCAGGCCAGCGGCTACGTCACGACCGATCCGAAGGACGTCGCCCACGGTAATCATGCCGCCCCGAGTCATCTCGCCGAGGTCTTTGCCCTCCTCGTGCTCGAAGACGAGATAGGGATGCGAGTACGGTGGCGGCAGCACACTCACATCAATCATCTTCACGACGTGCGGGTCCTCGGACTTGCTGAGGCGCTCCAGTACCGCAGCCTCGCGGCGCGCACGCTCTCGCGGGTGCTCCTCCTCCTGGAGGATCAACTTCAGTACTCGGTCGACGTTTCGCATCGTGTCGAAGACGCGGTATGCAACGCCCGACCCGCCGGGCTTGCCAAGACGCTCCCGGACCAGGTACTTGTCCAGCGCGTAGTCGCGGGGCAGATTCTTCCAGAACCCGACATCCCGCCGCTCGTCATCGTCCGACGCCGCACTGCTTCCCACGTCGGGCGGTTGGCTTCCCCCGCCACCGACCCGTCGCCGCGGACTGCGCATCTCACCAACGACGAGTTCGAGACGTCGCAGTGCCTCGCTCGCGTTCGGGCGCTGCTCAGGCTGAGTGGCGCAGAGCAAGCTCAGCCAGTGCCGCAGCGATGCGGGGACGTCTGCACGGATGAGGTCCTGCTCAGGCAGGATTCCGGCTGCTTGAGCCTGGGCCGTGGTCGACTCGAACGGCCGGCGTCCGGTGAAAAGTTCAAAGCCGATCACACCGACGGCGTAGATATCGGCCTTCGCGGTCAACTTCGTCGCGTCGACCTGGGCTTCCTGAGCCACATAGGCGACATCAGCAGCAGCTAGCGCGTCCATCCGGACCGTATGGGATCGCATCTGCGCCGTCTTCGCGTAGTCGAATCCCGTAAGCATCGCTCGCCCGTCCTGCGTCACCAGGATCGTGGACGGGCTCAGCGACCGGTGCACGATCTTGCGCGCCTGAGCGTGCGCGAGGCCTTGCAGTACCTGCCGGAGGATGAGCAACTTTTGATCGAGTGTGAGGGGGTCGGCGGCACGCTCACCAAGGTGCAGGCGGAGCCCATGGCCCGGCACGTCGTCGTAGACCGTGACGAAGCCCCGATCTTCCTGGTCAGGGAAGAAATCGCGAACCCCCACGATGTTCGGGTGGGACGGCATCTTTCCGAGCGCCTCGTATGCGACGCCGATCTGCTTCTGTTGCTTCTCGCGGACCGCGGTCTCGGCGTACGGATCAGCCTGACGCACCACCAGCCGCACGGTGCCCGAGCCCTGGACCGCGTTCGCGTTCTTGGCGCGATACTCGCCGACCACATCGACACCTGGTGCGTGCTGGGTCTCGCTCAGAGTCTCCAGCACGTGCCAGTTACCGAACTGCAACGGGCCCGATGGTGCGCGGGCCGGGCCCTCGACGGCGCTGACGATTCGATCGTGGTGACCCGAGATGTCGGCGTCAACAGGTCGATGCCCAATCGGAACCTGCGACGCGTCCGCAAGGAACTCGACGAGGTGGTCCAGGTGAACGGTTGAAGCTGCGTCCTGTTGTTGCGGGGTGCGGTCGACGAGGCGAGCATCCGGCGCGGGAAGCACGACTGCGCCGCCGACGTACACACGCGACAGAGTTGGGTCGGCTTCTTCGAGCAGAGACTTGAGCCTCTTTGCGTTCGCCCGCACCTTTGGCAGGGGTGAATGGAATCCCGCCCTGCCAGCCGGAAGCCACTTGTCCCCGTGCACTTCGATACGGCCCCGGGTGCCCTTGACGTCGATCACGTAGACCATGTGGCCTGTCACGACGACCAGGTCCAGCTCGAACAGGTCTCCCCGGCGGGCCGGGATCTCCAGGGAATGCACTACCGTCCAGTCGTCCGGCCCGTGGTCGCGCAGGTGCGCGATGACCGTCCGTTCCGCGTCGTTCACGGGCGGACCGATCTGGACGATCCTCGCCATCAGACCTCGGCCCCCTCGACAGCTCTCGTCAACAACTCCAGTGCCTCGTCCTCCAGCTCGTCCGCACGGTCGCGTTCGCGGTACGCCTCGCGAACCGTCTCAGCGATGCGGTCGTGATCGTCGCGCGATGCGATGGGGATGGGCAGTCCCGCAAGAAACGAAGGATGGACATTCTGCGGTCCCGCCCCCGAAAGCATGCTGCGGAAGAGCCGGAAGGCTAACGGCGAGCGGAGCAAGGCGTAGAGGTAGGCCCCGCTCACCCCCGGGTCACCACTCCCGATGCGGAGGAAGTCCTCCGTGTAGGCATACTCCGTCCAAGCACCTGTCACCAGGATCGTCCGCCCGAAGAGGCCGTTCTCGCTCGGCAGACCCCTTGCGGTTGCGACGATCGTCTCGTCCCCGACAAGCAAGCTTGCGGACGGCGGTGCCTTGATCCAACGGTCTTCTGGCCGGATCCAGAATGCCTGACGTTGGCCGACGAAGCGCAGGCCCTCGCCTGGACCGGTCTCGATCCGGGTGAAGCGCTCACCTCTACTCAGAACACCGCCAGCGCAGATCTCTCCGAGGGTTCGATGCGGCACGGACGCCAACTGAGCCTTGAGCGCGCTCGCCCTCTTGCCGTGGTTGATCGCTCGCAACGACACTGGCGAGAGCTCGTCGACGACAAAACCGAGGTCACGCTCTTGCTCATGCCACCGGTACTCGGCAAGGTTGGCCAGCCCGACGCTCTCGAAGAAGTCTTGCGTGGAGGCCGCGAGCCTGGCCTGGAAAGATGCACGAAGCCTCGCGCTCTCCTCTACGAGCTCGTGGACCCTCTGCTCCAGAGCGCCACCGAACCGCGGCACGGGGAGGTCAGCAATGTGGTGGGGTTCGATGTGCTGGATGATCGCCCCGTATGCGGACGACACGATCATCGGGATCCCGAACCGGCTCCGCAGGAACGTGTACAGATATCCCGACGGAATCATCGTGGAATCGGGCTGCACCTTCATCACGTGCTGAGACGTCCAGAATCCGGCCATGTCAGACCGGACATAGGCCATGCGACCGATGGTCCCTGAGCATGAGATTAGAGACATGCCCGGGGAAGCCTCTAGGTAGTTGAGCCGTTCGGCAATCACCTTGCTGAGGCGTGGCACAAAGCTGAGGTCTGCCTCTAGCATGTCCGTGCTTCCAAGGAACGGAACGCTGTGCTCCGGGTTGTCTAGATAAATCCTGCTGAACTTTGGACCGTTGAAGATGCCGCCGTCATGCCCCGACGTCACTCGATCGAGACGCATCGTGTTGGGTAGTGCGTCGAGGCGCTTGCGCGCCTCAAGGGCTCCCGAGAGGTACGGCGTCGCATCGAGACGGAATCCCTGATCACCAAACCAGTCCGAGCGGACAGGGGTCGTCAAGCTAGTGACCTTCACGCGCGAGCCTCCCGCGAGCCGCGAGGGTCAAAGCCTGGGATCGAGTGGACCTTGCGGAACTCTCTATACCGTTCGGCAATCAGTGGCAAGTCATTGTCGACGACAGGTCGACTGCGTTTGATCCGTCGCTTACGCCGCTCATGATCGATGGTGATGTATTCGGACTCCTCGAAGGCCTCCATCACGAGGTCGCCGTTCGGGTGCCGCTTGTAGAGCTCGTTGCCGCGCCGGTCAAAGCCGACCTTCTCAGCGACCGCCATGAAGACTGGATAGGAGACGGGTCCGTTGAGGGACTCGTTCATCGTCTCGTCGGTCGTCTTGCGCTTGAGGAACAACAGCGTAGTGAGGATGTTGACGTTGGCGTCGACGATGAACGTCTCGACCGGAAGCTCAACGCTCGCGAGCACCCAGCATTGCTCCAGGATGTACTTTCGGATGCCCTCGTCGGCGGGCCCAGGATTGGACAAGATTCCGTTCGGGAGGACGATACCCAGCCGGCCGCCCGGCTTGACCCATTCGATGGCTCTCTGCACGAACAACTGCTCGGGCGCCATGGATCCCGGCCGAGTATTGACGCTTGGTCGCAGTTCGCCCGTCGCCTTGTCCCGCCCCCAGACCTTGGCTACGCCGTCGGTGAAGTTGCCGAGTACCGACTCGTCGCTAACCGGGATGTCTGCGCCGAACGGTGGGTTGGTGAGTAGGACGTCGACGACGCCGGAGGCGCCGTTTTTGGCAAGAGGGATGCGGCGCTGCGCCTCTGCCACGCCGTGCCACGGCCCGGCGGGAAAGGCGAGCGAGTCCATGTAGTAGACATTCCCTGGGGTGTCCGCGAGAGTCATGATGTTCATGGACGTCGCGCGAACCAGGTCCTCGTCGAAGTCGGCCCCGAAGAGATGATGCTCCGCGTATCGACGGAGCTTGTCCCGGTACCGTTCGCTCTGCTCGGGCGTGTCCGGCAGTCCGAGCGTGCCGTCCTCCTTCTGCATTGCATGGTGCAGGTGCGTCAGGGTGGCGTGCAGGAAGCCTCCTGTACCGCAGGTCGGGTCGAGTACGGTCTCGTCCTCCTGCGGGTCCAGGATCTCGACCATGAGTCGGACAGCACCCCGGGGTGTGAAGTACTGGCCCTTGTCGCCGCGTAGGTTGGTGCCAACGATCTCCTGGTACGCAAGACCTTTCGCGTCGATGTCAGTGGCGCTCAGGTCGTACGGCGAAAGCTCGCCCACGATGAACGCCAGCGCCCGATTGTCGAGTGTGATCTCGTCTCTGGCGCTGAACAGGCCGGACGAGGCGTACTGCTTCTTGACGTCCTCGAAGAGTTCGAGAACCCGCTTGCGGATCTGCGCTCGACCCTCGTCGTCGTACGGCTCGGTCATCGACGCGTAGAACCGCGATGTACCTCCGTCACGCACCACGCGCTCGTCGTACATCTTGGCGAACAGGAGGTACAAGAATTGCCAGAACGCCCTGTCCTTGGCCATGCCGAAGTTGCCGTGGATGTAGTTGTGGCAGCGGCGGAACGTCACCTTGAGCATCTCGGGCTCGGCGCGCCGCAGCCTCTGGTGTGAGACAACGTTCCGGCTGCCGACCGTGCCGTCGGCCTGCGGCCAGTCGGTGCGGGCCTCGTAGGTCGCGCCGAACCGGGTGACGTTCTTGTGCAGGAAGAAGAAGTCGAGGTTGTCCGTCCAGAGTGCGTCGAGACGCTCGGGGTAGTCCTCCGCCCCGAGCAGCGCGGTCAGCTCGTCCTCCTCGGTCTTCATCTGCTCGGGATCACGGAGCTTGACGACGTTCTTGCCACGCTTTGGCTCGGGCTTGCACACGACGACCCGCCGGAGGTTGGCCTCGGTGTGCGCCGATCCCGGAGCGAAGACGGCGATGTCGACCTTCTTCCGCGTTCTCCGAGTCCCGGTGTTCACTTGGACCTGGAAGTCGCGTTCCATGTCGTCCGGCGTGATGGCGTACTCGTGGAACAACACGCGGAGGATCCGTTGCCGCACGCGTTCCTTCGCCGTGTCCTTGATGGGGACGTTGTGCAGGAAGTCGACGATGTACCCCTCGTCCAGGTGATGCACCTGCGACTCCGTCATCGAGTCAGGCGCCAGTGCACCGTCGCGCTCGGTCCCTGCGTCCACATCGTTCGTCGTCGTCATCGTTCCCGTTCTGATCGTCTCGTAACGCACACCAGTCCGACAACGGTGGTCGTCGGACGTGCGTGCTGAGCCTACTCCGGCACACTGACACGCCAATCGTGCAGGACCGATGTTGCCGCAGTTCAACGGGGATGGCGCGGGCTGGCGACGACCCGAAGTACACCCGGATCCGCCGGACGACCGGCCCCCGAAGCCTTGGTGCTGTCGTGCAGTTGCATTGTGATCCTCGCGCCCCGCGCTTGCACGCATCGGTGGGTGAAGCGCCGCTCGACGTGCGTCGTCGCGTGTGAGTAAGGGCACCCTGATCCAGGGCCGCTGCTACGGGGCTGACGGGCTGTGGTATCCGCGCCGGACGAGGTCCGGGTTGACGTTCACGAGGACCTCGTGCGTGTTGTTCTCGTACTGGTGCAGGTAGTGCTCGGGGACTGGCCGGTCGTCGCTGGTCAGGTAGCCCAGGTCGGTCAGGTGGGCGGCGATGCGGTCGGTCGGCAGGTCCCTGCCTGGCTGGTGGCGTCGTCGGCCAGGACGAGCAGGTCGGCGTCGACGACGAACCGGTCGCGCACTGCGCTGGGGTTAGTCGTGTGGCGAGGTGGTCGAACAGCGCGGCCGACCTGCCGAGTGATGATGGCCACGGTCAGCGACCAGCTCGCCCAGAGGTTCTGCGCCCTCGACCCGAAGATGTCCGACGACGACGTGCAGACCTACATCGTCGGACCGGCCATCATCGTCGACGCGATCGCTATCTACTGACGCCGCTGACTCACTCACGCATGGGCGCCACGGAGGGTCTGATGCCCCTATCCGAGTCAAGCGGTGAGGAGCCAGTCGCGGTAGCGGGTGGCGAGGTTGTTCTCGTGGCGTAGGTCGCTTTCGAGTGCGATGGCGCGGTTCTGACCTGCGCGGACGCCCCAATGCGGTTCTGATCAGGCCCGAACACTATGCGTTTTTCCGGCCCCGCCCGTGGCACCGTGGACCAAGTCCGAGGCGGGACGCCCGAGCGGTTGGCACCGCTCCACTCGCCCCGGTCGCGCTAGATGAGGTGGCATTGGAACCGGATTCAGTGCACCCTGGAAACCGTTGCCCGCGTCACAGAAGGCCCGACACGGGCAACATCCTTCGCGAGCCGCACGGCCGCGTCAGGGGGCGAAGGAGACCGTTATGCGGATCGAGCGACGCCTTGTCGCAGTAGCAGCCGGCGTGCTGCTCACTGTGACCGGCTGCACGAGCGCCACGGACCCGACACCGTCACCCACGCCGACGGACACCGCCTCACAGCCTGCCGGGTCACCGAGCCCAGCCACCGACTCCGAGCTCGCGGCCGCGAATGCCGAGGCCTTGGTCCGCGAGTACTACCGAGTCACCGACGTCGTCGCGAAGAATCCCACGGACCTCACTCCGCTCGATGGCATCGCCGCCACGGGGGAACTCCAACGTCTGAAGGCACAGTTTCAGCAGTGGGCCGACGACAGCTGGCACCAGACCGGTGATCTGAAGGTCGTCGAACTCGTCACGCAGACGGTCACGCTGGAGCCTTCGGACGGCTCCGTCCCGTCAGCGCAAGTCGATGTCTGCTTCGACGTCACGGATCTGGACATCGTCGATCAGTCAGGCGCCTCTCAGGTCGACTCGGGCCGGAATGACCGCGGTTGGGACCGGCTCACCGTCACCAACTCTGCCTACGACACCAACCCCGATGACGGGTGGCGAGTCACGGACGCCCAGACTCTGGAGCAGGAACCGTGCGCTGGGCAATGAGGCTCTACGCCTGCGCCGCCCTCGTCCTGACGGGGGTCTTCGGAGTGTGCTCCACGGCAGCAGCGGACGTCCCGGAAGCCGGCGGCCATTGCAAGTACGTCAACCCACGGACGGGAGAGTGCGACATCTGGATCACGGCTCCCGGTACTCCAGAGATCATCGGCGGAGGCGCGGGCAAGGCCGTCGGCGCTGGTCCATCCGGCGGCGCTTCGGACGACGGCCCGCCACCCCGCGAGAACGACGAGGGCACGCCCGCCTGCCTCAAAGGCGACGCGCCGGTCCCGTGCACGTCGGACCACGGCTACTGGCGGCAGGACGTCCAGTGCTACATCGGTCCCACGCCCCTCAGCCCGCAACCTGAGGAAGGCAGCGCGGTCTGGCAGCACTTCGAAGAGATGTTTGATCGGGGCCCGGACACGGGCGCGGTCTACCCGTGCTTCGACGCTGCGGGAGAGCAGGTCTCCCTGCTCTACTCGCCGGACGCCCCGGCGGCAGGCCCGCCCCCTCCGACTCCGGGGGAGGTCGCCCGGCGAGCCGTCGCGCAGATGAACCTCAAGGCCGTCCAGATCGGGATCGCTCCGCAGCCACCGGCAACCGCTGTTGCCGGTGTGCCGGTGTGGTTCTGGGTTGATGACCCGGGCGCCACGACCTTCGGGCCGGCGACCGAATCCGCGACGGTCCGCGGCGTCACGGTCACAGCCACGGCCCGGGTGGACAAGGTGCGCTGGAACCTCGGCGACGGCACGACGATCTCGTGCGGCGTGGGAACGCCGTACACACCCGAGTACGGCGGCGACCCGTCGCCGGACTGCGGGCACACCTTCACGCGCGAGTCCGGTTTCGAGCCGGACGGCGCGTACGCGGTCACAGCCACCACGACCTGGGTCGTGGAGTGGGCCGGGGCCGGTCAGTCCGGGACGATCACGCTGGACCCGCTGGTGGCCCAGACGCGCATCGTCGTCGCAGAGGGACAGGTGCTCGTGAGCTGACGGGCACCAGGGGAGGCGAACAAATGTCAACGACGACCCCCAAGAAGACGGATCCCGGCCAAGGGCCGGTGTCCGCCCCGCCTCCCGCTGCGCCACCGCCCAAGGTCCGACGGCGCGCCTGGACCACCCTGGTCGGAGGCGGCGCCCTGGTCATCGGCGCGCTGGTCGGGCTCATCGTGTGGATGGCAGCGTCCACCACACAACAGGTCCTCATCGCGGCATCGGACCTGGACAGATATCACGTCATCACGGCCGACGACCTTCGCGTCGTACCTGTGACGCTGGACTCCTCGGTCGCATCGGTCTCCAGCACCGAGGCGGAAGCCCTGATCGGACAACGCCTGACCTCGGCGGTCCCGAGAGGCTCAGTCCTCGCTCCAGCGGATGTCTCCGAGGAGGAGTTCCCGCCCGCGGGGCGCACGGTCGTCCAGGTGACGTTCACTGCCCAGCAGGCTGGGGGCGTGACCCTGACGCCCGGTGACACGGTCCGCGTCGTCGTCGCCCCGCCGACGGCGTCCGACGCCGATCCGACCTACTCCGCCGGGGAGGTTGCGGCCGTACACACGAGTGCCGGCGGGGGAGTGGTCGACGTGCTGGTCCCGCACGCAGACGCCGTCGACCTGTCCGTCGCCATCGCCAACGGTCGGGCAACGGTCGTGCACGATGCCGGGCTGCCCTCCTCGGGCGGGAACGACAGCGACCCGGACAGCATTGCCGACGAGAGTGGTGAGGATGAATGACAGTCATCGCACTCTGCTCGGCGAGCGGCGCTCCGGGCGTCTCCACGACGTGCCTGGGCCTGGCCCTGGCGTGGCCACGTCCGGCACTCCTCGTCGAGGCGGACCCGCGTGGCACCCAGGCCTTGATGACCGGGTGGTTCCAGGGTGCTCGGCCGTATGACACGGGCTTGGTTGAACTGGCCCTGTCTCCGCTGGCCACGGCCGACGCTCTCCGCGAGGTCGCGCGCCCGATCGACGGGACCGAGGTCCGCTTCGTCGCCGGGCTGCGCTCCTACGCGCAGGCGCCGGTGCTGCGCGGCGTGTGGGAGCCGCTGGCTGGAGCGCTCGCTGAGCTCGGCGATGCGGGAACGGACGTCCTGGTGGACGCCGGCCCGCTGGGTTACCCCGGCTCGCCGACGCCGTTGCTCTCCGCTGCGGACCTGTCGCTGCTGGTTGTCCGATCGGATCTGCCAGCCCTCGGCGGGGCGCGGGCCTGGGCCGAGCAGGTCGTCAAGGAAGGGCTGTGGCGGCAGGCGGGCCTGGTCGTCGTCGGGCAGGGACGCCCCTACACGCCCCGCGAGGTCTCCCAGACGCTGGGGCTGCCCGTCGTCACCCATGTCGCCTGGGACCCCGATGGGGCCGCGGTCTACCACCAGGGTGGGGTCCCACCGCGGAGGTTCGAGACCTCCGCGTACCTGCGGTCGTTGCGTGCGGCGGCCTCGACGATCACATCGGCGGCCGGGCGCCTTCGGCTGACCGCCGACGAACCCGACGACCGCCCGAGACAGGAGGTGATCGCGTGACGACACCACCGAGCACCAGCCCGAAACCCACGACGTCCGCCGATGAGGTCAAGGTCAGCCCGGCCGCACTCCCACTCTTCGCGGAGCACGTGCCGCCGGCGCTCGCACCATCGCGCCGGGAGCCCGCGAACCCGTGGACCGTCACCACCACGCCGCCGACGAACGGCCACGCAACCCCCGTCAGTCTGCCGAATGGCTGGCAGTCGTACGATCACCACGTCGCCCCGAAGCTGCCCACATCTTCTGGCTTCGACCACCGATCGCCGTCCGGCTCGCTCCGGCACGCCCCCGACGTCGACTGGGCCCTCGTGGACGTCCTTCGGGGCCAGGTGTCAGAGCGGTTGTCGCGCGCGGTCGCGGAGAACCGCGACCTGTCCCGCGCGGACCAGGAACAGCTGGCCCACTTTCACACCGCGGACCAGATAGACGAGACGATGACGCAGTGGGCGAATGTCGGCCGCGCCACCCTCACCGGCCCGCAGCGAGCGGACCTGGCCCGAGCGGTGGGCGACGCGCTGTTCCGCCTGGGTCGATTGCAGCCGCTGATCGAGGACGACCGTGTCGAGAACATCAACATCAACGGGTACGACGACGTCGAGCTGGAGCTCACCGACGGCACGGTGATCGAGGGCCCGCCCGTGGCGGACTCCGATCAGCAGCTCATCGACTACCTCGTCTTCCTCGCCTCGCGCTCGGAGGTCAACGCCCGTGCGTTCTCTGAGGCCCAGCCATCGCTGCACCTGCGGCTCGACGACGGGTCTCGTCTCGCGGCGGTCGCTTGGGTGTCCCCGCGACCGCAGGTCACCATCCGGCGCCACCGACTCGTCCGCGTCACCCTCCCAGACCTGGTCGACGGCGGGCTGTTCGACGACCCGACCGCCGCCACCCTGCTCGCCGCCGCGGTCCGTGCCAAGCTCTCCATTCTCGTCACTGGCGCACCCGGCGCTGGCAAGACCACCCTGCTCCGCGCGCTGGCGAACGAGATCGCGCCGCGCGAGCGGATCGCGACTGTCGAGTCGGAGTACGAGCTGCATCTGCACCAGTACCGCCCTCGGACCTGGGCGTGGGAGGCCCGCCCCGGCACCGGCGAACCTGGCGCCGACGGACGCCAGGCCGGCGAGTACAGCCTCATGCAGGCCGTCTGGGACGTCGTCCGGTTCAACGTCTCCCGTGTCCTCGTCGGGGAGGTGAGGGGCAGGGAGATTGTCCCGCTGATCCAGGTCACCGAGAACGGCACCGGCACCCTCGCCACGACCCACTCTCGCGACGCCACCGCCGCGATCCGCAAGCTCGTTACCTGCGCCATGCAGGAAGGCCCGCAATGGGACGCCACGCTGGCGACGGCAAAGCTCGCCGAATCCATCGACCTCGTGGTGCACCTGGAGCTCACCGGCGCTGAGGGCGACGACGGCCGCCCACGCCGCCGCGTCGCCGAGATCGTCGCGATCGAGCCTGGCGACACCATCGGCTCCTTCGCCACCACCCAGGTCTACCGAACCGACGGCGACGACCGGCTGTCTCCCGGCACCCTGCCAGATCGCTTCCGCCCGCTCGCCCGGCACGGCTTCGACCTGACCGCCTACACCGTCCGTCAGGAAGCTGGGAGTTCGCCGCATCTGGGGGTGGTCTGACGTGCCTGGTTCCCTGGTCGGTTCGATGCTCGCCGGAGCACTATTCGCATTCGGGATCTTCCTGCTCGTCGCCGGGTGGCGCCGCTGGGATCTCATACCGGACGCATCTCCGTCCGTCCGGCACCGACTGGCTCGCCTCACGCAGGTTCCCCGCCGCACCTGGGCTCTCCTCGGGTTCGGTGTGGTCGCCGGACTGCTGGTGTGGGCGATCTGGAAGTGGCCGATCGCCGTTGTCGCCGTCCCGGTCGCCGTCGTCGGACTGCCTGCGTTGCTGTCCAACCGCGGCCAGGTCGACGCCATCGCCCGACTCGAGTCCCTCGAGGAATGGACCCGGTCGCTGTCGGACCGGCTGACCGTCGGCCAAGGACTGGAGCAGGCCCTCACTGTGTCGCAGCGTTCGGCTCCACCCGCGATCGCCGACCCTGTGCGTCGGCTCGTGTCCCGGCTGACCGCCCGGTGGGACACCGAGGTCGCGTTGCGTGCGTTCGCGGACGACCTTGACGACGCCACCGCTGACCACATGACCATCTACCTTCTGCAAGCCGCCCGCCGACGCGGCACCGGCCTGGCCATCGTGCTCGGCGAGCTGGCTGAGACCGTCGCCGCCGAGGTCCGAGCCCGACGTCAGATCGAGGCCGACCGTGCCAAGCCTCGCGCCACGGCTCGATGGGTCACGATCATCTCCGCCACGGTGCTCGGGTTCCTCGCGTTCACCGGGGACTACATCGCCCCTTACCAGACGCCTCTCGGTCAGGTCCTCCTGGTCGTGCTCGTCGGTGGATACCTGGCCGCGCTGGTCTGGATGAAGCGCATCGCCACGGGCAAGAAGCACGCACGGAGCTTGGGCGCGCAGGTCCGTCGTGAGGCGGCCCGCCAGCACGCAGCCGCCTGGGGAGGTATCTCATGACCAGCCTGATCGGCTCTGTCGTGGCCGGCGCCCTGATCGTGTACGGGATCACGGCACTCGCGATCGCATGGTTTGCGCCGGTGCGGGTCGACGCGGCCAAGAGCCTCGCCGCGCTGGCCCCACCCACCTCGGTGACCCGGCGACCCGCGGCGACCGGGACGCCGTCGGACGCGATCGAGCGCGTTGGGCTCTGGGGGCAACGCGTTCTGCCCGACACCGCCTGGTACCGCACGCCATACCGCGAGCTCGCTCTCCTGCGTATTCCCGTCGCCCGGTTCTACGGCGACAAGCTGGTCCAGGCCGCTTGCGGACTGCTGCTGGCACCGCTGGCCTCCTGGGTCCTCGGGATGGTCGGCCTGCGGCTACCCGCCGTTGTGACTGCCGCCGGGGCGGTGGCGCTCGCCGTCGTGCTGTTCTTCGGCCCGAACTACTCGATCACCGCGATGGCCAACGAAGCTCGGGCTGTCTTCCGGAGCGAGCTGACCTCGTGGGTAGATGCTGTTGCCATCGAACGTGCCTCCGGCTCCGGGGTTAGGCAGGCCATGGAGCACGCCGCCGCGCTTGGCGATCACTGGGTCTGGATACGGCTCGACGAGGAACTACGCCGATCCCGCTGGTCCGGCATCCCACCGTGGGATGCGCTCAAGAGCCTGGCCGACGAGCTCGCACTGCCCGAGCTGAACGACGTCGCCGACATCCTGGGCAACGCCGGCGAGGAAGGCACTGCTGCCTGGGGCTCCCTGCGGGCACGCACCACGTCGCTGCGCGCGGCGATCCTGTCCGACGACGTCACCCGCGCCAACGCCGACAACGAGCGCATGTCCATCCCCGCCGCGCTGCTCGGGGTGGTGTTCGTCGCGCTGATCGTCATGCCCGCCGTCCTGCGGATCGTCCTGCACACCTGAACTTCGTCACCCGACGACAGCTCGAACCCCAGAAGGAGGTCCTCGCATCGCATCCCCAGACCCGGCGAGCCCGCTCGTCGGCCCGTGAGAGGAACCACCGCCATGCTGCACCTGTGGACCACCCTCGTGGTGGCGTACACCGCGGTCCGGGACCGCTACCAGTCGATGTCGCGCGATGAGAAGGAGGGCGGGTACACGACGGAGACTGTCGTGTTTACCGTCGCCCTGCTCCTCCTCGCGGGGATCGTCATCGCCGCGATCACGACGTTCGTCAACGGCGAGGTCATCAAGATCGTCAGCCCCAACGGGTGACTTGATGAGATCGCCGGTACGGCACGCGCGGCGCGCCCGGCCACGCTGTGGGCGCCGCGAGCGGCCCGACGAAGAGGGCTCGGCAACCGCTGAGCTGGTGATCGTGCTGCCTGCGGTCCTGCTCCTGACCTTTCTCGGCGTCCAGGCCGGAATGATCTACCACGCCCGCCAAGTCGTGCTCGCTGCCGCGAGCCAAGGGGCAATGGCCGCTTCCAGCGAGTACGGGACCGCGGCAGACGGGCAGGCCGCCGCCGGGTCGTTCCTGGGCCAGACAGGCGACGTCGCGCTGTCCACCTGGACCGTGACGGCAGACCGGGATGGCGAGCGTGCTGTCGTGCGGATCGAGGGTCAGCCGTTCTCGGTGATCCCGTTCTGGATCCCGACGGTCTCGGCGCAGGCGTCGATGCCGGCTGAACACGTGGTGCCGCTTGAGCGGAGCGCGTCATGAGCAACCGTCGCCGCTACACCGAAGCGGGCTCTGCCTCGGTCGAGCTCGCCGTTGGGGCGCCCGCGTTCGCACTGTTGCTCGCTCTGGTCCTGCTCGCCGCCCGGGTCGTGACGTCACAGCAGGCGGTCGAGACTGCCGCCTGGGACGCGGCCCGGTCCGCGTCCATGACGCGCGAAGGCAATGTCGCAGCGCGGGCGCAACAGGTCGCCACGGCGAGCCTGGCCAACCAAGAACTCACCTGCGCGGACACCGACGTTGCCGTGGACCTGTCCGAATACGCAACCCAACCGGGGACGCCCTCGTCCATCACCGTGGCGGTGTCCTGCACGGTGCGGCTGTGGGACCTGCCGTTCGACACTCCGTCGACCACGGTCAGCAGCCAGGCGATGTCTCCGACCGATTCGTGGAGGTCAGCACCATGAGTGCCACGAGAACTGCATCGCACCCCCTGGAGGCCGCATCGCGAGGCGTAAGAACCGCGCCGTCGACTCAGCGAACCGTCTACCTGCGGCGACACGATGAGAAAGGGTCCGTGACCGCGTGGTTCGCGACAGTCTCGTTCGCGCTCGTGGTGATCGTAGGGCTCGTGCTCGATGGAGGCGCGCAGCTCCATGCAGAGGAACGCGCCTTCGGGATCGCCGCCCAGGCGGCTCGCACCGGCGGTCAGCAACTCGACACCGCCGCTGTCGTCGCGAGCCAGGGCTTCGCCGTCGACCCCGATCAGGCTGTCACCGCTGCCCATCAGTACCTCGCCGACGTCGGCGTCGACGGGACGGTGTGGGTCGACGACGATCAGGTCCACGTCGTCGTCAACGACTCTTACACGCCGGTGGTCCTCGGGATGCTCGGCTTCGGTCCCTTTCCCGTCGAGGCCACCGCCTCGGCCCGCTTGATTCGCGTCGTAGGAGGAGCCGAAGGATGAGCCAACTACCGCCTATCGCGCCCGCGCGGGCGACGGCCGGCACCCGGATGCGTGCGCTCGGAGCGGCGGTCGTCATCCTCGCGATCCTCGCAGCGCTGCCCGTTCTGCTGGTCGTCACCTTCCCGGTGGTCTTCCCAGACTGGCTACTCACGCGCACCGGAGCCGAGATCGTTCTGTTCGGCGGCGACCTCCAGCGGGTTGCCCTTGTGCTCTTCTATGTGGGCGCCTGGGTGTTCTGTCTCTGGTTCGCCTGGGCCGTGACCACGGAGATTGTCGTCCAGGCCCGTAGCCTCCGACGTCCGCATCTTGTGCCGGTCCCGGCAGGGGTGGTGGGGCGGCTCGTCGCGGTGCTCCTGACGCTGTTGCCCGTCCAGACCGCATTCGCCCAGCCGTCCGCGGCAGTCGCTGCGACGCTCGTCGACGGAGCTGATCCCGTGCCAGATGGCGTGCCTGACGCCGACGGGCGCGGGCCGATGCCCGACACCGAATCGGGCAGCGACGACGCCGGCGCGCGGCCATCCGATAAGGCTCCCGTCCCCGCGGACACCGCCCCGCCTCCCGCGTCGCGACTCGAGCCGTACATCGTGCGGGAGAACGACACGCTCTGGGGACTCGCCCTGTCGCGGCTCGGCGACGGCCGCCGCTACCCCGAGATCTACGACCTCAACCGGGAGGTCATCGGGCCCAAGCCCGGACTGCTCGCCGCCGGGGCAACGATCCTCCTACCCACACCAACTACCGAGCCCGCCCGGCCCGTTGCAGACGTGCGCGGGGGAGAGGCGTCGTACACGGTGCAGCCAGGCGACACGCTCAGCGAGATCGCCCAGGCCCATCTTGGCGACGCGAACCGCTACCCGGAGATCGCTGCGGCATCGGACGCCACCGTTCAACCCGACGGCGACCGCCTCACTGACCCCGACCACATCGAGCCCGGGTGGGTCGTCACCCTGCCCAGTGCGGCGAAGGTCGTGTCCGACGACGTCCGGTCCTCGCCGCAGGAGCCGAACGGTTCGGTGACCGGCGGCGAGCACTTCACCGCGCCCTTTGACGAAGAACCGTCCACCAGGGATGACACAGCCGGGACGATTTCTGAGACGCCACCCGACGCGACCGGGACCGAGAGGGAGACGGAGACCGAGACCACCTCGGCGGCAGCATCGTGGCTGGTGCCAGGAATCGCATCCGGTGCCGGAATCCTCGCAGCCGGTCTTGCCGGTGTGGTGCTGCGGGGGCGGCTGCGCCAGGCCCGGCAACGGCGTCCAGGCCGAGTGATACCTCCGATCCCAGAAGAACTCGTCCCGGCCGCAGCCACGGCACGGATCTTCGGCGCCCGACGAGTGCCCGACCTACATCGGCTGGACCTGCTGCTGCGGCAGCTGGGCGGCCCCTACCTCAAGCAGCTCACCTCGCAGCGTCCCGCGCTGATCGCCGTCGAGCTCACCGACGACACCGCAATCCTGCACCTCGCCGAACCTGCTGACCTCCCTGCCCCCTGGACCGGCAACGGCATGCGCTGGTCGGCGCCACTGGACGGTGCACCGGACGAATGCCGCGAGATGGTGCCGTATCCGATGCTCGTCACCATCGGGACCGACGACGCCGGGCACGCCTGGCTGCTCGACCTTGAACGACTCCGCGTCACCACCGTCACCGGTGACTCCGAAGCGGTGGCTCGGTTCGCACGACACATCGTCGCCGAACTGGCCCTGAACCCCTGGACGATCAACCTCACCACCGACGTCATCGGCCCCGTAGCTCCCGGCGCTCGCGGGCTGTCCGGCTTTCAGGTCGAGGAGCACGACGACGCCTCGGCACTGGCTCGGTTCCCCGACGAACTGCGCGAGGCGTACGAGAGCGACGTCAACAGTGAGGACATCGAGTGGTACCACGCCGTCGTTGCCGAGGCCGCGCGCGCCGGCGAACTGATGGACCTGGCCAATGTCATCTCGGGCGACCCCGGGCGCAACGGGCTGGCGATCCTCCTCGTCGGGAAGCCTGACGGCGAGCCATTGGCCGGGCCGGTGCTGACGATCGAGAACGGGTGGCTCGTCGTCCCGGGACTTGCCGTCGAGGTCGAGGCCGTACACCTGCGACAGGAAGAGCTCGACGCGTCCGTCCAGCTCTCACGGCTCATGGACGACTCGCGTGACGTCGCCGTTCCTGTCGACCCGAGCGCACGGGGCTGGCGGGCACTCGTCAACGAGGCCGGCGCCCCACGTGCCGAAGTCGTCGACGCCCGACCGGAGGACCCGAACGAACCTGCCGGGTCCAGGTCCCTGCTACCGGGCTCCGACGCGGACTATCTGAAGAAAACGGCGGACACGCGCGAGGATCTGGCACGTCTCGCGCCCGTGGTGCGCCTGCCAGAGGCGACGACGTCGGATGAAACTGTCGGGGATGACGTCGGACTGGACGTTGCCGACCCCGCCCTCGACCAGGACCTTGCCGACTGGGCCGACGCGAAGTGCACCCGACCGCGCGTCAAGGTGCTCGGTCCCGTCAAGGTGTGGGGCGCGGGGCCGACCACCACGGTCGCAGGCAAGGTGCCCACCATCTATGCCGTAGTCGGGTATGTCGCCTTGCACCCTGAGGGGGTCATCGCGTCCCAGATCGCCGCCATGGCCGGCGTGGAGACCACCAACGTCCGGAGCAAGCTGAGCGATGCTCGCGCCTGGCTCGGCAACCGCCCAGACGGCACGCCGTGGCTTCCCATGGGCCAGGGTGGCCGGCCTTCCGAGAAGCGACCACCCCATCGGTTCCGGATCGAGGGTTGTCTCGTGGACGCCGACCTGTTCCTGCGCCTCAGAGCCCGTGCCTACCGCCGTGGGGCAGCCGGGCTCGACGACCTCGTCACCGCGTTGCGGCTGGTGCGCGGGCGACCATTCACGGTGTCCGGGAGACCGGAGAGGTGGCTGTGGGCGACCGAGGGCGAGCACCGCGACGCGATCCTTACCGCAGCCATCGTTGATGTCACCGAACTGACGATTGCCCGTTCTGTGGTGGCCGGGGACCTCGATCTCGCCAGGGAGGCATACCGCATCGGCACCGGCGTCGACCCCGTTGGCGAGGTCCTCAAGGTCAGCATCGCGATGCTCGAGCTCGCCGACGACCATCCCGAGCGTGCTCAGGATCTCGCCAACGAGATCCTGGAGCAGCGGGGGGACGAGTGGCCGGAGGAAACCTCCGACCGCATGGATGCGATCAGACGACGGACGACTCAGCTGTCGGGAAACTGACCGGTCACCATTCGGGATCGGGGCCAAGCCAGGCGCGGAATCGCGCGAGCGGCTCGTTCGACCGGCGGTGCGCGCGGACCAGGAGGCCGGCGACCTCGCGCGTGGCGGGGTGGTGCCGGGTCTGCTGAGGCGCGGCCTTCTTCGCCACCATGAGGCTCTTTAGCGACTTGTCGTGCTTGCCCTGCCAGAAGTACGCACGAGCGAGGTCCGTGTGATGGTGCGCAACTCGCGTGGGCAAGCGGGTCATCATGTGGTCCGGCAGACGCGTCTCGTCGGCCAGCGCGAGCGCCCGCGGACCGTCCCCGGCCTCGACGGCAGAGGCGACCCGGTAGATCGCGACGTTCGAGGGTCCGAAGGCCATGTGCTGCCAGTCGTTGTCGGTGTCGGCGGGAAGCCGGACCGAAATCTGACGTGCCTCCTCGACGTGATCCATCGCGAGAGCGAGATTGCCCGCTCGTCCCGCGAGGAGCGACGAGCGCAGGTGCAGCGAGCCAGTCGTCAGCAGAGCGGCATCGTCGTCCCGCCCGGTCGGCTCGATGTCGGAGCGGACCGTGTCCAACAGGCGCAGTCCGGGCTCATAGAGAGCGTCGCGCATGATCGACGTCGTGCGCATCCAAGCAGCGAAACCCTTGGCTGCGGGGTCGGACGTGAGCGACGCGATCCACTGGATACGATCCTCGACCTGCGCCGCGAGGTCCTCGTAACCCGTCTGATGGGCGACGGTATGGGCGGCGTGCGCGTAAGCAAGGAGGACGTTGCCGAGCGACTCGCGCTCCCGTTCGTCGTCCGTCGCATGGACCATGGCGAACGCTTCGCTCAGTAGCGGAGGAAGGATCTCGGCGAGCTGTCGGTTGCGACCGCGCTGGAGTTCGCGCACGACCTCTTTCGCGTCCGCTTCCAGGGCGCTCATCGGCCGCGGGCGGTGCTCCAGGTCGAGCGGAAGATCCCAAGTGTTGAGCGCGCGTCGCAGGGCCGGGATCCGCCCATGGACGCGGTCTCGTCGCGGCTCCTCCGTGTCGTACGGCTGTCCGGAGAGTGCGCCGACGTCAACTCCGAGAGCGCGGGCAACCGTCGCCAGCGTGACCTGGGAACAGTCCCGGTTGCCCTGCTCGACCTTGCGGAGCAGCGACAGGCTGACCGACGCCGCCTGGGCGAGCGCCACCTGGGTCATTCCGCGGTCCTTGCGGCGGGTCGCGATTCGCTTGCCGATCAGCTCGTCGTCCATCAGAGTCCCAGCGCTCGCAGTTCGGGGGAGTTCACAGACTACGCCGGAAGAACATTCGGCCACAGGATCGGATGCTCGTCGTCAGGCACCTGTGACACAAGATGTGTCACCTCGAACCGACCGCCCCGGGATGTGGCGAATCTGTCCCAGCTGTCAGGACCGGCGGAGACGCAGGAGGTACGTGTTCGCACGTGCCTTCCTCCAGGCCCCACGCAGTCCCAGATCGGTGCGGGCGAAGTCGTGCCCCGCCGCGAGCACCGCGTGCTCGACCTGTCGCATGGTGAGCCCGATCCCTGCCGGAAGTTCTCGGTGGCGAGACCAGATGGGACTACGACCGTCGCGGACGACCCATACGTCGCACGCCGAGAGTGTCGGCCCGCCGTCGTCCTGCTTGACGTGGACCACGACGGTCACGCGTCGCGGGAGAACTACCAACGCCCGCTCCACCTCGCGGGCCAACTCCGCGATCCCCGTGGTCGCGATCACCAGGCCACGACCTGTCGCAGGATCGGCACGACGCCGTCGTCCTCGATCGTGCCGGTGACGTCGTCGGCGAGAGCCTTGAGATCGTCGCCGGCATGCCCCATCGCTATGCCTGTTCCCGCCCAGCGGAGCATGTCGGCATCGTTGGCGCCGTCGCCTACCGCCCACGTCGCGCCGCGGGCCAGTCCGAGGGCTAAGCGGATCTTCTCGAGCGAAGTGGCCTTCGAGATCCCGACGGGCGTTACGTCTACCCAGTGCGGTCCTGCAGGCGTCGCGGTGACGGCGAGCCACCCGAGGTCTGTGGCGAGCGGGCCAATGTCGGTCGCGTGCAGTGCGGCGCGGACGACGGGGGCCTCCCACAGGTCGCGCTCGCGGCGAACGACGTGCTGGCGTCCGTTGAGCAGTCCGTCGGGGAACCTGACGTTGACGTTCCAGCCGCGGCCGACGTCCTCGACCGCCAGGTACACGTCCGGGAACGTGGCCATCGCCCGCTGCAGGACGAGCACCGGATCGAACGTGAGCGTCTGCTCGACGGTCAGCCCGCGCCGGTGTGTCACGCGGGCGACGACTGCACCGTTGCTGCACACGACCCAGCCGGCCCGTAGGCCAAGCCGCTTGACCACAGGCAGTGCGCCAGCCAGCGACCTCCCCGTCGCGAGGACGACGTTGTGCCCGGCGTCGACGACGCCACGGACCGCGGCGATAACCTGCGCCGAAGGCGGCTGCCCGGTCCGCAACAGGGTCCCGTCGATGTCGAGCGCCACCAGACGCGGCCCCGATCCGAAGTCGGTCGTGGACAGGGTCGGCGGCGGCGTCCTCCGGTCGCCGGGTCGCAGAGTGGTGTCGTGGATCGTTTCCATCGGTCTTCCCCTCGTGCCGTGGTTCGTGGGACGACCGCCAACCGCGGAGGTCCTGTGCTTCCACAGTCGGCCTGCGGCGGGAAACGGAGTGACACAGTCCTGTGACACCGGCGCTTGGGGCTGTCTTGGTGATGCGGTGGCGCGTTAGCCTGCGAGGAAATCAATGCGTGGGGCGCACGGCGACTGGTGACACCGAACCGTGTCACTCGTGCGGCGCAGGCTGGCCAAGACTCGTAGAGCAAGGCACCCGATGAGGACGGCAGACATGGACGACGAGGACTCGATCGGTCGGCGGATCGCGTTCTACCGCAAGCAGCGGGGACTGACGCAGCTGGCGCTCGCGCAGAAGGCGGCGGTCTCGCTGTCCCTGTTGCGCAAGATCGAGCAGGGATCCCGGGACGCGACCCCTGTTCTGGTCGCGGCAGTCGCCAAGCCGCTCGGTGTCGACGTCACCGTGCTGAACGGTCAGCCCTATGACCGCGAGGGACCTCAGCGCGACCGGATCCACGAGCTGATCCCGGTGGTGCGCAGCATGCTGAACTACTGGGACCTGCCGCCCGAGCTGGAGGCCGCGCCGCGGCCCGCTGAACAGTTGATGGTCGACGCCGTCGCCATCGCGCACCTGCGGCAGGCCGACCGGAACGTGCAGGCGCTGACCCGGATCCCGGCCGTACTGCTGGAGATCACCGCGGCCCTGCATGCCACCGACGCACCGAGCGAGCGCGCGAGGTTGTTCGACGCGGCGACGACGGTCCTGCACCCGACGCTCTCGATCCTGCACGCCACCGGCTACGACGATCTGGCCACGATCACCGCTGACCGGATCTCGTGGATCGGCGACCGTTGGGGCAGTCCGCTGGTCTCCGCGCTGGCTGCCCACACCCGGACGTCGTCGATGCTCCGGTACGGCACGTACGACGTCGGGCTGCGCCTGACCGAACGAGCCCGGGCCGCACTCGAACCCGACCTCGCAGAGGACGCGGCACTGCGGATGACCGGATCGCTCCACCTGCGTTCAACGATCCTTGCCGCCCGAGCCGGGGATGCGAGCCTCGCCGCCGAGCACATCGCCGAAGCGAGCGGCATCGCCAGGCGACTTCCACAAGACACCGACCACCTATGGCGCAACCTTGCGTTCGGGCCGACCAACACGAACTTCCATGATGTTGCCGGCGCGATCGAGCTCGGCGACGGCCCACGCGCACTCACGCTTGCAGAGGGGCTGCACATCCCAGCCGGTTTCGCGCCCACCCGTGCCGCGCACCACTTCATGGACCTCGCGCGCGCCTACCTGTGGCAGGCGCGATACGACGCCTCCCTGGCGTGCCTGCAACGGGCCCGGGATCTCGCGCCTCAGCAGACGCGGCACCATCCGACGACTCGCGAGGTGACGCGAATGCTCGTACGCGCCCACCGGCACGCGAACGAGCCATTGGCTCGGTTCAGCGCCTGGATGAACGCCAGCTGAGCAACCGGAATCTGGCCCACAGTCGGGACGGTCAGCTGCCGCCGGTCTCGACGGCGTCGAGCAGGCTGGCCCACGGGAAAATCTCGGCCGCGCCGACTCCCGATTGGTGCGGCTCGTCCGGCCCGATCACGACTCGGACGCCCCAGCGGCGCAGCGTCTCCAGCGAGCTCTCGTAGGTCGGGTGCTTCGCGAAGGCGACGTTGATGTAAGGGCCGACGGCGATCGGCACACCTCGGCCGGTCTGCTCAGCCAACCGCGTCAGGACGTAGGAGTCGGCCAGACCCAGCGCCCACTTCGTCACCGTGTTGTACGTCGCCGGCGCGACGATCACTGCGTCAGGATCCGGTAGCGAGTACCCGACTGTGGTGTGGAAGTCGGTGCGGACGGGACGGCCTGTGAGGTCGGCGATCTCTTTGACTGCCTCGGGGAACACCGATACGGCGCGCTCCGTCGCCAGAACGTGCACGTCCCAGCCGCGCTCGGCGATCAGTGGGAGGAACCGCTCCGGCAACTGACGGACGGCTCCGGCGGCGCACACCACGACATACAAGACACCTATCACGCGCGTGACGATACCGGCCGTGCCGCCTACTCGCGGACAGGGCGTTCGGCTTCTGAACCCGTAGATCAGTCTTGGTCGGTCTGCGAGCCTTTAGGTTGGCGCAGAGCCGCCCACGCGGCCCACATCCATCTGGTGTCATCAGCGCGCTTGGCGATCCATTCGGCCGCAGCTCGGCCTTCGGAGGTCATTTCCACGACGCGTGTCGGACCGACGACTTCCAGCACACGTTCGGCGATAGGCAAGGCTAGGTTGGCCAGGCGGGCCTTCGTGCCGCCCTTCGGGTGTGTTATGCCCGCAGCACCCAGCAGCTCCCGTAGCTGGGCGGCAGTCAATGACGTTGCTTTCGTCTGCCAGATCACGTCGCGATCATCGACCTCGCTTACGATTCCGGCGTCGAGCATCGCGTTCAGGCTTTGCTCCTCGTCGCATCCAAGCAGTCGCGTGTCGTAGTAGGTTGCGTATGCCTCCTCGGTGCCTGGACGGTTGGAGCGGGTACGCATCGACAAGTCGAGCAGGTGAGAACGTGTTGCAAGTGGCAATGCAGCCACGCATGTTGGCGTGGGGCCTCGTTCGGGAGGCTGGATCTGCTCGAGGGACAAAGGCGCAACGATCGGAGCGATTCCGATCTCCTGGTCTTCGCGGGCCAGTTCGCGGATGACGTTGTTCACCGCGTGGACAGTCCCTAACGCGTCAGCGAGCCGCACCTCGTGGGGAGCCATCATCACAGCAAGTCTGTCGGGCTGTGCATGGAGCAGAGCGGACGGGCCCAGGCGTTGTCCATGCGGCAGGTGCATCAGTAGGGAGATCCGCAGGTCTAACCCGGCCGCCTGGCCAATGCCGATCAGCCCATCGAGCGGAAGATCAAGGACCTCACGCGCGGCGGCGATTCCGGCAGAGGTCCACTCCGGGCTCGTGTCCTGGTAAGGATCGTCGGTCCGCACCTCACCTGTTTCAAGGTCGAGCTCCATAGGGATCACCAGTGGCGGGTCAGCCTGGACCACCTGGAGGTACCAGGCAATCACTGCCTCGCTGTCGCCCAGAGTCAACTGCTCACGCAGCCACGGGCTGAAGTCGACGCACGGGACTGTCGATTGCGGCGAGTACCGTGGGTGCAGGAGCGGGTAGTCGGTATGCCCCTTGTCGTCCGCGAACTCAGTTGCCGTCCTGGTCACCGACTCAATCCCGACCGCTGGTTGACGTCGTGAGGCACCGGATGGAACTGCCCTTCCCTGCTCGGCGGTTCGTCGCGGTGGTCATGCGTTGGCCTCTTTCGATGTGCTGGTGGGGGTCAACTTAGCGGATCCGGCGTACTCCCGGTGGCCGACGGTGCCACGCGGCCGACTCGGGTCGCTTGTGCCCAGCGATCCCGCGGATGCACGGGGGATCCGGCGAAACCAGCCACCGGAGTACGCCCGATTCGGTCGGTCGGTGGAAACTCTGGCGCGCTTCTGACCTGCCCTAATGCCATCGGCGCTGTTTCCGCATGCGGTTTCCCGCATGCGGTTTTGACCGATTCTTGGTGTCAGCGTGGTGGGCATGGACGCATCGCAGCCCGCAGAACTCGACCGCCGGATCCGCGCGGTGGTCGCCTCGTTCGGCGCGTCGTCGGCACCAGAGGTCGCCACGCAGCTGGTACGTGCCGGCGTGCCCGTCTTCCCGTGCGTGCCGGGCGGCAAGCGTCCGCTGACGCGGCACGGGTTCCAGGACGCCACGACCGATCTGGCCGAAGTGGAGCGGATGTGGCAGCGGTGGCCCGACGCGAACCTCGCGATCCCGGCCGGCCGCGCCTCGGGCTTCGACGTCGTCGACGTCGACCTGCATGAGGGTGCCTCGGGGCGACCCTCGTTCGACGCGTCCCTGGCGCGAGGGCTGACGGCCGGTTGGGCGTTCACGGTCCGCACGCCGTCGGGCGGCCTGCACGCCTACTTCCCGAACACGCGCGAGCAGGCGTGCTGGACCTGCGCCAGGGCTCACGTCGACTTCCGCTCGGACGGCGGCTACGTCGTCGTCCCGCCGTCGCGTGTCGTGTACGACGAGGGGACCGCAGGCGTCTACCTGGTCGCCGCGATCGCCAGCCGCGTGTCGACGCCGGTCGACGGCGCCGACCTGCGCGCCTTTCTCGAGCCGCCTCGCCCTCGCCAGGCTCCGGCGTTCACCGCGGACGCCGAGGGCGTCTCTGATCCGGAGCGGCTGGCGGCGTGGGTCGCCGCGCACCCCGAGGACGGTCGCAAACGGCGCCTGTTCTGGGCGGCGTGCCGAGCCGTCGAGGCAGGACACGATCTGGGACCGACCCTCGCAGCTCTCGGCAACGCCGCCTTGCATGTCGGCGTCCCCGCTCGGGTCGCCGAGTCAGCGATCCGTTCCGCGTTCCGGCACGCGCACCCGCGTGTCGCACCGTCGGCCAGCGGCCGACCGCCCCACCCGACAGTCCCGGGCGGCGCACGCCGTCCGGAGCCTCCCACGGCGGTGATCTCATGAACGACCAGCACACGCCCGTCTCTCGCACGGGGATCGCAAAGGCATCCGTCCCCGACGGGCCTAATCCCTTCGCCGTGCACGGCGACCCCTCCCGGCACGACCACACGACCGCGGCGGACTCGTCGAACGCGCGCAGAGTCCGCTGGACCCGTGCGGCGGACCTGCACCACGACTCGAAGGTCACCGAACGGCTTATGCAGGGCGTGGACCTGGAGGCGCGACTGATCCGCTGGACTCGCGGGCTCCCGGCCCGCGGGGTCCGCCGGCTGCGGAACCTCGGTACCCCGGCGTCTGCGCCCCACCAGGGCGTAGCCCACGAAGGCCCGGGGCTGTCATGAGCGCGCAGACCTTCACGGCTGGCCGCGACCTGCCGTCGTTCGCCCACCCCCAGGGGCTGCGGCGCCTCCTCGTCGCGATCCTCACCGCCGGTCCCGACGGCTGGAGCAAGCACGCCGAGGTTCCCGCGCTGCTTCGGTTCTGCGAGCTGAAGTACGCGCTCCTGGCGCGCCGCCACGGACAGGACCCCGGTGACGCTGTCACCGCCGCGTTCGACGTGCTCCGCCTCCCGTCAACCCTGGACGCCGACGACCCGTGGGGTGTGGTCACCCGCGCGGTCCAGCGCACCCTGCAGGCTGCGGACCGCGCGGATCGGCTCCTGTGCTCGATCGATCACGCCCGGCGGCTGATGAGCTCCGGCGACCACGACGCCGCACGTTTCAGCGAGCTGTCCGACTATGCAGTTCCCGCCGTCGTCGACCGCCTCGCGGGCGAGAAACGTGACGAGCTGGCGGCCGAGTCGCCCCGTTCGCGGATGGTCGAGACGTCGGCCCGCGAGACGATCTCGGACCGTGACGTCCGGATCGGGATGATCACAGTTCGCACCCTGCTCTCGTGGTCCGGGTGGCCGCCCGAGGATGCGCGGGTCGCGCTCGAGTACGTCTGCCACCGGCTGCGAGAGACGGGCAACGCGGGCGCCGCCTATGACTCGCTGCGCCGGGACCTGACCCCGTTGCACCTGCTCGACGTCGACCACCGCAGTTGGGCACGCCTGTGCCGCATCCTGCTCGGCGACGTCGGAGACGACGGCCTCCTGCGGCGGGCGATGCTCGGTGCCCGCCCCATCGACCTTCTCGCCGACGCCCGCCTCCTGTCGGCCCTCGCGCTGACCGCGCCGGTCCCGGCGGTGCGCCATGCGTGAGGACGAGCCACTCGGCGGCCTGGACGTCGCCGTCGACGCGATCACCGTCGGCGTCCGGCACCGCAAGGAGCTCGGCGACCTCGACGCGCTACGGGCATCGATCGAACAGCTCGGGCTGGTCCAGCCGATCACCATCACCCCCGGGCGGGTGCTGGTGTGCGGGTGGCGGCGTCTGGAGGTGGTCAAGCAGCTCGGGTGGACGAAGGTGCGTGTGTGGGTCCGTTCGGGCCTGTCCGACGGCGCGACCAGACTTCTCGCTGAGCACGACGAGAATGTGCTGCGTCAGGCCTACACACGTACCGAGCAGGCGACCCTCTACCGCGAGTTCAAGGAGGCGCTGCGGCAGGAAGCGCAGCGTCGCCAGGAGACTTCGCGGTTCGCAGTCGACGGCGTATCCACGGCTCCGGACGGTAGTGCCCGCTCGGACGAGGCGGGCGATTCGAACATTGTGGGAGCCGTTGAGTCAACGGCACCTGCGGTTCCCGGCGAAGTGGGCGGGCCGGGCGACCTGCGCGACCAGGCGGCGCTGCTGGCGACGGGGAAGAAGTCGTGGCAGGCCATGGAGCGGATCGGCAAGCTCATGGATCTCGCCATCGACCCGACCTGGCCCGAAGAGGTCCAGGCTCTGGCTGCGGAGGCAGTCGACCGGATCGAGGACGGCGGCCAGGTCGCGCCCGAGTGGGAGAAGATCCAAGCCCTCATTCGCGATCTCGGAGGTGTGGGCGCAGACGACGCGGCCCCGGACGAGACCGAGCCCGGTGCGGCGTGCGGAGCAGCGCCGCGCCGCGAGGGGACGCGGATCTCCTTGTACAAGCTGCGCGTCTGGGGCACGGCATGGGAGGGGATTGCGCGGCTCCTGGACGAGCACGACCCCGCGGTCCTCGGTCCGGAACTGCTGGCGAAGGACTGGGAGACGCTCTGCACCGTCCAGCGGAGGCTGACCGAGCTGGTCGAGCAGATGCGCGTGGCGCGCGAGGCCGCTGCGACCGTCGACGAGTCGGAGCCCGACCACGAGGACGATGCAGTGCACACCGTTGGCGGGCTGGCGGAGATCATCCCGCTCGGAGCCCGGCCATGACCACGCACCTCCTGCGCGATCGAATGCCCCTTGGCTTTGTTTTCCTCGGCGTGGCGGCGGTGCTGATCGCGGTGGTGCTATTCCTCGTACCCGGGAACTCAAGAACCATCAGTCCGGCCGTTACCGACCCGAGCACCGTGGCATCAGTGCCTACAAGTCCCGCCTCCGATAGCGCCGAAGAGAGCGTCGGAGAGACGAGAACATCGACGGGCCAGGCAGCGACGTCGGACCCGGTCGCCTTCGCCCGTAGGACCGCCTCGATGCTCTTTGACTGGGACACCACAACCGACACGCCCGAGGCGATCACCAGCGAAATCCTTGCTGTGGCCGTTCTGACTGGGCAGGAGACGCCCGGCCTTCTGGCAGACCTCCCCGCCTACCTGCCCGACGGCTCGTGGTGGCAGCGGCTGGGGGAGTACCGGACCCGTCAGCAGCTGGAGACGACCAACGCCTTTGTGCCCACCACGTGGACGCAAGCCGTCGCGACCGGAGAGGTCTCCGGCCTGCTTCCTGGGACGACCGCGGTGACCGTCGAAGGTATCCGGCACCGATCTGGGGAGGTCGCTGGCCATCCGGAGGTCGCACGTAGTCCGGTGGCGTTCACGATGTTCGTCGTGTGCCCGCCCGACGACGAGTGCTGGCTCCTGCGCCTGGGCGCTCCGGGCAAGGCTCTGGGCTGAGGGCCGACCAATGCGCAAGATGCTGCCGTTCCTCGTCGTCCCGGTCCTGCTGCTCGGCCCGACTGTGATCCTGCTCGCCGTTGCCGTTGTGACCGCGATTGCGCGACCGCCGTCGTGCGGCCCTTCCGTCACAGACATACCGGAGAGCCTCACCGCGACCATGGCCGATGGGACCACGGTCCAGCTGGACGCCACACAGCTCGGCCACGCTGCCACGATCGTGCGAATCGGCGGCACCACCGAGGGCGTAGGGCGAGACGGCATAGTCGTCGCCCTCATGGCGGCGCTGACCGAGTCCCGGCTACGGATGCTCGCCAACACTGTCTACCCGGATTCCGCGGACTACCCCCACGACGGTGTCGGGTCCGACCACGACAGCCTCGGGCTGTTCCAGATGCGCCCGGTCTCCGGCTGGGGCTCCGTAGCGGAGCTGATGGACCCCGAGTACCAGGCGCGTGCCTTCTTCGGCGGGGCCGATGGCCCGAACCACGGATCGCCGCGCGGGCTCCTGGACATCCCGGGCTGGGCGTCACTGCCTAGGGGCGCCGCCGCACAAGCGGTGGAGGTCTCGGCTTACCCGGACCGGTACGTCGCCTACGAGCCCGTCGCCGAGGCGATCCTCGACGCACTCACTCAGCCTGCCGCGGCCGCCGGCCCGAGCCCGGCCGTCGCGGCGCTCCATCCCACGAGCCGGATCGTGTTCCCGCTGCCGGCTGGGACTTGGACGCGCACGTCCGGCTACGGGTACCGCATCCACCCGGTCTACCGCACCGAGCTCCTGCACGCGGGTACCGACTACGCAGCCCCGGCGGGGACACCCGTCCTCGCGCTTGCCGACGGTGTCGTTGCCGACGTTACCCACAGCGCCCGTGGCGGGAACGTCGTCGTCCTGGACCACGTGATCGACGGCGAACCCGTCGCGACGGCGTACGCACACCTGCTGGACGGGTCGGTGCTCGTGCACGACGGCGACCCGGTTTCGGCCGGCCAACAGATCGCCGCCGTCGGCTCCACCGGCGCAGCGACGGGGCCTCACCTCCACTTGGAGACACATCCCGGACGGTTCGCCGACCCTGCAGTCGACTTCGAGCGGTGGTCCCGAGTGCACCACCTCGACAACCTCACCGACGCCGCGCCAGCGGCCTGCACCACAGGGGATGAACGATGAACAAGAACGTGGCTCCCGACTTCTCGGCCGTTGCAGGCACGGCGTTCGGCGACGTTGTCGGTGCACTGCTCACCTTCGCACTCCTGACTGCCGTGGCCGTACTGATCGGCTCATCGATCGTGTGGGCGGTCGCCGCCTCGTCCGGGTCGTGGCAGACCATCGCCAAGGCCCGCACCGGAGTTCTCGTCGCCCTCGGCGGTGCGGCCCTCACTGGGGGCGCGCTGGCGTGGGGCGGGTGGCTCCTCAAGCTCGGCAACCACTTCTGAAAGGCGGACGACCATGATCGACATCGACCCCAACACCAACGGCCTGCCCGGCATCGATGCCCTCCAGACGATCGTCGGCGCGCTGATGACCGTCGGGCTGATCTGCGCCGTGCTCGGCGTGATCATCTCGGCCATCGTCTGGGCGTTCGGCGCCAACAGTTCCAACCCGCAGCTCGCCGGACGTGGCAAGACGGGCGTGCTCGTCGCGCTCGGTGCGGCCGTTCTCTGCGGGGCAGCTGTGGCTGCTGTGAACTTCTTCTGGACCGTCGGACAGCAGGTGTGAGCCATGGACATCTGTGTAGGCATCTATCGAAGGTGTCACTTGGAGCGCTGTACTTGTCCAGCCGCCCGCCAACTGCGCCGGAAGAAGACTGACTGCATCACGCAGGCCGCCCAACGGGCACGCGTCGGTCAGATCGAGGGCGTCAACCAGGTCGTCGAGTACGACGACGTCCTGACCCAGGAAGCAGAGCTCGCCGCCGGACACGGCGTCCTGCGCGCCACCGGCCTGATCACCGTCCGCGCACCCGACCTCGACGCGCTCGATCACGATGTCGCCGCCCTTGAACAGGCCGCGATCCAAGCCGGGTGCGAGACCTGGCGCCTGTGCGAACGGCAGTCACTAGCGCTCGCCCGAACCCCTTCCGCCGGACCCACGTAGGGAGAACTGCGATGTCGAACCAGCCGACCGGGAACCACCCCGCACCCACCCACTCCGATGTCGACGCGGACAACCCTGCGCGCGTACCTGGCCCGATCGACGTTGCCGGGACGCTGGACTCCCCGGCCCAGGAAGCGTTGAACGCCTTCCACGCGCGATGGCAGCTGATCGCCGGGAGCGAGAAGTTCGAGCTGCGGGAGCCGGAGGCCGGCCGGGATGTGGCCTCGATCGGGATCGCCCGGCGCGGAGCATCGAGCATCCAGGTGGTGCGCGTGTCCGTCCAGGAGCACACGACGTGGATTCGGTTGTCGGTTTCCAAGAGCAAGCGGAGCGTGGACATGGCCGCTGCGTCACGAGTGCTGTACCTCCCGATCCGCGAGACCGGTCAGGTCCTCCTGGCAGCTTCAGAGGCTCTGCGTCACATGCGGACCGTCGCGCGCTTGGCCACCGAGCGGTACAGCGCACGCAGCAACGCCGACGCCCTGGAGCGAACCCTTGATCTGGAGGCACGCACCGCGGGACTCGATGCCAACTTCCTGAAAGACCCGCAGGCTCAACGCGGCCATGTCGGGGTGTGGGAAGGCACCCGTGACCGGTTCAACGCTGCCCACGGTCCGACGATCGTCGTCGCAACAGGAAACCGAGCCAGGAGCTACTTGACCTTGCGGATCGGGGATCTGATCGACGAGCAGGACGCCCTGTGGATGACGCCGATCAAGAAGTGGCTCTGGGCTGGCAGCACACAACCGCGCCCCAGCGGCAGCATCTTCCGGGCACTGGCCCTGCTACCGCGCGCGGCGAGCAACGTCGCCTCACGGATCGCGCGCATCCGGCAGGTGGGCCAGGCCCTGCACGTCGTGGAGGAGTGCCAACGGATCACCGATGCGCTCGAGGACGCCCACGAACGCCTCGCCAACGCCGAGGCACTGTGCTCGGCACGCCTCGAGGAGCGGCGGCTGACCGACGCAATAGTCGTAGCCGTCAAGGAAGCGTCCACGCCCGTCGAGAGGCCGGGCCGACCGGCATCGCACACCGGTCGCCCGGCGCCCCGAACCTCTCGGACATTGCTACCGCCCGTCACCCCAGCTCCGCCTCGTGCCCCACGCCCAGATACGGGACCGCCCAGCCTTTGATCGCAGGGCATCCGGCCGCACCCGGACATCGGGCGTCGTCCCGTCGGGCCGCTCACACCTATCGGACAGGACCTATGCCGGCCAATCCCAAGGAGCACCTCGGGATCTCACCAGTCCTCCCGGCCACATGACAAGAACCGCGCATGATCGAGGAAAGCGACAACTTCGATGCACGCTCAGCTACAGCAGGCCTACCAGAGCTGGGCCATCAGCGGCCATACACCGAGCATCTGGCCGACAAGCACGCTGCCCAACGGACAACTCGAGGGGCTTCCTACAGACATCTGCTCTGCTCCGATCGTCTCCACCGTCTGCCAAGAGACGGCGGACAGCGTCGCCACCCAAGCGGGCTCCGTGGCGCTCGGTATCGTCAGTCAGTTCGCCGACGGCGTCGGCGACGTCGCGTCCTTCCTGATCCGGAGCGTCTGGACGCTGATGGAGTCCACGACGTTCGTCGACCTGCGCACCGGGGAGTTCACACGCGTCTACGACCTCGTGTTCGGCGTGGCGGTCTTCCTCATGCTGGCGTTCTTCCTGCTCCAGCTCATCAGCGGCATGCTCCGGCGCGAGCCTGGTGCGCTCGCCCGGGCGCTGAGCGGGCTCGCCAAGAGCGTGCTCGGATCTTTCGTCGTCGTCACGCTCACCGCGCTGCTCCTGGAGATCACCGATCAGATCTGTCTCGCGATGGTCACTGCGGCCGGGACGTCGATGGAGGCCATGGGCGCCGAACTCGCCGTCGCCGGCTCACTCTCTGTGGCGGGCACGATCGCCGCGCCCATGGCCGGCGCGCTGCTGTCGTTGTTCCTCGCGGGGCTCGCGGCCGGGGCTGCGCTGATCGTGTGGTTCTCCCTGCTCATGCGCAAGGCACTGCTGCTCCTGTCGGTCGCGCTCGCTCCGCTCGCGCTAGCCGGGGCGTCGTGGGACGCGACCCGAGGGTGGGTGGCCCGGTGGGCGCAGTTCGTCGTCGCACTGATCGTCTCGAAGCTCGTGCTGGTCGTCGTCTTCCTCCTTGCGACCACGCTCACGGCGTCGCCCGTCTCCGGGGACCTCGCCGGGTTGGCGGACAAGCTCGCCGGGGTCGCACTGCTGCTCGTGGCAGGGTTCGCCCCGTACATCACATATAAAGCGATCGCGTTCATGGGCTTCGACATGTACCACGCGATGTCGATCGAGCAGGAGGCGAAGGCGGCGCTGAACCGGCCAGTTCCCGTCACAGGCGGGTCCGCTGTGGCTGGTGGTCTCGGCGCCCGGAGCGTACAGAAGGTACTTGGGCCCGACGGCGGTGCTGGCGACGCCAGCGGTCGAAAGGCGTCAGGTGCCGGGGGCAATGGACCGTCGGGAGCCGCTGGATCGGCAGGCCAGATGGGGGCAATGGGCGCCAAGGCGGCCGGGAGCGGTGCGGGCAGTTCCGCTGCGGGCGGCAGCGCCGTAGGCGGCGCCGCTGCTGCGGCAGGACCTGCAGCAGCCGTCGCGGTCCCCCTTGTCGCGGGAGCGCAGGTCGCCAAGGCTGCCGCTACGGCCGGGCCCAAGGCAGGGTCCGCCGCCGGGCAAGCGGCCGATCAGCAGACCGGCGCGGCCCAGACGCCCACGACCTCGTCGGGCACGAGACAACCTCGGACGACCCCTGCAGGACCTCCGCCAACAGCACCAGGGCGAGACGTGCCTACTGTGCTTCCTGACCGAGGAGGGAAGCGATGACCGCGCCCGCCACCACGCCGTCGGACAACCAGCTGACGTCGGTGAAGTTCTCCCGACTCTCCAAGCGAACCCTGCTCCTGGGCCTGACCGCCGCCCAGCTCACGGCCCTCGCCATCGGAGTGCTGCCTCTGGTGGGCGCGATTTACTTGGGCGGGGACGCCGTCGTCGCCGTCCTTCCGCTGGCCATTCTGTGCGCCGGGATCGCGCTCGTGCCGATCGGTGGACAGCCGATCGTCGCCTGGCTTCCCATCGGCCTCGCGTGGGTGTGGCGATCACTGACAGGGCAACTCGAGTTCCGGGCGCGGATCGACCGCCCGCGCTCCGCGGGGACCCTCGCGCTGCCGGGCCGCGCCGCAGCTCTGCGCCTCGTCGTCGACACAGTTACGGGGGCCGCGCTGGTGCACGACCCGCATGCGGCGACGCTCACCGTGACCGTGCCGGTGACCGCGTCGTCGTTCACGATGCTGGACTCTGCCGACCAGGCGCGCCGCGTTGCAGCATGGGGACGTGTGCTCGCGACCACCTGCCGGTCTGGACGGATCGCAGCGCTGACCGTCACCGAGCGCACGCTTGCCGGCTCCGGGGCATCTCTGACCGAGTGGTGGCGTGCGAACGGGGCCGACGACGGGTCGCTGCCCGCCCGGATCTACGGTGAGCTCATCGACCGTGCCGGGCCGACGGCGGAAAGGCACGAGACGACGGTCTCCCTGACTCTCGACCTGCGTGCCGCTGGGCGGGCGATCCGGACCGCTGGCGGTGGACTCCGCGGCGCTGCGGCGGTACTGCGACAGGAGACACAGACCTTGGCGACTGCCCTTCGGGCGGCGGAACTGACGCCTTCGGCCCCGCTCGGCCCTACGGGTCTCGCGATGCGACTGCGCACGGCGTACGACCCGACCGTCGCGCCGTACCTGGAGCGGACTCCGGACCTCGGGCGGGAGGTGAGCACGGCGGGCCCGGTCGCTGTCACCGAGACGTGGGGTGCCCTGCGGTCGGACGCCGCATGGCACTGCACTTTGTGGATCTCGCAGTGGCCGCAGAGCGCCGTATACCCAGGGTTCCTCGCCCCGCTGCTCCTGACGAGCGGCGTGCAGCGGACCTTCGCGATTCGCTACGAACCGGTCCGCGCGGACGTTGCGGCGCGGGACCTGCGCCGCAAGAAGACTGGCCACGTCACCGAGGCGGCCCAGCGCGCGAAAGCTGGCCAGGTCGAGGACGTCACCCAGACCGCGGAGTACGGCGACGTCGTGACCCAGGAAGCCGATCTCGCGGCCGGGCACGGGGTGTTGCGAGCCACCGGGCTGATCACGGTATCCGCGACCAATGTCGATGAGCTTGAGCACGACGTCGCGGCCGTCGAGCAGGCCGCGATCCAAGCCGGATGCGAGACGCGACGGTTGTGGGGGCAGCAAGCGGCAGCATTCTCGGCGTCAGCTGTCGCATCGCTGTAGACACGGTTCGCCCGCACGCTGGCCCAGTGACCACGCCGGACACCACGCAGAAGCACCTACTGAGCCCTGCCACCCGATTTGCCGCGCCGGCGCCCCGGTTGCGCCGACTTGCCTAATTGCGGTTGTACCCGAACTCCCGGGTCAAGAGTGCCCTCTTGTAGTGCTCCTCGGCTGCGTCGATCTCGGCCGTCGGGGTGCTGGGACCAAAGACACGCAGCAGGCTGAACTGGAAGTCGTGGCTGCGGTCAGGCTCGGCGCCGAGGAGCTCCGTCAGCCCGATGTTGCCGCCGTGTCCGGTGCGGGCGTAAGCGGCCCAGCGGCCCAGAATGCGCTCGGAACCATCGGCCTTGCCGACGTACGTCTTGCCCGAGCGGCAATCGGCGATGAGATAGATGCCCTGAACCGACCCGAGGGCGACCTGCCAGGAGCGGTAGCGGCGGTCCTCGACGACTTTCCGCAGCGTAGCGAAGTCGATGCGCACTGCGTCGAAGCCAGGGAATGGCACCTCGGCGGGGTCTGCGATCTCCACGAGGGGGAAGAGTGCAGCGAGCTCACCACGGCGGAACCAGCTGCGCATGCCGCTCCACTCGACGACGAGTCGGTCACGCAGCGATCCGAGGAACTCCGACGGCTCCAAGTCGAAGCACAGGTGATCCGCCGTCCGCTCGGCCACCGCTTCGCCGTTGTTGGTGAACGTGCCGATGAAGCGAGACCGGGCGCCGCCATCGTGGACGAAGGTCAGCCAGAGGCGCGGCTGCGTCGCCCCGAACCGTCCTACGACCTGTCGGCGCGTGTACTCAAGCACGCTCTCGGTTGTCAGGGCCGTTGGCCCGGTAAGCCCGTGGGAGGTGAACGTGTGGCGGATCGCCAGCACGTTCTTGGGGTTGACCCCGGTAGCGGCCAGGACGTGCCCGAGCAGCAGGTTCCCTCTCTCGGTGTCAGGGAGTGGGGCTGAGGTCGCGGTCACGGCGCGACCCTAGCGCACCCCCATCGCCTGCTTGATGGCCGAGCGCTCGTTCGATGAGGTGGCTCGAGACAGCTCCGACGCACCTGTGTGGCATGAGCACTACCGACCACATCCACGCCGTTCGTCACGCTGGGACGCTGCGTCTGGACGTCCGTTACAAAGGCCGCGAGCCCGAGCCGCTGCCAGATCGCGGGTTCCGGCAGCGTTACTGGTACCGGATCACCGACACCAGCAACCCCGGCAGGGAACCCGTAGAGGGTTCGGACCTGCGGTCCGGTGTCGGCGATCACCCGGACGTCGGTGCGATGATCCGGACCTTGGCGACCTTCCTCGGCGCAGCCGGGGAAGCGTACTGGTACACGATGCAGCACCCGAGCACGCCGTCGGACAACCGGGGGCTGTTCTCCTCATGGGTCCCGGAGGCCGCGTACGAGAACTCGGATGAGCTCGCCCTCCTGACGGAGGAGCCTGACCCGAACGAGTCGCCCACCGATCTCGACCACGGACTCGGACCGGGCTCCAGGCCGCAAGTGGCGCGCACCGAGCTGATCGAGCGGTGGGAAGAGATCTCCGAGCCAGAGGACGACCCCGAGCTCGGGTTCATGGTCGCGACCGAGATCGACGAGCCGCCGCCGGCTTGGCCGCCGGCGCGCTACTTCGAGATCGTTTTCATGCAGGACTCCGAGGGCTACGACCTGTGCGACATGATCACCGCGCACGGCGTCGACGTCGCGATAGAGCACCTTGCCCAGTGGGACTACGGCGACGAGACGGTCAACGCGGCGATCTCCAACGGTGATGTGCAAGAGGACGTCGTGACGTTCCACGGCGACCGCACCGCCGTCAGCGGTCCCTACACCCTCGTTTACAACCTGAGCCTCGGGCACGCGAGCCTGCTCAAGGAGTTCGCCGCGGTCGACCGGCCGGCAGCCGACGTACGCCGCCGCAATATGCATGGGCCGGCGATTCCGCCTCCGAATGCCAGCGATCGCGGGTCTCGTCCGCCAGGTCCTGCGCTGTAGCCCGGCACCTTCCGCACACCTTGTGATCGAGCCGTCTCGACCCTCGAAGGAGGCACGCCATGTCGACCTTCAGCGACCACCTCGCCGACGCCGACGCAGCTACCGAAGCTGTCCGTGCCCTGGCGCACGCGACTGTCCGCTTCGACCACCAGGACGAGCCGCCCGGACCGGACGGCGTGCGCACCGAGCGCCCCCAGGACGCGTACTCGGTCCTGGCTGACGTCCTCGCGGTCGTCCGCTCCCTGTCTCAGGTCGCCCAGCAGATCGCGGCCGTCCATACGCGGAATGTCGCGCAGGCGCAGGGCCAAGCCGGATCGGGTCTGGAGGGCCAGGCCGACGTCCGGGCTGTGCACACCCACGTTCGCGACGCGCTTCTCGAACTCGAGCACGTCCATTCCCATCTGAATGCTGCGATGAATGCCGCGGGCCGCATCACCTGGCAGCCGCCCGCGTCGGCTGTACCCGCATCGGGCGTCGCCCGTCCGCTGCCGCCCGATGCGACCACGACCGACCCCTTGGCGCCGTACGGCACCTCGAGGATCACGCTCCGGACCACGGACGGACCGGGCCTGTGAGCCCTGACCAGGAGCGCATCCACACGGCGACGTTGTTCACGCCGGCTGGCCAATCCCGCCGGGCACGACACGAACGACGCCGGGCGCTCAAGGCTCTGCAGACTGACACGACATCACGGCCGTCGTCGGTCCGTGAGGCGCCGGCTCGCTACCTGCCGAAGAACGGTGAGCCAGGCCCTGCCGCGCTTCGCAGCCCGATCGGCCTGCGGGTCCCGAAGCATCAGGACACCTCAGCGACCTGGCAGGCCGCCTACCCGTTCCTGGCCGAGTCCGCCCTCGACGCAGGTGGGGTGTTCGTCGGGCAGATGCTCCCTTCCGGATCCTCCTTCACCTACGACCCCTGGGTTCTGTACCAGCAGGGCCGCATCACGGCGCCGAACGTCGTGGTCGCGGGGATAGTCGGCGCGGGCAAGTCTGCGCTCGCGAAGGCGCTGTACCTGCGGTCGCTCGCGTTCGGTCGTCGGGTTTATGTCCCGTGCGACCCGAAGGGCGAGCACACCGCCATCGCCGAGGCCGTCGGGGGGAAGGCGATCCAGCTCGGGCCGGGCCTCGCAGCCCGACTCAACCCGATGGACCCGGGCGTTCGCCCGTCGTCGGTGTCCGACGACGAATGGGGCGCCCAGGTCGCTTCCCGTCGCCGAGCGCTTCTCGGGGCTCTGGTGGAGACGACCCTCGGGCATCCGTTGTCGCCGGTCGAGCACACGACGATCGACGTCGCCCTTGCCGCCGCAGTCCGTGCGGCCGACCGCGTCGCGGTGCTCCCACACGTCGTCGGTCACCTGCTGCAACCGCATCGAGACGACGACCCTGACGGTCGCCTTCGGGAGGACGGCCGGCCGGTCGCCCACGCCCTACGCCGCCTCGTCGCAGGCGACCTGGCGGGCATGTTCGACGGCCCCTCGACCGTCACGTTCGATCCGAGCCTGCCGATGCTGTCCCTGGACCTGTCGCGCGTTGCGGAGAACTCCACCGCCCTGTCGGTTCTCATGACCTGTGCGTCCGCGTGGATGGAGAGCGCGCTGGCCGACCCCGACGGTGGGCAGCGGTGGGTCGTCTACGACGAGGCCTGGCGTCTCATGCAATACCCCGCGCTCTTGCGCCGGATGGACGCGCACTGGCGCCTGGCCCGGCACTACGGCATCGCGAACCTGCTCGTGTTCCACAAGCTGAGCGACCTGGACAACGTCGGCGACCAAGGTTCCGCGGCCCGCGCGATTGCAACGTCGCTCCTGGCGAACGCCGAGACCCGGATCATCTACCGCCAGGAGGACGACCAGCTCGGCCCGACGGCGAAGGCCCTGGGCCTGACCGCCGCGGAGACTGCGCGGCTACCGTACCTTGGGCTTGGCGAGGGTCTGTGGAAGATCGGCCGCAAGGCCTACCACGTGGCCCTGCAACTCCATGACGCGGAGCTCGCGCTCTTCGATACAGCAGGGCGTATGGCGGCGAACGCATCGCCAACCTGATCTGACTTGTGCCCCCAGCGCCGTCGTTCCTGGCTCGCGCAGAGGGTGGGGTTATGTGGATGGACCTACGCCGAGGATTCTCGACGACAACCTGCTGGGCGACTGGATCCACCGCGCTGACGCCGCGCAGACGCGAACTGACAACGAGAAGGTGCTCCAGCATGCCGGCCGGCGCGAGTGGCCAGGGATCGGGCCGACAGCGGCGCTGGGAGCTCAGCTCGACCCGTCCGACCTCGAAATAGGGAAATCCGAGATTGTGGACAGAAACGCGCCAGAGACCGCGTGTGGGTTGTCTTGCGCTCCGATCAGCTCGATGAGGAGCGCATCGTCATCGTGCTCGAGAACGATGTACTCGGAACCAACATAGAATTCAAGCCCGCTGTCGTCCGCGCCATCTGTGTGGACAATGAACGACTGCCCGATCAGCCGCGAACCAGCGCGTCGGTTCGCAAGTGTGTTCTTGGACGCGTCTACCAGCTTCTTGCCTCCCGCCTCCGCGAGGCGGATGACCCCGTAGCCAGCCGCGCCGACGACAGCTATGCCGAGGGTGGCGGCCTTCGCAGGACCTCCGAGCGACTTCACTAGCGTGACCATCGATTGATAACCACCAAGATTCCCCATCTGCATCCCCAGTCCGTTTCGCTTGATTCTATCGGTGCTGAGGTGGACACAAGTACGAACGAATATTCCTGGCCGACTTGAAGCTTCTACCAAGTGAAGGTTCAGGGAGCCCCAGTCGGTGACCTGCTTCTCTGAACTTGTTGCAGGACCCATATGGCCGCCACGAACAGCCAGCGCCGGGACCCCTTGTGCACCTGTATCCCAGAGACCCACTGGGAGGACCGATGCGCAGGAACGACCCGACGTCCGACGACAAGATCGCTGACCGCAACGCGAAACTCGACGCTCTGCACGAGACGCTCACGGATGCCGTCGAGTCACTCGTCAGCGGGCAGGACTGGCAGCGTGCGATGGTGTTCGCCGCGAAGTTTCGCCGGTATAGCTTCGGTAACTGCCTGCTGCTGTATACGCAGAGCCTTGCCGCGTACGAGAAGGGGTTGCTGCCCGAGCCGTATCCGCGATTCGTGGCTGGCTACCGCCAGTGGCAGCAACTGGGGCGGAACGTGGTGCGCGGCGCACGCTCGTTCCAGATCCTCGCTCCGACCACGGCACGAGTCGCAGTCGCTGACGACGGCTCGGTCCGCCGCCTGGCCACGGGTGAGAAGCCCGAGGCAGGGGAGGCCGTCGCCACACGGATGGTGGGCGTTCGCCCGGCTCACGTCTTTCCGGCCGAGTTCACTGACGGCCCCGACCTGCCCGAGGTGCCGGCGCCGCAGTTACTGCACGGTGAAGCACCGCCCGGGCTGTGGGACGGGCTCGCGGCGCTGATCCGGGCAAAGGACTTCAGACTCGACGATGTGGCGAACGCTGCGGAGATCGGTGGCGCGAACGGCGTCACGATGTGGGGCCCTGACAGGATCCTGGTCCGTGCGGACATGGAACCGCTGGCCAGGACAAAGACGCTGAGTCACGAGGTTGGCCACCTGGTCGGGCACGACCCGAAAGACCCGGATGTGCCCGCCCATCGCGGGATCGCGGAGGTCGAGGCGGAGTCCGTGGCTGCGTTCGTCCTGGCGGCGCACGGCGTCGACTCGTCGGACTACACCGTCCCGTATGTGTCGACCTGGGCGTCCCGGGCCAAGGGCGTCGACCCGGTCACGGCGGTTCAGCAGACCGCGGCCAGAGTGCGGATGATCGCGTTGCAGATCCTCGACGGCTTGGACACGCAGATGGTGCCCGACGGCGATCCGCCCGGCCTGGACCGCACGCTCGATCGCAAGGGGCCCGGGCGGCGCTCCGGTCCGACGACGCCTTCGCCCGCCGCCTCGGCTCACGCTGCGGTGGTAGACGACGGGTTGACCCGTCGCGCACCACACCCGGGCCGCACTGCCTCGGCGGCACTGACGGATGGGCTAAGGCGATGAATGCCCGACCGGTCGGCGTCGTGATGGACGTCGACAACGACGGGCACATCACCGTGACGGTCGACGAAGAGCCGTGGGTTCCGCCCGGCCCAGGCGGGGTCGCCCCAGAGGTGCGGCTGGGCCGCTCGGATGTGCCGTGGGTGCTGGACCAACTCCTGACCACGAACGACGGTCCCCTGCACGTCGTCCTGCACGACGGCGGACGCATCTTCACCGACGTCGTCACCCGCGACCGGCTGGCCTATCTCGGCCCACGACCGGCGCAGTTGGCGGAGCCGTCACGACCGGACTTCACACCCACAGAGCCACCGTCAGGGACACCCACCGGGACCGGGCGCCTGTCGTCGGGCTGGTTCGAGGCCGGCGGGTACACACCGGGGGAGCAGGTCGCCGTCGCCGTGGTCATCACACGCCTGGCCGCCGACGACCGCGGCGGCGTCGGGTTCACGCTGCCAGCTGCGCTGCGGGCGATGGTTGGCGACGTCGTCGCGATCGGTGAGGAGTCCCGCGAGATCTACGTCAACCAGGCCGATCACGAACCACCCAGCCTCCGAGCGATCCATGACGCCCTCAACAGACCCAGTCGTTCCGGTCCGGGCCCGGACGACCTCAACCACGGCTTCCGTGGTCATGCCGAAGGTCCGCACCTCGGGAGATGACGTGTCCACCACGAACAGCACCCGCAACGGCGGAGAAGAGCTGACCAACCTCGCTCTGATTGCCCTGGCCGCGCTGACCATGCTGTCGGCGGTGTTGCGGATCGCGGGGAACGTCGCTGCGTTCCTCACCGGCCACGCCATGCCCGACGGCGGCGCGGCGGCCGGTTTGAAGGTCCTCACCGACCCGGCACACCCGGGCACCGTCCTCGGCGCGGCGGGGCTGAACTCGTTCGTCTACTGGTTCGCCGTCACCGTGATGATCGTTGCAGCCGTGATCGTCATCTGGTTCGTATGGCGGCTCGCGAAGGGATTGCGGACGCCGTCGGCCCACACCAACCACACAGCCGGGCTGGCGTCGTCCTCAGACCTGGCCCGTTCCGCCTCCCGCCGCGCCCTGGTGAAGCGGTCGACGACATTGCGCCCCTCGCTCGAGAAGGCGATGGCGTCCGACGTTGGCTACCTCCTCGGTCACGCCCACGGGCGTGAACTGTGGGCGTCGGTGGAGGACTCGATGCTCGTGCTCGGTCCACCCCGTTCGGGCAAGGGGCTGCATCTGGTGATCAATGCCGTCCTCGACGCGCCGGGCGCGGTCGTAACTACCAGCACCCGGCCTGACACGCTCGCAGTGACGATCGCAGCCCGCAAGACGATCGGCCCGGTCGCGGTGTTCGACCCGCAGAGCCTGGCCGACGATGTCGGCGCAGGGCTGCGCTGGTCACCGATCCGCGGCTGCGAGACCCCGCGCCGAGCCATGGTCCGCGCGGCCGGCCTCGCGAAGGAGACCGGGCTCGGCGGCAAGGGCGTGGACAACGGCGGGTTCTGGGAGAACACCACACGCGGGGCCCTCCAGGCCATGCTCCACGCCGCGGCCCTCGCCGGGCGCACGGCGAAGGACCTGTACATCTGGTCCCTGTCGCCAGCTGCCGCGGCCGACGCTGTCGCGATCCTGCGCGGCCACCCGGGCGCCGCACACGGGTGGGGCGATGGCCTGGACGGGATGATCAACGGCGACCCTCGCACCCGGGACAGCCTCTGGATGGGCGTCGGGCAAGCCCTGGCCTGTCTCGCGGACCCGTCCGTGCTCGCCGCCGTCTCGCCCGGCCCCGACGAACGGTTCGACCCCGAGACGTTCTTGCGCGAGCGGGGCACGCTCTACCTCCTGGCTACCGGTTCGGGCGCCTCCGCCTCGTCGGCTCTCGTCGCCGCCCTGATCGAAGACTTGACTGAGACGGCCCGGCGCCTCGCCGCCCGCTCGTCGGGGCAGCGCTTGGACCCGCCCCTTCTCCTGGCGCTGGACGAGATCGGCAACATCACCCCGCTACCGTCGCTGCGGTTCCTGATGGCCGACGGTGGAGGAACCGGCATCACCACGATCCCGGTCTTCCAGTCGTTGGCGCAGGCGCGCGACCAGTGGGGAGCGGAGTCGGCCGCGGCTATCTGGGATTCCTCGATCGTCAAGGTCGTCCTCGGCGGGACGTCGTCGGCCTCCGACCTGCGCGACCTGTCCGCTCTCCTCGGCGAGAAGGACGAGATCACCGACTCCTGGACCATCGGAGCTGACGGGGCCCGCTCCGTCCAGCGGTCCCTGCGCCGCGTGCCGGTCATGCCGCCCGAGGTGATCCGCACCCTGCCGTTCGGGCAGGGCCTGATGCTGCTCCGTTCGTCCCCGCCGATCGTCGCGACTCTGCGGCCGTGGACGAGGCGGTCGGACGCCGGCCAGCTAACGGCCGGCCGGGTCGCGTTCGAGGACGCACACAGCGATCACGACCGGCCGGTCTCGTGACCTGCGTCGTCGGCTCTATTCTGGTCGTGTGGAGTGGACGACAGCGGGTCTGCGCGAAGCTGGCTTTCTCGGCTTCGTGCCGTTTCCAGACCTTCCGACGTCCAGAGTCCCGGACGAACCAGGCGCCTACGTCATCATTCGAGAAGCAAGCGACGAGCCGGAGTTCCTGGAGGTCAACCCCGCAGGCTGGTTCAAGGGGCGCGACCCGTCCGTCATCCGGACGAAGCTGGACCGGAAGTGGGTCACCGGGACACCGGTCGTCTACATCGGAACGGCGACAGGCGGCATCAAGGGCCGCCGCACACTGCGGAAGCGTCTGGACGAGTACCGCCGCCACGGATCCGGCGAACCCGTTGCCCACTGGGGAGGCCGCTACATCTGGCACCTCGCCGACAGCGACCAACTGCTTGTCTGTTGGAAGACCACGACCGCAGACCGAGCCGAGAACCTGGAGTCGGAACTCATCGCCGGCTTCCGACGGCAGTACGACACCATGCCGTTCGCGAACCTCAAGCGCGGACGCCGCGAGAGGTGAAGCTCGCGCACTCATGAGCCCCTGGTTCACCACGGGCTTTGCCTGAGGTCGTTCCACAACCACCGACTGACCTGGCATGGCCTACGCACCTGAGTTCTGAGAATGCCCGTCGACCGGTGGGCAAACGGATCTCAGGAGGTAGCCATGTCGACCCCGATTCCGATGTCCATGAGCCTGGTAGGCCGCCTCGCCGGAGACCCGCGTCTGCGGCGCGCCGTCAACGGCACGGCCTACGTACGGGTCCGCGTGGACGTTTTCCCACCCCGTCGCAGGTCCGAGGACGGTGAGTACGTCAAGACCAACCCGGTCGCTTGCGACCTGGTCGGGTTCGCAGGCATCGCCGACGTGCTGCACAACCGGTTCCGGTTCGGGGACTGGTTCATCGCGTCGGGCCGGCTGAAGGACGGCCGGTCCGCCGTGCCGTCGTTCATTGCGAGCCGGATCGGGCACGACGCCGTCAACGCCGTCTACACCCTGCGCCGCACCCGGCTGACCCGCGCCAGGAAGAAGGCCGCACGGTCCACGAGTATGCGCGACGACCAGCCGATCGTCGCGGGCTTGATCGTGCCCGAGCGCGCCTCCGCTGCGCGGACAGCGTGAGGGCGGCGAGTGTCATGAACGAGAACACCAACGGTTCCAGCGGCGACGAGTCGTACCGCGCGAAGCCGGACGGCAGGGGCCGCGAGGACTTCGACGCCACCCAGCAGGGGATCGCGTCCGACGCCGAATCGCTTCTGGACGCCTACCTCTCGAAGGCTTTCGGGCTCCCCGGCGACGTCGCGGCCCTCACCGGCGAGGAATACGACGAGGATGGCGACGACCAGCCCGGCTCGCTGGCGTCGGGCAGCGGTCCGGACGCCCCGATCCCGTTGCAGCCGATGAACTTACGGGCGCTGACCTCTTACGAAGCGGAGATCTACTGGCAGGTTCTGGACGAGTGGGTCGACTGGCTGCGCCGGGACTACGGCCTCGGGACCACGCACATCCCGCCGCTGTGGCATCGGCACGCCGTGCTGCGCTGGGAGCTCTCCGCCCTGCACACGGCCTGGCTCGCCTCGTTTGACTCCGAGGCGTCCGCGCTTGCGCCTGTCGCCTGGCACCGCGAGCTCGCCGAGTCGCTGCGGCGGCTGCACGACTGGGTCGGCCAGTCCGGTACAGCGCTGACCGAGGACCGCCCGACGAAGGTCACGCTGTGGCCTGGAGAGCCCAGGTTCGGCAAGGAGGAGGCCTGGAAAGACGCCGCCGAACCGACCCCGATCCTCGACCGTGCCGCCGACTTCGAGTCCTGGCTCGCCGAGGACGTCGCTGCCCGCCGTGCGGTCGAGGAGCACATCAGGTCGTCCCTGCAAGTCCTGGGTAGACGCCCGCTGCCCCGAGGGGGAATCTGATGTTCGATGACGACGCCAAGCCGAACTTGTTCGAGCGGGCACTCGATCAGGTCTACGGTGACGACGAGCATGGCAAAGCCGCTGCTCGTGCGGATATCACTGCGATGCACGACCACGACACCACCGACGCTTCACGCGCCTACGAACTCATCGCCCGCGGAGTCTGGGCGGCGCTGCGCGACCTTGGTATCAGCGGTGGTCGGATGCTCACCATCGGGCAGGACGCTGAGACCTTCGCCGGCGTCCCGGTGTTCGAGCGACGCATGGATCCAGGTGCCCTGTCGGGGCTGGCGGCGACGATCCCCAAGCGGCCCGGGCTGCCGGGCCAGGCCCCACACCCGGGGATTCTGCTCCGCACCTGGGATCGGAACGCCGATCATGACCGATTCGACGTCGTTATCGCCGTACCCGCCTACACCGACGTCGCGCTGCACCGGCCCGGGGTTGGCAGCGATCGCCGGATCGAGCAGATCTTGGGAATCATCGGCTGCCTGGCCAACACCGAGCCCGGCGGCTACACCATCGCTCTGGTCTCCCGCGACGTGCTGGACGACGCCGACGTCGATAGTCGTCGCCTCCTGACCGAGCTGGGCGAGCTCGTCGGAGCCCTGCGCATGCCGTCCGGCGCGCTGCGGGAGAACCCGGGCAACGACGCCGTCGTCGACCTGCTGATCATGCGTCGCCACTTCGGCGCACCCATCCGTTCGCACACATTCCTACCCACGTCGGTCCAGCTCGTTCGTGGGCAGGAGGTCCGGGTCAACCAGTACTTCCGGGCGAACCCGAGCCACGTCTTGGGCCGTCTCGACGCACGTCCCAGCGTCTGGGGCTCCCCGGAGCTGGTGGTCCACCCGACTGGGCTCGGCTTGGACCGGGATCTGACCGCAGGCCTGGCGAAGATAACCGACCACGCACGAGCCGCCGGGCTCACCGCGAACACCGATCACTGTCTCGACCCCGACGTGTCGATCGACAACACCCTTGCCCGCCGGGAGGACCTAGATGCCGTCCGGCGCCGGATCAGGAACCTCCGCGTCTCAAAGCCCCAACGAGCCGAATCCGGAAAGTCGAGTCCCGATCCGCCGTCGAAGCCACCGGGACCAGGAGGCGAGGCACGTCCCGACCTTCCCGGACCTGGATTCTGAAACCGTCGCGTGAACGAGCGGCCCGTGACCCTCGCGGTCACGGGCCGCAAGCATGCACGACGCATGTCATCCGCGACGCGGAGAGCGCACCTCGTAGTCACAGGCAAGAGGACGACAAGGAGCGAGCCATGTCCACCATCAAGGTCCCATCGATCGGCCACTACGTCGCGCAGATCCCCTTCACGATCGGCCACCACCTCACCGACGACCATGTGGTCGTGGGGTTCTTTGGGACCGACAAACGGGCGATCGCGCACGGCGCGTTCCAGTGGGAAGACGGCATCGATACGCGCGGCGTCGTCGCCTCCTTCCGCAGGAACATGCAGGACGCCGAGCCTGTCGCGCATGTGTTCGTCGTCGGGTATGGCCCCCACGGGAACGACCGCGCAGAACTCCTTGCCGAGCAGATAGAGGATGCTCTCGAGGTGGCTTCGACGCCTGTTCAGGTCCTCGACGGCACCTGGCGGTCGGTCGAGGACCCGGCTGGTCCGTGGAGCTCGGCCCTCCCGATCCCACAGGCCTCACCCGACATGGTCGGTCTGGGCATGCGCGCCCCGGCAGCGTCACGCGAGGAACTGTTCGCTTCAGTCGCGCCCCTTCCCGAACCGCTCTTCGGGCCGCTGGACCGGGCTAAGGCGAAGTATCTGACCACCGTCTCGCCTGCCACGCGCGCAGATCTTGCCGTCGCCGCGTTGGACCATATTGCTGCTGGCCGCATCGACGACCCGGCCCATCTACAGTCGCTGGCACATCTAGTCACCACAGACGTCACCGTGCGCGATGCCGTGCTTGCTTCCGCTCTCGACGGAGATCCCCGCCATGACCGCGTCGAAGCCTTGGTCCGCACCTACCGTGCCGCGCCGGCCGAACAACGGCCCATGCTCGCGACCACTGCCGCCGCCGCGGCATTTCTCGCAGCGTGGCACCCACCTCTCGTGTGGGGAGTGCTCCAGCACGCGGACCCCGCGAGCCGGCTCACGAGCCTCATCACCGGTGCCCTCCGAGCTGGGGCAAATCCTGCCCCGATGCGCCCCGGGCTCCTTGAGGCCGTCCGTGACGGACTCCGCCAGGCCGAGGATGCCTGGACCGCCAGTCACGTGACCGCGGACCACGCTAACCCCGCGACCAGCTCGGGCAGCCGAGTAGTCCGGCCCGCTGTGCCGGCACCACCGCATCCGCGACCATCCACCGGCGCGGACGCGCCGGGCTTGTGACGCTCGCATGACAGCGCGCCTCGGGCGCTGGAAGGCTCACCAATAGTGTCTCAGCGAATACCCGATGCCGAGGCGAGCGACCCCGAGGATCAGCACTGGCGCCGGTCCACGAACCCTGACGACAAGACTCTCTTGGCCGTTTTGCTCGGCCAACCGCACCTGCTGCGTGCGGGCCAGATCTCGGTAATCCAGCACCATCGGGCAGAAGCATGCCCATGGGCGCCAAGATGCGCCCCGCCCTCAGGCGACACGGGCGAAACACAACAGGTTGTGCTCCCCGCGGGTGTCAGGCACTAGGTGTAGCGTCCTGAACTGTAAGCGCACGACGACCCCGGCCAACCGTTGACCGATTCGGGTCAAGGTCGACGCGGGGTCGCCAGGTTCTTTGCCGGAACAGGTAGACACTACGTCGCGGGTGCGAGTGGTCGTCAACCGTCGACCTCTCGCACCGCGACAGTCGGCTGCCGTGCGAGACGGGAGCAGTATTCACGTGGCTCGATTTAACGCTGCACAGTTCCGGGCTCAGGTCCGGGCAGCGGAGCAGAAGGCACGCGCGGCTCAGCGGCAGGCTGTCCGTCGGGTTCAGACCGAGTTCGATCGCGTTGACCGCGAGAACCAGCGGCGGGTCAACGAGTACAACCGGCAGGCCCGGCGACAGGTCGACGCGCACAACCGCCAGATCACGCAGGTCAACGCGCACAACCGGCAGGTCAACACCCAGAACCGTCAGGCCGACGCGCGGAACCGCACGGCAGTCACTGAACTGAACCGACGCCTCCGCTCCGGCGGCTCGTCTGGCCCGACCTACACCCCTTCCGAGCGGGTGCTGGCCGACCGGGTCCAAGAGCGTGTGGCCGCGCTCCCCGAGCGTGACCACGACGCGTTCCTCAGCTACGCGCGAATCGACGGCCACAACGTCGGGACGGCGCTCTACGCAGCCCTGACCGCTCTGGGCGTCGATGTGTGGTTCGACGAGGTCGCGATCAAGCCTGGTGTATCCCAGTCGCGCCAGATGGACGTGGGAGTGCGGTCAGCTCGCTGTGGGATCGCCTTGCTTACGCCGGCGTACTTGGCCGGGCGCTTCTGGACCGAACGGGAGCTCGGCGCGTTGCTCCACAAGCCGACTCTGATCCCGGTGCTCGACAACGTCACGTTCGACGAGGTCGCGGAATACAGCGGCTTCCTGCCGGACCTCGCGGGGTTCGAGACCGCACGTGACAGCGTCGAGGTAATCGCGGAGAAGATCGCCGCTGCCGTCCTGCCGCCGACTGTCGACTGACCGCGGGATCGGTGCCGTTCCGTACGACGGCACCGATCCGACGACGCTTACAACTGAGCGCACATGGGCCGCCCGGTCACCCGCCTGAACAGGTTTCGGCACCGTCCCCATTTCGGCTTCGGCTCCCCGTTCTCGCCTCCATAGCCACCGACCCGAGCAGAACATCGGCGCCCCGTCGGTGTCCGCACTACGTTGTGCATCGTTCGATGTAGGCCTCGACCGCCGAGCGTTTGGCAAGTACCCGCCGACCGATACGCGCCGCCTCGATCTCGCCGTGGCGAACCAGTTCGCCGGCAGTCCACGGCGAGACGTCGAGGTAGTCTGCGATCCCCTCGTACGAGAGCCATGGATCGCCAGCGTCGCCGACCTTTTCGGCCCGGTAGGCATCCAGGACAGACTGGCGCACGCGAATGCGATTGCCTATCCGTGCGCAAGGCCCCAGCCGTCCGCGGCGGACCAACTCGCCGAGCCACCATCGGGACACACCGAGGACCTGAGCGGCCTGGGCGGCACTCACCAACGGATCGGCTTTGCTCGAATTGATGGGGGTGGAACTCATCATGCACCTCCAGCGACTCGTCTGGAACGTCACTATGAGGTGCACAGGCGGTGCCCGGTAACGACTTCGCCGGGCACCGCCCGTAGGTCAGGCCGGGAACGCGAGAACGTTCGGTGCCTGCTGAGCCGCATCGAGTGCAGCCATTCGCTCCGCAAGGCGCGCATCCCCGTCATCCGTCGCGTGCTGGTACACCATGGCGGCTGCGACCGTGGAGTGGCCGAGCCGCTTCATCAACTCGGCCAGCGTCGCACCGGCCTCAGCTGCACGGGTCGCGGCCAGGTGGCGCAGATCATGCCAGTGCAGTTCCGGTGGCATCCCGGCACGGGACTTGGCCCGCGAGAACATCTGGCTTCGTTGACCGCCGCGGAGCGGTCGCCCGGTGCTCGTAGCAAAGACAAGTGCGTCTGGATCCGGGTCAGTGAACTTGTCCAGATGGAGAAGGAGGGCCCGGGCGGCGGGCGGCGGTAGGTGGACGCCACGCTTGCCCGCCTCTGACTTCGGCGGGCCGAAGGAGATCGGCTTTCCCTTGACGTCTACGAGTGCCCGGGTCACACGGAGTCGTACCCCGCCCGCCCCTGTCCGCTCGACGCTCTTGCGCTGCAGCGCGAACAGCTCCCCAGCGCGCAGCCCAGACCAAGCCGCCACGATGACTGCCGCGCGGTAACGCTCCGAGCCGCCGACGCACGCGGCGGCGATGGCATCAACGACGCTTCCGGCCGGGATGACGCGTTCGGCAGGGTTCGTCTGGGCGCCGCCACGGATCGTGCAGGGATTGGCGTCGAGGAGCCGGTCGCGCACCGCGTCGCTGCAGACGGTCCGCAGCAGGGCGTAGGCATGCGCAGCTTGTGTCCGGCCGGTTACCGCCTCCGCTCGCACGGCGTTCTTCGCCACGCGTGGCGAACCGGCATCGCGCCATGCCTGCCACAGTGCAGCGGGCATCCGGCCAGATTCTTTGACGGGGCGCGCGCTCAGCCGCGCCCACGCTCGTACATGGGCGGCGTCGGCAAGTTTCCTCTGCCTCGAAAGCCAGGCTGTCGCCGAGGCGGCTGTCGCCGCTTTCAGCGCGACATACCACTCGGAGACGACACCGTGTGTGATCGCGCGCAGCGGGAGATCGCCGAGATTGATCTGCCGACCTGTGCCAGGGACGTCGAGCGCCGTGAGGATCCACCGATCCAGGAGGCCCACGTAGCCGTCGCGGGTGGACGGCTTGAGCTCACGGATCGAGAGCCAGGTCCGAGCGTACTCGCGCAGCGGGACATCACCGGTCTCCGGCTCACGATAGGTGCCGCGGTGAACGTCGGCGAGAACCTTGGCCAGGGCGGCGTTTGCATCCTCGTACTTGTCGAAGGTGCCGACCGGCCGTCGACGACCGTCGGGACCCGTGTAGCGGGCCTGCCAGCGGCCGGGGCGGGTCTCGCGGATGTTGCCGTACGCGGCGCGGCGGCCGCGTCGTCGCGTCTTCATACCCGCAGGTGTGCCTGAAAGGCCCGGGTGAGTGTCTATGACGGTCGATGAGGTGGGCATCGGGGTAGCTCCGCTCCGGCCCCAGTTGTTACCAACTAAGGGCACGTTAGGGCACGGAGAGTGCCTTCCATGCTCCCGGGAGTGCGAAGAGCGCAAGCCAGAAACCTGCTCTGACCTGCGCTCTCGCATGGAGAGCGGGCGACGGGAATCGAACCCGCGTAATTAGTTTGGAAGACTAAGGCTCTACCATTGAGCTACGCCCGCGCGACCGAGGCTGGAACCACGGTGCGGTCGATACCTTAGCAAACCTCGCGCCCACCGAGTGGCATGGGCGAGCGTGACACGCACCGCCGTCGGGCAACGGACCTAGGCCCTCACCCCTTCACCGATCCCGACGCCAGTCCCGCCACGTAGTACCGCTGCAGCGCCACGTACAGGATCACGCAGGGGATCATCGCGATGACGGATCCCGCCGCGAGCAGCCCGAAGTTCACCTGCCCGTACGCACCCTGCTGCAGGTTCACCAGCGACACCGGCAGCGTGTACAGGCTGGAGTCGGTCAGGAACGTCAGCGCCCCGAGGAACTCCGTCCATGACGCGAGGAACGCGTACAGGGCGGCAGTAGCGGTCCCCGGAATCACCAGCGGCCGCAGCACCGACACCAGGATCCGCAGGGTCCCGGCCCCGTCCACGTGCGCCGAGTCCTCGAGCTCAGCGGGCACGGCCGCGAACGTGTTGCGCATGACGAAGATGCCGAACGGCAGGTTCACCGTCGTGTAGAACAGCACGAGCCCGAACAGGCTGTCCGTCAGCCCCATGACGTTCATCTGCAGGTAGAGCGGCGTGAGGATCGCCTGGAACGGGACCATCAGCGTGACGAGCACCAGTCCGAACAGCACGCCGCGCCCCCGGAAGGGGAACTTGGCGAACCCGTACCCGGCCAGCGTCGCCAGCACGGCGGTGAGTACCGCCGTCGAGACCGAGACGATCGCCGAGTTCAGGATGCCGCGCCACACCTCCGGCTGGTCCACGACCGCCTGGAAGTTGACCCACGACAGCTCGAAGAACCGCGCGTCCGGGGCCGCGACGATGACGTCGCCGGGCTGCCCCGCCCGCACGAATGCGATGACCAGCGGCACCAGGAACACCAGGGCCGCGAGCGTGCCGCCCACCACATACAGCGTGCGCTTCACGCGCGTGTCCCGCTCCGGCCCGCCCGCCCCCGGCAAAGGCGCGGCGGAACGAGCAGGACGACGTCGTACAGCGGGCGCACCACGCGTCGCGGAAACCTCTGTGACGGTAGCCATGTCAGCTCCTCTCCCGCAGCAGCCAGAACTGGGCCGCGGTGACCAGACCGGTGATGACGACCAGGACGAGCGACATCGCGGTGGCGGCGCCCAGCTGGAGCTGGACGAAGGCCCGCCGGTAGATGGCCATGACGATCGTCGTCGTGTCCGAACCCGGCCCGCCCTGCGTCAGGATGTAGAACTGTGTGAACGCCAGGAACGACCCGATGACCGACAGGATCACGGTCATCGCGATCGTCCGGCGCAGCATCGGCACCGTGATCTGCACCTCCCGCTGCCACCACGAGGCGCCGTCCATCTCCGCGGACTCGTAGACCTCGCGCGGGATGCCCTGCATGCCGGACATCAGCAGCACCATCGTCAGGCCCGAGGCGCCCCAGACGACCATGACGCACAGCAGGCCCGTGGCCAGCGGCCCGTTGACGAGCCACGCCGTCGAACCGTCGGTGATGCCGAGCCACTTGAGCGCCACGTTCACCATCCCGCTGTTGGGCTGGGCCTCCAGCAGCATGAGGAAGCTGAGCGTCGTCAGGCCGATGACGAACGGGACGAAGAAGATGGTGCGCAGCAGCGTCGCGCCCCGCCGGTTCGACCGGACCAGCACGGCGAGCCCGTACCCGACCAGCAGGATCGGCAGCGTGACGATCGCCGTGTAGAGCAGGGTGTAGCCGAGCGCGTCCCAGAACGTCGGGTCGGCGAGCACCGAGGCGTAGTTGTCGAACCCGATGAAGCGGTAGTCGCCGATGAGCGGGAAGTTCGTCAGCGAGATGTAGCCCGCCACCACGAGCGGCACGAACACGAAGACGACGACGAGGGCGACCGCCGGCGTGATGAGCGCCAGGCCGGTGCGCCGCGGGTGCGTGAGGGTGCCGCGCCGCGGGTCGCGCATCTGGCCCGGGGCCTTGGCCGCGTGCCCGCTCATGCCTGGGCCTGCTTCAGGATCCGGTCGTACGTGGACTGGGCCTCCTGCATCGCTGCATCGACCTCCCCGTCGAAGACGGCAGAGCGGAACATGCGCAACCACGGTCCGTCCTGCTGGTTGTAGATCAGGTTGTAGGCGAGTGTCGTCGGCGCGTAGCCGGTGTCCAACGACTCCAGCGGCGGGACGACGAACGGGTAGCTCTCCCGGAACTCCGGCGTGACGACGTCGGAGCGGACGGGGGAGTAGAAGCCCTCCGGCATCCGCGACTGCTGCTCGACGGACACGGCGAACCTCATGAACTCCCACGCCGCCGACGGGTTCCGCGCGCCGTTGAGCATGCAGAGGTTGTCGCCACCGTCGAAGAACGCCCGCCCGCCGTCCGGGCCGGGCAGGAGCACCACCTGCGTGCGGTCCAGCAGCTCCTGCTCGGCATTCGGCACGACGACGCCGTAGCCGGCCGGGAACATCCCGAGCCGTCCGGCGGTGTAGTCGGCCGACCAGCGGGAGGCGTCGTCGGCGAAGCTGCCCGGCGGGACCAGCTGCTCCGCCCACAGCGTGCGCTCGAGGTCGAGCGTGCGGCGCAGGGCGTCGTTGCCGACGATGTCGCCGCGCTGGCTGCCGACCTCGCCCTGGATGAGGTCGCGGCCGGTCGCCCAGACGTGCGGCTGGACGGTGAACCCGAGCGCGCCCGAGGCGTTGCCCGGGAACGACCAGCCGTAGACGCCGTCGTCCAGACCGGTGATGGCGCGGGCCGCGTCCAGGATCCCGGCGAAGTCCGCCGTCGACTGCGCGACGTCGAGACCGGCCCGCTCGAACAGCTCGGTGTTGCAGAACAGCACCGAGAAGTCCCCGATGAACGGCAGGCCGTAGTGGCGCCCGTCCTTGGTGCTCAGCGCGAGGTGGCCCGGGCTCAGCGCGTCCCCGATGCCGAGGTCCTCGATGAGCGGCGTGAGGTCCGTGAACGCGTCGCGGTAGGCGAACATCGTGGAGTAGATGTCGTCGATGTCGACGACGTCGGGCACGCGCCCGCCGCGGATCGCTGTCGCGAGTTTGGTGACGTACTGCCCGTTCTGGATCGGGGTCAGCGTCACCCGGATCCGGTCCTGGGCCTGGTGGAACGCGTCGACGACGGCCTGCGTGCCGTTCACCGTGTCCGACCGGCACCACAGGTTGAGCGTCCCGCTCGCGTTCTCGCCGAAGCCGGCGGCCTCGACGTCGGGCGGGCGCAGCGTCCCGCCGCAGCCGGCGAGCGCGGCTGTCGCCGTCGCCGCGCCGGCCAGTGCGAGCAGCTGGCGTCTGGTGAGCTCCATCGCTCTCCTCTCCCTTGCCTCTCGGTGGGTCAGAGGGTGGGGACCCAGACCCGCATCGCCTGCGGGCCGCGGTTGGCCCACGCGTAGTACGGCACCGCCGTGAGCGTCACCTCACGGCCGGCGGCCGGGGCCGCCTCCGTGACAGACCGGTACGGCGTCGTCGCCTCCTCGTCAGGTCCGGGCACGACGGCGCCGCGGGCTCGCACCACCGTCACACCGCCCAGGAGGTCCGGGCGGAACTCGTCGGACAGAGCACCGGCGACGTCGATCCGCAGGTCGTCGACGACCGCGCCGTCCTCCTGGTCCGGCTGCTCCAGCGCGTACACCAGCGGCCCGCGCTCGATCGCGACACAGCCCCGGACGGCGTCGACGCGGGGGTCGGCGACGGTGAGGCGCGGTGTCATCGGCAGGTCGAGCACCACGGTGTCGCCGGCCGCGAACCGGCGCGTGAGCCGCGCGTACGTGCCGGCGGTCGCGGGCTCGCCGTCGACGGTGGCGCCGTCGGCCCAGGCGGGGACCCGGAGCGCGAGGGTCGTCTCGCCGTCGGGCGCCTCCTCGACGTGGAGCGCGATGCGGCCCTCGTCCGGGTAGCGGGTCTCCACGCGCAGGCGCAGCGTGCCGCCGTCGAGCGGGGCCGTGACCGTGCCGGGCGCGTACTGGTGGAGCTGGAGACTCGGCCCGTCCGCCGTGGCGAGGTAGCCGGTCAGGCTGGAGACCGTGCGCATGATGTTCGGCGGGCAGCACGCGCAGTCGAACCAGCTGCGGCGGCCGTGGGCCGGGCTGCGGTTCTCGTCGGCGTGGGCGTCGCTGCGCAGCTGGAGCGGGTTCACGTAGAAGTACTCGGTGCCGCTGAGGGAGACGCCGGCGAGGAACCCGTTGAAGAGCATCCGCTCGATCTGGTCGGCGTACCGGGCCTCGCCCGTGGCGAGCAGCATGCGCCACGCCCACTGGACGCCGCCGATCGCGGCGCACGTCTCGGCGTACCCGCGGTCGGTCGGGAGCTCGTACGGGTCGCCGAACGCCTCGCCTTCCCAGCGCGACCCGAGGCCGCCCGTGACGTACTGCTTCTCGCGCTCCATGGAGCGGTACTGGGTGTCGAGCGCGGCGAGGAGCTCGGCGTCGCCGGTCTCGATGGCGACGTCGGCCGCGCCCGCGCTGAGGTACACCGCACGTACTGCGTGCCCCTCGACCGTGGTGGCCTCGCGCACCCGGACCCGGTCCGAGTAGTACGTCGGCCCGTGGCCGTGGGCCTCGATGATGCCCGTGCCGCGTGCCTCGACGAACCACCGAGCCAGGTCGAGGTACGCGCGCGTGCCTGTCTCCCGGTACAGCTCGACGAGGCCCATCTCGACGACGGGGTGGCCGTCCACCTCGCGGAGCTGGCCCTCACCGTCGCCGAAGGTCGCGACCTGGTGGTCGGCGAGCCGCACGGCGACGTCGAGCAGCTCACGGTGGCCCGTCGCGCGCACCTGGGCGACCGCCGCCTGGAACAGGTGACCCGCGCAGTACAGCTCGTGGCTCCAGGGCAGGTCGCTGTAGCGGGGCACCTTGCGGAGCATGGGTACGGAGTCGAGATAGCCGTCGTCGGCCTGCGCGGCCGCGAGCAGCGCGGTGACCCGCAGCTGGTCGGCGAGGAGCTGCTCGTCGGGTTCGCGGGCGTACTCCCAGGCGGCCGCCTCGAGCCACTTGTGGACGTCCGAGTCGGCGAAGATCGGGCCGATCGCCTCGCCCTCGGCCTCGCCCGCGGCGATCTCCAGGTTGCGCAGGTTGCCGGCCTTGGCGAGCTGTTCGAGGCCCTCGGGGATCGCGGCGGACCGGTTCACATCGGCGGTGCGGCGCCACAGCCCCGCATCGATGGTCGCCTGCCCGACGGCGAGCGGACGCAGCAGGACGCGGGCGTCGCTGGAGGGCTCGGCAGGGCCCCGGGTGGTGCCACTGGGGGTCACGGTCGTCATCAGCTCTCCTTTGAGACGGAAATCAGGAATCCGATTTCCTGATCGTACGGACCGGTCGCCGCCAGCGTCAAAGGTCTGGGCGAGATCAGGCCAAAAGTCGCTGCTGAACTGGGCGGCGAGGTACGCTGGTGCTCGTTCCTCCGCGGCTGGACGGGTCGTGGCGGGCGCTACTGACGGAAAATTCAGAAACAACGAGGCCAGGAGGCTGGTGCGTGATGGAGCGGGGATCGGTCGTGCGGATCACCGACGTGGCGGCCCTGGCGGGGGTGGCGCCGAGCACGGTGTCCAAGGCGCTCAACGGCAACGGCTCCCTGCGGGAGAGCACCCGGGCACGCGTGCGCGAGGCCGCCGAACGGCTCGGCTTCGTGCCCGATGCCAGCGCGCGCTCGCTGTCGGCCCGGCGCAGCTTCACGGTGGGCCTCCTGAGCACCGACTCCGCCGGCCGGTTCTCGCTGCCCGTGGTGCTCGGCGCGGAGAACGCCCTGGTCGGCGGTGAGCTCTCGGCGCTGCTCGCGACTGCCCGCCACGATCCGGTGCGCGAGCAGCACCACGTGCGCGCGCTCGTGGCCCGGCGGGTCGACGGGATCATCGTCACCGGCCGCACCACCGAACCCCGCGAGCCGATCCGGGTCCCGATGCCAGTGGTGTACGCGTTCGCGCCGTCCACCGACCCTGACGACGCCTCCGTGGTGCCCGACGACGCCGCCGGCATGCGGCTCCTCGTCGACCATCTCGTCGAGCGCGGCCGCCGTCGGATCGCCTACGTGGGCGGACGGGCCGAGCAGGCGGCCTCCCTGGTGCGACACGACACCCTCGTCGCGGAGCTCGGGTCGCGCGGGCTGCAGCTCGCAGGGCCGCCGCTGTACGGCGACTGGTCGGAGCAGTGGGGGCGGCGCGCCGTCGACCTGGTGCTGGGGCCGGCGGGGGGTTCGGCCGGTGGACGTTCCGAGGGCGGAGCCGGGGGAGCAGGCGACGTGGACGCGATCGTGTTCGCCTCCGACCAGCTCGCACGCGGCGGCTGCGACCGCCTCCGGGAGCGCGGCCTACGGGTGCCCGACGAGGTCGCCGTGACCGGCTACGACGACTGGGAGGTCATGTCGCTGGCGAGCCGGCCCCCGCTGACCACCGTGGACATGCAGCTCGAACGGCTCGGGCAGCGTGCTGCCGAGCTGCTGATCGCGGCGATCGAGGGGGAGCCGGCACGTGGCGTCGAGCGGCTGGCGCCGCGGCTGGTGGTGCGCGCCTCGACGCTGGGGGACGGGTAGCGCCGCAGGTCCAGATTCGCGGTGAGCTTCGGGTCAGGTAGAGGATTTTCGGCTCGGGGCTTTCGGCGGAGACGCTTGGGGGATACGGTCAGGGGGAGTCAGGCAGCGGCTCATCGGCGCAGGTAGCGACGAGGAAGGCCGCTGCATGACCGCAGAACCAACGAATACCGGGCGTGCTCTCACGCCCGGCACGAACCACCTCACGGGGCGTTACCGGTACGACCTGGCCACGCAGCAGTGGTGGTGGTCGGACGAGACGTTCCGCATCCACGGCTTCGAGCCCGGTGACGTGGTGCCGACCATGACGCTCGTCCTGGCGCACAAGCACCCGGACGACCGCCCGCGCGTGTCGCGGATGTTCGAGGGCGCCGCGGTGACGGGTGCGCCGTTCAGCAGCGTCCACCGCATCATGGACGCCCGTGGCAGGGAGCGGACGCTGACGGTGGTCGGGCAGGGGCGGCTCGATCCCGAGACGCGCCATGTGTGCGAGCTGGTGGGCTACTTCGTCGATGTCACCGCTGCGGTCCAGACACGGGCCGACAGGGTGGCATCGGCGTCCATCCGCGCATCCGCCGCGACACGCGCTCCCATCGAACAGGCGAAGGGCATCATCGCGTTCGTCCTGGACATCGACGTCGACGAGGCGTTCGAGCGGCTGCGCAGATCCTCCAACCACACGAACGTCGCAGTACGCGACGTCGCGCGGGGGATCGTCGAGCTCGCCTCGACCGGCGGCTCCGCGGCGGACGTGGCCGAGATCCTGGGCGTTGCGGCGCCGGGAGCGCCTCGGCACTGATCGCGGGCCGCTACGGAGCCAGGCCGCGCCGCACCGGCACGGCCTGGCTCCGTAGCAACCTCCTGCGGCGCGATATTCTGGGCTGCACCAGGTCCTGGGTCCCGCACCAGGGCATCGGCCGCACGACCTAGCCCCCGAGGACCTTCGTGACCACTGCACCCTCAGCCGGCCGATCGCCGCTGGAGAACGAGCTCGAGAAGGCGCTCGCCGGAGGCCTCAAGCCGCCGGTCGGGCGATACCAGCTGGACCTGGCGACGGGTAGCTGGGAGTGGTCCCACGAGGTGTACGAGATGCACGGCTTCGAGCCGGGCGAGATCGTGCCGACGACGCCACTCATCCTGTCGCACAAGCACCCCGACGACCGCGACCGGGTCGACGGCGTCCTGCGGCGTGCTGCCGAGACCGGGGAGCCGTTCAGCTCGGTGCACCGCATCCTGGATGCCAAGGGCAGGGCCCGCACCCTGGCCGTGACCGGTCAAGGCCGGCGTGCCTTCGCGACTGGCCGCGTGACCGAGCTGTTCGGGTACTTCATCGACGTCACGGAGGTGCAGCGGGAGGCCGCAGCACGCGAGGCGACGGCGTCCATCAAGGCGTCGGCCGAGCAGTGGTCGGGCATCGAGCAGGCCAAGGGCGTGCTCATGGTGATCTACGGGATCGAGGACGAAGCGGCGATGAGCGTGCTGCGCGAGGCGTCCAACCGGTCGAACGTCGCCGTCCGGGACATCGCCTACTCGCTGGTGCACCTGTTCTCTGGTTCGGACGTCACCGTGGTCCCGACCAAGGACGCGATCGAGACGTTTCTCGCCGACCCGATCCCGCCGGACGATCTCTGACGCCTGGCGGTCACGGCCCGGCCTGCGGCACTGGGTGCAGGGCCGAGCCGCCGCAGGGGGCGGAATGAGCCGGACCTACCTGTGTGGATCCGTTACGATCTGTACTACGTGCGTACGGAGTGTTCGCGCGGGTCACGCGGACGTACGGCATCCGTGGACGACGGGCTGTGGCGCAGCTTGGTAGCGCATCTGCTTTGGGAGCAGAGGGTCGCTGGTTCGAATCCAGTCAGCCCGACACATCTGGCCTGGTGAGCCTCTGGTTCGCCAGGCCAGAACTGGTGTCGGCACCGTGACCCACGCGGGCAGTTACGATCGCCAGATGGCGCGCGACGTGGTCCCGAACGATGTGGCTCCCGTGAAGTCGGCGGCCCGGGCACTCGAGATCGTCGAGTACGTCGCGGCCTCCGGCTCGGTCAGCTTCAACGACATCGTCGCCCGGCTCGGCCTGCCGAAGTCGAGTGCGCACGGCCTGCTTCGCACGCTGGAGGCCGAGGGCTGGATCTCGCAGGAGGCGGTGTCGCGCCGGTTCGCGCTGGGCCTGAAGGTCTGGCAGCTCGGGCAGCGGTACGACGGGCATCGCGGGCTCGCCGAGTCCGCGGAGCCGGTCATGGACGCGCTCACTCGCAAGACCGGGGAGACGGTGCAGCTCGCCCGGCTCGACGGCGTCGAGAACGTCTACATCGCGATCAGCCCTTCGCCGAACCCGATGCGGATGGTGTCGACGGTCGGCATGCGGCTCCACGCGCACGCGACGGGCATCGGCAAGGCGCTGCTCAGCACGCTCGAGCCCGACGACGCCCGGCGTCGCCTCTCGGAGGTGGTGCTGCCGAGGCTCACGCAGCACACCGTCACCGACGTCGACGAGCTCATGAAGGTCCTCGAGCGAACGTCCGACGTCGGCTACGCCGTCGACGACGAGGAGTTCGTCGAGGGCTGTCGCTGTGTCGCGGTGCCGCTCACGTGGGAGCGGGAGACAGGGATCGCTGCGGCGCTCAGCATCACGCTGCCGACCCAGCGGACGCCGTCCGGCTGGCCGTTGACGTTCTACGCCTCGCTCGCCCAGGCCGCGATCGATATCCGCGCCGCGATCGGCCTTCCCACACGCTGAATCACAGGACCGGGCCGCTGAGCACGAGCGGTCGGGCATGTTTGACGTGCCCGTGGGTGCATGCCATACTCCACCGGCTTTCACCCACATGAACCCTAGTTCATCCACATGAACTAGATCGGGACCGTCCATCCGCGACATCAACGGAGATCGTCATGGCACAGCCCTCAGTCGAGTCGCAGGCGCACTCACAGGCCACTGCGCGCATCGTGCGCAGGGTCACGAGACGCCTGCTGCCGATCCTTCTGCTCATGTACATCCTGGCCTTCCTCGACCGCTCGAACCTCGGGTTCGCGAAGGACGCCTTCCAGGCGGACACGGGTATCTCCGAGGCGGCGTACGCGCTCGGTGCGGGAATCTTCTTCCTCGGGTACGCGGTCTTCGAGGTGCCCAGCAACCTGATCATGCGACGCGTGGGCGCGAAGGCGTGGCTCGCACGCATCATGATCAGCTGGGGCATCGTCTCCGCGCTGATGATGTTCGCGCACAACGAGGCGACGTTCTACGTGCTCCGCGTCCTGCTCGGCATCACGGAGGCCGGCTTCTTCCCCGGGGTGATCCTCTACCTCACGTACTGGATCCCCGTGCAGCACCGGGCTCGCGTGAACGGCTACTTCTACTTCGGCGCACCGCTGGCCTTCATCCTCGGTGGCCCGATGTCAGGGTTGCTGCTCGACCTGGACGGGTTCGGCGGCCTGCACGGCTGGCAGCTCATGTTCCTGGTGACCGGGGCGCTGACGGTGCTCATCGGCTTCGTCGTCATCGCGTTCCTCGACGACGGGCCCGCCGACGCGCGCTGGTTGTCCGACGAAGACCGAGCATCGCTGGTGGCCGCGCTGGAGTCCGAGGACCGCGACAAGTCGGAGCACTCGCCCCGCGGTGCGCTGCGCGCGCTCACCAGCCCGGTCGTGCTGTTCTTCTGCCTGATCTACTGCACCATCCAGGCGAGCGTGTACGGCGTGAGCTTCTACCTGCCCACCCAGGTCTCGGCGCTCGTCGGCCAGGACGTCGGCCTCCGCGTCGGGCTGCTCACGGCCATCCCGTGGGTGGCGGCGGTGGTCGCCACGTTCCTGCTCACGCGGCTCGCAGACCGCACCGGTCGCCGCCGCGAGATCGCGGCGGCCGCGCTCGCCGCCGCCGGCGTCGGGATGGGCGCGTCCGTGCTCTTCGAGAGCCCGGTCCTCGCGCTCGCCGGCCTGTCGATCGGTGCGGCGGGGTTCATCTCGGTGCAGCCGATCTTCTGGACCCTGCCGACGTCGTTCCTCATCGGTGCCGCCGCGGCATCGGGGATCGCGCTGATCAACGCGGTGGGCAGCCTGGGCGGCTTCATCGCCCCGGTCCTGAAGACCGCGGTCGACGAACGGCTCGGCGACGGGGCGGGGATGCTCGTGCTCGGCGGCATCGCGCTCCTCGGGTCGGTGCTGATCCTGCTGGCCAAGCGGCTCAGCCGCGGGGCCGTCGAGATCGCAGAGCGTACAGCGGCGCACTGAGCGTGCCCGTTCGGAAGACGAGAGAAGGGGACGACACATGCGTGCACTCGTGCTGGAGCGGATCGGGTACCTGGAGGTCCAGGAGCGGCCCGACACCCAGGCCGGAGAAGGGCAGGTGCTGATCCGTGTGCAGGCGACCGGCATCTGCGGGTCGGACGTCCACGGCTACACGGGCGAGAACGGCCGGCGCCACCCGGGGCAGGTCATGGGGCACGAGAGCTCCGGCGTCGTCGCCGCCCTCGGCGCGGGTGCCGAGGAGTCCGGGCTGGAGGTCGGTGACCCCGTGACGTTCAACCCCGTCGTCATCCCGCAGAGCGACGTGGGGGAGTACGCCGGGCGCGAGCAGATGAGCCCGGACAAGCGCGTGATCGGCGTCGACCCGACCTGGGTCTCGTCGTTCGCGGAGCTCGTCGCCGTCCCCGTGCGCAACGTGGTGCCGCTCCCCGCCGGCCTGCCGATCGAGCACGGGGCGCTGATCGAGCCGCTCGCCGTCGCCGTCCACGCCGTGCGGCGCGCCGGGGTCACGGCGGGGCAGCGCGTCCTCGTCACCGGCGGCGGCCCGATCGGCCAGTCCCTCGTGCTGGCGCTGCGCATGGCCGACGCCGGCCCCGTCGTCGTCACCGAGGTCGACCCCGGCCGCCGCGCGCTCGTGGAACGCATCGGCGCCCGCACCGTCGACGGCAGCGCGCACGACGCCGTCGAACAGGCCCAGGCGCTCGCGGGAGGCCCGTTCGACGCGGCGATCGACGCCGTCGGCATCGAACCAACGGTCGCGACCGCCCTACGTGCCACCCGCATCGGGGCGACCGTGTGCCTGGTCGGCATGGGCGCGCCCCGGCTCACGCTCGACGCCTTCCTCGTCAGCACCGCGGAACGCACCCTGGTCGGCAGCTTCACCTACAGCGCCGCCGACTTCCGGGACGCCGCCGCCTGGATCGGTACCGCCGGCGACGTCGCCTCCGCTCTCATCTCGGTGCAGGTGCCGCTCTCGGAGGGACCGGCCGCGTTCGAGCGGCTCGCCGGCGGCACGGGCGCCGCCGGCAAGGTGATCGTGCGCCTCGACCGCTGACCTGCCCGACCCTGTCAACCGCCCCGAGGGGCCGCATCCGTCAAGGAGACTTATCACGATGCAGCACACCATCCGAGAGGTCCGCGCCTTCGTCGTCCGCGGCAAGGGCGCCGACTATCACGACCAGGGCGGCAAGCACTGGATCGACGACCACATCGCCACACCCATGTCGGGGTACCCCGAGTACCGGCAGTCGCGGCAGAGCTTCGGCATCAACGTGCTCGGTACGCTCGTCATCGAGATCGAGGCCGACGACGGCACCGTGGGCTTCGCCGTCACCACCGGCGGAGAGATCGGCGCGTGGATCGTCGAGAACCACCTCGCGCGCTTCCTCGAAGGACGCCCGGTCACCGACATCGAGCGCATCTGGGACCAGATGTACCGGTCGACGCTGTACTACGGCCGCCGCGGGATCGTGCTCAACACGATCAGCGGGATCGACCTCGCGCTGTACGACCTGCTCGGCCGCCTGCGACAGGAGCCCGTCTACGCCCTCCTCGGCGGGCCGGTCCGCGACGAGCTCCAGTTCTACGCGACCGGCGCACGCCCCGACATCGCCCAGCAGCTCGGCTTCATCGGCGGCAAGATGCCGCTGCACCACGGACCCGCCGAGGGCGAGGACGGGCTGGAGCGCAACATCGCGCTGCTCGCCGACATGCGCGAGAAGGTCGGCCCGAACTTCTGGCTGATGTACGACTGCTGGATGTCGCTCGACGTCGAGTACGCCACCCGCCTCGCACACCGCGCCGCCGACCTCGGCCTGAAGTGGATCGAGGAGGCGCTCATCCCCGACGACTACTGGGGGTACGCACAGCTCAAGAAGCAGCTCCCGCCCGGCATGCTGATGACGACGGGCGAGCACGAGGCCACCCGCTGGGGCTTTCGGCAGCTGCTCGAGACCGGCGTCGACATCATCCAGCCCGACGTCGGATGGTGCGGCGGCATCACCGAGCTGATCAAGATCTCGGCGCTCGCCGACGCGCACGGCACCCTGGTGGTGCCCCACGGATCCTCTGTGTACTCCTACCACTTCGTCGTCACGCGCACGAACAGCCCGTTCGCGGAGTTCCTGATGATGCACGAGAGCGCAGAAGAGGTGGTACCCATGTTCTCGCCGCTCCTGCTGAACGAGCCGGTGCCGGTCAACGGCCGCCTGCGCGTGCCCGAGACACCGGGGTTCGGCGTCGAGCTGAACCCAGAGGTCGAGCGAACCCGCCCGTACACCCACTGATCCCTGAGACGAGGAACGGTATGCAATTCCAGCGACGCGGCGCCGCCGGCGCCGAGGTGCCGGTGCTCCTGCACCACGAGCGCTTCTACGACCTGCGCGGTGTGACGACGGACATCGACGGGGACTTCCTCGCCGGGGGAGGCCCAGGGCTGGCGCGGACCGCGCTCGCCCAGGGGACGCTCCCCGAGCTCGAGGGCGCCGCCGGCCTGCGCATCGGAGCGCCCATCGCGCGGCCGCAGGCAGTGCTGTGCATCGGCCAGAACTATGCCGCGCACGCGGCGGAGTCGGGGGCCGAGCCCCCGGCCGAGCCCATCCTGTTCTTCAAGCACCCCAACACGGTGGTGGGCCCGTTCGACGACGTCGCGGTGCCACCCGGGGCGCAGGCCGTGGACTGGGAGGTCGAGCTCGGCGTGGTCATCGGCGAGCGTGCTCGGTACCTGGGCTCGCCGCAGGAGGCGCTCCGCCACGTGGCCGGCTATGTGGTCAGCAACGACGTCTCCGAGCGCGACTGGCAGCTCCGCCACAGCGGCGGTCAGTGGTCAAAGGGCAAGAACGCCGAGACGTTCAACCCGCTCGGCCCGACGCTCGTGACCCCCGACGAGATCGACGACCCGCAGGCACTGCGTCTCTGGTCACGGGTCAACGGCGAGCACCGTCAGGACTCGAGCACCGCGGACATGATCTTCTCCGTCGCGCAGATCGTGCACCACCTCTCGCAGTACCTGGTGCTGGAGCCCGGCGACCTGATCAACACCGGTACGCCGGAGGGGGTCGCTCTGTCGGGGCGGTTCCCGTACCTGGGTGCGGGCGACGTCGTCGAGCTCGGCATCGAGCGTCTCGGCGAACAGCGGCAGAAGATGGTCGCGGCGGCCGACCACGACGGCTGAACGGTTCCGGTACGGAGCTCGCCCACCAGCATCGGTGCACGTCGGTGCTGGTGGGCTTCGTCGTACCCTGAGGCCGAGGCCGGTCCCGGCCTCCTGCCCCTACCGGCTCAGCGTTGATCGAGGAACTGCGTCAGCGCCTCGCGCGTCGTGGAGAGCTCCTGGATGCGCTCGTCGATGTCGTCCCGCATCGCGGCCACGCTCCCGCGTACCGCGTCACGGTCGACCTCGTCGTGCTGGCCGGTCGCGCACGGGAGGATCGCGAGCACCATCTCGCGGGAGAAGCCCAGCTGGAACATCGTCCGGACCGTGCGGACGACCTCGACGGCGTCCTCGTCGAAATGGCGGTACCCGTTCGCCGTGCGCGTGGACGTGACCAGCCCTTGCGCCTCGTAGTAGCGGAGCGACCGAGGGCTGACGCCGCTCCGGGCGCTGAGCTCACCGATGATCATCGCGGCTCCTGGCGAGGGGTTGACCTTGACATGATGTCAAAGTTTACGCTGCCAACCATGACCCTCACCACCGTGCCGATGAGCATCGACGTCGGCGGCCGCAGCCGCACCCTCAGCCTGGTGGAAGGCGCGGCCGCCCCCGGTCGGGCCCTGCTGCTCGTGTTCCACGGCTCCAAGCAGACAGGGGTCGCGCACCGTCGCTTCACCGGCGGCTCGTTCGACGCGCTGGCCGAGAGTGGCGCGGCCGTGGTCGCCTATCTCGACGGGTACCAGCGGAACTGGAACGACGCCCGGAAGGAGAGCGCGTTCCCGGCGCGGGTCGAGAACGTCGACGACGTCTCCTTCACCCGCCGCGTCATCGCCGACCTTGTCGCCTCGCACGACATCGATCCGCGCCGCGTGTACGCGGCGGGCTACTCCAACGGCGGCCAGATGGTCCTCCGGCTGCTCCACGAGGCGCCCGAGCTGTTCGCGGGGGTGGCGATCGTCGCAGCGACGATGCCGGTGCCGGAGAGCTTCCTCGCGCCGGCGTCCGACCCGGAACCGGTGCCCACGCCCGTGCTGCTGATCCACGGCACGAGGGACCCGGTGGTCCCCTACGAGGGCGGCCGGTTCCCTGCGTGGGTGCGCCGCTTCCTCAAGGTGGACGGGGTGGGCAGGTCGGCACCCGAGACGGCGCGGTACCTCGCGCGTCGTAACGGGATCCTGGGCGACCCGGTCGTCGCCGATCTCCCGACGGGCGGGCAGCACCGGGCGAGGACGTGGGTCGAGCAGACCGACTTCCGCGAGGAAGGCCGCCCACCGGTCCGTCTGCTGACGGTCCACGGCGGCGGTCACACGGTCCCAGGCCCTCGCCGCGCGCCGTTCGTCCTGGGCCGGACGGCGCAGGACATCTCGGCAGCGCCCCTCCTGGCCGAGTTCCTCGAGATCACGGCGAGCGGCGGCCGACGCCTCAGTGCGTGAGCTGCCCCCGGATCTCGCCCCCGGGGAACGTCGGCGTGTGCACGTTGACGTAGTAGTCGCGCGGTGAGTCGTCGATCGCGGCTCGTCTCGACCATACGTCCGTGCCGGGACCCGCACCAGGTACGGCCGCAGGTGGGCGGCGGCCTCCTCCGGGTCGGCGTGGGGCTGGTCCGAGCCGTCGTTCAGCAGGTCGACGAGGGTCTGGGCATGGCCCTCACGTCCGCTGCGGCGAGAAGAGCTGCTTCACGAGGTCGGGGTTGGCGAGGTAGGCCACGAGGGCGGCGAGCACCATGTGGAGCGGTGCCGATATCGAGTGGCCGAGCGGGTCCTGGTTGATCAGGTGGGTCAGGCTGCCGCCGGCGGTGATCGTGAACAGCATGGCGGCGCCGAGGAACCGCCACCGCGGGTCGAGCAGCAGCGCGGCGCCGACCAGCTCGCCGGTCGCCACGACGAACCGGAACCAGTCCGGGTAGCCCCAGCCGTCGAACTTCACCGCGTACGAGGGGCCGAAGAACGTCTCGCCCCAGTAGAACTTGGTCAGTGCTCCCATGGTGAAGGAGAGCACCATCCAGGCGAGCAGCACGCCGAGGGCGATGCGGCGCCAGGATCGCTGTGGCGTCGTGGTGGTCGTACGTGCGGTCATGGCGGCTCCTTGAGTAGACACCTCCTTGACACGTGGGCACGCAGGATCGTGACCAGCCCGGGCTGACTACGGCGTGGCGCTCCGTCGCCGCCGACGCCGCTTCAGTGCGACGCTGCCCAGCAGGGCGCCCGGCACGCTCGCCAGGCCGGGCACGGAGAACCAGCTCGTGGACTGCTTGCCGCGGTCCGGTCCGCGACCGTTGTCGCTGCCGGCGCCCTTTCCGTTGTTGCTGCCAGGCCCCTGGCCGTTGTTGCTGCCAGGACCCTGCCCGTTGTCCTTCGTCGGCCCCTTGCCGTTGGGGTTGTCCGGGTTGCCGGGCGGGCCGCCGGAATCCGCTGCGGGCGGCGGCGGCGTCGTCGCGGGCGGCGGCTCTGGTTCTGGCTCGGGCTCGGGTCGAGGAGCTGGGGCGGCCGGGGCAGGAGCGGGCTCCTGCGGGGCCGGACGCTCGGCGACGGGCGCCGGGTCCGGACGCGGTGCCGGCGCCGGCACCACGGGCGCGTCCTCCGGCTCGGGCTCCGGAGCGGGCACCTCGCGCTCGGGCGGCGGCACGGGGTCCGGTGCCGGGGCGGCGTCCTCCTTGGGAGTCGTCGCCGGGCGCGGCTGCGGGTCGGCCGGCGGGATCGACGGCGGCTTGTCCTGCGGGGCCGGCTCCGGCGGGTTCGGCGCACCGGGCGGCTCGGCGACGGTTCCGGTGTCCTGGATGGCCTGGACGGGTGGTTCGCTCTGGTTGGCGATCAGGGCCATGGCCCCGCCGCCGATCGCGAGGGCGGCCAGGACTCCGGCCGCGACCGCGGTCTCCTTCTTCCCGAACGACCGCGATTTGGCCCCGGCACCAGCGGTGCCAGTACCCGTGGTCCCGGTGCCGACGGCAGCGGTGCCGACGACGCCGGCACCGGCCGCCCCGGTGACCAGCCCGCCGGCGATGAGGTGCTGACCGAGGTCACGCAGCATCCAGGAGACCTCGCGCACGTCGATGAACGCACGCGTGCACTCCGCGCAGCCGTCCATGTGGACCTCCAGGCGCCGCTGCCGCCGGGGCAGCAGGCGTCCCTTGAGGTAGTCGTGCATCGCGGCGCGGGTGGTGCGGCACTCGGGCTCGTTGACGCCCTGGGCGTGCGCGGCGGCGAACGCGCCGGCGAGGCGTTCCTCGGCGCGGCGCAGCCGCATGGTCACGGCGTGGGGGCGCACGCCGAGGCCGCTCGCGATATCGGTGACGGCCTTGTCGTGGACGTGGCGTTCCAGGAGGATCTGCCGGTCGTCGTCGCCCAGGTCGGACAGGGCGGAGCGGAGCATGCTGACGTCGGCCTGACGTTCCGCGTCGAGCTCTGCACCGGCGACAGGGGGTGCCAGGCCGTCGAGGGTGTCGTCCTCGACGGGGCGGGTGCGTCCTGCTTCGCGGGTCATGGAGATGGCTTCGTTGACCGCTGCGCGCCGCCAGTAGGGGGCGGGGTCGTCGATGGTGGTGCCGGTGGACACGAGCCGGACCATCTTCTCCAGGGCGCGGCTGGCCGCTTCCTCTGCGTCGATGCCGGGCACGCGGGCAGCGACCGAACGCACGACGTTGGGACGATGCACGACCCAGTCGTCGACTCGCAGGTCGCTCGTGGTCACGCTGCCCTCCCGTCTACGCATCGCTGGTCGCTCGTGAAAGTGCTGGAACGCAGCAGTTCACAGCGAACTGTCGGCAGGGGATACGGGTTAAATAAGCCATGAGGAACCTTCGCGAGATATGCCCGAAATAACCCGGGCATTGCGGCGTTCCACCCGATCCCAACGCCCCTAGCATACGGAAAGTGCGTTCGGCCCTCCCCGAAGCGGAGATTGGAGGGTGCCGACAGCCCGTGGTATCAGCCGTTCACCATTCGGGCCGCCGGGTGAATACTCGTCATTCGCCGAAGAATCGCAGCAGCTCGGCGGTGACGAACTCGGGGTTCTCCTCGACGAGCCAGTGACCGGCGTCCGGCACGTCGACCGCTCGCACGATGTTGGTCAGGCGTGGAGCCACCGTGGCCCGGGACCGCGTCGAGCTGCCCTGCGCGGCCGTGTCCGCGGGGAACTGAGCGCGTACTGGAACGCCACCACGGCGGCTTGCGGCCAGTGCCCAGCGTGTGACTTCATGTCCACATGAAGTCAACCCCTGTTTCCGGCGACCAGCCGGTCTGGTCGGTGGGCGACCTGGCCGCCCGGTTCGGTCTGGAGACCCACGTGCTGCGTCACTGGGAGTCCATGGGCCTGCTCAGCCCCGCCCGGGACGGCGCCGGCCGCCGCCGGTACGGCGCCGACGACGCCTTCCGCGTCGCCACGATCATGCGGAGCAAGGCGGCAGGCATGAGCCTGGAGCAGATCCGCGTGCTGCTCGACGGCGGCGCCTACGACCGGCACGTGATCCTCGAGGCGCACATCGCCGACCTGGAGCAGCGCATGGCCGAGATGGAGCTGTCCCGCGAGATGACGCGCCATGCCCTCGGCTGCCGCGCCCACGACATCACCGCGTGCCCCCACTTCCGTTCGCACGTCCAGGACATCGTCGACGGCAGGGTCGGCCAGGGCCCGACCCTGGCGGAAACCCTGCGGGTCAGCCCGGACCAGGGGCTGGTGAGAGCGGTGCCGAGCGCCCGGCGCACCTGACCGACCGACGTCCTGCGGTCACTGCCGAGCCCGCGCGAGCCGCTCGATCTCGCCGCTCACCCGGTCCGCGTACGGGCGTACCCGGGCCAGCAGAGCGCTGCTCCAGGCCTCCTCGGCATAGGTGGCGCCGAGGTAGAGCCCGCGCGCGTGCTCGAGGACCGCGCGATGCTCGGGTGGCAGGTGCGGGAGGGCCCATTCTGCGGCGGCATCCTTCGACAGGATGCGGCCGGTCGCGAGGGTCGCCCAGACGCGGGCGAGGGTCAGCACGACGTTGCGCGCGTCGTCCGTCAGCTCGTCGAGCAGGCCGGGTAGTCCCGCGAGGCTCGCTCGCACGACGTCGGCGTGGGGTACGGGGTCGAGGACCTGCGCAGGAGCGGGCCCGGCCAGCGGACGGTCGCCGGCCAGAACCTGCGTGATCAGCACCGCGAGGTCGGGCATCGGCTCCCGCCGGGGGACGTGGCCGGCCTCGTGGTCGGGGCGTAGCCACTCGCCGTACATGAAGTCGCAGGTCGGCGGGTAGCGCCACGGCCGGACGTCGTCCTGGACCACCACCGCGAGCTCGACCGGGCGCGCGGCGTTCCGGGAGCCGGAGATGGCGAGGAGCGCACGGACGAGCGCGTGCCGCTCCTGGACGGTCAGGGTCCGCCGGGAGCAGACGAGCACGTCCACGTCGCTTGCGGGCTTCAGGCCGCCGGTCAGCGACGACCCGTGGAGGTAGGTGCCGATGGCCTCGGCCCCCAGGGCGTCGTCGACGAGTCGCGCGATCTCCTGGACCTGGTTCACCGTGCGAGTCTTTCCGATCCCCGGACGGCGCCGCACATCTTTATCGGGCCGGTCGGTGTGGGCGGCCCGATAAATCAGCGACAACCCCGATTCCTCCGACGACTCCGTTCAGGGGGTTCCCTGGTCTTCCCCTTGAACCGCCCGAGAACCCTTTCTTCGCTGGTCAGGCCGTGAAATAACCCAGGCATGAAGAAGCCCCAACGCCTGGTTCCGTCAGCCCTCCTCGCCGCTGTCCTCGTGGCCGGCGCAGCGGTCGCAGCGCCCAGCGCAGCGGCCGGCACGGTTCCCGCCCGCCCGGCGTCGGCCGGCGTTCCGTCGGCCGACGACGCTCAGCAGCTCGCCCTGCCCGAGCCCACCGGACCGTTCCCCGTCGGCATGGCGCCGGTCCACCTCGTCGACGAGGAGCGCGCGGACCCGTGGCGGCCCGAGGAGCACCGCGAGCTCATGGTGTCCCTCTGGTATCCGGCGGTGCCGCAGGGCGAGCCCGCGCCGTACACGACGGAGCCGGTCTCCGCGGCGATCATCGAGGCCTCGGGATTCCCCGTGGCGCCAGACCTCCTGACGACCGTCCGGACGCACTCCTACGACCGGGCCCGTGCGCTGCCAGGGAAGCGGCCGCTCGTGGTGCTGTCACCCGGTGCGGGCCTCAGCCGTGAGTCGCTGACGGCGCTGGCGGAGGAGCTCGCGTCCCGTGGCTACGTGGTGGCCGGAGTCGACCACACGTACGAGGCCCAGGGGGTGGAGTTCCCCGACGGCAGGGTCGCCGGCTGCCTGCTCTGCGAGCTGCCGTCGAGCAGAGAGCTCGGCGCGCAGGTCACCCGGGGGCGCGCCCTGGACATCAGCTTCGTGCTGGACGAGCTGACGCACGGCCGGACCTGGCGGCACGGGCCGACGATCGACGCGCGCCACATCGGCGTCGCCGGCCACTCGCTCGGTGGCTCGACCGCCGCGGCCCTGCTGGTCGACGACCCCCGGGTGGACGCAGGGGTCAACCTGGACGGCACGTTCCAGGTGGACTTCCCCGAGTCGGGGGAGGACGACGCGTTCCTCATGCTGGGCAAGGGCAACCACCACCTCGGCGGGGACGAGGGCGACGCGCCGAACTGGGCCGACAACCTCGCCCGGCTCGACGGCCCGAAGCTGTGGCTGCAGCTGCGCTACGCGAACCACGGGTCGTTCACCGACCAGATGCTGTTCCTCGAACAGCTGGGCCTGCCGGTCAGCGGCACGGTCGGCGGCGCCCGCGGCGTCGAGGTCACCACGGCCTACGTGGGCGCGTTCCTCGACCGTCACCTGAAGGGGAAGGACACCCCGCTCCTGGACGGTCCGTCAGCCGCGTACCCGGAGATCGTGTTCTGGGGCTGAGCCCTTCCGCGACTGGTCCGGATCACCGGCGGGACGCCGACGCCGGTGGGTGAGTAGCAAGTCCGCTTCGAGAATGCGATCTGGCATGGCCCAGACCACTTATCCAAGCCAGATCGCATTCTCGAAGAGGACCAATGACGCGACCTACCGGACGCCCGTCACGGTCACGCGGAGCGACAGCAGCAGGTTCGTCGCCGTCACGTACAGGACGTTCCGCTTGAGGCCGCCGAAGGTGAGGTTGGAGCACACCTCCGGCAGCAGCAGCTTGCCGAGCAGCGTGCCGTCCGGGTCGAAGCAGTGCAGACCGTCGTGGGCGGCCACCCAGAGCCTGCCGCCGTCGTCGACCCGGACGCCGTCGTAGCCGCCGGCGTCGGACGTCCCGAGCACCTCGCCGCCGGACAGCGACAGGTCAGGTCCGACGTCGAAGCGGCGCAGGTGCTGGTGGCGGGTGTCGACGATGTAGAGCGTCTGCTCGTCGGCGGAGAAGGCGAGGCCGTTGGGGCGCTCGAAGTCATCGGCGACCCGGGTGACCGAGCCGTCCAGGTCGCGGCGGTAGACGTGGCAGCCGTCGATCTCCGGCGTGGCACGGTGCCCCTCGTAGTCGTTGAGGATCCCGTAGGGCGGATCGGTGAACCAGACCGTCCCGTCGCTGCGCTCGACAACGTCGTTGGGGCTGTTGAACCGCTTGCCCTGCCACCGGTCGGCCAGCACGGTCACGGAACCGTCCGGCTCGGTGCGCGTGACCGCGCGGGTGCCCTGTTCGCACTGGACCATGCGTCCGGCCCGGTCGACGGTGCGGCCGTTGGCGTATCCGCCCGGGCTGCGCCAGACGCCGACCTGGCCGGTCGCCTCGTCGAGTGCCAGCACCCTGTCGTCGGGGATGTCGCTGAACAGCAGGGTGCGCCAGGCGGGCGAGTAGGCGGGTCCCTCGAGCCAGCTGCCCTCGTCGAAGAGCACCTTGACGTGCTCGTCCCCGTTGACCGCCGAGAAGCGCTCGTCGTGCCGCTCCCACTGGGCGCGGATCCTGGTGATGGTCATGGTCAAGCTCCTTGGCGCTCGGGTTCGCCGTCCCCGTGGACGCGACGTGGACATCATGCCGCCTGCCTCAGTTCTGCGTTGTCTGTGCAACTTGACTGCTTGATTCGCGCAGCGAGCCGGAGCATACTTGCGTTGTTCGATCACCTGTCGGCGTCAACGACGACGCCGACCTCGGTCCAAGGAAGGACTGTCGTGGATCTCCAACTCTTGCTCGCGCTCCTGCTCGGCATCGCCACGATCATCGTGGTGGTGCTGCGTACCCGCCTGGACGCGTTCGTCGCACTCATCCTCGCCTCCGTCGTCACGGGGGCCGTCGCCGGGCAGCCGCTGCTCGACACGATCAACTCGATCACCACCGGATTCGGCAACACCCTCGCCTCGATCGGCCTCGTCATCGGCCTCGGCGTCGGGATCGGCAAGATTCTCGAGGTCTCCGGGGCCGCCGACAGCCTCGCCCGCGCGTTCCTCCGGGCCTTCGGCAAGGGCCGCGAGGAGTGGGCGATGGGCAGCGTCGGCGCGCTCGTGTCGATCCCCGTGTTCTGCGACTCCGGCTACGTCATCATGAACCCGCTCGCCCGGTCGATCGCGCGGGTCAAGCGTGGCGGCTACGTCGCCCTGGCGCTCGCGCTCGGCTGCGGCATGACGCTCACCCACCACATGGTCCCGCCGACGCCGGGGCCGCTCGCCGTCTCCGGCCTGCTCGGCGCCGACCTCGGACTCGTCATCGTCACCGGCCTGGTGTTCACGGTGATCCTCCTGCCGGTCGTCATCCTGTACGCCCGCTGGGTGGGCCCGCAGCTCGAGGACAGGATCGTGCCCGCCGTGCGCGAGGCCGTCTACGGCCGGGCGGCGGCGCTCGCCGGCGGCTCCGGCAGTTCTGGCAGCTCCGGCGGCTCCGGCAGCTCCGAGGGAATCGACCAGCAGGTGGGCGACCAGGGGACCGGCGACCAGCAGCCCGGGGACGAGCGGCCGGGGGACGACGACGCCGGCACGGCGTCCGCCCTCGGCGAGCCCCCCGCCGGGCAGCCTGCCCACAAGGTCGGCGCGTTCGTCGGCTCGCTGCCGCTGCTGGTCCCGCTGCTGCTCATCGTCGCCAACACCGTCACGGCGGCCGTCGACCGCAACCAGCAGGGCGCGCTGAGCGGCGACTACGAGGTGTCGTCGTGGACCGTCCCGTTCGCGTTCATCGGCAACCCCGTGATCGCCCTGGTGATCGGGATCCTGCTCGCGGTCTACGTGCTGCTGCCGCGCTGGACGCCGCGCAACAAGGTCCACACGTGGCTCTCGGAGGCGGCCGCGTCGGCCGGGCTCATCCTGCTCATCACCGGCGCGGGCGGCGGGTTCGGCCTGGTCCTGCGCGACTCGGGCGTCGGTGACGCCCTGGCCGAGGCCATCGCGTCCCTGAGCCTGCCCGCCTTCCTCGTGCCGTTCCTCATCGCCTCGCTGGTGCGGATCGCCCAGGGCTCCGGCACGGTCGCCATGATCACGGCGGCCTCGGTCACGGCGCCCCTGCTGGAGCCGCTCGGTATCGACCCGCTGCTCGCCGCCATGGCCTGCACCGCGGGATCCATGGTGTTCAGCTACTTCAACGACTCCTACTTCTGGGTGGTCACGCGGTTCACCGGCCTCGAGGGCACCGACGCCCTCAAGGGCTGGTCGGGCATCACCACCGCCGTGTGGCTGGGCTCGATCCCGCTGCTGTTCATCCTGAGCCTGGTCGTGGGCTGAGGATGGCGGACATCCTCGTCGTCGCCGACGACCTGACCGGGGCCAACGCGGCCGCAGCGGGGTTCGCCCGCGCCGGCCGACGGGCCGTGACGGTCAGCCGGTCCGAGCACTGGGAGGCCATCGCCGAGTTCCACAGCCGGTTCGACGTGCTCGTCGCGACGACGGACACCCGGCACGCGTCCCCGGGCGAGGCGGCCGACGTCGCCGCCCGGGTGGTGCGCGCCGGCTGGCCGGTCAGCCTGGTCAGCTCGCGGATCGACACGACCTTGCGCGGCAACGTCGGGCCGGCCACCGAGGCCGTGCTCGCCGCCACCCGCGAGCTGTCCGGCCGGCGGGTCGTCGGCCTCTGTCTGCCCGCGCACCCGGCGGCCGGCAGGCACACCGTCGAGGGCAACCAGCTCCTCGACGGCGTGCGCCTGGAGGAGACGGAGCTCGCGCGCGACGTCCGCTCGCCGGTGCGCTCGTCGTCCGTCGCCGACGCCCTGCGGCGGGGGACCGGCCTGACGACGTCGCTGGTGCCGCTCTCTGTGGTCACCGGCAGCGAGGAACGGCTCGAGGCGGCGGTGCGTGACGCCGCGGGCGCCGACGTCGTCATCGGTGACGCGCTCACCACGGACCACCTCGCCCGCGTGGCACGGGCCGCCGCCGCGGTGGCCGCCGCCGACCCGGACCTCCTGTGGGTCGGCGTCGACCCCGGCCCGGGATCGCTCGCCCTCGCCGGAGCGCTGCTGCCCGTCGGCCCGGCCGCCGGAGCGCCGCTGCTCGCCGTCTCCGGTTCGGCCACCGAGCTCACGCGAGCACAGCTGCAACGCCTGGTCGCCGAGCGGAACGTCGTCGTCGTGCGCCCGGCGGGCGGCCCGGTGCCCGACATCGACGCCACGGCCGGCCGCCTCGTCGACGCGCTGGAGGGAGCAGGCACCGGGACGACCGTGCTGCTCGCCACGGCGCTCGCCGACCACGACGTCGTCGGGCTCAGCCCCGCCGAGTCGGCCGCGCTGTCCACCGCGCTCGGCCGGATCGCCCGGCGCGCGCTCGAGTCGCGCGCCGTCAACGGGCTGTACACGACCGGCGGAGACATCACGGCGGCGGTGCTCGCCGCCCTCGGCGGCCGTGGGATCGCGGTCGAGGACGAGGTGGTGCCGCTGGCCGTGGCCGGTGAGGTGGTCGGCGGACCGTGGGACGGCCTGCCGATCGCGACCAAGGGTGGGCTCGTCGGCGGCCCCGACGCCGCCGTGCGATGTCTCGACCACCTCGCTCGGGCCGCTGCCCAGCGAGCCCGCTGGGTACGGACCGCCGTCCCGCAGAGCAGGATCTGATGAACACGCTAGGAGAGAACGCCATGACACGACCCGTCCTCGCCCTCACCGTCGGTGACCCCGTCGGCATCGGCCCGGAGATCACGCTCGCCACCCTGGCGCAGCACGCAGGCGACCCAGGGCACCACGGCATCGCCGTCGGTGACCTCGGCGCGCTCGAACGGGCGCGGGCCGCGCTCGGGCTCGACGTCGAGCTGCGGTCCGTGAGCTCGTGGGACACCGAGCCGGCGGGCGCAGGCGTCGTCGACGTGTTCGACGTCGGGGTGCTCGGCGCCGACCTGCCCGCCTGGGGAGAGGTGGACGCACGAGCCGGCCGGGCCGCCGTCGTCGCCATCGAGACCGCCACCCAGGCCGCGCTGGACGGCGCGGTGGCAGGCGTGGTCACCGGGCCCATCAACAAGGAGGCCATCTGGGCGGCGGGCAGCGAGCACCTCGGGCACACCGAGATGCTCGGCGCGCTGACCGGCGTGACCGAGCAGGACACCATGTTCGTGGTGCGCAACACGCACCAGCCCGGGCACCATCTGCGGATCTTCTTCGCCACCCGGCACCTGTCGCTGCGCAAGGCGCTCGACAAGATCACGCGCGAGACCCAGCTCGGCTCGATCCAGCGGGCCGCGCAGGCGCTGGAGATCTTCGGCGTCCCGTCGCCCCGGCTCGCCGTCGCCGCGATCAACCCGCACGGCGGGGAGAACGGGGCGTTCGGCGACGAGGAGATCGTCCACCTCGCGCCCGCCGTCGAGGACGCGCGAGGGCTGGGGCTGGACGTGGCGGGCCCCATACCCGCCGACTCCGTGTTCCACCACGGGCTCACCGGCCGGTACGACGGCGTCCTGTCGCAGTACCACGACCAGGGACACATCGCGGCCAAGACGTTCGACTTCGACGGGACCATCTCCGTCACGGTCGGCCTGCCGATCCTGCGCACGTCGGTGGACCACGGCACAGCCTTCGACATCGCGGGCAAGGGCGTCGCCGACGCGGGGACCATGCGCTCCGCCTACCTCGCGGCGGTGGAGTACGCGCCGTTCGTCGACGGCATCCGCGCCGCGTACCGGCCGGACGCGTGAGCGTACCCGCGGGGTCGGAGTCGATGCGGCAGAGCACCCGTGCCCGCCACGACGAGCTGCTGGCGCTCATCCGCAGCGGCACCACCCGGGTGGAGGACCTGGCGGAGGCGCTCGCGATCTCCGAGTCGACGGTGCGCCGCGACCTCGCCCGGCTGGGCGCCGAGGGGCTCGTCACCAGGACGTACGGCGGGGCCAGCCCGGAGTCGAGCTTCCACGAGCGCGCCCTGGCCGAGCGGATGCGGGTGCAGATGCCTGCCAAGGTGGCGATCGGCCGGCGCGCCGCAGAGCTCGTGCCCGACGACGGGACCGTCTTCGTGGACGCCGGCTCGACGACGGGTCAGCTCGCCGAGCACCTCCGCGGCAGGTCCGGGCTGACGGTCCTGACCCGCGGGCTCGAGGTCGCCCTGCTGCTCGCCGGTTCGCCCGGCCTCGACGTCGTGGTGATCGGCGGCAGCGTGACGACCAAGAGCCACGGCCTCGTGGGGCCGCTGACCACGGTGGCCCTCGAACGGTTCATGGTCGACGTCGCCTTCCTCGGGGTGGACGCCGTCGACCCCCTGGACGGCGTGGGGGAGGCCACCGCGCTGGAGGCGCAGGTCAAGGAGGTCGCCGCCCGGCGTGCCCGCCGCACCGTGGTGCTGGCGGACTCCACCAAGCTCGACCGCGGCGCTGTGCCGGCGTGGGCGCCCTTGCCGGCCGGCTGGACCCTCGTCACCGACGGGCAGGACGAGGAGGTGCTGCGGCGGTACCGGGACGCGGGGGTCGTGGTGGAGACGGTCGAGGCCGAGCAGCAGCCAACTGTTGACGGGTGAAAACAGTTTGCCCTGCTTGTCACATGTGAGGTATTTACCTACCGTAATGATGTCTCGCCCGAAAGTGACCGAATTGTAGGACCGGCGCCCTGGCGGTGCCGTGAACGATCTGCCGCACCATCGAAAACCGGGGGATCCATGTCAACACGTCGGACAGTCATCTCATCGTTCGCAGCGACCGCTCTCGTCGCGGGGCTGGGGCTCACCGCCCTGTCGGCTCCCGCCCAGGCTCAGAACGGCAACGCGGAGTGTGGCAACCTCAGCAACCCGGCAACCTCCGGGTGGACCAGCTACGCGGAGCTCGGCCAGCGCCTCGACCAGATCGAGTCCACGAGCCACGGCCGGGTGGACGTCGACGTGTTCGGCCAGAGCCGTTCCGGCCGCGACCTCTATGCGGCGCGTGTCGGCACCGGCGACCGCGTCCTGCTGGTCACGAGCGAGATCCACGGCAACGAGAAGGTCGGCACCGAGGCTCTCCTCGGCCTGCTGAAGACCCTCGGCAGCAGCGGGTCCGCCGAGGCGCAGGCGATCCGCGAGGGGGTCACGCTGGTCGCCGTCCCCACGTTCAACCCGGACGGGGGCGAGCTCAACCAGCGCCAGAACACGTTCACGTGGGACGAGGTCCAGGAGACCTACCCGGCGCTCGAGGGCGCCGCGTCGCCGTACTACTACAGCGACCGGGCCGGCGGGTTCGACATCAACAGGGACTTCAGCGCCGACCTCGACGCGGAGCCCAGCCCGGCCACGCTGCCCACGGACGAGACCGAGCCGGGCATGTACCTGACGAACGAGTCCCGCGCGCTGCGTGACCTGTACAAGGACCTCCGTGGCGAGTTCGGCCAGGTGGACGGCTTCGTCGACCTGCACCACATGGGCTCGTGCAACCAGGAGAACGAGACCGGCCAGTACGTCACGGTGTCGCTCGACTATCCGCCGCTCGGCTCCGAGGTCGACGGCAACCCGCGCTATGCCGACTGGCCGCTGCTGGACCAGGACGGCTCCCGCCGGCTGGCCCTGGCCGGGGCGAACGCGATGCAGGAGCACGCAGGCAAGGGGAACGCCGAGACCTCGCCGTTCTTCGGCGGCGTCGTCCGGTACGTCCACCCGCTCGTCGCGGACGGCTACACCTGGGACCGCGACTATGCGGGCCAGGCCCGTTCGGCGTTCGCGCTGAACGGCACCAAGTCGGTGCTCTTCGAGGTCCGTGGGCAGTCGGACGACTGGGGCCAGAAGCAGAAGGGGATGCTCACCTCCGTCGTCCTGGCGGGGGTCACGGGTATCGCGGAAGGCCTCGCCGACGAGTCCGTGGAGGAGCTCGACGGGGACGACTTCTTCGAGCTGCCCAAGTACTGGTGACCACCATGCGGCTGCTGCCGGACCGACGACGTTCCGGCAGCAGTCGCATGGTTCCTCCCCGGCCGACGGGCCCGCACGACGAACCCGGTGGACGAGGGTCGTTCGGAAGGATGAGGTGGACCAAGGCGGTGGGTGTCAGGTCTGCTGAATTCTGTTCGGCGTGGGCCTGGCAAGTTCACGCTTGCTGAACTGTTCACCTCAGCATGCATTCGAGTGCCACAGGTGAACGAAGTTCAGCCCACCTGGCACCCACCACAACAGCTCGGTGCGCCCTGCCGGTCCGTCGGCGCCCCCGTCAGCCGGCGGCGAGGACCTCGGCGACCGTCGTCACCTCGATCAGCGGCGCGTACAGCCGCATGACGCCCAGGGCGCGCTCGTGCTCCTCCGGCGTCGAGCCGGCGCAGGCGTCCGCGACCACGAGGACCCGGCGGCCCGCGTCCGCGGCGGCCAACGCGGTCGAGATGACGCAGCAGTCCGTGGCCACGCCGGCGAGCACGAGCTCGCCGGCGCCGCGGGTGGCGGCGTCGAGCTCGGGTCCCCACTTGCCGAACGTGGTGCGGGTGACCACGGGCGCCCCGGCGGCGGCGACGTCGGCGAGGTCGGCGATCTCGTAGAGCGGGTCGTCCTCGGGCACGAGCGCGAACGGCCAGCGGTCGAAGTAGGCGCGCCAGGCGCCGTCGGGTACGGCGGGGGCGACGTACCGCGTGAGGACCGTGCGCCCGGCGAAGGCGGGGAGCAGGCGCCGGGTCCCGGCGAGTGCGGCCGGGTAGTCCGGGGAGGCCCACGGGCTGGGCGGGCGGGCGAAGACGTCCTGCATGTCGATCACGACCAGGGCGGCGTCCGGCCCCGGCGGCACGGCGGCGGCGTCGGGCACCGTCATCGCTCCTCCTGGCGGCGCACCGCGCCGGCGCTCAGCAGGAGCGTGCCGACGAAGCCGATGGCCAGGGCGACCAGCACGCCGAGGTTCGCCCAGGCCCAGTTGCCCTCCACGCCGCCGAGGGGGCCGAGCAGGTAGCCCTGCCAGGCCAGCCAGGGCGCGTACGTGTTGGTCACCAGGCCCCAGCCGATGCCGGTGCCCGCCAGCACCAGGACCACGGCGGGCCAGTTCACGGAGCCGTACCGGCCGGCGGGGTCGTACAGGTCGGCGTCGGCGTAGTCGCGGCGGCGCAGCAGGATGTCGGCGAGCAGCACGCCGCACCAGGCGGCGACCGGCACACCCAGCGTGATGAGGAAGCCCTGGAAGGGGCCGATGAACGAGTCCGCGACGAACACCACGTAGACCGCGCCGACGATCATGAGGCCGCCGCCGATGGCGGCAGCCACCCAGCGCGGTGCGGGCAGCCCGAGGGACAGCAGGGCCAGGCCGGAGGAGTAGATGTCGAGCGCCGCGCCGCCGATCAGGCCGGCGAGCGCCACCACGACGAACGGGATGAGGAACCAGGTGGGCAGGAGCGTGGAGAGGGCGCCGATCGGGTCGGCGCCGATGGCCTCGTTCAGCACCGGGTCGGAGCCCGCGAGCAGCAGGCCGAAGACCAGCAGCACCACGGGGGCCAGCGACGCGCCGAGGGTGGTCCAGCCGACGATCCGCGGGCCGGACGCCGAGCGCGGCAGATAGCGCGAGTAGTCGGCGGCCATGTTGACCCAGCCCAGGCCGAACCCGGTCATCATGAACACGAGCCCGCCGATCACCTGGGGTGCGCCGCCCGCGGGGATGGCCGCGACCGCCGCCCAGTCGACGTGGTCGGCCACCAGGACGATGTACACGACCGTGAGCACCGCCGTGAGCACCGTGATGATCACCTGCAGCCGCATCACCAGGTCGAACCCGAAGACGCCCGCGGCCACCACGATGGTCGCCACGACCACGAGCGCCACGACCTTGGTGACGGTCCCGCCGCCCCAGCCGAGCGCCCCGAGCACGGTGGAGGTCGCGAGGGTGGCCAGCGCCACCAGCACGGTCTCCCAGCCCACGGTGAGGATCCACGACAGCAGGGAGGGGAGCTTGTTGCCGCGCACGCCGAACGCGGCACGGGACAGCACCATGGTGGGCGCCGAACCACGCTTGCCGGCCAGCGAGATGAACCCGCAGAACAGGAACGACACCACGATGCCGACCGCGCCGATCGCCGTCGCCTGCCAGAACGAGACGCCGAACCCGAGCAGGTAGGAGCCGTAACCCAGGCCCAGCACCGATACGTTGGCCCCGAACCACGGCCAGAAGAGGCTGCGTGGTGACCCGCGCCGCTCGGACTCGTCGATGGTGTTCAGGGCGTTGGTCTCGACGCTACCGGGGGCGCTCATGGTGGCGATCCTGCCACCGGCGCGGGCCTGGCGGCGAGAGTGTGGCACAAAGCACGAAGGGCCCGCACCGTGCCGGTGCGGGCCCTTCGTGGTGGAGCGGGTGAAGCTCAGGCTCAGCTGACGCGGATGAAGACCGGGCTGTCCTGCCAGATCTGCGACTCGTGCACGGTCTGGCCGGGAACCGGCGCCTCGATCTGCATGTCGCCGCCCGCGTAGATGGCGATGTGGCCGGGGCTCCAGATGAGGTCGCCCGGCTGCGCCTCGGCGGCCGAGACCTCGGTACCGGCGTAGCGCTGCTCCGAGGACGTGCGCGGCAGGTCGATGCCGATCTGCGCGTACACGTAGGAGGTGAAGCCGGAGCAGTCGAACCCGGCAGGGGTGCTGCCGGCCCAGACGTACGGCACGCCGAGGTACTGCTTGGCGATGGCGACCACGTCGGAGCCTGCGGCGGCGGCCGGGGCGGCCTCCTCGACGGCTTCCTCCACGGGCTCCTCGGCCGGGGCGGGCTCCGCCTCGACGGGCTCTGCCTCGACGACGGGCTCCGGCTCGGGCTCGGGCTCCGGCTCCGGCTCCGGAGCTGGCGTCACCTCGATCGTCCCGGTCTCCAGCGTGAACTCGCTGTCGGAGGCGACCTTCACGGCGGGAGCGGTGTCCACCTGTGCGGTGGTCAGCCCGGCGGTTGTCACCTCGGCGGCGGCCGCTTCCTTCGCGGCGTCCTGCACGGCCTTGAGCTCTGCCGTGTTCGTGCTGGGCTCCTCCGCCGGCGCGGCGTTCGCAGGAACGCCGAGCAGGGAGACGACCAGGCCCGATCCGGCGACGACGACCGCACCTCGGCGGGCGGTCGCGGAAAGGCCGCGGGCTGCGGCGCGAGAGATCGGGGTCAGCGGGGTGATGGCTTTGCGGGCAGCACGATGGCGCCCGGGCATGCGTGTGGTCACGTTCAGTTCTCCCGGCGCCTACGAGGTGAGCTGTCGGATTCGGATCGGAGAATGACCCGGCCGCGGTACTGCGTGCTGTGCGGCTTCACCCCAAGGGCACCGATGGTGCCCGCAAACGGTGGTTCCCCCGTCCCTGTCATCTGGCTGGTGCAGATCTCGCGGCGGTGACAGGGCTCGGCGTCCGCTTCGAGAGCTCGCGGAATTCCCCGGAGCGGGATCGACAGTAACCCCCGACGGCCGGAAAGTCACAATCGCGTTACGGCCGTCCCCTTCGCCAGGCTTCCGCTTGACCGGCCATTCGATATGGGCTAAGTCACAACGGCCCGTCGCCGCCCAGGTCAGGGCGGCGGCGGGCACCCGAGGCGGTCGATCCGGCCGGTCTACTCCGGCCGCACGTTGTGGTTGTGGGCGAACAGGTTGTTCGGGTCGTACTGCCCCTTGACCGCCGCGAGCCGCGCGTACGTCGCCGGTGGGTAGACGGCGGCCACGTCGTCGTCGCTGGTCGACAGCAGGAAGTTCGCGTACGCGCCGCTCAGGTGCGGCGCCAGCTTGTCCCAGATCGCGGCCAGTCCAGGGCGCGCGGCCTCGACGACCGGCGTCGGCCCGCCGGCGATGGTGGCGACCAACAGCTCCGCCCGGCGGTGCGCGTAGGCCGTGGCGTCGTCGGCGACGCGCGAGACCGCGCCGCCCACGCTCCGGACGGCGATCGACGGCGACCCCGGCGACGTCCCGACCTCGGCAAGGATCTGCAGGACCTCCGGCACCGACTCCCGGTCCACGAAACCGTCGTGGGCGAGCAGCTGGATCCCTGGCGGCACGGCGGCGCCGTCCACGAGCACGTCCGCGTAGGCGTGCAGCGCGACGTCGTCCTCGACGACCGTCCCGAGCCCGCGGATCGGGGCGAGCGCGCGGGCCGCGAGCTCCGGGTCGTCCCCGTCGAACGCGACGTGGATCTCGACCGGCGCCTCGTGGCCGCCCGCGAACGGGTTGGCCAGGTTCGCGATGGAGGTGAGCTCCTCCGGCGCCGTGCGGACGTAGTCGGCCCAGCCCTGCAGCACGGTGACGGCCTCGGCCGCGGGGAACGTGATCTTGCCGAAGTAGACCTCGGTCGTCGGGTGCGCCACGAACTCGAACGCGGTCACGATCCCGAGGTTGCCGCCGCCGCCGCGGATCGCCCAGAACAGCTCCGGGTTCTCCTGCGCGCTCGCGGTCACCACCGACCCGTCTGCGGTGACCAGCTCGGCGGCGACCACGTTGTCCATGGCCAGGCCGTACTTCCGGACCTTCCAGCCGATGCCGCCGCTCAGCGTCAGCCCGCCGACGCCGACGCTCCTGGTGTCGCCGGAGGAGATCGCCAGGCCGTGCGGCGTCAGCGCCGAGGCCACCTGGCCCCACGTCGCGCCGCCACCGATCCGCACGAGGTGCCGGTCGACGTCGAGGACCTCGACGTCGGCGAGCTCGCCGAGGTCGATCACGACGCCGCCGTCGTTGGTGCCGAGGCCCGCGAAGCTGTGGCCTCCGCCCCGCACGGAGAGCGCGAGCCCCGAGCCGGCCGCATGTCTGACGGCCGCCTGCACGTCGCCGACCGTCCTCGGGCGTAGGACGTAGGCGGGGCTGCCGCCGGCCAGCCTGGTGCGGCTCACCGCCTCGTACCCGGCGTCGCCCGGTTCGATGATGTCGCCGCCGAAGTCGCGGCGCAGGCTCTTGAGAGCTGAGGTCATGACGTGTCCTCCACAGGTTCGGCGCTGCGTGATGCAGCGGACAATGACTCGACTCCTGCGACGCCGATTGTGTGACCACGCGGTTCGTCGGCCCGCACAACTGCTCCCTCGCCTCCTTGTCCGGCCGGACGAACACCACGTGCCGGGCGTTCCATAGCCTGACGCAATGACTTCTCTCGACTCGGTCTCGACCTGGCTTGACGAACACTTTGCCGATCTGGTGGCCCGGCACCGGGTGCCGGGCGCGAGCGTCGCGGTGCTGTCCGACGGCGAGGTCGTCGATGCAGCGGCGGGCGTGCTCAGCACCACGACCGGGGTCGGGGCGACCACCGACTCCGTGTTCCAGATCGGCTCGATCACCAAGCTCTGGACCACGTCCCTGCTGATGCGGGCGGTGGACGACGGCACGCTCGACCTCGACGTCCCGCTGCGCACGTACCTCCCGGAGTTCCGGGTGGGGGACGACGCGGCGAGCGCCGCGATCACGACGCGTCAGCTGCTGTGCCACACGGCGGGGTTCGAGGGCGACGTGTTCACCGACACGGGCCGCGGCGACGACGCGATAGAGAAGTACCTGGCGGAGCTGCACGACCTGCCGCAGCTCTTCGCGCCCGGCGCGATGTTCTCGTACAACAACGTGGGCTTCGCGACGCTGGGGCGGCTGGTCGAGGTGCTGCACGGCAGGCCGTACGACCGGGCGCTGACCGAGCTCCTGGCCGAGCCCCTTGGGCTGACGCACGTGGCGCCGAGCCCGTACGAGGCGATCCTGCACCGGGCGGCGGTGGGGCACGTCCAGGGCCCGGACGGCGGCTGGACGGCGGCGCCGGTCTGGGCGCTGGCGCGGTCCAACGCGGCAGCGGGCTCGATGCTCGCGATGCGTGCACGGGACCTGGTCACGTTCGCAGGGATGCACCTGGCCGGCGGCGTGGCGCCGGACGGCACGCGCGTGCTGAGCGAGCGGAGCGTGGCCGCCATGCAGGAGCAGCAGGTGACGGTGCCGGACCTCGGCTCGATGGGCGACGCGTGGGGCCTGGGCTGGACCATCTCCCGCACGGCTGGCGGCACGGTCGTCTCGCACGACGGCGGGACGATCGGACAGGCGGCGTTCCTCCGGGTGGTGCCCGGCGCGAAGGTCGCGGTGGCCCTGCTGACCAACGGTGGCGACATCTTCGGGCTCTACCGGGATGTGGTGCGACACCTCACCAGCGAGCTCGCCGGCGTCACTCTCGCGGAGCGGCCGGTGCTGCCCGCGGAGCCGGGCGCCGTCGACCATGTCCGGTGCGTCGGCACGTACTCCGACACCATCTACGACCTGGCGATCAGCCGGGACGGCGACGGCCGCGTGTGGCTCGAGCGCACCCCCAAGGACATCCTCGCCGAGATCGGGGAGGAGGCGGTCCGTACGGAGCTGGTGCGCTACTCCGACGACGCGCTGATCGCTGTCGACGCCCCGAACGGCGTGCACACCGTCTACGCCTTCCTCGGCGACGACGGCACCGGCAGGGCCGCGTTCATCCACTACGGCCGCGCGGTCGCGCGGGCGCAGATCTGATCCGACGAGAGGGACTCCCGTGAAACCCCTGACCGCCCCGTCCGGCCGGGCCGCGCGTCCAGCGGCACTGCTGCTCACGCTCGCCCTGACCTCGACCGTGCTCGCCGCCTGCTCCGGAGGGGGCGACGACGCCGTGTCCGACGGAGGCTTCGCCACCGACGGGACGTTCACGCTCGCCCTGGCGACCGACCCGGGCAGCCTGGACCCGCACGCGTCCGCCGTGAGCTCCGTGATCGGGATGAGCCGGCTCGCGTACGACACGATCGTCGCCGTGGACCCCGGGTCCACCGAGGTCGTGCCGTCGCTGGCCGACGAGTGGTCGGTCGACGGCACGACGGCGAGCTTCACGGTGCGGGACGACGTCACCTGCGCAGACGGTTCCGAGTTCACGGCCGGGACCGCTGCGGCGAACATCGAGTATGTGGCGGACCCGGCCAACGAGAGCCCGTACCTCGGCGCGTTCCTCCCGGCGGGCGTCAAGGCGTCGGCCGACGGCGACACGCTCACCCTCGAGCTCGCGGCCCCCGCGCCGTTCCTGCTGGAGGGGCTGTCGAGCCTGGCCATGGTCTGCGACTCCGGCCTGGCGGACCGGACGACGCTCGCGGCCGGCACGGCCGGAACCGGCCCGTTCGTGCTGGAGGAGGCCGCACCGGACGACCACTACACGTACACGGTCCGCGAGGGGTACACGTGGGGCCCGGACGGCGCCACCACGAACGAGGCGGGCACGCCTGCCTCGGTGAACGTCAGGATCGTCGCCAACGAGACGACGTCGGCCAACCTGCTGCTCTCCGGCGAGGTCAACGCCGTGCAGGTGATCGGCCCCGACACCGAGCGGCTCGAGGCGGCCGGGCTCTACTCCGCCGAGTCCGCGGGCGTGCTCGGCGAGCAGTGGTACAACCACGCAGAGGGCCACGTCACGGCGGACCCCGCGGTCCGCGCCGCCCTGGCCCAGGCGCTCGACCTGGCCGAGCTGCAGCAGGTGCTCACCTCGGGCAAGGGGACCGCCCCGACCACCCTCGCCACCGTCAGCCCGGCCGCGTGCACCGGCGACTCGATCACGGGTGCCCTGCCGGAGCACGACCCGGAGGCGGCGGCTGCCGCCCTCGACGACGCCGGCTGGACCCTTGACGACGACGGCGTGCGCGCCAAGGACGGCACGCCCCTGACCATCGCGTTCCTGCACGACACCGCGCTGGGCACCGGCGGAGCGTCGGCCGCTGAGCTGGCCACGGCGGCGTGGACCGACCTGGGCGTCGACGTCCAGGTGACCGGCAAGAACACCACCGAGCTGTCCGAGATCCTGTTCGGCACCGGCGCGTGGGACGTGGCCTGGGAACCCATCAACGTCAGCAGCCCTGACCAGCTCGTCGGCTTCCTGTCCGGTCCGGCGGTCGCCGACGGCGGCACCAACTTCGCGGCCATCGACAACCCGGACTACGCGGCCGCCGTCGGCGAGGCGACGACCATGCAGGGAGCCGAGGGCTGCGACACCTGGCTGGCGGCGGAGACCGCGCTGGTCGAGGCCACGAACGTCACGCCGTTCGCCAACAGCCTCGTCAAGATCTACGGCAACGGCGCGGAGTTCCTCAGCACCGGGTCCATCGTGCCCACCAGCATCCGCGTGCTGGGCTGAGGACGAGCCGCCGATGACGACCCGGACGCCGACAGCCGCCCTGCCCGCCAGGCTCGCCGACCACCGCTGGCTCCGCTTCGCCGTGCGGCGCTCCGGGCGGCTGCTGGTGTCCCTGTGGGTGCTCGTCACCGCCGCGTTCCTCATGATCCACCTGGTGCCCGGCGACCCCGTGCGTGCCTCGCTCGGCCCCACCGCGTCGGCGGAGCTGGTGGCGGCGCGGCGGGCGTCGCTCGGTCTGGACCAGCCGCTGTGGGTGCAGTACGCCACGTACCTGCGCGACCTCCTGACCGGCGACCTCGGCACCTCGTTCGGCTCCCAGCTCCCCGTCGCCGACACCATCGCGCAACGCCTGCCCGCCACGGCGACCCTCGCCCTGCTCGCCTTCCTTGCCGCCGTGCTCGTCGCCGTCCCGGTCGGGGTCGCGGTGGCGGTGGCCACCCGGCGCGGCCGGGCGCCGCGCACCGAGCTCGGCTTCGCGGGCACCAGCGTCTTCCTCGCGACCATCCCCGACTTCCTGCTCGCCGTCGCGTTCGTGTGGGTCTTCGGCGTCACGCTGGGCTGGCTGCCGATCGCGGGACAGGACGGCGCCGCGTCCTACGTGCTGCCCGTCCTGGCGCTCGCGACCGGGCCCGCCGCCGTGCTGGCGCGCATCGTGCGCGTCGAGATGCTCGCGGTGCTCGAGACCGACTACGTCCGCACGGCACGCGCCAAGCGCCTGCCCCCGGTCGCGGTCCACCTGGGCCACGCGCTGCCGAACGCCGTCACCGCGAGCCTCACCCTGGGCGGCCTGCTGCTCGGCCAGCTGGTGGCGGGCACGGTCCTGGTCGAGAGCGTCTTCGCCTGGCCAGGCCTCGGCAGCACCATCGTCCAGTCCATCCTCGCCAAGGACTACCCCCTGGTCCAGGGCACCGTGCTCGTGTACGGCGTCGGCGTACTGATCGTGAACACCCTCGTCGACGTGGCGCTCGCCGTCCTCGACCCCCGCTCGACCATCGGGGAGAGCTGATGCCCGCCCGCCTGCCCGCCCCGCTCCGCCGCCCGGGGCTCCGCGTCCCGGCCACCCTTCGCACCCCGCTCGGGCTGACCGGCACCGGCCTGCTCGCGCTCGTGCTCGCGACCGCCGTGCTGGCCCCGCTCCTGTGGGGCGACGCCGCCGAGGCCGTCGACACCGCCGCCATGCTCCAGGGACCGTCCGCCGACCACTGGGCCGGCACCGACAACCTCGGCCGCGACCTGCTGTTCCGCACGCTGGTGGCCACCCGCCTGTCAGTGGTGCTCGCGCTCGCCGCCACGGCGCTCGCCGTCGGCGTCGGCCTGCTCCTCGGCACGGCCTCCCTGCTGCTCGGGCCCCGCACGGGCCGCCTCGTCACCGCGGGGGTGAACATCGCGGTCGCCTTCCCCGGCCTGCTGCTCGCCCTCTCCTTCGCCGTGATCTTCGGCGTCGGGCAGGTCGGGTCGGTCCTCGCCATCGGGCTCTCCGGGGCGCCGGCCTTCGCCCGGCTGTGCCAGACCCTCGTCGCGGGGGTCGCGACGCGGGACTATCTCGCCGCTGCCCGGCTCGCGGGCGTCGGGCGGCTGCGGATCCTGCTGCGGCACGTGCTGCCCAACGTCGGCGGGCCGCTCGTGGTCAACGCGACCATCGGGGCCGGCGGAGCCCTGCTCTCGTTCGCCGGCCTGTCCTTCCTCGGGCTCGGGGTCCAGGCCCCCGCCTACGACTGGGGCCGGCTCATGCAGGACGGCCTCGACCGGATCTACCTCGACCCGCTCGCCGCGCTCGTACCCGGGCTGGCCGTCGTCATGGCAGGCCTCGCGTTCAACCTCACCGGCGAGGCCGTGGCCCGCACGTTCAGCATCGACTCGATCGGCGGTGTCTCGCTCCTGGCCGGCGGCGCCCTCCGCACCCGGCGGCGGCCCGACAGCGGGGGCGTGCCGGGGCAGGACGCCGCGCCGTCCGCCGGCGTCGAGCACGAGGCAGGGACCGACACCGTGCTCGACGTCGCCGACCTCGTGGTCACCGTGCCGACCGCGGCCGGCCGGGTGCGGCCGGTGCGCGGCGTGACGTTCCGGGTGGCGCGGGGCGAGGCGGTCGGGGTGGTGGGGGAGTCCGGGTCGGGCAAGACGCTCACGGCGCTCGCCGTCGCCCGGCTCCTCGAGCCGCCCACGACCGTGACAGCGCGGCGCCTGTCGTTCCAGGGCAGGGACCTGCTCTCCGGCGACCACCGGACCCTCCTCGGCACGGAGCTCGCCATGGTCTTCCAGGACCCTGTGTCGTCGTTCAACCCGGTGCGCCGCATGGGCGGCCAGCTCGCCGAGGGCGCGCGCCACCACCTGCGGCTGAGCCGCCGGCAGGCACGCGACCGCGCCGTCGAGCGCCTGCGCTCCGTACGGATCGACGACCCGGAGCACCGGGCCGGGCAGTACCCGCACGAGTTCTCCGGCGGGATGCGTCAGCGGGCCATGATCGGGCTGGGGCTGATGGGCAGCCCCGCGCTGATCGTCGCCGACGAGCCCACCACGGCCCTTGACGTCACCGTGCAGCGCCAGGTGCTCGACCTGCTGGCCGAGGTGCGCGAGCGCGACGCCGTCGCGCTGCTGCTGATCAGTCACGACGTGTCGGTGGTGGCCGACGTCTGCGACCGTGTCCTCGTGATGTACGCCGGGCGGGTGGTCGAGGACCTGCCGGCCGCCGACCTGGCGACCAGCGCACGCCACCCCTACACCAGGGCGCTCGTCGCCGCCGTCCCCCACCTGGGGACGGACCTGGACCGCCCGCTCGCCGTGATCCCCGGGCGGCCGGTGGACCCCGCCGACGTGCCGGCCGGATGCCCGTTCGCGCCCCGCTGCCCGCTGGCCGACGCCCGGTGCCGCGCGGAGGACCCCGAGCTGGTCGACGGCGTGGCCTGCTGGCACCCGGACGAGGGCCTCCCTGCCACCGTCCCCGAGGAGGCGACCGCATGAGCGAGCTGCGCTTCGACGACGTGACGGTGCGCTACGGGACCGGTCGCCGGGCCACGACGGCCGTCGACGGGGTGAGCCTGGTCGTGCCGCCCGGCGAGATCGTCGGGCTGGTCGGCGAGTCCGGCTCGGGCAAGTCGACGCTCGCGCGCGCCGCGGTCGGCCTGGTTCCCGTGCACGGCGGCCGGGTGCTGCTCGACGGCGAGCCGGTGGCCGGACGCCGTCGGGCCGCGGGCCCGAGCCCGGTGCAGCTGGTCTTCCAGGACCCGGCCTCCTCGCTCGACCCGCGCATGACCGTGGGGGAGAGCGTCGCGGAGGCGGTGCCCCGCCAGCGCGGAACGGCCCGGACGCCGGCGGCGGCCCGTGCGGTGGTCCGGGCCGAGGTGGAGCGTCTGCTCACGCAGGTGCACCTGGACCCCGACCGGGCCGGGGCCTACCCGGGGCAGCTCTCCGGTGGTCAGCGGCAGCGCGTGGCGATCGCCCGCGCCCTGGCGGCGCGGCCGCGCGTCGTGGTCGCCGACGAGATCACGTCCGCCCTCGACGTCTCCATCCAGGGGGCGGTGCTCAACCTGGTCCGCGAGCTCCAGCGGGACCTCGGCCTGTCCATCCTCTTCATCTCCCACAACCTCGCCGTCGTGCGGTACGTCGCCACCCAGGTGGCGGTGCTGCATCGCGGCAGGGTCGTCGAGCAGGGCGAGACCGCCCAGGTGCTCGGCGACCCGCGGCACGACTACACGCGCAGCCTGCTGGCAGCCGTGCCCCGCCCGCTGACCAGCCCCGCGACCAGCCCGCTGGCCGGCCCCCTGACCGCACGCGCCATCGATTCCACCCGGACCACTAGGAGAACGACGTGACCCGTCACCTCACCCTCGAGGACCTGCCCACGATCGCCGTCCCGTCCCAGCCGGCGCTCGCGCCGGGCGGCGCGCTCGCGTACGTGGTGCGCACCCTGGACACGGAGGCGGACACCGCCGTGCACAGCATCTGGCTGGCGGGCCCGGACGGCGCCGAGCCGCGCCGGCTCACCCGGGGCCGCGCCGACACGTCGCCCGCCTGGTCGCCCGACGGCGGCACGCTCGCCTTCCTGAGGGCGGGCACCGACCCGGACGGCCCGGCCCAGCTGTGGACGCTGCCGGCGGCAGGCGGCGAGGCCACTGCCCTGACCGACCTGCCGCTCGGCGCCGGCGCGCCGGTGTGGAGCCCGGACGGCGCGCGGATCGCGTTCGTCGCACCGGTCGACCCGGCGGGTTCCGACCCGGCCCGGCCGCTGGTCACGGACGGGCTCGGCTACGCCGTCGACGGCGCGGGCCTGCTGCCCACCCTGCGGATGCAGGCGCACATGGTGGCGGTCCCGGCCGGCTCGGACGGCGGTACCGGATCCGTCCGGCAGGTCACGCACGGCGATGCCCACGTGGGCGCCGTCGGCTGGCACCCGGACGGCGTGACGCTCGCGTACACCGCCCGACCGGCGGGCGCGTCCGACCTGGACGCGGTCGCCGCCGTGCACACGGTGGACGTCACCGATCCCAAGGCGTCGGCCGTCCTGGTCGCGCTGGCAGAGGGCCATGCCGGCAGCGTCTCGTTCACCCCGGACGGGACAGGCCTGCTGGTGGTGGGCTACCCGGGCGCACCTCGCGGCCACGCGGGCCTGCTGCGGGTGGCGCTCGACGGCGGCGGTGCGGGAGCCGGCGACGTCGTCGACCTGGCCGCCCCGCTGGACCGCAACGTGATGGCGGGCGCGCCCGCCTACCCGGGCGCCGCGCCCGTCGTGATGGGCGACGACGTGCTGTTCTGCGTGCGGGACCAGGGGTGTACCCACCTGTACTCGGTGCCGCTCGCCGGCGGTACCCCGCGGCTCGTCCTCGGCGGCGCGGGGCGGGTGGTCTCCGGGCTCTCCGTCGCGGACGGCACGGCCGCCGTCGTGCTCACCACGCCCGGCTCGTTCGGCGAGGTGGTGACCGTCGCTCTCGGAGCCTCCGACGGCGGCGAACGCACCGTGACGAACCTCGGCGCCTCGCTCGGTGACGCCGTCGGGTACGTGCGCGAGGAGCGCTGGTTCGAGATCTCGGACGGCACGCGCGTGCAGGCGTGGCTCTGCCATGCCCCGCAGGACGACGCCGAGGCCGGACCTGGCCCCCGCCCGCTGTACGTGGACATCCACGGCGGCCCGCACAACGCGTGGAACGGTGCGGCCGACGAGATGCACCTGTACCACCACGACCTGGTGGCTCGTGGCTGGGGCGTGCTGCTCGTCAACCCGCGGGGCAGCGACGGGTACGGCGCCGGGTTCTACGACGCCGTGTTCGGCGGCTGGGGCACCGCGGACGCCAAGGACTTCCTCGAGCCGGTCGACGCCCTGGTGGCCGAGGGAATCGCGGACCCGCACCGGCTCGCCGTCGGCGGCTACAGCTACGGCGGGTTCATGACCTGTTACCTCACCGCCCACGACGACCGGTTCGCGGCAGCGGTGGCGGGCGGGGTGGTGGCCGACCTGTCCAGCATGGGCGGCACGTCGGACGAGGCGCACTTCATGAGCGAGCACGAGCTCGGGACCTTCCCCTGGGGCGCCGGCGCCGCGGGCCTGGCCGAGATGTCGCCGTTCACGCGGGTGGACCGGGTGTCCACCCCCACCCTCGTGCTGCACGGTGGTGACGACCTGCGCTGCCCGGTGGGCCAGGCGCAGCAGTGGCACACCGCCCTGCGCGAGCGCGGGGTGGCCACCCGGCTCGTGCTCTACCCGGGCGGCAGCCACATCTTCCCGCTCGCCGGGCGCCCCTCGCACCGCCTGGACTTCGGCCGCCGCATCGTCGCCTGGCTCGACCAGCACGTGCTCGACGGCGACCGCGCGCGCCCGGCGATCGACGCCGCGCACTGGGAGCGGCGCCTGGCGGCCCTCGCCGAGAAGCACGACGTGCCCGGCGCGCAGCTCGGCATCCTCCGTGTGGGCGTGGGCGGCCGCCCGGACGAGGTCGTCCGGGCGGCGACCGGAGTGCTCAACGCGGCGACGGGGCAGCCCACCGGCGTGGACTCGATCTTCCAGATCGGGTCCATCAGCAAGGTGTGGACGGCGACGGTGGTGATGATGCTGGTGGACGAGGGGGCGTTCGCCCTCGACACCCCGGTGGCCGCGATCCTGCCGGACTTTGCGTTGTCGAGCCCGGAGGTGACGGCGGGGGTGACCGTGCGACACCTGCTCACGCACACCAGCGGCATCGACGGCGACATCTTCACGGACACGGGCCGTGGCGACGACGCCATCGAGAAGTACGTGGCGCTGCTCGCCGACGCCCCCCAGAACCACCCGCTCGGCGTCACCTGGTCCTACTGCAACTCCGGGTTCTCGGTGCTGGGCCGGATCATCGAGCAGGTCACCGGCACGACGTGGGACGCGGCGATGCGGGAGAAGCTGTTCGGCCCGCTCGGCCTGCCGCGCACCGTCACGCTGCCGGAGGAGGCGCTGCTGCACGCCGCCGCCGTCGGCCACGTGGAGGTGGGCGGTGTGCAGCACGTCGCACCCGTGTGGGGGCTGCCGCGACCGATGGGCCCCGCCGGGCTGATCACGGCGCCGGTCGCCGACGTCCTCGCGTTCGCGCGCCTGCACCTGACCGGCGGCGTGGCGGCAGACGGCACCCGCCTGCTGTCCGCCCGGAGCGCGGTGGACATGGCGGAGCTGCACGCCGACCTGCCCGACAAGTACTCGCTCGGGGACTCCTGGGGCCTGGGCTGGATCCGGTTCGGGTGGGACGGCCGCCGGCTGGTCGGGCACGACGGGAACACGATCGGGCAGGCGGCGTTCCTGCGGATGCTGCCATCGGACGGGCTCGCCGTCACGCTGCTCACCAACGGCGGCAACACGCGCGACCTGTACGAGGAGCTCTACCGGGAGATCTTCGCCGAGCTCGCGGACGTCGAGATGCCGAAGTCGCTGGCGCCCCCTGCGGAGCCCGTCGCCACGGACATCACGCCATACCTCGGCACCTACCGGCGGGAGTCGGTGCGCATGGACGTGCTGGACGGCGACGCCGGACCCCGGCTGCGCACCGAGCTGCTCGGCCCCCTCGCGGAGCTGCAGGAGGAGCCGGTCGAGGAGTACCCGCTGCTCGCGGTCTCGGAAGGCCTGTACGTCGTGCGGCCCGAGGGGATGCAGACGTGGGCGCCCGTCACCTTCTACTCCCTGGCGACCGGCGAGGAGTACCTCCACTTCGGCGCCCGGGCCACGCCGAAGGCCGCCGTCGCGGAGCAGGTCCCCGAGGCGGCCGGGCCCGAGTCGGTGCCGGAGCCTCTGCCGGGTTCGGTGCCGGGTTCGGTGCCGGGTTCGGTACCGGAGTCGGTGCCGGGGGCCGCGCGGTGAGCGACCCGTTCACCGCGCAGGCGGCCCGGGACGCCGAGGCGGCCGCCCGGGCCGCCGGGGTCACGGTCCGCGAGGTGTCGGGCCTGGCCGAGCTGGCCGCCGTCGGCGACCTGTTCACGACGATCTGGGGCAAGCCGTCGGTATCGACGGAGCTGTTGCGGGCCTTCAGCAAGACACAGAGCTATGTGGGCGGCGCATTCCGCGACGGCGCGCTGGTCGGCGCCTGCGTGGCGTTCCACGCGGCGCCGCAGCAGCGCTCCCTGCACAGCCACATCGCCGGCGTGACGCCGGGGACCGGCGGCAGGGGCGTGGGCTTCGCGCTCAAGGTGCACCAGCGCGCGTGGGCGCTCGCCCTGGGCGTGGACGAGATCGCCTGGACGTACGACCCGCTGGTGGCGCGCAACGCGCACTTCAACATCAACAAGCTCGCGGGCCGGGCCGCCGAGTACCTGACCAACTTCTACGGGCCCATGTCCGACGCCATCAACGGCGACGAGGACACCGACCGGGTGCTGGTCCGCTGGGACCTGCGGGCGCCGGCGGTGGTCGCCGCGTGCGGTTCCGGCGGTTCCGGTGGTTCCGGTGGTTCCGGCGGTTCCGGGTGGGCCGGCGCGGCGGCCGCCGTCGTGCCGGCCGCCGTCGTGCCGGCCGCCGTCGTGCCGGTGCCACCGGACATCGAGAGGCTGCGCGTGGCGGACCCGGCAGCCGCCCACGAGTGGCGGCTGCGCGTACGCGAGCGCCTGGGGCCATACCTGGCCGCCGGGTCTGCCGGTGCGGCAGGCTCAGGACACAGCGTCGGCTACGACCGCGAGCGCGGCTACCTGATCCACACCCCGACCGAAGGAGAACACCCGTGAAGCTGCAGGGCGTCGAGCTGCGCAGGATCACCATGCCGCTCGTGTCACCGTTCCGGACGTCGTTCGGCACGGAGCACGAGCGCGACATCCTCCTGCTGCGCGCCGTGACCGACGGCGCAGAGGGGTGGGGGGAGTGCGTCGCCATGGCCGAGCCCCTGTACTCCTCGGAGTTCGTGGACGCAGCCGCCGAGGTGCTGCGCCGCTTCCTGCTGCCCGCGCTGGCCCGACGTCAGGAGTCCGCTCCGCGGCCGGGCGGCACAGGCGGCCCTGGCGGCATCGCCGCGACCGACGTCGGTCATGCGCTCGCGCCGATCAAGGGCCACCGCATGGCCAAGGCAGCCCTGGAGATGGCGGTGCTCGACGCCGAGCTGCGCACCCTGGGCCGGTCGTTCGCGAGCGAGCTGGGCGCCGTCGCGGACCGGGTGCCGAGCGGCGTGTCCGTCGGCATCCACGACACGGTCCCCGCGCTGCTCGACGCCGTCGACGGCTACCTCGCCGAGGGGTACGTGCGGATCAAGCTGAAGATCGAGCCCGGCTGGGACGTCGAGCCCGTCCGGGCCGTGCGGGAGCGGTTCGGCGACGACGTGCTGCTACAGGTCGACGCCAACACCGCCTACACCCTCGGCGACGCCCGCCACCTCGCGCGGCTGGACCCGTTCGACCTGCTGCTGATCGAGCAGCCGCTCGAGGAGGAGGACGTGCTGGGCCACGCCGAGCTCGCCCGACGCATCACGACACCGGTGTGCCTGGACGAGTCGATCGTCTCCGCACAGACCGCCGCCGCCGCGATCACGCTGGGCGCCTGCTCGATCATCAACATCAAGCCCGGCCGCGTCGGCGGGTACCTGGAGGCTCGGCGCATCCACGACCTCGCCGTCGCGCACGGCGTCGCCGTCTGGTGCGGCGGCATGCTGGAGACCGGGCTCGGCCGGGCGGCCAACGCGGCGCTCGCGGCCCTGCCGGGGTTCACGCTGCCGGGCGACATCTCCGGGTCCGGCCGGTTCTACCGCACCGACATCACCGAGCCGTTCGTGCTCGACGACGGCCACATCGCCGTGCCTACAGGCCCGGGCCTCGGCGTGACGCCGCTCCCGGACCTGCTCGACGAGTTCACCACCGCGAGGGAATGGGTGCCGCTGGGTTAGCTCGCGATGTGGGGCGTCTGGTTGCTGGTGCTCGGGTGTCGAACCGCAGCTTGTGCGTCTGGTTGCTGGTGCTCGGGTGTCGAACCGCAGCTTGTGCGTCTGGTTGCTGGTGCTCGGGTGTCGAACCGCAACTTGCGCGTCCGGATGCTGATGTGCGGGTGCCGAACCGCAACCTGAAGGTCCAGGCGGATGCCGAGCCGAAGGTTACTGGTCCATGAGGGCCCCGATGGACCAGTAACCCTCGGTTCGAGGTTCTCCAGGACGTGCAGGTTGCGGTTCGGCGCCGCCGCCCGGGGTGATGGACGTGCAGGTTGCGGTTCGGCGCCGCCGCCCGGGGTGGTGGACGTGCAGGTTGCGGTTCGGGGCGGCTGCCTGCCGTGGTAGACGCGCAACGTGCGGTTCGGCGCAGGAGCTCCCGATGCCCCCGGACCACCTTCTTGGACAGCGCGGCCGGCCACCAGGGCCCCGACCACCAGGGCCGTCAGGGGTCAGCACCCAGAGCCGTCACCTGGTGCCAGCACCCGGAGCTGGAGCATCACGCCGAACCGCGCCTCCGGGTCGTCGAGGTCGATCCCACCCACCTGGGCCACCCGGCGCAACCGGTAGCGGAACGTGTTGGGGTGGACGAACTCCGCCGCGGCCGCCGCCGTCACGTCCCCGAAGGCGTCCAGCCAGGCCCGCAGTGTCGAGACCAGGCCGGCGCCGTGCTCGGCGTCGTAGTCGACGAGCCTGGCGAGCGGCCCCGCGATCGTGTCCCCGCGGGCCGCGACCACATCGCGCAGCTCCAGGACCAGCGACGCCGCCTGGACGTCGGCGAACCGGGCCACCCGAGGCCCGTCGGTATCCCGCGGGTCGGCCACGCGCAGCACCCGAAGCACCCGGTCGACCACCTCGCGGGACCGAGCCACACCGCCGGCGCTCGGTGCGACGGGGCCAACGGCCGCCACCGCGGCGGTCCGCCGTCCCACCTTCTCGACGAACGCCCGCGCTATGCGCTCGGCCCGTTCCTCGCCGTCGGGCCCGGAGGGCAGCAGCCCGTAGGCGACGTCACCGATCAGCGCCGCCGCGGACGCCGGGTGCGCGGACTGCAGGTGCAGCGCGAACGCGTCGGAGAGCCGTTCGCGCTCGTTCGCCTCGACGACGTCGCCGGCGACGGACCGCTCGGCGTCGTCGGGCCGGGCCGTGACCGCGAGCACGACCACCGCCTGACTACCCAGCCCGAGCCGTTCGAGCGCCCCGCGGGCGCCGGGGCCGCCCTCCAGTGCGGTGCTCAGCAGATCGGTGCGGAGCCGGCGACGCACGTCGGAGCCGGCGCGCACCCGCAGGAGGTGCAGTGCCGTGAGCTTCGCGGCGTCGCGCAGGGAGGCGATCCGGCGGTCGTCGAGCGGGGCGTCCATCGCGGCCCAGATGGACCCCAGCACCTCGTCGCCCGCGCGCACCGCGATGGCCACGCGCGGCATCGTCAGGCCCGCGTACCCGATCGGCAGCGGATCCACCCGGACGGGGTCCGGGCTGCGGTACAGGTCCCGGAACACTCCCCGCTCGGTGAGCATCCGTGCGTAGCGCTCGGGCACCCGTCGGCCCAGGACGGTCTCGACACGCGAGTCGTCGGCCTCGTCCTGCCGCACGGAGAACGCGAGCACGCGGGAGCTGCGGTCCTCGATGGTCACCGGCGCGTCCAGCAGCGCCGCGACGGCGTTCGCCACGGCGAACAGGTCTCCCGACGGCAGCCCGCCCAGGGACTCCGCGTCGTCCACGCCCACGTCGCCGACGGCCAGGACGGTCCGCAGCAGCGCCGCGAGCTGGGCCCACGTCGCGCCGCGGCTCAGGCTCAGCAGCGCGACGCCGCTCGCGTCCGCGGCGTGGAGCACGGCGGCTGCCGCCGGGACCGGTTCCCGCACGACCAGCCCCGTCGCGCCGTGCTCGCCCATCCGGCGCAGCAGCGCCACGACGTCGTCCGGTGCCGCCAGGCCCACCCCGAGGACGAGCGCGTGCGGCGGGTACGCGGCCTCGTCGAGCGGGTCGTGGATCACCAGGCCGCCCACCTCGCGCTCGGCGTCGGGGCCTTCGCGCACGACGTCGAGCAGGGTGGCTCCGAGATCGTCGAGCACCCTGCCGAGGCTCGCGCGTGGCCGCCGGCTCATGTCCGGAGGATAGGCGCTCGATGTCACGCTCGTTCAGCGCGCGCCGGCCAGCACCGCCTCGGCCACCACCAGGTCCTCCCACGACATGCCGGTGCTCTTGAACACCAGCGGGCGCGCGGGGTCGGGGCGCACTGCGCCCGTGACGACGTCGCGCATCGGGACCAGGTCCTGCGCGCGGAGCGCGCCGTCGGCGATCGCCAGGACGACGTCGCCCGCCTCGCGCAGGGCTGCGCCGGGGTCCTCGACGACGACGGTGCCTCGGGCACAGAGCTCCGCCGGCAGCTCCCTGGCGTCCGGCTCGTGCGAGCCGACCGCGACGACCACCGCCGTGCCTGCGATGAGGTCGGCGTCGAACAGCGGCTCCCGCGCGGACGTCGCGCAGACGACGAGGTCGGCGGTCCGCAGCGCGTCGTCCGACGCCGGGGTGCCGAGCCGCGCGACCAGCGCCCCGTCGATCGCAGCGGCCCGGGAGGGCTCCCGGACGAGCTGGGTCACGGGGGCGAGCTCGCGGCGGCCCGCCAGGGCGCCGGCGAGCGTGGCGACGTGGCCGTGCGCCTGGGGCCCCGAGCCGAGCACGGTGACGCGCAGCGGGGCCGACCCCTCCAGCAGCCGGCCGAGGACCGCCGCCACGGACACCGCCGGCGTGCGGAGCGTGGTCAGCGCCTGGCCGTCCAGCACGGCGACCACGCCGAGCGTCGCGGCGTCGAGCAGCAGGTACGAGCCCTGGATGCGGGGGAGGCCCAGCGCGGGGTTGCCGGGCGCGACCGAGGCGACCTTGATGCCGACGTGCGACAGGGCGCCACCGCCGTCCGACGGCATGAGCAGGAGCTGGCCGGCCGCCAGCCCGACCGCCTGGCGCGGCAGGTCGACGGCGGGGTCCAGCCCGCCGCGCAGCGCCGCGGTGAGGGCGGCAACGGCGCCGGCGGGCGGGCACGCCGCGGCGACGGCAGCGGCGTCCAGGACGACGGGCGCGCTCATCGCAGCACGAACCCTGGCACGAGGGGGTCGGCGTCGTCCACGACGAACCGGTGCTCGCCCGTGCGGTACGCCATCCCGGTGACCATCGGCAGCACGGCGGCCAGGTCGCCGACCCGGGTGGTGCCGACGACGGCGCCGGTGAACGTCGAGCCGACGATCGACTCGTGCAGGAGCGTCGCGCCGCCCACGCCGACCCGGCCCTCGTCGGCCAGCACCGCCAGCCGGGCGCACGTGCCCGAGCCGCAGGGCGACCGGTCGACCTGGCCGTCGGCGAACACCGTGACGTTGCGCTGGCGCACCACGTCGGTGCCGTCGTCGGCAGGGGCGCCGTCGGAGGGGCCGAGCTCCTCGTGCAGGATCGTGCCGTACACGCCGCCCAGGCGGGGGTCCGTCGGGTGGGCTGCGCGCCCGTCCGCGTCCAGCGCGCGCTTGATCTCGCGGCCCACGGCGATGAGGTCCGCGTAGCTCTCCGGGTCGACCGAAAGGCCGAGGCTGCGCGCGTCCACGCTCGCGTAGATCGCGCCGCCGTACGCGAGGGTGACGGACGCGACGCCGCGCGAGGTGGGCACCGCCAGGTCGCGCGCGAGCACGTAGCTGGGCACGTTGACGAAGTCGACGCCCACCGTACGGCCCCCTGCCCTGTGCACCCGTGCGGTGACCCGGCCGGACGGGACGTCGACCACCACGTCGACCGCGCCGTCGTCGGGCGCCGCGACCAGGCCGGTGTCCACGGCCCAGGCCCCCAGGGCGATCGTGCCGTGCCCGCAGGCCGTCGAGAACCCGTCCTTGTGCCAGAACAGCACGCCGAGCCGGGCGCCGTCGTCGTCCGGAGGCACGATGAAGCCGCCGTACATGTCGGCGTGCCCACGCGGCTCCGAGCACAGGATCCGGCGCAGCTCCTGGGCGGCGGGGCTGGCCAGGGCACGGGCCCTGCGGTCGGCGACCGAGTCGCCAGGCAGGGGCACGGGCGGCTCCGCCACGATCCGGAACGGCTCGCCCGCCGTGTGGTAGTCGGTGGTGGCGATGGTCTGCGGGGTCACGCCGCCATCCTGGGGTATCGCTGCGCCGCCGTCCACGTGCAGGGCCCGCAGCCGTCTCGACCCGGCCCGACGGCGCCAGCGGGTGACCGAGCCCGTTGCGGGTTAGAACTGGAGGGACGGCGCGCGCCGTCGGACCAGAGCGCCGAGGAGTGAGCAGCATGACGACGGGGAACAGGTTCCAGGGCAGGGCAGCGATCGTGACGGGCGGCGGCAGCGGCATCGGTGCGGAGATCTCCCGGCAGCTCGCTGCCGAGGGCGCCTCCGTCGTCGTCACCGACATCAAGCTCGACAGCGCGCAGCAGGTGGTCGACGAGATCACCGCCGCCGACGGCACGGCGGTGGCGTTCGAACAGAACACCGCCGAGGCCGACGACTCCCGCGCCGCGGTGGACCTCGCCGTGCAGCAGTACGGGGCGCTGCACCTCGCCGTGAACAACGCGGGCATCGGCGCACCGCCCGCCAAGATCGGCGACTACGACATCGAGGCATGGGACCGCGTGCGGGCGGTCGACCTCGACGGCGTCTTCTACGGCCTGCGCTACCAGCTGCCCGCCATGGTGGCCGCGGGTGGCGGAGCCATCGTGAACATGGCCTCCGTGCTCGGCTCGGTGGGCATCGCGGAGAACGCGGCCTACGTGACCAGCAAGCACGGGCTCGTCGGGCTGACCAAGGTGGCCGCCCTCGAGTACACGGAGCAGGGCGTGCGGACCAACGCCGTCGGCCCCGGCTTCATCGACACCCCGCTCGTGCGGTCCTCGCTCAGCGAGGAGGCACTGACCGCGCTCGAGAACGAGCACGCCACGAAGCGGCTCGGCACCGACAAGGAGGTCGCCGCGCTGACGCTCTTCCTCCTCAGCGACGAGGCGTCCTTCATCTCCGGCAGCTACCACCTGGTCGACGGCGGCTACGCGGCCCACTGAGGTCAGGGCCCGTCGACGGGGGCGGGCTCCGCGCCGGCATGATGCAGGTGTGGTCGGGCTCCCGAGGTAGCACGTTCCAGCCACACACCTCCGCCAAAGGTCGTAGACCAGGTGGGCACTCGCGCCCGATGTGGTGACGGTCGCGTCCCGACAGGCTTGGGTCGTCCGGAAACAAGCCTCCGGACCAGCCCGAACACCTGCCGAGCGCGAGGAGCGCGACGATGTCTCCGACAGACGACCACACCACCACCGAGCGGCCGGACGGCGGCCTCGCGGTCCGCCCTGGGCAGCGCGGCCGACGAGCCGTCGCCGCCCTGGCCGCCGCGGGCCTGTTCGCCGTGACCCTCGCGGCGGGGGCACCCGCCGCGGTGGCAGCCGTCCCTACGGCGTCCGCCGACGAGCCCGCGCCGCCCCCGCAGATCTCCGCCCCCGCCGGCGAGCACACCCTGGGGCAGGCCGACGTCGAGGCCTGGCTCGACGGCATGCTGCCCGGTGCGCTGGAGAGTGCAGGCATCGCCGGCGCCGTCGTCTCCGTGGTGGACGACGGCGAGATCGTCACCACCCGCGGCTACGGCCACTCCGACACCGGCACGACCGGGGGCGATGCCGTGCCGGTCGACCCCGAGCAGGCGGTGTTCCGCCCGGGCTCCGTGTCGAAGCTGTTCACCGCGACCGCCGTGATGCAGCTCGTCGAGAGCGGCGACGTGGACCTGGACACCGACGTCGCCGAGTACCTCGACTTCGAGGTCCCGCGCAGGTTCGACGAGCCGATCACGCTCCGGCACCTGCTGACCCACACCGCTGGTTTCGAGGAGGTGGTCACCGGCCTCATCGGCTTCGGCGACGAGTCACCGGTGCTCCGTGACGCCCTGGCGACCGCCCCGCCCGAGCAGGTCTACGAGCCAGGGACCGTCCCCGCGTACTCGAACTACGGCAACGCGCTCGCCGGCTACGTGGTGCAGCAGGTCAGCGGCGTGCCGTTCGAGGAGTACGTCCAGCGCAACATCCTCGAGCCCACCGGGATGACGTCGTCGTCCTTCGAGCAGCCGCTGCCGCCCGGGCTGAGCGACCGGATGTCACAGGGGTACCCCTCGTCGTCCGACGCCGCCGGGTCCTTCGAGATCGTCGGGGCGCCGCCCGCCGGCGCGCTCAGCGCCTCTGCGCCCGACATGGCGCGCTTCATGCTGGCCCAGCTCGGCGAGCCGACGTCGGGCAAGCCGCTGCTCGAACCCGAGACGCTCGACCTGATGCATGCCCCGGCACTCGACGAGAGCACCCTGGGCAACCTCGCAGCCGCTCCTCGGATGACCCTCGGGTTCTTCGACGAGAGCCGCAACGGGCGCTGGATCGTCGGGCACGGCGGTGACACGCAGTACTTCCACTCGCACCTGCAGATCTACCCGCAGGAGGGTGCGGGGATCTTCGTCTCGCTGAACAGCACGGGCCCCGACGGCGGCTACGCGAGCCTCGCGCTGCGCGACTCGCTGATGCACGGCTTCACCGACCGCTACTTCCCCGCGGGGACGACGTCGGGCGCGGTCAGCGCCACCGAGACCGCCGCAGAGCACGCCGCCATCGCCGAGGGCAGCTACGTGGGCTCCCGCACCATGCACAGCACGTTCCTCGCGGCGCTCGACGTCTTCAGCACCACCCAGGTCACGGCCCGCGACGACGGCCGGCTGCTGATCACACCCGGCCCCGGCAGCGCCAACCCGGCCCTGTACGAGGAGATCGAGCCCTGGGTCTGGCGTGAGGTCGGCGGCCAGAGCACGCTCGCGATGCGGGTCACCGACGACAAGGTCGAGGCCATCACCTTCGGGGGCGCCTTCGCCATGCTGCCGGCCCAGCCGGAACGGGCCCAGGCCGTGGTTCTCCCGGTGCTCGGGGTGTCGCTCCTGATCCTCCTGGTGACCGCCGTCGCCTGGCCGGTCGGCGCGATCCGCCGCCGGGTGCGCAAGCAGTCGCTGCCGCAGGGCACCGGGCGCGTCACCCGCGTCCTCACGAAGATCGCTTCCGTCAGCACCGTGCTCGCCTTCGTCGGCTGGACCGTGACGGTGATGACCGCCATGGGCCTGCAGGACGTCTCGGAGTTCTCGCTGCGCCAGATCCAGGTGCTGCAGGGGATCGGCGTGCTCGGCCTGGTCCCGGCGGTCATGCAGGTGGTCGGCGCCGTGCGGCACCGGCACGGCTGGCGCCGGATCACGGGCACCGTGCTCGTGGTGCTGGCACTGGCCGGGACCGCCTGGCTCGCCTTCGAGCTCCGCCTGCTGGCGCCGTCTGTATCGTACTGACCCGATGCCCACGACCGACGGTGACACCGTGCTCGACGATGCTCCCGTACCGCCGCGTGTCGGCCGGCTCGACGCGCTGCTCACCCGGATCGGCCTGACCAGCGTCCTGGCGCGGGACAGCCTCCTGGCGGTGCTCGTGCTGCTCGTGACGCTCGGCCTCCTGCTGATGCTGTTCCGGACCGCGCTGGAGGCCGAGGACCTGGTCGTCACCTCGACCCAGTCCATGGTGCTCACCGTCGCCGCGTGCGCCCAGGCGCTGCCGCTCGCCCTGCGCCGGGTCCGCCCGCTGCTCTGCCTCGGCCTCGTCGTCGCCTTCCAGGTGGTCGTGATCGCGGCCTCCCCGCCGGAGCTGTCGGTGAGCGGCATACCGGTGGCCATCGCCGCCTACACCGTCGGCACGCTGGTACCGGCCCGCCGTGCCCTGGCGATCACGGGCATGGCGGTGCCGCTCGGGGTGGTCGTGGCCGGGACGTCCGCGCTCGTCTCGGGCGGCAGCCTGCTGGTGCCGCTCGTCAACCATCTGGCCGCGGGGATCGTGGTGTACCTGGTCAGCGCGCTCATCGGCGGTGCGGTGGCGACCCGCCGCAACTACATCGAGCTGCTCCGGTTGCGGGCGGCCGAGCTGCAGCGCACGCAGCAGGCGACCACCCGGGCGGCGATCTTCGCGGAGCGGTCACGCATGGCGCGTGAGCTGCACGATGTCGCGGCCCACCACCTGTCCGGCCTCGTCGTGCAGGCCGCCGCCGTCGAGCGGCAGATCGACAGCGACCCGGAGGCCGCGAAGAAGGGCACCGCGTGGATCAGGGGGCAGGGCAAGGAGACGCTCGACAGTCTCCGGCTGATCGTCGGGGTGCTCCGCGAGCGTCCGGGCTCCGGCGGGCCCGGCGACGACGCGCACGACGCACCACCACCCGGCCTCGGTGCGCTCGACGGGCTGGTGCGGACGGCGCGCGCGCTCGGCGACACGGTGGACCTCGTCCGCGAGGGCCCGCCGCGAGACCTCGCGCCCATCGCCGACGCCGCGTTCTACCGGGTGGCGCAGGAATCGCTGTCCAACGCCCGCCAGCACGCCCCCGGGGCGCCGGTGCGGATCACCGTCCGCTTCACGGAGCGGGAGGTCTCGCTCGGCGTGGTCAACCCGCCCGTCGGCGCACAGGTCACCACCTCGGCCCGGCAGGGGATGGGCCTGGTCGGCATGCGGGAGCGCGCGCAGCTGGTCGGTGCGACGCTCACCACGGGCGCTCCGCCGTCCGGCGGGTGGCGGGTGCTGCTGACGCTCCCGCTGCACCACGAGCACCAGAAGCACCACGAGCGCCAAGAACACCCCATGCCCACCGAAGGGGAACACGGATGATCAGGGTCATGCTCGTCGACGACCAGGCGGTGGTCCGGGCGGGGTTCCGGTTCCTCCTGGAGCAGGCCGACGACATCGAGGTGGTCGCCGAGGCCTCGAACGGCACCATGGCGGTCGAGCTCGCCCGCCGGCACCACCCCGACGTCGTCTGCATGGACGTACGCATGCCGGGCGGTGACGGCCTCACCGCGACCCGCGAGATCGTCGCCCCCGGCACGCCGGGGGCGACGACGCCGGCGGTGCTCGTCGTGACCACCTTCGACCTCGACGAGTACGTGTTCGGCGCCCTTGAGGCAGGGGCGTCCGGGTTCATCCTCAAGGACAGCGAGCCCGAGGAGCTGATCGACGCCGTCCGGCGGCTCGCCGACGGGCACGGGCTCATCGACCAGGCGGTGACCCAGCGCGTGATCACCGAGTTCGCCCGGCGCAAGGCTCCGCCCACCCCGGCGGCGGACGTCGCGGAACACCTCACGGCCCGGGAGGCCGAGATCGTCCGGCACCTGGCCCGCGGGCTGTCGAACGCGGAGATAGCGCAGGAGCTGGTGGTCGAGACCAGCACGGTCAAGTCCCACCTCGGGCGCGCGATGGCCAAGGTGGGCACGCGCGACCGGCTGCAGACGGTGGTCTGGGCCTACCAGAACGGGCTCGCCCCGGGGTGATGCCAGCTGCTCATCCGGGCTGGGCGCACACGGGCCGGGGGAACAGGGTCGGGTCGAACTCGCCGAACCGCTCGCGGAACTCCGCCGCCCGGCCCGGCCACAGCAGGGTGAGCCGCCCCGAACGCTCGTCCACGTACCAGCTGCGGCACCCGCCGCGCAGCCACACGGTCTCGGCGGCGCGCCGGTCGATCTCGCGCGTGTACGCGGCCTCGGCCGCCGCGGACACCTCCAGCGGCCCGCCGACCTGGTCCAGGTGGTCGAGCGCGCCGAGCACGTAGCCGATCTGCGCCTCGATCACCTCGAGGGCGGAGTGGTGGCCGAGCCCTGCGTTGGGGCCGTCCAGCACGAACAGGTTCGGGAACCCGTGCACGACGGTCGACGCGTGGCTGGTCATGCCGTCCGCCCAGTGCTCGGCGAGCGTCTGCCCGTCGCGGCCCGCCACCAGGTGCGCGAACGGTGGCCGCGTCGTCTCGAACCCCGTGGCCAGCACCAGCACGTCCACGTCGTACCGCGCGCCGGACGCCGCGACCAGCGTTGATCCCTCGACGGCCACCGGGGCGCTCGGCTCCAGCGTGACGTGCTGCTCCCGCAGGGCCGGATACCAGTCGTCGCTGAACAGGGCGCGCTTGCAGCCCACCGCGTAGTCGGGCGTGAGCAGCGCGCGCAGCGCCGGGTCCGGCACCTGAGCGCGCAGGTGCGCCTCCGCGCGCTCCCGCAGCTCGGCCTCCGCCGCGGTGCCCGCCAGTCGCGCGGCGAACAGCCGGTCGGCCTCCTCCGCGAGCGCTGCCCGGTCCGGTCGGGGCTCGCCGGGTGCGTACGCCCGGTCGCCGCGCGGCAGCACCCAGGGCGGCGTGCGCTGCAGCACGACGACGGACGCCGCCCGGTGCGCCAGCTCCGGCACGAGCTGGACGGCGCTGGCGCCCGTGCCGACCACGCCGACCCGCAGCCCGGCGGGCAGATCCCGGTCCCACCGCGCGGAGTGGAACACGCGGCCGGGGAACGTGCCGAGCCCCGGGAGGTCGGGTACGCGCGGCTCGCTGAGCCGGCCGACGGCCGTCACCAGCGCCCGGGCGGTCAGCGGCCCACGGGACGTCGTCAGGTGCCACGCCGCCTCGTCGTCGTGCCAGCGGGCGCCCGTGAGCGCGGTGCCGAGGCGCAGGTGCGGGATCAGACCCTCGGTCCGTGCGACGTCCTTGACGTACCGGTGGATCTCGGCGCCGGGCGCGAACACCCGCGACCAGGCCGGCTGGGGCAGGAAGGAGTAGGAGTACAGGGCGCTCGGGATGTCGCACGCGACTCCCGGGTACACGTTGTCGCGCCAGGTGCCGCCGACGTCGTCGGCCCGCTCGAGGACCGTGAAACCGGTGCGCCCGGCTCGCCGCAGCCGCGAGCCGAGGCCGATCCCGGCGAGCCCTGCGCCCACGACCGCGACCTCGACGTCCGTCGGCGCGGCCGCGCCCGTCCGCTGGCCCGTGCCCGTCACCCCACCTGGCCGTAGGTGGTGGTGCGCTGCCGCACGGGCCGGCCCAGCTCGGCGGCGAGCCGCTGCACGTCCGCCACCGAGAGCTCGCGGCCCTGCTCGGGACCGGCGTCCGGGTCCAGGACGCCGTCGAGCAGCACGCCACCCAGGTCGTCCGCGCCGCCGGCGAGCACCAGCTGGGCCCCGCGCGTCCCGAGCTTGGTCCATGCCGCCTGGACGTGGTCGATCCGCCCCGCGAGCAGCAGACGCGCAACGGCGTGCAGCGCGCGGCTCTCGCGCGGGGTCGCCCGGCGCGCGCCGGGGACCGGGACCGGCGACTCGACCGGCAGCCAGGGCATCGGGATGAGCTCGGTGAACCCGCCGGTCGCGTCCTGCACACGGGCCAGCGTGCGCAGGTGCCGCACCTGGTCGCGCGCGGACTCGACGTGCCCGTACACGATCGTCGCGGTGGACCGCAGGCCCGCCGTGTGGGCGGCGGTGACGAGCTCGACCCAGCGTTCGGCGGGGATGTCGGTCCCGCCCGTGAGCAGGGCCCTGACCCGGTCGTCCAGGATGCGAGCGCCCGTGCCCGGCACGGTGTCGACGCCGGCCTCGCGCAGCATCGTCAGCCAGTCCGCCAGGGACAGGCCGGCGCGGGCGGCGCCGTCGGCCAGCTCCGCGGGGCGGAAGGCGTGCAGGTGCAGGCCGGGCCCGCCCTCGTGCACGGCACGGGCCAGGTCGAGGTAGCCGTCCGCGCCCGACGCCGTCGGCGGCAGGCCCTGCACGCACACCTCGCTGGCGCCGAGGGCCACTGCCTCCGCCGCCAGCTCCACGACCCGTTCGCGCGGGAGGCCGAGCGACGCGTCGAGGTTCCGGTTCACCGCGTAGGTGACGGCGTCACCGGTCCGCTCGCGGCGCACCTGGTCCGCGAGGGCGGCCAGCTCTTCGAGATCGGCGCCGTCGGCCCCCAGCAGCTCGACCCACGCGCCGTCGTCGACCCCGTCCGGATCGCTCGCGACGTCCTCGATCAGCCGCGCCAGCCGCCCGGCCGGCCCCGGCCCGCTCGTCGAGCTGGCGGGGAAGGCGCCCAGCAGGGCGTCGTGGCGGGCCAGACCGTAGTCGTCGGCGAGGGACAGGACGCGGGTGCGGAGGCGGTCGTCGAGCCAGTCCGCGCCATCCCGCGCCTCGCGCAGGTAGTGCGGGTGCGCGGTGAGACGCTCGCGCAGCGCGTACCCGCCCTCGGCGGTGAGGCGGGCCAGGTCCTCGATCTGCGGCCAGGGCCGCTCGGGGTTCACGTGGTCGGGCGTCAGCGGGCTGACGCCGCCCCAGTCGTCGATGCCTGCGCGCACCAGGAGCTGGAGCTCGGCGGCGTCGGTCAGGTTGGGCGGCGCCTGCACGCGCATGCCCGGGCCGAGCAGCACACGGGTCACGGCGACGGCGGCCGCGTACTCCTGGGTGTCCAGGTCCGCCGCACCCATCATCGCCGTGGCCGACTTCGCGCGGAAGTTCTGGACGATCACCTCCTGCACGTGACCGTGCCGGGCGTGCGCGTCGCGGAGCGCGAGGACCGAGTCCACGCGTTCGGCGTAGTTCTCGCCGATGCCGAGCAGGATGCCCGACGTGAACGGGATACGGGAGCGGCCGGCGTCCTCGATCAAACGCAGCCGCAGGGCCGGGTCCTTGTCGGGGGAGCCGAAGTGCGCCTGCCCCTTCTCGGTCCACAGCCGGGAGGACGTGGTCTCCAGCATCATGCCCATCGAGGGGCCGACCGGCTTGAGCCGTTGCAGCTCGGCCCACGACATGACGCCGGGATTGAGGTGCGGCAGCAGGCCGGTCTCGTCGAGGATCAGGCGGGCCATGTGGCCCACGTAGTCGAGGGTCGAGGCGTAGCCGTGGTCGTCGAGCCACTCCCGGGCCACCGGCCAGCGGTTCTCCGGGCGGTCGCCGAGCGTGAGCAGCGCCTCCTTGCAGCCCAGCTCGGCGCCCTGCCGGGCGACCTCCAAGACGGCGTCGGCGTCCATGTACGGCGAGATGCCTGCCTTGGCGAGCTTGCCGGGCGACTGGACGAAGATGCAGTAGTGGCAGCGGTCCTGGCACAGGTGCGTCAGCGGGACGAACACCTTGCGCGAGTACGTGATGACGCCGGGGCGGCCGGCCTCGGCCAGGCCAGTGTCGCGCACCGCGCCGGCGACCGCGAGGAGCCGGTCCAGGTCCGCGCCGCGCGCGTGCAGCAGCACCTCGGCGTCTTCCCGGTCGGGTGCGCCGCCGCCGGCGTCCTCCAGCCGCTCGAGGGCCGCGTCGAGGACCGCACGGTCCGGGGGCTGCGGCTGGTCGGCGCCACGCGGGGGCGTGCGCAGGGTGAGAGGAACAGTCATGGGCCCACCTCGGGTGCGGGAACCGGATCGGGATGGTCCGGAGGGGACGGGCCGACACTATGTCATTCCGCGACACCTTCCCCGGGCGTCGCCTCCCCACGGCGCGGTGTGGGAATCCCCGATGCCGCCCGCGCACGCACCTTGCTAGCGTCCGTGCGACCAGCAGGTGGGCGACGTCGCCACGGCCTGCCACGGCTCCGTCCGCGAACTGAGGTGGTCTCATCATGGTCTTCCGCCGCGCACCGATCATCATTGCCCTCGTCACTGCCGCGATGCTGGTGACGGGAACCGCCCTCGTGCCGGTCCTGTCGGCCACTGCAGTGGCCGCAGAGTGCTCCGCACCGGCCTGGGCGGAGGGCACGAGCTACCGAGCGGGCGACCGGGTCACCTACGAGGGAAGCGGCTACACCGCGACCATGGGGCACACCGCGCACCCGGGCGCCGGGTGGGACCCGGTGTCGACACCCACGCTCTGGACGCACGACGGCGCGTGCGACGGCGGGCCGGCACCTGATCCGACTCCGGATCCCGAGCCGGAACCGGAAGCGGGGACCCCCGTCGCGGCCAACGGTCAGCTCAGTGTCTGCGGCGTCAACCTGTGCAACGAGCAGGGCGCCCCCATCCAGCTCCGCGGGATGAGCACGCACGGCACCCAGTGGTACTCCCAGTGCGTGACCGACGCCTCGCTCGACACTCTCGCGTACGACTGGAACGCGGACGTCGTGCGGATCTCCACCTACGTGCAGGAGGGCGGCTACGAGACCGACCCGGCACGGTTCACCGCCCTCGTGAACGACTACATCGACATGCTCTCGGCACGCGGGATGTACGCCATCGTCGACTGGCACATGCTCGATCCGGGCGACCCGCACTTCAACCTGCAGCGCGCCACGACGTTCTTCACTGCCATCGCAGAGCGGAACAGCGGCAAGAACAACATCATCTACGAGGTCGCGAACGAGCCCAACGGCGTCTCGTGGCAGACCATCAAGAGCTACCACGAGCAGATCGTCCCCGTGATCCGGGCCAAGGACCCGGACGCCGTCGTCCTGCTGGGCACCCGCGCGTGGTCCTCGCTCGGCGAGTCGGACGGGTCGGACGAGTCCGAGGTGGTGAACAACCCTGTCGACGCCTCGAACGTGATGTACACGTTCCACTTCTACGCAGCGACGCACGACCAGGAGTACCTGGACACGCTCTCCAGGGCCGCGGACCAGATCCCCGTGTTCATCACGGAGTTCGGGTCGCAGAACAGCGCGGGGGAGGGCGCCAACGACTTCGCGATGACGCAGCGGTACCTCGACCTGGCGGAGTCGAAGAAGATCAGCTGGGTGAACTGGAACTTCTCGGACGACCACCGGTCCGGCGCGGTCTTCAGGGAGGGGACCTGCTCGGGCGGCTCGTTCGGGACCGACCGGCTCAAGGAAGCCGGGGCGTGGATCCGGGACCGGATCCGGACGCCGGACGACTTCTAGGTAGCACGGCGCGTTCCGCGCCGTGCTCGCCTCGTGAACGCTGCTCTGGCGCTGGACCGTTGACGGTCATCCACCGAACGGCAGTACGTGCCCCGGCTAGCGCTGCGGGAGCGTCGTCCGATGCGCATCCTCCAGCTTTGCGCCCGGGAGATCTCGCGGTCCGGCAGCCACATCCACCAGGCGGAGTGCGCAGCATCAGGCATCGGGTTCAGGCAGTGCCCAGGTATGCCCGCACCACCTCGTCGTCGGCCAGCAGCTCTGCCGCCGGACCCGAGCGCACCACCTCGCCGGTGCGCAGCACGTAGCCGTCGGAGGCGGCGCGCAGGGCCCGGCGGGCGTTCTGCTCGACAAGGACCACGGTGGTGCCGGTCGTGCGGATCTGCTCCACGACGCTGAACACCTCGTTCACCACGAGCGGTGCCAGGCCCATGGACGGCTCGTCCAGGAGCAGCAGCACCGGCTCCGCGACCAGCGCCCGGGCGATGGCGAGCATCTGCTGCTCGCCCCCGGAGAGCGTGCCTGCGGGCAGGTCGCGCCGCTCGGACAGCACCCCGAACCGCTGGTACATCTCGTCGATGGTGCGGGCAGCACCCCGGCCACGGTGCCAGCCGCCCATCGCGAGGTTCTCGGCCACCGTCAAGGACGCGAGGATCTGCCGGCCCTCGGGAACCTGGACCAGGCCGCGTGCCACCAGCTTGTGGGCGGGCGTGCGCGTGATGTCGGCCCCGCGGAACCGGACACGACCGCTGTGCGGCCGCACGATGCCGGACACCGCGTTGATGATCGTCGACTTCCCGGCGCCGTTCGCGCCCACGAGCGTCACCAGCGAGCCCTCCGCCACGCTGAACGACACGTCACGCACCGCCTCGACGCGGCCGTACCGCACCGAGAGGTGCTCGACCTCGAGCACGGGTTCGGTCATGTCAGGCCTCCGTCCCGAGATACGCCTCGACGACCCGAGGGTCGGCCGCTACCTGTGCCGGTGCGCCGGTGGCGATGATCTCGCCGAAGTCGAGCACCACCACGCGGTCGCAGACCTGCCGCACGAGCCCGACGTTGTGCTCGATGAGCAGGACGGCGAGGCCGTCGTCGGCCAGCGAGCGGATGAGGTGGGCGAGCTCGCCGGCCTCCACCTGGTTCATGCCGGCGGCGGGCTCGTCCAGGATGAGCAGGCTCGGGTCGGCGGCGAGCGCCCGGGCGATCTCGAGCCGCCGCTGGTCCCCGTACGAGAGGGCGCCGGCGCGGGTGGCGGCAGCCTCAAGCATGCCGACCCGGCGCAGGCACCTTGCGGCACGGGCGAGCGCCGCCCGTTCGTCGCGTCGCGCCGACGGCAGCCAGAGCATCCGTCGCAGCAGGGTCGGCCGGGTCACGAGGTGCCCGCCGACCAGCACGTTCTCCAGTGCGGAGAGCCGGTCGAAGAGCTTGGAGTGCTGGAACGTGCGGCTCACGCCGGCGGCGGCCACGCGGTGCACCGGGGCGCGTCCAGCGGTCACGCCCAGCACGGTCGCCTCGCCCGACGACGGCGCGACGAGTCCGCTGAGCATGTTCACGAGCGTCGTCTTGCCCGCGCCGTTGGGCCCGATCAGACCGAGCAGCTCGCCGCTGCGGATCTCGAGGTCGACGCCGCGCACCGCGTGCACGCCGCCGTAGTCCTTGCTCAGCCCGGTCAGCCGGGCGACGACGTCGCCGAGCGGGGCGTGCTCGCGGGTGCGCAGCTCTGCGCTGGCGCCGCCGCTGGCCCCGGCGCTGTCGGCGTCGTCGTTCCCGCCGGCGTCGAGGTCGGGCACCCGGATGCGCCGCGGGATCCGCCCGGCCAGCCCGCCGGGCAGGAACAGGATGACGACGAGCAGCAGCAGGCCTGCGACGAACGGCCGGATCCAGCCGGCCTCGACGCCCAGGGCGCGCTGGATCTCGGGGATGACCGTGAGGAACGCGCTGCCCACCACGGGTCCGACGAACATCGTCGTGCCGCCCACCATGGCGGTGACCAGCCCGTCGATGGCGGCGGTGAACCCGAAGTCGGCCGGCGCGACCAGGCGGACGGTGTAGGCCCACAGCACGCCGTAGAGCCCGGCCACCGCACCGGCCGTCGCGAACGCCCCGAGGCGGTGCCTGCCCACGTCGATCCCCATGGCGCCGGCCGCGAGCTCGTCCTCGCGGATGGCCTCGAGCGCCCGCCCGTACCGGGTGGGGCCGGACCGCCAGAACCAGTAGGCGACGATCGCCAGCACCACCCAGGCGATCGCGGGCGTGACGATCTTGGGCACGGAAAGTCCCTGCGCGCCGCCCGTCCACTCGGCGTTGAGCAGGAAGATGCGCACGGCCTCGGCGAACCCGAGGGTGGCGATGGCGAGGAACACGCCCCGCAGGTGCATGGTCGGCAGCCCCAGCACGACGGCGGCCACCGTGCCCGCCGTCATGCCGATGACCAGCGCGATCAGGAGGGCGGCCAGGTCGCCGACGACGTCGGGGTCCGGCGCGAGGAGCACGGAGGTATAGGCGGCGACCGACGCGAAGCCGGCCTGGCCGAGGCTGAGCTGGCCCGCGTTCAGCACGGCGTAGAACGAGAAGGCGAAGATCGCGCCGAGCGCGATGAAGGTGACCGTCGACTCGGTGAACATCAGACCTGCCGCGCCCGACGTCCGCCGAACAGCCCCTGCGGGCGGAGCAGCAGGATCCCGAAGAGCAGCGCGAACGCGATCAGGTCGCGCCACGCGGAGCCCAGGTACTGCACGGCGAACACCTCGGCGACCCCGAGCAGGATCCCGCCGACGAGCGCACCGGGCAGGGAGCCCATGCCGCCCACCACGATGACCGCGAGCCCCTTGAGCTCGATCGCCGACCCCATGCCGAGCTGCGCCGAGTTCACGTTCATCGCGAACAGTGCACCCGCCACCGCCCCGAGCGCGGCCGAGATCGCGAACGTCGTCGCGGTGACCCGGTCGACGTTCACGCCGAGCACGCGCGCCGCCGTCGGGTTCTCGGCGACGGCTCGCATGCCGCGGCCGAGCCGGCTGCGAGCGACCAGCCAGGTCAGCCCCACCACGAGCGTGAGGCAGATACCGACGATGACCACCTGCAGCAGCGTGACCTGGGCGCCGAGCACGTCGAACCGGGTGGCCGGGAACGTGTCGGCGGGGAAGCGGCGGGTCTCGGCCCCGTACCGCCACTGCAGCAGCGCGATCAGCATGCCCGCCACCGCGATGGACGAGATCAGGCCGGCGAAGTGCGCGTCGGCCCTGCCCTTGAGCGGCCGGAACGCCACCCGCTCCACGATCAGCCCGAGCAGCGCGCCCACGACGGCGACGGCGGGCAGGGCCGCCCAGAAGGGCAGCCCTCCCACGGTGACCAGCTCGATACCGATGAAGGCCGACGCCGCGAACACCGCCGGATGAGCCAGGTTGAGGCGGTCGAGGATGCCGAACACGAGCGCGAACCCGACGGCGAAGAGCGCGTAGATCGAGCCGATGAAGAGCCCGTTGAGCAGCTGTTGCATGGTGGCGGTGCGCTCAGTCGAGCACGGCGAACGTGCCGTCTTCGACGATCTGCACCACTGCCTCGTGCTCGGCGTCCCGTGCGTCGTTGATCGTCAGCTCGCCCAGCACCGACGGCACGCCGTCGATCGTGCCGAGACCCTCCTTGATCGCGTCCCGTTCGCCCGAGCACGAGGCCCGCACGGCGGTGTCGATCAGCATGAGGCCCGCGAAGGCCTGGGCCGCGAACTGGTCGGGCTGCGTGCCGTGCTTCTCCTCGAAGTCGGCGAGGAACGCCGTGTTCTCCGGGTTGTCGGACGCCGAGTTCCACGCTGCGCCGACGACCACGCCCTCGGCGGCGTCGCCGGCGTCGGCCATGAGCTGGGGGTTGTTGAAGCCGTTGCCGCCCACGATCGGCACGTCGATACCGAGCTCACGTGCCTGCGTGACCAGCGGGATCGCCGCCTCGATGAGGGCGGAGACCACCAGCAGGTCCGCGTCGGCGGACTTGGCCTCGGTCAGCAGGGCGCGGAAGTCGGTGTCCGACGTCGAGAACTCGAGGGTCTCGGCGACCTCGATGCCCTCGGCGTCCAGCGACTCGGCGAACACCTCGTACCCGGCCTCCGTGAAGGCGTCGTCGTTGCTGTACATGACGACAGCGCTCTCGGCCCCGTAGGCCTCCTTGGCCTTGGCGACGGTCTGCGGGATCACCTGGGCCTCGGTCAGCGAGTCACGGAAGATGTAGTCGCCCTGCTCGGTGATCCCGTCGGCGGTGTTCGAGATCGCCAGCACCGGGACACCCTCCTCCTGCGCGACCGGCTGCGCCTGGAAGCCGCCGTTGGAGAGGGTGGGGCCGATGATCACGCTTACGCCGTCCTCCGCCGTGAACTGCTCGAACACGGCGATGCCCTGGCGCGGGTCCGTCTGGTCGTCCTCGACCGTCAGCTCGTACTCGACCCCGCCCTGCGCGTTCAGCTGCTCCGCGGCGAGCTCGAGGCCCTTCTGCTGCGACTCGCCGTAGCTGGCTGCTCCGCCCGTGAGGCTGAGCGCGGCGCCCACCGGCACGGGCGACCCGATGGTGCAGTCGGCGCCGGTGCCCTCACCGACGAGGCTGCCGCCGCCGTCGTCGGCGCCCCCCGACGAACAGGCGGCGAGCGTGACGGTCACGGCTGTGGCAGCGAGAAACACGCGAGCACGGTGCGACATTCGGATCTCCAGGGGTTTGACGTCGTCGTCAATGCTGTGGAAGAGATGGTCGAACAAGCCGGTAGCGGGGGAATTCTGGCACGGATATGGCCACGATCGCACCAATTTCCGGTGAGGACACGACATATCGATTCGGCGGAAATGCTTGACACCCCGACCGCGGGGAGGAAACGTCCGGCGCATGAACCGCCGAACCACCCTCGCAGGAGTCACCACAGCCCTCGTGACGCTGACGCTCGCGGCCTGCGCGCCGTCGTCGGGCAGCCCTGAGCCCGGTGCGGCAGCGGGGGAGGGGTGCGACGGCGAGGCGGTCGGTCTCGACGTCTGGTCCTGGCGCACCGAGGACGTCAAGACGTACGAGCAGATCTTCGACGTCTTCGAGAAGGCCAACCCGTGCATCACGGTGACCTTCCAGGCCCACCTCAACACCGAGTACGACCAGATCCTGCGCACCGGCCTGACCGGCTCCGACGGGCCGGACATCGCCCAGGTGCGGTCCTACGGCCTGCTCCAGCCGCTCGTCGAGGGCGGCAACCTCGAGCCGCTCGAGGACCTCGTCCCGGCGCTCGGCGACTTCGACGACGCCATCCTGGACGGCGCTCGCGGCCGTGAGGACGGCGCCGTCTACGGCGTGCCGCTCGCGTCCCAGACGATCCAGGTCTACTACAACACGGCGATCTTCGAGGAGAACGGCCTGGCGGAGCCCGAGACCTGGGAGGACTTCCTGGCGATCAACGACACGCTCCTGGAGGCCTCCGTTACACCCCTCGCGGTCGGCGCGCGCGACGGGTGGTTCGTGCCGACGGTGCACGACGCCCTGGCCGCCGCCCAGTACGGCGGCGCCGACTTCCAGCAGGCCCTGCGCGACGGAGACACCGACTTCACCGACCCGGCGTACGTCGACTCGGTCCAGACGCTCAAGGACCTGCAGAAGTACATGCCCGACGATGTGACCGGCGTCGCGTACACGGACGCACAGGTGCTGTTCACCAGCGAGCAGGCGGCGATGTTCGCCGGCGGCTCGTACGAGCAGGCGTTCTTCCAGGAGGCCAACCCGGACCTCGAGCTCGGCGTGTTCCAGGTGCCCCCGCCGCCGGGGTCGGCCGTCGACCACCCCGTCACCGCGGGGTACGCGGACGGCAGCTGGGGCCTCTCCGCCACCACCGAGCATCCCGAGGAGACCCAGACGCTCCTGAACTGGCTGGCCACGCCCGAGTTCGGGCAGCTGGTCGCCGACGAGCTCAAGCAGTTCTCGCCGATCCCCGGCGTCGAGTTCTCCGACCCGCTCCAGCAGGAGATGTGGGACCTGTACCAGGAGAACCCCGCGCCGTACCTGCTGCTCGTGGACTACCGGTACGGCGACCCCGTCGGCACCGACCTCATGGGCGAGGCGGGGCAGAAGCTGTTCCTCGGCGACACCGACGCTGAGGGCGCGGCGAAGATCATCCAGGACGGCCTGTCGGCCTGGTGGACGCCGGGCGAGTGACCCGCCGTCGTACAGCGGCGCTGCCCACCCCCGTAGCACTGCTCTTCCTGCTGCCCGCTGCTGCCCTGTTCGCCGTCTTCGTGCTCTACCCGATGGCGACGGCCCTGACCTACTCGTTGTTCTCCTGGCGCGGCACCGCGCAGGAGGCGTTCGTGGGGCTGGACAACTTCGTCGCACTGCTGACCACCGAGCCGTACCGCAGCCAGCTGCCGCGTGCGTTCGCGCACAACGGGCTCCTGTTCGCCGGCGCGATGGTCGTGCAGAACTCGGTGGGCCTGCTGCTGGCGTACGCGCTGCACAAGCGGGACCGGCTGCGCAGGCTCTTCCAGGTGCTGTACACGATGCCGTACCTGGTCTCGCCCCTCGTCGTCGGCTACCTCTGGTCTCTGCTCCTGTCGCCGTTGTTCGGCCCGGTGAACGCGGTGCTGCGCGCGGTCGGCCTGGAGGCGGTGGCCCAGCCCTGGCTGGGCGACCCGGACACCGCCCTGTGGGTGGTGGTGCTGGTGACCGCGTGGCAGTGGGTCGGGTTCCCGCTCCTGATCTACGGGGCCGCGCTCGGCTCGCTCGACCCCACCATGGAGGAGGCAGCGATGCTCGACGGCGCCACCTCCCGCCAGCGGTTCTGGCACGTCACGCTGCCCATGCTGCTGCCGGTGATCGGCACGGTGAGCGTGCTGACGTTCATCTTCTCCATGGAGGCGTTCCCCATCCCGTACGCCCTGGGCGGGTCCAGCGGCAGCCCGGCCGGCGCGACCGACGTCATGTCGCTCCTCTTCTACCGCACGGCCTTCAACTCGGGAGCGTCCAACGCGATAGGCATCTCGTCCGCCGTGGCGATCGTGCTGTTCGTCGTGATCGTCGGGGTGTCGGTCCTGTTCACCCGGTGGTTCCGCCGCGTCGAGCGGAGGCTGACGTGAGGCGCGCAGGCGTGCACGTCGTCCTGTGGGGCTACGCCGCCGTCGCGCTGGTTCCGCTGCTGATCATGGTCTGGAACTCGTTCCGGACGGATCAGGAGCTCGTGGCGGAGCCGCTCGGCCTGCCGGTGAGCCCGTCGTTCGACGCCTACCGGGAGGCGTGGGTCGAGGCGTCGTTCTCGACCTACTTCCTCAACTCCGTGCTCGTCACCACCGCGTCCGTCGCCCTGTCGACCGTCGTGTCGCTGCTGGCCGCCTATGCGCTGGCGCGGTCGCGCTCACGGCTCATGGAGGCGATCGAGCAGGTCTTCGTGTCGGGCCTGATGATGCCCGTCTTCCTCATGATCGTGCCGATCTTCTACCTGCTCGACACGATCGGGCTCGCCTCGACCCGGACCGGCCTGATCCTGGTCTACTCGGCGGTGTCGATCCCGTTCTCGGTCTTCGTGCTCGCGACGTTCCTGCGCCAGCTGCCGGTCGAGCTGGAGGACGCCGCCCGCATCGACGGCGCAGGACCACTGCGCACCTTCTGGTCGGTGCTCCTGCCGCTCGTACGGCCGGCGGTCGCCACCGTGGTGGTCTTCCGCTTCGTGCCCATCTGGAACGACTTCTTCTACCCGCTGATCCTCGTGCGGGACCGCGACCTGTACACCTTGCCGGTCGGCCTCACCACGTTCTTCGGGGAGTACCAGACGTCGTGGTCCACGCTGTTCGCAGGCCTGGTCATCGCCACGCTGCCGCTCGTGGTCCTGTTCCTCGTGGCGACCCGGCAGATCGTCGCGGGGCTCACCGCGGGGATGGGCCGCTGACCGCTGACGCCCAGGGCGAACACGGGCGGCGGACGACGGCGGCCGTGGGAGGGTGGACGTGTGCGGCACGCCACCGGCTTGCATTCGGCGACCGTGGTCGTGGGGCGTACCATTGACGGGTTGCCCGTGCGTCCGTCGCACATGGCTGTCAGCGAGCAGCAGCAACAGAGTATGAGCATCCCCGCGCCACCCCGGGACGCAGTACGCCGGCGTGCGCGCACCCCCGACATTCTGGAGACCATCGAAGTGAAGAGCGCCGTCGAGACCTTGGAGCCCACCAAGGTCAAGCTGACCGTCGAGGTGGACTACGACGAGCTCAAGCCGAGCATCGATCACGCCTACGAGCACATCGCGGAGCAGGTGAACATCCCCGGGTTCCGCAAGGGCAAGGTGCCCCCGCGCATCATCGACCAGCGGGTCGGCTGGGGCGCCGTGATCGAGCACGCCGTGAACGACGGCCTCTCCGGTTTCTACCGTGACGCGCTCGGCGAGACCGACCTGCGTCCGCTCGCCCAGCCCGAGATCGACGTGACCGACGTCCCGGCCAAGGCCGGCGAGGGCCAGCTGAAGTTCACGGCCGAGGTCGAGGTGCGGCCGGAGATCGAGCTGCCCGAGCTGTCCGACGTCGACCTGACCGTCGAGTCGACCGAGGTCACGGAGGATGACGTCGCGGAGCGCATGGACGCTCTGCGGGAGCGCTTCGGCACCCTGGTGGGCGTGGACCGCCCGGCCGTCGACGGCGACTACATCGTCATCGACCTCAAGGCCCTCATCGGCGACGAGGAGGTCGACTCCGTGTCGGGCGTCTCGTACCAGATCGGCTCCGGCAACATGCTCGAGGGCCTGGACGAGGCACTGACCGGCCTGTCCGCCGGCGAGACCACCACGTTCAAGGCGCCGCTGGCCGGCGGCGACCACGAGGGCAAGGAGGCGGACGTCACCGTCACCGCCACCTCGGTCAAGCAGCGTGACCTGCCCGAGGTGGACGACGACTTCGCCCAGCTCGCCTCCGAGTTCGACACGCTCGAGGAGCTCAAGGCCGACCTCACCACGCAGGTCGCAGGCATCAAGACCTCCAACCAGGCCGTCACGGCCCGTGACGCGCTCATGGAGAAGCTCCTGGAGACCGTCGAGGTCCCCGTGCCGACCGGCGTGGTCCAGGCCGAGGTGCACCGCCACCTCGAGTCCGAGAGCCGCCTGGAGGACGACGAGCACCGCGCAGAGGTCACCGAGGACGCCACCAAGGCGATCAAGAACCAGATCCTGCTCGACACCCTCGCCGAGAAGCTCAAGGTGCAGGTGAGCCAGGGCGAGCTCGTCGAGTACCTGGTGAGCGCCTCGCAGCAGTACGGCATGGAGCCGAGCGAGTTCATCCAGACCCTCGAGCAGGGTGGCCAGATCCCCGCGATGGTGGGCGAGGTCGCACGCTCGAAGGCGCTGGCGGTCGCGCTGCGCCAGATCGAGGTCAAGGACTCCGACGGCAACGTCGTCGACCTGAGCGAGTTCATCGGCTCGGAAGAGGCCGACGACGCCCAGGCCGCGCTCAACGACGCCATGGCGCAGGCCCAGGAGGTCGCCGACGCCGAGGACGCCGAGGTGACGGAGGACGCAGAGGGCTCCGCACCGGAGTCGTCGGAGCCCGCGAAGGCCTGACGCACGCCGGGCCCGAGAGGGCTGAGGCATGACGCCGGACGGCGGTCCGCGCCCTCGCGCAGAGGGTGCGGACCGCCGTCCGCGTTCCCCCCGACTTCGCTGTGGGCAGCACCGATGCGCTGTAGGCGAAAAGGGCTCCGAATCAGGAGTTCCGGCGGGCGGGGGCACGTTAGGGTCGAGCGACACGACGTCGTAGGACGTGGTCCAAAGACGAGAGTCAGAACCGAGGAGATGGACGTGAACGATCTGCTGCGGATGGATGCTGGGCCGGTAGCGCGGACGGAGGGTGCTGGCTTCGGGCTCAACGACTCCATCTACAACCGGCTGCTGAAGGAACGCATCATCTGGCTGGGGTCGGAGGTCCGCGACGAGAACGCGAACGCGATCAGTGCGCAGATGATGCTTCTCGCGGCCGAGGACCCCGACAAGGACATCTGGCTTTACATCAACTCGCCCGGCGGCTCCATCACGGCCGGCATGGCGATCTACGACACGATGCAGTTCATCAAGCCGGACGTGGCGACGGTCGCGATGGGAATGGCTGCCTCCATGGGGCAGTTCCTGCTGTCGTCCGGCACGAAGGGCAAGCGGTACATCACGCCGCACGCACGCGTGCTGATGCACCAGCCGTCGGGCGGTGTCGGCGGTACCGCCACCGACGTGCGGATCGGCGCGCAGCTCATCATGCACATGAAGAAGGTGCTGGCCGAGCTGACGTCCGAGCAGACCGGGCAGCCGATCGAGAAGATCATCAAGGACAACGACCGCGACAACTGGTTCACGGCCTCCGAGGCGCTGGAGTACGGCTTCGTCGACCACGTCGTCGAGAGTGCTGCGCTGGCCGGCGGCGGCGGCATGGCCAGCTGACCGCCCGGAAACTCATCAAGACCTGATCGACGAGGAGACCATCGTGAGTCCTGAAGCCCAGTTCGTCGCAGCCGCAGAGCGCCTTGCCGGCGCACGCGCCCGTTCGGGCGCGGGGCTGCCTTTCGCTACCGCCGGTGCCATGCCGTCCTCCCGGTACGTGCTTCCTCAGTTCGAGGAGCGCACCCCGTACGGCTTCAAGCGCCAGGACCCGTACACCAAGCTGTTCGAGGACCGCATCATCTTCCTGGGTGTCCAGGTCGACGACGCGTCAGCGGACGACGTCATGGCGCAGCTGCTGGTCCTGGAGACCCAGGACCCGGACCGCGACGTGATGATGTACATCAACTCGCCCGGTGGCTCGTTCACGGCCATGACGGCGCTGTACGACACCATGCAGTTCATCAAGCCGCAGATCCAGACCGTCTGCCTGGGGCAGGCGGCGTCGGCCGCTGCGGTCCTGCTGGCCGCCGGCCAGCCGGGCAAGCGTCTCGCACTGCCCAACTCGCGCGTGCTGATCCACCAGCCCGCGATGGAGGGTGGCGGCTACGCGCAGGCCTCGGACATCGAGATCCACGCGAACGAGCTCATCCGCATGCGCGAGTGGCTCGAGCTGACGCTTGCCACGCACTCGGGCAAGACGCAGGAGCAGGTACGCGACGACATCGAGCGCGACAAGATCCTCACGGCGGCTCAGGCCAAGGACTACGGCCTGATCGACGAGGTGCTCGAGTCGCGCAAGCCCGTAGCGGTCGTGACGCGCTGACCTCTCCGGTCGGTTCGCCAGGACCGCATCCCGGCGCCGGGGCAAGCCACCAATACCGGTGGACGACGAGCCCCGGCGTCGGGCATGGTGGGACACGCTGCGTAGAACATGACAAAATTGTCATGAAGTGGTGAAAGTCGGTCGTGCGACCCGCCGGGTCGCCGGGCTGACAACAGGCCACCTGTGGTGTGGAATGGATCTGAGACCGCTCGACGTTGCGGATCTGCTGGGTCAACCGGCCTGTGCGGGACTCCGTGAGGGTGCACAAGGCGAGGAGACAGGTAGTGGTGCGAATCGGTGACGGCGCGGAACTGCTGAAGTGCAACTTCTGCGGCAAATCGCAGAAGCAGGTAAAGAAGCTGATCGCCGGGCCGGGCGTGTACATCTGCGACGAGTGCATCGAGCTGTGCAACGAGATCATCGAGGAAGAACTCGGTGAGGCTGCAGAGCTCGGGCTGACAGAGCTGCCCAAGCCGCGCGAGATCTTCGACTTCCTCGAGCAGTACATCATCGGCCAGGACCCCGCCAAGCGCGCCCTGGCCGTCGCCGTCTACAACCACTACAAGCGCATCCAGGCCGGCGAGGCCGGTCGGTCGATCAGCCCGGACGACCAGGACCCGGTGGAGATCGCGAAGTCCAACATCTTGCTCATCGGCCCGACGGGCACGGGCAAGACGTACCTGGCACAGACCCTCGCGAAGATGCTCAACGTGCCCTTCGCCATCGCTGACGCGACCGCCCTCACCGAGGCCGGCTACGTGGGCGAGGACGTCGAGAACATCCTCCTGAAGCTCATCCAGGCCGCCGACTACGACGTCAAGAAGGCCGAGACGGGCATCATCTACATCGACGAGGTCGACAAGGTGGCCCGCAAGGCCGAGAACCCGTCGATCACGCGGGACGTCTCCGGCGAGGGTGTGCAGCAGGCGCTCCTGAAGATCATCGAGGGCACCACTGCCTCGGTGCCGCCACAGGGCGGGCGCAAGCATCCGCACCAGGAGTTCATCCAGATCGACACCACGAACGTCCTGTTCATCGTGGCCGGTGCGTTCGCAGGGCTGGACGACATCGTCGCCGCCCGGTCCCGCAAGCGCGGTATCGGGTTCAGCGCCCCCATGGAGTCCATCGCGGTGGACGAGGACCTGTTCGCCGAGGTGCGGCCGGAGGACCTGCAGAAGTACGGGCTGATCCCCGAGTTCATCGGTCGCCTCCCCGTCATCGCCTCGGTCTCGCCGCTGGACCGCGATGCGCTGGTCCGGATCCTCACCGAGCCGAAGAACGCGCTCGTGAAGCAGTACAAGCGGATGTTCGAGATCGACGGTGTGGAGCTCGAGTTCGACGAGCCCGCCGTCGGCGCCATCGCCGAGCAGGCCCTGCTCCGCGGAACCGGAGCACGCGGGCTGCGAGCCATCCTCGAAGAGGTGCTCCAGCAGGTCATGTTCGACGTACCGAGCCGTGACGACGTCGAGCGCGTGGTCATCACGCGTGACGTGGTGCTCGACAACGTGAACCCGACGGTCGTGCCGCGGAAGAACCCCGTGCGGGGTCGCCAGCCGCGCGAGAAGAGCGCGTAGCCGGGCTCTCGTGGATGGTCGGCAAAAGGTCAGGTGGTCGGTACCCCGGGGTACCGACCACCTGACCTTTTATCGACCGTGGTGAGCGTGCAGGCCGTTCAGCGCGCCGTGGTCACGTGGGCGTTCGGCGTCCGGGTGCTGTACATGGCGTCGATGATGTTCGCGAAGTCTGCGATCACCTTCGAGCGCTTCACCTTGATCGACGGTGTGAGGTAGCCGTTCGCCTCGGTGAAGTCGATGTCGAGCACGACGATCTTCCGGATCGACTCCGCCTTCGAGACCGCCTCGTTCGCGTGGTCGACGGCCTTGTCGAGCTCGGCCAGGACCCGCTTGTGCACCCTGGCCTCGTCGACCGACAGCTTCGGCAGCCCGTTCGCCGCACACCAGCCGGGCAGCATCTCGGCGTCGAGCGTGATGATGGCGCCGATGAACGGCCGCTGGTCCCCGACCGCCACCACCTGGCTCACGAGCGGGTGGGCACGGAGACGGTCCTCGAGCACTGCCGGGGCGACGTTCTTGCCGCCGGCGGTCACGATGATCTCCTTCTTGCGGCCCGTGATGTGCAGGTGGCCGTGCTCGTCGAGGCGGCCGAGGTCGCCGGTGCGGAACCAGCCGTCGGCGAAGGCCTCGGCGGTCAGCTCCGGCTGGTTGCGGTAGCCCCGGAAGATGTGCGGGCCGCGCAGCAGCACCTCGCCGTCGTCGGCGATCTGGATGTCCGTGCCGAAGAACGCCGGGCCGACGGAGCCGATCACGATCTGGCCGGGCCTGTTGACCGTCGTGGGGGCGGTGGTCTCCGTGAGGCCGTAGCCCTCCAGGATGGTGACGCACGCGCCCCGGAAGAAGTGGCCGAGACGCTCGCCGAGCGGCGCACCGCCGGAGACCGCCCACTGCAGCTGGCCGCCCATGGTGGCCTTGAGCTTGCTGAAGACCAGCTTGTCGGCGATCGCGTGCTGCGCCTTGAGCGCGCGCCCCGGGCCTGCCGGCACGTCCATGGCTCGCGAGTAGCTCTCGGCAACCCGGGCGGACCAGTTGAAGATCTTGGCCTTGAGGGCCGACGACGCCTTCTGCTCCGCGCTGTTGTAGACCTTCTCGAACACGCGCGGAACGGCCAGGAGGTACGTCGGCCGGAACGAGCCCAGGTCGGCGACGAGGTTCTTGATGTCGGGAGCGTGCCCCAGCACCGCCTGGCCCGCGATGGTCGCGACCTCGACGAAGCGCGCGAACACGTGCGCGAGCGGCAGGAACAGGAGCGTGCGGGCGTTCTCGGCCTGCAGCAGCTCCGGGATCCCGACGGCGGCGTTCATCGTCAGGTGCGCGAAGTTGCCGTGCGTGAGCTCGACGCCCTTCGGCCGACCGGTGGAGCCGGAGGTGTAGATGATGGTCGCGAGGTCGTCGCGCCGGACGGCGTCACGACGCTCGGCGACGATGCCTGCGGAGAGGTTGGTACCCGCCTTGCGCAGGTCGAGGACGGCCGCCTCATCGATGAGCAGGATGTCCTCGAGCCGGGGCAGGCCGGGCCGCACGCTGGTGACGGTGTCGGCGTGCGCGCGGGACTCGACGACGACGAGGCGGACGTCGGCGTCGGACAGGATCCACTGGACCTGCTCGGCCGACGAGGTCTCGTAGACGGGCACGGCCACGGCGCCGGCGGCCCAGATGGCGAAGTCGAGCAGCGTCCACTCGTACCGGGTCCGCGACATGATCGCGACGCGGTCGCCTGCCTCGATGCCACGGGCCACGAGACCGCGCGCGACGGCGAGGACCTCGTCCTCGAACTGCCGCGCCGACACCACCGTCCACGGGCCGTCGGGGGTGTCACGCCGCTCGATGAGTGCCTCGTCCCCGGAGCGGGCCACGCGGTCCGCAAGGATCGTGTTGATGCTGGTGCTCTCGGGCACCTCCACCAAGGCCGGCGACGTGGCGAGTGTCATCTTCTGCTCTCCGTTGAAGTCTTGAAGAGGTGAAGCCAGAGTTCTGGGCCTTCACCAAGTTGCGTGCCTGCTCGGGAGACTGTAGCCGATCTACGTTGCAGGTCGGAACAGTCGTGGCCGGCGGCCTTCGTCGATGGCGCCCGAGGGCGGTTAGCCTTTTCCTGTGTCTGACAACGAACCGACCAGCGCTCCGGTGCCGTCCGAGATCATCCGGCTCCGCGGGAGCATCGACAACATCGACGCGGCACTCGTGCATCTGCTCGCCGAGCGGTTCAAGATGACGCGACGGGTCGGGGAGCTCAAGGCGGTCGGCGGCCTTCCGCCGGCAGACCCGACGCGCGACCAGCAGCAGATCGCCCGGCTCACGGCCATCGCCGAGGAGTCCGGCCTGGACCCCGAGTTCGCGGTCCAGTTCCGCCAGTTCATCGTGAGCGAAGTGATTCGCCACCACGAGCTGATCGCCGCGCTGCACAAGGGCGACAACCTCCCTGAGGTGGATACATACGCTTGAAGGTGACCATCACTTGACGTGGCTTTACCTTGCTTGGGTAAGTGGTCGACTTCGGGTGGCGCGTATTTGGTGTGGAGGTCACAGGTAATTCCGGCGTGGGGGTGGCGCGCGCCCGCGATCCGTCGTTTCCTGGAGGGAACGCCGGGGCGGGGTCGTGCGGTAGGGCATCCCTTCGACCTCGGCGGGAGACGCGGAGGTTCGAATGAAGATCGACTGGCTCAAACCCCTCCTCGGCCACCAGGGCCCCTTTGTGACCCTGCACCTGGACGCGACGCCGTCCGAGCAGGCCGCCGACCGTGACGTCGAAGGCCGCTGGAACGCGGCGCGCAAGGACCTGGCGCAGCAAGGTGCGCCGGCCGCCGTGCTGGACGCGGTCGAAGAGGTGGTGCTACGACCCACCAGGGTCCCGGGACCGCACGGTCGGGTCGTCATCGCGGACGACACGGGCGTGCTGGTCGACCGCGTGGTGAACAACCCGCCGACCGCTACGACGAGCTCGTGGGCGCCGGTGCCCGCACTCCTGCAGGCAGCGCTCGCCGCCGACGAGTCCGTGGAGCTGCTCAAGGTGGCCGTCGACCGGCAGGGCGCCGACTTCCTTCGCGCGGGGCAGGGCGGCAAGGTGCACAGCACGTTCCAGGCTCCGCACGACGAGATCGAGAAGTCCGGGTCCAACGAGGTCAAGCGTGCACGCATCGAGTCTCGCGCCGAGGACTCGTGGGACCGCAACGCGGCCGCCGTCGCCGCCGAGATCGAGCGTCAGGTGGCCGAGACGCGGCCGGAGCTCGTGCTGCTCACGGGGGACAAGCGCGCGGTGCCGCTCGCGCGTGCCGCACTGACGTCGCCGACGGCGGAGAAGGTGGTCGAGGTGTCGGGCGGCGGTCGCAGCGGCGGTGGCGTGCACCAGGGCGCGTTCGCCGAGCGGGTCGCCGAGGCGCTCGACTCCTACCGGGAGCGGCGTCGCGAACGCGTCCTGGCGGAGCTCCGGCAGGAGCTCGGCCGTGAGTCGAACGCCGTGACGTCGGTGGACGACGTCGTGGCGGTGCTCGCCCGCGGTCAGGTCAAGGAGCTGGTCCTCGCTGAGGAGTACGGGACCGGCAACTCGCCCATGAACGGTCGCAAGCTCTGGATCGGGCCGGACCCGATGCACATCGCGGGGTCCCGGTCCGACCTCGAGGCCGTCGGCGTGACGGAGCAGATGGAGGAGCTGCCCGCGTCGGTGGCCCTCGTGCGCGCGGCGGTGGGGCAGGACGCCGGCCTGACGTTCGCGCCCGAAGGCTCCGTCGAGCTCATGGACGGCGTCGCCGCGACGCTGCGCTGGCGCGACGACGGCACGCCCACGGAGGCACTGGCGAGCATGTCGGGAGACGATCGACGGCTGACCTGAACCCCGACCTGAGTCCGCGCGTGAATTCGGTGTGAACTCTCGGCCAGTTTCCGGGGACTAAAACCCCAGAACGGGCAGCCGTCCGTATGGAATTTCCGATTTACCGTGTATGGGAAAATGTTGCGCAGGAATGTGTCCGTTTTGCCCATACACACGGAAACGCATTATCGGTACGGTCACGGGCCATGGGGATGATTCATTGTGAGTACGCGCGGCTTGCCGCCGACGACTTCGACAAGGCACGGACCGATCTGACCTGGGCGCTGGAGCACATCGACGAGCTCGCCGGCGAATGGGTGCAGATGGATCTTCCGGCAAAGGAGGCAAAGTACTTCAGCATCGGGACCGTCTGGGGCCCGCTGCACACGGTGCTGCGGGTGCATGGTGAGATGCCCGTCGACCCGGTGCAGGGCGGCGCTGAGCTCGGCCCGGCCGAGGGAATCACGCCGGTGCGCTACCTGGGTCCGGAGGACGTGGAGAAGGCCGCGGCGTTCCTTGTCGGCACCTCGTTCGACACCCTGGCGCCGCTCGCCGACGCCGCCCACGTCTGCGATGAGGAGGTCTGCCCGGACCCGGGCGAGCACGCCGCCGAGACCGACGCCGAGCGCCTGGCGCTGGCCTACGGGGAGCTCACCGCGTTCTACGGCGCGGCCGCCGAGGCGGGCGACGCAGTGGTACTGATGCTCAACTGACCGGAACGGACCGCCGAGGTAGCCCGGTGGCGACTATGTCGCCACAGGACTACCTCGGCGGAACCAGCGGTCAGCCCTTGTTACGGGGCGGGGCCTCGCCCAGCTCGCTCGAGGTCACGACCATCCCGCCCTGGACCGCCTGGTCACCCTGGCCTTCGGTGGCGGTCACGAGGTCGAGCACCCCGGTGACCCGGCCTGCGGCCTTGATGTCGTCGACCGCGGTCTCGACGGCGGTGAGCGAACCGGCCGGCACGGCGAGCGACGCCGCCACGATCGGCGTGCGCATCGACGCCTTGGCCTCGGACTTCACCTTGCGCAGCGCGGCAAGGGCATGACCGGCCGCCGCGAGGTCGGTCGGGTCGGCGTTGCCGGCTGCTGCCCGCAGCGGCTCCGCGACGGGCCACTCCGCGCGGTGCACCGAACCCTCGCGCCACCAGGACCAGACCTCTTCCGTGGCGAACGGGACGTAGGGCGCCAGGAGCCGCAGCATGGTGTCGAGCGCGATCGCCAGGCTGGTGCGAGCCGACGTCGTCTCGGGGGAGAGGTTCGCCGAATCGGCGCCCGCACCGTAGGCGCGGTCCTTGACGAGCTCGAGGTAGTCGTCGCAGAAGGCCCAGAAGTACGTCTCGGTGAGCTCGAGCGCGCGCGTGTGGTCGTAGGCCTCGAGCGCAGCGGTGGCCTGCTCGACGACATCCGCGAGGCCGGCCAGCATCGACCGGTCGAGGGCGACAGTCACGGCCGCAGGGTCGAGCGCGATCTCGCTGCCCGCGCCGCCACCGAACGACAGCGCGAACTTCGAGGCGTTGAGGACCTTGATCGCCAGACGGCGGCCGATCTTCATCTGCCCCACCTCGAACGCCGCGTCCGTGCCGAGCCGAGCCGAGGCCGCCCAGTACCGCACCGCGTCCGAGCCGTGCTCGACCAGCAGGTCCATGGGCGTGACGACGTTGCCCTTGGACTTCGACATCTTCTTGCGGTCCGGGTCGAGGATCCAGCCGCTGATCGCCGCGTTCTTCCAGGGCAGCACCTTGTTCTCCAGGTGCGAGCGCACCACGGTGGAGAACAGCCACGTGCGGATGATGTCCTGGCCCTGGGGGCGCAGGTCCATCGGGTACACGCGGTCGAAGAGATCCTGGTCCTGCTCCCAGCCGCCCACGATCTGCGGGGTCAGGGAGGACGTGGCCCAGGTGTCCATGACGTCGGCGTCACCGACGAAGCCGGCGGCCTGACCGCGCTGGTCCTCCGTGTAGCCGGCGGGCGCCTGCGAGGTCGGGTCGACCGGCAGCGACTCCTCGGCAGGCACGATCGGGTGGTCGTAGTCGACCTCGCCGTTCGCGTCGACCGGGTACCACAGCGGGATCGCGACGCCGAAGAAGCGCTGGCGGCTCACGAGCCAGTCGCCGTTGAGGCCGTTGACCCAGTTCTCGTACCGCACCCGCATGAAGTCCGGGTGGAAGTCGAGCTCCTTGCCGCGGGCCAGCAGCTCCTCGCGCAGCTCCTTGCCCCGGCCGCCGTTGCGGATGTACCACTGGCGCGAGGTCACGATCTCGAGGGGCTTGTCGCCCTTCTCGAAGAAGTTCGCCTTGCGCTGCGTGGCGACGGGCTCGGCCGGCATGTCGCCCGACGCGGTGAGCGCGTCGACGATCGCCTTGCGGGCGCTGAAGGTCGTCTTGCCGGCGACCTCTGCCTCGAACAGCTCGGCGCCAGGGCCCGCCGCCAGCCACTCCGGCACCTCGCGCGTGATGCGGCCGTCGCGGTTGATGATCGAGCGGGTGGGCAGCTGCAGCTCTCGCCACCACTGCACGTCGGTGAGGTCACCGAAGGTGCAGCACATCGCGATGCCCGCGCCCTTGTCCGGCTCGGCCAGGTGGTGGGCGAGCACGGGGACCTCGACGCCGAACAGCGGCGACGTCACGGTGCTGCCGAACAGGTGCTGGTAGCGCTCGTCGTCGGGGTGCGCGATGAGCGCGACGACGGCGGGGATCAGCTCCGGCCGCGTGGTCTCGATGTAGACGGGCGTGCCGTCGGCCTGGTGGAAGGCGACCTTGTGGAAGTGGCCGGGGTAGTCCCTGGCCTCCAGCTCGGCCTGGGCCACCGCGGTCTGGAACGTGACGTCCCACAGCCCTGGCGCCTCGGCCTGATAGGCCTCGCCGCGCTGCAGGTTGCGCACAAAGGCGCGCTGCGCCGTGGCCCGCGAGCTGTCACCGATGGTCTGGTACGTCTGCGCCCAGTCCACCGAGATGCCCAGGCGGCGCCACAGCTGCTCGAACTGCTTCTCGTCCTCGGCCGTCAGCCGCTCGCACAGCTCCACGAAGTTGCGGCGGCTGATCGGGACCTGGTCGGCGGCCTTGACGCTCTTGCCGGTGCCCTCGAACGGTGGCGTGAAGTCCGGGTCGTACGGCAGCGACAGGTCGACGCGCACGCCGTAGTAGTTCTGGACGCGCCGTTCGGTCGGCAGGCCGTTGTCGTCCCAGCCCATGGGGTAGAAGACCTCGAGGCCGCGCATGCGCTTGTAGCGCGCCACGATGTCGGTGTGCGTGTAGCTGAACACGTGACCCACGTGCAGGGAGCCCGACGCCGTGGGCGGCGGGGTGTCGATCGAGTAGATCTCGTCGCGCGTCTTGGTGCGGTCGAACGCGAAGGTCCGCTCCGCGGTCCAGCGCTCGTCGAACTTGGTCTCGAGCCCGTCCGCGCTGACCTTGTCCGGTACCTCCTTGACCACCGCGCGTACGACGTCGGCCCCGGCTACCGAGGTGGCCGGAGAGTCGAGGGCGGGTGTGGTCGCGGCCGGGTCCGTCGGCCTGGAGGAGGCAGGAGTGCTCATGCGCACCAGTGTCCCAGATTCGAGCAAGCCGAGATGCACCTTTCCACCGGTGTCAGCCGGCCAGGTGGGACCAGCGTGGCGCCAGGTCGCGCCACGGTCCGACGGCGGCAACCCGGCCGCCGTCGAGCACCACCACCCGGTCAGCGGTCGCCAGGGTCGCGGCGCGCGATGTCGTGCCGAGGACCGTGGTGCCCGCGGCCCGCAGGCCCGACCACACCTCTGCCTCGGTGACGGCGTCGAGGGCCGAGGAGACGTCGTCGACGAGCAGCAGGTCGGTGCCGGTGGCCAGGGCACGGGCCAGGCCGAGCCGCTGGACCTGCCCGCCGGAGAGCCGTAGCCCCCGGTGCCCGACCAGGGTGTCGGTGCCGCCCGCCTCCGCGACGTCGTGGTCGAGCCCCGCCGCCCCGACCGGGCCGGCTACGGGGCGGTCGTGGTCGAGCCGCACGTTGTCCGCGAGGGTCCCCGACACGACGTGCGGCACCTGGGCGACGTGGGCGACGCGGGGCGGGCGCAGGAACGTCTCCGGATCGGTGACCGCTGTGCCGTTCCAGGTCAGCCGTCCGCCGACGTCGACGAGGCCCGACAGAGCCCCGAGCAGGGACGACTTGCCGGATCCGACGCGACCGACCACCAGCACCAGCTCGCCGCGCCGCACGACGAGGTCCACACCGGCCACGCCGACGGTGCCGTCGTCGTGTGTCGCGCTGAGGCCGTCGAGGCGCAGCTCGCGCAGGCCGTCCGCCGCCGGGGAGGCGGCTGCCATCGGTGCGGTCCTGGTGTGCCCGGCTCGCGCGGTGCTCCCTGCCGGGATCGCCGCGCCGGTGAACAGGTCGACGTCGTCGGGCACGTCGGCGAGCCGCTCCGTGCCGGCGTACCGGGACGTGACCTCGACCCAGCGGCGGGCGGAGGCTGCGCTGGTGACGAGCTGGCCCAGCCCGTACCCGATCCAGCTGAAGGTGCCGATCGAGGTGCTGACCAGGAGGGTGGTGGCAAGGGACCACGTGCCGTTCAGGTGCAGGGCCCACGCGAGGACCGTCGCGATGCGGCTGAGCACGGACGGCGCGAGCCCGACGAGGAAATCGGTCCGCTCCTCGCGCAGCGACGCCAGCACACGGCGCCCGTCCACCCGTGCCACCTGGGCCAGGACTCCGCCGGTCGAGGCAGAGAGCTTGACGGTGCGCACGGCGTCGAGGGCCGACCCGAGCAGGCGCCCCAGCTCCGCCGCGGCGTCGCCCGCCTGCCGGGCGGCGGCCGCGACCGACCGGCTGCCCAGCACCTGCGCCGCGCACATGACGGCCGCCATGGCGAGCCCGATCGCGCCGGCCAGCAGGCTGTCGCTCAGCACCACGAGCAGCCCGAGCGTGATCGGTGCCGTGACGAGCTCGCGCCACGCCTGGGTGTGGCCGGTGAGCCGGTACTCCTCCTGCGCCCGCGCGGCGATCTCACCGGGGGCGTCGCGGACCGTCCGCCGCTGCGCCGTCTGCCCGCGCAGGACGGCGAGCCGCAGCCGCAGGCGCGAGTCCGCCCACCAGCGCGCGCTCGTCAGACGGACCGTGAACGGCAGCAGCGTGTTGGCGACCACCGCCGCAAGGATGGCGCACGCCAGCAGCCAGGGCGCCGAGCCCTCCTCCAGGTCGACGACGAGCGACGCCCACAGCCAGCCGACGACGAGCCCGGTCGAGGTGAGGTAGTCCGTGAGCTCCCACACGACGGCCGGGAGCAGCAGGCCGAGGGGACGGGCGCGCAGCGTGCTCCACACGGCGCGCGCCATCGACGGGCGGACCGGTGGGTCGTCCCTCGTCGGGTCCGGAGCCCGTCGACCGGGCTCGCCGTCGGCGGGCCGGCCGGCCTTCCGGGCCGGCTGGGTCTGCCTGGTCGGCCCGCCGGTGTCTGCGTCACCGAGCCCGGCCGCGGCGACCAGCCGCGAGAAGTGCCCGCCCGCCGCCGCCAGCCGGTCCCACGGCCCGTGCTCCACGAGCCGCCCGCCGTCGAGCACGGCCACCGTGTCGGCGTGCCGCGCGGTGGGCAGCCGGTGTGCGACGACCACCGCCGTCCGCCCTTCCAGGAGGGCCTGCGTGGCCAGGGTGACCCGCTCTGCCGTCGCCGGGTCCATCCGCGCGGTCGCCTCGTCGAGCACGACCACCTCGACGTCCCGGACCAGGAGCCGCGCGAAGGCGACCAGCTGCTCTTCACCGGCCGACAGGGTCACGCCGTCGGCACCCAGACGGGTGTCCAGACCGTGCGGCAGCGACCTCACCCAGGCCCGCAGGCCGAGCGCGTCCACCGCCTCCTCGACCCGCTCCGCCGGCACCGGCGCCCAGAGCGTGATGTTGTCGGCGAGGGTCGCGGCCAGGATCTCGGTGCGCTGGCCGACGACACCGACGTGGGTGCGCAGCTCGTGCACGTCCAGGCCGGTGACGTCCTGGCCGTCCAGGAAGACGCTCCCGACGGGCGGGTCGACCGCCCGGGACAGCATCTTGGTCAGCGTCGTCTTGCCCGAGCCCGTCCGGCCGACCAGCGCGCACGTGCTGCCAGCGGGGATCGTCAGCGAGATCGGGCCCAGGGCGAACCCGCCGCCGTACGCGAAGGTGAGATCGCGCAGCTCGACGTCCACCCCGGTGGGCCGGGCGGTCGCGGCCGGCCCGGGTGTGTCCTTGCTGCCGGGGAAGGGCGCCCCGCCAACGGGCTCCTGTGCCCGGGCCAGCAGGTCGCGGACCCGCTGGAACGTGCCGATCGCCTCCTCGAGCCGGGGCAGCAGGCGGCCAAGGACGTCGACCCGTCCGACGAACCCCGTGACGAGCAGCCACAGCGCGACCAGCCGCGCGACGTCGAGCGTGCCGCCCGTGACTGCCCACACCCCGCCCACGAGGACGGCGCCGACCAGGGCGTCGAGCGGCAGCTCAGTGCGCAGCCGCACGCGGGAGAACGCCACCGACCACTCCTCGCGGAGCCGGATCTGGCGTGCGGCGAGCTCGGCGTACCGACGCAGCACGTACCGCTGACCGTCGGCGGTGCGCAGGTCGTCCCGGGCGGCTACCGCCTCCTCGAGCTGGGCCATGTGGTCCGAGGCCGCCTCGGAGCTGCGCCGGCTCAGGTCGCGCAAGGGCCGCGCCGACCGGCGGGCGAACACCAGCACGGCGGCCGCCACCAGCGGGAACGCCACCCAGGCCGGCCACCACACCAGGCCGGCGGCCACCCACCCGACCACCAGGCTGATCGCTGCCTGTCCCAGGGTGATGCCGATACCGCTGATCGCCCGCGTGAGCCGTTCCGGATCGCCGTTGACCCGGTCAAGGAGCTCGCCCACCGCCTGCTCCTCGAGCGCGGCCAAGGGCTGGCCGAGGGCCGCTGCGGCCAGGTCGGACCGGAGCGTGGCCTCAGCGCGGGCCACGGCGCGCTGGACGACCAGCCAGGTCACGGCGTCCAGCACGATGACTGCCGCGCTCACCGCCGCGAGCACGATCAGGGTGTCCAGGGCCGGCTGAGCGGCCAGCTGCCCTGTCACCACGGCGGCGTACGACGAGGCCCCGGCCGCCAGCAGCGCGGCAGGGACCGCGACGGCGGCGACCCGCAGGGCACGACGGCGCCACGGGGTGCTGCGCTCGTCGCGCGAGAAGGCGGTTCGACGGCTCGGGCGAGCCGGTACGTGGGGCACGCCACGACTCTGCCACCGGCCACTGACATCCGGCCCGCCCTGCGGCCGTACCCCGAGACGCCAGAAGCTCAGGCCACCCGGGCGACGTGAGCATCCGACACGCGCCGGTGTCAGGGGGTCCGCGTAGCGTGGTTCTGGTGACCTACCGTGAGCTCGCCCCACCGACCGGCCTGCTGCCGGTGGTGGCCTGCCTGTGGGAGCACGAGGTGCCACCCGGTCACGAGCAGCTGATCATCCCCGACGGCTGCGTCGACCTGGTCCGGCTCGACGGGGAGCTGGTGGTGGTCGGCGCCGACACCGGCCCGGTCGTGACCGTGCCAGGCGTGACCCCGGCGTCGCGCACCAGCGGGATCCGGCTCCGGCCCGGCGCGGCGGGCGCCGTCCTTGGCCTCCCGGCGTCGGAGGTGCGCGACCAGCGCGTGCCGCTGGCCGACGTGTGGCCCGACGTCGGCCCGGCGCTCGCCGAGGCGCTCAGCACGGCCGACCCGGCGGGCCGGCTGGACCTGCTCGCGCGCACCGTGCTGCACCGCAAGGCGGAGCGGGACGGGCTCGTCGCGGCGGCCGCGCGGCGCCTCGGTGCGCCCGGCTCGCGGATCGCCGGCGTCGCCGACGACCTGGGCGTGAGCGAGCGGCACCTGTACCGCCGCACGGTCGCCGCCGTCGGGTACGGGCCCAAGATGCTGGGCCGGGTGGCCCGGCTGCGGCGGCTGATCGGCCTCTCCTCCGGTGTGCCGTCCCCGCTCGCGGACCGCGCGGCGCTCGCCGGGTACGCGAGCCAGGCCCACATGACCGACGAGGTGCGCCGGCTGACCGGCCGCACACCCGTCCGATTTCTGGAAGACGCCGCCCTGACCGCCGCTTAGCGTCGGAGGCATGAGCACAACGACGAGTATCGATGTCGGAGCCGCCGAGCGGTTCATCTACGACGACGCCCGGCTGCTGGAGCGGCACCGCCTCGCGGTGCTCTTCCACGAGGCACCGGGCAGCCGTGTCCTGGACGCCCTGCGTCCTTACCGGAACGACGACGGCGGATGGGGTCACGCCCTGGAGCCGGACCTGCGCGGGCCCGACAGCCAGGTCTCGGGCGCGCTGTCAGCGCTCGAGGTGCTTGCAGAGCTGGGGACGGCGGCCGACCCGGCAGTCGGACGGCTGGTCCGGGAGACCGCCGACTGGCTGGCCTCGGTCGCTCTGCCGGACGGGCGGGTGCCGCAGGTGCTGCCGACCGCCGCCGACTACCCGGCGGCGCCGTGGATGCAGCCGAACGAGAACGGGTTCCTCACGTTCGCGATCGCCGCTCGCCTGTGGGAGCTCGGCCTGAACCATCCGTGGCTCGACGCCGCGACGACCTGGTGCTGGGACCAGCTGGAGGGCGAGGCCCCCGTGGACGGGTACACCGTCCTGTTCGCGCTGAACTTCCTCGACGCGGTGCCCCGGCCGGACCGGGCGGCCACCGCCGTCGAGCGGCTGCGGCCTGCCCTGCGCGACGACGGCTCCATCGCCGTCGACGGCGGGGAGAGCGACGAGAAGCTCACGCCGCTGCAGCTGTCCGCGAGGCCGGGGTCGCCGAGCCGGGCGCTGTTCTCCTCAGGGCAGATCTCGGCGGAGCTGGACCGGCTGGAGGGGGAACAGCTCGAGGACGGCGGCTGGGACTTCGACTTCCAGCACTGGTCGCCCGGTCAGACCGTGGAGTGGCGGGGCATCGTCACGCTGGGTGCCCTGCGGACACTTCGGCAGCACGGCCGGCTCCCGGAGCTTCGGTAGCGGGTGCTCACGGCGAGCCACTGACCAGGAAGCCCGACGCCGTAGGCTGGTCTGCGTGGTGACCATCGGTTATGCCGCGATGCTCGAGCAGTTCGCGCCCCGGACGGCGGTGGAGCTGGCGGCCCTCGCCGAGGCGCACGGCTTCTCCGGCATCATGGCGGCGGACCATTTCCAGCCATGGACCCCTCACCAGGGGCAGGCGGGCTTCGTGTGGAACGTGCTCGCCGCGGCGGCTGAGCACACGACCGGCGACCTGGGGCCGGTGACGGCGCCGACGTTCCGGTGGCACCCCGCGGTGGTCGCCCAGGCGTCGGCGACGCTCGCGGCGATGAACCCTGACCGGCACTGGCTGGGTGTCGGCTCGGGCGAGGCGCTCAACGAGCACGTGGTGGGCGGCTACTGGCCCGAGGCCGCCGAGCGGATCAACCGGATGTTCGAGGCCGTCGAGATCATCAAGAAGCTGTTCGCCGGATCGCTGGCCGGGCGGGACGTCAAGCACTCGGGAACGTACTTCAAGCTGGAGTCGACGCGCCTGTGGACGATGCCGGAGGTGGCCCCCGAGATCCTGGTCGCGACGGCGGGTCCGGTCACCGCCCGCCGTGCCGGCCGGACGGCCGACGGGCTCATCACGCAGGCGGCCCCCCTCGAGCGGATGGGGTCGCTCCTGACGAGGTTCGCCGACGGCGCCCGCGAGTCCGGCCGGGACGCGGCGCAGATGCCCAAGGCGCTGCAGCTGCACCTCTCCTGGGCGCCGACGCACGAGGAAGCGGTCGCCAACGCCCTGACCGAGTGGCCGGTGGGCGGCATGCGGTTCCCCCGGTCGGACATCCGCTCGCCGCACGACTTCGCCCAGCTGGCGCGGATGGTGCGCCCGGAGGACTTCGAGGGGCGCCTGCTGATCTCCGCCGACCCGGACGAGCACAGGGCGTCGATCCAGCGGTACCTCGACCTCGGCTTCGACCGCGTCTACCTGCACAACGTGGGCCGCAACCAGAGCGAGTGGATCGAGACGTTCGGCCGCGAGGTGCTGCCCAAGCTGGTGCGGTGACCGGCGACCGACCGGTGCGTCAGGGAGCTGCCGCCCAGTACCAGCCGACGCTGTCCGTGTTCTGCACGGCCACGGCGGCCAGCGGCCCGACGTCCGGCAGGGTCACGGTGGTGGTCACCGGCGCCCGGTCGGCGAGGTTGCCGAGGGTCCAGAACGTGTCCTGCGCGGTGGCGTCCGCCGGCTCGGTGCGCTCGACGGTCCCGTCCTGCCCGATCGCGTAGACCCGGAGCCACCGGTTCGGCGTCGGATACCGGTACGTGGTCGTCCCCACCTGGTCGCACGAGAGCGTCAGCGTGGCCAGCCGCCCCTGCACCTGGTCGACGCTGACGAGCCAGCACGAGTCGTCGGCCAGGCGTTGCTCGGTCCCCAGAGCCCAGGGGCTGCCCTGGCTCCCGTCCTCGTCCGCGTCCGCCTGGTCCGTCACGGGCCCGGCGCCCGGCTGCGTGGTCTCGCCGGACTCCTGCGGTGCGGGCGTGCCCGTGACCTGCGTCTGCCCGACGGCGTTGCGCTCCTCGTCGCCCCCGGTGAGCACGGTCCAGGCGCCGAACGCCGCAGCGCCCAGGAGCGCCGTGGCGGCCGCCACCGCACCGAGGACGACGAGGGGGCTGCGCCGCCTCCGTCGCCTGGCGCCGCGTGCCACACCCGGCGGCGGGCTCGGCGGTCGGGTGAGGAGGGTGGTACCGGCAGGGTCGGGCACCCCGAGCGAGCGCAGGATCGTGTCGAGGGACGGGCGTCCGGCCGGGTCCCTGACCAGGCAGGCGTCGAGGAACGGGCGCAGGTACGCGGGACAGTCGCCGTAGGTGGGTTCCTCGGACGAGACCCGGTACAGCACCACAGCGGGATGGTCGCCGTCGAAGAGCCGGTTGCCGGTGGCGGCGTAGTAGGCCAGCGCACCCAGCGCCCAGACGTCGGCGGCAGACGTCGCACGGCTGCCGGAGGCCTGCTCCGGCGCCATGTACACCGGCGTGCCGACCGGCTGCCCGGTCAGCGTCAGCCGCGTCGCGTCGACGGTGGCGACCACGCCCAGGTCGATCAGGCGCGGACCGTCCGGTCCGAGGATCACGTTGGCCGGCTTGACGTCCCGGTGCACGAGCCCGACGCGATGCATCTCGTGCAGCGCCTCCGCGACGCCCGCGACCAGGCGCAGCACGTCCGCCTCCGACAGCGGCCCCTGGGCGGCCAGCGCCTGCGCGAGGGTCGGCCCCGGCACGTACTCGGTGGCAAGCCAGGGGAGCTCCGCGTCGGGGTCGGCGTCGATCAGGTTCGCGATGAACCGGCTGCGGACCTTGGCGGCGGCACGCACCTCGCGGCGGAAGCGCGCGCGGAACTCGTCGTCGTCGAGCTGAGCGCCCCGGATCAGCTTGATGGCCACCTGCTGTCCGCGGCGCGCTGTCCCGAGGTAGACGTCGCCCATGCCGCCGCTGCCCAGCCGGCTCCGGACCCGGAACGGCCCGATGGTGCGGGGTTCGCCGGGCCGCAGGGCCGCCGGCTCCGGTACGGGCACCGTCCGCTGGGCGGGTGGGTCGTGCAACACCGGACGCTTCCCCCTGGAGATCACCGCACGAACCGGACATATGTGGCTTGGCCGCCTGGCAGATTACCGCACCCGGCTGAACTGTCGTGGTGTGAGGATGGTCCCCGTGGAGAGACTCAGCATCTGGGCCCCCGACGGGCTGCCAGAGATCAGCCCCGGCGACGACCTCGGCGAGCTCGTCGCCGACCTCTTGACCGGTCAGGACGAGCCGGACCGGCCGCGCGACGGCGACGTGGTGGTCGTGACGTCGAAGATCGTGTCCAAGGCGGAGGGGCGGGTGATAGCCGCTGCCGACCGGGAGCAGGCCATCACCGACGAGACCGTCCGCGTGGTCGCCCAGCGGCAGCGTCCAGGTCTGCCGCCGTTGCGGATCGTCGAGAACAAGCTCGGCCTGGTGATGGCCGCGGCGGGCGTGGACGCGAGCAACACCCCGGAGGGCACGGTCCTGCTGCTGCCCGTGGACCCGGACGTCTCGGCCCGCACGATCCGCGCCGCGCTCGCGCAGCGCCTGGGCCTGCGTCGGATCGGCGTGGTCGTCACCGACACCGCCGGCCGGCCCTGGCGCGACGCCCTGGTCGACATCGCGATCGGCTGCGCAGGGATAGCGCCCACCGACGACCTGCGCGGCAGCGTCGACGCCCACGGCCGCCCGCTGAACGTGACGGTCACCGCCGTCGTCGACGAGATCGCCGCCGCCACCGAGCTGGTCCGGGGCAAGTCGACAGGGCGCGCCGTCGCCGTCGTGCGTGGCATGGGCCACCACGTCACCGCCGACGACGGTCCGGGCGCCCGTGTCCTGGTCCGCAGCAGTGCCGACGACCTGTTCCGCGAGGGCTCGGCAGAGGCCTACGCCCGCGGCCTCGCCGACGGCCGGGCGGACGCCGGACCGGCCAGCTGACCGGCTCGTGGCCGGCTACAGCGACGGGCGGCGTGACGTCATCCGCGCCACCGGCGACGGGTCGTCCCGGTCCTCGGCGGTGACGGTCACCGACCAGTCCGGCTCGGGCTCGCCCTCGTCACCGGTGCCCGACGCCGGGGCCGGTTCCGGGGCGGGAGCAGGGGTCGGAGGCAGCGGAGGCGGCGGTACCGCGGGGAGCCCGCGCGGCGGCGTCGTCGTTCCCGCCTCGGCGGCCGGGACAGGAGTGCCAGGCGTCGAGGCCGATGGCGGGGTCGCCCTGGTGGGCGCGGGCGCGGGCGCGGGCGCGGGTGGCGCGGCCGGTACCGGCCCGCCCGGCGAGCCCGCGCCGCTACCGCCGCCCCGGGTGGCCGAGGGGACCGGGTCGACGTCGGGCAGCGGGGACTCCAGCAGGACCACGTCCACGCGCGATTCCCGCATCTCGCGACAGGTCGCCAGGCCGATGCCGCCCACGTAGTCCTCGAGCGTCTGCAGCAGCTTGAGCGGCGTGGCCAGAATCATGTGAAACCCGAACGCCGCGAACGTGTCCATGGCGGTCCGGGTGAAGGCGGTGTCGGCCTTGTCGAAGGCCTCGTCCAGGAGGATCGAGCCGTACGCGGGCGTGCCCGAGTCCGAGGCTCCGGCCAGCTGGTAGCGCAGGGCAGCGGCCAGGCAGAACACGACGAGCTTCTGGCGCTGACCGCCGGAGAGGCCGGCGGACGAGTCGTGCACGGCGAGGGCGATGCCCCCCGCTGTGACCTCCACGCCGGTGAAGTGCACGTGGCGCCGTGTGTCCAGGCACAGGGACCGCCAGGCGCGGTCGGCGTGATCGCTCGACCCGAGCCGGCGGACCAGCCGTTCCAGCACCTCGTACTCGGGCTCGGTGTCCCCGGTGAGTGCGTCCAGGGTCGCGAGAAACTCCTCGACGGCCGCGGGGCGGCGCTCCTTGACGCGGATCTCCAGGAACCGGTCGGTGTCGAAGGGGGAGCGGCGCAGGGACGTGTTGACCCCGACGATCCGCTCGCGGATGGCGGCGGGCGCCTGCCGGATCTCGGCCGCGAGCTTCCGCAGCGCGCGTCGCGCCTGGTCGGTGAGGAGGTCGGAGAACCGCGCCTCCTGCTCCGGCAGGCGGGACGTGCGGATCCGTTCCAGCACCTCCAGGTACCGCGAGCGGTCGCCGACCTGAGCCGTGAGGTCACGGGTGATGGCGGGCCAGCGGCGACGGAACTCGGCCAGCAGCCCGACGATCTCCCGCTCGGCGGCACCAGAGGTGCGCAGCCCTGCCTCCCGTTCCGCGTCCAGCGTGCGGGACACGGTGAGCGAGACGTCGTCGATCACCTCGTGCGTCACCGTCGTGCGGACGGCGGCGTACCGCTTCTCCAGCTCTTCGCGGTGCGCGAGCGGGATGGCGTTCGGCGGGGCGTCACCGAGCTCGGCGACCACGCGCTCCAGCGAGCGGCGGTGGGCCCGGGCCTCGGCGAGGGTGTCGGCAGCCTCCGCCGCGGCGGTCCTGGCCTGGTCCAGCCGGGTCTCGGCCGCCGCGACGTCCTGGGACGCCTGCAGCAGGTCCATGGTGCCGTCGAGCAGGCGGTCGAACGACGCCTGCGCGTCGGTCAGGTCCGCCTCGGCGGTCTCGATGTCGACCTCGCGCCACTCCCTGCGGGCCACGTGCCGCAGCGTGAGCTGGCGGCGCACGGCCTCGCGCTGCTCGGCGACGGCGTCGGCGACCGCGCCGTCGGCCTCCGCGAGGCGGGCCTGGGTCTCGCGAGCCAGCTCGAGGAGCTGGTCGAGGCGGTCGTCGGCGTCCCAGCCGAGCGCCCAGTCCTCGACGCCGGGCAGCAGCGGCTGCTCGATCTCTTCCGGACCGTGCTTGACCAGGCCCTCGCGGGTCACCGCCCGCTCGTGCCGGTCGAGCCCCGACGGGTCGTCGACGCACAGGTAGTCGTACTGCTCGGACAGGCGCCGGTGCAGCCAGCCCGACATGGGGCCGTCCTTCACCTCGACCTTGTGCACCAGCGACGCCGCGTCGGTGGACCGGGGCGCGTCGTTGCGCACGCCGACCACGCGGTAGCGCAGGCCGGGCCCTGCCTCGACGGCTCCGGCGACGGCCGCGCGGTGCGCCGGGGCGACCAGCACGAGCGTGGCCAGCGGCCGCAGGATCCCCTCGAGCACGGGACGCCAGTCGGCGTCCTCCTCCCGGACCCGCAGCAGCTCGGCCGCGAACGGCAGCACGGAGATGTCGAGCCCCGCGGCCTCCGCCACGGCCCGTCGGGCCGCGGCGAGCTCGGCGGGCACGTTCGTCTGGGTCTGCCGCACCGCCTGGATCCGTGTCGCGACGGCCTCGTGCCGGTGCCCGACGGCGGAGCGCGCCGCCAGCGTCTCCCGGATCGTCGCGTCGAGCGCCTCGGGCACGCGCGACCGGCCGACGGTGGACACGGCACCCGTCGCGACCGAGGGCACCGCCCCCGTCGTGGTCCCCGCGCCGACGGACGGGACCGGACCCGTGGCGACCGCGGACACCTGACCCGCCGTGACGGCGGGCAGGGCACCCGTCAGGGTGGGGACGGCGCCGGTGGTCAGCGGCTTCGAGCCGCCCAGCTCCCACCGCGCCTTCTCCTTGAGTGCCGCGAACTCCCCGAACGTCTCCGGCATGGTCATGCCGACGGACTGCAGGTCCGTGGCGAGCTCACCACGGCGCGTGCGGACCAGGGCGGCGATCTCGCCGGCGCGCTGCAGGCGGTCCGCCTGGGTGGCCAGGGCCTGCCCGCCCCTGGCGCCGAGCACGTTCACCGCCTGCTGGTGCGTGTTCGCCGCGACGTCGACCTCGGTGTCGGCCGCCTGGCGGTGGTGCTGCGCGCGCTCCTCAGCGGCCCGCGCCTCCGCGAGGGCGCCGTGCGCCAGGTCGAGCTTCCACGCGTCCTTGAAGGTCTCGAGGGACCCCCGCAGCGTCGCGGCGCGGACACCCGCCGACGAGCCCTCGTCGTACGCCTTGGTCAGGGTCGCCAGCCGGCCCAGGTGCTCGATCTGCCGGCGCGAGGTCTCGATGTCGGCATAGGCACGTGCCACGTCCGCGAACTGGTCCACCGCCTGGGCCGCCAGGTCGAACGTGCTCGGCTCGTCCAGCATGTGCCCGCGGAACAGGTCGTCCAGGCTGCCCAGGTTCTTGGCGGACTGCGTGCGGTGCAGCAGCACCAGCGCCTGCTCCGAACCGATCCCCAGCGCCTGCGTGAACGCGGCGGCGAACGGCCCGTGCCGCTCGCTCACCGTCGCGGTCGGCCAGGCGGCGGTCACGCCCGCTGCGTCGGGTCCGGAGCGGACGTACCGCTCGAAGTCCAGCAGCCCCACGTCGGAGGGCACCACCACGTGCAGCGTCGCCGGGGTGGACGAGCCCCGCGTGAGGTGGAACAGGCGCACCAGCGTCACCGTGTCGTCGGCCGCGTCGGTGCCGTTCGAGTACCGCAGCAGGACACCCGACCAGGTAGCGCCCGGCCGTAGGTGGTCGGCCACCACCTCGCCGGTGCTCTCGTCGGTCCGGTGCCGCCACGCGCCCCGCACGTACGAGACCACGTCCCGGTCGCCCGCCTCGCGCTCCGTTGCGCCGGTGCCTGCGGCGGCCACGTTGAACCGTAGCTGCTCCGGCGGGGTCAGGACCGCTGCGACGGCATCGACCAGCGACGACTTTCCCGAGCCGGAGTGGCCGGTGAGCAGGAAGCCCTCGCGGGGCACCGGCACCACGTGGTGCCCGGCGAACGTGCCCCAGTTGACCAGCTCGATGCGCGCGAGGCGCCACTGTCCGGGGTGGGCCGTGTTCATGCGCTCTCCTTCGCCAGTCGTGCGTACTCGGCGCTCAGCGCCGCTACCTGGTCGGCGCCGAACACCGTGCGGAGCACCGGCGAGACCACGCAGCGGTCCCCGCTGAGCGGCTCCAGCATGCCCGACTCGATCAGCCGGGCCCAGGTCGCGTCCAGCTGCCTGGTGAAGTCCATGGGCGAACCACCACCGCGCCGGCGGTACCTGCCGAGATGGTCGGCCGCCTCGTCACGGCTGATCGCGACCCGCCCGTCCGCCGAGTCCAGCAGCAGGGCGCGCAGGTGCAGCAGCAGCGCGGTGTCCAGGAACGTGAGCGTCAGCTCGCGCACCACCTGGGGCGCGTCCGGGGCCGGCACGTCGCGCACGAACGCGACCTGCGCCTCGGCGTCGATCACCAGATCGAGGTACTGGTCGGCGAGGCGCTCGCGGACGACGTCCTCGTTCGTCAGGAGCGACCGCCAGGTGTCCGGGTCCGACTCGGCGGCAAGGTAGGGCCCGCGCACGAGCCGGGCGAGGGCGAGGCGGGCCGGCGCGGGCAGGGTGCCGTGGTCGCCGGGCCAGAGGTGGACACCCGTGCCGGCGTCGCCGCCCGCGCTGGTCTCCGCACCCGACGGCGCCGCAGTACCGCTGCCGGCCGGGCGCCCGGGGCGCGCGCTGCGGAGGTCTGTCGATCCGGGCCGGGTCGGGCCGGGCCCTGTCGCGTTGGGTTCGGTCACGGGACATGCTCCTCGAACTGGTTCTGGGGGAGTACGGCCCGCCGCGCGACGCCGCGCGACGACCGCCAGTTCACGTCTTCGTCGTTGCCGGTGGCCACGCCGTGCTGCTCGGCGAGCGTCAGGAGGCCGACCACGCTCGCGGCCCCCTGGGTGGCGGGGTGCGCGGCGAGCACGGACGCGATCGTGGCGCGGCCGACGGCCGCGACGCGCTCGTTCACGTGCCCGCGCAGCTCGTCCACGTCGATCTCGGAGTCGCGGGCCAGTGCGCGCAGCGCCGTGAGCGAGACGGCCCGCGGCGGCAGGGCGGGAGCTGCGTGCGGTGCCTCGACGTCTTCCCCACCGGGGTTGTGCGGCTGGAAGCCGCCCACCGACCGGGGCGTGACGGCGCCGAGCGGCAGCGTGAGCCGCAGCTCGGCGCCGGGGGCGAGGTCGGGGGCCGCTGCGAGGGCGGCGTCCTGAGCCTCGCCGAGCAGACGGCGCAGGGCGCGCTCTGCCGGGAGCTCGCCGGACCGGACCATGCGCTGCAGCGCGCGGCGCAGCACGGCCATGGTGTCGGTGAGCTCGTCGGCGGCGTCCTGCAGGGTGGGCAGCAGGCGGCGCAGCGCGGAGGCCTCCGCTGGGGCCAGGTGGACGGTGTCGAGCACGCGGCCGACGTCGTCCTGCGCCGCGTGCTCCGCCTGCCGCAGGAGCTCGCGGAACGCGACCAGGCCGCGCCCGGCCTCGGACTCGGCGAGGTGGTCCACGCCGCGGTAGATGTCGTCGAGGAACGTGTCGCGCGAGCCGTCGGACTCCAGGAGCCGACGGCGCAGCTCGCGGTCCGTGCGCTCCAGCTCCGTGCGCACCCTGGCCAGGTCGGCGGGGATGTCGCCGGCCAGGGCCAGGATCTCGCGGGCACGCTCGGCGGCGGCGTCGGGCGGCAGCGGGTCGTCGTCACCCCGGCGGGCGCGCTCGATCCGGGTGTCGAGAGCCGCGCGCTGCTCCAGCAGGGCGGCCAGCCGGGCCTCCGGGTCGGGGTCGGCGTCGGCGGCCAGCGTGTGCAGGCCGTCGAGCACCGTGCCGAGCCGCGACGGCGTCACAGCGGGGTGGGGCTTGCTCAGCCGGGAGACGAAGCGGATGGCGAGCAGCGCGCCGTCGGACAGCTCGAGGGTCTCGGTGTCGGGCTCTCCGGCGGTCTGCGCCGCCCGTCGCCGGACGAGCACGCCCTCGTCGATCCACTCGGACACGTAGAAGTAGCCGGAGTACGGCAGCTCGAAGCCCGCACGGCGCAGCTCGGGCAGATCGTCGTCGATCCTCGTCGCGAGCTGTTCGACGGGCAGCCTGCGGCGGGACGCGCCGAGGTTGCGGTCCAGCAGCACGACGGCGGCGGCGGCGTTCCTCGACCGCAGCAGCACCCACCCGGGATGCTCCTGGAGAAGGGCGCGCACGCCGCGCGCCGCCTGGCCGCGACGAGCCGACCCGTGCCCGGCGGCCTGCCGGGCCACGGCGCCGTCACCCGGTGAGCTCGCAGTACCCATGAGGGCTGAGGGTAGTAGGCCAACGTGTCGGTGTGGCACCCCCGGAGGAAACATGCGACACATGCCCTGTCGATGAGCCGCGACGGGCATAGACGTATAGAGTCTGTCTTACAGGGCTTGCCGGAAAATTGATCTCTACTTTCCGGCGGGCCCTGTCGTGCGTCATGGCACGTTTCGATGGCCGAGCGTCGACGGGAGGGCGCCTTGCTCACGACAGCAGCCCAGATCGTTGTCAGGATCCGAGCCGAGCGAGAGCTCAGCATGAGTTCACTGGCAGTGCTGGCTGGCGTACCCACGTCGACGATCAGCCGGATCGAGTCCGGGCAGGTCGAGCCGACGCTCGGCATGATCCGCCGCATCGCGCTGGGGGCCGGCTACCACCTGCACCTGCAGTACTACGACCTGTTCTCGGGCAAGCTCGAGGACGACGTCGTCGGGGTCGGTGCCGCCGAGCGGGCAGGCGAGGGGGAGGGTGACGACGACGCTGCCCGCTAGGGGTGGTTCGTCGCGTCCACTACCTTGGCTCCGTATGGGGGGTCTGCGCGGGGGGTGCGAAAGCACAGGTAGATGGCGCTGTCACAACGCTCTCGCAGGTTGTGACATTGCGCGCAATTACCCCAGAATTCGGGCGTGCATCCCAACTCAGGTTGTGCCCGCGATTCCCTTGAGCAATATGGTCGTCATATGCCGAACGTCATGATCCCCGCCGAAGCGCGGGAGGACGTACAGACACTGTGGGCGTTCCATGACCTGCAGCACGAGCCGCGACCGGTCGACGTCTGTATCGGCCTGGGCGGTCACGACCTGGGTGTGGCCGACTACACGGCCGACCTCTACCTCGAAGGGTTGTTCCGGCAGATCGTCTTCACGGGTGCCAACGCACCCACCACCGTCGACGCCTTCCCCGAGGGGGAGGCCTTCGGCTACCGCGACCACGCGATCGCACGTGGCGTGCCCGCGGACGCCGTGCTCGTCGAGCCGTCCGCCACCAACACCAGCGAGAACCTGGAGTACAGCCGCAAGCTGCTTGCCGAGCTCCAGGTCGAGCCGTCCTCCGTGCTGCTCGTCTCCCACCCGTACCAGCAGCGGCGTGCGTTCGCGACCTGCCGGGTCGTGTGGCCGGACGTCGACGTGCTGTGCGTGTCACGGCCCCTGGACCTCGACGCGTACGTCGAGACGATCGGTGATGCCGTCCGGGTGGTCGACATGCTCGTCGGTGAGACGCAGCGCCTCACCCTGTATGCCGACCTCGGCTTCATCGCCCACGAGGAGGAGGTGCCCGACGAGGTGATGGGCGCGTTCGACCGGCTCGTGGCGGCCGGGTACACGTCGCGGCTCGTGGAGGACCGCCGCCCGATCGACGTCTGACCGGCCAGAGCCGGGCACCTGAGTCGGACGTCACGAATTGGACGACTCGTACATCCCTGGCGAGTCGTCCGGTTCTCCGTTACGTTCCGGGCATGGGCGAGGAAAGCAAGCGGGGCAAGGATCCCAGGAAGTTCACCTGGCAGGAGATCTTCACGTTCATCGCGGGCGCCGGCTACGTGGCTAGCCCGATCGACCTCCTGTCGGAGAGCGTGCTGGGGCCGCTCGGCCTCGGGGACGACGCCATCGCGATCATCATCGCAGGCGTCACCCTCTACAAGGCCGTGCAGCGGTTCCGGAAGCACCGGCCGGTGAAGGGCACCACGGGGGACACGGCGTCGGGTGGCTCGGGCAGCGGTACCTCGACGCCGGGCGGTGCGACGCCGGGCGCCTCGTCGTCGACCAGCGCTCCGGGCACCTACGCGACGGGCAAGACGATCCCTGGCACCGCCGAGGACGTGACGCCGGACCGCAGGCCCAAGCGCTGACGTCGGCACCTGCTCTGGCCCGCACTTCGGAGCGGGTCTAGGGTCGTCGGCGTGGCCGGCAACAACGCACCTCGGATCCTCGTCGTGGGCGGTGGTCCCACCGGTGCCGCAACGGCGATCGCCCTGCGGCGCGAGGTGCCGGACGCGCACGTGACGCTGGTCGACAAGGCCACGTTCCCGCGTGACAAGACCTGCGGCGACGGACTCGGTCCCGGGGCCAGGCGGGTGCTCGACGGGCTCGGCCTGGCGGAGCGGCTCGAGCAGTTCCACATGCCGATGTCGGTGGCGATCAGCGGTCCGGGCGGGGTCGAGGCCGTTGCGCGCGGCCCGATCATGGAGGGTCGGGACCTCGCCGGCTACGTCACCCCGCGGCTCGCCCTGGACGACCTGCTCCTGCACGCGGCGCGCGAGTCCGGTGCGGAGGTCCGCGAGGGCGTGTCGTTCGAGGGCATGACCCAGACCGGTCCGGCGCCCGCCGCGCAGGACCAGGCGCGCGGCGGCGAACGGGTCAGGCTGTCCTCCGGCGAGGCCACGTTCGACCTGGTCGTCGGCGCGGACGGCGCCTATTCCGGGGTCCGGCGGGCGATGGGCATCGCCCGGCCCTCGATGCGGCACACCCACATCGCCATGCGCGCGTACGGGACGGTCACCCACCCGGACAAGCCCGTGAGCGACACCCTCCGGTTCGACTTCCTGGAGACGCTCCTGCCGGTCTACGGCTGGGTCTTCCCGCTGCCCGACGACGGCGCGAACCTCGGCGTCGGCATCCCGGTGGACCATCTGAAGCGGCAGACCAAGCGGCACGGGCGCTCGCTGCGCGACCTCTTCGACCTGTACGTCGAGGACCTGGAGCGGCGCGGGTTCGCCGTGTCCGGGGTGGAGCGGGTCGCCGCGCACCAGCTCCCGCACGCCGCCGCGCGGACACCGATGACGGCCCCTGGGCGCTCCGCCGTGCTGCTGGGCGATGCCGCGGCGGCGATCAACCCGCTCAGCGGAGAGGGCATCTTCTACGGGATGGCGGGAGGGGTGCAGCTCGCCGAACATCTCGGAGCGCTCGACCGAGCGGGCGGGTCCTGGCAGGGCGCGGACCTCGCCGCGGCCTTGACCGGGTTCGAGAGCGCCCACAGGCGTCGGTTCGGGCGCCACTACCGGGAGTGCTACCTGGCGCAGCAGCTCATGCGCTCCCCGCTCTGGGCGGGTGTCGCCACACGCGCCGTCGCCGCGTCCGACACGGCGATGGCGCACGTGGCGCTCATGCTGTTCGACGAGCAGTCGGCGGGTTCGCGAGGCCTGCTGCACCTGGTGCGCAGCAGCGTGCGCCCGCTGCTGCGCCTGCCGTGGGCAGCCCGGACAGGTCGGTGACCCTCCGCTGGATCTGTCAGAATTGCGCTTCTGCGATTTTCGCCCGAGGTTCACCCTGTCCGCCCTGATTCGAGGACGACGATGTCACGCACCATCCGCCGGGCCGTCGCCCGCATCATCTGGGCCGGTACCGGCTACCGGATGCGGTCGGAGCCTGCCCCGACCAGACCCACGGTGTTCATCGGCGCGCCGCACACGTCCAACACGGACTTCTTCCTGATGCTGGCCATCGCCTTCGACATGGACCTCAAGATCCGGTTCCTGATCAAGGACTCCTGGTTCAAGGGCCCCCTGGCCGCTCTCATGCGTGCTCTGGGCGGCATCCCCGTCGACCGGAACGACCCGGCCAGCATCGTCGAGGAGATCCTCGGGGCCGTCGAACGGGGCGAGGAGTTCCACCTCGTCGTGACACCGGAGGGCACCCGTGGCGCCGGCTCGGGCTACTGGAAGTCTGGCTTCTACCGCATCGCGCTCAAGAGCGGCTTCCCCGTGACGCTCGGGTACGTCGACGGCGTCGCCAAGGTCGCAGGCCTCGGCCCGAGCATCCAGCTCACCGGGGACGTGCGTGCCGACATGGACGTGATCAGGGCCTTCTACGCGGACAAGTCGGGAGTCAACCCGGCCAACCGGGTGGAGCCCCGCCTCCGCTCCGAGGACCAGGCCGGTTGAGTGCTGGATGTCTGTGGGTCCGAGCTGAAAACCCGCAGATATCCAGCACTCAACGGGTGGGTCACATGGTGAGCGAGGCGACCTCGTCCGGGAGCTCCATCGGGTCCATCGGGCCGTGGTGGGTGACCGTACCCTCGTCATCGATCAGGACGACGTCGCCGTCGGCCATCACGTCGAAGTGCGAGGAGAGGTCGCCCATACCGTCCTCGAGCTGGGTGACGCCGCCGACCTCGGCCAGCGGGTCGTCCATGGGGTCGCTGTCCTCGCCGGCGACGGAGAGCAGCTCGACGCCGTCGACGTCGGCGAGGGCTGCCGCCGTGTCGGCGCACGTGTCACACATCTCGGACCAGAAGAAGACGACGGCAGGGCTGCCCGCGAGCTCGGCGCCCTCGAAGGTGTCGCCACTCGCCGTGGAGGCCGTGAAGTCGAGGGCGTCGGACATCATCTCGTCCTCGGACATCTCGTCGTCCATCGGCGACTCGGACATCTCGTCGTCCATGGGGGACTCCGACATCTCGTCCATCGGGCTCTCCGACATGGTGTCCTCGGACATCTCGCCGCCGCCCGGCTCCTCGGCAGAGCCGCACGCAGCGAGGGTAAAGGCGCAGGTCAGGGCTATAGCGGCAACGGTACCGCGGTGTAGTGTGCTCATGCGTCGACGCTAGGCGCGTCGCTCGCCGAACAACCCTTACGGCCTGGTTACCGGCTTCTTACGCGCCCGGCTCGGCGGCTGCCCGAGCCAGCGCGTCCAGCACACGCGCCATGCCGAACTCCCAGGCGTGCGCCGGGCTGGAGGGCGCGTTCATCTCCTCGCCGGCGGCACCACCCACCCGCTGGGCCAGCGGATAGTCGTCGCCCAGGTACTCGGCGAGCCGCCCGGCCCACCGTGCCCAGACCTGCGGCAGCTCGTCGGCTCGCGGGCCGCGCCGCCGTGCGCGTGCGGCGCCGCGCACGAAATCCAGCACGAAGGTGAGCGCGGCGTCCCGCGCGACGTCGTCCAGGTGCAACGGGTCGAGCGCGTGCAGCTCGTGGTCGTACTTGGCGATGGTGCCGGGGCCGAACGCGGTGCGGTCGTCCTCGATCTCCAGCAGCCAGGGGTGCTCGAGGTGGAGCGCCAGGCTAGCGTCTGCGACCCGGCGCACGCGGGTGCGCCAGCCCGCCGTCCCGTAGCCGGGCAGCGGCATGCGCGCGTAGACGGCGTCGGCCATCAGCACGAGCAGGTCGTCGCGCCCGTTCACGTGCGTGTACACGGACATCGTCGAGATGCCAAGGGCGTCGCCGAGGCGCCGGACCGTCACTGCGGCGAGGCCCTCGGCGTCGGCCAGCGCGAGTGCCGCGTCGACCACGGCCCCCGTCGTGATGCGCGACCGCGGGCCGCGCGTGCCGCCCTGCGGGGCGGACGGGTGGTCCCGCCAGAGCAGGTCGATCAGCTCTCGGGGCATGGGTCTCCAGAATCGGTGTGACGGGCCGGGAACATTTTGCAATCATCCTACGTTGTACGCCGTACAAGGTTATTGTCCCGATGCGAGGAGCCCGCTTGATCATCACCGGAACCGCCCTGTCCCTCAACGTGTCCGACGTCGCCGCGTCGGCCGAGTTCGCCCAGACCCACCTCGGCTTCACCGAGGCGATGTCCGACGACGGGTTCGTGTCGCTCGACCACCCCACGGCCGGCGTCAACATCGTGTTCCTGCGCGTCGGCCTCGGCACGTTCAAGCCCGAGCGCATCGCCGGACCTGCCGGCCAGGGGATGCTGATCGCGTTCGTCGTGGACGACCTCGACACCGAGTTCGCCCGCATCTCCGCCGCCGGCGCGGAGGTCGTGACACCGCCGGAGACCGAGCCGTGGGGCGAGCGCTACTGCCAGTTCGCCGACCCCAACGGGATCGTGTGGCAGCTCGTCCAGTGGGTATGACCGACGGTCCGGCGGGGCTCAGTCATGGGCCCAGCCGGACCACCGGGCCACCCGCACCCTGATCAGCGGGCCGTCCGGCCGGTGCTCGCGGTACTGCGGGTACCGCGCGGCGAGCGCGTCCAGCGCCGCCTCGCGGGGCTCGCCGTCGTGCTCGATCGCGGCGACGCCGTCGGCGCGCACCCACCAGAGGTGCGCCCAGTCGTCGTCGTACCGGTCGGCGAGGAACGCGACCCGCGGGTTCTCCGCGAGGTTGCGCAGGCGCTTCAGGTCGCGCGTGGTCTTGGGCTTGTGGTCGACGGCGACCACTATCTCGTCACCGGTCGACGGGTCGGCCGCGGTGTTGCTGCGGGCCTTGACCAGCGCAAACGTCACAGGGACGAGGTGCGGCACGCCGTCGCTACCGGCGGAAGCGAGGTAGGCGTGCCGGGCCGCGGCGAAGCGGGAGCGGCAGGTGTGGTCGTCGAGGCGCACCTTGTCATTGTGCAAGGTGCAGGTGCGGCGCGCCGTCGGTCCTACCCGCGTCTGTGCCCGCGCCGATCACCTTCCTGGCCGGGCGTGAGCTGACTCGAAAGTCCGTCTGATCGTCGATGCTGGGGGTATGAGCGACAACGGACAACGCCCACGCCGCGCGCGCGACCTCGGCATCGTCGTGGGCACGCTGCCCACCGGGCGGCACAACGCCCTCACCGACGTACCAGGGGTACGCGTGGGGCACACCACCATCGTCGACGCACCCCGCCTCCACACCGGGGTCACGGCGATCGTCCCCGACGCTCTCGACCCGGACAGGCGCAGCCTGCCCTGCGGGCTGTTCGTCGGCAACGGGTTCGGCAAGCTGGTCGGCGCCACCCAGGTCGCCGAGCTCGGCGCGATCGAGACCCCGATCCTCCTGACCGCGACCCTCAGCGCCTTTCGCGCCGCAGACGCCCTGGTCACGCACGTGCTCGCGCGGCCTGGCCACGAGGAGACGCGCACCCTCAACCCGGTGGTGGGCGAGACCAACGACGGTCGCCTCAGCGACATCCGCGCACGCCCCGTCGCGGAGTCGCACGTGCTCGCAGCGCTCGACGGCGCCACGTCCGGTCCACCCGACGAGGGCTGCGTCGGGGCCGGGACGGGGACCATGGCGCTCGGGTTCAAGGGCGGGGTCGGCACGTCGTCGCGCCTCGTCGAGGGCTGGACGGTGGGAGCCCTCGTGCAGTCCAACTTCTCGGGCACGCTGACCGTGTGCGGCGTGCCGATCCCGGCCGACGCCGCCGGCGAGCCGGCGACGTCCGCGGGGGAGCCCGACGGCAACTCCTGCATGATCGTGGTCGCCACCGACGCGCCCCTGGACGCTCGGCAGCTGGGCCGGGTCGCACGCCGGGCGGTGTTCGCGATGGCGCGGGTGGGCTCGGACTTCGCGGGCGGCAGCGGCGACTACGCCCTGGCGTTCAGCACGCCGGGCGCTCCGCCGTCGGGCACGACGTCGGACCTGCCCGCGCGCCGGGTGGACGACCGCGACCTTGACCCGGTCTTCGCCGCGACCATGGACGCGGTCGAGGAAGCCCTGCTGAACTCGCTGCTGACGGCCACCACCACCGTGGGGCACCGCGGCACGGCGCTCGCCGTGCCCCACGACCTGGTGCTTCGGCGGCTGCGTGCCGCCGGCGTGCTGCCTCAGCCCTCGGCGGGCACGCCCGCCTCGTAGTCCGCGGAGAGCGTGATGTCGACGTCGATGTCCCGGGGCTGGAGCTCGACGTGCGCGCTACCGCCCGCCTCGCCCATGGTCCCGGCGCGCATCGCGTACATCGGGGCGTTGCCGCCACCGTTGCCGCCGCCACGCAGGCCCGCCTCGTAGATCGCGACGGGCGCGACCGGTCCGAGGCCCAGCGCGTCCGCGTACGACTGCGCGCGCACCACCGTCTCCTCCGCGGCCTCGATCCGGGCCTCGGCCTGGAGCGTCCTGCGCGTCTCGTCGGTCAGCGTCCAGGCGACCCGGTCGATCTCGACACCATCGACGTCCATGATGTCGCCCAGCCACGTCGAGAGCGCCTCGAAGTCGCGGAACGTGACCGACAGGCGTGCCGAGGCCCGGAACCGCCGGACGCGCTGCTTGCCGCCCGCCTGGGAGCTCTTGACCCGGTCGTCGTAGACGTAGGAGTGCACGGAGGCCGAGTCCCACTTGTCGGCGGCACCCGCCGCGACGTGCGCCCTTGCCTGCTCCACGAGGATGGTGTGGGTGCGGGCCACCTGGTCGACGACGTCGTTGCGGAGGGTGCCCGAGAACGCGACGTGCAGGTTGACGGTGCCACGCTCCGCGGGGTGCGTGCGCGTGGCCTGGCCTTCGACGGCGATACGAGTCATACGCGGAGTCTGCCGACTACGGCTCGACCTGCGCCACCCCTGTGCGCCGTCACGCGTCTGCTCAGCGATCCCTTGACCTCGGCTGCGTCAGCCGATCGTGCCCTTGCCCACCTGGCCGCGCGTCAGGATCGGGTCGAGCCCGCAGAACTGCCCGTAGCGCTCGGCCTCCCTCTCGATCGCGGCCCAGACCTGACGGGTCGGCTCCTCGGTGAGCTCGACAGTGATCTCCACGCTCTGCGCCTTGAGAACCCGGGACCAGGCCCCCGCGATCATCCCGTCCACCACCACGATGCCGGCGTACAGCCAACGACTCGGCACACCGTCCCGGCTCAGGGCGGGCCAGCCCTTGAAGTCGTGGCAGAAGAGCTCGTCGAACACCGACAGCAGCCGCACGGTGCCGGCCGGTGCTGGATCGGGCAGGTCGCCGTCGGCCCAGAGCGTCAGGCCGGCCAGCTCGTGGCGCACGAGCCCGGCGTCGGCCACCGCTGCGCGCGCCGCCGTCTTGGTCAGGGTGCCCCACCAGGCGACGTCCTCCGCGCGGCACGGGCCGTGCCCGCGTACGTAGGAGCGGGCCAGGTGGACGACCGCCTCGTGCTCGTCCCATACCTTCTGCTCCGGCAGCAGCCGGTACGTCGCCTGCTTGCCCCGCATCGGGCCGCTCGCCACCAGCAGGTCGAGCTCGGCGTGCGCCATGACCTGGCCCAGATGCCAGCTGTCCAGCGGCGTGCCCTCGGACTCGGCGAGCACGGCGCGGATCTCCTTGCGGGTCAGCGGCCCCTGCGCCAGCGCCTCCGCGAGTACCGCGTGCCGGCGGGGCAGCAGCGAGTGCTCGAAGCCGCGCGGCTTCTCCGCAGAGAGCATCGCCCGGCGGATCCGTGGCGCGGTGGCGGTCATGAGCGGCGCCAGGTCGCCGGGCACCACGTAGTGCCACGTGGGGCGCAGAACGTGCGTCCGCAGGATCGTGCCGTCGGCCAGAGCGGCCTGTACCTCGGCGAGCGTGGCAGGCCGCGCCAGACGCTGCGCGACGCCCCATGCCGACGAGTGCAGCTCCTGCGACTGGACGGCACCCAGCCGGGCGACGACGCCGGGCACGCCACCGCCGTCGGCCGCCTGCAGAGCACCCAGGCCCACCGAGGTGAGCCGGGCACGCTGGACGGTGCGCACGTCAGACGTAGTAGGCATCTCCTTCTCCACCCGCATGCCCCGCCGCGCGGGCGCGGCGATGCTTCATCAGGCTCCGGATCAGCATGATCACCCCGATCACGAACAGGATCATCACCGGGATGATCGCGAGCGGGGCGAGGACGGACAGGAACCCGAGGCCGATGCTCGTCACGTCCTCCGCCGCGCTCACGACGGGGGCGGCGGTGCCGCCGGAGACGGTGTTGGCGACCACGCGGCCGCCGGCCTTCGCCGCATGCGTGCCGAGGGCGAGGACGATGCCCGAGACGATGGGGATCCACTGGCCGGACTGCACGAACGTGCTGGGATCGGTAACCGTCGTCGTCTCCGACATCGACCCGGCACCGAACGCGATGCCGCCGGCGGTGGGCCGGATGACGGTCTGCACCACGTCGTTGATGGAGTCGAGCACCGGGATCTTGTCCGCGGCGAACTCGAGCACCAGCAGGACGGTCAGGATCGCCAGCACCCAGCCGTTCTCCAGCCAGTCCCAGGTGCCCGGAAGCGACACGAGGTCCGTGAAGCGGGAGAGCACGCCGAGGAAGATGAGCGGGATCCAGGCATTGAGGCCCGCCGACAAGGCGAGTCCGGTTCCGGTGGCAAGTTCGAGCATGACTCGAAGTGTTCCACGGCACACCGACACCCCGGGGGGCAAAAGTGTCCGGTGTGCCCGATCTGTTATCGGAGCGTGGCGAACCGTCTCACGAGCCGATCGAACGGCGCACCGGGTGCTGCCCGTAACACCTGGAACATGCGCGGGCCTCGTGCAAGAGTTGCTGCTGTGCGCCGCGCTGCTGCGCCGACCGGGAGGCTCTGATGGTCTGGACGATCTTCACCGTGGCATCAGTGCTGCTCCTCGGGCTGTCGGCGGGGGTGTTCTTCGCCTTCTCGTCGTTCGTCATGAGCGGCCTCGGCCGCGCCTCCGACGAAGCCGCAGGGGCCGCGATGAGCGGCATCAACGAGACCGCGCTGCTGCCCGCCTTCATGTCGGTCTTCTTCGGTGCGCTCCTCGTCCCGGCGGGCACCGGCATCTGGGGCCTCGTCGAGGGCCGGGACGGCGGGGCATGGGTCCTCGCGGCCGCAGCGGTCTACCTGATCGGCACGTTCGGAGTGACCGCTGCCCTGAACGTACCGCTCAACAACCGGCTCCTCGCTTCCCACGACAAGGCCGCCGGATGGCGTGCCTACTGGCGGCCCTGGACCGCGTGGAACCACGTGCGCACGCTCGCCGGCATCGTCGCGACGGCGCTCGCCGCGGTCGGTCTGCTCTGACCGGTCGGCCCTCGGTGGCGCTGTCGGGGACAATCGACCACATGCCCGCCATCGATTTTCACCGCACCCTGCCCGGATACCAGCGGACGCCGTTGCGGGACCTGCCCGGTCTCGCGGCGGAGCTCGGCGTCGGGCGCGTGCTGGTCAAGGAGGAGTCGAGCAGGCTCGGGCTGCCCGCGTTCAAGGTGCTCGGCGCGTCGTACGCGACGGCGCGCGCCGTCGGGGAGCGGTTCGGGATCACCGAGCTCACCGTGGACGCGGTGCGCGCGGCAGTCCGGGGCCGTGACGTCCGGCTGTACGCGGCCACGGACGGGAACCACGGTCGCGCCGTCGCGCACATGGCCTCGCTGATCGGTGCCGCCGCGACGATCTACTACCCGCAGGGCATCACCGAGGCCGCGAAGAAGGCGATAGCGACCGAGGGTGCCCAGGCGGTGGAGGTCGACGGTGCCTACGACGACCTGGTGGCGCGTGCGGCGGCCGAGGCCGCCGCCGACCCGGCGTCGATCCTGGTGCAGGACACGTCCTGGCCGGGGTACACGGACGTCCCGCAGTGGATCGTCGACGGCTACGCGACGCTGTGCCTCGAGACCGACACGCAGCTGGCCGCCCTGGGCCTTGGCGCGCCAGACCTGGTGGTCGTGCCCGTCGGGGTCGGCTCCTTGGCGCAGGCAGTGGTGAGCCACTACGGCGGCGCCGGGGCCGACGGCGGCACGCTGCTCGCCGTCGAGCCCGACCGCGCAGCCGGCCTGGTCGCGTCGCTGCGTGCGGGCGAGCGGGTCACTGCACCGACGGGTGACACGATCATGACCGGACTCAACTGCGGCACCGTCTCCGCGCTCGCGTGGCCGGTACTGCGGGACGGGCTCGACGGCGCGGTCACCGTCTCCGACGACCAGGCGGCCAGCGCCGTCGAGGACCTGGCGCGGCTCGGCGTCGACTCAGGACCCTGCGGTGCGGCAACCCTCGCGGCGGCCCGCCTGGTGCTGGGCCAACCCGGCTGGCGGGAGGCGATCGGGCTGCGGCCCGACGCCGTCGTCCTGCTCCTGTCGACCGAGGGCCGGGCGGCGAACCCGGTCCCGGAGGACCGGGTCTGACCCGATCTGCCCCCACCTCGCCGCCAGGAGTGCACGTGCCCGTATCCCTTCCCGCCGCCCTCGTCCCGATCCTGCCGCTGCTGCGCTGCCCGTCCTGCGGCGCGGGGCTGTCACCCGGTGACGGCGTGCTGCGCTGCCCACGCCGCCACAGCTTTGACCTCGCCCGCCACGGCTACGTCGGCCTGCTGACCGGGGCACCGGCGACCAGCGGTGACGACGGGCCGATGGCGCGGGCGCGGCGTGACTTCCTGGCCGCCGGGCGGTACGCGCCGGTCCGCGACGCGGTGGCCGACCTCGCGACCGACGCCGCGCGCCCCGCCACGGTGGTCGACGTCGGCTGCGGTACCGGCTACTACCTTGCAGGAGTGCTCGACGCGCTGCCCGAAGCCGTCGGCCTGGGCCTGGACACCTCGGCCCACGCGCTGCGTGTGGCGGCCAGGGCGCACGAGCGGGCCGCGGCGGCGACGTGGGACGTCTTCCGGCCGTTCCCGATCGCGTCCGAGCAGGTCGACGTGGTGCTCGACGTGTTCGCGCCGCGCAACCCGGCCGAGTTCCACCGGGTGCTGCGTCCGGGCGGCGTCCTGGTCGTGGTGCGACCCTTCGGCGGGCACCTGGCCGAGCTGCGCAGCCAGGTCACGCACATGGTGACCGTGGACCCGGACAAGGAGCGGCGCCTGCACCAGGCACTGGACCCGTACTTCGAGCCCGCGCGCACGCTGGAGGTCGAGTACACGACGCCGCTGACCCGGCAGGAGGCGGTCGACCTGGTGCTGATGACGCCGAGCGCGCGCCACGTCACGGAGGCGGAGCTGGCCGTCGACGGCGAGCTGCCGGAGCAGGTCACGGTGTCGGTGCTCGCCACGGCCTACCGGCGGCGGTAGCGGCCGTCGGCTCTCTGTGCCTCCGGCGTCAGCCTCCGGTCGATCCTCCCGGCGAGGGTGTCGATCGGGGCTTCGGGTGACGGGTCGTCCGCCCGGGTGCCTTACGGGCCGATGTCGTCCGTGCCGACGGTCGGGCCGCTCGAGGGCGAGGGCGACAGTTCGGCGTCGCAGCCGTTCGACGGCACCGGCGCGCTGCTCGGCGGTCCGGAGCTCCCCGGTGTCGTCGGCGTGGGGCCCGGCGCCGGCGGAACCGATGCGCACTCCCGCGGGCTGTCGGTCGGCCCGACGCCAGGGGCGGTGGTCGACAGGCCAGGCCCTGGCGAGGGTGATGCGGGGGAGGGTGCGCCCGGGACTGACCCGTTCGGCTCCGGCCAGAGCACGGCGGTCCCCAGCCCGGCACCGCCGAGCAGCGCCACCGTGGCGACCAGCGCCCACGCCGCCGTGCGGCGGCGGGGGAGCGCCGGCCGCTGTCCGTGCGGGAGGATCTCCACGCCGGACCTCATCGCGTCGTCCGCGTCCGCGTGAGCGTGCGCGTCCGCGTCCGCCTGAGCGTCCGGGCCGGAGTCGGCGCGCGCCAGCGCGGCCGACCGGGCGTGACCGAGGTCCAGCTCGGCATCGACCTGGCTCAGGGCCTGCCTGGCGCGGGTCAGGGCGTCGTTCTTCCTTCTCATGTCAGGTCTCCTGACCTTCGGTCACGGTGCGGTAGGCGGCACGCAGCCGACGTCGCGCGCGGTAGACGCGGGTGGCCGCCGATGCCGTGGTGCAGCCGAGCACGCCGGCAATCTCCGCGGTGCTCAGCTCGGCCGCGGCCAGCAGCTCGACCACCTCGCGGTCGGCAGGCCGCAGGAGCGTCAGCGCCCGGCGCAGCACGTCGAGCTCGTCCACCAGACGGGCGGCGTCAGGACGTGGCGCCGTCGGATGCCGCAGCGTGCGCTCAGCCAGGGCCGTGCGTCGCCGCTCCGCCCGGACCTGGTTGGCGAGAACCCGACGGGCGATGGCGAACAGCCAGGCCCTCGGGTCGTCGGGCACCTCGCCCTTGCGCCAGGCGATCGCGAACACCTCCGCCACGACGTCCTCCGCCTCGGCCGTATCGAGCCGGGTCCGCGCGTACCGGTGCACCGCACGTGCGTGATCGACGAACAGCGACTCGGTCTGCGCCGGGGTGAGTGGGCCTGCATCGAGGTCGCGTGGCTCGGTGTGGGCGGACAGGGCAGTCTCCAGGGGGCGGGTGACGGGCGTGGGCGTGCTCAACGGTCTGTGTCCGGCACCGAACCACGCATGACACCTCGCGCGGGTCGGCCTCGTCACGTCCCGGCACTGTCATGAGGTCCGTCCCGGCGCACACTGACCGACCTGTGACTCTCTACCGATCGAATTCTCTCTCGTCCAGGACCAGCAGCTCGGCCCGTCGTCGAGGCGTCTGGGGCGCCACCGCACGAGGCGCGGCCGCTGCGGGCAGCGCTCTCGCCGTCGTGCTGCTGGCCACCGCATGTACCTCGGCCAACGCCTCGGAGTCCGGGGAGCCGTCCGTGGCCCCGTCGGTGGTCGCCGAGCCGTCGCCGGGGCCCAGCGTTCCCGCTGAACAGTCCGTGACGCCCTCGACGTCGGACGAGCCGTCGGCCGCTCCTGCCGAGCCGTCCACGGCGGGTGAGCCGTCGGCTGCCCCTGCCGAGCCGACGCCGGTACCCAGCGTCCCTGCTGAGTCCGAGCCCGCACCTGCGCCCGCGCCTACCGGTGAGCCGTCCCCGGTGCCGACCGAGCGGTCGTCGGCCCCGTCTCCGTCCCCGGCCCCGGAGGAGGCCCTGCACAGCACAGGCAAGTAGGGGTTCGGTAGCTGGCCCGTCGGCCCGGTGGCGCACCGGGCCGACGGGCCAGTCGGGCTCCTGGGGTCAGCCGGGGTTCTTGGCTGCGACCTTCTGTGCCTTCTTGAACACGTCTTCCTGCTCTCCCGCTATTCGAACGTTACGAAACCAGGTACGATACGTTCGTACGGCCACCGAGGAGGAACTATGAGCGCAGAGCTGGCATCGCAGACGTACGTCCCGGAGGAGTCCGAGTTCGGCGCGGCCGAGGTGCTCAGCTTCCTTGCCGCGCACGCCGACAGGCGTGGAACCGAGCCTGCTCGCCGGTTCCTGCTTGTAGGCGGTGGTGAGGGTGAGCAGATCGAGCTGCCCGGAACCGTGTACCGGGCGTTGGTGCAAGTGGTCGAGGCGCTCGCGGCGGGCAAGGCGGTCACAGTGTCTCCGCAGGAGCCGCAACTGACGACGCAGCAGGCGGCTGACCTGCTGGGAGTCTCTCGCCCCACAGTGGTGCGGATGATCGAGTCGGGTGAGCTCGCAGCCGAGCGGAACGGGAACCGTCGTCGCCTTCTGCTGAGTGACGTGCTCGCCTATCGTGAGCGGCGCCGGGCGCGCCAGTACGCGATGCTGGCCGCCACGTCGGTGGACACCGATGACGAGGACGACCCTGCCGAGATGATCGAGCGATTGCGTGAGGCGCGGAAGGTCGCGGCGGCAGCACGGCGGGGGTGACTCGTGTTCACAGCTCTTCTGGACACCTCGGTGCTGTGGCCGAGTCTGCAGCGGGACTTCCTCCTGAGCATGGCCGCTGAGGGCTTGTACCGACCCATCTGGTCGCGGGCCATCCTCGACGAGCTCGTCCGCGTTGAGGCGGACAAGCGGGTGCGCCGCGGCGCTATGCCGGAGCAGGCAGAAGCGGCGGCCCGGCGGCTGATCGACCAGATGGGGTGGGCCTTTGACGATTCGTGCATCTCTGGCTGGGAACCGCTGGAGGGTACCTACGGTCTACCCGATCCCGACGACGAACACCTGGTCGCCGCCGCAGTTGTTGGTGGCGCGGGCGTTATCGTCAGTGACAATGTCAAGGACTTGCCGGCCAAACTGCTGCCGGGCGGTATCACCGTCGTGACCGCTGCACGCTTCGCGGCTGACTCGGTCTCCATCGCACCTGGTACAGCCCTGCGCGCCCTGGAGCAGATCAGCACCCGCTACACCAACCCGGCCCGCAGCATCGACGAGCTACTCGACCTGCTGTCATCCCGGTACGGGATGCAGCAGGCCGTGGCAATGGTCCGAGAGGCGACCTGACCGCGCCGCGCGTGCCTGCGGCTTGACGCGCATGTGCGGATCAGGCACCGGCTTTCGGCGACATGCGAGCCCGTCCCTGACAGACTCAGCGTCCCTCACATGGTGCGGAGGTTCGTGTGCCCGAAGTGGATCGCCCGGTTGAGCGTGGCCCTGATGCGCCTGGTCTCGGCTCCGACGGGCAGGGCGCCGCCCGTGCCATATGGGCCTCCGTGTCCGTCGGCCTGATCTGCGGGCTGGTCCTGGTTCCTGTCGGGGTGTGGTCGATCCTGCTGGCCTGGGGCGCATCGTCGTTGCTGCCAGGAGTGCTTGCCTTTGGCATATGCGTCCTTCTGCTGGGTCTCGCCTGCGGCGCCGTCGTGCGTAGGGCCGGCGGACGAGCAGCGGTCGGCGCGTTGGCTCCAGTCGTTGCCGGTGGACTGCTGGCCGGGTGGTACCTCCAAGCCGCGTCACCCTCGCCGGTAGGTCCGGGCGTCGCGATGCTGGCGACAGGGGTCATAGCGGGTGCGACGGCGGCCGCCGGGCAGCCCAGAATCGGGAAGGCCGGCCGATTCGTCGCGGTCGCCGTGCTGCTGAGCCCGGCACTGGTCCCGGCAGCCTGGTTCGCTCTCGCCACGGCCGGTGACTTCCACGAGCGCGTCGCGGCGCACGGCGTGCCGTACACGTTGGCCGGACCGGGATACGAGGAGCAGTACATCGCCATTGGTGAAGGATCCTCCGTCGCGGTGTACCGGACGCCGGACGGCGAAGAGGTTCATGTCAGCTCGACCGCAACGGTGGACGACGACCGCTCCACGAGCGGCCTCACGTTCGAGGAATGCCACGAGCTGCCCTTCGACAGCGGCGAGACCGCACTCGAATGTGTTGCGGAAGGTCCCGGCTTCGTGGTTCAGCTCGTCAGCTTCGGTGCGGCTGACGAGGCCGACCTGGCCGAGGCGTTCGAACACCTGCATGCGATGTCGGACTGGGCCTTTTATCAGGAGGCAAGACGCTACGTCGAGGTCTTGCCCGGTTGAGCCCGCCGGGTTTGGACGGTTCGGTGGCCTCTTCTCAGCCTGCCCCCTTGGCCGCGGCCTTCTGTGCCTTCTTGAACGCGCGAACCTCCAGCAGCGCCTCTGCGCTCGTCACATCGGCGATCGAGCGGTGTGAACCCTCCTCGCCGAACTCGCCGGCCGCCTCGCGCCAGCCCTCCGGCCGGATCTCGCGCTGCTTGCCGAGCAGCGCGAGGAAGATCTTGGCCTTGCGCTCCCCGTAGCCGGGCAGGGCGTTGAGCCTCTTCAGCACCTCGCGGCCGGTCGGGGCGCCGCCGTCGGCGCCGGGCGCGGTCCAGATCTTCGCGGCGTCGCCGTCGTACTCGTCGACGACGGTGCGCGCGAGGTCCTGGACGCGGCCCGCCATGGACCGCCCGTAGCGGTGGATCGCCGGGGGAGTGGTCGCCATGGTCACGAACTCGTCCGGATCGGCGTCGGCGATGGTGTGCACGTCGAACGAGCCCATGCGGTCGCGGATCTTGCGAGGGCCTGCGAAGGCGTGCTCCATCGGATACTGCTGGTCCAGGAGCATGCCGACCAGCAGGGCGAACGGGTCGTCGCTCAGCAGCTGATCGGTTTCCTGGTCGCCTGTCAGCCAGAGTCTTTCGGTCATTGCTCCATCCTGACGGTGATCAGCCACCTGGGCCAACTGCGAGAAGCGCCTCGTGGATGTCGGCATTCGCCCAGCAGCCCGTCGCGCGTTCTGAGGACGAGCGCTCGTCGGCCGATCTGCTTTCAGGATGCGAGCCACCCCTGTATCACATTGCCTTCCTCGTGATACCAGCCTCCGTCGGCTTCGCCGTCGATGCACAGCTGCTCGACGGCAGCTACGTCTGCATCGGGTCCGAGGCCGAGCGCGTCTATGCGGACCCTGGTGATATCAGGTGATCGGAATCGTCACCGACGGCGGTTGTCGTCGTGCCGCCAGGCAGGGTGCTTTTACTGGGAAAACGCGGACAGCGCGCGGGCAGTATCGATGTATTCTCTTGCTCTCACGACCTTGCCACCCTTGAGTTCGAACGCGAAATGATATACCTGATTGAAGGTATTTCCGTTGGCGAGCAGAGCGTTCGAAGTTGCCTCGACGGACGCGTTGGCTTCATCTGCAATCACACTGGTCACTGACACGTGTATGCCATTGGGGAGTGATTCGTGGAACCCTCTCATGTGTTCAATGAATGCGAGTTTTGGCATGTCGCCGGAGACCGGGAAGGTGTCGGCGTCCGCCATGACGGTCCATATTGCATCGTCGTGAAGGACATCAAAGGCGCCAGGGCTGCCATTCGTTCCTAGCCCCTCCACCAACTGCGTGACGGCAGCCTTGTTCTGATCTGACATGATTTTTCTATACTCAATCTGCTAGGCCTGGCGTGACAATGCGTGTCCACACGCCGTCACTGTCAAGGCTCCCGCGCTGGTTCGTGAGCCGTTGGCCCACTGGGTAGCCGCCCAGCGGTGACTGTTCAGCTTTCGATGGCTAGGATCCTCCGGGCTCGATGCGTTGGCCAGCTGCCTGGCGTGCACGTGTCGGCGTGCGCGATGAGATCGAGGATCCGTCGCAGCCCGGTCTCCGGGGACACGGCTGCTGTGTCCAGGACCAGGTGCGGCTCGTGCCAGTCCTCCCAGCGCTCCTTCATCCGCTGCAGGTGCGCCCACGTGACGGTCGCCGGCCAGCCGGGAATGCCACGGTCCCGACCCTCGACCCGGCTCTGGTGGGCCGTTGCGTCGGAGCACACGCACTCGACGCCGACGAACCGTGCGTCGAGGCTGTCGGCAAGGGACTCGAGCCGCGCGCGGAACGCGCGGGTATGGCCCGTGGCATCGACCACCGCACCCAGTCCGAGCTGAAGCTGACGAGCCGCCGCCGCGATGAGCGTCAGCTCCGCCAGCGGCCCGGTGTTGTCAGGGCGCAGGACGCCGAACGGGACCAGGGTGCCGAGCTGCCAGTCCATCGAGAAGACCGGTGCCGGCAGCACGGTCGCCAACGACTCGGCGAGCGTGGACTTGCCGGTGCCGGGCAGCCCCGCCAGGAGCACCAGCGGCGGACGAGGCGCATTCGCGGGTCGTGGCCGAGGGACGAGGTCCAGGTACTCGGCGAACGCCCGATCCCCCATCAGCTCGTGGAACCTCGCGCGGGTTCTGGCCAACCGGTCGTCGTCGCCCAGCGCAGCGATCGCGCCCAGCAGCAGGTACTCGCAGCGCACCTGGTCGTCCCCGAAGACCTCTGCCTCGCGCCCGGCCGCCGTCAGCACTTCCGCCCGTCGGAGCCGGGTCCGGGTGTCGCGGTCTCCGTCCTCGTCCTCGACCGCGGCCACGAGATCGCGGACCACCCACCCGGGCTCTTCCGCGACCGCCTTCACCAGGTCATGCAGGGTCGGGTCGGCGTCGTCCAGTCGTGCCAAGGCAGCGTCGGTCGTCGGGTGCAACGGGATCGGGTTCACGCAAGCAGCTTTCGGTCGGTTCCGGGGTGTCCAGCACCTGTGCTCAGGGGATCAGCCGGTCCACGATCTCCAACGTCTCCGAGACGAAGTGCCCGTCGTCGCGCACCACCAGCGTCCCGCCGAGGCGGTCGAACATGGCCCGGCCCTGCTCGGCGTCGCAGCCGAACTCGTCGGTCACGGAGTTGACGAACACCAGCTCCCGGGCGCGGGACCGGATGACGTCCCAGTCGTAGCGGTCCTGCAGCACGGGCTCGTCCGCGTCGTTCGGTGGCGTCGAGTAGCCGGCCACGAGCACGGCCTGGGCCACGGTCACCTCGAGGCGCTCCAGGAGCGCCAGCAGCAGGGCCGCCCCGCCCGAGTGGCCCACCAGCACGGTGTCCGCGTCGAAGGAGTGCGCGGCGAGCACCTTCGGGAGGAAGGTAGCGATCGGCTCCGTGTTGGTCCCGGGGTGGTGCGGGGTCTCGACGTCGTACCCGCGCCCGCGCAGCCGGTCCGCGAGCCACGGGTACCAGATCCAGGCAGGTTCGGCCCTGGTCCCGTGGAAGATGACCACCCGGCGTCCCATCAGCGTCTCCCCGCCGCTGAACCCGTCGCCGAGCTCGTCACGGGTGCCGCCGCCGGCTCGACGACCAGGTTGACCTGGTCGAGCACCGGCTCGAACCCGACCGACTCGTAGACCCGGTTCGAGACCGGGTTGTTCCGGTCCGTGTACAGGCAGACCCGGTGGCCGACGCCGAGCACCTGCTGGGCCACCTCCGCGACGAGGGCGCGAGCGTACCCGCGCCCGCGATGCTCGGCCGGCGTGTAGACGGGGCCGATCCGGACCACGCCGAACGACGGCGGCCGTGCCCCGGTCAGGTGCACCACCTCGCCGTCGACGTCCCACAGCCAGACGCCGCCCTCGCCGATCCAGCGCCGGGCACCCTCGATGCGCAGGGGCTCGGCGTCCGGCGTCCGTCCCGCCTGGACGTCGGCCTCCGCGTGGAACACGCCGAACCATGCGGTGACCAGGTCCAGGTCGTCCGGCGTGGCGCGGCGCGCGTGGCCCGACGGCGCGGGTGCGGGCGGCGTGACGCGCCTCGCCTCCCACAGTCTGTCCCGAATGCCCTCACGGATGGTCCCGCCGGTTGTCCGCAGCACCTCGTCGGTGAACGCCCGGACCGCGGGGACGGGGCCGTTCGCGGCGGTCAGCGGCGGGTCACCGGCCCGAGCGGTCCGGTCGAGGGCGGCCCTGGCCAGCAGCCGTGCGGCGTCGTCGGGCAGAGCGGGCACCCACACGGTGTGCGGCGGGTGCGGCATCGTGCGCATCGACACCGCGACGACGGAGTCGGCAGGGTCCCGCACCACCGCCCACCACATGGGGTGCTCCGGCCGCGGTGCGCCGGGGGCGAACGACCGGGCCGCGTGATGCGTCACCGACGCGACGACGCTCCAGACGACCGGGTCCGCGGCCAGCAGCTCGCCCGCCACCTCGAGCACGGCGGCAGGATCTTCGAAGAGCTCGACGCTGTGTGCGCTGGTCATGCCCGCAATCCTGGCACGCCCCGGCCCACGTGATCGAGCGGATTCTGCCGGACATGGCCGAGCGATCGAATGATCGGTAGAACGTCAGGAGATCGGCTCCTCAAGGAACCGATCTCCTGACGTTCTACCGATCAAGCACCGCTGGCCTACGCCCAGCTGGGCCCCGCCACGCCCGGTCAGCGCACCAGGCGGACCTCGAGCACGTGGGTGTCCGGGTCGGTGGCCGTGATGCCGTCGGGCAGGAAGCCGGCACGCTGGAAGAACTTGCGCGCCCGCGGGTTGGACGCGAACGTCCAGAGCTGGGCGGGCGTGCCTGGCGGGAGGGCGTTCTCCAGCAGGGCGTGGCCCACGTTGGTGCCGTGGAAGTTCGGGTCGACGTACAGCTCGTGCAGCTCGATCGCCCGGGCGGGCCCGTGTCCCAGGTGCGGCCCGGACGGGTTCTTCATCGCGAAGCCGACGATCTTGTCGCCCACCTCGGCGACCAGGGCCTTGTTGCCGGCGGCCAGGATGCGCATCCAGCCCTCTGTGCGGGTGCCGAGCGTCTCGGTTTCCCAGTGCTCGGGCGGCAGGAGCTCGCCGAAGGCCGCGCGCCGGGTGGTCCAGTGCACCGCGGCGACGCCCACGGCGTCGTCGGGTGTCGAGGCGCGGATGTGGAAGTCAGACATGAAGGGAACGGTAACCCGACTACCTGACCATGCGTACCTCGGCGAGGTCAGCGGTGCTCGTGTCGACGATCCGCGTGCCCTCCGTGACGAACCCGTTGCGCTCGTAGAAGCGGCGGGCGCGCGGGTTGTCCTCGGCGACCCACAGCTGCGCGCCGGTACCGGGCGGCACGACGGCGTCCAGCAGCGCCTGGCCGATGCCGGTCCCGTGGTGCGCGGCCAGGACGTACAGCAGGTACAGCTGCCGACCGCGGATCGGCAGCACGTCGTCCTGCTCCACGGCGTCGCCGGACATCGCGATGCCGACGACCTCGTCGTCGACCTCGGCGACGAGGGGCGCCGCGCCGTTCGCCAGCCATCTCTCCCACGTCGACGTGCGGCGCTCGAGCGTGGCCGTCGCCCAGAACTCGGGCGGGAGGATCTCCCCGTAGGTCGTCACCCAGGTCGTGTGGTGCACCCGGGCGACCGCGGTGGCATCAGACAGTGTGGCTGTGCGCAGGTTCACGACGCGAAACATACTCCCGCGCCGGACCCTCCGACGACACTGCGGCGACCAGCGACGTCAGGCCGGGTGCAGCGTCCCGACCAGGCACTCCTCGACGCCGGCCGCCGACAGGAGCTTCGCGGGCACCGATGCGAGCCAACCGACCGCCTCGTAGGCGGGCACGAGCCGTACGTCCTTCACGACGAACTCCGAGCCCGCCCGCGTCAGCCGGACCGTCCCGGAGCTCATCGTGTTGCGGGCCCAGTCGGTACCCGAGCCCCACGGCAGCGGCAGCACGGCGAGGATCTCCTGCTCTGGCCGGGCCGCGAACGCGACCAGAGGGGTCGTGTACCTCGTGCCGGACCTGCGGCCCACATGGTGCAGCACGACCCACGGCGGGACGCGTCCGGCGATGCGGAGCACCCACGGGTTGAGAACCTTGCCTGCCTTGACGACGAGATCTGGAGCGGCCATGGCTCCCATCATGGTTCAGGTCTGCGGATCCGTCAGCCCGGGAGGCACTCGGGCGCCGTTCTGGTCCCGAGCGCGATCGAAGGAGAGCACCGGTCGTCCCGTGCGCGGGTGCGTCAGCACGTCGACCCGCACCCCGTACACCGGCTCCAGCACCTCCGGGACGAGCACCTCGGCGACCGGCCCGGCCGCGACGACCTGGCCATGGTCCAGCAGGACCAGGTGGTCGCAGGTCGAGGCCGCGAGGTTCAGGTCGTGCAGGGCGGCGACGACGGTCACGCCGTCCGCAGCGAGGTCGCGCAGCACCCGCATGGCATGGAGCTGGGCAGCGATGTCCAGGTGGTTGGTCGGCTCGTCGAGCAGGATCAGCCGCGGCTGCTGTGCCAGGGCGCGGGCCATGTGCACGCGCTGGCGCTCACCGCCCGACAGCGTGCCGACCTCACGGTCGCCCAGCTCGTCGGCACCGGCAGCCGCGAGGGCCGCGTGCGCAGCGGCCCGGTCGGCGTCCGAGTCGCCCGCCAGCAGGGAACGGTGCGGTATGCGGCCCAGCAGCACGGCGTCGAGCACGGACAGCGGGAGATCCGTGCCGGCGTCCTGCTCCACGAGCGCGAGCACCCGCGCGCGCTCGCGGCGCGGCAGCGCAGCAAGGTCCGCGTCGTCGAACGTCATGGCCGGCCCGGGGCCCGACGGCGACGCCGCGTGCCCGGCGCGCTGCGCCCCGGCCAGGACCCGTAGCAGCGTGGACTTGCCCGACCCGTTCGGCCCGAGCAGCCCCGTGACTGCGCCGGCCGGGGCGAGCACCCCGACGTCGTCCAGCACCAGCCGCCCGTCGATCTCCCAGGAGACCCGGCCGGCCCCCAGCCCCGACGGTCGAGTGCCGGGGTCTCGCCCGGTCGTGGGCGCCCGGACGGGCGAGTAGCCGGCACTCAACGGTGGTTTCCTTTCCAGAGGAGGAGGGCGAAGACCGGGGCGCCTATCGCGGCCGTGACGATCCCGACCGGCAGCTCACGCGGCTCGAACACGGTGCGTGCCAGGGTGTCGGCCCAGACCAGGAACGAGCCACCGGCCAGAGCGGACAGGGGCAGCAGCAGCCGGTGCCGCGCGCCGGTGAACAGCCGTACGGCGTGCGGAAGGATCAGCCCGACGAAGCCGATGGACCCGCTCTGCGACACGAGCGCCCCCGTCAGGAGCGCGACGCCGATCAGCAGGATCCATCGCGCCCGGTTGACGGACACCCCGAGGGCGGCGGCCGCCGTGTCCCCGAACGTGAACGCGTCGAGCACGGAGCCGGTCAGCGACAGCAGCGTGCCGAGCACCAGGACCGCGCCACCCGCGACCGCCACCGACGTCCATGTCGCCGACGCGACCGAGCCCATCAGCCAGGACAGCACCTCGCGGAACGCGTCGCCCTTGGCCGACCAGAAGATCACGAACGACACGGCCGCCGCGCAGAGCTGGCTGATCGCGAGGCCCGCCAGCACGGTGCGGGTGGGCGTGATCGTGCCGAGCGCCCCCGCGAGGGTGAGCGCGAGGGCGAGCGCCCCGACCGCACCGACGAAGGCCGCGGCCGGCAGCAGCAGCGGGACGCCCGCGAGCAGCACGAGCACCGCGCCGAGCGACGCGCCCGACGACAGCCCCAGCAGGTAGGGGTCGGCGAGCGGGTTGCGCGTGAGCGACTGCATCACCGCGCCGCACACCGCGAGGCCCGCGCCGACGGCGGCTGCGGTGAGGATGCGGGGCATCCGCAGCTGCCACACCATGCCGTCACGCAGGGTCGGCAGCGGTTCTAGCCCGAGCACACCGCCGAGCCCGAGGTGCGTCGCGACCGATCTGCCGACCTCCGACAGCGCAAGGTCCGCCGGCCCGATGGTCACCGCGACACCGATGCTGACGATCAGCACCAGAGCGGCGACGGGCAGGGCGAGCCCGGGTCTCGCCGGGCTCGACCAGCGTCGGCTCACAGGTCCAGGTCCGCCAGCTGGTCCACCACGGAGGCGACGGCGTCGACGTTGCGCACGCCTGCCTCGGTGGCCGGGAACGGCACCACCACGTAGCGAGCCTCCTTGACCGCCGTCATCTCGCGGGTGGCGGGGTTGGACTTCAGCGCCTCGATCTTCGCGTCGGCGGGGTTCCACGCGGCGTCGACCAGCACGAGGACGTCGGGGTCGGCCTCGACCACGTTCTCCCAGCCGAGCGACGTCCAGGTGTCGTGGACGTCGGCCGAGACGTTGGTCAGCCCTGCCGCCTCCATGATCATCTGGGGCGCTCCGATGCCTGCACCCACGTACGGGGTGTCGTCGCCGGAGGACCACCAGAGCGCCGTGAGGCCACGGTCGTCGGGCTCGATGGCGTCGAGCCCTGCCCGCTGTTCGGCCACGAGCCGCGTGGCGGCCTCCTCGGCGCCGAACAGGGCGCCCACCTGCTCGATCTCGTCGAACACCGTCTCGAAGGTGAGCGGGTCCGGCATGTACCCGTCCTCCTTGCAGGCGGCGGGGGAGACGTACGTGGCGACGCCGAGCCCTGCGAGCGTCTCGCGGTCGCCCGCGGTCTCGGCGGTCAGGTTCGACTCCCAGCCCGCGTAGACCAGGTCGGGCTCCAGCGCGAGCGTCGCCTCGGAGCCGGGGGCCTCGGCGGCGAACGGCTCCTCGACGGCGGGCACGGTCTCCAGCGAGTCGGGTACCGGCCCGTCGAGGAAGGCCGACCCGACGATCCGGTCGCCGAGGCCGAGCGCCAGCAGCATCTCCGTGGTCGACGACTTGATGGTCACCACGCGCTCCGGCGGTGCCTCGACCTCCGTCTCGAACCCGCAGTTGTCCAGGGTGACGGGAAAACCGCCCGGCGGCGGCGCACCCCCGGCGCCGGTCTCGCCGGAGGCGGTGGCCGTGCAGGCGGCGAGCGAGAGTGCCGCGACGGCGGCAAGGGCGGGCAGTGCGAACGCGCGAGCAGGACGGACGCGGTGGGGATGCACGCGATGGCTCCAAGGGTCGACGAACAGCCCACGACCACGAACGGCCATGGGGTGAGCAGCGACGCGCCATCTCGCGTCCAGGCGGGAAGCGGCTCACAGTGAGAGCCGCATCGGCGGGCCAAAGCAGGGCCCGCGACCCGGTCGTCACGATACACCGGCGCGTTCGGGCAGCCCCTGCCGATTTCGCTCTCGGCGTCGGGCGCCGGACCGCCCGCCGAGACCTGTCGGGCCTACCCGGCGCGCGACTGGAATCGGGCGTGCCTACGGTGGAGACGACCCGCGACGGCACGGGAGGTCCGCCATGACGAACGACCCGGAGAACCAGGCAGCGCACAACCCCGACCCGGAGCCGGACGGCCGCACCATGCCGCTCAGCGGCAACCTCCAGCCGGGCGAGACCCCGCCGGAGTCCGACCAGGTGAGCGCGCCGCAGGGCCACGAGGAGCACGGCCCGCCGCGCTGGGTACCGTGGGTGTGGATCGTGGCGATCCTGGTCGTGGCAGGGCTCGTCGCAGCGTTCTTCGGCGGGTACGCGGCCGGCCTGCTCCGCTGAGGGGCAAGCACTACAGTGCGGCCATGAGCGACAGCACCGCCCCCAAGACCGGCCCCGAACCCACGCCGAACCGCCGCGCCCTGGTGACCGGGGCGTCGTCGGGCATCGGAGCCGCCACCGTGCGCCGACTGCGCTCCGACGGCTGGGACGTCGTGGCCGCCGCGCGCCGCGCCGACCGCCTGGACGCGCTCGCCGCCGAGACCGGCTGCGAGGTCTACGTCATCGACCTGACCGACGACGGCGCCGTGGCCGACCTCGCGACCCACCTCACCGCCACCGGCGGGCTCGATGCCGTGGTGAACAACGCGGGCGGCGCGTTCGGGCTGGATCGCGTCGAGGACGCCGACCTCGACGACTGGCGGCGCATGTACGAGATCAACGTGCTCGGCACGTTGCGGGTCACCAAGGCCGTGCTGCCCCTCCTGCGCGAGGCCGGCGCGGACAAGGGCGTCGCCGACGTCGTGAACGTGACCTCGACCGCCGCCCAGGGCGCCTACGAGGGCGGCGCCGGCTACACGGGCGCCAAGCACGCGGAGCACATGCTGTCCCAGACGCTGCGCTGGGAGATCGCGGGCGAACCCGTTCGTGTCATCGAGGTCGCGCCGGGTGCCGTGGCGACGGAGGAGTTCTCGCTGGTCCGGTTCGGCGGCGACGCCGAGAAGGCTGCCGCCGTCTACGAGGGCTACACACCCCTGGCGGCCGACGACGTCGCCGACACCATCGCCTGGACCCTGTCCCGCCCCGACCACGTCAACATCGACCTCGTGACGATCCGACCGCGCGCGCAGGCGCACAACTCGAAGATCGTGCGCGGCACGGGGGTCTGAACCCGCGCCCGACGCCGGTCTGCTGGTGAGCTGGCCTGGTGACTTCGGTCGGTTGCTGGGTTGCCCGTCATGACTTCGGTCAGTTGGGATGAGATCGGTCAGTCAACCGACCGATCTCATCCCAACCGACCGAAGTCACCTGGACAGGGTGGCCAACCGACCGAAGTCACCTGGACGGGGTGGCCAACCGACCGAAGTCACCTGGACAGGATGCGCAGGCGAGGTCCCGTGCCGCCTGTCCTTACAGGCTCATGACAGTCGGCTCCAGGGTGCCGATGAACCCGCCGCCGCGTGCCACGCTGGGCGCATGACCCAGGCAACCGAGAGTTCCGTGAGCGTGCGGGCCGACCGCTCCCCGCACGACACGTGGTGGGCCGCCCTGGCCGGTGTCCTCGCGGGCGCAGCGGGGCTGGCCGTCGCGGAGCTCGTCGCCGCCCTCGTCGCACCCGGCGCGAGCACCCTGTTCGCCGGCGGTGCCGCCGTCATCGACGCCGTGCCGCCGTGGCTCAAGGACTTCGCCGTGGAGACGTTCGGCACCAGCGACAAGGCGGTGCTGCTCGGGTCGATGGGCGTGGTGCTGGCCCTCGGCGCGGCGCTCGCGGGCCGGCTGGAGCTGCGCCGTCCGCCGTCGGGGGCGCTGCTGATCGCGGCCGTCGGTGTGGTCGGGGCGATCGTCGCGATGCTGCGCCCGGACGCGACGCCGCTGTGGGCGCTGCCCAGCATCGTCGGGATCGGTGGCGCGATGATCCTGCTGCGGCAGGCCATGGCACGGCTGCGGCCGGCTGCTGACCTGCGCGCAGACCCGGGGAGCACGGTCGACCGGCGCGGGTTCCTTGCCGTCACCGGGATCGCCGCAGGCGTGACGGTGCTGGCCCTTGCGGGCTCACGCGTCGTCTCGGCGGGTGCGGCGGCCGTGAACGTCGTGCGCGAGAAGATCCGCCTGCCCGCAGCGCACACGACCGCGCCGGCCGTGCCCGCCGGCGCGGACCTGGAGCTCGACGGCCTGGCCCCGTACATCACCCCGAACACGGAGTTCTACCGCATCGACACGGCCCTGCGGGTGCCGCAGCTCGACCCGGCGGAGTGGTCGCTCGAGGTGCACGGCATGGTGGACGAGCCGTTCACCATCACCTGGGACGAGCTGCTCGCGCTGCCGCTCGAGGAGCACCACGTGACCCTCTCCTGCGTGAGCAACCCCGTGGGCGGCGACCTCATCGGCAACGCCCTGTGGCTCGGGTACCCCTTGCGGGCTCTGCTCGAGCGCGCCAAGCCGCAGGCGGGCGCTGACATGGTGCTCTCCCGCAGCGACGACGGCTTCACCGCAGGGACGCCGCTGGACGTGCTGCAGGATCCGGACCGGGCCAACCTGCTCGCGATCGGCATGAACGGCGAGCCGCTCCCCGTGGACCACGGCTTCCCCGCCCGGCTCGTGGTGCCCGGCCTGTACGGGTACGTGTCGGCCACCAAGTGGGTCACCTCGCTCGAGGTCACGACCTTCGACGCCGACCAGGGCTACTGGACGCCGCGCGGCTGGTCGGCGCTGGGCCCGGTCAAGGTGCAGTCGCGCATCGAGGTGCCGCGCGGCTCGGTGGCGCCGGGCGCGGTGACGGTGGCCGGCGTCGCGTGGGCGCCCCACACCGGCATCAGCGCGGTGGAGGTCCGGGCCGACGACGGCGACTGGGTCCCCGCGGAGCTCGCCGAGACGGTGGGCTCCGACACGTGGCGCCAGTGGCGGGTCTCGCTGGACCTCGACGCCGGAGACCACACGGTCGCGGTGCGCGCCACCGACGCGAACGGGCTGGTCCAGACCGACGCGGAGGCCCCGCCCGCGCCGGACGGGGCCACCGGCTGGCACACCGTGAACGTGTCGGTGGGCTGAGCCCTCAGCCGCGGGTGGCGGTGAGCAGCAGGTAGTCCCAGCCCATGGCGCCGTCGGCGTCCTGGAACCGGGCGGCGAGGTCCAGCAGCGCCCCGTCGAGAGCGGCGGTGCGCGCTGCGTCGTCGGCCACGTTGCGGTACACCGCGATGGTCGGGCCGTACGCGGCCTTGAAGAAGTCCCGGAACTCCGCGCCGGACGCGAACCGTGAGACGGGCAGCGAACGCACCTCCGTGTGCACGGCGGTGACACCGTCGCCGAGCAGCGCGCGCACGTGGGCGTCGTCGCCCCAGAGCGGTGGCGGCTCCGCGCCGGGCGGCGGGGCGGGTGCGAACGGCTTCATCGCGGCGAACATCTGGCCGATGAACCCGGCAGGCGTCCAGGCGATGAGCCCGATCGTCCCGCCGGGACGCGTCACGCGGAGCAGCTCGTCGGCGGCGACGTGATGGAACGGGGCGAACATGACCCCGACGCAGGACAGCACCGTGTCGAACTCCGCGTCTGCGTAGGGCAGGGCATGGGCGTCGGCCTCTGCCCACGTGAGCTCGGCGCCGGCGGCCGCTGCGGCCGCACGTCCGGCATCGAACAGCTCCGGCGTGAGGTCCGAGGCGATGACGTGAGCACCGGCGAGCACGGCGGGGATCGCGGCGTTCCCCGAGCCCGCCGCGACGTCGAGCACGCGGTCGCCCGGCCGCACGCCCGCGGCCTCGACCAGGACGGCGCCGAGGCTGGGGATCACCTCGGTGGCGACTGCCGGGTAGTTGCCGAGCGCCCACAGCGCACGGTGCTTGGTGCGGACGGCGGTGAGGACGTCGGGCGGGACGACGGCGGTGTCGGTCATGGGACTGCTCCTTGTCTGGACTGGCTGGGGACTCTCACTGTCCGCCCGCGAGCGGCACCTCCTCCAGTGCTGTGTCTGTACCGGGTGAGGTTCGCGATCTGTACTGGTGCACGGGCCTGACGGAGCGTTGACTTGAGCTGCCGGGGGCACGGCGAGGAGGCGTCATGACGACGTACGGCCAGTTCTGTCCCGTGGCCAAGGCCATGGAGGTGCTCGACGAGCGGTGGACCCTCCTGGTGGTCCGCGAGCTGCTGGCGGGCAGCACCCGGTTCAACGAGCTGCGGCGCGGGAACCCGAGGATGTCGCCGGCCCTGCTCGCCAAGCGCCTGCGCTCGCTGGAGCGCGCCGGTGTGGTGCGGCGCTACGAGGCGGACGGCCACCCTGGGTACCGGCTCACGCAGGCCGGTGAGGAGCTGCGCCCGCTCGTGGAGGGTCTGGGCAGCTGGGGCACGCGGTGGGTCGGCGGGCTCGGGGAAGCCGACCTTGACCCGCACCTGCTGATGTGGGACATGCGGCGCACCGTGCCCGTGGCGGCCTGGCCGCGCGAGCGCACGGTCGTCGCGTTCCGGCTCGACGGCGTGCCCGCGCCGGTCGCGCGCTGGTGGCTCGTGGTGCGGGACGGCGAGGTCGACATCTGCGACTACGACCCCGGTTTCGAGACGACGGTGACGGTGTCGGCCGCACTGCGCACCCTGGTGCGCGTGTGGCGGGGGGACCTGTCGTGGCAGGGCGCACTGCGCGGGCAGGACGTGACCCTGGACGGGCCGGTCGAGGCGCGCAGGGAGCTGCCGGGGTGGCTGGGACAGTCGGCTCTTGCCGCTGTCCCGCGACCGTGACGGTGGCCGGTCAGCAGATCCGCGCCGACGCGGACGAGGTGGCGGCCACGAGCAGCTCGTGGAGCTGGGCGCGCTGCTCGGCCGTGAGCGTCTGGAAGACCTCGTCCTCGACGGCGGTCAACGCGGTCTCCGCCCTGCAGAGCAGGCTGATGCCGTCCTCCGTCAGGGAGACGACGTGCCGACGGCGGTCTTCCGTCGAACGGCGCCGCTCGACCAGGCCCCTGCCCTCCAGCTCGTTGAGCAGGCCGACGACGTTGGTGCCGTCCAGCACGAGGGCGGAGGCGAGGTCGCGCTGGGTGATGTCGCGGCGGTCGCGGAGCACCGTGAGGGCGACGAGATGCCTGGTGCGCAGACCGAGCGGGGCCAGCGCCGACTCGGACCGTCGGCTGAGATGGCGCGCGAGGTAGTCGATCAGCGCGCCCGAACGACGTGCCGACTGCTCCAGGACCGGCGACTCGTCCACGGCAGCTCCCTTCGTCGGCACGACCTCGCACTCCCAGCGTACGGGAGCGCGAGGCCGTGACGTGGGAAATTACGCGCTGAGCAGGTGCTCAGGCGAGCGCGGTGGCGCGTGCCCAGAGGTCGTCGACGGCGGCCTCGGCCTGACGCCGGCTCTCCTCTGCCTGCGGCACCAGCCCGGCCATCGCGGGGTTGACGTGCGCGAGCGTCAGCTCGGTGGTGATGAATCGCGGCTCGAGCCCGACCATCGCCACACCGTGGGGGAGCCAGGCGGTCGCGTGGTCCCAGCCGTGACGCGGGGCACCCTCGGCGTAGCCGCCGCCGCGCGAGACGATGACGACGAAGTCCCGGCCGCCCAGCAGCCCCTTCCCCGACTCGGCGTCGATGGAGAGGCCCGGCGCCATCAGGTGATCCACCCACGCCTTCACGCTGCTCGGGGCGCCGTAGTTGTAGATCGGCAGTCCCAGCAGCACGGCGTCGGCGGCGGCGACCTCACCGACGAGCTGCGAGATCCGGGCCCACGCCTCCGCCTGCGCGGGAGTGTGCTGCTCCGGGGGGAGCTGGCGGCAGAGGTTGGCCGTGCTGTCGAAGTGCGGCACGGGCTCGGCGCCGAGGTCGCGGTAGGTCACCGTCCCACCGGGGTGCGCGGCGCGCCAGGCATCTGCGGCGCGCGCGGTCAGCTGCCTGCTGACGGAACTCTCGCCCTGGATGCTCGCGTCGAGGTGCAGCAGTGTTGCCATGGTCGATCCTCCTGGAGGTCTGTGAAGTGGCCGAATCAGGCCTCCAGCGTCAATCGTTTGTAGAGCACATACTATTTCCGTAGGGCATGTGATGTGGGCCACGTTCGCTCATGACCTCAGGACGCACACCGGGTGCGATCAGGTTGCACGGCGGGCTTTTCCTGTTGCCGCCGCCCGGTACGATTGCCTGACAGGCATCGACCCGGCCATCACCGGTGAGCCTCCGGAAGAACAGGTCGCCCCAGCGCCGTCGGGCAGCGGGACCCCCAGTAGAACCGGACGGGTAGGCCCGTCACAGCCGTCAACGAGCGGATGCGCGCCACTGCGGTGGCGAGCGTCAAGCGGGGTGGTACCGCGGCGCACCCAGGTGCGGCGTCCTCGCAGCAGAGCAACACCGAAGTCCACCTGCTGCCGAACGCTGAACCGCCAGGAGCCAGAAGAACCATGGCCTATCCGCTGCACCGTCCCAGCGACGCCGAGGGCACCGTCCCCGCGTCGCCCAGCCTGCCCGATCTCGAGCGCGACATCCTCGCGTACTGGGAGAAGGACGACACGTTCCGCGCGTCCGTCGAGGCCCGACCGGCCGGCGAGAACGGCAGCAACGAGTTCGTCTTCTACGACGGCCCGCCGTTCGCGAACGGCCTGCCGCACTACGGTCACCTGCTGACCGGCTACGCGAAGGACGTCGTACCGCGCTACCGGACGATGCGCGGACAGCGCGTCGAGCGCCGCTTCGGCTGGGACACGCACGGCCTGCCGGCCGAGCTGGAGGCCATGAGCCAGCTCGGGATCAAGACCAAGGACGAGATCGTCGAGCTCGGCATCGACAAGTTCAACGAGGCCTGCCGCTCCAGCGTGCTGAAGTACACCGACGAGTGGCGCACGTACGTGACGCGTCAGGCCCGCTGGGTGGACTTCGAGGGCGACTACAAGACCCTCGACCCGACGTTCATGGAGAGCGTGGTCTGGGCCTTCAAGTCGCTGTTCGACAAGGGGCTCATCTACGAGGGCTTCCGCGTGCTGCCCTACTGCTGGAACGACCAGACGCCGCTGAGCAACCACGAGCTGCGCATGGACGACGACGTGTACCAGCAGCGCCAGGACCCGGCGGTGACCGTCGGGTTCGGGGTGACCGAGGTGCCCGACGGCGCGGCAGCCGGTGATGAGGCCCTCCGCGTGGGCGACCACCTGCTGATCTGGACCACGACGCCGTGGACCCTGCCCTCCAACCTGCTCGTCATGGTGGGGCCGGACGTCGACTACGTGATCGTCGAGTCGTCGTTCACCGGCACCCCGCAGCGGTACGTGCTCGCCGAGGCACGCGTGGAGGCCTACGCGCGAGAGCTCGGCGACGAGGGCCCTGACGGTGAGCGGCTGGCGCCGAACGTCGTCGGGCGGCTCAAGGGGAGCGACCTGCTGGGCGCCGCCTACGCCCCGCCGTTCTCGTACTTCGCGGGGCACGAGGGCGCGCACCGCGTGGTCGAGGCCGACTTCGTCACCACCACCGACGGTACGGGCCTCGTGCACAACGCCGGTGCCTTCGGTGAGGAGGACAAGCAGGTCAGTGACCGCGAGGGCGTGGAGCCCGTCATCCCCGTGGGGGCGGACGGCCGCTTCACCTTCCCCGTCGAGGAGTACGCGGGACTGCAGGTCTTCGACGCGAACGCGCCGATCATCGACCACCTCAAGGCCCGCACGCGCGGGATGGCCGACGACGAGGCGGGGCGGACGTCGTCGGGCACGGTGCTGCTGCGCCGTGAGCAGTACGCGCACTCCTACCCGCACTGCTGGCGCTGCCGGCAGCCGCTGATCTACATGGGCGTGTCCTCGTGGTTCGTCGAGGTCACCAAGATCAAGGACCGCATGGGCGAGCTGAACCAGGAGATCACCTGGGTGCCCGACCACATCAAGGACGGCCAGTTCGGCAAGTGGCTGGAGAACGCGCGCGACTGGTCCATCACGCGCAACCGGTTCTGGGGCTCGCCCGTCCCGGTGTGGAAGAGCGACGACCCGGAGTACCCGCGGATCGACGTCTACGGGTCGTTCGCCGAGCTGGAGCGGGACTTCGGGCGGCTGCCGCTCGACAAGGACGGCAACCCCAACCTGCACCGCCCGTTCGTGGACGACCTGACGCGCCCCAACCCGGACGACCCGACAGGGCAGTCCACGATGCGTCGCGTCGAGGACGTGCTGGACGTCTGGTTCGACTCCGGTTCCATGCCGTACGGCCAGGTGCACTACCCGTTCGAGAACGCGGACTGGTTCGAGCACCACTTCCCCGGCGACTTCATCGTCGAGTACATCGGCCAGACGCGCGGCTGGTTCTACATGATGCACGTGCTGTCCACGGCGCTGTTCGACCGGCCCGCGTTCAAGACGGCTGTCTCGCACGGCATCGTGCTGGGCTCCGACGGCCGCAAGATGAGCAAGTCGCTGAAGAACTACCCGGACGTGAACGAGGTCTTCGACCGGGACGGTTCCGACGCGATGCGCTGGTTCCTCATGGCGTCGCCCATCCTGCGCGGCGGCAACCTCGTGGTCACCGAGGAGGGCATCCGCGACGCGGTGCGCCAGGTCCTGCTGCCGCTGTGGAGCACGTACTACTTCTTCACGCTGTACGCCAACGCCGCGAACGGCGGCGCGGGCTACTCCGCGCAGCCGCTGACGGCCGAGCGGGTGGCCGGGCTGCCCGTCATGGACCGTTACCTGCTGGCGCGTACGCGCGGGCTGGTGGCGGACGTGACGCAGCAGCTCGACACCTACGACATCGCTGGCGCGTGCGACACCGTGCGCCAGTACCTCGACGCCCTGACCAACTGGTACGTGCGCACGCAGCGCGACCGGTTCTGGGCCGAGGACGCCGACGCCTTCGACACCCTGTCGACGGCGCTCGAGGTGCTGTGCCGGGTCATGGCGCCGCTCGCGCCGCTGCTCACGGAGGAGGTCTGGCGCGGCCTGACCGGTGAGCGCTCGGTGCACCTCGCGGACTGGCCGACCCTGGCCGAGTCCGTCGAGACCTCGGGATACGTCGGGGAGACCCTCGTGGCCGACGACGCCCTCGTCGCCGCCGTCGAGTCCGCGCGGGCCGTGGTGTCGCAGACGCTGGCGCTGCGCAAGGCGAACAAGCTGCGCGTGCGGCAGCCGCTGCGGTCGCTCGTCGTGGCCGTCGCGGACCCGGACGGTGTCGCGCCGTTCACCGGGCTGCTGGAGACCGAGCTGAACGTCAAGGAGGTGCGCCTGGTCGCGTTCTCGCCAGAGGTGGCCGCCGAGTTCGGCATCATGGAGCGTCTCGCCGTCAACGCCCGGGCTGCCGGCCCGCGGCTCGGACGCGGGGTGCAGGCAGTGATCAAGGCGGCGAAGTCGGGCGCCTGGTCCAAGACCCCCGTCGGCGCGGTGGTGGTCGCGACGGACGGCGGCGACGTCGAGCTGCTCCCGACCGAGTACGAGCTGACGACGGTGGTCGGCGGTGACTCTGCCGAGTCTGCCGAGGTCGCGGCCGCCGTGCTGTCGGGCGGTGGCTTCGTGGTGCTCGACCTCGCGCTCGACGACGCGCTGCGCGCCGAGGGCTACGCCCGCGACGTCGTCCGCGACGTGCAGGACGCGCGCAAGGCCGCGGGGCTGCAGGTCGCCGACCGGATCGTGCTCGACCTGACGGTGCCTGCCGAGTGGGTCGCCGCCGTCGAGGAGCACCGCGAGCTGGTGTCGCGCGAGACGCTGGCGACGTCGTTCACGGTGACCGCTGGGGCGTCCGGTGCCGAGCGCGCGGTGTCGGTGGCCAAGGCCTGACCCCGCCGTCGCTGTTGAGTGCTGGCTGTGCGTTGCCCGAGCTGGGACTGCCCAACACATAGCCAGCACTCAACACGGCCGCCGCCTCTCAGCTGTCGATGCGGGCGCCCCAGTGCTTCAGGATGTCGACCATCGGGATGCCGTAGACGTACGAGAAGCACTGGGTCGACACGGACGTCTTGCCGCAGCTGCGGCGGTTCGAGCCGCCGTCGATCATCCCGCGGGCGTGGGCCTTGCCATCGATGACCGTGTACATCGGCCCGCCGCTGTCGCCTCCGCCCACCACGACGCCGCCGTCGTCGCGGCTCGCCCGGAACCCGTGGCAGGTCTTCTTGCCGCAGGTCCACGCGATGCCCGTGGCGCGGATCGTCGAGCAGTGCTCGCCGGTGACGGCACCGGAGCCGCAGATGTGCTGCCCGACGGCCGGCCGTTGCACGGTGGCGACCGGAAACTGGTAGCGGTCATGGGCGCGGGTCGCGTCCCACGGACCGCCAAGGACCGCGCCCGCCGTCTCGGGTTCGCCGACGGGATCGATGAGCTGGGCGTCGACCTCCGGGGCCCGGTGGGTGACCGTGCCGAGACGCTTACCCGCACCGTTGCGGACCACGTCGCCCACCTTCTTGTTGCAGTGCGCGGCGGTGACGATCCGCCGGTCGCCCGCCTTGGTGACGATCGAGAAGCCCGTCGTGCAGTAGTCGGTACCGTCCTTGGCGGCGATCGCCCCGCCCGCGTACCACGGCGCCCGGTCGTCCCGGCGGCTGCCGGCAGTGGTCTCGACGACGTGGTGGATCGTCTGGAGCCGCACCGGCACGCCCGCTATCCGCTCCAGGCGCTGCTCCAGGGCCTCCGCACCAGGGGCGGCAGGCTCGCCGCTGACCTCGACCACCAGCCCTGCGTAGTCGTCCGCCGGCAGGACGGTGAGCACGGTAGGTGCTGACGTTGCCGAGCGCTGGCTGTCCAGCAGGCGGGTGCTGGCGGCGTGCAGGTCGGCCCCGCTCAGCGCTGTCCGCCTGACCTCGACCAGTACGCCCTCTGGAACCTGCTCGGCCAAGGCGCCGACAGCGGGCGGCGCGGCGCCCTTCCAGGAGATCGTCACCGTCGCTGCCTCGTAGTCCACCGCCACACCGGCATAGCCGCGGACCTCCGAGAGCGCCGTGGCGGCGCCGGCCGAACGGTCGACGGCGGTCTGGGTCGCTGTGCGGATTTTCGCAGGAGTATGCCCGGTGCTGTTCGTCTCCGGCTGGCCGATGACGACGGTGTCCTCGGCCGCCGGAACAGTGGTGGCCGTTGCCGCCGGGACGGTGAATGCCGCGGTCAACGCCATGGTCCCGACGACAATCGCGCGCTGGACCCTGCTGTTTCGCCTCATGCTGCCGCTTCCCCACGACGAACCCGGAGCATCGCCTGCTGACGCTGCGGTGTCATCGTTCTGTAGGGGGTGAAATGCCGCAACACGGTGTGTGATGTGCGGAAAGCGGGTGGAGTGTTCTGTTGCCTGCGGAGGGCGGTCGCGTCGACGTCGACCTGCTCAGGAGGGCTTGCACAGCCCAGCGGCGTTAGTACTATATGAAGTGCGATGGGCAATAGCCCTGAGAAGTGAGCCCGGGAGCCTGCCCGATTAGGCGGGTGGCCCGGGCTTCGCGCTGTCTACGGATTGCTCGGCAGCAGGCTCTGGGCGTCCACGTGCTGAGCGATGAGCGACCTCGTCCGCTGCTTCCACGGTTCGCCGTGCTGCCAGCACCACGCGATCGCGTCCGCTGCCCAGAGCAGTGCGTCTTCGTGTCGGTCGCGGTGCTCGTAACGCACGGTGGTCTTGTTCAGCTCCTCGAACAGCCAGCGGCGGTCCTTGCGTTCGACTGTCTGGTCTCGTTCAAGGACGATGAGCGACACGTCGAGCTGGACCGCTTGCCGGGCAAGAGCACGAATCGATGCCTCGCGTGGAGGTGTCCTTGGGTGGGTTCGATTCGTGATGATCAGCGCCTTTACCTCATGTGTCACCAGGGCGTCGATGACGGCGGCTCGCTGAGAGTTGTTCGCCTTGTGGAAATGGATGCTTCGGCTGCCTGCTGCCCGCAGACTGCGCAGTGTGGCGCGTAGCTTGTGTACGTCACGTGCCGGCACGAACACGACGGCAAGCACGTATCCCCGCGCTTTGGTCTCGTCGACGTAGGCGTTGCAGCCCAGCGGAATGTTGTTCGCCTCAGTCTGCGCAGGCTTGGGCACGTTCGAATCCTCGGAGCAGTGGGACGGCAAAAGAAGGCGAGCCCCTGCGTCAGGGGTCTCGCCTTCTCATAGGTCTGAGATGACCCTACAGAGGGACAGAGGAGTTGTCGCGACGGGTTCAGGTCGCGGGTCGGATGTAAGCCGTCTCGGTCTCCGCGTTCAGCGTGTCCAATGCGATGCCGACGTACGACTGAGTGCCGACGATCAAGCATCCGCCGGTCATCGCGCGTGCGGTCGCCAGACCCAGGGCGAGAGCAGTCCGCGCGTCCAGCACCTCCTCATGGAGGATCTCGGCTTTGGCGAACGTCAGGTAGCTGTCCGCTCGCGCCGGTATCACGCGTTGGAAGCCGCGCAGCTCGGCGAAGCACGCATCGACGTCCTTCGTATCGGGAAAGCTGGCCACCACGGTGTCCAGGTGGCCGTGCCACCTGAGATAAGCCGCCACCGTGGCCGCCACGCCATCCGGCGAGATCGCGCCATCGACCATCACGTGGACGTCGCCCACCTGATGCCGGCTCAGTCGACCTGGCACCCGCACGCCCGCCAGCGTTGCACGGGCCTGGCTGTCGTCGATGCGCCAGCCGAGAGCCGAAGCCAGTGCGCGCCCCGCTGCCTCTCCGGCCACAGCGTTCAACCGGGTGATCGGCGCGAGTCCCGCCGGCGCCGGGGCCGGCGAGTCGGCGGTCACGGTCACGAGCTCCGCTCCGAACCTCGCGGCGGTCTCCTCGACGATCGCCGTAACCACGTCGTCCTGAGGCACAGTCACGATCGTCCGCGTTGCGGGCCCGACGACACCGAGCAGGTCGCGTGCCACGTCGTCCAGCGTGGGCCCGAGCTGTTCGCCGTGCTCGTAGAACACCTTCGTCACCACAGCCACCTGAGGATCGAACAGGCTCACCTCGTCGGACCGCCCGCCGAGTCCTTCCTCCAGCACGAGCGCGTCGGCGCCCCGGGCTGCGGCCCAGGAGGCACCTGCGACCGTAAACGCCCCCGTTGGGGACAGGTACCCCCCGCCTTGCTGGGGGATTGACGCCCGAGCTCGGGCGAGCGACCCGGCGACCTGCTCGTACTCGTCGGGAGAGATGGCCAGGCCGTCGAACCGCATCCGTTCCCGGTTGGTTCGCAGACCAGGCGAGGTCACCAGGCCGACATGCGCCGGGCGGCCGCCTCCGAGACGAGCTGCCGACAGGGTCGCGGCCGCATGGACGGCCGTCGTCCCTTTGCCCTTGGACCCCACGATGACGAGCACGGGCGGCGTACCGTCCCATGCGCCGAGGGCCGCGCCTACGGCCCGCGCGCGCGGTAAGGAGCGGCGTGTGCCGGGCTGCCGGTAGTTCCACTCCTCGAAGAAGGCCGTGTCTCCGGGAAGGTGCTGGGCGGTCACCCGCTTACTTTCTCACCGCCCGCCGGGGGTCCGGACCAGGTGGCTCGACCGCTCCGGGCATCCGTTCCACCCAGTTCTCGTCCACGCGTGCTCGGCTCCGCGGTTGCGGGATGCGCAGGCGGGCGAGTGCGAACACGGACATCAGCGCCGTGCCGAGGCCCAAGATGGGCCAGTGCGGGTCGGGCAGTGCCGCGCCCGCGAGCACCAGGCTCGCCAGCGGGACGACCAACGAGTTGAGGTTCTGCACGAGAACCGGCCGCATTCGCCGGCGCACCGTGACGACCGTGGCCACCGGTGCGCCGAGCTGGTCGCGTAACCGTGTTGACATGCGGACGGTGACGTGTGGCGATATCCCTTCCGGCAGGTCTGGCCACAACCGGTTGACCCGCTGCACCTTCTTCATCGACGCGGTGGGTGAGCCGGACGTCGGAGGATCGTGGTCCGCGACGGCGAGTGCGACCACCTCGCGCCCTCCCCATCGGACGAGCACCTGCTGGCCCGACTCGATGCCGATGCGGTCGAAGACAGCTGGATGCAGGGTGACGATCGACGCCCCGTCGTCACCAGCGTGTGCCTGGACCACACGGGCTGAGAACGCGGGTGCCCGGAAGATCGCGCGCCACAGCCGTTCCATGGTGCGGTCGACAGCTTCGCTCGTCTGCTGGAGACGCCTGCCGGGGAGGCGGTGCCTGACCACGTCAGGCCCCGCGGCGACGAGAGCTACGCGGGCATTGTCCGCCGCACCGCCCGAGGCGGTCAGTAGGCGAAGCTGGTAGGCGAGTCGGACGGTGCCCGGCCGGACATGGTCACGCGGTACTGCGTGTACCCAGGCGGTGACTCCACCCTGCACCAGGAGGTACGTGCCCGGCTCGACATCGGTTGGGCTGACCTGCACCTCGCCGGCGTCGGGCATGTCGTCGACCAGCGCTGAGTAGGTCCGCAGCACGACGACCGGCGGTACCTGCACCGAAACTGTCGTGGCATCGTCCACGGCGGAACGCAGCCGTCGGCTCATCCCGATCTGACCGGGTGCAAGGGCCCTGGCGAACTCGGGGATCCCGTCGGCTGCCGCGCTCCACGCCCACGCCACAGCGTCAACCCCGTCGGCGGTGACCGTGACAGGAACCGGACCGGCCGTCCCGGACAGCATGGAGGGGTGCACGACGGCGGTTGGCAGCCCAGAGGCGATCTGGACCGGAACGGTCGTCAGGGCGCAGGACGCCGTGGAACCGGCCCGCTCAACGGCGGCGATCAGGGCGGCGACAAGGCGAGCGAGTGCCGGAGCCTCACCGGACGGCGGCCGCAGATGCGCTCCGATCTCCACCTGCACCGCGGGGATGCCGAGCGACTGCGCGAAGGACGTCACCGTCGTCGGGCGCATGGCGTCGAAGACCTGGTTGACCGTGACCCGCAGGTCACTGTTGTCCAGTGCGGAGACCACCGCGGGTGGAGCCGTACCGGTGCCCGTGCCCAGATCAACATCGGACTCAGCGCGGCTTCGCATCCCGTGAAGGTCGATGACCACCATGGGCCGGAGCTCGGCCAGCCGTTCCTTCAGCGGATGGTCCTGGTCATAGTTAGCATCCCCCGGGGTGCCCAACGCGATGAGCGCCGTGCAGCCGGTCACTTGGGCGAGCAGGACAGCGAGTCCGCCCGTGCCACGATCTGCGACCTTCCCGGTGCCGTTCCGCTCGTGATTCGTCGCATGCGGGGCGGTGACTACGACCTGCGGACGCGAGGAGCCGCTGATCTCGAGCAACCCCGGTGTCGGCTCCGACACACTCCCGGCAGCCGAAACCGGCCAGGGCGAGGGCCCGCCTTCGTACTTGTCTCGGCTGAAGATCTCCTCGAAGCCCAGCCACCGGGCCACCAGGTCGTCCGACACGTTCGACGTCTGCTGCTCGTCCGACACCTGCTGAGCCCCCGCACGAGATCGGCAACCTTGATTCCGGAACCCTATCCTCGTCACGTGGACGAAGCCTTTGAAGCAGTACGCCGCGAGATCGCGGCACGAGCCCCCGAATTCGACATCGACCCCACCATGGCCCGCGTCGAGCGTGTCCTGGAGCTGCTCGGCGACCCGCACCGCGCCTACCGGACCGTCCACGTCACCGGGACCAACGGCAAGTCCTCCACCGCCCGCATGGTCGAGCGTCTGGTGCGCGAGCACGGCCTGCGCACCGGCCGGTTCACGTCCCCGCACCTGACGAGCGTCACCGAGCGCATCGCCGTGGACGGCGAACCGCTCAGTCAGGAGCGGTTCGTCGAGGTGTTCGAGGACGTCGCGCCCTACATCGGCGTCGCGGACCGCGAGTCGCAGGAGCGGGGCGGGCCACCCCTGAGCTTCTTCGAGGTGCTCACCGTCATGGCGTTCGCCGCCTTCGCGGACGCGCCCGTCGACGTCGCGATCATCGAGGTCGGCATGGGCGGCACGTGGGACTCCACCAACGTGGTCGACGGCGAGGTCGCCGTCATCACCCCCATCGCCATGGACCACGAGCGCTGGCTCGGCTCCACCCTCGACGAGATCGCCACGGAGAAGTCGGGGATCATCAAGGACGGCGCCGTCGCGGTGATCGCGGAGCAGCAGGACGCCGCCTTCGAACCCATCCTCGCGCGGTCCCAGAGCGTGGGCGCCCACCTGATCCGGGAGGGCGTCGACCTCGAGGTCGTGGACCGGCGGGTCGCCGTCGGCGGGCAGCTGATCGACCTGCGCACGCCGGCCGGCGTCTACACCGAGATCTTCCTGCCCTTGCACGGGGCCCACCAGGCGCACAACGCGCTGCTGGCGCTCGCGGCCACCGAAGCCCTGATCAGCGGCGGGCGTGCGCTCGGTGCCGAGATCGTGGAGGCGGGGTTCGGTGACGTCGACGCGCCCGGTCGCCTCGAGGTGGTGCGGACCAGCCCTACGGTCGTGGTCGACGTCGCGCACAACCCCGCCGGTGCGGAAGCCGTGGTGGACGCGCTGGAGGAGTCGTTCAACCTGGAGCACATCGTCGCCGTCGTCGCCGTCATGGCGGACAAGGACGCCGAGGGTCTCCTGTCCGTGCTGGAGCCGACCGTCGCGGAGGTCGTGGTGACCCGGAACTCCTCGGAGCGGTCGGCAGACCCGGAGACGCTCGCCGTCGTGGCCCGCGAGGTCTTCGGTGAGGAGCGCGTGCACGTGGCAGGCCGCCTGGACGAGGCGCTGCAGCTCGCTGCCGACCTGGTCGAGGCCAACGACAAGCACGGGGGCGGCGTCGGCACCGGTGTCCTCGTCACCGGTTCTGTCGTCACGGTCGCTGACACCCGCATCCTGGTCGGCCGCGGCTGATCGTCAGCATGGTTGTGGGCGCGATGGTTGCGGCTACCTGTCCGTTCTAGGTGCAACGATCGCGCTCACAACCAAAGCGGGTGGGTGCTGTACTCCCGGCGACCTTCTGGTGTTACATGAACCTCAGGGGACTCGTGTGCGGGCCTGGCTCCGTCGCCGGGTCGAACAGCCCCGCGAGGAGGTCACCGTGAAGAAGCTGCTGAACGATCCCGCCGATGCCGTGGCCGACTCCCTGGCCGGCTTCGCGCTGGCCCACTCCGACCTGGTCCGGCTCAGTCCGGCGCCGGTGTTCGTCAGCCGCGCGGGGGGTGCGGTGACGGGCAAGGTGGGACTGGTCAGCGGTGGTGGCTCAGGGCACGAGCCGTTGCACGCGGGCTTCGTGGGCGACGGCATGCTCGACGCGGCCGTCCCCGGCGCAGTGTTCACGTCCCCGACGCCCGACCAGATCCTGCCCGCCATCCAGGCGGCCGACGGCGGCGCCGGCGTGCTGACGATCGTCAAGAACTACACGGGCGACGTGCTCAACTTCGAGACCGCCGTCGAGCTCGCCGTGGAGGAGGACATCGAGGTCGCGTCGGTGCTCGTGAACGACGACGTCGCTGTCGAGGACTCGCTCTACACCGCCGGACGGCGCGGGGTGGCCGGGACGGTCGCCGTCGAGAAGATCGCGGGTGCTGCCGCCTACCGGGGCACCGACCTCGCCGGGGTCGCCGCCGTCGCGGAGCGCGTCATCGCGAACGTGCGCTCCATGGGTGTGGCGCTGGCGGCGCCGGTCGTGCCGCACGTGGGTGGGCCGAGCTTCGACCTGGGCGACGACGAGATCGAGGTGGGCATCGGGATCCACGGTGAGCCGGGCCGCCGTCGGGTGCCTGCCGCTGCTGCCGACGCGGTCACGGAGATGCTGGTGGCACCGGTCGCCGACGACCTGGGCCTGGGCCGCGGCGAGCGAGTGTTGCTGTTCGTCAACGGTATGGGCGGCACTCCGCTGTCCGAGCTGTACGTGGTCTATGGTCGAGCGCGGCGCCTTCTCGAGGAGCGTGGCGTGACGGTCTCCCGATCGCTGGTGGGCAACTACGTGACGTCCCTCGAGATGCAGGGGGCATCGGTCACCGTCCTCCGGCTGGACGACGAGCTGGAGACCCTCTGGGACGCGCCGGTGAACACTGCAGCACTCCGGTGGTGAAACAGGAAGGGCTGAAGGACATGGCGTTGGACGCGGACTGGGCGGAGCGATGGGTTCGCCGCACGGCGGATGCGATCGCGGACGCGAAGGGCGAGCTGACCGAGCTCGACCGGCAGATCGGCGACGGCGACCACGGCGAGAACCTGGACCGGGGCTTCAAGGCGGTGGTGGTACGGCTCGACGACGTGGCGGCCGAATCGTCGGCCGCCGACGAGCGGACGGTCGGTGACGTCCTGAAGCTGGTGGCGACCACGCTGATGTCGACGGTCGGCGGTGCCTCCGGTCCGCTCTACGGCACCGCCTACCTGCGAGCGGCCAAGGTGTCCGGGCGCCCGCAGATCGACCCGCCCGCCGTCGTCGCCGTGCTGGAGGCCGCCCTCGAAGGCGTGTCCTCGCGCGGCAAGGCGACGGTGGGGGAGAAGACCATGGTCGACGCGTGGCACGCGGCCGTCGAGGCCGCCGAGGCGGCGGCGGGCGACGGCGGCTCGGAGCTGGACGTCCTGCGGGCGGCGGCCGAGGCCGCCGACAGGGCGGCGACGGCCACTATCCCACTGATCGCGACCAAGGGCCGCGCCTCCTACCTCGGTGAACGCAGTGCGGGGCACGAGGACCCCGGCGCGCGGTCCACCGCTCTGGTCCTCGGGGCGGCGATGGCCGCAGCCCTGTCGGGCCCGACGCCGGCCGACCCCCGCGGCGCAGCATGACGGCGCGGGTCGCTCTCGTCCTCGTCTCCCACTCCGTCGAGCTGGCGCGAGGGGTGACGGAGCTCGCGGAGCAGATGGCGCCCGACGTCCTGATCCGCGGCGTGGGCGGCGGGCCCGACGGCGGGCTGGGCACCTCGCTCGACGCGGTACAGAAGGCCCTCGCGGAGGTGCTGACCACACTGGCCGGCAACGCCCCCGGCGACGTCTCCGGTGGCGCGGACGGCGGCGGCGTCGTGGTGCTCGGGGACCTCGGGTCGTCGGTGCTCACCGTCGAGGCGGTGCTGGAGCTGGACGAGTCCCTGACCGAGCGCGTGGTGCTGGCGCGCGCGCCGTTCGTCGAGGGGGCCGTCGCCGCGGCCGTGACGGCGCACGGCGGCGCGGACCTGGGCGCGGTGCTGGAGTCGGCGAACGCGTCGATCCGGATGTTCGCACCGGTCGAGGCGACGCAGGCGCCCGAGGCGAGCGAGGCCGCGTCGGACGGGGAGGCGCAGAACTCGCGCACCGTGACCGTCCGCAACCCGCTCGGTCTGCATGCGCGGCCCGCTGCGCTGGTGTCGCGCAAGGTGGCCGAGCTGGGCGCCACCGTGACGATCGACGGCGTGGACGCCTCCAGCGTGCTGCAGCTCATGGCCCTCGGCGCCACGCAGGGCCGCGAGCTGCTCGTCGAGGCGACGGGGGACCGGGCCGCGGAAGCGGTGGCGACGGTCGTGGAGATGATCGACGCAGGCTTCGGCGAGGTGTGACCGCCGTCTCAGCTTTTTGCAGTTGATGAATTTTTGCGTGCAGTGCAAGAATTAGCGCATGGTCCCAGCCCCCTCCCGCGACACAGCTGCGCCCTCCGACGGCGCGCCGCGCCCGGACCTGCGTGAGCCTGCCGCCGCCCTCGAGGGGACACCTGCCGAGCAGGGCCTGCGCGAGCGCAAGAAGCAGGCCCGGCGAGCGGCGCTGATCGACGCGGCACAGCAGCTGGTCGCGGCGCACGGCCTGGACGCCGTGACGGTCGAGATGATCAGCGCCGAGGCGGGCGTCTCCGCCCGCACCTTCTTCAACTACTTCGAGACCAAGGACGACGCGGTGCTCGGCGCGGAGGACGCGGGCCTGTCCGAGGACGACGTCAGGACGTTCGTAGACGGTGGCCCGACGGGCCGGCTGCTGTCCGACCTGCAGGCCCTGGTCGCCTCCCTGCTCACGCCGGACGCGGAGACGCATGGCAGGACGGTGCGGGCGATGGACCTCCTGCAGCAGGAGCCACGCCTGCTGCAGCGCCACGTGGTCTGGATGGACCGGCACAAGAGCCAGCTCGTCGAGCTCTTCGAGGCACGCCGGGCGGTCAGGCCGTTCAGCGCCGACAACGAGCTGCTCACGATGCTCGTCCTGCTCATGATCCGCACGGCGCTCGTCGCCTGGGAGCACACCGGGTACACCGGCGGTCCCGCCGACCACCTGCCCGCCGCCGTCGCGCAGCTCACCGACCTCGTCGCGGACGACCTCGGCTCCTGATCCCGACTCACCCGCCCCACTGATCTCCCCAGCTCGACCTGCTCCCCAGAAAGGCACCCTTCATGAGCCATGCCGTCACCACGGCGCCGGACAAGCCGCTGGTAGTCCTCAACCAGCGCACGATCTGGCTGATCTTCGGGGCCCTGATGGCCTCGATGTTCCTGTCCTCGCTGGACCAGACCATCGTCGGTACCGCCATGCCGACCATCGTGGGCGAGCTGAACGGCGTCGAGCACCAGGGCTGGGTCATCACCGCCTACATCCTGGCGATCGCCATCGCGATGCCGCTGTACGGCAAGTTCGGTGACCTGTACGGGCGCCGCTGGCCGTTCCTGGTGGCGGTCGCCCTCTTCGTCGTCGCGTCCATCGGCGGCGGGATGGCCCAGACGTTCGAGTCGCTCGTGGCCTGGCGCGCCGTGCAGGGCCTCGGCGGCGGTGGCCTGATGATCCTGTCGCAGGCGATCATCGCCGACATCATCCCCGCGGCCGACCGCGGCAAGTACATGGGCCCCATGGGTGCCCTGTTCGGCATCTCCGCCGTCGCCGGACCGCTGCTCGGCGGGTGGCTCACCGACGGCCCCGGCTGGCGCTGGACGTTCTGGATCAACGTGCCGATCGGCATCGCCGCCTGGTTCATCGCCTACTTCGCGCTCAAGCTGCCCTCGCACCGCACCACCCGGCCGACCGACTGGGGCGGCATCCTGACGATGGCGCTCGGCACCACCGGCATCGTGCTGCTGACGAGCTGGGAGTCGCTCGGCAACGACGGCTACGACTGGTCCGACCCGATGCTCCTGGGGCTGCTGGTCGGCACCGCCGTGGTGGTCGGCCTGTTCGTGTTCATCGAGAACCGCGTGTCCGAGCCGCTCATCCCGCTGCGGCTCTTCAAGAACCGCACGTTCACGATCACCACGCTCATCGGCCTGGTGCTCGGTATGGGCATGTTCTCCGCGATGGCGATGCTCCCGACGTTCCTGCAGATGTCGGCGGGTGCCGGCGTCACGGAGTCCGGCCTGCTGATGCTCCCGATGATGGCCGGCGTGATGCTGACCTCCATCGCCTCGGGCTTCGCGATCTCCAGGACCGGCCGCTACAAGATGTACCCCGTCGCGGGTCTGGTCATCACGATCGCGGGCATGATCTGGCTGACCCGTCTCGAGGGCGGCATGTCCCTGTGGCTGTTCGGCGCGATGATCTTCGTGCTCGGCGCCGGGATGGGCCTCATCATGCAGACGATCGTGCTCGCGGTGCAGAACTCGGTGGACCCGCACGAGCTGGGCACTGCGACGTCGTCGAACAACTTCTTCCGTGAGATCGGCGCTGCTGTCGGCACCGCCGCGTTCACCACGGTGTTCACCTCGCGACTCTCGGAGAACCTGGAAGGCGTCTTCGGCGGGCTGCCGGAGGGCGCAGCGCCGGCGGGCGGCACCTCTGGCCTGACGCCTTCGATCGTCGACCAGCTCCCGGAGCCGCTGCGCAGCGGCGTGGTCGACGCGTTCGCTGACTCCCTCGCGCCTGCGTTCTGGTACCTCGTGCCGCTGGTCGCGGTCGGCCTCGTGCTCGCGCTCTTCCTCAAGGAGATCAAGCTCTCGGGTGAGGCGGGGATGGTGGCGCGCGGCGAGGCGGTCGTGGAGGGCAAGGAGACGGATATCCTGGACCGGTGAGCAAGGACCGACCCGCCCCCGGCGACCGCATCAAGCCCAAGAAGTCCGCGCTGGTGCAGTTCACGTCCACCACGCTGCTGCTAGAGGTGTTCCTCGTGCTGTTCGCGACGATGGCGGTGTGGGCGCTGCGCGACTCCGACTTCGGGCGCGGGCCGCTCCGCATCGAGTCGAGCGCGGTGATCTGGGTGCTCGGTAGCGTCCTCGCCCTGGTGCTCGTGATCCTCTCGCGGGCCCAGGGCTCGGCCGCCGGCCGGGCTGCCGGCTCCGTCGCGCAGATCCCGGTGCTCGCCATGGGGCTGCTGGTGCCGATGATGTACCTCGTCGGCGGCATCTTCGTGGTCCTGTGGATCTACGCGCTGCGGCTCGGCGCGCGCGTCGACAGGGAACGCGCGGAGTACGACGCCGCCCATCCGGAGACCGCCCCGAACATGGGCTGACCCGGACGCCCGACGCGTCAGACCCCCAGGTCACCCGGTGACCTGGGGGTCTGACGCGTTCAGGGACCGGGCATGCGCCGGTCCCCGATAGGGTTGCTTCATGACCGACGTCGCAGAGAAGACCCTGCCCACGGAGGCCTCGACGCAGCCCGTGGCCGAGCGCACCCTCGTCCTCGTCAAGCCGGACGGCGTCCGCCGCGGCCTGTCCGGCGAGATCTTGCGCCGCATCGAGACCAAGGGCTACACGCTGCGGGCGGTGGAGCTGAAGAACGCCACCACCGAGCTGCTCGCCGCCCACTATGCCGAGCACGAGGGCAAGCCGTTCTACGGGCCCCTGGTCGAGTTCATGATGTCGGGCCCGGTCCTGGCGGTCGTGGCCGAGGGCGACGGCGTCATCCCCGGCTTCCGCTCGCTGGCCGGCGCGACCAACCCGACCGACGCGGCCCCCGGCACCATCAGGGGCGACCTGGGCCGCGACTGGGGCACCAAGGTGCAGCAGAACCTCGTCCACGGCTCCGACTCGGCGGAGTCCGCGGCGCGCGAGATCGCGCTCTGGTTCCCCGAGCTGGGCTGACCCGCCCCCACGCCTCACGACGCACGCCTCACGAGAGCGTCCGTCCGGCACGCGCGGTAGACACCGCGTGGGCTGGGCGGACGCTCTCCTTCGGCATACACCCGTCGGAGGTCCGACGTTCAGCCCCTCTACCCAGTTAGGCTCACCGAGTGCACCTCAAGACGCTCACGCTCCGGGGATTCAAGTCCTTCGCGTCGGCGACCACCCTCGAGCTGGAGCCGGGCATCACCTGCGTGGTGGGCCCCAACGGCTCCGGCAAGTCCAACGTGGTCGACGCGCTCTCCTGGGTCATGGGCGAGCAGGGCGCCAAGTCGCTGCGTGGCGGCAAGATGGACGACGTCATCTTCGCGGGCACGTCCGGGCGCGCGCCGCTCGGCCGCGCCGAGGTGGCCCTGACCATCGACAACACCGACGGCGCGCTGCCGATCGACTACACAGAGGTCACGATCTCCCGCACGCTGTTCCGCAGCGGCGGCTCCGAGTACGCGATCAACGGCAACAGCTGCCGCCTGCTGGACATCCAGGAGCTCCTGAGCGACTCCGGGATCGGTCGCGAGATGCACGTCGTGGTGGGGCAGGGTCAGCTCGACGCCGTCCTGCGCGCGACGCCGGAGGAGCGGCGCGGCTTCATCGAGGAGGCCGCCGGCGTCCTCAAGCACCGCAAGCGCAAGGAGAAGGCGCTGCGCAAGCTGGACGCGATGCAGGGCAACCTCGCGCGGCTGGGCGACCTGACCGCCGAGCTGCGGCGTCAGCTCGGCCCGCTGGGCCGGCAGGCCGAGGCGGCCCGCAAGGCACAGACGGTGCAGCGCGACCTGCGCGACGCGAAGTCCCGCCTGCTCGCCGACGACCTCGCGCAGCTCACCGCCCAGCTCGAGCAGGAGCGCGCGGACGAGCGGTCCCTCAAGGAGCGCCAGGCCGAGACCGAGGCGGCGCTGACCGAGGCGCGCGGCAGGCTGGCCCGCCTGGAGGCGGCGATGTCGGCCGAGTCGCAGCAGGTCAGCCAGGCCGGCGACACGGTGTTCGCCCTGTCCCAGACGCGGGAGCGCCTGCGCAGCCTCCAGTCCCTTGCCGGTGAGCGCGCTCGACTGCTCGGCACCGCCGAACCCGCCCACCAGGGCCAGGACCCGGACGACCTGGAGGCGCAGGCGGCACGCGCCCGGGCGAGCGAGGAAGAGCTGGTCACCGAGGTCGAGATGGCCCACGAGGTGGTGGAGACCGCCGTCGACGCACGCGCCGAGGCCGAGGCCGCCGCGCAGGCCGCCGAGCGTTCGCACGCCGGCCTGCTGCGGGCCGCCGCGGACCGTCGCGAGGGCCTCGCCCGCCTGGCCGGCCAGGTCGCGGCGCGCCGCAGCCGGGTCGAGGCCGCACAGTCCGAGCTGGACCGGTTGCGAGACGCCCTGCTCGAGGCGGAGGAGCGGGTGGCAGGCACCTCGCGCGAGCTCGGGGCGCTCGAGTCCGAGGTCGGCGGTGGTGAGGACGGCGAGGAGGGCCTCGACGTCGCGCACGAGGCGGCCGCCGAGGTGCTCGAGCTGGCGAAGGCCGAGGTCCGTCACCTCCAGGAGCAGGTGACGACAGCACAGCGGGACCGCAGCTCAGCGGCCGCCAAGGTCGAGGCACTGGAGCTGAGCCTTGACCGCAAGGACGGTGCGGGCACGCTCCTGGCGGCCAACCAGACGGGTGTGCTCGGCTCCGTCGCCGCGCTGCTGGGCATCGAGGCAGGTTTCGAGGACGCGGTCGCCGCCGCGCTCGGCCCGGTGGCGGACGCCGTCGCCGTCGCGGGCGTCGACGAAGCGGTGGACGCGCTGCGGCTGCTCAGGGACGAGGACGCCGGCCGCGCCAGCCTGGTGGTCGGCTCGGACCGGACGGCCGCCCGCGACGCAGGCCGCCCGGACGCCGAGCTTCCCCCGGGAGCTCGATGGGCCACCGAGGTGGTGCAGGTGGCGGGCCCCGCGTCGGCCGCGCTGCTGACGATCCTGCGCGACGTCGTCGTGGTGGACGACCTGGCGCGGGCGCGTGCCCTCGTGCGCGACCAGCCGGTGGTCGCGGTGACCCGGGCCGGTGACCTGCTGGGTACCGCGCGTGCCTGGGGTGGTTCGGCGGCCGCGCCCAGCGTGCTGCACCTGCAGTCGGCGCTGGACCAGGCGAAGGCGGACCGCGACGACGCGGCGGCACGGGAGACCGACGGCTCGGCGCACCTGGAGCGTGCGCGGGCCGAGCGGGCGGCGGCGCAGGAGCGGTACGACGAGACGATCGCCCGGCTCGGGGAGGCGGACGCGGCGCGTGCCGCTGCCGCCGAGCAGCTCGGTTCGCTCGGTGCTGCCGCGCGCGCCGCGCAGGCCGAGGCCGACCGGCACCGCGCCGCGCTGGAGCAGGCACAGGCGCGCCGCGAGGAGGACGAGATCGAGCTCGAGGCGCTCGTCGAGCGCCTGACGATCGCCGAGGAGGAGCCCTCCGACGGGGAGGGCTCGATCGACGCGGTGCAGGCCGAGCGGGACGCGGCCGCTGCTGCCGCCACCGCGGCAAGGGCGCGGGAGACCGAGGCCCGGCTCGCCCTGCGCACCGCCGAGGAGCGCGCACGCGCGGTGTCCGGCCGAGCGCAGTCGCTGGCGGCGGCCGCCGAGCAGGAACGTACGGCCCGCGCCCGCGCCGCCGAGCGCGAGGAGCTGCGGCGGCAGGACGCGGCGCGCGCTACGCAGGTGCAGCAGGCGGTGGCGGTGGCGCTCGAGGCGATCGCGCGGTCGCTCGACCGGGCGGTGGCCGACAAGGCGGCGGCCGAGGAGGCCCGTGCCGCGGGCTCCGAGCAGCTGCTCGCGGTGCGGGGGAGCGTGGAGTCGCTGACGGGCGAGCTGCGCGAGCTCACCGACGTCGCCCACCGGGACGAGGTCGCCCGCGCGCAGCAGGTGCTGCGTCTGGAGCAGCTCCAGACGCGTGCGTCCGAGGAGCTGGGCATGGATCCCGACGTGCTGATGGAGGAGTTCGGCCCGCACCAGGAGGTCCCGGTCTACGAGGGCGACGCGGCGGTCCGCGGACGGCGGCGCCGTGCCGTCGTGGAGCGGGACGACGAGGGCAACCCGATCCGGTACGAGGGCGATCCCACCCTGCCGCGCGGTGCTGCGGCGCGTGAGGACGCGCTCATCGCGCGCACGCGCGCGCTGCACGAGGCGGGCCTGAGGCCGGACGACCCCGCTGCCACGGCCGTGGTCGTCGCGGCCGCCGGAGCCGAGCCGGAGGAAGACCCTGCCGACGGCGAGAACGCCGCGGGCGAGGAGCAGGCTCCCGGCGAGCCGAAGCCGGACCGGATGGTCCCGTACGTCCGCGAGGAGCAGGAGGCCCGGCTGGCCAAGGCCGAGAAGGCCCTGTCGCGGATCGGTGCGGTGAACCCCCTGGCGCTGGAGGAGTTCGCGGCCCTGGAGGAGCGGCACCAGTTCCTCGTGGACCAGCTTGCTGACCTGAAGAAGTCGCGCGAGGACCTGCTCCAGATCGTCGACGACATCGACGAGCGGGTGCAGCAGGTGTTCGCGGAGGCGTTCCAGGACACGGCCGCGAAGTTCCTGGAGATCTTCCCGCGACTGTTCCCCGGTGGTGAGGGCAAGCTGACGCTCACCGAACCGGAGAACCTGCTCACCACCGGCATCGAGGTCGAGGCCCGCCCCGCCGGCAAGAAGGTCAAGCGGCTGTCGCTGCTCTCGGGCGGCGAGCGCTCGCTCGCCGCTGTGGCGTTCCTCGTGGCGATCTTCAAGGCCCGGCCCAGCCCGTTCTACATCATGGACGAGGTCGAGGCGGCGCTCGACGACGTCAACCTCGGCCGCCTCATCGAGATCTTCAAGGAGCTGCAGAAGGACAGCCAGCTCATCGTGATCACGCACCAGAAGCGCACGATGGAGGTCGCGGACGCCCTCTACGGCGTGACGATGCGGGGCGACGGGGTCACGACGCTGATCAGCCAGCGCATGGGCGACCGCGAGACGGTCACCGCCTGAGCCGGAGGTGCAGCGCAGGGTGTGGGCCGAGGAACGAGGCACGCGCCCGGAGCGGAACCGTAGGCTCAGGCGGAACAGATAGAGCCTGAGCCGGGCGTGCAGCGCAGGGTGTGGGCCGAGGAACGAGGCACGCGCCCGGAGCGGAACCGCAGGCTCAGGCGAGACAGGCACCGCCTGAGGGTGAATTTCTGCACCTCGCAGCCGGAAATTTTCAGGTGTGAGGGATTTCTCCCTGCCTTCGCGTGCGTGTTGCGCGGCGTGTCGCAGCCGTCTGCACGGCAGGACCGGACAACACACGACACAATAGGACCATGTGGTGGTCGGTCATTCTGCTCGTTGTGTGCCTGGTTCTGGCGGTCGGTGTCTTCGTCGTCGCCAGCCAGATGGACGCGCCTTCGAACAAGACCGAGCAGGTCTCCTTCCTCCAGTGGTTCTGGTCCGGCATCGCGCATCTTCGCGGTGACGCCAAGCGGCGCAAGGACGGTCGCCGCCTCGGGGCTTCCGCCGTCGCCACGCATGCAGTGGGTGCTCCGTCCGTGTGGGTCGGCAAGCCGCCGGTCGTCCGGCCGGACACCTCGCCGGTGGACATGGGCATGTCCGAGTTCTTCGCGGCGACCATCGAGTCCAAGCCGGGCTATGTCGACGCCGAAGAGCTCACCGACGTGCTGGGCCGAGCGCGGGACCAGGCGCAGAAGACCCTGCACGTGCCGCTCGGCACGGTGCCGCTCAAGTCGACCAACCTGGTGCCCGGGCAGCTCAGGGCCGTGCGGCCGGTGCAGAACGTGCCGAGCACCGCCCAGGAGCCCGCCGTCGAGGAAGGCCCGGCCCAGGCCGCGAGCTAGGAAGCGTGCTTCGGAACTGGTCTGTGACCTGGCTCCTGAGCCGGCGGCCCGCGCCTACGGGCGGAGGTCATGCCTTCGTGAGGACGAAGAACAGGAAGCACAGGAACTTGCCCGACTCCTTCTGCGCGAAGATCTCGGGGAACTGTTCGCGGGCGCCGGGGCCCGGGGCCGGTTCGCTGATGACGTCGATCCGGAAGCCTGCCGCGGTGAACGCGTCGGTGATCGCGTGCAGCGGCCGGTCCCAGAAGGTCATCAGGTTCTTGGTGCCGCCGAGCTCCCACCACTGGGAGGTGGAGCGGGTCGCGAAGTAGTCGGTTCCGGGCGGTGCCGTCAGATAGCTGACGAAGGGGTGGTGGACGGACCCGATGAGGCGGCCGCCGGGCTTCAGCACGCGCCGCAGCTCGGCCAGGGCTGTCGTCCAGTCCTCCAGATAGTGCAGGACCAGGGAAGCGACGACGTCGTCGAACCCGGCGTCGGCGAAGGGCAGCGGGCCGCCCAGCTCGGCGCGCTCCAGCACCACACCGTCGCCGAGCCGCCGCCGGGCCAGGGCCAGCATCTCGGCGCTGGAGTCGAAGCCTGCGACGACGGCGCCCCGCTCGCGCAGGGCCTCGGCCACAGGGCCGGCGCCGCAGCCGGCGTCGAGGATCCGGCGGCCCGCCACGTCGCCGGCCAGGTCCACGATCGCAGGGCGCGAGTAATAGGCGTTGAGGAGGCTGGTCTCGTTCTCTGCCGTGTATGCCTCGGCGAAGCTGTCGTAGTCGTTCACCCTCTCCCCGGGCTCCGGGGGAGCCTCGACGGGGCTGACCCAGGACCCCGTCCGCCGGTTCGGCGGGGCATCCGCATGTTCCTCGGGGCTCTCGGGAGCGGCGGTCCCGCCGGTCGTTCCGGGACGGTTCGGCATGGTTGACCTCGATTGTTCGGGCCCCGGTGGGCGTGGCGGGAGATCCGCGGACCCCCGGTAGGTGAAGCGCATAGCGGCACCCTGCATGAGTGATTGAGTTTTGTCAATCACTCATGGGTCGGCCCGTCAACGGGCTGCCCGCTCTTCAGTAGGCTGCTGTCCATGACCGAACGCCGGACGGCGACCGACGCGGAGGCGAAGGCGCTCGCCTCCGCCCTGCGCCTGCGCATCCTGCGCATCTGCGTGCGGGAGCCGCACACGAACAAGGAGATCGCGGCGATCCTCGGCCGAGACCCGGCCAGCGTGCTGCACCACATCAGAACGCTGGTCCGCACCGGGTTCCTGGAGGCGCAGGAAGAACGGCGCGGAGCGCGGGGTGCGCGAGAGATCCCGTACCTGGCGACGCACAAGAGCTGGCACCTCGAAACGCCCGCGCTGGACCGGTCGATGCTCGACGCGTTCCTGGAGGAGCTCGCCCTCGTGCCCGCGACCGAGGCCGAGGGCACCAGGATGGCGCTACGTCTGCCACCGCCGCAGATGGAGGAGTTCCGCACCCGGATGAAGGATCTGCTGGAAGAGTTCGCCGCCCGCCCGGACGACCCGGCCGCACCCGCCTGGTCGTTCTTCATGGTGGTGCACTCCGACCCGAACCGGCCCTGACGACGGCGTCCAGCCAGGTGTCCTGACCGAGCCGACGCGACGCCGGACCGGAGTGCCCGCACCGTCGCCCGCGGGATGAAAGAATCTGGGGCGTGAACGAGCTTCCCTGGATCGAGATCATCTCCGCCGTCGTCGTCCTCGCGGGTGGCGGCGGCATCGCCGGCCTTCTCGTCGCCCGACGCCGGAGGCGCACCCAGGACCAGGGTGGCGGTCAGGCGACCGTCGAGCGCGAGCCGGCAGCGAAGCCGGAGGCGGCGGACGAGCCAGGGGTGGCGGTCGAGCCGAGTACGACGGTCGAGCCCCCTGAGGCGGCCCGCGATGTCCTCGAGAAGCCCGCGCCAACGGCCGGCCGTCTGGTGCGCCTCCGTGACCGGCTCGCGCGCTCGGGCTCGCCGCTCGGTGCCCGGCTGCTATCCGTCCTGTCCCGCGACTCGCTCACCGAGGACGACTGGGACGAGATCGAGGAGGAGCTGCTCCTCGCGGACGTGGGCGCCGGCCCCACCACCGAGCTGCTGGAGGCGCTGCGCACCAAGGTTCGCGTCCTGGGGGTGCGGGAGCCCGCTGCGGTGCGTGACCTGCTGCGCTCCGAGCTCGTCGCGCTCCTCGACCCGGCGCTCGACCGCACGCTGCGGACCGAGCCGACCACCGCGGAGGACGGCACGCACCTGCCCGCCGTGACTCTCGTGGTGGGGGTGAACGGCACCGGTAAGACGACTACGGTCGGCAAGCTCGCCCGCGTGCTGGTCGCGGACGGCCGCAGCGTCGTGCTCGGCGCCGCCGACACGTTCCGGGCCGCCGCCGCCGACCAGCTCACCACGTGGGGCAACCGCGTGGGGGTGCCGACGGTGCGCTCCGACCGGGAGGGCGCCGACCCGGCGTCGGTCGCGTTCGAGGCGGTCGCGCGAGGGCGCGACGAGGGGATCGACGTCGTGCTGGTCGACACCGCAGGGCGCCTGCAGAACAAGGCGGGCCTCATGGACGAGCTCGGCAAGATCGTGCGGGTCTCCAGCAAGGTCGCAGCGCCGAGCGAGGTCCTGCTGGTGCTGGACGCGACCACCGGGCAGAACGGCCTCTCGCAGGCCCGGGTCTTCGCGGAGGTCGCCGGCGTCACGGGCATCGTGCTGACCAAGCTGGACGGGACCGCGAAGGGCGGGATCGTCGTGCAGGTGCAGCGCGAGCTCGGGGTCCCTGTCAAGCTCATCGGCCTCGGCGAGGGCCCTGACGACCTGGCGCCGTTCGACGTCGACGAGTTCGTGGACGGCATCCTCGGCTGAGCCACGGAACGTCTCGCCCCGCCCCTTTGCCACCCCGGGTGTGAAACGAGACGTTTACCCTCCTCCGGCCTGCTTCACGCGCCCGTAACTCCAAGGTGTGTCCGGTGAAACGGTCCTTCGCGACTGTGTTGCGAGCCCAGCACTCCGAGCTGGCCAAGAGAGGATCGTCATATGGAACTGGACACCGGAGCCACAGCGTGGATGCTGATGTCAGCGTCCCTCGTGCTCCTGATGACTCCCGGCCTTGCCCTGTTCTACGGCGGGATGGTCCGGGGCAAGTCCGTGCTCAACATGATGATGATGTCGTTCGGGGCCATTGCCGTGACCGGTGTCATCTACGTGCTGTGGGGCTGGTCGATGTCGTACGGGGCCGACGTCGCGGGCATCTTCGGCAACCCGTTCGACCAGTTCGGTCTCGCGGGTGCGATCTACGACGACGCCGGTGAGTTCATCATCGACGACTTCGGCGTGCCGGCCATCGTCGGAGTCGGGTTCCAGGCGACGTTCGCCATCATCACCGTCGCCCTGATCTCGGGGGCGATCGCGGACCGCGTGCGGTTCGGCTCGTGGCTCGTGTTCGTCGGGCTGTGGGTCACGCTCGCGTACTTCCCCATGGCGCACATGGTCTGGGGCGGCGGCCTGCTCTCGCCCGACGGCCCGTTCGCGAGCATCGCGACGCCGATCGACTTCGCTGGTGGCACGGTCGTGCACATCAACGCCGGTGCGGCGGCCCTCGTGCTGGCCCTGGTCATCGGCAAGCGGAAGGGCTTCGGGTCGGAGCCCATGCGCCCCCACAACCTGCCGCTCGTCATGCTCGGCGCAGCGCTCCTGTGGTTCGGCTGGTTCGGGTTCAACGGCGGTTCGGCCTTCACCGCCGACGGGTTCGCCGGCCTCGCCTGGGTGAACACCACCGCGGCGACCTGTGCCGCGATCCTCGGCTGGCTGGTCGTCGAGAAGCTGCGTGACGGCTCCGCCACCTCGCTCGGTGCCGCGTCCGGTGTGGTCGCAGGCCTCGTCGCCATCACGCCTGCCGCCGGTGCGCTGAGCCCGGTCGGCTCCGTCGTCGTCGGCGCGATCGCCGGTGGCCTGTGCGCCTTCGCGGTCAGCCTCAAGTACCGGTTCGGGTTCGACGACTCGCTCGACGTCGTCGGCGTGCACCTCGTGGCGGGCCTCTGGGGCACGGTCTCCATCGGCTTCTTCGCCACGGAGAGCGGTCTGTTCTACGGTGGCGGTGCCAGCCAGCTCGCTGTCCAGGTGATCATCGCTCTGATCGCCGTCATCTTCTCCGCCGTCGTCACGCTGGTCCTGGCCCTCGCGATCAGGCCGTTCGGCTGGCGCGTGTCCGAGGAGGCGGAGGTCAGCGGGATCGACCTCGCGGTCCACGGCGAGACGGCCTACGAGAACTCGGGTTCCACCATCACCGAGGCGCGCTGACCGTGATCACGGTGCAGCGTCCGACTGCTAGGGAGGTACGCGCATGAAGCTCGTCACGGGGATCGTCCAGCCCCATCGGCTCGACGACGTCAAGACGGCGTTGGAGAGTGCCGGTGTCCGCGGGATGACGGTGAGCGAGGCCAGCGGCTACGGCCGGCAGAAGGGGCACACGGAGGTCTACCGCGGTGCCGAGTACACCGTCGACCTCGTGCCAAAGGTCCGGGTCGAGGTCCTGGTGGCCGACGCCGACGTCACGGCGGTCACGGACGCGATGGTCGGCGCAGCGCAGACCGGCAAGATCGGCGACGGCAAGGTCTGGGTCGTGTCGGTCGACGACGTGGCCCGCGTGCGCACCGGCGAGCACGGCGACGCAGCACTCTGACCGGGGGCGGTCGACGACGCATGACACGTGACCCGGTGTCCGAGGACGCCAGGGAGCAGACGCAGGCTCCGCGCCCCGCGGACGGGGTGCGGGGCCTGCGCGAGCAGCTCCTCACCATCGCGGCCGACCTGACCGGACCTGGCCGCTCGGGCCAGGCCCGGCGGTCCGCCGTCGGGCAGCGGGTCACGGACCGGCTCGGTGTGCTGTTCGCGGAGGCGACGAGGGACGTCGTGCCGACGGGCATAGCTCTCGCGGCGGTCGGGAGCCTCGGGCGCGACGAGCTCGGCCCCCTGAGCGACCTGGACCTCGTGCTCGTGCACGACGGCCGTTCGCACAGCGCGGACGACCTGCAGCGCGTGGCCGAGCGCCTCTGGTACCCGCTGTGGGACTCCGGTGTGGACCTCGACCACGCGGTGCGGTCCCTGAGCCAGTGCCGTCAGGTGGCGGCCAGCGACCTGCCCGCCGTGATCGGCTGGCTCAGTGTGCGCGCGGTGGCCGGCGACGCCTCCGTCGTGCACCGGGCGGCCTCTGTGGTGCTCAAGGACTGGCGCTCCGCGGCCCGACGCCGCTTGCCCGAGCTCATCACCTCCACGCGCGACCGTGCGCAGCGCGCGGGCGAGCTCGCCTACCTCATCGAGCCGGACCTCAAGGAGGCGCGCGGCGGTATCAGGGACGCGGTCCTGCTCTCCGCGTTGGCCGCGACCTGGCTCACGGACCGGCCGCACGGTGCGGTGGACGCCGCGGCCACCCACCTGCTCGACGTGCGCGACGCCCTGCAGGTGGTCACCCGCCGGCGCACCAGCCGCCTGCTCCTCGCGGATCTCGAGGAGGTCGCCGAGCACACGGGCTACGACGACGGCGACGACCTCCTGGCCGGGCTCGCGGAGTCGGGCCGGACCATCTCGTACGCGCTCGACCTGACGATCCGGCGGGCCCGGCAGGCGCTGACCCGCCCGGTGGGCGTCGGCAAGCCGCTGATGGTGCGTGGCCGCCGCACGCCTCCCCGGCTGCGGGTGGTGGGCGACGGCCTGGTGGAGCACGACGGCGAGCTGGTGCTCGCCGTGGGCGCGCGCCCGGCGGCGGACCCCCTCCTGCCCCTGCGGGCCGCCGCGACGGCGGCGCGGACTGGCCTCGTGCTGTCGCCCGTCACGATCGCGAGCCTCGAGCAGTGCCCGCCCCTGCCCGAGCCGTGGCCGCCGCCCGCGCGCAAGAGCCTGCTCTCGCTGCTCGCGGCGGGCCAGGCGCAGGTCGCGGTGTGGGAGGTGCTCGACCTCGCGGGGGTCGTCACCACCTGGATCCCGGAGTGGGGAGACATCCGCAACCGCCCGCAGCGTGCAGCGATCCACCGGCACACCGTGGACCGGCACCTCGTGGAGACGGCGGCAGAGGCCGCCCGGCTACGTCGCGGGCTGCCCGGCCCTCCGCCAGGATCCGGGCCGCGCGGCGGCGTCGCCACCGGCGACCTGCTGCTGCTGTCCGCGCTGCTGCACGACATCGGCAAGGTCCGCGATGCGCCCGACCACTCGGTGGAGGGGGCGCTCAGGGTGCCGCGCATCCTGGGCCGCGCGGGTTTCGCACGCCCGGTGGTCGACGACGTCACGCGCCTCGTGCGGCACCATCTCACCCTGGCGGACCTGGCCACCAGGGCCGATCCCGACGACCCGGCGACGGTCGCCGAGCTCTTGGAGGCGGTGGACCATCGGCCCGACCTGCTCCAGGTGCTGCGCGCCCTGACGGAGGCGGACACCACGTCGCTCGGGCCGAAGTCGTGGACCGACTGGCGCGCGCAGCTCGTGAACGGGCTCACCGAGCGGGCGCTCGCGCAGCTGCCGTCACCGGTCTGATCCGACGGTCCAGGTCGCCGCCCGGGTCACCCGTCGGATTCGCCCGGATGAACGCGACGTCAGCTGACTCCATTAGGCTGTGTCCGTGTTCAATTCCCTGTCCGACCGGCTTACCTCGACGTTCAAGAACCTGCGCACGCGGGGCCGTCTCTCCGAGGCGGACATCGACGCGACCGTGCGGGAGATCCGCCGCGCCCTCCTCGACGCCGACGTCGCGGTACCAGTGGTGCGCGAGTTCACCGGTGCGGTGCGCGAGCGCGCGCTGTCGTCCGAGGTGTCCGGTGCGCTGAACCCGGCCCAGCAGGTCGTCAAGATCGTCAACGAGGAGCTCGTCGACATCCTCGGTGGTGCGACGCGCCCGCTGACGCTGGCGAAGACGCCGCCCACCGTCATCATGCTCGCGGGTCTGCAGGGTGCCGGTAAGACCACCCTCGCGGGCAAGCTCGCCCACGCCCTGAAGGGGCAGGGCCACACCCCGGTGCTGGTCGCCGCCGACCTTCAGCGTCCCAACGCGGTGACCCAGCTCTCCGTCGTGGCCGAGCGCGCAGGCGTCCCGGTGTTCGCGCCGCACCCCGGCAACACGAGCGAGGCGGACGACCCCGCGGCCGACGCACCCCTGATCGGCGACCCGGTCGCCGTCGCGCGGGACGGCGTCGCCTACGCGAAGGAGCGCCAGCACGACGTCGTGATCGTGGACACCGCCGGCCGCCTCGGCATCGACGAGGTGCTGATGCAGCAGGCCTCGGACATCCGCGCGGCGGTGAACCCGGACGAGGTCCTGTTCGTCATCGACGCGATGATCGGCCAGGACGCGGTGAACACCGCGAAGGCTTTCGCCGACGGCGTCGACTTCACCGGCGTCGTGCTCTCGAAGCTGGACGGCGACGCCCGAGGTGGCGCCGCCCTGTCGGTCGCGAAGGTGACCGGGCGACCGATCATGTTCGCGTCCACCGGCGAGAAGCTGACGGACTTCGAGGTCTTCCACCCCGACCGCATGGCGAGCCGCATCCTCGACATGGGTGACGTGCTCACCCTGATCGAGCAGGCCGAGAAGGCGTTCGACGCCGGCGAGGCCGAGAAGATGGCGGCCAAGGTCGCCAGCGGCGAGGACTTCACGCTCGCGGACTTCCTGGTGCAGATGCAGCAGCTGAAGAACATGGGCTCGATGAAGAAGATGCTCGGCATGCTGCCGGGCATGGCCCAGATGCGTGACCAGCTCGACCAGTTCGACGAGCGTGAGGTGGGCCGCATCGAGGCGATCATCCACTCGATGACGCCGGCCGAGCGCGACAACCCGAAGATCATCAACGGCTCCCGGCGTGCCCGGATCGCCAAGGGTTCCGGCACCACGACGACTGCCATCAACCAGCTGCTGGAGCGGTTCGACAACGCCCAGAAGATGATGCGGCAGATGTCCAAGGGCGGCGGCATGGGGCCGGGCGGCATGCCCGCGATGCCCGGCGGCCCCGGTATGGGCATGGGCAAGAAGTCCCGTGGCAAGACGGCGCCGCCGAAGAAGGGCAAGAAGGGCAAGTCCGGGAACCCGGCCAAGCGCGCCCAGCAGGAGAAGGAGGCCATGCAGCGTGCGCTCGGCGGTGGACCCGCCAGCACGCCGTCTGCGCCGGCTGGTTCGTCGTTCGGTATCGCCGCCAAGAAGGACGAGGCGCCCGACCTGAGCAACATCGAGCTGCCGCCGGGCCTGGAGAAGTTCTTGGGCCGGTGACATTTGCCGCTGGGTGCGGCAGGTGGTCGTCGGTCCGCGGGTGGGGGTAGGCCGTTGGTCGTGCGGGGGGCAGGGCGTGTCCACAGGGTGAATCGGTGAGAACGAAGGAGCCGGATGTCTGCGCTGGAAGGTCCGACCGCTGCGATCCGCGGACGCATCCTGCTGGGTGACGACCGCGAGACCGAGGAGATCTGGGTCCGCGGGGGCCGAGTCAGCCTGACCCGCCCGTCGGCGCAGGGCACGAACATGCAGGTGCTGGAGGGCTGGGCGGTGCCGGGCCTGGTCGACGTGCACTGCCACATCGGGCTGGCCGCCGACGGTGCCGTGCCCGTGGAAGAGGCCGAGAAGCAGGCGGTGGCCGACCGCGACGCCGGGGTGCTGCTGATCCGCGACGCCGGCTCGCCGCTGGACACCGCCTGGGTGCACGACCGTAGCGACCTGCCGCACCTGCTGCGGTCGGGGACGCACCTGGCGCGCCCCAAGCGGTACCTGCGCAACTACGGGCTCGAGCTCGAGTCGCCGGAGCTGCTCCCCGACGCCGTGCGTACGCAGGCTCGCCGCGGCGACGGCTGGGTCAAGCTCGTCGGCGACTGGATCGACCGCACGCTGGGGGCCGACGGCGACCTGCGCCCCCTGTGGCCCGACGACGTGCTCGCCGAGGCCGTCGCCGTCGCGCACGCCGAGGCAGCGCGGGTGACGGTGCACGCCTTCGCCACCGAGACCATCGACGGGCTGCTGGCCGCGGGCGTCGACTGCATCGAGCACGGCACCGGCATGACCGCCGAGCACATGGCGGTGGCAGCGGAACGTGGGATCGCCGTCACCCCGACCCTGCTGCAGGTCGGGCAGTTCGAGAGCATCGCGGCGCAGGCCGACGGCAAGTACCCCGTGTACGCCGAGCGGATGCGCGCCATGTACGCCAACCGGTACCAGCAGGTGCGGGACCTGCACGCGGCAGGCGTGCAGCTCCTGGTCGGCACGGATGCCGGCGGAACCATCTCGCACGGCCGGATCGCCGACGAGTGCGCCGAGCTGGTCGCCGCAGGTCTCCCGGCAGCGGAGGTCGTGGCGATGGCGTCGTGGCGCGCCCGTGACTACCTGGGGTTCGGGGCCGTCGTCGAGGGATCGAGCGCCGACCTCGTGGTGTACCCGGCGGACCCGCGCGAGGACATCGAGGTGCTGCGCCACCCCACCGCGGTGGTGCTAAGGGGCACGGTCTACCCGACCGCCCGCTGACCCCGGCGAGGACCGCCCGCAGCGGCTGGTGGGTGTGACGCACACGCGGTTGGTGGGCGCCCCCGCCGTCTGGCACAATATGCAGGTACTCGGCGTGCCCGGGCCCCTCTCACCCGGCCAGGCTGCGTCTCGGTCCCACACACTGCTTCACCCCACGTCGCGGTGCTCGGACCATCCCATAGAAACCAGGAGAGACCACTTCGTGGCTGTCAAGATTCGTCTCAAGCGCCTCGGCAAGATCCGGGCCCCGTACTACCGTGTCGTCATCGCCGACTCGCGCACCAAGCGCGACGGTCGTGTGATCGAGGAGATCGGCAAGTACCATCCGACCGAGGAGCCGTCGCTCATCGAGATCAAGTCGGAGCGCGCACAGTACTGGCTCGGCGTCGGCGCACAGCCGACCGAGCAGGTCGCCGCACTGCTCAAGGTGACCGGTGACTGGCAGAAGTTCAAGGGCCTGCCGGGTGCCGAGGGCACCCTGCGGGTCAAGGGCGAGAAGGTCGACGCCGCCGCAGCGATCGAGGCCGTCAACGCCGATGCCGAGAAGGCCAAGGCCAAGGCTGCCGAGAAGGCTGCTGCTGCTGCCGCCGAGGCTCCGGCTGCGCCGGCCGAGGGCGACGAGGCCTGATGCTCCCGGAGGCCCTCGAGCACCTGGTGCGCGGCATCGTGGACAATCCGGAAGACGTTCGCGTCTCCGCGAAGACGCTGCGCCGTGGTGACCTGCTCGAGGTCCGCGTGCACCCCGACGACCTCGGCCGAGTCATCGGCAGGGGCGGTCGCACGGCGCGCGCACTGCGCACCGTGATCGGTGCGCTTGCCACCGAGGGTCCGGTGCGGGTCGACGTCGTGGACGTCGACCGGCGCTGACAAGCATTGCGCTGCGGGATCGTCATCCCGCCTGTACGACGACGAGGCCCGGTCCGCACGCGGACCGGGCCTTGCTCGTCGCCGGACGGTCGGTGGTCGCCCGGTCCGGTGGTCGCCCGGTCTCGGCGGTCGAGCTTGTCGAGACCCACCCCTTCATCTTCGAGGAGAGACATGCAGCTGACCGTGGCTCGCGTCAGTAAGGCGCACGGGCTCAAGGGCGAGGTCGCCCTCGACCTGCGCACGGACGACCCGGAGACCAGGCTCGCGGTCGGCGAGCGGCTCGAGACCGTGCCGGCCGACGCCGGCCCCTTGACCGTGACCCACTCGCGCGAGCACCAGGGCCGGTGGCTGGTCACGTTCGCCGAGATCAGCGGCCGGACCGCCGCCGAGAACCTGCGCGGGACCGAGCTCGTCGTCGAGGCGGACGTCTCCGATGAGGAGGACGCCTGGTACCCGCACGAGCTCGCGGGCCTGCGCGTCGAGCTCGAGGACGGCACGGTGGTCGGCACGGTGATCTCCCTCGAGTACATGCCGGCGCACGAGTCGCTCCTGGTCGAGGAGGCCCTGCCCGGCGGCGGTACCGTGCGCACGCTGGTCCCGTTCGTCCTGGCGATGGTGCCGGTGGTCGACGTCGAGGGTGGTCGCGTCGTGGTGACCCCGCCCGCCGGGCTGCTGGCCCGCGACGCCGACGCAGCGATCGTCGACCGGGAAGACGACTGACGTGCGCGTCGACGTCATCTCCATCTTTCCCGACTACCTGGCGGCGCTCGACCTGTCGCTCGTGGGCAAGGCGCGGCAGCGCGGCCTGCTGGACCTGCGGGTGCACGACCTGCGGGACTGGACCACCGACCGGCACCGCACCGTCGACGACACCCCGTTCGGCGGGGGAGCCGGCATGGTCATGCGTCCCGATGTCTGGGGCCTCGCGCTCGACGAGGTCCTGGACGCCGAGGTGACGGGTGCCCACCTGATCGTCCCGACGCCGTCGGGCGAGGTGTTCACCCAGCGGCACGCCGAGAACCTGGCGTCGGCCGAGCAGCTCGTGTTCGCCTGCGGGCGGTACGAGGGCATCGACGCGCGGGTGGCGCAGCACTACCGGGACGCCGGGGTCACCGTGCACGAGCTCTCGATCGGTGACTACGTGCTCAACGGTGGCGAGGTCGCCTCGCTGGTCATGATCGAGGCCGTGGCACGGCTGATCCCCGGCATGGTCGGCAACCCGGACTCCCTGGTGGAGGAGTCGCACGGTGCGGCGGGCCTGCTGGAGTACCCCGTGTACACGAAGCCGCCGTCCTGGGCGGACCTCGAGATCCCCGAGGTGCTCCTGTCGGGGCACCACGCGAAGATCGAGCGCTGGCGCAGGGACCGCGCACTGGAACGGACGGCCCGGCTGCGGCCCGACATGATCGCCGGGCTCTCCGTCGCGGCGTTGGACAAGCACGACCTGACGCTCCTCGCGGAGCTCGGCTGGGTGCCCGACCCGCACGACGACGGGAAGCTGGCGCGGGCCTGAGGGCGCGCGCCTGACGTCACACCTGCTCGGGGCGCCGGTCCGCACGTTCGTGTGGCAGAATTGCCCGTTGGTGCGTCGCCGGTCAGGTCTCTGCCACAGGGGACGGCCGGGGCGGGCAACCGCCCCTGACCGGGTCAAGCCGCACCTTCCGTCCTCACCCTTCCGGGACCGTGTCGGCCAGTAGGCCGGTGCATGGCCCACGATATTCGCGCCTGACCTGTGGCAGGCCCGGAGAGAACAATGCAGAAGCTCGACATGATCGACGCAGCCTCGCTGCGATCCGACATCCCGGAGTTCCGCGCCGGCGACACGGTCAAGGTCAACGTCAAGGTCGTCGAGGGCAACCGCTCTCGTGTCCAGGCGTTCCAGGGCGTCGTGATCTCCCGCCACGGCGGCGGGATCGGCGAGACGTTCGCTGTCCGCAAGGTCAGCTTCGGTGTCGGCGTGGAGCGCAAGTTCCCGCTGCACGCGCCCTCGATCGAGTCCATCGAGGTCGTCTCCCGCGGCGTCGTGCGCCGTGCGAAGCTCTACTACCTGCGCGAGCTGCGCGGCAAGAAGGCGAAGATCCGCGAGAAGCGCGAGAGCTGAAGCGCCTGAGCGCTCCAGCCTGTAGCAGACGCCGGCCGCCACCCTCGCATCGGGGATGGCGGCCGTCGTCGTAACTGCCCCGGTCAGCGGGATATCTGCCGGGGCACCGGTTCGCCAGCGGACCATTTCGCCGCGGACGCTTCGAGGTGACAGAGTTACCCTCGTGACGAGTTTCGACCGGGTGGCGCCGCCCACCCCTATCGATGGGACGCCCTTGAGCGCAGCAGATCCGTGGGAGAACAGCGGGGCGCATCGTCGGGGTGGGACTGCGCACGGTCGCGAGCCGCGGAAGCAGCAGTCGGGCTTCGTCGCGATGCTCAAGGAGATCGGGATCATCGTGGTCAGCGCGCTGATCCTGTCGTGGCTGATCAAGACCCTGCTGGTGCAGCCGTTCTACATCCCCAGCGCTTCCATGGAGGACACGCTGACCGAGGGCGACCGGGTGATGGCCTCGCGGCTGACGCCCGGCCCGTTCGACCTGAAGCACGGGGACATCGTCGTCTTCGTGGACCCGGGCGACTGGCTGCCGCCCTACCCCGCACCGGACCGTGGGCCGATCGGCAACGCCGCGACCTCGTTCCTGACCACCGTTGGCCTGCTGCCGCAGGACACCGGGGACCACCTCATCAAGCGGCTGGTCGGGCTGCCCGGTGACAAGGTCGTGTGCTGCGACGCCGAGGGGAGGGTGTCGGTGAACGGCACGCCCATCGACGAGACGTACATCAAGCCGGGCTCTGTCCCGAGCCAGGACCCGTTCGAGGTCACCGTGCCGGAGGACATGCTGTGGGTCATGGGCGACAACCGCCAGGACTCGCAGGACTCGCGCTACAACCGGGGCAAGCCGGGTGGTGGGTTCGTGCCGATCGACAACGTCGTCGGCACGGCGTTCGCCACCGTGTGGCCGCTGGACCGGCTGAACTGGCACAACCATCCGAGCGACGTCTTCGACGGCGTACCGGACGCTCCTCCCGCGGAGAAGTAGGTGGTGCGCACGGTGCCGACGCTGCGGCAGGAGAGAGCGCTCCTCGCCTCGGGAGCCCGCCTCGTCGCGGGCATGGACGAGGTCGGGCGCGGCGCCCTCGCGGGCCCGGTCAGCGTGGGTGTGGTGGTGGTCGACGCCGCGACCCGCACCGGGCCGAAGGGGGTCGCCGACTCGAAGCTGCTGACGCCGGCCGCGCGCGAGGCCATCGCGCCGGCCGTGCGGAGCTGGGCGGTGGCCTGGGGCGTCGGCCACGCCGGGCCGGCCGAGATCGACGAGATCGGCATCATCGCGGCACTCCGGAAGGCCGGTCGCCGGGCCCTCGCCCAGGTGCGGTTGCTGTGCGGCGACGTCGACGTCGTCGTGCTGGACGGCAAGCACGACTGGCTCACGACCCCGTCGCTCGATCTGTTCGCGGCGGCGGACGCGCCGGACGACGGAGTCCTTGACCCTGCGGTGCGGACGTTGATCAAGGCCGACATGACCTGCACGTCGGTGGCGGCCGCCAGCGTGCTGGCCAAGGTGGAGCGCGACGCGATCCTGGTGGAGCTGGCACAGCGGCACCCTGAGTACGCGTGGGACCAGAACAAGGGCTACAGCGCGAAGGCCCACATGGACGCCCTCGGGCTGCACGGGCCGACGCCGCAGCACCGCAGATCGTGGAACCTGCCCGGAACCGCGGCGTCGGTGGGATGATGTCGTCGTGAGCGCCGAAGACCTCGAGAACTACGAGACGGAGATGGAGCTCGCGCTCTATCGCGAGTACCGCGATGTGGTGGGCCTGTTCGCCTATGTGGTGGAGACCGAACGCCGGTTCTACCTGGCCAACCAGGTGGACCTCCAGGTGCGGTCGGCCGCGGGCGAGGTGTACTTCGAGCTGCGGCTCGGCGATGCCTGGGTGTGGGACGTCTACCGCTCGGCGCGCTTCGTGAAGTCGGTGCGCGTCGTGACGTTCAAGGACGTGAACGTCGAGGAGCTCGCCAAGGCAGAGCTGTCGCTCTGAGGCCGTCCGTCTGAAACTCGTCGAGGGCCGGTGCAGACCCCCGTGACGGGACGCCAAGGGTTCGACCACGACCTCGGACCTGTGGACGGTCGAGCTGTGCACAGATGAGCCGGCGGCGCCGTCGAACGCCCCTGCCGTGACCAAGGCTGGTCACGGAGGTGGACGCGATGGCGAAGAAGGACGGCGTGGGCCGGTACGGCGAGCGCGTAGCGCTGCGGCACGTTGAAGAACGCGGCTGGCAGGTGCTCGACACCAACTGGCGCGGCAAGGACGGGGAGCTCGACATCGTCGCGCTCGACGACGACGTGCTCGTGGTGATCGAGGTCAAGACCCGGTCGGGCCACGGGTTCGGGCACCCCGCCGAGGCGGTGACCCCCCGCAAGCTCGCCCGCATCAAGCGGCTGACAGGGCAGTGGCTCACCGGCTTCCGGGAGCAGCTCGCCGCGGCGCGGCTGGTGGAGGAGGCAGGACCTGGCAGCGCGGTGCCGGTGCTGCCGGACGTGCGCACCCGGTTCGGTGCCGTCCGGATCGACGTGGTGGCGGTGACGTTGCAGGCCAAGGGGCGCCCCGTCGTCGAGCATCTCGAGTCGGTGGCCTGATGGGGACGGCTACCACGCGGGCCGTCTCGCTCGTCGGGATGCAGGGCCACGTGGTGGAGGTGCAGGCGCACCTCGCGGCGTCGGTCCCGGGGTTCACGCTGGTGGGCCTGCCGGACGCCGCCCTGAGCGAGTCCCGTGACCGCGTCCGTGCAGCGGTGACCAGCACGGGCCTGTCGTGGCCCGTCAAGAAGATAACGGTCAATCTGTCGCCCGCGTCCCTGCGCAAGCAGGGCAGCGCGTACGACCTCGCGATCGCCGTGGCGGTCCTTGCCGGCGCGGAAGGGCCCTCGTCGGCAGGGCTGCGCCGGACGGGTCTTGACCGGGTGGTGCACCTGGGCGAGCTCGGCCTCGACGGACGTCTCCAGCCGGTGCGCGGGGTGCTGCCCGCCGTGGCGGCGGCCGTGGACGCGGGGTACACGGACGTGGTGGTCGCGGCGGGGGATCTCGACGAGGCGCGGCTGGTCCCGGGCGCGCGGGTGGTGGGCGCCGCGAGCCTGGCCGAGGTGGTCGCGCTGCACGGTGGGCCGCCCGAGCTGGTGCGCGACGTGGTGACCGTGCAGCCGGCCCGCTCCGCGTTGCCCGCGCGGCTGCCCGGCGACCTGGCCGACGTCATGGGGCAGGAGCGCCCGCGCGCGGCCCTCGAGGTGGCGGCCGCCGGCGGCCACCACCTGCTGCTCGTCGGGCCGCCGGGAGCAGGCAAGACCATGCTGGCGTCTCGCCTTCCGGGGATCCTTCCGGACCTCACGGACCGGGAGGCCGTCGAGGTCACCGCCGTGCACTCCGTGGCGGGGACGTTCGACCCGGGTGGCGGTCTGATCCGCAGGCCGCCGTTCGAGGACCCGCACCACACGGCCACCCAGGCGGCCGTGGTGGGCGGCGGTTCCGGCATCCCGCGTCCCGGGGCGGTGTCCCGGGCGCATCGAGGGGTTCTCTTCCTGGACGAGGCGCCCGAGTTCGGCAGCAAGGTCCTGGAGACCCTGCGCCAGCCGCTGGAACAGGGCGAGCTCGTGATCCACCGGTCGGGCGGTGCGGCGCGCTACCCGGCTCGGTTCCAGCTCGTGCTGGCGGCCAACCCCTGCCCCTGCGGGCTGGCAGTGGGCAAGGGCCTGGACTGCAGCTGCTCACCCACGGTGCGACGCCGGTACTTCGCGCGTCTGTCCGGTCCGCTGCTGGACCGGGTGGACGTGCAGGTCGAGGTACAGCCCGTCGACCGGGTCGAGCGGCTCGAGGGTACGTCCGAGGCGACGTCGTCGGTGGCCGCTCGGGTGCTCGGGGCGCGGGAGGCCGCACGGGCGCGGCTGGCCGACACGCCATGGTCCACGAACGCCGAGATGCCCGGGCGGTTCCTGCGTGACCTGCTCAGGCCGCACCCGGGCCTGCTCGGCCCCATCGAACGGGCGATGACCGACGGACGGCTCAGCCTGCGGGGCGTCGACCGGGTGCTGCGGATGGCCTGGACCATCGCGGACCTCGCGGGGCGCGGCGCGCCCTCGGTGTCCGACGTCGGGAACGCGCTGCTGCTGCGCACGGGAGGCGACCATGGGTGAACCGCTCTTCGACCTGCCCCGGGCCGGCCTCGGGTTCGACGTGGACGATCCGGTGCTGGCGCGGGCCGCGTGGAGCAGGATCGCCGAACCGGGCGATGCGGTCGCCGGAGCCCTGGTGAGCAACCTCGGGCCGGTCGGCGCGCTCGACTGGCTGGTCGGCGCCGCCCAGGCACCTGACCAGGCCGGCGCCGCGCTCCGGCGGCTCGGGGTCGGCTCGCTGGGTGCGGCGCCAGGACCCGGTCACGGCGTGGGCCGGGCAGGCCGGGCCGACGTTCCCGGCCGCCTGCTCGGGCCGGCCGCCGAGGGCCCGGCGGCAGGGACGCCGACGTCCGGGGTGCGAGCTGCCGGTCTGGTGGTGGCGGCCGTCCGACGCTGGGCGCCCCGGCTCGAGCGGCTCGACCCCGCCGGCGAGCTCATGATGCTCGGCCGGTACGGCGGCACGTTCCTGACCCCCGACGACCCTCGTTGGCCGACCGGGTTCGCCGGGCTGGGGGCCGGCGCGCCGCTGGCCCTGTGGGTTCGCGGCGACCCGGACCTCACGCGGCTGGGGGTGCGCTCGGTGTCGCTCGTCGGATCCCGCGCGTGCACCGACTACGGCATCCGGGTGACCCGGGCCCTGGCCTGTGGCCTGGCGGACCGTGGGTTCACGGTGGTGTCCGGCGGCGCCAACGGGATCGACGCGGAGGCGCACCGCGGCGCGCTGGTCTCCGGGGCGCCGACCGTTGCCTTTCTGGCGGGTGGTGTCGACCGGCTCTACCCCGCGAGCAACACCGACCTGCTGCGGCGGACCATGGAGCGGGGCGCTGTGGTGAGCGAGGTGCCGCCCGGGTCGGTGCCTGGCAAGCAGCGGTTCCTCAAGCGCAACCGGCTGATCGCAGCGCTCACGTCGGGCACGGTGGTGGTCGAGGCGTCGGTCCGCTCCGGTGCGCTGTCCACGGCCAACCACGCGGTGTCGCTGCTGCGGCCCCTGGGTGCGGTGCCTGGACCGGTCACGTCCATGGCCTCCGCCGGCTGCCACGAGCTGCTGCGTCGCGGTGCCGCCGTGTGCGTGACGGACGCCGCGGAGGCCGCCGAGCTGGTCGGGGACCTGGGCGAGAGTGCGCCGGAGCGCCGTGGCGAGGCCCGGCCGGGCGACGATCTCGACGCCGCCGGCAAGGCGGTCCTTGACGCGCTGCCCGTGCGGAAGGCGGCGCACGAGCGCTCGATCGCCCGTGCGGCGGGGCTCGCGCTCGGTGACACGACGGGCGCGCTCGGGCTGCTGGAGCTCATGGGGTTGGCCGAGCAGAAGGACGGTGGCTGGCGCAAGCGGTGAGCCGGGCTCGGCGTCCAGCCTGCGGTCAGCCTGCGGGGTCGAGCAGGAGCTTGCCGACGGTGCCGCGCGAGCGCAGCGCCTCGTGTGCGGCACGGGCGTCGGACAGGGCGTACTCACCGCCCGCGACGGCTCGGATCCGGCCCGTTCGGGCAAGGTCGAACAGCTCGTTCAGGGCGGTGCGATAGATGTCGCCGGGCAGGCTGAACACGTGGGGCAGCCACATGCCCGCAACGGTGCTGCTGTGGCCGAGCAGGTTGCGCAGCTCGATGGGCTTGGGCGGCGTGCGCCCGGCCATGCCATAGAAGACCAGGCGGCCGAAGGGCGCGAGCGCCGCGACGCTCTGGTCTGTGGTGGTGCCGCCGACCATGTCGAGCACGATGTCGACGCGGCGCCCGTTGGCGTCGAGCAGGGTCGCGGTCATGTCGGCCGCGCGGGACTCGACGGCGACGTCGGCGCCGAGCTCGAGGGCCAGGGTGCGCTTGTTGTCACTGCTCGCCGTGGCGATGACCCGGCCAGCACCCCACGTCTTGGCCAGCTGCACGGCGATGGTGCCGACGCCGCCCGCTGCAGCGTGTACGACCACCGACTCGCCGGGCTCGAGGTGCGCGTTCTTGCGCAGCAGGATCCAGGCGGTCGTGCCCTGCACGAGCATGGACAGCGCGGTGAGGTCGTCGACGTCGTCGGGCACGGGGAAGGTCATGGCCTCGTCGGCGACCGCGCGTTGGGCGTACCCGCCGCCGGTCAGCAGTGCGGCGACCCGCCTGCCGTCCTGCGTGCGCCCGACGACCTCGCCACCTGGGACGTGCGGCAGCCTGGTCGGCGTCTGGTAGGAGTTCTCGACCTGATGGGTGTCGGCGTAGTTCACGCCGACGCGCGTGACGTCGATCAGCACCTGCCCTGGCCCCGCCGTCGGTTCGGGCAGATCGACGGCCTTCAGTACCTCGGGCCCGCCGAACTCGGTCACCTGTACAGCACGCATCGTCGCGCCCCTCCTGTGCTCGTCCGCCCGGATATCCTCGCAGAGCCAGGAGGCACGGGCGAGAACGGCGGCGCGCCTTCCTCGTCGGGCGGCATCCGAGCTGCACACTGGCAAACGTGGACCTAACCGACCTGTCCGGCTTGCCGCGGCTGCCCGAGCAGCTGTCCGACGCCGTGTCGCGGTTCGCCCGGTACCTCGACGCGCAGCGTGGGCACTCCGCCCACACGCGGCGTGCCTACGTGGCGGACGTGACCGACCTGCTCCGGTACGCGATGCGGCACGGCACGACGCGGCTCGATGCCATCGACCTCGCACTGCTGCGCGGGTGGCTCGCGTCCCAGTCCGACCGAGGGCTCGCCCGCTCCACCCTCGCCCGCCGAGGCGCCTCCGCCCGCGCGTTCCTGCGCTGGGCGCACCGCTCCGAGCTCGTCCCTGTGGACCCCTCGGCCCGCCTGGCGAGCCCCAAGGTGCCGCGCACCCTCCCCACGGTGCTCGACGTGGACGCGGCCAGCTCCCTGCTCGACGGCGCAAGGGCCGCAGCCGACGACGCCGACGAGGCGAACCGCCCGGTGGCCCTCCGCTCGTGGGTCGCAGCGGAGCTGTTGTACGGCGCGGGGATCCGCGTGGGAGAGCTGGTGTCCGTCGACGTCGGCCACGTGGACTCGAGGGACCGGCTCGTGCGCGTGCTCGGCAAAGGTGGCAAGGAGCGGGTGGTGCCGTTCGGCATCCCGGCGGCGCGCGCCGTGGAGGCCTGGCTCGCCGACGGGCGGCCCGCACTGGCGACGGCCGCGACCGGCGACGCCCTGCTGGTGGGGGAGCGCGGCGGGCGCTGGGGCCAGCGTCAGGTGCGCGAGGCCGTGCACCGGCTCGCGGCGCAGGCAGGGGTTGACGACGTCGCACCGCACGCGCTCCGGCACTCCGCCGCCACGCACCTGCTGCAGGGCGGATCGGATCTGCGCGCCGTGCAGGAGGTGCTGGGCCACGCCAATCTCGCGACCACCCAGCGCTACACGCACGTGGACGCCGAGCGGCTGCGCAGCGTCTACGCCCAGGCGTTCCCGCGCGCCTGAGCGTGGCGGGTGAACACTTGCGGTTCGGCGGACGCGGTGGAGCGGCCGGACCCGCCGACGCCGCTGGGCGGTCGGTGTCAGCGCCCGGCGTCGGCTGCCGGCGTCCGCGCCCGGCGTCAGCGGTCCGGTAGGAGCACGATCGGCGGTCGGTACAGCAGGGACAGCGGGTCGATATAGCGCTCGCCCCGTCGCACACCCCAGTGCAGGCAGGACCGGGGCGCGCAGTGGCTCGGCGTCGTGCCGCCGCTCGGGTGCTCGCCCTCCGCGTGCCCGTCCTCGCCGGGGCGCCCGCCCTTTGCCGCGCCACCCTCCACCACGGCGATCGTCGTGCCGGCGGCGACGGCGGTCCCGACGGGGACCGACGCGGCGACCGGCTCCAGGCTGGTGCGCAGCCCGTCCGGATGGGTGACCACCATGACCCCGCGCCGCGCCACCTGCCCGGCGAACGTCACGACACCCGGGCCGGGGGACAGCACGGGCGAGCCGTGCGGGGCGGTCAGGTCGACTCCGCGGTGCCCCGCTCCCCAGTCCTCAGCGGGCGGGTCGAACCTGCGCTCCACGCCGGACGGCGGAACAACACCCGCGACGGGCGGCACGTAGCCGGTAGAGCCGGCGCCAACACCGCTGCCGCTGCCACCGGCCGGCCCGATGTCGACACCCGCGCGGAGCGCGACGTCGGGCCCGGAGCGCACGGCGGCGGCGGGTGCGGTCACGGCGAAGGGGGCCGAGAGGATGACCGTGAGCAGCACGGTCAGGAGGGTGGAGAGGGCCCGGCCGAGGACCCGCCCGGGGGCCGGGGTGGGAGGAGGCGTCATGCAGCGAGCATCACCGGGGCCGGCATGTGCCGAAAGGGGTGCGACGGCCGGCTGTGCACGGGTGAGCCCAGGTGCCTCCTGTGGTCGCGCTCGCCGCGTACTGGTGCCGTGACGAGGGGCTCTGCATCGCCCGGTCGAGCTTCCGACGTCGTCCCGGCCGGCCCCCGAGAGCTCGCCGGAACCGGTGCGACGGGGGCAGCGCGCGACGTCACAGTCACGGTGCGGTGGCCAGGTCCTCGTTGCAAGGGCTGGTCGGGTAGACTTCCACCCGCGACCGGCATGAACTCCCGTCGGGCACACGGACAGCTTCGCTGACAGTCTGCCCAGCTGGGAGAGCACCCGATCGACAACGCGCGTCACAGCAAGTCGCGTCCGGCAGCGGTCCGGCCCTCAGGGTCGGCGTCGGGCACGGCGTGGCGTCAGGGGCACCGAGGTAACGACGGTGCCAGACCAACCCAACCGCGGCCCAGGGGGAGTATCACCCGGGGTCGCCCAGAAATGTGTGCGGAGGACCCGAGTTGATCTCGGGCCGCACCGAAAGGACGTGTCATGGCCGTCGTGTCCATGCGCCAGCTCCTCGAGAGCGGTGTCCACTTCGGACACCAGACCCGCCGTTGGAACCCGAAGATGAAGCGCTTCATCTTCACGGAGCGCAACGGCATCTACATCGTCGACCTCCGGCAGTCGCTGGGCTTCATCGACACCGCCTACGACTTCGTCAAGGAGACGGTCGCCCACGGCGGCTCGATCCTCTTCGTCGGCACCAAGAAGCAGGCACAGGAGCCGGTGGCCGAGCAGGCTGCCCGCGTCGGCATGCCCTACGTGAACCACCGCTGGCTCGGTGGCATGCTCACGAACTTCACCACCGTGCACAAGCGCCTTCAGCGGATGAAGGAGCTCGAGGAGATCGACTTCGACGACGTGGCGGCCTCGGGCCTCACGAAGAAGGAGCTCCTGGTCCTGCGCCGCGAGAAGGACAAGCTCGCGCGCACGCTCGGCGGTATCCGTGACATGGCCAAGGTTCCCTCGGCCGTGTGGATCGTCGACACGAACAAGGAGCACCTCGCGGTGGACGAGGCGCGCAAGCTGAACATCCCCGTCGTCGCGATCCTCGACACCAACTGCGACCCCGACATGGTCGACTACGCGATCCCGGGCAACGACGACGCGATCCGCTCCGTCACGCTGCTCACCCGCGTGATCGCGGACGCCGTGGCCGAGGGCCTCATGCAGCGCCACTCCGGTGGCAGCAAGACCGGTGCCGAGGCCGAGGCCGCCGCCGAGCCGCTGGCCGAGTGGGAGCGCGAGCTCCTGGCCGGCACCGAGGGCACCGTCGAGACCCCGGCCGCGACCGACGAGGGCACCGTCGCCGAGGCCTCCGCCGAGGCTGCTGACGCCGCCACCCCGGCTGCTCCCGCCGAGGTCGTCGAAGCCGCCGAGGCCGCCGAGGCCGCTCCGGCTCCGGCCCCCGAGGTCACCGCGCCCGTCGAGGACGCCCCGGCCGCCGCCCCCGAGGCCACCGAGGCTGTCGCAGCGGTTGCTCCCGAGGCCGCCGAGGCCGCTCCCGAGGCTGCTGAGGCCGCCGAGGCTGCCGAGACCGAGAAGTGACGTGCTGCGCTGACCGGGCCCGGTTCGTCCGGGCCCGGTCAGCGCACCGCCCCTCGGGTCGCTAGACCTCCCACGAACAACACGACTGCACGGAGGACCAGAACAATGGCGAACTACACCGCCGCTGACATCAAGGCGCTGCGTGAGCGGACCGGCGCAGGCATGCTCGACGTCAAGAAGGCCCTTGACACCGCCGACGGCGACGCCGAGAAGGCCATCGAGATCATCCGCACCAAGGGCCTCGCCCGCGCCGCCAAGCGCGAGGGCAACACCGCCTCAGAGGGCCTCGTGGCCGTCAAGGTCGAGGACACGGCGGCCGGTCAGGTCGCCACGATGATCGAGCTGAACGCCGAGACCGACTTCGTCGTGAAGAACGAGAAGTTCATCTCGCTGGCCGAGGCCGTTCTCGAGGCTGCCGCCGCCGCCGGCGCCACCGACGAGGTCGCGGCCGCCGCCGCTCCCTCCGCCGAGGGCACCGTCGCCGACCTCATCGCCGCCCAGGGCGCCACGCTGGGCGAGAAGATCGTCCTGCGCCGCGTCGCGCGGGTCGAGGGCCCCAAGGTCACGACCTACCTGCACAAGACGGCCAAGGACCTGCCGCCGTCGATCGGTGTCCTCGTCGTCACCGACGAGGCAGGCGCCTCGGTCGCCAAGGACGTCGCGCAGCACGTCGCCGCGATGGCCCCGAAGTACCTCACGCGTGAGGACGTCCCGGCGGACGTCGTCGAGAAGGAGCGGGCGATCGCTCTGGAGACCTCGAAGAACGAGGGCAAGCCGGAGGCCGCGCTGCCCAAGATCGTCGAGGGTCGTCTGAACGGCTTCTTCAAGGAGGTCGTGCTCATCGACCAGCCGCTGGCCAAGGACCCGAAGACCACGGTCGGCAAGCACGTCGCCGCCGTGAACGGCTCCCTGACCGCGTTCGTGCGTTTCCGCGTCGGTTCCTGACGCAGCTTGGTCGGCCCGGTCCGCGCTTCGGCGCGGGCCGGGCCGACGCATACGCGGGCCGGTCCCTCACGGGCCGGCCCGCACACAGGGCTCCTCGGGAGCCCGGTGCGACTTCGATACTTTTGGTGCGGTGTAGAGCCGGTTCGGCTCCACTTCGCACCAGGGGGCTCGAGGCCGGTCCGGACGCTTCTGCCCCGCGCAGAGGTGTGTTGCCCGCGAGTCGGGCAGTATTCCGGAAGAGCCAGTGTCCCGGTAGTGACGACCGAAGGGTGACGGACCAGTGAGCGACGAGGCGACCCAGGACTTCGCGGTGGACATGGAGGGCAGGCCGGCTCGGCGTGTGCTCCTCAAGCTGTCGGGCGAGGCATTCGGCGGCGGCAGCGTAGGGCTCGACGCCGACGTGGTCCGGCGCATCGCGAAGGAGATCGGCGTGGCCGTGCGAGACGGCGTGCAGGTCGCCATCGTCGTCGGTGGCGGGAACTTCTTCCGTGGCGCCGAGCTGAGCGTGGCAGGCATGGACCGGGCCCGCGCCGACTACATGGGCATGCTCGGCACCGTCATGAACTGCCTGGCACTCCAGGACTTCCTGGAGCAGGCCGGCGTCAAGACGCGCGTGCAGACCGCCATCACCATGGGCCAGGTCGCGGAGCCGTACATCCCGCTGCGCGCGATCCGGCACATGGAGAAGGGCCGCGTGGTCATCTTCGGTGCGGGAGCAGGCATGCCGTACTTCTCCACCGACACCGTCTCGGTGCAGCGCGCGCTGGAGACGCACTGCGAGCAGGTGGTCATGGGCAAGAACGGGGTCGACGGCGTGTACGACTCCGACCCGCGCCGCAACCCGGACGCGAAGAAGCTCGACCACCTCACGTACACCGACGCCCTCGTCAACCGGCTCGGCGTCATGGACGACACGGCGCTGGCCATGTGCCGCGACAACAACGTCCAGATGCGCGTGTTCGGCATGGAGGGCGAAGGTAATGTCACCCGTGCGCTGGCCGGCGAGCCCATCGGCACGCTGATCACCTCACGCTGATTCACTCCCGCGGGTCGGCACGGTCCGCGAAGCGCGCGATCCTTTCGGTAGCCGGGCAAAGTGTCCGTAGAGTGGCCCCGGCACCACCCGTAGACGAATGACAGGAGCAGTGGTGATCGACGAGACCCTCCTCGAAGCCGAGGAAAAGATGGAGAAGGCGATCGAGGTCGCCAAGGAGGACTTCGCGGGTATCCGCACCGGTCGCGCCAACGCGGGGATGTTCAGCAAGATCACCGTCGACTACTACGGCGCGCCCACGCCGCTGCAGCAGCTGGCGTCGTTCAACATCCCGGACGCGCGGACCGTGTTGGTCGCGCCGTTCGACAAGAGCTCGGTGCCCGCTGTCGAGAAGGCGCTGCGCGACTCCGACCTGGGCGTGAACCCGGCGACCGACGGCAACGCCATCCGCATCGTGCTGCCCTCCCTGACCGAGGAGCGCCGCCGCGACTACGTGAAGCTCGCCAAGGCGAAGGCCGAGGAGTCGCGCGTGTCGGTGCGCAACATCCGGCGCAAGGCCAAGGAGACGCTGGACCGCATCGTCAAGGACGGCGAGGCCGGCGAGGATGAGGTCACGCGCGCGGAGAAGGAGCTGGACAAGCTCACCAAGAGCCACGTCGACATCATCGACCAGCTGCTCTCCAGCAAGGAGAGCGAGCTGCTCGAGGTCTGATGTCCGCACCGCCTCGAGACAGAACAGAGCGAGACAATGCGCACATCGCTGTGAGCCCTGAGCCCGAGCCCGAGTCCGCGCCGGTCCCGAAGCAGTCGCGTGCCGGCCGTAACCTGCCTGCCGCGATCCTGGTCGGCGTCGGCCTGCTCGGGATCGTCGGTGCGTCGCTGTACTGGCGGCCCGAGCCGTTCGTGCTCCTCGTCGTCCTCCTGATGTGGGCAGGGCTGTGGGAGCTGCGTCAGGCGTTCGCGCGCCGGGAGCTGCGGCTGCCGATGGTGCCCCTGTTCGTGGGGGCCGCCGGCATGATCGTCTCGGCGTACCGCGGCGGCGCCGAGGCGCTGTTCGTCGCCTTCGTCCTGACGGTGGCGGCGACCGTGGTCTGGCGGGCGCTCGACGGCTCCGGCCTCAGCGCGGTGCGGGACTCCGCCGCCTCCGTCTTCGCCGCCGCGTACCTGCCGTTCCTGGCCGGCTTCGTGGTCCTGATGCTGGCGCAGCCCGACGGCGAGATCCGGGTGGTGCTGTTCATCCTCCTGGCGGTCGCCAACGACACGGGCGGCTACATCGCCGGAGTCATGCTGGGCCGGCATCCGCTGGCGCCGACCGTAAGCCCCAAGAAGTCGTGGGAGGGCCTGGCCGGCTCGATCGTGCTGGCTACGGCGGTCGGGGTGCTGGGAGCGGTGTACGGGCTCGGCGAGAGCCCTGTGCTCGGCATCGCGCTCGGCGTCATGACCGCCATCACTGCGACTGTGGGCGATCTCGCGGAATCGCTGCTCAAGCGTGACCTAGAATTGAAGGACATGGGCTCATTGCTCCCGGGGCACGGGGGCGTGCTGGATCGCCTCGATTCGATGATTATCACAGCGCCCTTCGTCTATCTCGTGCTCTCGGTGGTTGCCTGATGAAAACTCCCCTTGCCCAGCCTGTCGTCCGACCCTCGGACGAGACCCCTGCCATCCCGCTGCAGATGGCACCGAAGCGCCGCGGCAAGCCGCCGAAGCACTTCGCCGACCTGACTCCCGAGGAGCGGGTGGCGTCCGTCGTCGAGGCGGGCGAGCCGGCGTTCCGCGCCAAGCAGCTCGCCACGCACTACTTCACGCACTACACGAGCGACGCGACGAAGATGACGGACCTCCCGGCGAAGTCCCGGGAGGCGCTCGCGACCACGATGTTCCCCGAGCTGATGCGGCCCACCCGCAAGCTCGAGGCCGACGGCGGCACCACGGTCAAGACCCTGTGGCACCTGTTCGACGAGGCCAAGGTCGAGTCGGTCCTCATGCGCTACCCGCAGCGCACCACGCTGTGCGTCTCCAGCCAGGCGGGCTGCGGCATGGCCTGCCCGTTCTGCGCCACCGGCCAGCTCGGCCTGACCCGCAACCTCTCGACCGCGGAGATCCTCGAGCAGGTCCGCGCGGCGTTCCGGTCCCTGGCCGACGGCGAGATCCCGGGCGGTGTCACCCGGCTGAACAACCTCGTGTTCATGGGCATGGGCGAGCCGCTGGCCAACTACAAGGCAGTGATCGAGACGGTGCGGGCCCTGGTGGCGCCGCAGCCGGAGGGCTTCGGCATGTCGGCCCGCAACATCACGGTCTCGACGGTCGGCCTGGTGCCGGCCATGCAGAAGCTCACCAAGGAGGGCATCCCGGTGACGCTCGCGCTGTCGCTGCACGCGCCCGACGACGACCTGCGCTCCGAGCTGGTGCCGATCAACACCCGCTGGAGCGTGGACGAGACCCTGGACACCGCGCGGAACTACTTCGAGGTCACCGGGCGTCGCGTGTCCATCGAGTACGCGCTGATCAAGGACATGAACGACCACGGATGGCGGGCGGACCTGCTCGGCGAGAAGCTCAACGCTCGCGGCCGCGGCTGGGTGCACGTGAACCCGATCCCGCTCAACCCCACGCCGGGTTCGATCTGGACGGCAAGCGACCGTGAGGTCGAGGACGAGTTTGTGGCACGATTGCGCGGTCACGGGATCCCGACCACGATCCGTGATACCCGCGGGAGCGATATCGACGGGGCCTGCGGGCAGCTTGCGGCTGAGGAGGACGACGAGTGAGTGGGATGTTCAACAGCGTTCCCGCGATGCGCACCGGGTACGACAAGGACGAGGTCGACGAGTTCTTCGAGCACGCCCGACAGGCGTACGAAGGACGCACCATGGACCGGCTGACCAGCGCCGACATCCAGGCGTCCACGTTCGACCTGACGCGTGGTGGGTACAACACCCACGAGGTCGACGCGGCGCTCGACCGGCTCGAGGCGGCGTTCATCGCCCGGCAGCGCGCCGAGTATGCGGCGGCGCACGGTCAGCAGGCGTGGATGAACGCGCTCGCCGAGCGCGCGCGTTCCCTGTACGGGCGCCTGGGGCGGCCCGACGGCGAGAAGTTCGCGCCGGCCGACCGGGGTTCGCAGGGTTACGACAAGGACGACGTCGACGACCTGTGCGACCGGCTCATCGGGTACTTCGACCGGCAGGAGCCGCTGACGGCCGGCGACATCCGGTCGGCGACGTTCGGACGGGCGCGCGGTGCGGACGCCTACGACGAGGCCTCGGTGGACGCGTTCCTGAGCCGTGCGGTGGAGGTCCTGCTCGGGGTGGAATGATTCCTCCGGTTCCGAGAAGCCCGCGGTCGCGGTCTGCCTGCCTACAGGTCAGACGGCGACCGCGGGCTCTTCTGCTTCCCGGAGCAGCACCTCGTTCTGGGTCGCCTTCAGGAACGAGCGGATCGAGTCCCGGCTCCGGGTCAGGCAGTCGATGCGCGCCTGGACGCCGACGAGCTCCGTGGCGAGCTGCTCGGCCACCTCGCGCGGGCAGGTCGGCTCGTCGCACGCGGCAGCGAGCTCGGCGTCGAGCAGCACCTTGACCAGCCGCGTCGGGATACCGGCCTGGACCAGGCCCGCCACGCGGGACACCCGCTCCACGTGGGCCTCGGTGTAGGTGCGGTAGCCGTTGGGCGCGCGGTCCGCCTCGAGCAGGTCCTGCTGCTCGTAGTACCGGATCAGCCGCGTCGTCACGCCGGTCCGCGCGGCGAGCTCACCGATCTTCATGGTTGCCTCCGGGTAGCGCTTGACATTGACACCAGTGTCAAACTTTAGCGTTGCCGACATGGAGACAACAGGTATTACCCCAGCCCAGCCGGTCGCGGCGGACCCGCCCCAGAGCACCCGTCCGTCGTCATCCGCCGACGTCCTGCCCTGGCCCTCCCTGCTGGTGCTGGGCGGCGGGACGCTCCTCATGGTCACGGCCGAGATGCTGCCGACCGCCGTCCTCGAGCAGATGAGCACCGGTCTGGGCGTCGCCGAGTCGAGCACCGGGCTGCTGGTCTCCGTGTGGGCAGCGGTCGTGGTGGTCCTGAGCTTCCCGCTCGTCCGGCTGACGCGCGGACGGGACCGGCGTGCCGTGATCGCAGGCGGGCTGGCCGTCCTCGCACTCTCGTCGGCCCTGACGGCGCTCGCCCCGACGTTCCAGCTGGCGGTCGGTGCGCGCATCCTGGGGGCCTCCGCCGTCGGGCTGCTGTGGGCCACCACGAACGCGCACGTCGCAGACCTGGTCTCCGACCGCCTCCTCGGGCGCGCGGTGGCCGTGGTGCTCGGCGGGGCGACCCTCGGGATGGTGGTGGGGACGCCGCTGGCGCGGCTCGTCGCCGACGCCGCCGGCTGGCGGGCCGCCTTCTGGGCGCTCGCGGTGCTCGGCCTGCTGGGTGCGGTCGCCGTCCGGCTGGTCGTCGCGCGTGCGACCCCACCGGACGCGCCGCCGGACGGCGCTGCGACCCCTGCCGGAGCCCTCGCCGGTGCGCCCCGAGGGGGCATGGGGCCTTTGCTGGCGGTGACCGCGCTGGTCGCCCTGGTGCTGGTGGGCCACTACGGCGCGTACACCTACATCACCCGGCTGACGGAGCCGCCCGCAGACGCGCTGCCGGGCGGGATGAGCACGCTGCTGCTCGTCTTCGGGCTCGCCTCGGCGGCGGGGGTGGTCCTGGCGGGGCGGCTCGGCGACCGGAGCGGGCCGGCACTCGTGGTGAGCGTGACGGCAACCGCACTCACCGTGCTGGGGCTCGGCGTGGTGGGCGTGCACCCGGCGGTCGGGATCGCGGTGGTCGTGGCGTGGGGAGTCGTCTCGGGCGGCATGCCGCCCTTCGCCCAGACGCTGATCCTGCGGCTCGCCGGACCGGAGCGACGCTCGTTCGCCGGTGCGCTGATCCCGGTGCTGTTCAACGGAGGTATCGCCGTCGGTGCCGGGCTCGGGTCGCTGGTCGTGGCCGGCTCGGGCGTGACGGCGGTGCCCCCGCTGGCGGCCGCGGTCGTCGGCGTCGCGGCGGTGGGGCTGGCGCTGACGCTGCGGCGAGGCCGGGCAAGCACCACATGAAGATCGGATGAACGGTTGGTGCCGGCCGCGCATCCGGAGTGCACCTTCCGCCCCATATGCCACGATCGTGCCGTCAGGGCGTAGCCGGAGCTCCGGCGGGCCCGCCGGTCTGGTCGGGAAGGGCACGACGTGGAGACGGAGCCGAAGCGGGACGCTCGCAAGGATGGCGTCCGCATCACACCGCTCATGGCAGGGCTCGCGGTGGGGCTGGTCGCGGTGGTGGCGATCATCGTGTTCTGGATCAACCAGCAGCCACGGAACCCGGTGACGCTCCGGGTCCTCGCCGGCTCGGAGCTCGCGGACGTCATGGGTGACGACGAGCTCATGTCGGACCTCGAGGCCGCTACGGGCATCACCCTCGAACCGACGTACGTCGGCACCCTGCAGGGTGCCGACGCCATCGTCAACGGGGGCGCGCGGTGCGGGACAGCCGGCGGTACCGACTGCGACCTGGCGTGGTTCTCGTCGAACGACTACATGGAGCTCCTCTGGGACGAGAAGCGAGCCCTCGCGGAGGCGTCCGAGGAGCCGTGGGTGACGCAGAGCGGTGAGACCATGCGCTCGCCGGTCGTGCTCGGCGTGAAGAGCTCGGTCGCCCAGCGGCTCGGCTGGACCCAGGACCGCACGGTGTCCTGGAACGAGATCGCGGACCGCGCCGCCGAAGGCTCCGTGTCCTTCTTCATGACCGATCCGGCGACGTCGAACTCGGGCTTCTCGGCACTCGTGGGGGTCGCGTCAGGGTTCGACCGGAACGGCGACGACCTGAACCTCGAGGACGTCGATCCCGCCCGAGCAGGCGACCTGTTCTCCGGCCTCGTCCGGACCGCAGGGAGCTCCCAGTGGCTCACCGAGCAGTTCGTCGCGGACCAGGACGAGGCGGACGCGATAGTCAACTACGAGTCCGAGCTGATCGCCCTGGCGGGGTCCGGAGCGCTCGCCGAGGACCTGGTGATCATCTACCCGGAGCGGACGGTGTACGCGGACTACCCCGTCCAGCTGCTGTCCCCGGACCAGCAGGACGCCTACGACCTGATGACCGAGTGGCTCACGGCCCAGGACACCCAGGAGCGCATCTCCGGGACGACCCACCGCCGCACGGCGACGGACAGCGGGGTGCCCGACGACGACTCGGTCCCGTCGATGGACCCCGTCCCCGTGCCGCTGCCGGAAGACCTGAACACCGCCAACGGGCTGATCGACAACTACCTGCGCGACTACCGCGACCCCGCGCACACCATCTACCTGCTGGACACGTCGCGCTCCATGTCGGGAGCGCCCATGAACCAGCTCCGGCAGGCGTTCGGCGACCTCACGGGCAACGACACGTCGATCACCGGGGAGTTCGCGCGGTTCCGGCAGGGGGAGCGCGTGACGATCCTGCCGTACGACACCACCCCAGGGGATCCTGCGCAGTTCAGCCTCGCCGACCCGGAGCTTGACCCCCAGGAGCTCAGCCCGCTCCGCGACCACGTGTCCGACCTCGTGCCCGCGGGCGACGGGACGGCCATCTACGCCGCGTTGGCGGAGGCGTACGCACTGGTCGAACGCTCGCAGGCGGAGGAAGAGGGCTACTACACGTCGATCGTGCTGATCACGGACGGGGAGAACAACGACCCGAGCCTCGGCCTCGACGCGTTCGAGGCGGACTTCGGCGCCAGCAGCAGCGGGTCCCTCGGCACGCCGACATTCATCGTCATGCTCGGGGACGACGAGCGGTACGTCCGCGAGATGGAGTCGGTGGCGACGCTGACGGGCGGGCGGGTCTTCGACGCGGCGCAGACCTCGATCCGCGCGGCGTTCAAGGAGATCCGCGGCTACCAGTGACCCGTCGGCGGACCGCGCCGCTCAGCGGCTCCTGCTGCCGTCCGACCGGAGCGCGATGAGCCAGGCGCCGAGCAGCCCGGTGGCGAGCACCGCGGCCGTACCGATCAGCCAGACGTTGTCGTGCAGGACGAGCGAGACGACCGCCAGCACCAGGCCGAGCGCTGCGCTGGCCACGATCACCACGGTGGGGCCCGGGCCACGGCCCGGCCGCCAGATCGTGGCACAGATGGCCACGATCATGACCACGAGCAGGCCCGCGATCATCGCAACGGCGAAGTCTGCGACGAACTCTCCGGTCGCGTTCACGAGACGAGCATCCTCCATCGAATCTCGCGGCCACCCGGGACCTGCGTGGCTCGCTCCGGCGGCAGTCTTCCATGCCCCGACGTCTGCGCGGAAGGAAAACACGCAGGTCAGCAGGCAGGCGCCACCGGCGCATCCGAACCGGTGCTGACGTAGGCGTCCGAGACCCAGTTGCCCGGTCCGATCCGGTTCCACAGATTGGTGGTGCCGAACGTGCCGGTCACGGTGGTGCCGCGTGCGGTGCACTCGATCACCACGTTCGCGTGGTTGCCCGCGTGCCCGACGGCGGCGCGGCCGGTGCCGGGACCGGACCGCACGGTCAGCGGCCCACCGCTGGTGCGGACGATCCCCTTGGGCCCTGAGCCGGTCCAGAGATAGGTCACGGTGGTCCAGGCGTTGTCGGTCAGCCCGAGGCCGTCCCAGAACGTGCCGTCCCCGAGATCGATCCCTGCAGGGTTGGCGACCCGGCGGCCGAACCCGTCGAGCCCGCCGTTGTAGCCGTCCTCGTAGGCGGCCTGCGACTGTGGCCGGCCCTGCGGCAGATCGGCCCAGGACTGACGGGTCCCCGCAGGGTTCCAGTAGTCGTCGGTGGTGTTCCACGGGCCGACGTCCCAGACCGGCGCGTACGCGCACCGCCCGGTGCTGGCGGCACAGACCCGCACCGAGTAGCTCCCCGAGTTCTTCGCCGACAGGCCGCGCCGCGACGGGAGCGCGACGAAGTGGTCCCGTGGCTTGATGACGTGCCCGTTCGCCGTGGTCCCGCCCACCAGGCCCTCGCGGGTGGCGAAGACGCGGTACGTGTCCTCTCCGGACGCAGGCGCTGCCTCGGTCTCCGCCTCCTGCAGGGACCGCGACCGGGAGACGGCGGGCGTGAGCGTCACGGCCCGCACTGCCGGGCTCACGTGGGCCTCGCCGACGAGCGTCACGCGGGCCTGGACCGTCTCGGCCGGCGCAGGGAGCGGGGAGCCGGCCGGGACCCACTCGGTCCAGGAGTCGGGTCCCTGGGAAGTGAGCCGCCCGCGGACGTCGACCAGCACGGAGGTCCCTTCCGGCGCGGTGGCGTCGACGTCGGCCGCGACGGCGCTCGCGGGGGAGGTGAGGGCCATCGGCTCGGCGACGAGCTGGCCCGACACCTCCCGGTGCGTGCCAGGGCCGGCCCCGGCGCCGGCTTCAGCTCCGGCTTCCGCGGATGCCGAGACCGAGGCACCCGCTCCGGACGGCTCGAGGCGTAGCGCCCCGCTCTGGTGACGCACCCCCGCGTCGTCGGCGTCGAGGGTCGTGAGGTCGACCGACCAGGCCTGCGCGGGAGCTCCCGGGTCGGTGCCGGCGCCGGGTGCGACCCCCGCGACGGCGGTCCCCGGAGCGAGGGCGAGAGCACATGCGGTGGCGGCGGCTGTGGCGGTGAGGAGCACGGCGCGATGGCGCGTCTCGCGTACCTGGATCGGCATGTGCTGAATCTATGCTTCCGGGTATTTCACCCGCGAGGGGAAAGAGGTGAAATCTCGGTGTCCGGCAGCCGGGCGTCGCCAGGGCATCGCCCCGCGTGGTGCATGATCGGGGAAGCACCCAGAGCAGCACTTCCGAGCAAGGAGTCCCACGTGTCCGAGTTCCTGGCCGACAAGCCCGGCAAGCACGACCTCGACGGCGACGGCATCACGGACGTCGAGACCGCAGATACCGACGGCGACGGCGTGGTGGACGCCCAGTTCGAGGACTACGACGCCGACGGAGTCCCCGACGTCGAGCTGTACGACACCACTGGTGACGGGCGGCCCGACGTCGTCCTGGAGACCGCCGGCGGAACGCAGACGATCTCCGTGGACACCGACGGCGACGGCGAGGACGACGCCGTGGACTCGTTCCGCGCGTAACCCTGCCTCCCGTGCGGGCCCGTCCGCCGTCAGACCTGCACGGGAGCCGGCCGCGGACGGCCGTAGGTCAGCCTGCGCAGTGCGACCTCGGCCGGCCCGCGGCGGCCCGTGCGCTCCTGCCAGACGGCGAACCCGACCGTGAGCGCCCAGACGGCCACGGCGTACAGCATCATGCTCCACGAGCTGAGGTGCTCCCCGAGCCCGAGCCCCCACGCGGCGAGGACCGGCGCGCACAGCACGGACTGCAGCAGGTAGGAGGTCAGTGACCGCTTGCCCACCGCCTCGACCGCGCCCGCGAACGGCCCGTCCGTCACCAGCAGGTTGCGGGACGGCACGCCGCTGCGGCGCCGGGCGACCCGGTGGCCGATCAGGCCGAACAGCGCGACGTAGCCGAGGCCGCCGAAGAAGCCCGTCAGGATCTGCACGGGCATGAAGACCCAGGCGGCATGGTCGGGAACCGAGAGGGCGCCGACGTGGTCGAGAGCCGACGGCAGCGGGCCGAGCCAACCGACGGCGATACCGACGACCGCCACGCGGCGCAGCAGCGGCAGGTGCTCGCCCGGGTTCTCCAGGATGCGGCGGCGCCCGGCCCAGAACGCGAGCAGCAGCATCATCGGCACCACGAGCATGAGCACGCCCTGGCCGACGCTTCCCGCTGCCCAGAACAGCACACGCTCAGGGATGGAAGCGAGGTACGACGTCGACGTCATCGCCCCGGTGGACGACGCGAGGCCGGAAGCGAGCTCCTCGGCCACCGGGTCGTCGGCGGGGAGCTGTGCGGTGAACCACGCCCCGACGACGGCGAGCAGCGTGCCGACCGTCAACAGGCCGCCGAACACCCCCGTCCACACGATCAGCGTGCGGTCCTTCACCTGGAAGAACAGCCAGACCATGAGCAGCCCTGCGATGCCGTACGCGCCGAGCACGTCACCCATCCAGAGCAGCGCCGCGTGCACGAACCCGAACGCGAGCAGCAGCCAGTTGCGCTTCTGCAGGAGCCCACGGGCAGCGTCCTCGGAGGTGCCCGACGACACCTGCCGGTTGTAGAGCTGCATCATCCCGTAACCGAACAGGAACGCGAACATGGGGTAGGTCCGCAGATCCACGAGAACGATGATCAGAAAGGCGGCCACCTTGTCGGCCATCGAGCCGTCGACGGGGTGGGACGTGAGCCCCGCCGTCTCGCCGGCCCACAGGTAGAACGGAGTGTTGGCGACGGCGATCAGCAGGAGCATGAAGCCGCGCGCGAGGTCTGGCGCGGGGGATCGCTCAGCGGCCTGGACGGGGCCCCGGTTCAGGGCAGTGGTGGGCATGGGTCCATCCCAACAGGTCGCGGCGCCGGCCGCGAGCAAAACCGGTCCTATGCGGCCTGCCCGGCCAGCCGGACGCGCTCCTCCTCGACGATGCGCCGCGCGAGCTCGGCGTCGGCGACGTCGGTCGCGCCCGGTGTCACGGCCACCGTGGAGCGGCCGGCGTACTCGGCGAACAGCTCCGCCTTGGTGCCGAGGATCTCCAGGAGGCGCTCGTCCACGCTGTTCTCCACGAGCAGCCGGTGCACCTGCACGGTGCGGACCTGGCCCATCCGGTGCGCTCGCGCGATGGCCTGCGCCTCGACGGTGGGCTTGACCTGCGGCTCGCACAGGATCACGACGGAGGCCGCCTGGATGTTGAGCCCGACGCCGCCGGCCTCGATCTGGCTCACCAGTACCTTCGGCTCCGGCGCCCGGGTGAACTCGTCGACCAGCTCCTGCCGCCGTCCGGCAGGCACGGAACCGGTGATGGGCCCGATCGCGAGCGGGCCGAGCTCGGCCAGCACCGTCTCGATCACGTCGCGGAAGAACGAGAAGACGACCACCTTGCGGTTGTTGTCCATCGCCTCGGCGACGATCTCGCGCAGCCGCACCAGCTTCGCCGTCGGTTCGGGGGCCTGGACGAACGCGGCCCGGCGCATGTCCGCGAACGACCGCTTCAGCACCGCCCGCCGGTAGGCGGCTCCGTCGTGCTTGCCGAACCGCTCCCACTCGTCGACCTGGACCAGCTCGGGCAGCTCGGTGAGCACGTCCTCCTGGTTGCGCCGCAGGTACACCGTGGAGACCGACCGGCGGAACGCCGCGGCGCCCGCCAGGCCGGCCGCCGGGTCGATCGACTCCGCGACGTCGGGCTTGAGGTAGTGCACCAGGTTGCGGAACTCGTCGACGGTGTTCTCCATGGGCGTGCCGGACATGAACAGCACCCGTTCGGCCGCCCCGGCCCAGTCCGCGGTCCGCTCCGAACGCTGGGCCTGCGGGTTCTTCACGTAGTGCGCCTCGTCCACCACGAGCAGGGCCGGCCGGGGCAGTCCCTCGGCGCGCAGGTGGCCGAGCTGCGGGAACGTGACGACACCGACGCCGCCGTCGGCCACCCAGGTGCGGATGCCGGCGTCGCGCTCGTCGCTGTGCAGCACCCGGACCGGGAGCCGGGAGTGCGCGGCCACCTCACGGGCCCAGTTCGCGGCGACGCTCGCGGGGCAGATCACCAGGAAGTGCCGCCGGCCGCGCGCGGCGAGGTGCGCCATCGCAGCGATGGCCTGGACGGTCTTGCCCAGCCCCATCTCGTCGCCAAGGATGGTGCGCCGCTGCACGAGGGCGTACCGGGCGCCGAACGCCTGGTACCCGCGCAGCGAGACCGTCAGGAGCGAGGTGTCCAGGTCCTGTGCCGTGACCTGGTCCACCACCTCCTCCGGCAGGTAGCCCTCTGCCGCCTCCACGTCGATACCGAGGTCGACGAGCTCGCCGAGCGCTGTGTAGTAGGCGGCGGCACGGGCCTCGTAGTCCCGCCAGACCTCCGCGTCCGACGTGCCGGTCAGCGTGCGGTCAAGGCGTCGCAGGGCGTCGGTGACCCCGGAGGCGTCCAGCCCGTCCACCGTCTCGCGGAGCACGGCCAGCGCGGTGTCTGCCGCCGCTGTGCGCTCGCGGCCCGCGAAGAGACGCTTGACCAGCGTGGCGCGCACGGCTCCCACCTCGGCCAGGCGGGCCAGCTTCGGGACGTCGACGTCGGTCCGTTCGCCCCAGGCGTCGAAGAACCGGGCGACCTGCTCGTGGGTGTGCAGAGCGCGTACCAGGTCGGTGACGAGCGGATCGTCCGGGTCCGGCTCGATCCGGAAGGTGAGGGCCTCGTCGACGGCGTCGAAGATCTGCCGGGCGGCCTCGCGGAGCAGGCGGGCGGTCTTCGGCCCGACGCCGCCGATCGCGTCGAGCTCCTGGGTGGTCGCTCCCAGCAGATGGGCGACCGTGCGGAACCCCGCTGCCTCGACCGGCCCCACCCGCACCCGCCCGGTGCTGACCTCGCGGATCCGGTCGACGGGAACCTCGGCGAGCTCTGCCAGCACCCGGGCGTCCCGGACGGCGCGGTACGCGACCCGTACGCGTTCAGGGGCGGCACCGCGCTCGGTCAGCGCGTCCGTGCCCAGGGCATGCCGCGTACGGGCCTCCCCGAGGAGGTCGCGGGCGGCGGCGCGGGACCAGGTCTCCATGGCGGCTGACGGTACTGGGTGCGCGCCGTCGCGAGGTAGGCGTACACGCCGTCGTGGCCGCGTTGCGGTGCATACCGGACTGAACGCTCGTTCTGGTAGTTTCGTCGCACCGTGGACAGGAGGAACGAGTGAGCACGGACGCAATGCCGCAGCAGGCACAGGCGGCGCAGGTCACCGCAGCAGAGGTCACCGCAGCAGGGGAGACGACGCCCGAGGTGACGCCGCAGACGGCGCTGGACGTCGTCGAGCGTGACGGGGGCCCGGAGCAGGTGGCGGCAACCGAGCAGGTGGCGGTTTCCGAGCCGGCAGCAGCTCTCGAGCAGGACAAGGCCTCCGAGCAGGACAAAGCCCCTGAGCAGGACGAGACCCCGGAGCGCGAGGAGAACCTCGAGACGCGCACGGCCGCCAGGCTGCACCAGCTCGTGGCCTCGGGCGCGGAGAAGCTGCCCGGCGAGGCCGGGAGCACCGTGTCGAAGCTCGCCGTGGCGCTGCTGTCGTTCGGCAGCCAGGCCGCGACGAAGGAGCAGGACAAGCCGACGACGAAGCTCTTCGGCGAAGCCGTCCAGCTGTACAAGAGCCTGGACGACGACGACCCGACCAAGCAGCGCGAGGTGCTCGAGCACGCGCTGGAGACGTTCACGACGTCGGCGATCGGCGGCAAGGAGCGTTCGCAGGTGCTGGAGGTCGCCGAGGAGGCGATGAACCTGTGGGGCAAGCTGCGCGGGACGTCGTCGGACCTCGCGAAGTCCGACGCCGCCGTCTCGATGCGCTCGCTCACCAGCGTGCTGCGCAAGGAGGGCCGCGACGAGGAGGCGGACGAGACGGAGAACGAGGCCAAGCGTCTCGAGTCCTGACCCCCCGTTGAGTGCTGGTTGTCTGCGCCTCTGTGCATCATCGAGGAGCAGATATCCAGCACTCGACGGCGTTGTCAGGTGGCGCAGGCCGGGGCGTCGTCCAGGGTGACGCCGTCCGGCATGTCCGCCGTCGTCGCCTCCCGCCCCGCCATCGCGCACGCCCGCGCGATCATCTGGTCGTCCGAGAAGGTCCAGCCGGTGGTGACACCGTGGTCCTGGACCACGAGGAGCTGGCCGTCGGCGGCGTGCACGTCGCTCGGCGCCACCTCGCCGCCTGGCGCATACAGCCTGGTGGCGAGCTCGCCGACCTTCTGGCCGGTCTCGATGTCGAAGAACGCCAGCGCCGGGCCGCGGTTGCGCGCCACGAGGTTCGGCCCTGGCAGCACCGCCATGACGTCGCCGTAGGTGCCGGTGAGGTCGAGCACCTCCGGATCACCCGGACCGGTCACCGACCGCAGGCGCACCGCCGAGTCCACACCCAGCGTGACCAGCTGGTCCGGCCCGGGCGCCTGCGCGGTGTCCTGGACCGGCAGTGCCTCCTCCTCGGTGCCGCCGATCATGTGCACCTGGGCGACGCTGCTGCCGCGCACCGTCCACACGTCCGTCTCGCCCCGGACCGCTGCGTCGAGGTCGGCCACGCGTAGCGAGAAGTCGCGCGGCGCTACCGCCACCTGGCTCCCGTCGTCGGCGATCGCCACGCGGCCGGGCGCCGCCCACTCGGGTTCGAGGCGCGGCGTGGTGCCGAGGGGCCCCGGGACGTGCACGGCGCGCTCCTGGAGCCCGGCGTCGAGCAGGTGCAGGCCCGAGCACGCGTCGACCAGGAGGATGTCCTGGCGCGCTCGCTCGGCGCTGACGATGGTGGCGCAGGCCGGGTCACCCCCGTCGAGACCCGGCGCGACCAGGTCGCGGAACCCCGCCTCGTACCCTGCGGTGGTGCCCCCGTCGGTCCGGTAGGCGTTGCCGTCGGGGGTGACGAGCAGAAGCCGGTCCTGGTCGAGCCAGACGGGCAGGAGCGGCCGGCCGGCGTCGTGGCTCCCAGCGGGCAGCGTCACCGTGCCGTGGCCGTGGATGGTGACGGTGCCGTCCGACCAGGACGCCGCGCTGCTCGCAGGCCCCGTCGAGCCGTCCCGGTAGGTGGCCAGGACCGCCGCCGGGCCGTCGGTGCCGGCTTCCCCGGCGGTCGTGGTCCGCGCGGCCGCTGCAGCGCCGGCCGCGCTCGGCAGCGGCACGTCACCGTGCGTGCCGGCGGTGGACCACAGCGCGATCCGGCCGTCCGACGCCGCCACGACGCGGTCCGTCCCGATCAGGACCGGCGGGCCGGTCCGCCGGATGCCGGACAGGTGCCAGGTCCGCCGCAGGTCGGTGTCCCCGGAGATCTCGCACGCGACCAGCCCGCTGTCGGTCGCCACCAGGGCGCGCGTGGCCTCGTCGTCGATCGCGACCACCTCCGGGTCGGACCAGACGCGCGGCACCGGGCAGTCGGCAGTGCGCACGGAACCGTCGGCCCAGCGGTGCACCGTGACCGTCGTGCCCTTCGCGTCCGAGCGGAGGGTCGCCCAGTCCTGCAGGGACGGCGACGGGACGGCGCCGTCGGGCAGGTCGACGGTCCTCTCGTCGGTCGGCTCCAGGGTGTCGAGGCTGCGCACCTCGAGGGTGCCCGCCGCGGCGTCCGCCACGGCGAGGGTGCGGCTGGAGCCGACGGCGAGGGACGTGACCGCCAGGTCCGTGTCCGCCTTGGCGTGGAACGCCAGGCGCTGCTCGTGGGGGCGCTGCGACCCGGCGTCGGACTCCAGCACCGTGAGGTCGCGTCCGGCCAGCTTGATGCTGCCGATCCGGTTCGCGCCGGTCGTGGCGTCGTGCCACGCGATGAGGAGCATGTCGCCCTCCGGCGTGACCGCCACCGCCGTCGCGCCCGGCAGGTCGAGGTGCGTCTGGCGGCTGGTGCTGCCATCGGGCAGCGGCCCGAACCGGCCGACGGTCACCCCCAGGTCGTCCACAGCGGCCACGACCATGCCGTCCGCGCTCCCTGCGACGAAGGGTCCAGGGTGGCCCGAGCCGGTCACCGTGCGGAACGGGGTGCGGTCGCCGCGCAGGACGGCGGGTTCGCCGTCGTCGGGGTTCCACCGCACGAGGTCGCCCGTGTCCGTCCGCCCGACGACGCCGGTGCTGGTCGGCGCGACGTCGGCGAGCTCGGTCTCCTCCGGCACGTCCACGGTGCGCAGCAGGTACGGGTCGGCGGGCTCGTTCGCCGTGACCGCGTTGAACAGCGCGGTGCGGGTCTGCCCGTCCCGGAGCCGCCCGACCGCCTCGACCGCCAGCAGCTGCGCCGTCGCAGGGTCGTCCTGGTGCACGACGTGCGACGTCGCGCCGAGCAGGTGGGCGGCGTTGGCGTTCACCGCATCGTTCGCGCGGGACGCCTCCTGCGCGGCATACCCGAACGCGGCGACGGACACGGCCAGCATGGCGCCGAGGGCCGTGATCGCGAGACGGCTGCGCAGACCGGCCGAGCTCTGCCGAGCGATATGGGCGCTGAGGATCTCCTCGGTGCTGACGTCCGGGCCGCGCAGCGGGGCGACGAGCTCTGCGAGCGCCGTGGCCCGGTCCGGGTGCTGCCGCCCGAACTTGCGCCGCTGGCGCAGCCGGGTCAGGTCGGTCCACTTGGGTTCGTGGTCGATCCGCTCGGCGAGCGGCGCAGGCAACGCCGTGGTGCTGATCGTGTCGATCTCGTTCGCCGTCTGGTTCCAGACGATCTTGCCGCTGGTCAACGCCACCAAGAGGGTCTCGGGTTCCCGGTGGTCGAGCCACCAGGCGACCTCCTTGGCCACGTAGTGGGAGCTGGCGGCGCCCTCCGAGGCGAACAGGATGAGGAAGTCCGAGCGCTCGAGCTTCCGCTCGATGGCGTCCCACAGGCTGGGGTTGTTCGCCAGGCCGGTCCGGTCCAGGAAGATGTTGAGGTCGGGCACGCCGTCGCGCTTGTCGAACTCCAGGAGCTGCGCGTGAAAGTCCGGGGCGAACTCGCCGTCGGAGTCGCGGCTGTAGGACAGGAACCCGTCGTACCGGTCGGTGCGCGGTGCCACGGACGCTCGGGCGGTGGGCAGCAGGCCGCGGGCTCTCCGGTCGGTCATCCTTGCCCCCGCAGCCTTTCCTCGGCGAATGTTGCGGACCGGAGAGAAATGTACCCCCGGTGTGTAGTGTCGCCGCTGGTCATGACGCTAGCGACCTTCAGCCTGAAATGCACCGTCAGGTGCCCTGGCGGGTCGGATGAGGGAGGCACGAGATGGCGGCTCCGGAGCTGGTGTTTCCCCGCGGCGGACCTCGCCGGCTGCGCGTGCGCCGGTCGTGGGTGCGCGCGAGCTTCGCCGTGCTGTTCGGGGTGGCCTTCGGGCTGGGCCTGTGGGGCTTCTGGATCTACCGGACCTCTCCGGGCTTCGCCTGGGGCACCACCGGGTGGGACGTCGTCTACTACTCCGTCCAGCTCTTCGTGCTCGGCGCCGAGGCCACGAACGAGGGCGGCGACCTGCCCTGGCAGCTGCAGGCGGCACGCTTCCTCGCCCCTGTCGCCACCGGCTCCGCGGTCTTCGAGGCCGTGCGCTCCCTGTTCGCCGACCAGTTCGCGCTGATGCGCACCCGCCGGCTGCGCGGGCACGCGATAGTCGTCGGGCGGACGCCGACGGCCGGCGTCATCGCAGCGGCGCTCGCGGCGCGGGGCACCCTCGTCGCGCGCACGGCGGCGGGGGACGCCGAGTCGTTGCGCAACGCAGGAGTGTCCGGTGCCGCCGTGCTGTACGCGTGCGAGGGCGAGGACGACGAGCCAGGCGTCAACGTGCTCACGGTGGCGGTCGCCAGCCGCGCGGAGCGGGACCCTGCCCTGCCAGGGCTGCGCCTGAACGCCCATGTCAGCGACCCGGAGCTCGCGCTGGCGCTGCAGGCCCGCCATCTGAGCCACCCGCAGCCGGGCGTCGACTTCTTCACGCTGGGCGAGCTGGTCGCCCGCTCGCTGGCCCGGCGGGACCAGACGGTCGCCCGCGGTGCCGCCCCGCACATCTCGGTGGTCGGGCACGGGACGTTCGGCCGGGCGCTCGTCGTCGCGTTCGCGCGCCTGCGGAGCGTCGAGATCGCCTCCGGCGGAGAGCCCCTCACGGTGAGCCTCGTCGGGCCCGGCGCGCAGGAGGCCGCCCGCGCGCTGCGGGCGCGCTGGCCCGGCGTGCGCGCAGCGTGCCGGCTCGTCCCTGTCGAGACGTTCGCCGAGGTGCGGGCCCTCGGCGCGCCCCAGCGGGTCTACGTGTGCCACGACGACGACGGCGACGCGCTCCGGAACGCGCTGCGGGACAGCGACCTCTGGCGGGCCGGCAAGGGCGCTGTGGTGCTCCGTCTCAACCGGCTCGCGGGGCTGGGCGGGTTGTTCGGCACCCACGACGGGGCGATCCTCGACGACCTCGGGGGGCGGCTCGACGTCGTCGAGCCGGGCACGCTGCTGCGCAAGGCGACCGCGCCCGGTGCGCTGGTGCACGACGACGTCTACGACCTGATGGCCGTGTCCGCGCACCTGACCTACCTGCGCAACCAGCGTGCGCGGGGCGTCGCCTGGCAGAGCACCCCTGCGATGGTCTCGTGGGCGGACCTGTCCGACGACCTGCGGGCCGCGAACCGGGCCCAGGTGCGGGCCATCCCCGACCGGCTGCGCCAGATGGGCTGCACCGTCGCGCCCGCCGGCGACGCCGAGCACGGCCGGATCCCCGAGCCCGTGGTGGACGCGCGGGCGGTCGACGAGCACGCACGATGGACGGCGGAGAAGCTCGCCGCCGGCTGGGCCTACGGGCCCGAGCGGGACGACGTCCGTCGTCTGCACCCGGACCTGCGGCCCTGGGACGACCTGTCGGAGAGCGACCGCGAGAAGGACCGCGCGGCGATCCGCGCGATCCCGGTCATCCTCGCGGACTTCGGCCTGCACGTCGTCCCGCTCGACGACGACGCGGGCTTCGAGGCCGCTGACGCCGCTGTTCCCGACCCGCGCGGCGTGGTCCGCGGCTGGCGGATGTTCGGCCGGGGGCGTGCCGAGCAGCCGCACGAAGGCTGACAGGATGAGGCCCATGCGAAGCGTCACCCTCCTCGGCTCCACGGGCTCCATCGGTACACAGGCCATCGACGTCATCGGGCGCAACCCCGACCGGTTCCGCGTGGACGCCCTGTCCGCAGGCGGCTCGGACCTGCCGGCGCTCGCCCGGCAGGCGGCCACCCTCGGTGTCCGCGCCGTCGCCGTGGCCGACGCCGCCGCGCGTCCCGCGCTGACCGTGCTGCTCCGCGACGCCGGGGCCGACGGCGTCGAGGTGCTCGCCGGGCCCGACGCAGCGACGGAGCTGGCCGGCCGGGGGAGCGACGTCGTGCTCAACGGGATCACCGGGTCGGTCGGTCTGCGCCCCACGCTCGCCGCGCTCGCCGCCGGATCGACGCTGGCGCTCGCGAACAAGGAGTCGCTGGTGGTCGGGGGCGCCCTGGTCAAGGCCGCCGTGCGGCACGAGGGCCAGATCGTGCCCGTGGACTCGGAGCACTCCGCCATCGCCCAGTCGCTGCGTTCAGGTGCCGCGTCCGAGGTCCGCAAGCTCGTCGTGACCGCGAGCGGGGGGCCGTTCCGGGGCATGTCGCGGGCCGAGCTGCGGGACGTCACGCCCGAGCAGGCCCTGCGGCACCCCAACTTCTCGATGGGCCGGGTGGTGACCACCAACTCGGCGACCCTGGTGAACAAGGGGCTCGAGGTGATCGAGGCGCACCTGCTCTTCGACCTGCCGTTCAGTGCGATCGACGTCGTGGTGCACCCGCAGCAGATGATCCACTCGATGGTCGAGTTCGCTGACGGCTCCACCATCGCCCAGGCCGGGCCGCCGCGGATGCTCGTGCCGATCGCCCTCGGTCTGTCCTGGCCGGAGCGCCTGGCCGACGTCGATGTCGCCATCGACTGGACCAAGGCCGCCACGTGGGAGTTCGCGCCGCTGGACGACGACGCCTTCCCCGCCGTGCGCCTGGCCCGGCAGGTCGGCGAGGCGGGCGGGACCTTCCCAGCGGTCTACAACGCGGCCAACGAGGTGTGCGTGGACGCGTTCCACGACGGTGCCATCGGGTTCCTCGACATCGTCGACACGGTGGCCGCCGTCGTGGAGGCGCACGCAACGACCGGGGCGGGCTCCGCTGCGTCGGTCGAGGGAGTCCTCGAGGCAGACGCCTGGGCCCGTGTCCGCGCCCAGGAGATCCTCACGTCGGCATAGCGTCGTCGGCGCCCGCCGCCGTCCTGCCACGCCATCTTCGGCGGCCCACGCCATCTTCTGCGCTTGAGCCGATCAGACGCGGAGGATGGCGTGGCCCGCAGACAATGGCGTGGGCGAGCGGTCAGGCGCTCCTGCCGGCGAAGGCGTGGTCGACCGGACCGTGCCCGCGCCAGGGGCCCGGCGCCGTGCCGGTACCGCCGATGACCAGGTCGTCAGCCGCACTGAGCGTCCCCGTCAGGTAGTCCTTCGCGGCGCGTGCCGCCGGTTCCCACCCGTCGTGCAGCGGCCGCAGCACGGCGCACGCCGAGCTGAGCGTGCAGCCGGTGCCGTGGGTGTTCCGGGTGGCGATCCGCGGGGCGGCCAGGGCGACGACACCGTTCGGCCCCGCGAGGTGGTCCACCGACTCGGCGGTGTCGAGGTGCCCGCCCTTGACCAGGGCGAGCTGGGCGCCGAGCTTGAGCAGCATGCGGGCCTGGTCAGCGGCCTCGGTGGCGTCCCCGGCCAGCTCGACACCGAGCAGCACAGCGGCCTCGGGCAGGTTGGGCGTGATCAGGTCGGCCAGGGGGAGCAGCTCGTCGCGCAGCACCGCCTCGGCTTCGGGCGCGAGGAGCCGGTGGCCCGACGTCGAGACCATCACCGGGTCGAGCACCACGTACGGCGCTGGTCCGGCGGACCGCAGCTCGCGCAGCACCGCGGCGATCGACCGGGCGACGTCGGCGTCCGTCGTCATGCCGATCTTCACGGCGTCCACGGCTACGTCGGCGAACAGCGTCTCGAGCTGCGCGGTCACCATGTCGCCGGGCACTGGCAGCACCCGGGTCACGCCGGTCGTGGACTGCGCCGTCAGCCCCGTGAGCACGGCGCAGCCGTAGCCGCCGAGGGCCGCGAAAGTCTTCAGGTCGGCCTGGATCCCGGCCCCGCCGGAGGGGTCGGAGCCGGCGATCGTCAGCGCGACGACCGGATGGCCGGGCGGACGGGTACGCGCGACGGAGTCGGGCAGAGCAGGACCAGGACCCATGAGGCGTTCCTTCGCTAGAATTACCTAGAGCAGGTTCACGGGTGCTTCTCAGCCGGGCTCTCGCCCTGGCGCCCCGCGCCATGTCGGCCCACCTTAGACGGGTTTGGCCCCGTACTGCAGCCCGTCGACCAGCAGGTCGAGCATGCGCCGGCCGTGGTCCGGCCCCTCGTCCTCCATGGGCAGGGACAGCTTCGAGACGGCGTACAGGAGGTCCTTCGGGCTGGCGACGGCGCGGATCTCGCCGGACTCGGTCGCTGCGTCGAGCAGCGAGCCGAGCGCCGGGCCCAGTCGCCCGAGGAAGTAGGCGGGCAGGGCGTCGAACGCGGGGTCGCCCGAGTGCAGGGACGACGCGAGCCCGCGCTTGGTGACCAGGAACTCCGTGTACCGGTGGAGCCACTTCTCGAGCGCCTCGACCGGCTCGTGCCCCTCGGCGAGGGCGGGGGCGGCGGCGGCGCAGGCGTCGACCTCGTGCTGGAACACGGCCTTGACCAGGTCCGAGCGCTTGGGGAAGTGCCGGTACAGGGTCCCGACGCCGACGCCGGCCAGGTCGGCGATCTCCTTCGCCGGCGCGTCGACACCCGACGTGCCGAAGGCGGTCTTGGCTGCCTCGAGCAGGGCGTCGACGTTGCGCTGCGCGTCGGCGCGCAGTGCACGCGGCGCTGTGTTCTGGGTCACTTCGCTCCGATCTCTTGCTATCCGGAATGGCTTTCCATATAGTTCTGGAAGAGCGTTCCGCTTAGTCCGAGACTACGGCATCGCAGGAGCGCTCACCAGATCAGGAGCCCCAGGAGGACGCCATGCAGTACCGCACCCTCGGGCGGACCGGCATCAAGGTCAGCCCCTACGCGCTCGGCGCGATGATGTTCGGAGCCGTTGGCAACACCGACCACGACGACTCGATCAAGATCATCCACAAGGCCCTCGACGCAGGGATCAACGTCATCGACACGGCCGACGCCTACTCGCACGGCGAGTCGGAGGAGATCGTGGGCAAGGCCCTCAAGGGCCGACGCGACGAGGTCGTGCTCGCCACCAAGGTGCACCTGCCCATGAGCGACGACCCGAACCACCGCGGCAACTCCCGGCGCTGGATCATCGCCGAGGTCGAGAACTCCTTGCGCCGCCTGGGCACCGACCACATCGACCTCTACCAGATCCACCGCCCCGACCCCGAGACGGACGTCGAGGACACGCTGGCGGCGCTGACCTACCTGATCAACTCGGGCAAGGTGCGGGCCATCGGCTCGTCCACCATGCCCGCCGCCGACATCGTCGAGGCGCAGTGGGTCGCCGAACGGCGCGGGCTGGAGCGCTTCCGGTCCGAGCAGCCGCCGTACTCCATCCTGAACCGGGGTATCGAGCGCGACGTGCTGCCGGTCGCCCAGCAGTACGGCATGGGCGCCCTCGTCTGGAGCCCGCTCGCCGGGGGCCTGCTCACCGGCCGCTACCGCAAGGGCCAGGCCAACGACACGCACCGCGGCCGGTACGGGTTCGAGCACCTGCGTGACGAGCGCCGTCTCGACGTCGTCGAGCAGCTCGTCCCCGTCGCCCAGGATGTCGGCATCCCGCTGAACCACCTCGCGATGGCCTTCGCCATCGCGCACCCGGGCGTCACGTCGGCGATCATCGGCCCCCGCACCATGGAGCACCTCGACAGCGCGCTCGCGGGCGTCGAGGTGGCCCTGACCGACGAGGTCCTCGACCGGATCGACGCCATCGTCCCGCCAGGCACCGACGTAGGGCGCCTCGACATGGCCTACGACCCGCCGGCCCTCCAGCAGGCACCCCTGCGCCGTCGGCCGGCCGACCAGCGTGCGGCGGCCTGACCGGGAACCGCCGAACCGCCGAACCGCCGAACGAAGGATTTCGCCATGACGACCAAGCAACAGCCCATCGGAACCGGCTTCACGGCCGCCTCTACCGCCGCCGACGTGCTGGCCGGCGTCGACCTGACCGGCAAGAACGTCATCATCACGGGCGGCCACTCCGGCCTCGGCCTTGTGGCTACCCGGGAACTGACCAAGGCCGGGGCGTCGGTCACCGTCGGCTCGCGCGACCTCGATCGCGCCGCTGCGGCGGTCGCAGGGATCGACCGGGTCGAGGTCAGCAGGCTCGACCTCATGGACCAGGCGTCGATCGACGCATTCGTCGCGCGGTACCTCGATTCAGGCCGGCCGCTGCACGTCCTGATCAACAACGCCGGCTATCCGGCTCCCGCCGAGATCGTGCGGGACGCGCGTGGCTACGAGGCCCAGTTCGCCACCAACCACCTCGGTCATTTCCAGCTGACCCTGGGGCTGCACCCCGCACTGCGTGCCGCCGGCGGCGCCAGGGTGGTCACCACGACGTCGGGCGCGCAGCGGATGTCGGACATCCTGTGGGACGACCCGAACTTCACGCGCGGCGGCTACGACCCGGGCCTTGCCTATGCCCAGTCCAAGACGGCGAACGTGCTGTTCACGGTCGAGCTGGACCGCCGGTGGTCCGGGGACGGCATCCGCGCCTTCGCGCCGCACCCCGGTGTCATCGCCACGACGTCGTTCAACAGCGCGACGGGTGTTCAGGCGCAGCGGGCCCAGGGCCTGATCGACGACGCCGGCCGGCCGGTCATCGACCCGGAGCACGGCAAGAAGACGGAGGCCCAGGGCGCGGCGACCATCGTGTTCGGAGCCACCAGCCCGCTGCTGGCCGGTATCGGGGGTGTCTACCTGAACAACAGCGACGTCTCGCAGCTCGACGATAACCAGCCGCCGCCCACGGCGCAGGAGATCACGGCCGACGTCGTGTCGCACTCGATCGACCCGAGTTCGGCCGAACGGCTGTGGGCTCTGAGCGAGCGCCTGCTGGCGCGGTAGCGGCTCTGGCCGGATTGCTCTACCCGCCATTCGGCCCGAGAGTCTCCGATGTTTCGGGCCCGATCGCTGGGTGGGCGGGCCGCCGGCTCAGCGGCCTCTCGTCCAGTTGAACACCGCTATGCCCGTCACCAGGGCCCCCACGGTGACCAGGGCCGTCGCCGCGACCGCCTGGAGGCCGCTGATCAGCTCGGCGTCCAGGGCGACCTGGACGGTGCCGATCAGCGCGTAGACGCCGGCGAACACCGTGATGGCCGAGAGCGTGCCGTCCATCAGCCGACGGCGCCCGCGCTCGCGTTTCGCCTCCGCCGCCCGCTCCCGGTCACCGTGCAGGCGCTCCAGGGCCGCGAGGCGCGCGGCGATGGGCTCCTGCAGCAGCTCACGCAGCCGCTCGGTGACGACGGCGGCCTGCTGCTCGAAGTGCGACGCCTGCAGCAGCTGGTTCAGCATCCTGGACTCCAGGGCGGAGGCGAGGAACGTGGGCGAGGTGATGGTCGTCAGCGTGGTGCGGACCTCCGAGGCGAACTCGTGCAGGCGCAGCTGCTCGCGCGTGAGCCGCTCCTTGCGCTCCGCGAGATCGGCGCCGTTGTTCACGTCGTGGTCGGCGAGCATGGCCGCGACGAGCCGCAGGTGGTCCGCGAGCGTGGCGTTCCACGCGCTGAACAGTCCGTTGAGGCTGGCGACGAACTCGGCGAGCGAGCCGTACTGGGAGATCTTGAAGTGCGCGGTGCCGACCAGCGCGACGGTGGTCGAGTTGGTGGCCACCGCCACGACGTCGCCAAGGTGGCGCACCCCCTCAAGGAGCACCGGGTTGCGTTGGCGCAGCGTCCAGTCGCAGAGCGTCGCCGTGCCGTAGGGGACGGGCTGGAGCAGCACCTGGGAGCCGAACGCGGCCAGCAGCTCGTCGCCCATCGTGACGGGGGTGCGCTCCGCCGGGGACGTGGCGGGCCCGCGTCCCCGGCTCGCCTCGTAGACGGTGGTCACCACGTGCGCGCGTCCCTGGGCGATCTCTGTGCCCGCGCGGACCAGGTCCGCGGTGGCGCGCTGGAGCAGGTCGGCCAGGTCGAACAGCCGCTCCGGCGGGGGACCGTCGCCGTGGTCGACGTCGACGGGCGACCCGTCCGGCGTCATCCAGCGCACCCGGATGTCGGCGTGCAGGTTGGACAGCCGGAACCGGGCGTCCCGGACCTGCTGCGGCGACTGGTCGCGGGCCGAGTAGCGGAACCGGACGTAGTGGTTGCCGAACTCGGTGAAGCGCACGTCGCAGGACAGCTCGGCGATGAACGACCCGTCGGGCTGCTCCAGCTGCACGTTCGGCATCGACAGCGACACCCCGCCGTACGGGCGCGCGGCCCGGTCGACGCTCGCCCACACGTCGTCCATCTTGAGCCGGCCGCGCACCGCGAGCGCCTGGACGCCGAGCAGCCGGGGCCGCTCGTCGCGTTCGGCGAGGGTGCGGATCGCCGCGACGGCCGCGGCGGGCCTGATGTCCCGCAGCCCGAACGGGTAGATGTAGACGGTCCGCAGGCGGTCGAGCGTGAGCCAGGTCGCGTCGAGGTTGCGCTGCAGCTCGGTCAGGTGCATCCGGTAGGAGCGCAGCTCGCTGGCCAGGATGTAGTTGAGGTGCCGGTCGGTCTCGGCGGCGCGCAGACCGTCGAGCGCCGAGGCGAGCCGGGCCGGTTCGCCGGCCATCGCTTCGTCGGCGGCCCGGGCGGCGGCGGCCAGGGCGCGGAAGTACCGGATGCGGGTCACGGCCTGCGGTACGAGGGCGAGCCGGAACGGGGAGGCCGGGTCGGGGATCGCGCGGGCGGCCCTGAGCAGGTCGGTGCACCGCTCGCCCGCCTGGGTCGCGGCGTCGGCCACCCGCCCGAGGTCGCCCGCGCTCCGGGCGGCCGACGTGTGCATCTGGGTGATCAGGGTGCGGAGCAGCACGGCGACGGCGTCGCCCTCGGCACGGCAGACGTCGTCGGGCGCGCGGTCGCGGCACATTGCCCAGGTCTCGACGAAGGCGCGGAGCGGGACGATGATCCGGCCGTGCCGGAACGTGTACTGCAGGGCGTCGCTCGCCTGCGACCACAGGTAGACCCCGAGCAGGGCGGCGGCGCGGGGTCTGTGCACGACGGCGGTCAGGGCGGCGGCGGTCTGAGGGCCGCGGGGGTCGCCGGGCAGCGGGTGCCGGCGGTTCGGCGCCTCGCCGTCCTCGCCCATGTTCCAGCGGGACGCCGCCCAGATCGCGCTGACGTCGACCCCGATCTCACGGAGCTGTCTGGCGACGCGGGAGTCGCCGTCGGCGGCCGGCCAGGCGTCGGTCTGGAACATCGACGTGAGGCTCTCCGCCAGGGCGTGCGGGCCGTGGGGGTGCAGCTCCCGGGACCCAGGGATCGACGAAACCGACATGAGCGTCAGGTTAATGATCAGTAACCAATGTTTCAACGAATCACCATGAATCCGAAAGGAGGTGAACGTCGGGTGGCCGTCGCGGGGGAGACGTGCGCTGCCTTCCGAGGGCAGCTACAGGTGCCGTAGTCTCAGTGCGGTGAGCATCGTTCCGCACATTGTTGGTGTGCTCGTCCTCTTGCTGGGCGTCATCGTCTCCGTCGGCCTGCACGAGCTGGGCCACATGATCCCCGCCAAGAAGTTCGGCGTGCGGGTGAGCCAGTACTTCGTCGGCTTCGGACCCACCCTCTGGTCGCGGACCAAGGGGGAGACGGAGTACGGCATCAAGGCGATCCCGCTGGGCGGGTTCGTGCGCCTCGTCGGCATGATGCCGCCGGCGCCGGCCGGCACGCGCCGCGGCACCGGGTTCTGGAGCGAGCTCGTCGCCGACGCCCGCGACGCCTCGGTCGCTGAGGTGCGCCCCGGCGAGGAGCACCGGGCCTTCTACAACCTCTCGACGCCCAAGAAGCTGATCGTGATGTTCGGCGGGCCGTTCATGAACCTGGTGATCGCGACCGTCCTGATCGGCGTGATCCTCGTCGGGTACGGGGCGATGACCGTCTCCACCACGGTCGCGCAGCTCTCGGAGTGCGTGCCGGCGTCGGTCACGTCGACCGCCTCCGGTGACGACTGCGAGGGGCAGCCCGCCGCACCCGCCGTCGCTGCCGGGCTGGAGCCGGGCGACGAGATCGTGTCGTTCGGCGGCGCCGAGGTGCACAGCTGGCAGCAGCTGGTCGGCCTCATCAACGACTCCGCCGGGCGCGAGTCCGAGGTGCTGGTGCTGCGTGACGGCGAGCGCACCACCCTCGAGGTCACCCCGGCGCCTGCCGACCGCCCCGTCGTGGACGAGCGGGGCGCGCCGGTCCTCGACGCCGGCGGTGAGCCGGTGGTGGCGGAGGGCGGCTTCGTGGGCTTCTCCCCGCTCCAGGTGCGGGAGCCGCAGCCGATCTCCAGCGTCCTGCCTGCAGTGGGCGACCAGACCTGGCAGACCATGACCATGGTGGCGACGCTCCCCGTTCGTGTGGCGGACGCAGCCACCCAGGCGTTCACGTCGGAGGAGCGCTCGCAGGACTCCATCCAGTCGATGGTGGGCGTCGCGCGGATCAGCGGCGAGATCATGGCGCTGGACGAGGCGATCCTCGACCGGGTGATGTTCTTCCTCAGCCTGCTCGCGAGCCTCAACATCGCGCTCTTCGTCTTCAACCTGATCCCGTTCCTGCCGCTCGACGGCGGGCACCTGGTCAACGCCCTCTACGAGGGCGGAAAGCGCACGCTCGCCCGGGTGCGCGGGGCGGCAGTCCTGCCCGGCCCGGCCGACGTCGCCCGCATGACGCCAGTGGCCTATGTGGTCTTCCTCATCCTGCTCGGGGTGGGTGGCGTCCTCATCGTGGCGGACCTGGTGGATCCGGTGCGGATCACGTGACGCCGGACACGATGTACGTTTCGCACCTCCTGAAGCAGGGATACTGAACCCGTGAGCGCAATCAGCCTCGGCATGCCCGCAGCCCCTCCGCCGGTCCTCGCCCCCCGCCGCAAGACTCGGAAGATCAAGGTCGGGAAGGTGGAGGTGGGTGGTGACGCACCCGTGAGCGTGCAGTCCATGACCACCACGCCCACCACCGACATCAACGCGACCCTCCAGCAGATCGCGGAGCTCACGACGGCAGGCTGCGACATCGTGCGCGTCGCCGTCCCGACCTCCGACGACGCCGAGGCGCTGCCGATCATCGCGAAGAAGTCCCAGATCCCCGTGATCGCGGACATCCACTTCCAGCCGAAGTACGTCTTCCAGGCGATCGACGCCGGCTGTGCCGCCGTCCGGGTGAACCCAGGCAACATCCGCAAGTTCGACGACCAGGTGGGCGCGATCGCCCAGGCGGCCAAGGACGCCGGCGTCTCGCTGCGCATCGGCGTCAACGCCGGGTCGCTCGACAAGCGCATCCTCGAGAAGTACGGCAAGGCGACGCCGGAGGCACTCGTGGAGTCCGCGGTGTGGGAGGCGAGCCTCTTCGAGGAGCACGACTTCCACGACTTCAAGATCTCGGTCAAGCACAACGACCCGGTCATCATGGTCCGCGCCTACGAGCTGCTCTCCGAGCGCGGCGACTGGCCCCTGCACCTCGGCGTCACCGAGGCGGGCCCGGCGTTCCAGGGCACGATCAAGTCGGCCACCGCGTTCGGCGCGCTGCTCAGCAGGGGCATCGGCGACACGATCCGCGTCTCCCTCTCCGCCCCGCCGGTCGAGGAGGTCAAGGTCGGCAACCAGATCCTGCAGAGCCTCAACCTGCGTCCCCGCAAGCTCGAGATCGTGTCCTGCCCCTCCTGCGGCCGCGCCCAGGTGGACGTGTACACGCTCGCCGAGAAGGTCACCGCAGGCCTCGAGGGCATGACCGTCCCGCTGCGCGTCGCCGTCATGGGCTGCGTCGTGAACGGCCCGGGCGAGGCTCGCGAGGCCGACCTGGGTGTCGCGTCCGGCAACGGCAAGGGCCAGATCTTCGTGCGTGGAGAGGTCATCAAGACCGTCCCCGAGGCGATGATCGTCGAGACCCTCATCGAGGAGGCCATGCGGATCGCGGATGCGATGCCTTCGCCGGAGAATGATGTGCAGGCCGGTCCGCCGGTCGTCTCGGTGAGCTGAGCCGGAGCGGAACAGCAGGCTCAGGAACTACTGAAGAGTCTGATTCGAACGGAGCAGAGCATGGCCCGCTGGCGCACCCCGGTACCTGCCGGAGCGCGCCCCGACGGGCCGCCGCAACCGGACGAACAGGACAATCGGGTGCCGGACGGACGGCCCGACGCCGCACGGGCACTGACTCGCGCGGACCTGGCACAGGCGCTCGCGGTCTGCGCCGTCGACCCGGTCTCGTCCGTGCTCGCCACCGCTCGCCTGGAGATCGCGGCGCGCGCCGGCTTCGGCGCCGCCGCGGGCCAGGCATGGGGCTTTCCCGGCGTCGGGCGGCTCGAGGCGGTCTGCTGGGCAGGCGCCAACCTGGTGCCGGTCATCCCGCTGGCCGATCCGGGCCGCCGCGCCCAGGCCGTCGCCGCCTTCGCCGAGATGGCGCGCGTCCACGGACGGCGGTCGTCGTCCATCGTGGGGGAGCAGTGCGCCGCGCTGGCGCTCTGGGAGCAGCTGTCGCCCCACTGGCCGCCGGCCCGCGACGTGCGCGCCGACCAGCCGTCCATGGCCATCGGGACGGCGCCCGCGCTGGCGCCAGAGCCCACCGTGCGCCGCTCGGTGCCCGCAGAGCTGGGTCTCGTGCTGCCCGCCTGCGTGCGCATGTTCACCGAGGAGGTCGGCTACTCGCCGGTCGCCACGGGCGGTTCGGCCTATGCGGAACGCGTGCGGTCCCTGATCACCGAGGGCCGCTCGTTCATCCGCGTCGTGCCCGACGTCGGCGGGCAGCCCGCCGTGGCGTTCAAGGCCGAGCTCGGCGCGGTGGCCGGCGGCGTCGCCCAGGTCCAGGGCGTCTGGGTGGAGCCGGCGTTCCGCGGACGCGGGTGGTCGGAGTCGGGCATGGCGGCCGTGGTCGCCGCGACGCGCGCGTCCATCGCGCCGGTGGTGTCGCTGTACGTGAACGCCTACAACGAGCGGGCCGTCGCCGCCTACCGGCGGGTGGGGTTCGAGCAGGTCGGCACGTTCGCGACGGTGCTGTTCTGACCTGCTTCTGTCACTTCGTCCGGGGCGGCACCTGCCGGCACGTGTCACCGCAGGAGCTTCGACATCCTGCGGTCCGCCAGTGGCTTCCCACCCGTCTGGCACGTGGGGCAGTACTGCATGGACCGGTCGGCGAAGGACACCTCGTGCACCGTGTCGCCGCACGGGGTCCCGTCCCATCCCGGGCACGGCAGGCCCGTGCGGCCGTGCACCCGCATCCCGCCGCGCTTGGCGTCCTTGAGCTCCTTGGCCGGTTTGCCCGACGCCGCAGCGATCGCCTCCGCGAGCACGTCGCCGATCGCGCGGTGCAGCCTGGCCGTCTCCTCCGGCGTGAACGATCCCGTCAGCTTGTACGGGCTGAACCGGCCGACGAGCAGGATCTCGTCGCTGTACGCGTTGCCGATGCCTGCGATCGAGCGCTGCTCCCGCAGCAGGCCCTTGACCTGCTGGTTCTTCGCGGACAGCAGGTCGGCCAGCGTCTGCGTGGTGAACTCGGGGGACAACGGGTCCACGCCGAGGGACGCGATCATCTCGATCTCTGCGGGGTCGCGGACGACGTGTACCGCCAGCCGCTTGCGGGTACCCGCCTCGGTCAGGTCGAACCCGGAGCCGTCGTCGAGCCGCACGCGCAGCGCGAGGATCGCGCCCCGGCCGGAACCGCCGAGGGACGGCCGCACCGGCTTGGTGGACAGCGCGTCCGACCAACGCACCCACCCACCCCGCGAGAGGTGGAAGACCAGGTGGAGGGGGCCGGCGTCGGGTGCGGTGCCGTCGGGTGCGGGGGCGATCACCACGTCCAGCCACTTGCCGTGCCGGGCGACGCCGGTCACCTCGCCCCCGACGAGGGCGCCGGTCGGCGGGTCGAACGTCTTGAGCGCGGCGATCGAACCGACCTCGACGGCGGCGACCGTGCGCCCGGAGGCCCGTGCGCGCAGGAAGTCGGAGAGCGCGGCGACCTCTGGCAGCTCCGGCATGGGCTCATCCTCCGAGACATCCGCCGGCGGGGCAAGGCCTGCGCAGCGGGGCCGAACCGCAACCTACGAGCGTGGTGCGACACGTAGCTTGCGGTTCCGCGCCTACCGACGGTGGGTACGCTCGGTAATTCCGGCGAGCCGCAGCGGCCCTCGCGGATAGGCTGTGCCCCATGTCTTCCGCACGCCTCATCCAGGGCGACGTGCTCCGCATGTCGTCCCTCTTCGTCCGTACCCTGCGCGAGGACCCGGCCGAGGCCGAGGTCGCCAGCCACAGGCTCCTCGTGCGGGCCGGGTACATCCGCCGCGCCGCCCCGGGCATCTACTCGTGGCTGCCGCTCGGCCTGCGCGTGCTGGCCAAGATCGAGGCGATCGTCCGCGAGGAGATGGTCGCGATCGGCGGCCAGGAGGTGCACTTCCCGGCGCTGCTGCCGCGGGAGCCCTACGAGGCCACCGGCCGCTGGGAGGAGTACGGCGCCGCGCTGTTCCGCCTGAAGGACCGCAAGGGCGGCGACTACCTCCTCGCCCCCACGCACGAGGAGATGTTCGCGCTCCTGGTCAAGGACCTGTACTCCTCGTACAAGGACCTGCCGGTCACCCTGTTCCAGATCCAGACCAAGTACCGCGACGAAGCACGCCCCCGCGCGGGCCTGATCCGTGGGCGCGAGTTCATCATGAAGGACTCGTACTCGTTCGACGTCAAGGACGAGGGTCTCGAGGTCAGCTACCAGAAGCACCGCGAGGCGTACGAGAAGATCTTCCAGCGGCTCGGCCTCGAGTACGTGATCGTGTCGGCGATGTCCGGCGCGATGGGCGGCTCGCGGTCCGAGGAGTTCCTCTCGCCCTCCGCGATCGGTGAGGACACGTACGTGCGCTCCGCCGGCGGCTACGCGGCCAACGTCGAGGCCGTCGTGACCCCGGTCCCCGAGGCGATCCCGTACGACGACGCCCCCGCCGCGCACGTCGAGGACACCCCCGACACGCCCACCATCGCCACCCTCGTCGCGGTCGCCAACGAGAAGTTCCCGCGCGCCGACCGCCCCTGGACCGCAGCGGACACCCTGAAGAACGTGGTGCTCGCCCTGGTCCAGCCCGACGGCACCCGCGAGCTGGTCGTGATCGGCCTGCCCGGCGACCGCGAGGTCGACCTCAAGCGCATCGAGGCCGCACTCACGCCCGCCGAGCCGGAGCCCGCCACCGAGGAGGACTTCAAGAAGTTCCCCGGGCTGGTCAAGGGCTACATCGGCCCGCAGGCGCTCGGCCCGCAGGGCGAGCAGGTCGAAGGGCCGGACGGCGAGAAGGTCCCCGCGATCCGCTACCTCCTCGACCCCCGCGTGGTGCCTGGCACCCGCTGGATCACCGGCGCCAACGAGCCCGGTAAGCACGTGTTCGACCTCGTGGCCGGCCGCGACTTCACCGCCGACGGCACCGTCGAGGCGGCAGAGGTGCGTGCGGGCGACCCCGCCCCGGACGGCTCCGGCCCGCTGGAGCTCGCCCGCGGCATCGAGATGGGTCACATCTTCCAGCTCGGCCGCAAGTACGCCGAGGCGCTGGGCCTGGTGGTGCTCGACGAGAACGGCAAGCAGGCGGTCGTCACCATGGGCTCGTACGGCGTCGGTGTGACGCGCGCGCTCGCCGCGCTCGCGGAGGCCAACCACGACGAGAAGGGCCTGGCCTGGCCCGCGCACGTCGCCCCGGTGCACGTGCACCTGGTCGCGACCGGCAAGGGCACCGAGGTGTACGAGGCCGCCGAGTCCATCGCCACGGACCTCGCGGCCCGCGGCGTCGAGGTGCTCTACGACGACCGGCCGACCAAGGTCTCGCCCGGCGTGAAGTTCAAGGACGCCGAGCTGCTCGGCGCCCCGCTGGTGGTCGTGGTGGGCAAGGGCCTGGCCGACGGCGTGGTCGAGGTGCGGCCGCGCGTCGGCGAGGCGGAGCAGCTCCCGGTGGCCGACGTAGCGGCAGCGGTAGCTGACCGCGTGGCGACCCTCCTGTCCTGACCACGGCCTGTTGCTGTGGGCGTGATCATTGCGCCTAAGACGGACGCGTAGACGCAAGGATCGCGCCCACAACCACAGGGGTCAGGCGCGTTCCGGGAGGCCGGGGAACGGAACCGCCGGTGCGCCCCACTGGGCACCGGCCATGGTGGCGTCGGTCAGGAGCGCGACCAGGACGGCGCGCGTGCCCGGTTCCGCGAGGCCGATCAGCGTCGCGTAGTTCTGCGCGAGGTCTTCCTCGAGCCCGCGGGCCAGGTCCGGCGTCGCCGTGTCCGAGCCGGGCACCGCATAGGCCACCCGACGCGGGTCCTGGTCGCTCCCGTCGGTACCGGCCACGACGGCCCAGCCCTGGGCCCGTGCGCGGTGCAGCCTGGCACGGTCGTAGGCCCGGGTGCGGACCTCGCCGTCGGCCTGCGCCGCCCGCACCTCGAGCGCGTACGCCGCCGAGTCCTCGGCGAGGATCAGGGCGTCCAGCTCCTCCGCCGACAGGCCGGTGGGTACGGCGGCGGGACCCGTCGCGGCGGCCGCGGGGCTGGCGGAGGCGTCCTCACCGTCGCCCGGTTCGGCGTCGGGCTCGGGGATCTCGGTCGGGGGGAGCGCCGGCCCGCGGGCGCCCGTGAGCTGTGCGAGGTCCCTTGCGTACAGGGCCTGGGCGGCGGAGACGGAGCCGAGCAGGCGGCCGAGCGGGCCGGCCTGCGCCTGGTCGGCGGCGGCACGGGTGCGGGTGGCGGCGTCGCGCAGCGACCTGACGACCGCCCGGGGCGTCTGCTCGGGGGTGGTCGCAGAGGGTGACGCGCCGGCGTCCTCTGCCACGATGTCGCCGAGGCCGGAGTCGTACTCGCCACCGAGCTGCTGCGCCTGCAGGGTCGTGGCCTCGGCGATGAGCTCGAGCTCGGCCGCGACGTCGGACGGGATCCCCTCGGCTCCCGCTGCGCCTTCGGCCTGGTCGGCGACGAGCAGCGCGTCGGCGACGGCGGTGCGCCGCACGACCTCCGCGGCGTCGGGGACCGGCTCGGTGGGTGGTGGCGTCTCGAGCCGCACTCCGCAACCTGAGAGAATGATCGCGCAGGTCAAGGCCAGCGCGATCAGGGCTGACCGGCTTCGGGTGCGGGCCCTCGGGCCGTTGGGGTTCATCGGGGCCGATGATGCCACGTTCCAGAGGCCGATTCGTGCCCCGACCGACATAGGTCAGGTCGCGGACGTCACGTTCTACGCGAAGTGCCGAGGCCCGGCGCTTCGTTACGCTAGCCGTGGACAACAACAGCACATCGGTCGAACCGTTCCGGCTCGAACCGTGCCCCCGCACGTGGGGGAGCCGACGGGAGGCAATCGATGACACAGCAGGCCGATGCGGTCCGCGAGGTGGTAGGACCGGTGGTCGAGGCCGCCGGGCTGCACCTCGAGGAGGTGACCGTCATCCAGGCGGGCGGCAAGTCGGTGGTGCGGATCACCGTCGACCTGCCGGACGATGCCCTGGGCAGCCTGGACTCCGACGCGCTCGGCGAGGTGGCGCGTGCCATCTCGGCGGCTCTGGACGAGGACGACGTCGTCGCGGGCGCCTACACGCTGGAGACCTCGACGCCGGGCACGTCCCGGCCGCTGACCGAGCTGCGGCACTTCAAGCGCGCTCGGACCCGGCTGGTGACGCTGAAGATGATGGACGGCAGCCGCGTCGAGGGCCGGTTGACCGACGTGCTCACGGACGGCGACGGTGACGCCCTGGTGCTCGACGGCGACCGGCGGATCCCGGTGGGCGACGTCCGCCGGGGCAAGGTCGAGGTGGAGCTCAAACGGCTCGACGACGCCCAGGATGCCGAGGCTGGTGAACTGGGCGAGAGTGCAGATGAAGACACCGACGACGACTCGGACGGTGCTGGTTCGGACAACGCGACCGAGGGTTCCCCCGGCCGCAACGAGGAAGGCTGACATGGACATCGACATGACCACCCTGCGGATGCTGGAGCGCGAGAGGGATCTCAGCCTGGACGTCCTCATCGCGGCCATCGAGCAGGCGCTCCTCTCGGCCTACCACCGCACGCCCGACGCCTACAACAGGGCCCGAGTCGAGGTGGACCGCTCCTCTGGCCACGTGACGGTGTGGGCGCGCGAGGAGCTGCCGGTCGCCGCGGACCCGGAGGACCCCGAGGCGCGCCCTGCGATGGAGTTCGGGCCCGAGTTCGACGACACGCCGCAGGACTTCGGCCGCATCGCCACGGCCACCGCCCGCCAGGTGATCGTGCAGCGCCTGCGTGACGCCGAGGACGACCAGGTGCTCGGCACGTTCCGCGGCAAGGAGGGCGAGGTGCTCGCCGGCGTCGTCCAGCAGGGCCGCGACCCGCGCATGGTGCTCGTGGACGTGGGCGGCACCGAGGCGGTGCTTCCGCCGCACGAGCAGGTGCCGACCGAGGAGTACGTGCACGGCGAGCGCCTGCGTGCGTACGTGGTCGAGGTCAGCCGCGGGATGAAGGGCCCCCAGATCACGTTGAGCCGTACGCACCCGAACCTGGTCCGCAAGCTCTTCGAGCTCGAGGTACCGGAGATCGCCGACGGCTCGGTGGAGATCACCGCCATCGCGCGCGAAGCGGGTCACCGCACCAAGATGGCGGTCCGTACGCGGGTGGCGGGGCTCAACGCCAAGGGTGCCTGCATCGGCCCGATGGGTGCACGTGTGCGCGCCGTGATGGCCGAGCTGCACGGCGAGAAGATCGACATCGTCGACCACAGCGACGACCCTGCCGCTTTCGTGTCGAGCGCACTGTCGCCCGCCCGTGTGTCTTCGGTCACAGTGGTCGACGCCGACATGCGTGCCGCGCGTGCCATCGTGCCCGACTACCAGCTGTCCCTCGCGATCGGTAAAGAGGGGCAGAACGCCCGTCTTGCCGCGAAGCTGACAGGTTGGCGCATCGACATCCGTTCTGACGAGGCTGCCGACGCCGACGCAGGTGGCACGGGCGCCGACGCACAGGGCGGTCGGTAACGCCCGGTGGGTCGGCGCGGTAGACTGTCCGAGTCTGGGCCACGCGCCCGTCTTTCGACATACCCCGTTCCGCCCGTCAAGGGTCCGGTGCGTACATGTGTCGGATGCCGGGGGCGCGACCAGCGGTCTGCACTCCTGCGTCTGGTGCTGGACTCCTCGATGCATGGTGACTCCGTGGCAGGTGCACGGCGCATCATCGTCGACGTCCGTGCCTGCCTGCCGGGTCGCGGCGCCTGGGTTCACCCGGAGCCGCGGTGCCTGGAGCTCGCCGAGCGTCGCAGGGCCGTACCACGCGCACTGCGCGTCGACGGGCCCCTCGACCTCGGTGAGGTACGAGCACATCTCGGCCAGTGAGTGCAAGGGCCGCAGGACCGTCCCGACCGGGCGCAACCGTGCGTCCGGCCGAAACATGCGATTCGTCGACAAGGAAGCGGGTCAGAAGCCGATGGGCACCCGATGAGTCCCCAGCGATGAGTACTCAGTACTAACGGTGGTCCTCCCTGTCTTGGGATGGACCGAGACAGGAGAGTTGTGGCTAAAGTCCGCGTCTACGAGCTCGCTAAGGAGCTCGGAGTGGAAAGCAAGACCCTGCTTGGCGAGCTGAAGTCGGCAGGCGAGTACGTTCGCTCGGCGTCGTCGACGCTCGAGCCGCCCGTCGTGCGGCGCATGCGCGACAAGTTCCCCGCCAGTGGCAGTGCCGGTCCGTCCGACAAGGGCGAGACGGCGAAGCCCGCGGCGAGCACGCCCAAGCCGGCCGCGAAGCCCGCGGCCCAGAAGCCCGCTGAGCCGACCCCGGCTCCGGCACCGGCCCCCGCGCCGGCACAGAACAAGGCTGAGGCCGCGCCGGCTCCGGCGCCCGCCCCGGCCCCCAACCCGACCCCGGCTCCTGCCCCGAGCCCCGCGCCGGCGGCACCCGCCCCGGCCCCGGCTCCGGCGGCTGACGAGTCCTCGGCGGCGCCTGCGGCGTCCGCCAAGCCGGCCGCAGGCCCCAAGCCTGGTGCGCCGAAGCCTGCCGCGGCACCCAAGCCTGGTGCGCCCAAGCCGCCCGCAGCGCCCTCCGGCGCGCGTCCGGGTCGCGACGGCGGCCGTGGTGGCCGTCCCGGTGGCGGTAACCCGCGTCCGGGCAACAACCCGTTCGCGACCAGCCAGGGCATGCCCCGTCCCGGTGGCCGTGGCCGCCCGGGTGCAGGCGCAGGCCCAGGCACCAGCGAACGTCCCGCGGCCGGCGGTAACCCGCGCCCGGGCAACAACCCGTTCGCGACCAGCCAGGGCATGCCTCGCCCGGGGCAGCGTCCCGAGCGCACCGAGGCTCCCAGCGGTGAGCGCTCGGGCGGTCCCCGCCCGGGTGGTCCGCGTCCTTCGGCACCCCGTCCCGGTGGTACCGGTGGCGGCGGTCCGCGCCCGAACCCCGGCATGATGCCGGGCAAGACCTCCATGCCGCGTCCGGGCGACCGCCCGGCTCCGGGTGGCGGTCGTGGCCGTCCGGGTGGCGGCGGTGGCGGCCGGCCTGGTGCCGGTGGTGGCGCCGCCGGTGCAGGTGCTCCGGGTCGTCCCGGCGGCGGTGGCGGCTTCGGCGGCCCGCGTCGCGGTGCAGGCGGTCGTGGCGCGACGCAGGGTGCCTTCGGGCGCGCCGGCGGCAAGCCGGTCCGCGGGCGCAAGTCGAGGCGCGCGAAGCGCCAGGAGTTCGAGGCGATGCAGGCCCCGTCGCTCGGTGGCGTGCAGGTCCCTCGCGGCAACGGCACCACCACCGTTCGGCTGCGTCACGGCGCCTCGCTGAACGACTTCGCCGACAAGATCGACGCGAACCCCGCGGCGCTCGTGACCGTGCTGTTCCACCTGGGCGAGATGGCCACGGCCACGCAGTCGCTCGACGAGGACACGTTCGGCACGCTGGCCACGGAGCTCGGCTACCAGATCGAGATGGTCTCGGCCGAGGAGGAGGACCGCGAGCTGCTCGGGGCCTTCGACATCGACCTGCAGGCCGAGGCGGACGACGAGTCCGACGAGGACCTGGCGGCACGCCCGCCGGTCGTGACCGTCATGGGTCACGTCGACCACGGTAAGACCAAGCTGCTGGACGCGATCCGCAAGTCGGACGTGGTGGCAGGCGAGCACGGCGGGATCACGCAGCACATCGGTGCGTACCAGATCACGCACGAGCACGAGGGCACAGAGCGTGCGATCACGTTCATCGACACCCCGGGTCACGAGGCCTTCACCGCTATGCGTGCCCGTGGTGCGCAGGTCACCGACATCGCGATCCTCGTGGTCGCGGCCGACGACGGCGTGATGCCGCAGACGGTCGAGGCGGTGAACCACGCGCAGGCAGCAGGTGTGCCGATCGTGGTGGCCGTGAACAAGATCGACGTCGAGGGTGCGAACCCGGCGAAGGTGCGTCAGCAGCTCACCGAGTACAACCTGGTGGCTGAGGAGTACGGCGGCGACACGATGTTCGTCGACGTCGCGGCGAAGCCGGGCATCGGTATCGACGGCCTGGTCGAGGCAGTCCTGCTGACCGCGGACGCTGCCCTGGACCTGCGTGCCAACCCGTCGAAGGACGCGCGTGGCGTGGCCATCGAGGCCAACCTCGACAAGGGCCGCGGCCCGGTCGCGACCGTGCTGGTCCAGGCGGGCACGCTGCACGTCGGCGACGCGATCGTCGCGGGTACGGCCTACGGCCGCGTCCGTGCGATGTTCGACGAGCACGGCAACTCGGTCGAGGCGGCCACCCCGGCCCGCCCCGTCCAGGTGCTGGGTCTGACCAGCGTCCCGGGTGCCGGCGACACGTTCCTCGTGGCGCCGGACGACCGGACCGCCCGACAGATCGCCGAGAAGCGCCAGGCGGCGGAGCGTGCAGCGACGCTGGCCAAGCGCCGCAAGCGGATCAGCCTCGAGGACTTCGACGTCGAGCTCAAGAAGGGCAAGGTCGAGAGCCTCAACCTCATCCTCAAGGGCGACGTGTCCGGTGCCGTCGAGGCACTGGAGGACGCGCTGCTCAAGATCGACGTGGGCGAGGAGGTCGAGCTGCGTGTCATCCACCGCGGTGTGGGTGCCATCACGCAGAACGACGTCAACCTCGCGACCGTCGACAGCGCCGTGATCATCGGCTTCAACGTGAAGTACGGCGAGCGCGTCGAGGAGCTGGCGGAGCGCGAAGGCGTCGACGTCAAGTTCTACTCGGTCATCTACCAGGCGATCGAGGACGTCGAGGCAGCCCTCAAGGGCATGCTCAAGCCGGAGTACGAGGAGGTCCAGCTCGGATCCGCGGAGATCCGTCAGGTCTTCCGTTCCTCGAAGTTCGGAAACATCGCCGGTTCGATGGTTCGTTCGGGCAGCATCCGCCGCAACTCGAAGGCGCGTGTGCTCCGCAACGGCACCGTCGTGGGGGACAACCTCACCATCGAGTCGCTGCGCCGCGAGAAGGACGACGTCACGGAGGTCCGCGAGGGCTTCGAGTGCGGTATCGGCCTCGGGTCGTTCAACGACGTCAACGAGGGCGACACCATCGAGACGTTCGAGATGCGCGAGAAGCCGCGCGTCTGACGCTGATGGCTCATTGAGTGCGGGGTATTCGCCCGGCCGGCTCGTCCGGCGGGGCGAATGCCCCGCACTCACGCTGAAAGGATTGTTGATGGTCGATAACCCACGGTCTCGCAAGCTCGCCGACCGCATCAAGGTGATCGTCGCGCAGATGATCGATACGCGGATCAAGGACCCGCGGCTCGGCTTCATGACGGTCACGGACGTCCGGGTGACCGGTGACCTGCAGAACGCCTCGGTGTTCTACACGGTCTACGGCTCGGACGAGGAGCGGGAGGGAACGGCCGCTGCGCTCAAGAGCGCGACCGGCCTGATCCGCTCGGAGGTCGGCAAGCAGACGGGTATCCGCCTGACGCCCACCCTCGAGTTCCACCTCGACTCCGTGCCCGACACGGCCGCCAACCTCGACGCCGCTCTGATCGAGGCGCGCAAGCGCGACGCGGAGCTCGAGGCGCTGCGTGCCGGAGCCCGGTACGCGGGTGACGAGGACCCCTACAAGAAGCCGCGCGAGGACGACGAGTCGGAGTGATCTCCGACTCCACGCTCGCGCGCGACGTCGACGCCGCCTGCCGACTGACCGGGACGTTCACGCTCCGGTCAGGGCAGGCGGCGTCGGAGTACTTCGACAAGTACCTGTTCGAGACGGACCCCGCGCTGCTCGCGCGGGTCGCCCGTCAGATGGTGCCGCTGATCCCCCCTGGCGCCGACCTGCTGGGCGGCCTCGAGCTCGGCGGGGTGCCGATCGTGACGGTCCTCAGCGGCCTGACCGGCACGGGCGCGCTGTTCGTGCGCAAGCAGGCCAAGGAGTACGGCACGGCGAAGCTGGCGGAAGGGCCGCCCGTCGACGGGCGGCGGGTCGTGCTGATCGAGGACGTGATCACCACTGGCGGCGCCGTGCGGGACGCGACGCTGGCCCTCCGGAGCGCCGGCGCACTGGTGGACACCGTCGTGTGCGCGATCGACCGCAGCCCGGTCGGCACCGCACCCCTGGCCGACGTCGGCCTCGAGGTCCGTGCCGTCCTGACCAAGGCAGACCTCGACGCCGAGCGGCACCCCTGAGTCACGAGATACTGGTTCCCATGATTTCCCCCACCCCGCAGGCGCCGGCGCGCCGCCCCACGGCCGCCGACGGGTTCGTCGTCGTCGACAAGCCGCAGGGCTGGACCAGCCACGACGTCGTCGGGCGGATGCGGCGGCTCGCAGGCACCCGCAAGGTAGGCCACGCCGGGACGCTGGACCCCATGGCGACGGGCGTGCTCGTGCTGGGCATCGGCAAGGCGACCCGCCTGCTCACCTACGTGGTGGGCGCGGACAAGGACTACGACGCCACGATCCGGCTGGGGGTGGCGACCACCACTGACGACGCGGAGGGCGCCGTCGTCGCGCTGGGCGACCCCCGAGCCGTCGAGCGGGTGGACCGCGCGGCGCTGGACGCCGCGATCGCCGATCTCACGGGCGACATCCAGCAGGTCCCGACGTCGGTGTCCGCGATCAAGGTGGACGGCAAGCGCGCGTACGCGCTGGTCCGGGCGGGGGAGGAGGTCGCACTCCAGGCCCGGCCGGTGACCGTGTCCAGGTTCGACGTCCTGGACGTCCGGACGGCGACGACGGCCGTGCCCGACGGCGACCCGGGTGACGCCTCCGTGGACCCTCCCGCCGGCGGAGATCCCGACGCGCGGCCGGGCGTGGCACCGACCGCCGCGGAACCGGGGGACGGCCCGACGCGCGACGTGCCGGTGGTCGACGTCGACGTGCGGGTGACGGTCTCCTCCGGGACGTACGTGCGAGCCCTGGCACGTGACCTGGGCGCAGCGCTCGGCACCGGCGGCCACCTGACGATGCTGCGCCGGACCCGCGTGGGCGGCTACGAGCTGGCAGGGGCCCGCACGCTGGAGCAGCTGGAGGCACAGGCCGACGCTGACGGCACGCTGGCCACGCTCCCGCTGGCCGAGGCCGCCAGGGCCACGTTCCCGGTGCGCGAGCTCGACGACGACGAGGTGCGCGCGCTCGGCTACGGCCAGTGGGTGCAGCCGTCGGGCCGCTCAGAGGTCGTGGCGGCGCTGTCGCCGTCGGGCGGCCTGGTGGCGCTGCTGGAGGACACCCGCCGGCGGGGCGAGAACCTCGCCAAACCGGTGCTCGTGCTCGCGCCGGCGAACTGAGCCCGGAGCGGCCCTGCGCCGGTTCGCTCCGGAGCGGGGCGGTGCTTCACCGGGCACACGACTTCTGAAACACGCCGTAGGCTTTTGGGGATCGGTGCGGGACGTCGCGTGAGCGGCCCCGCACCAGCGCCACCCGATTCATGAGGAGCAACCCGCGTGCAGCTGTGGACGGACCTGGAACAGGTTCCCCCGGGATTCGGGCCATCAGTGGTGACGATCGGCAACTTCGACGGCGTCCACCGTGGCCACCAGGCGGTGCTCGACCGTATCCTCCGGCTCGCCAGGGGCGACGGGGCCAGTGCCGTCGCCGTGACGTTCCACCCGCACCCGGCGGCGGTGCACCGGCCGGAGTCGGCCCCCGAGCTGATCACAGGGCTCGAGGACCGGCTGGCGCTCATGGAGCGCACGGGTCTCGACGCGACGTTGCTGGTCGGCTACACCCTCGACTTCGCCGCCCAGACACCGGAGGAGTTCGTCGCCCGGTACCTCGTGGACGGCCTGGGCGCCCGCACGGTGGTCGTGGGGCACGACGTGCGCTTCGGCAAGCAGAACGCCGGCACGCTGGCCACGATGGTCGAGCTCGGCGGCCAGCACGGGTTCGAGGTGGTCGCCATCGACGACGTCGGCGACTTCCTGCGGCCAGAGGGCGACGGGCACCACCGGTGGTCGTCGACGGCGGTGCGCGCGCTGCTCGCGGAGGGCGACGTCGACCAGGCCGCCGACGTGCTCGGCCGCCCGCACCTCGTGCGCGGCACCGTGGTGCACGGCGACGCGAGGGGCCGCGAGCTGGGCTTCCCTACCGCCAACCTCGGCGACATCACCGGGCTCGTCCCCGCCGACGGCGTCTACGCGGGATGGCTGCGCCGCGGCACTGCCGCCACCTGCGCGAGCCTCTCCGGGCCGGAGGGGGACCGGAGAGCGCTCGCCGGCACGGGCCAGGGGCAGGAGGAGATCCTGCCCGCCGCGATCTCCGTCGGCACCAACCCGACGTTCGACGGCGTCGAGCGCCGCGTCGAGGCGTACGTGCTCGACCGCACGGACCTGGACCTGTACGACCAGACGGTCGCGCTCGAGTTCGTGGCCCACCTGCGGCCCACGCTGCGGTTCGACGGGATCGAACCGCTCATCGCCCAGATGAACGACGACGTCGTGCGGGCCCGCACGATCCTGCGAGCGTGAGGCCGAGATCGGGAGATTCGGACCCGGTTCGCGCGTTGAGGTGGGCATGACGTCCCTCGAACTGTCCGACCTGCTCGTCGGGTACGGCGGCCATGCCGTCTGCCCGCCGGTCTCGCTCACCCTGGCCCCCGGCGACGTCGTCGCCGTGATCGGCACCAACGGCACCGGCAAGTCCACCCTGCTGCGCACGGTGCTCGGGCTCCAGGAGCCGCTGTCCGGGACGGTCAGCGCCTTCGGCCGCGCCGTGGACGAGCGCGAGCGGCACTTCCGGGCCCGGGTGGCGGGCGTGCTGGACGACGACGCGTTCTTCCCCGGCGTGACCGTCCGGGAGCATCTCGTGCTCACCGCGCGGGGCCATGGCGTGCCCGACGCCGGCGCGGTCACCGACCAGGTGCTCGACCACGTGGGCATCACCGGGCACGGCGGCGCGATGCCGCACACCCTGTCGTCCGGCCAGCGCCGCCGGTTCCTGCTGGCCAGCGCCCTCGTGCGCCCGCGGGACCTGCTCGTCCTCGACGAGCCGGAACAGCGCCTCGACACCGCCATGCGTGCCCGGCTGGCCGACCTGCTGCGGGCCGAGTCCTCCGCCGGCACGGCAGTCCTGTTCGCGACCCACGACGACCGGCTCCTGGCCGGGACCGGCGCCAGCGCCCTGCACCTGTCCGACGACCGCGCCGTCATGCTGCCGCCGGACGAGGCGCCGGGTGTGCTGGCGGGCTTCCGGTGACGGGCGAGCAGACGGGCACCGCCGCAGACCGACCGGTGCTCCCGCGGCCCGTCGGGGACGAGGACGAGCGGCTCACGGGTGCGGAGCTGCGCCGCCTGACCGCACGCGTCCGGGCCCACAACCTGCCTGCCCAGGCTGGTCGGGTCGCGGCGGACGTCGGCGAGGTGGCGATCCTGCTCGGGTTCGTCGTGCTGTACGCGTGGGGCTTCGGAGCGCCGGTACGAGAGGCACTCGTGTCCGACCCGGTAGGGCTCGGGCTCGGCCCTGGCCTGGTTCAGGCGCTGGTGCTCGCCCTGGCCATGCTCGCCGGCACGTCGGTCGCGTGGCGGCTCGGGCCTGCCGGCCTGCCCGTAGCCGGGGTGCGCTGGTGGGCACCCACCCCGGCTGACCGTGCGGGGCTCGCCTCGCCGTCGGTGGTGCGGAGCGTGCTCGTCGGGATCGGCGTGGGCCTGCTCCTGGGTGGGTTCCCCGCGGCACTCCTGGGTGTCGGCCTCGCGGGAATCGGAGCGGATGCGGCGCTCGGCGCGGCGCTCGGCCTCGTCGTCGTCGCAGGCACCGGCGTGCTGCAGGTCACCGGGGCGGCATCGGGCAACAGGCTGGGCCGCGTGCTCGACGTCCTCCTCGCCGCGGTACCCGTGGCGGGTCTCGGCCTCGCGCTCTGGGCGCCCGCGTGGGGTGCATGGTCCGTGCCGTGGCCTGTGCCCGCCGGGCTGGCCCTGGTCGGAGGTGCCGCCCTCGTGTTCTGGGCGCGCGGTCTCGACCAGCTCCGGGTCGGCGAGCTGCGCGCCCGCGCCTCGGCGGCCATGCAGGCCTCGGCCGCCCTGCTGTCGCTCGACTCCGGCGGCCTCGGCCGAGCACTGGGGACGGGTCCGACGGCGTCGCGCGTCTTGCCCTGGGTGCCCCGCGCCGCTCGCGGACCCGTCAGCGCGCTGCTCGCGGCCGACGCTGTCCTGCTGCTGCGCACACCGGCCGCCCTCGCAGCCCTCGTCGGGCTCGCGGCGGCCGGGGCCGTGGTCGTCCAGATGCCCGTGCTGGCCAGCGGCATCGGGCTGTGGGCGGTCCTCGCCTGCGTGGGGTACGCAGGGGCGCTCGCGGGTGCCCGGGGACCGAGGGCGGCGGGAGAGAATCCACGCCTGGACTCCCTGGTGCCGCTGGCCGCTCGCTCCTCCCGCGCCATCCGTGTGGTGTGGCCCGCGTGCACCGCGGGTCTCGTGCTGCTCGCCGCCGCGGCGGCGAGCGAGGGCGGGCAGTGGCTCATGGTGGCGGTCCCGGCCGCCGTCGTCCTCGGGGCCGCGGCGGTCCGGGCCGCCTACCGCGGACCGGTGCAGTGGGACGTGCCCATGATTGCCACGCCTGCCGGGGCGGTACCGACGGGCCTGATCCTGCATCTGCTGACGGGTCCGGACCTGGCGGTGCTCGGCACGGTTCCGCTCGCCTGGGCGGCGGTCTCCGGGGTGGCCTCGCCGACGCTCGTCGTCGTGCAGGTCGCCTGCGCTGTGGGTGCGGTGCTCTGGGCGACGCACGCCAAGCGCACCTCTTGACCTGTCAGGACCACACGTCGCCGGAGCGGCCTGTGGTTCCGACACGTCGGCGTGGTGATTCGGGCCTGGCCGAATCGGGTACCGGCGCCGGATCCCCGGCTCTCTCAGTGGTGGAAGGCCTTCACCCCAGCGAAGGAGAGACCATGGTCCAGACCACGCAGGCGCCGCCGCAGGGCGACCCGAACCGGACGCCGCACGAGGAGGTCGACCTGGCGCAGACGCCGGCCGGCCGGACGGTGTGGCGCATCGGGCACGGCGGGGTGTTCGTGCCCTCGATCGGGGCCGACCCGGCAGCGCCGCAGCGCAGCACGGCGACGCTGCTGCCCCGCACGGAGGCGGCGGTCCGCCGCGACCTGCGCGAGCACCGGTTCGACGCCACGACGGCGTTCGACTACCTGCTCAGTGGTTCGGCCGGGCGCTTCCCGCACGCGCACCTGCCCGACGGCTATCGGGTCGACGAGACCAGGGATGCCCTCACCCGGCTCGGCGCCGCCCTGATCGAGCCGGCGGCCGCCCCCGCCGGACGGGACTCGACCATCCCGTCGGTCTACACCTACTGGGGCCAGTTCATCGACCACGACATCACGCTCAACACGAACGGCCCGGACGACGGGGCCGGGCCGGGCGGCGACCAGGCGCTCGGCGACATCGTCAGGCACCCGTTCCGCACGTTCGGCCCGCGCGCCGTCGTGCGCAGCCTGCACAACGGGCGCAGCCCGCTGCTCGACCTCGACAGCCTGTACGGCTCCGGGCCGCGGTTCGAGGGCGAGCCCGACCGCGGTACCACCCGGAGCGAGGCGGCGTACGTGCCGGGCTCGGCCAAGCTGCGGCTCGGCAGGATCTCCACCGACGCGATACCGGGTTTCGAGCTCGTGGCGCCCGGCGACGACCCGCAGCGCGACCTGCCGCGCAGCAGCGAACCGGGCAGCGAGCGGATGCCGCTGATCCCGGACGGTCGCAACGACGAGAACCTGGTCCTCGCGCAGTTCCACGTGGCGCTGATCCGGTTCCACAACGCGACCGTCGACTGGGTCGCGCGCCACGAGCCGTGGGCGGCGATCACCCAGCGCGACCTGTTCGACAGGGCGCAGCAGCTCGTCCGGTTCCACTACCAGTGGCTGGTGGTGCACGACTACCTGCGCACCCTCACCAAGCCCGGCGTGCTGGACGCGGTGCTGGCCACCGGGCCGACCCTGTTCCGGCCCACCCGGCGCGTGGCGATGCCGCTGGAGTTCGCCGTCGCGGCGTTCCGGTTCGGGCACTCGATGGTGCGGGGCGCATACGACTTCAACGTGAACTTCACGCGGAACGGCCCGGGCGGAGTCGCATCGCTCGACCAGCTCTTCCGGTTCACGGGCAGCGGTGGTCTGTCGCCGGACCCCGCGAACCCGCTGCCCGCGCTGCCGTCGAACTGGCCGGTGGACTGGACGCGGCTGACCGACAAGGGCGACCCGGCGGCGTTCCGCATGGCCCGCAAGATCGACCCGTTCCTGGCCGAGGGACTCGGTGACATGCTGAACGAGGGCACCGGCGCCTCCGGCCCGGTGAAGGCGCTGCTGAGGCAGCTGGCGCAACGCAACCTGCTGCGCGGGTACATGCTGGCGATCCCGACGGGGGAGGCGGCTGCCGCAGAGCTCGGGGTGCGCCCGCTCAGCCCGGAGCAGCTGCGGCAGAACGCGTCGCCCGAGCTGGTGGCAGCGCTCGACGACCTCGACGGCACGCCCCTGTGGTACTACCTGCTCAAGGAGGCCGAGGTCCAGGGCAACGGCAACTTCCTGGGCGAGGTGGGCAGCCGCATCCTCGTGGAGACGTTCGTCTACCTGCTGGAGCTGGACGACGAGTCGTACCTGCGCCGCCCCCGCCCCGGCTGGACGCCTGCGTACGGCGTCCGGTTCGAGGACCGGCGCCTCGTCACGACGCTCAACGACCTGCTGGCGTTCGCTGGTGTCCTCCCGGTCGGGCACGACGACGCGGGGGCCCCGGTCTTCCGCCGCGCCGGCGGGAGCTACGCGGGCCACGACGGGGCCTGAGCCGGTGCCCGGGTCAGTGTCGGTGCGCCGCCACCGCCACTGACCGGTAGGGCATCGTCACCGTGCCACCGGCCTCGTCGACCACCTCGCCGAGGCCGGTCAGCAGCTCGGCCAGCACTGGCTTCGGGAAGCGGCTGTGCCCGCCGGCCGTCGGCACGAGGTCCAGCCACTCGTCGCGCGTGTAGGTCCGCGCCCAGCCGAACAGCCAGTGCTCCGGCTCGTCGAGCTCGTCGGACTCCCGCATGCCGGACGCCGCCTTGAGGCACATCTCGTCGTAGGCGTCGGTCATGTTCGGTGCCCAGGGCCGGAACGGAAGGTCCGGGACCACGCGCCGGTAGACGGCGGCGAACGCCGCGGCGAGCTCCGCGGCCGGGCTCGCGGCGTTCCAGAAGGCCAGCAGCAGGCCACCCGGCCGGAGCGCCCTGGCCGCCGTGGCGGCGCCGACGACCGGGTCGACCCAGTGCCACGTCTGGCCGGCGACCACGGAGTCGAACCGCCGGTCGGCCGGTTCCCACTCCTCGAACCGGCCGACGTCGACGGCGAAACCGTGTCCCCGCGCAACGTCGGCCATCCGCGCGTCGGCCTCCACGCCGGTGACCGTGCACCCGGCGTCACGGAGCTGGCGGGCGACGATCCCGGTACGCGTCCCGACGTCCAGCACCGCGCCGCCGGGCGAGCGCTGGACGATCGCCCTGATCAGAGCGTCGGGATACGCCGGTCTGGAGCGGTCATAGCGTTCTACGTCGGCGCCGAACGACTCGGCGACGGCGCGGAGCTCGTGGGAGGTGCTGACGGAGGGGTTCTGCTCGGCCACCTCTTCACGCTAGACCGGGAGCGCCGAGGGGAAATCTTGGTTCGCCAGGAGCGGACAACCGGGCCCGGTCCCGCAGGTGGCATCTCGCAAGGTGGCATCCCGCAGGTGGCATCTCACAGGTAGCAGGGCGTCAGCGGTCGGGCAGGGCACCTCAGCACTGGTAATGTTGTACTGCCGTCTGAACGGCCGCGGATCGAGAGCGCCCCGGTGAACAAGTCCCGGAGCACCGCGCAACGACACTGAAGGAGAGCCATGCCGCTCGACACTGCCACGAAGCAGCAGATCATTTCCGAGTACGGAACCAAGCCGGGCGACTCGGGCTCGCCGGAGGTGCAGATCGCGCTCCTCACGCAGCGCATCAAGGACCTGACCGAGCACCTCAAGGAGCACAAGCACGACCACCACAGCCGTCGTGGTCTGCTGCTCCTCGTGGGCCAGCGCCGTCGTCTCCAGGGCTACCTCAAGGGGATCGACATCGAGCGCTACCGCGCCCTCGTCGACAAGCTCGGCCTGCGCCGCTGACATGACGCCCACCAGCCCGGCCCCCGCTGCGGGGGCCGGGCTGATCTGGTGAGATGCTGTAGTACGAACAACACGCCGCCCGTGACCTCGTCCGGTCCTCGGTAGTGGCTTCCCGAACCCCTCGCCCCTGGTGAGCGGTGGTTCGGTAGGCCTCGATCGATGACCGTCGGGCACGGGGGCGTTCCAAGAGAACACCCCAACAGAAGGAGGGCACCCGTGGAGGGTCCCGAGATCCAGTTCGCCGAGGCCGTTATCGACAACGGTCGCTTCGGCACCCGTACCGTCCGGTTCGAGACCGGACGCCTCGCCAAGCAGGCCGCCGGCGCAGTCGCCGCGTACCTCGACGGCGAGACCATGCTGCTGTCGACCACCGCGGCCGGCAAGCACCCCAAGGACCAGTTCGACTTCTTCCCGCTGACGGTGGACGTCGAGGAGCGGATGTACGCCGCAGGGCGCATCCCCGGCTCGTTCTTCCGTCGCGAGGGTCGCCCGTCGACCGACGCGATCCTCACCTGCCGCCTCACCGACCGCCCGCTGCGCCCCCTGTTCGTCAAGGGTCTGCGCAACGAGGTCCAGATCGTCATCACGGTCATGGCGCTGCACCCCGACGACGCGTACGACACGCTGGCGATCAACGCCGCGTCGGCGTCGACCCAGATCTCCGGCCTGCCGTTCGACGGCCCGGTCGGCGCGGTCCGCATCGCGCTGGTCGACGGCCAGTGGGTCGCGTTCCCCAAGTACTCCGACAAGGAGCGCGCGGTCTTCGACATGGTCGTGGCGGGCCGGAACGTGACGGCCGCCGACGGCTCGACCGACGTGGCCATCGCCATGATCGAGGCCGAGGCCACCGACAACGCGTGGACCCTCATCAAGAACGAGGGCGTCGCGGCTCCGAACGAGACGGTCGTCGCAGAGGGCATCGAGGCGGCCAAGCCGTTCATCAAGGCCCTGTGCGACGCGCAGGACCAGCTCGCCGCGCAGTCCGCCAAGGAGACGCAGGAGTTCCCGCTCTTCCCGGACTACCAGGACGACGCCTACGCGGCCGTCGAGGCAGCCGTCTCGGCGCCGACGCGCGACGCGCTGACCATCGCGGACAAGCAGGACCGCGAGAACACGCTCGACCAGATCAAGGCCGACGTGCACGCGCAGCTCGACGGACAGTTCGAGGGCCGCGAGAAGGAGCTGTCCGCAGCGTTCCGCTCGCTGCAGAAGCAGCTCGTCCGCCAGCGCGTGCTGACCGACGGTGTGCGCATCGACGGCCGTGGGCTCGCGGACATCCGCACCCTGTCGGCCGAGGTCGAGGTGCTGCCCCGCGTGCACGGCTCGGCGATCTTCGAGCGCGGCGAGACCCAGATCCTGGGTGTCACCACGCTGAACATGCTCCGGATGGAGCAGCAGATCGACTCGCTCGGTCCGGAGACGCGCAAGCGCTACATGCACAACTACAACTTCCCGCCGTACTCGACCGGTGAGACGGGCCGCGTGGGCAGCCCGAAGCGCCGCGAGATCGGCCACGGTGCGCTCGCCGAGCGTGCCCTGGTGCCGGTCCTGCCGAGCCGCGAGGAGTTCCCGTACGCGATCCGCCAGGTGTCCGAGGCTCTCGGCTCCAACGGTTCGACGTCCATGGGCTCCGTGTGCGCGAGCACGCTGTCGCTGCTCAACGCCGGTGTGCCGCTGCGCGCGGCGGTCGCAGGCATCGCGATGGGCCTCGTGTCCGACACCGTGGACGGCGAGACCCGCTACGCCGCGATGACCGACATCCTGGGGGCCGAGGACGCGTTCGGTGACATGGACTTCAAGGTCGCCGGTACCAAGGAGTTCGTCACGGCCATCCAGCTCGACACCAAGCTCGACGGCATCCCCGCCTCGGTGCTGAGTGCCGCGCTCGGTCAGGCCCGCGACGCTCGCCTGACGATCCTCGAGGTGCTCGACGAGGCGATCGACACGCCCGACGAGATGTCCCCGAACGCCCCGCGCGTCATCACGGTGAAGGTCCCCGTCGACAAGATCGGCGAGGTCATCGGCCCGAAGGGCAAGATGATCAACCAGATCCAGGAGGAGACGGGCGCGGACATCTCCATCGAGGACGACGGCACCGTCTACATCGGTGCCACGGACGGCCCCTCGGCCGAGGCCGCCCGCGCGGCGATCAACGCGATCGCCAACCCGCACGTCCCCGAGGTGGGCGAGCGGTTCGTCGGAACCGTCGTCAAGACGACGTCGTTCGGCGCCTTCATCTCGCTGTCCCCGGGCAAGGACGGTCTGCTGCACATCAGCCAGATCCGCAAGCTCGTGGGTGGCAAGCGCGTCGAGAACGTCGACGACGTGCTGTCCATCGGCCAGAAGGTCCAGGTCGAGATCGGCGAGATCGACCCGCGCGGCAAGCTCTCGCTGGTCGCCGTGACCGACGAGGACGAGGCGGCTCCGGCCGACTCCGTCGAGCCGGCCACCGAGGCCACCGCATCAGCGGACGTCTGACATGACGTGGCACCTGCCGCTCGTCCCCGCGGGCGAGCCCGGTGCCGAGCTGACCGCCGGGCAGGACGGAGCGACGATTCGTCGCTCCGTCCTGCCCGGCGGTGTCCGTGTACTCACCGAGCACATGCCGGGCCAGCGCTCGGCCACGGTGGGTGCGTGGATCGGCGTCGGTTCACGGGACGAGACCGACGGCCACTTCGGCTCGACGCACTTCCTGGAGCACCTGCTCTTCAAGGGCACCACCCGGCGGTCCGCGATGGACATCGCCGAGGCGTTCGACGCCGTCGGCGGTGAGGCGAACGCGGCCACCGGCAAGGAGCACACCTGCTACTACGCGCGGGTGCTGGACTCCGACCTGCCGATGGCGGTCGACGTCATCTCCGACATGGTGACCTCCGCGCGCCTGGACTCCGACGAGCTCGAGACCGAGCGTGGCGTCATCCTGGAAGAGCTCGCGATGAACGACGACGACCCCACCGACGTCGTGCACGAGCAGTTCTCCGCGGTCGTCCTCGGCGACCACGCGCTGGGGCGCCCCATCGGCGGCACGCCCGAGACGATCAACGCCGTCCCGAGGGACGCCGTCTGGGACCACTACCGCTGGAACTACCGGCCGGAGACCCTCGTGGTCACGGCTGCGGGCGGGATCGACCACGACAAGCTCGTGCAGCAGGTCACGCAGGTGCTGTCCGACGGCGGATGGGACCTCGACCCCGCCACCGCACCGTGCGACCGCCGGGTCTCCTCGGAGGACCGGACCGGTGTGCCGGAGGCGGGCGCCGAGCTGACCGTCACCCGCCAGGTCGAGCAGGCCAACATCATCGTGGGTTCCACCGGCATCGCGGCGACGGACGACCGGCGCTTCGCGCTGTCCGTGCTGAACGCGGTGCTGGGCGGCGGCATGTCGTCCCGGCTCTTCCAGGAGATCCGCGAGAAGCGGGGGCTGGCGTACTCGACGTACTCCTTCGCCTCCGCGCACGGCGGGCTCGGCACGTTCGGTCTGTACGCGGGCTGCGCGGCCGGCAAGGTGGACCAGGTCACCGACCTGCTCGTCGAGGAGCTCGAGAAGCTCGCGCACGACGGGATCACGGTGGCCGAGCTGAAGCGGTCGATCGGTCAGCTCTCCGGCGGTACGGTGCTCGGGCTGGAGGACTCCGGTGCGCGGATGAGCCGCCTGGGTAAGGCCGAGCTCGTGTACGGCGACCTGCTGTCGCTGGAGGAGTCGCTGGAGCGCATCCAGGCGGTCACGGCGGCCGACGTCCGGTCCCTGGCCGAAGACCTCGCGTCCCGTCCGAGGTCGATCATCCGCGTAGGCCCGTTCGACAACTGAACCTCCCGTTGGGTGCTGGATATATCCAGCACCCAACGAAGAACAAGGGTGGTAGATCGTGAGTGACATCAAGGTTGCCGTGCTCGGTGCGGCAGGGCGCATGGGGACGCAGGCCTGTGCGGCGGTCGAGGCCGCCGACGGCCTCGAGCTGGTCGCGAGGCTCGACCACGGAGACACCATCTCCCGGGACACGCTCGCCGGGGCCGACGTCGCCGTGGACTTCACCGTCCCGGGCGTCACCGAGGCCAACGTGCACGCGGTGCTCGACGCCGGGGCGCACGTCGTGGTGGGCACCACCGGCTGGGACGACGACTCGCGCGCCCGGGTCGCCGCGCACCTCGCCGAGCTGTCGCCACGGGGAACGGGCGGCCGAGGGGCGCTCGGTGTGCTCATCGCCCCGAACTTCGGGCTGTCGGCGGTGCTCGCGATGACGTTCGCCGCGAAGGCTGCGCGCTACTTCGAGTCGGCCGAGGTCATCGAGCTGCACCACCCGAACAAGGTGGACGCACCCTCCGGCACCGCGCGGCACACCGCCGCGGCGATCGCGACGGCCCGCGCAGAGGCCGGCCTCGGGCCGTCGCCCGACGCGACCGAGACGGGCTGGGAGGCGCGCGGGGCCGACGTCGACGGCGTGCGGGTGCATGCCGTGCGGCTGCGTGGGCTCGTGGCGCACGAGGAGATCCTCTTCGGCAACGAGGGGGAGCAGCTCATCATCCGGCAGGACTCGTTCGACCGTGCCTCGTTCATGCCCGGCGTGCTGCTCGCGATCCGGTCCGTGGTGTCCCGACCAGGGCTGACCGTCGGGCTCGAGCACGTGCTGGACCTGTCGTGAGCGAGCCGGAGACCGGACCTCAGGAAAAGGGCCAGGGCCAGAGCCAGGGCCCGCGCAAGCCGGCTGCGTCGGGCCGAAAGCTTCCCAAGGGGCTTCCGGGCACGCTGGCCGTGACGCTGCTGCTCGCGCTGTACGTGTGGCAGATCGCCGGTCGCGGCATCGCGATGGTGCGCAGCGGCGAGCCGGTGCTGGTGGCCATCGGCCTGGCAGTGCTCATCATCCCGCTGCTGGTCATCGGGCTGATCGTGCGTGAGTTCCGGCTGGCGGCGACGGTGCAGACCATGGCCGACACGCTGTTCGCCGAGGGCGACCTGCCCGTGGACGACCTGCCGCGCTCACCCGGCGGCCGCATCGACCGGTCGGCGGCGGACGAGGCGTTCGAACCGCGCCGGGCGGCGGTCGAGGCGGCGCCCGACGACTGGCGCGCCTGGTACCACCTGGCCTTCGCCTACGACGCCGCGGGCGACCGGCGCCGGGCGCGGGAGTCGCTGCGCAAGGCCGCCGGGTTCTACCGCGCCAAGCCCGCGCCGGCTGGCTAGGGCCCGTAGCGCGCGACCATCGTGGCGACCGCGTCGTCGACGGCGCGAGCCGTCTCGGCGTCGCTGGGGTTCCAGCCGACCACGATCAGGCGGGGCCAGAACGTGAAGTTCGAGATCATCCCCATGAACTGGGTGGTGGCGGCCACCGGGTCCTCGATGCGTGCTGCCCCGGAGTCGTGCTCAGCGGCGAGATACCGCCGCACCGAGTCGAAGAACGGCATCTTGCCGACGTCGAAGTGGGTCTCGGCGAGCCCCGGGAAGCGCGGCATCTCGGCGATGATGATGCGGTACAGGCCCACCATCTCGGGCCGGGACATCAGGGCGGCGTACCGGCGCCCGTACTCGGCCAGCCCGCCGGCGAGGTCGCCGGTCGCCGGCTCGGGCCGCTCGTCGACGTCCGGGTTCCAGTGCTCCTTGACCATCGACTCGAACAGCCGAGCCTTGGTGGGGAACTGCTTGAACAGCGTGGCCTTGGACACCTCAGCGGCCTCGGCCACCCGGGCCAGCGACGTGCCGGCGTAGCCGTTGTCCAGGAACAGGCTGGTGGCGGCGGCGATGATCGCCGCGCGCTTCTGCTCCGCGAGCTGCTGGTGGTACGTCCCGGTGCCGGTCGCCATGGGCCCATCATGCCTCAGGCTGTGAGGTGAGTCGCTTGACTCACCTCTACCGGCGGCCTACCCTGAGCGGGAGGTGAGTCAGGCGACTCGCAACTATCGAAGGGCCGACCCGTGCAGCGATTCGAGAACAAGACAGTCATCGTCACCGGCGCAGGGGGTGGCATGGGCGTCAGCCACGTGCGCGCCTACCACGCGGAGGGCGCCAACGTGGTGATCGCCGACCGCGACACCGAGCGGGGCGCGGCGCTCTCCGCTGAGCTGGGGGAGCGGGCCGTGCACGTGGCGCTGGACATCACCAGCGAGGCGCAGTGGGCGGCTGCCGTCGCGACCGCCGAGGAACGGTTCGGCCCCGTCTCCGTACTGGTGAACAACGCGGGGATGCAGCAGTCGGCGGCGCCGATCGAGCACATGGACGCCGAGGCGTTCCGGCGCATCCTGGAGGTCAACGTGACCGGGCAGTTCCTGGGCATCCGCGCGGTGACGCCGTCCATGCGGAGCGGCGGCGGGGGCGCCGTCGTCAACATCGGCTCGACCATGGGGTACGTCGGCACGGCGTACTACTCGGCCTACACGGCCAGCAAGTGGGCGGTGCGCGGCCTGACCCGGTCGGCCGCGCTGGAGCTCGGCCGCGACGGGATCCGGGTCAACACGGTGCACCCCGGCGTCGTCTCCACGCCGCTGATCAGCTCCCCGGTCGCCGAGGGCGAGCGTCCCATCGCGGACTTCTACTCGCCCGAGCCGTTCGCAGTGCCGCGGCTGGGGGAGCCGGCCGAGCTCTCGCGGCTCGTGCTCTTCCTGACCTCGGCGGACGCCGCGTTCGCCACGGGCTCGGAGTTCGTGCTCGACGGCGGCCTGCTGCTCGGGCCGGCCCTGCGCTACGAGACCGAGACCGCGAACGAGACCGAGGCCGCGTGATGGACGACGCCGTGCGACGGGCCGTCGAGATCACCCCGGCCGCCTCGACCCGGCAGCGGGTCATCGACATCACCACGACGGGCCGGCGTACCAGCCTGCCCCGCCGGATCGAGATCTTCTTCTACCACGTGGCCGGACGCACCTACCTGTGCAGCGGGACGGTCGACAGGCCCAGCTGGTACGTCAACCTGGTGGCCGAGCCGGCCCTCACCGTCCACCTCAAGCACGGCGTGCGGGCGGACCTGCGTGCCACGGCACGGCCGGTCACCGATGAGCCGGAGCGGCGCGCGGTGCTGTCCGAGATCGTTGCCGACCTGAACCAGCCCGCCAACCCGGGCCACCTGGCCCAGCCGGCCGACCTGGAGGACTGGGTGCGCCGCACCCGGCTGGTCCAGGTGACGTTCCTGGACTGACCGGCGCCCCACGGCCGGGGCGCACGCGTTCGCGGGCGGTCGGCAGCAACCCCGCGATCGGCAGCCGGTACCTCAGAGCGCCCGCAGGCGTTCCAGCAGCGGCCCGGCGGCCTCCGCGAGGAACCGGTCCTGGTTGTGGTCCCCCACCTGCACGATCGCCAGGTCGGTGAAGCCCGCGTCCAGGAACGGCCGGGCGCTCTCGGCCAGCTTGTCCAGGTCCGGTCCGCAGGCGATCGACGACGCCACGTCCTCCGGCCGCACGAACTGGGTGGCCCCCGTGAACCCGGCCGGGGTCGGGAGGTCGGCGTTCACGGACCACCCACCCCCGAACCAGCGGAACTCGGCGTGGGCGCGTTCGATCGCCTTCTGCTCGTCCGGGTCCCAGCACACCGGCAGCTGACCGAACGCGCGCGAGCCGCCCGGGTGCTTGTCGTTCCAGCCCTTGACCACCTCTGCGTCGGGCGTCGCCTGGACCAGGTGGTCCCCGAGCGGGGCGAACCGCTTGACCCCGTGCGCACCGGAGACGGCGATGCCGAGCTGGACCCCGGCGTCCGGCAGGTCCCAGAGCCGCGCCGAGTCGACGCGGAAGTGCTCACCCTCCCACGTGACGAGCTCGCCCGTGAGGAGCTCCCGGATGATGTGGATCGCCTCCTCGAGGAGGTCGTGCCGCACGGCGATGCTGGGCCAGCCGTCGCCGATCACGTGCTCGTTGAGGTTCTCACCGGCACCGAGCCCGAGGACGAAGCGGCCACCCGCCAGGAGCTGGAGGGTCGCGGCCTGCTGGGCCACCACCGCCGGGTGGTACCGCATCGTCGGACAGGTCACGAAGGTCATCAGCTCGACCCGGTCCGTCGCCTGGGCCACCGCACCCAGGAGCACCCACGCGTTGGGCGCGTGCCCCTGCTCGGTCAGCCAGGGGGAGTAGTGGTCGCTCGACAGCTCGAAGTCGAAGCCGGCCTCCTCGGCGGCCACGGCGTACCGCAGCAGCTCTCGCGGCCCGCTCTGCTCGGTCATGAGGGTGTACCCGATGCGCATGGGGGCTCCTTCCCGCGTCTCCTCACGACGATAGGCAGGGTGGTTGCCGCTCGCCCGTCGGCTGACGCGATCCCGACAGGCGAGGCACCCGGCGTGCGAGAGCCGTCGATCCGCGCCAGTATTTCGAGCGTGACCAACCGCCCTGATCGCCAGCTGGTTGGCCGGTGGGGCGTGGCGGTGCTGATCGGCGTGCTGGTCGGCGCGCTGGCCGGGTGCGGACCGGCAGCCACCCGGTCCGACGACGCGAACGCGCTGGGCAGCGTCTCCGACCACCTCGACGACTCGAGCTCCGCCGTGGCTACGGCAGAGCTCGCCGTGCGGGCCAGGGCGGCCGGACGGCTCCCCGCCGTGACCGCGGACGTGGCCGTAGGGGACGCCGCGGAGACCGCGACCGGGGCGGTGCACGGGATCGGGACGCTGGTGCTGTCGACCGCCGACGCCGAGCGTGTCCGGGACGATGCGCTCGCGGCGGCCTCCGGCGCCGTCGGACCGGTCGCCGCGGCCCGTACGTGGCTGGGCGGGCCGTCGTCGTCGGCCGACGACGTGCTGCGCGCGCTCGACGACGCGGCCGGAGCGCTCGACGAGGCGAGCGGCGCGGTGCGGCACGTCGAGTGGGCGCGGACGGCGCCATGAAGAGCCGCCTGCTGACGATAGCCCTCGGTGTGCTCACCGCCATCGGCGGATTCCTCGACGCGGGCGACCTGGTCACCAACGCGGTCGTCGGCTCGCGGTTCGGGCTGTCGCTGGCGTGGGTCGTCATGGTGGGTGTCGTGGGCATCTGCGTCTTCGCGCACATGTCCGGCAAGGTCGCCGCGGTGTCCGGGCGGGCGACGTTCGAGATCATCCGGGAGCGGCTCGGGCCGACGACCGCTGGCCTGAACCTGGTGGCCAGCCTCGCTGTCACGGTGCTGACGCTCGTCGCGGAGGTGGGGGGCATCGCTCTCGCGCTGCAGCTCGCCAGCAGCGTCGACCACCGGCTCTGGGTCCCGGTAGCCGCACTGGCGGTGTGGCTCGTCCTCTGGCGCGTGAAGTTCAACGTCATGGAGAACGTCACGGGCCTGATGGGTCTTGCGCTGGTCGGGTTCGCGGTGGCGGTGTTCCTGCTGGGCCCCGACTGGGGAGAGCTCGGCACGCAGCTCGTCCCGAACGTTCCCGCGCAGGAGAGCCCGGCCGTGTACTGGTACTTCGCCGTCGCGCTGTTCGGTGCGGCCATGACGCCGTACGAGGTCTTCTTCTTCTCGTCCGGTGGCGTCGAGGACTCGTGGACGGTGAAGGACCTCGCGACCTCCCGCCTCAACGTGCTGGTGGGGTTCCCGCTCGGCGGGCTCCTGTCGATCGCCATCGCGGCCTGCGCTGCCATCGTCCTGCTCCCCGCGGGCATCCAGGTCGACTCGATGTCCCAGCTCACCCTGCCGGCCGCCGAGGCGGGCGGCACGCTGCTCGTCGCGGTGGTGATCGTCGGCATGGTGGCGGCGACGTTCGGCGCGGCGCTGGAGACCGCGTTGTCGACGGGGTACACGATCTCGCAGTACCTCGGCTGGTCGTGGGGCAAGTTCCGGCGTCCGGCGCGGGCTCCCCGGTTCCACCTCGCGATGATCCTTGCGCTCGTGGTCGCCGTCGGCGTCCTGATGACCAACGTGGACCCGATCGCCGTCACCGAGTACTCGGTGGTCTTCTCCGCCGTCGCGCTGCCACTGACCTACCTGCCGATCCTCGTCGTCGCCAACGACCCCGAGTACATGGGCGAGCACGTCAACGGGCGGGCGATGAACCTGCTGGGCACGGTGTACCTCGTCATCCTCGTGGTGGCAGCGGTCTCGGCGATCCCCCTGATGATCGTGACGGAGGCGGGCGGATGAGGCGCGCCCGGACCGGCCCGCGCGACGTGGCCCGCCTTCCCGAGCCGCCGCAGGCCGGGCGGGTCCTGGACGTGCGGCTGCACCTGCTGGACCGCCAGGTGCTCGACGTCGACGACACGCCGGTGTGCACGCTCGACGACCTCGAGCTGGACGCCGTAGCGGGCACGGAGGAGGACGGGCCCGTCGACGGCAGCGTCCCCTTGGTCATCACCGCGCTGCTCACCGGCCCCGTCCTCGGAACCAGGGTGTTCGGTGGCCGCCCGCCCGCGTCCCGGTGGCACCGGCTGTCGTGGTCGCACGTGACGGACATCGGCTCGGCCGTCCACCTGGGCGTGAGCGGCTCGCGCTTCGACGCGACCTGGCTCGATCGCTGGGTGCGCAACCACATCGTCGGCCGTATCCCCGGCGGCGATCACGACCCGGAGGGCTCGGCATGAGGAGACCACTGTGATCGCCTCGGACCTGCTCGACATCCCCGTGCACGACGACGCCGGGGCGCACCTCGGCTGGGTGGTGGACCTGCGGTTCGTGCTCGACGGGACCCCCGACACCCACCTCGCCCGCGCGCGGCTGCACGGGCTGGTGGTCTCCCCGCGCACCCGGACGTCGTTCATGGGCTTCGAGCGCTCGAGCGTGCGGCACCCGTGGCCGGTCGCTCCGCTCCTCCGCTGGCTGCACCGCGGAACGTTCCTCGTGCACTGGCCGGACGTCGCGCAGGTTCCTGGGCCGCGGGACGGCGTCACGCCGGAGCGGGACACCGCCGTCGTGCTGCGTGCCGGATACGCCTGCTACGACCCGGCGCTGTGACCGGTCCAGGCCGGTAGCCCTCGCCGGCGCCGGACGACGTCCGCTGCGAGTCGGCGCACGAGGTGCCAGCCTCGAACCATGACAGCGAGCCCTGCCGACGCGGAGACCCGGCTCTCCCGCTCCGTGAGCGGGCGGCTGCTGTACCTGTTCATCCTCGGCGACGTGCTGGGGGCTGGGGTCTACGCCCTCGTGGGGGTGATGGCAGGAGAGGTCGGTGGCCCGGTCTGGCTGCCGCTCCTCGTGGCGCTGGGCCTCGCCCTGCTCACTGCCGGCTCCTACGCCGAGCTCGTCACCAAGTACCCGCGGGCGGGTGGCGCCGCTGTCTTCGCCGAGCGGGCGTTCCGGCGTCCCCTGGTCTCGTTCCTCGTCGGGTTCTCCATGCTCGCCGCAGGTGTGACCAGCGCGGCAGGCCTCTCCCTCGCGTTCGCCGGCGACTACTTCGCCGCGTTCGTCGACGCACCGGAGCGACTCGTCGCGGTCCTGTTCCTCGTCGCGGTCGCCCTGCTCAACGCCCGGGGCATCCGTGAGTCGCTCGGCGCGAACGTCGCCATGACGATCATCGAGGTGAGCGGCCTGGTCGTCATCGTGGTGCTCGCCGCCGTCGTGCTGGGCCGCGGTGGCGGCGACCTCGGCCGCGTGACCCGGTTCGCCGACGACACCACGCCGGCGCTCGCGGTCCTGTCCGCGGCGATCCTCGCCTACTACTCGTTCGTCGGCTTCGAGACGTCGGCGAACCTGGCCGAGGAGGTCCGAGACGTGCGGCGTGTCTACCCCCGTGCCCTGTTCGCCGCCCTGCTGACCGCCGGTGTCGTCTACACAGCCGTCGGCGTCGCCGCCGTCGCGGTGGTGGACCCGGAGACGCTGGCCGGTTCCAGCGGCCCGCTGCTCGAGGTGGTCGGTGCGGCGGGGGGCGTGCCGGAGCGGCTGTTCTCCCTCGTCGCCCTGGTGGCGGTGGCGAACGGAGCGCTCCTGACCATGATCATGTCCAGCCGCCTCGCCTACGGCATGGCCGAGCAGCGGCTCCTGCCCACGGTGCTCGGACGCGTCCTGCCCCGTCGCCGCACCCCCTGGGTGGCGATCCTGGCCACCACGCTCGTCGCTGTCGTGCTCATCTTCACCGGCGACCTCGCGGCGCTCGCCGAGACGGTCGTGCTGTTGCTCCTGCTGGTGTTCATCAGCACCAACGTGGCCGTGCTGGTGCTGCGGCGGGACCAGGTGGAGCACGCGCACTTCCGGGTCGCGACCGCGGTGCCGTGGCTCGGGGTCGCCAGCTGCGTGCTGCTGCTGAGCCAGCAGTCAGGACAGACATGGCTGCGGGCCGGCGTGCTCCTGCTGGTCGGCCTGCTGCTCTACCTCGCGATGGGACTCACACGCCGCTCTCGTACGGGACGTGCGGAATCGAGCACGCCGGCGTCGGCCGGCTGACGTCGGCGGCGCCCGCGGGCCCGGAGCCCTCGGCCCCTGGGCCCGGAGAGAGCCGTCACCTGCGACCTTGGTCACGATCGGCCCCTGAGGGTAGAGCGCACCCGGAGCCGGTTGTTTGAATTGTCGCCGCTGCGATCGGCGGTACTCGCCTGCAGCGTCCCCCTGACGTGAAAGTTCTTGTGCTCCTCCCTGCCTTTTTCAGCGCGCGACTCCGCGCGCTGCGTGTGAAGTCCGTACCTACCGACCCCGCCGCTCGCCGTTCCCCGTGGCGCGCGCTGCGCCATCCGGCGATGCGGTTCTGGACCGGTGCCAACCTCGTCTCGAGCGCCGGCACGTGGATGCAGATGACCGTGCAGAACCTTCTGGTCCTGCAGATCACCGGCTCGCCGGCCGCCACGGGTCTCTCCCTGGCCGTCCAGGCGGCGCCCGGCCTGCTCTTCGGCGTCGCCGGTGGCGCGGTCGTGGACCGGTGGCCCCGCAAGGCGGTGGTCGCCGTGAGCCAGGCCGCGCTCGGCCTGGTCGCCCTGACGACGGCGCTGCTCGTCGGCCTCGACGTGCTCAACCTGCCGCTCCTCCTCGCCCTCTCGGCGGTCACCGGTCTGGTGGCCGCTGTGGACGGCCCCGCGACCTCGCTCCTCGGCAACGACCTGGTCGCGGCCGACGACGTGCCGTCCGCCATCGGGCTGGGCTCCGTGACGAACAGCGTGGGCAGGCTGGCCGGTGTGGGTGTGGCCGGCGGCCTGCTCGCGTTCACCGGACCGGCCGCCGCGTACCTCATCAACGGCGTCTCGTTCCTTGCGGTCGCCGCGCTGGTGCCGTTCCTGCGGCTGTACTCGCGGAACCTCGAGGACGCGCTGCCCGTCGCGCGTGCGGAGCCGGCCGATCCTGCGCTGTCCGCGGTGCCGGCCGATGCTGCGGCGCCGGCCGAGTCCGCGGCGCACGAAGAGCCGGCCCCGGCACCCCAACCGCCGTCGGGCTCGCTCGACGGGATCAGGTACTTCCTGAGCCGCCCGCGCCTGGTCGCCCTGCTGGCGGTCACGGCAGTGAGCGCGGTGTTCGGGCGCAACTACTCGCTCACGCTCGCCGTGCTCGTCACCGGCGCGCTCGCCGGCACCACCCAGGACTTCGCGACCGTCGCAGCGGTGCTGGCTGTCGGCGGCATCGTGGGGGCATTCTTCGCGGGCCGCCTGCGCAGGCCGACGGTGCGGATCGTGGCGGTCCTCGCGGCGGGCGGTGCGCTGCTCCAGGTGCTCGCCGGGCTGTCGCCCGCCTTCGCCCTGCTGCTGGTGGTCGTCGCACCCATGGCGGTGCTGGAGTCGCTCTCGGACACCGCTGGGGCGACCGTGCTGCAGACCGACCCGCCCGCCGCGATGCGTGGCCGGGTGCTGGGCGTCTGGCGCAGCGCGAGCACCGCATGGGGCCTGGCCGGTCCGCCGCTCCTCGGCCTGCTGATGGAGCTGATCGGCGTGCGGGGCGCTCTCGTCACGGGTGGGCTCGTTGTCCTGGCCGTCATCGTGGCGGGTGCGGTCCGCGAGCGGGTCCACACGGCCCGCCCGCCCCGCGAGCGCGGTCACGACCAGGCAGCCCGTCGGTGCGTCGCCGCCACCGCTGGGAGCGGCCGGCTCCGGGTCAGGCGGGGTCGGGCGTCAGGACGGCCTCAGCGGCCGGGTGCGTCGGCACCCAGCGCACCAGCACCAGCACGAGCCCGACGACGAGCAGCACTGACGTGAGCACGAACGGGTAGGTGCGGTCGATCCCGGACAACCAGCCGGAGATCCAGCCGAACGGTGCCGCCGCGAGCATGATGCACGTGCGCTGGAGCGCCATCACGCGCGACCGCTCGGCCTGGTCCACGTGCAGTGCGACGAGCGACTCCGAGAGCATGAACAGCATGCCGGCACCGAAGCTGTCCAGCAGCAGGCACAGGCCGAGGAACGCGTACGTCGATCCCGTCGCGCCGCCGTCGGACGCGGGGATCGCGACGAGCACGATCTGCCCGGCGAGGTGGACCCCGAACCCCCACAACGTGGCGCGCCTGAGGTCGACGGCGGTGGTCAGGAGCGGGATGAGCGTGAAGAAGAAGACCGCCGACAGCACCGAACGGGCCATCGGGAAGAAGGGCAGCAGCGCGTCCGGCACGTGCAGGTGCTGGCTGACCACCACCTGCCAGAACGTGCCGTTGACGAGGGTGACCGCTGCGGTCAGCGCTGCCACGGCAAGTGCGAGCAGCGAACCGCGGGAGCGCAGCAGCAGCCCGAGCACGCCGCGGTACCCGGCCAGCTGGCGCCACACGCTCTGCCGGCGGGTGGCGGCCATGCGGACGCGGCCCTGGCGGGTCTCCCTCGACCACAGGTAGAGCCAGACGATCTTGGCGGTCATCACGACCGCCGCGTTGACGTAGAGGATGCGGACCGCCGGCTCGAGCCCGAGCTGGGCGACCAGGACGGCGGCCAGCGGCGCGAACAGGGCCGAGCAGTCGGCCGCGACCTTGACCAGCGAGTAGATCCGCGTGATCTGGCTCCGCTCGGCGTCCTCGACCATGAGGCAGTCCCACGAGTTCTGCGTGACCTGCATGGCGCCGTTCACGAGCGACGCGGCGAGGAAGAACCAGAAGTTCTCCGCGAACGCCCACAGCAGGCACGGGATCACCCAGGCGATCACGTCGAACCACGCGGTCGTGGCGCGCCGGCCGAACCGGTCGGTGATGATCCCGCCGGCCAGCCCGAAGACGACCTGGGAGAGCATCGCGACGGTCGCGAGGAAGCCGATCTGCGCGTCGTGCAGGCCGAGCGCCAGCATGAACACCGACGCGTACGGCAGCACCAGGGCCATGGAGAGCCCCCACAGAGGCTCGGTCCACACGCAGGCCCGAGGATTGCCGCGGAGCTCGACGAGGGTCCGCCAGAGCGGGTTGCGGGTGCGGTTCACCGGGCAAGTGAAGCACCTCGGTGACTCCGGTCGAGAACACGTCAGTCGGTGAGACTCGTCCAGCAGTACAGTCCGTGGCCGAGGTCGGCCGCGCGTGCGGCGAGGGCCGCGAGCGGCAGCAGCGCGGCGAGGCGCTGCCGGGGGACGTGCGGCGTCGCCCGGGTGGACCACACGCGGGCCGCTTCGGCCAGGCGGGCGGGACCGGCGGACGCGAGGTCGTCGGCGAGGGCCTGCGAGACCGTCACGATCCACGGGCCCTCGTCGCCTCCGCTGCCGACGAGCGCCCCGTGCCGTGGGTGCGCCGTGACCTCACCGTACGGTCGCCCGGACAGCACGCCCGCCAGCCCGCCGAGCGTGACGAACGGGTCCATCGACGGCACCGCCACCGCGTCGAAGGGCGGCAGGCCGGTGCTCTGGTCGGGTTCGGCCGGCCCGCCGGACGTGTGGAGCGCCGTCGCCGCCACCTCATCGGTAGGTGCGGCGAAGTACTCCGTGCGGATTCCCATGCTGCTGATGGTCGCAAGGCCGTGTCACGGGACTGTCACGCGGGCGTGAAACCTGGGGTTCGCTCTGCGCACGCAGGGCCGGGGTGACGGCGGGCCGGCGTCAGATCTCGGCGGACCAGCGGTGCTCGACGACCTCGCGGACGCCCGTCGCGAGCGTGCGGCTACGGCCGTCCTCGCCCAGCCCGCTGGACTCCAGGAAGGCGGCGCGTGCCTTGTCGTCCACGAGCGACCAGGTGGTCACGGTCTCGGAACCGTCCGAGCGGAGGCGGTCGACGGCGGCCGCCAGCAGGCGGGATCCGTGGCCGGCGCGCTGCGACTCGGGCAGCACCTCGAGCGACAGCACCTGGCCGGGGGAGACGGCGGCGAACCCGACGACGTCCGGCCCGTCGAGCGCCACGAAGACCGCGAAGCCCGGACCGGGCGGCGAGCTGATCGCCGACGACCACCGCGCACGCATGGCCGGGACGTCGAGTGCGGCGATCACCCCCTCGCCCAGGACTCCGGTGGCGCGCCAGGCGGCCACCTGCACCTCGGTCACGGCGTTCTCGTCACCGGCGACGGCGGGACGGACGGACACGTCGGCAGTCTCACGAAACAGGGCCACCCGGTCACCATAGCTCCCGTGGGGCCGGCCGGCGTCAGCCCCAGCCGAGCGCGCGCAGGCCGGCCGCCGTGCCTGCGGCGAGCACCACCACGAGGATGAACGGCGCACGCAGGGCGAGCGCCAGCGCGGCGACCGCGAGCGCGGGGACGCGGGCGTCCACGGTGAGCGTGCGGCCGTCCGCGAAGCCCTGGACGACTACGAGGGAGACGAGGAGCGCCACGGTCACGAGAGTGGTGATCCGTGCGACGCGTTCGGACGCGAGCCAGGTGCGGGGGATCAGGTGCCCGCCGAGCTTGAGGGCGTAGCAGGCCAGCGACGCGACGAGCACGGTGATCCAGATCGCTGTGGTGGTCACGGGACGGACTCCTTCTCGGGCTCGACAACGGTGTCCGGGTTCGCGGTCGGCGTGACCAGCCCGACGACGACTGCCACAGCGGCCGCCGCGAGCACCGGGATGCCGGGCGGCACGAAGGGGATCAGGGCGGCCGTGGCGACGACGGCGAGCCCTGCGACGAGCTGGGCGCGGCGCGGGGCGAGCCGCGGCCACACGAGCGCGAGGAACGCGGCGGCCGCTGCGGCGTCGAGCCCCCAGGCCCGCGGGTCGCCGAGTGCGTCGCCGGCGAGCGCGCCCAGGAGCACGAACGCGTTCCAGAGCACGAAGACGCCGATGCCCGTGACCCAGAACCCGATCCGGGACGCGGCGGGCTCGGGCTGGGCGGCGGCGACCGCCGTCGACTCGTCGATGGTGAGGTGGGCGGCGGCGAGGCGGCGCCAGCCGCGCACCTGGAGCAGCGGCGAGACCACCGCGCCGTACAGGGTGTTGCGCAGGCCGAGCAGGGCGGCGGTGGCGACGGCGGCGACGGGGGTGCCCGCCGCGCCGATCACGCCGACGAGCGCGAACTGCGACCCGCCGGAGAACATGAGCAGGCTCAGGGCCATGGTCGGGCCGAGGCCGACACCTGCGGCCACCGACAGCGCGCCGAACGAGATGCCGTACAGGCCGGTCGCCACCGAGACGCTCACACCCTGGCGGACGGCGGCGCGCGCCGCCGGGTTGCGGGGGAGGACGTTCACGTCGTGAGGCTACGTCGTCGGGGGGCCGGCCCGGTGCGGTGCCCGCGGTCCGGACGCTACATCGCCACGTACACCGTCTCCTGGTACTCCTCCATGCCCGCCTCGCCGCCCTCGCGGCCCAAACCGGACGCCTTGACCCCGCCGAACGGGGCGCTCGCGTCGGACACCAGCCCGCGGTTGATGCCGATCATCCCGGCCTCGATCTCGTCCATGGCGCGGCGGGCACGGTCCAGCGACGTCGTGTACGCGTAGGCCGCCAGGCCGAACGGGGTGCCGTTGGCGAGCTCGTAGGCCTCGTCGTCGGACCCGAAGGCGACGATCGGGGCGACCGGGCCGAAGATCTCCTCGGTCACGATCCGCGCGTCGGCGCTGATCCCGGTGAGCACGGTCGGCTCGAAGAAGTGGCCAGGGCGGTCGAGCCGGCCGCCACCGGTGAGGACCTGGGCGCCCTGGGCGACGGCGTCGTCCACCAGCCCCGTCACCTTCTCCACCGCCGACTCGTTGATGAGGGGTCCCACCTCCGCGCCCGGCTGGGTGCCCGGTCCGGTCACCTTGGCGCCCATGGCCGCTGCGAGCTTCTCCGCGAAGGTGTGCGCGACGGCGTCGTGCACGAGGAAGCGGTTGGCGGCCACGCAGGACTGGCCGGAGTTGCGCAGCTTGGCGATCAGCGCGCCCTGGACGGCTGCGTCGACGTCGGCATCCTCGAACACGACGAACGGTGCGTTGCCGCCCAGCTCCATCGAGCTGCGAAGCACGTTCTTCGAGGCCTGGGCCAGGAGGAGCTGACCCACCCGGGTAGAGCCGGTGAACGAGACCTTGCGCAGCCGGGGGTCCTCGAACAGTGGCTCGGTGACGGGGCCGGCCTGCGTGGTCGGGACCACGTTGACGATGCCGGTCGGCAGACCGCGCGCCTCCGCCTCCGAGCGGATGATCTCCGCGACCAGGAGGGTGGTCATGGGAGTGAGCTCGGCCGGCTTGATCACCACGGTGCACCCGGCCGCGAGGGCCGGGGCGATCTTGCGGGTCGCCATGGCGATGGGGAAGTTCCATGGCGTGATCAGCAGGGCTGGTCCCACCGGCCGCCGGCTTACGTACTGCGTGTTGGTGCCCGACGGCGCCGTGCGCACCAGGCCGTCGGCGCGCACGGCCTGCTCGGCGAACCAGCGCAGGAACTCGGCGCCGTAGACGACCTCTGCCCGTGCCTCGGCGAGCGGCTTGCCTGCCTCTGCGGTGATGAGCGCCGCGATGTCGTCGGCGCGCGCGATGAGCCGCTCGAAGACCGCGCGCAGCAGGTCGGAGCGTTCGCGGGGCGGCACCGCACGCCAGGCGGGGGCTGCGGCGTGCGCGGCGTCGAGGGCCCGGACGGCGTCAGAGGGGGCGGCGTCGGAGACGTCGAAGATGGGCTCGGCGGTCGCAGGGTCGGTGACCTCGAACGTGGCGCCACCCGCGGCGGGGCCCCAGTGCCCGCCGACGAGGAGGCCGGTGGGCAGGTGCGCCACGAGTGCGGGGAAGAGCGTCGTCGCCGTCATATTCCGAGTATCCATGCCCGCGCAACCTGCGCCGGGCTGCCGGGAGCGACCGAGTATCGTCTGGCGCACGTCAGGACGAGAGGATCACGATGACCGCGACGGCCGACCTGTACGACGAGCACGGTGAGGCGCTCGCCTCGCTCACCCTGCAGCTGCGCGACTTCGGCGGGGTCCGTGCGTTCTCCGGCCCCGTGCGGACGGTGCGGTGCCACGAGGACAACGGCCTGGTCAAGGCGCTGACACAGACGCCGGGGGAGGGCGCGGTCCTGGTGGTCGACGGCGGCGGCTCGCTCCGCAGCGCGCTGATGGGCGACCTCATCGCGGGCGCGGCGGTCGAGAACGGCTGGGCCGGCGCGATCATCCACGGCGCGATCCGCGACTCCGCGGCGATCGGCGGCCTGCGGCTCGGCGTGAAGGCGCTCGGCACCAACCCGCGCACGTCGTCGAAGGCGGGCGCAGGCGTGGTGGACGAGGCGGTGGAGATCGGCGGCGTCGTGTTCCGGCCGGGTGCCACGGTGTACGCGGACGAGGACGGCGTGCTGGTCGAACGATGACCGGGCGGCAGGAGCGCGCGAGCACCACGCCCCCGAGCCCCGAGCGGCCGCTCGGACCCCGGCTGATCCTGCTCAACGGGCTGCCGGGCGTCGGCAAGTCCACGCTCGCGGCGGCCTGGTCGGCACGGCACCCCGGCACACTGAACCTCGATATCGACGTGGTCCGGTCGCTGATCAGCGGTGCCGCCCCGGACACGGCGGAGCCGGCGCGGGCGCTCGGGCTCGCCATGGCGGTCGAGCACCTGCGGGGCGGGCACGACGTCGTCGTGCCGCAGCTCGTGGCGCGGACCGACCAGGTGCCGCGCTTCGCCGACGCAGCGGGCACCGCGGGCGCGCGGTTCGTCCACGTCCTGCTGGAGGCGCCGGACGACCTGGTGGCGGGCCGGCTCGCCCGGGACGCGGCGACCCGCCGCCGCTACCTCGGCCCGGCGGCGCTCGCGGGCTACGCGGCAGGCCTGCGCGAGGTGGCCCTGCGGCCCGGCGTGCTGCGGCTGGCCGACGAAGGGCTCAGCGTCGCCGTCGGGCGGCTGGAGGAGCTTCTCGGAGCGGCGTGAGAGGCGGGTCTGGTGGCCCGGCGGGTCGGCGAGCACAAGCCCTGTGAACCGGCGGTAAACGGTACGGTATGCCTATGGTTCTTCCCGCTGACTCCGCGCGCCCGTTCGGCGCGGTCTTGACCGCGATGGTCACCCCGATGACGCCGGACGGCGCCATCGACCTGAAAGCGGCGGCCAAGCTGGCGAAGAAGCTGATCGACGACGGCAACGACGGCCTCGTCCTGTCCGGCACGACCGGTGAGTCCCCGGTGACCCATACCCCCGAGAAGGTGGAGCTCGTCGCCGCCGTCGTCGAGGCGGTGGGCGACCGCGCCGCGATCCTGGCCGGTGCCGGCTCCAACGACACAGCGCACGCGATCCGCATGGCCACGCAGGCAGCGGACGCGGGCGCCGACGGCCTCCTCGTCGTGTCGCCGTACTACTCCCGGCCCACGCAGGAAGGGCTGTACCAGCACTTCGCCGCCGTGGCGGACTCCACGGAGCTGCCCGTCATGCTGTACGACATCCCCGGCAGGTCCGGGGTACGCATCGCGCCCGAGACGTTCGCGCGCATCGCCGAGCACCCGCTGGTCGTGGCCAACAAGGACGCCACCGGCGACGTCTGGTCGGCGGAACAGCTCATCGAGGCGACCGGTCTCGCCTGGTACTCCGGCGACGACGGACTGCTCCTGCCCTTCCTGAGCGTGGGCGGCGCCGGGATCGTGTCGGTGTCCGCGCACGTGGTCGGGCAGCGGTTCGCCGAGGTCGTGCGGCTGTGGGACGCCGGGGACCACGGCGCCGCGCTGCGGGTGTTCCGGACGACGGTGCCGGTCATCAACGCGCTCAACGGAGCCGGCGCGCAGGCCGTGATGGCCAAGGCCGCGCTGCAGGCGCAGGGCGCCCTGGAGCACCGGACACTGCGGCTGCCGAACGTCGCCGCCACCGACCACGAGGTGGCCCACCTGCGCGCCGTCCTCATCGCGGGCGGCGTGATCCCCGCGAGCGCGCATCCGATGTCGCCGCCGGAGCTCCCGGAGGACGCCTCGGCCGTCATCGGGCACCCGGCGATCGTCACCCCCCGTTAAAGAACTTTCTCTGTAAGTAACGAGGCCTTGGAGGCCAAGTGAGTCACCCTCACCCCGAACTGTCCCTGCCCCCTGCGCTGCCCGAGGGCGGCCTGCGCGTGGTCGCCCTCGGCGGCCTGGGCGAGGTGGGACGCAACATGGCGGTCCTCGAGCATGCCGGCAAGCTGCTCATCATCGACTGCGGCGTCCTCTTCCCCGAGGACAACCAGCCCGGCGTGGACCTGATCCTGCCGGACTTCGACTACATCAAGGACCGTCTCGACGACATCGAGGCGATCGTGCTGACGCACGGCCACGAGGACCACATCGGCGCCGTGCCGTACCTGCTGCGGCTCCGCAAGGACATCCCGCTGGTCGGCTCGCGCCTGACGCTCGCGTTCATCGAGGCGAAGCTCAAGGAGCACCGCATCAAGCCCTACACCCTCGAGGTGAAGGAGGGGCAGAGCGAGAAGCTCGGCGTCTTCGACTGCGAGTTCGTCGCGGTCAACCACTCCATCCCGGACGCGCTCGCCGTGGCGGTCACCACCGCAGCGGGCACCGTGCTGCACACCGGTGACTTCAAGATGGACCAGCTGCCGCTCGACGGCCGCATCACCGACCTGCGCGCCTTCGCCCGCCTCGGCGAGAAGGGCGTGGACCTCTTCATGGTGGACTCCACCAACGCGGAGGTACCCGGCTTCGTGACTCCCGAGGCCGAGATCGGCCCGGTGCTGGACGACGTGTTCGCCCACGCGGACAAGAGGATCATCGTCGCGTCGTTCTCGTCGCACGTGCACCGCGTGCAGCAGGTGCTGCGCGCCGCGCACGCCCACGGCCGCCGCGTCGCCCTCGTGGGCCGCTCCATGGTGCGCAACATGGGCATCGCCGCAGACCTCGGCTACCTCGACGTGCCGCCCGGCGTGCTGATCGACCTCAAGAAGGCCGACTCGCTGCCCGACGACCAGATCGTCTACATGTCGACCGGGTCCCAGGGCGAGCCGATGGCGGCACTGTCGCGCATGGCGAACGGCGACCACAAGGTGCAGGTCGAGTTCGGCGACACCGTGATCCTCGCCTCGTCGCTCATCCCGGGCAACGAGAACGCCGTGTTCCGGATCATCAACGGCCTCACCCGCCTCGGCGCGCGGGTCGTGCACGGTGGTAACGCGAAGGTCCACGTGTCCGGCCACGCGTCGGCCGGCGAGCTCATGTACTGCTACAACATCCTCAAGCCCAGGAACGTCATGCCGGTGCACGGCGAGGTGCGCCACCTCGTGGCCAACGCGGCGCTCGCGGTCAAGACCGGTGTGCCCGCCGACCGTGTGGTGCTCGCCGAGGACGGCGTGGTCGTGGACCTCGTCGACGGCAAGGCCTCAGTGGTCGGCGCCGTGCCCTGCGGGTACGTGTACGTCGACGGAGCGTCGGTCGGCGAGATCACCGAGGCGGAGCTCAAGGACCGCGTGGTCCTCGGCCAGGAGGGCTTCGTGTCCGTCTTCGCGGTCATCGACACCGCGACGGGCAAGGTGCTCGCACCGCCGCAGGTGCTGGCCCGCGGTATGGCAGAGGACGCCTCGGTGTTCGACAAGGTCATGCCAGAGGTCACCGCGGCGCTCGAGAACGCGATCGCCGGCGGGGCGACCGACACGCACCAGCTGCAGCAGATCATGCGCCGCACCATCGGTCGCTACGTGGCGACGCGGCTGCGCCGCAAGCCGATGATCGTCCCGGTGGTCGTGGAGGCCTGACCTGCAGGTCCGGCCGGCGTGGCCCGGCCGGAGTCGTCGAGAACGGGGCTATGTGTCTGGCCGGCCCGGTCGGACACGCAGCCCCGTCCTCCGGTGAAGTTCACCCTTCCGCGATGGGTGCATATCGGGCATCGGTCGCTAGCGTTGGCGGCTGCCCGATGCTCCCTCCAGAAGGTTCACATGTCGCAGCAAGCCGCTGCCCCTCGGCCGCCACAGGGTGACTCCGCGCCGAGCCCTGACGGTGCCACGCCGATACCCGCCGGACCCTACCGCTTGGTGCGCGTCGTGCAGGGCATCGCAGTGGCGTGGTGCCTGTTGCTGCTGGTCGACTGCGTGGCGGCCTTCCAGGCGTCCGACGTCTGGCGGGACGCGGCCACGAGCGGGCTCGCCTGGGGGCAGGTCGAGGTGACGCCGTACGACTCGATCGGCTATTTCTACCTCCCCGTCCAGGTCGCCGCCTTCCTGGTCGGCTGCCGGTGGCTGTACCGGAGCAGGCGGCTGGCCGACGTGCTGTCGCCGTCGTCCCGCCACACACACCGGCCGTCGCGGGTGTGGCTCGCGTGGGCGTTCCCTGTTATCAACCTCTGGTTCCCGTACCAGGTGGTGCGCGACATACGCAGGGCGACCGTCGGCCCTGCCGCGACGACGGCGCCGGTCCAGCTCTGGTGGTTGCTCTGGCTCGTATGGATCGCGGTGGACGTGGCGGCGTACCTGGTGCTCGACGCCGTCACCCCCGCGATCGGACCGGACGCCACGCTGGTGACCGCCGTGCGGTGGTTCGTGACCGGGAGCACGGTGCTCGGCGTCGCCTGCGGCGCCGTCTGGCTACGACTCATCGACGAGATCACGTCGGCACAGCGGGCGCGACTCACCACGTCTGGAGAGGTGTCCTGATGACGCACGAACCGTTCGCCCCACCCACGGGGTACGGCTCGCCCACGGGGCCGGCAGTACCCGCCGCCCCCGCCCCGGTGCGCTATACCTACGGAGCGCCGCTGTACTCCCCACCGCCCCTGCGCAGCGCGGCGGGACTGGGGACCGCCGCCGTCGTGCTGGCGTGCGTGTGGGCAGCGGTCCAGGTGCTGAAGCTCGCGCTGGCCCCGGCGGCGGCCGACGCGCTGCGCGATGCGGCCGCCGCCGGGAACGGCGCGTACGACAGCGCCCTGACGGGCTACGACCTGGCCGGCGTCCTGTTCTTCGCGGTGCAGGTCGCGGCCTACGTCGTCACCTGTCTCTGGCTGTACACCAGCCGCTCCACCGCCGTGGCGGCCACACCGGGGCTGGTGCACGAGCGCAGCAAGGTCTGGACCTGGCTGGGCTGGTGGGTGCCGATCGTCTCGTTGTGGTTCCCGTACCAGGTAGTGCGTGACATCCGCCGGGCAACGGCGACCGGTCCCGTCTCGGGGATCGGTGGATGGTGGGCCGCCTGGCTCGTCTTCGTCACCCTGTCGAACACCGCCGGTCGGATGAGCAGCCGTACGACGGCGGAGGCGACGGCGACGGCTGCGGAAGCGCTGGTCTTCGTCGAGCTCCTCGCGACGGTCGCCATGGCCGTCGCCCTCGTGCTGTGGATCCGGATCGTCCGCGGCGTCTCGCGCTACCAGGCGGAGCGCATCGCGATCGCGCACGACGAGCGCGGGTCATGAGGCCACGTCGACCACCTCGTCCAGGCGCAGCCGGCGATTGAGCGCGCCGGCGATCCGCACGACGACGGTGCGCGGCAGGAGTCGTGCGGGCCAGGTCATGGCCCGAGTCGCCGCCCGGCCCGGGTAGGACACGGCGCGCCGCCGGGCGTAGTCGTCCAGCGTGCGGGCCGCGACGCTGTCCGGCGTGTCGGCGGCCCGGGCATCGATGGTGGCCGTGGTGCCGTCGAAGAAGCCGGTGGCGATCGCACCGGGGTGCGCGGCCATGACGTGCACCCCGGTTCCGCGCAGCTCCTCGGCCAACGACTCGGTGAACGAGAGCACGAACGCCTTGGTCGCGGCATAGCTGGCCTGGTACGGCATGGGCTGGAAGGCCGCGGTCGACGAGACGTTGATGATGCCGCCCGAGCCGCGAGCGACCATCTCGGCCCCGATCGCGTGGGTCAGTGCGAGCAGCCCGTTGACGTTGAGTCCGACGGTGCTCAGCTGCGGCCCGAGAGGGCGGCCGAGGAACGGGCCTACGCTGCCGGCGCCCGCGTTGTTCAGCAGCAGGTCGACGGTCAGGCCGCGGTCGCGCAGCTCCCGCAGGATGCGCTCCGGGCCGTCGGGCGCCGCGAGGTCACCGACGATCACCTCGGCGTCCGGTCCGCCGTGCAGCTCCCGGATCCGTGCGGCGAGGTCCCGCAAGGCCTGTTCCGAGCGGGCCAGCAGGATCAGCCGCGCTCCGCGGCGGGCGAGCTCCAGCGCGTAGGCCCGCCCCAGCCCCTTGGACGCGCCGGTGACGAGCACGGTGACGCCGCGATAGTCGTCGCTCACAAGATCCTCCATTGGTTCGAGCCTCGAAGTATTGAGCCCAGAACGTAGCACGACTACTTCGAGTCTCGAACTATCGGTAGGATGCGGGAATGACCACGCCAGACCTCACCGCGGTGGTCGCGGCGACCCACGACATCTGGATGCGGACGAACGACCTGATCGGGCAGTCGCTGGCCGAGCACCAGATGACGCCGGCGACGTTCCAGGCGTTGTGGGTCATCGACCCGGACGAGCCGCCGCCCTCCATGAAGCTGATGGCCGAGCGCCTGTACTGCAACGCGCCGAACCTCACCTTCATCAGCAACCAGCTCGTCGACCGGGGGCTGGTGGAGCGCGCCGTCGACCCGGACGACCGCCGCTCCCGTGTGCTCGTGCTGACCGCCAGGGGCCGGCAGGTCCGCGACGAGCTGGTCCGGGCGACGCTGGAGAAGACCCCGTTGGCTGTGCTGTCGGCGGTCGAGCTGCGGCAGCTCAGCGCCCTGCTGCAGCGCGTCGCCGGACCCGACGGACAGCCAGCGGCCAACGCTCAGTTCTCGGGCGGACCGTCGTCTATCTGACAGGACGTCGGCACCGGGCTGACGTGACAGGTCCGGAGGACACGATGGAACAGGACACCGAGTTCGACACGGCGGCCGCAGTGACGCGGTCGATGCTCGGCTGGGGGGTGGTCGCGGGGCCGTTCTACCTGGTCGTCGGGCTGGTCCTGGCGCTAACCCGAGAGGGCTTCGACCTCGCCCGGCACCCGCTCAGCGCGCTCATGCTGGGCGACGGCGGCTGGATGCAGACCACCAACCTGGCCTTGAGCGGTGTGATGGTGTGCGTCGCCGGCGTCGGGATGACCCGGGCGACCGCCCGCGGTGCCGGGATCGCGGTCGGCATCTACGGCCTGGCGATGGTGGCGAGCGCGATCTTCCCGCCGGACCCGATGCCCGGGTTCCCACCGGGGCAGGACGGTGCCACGACGCTGAGCGTCTCCGGCGTGCTGCACTTCGCGTTCGGCGGTATCGGGTTCATCGCGTTCGCGGTGGCGGCGTTCCTGCTCGGCGGGTGGCTCACCCGGCACGGCGAGCGCGACCGGGCGCTGTGGTCGCGTATCGCCGGCGCGGTGATCCTCGTGGGCTTCGTCGGCGGGGCCGCGCTGGGCCCCGCCGGGGTGGCCGGGATCTGGGTGGCCGTGGTGGTCGGGTTCACCTGGCTGCTGCTCGCCTCCGTCCGGCTGTACCGAGAGGTGCCCCACCCGGTGGTGGCGCGCCGCTGACCCGTGCAGCCGCCGGCCGCCGCCACCGGCTCCCGCCAACCCGCGGTCACCGTCCGGCCGGAACCCCGGTCAGACGGTGACCTGCTCGCGGATCCAGCCGGCGTGGTGCCCGAAGCTGCTGAGCTCCTCGGCGCCCTGGATCTTCGTCTCCACTGCCGCGACCAGCTCAAGACCACGGGTCACGCTGCCCGACTCGACCGCCAGCTCGGCGGTGAGGAGGGCGCTGCGGCACCAGCGCGCGATGTCGTCGGAGTCCCGCAGGAGCGACTCGGCCCGGCTCGCCAGCGCGGTGGCCTCTTCCAGGGCGCCGTCGTAGAGGCCGCCGAAGCGGCTGGTCTCGGCGTCTTCCTCTGCGATCACGCGGGCGTGCTGCTCGAGCGTCTCGGGCAGCTCCATCCGCAGCACCGCCAGCTCGTCCGGATCTGTCGCGTCGGCCAACGCGGCCTCGCACACCCGGGTGGCACCGGTCATGATCCGGCCCGCCTCGGCGGCGTCGCGGTTCCGGACCGTCCAGGCCCACGCCCGGGTGGCGCGGATCTGGCGCATCGCGTCGCCGATCTCGGCCCACAGGTCCGCCGCGCGCTCGTAGGCCAGCTGTGCCGACATCAGCTCGCCGGCCTTGTCCAGGGCTTCCGCGGCGAGGTTGGCCAGCGCCGCGTGGTCGGCCTGCTCGGGCCAGTGCTGTGCGACCTGCGCTGCCGCGAGCCACTGCGCGGCTGCCTCAGCGGGCTCGCGCCTGCTCATGGCGCAGTCACCGAGCCACCAGCGGACCTGGACCAGCATGCCGTCACCGTGCACATCCGGGGACGGGTCCAGGTCGGACAGCGCCTGCTCCAGCACGGGCGCCGCCTCGTCCAGCCGGCCACCGGCCATGAGGTGGCCGCCCAACCGGGCCCTTGCCACGACTGCGGAGCTGCGGTCGACGAGGTCGGCCCAGGCCACGGCCTCCAGCCCGTGGTGCACGGCGGCGGGCAGGTCGTGGTCGGCGGCGAGCACCTCCGAGAGCTGCAGGTGCGCCGTCAGGCGCCACTCGGGTGGCGGCGCGTCGCCGGCGCGGTCGATCGCATCCGCCATCGCCGACCGCATCCCCGCAAGATCTCCGGCCTCCTGGGCCAGGCCGTACCGTTCGAGGGCCGCGTCAACCCCGGTCGGCACGGACGCCTCGTCGTCGCCCGAGGGGTCGAGTCCGACGACGTCCGCTGCGGTGCCGGCCGGCTCCCCGACACCGGGCTCTGCGGCCGACGGCAGCACCGCTCGCAGCCCGAGGGGCAGCCGGTTCAGCAGCGGCTCGGCGTCCAGGCGCGCCAGGAGCCGCTCGCTCACCACCGGTGTGCCGTTGCGCTCGTCGAACCGGGCGGCCAGCGCGAGCGACTCCGTCCGTGCGTGGTGTGCCAGCTCGACGGCGGTCCACGTGCGGCCGGCCGGGCCGGGGACCACGAGGTCACCACGGCCGAGCACGACCAGCCGGTCCAGGAGCAGCGCGGTCACCGCGAGGTGGTCCATGCGAGGCAGGGGCTCGCGGTCGGTCTGGAAGTACGCGGGCGTGTCGGCCAGGAGCTCGAGCCCGCGCGCCTCGTTCCCGGTGAGCGCGCAGAACTCGATGTGGCGGGCCACGGACGGCATCATGCTCTCCGAGCCCTTGACCATCGGATACCCCCGCAGATGGTTCACCCGAGCCTCGTCCAACCGGCCCAGCCGCACCAGGGGAAGCAGCGACCGGGCCAGCGTGCGGTGCGGCTCCTCTGCGCACGTCTGCCGGCCGGACAGGACCGGCTCCCAGTGCCGCAGCGCCGTCCCGTCCGCGCCGGACGCCGCGTAGAACTCACCCTGGTGCGCGGTCTCGCAGGCGTGGCAGTCGGCCATCTCGCCCCGTTCGGCGCCGAGCCAGCGGTCGAAGGCCCGCTGCGCGCGCACGGTGTCGCCCAGGTGGTCGGCGATGTGGAACTCGGACATCCGCACGGCTCGCTCGGTGTGGCCGGCCAGCCGATACCGGCGGTCCATCTCTGCGAGCCAGCTCTCGATGGCGCTCAGTGGCACCTGCGGCAGGTCGAGCATGCCGTTGGACACCCACTTGAAGGCCCAGAACAGCGAACGCGTGCCGGCGTGGTCGAACACGCTCGGGTCCTTGTCCCAGAGCTGGAGGGCGCGGGCGAAGGGCACGAGCGCCTTGGGTCGCTCGGCGCTGAACACGTAGGCGTTGACCAGATGGGTCAGGGCCGTCACCTCGGCCAGCGGACCGAGCTGTGCCGCCTGGTCGAGGATCTTCTCCGCTGCCGCCGCCTGGGACGTCCCGTTGGGGCGCTGCCGGTTCTCCCGGACGGCCGCCTGCAGGGTCGCCAGGTCGGTGATCTCGGTCATCGGTTCGTCTCCCGGAAGTCGTCAGGCTGGTCGTCGCGTGCCGTCGGCGTGGCCCACTCCAGCAGCTCGCCGAACGCACGGTTCACGAGCGCCTGGTCGACGGGCCGCAGGGGACGCCGCGCCTGGAGCAGCGACTGTCCGTACAGGGCCTCGGTCGCGACGCCGGCCAGGTCGGCGTCGGGCAGTGCGGCGATCCGGCGCACCAGCGGATTGAGGTGGTTGAGCACGAGCCGGGCCCGTGGGGCCTCGTCGCGCAGGGCGCCGAGGATGCCTGCCCAGAGGTCGTCCGCCTCGCCCTCCGCGTCGGCGCGGGCGCGCTCGTGGCGCGCTGACCGGTCGTCCAGATGGACGGCGGCCAGGGCCGCCGGGTGGAACGCCCGCACCACCACGTCGCAGTCCAGCGGATCGAGCCGTGCCCTGGCGGTGGCGAGGAACGGTGCGAGCGAGAGCTCGGAGGCCGGGTCCAGGTGGTCCAGGTGCGCCGTCACCACCGACGCGTCCAGCTCCTCGACGGTCGTGCCGGGGCGGGCGAGCGGGAGCGCCTCGACGAGCGCCGCGTCGTAGGTGTAGCCGCCGTTGACGACGGCCATGCCCTGCGCGGCCGCGATGGCGGAGACCTGCCGGAACTCGTCGACCGTGCGCGTGAAGTGCACCGTCCGGTGCCGGCGGGCGAGGTCGTCGAGCGTCAGCTCGCCCTCCGACGTCTCGAAGGGCAGCCACGGCAGCATGGTGCGCAGCACGTCGTCGTCATGGAGTGCGAGCGCCTTGACGCCCAGGTGGTGCACGGCGAGGAAGCGCCGCAGGCGCTCCGGCGAGGTGGTCGCGAGCTGCGCGAGCCAGCCGCGGACCCGGTCGCCGAGCGCCTCCCGCACCGCGGCGAGCGTCTCGTCCTCGTAGAGCTGCTCGCGGCTGGCCGTCGGCCGGAGCGAGTCGGTGTCGAGCACGCACCGCACGAAGAACGCCCAGTCGGGCAGCAGGGTCTCGGCGCGGTCGGTGAGCAGCATCCCCTTGAGGTGCACCCGGTGCCCGCCGCGCTGCGCGGGGCTGACCACGCCGGGCAGGACGTACGCGACGCCCCGGATTCCGACCAGCGGCAGGTCGAGCTCTATCGAGTCCAGCGGTGCGAAGCCGAAGGTGTCCTGGCAGTAGCCCGACAGGGCGGTGGCCCGGGCCGTCGGGCTGCTGTGCTCCGTCTCCCACGGCGGCCGCCGGCCGGTGACCGGCTCGTCGCCCACCCGGACGTCGTAGGGCAGGAGCGCCCCGAAGTCGGCGGCGAGGTCGGCCACCGTGTCCGCCTCGAACCACTGCTCGCTGCCGTGACGGGCCTCCAGGTGCACGGTGGTGCCCGGCTCGGGGTGCTCGGCGGCCGCAAGGGTACGGACCGTGTACGAGCCGTCGCCGCGGGCCACCCACTCCACCGGCAGCGCGTCGGGCGTGCGCGCCGAGCGGCTCACGACCCGGATGGTCTCGGCCACCACGAAGCAGGCCAGCAGGCCGATGCCGAACTGGCCGAGGAACTCCTTGCGCGCCTCGTCGAGGTTGTCCCGCTTGGAGCTGCGCCCGATGGTGGCGAGGAGCTGGTGCACCTCCGGCTCGCTGAGCCCGATGCCGGAGTCGGTGACCCGAAGGGTCGACCCGGTCGCGTCGATACGTACCGTGCCTGGTGCGTCGGGGTCGAGGGCCCTCCGCGCCGTGATGGCGTCGACGCCGTTCTGCAGCAGCTCGCGCACGTAGACGCGCGGGCTGGCGTACAGGTGCTGGGAGAGCAGGTCGACCAGCCCACGGAGGTCGACTTGAAAGGTGTGCGGTGCTTCCGCAGAGGTCTCTTGCGTCGTCATGGTGCGCGAAATGCTAGTGGCGCACACTGACAGGCCCCAGGAAAGTGCCACCCGGACACGGGATCTCGACCGGGAGTCGCGGATTCACCCACAATTGGTGGCTACCGGACATAGCGGTGTGAGTACGGTATCGGGAACACACCGGAGGCCATTGATGTCCGATCCGCGTAGTCCCCACGAGAAGAACGGCGCCACGCCCTGGCCCGAGCCCGGCCAGCAGGGCCCGCCCTACCCGGAGCAGCTGGGCAGCCCCGCGCACCCGCAGTCCCCGTACGCCGAACCGCAGTACCCCGACCAGCACACCGGTCAGTACGCGGTGGCCACCGGCGGGCCCCCGGTCGCCACCGGGCAACAGCATCAGGTTCCGGTAGGCGAGGCCTATCCGCCCGCACGGCGGCGCCTGCCGCGCAAGCCCCTGCCCGAGCCCCCGGCCGGGCTGGCCGTCGGGGCGATCGTCGCCGCGTGCTGCCTGCTCTTCGTCGAGCTCGCCGAGCTGGCGATCCTGCTCGTCACCGGTGGCAGGGGCGGGGCCGTCGCGGGTATCGAGATCGGTCTGGGCTTCCGGTTCGACCCCAACGGCGACACCGTGTCGCTCCTGTTCGGGCTGGCCGCCTTCGCCGCGGCCGGTGTCTGGCTACAGGCGAGCCGCAGCTTCGCCGAGGCCGCGAACCCGGTGGCGCGGTTCACGCACGGCCGGGTCTGGACCTGGTTCGGCTGGTGGGTTCCTGTCGTCTTCCTCTGGGTCCCCTACGGGGTGGTCCGCGACGTCCGCCGTGCCCTGGTCCCGAACGGCGGGCACCGCGTCGCGCTGGGCCTGTGGTGGTCCTTCTGGCTGCTGTCGGGCCTGCGGGTGCTGGCCTCGTCCTCCGCCGATGCGGAGATCATCGTCCGGTCCGTGGCGGTGGCCGCGCTGACCGTCGCGTTCGGCTGGTGGGTCCGGATCATCCGCGAGATCACGAGGGCTCAGGAGAAGGCCGCCGGATTCGCCTGAGCCGGTCCGAGACGGGGCCTAGCATGCAGGGATGGCCCCTCTCCCGCCGGCAGCACGCCCTCCCCGAGCAGAGCTGCACGTGCACCTCGAGGGCACCCTGGAACCGGACCTGGCGTTCGAGCTGGCGGCCCGCAACGGCGTCGTGCTGCCATATCCCGACCCGGAGAGCCTGCGTGCCGCCTACGAGTTCGAGGACCTGCAGTCGTTCCTGGACCTGTACACGGCGGGCATGTCGGTGCTGCGCACCGAGGCGGACTTCGCCGACCTGACCCGTGCCTACCTGACGCGGGTGGCACGGGCGGGTGTGCGGCACGCCGAGATCAGCTTCGACCCGCAGGCGCACCTCGTGCGAGGGGTGCCGCTGGACGTGGTCGTGGGCGGCATCGCGGGCGTCCTGGAGCGCAGCGAGACCGAGCTCGGCATCTCGACCCTGCTCATCGCCTCGTTCCACCGCGACAGGGACAGCGCGGACGCGCTCGACGTCCTGGAGCGGCTCCTCGCCATGGCCGCGCCGATCGTGGGCATCGGGCTGGACAGCGCTGAGGCCGGGTACCCGCCGGGCCGGTTCGAGGCCGTGTACGCGCGTGCGGCGCAGGCCGGCCTGCGGCGTACTGCGCACGCGGGGGAGGAGGGGCCCGCCGCGAACATCCGGGACGCGCTCGACGTCCTGCACGCCGAGCGGATCGACCACGGTATCTCCGTGGTCCAGGACCCGGACCTGGTCGCACGCGTCGTGGCGCAGCAGGTGCCGTTCACCGTGTGTCCCGTGTCCAACGTGCGGCTGCGCGCCGTCCCGAGCCTGGCCGAGCATCCGCTGCCCGCGATGATCGAGGCGGGCATGCTCGTCAGCATCAACTCCGACGACCCGCCGTACTTCAACGCGTACCTCGACGACGTCGACGACGCCGTCACAGCGGCCTACGAGCTCACCAGGGACCAGCGGGCGGCGCTCGCCGCCGCGTCGTTCCGCGGGTCCTTCCTCGCGCCGGACCGGGTGGCGGGCCGGCTGGCCGAGGTGGAGGCGTGGCGCACAGCCGGCGAGTGACCTCATAGCGCGGTCGGTGGCGGCCCGGTCCGCCGGCCGTCAGCGGCTCAGCAGCGCCGACGCAACGGTTCCGGCGCCACGGTCGAACGCGGCCTCGCGTTCGTGCTCGTCGCCTGGCAGCAGGCCCGCGAGCTCGAGCGAGACCAGCCCGTGCACCAGGCCCCAGAGCCCGACGGCGGCGCTCAGCACGTGCTCGGGTGGTGCGTCGCCGACCGTCCGGGCGACGGCGTCGTGCAGCACCCGGAACGTCGGGCGGTCGAGCGCGGAGGCCGTCGCGCCGGGTGCCGGCGACACGGCGCGGTAGAACATGACGCGGTAGAAGTGCGGGTCGGCCAGAGCGAACCGCCGGTAGGCGCCACCGAGGGCCCGGAGATCTGCTGCGGGGTCGTCGCTCTGCCCGACGGCGCCCAGGTGCTCGGCGAAGCGCCGGAACCCCTCGTCGCTGACGGCCTCGACCAGCGCCTCGCGGGAGCCGTACAGCGCGTAGACGGCCGAGGCGCTGGTCCCCGCCGCCGCGGCGACCTTCCGCACGGTGACGGCGCTCTCGCCGTCGGACGAGATCACCTGCGAGGTGACTTCGAGGAGCCGCGTGCGCAGCGCGTCGTCGTGCAGTCGTGGTCGAGCCATGGCGTGAGTCTAGAAGTCTTGACGGGAGTTTGCGAACGATGTTTGATAACAGTGTTACGAAACCCGGTCGACCCATAGCCATACCCAAGGAGGACGTCGTGCTCGAGCTCTCAGATCCTGCCCGCATCACAGCGGGCGTCGTGCTGCTGACCGTCGTAGGTATCGAGTCGGGCGGGTTCTTCCTGCTCAAGGTCTTCGGCGGCAGGCTGATCACCACCGACCTGCAGAAGAGCTTCTACCGGGCGGGGCATGCGCACGCGGGCGTGCTGGTGATCCTCGGTCTGCTCTGCGTGCTCCTTGCCGAGGCGACGAGCCTGACGGGCTTCGCGCACTGGCTGGCCGCCACAGGGGTGCTGTGCGCGGCGATCCTGATGCCGGCGGGATTCTTCTTCTCCGCGATGGGGGAGGGGCGGACGGCGCCCAACCGGGCCGTGGTGCTGCTCCCGGCAGGGGCGGTGTTCCTGGCCGCAGGTGTGGTGACGCTGGCGGCAGGCCTCCTCCTGGCCTGAATCGAGGTGGAACCACGGGCAAGGCCCGTGCCGGAGGACCCGCGCGGGCCCGCAGAGCGCGACAAACCGGGCGCCGGCCCGGTTCGGGACACACCGCGAGGGGTCCTGGGTGGGGCCGTCGTCCCCGGTTACGGTGGCGACATCATGGCGACCCGCACGTCGGCCCGGCGAAGCTCCGGGAAGGGATCCGGGCAGGGCGCGAAGCGCCCCAGGCCCAAGGCCGCAGCGTCGAAATCGACCCAGCGCCGGGGGGCTGCCCGCCCGGCGGCCAAGGCTGCGTCCGGGCCGTCCCGCCCGCCGTGGCCGGTCCGGGCGCTACGAGGGCTGTGGATGGGCATGGCGCACGCGGTGGGCGGCGCCACCCGCGCCGCCGGGCCGCGGACGGCGCAGGACGCGCCTGACGGGGGCGCGCAGAAGGCAGAGCAGCAGGGAGGGCAGGAACTGGAACCGGACCACCGGCGCGACGGCGTCGGCTTCGCGCTGCTCGCAGTGGCGGTGATCGTCGCCGCGCGCGAGTGGTGGGGCATCGACGGCGCATTCGGTGACGGCGTGCACGCGGTGGTCGCCGGCACGTTCGGCGTGGCGGGCGTCGCGCTGCCCGTGCTGCTCGTCTGGCTCGCCTTCCGCGTCATGCGCCATCCCGAGCGCGCCCAGCAGAACGGACGGGTGGCGATCGGGCTCAGCTTCCTGGTGGTCGCGACGTGCTCGCTGGTGCACATCAGTGCTGACCTGCCGTCGCCCGCAGAGGGCTTCACCCCGGTGCAGGACGCCGGCGGCGTGATCGGGTTCCTGTTCGCGACCCCCGTGGTCACCGGCCTGACGCAGTGGTTCGCGATCCCGCTGTACGTCCTGGCCGGATTCTTCGGCGTCCTCATCGTGACGGCGACGCCGGTGCACCGGATCCCGGCACGTCTGCGCGGCCTGTACGACCGGCTCACCGGCAACCACAGCGAGCCGGTGGCCACGGACAAGGACGGGCTCGCGCTGGCCGAGGGCGTCTCGGCGCACGACGGCGCGGCCACCGGCACGAAGCGCCGCAAGCGCCGCACCAAGCAGGAGATCGCAGCGGAGAAGGAGCGGCTGGCCGGGTTCGTGGGCGACGAGGCCTTCGAGAAGGCCGCAGAGGTGGAGGCGGCGGAGCGCGCAGCGAAGGCGGGCAGGCTCACCACGCAGCGCATCCCGACCGGCGAGTCGGCGGTCAAGGTGACGGGCGCTCCCGCGATCGGCCCAGGCGTCCTCGGGCCCGACGGGGAGCGTGGCAAGACCGACGGGCCCAAGCCGCCGCAGGGCAGCGAGCCCATGCCGCGCGGCGTGCAGCCCATGCTCGACGGCGACACGGTGTACCTGCTGCCGGACGAGGACGTGCTGGTCCAGGGACCGCCGCACAAGGCGCGTTCGGCGGCCAACGACCGGGTGGTCGAGTCGCTCACCGGCGTGTTCGAGCAGTTCGGCGTCGACGCGAAGGTCACCGGCTTCAGCCGCGGCCCGACGGTCACCCGGTACGAGGTCGAGGTGGGGGCCAAGACCAAGGTCGAGCGCATCACGTCGCTGTCCAACAACATCGCGTACGCGGTGGCGAGCGCGGACGTGCGCATCCTTTCGCCCATCCCTGGCAAGTCCGCCATCGGTATCGAGATCCCGAACACGGACCGCGAGACCGTCGTGCTGGGTGACGTGCTCCGCTCGGGCGCGGCACGCCGCACCGAGCACTCCATGGTGATGGGCGTCGGCAAGGACGTCGAGGGCGGCTACGTCGTCGCGAACCTCGCGAAGATGCCGCACATCCTCGTCGCCGGCGCGACCGGTGCGGGCAAGTCGAGCTTCATCAACTCGATGATCACCTCGATCCTGATGCGTGCCACGCCGGAACAGGTGCGGCTCATCCTGGTCGACCCCAAGCGCGTGGAGCTCACGATCTACGAGGGCATCCCGCACCTGATCACCCCGATCATCACCAGCCCGAAGAAGGCCGCAGAGGCCCTCGACTGGGTGGTGCGCGAGATGGACTCGCGGTACGACGACCTGGCGATGTTCGGCTACAAGCACATCGACGACTTCAACACCGCGGTCCGGGCAGGCAAGGTCAAGCCGCCGCCGGGCTCCGAGCGCAAGATCGCGCCCTACCCGTACCTCCTCGTGGTCGTCGACGAGCTCGCGGACCTCATGATGGTCGCCCCGCGCGACGTCGAGGCCTCGATCCAGCGCATCACGCAGCTCGCGCGCGCCGCAGGCATCCACCTCGTGCTGGCGACACAGCGCCCGTCCGTCGACGTCGTCACGGGGCTCATCAAGGCGAACGTGCCGTCGCGACTCGCCTTCGCGACGTCGTCGGTCACCGACTCCCGCGTGGTGCTCGACCAGCCGGGCGCCGAGAAGCTCATCGGCCAGGGCGATGCGCTGTTCCTGCCCATGGGCGCCGCCAAGCCGATGCGGGTCCAGGGTGCGTGGGTCACCGAGTCAGAGGTGCACCAGGTCGTCGAGCACGTCAAGAGCCAGCTCAAGCCCGTGTACCGGGAGGACGTCGCCGCACCGACCGCCGCGAAGAAGCAGGTCGACGAGGACATCGGCGACGACCTCGACCTGCTGCTGCAGGCGACGGAGCTGGTCGTCACCACCCAGTTCGGTTCCACGTCCATGCTGCAGCGCAAGCTCCGTGTGGGCTTCGCCAAGGCCGGGCGCCTCATGGACCTGCTCGAGTCGCGCGAGATCGTGGGGCCCTCCGAGGGGTCCAAGGCGCGCGACGTGCTCGTCCTGGCGGAGGAGCTGCCGTCGGCGCTGGCGCTCATCCGCGGCGAGCAGCCGCCTCAGGTCTTCGACCAGGCGGAGCCCGAGCGTGGCGCCGACGGCGCGAACCGTGCCACCGGCGACCAGTACGCCGACGGGACGGACGGCCACATGCCACCCGTTGCCACGGACTATCACGACGACGCCGAGGCGCTGCGCTGAGGGGTCCCGGCAGGCGGATAGGCTGGAGCAATGGTCAACGACGCTCCGTCGCCCTGGAATATTGCGAACCTCGTCACGATGATTCGCATCGCCATGGTCCCGTTCTTCGCCTGGGCACTCCTCGTCGAAGGCGGTGACGACACCACCTGGCGGCTCGTGGCCACGGCGATCTTCGTGGTCGCGGCGGTATCGGACAAGGTGGACGGCTACCTCGCCCGGTCGCGCGGGCTCATCACCGATCTGGGCAAGCTGCTCGACCCGATCGCCGACAAGCTGCTCATCGGCGCTGCCCTGATCCTCCTCTGGATCCCGCTCGGCGAGCTGCCCTGGTGGATCCCGGTGGTGATCCTGGTGCGCGAGCTGGGCATCACGTTCATGCGCATGGGCATGCTCAAGTACGAGGTGATGCCGGCGTCGCGTGGCGGGAAGCTCAAGACGGTGCTGCAGTCCGTCGCGATCTCGATGTTCCTGCTGCCCCGTGACGGCTTCGAGTGGTTCACGGTGATCGCCTGGATCGTGCTGCTGGCGGCGTTCGTGCTGACGGTGGTGACGGGCCTCGAGTACGCGTACCAGGGCTGGAAGATCCGCCGCGACGCGCGGGCCGGGGCGTCCAGCCGATGACGGCGTCCCGCCTCCTGGCCGAGGCGGCCGCGCGGGGGTGGACCATCGGGGTGGCCGAGTCGCTGACGGGCGGGCTCGTCACGGCGTCCCTCGTCTCGGTGCCTGGCGCGTCGAGCGTGCTGCGCGGTGGTGTCGTGGCCTATGCCACCGACCTGAAGGCGGAGCTGCTCGGCGTGGACGCCGACCTGCTCGCCGAGCGGGGCGCCGTGGACGAGGCGGTCGCCGCCCAGATGGCGGCGGGCGCCCGGAGGGCGACTGGGTCCGATGTGGGCCTCGCCACGACCGGTGTCGCGGGGCCGGACCCGCAGGACGGCCAGGCTCCCGGTGTGGTCTTCGTCGCGGTGAGCACCCCGGTGGCGTCCGAGGTTCACCGGCTGGACCTCGACGGTGACCGGTCCCAGGTGATCGGTGACGCGGCGCGTGGCGTCCTCGAGCTGGCGCTGGCGCTCGTCAGCGAGGCACCGGCCAGCGAGGCAACGGGTGAAAACCGCGACACACCCACGACCGTCTTTCCAGAAGTTACAGACAAGTGAAACTTCTTGGCTTAATCTTGCACAGGGCTTGACGGGGATGCACTCCGGGAACAAGGCTCAGATCCACGACGTTGGTCCCGGTGTGATCATGAACAGGCCGACCACCCGGAGCCGGCGCAAGAACTCTTCGAGCGCGGGGTACGGTAGAACGAACTCCGCACGCGGGGGGCGCACCACACGCACGACGCGTCCGGTCCAGGCAGGGCAGGGCGTGAGTTCAGGGACAGGCACTGAGAGGGGGCGCGAGATGGTCGTACTACGGCGAGAAATCGGAGACGTGCTGCGTGACACGCGGCAGCGTCAGGGGCGCACCCTGCGCGAGGTTTCGTCGGCGGCACGAGTGTCGCTGGGGTACCTCAGTGAGGTGGAGCGAGGGCAGAAGGAGGCGTCGTCCGAGCTTCTTGGCTCCATCTGCGAGGCGCTCGACGTGCCGCTGTCCTTGGTCCTGCGTGAGGTGAGCGACCGCGTGGCGGTAGCCGAAGGATTCCAGATTCCGGACACGATCCCGGCGGACTTCGTCGCAGGCCTCCTGGCCAGGGGAGGCGACCGGACCGCAGCGCGGCGAGAGGTCGCGCAGTCGGACCTGGCGCCGGTCGGCTAAGAGCCGACAGGCTGGCACGAGAGCTGCTGCGAGACCGCTTCAGGGCGGGGCAAGGACCGAGATCTCGGTCCTGGTCCCGCCCTGTTGCTGTCCCCGGGCCTATCTCGGCGTCGGTGCCTGGCAGGTCGAGCACCAGAACACGGGGCGCTCGTAGGGCTTCTCGTTGGCGGAGCCGACCCCGATCGGTGTGCCGCACCGGTGGCACGGCCTGCCGCTCCTGCCGTGCACATGCATCTCGACGGCGGCCAGGCCACGTGCCCGTCCTACGGCCACGCTGCGTTCCATCAGCCGGCGGGCCGTGCGCAGCAGGTCGTGGCACTCGTCGTCGGTCAGCGCTCCGGCCGGCGTCCACGGGAACAGGCGCCGTGCGAACAGCGACTCGGCCATCCAGATGGTCCCGATGCCTGCGACGGTGCGCTGATCCAGCAGGGCCACGCACAGCGGCCGGTCCGGCTCGCGGACGAGGCGCCCGACGGCGTCGGGCAGCCCGGTGGTGGGGAAGTCGGCGCCCAGCACGTCGGGGCCCAGCCCACTGAGGATCCTGTGCTCGTCGTGGGTGCGCAGGAGATCGAGCATCCCGAGGTGCCAGCCGGTTGCGGTCCAGGCGTCCGTCGCGAGCACGGCGCGGATCGCCGGGTTCCGGGCAGAGGCATCGCGTGAGCCGGTGCGGTGGACCTTCCAGAGCCCTTCCATGCGCAGGTGCGTGTGCAGGGTGCGCCCGTCGTCGAGCCGGGTCAGCAGGTGCTTGCCGTACGCGCCGGTCTCGAGCGCGGTGGCGCCGGTCAGGTTCGCGGCCCCTGCACTGGGCCAGCGCAGCTCCGCACGGACGAGCGGCAGGCCGCGCAGCGCCGCGGTGAGGCGTTCGGCGGTGAGGCGCAGAACATCGCCCTCTGGCACGTATGCTCCCCTCGTCGTGGGGTTTCAGCGTAGTGTGCGCCAGGCCGAGAGACGCCGCACATCCGGCATATCACCCGTGCGTGTGGACGTGATCCGGGTTCGGCCGCACGGGAGCCACTGGGGGACAGCCCCCAGAAATGTCCTGGCGTAACCGGGGGAATACCGGATGGATTCTGAGCGCCCGCTCCAGGACCCTTATCTCATGACCGTCGCAGACGCTGACCTGGGGAGACATCCCGAATTGCCGCCAGTACCCGTAGACCCCCGCAGCGCACGCACAGTTGCTTGGCTCGGCGCGACGGCACTGCTCCCCATGGCTGCGGCACACGTGGTCGGCGCGTCAGTCGTCGACCCGGTGCTCGACCCGATCAGCTGGTACGCCTTCGTGCCGGGCGGCGGTGAGCTCATCCTGGCCGGCGGCCTGATCATGGCGCTGCTCGGGCTGATCCTCACGGTCCGGATGTACCGCGCCGGGCTGGCGGTAGGCCCCGTCCCTGCCGTGGCGATGATCCTCTTCGCCGTGGCGATGATTCTCGTCGGCGCGTTCCCGACCGACCCGCCGGGGACGGCAGCGACGCTGTCCGCCACGATTCACCGGGTCAGCGCGGCAGCGGCGTTCTGCGTGCTGCCCGTGGTCGGCCTGAGCCTGGAGCGGTCGATCCAGCGGCCCCGCTCGGGGCTCCCACGAGGCCTGCGGACGGCCGCCAGCGCCCTGGGCGTGGTGGTCACGGTGTTCCTCGTGGTGCACCTGTCCCTGGTCTTCTTCGCCGACTCCGGGATCATGGCCTTCGGCCTCATCGAGCGCGTGGGCTTCATGATCATGATCGGCTACCTGTTCCTGCTCGCGGCCACGATCGACCGTGAGGACCTCAGCTCCGGGCCGGCCGCGGCCGGGATCGCGGGGCACGAGGTCCTCGAGATCGAGGTGGCAGCGCCGGCTCTCGCGCTCAGCGGATCGAGATCCGCAGACCTCGTGGGGTGACCGCGAAGCCCGCCTCCACGAGCGCTCGAGCCACCGGATGGTGCCGTGCGGCCTCCAGGGCGGACACACCGTCGACCCGCTGGACCACGAGGCGCCCCAGCCGTCCCTCCCGGACGGTCCGGGCCAGCGCCGCAGCCGCGACCGCGAGCCGAGCGGGACTCTGGGTGAACGACAGCACCGTGCGCCCACCACGCTCCACGAACAGTGCGAGGTCGCCGTGGGTGAGCACCACGATGGCTCCGGCCTTGCGGCCGGGCCGGTGCGCAGCGGTGGGCCTGCTCCCGGGGCTTCTGCCCGAAGCAGGCTCCGGGCCCTGCGCCGCGTCCACGACGCCGAACCTGCTCCCGTCGTCGCCCGGGGCGTGGCCCGGCGCACTGCCGCCAGCGGCCGAGCGGTCGGGGCCGGACCCAGCCGGCCAGGCGAGCGCCGCGCCGTACGGGTTGGCTGGATCCATCGCGGCGAGCACGACGGCGCCGCTCGTGCTGCTCGCGCCCGTGCCGGTCGCCACGGCTGTCGTGCGCTCGGTGACCTCCAGCTCGGCCTCGACGATCCGCGCGCGGTCCTGCGCGTCGACCCGGAGGCGGTCGACGGCACCCGGCAGCGCGAACTGCGAGCCGCCCAGGTGCTCGACGAAGTATCCGCGGCGCACCGCACCGCGTTCCTCCAGACCGGACAGCACGCGGTACACGTCGCGGTAGCTCGCCCCGACGCCCTCGGCCGCCGCGCCCGACCGGGTGAGCACACCGTGCCGTTCCAGCAGCACCTGGGTCAGGGCGTGTGCCCGCAGCGTGGGGTCGGGCTCGCGCGTCGGCAGCGCGGCCCAGCGTCCCCCGCCTCCGGGGACCGACGCACTGGCCCGCAGCGCCGACGCCGGGCGTCCCGGCGACACGGCGAACCGTGAGCGTCGCACCGGCCGGGCGCGCGCGGCCGTCCGGGGCGCACGATGGGCACCGGCGCCGCTCACTCGTTCCCGCAGGGCACCGAGCCCGTCGTTGGTGACCCTCCCGGCCCAGACGAGGTCCCACAGCACCTCCAGCACGGCGTCCGGCTCGGCCCCGGTGAGCTCGGCGACCCGGGGCAGGAAGAATCCCCCGGAACCGGTCAGCAGGTCCAGCACCGCGCGGTGCAGCTCGGAGTCGAGCGGGCTCTCCTCCTGGATCGGCTCCAGCGTGGGAAGCGTGAGCGGGGCGCCGTCGGCCAGGTGGAGCGAGACCAGGCCGTCGCCGCCGCCGGAGCCGGGAAGCCGCGAGTGCCCTGCCCACAGGACCTCTCCGGCGACCGTCAGCTCGTCGAGCAGGGCGGGGGAGTAGTCGGTCACGCGTGCGGGCAGCACCAGGGTCTCCAGGGCCGACGCGGGGACCGCGGCGCCGGCGAGCTGTTCGATCGCCTGCACGAGCCCGTCCGCGGCCCGCAACAGCCCGGTGGAGACGTTCTGCCAGCGGGGCAGGAAGGCACCGAGCGCCTCCTGCTCCACCGGCTCGACCTCTGCCCGCAGGACGGCCAGCGAACGCCGCCGCAGCAGCCTCAGCACTCCGGGGTCGCACCACTCGTCGCCCGTGCCGCCGAGCGAGCCGGGTCGCAGGCTGCCGCGTGCGAGCACGCCGGCGGCCTCGAGGCGGGCCAGGCCGTGCGCGACGATCGCGACGCCCAGCCCGAACCGCTGGGCCGCCGTGCCGGCACCGAACGGCCCGTGCGTGCGAGCGTGTCGGCGCAGCAGGTCACCGAGCGGGTCGGGCACCGGCTCGGTGAACGTCTCCGGGACTCCCACCGGAAGTGCCACGCCCAGCGCGTCGCGCAGGCGGCCGGCGTCCTCTGCGACCGCCCACTGCTCCACGCCGGCGAACCGGACGCGGATGACGCGGCGGGTGGCCTCCAGCTCGTCGAGCCAGTGGGCCACGGCGTGGCGCGCCTCTTCCCGGGTGCGGGCCTCCAGGGCGTCCAGCGGGTGCGGTCCGGTGCGGCGAAGCAGGTCCCACAGGCCCTCGGCGTCCCGGGCCTGACGGTCCGGCGCCAGGCCGGCCAGCTCCGCCTCTGTGCGCTCGACCGCACCCGGGTCCAGGAGGTCCGCCAGGTCGGCGGTCCCCTGGTCACCGAGCAGCTCGGCCAGGAGCTCCGGGTCGAGCGACAGGGCGGCCGCGCGACGCTCGGCCAGCGGTGCGTCACCGTCGTACAGGAACTGGGCGGTGTAGCCGAACAGGAGCGACTGCGCGAACGGCGACGGCGTCGCGGTCGTGACCTCGACGACCCGGACCCCGCCGCCGGCGATCTCACGCATGAGGTCGGCCAGGGCCGTGACGTCGAAGTCGTCCTGGAGGCACTCCCTCGCGGCCTCCAGCACGATGGGGAAGTCCGGGAACTGGCTGGCCACCTCCAGCAGCTGGGCGGACCGCTGCCGCTGCTGCCACAGGGGCTGTCGCTTGTCCGGGCGACGGCGGGGGAGCAGGAGCGCCCGCGCCGCCGCCTCACGGAACCGCGCGGCGAACATCACCGACGAGCCCAGCTCGTCACGGACCGCGCCGAGCACCTCGTCGGGGTCAAGGAGGAGGTCGTCGAGCGCGACCTGCCCTGGCGTGTGCTGGGTCTGCTGGTCGGCGTCATCGCTCTGGCCGGCTGCCGTGCCGACGTCCCACGGGTCGCCCTCCCAGCCGCCGCCGGCGTCGGGCAGACGCAGCACGATGCCGTCGTCCGAGTGCATGGCAGCCACGTCGAGGCCGAAGCGGGCGCGCAACCGGGCGGAGATCACCAGCGCCCACGGCGCGTGCACGCGTGCGCCGAGCGGCGAGTGGATCACCACGCGCCAGTCGCCGAGCTCGTCACGGAACCGCTCCACGACCACCGTCCGGTCGTCGGGCACGCGCCCGGTGCCCAGCCGCTGCTCGGTGAGGTAGGCGGCGAGGTTGTCGGCCGCCCAGGCGTCGAGCCCCGCGTCACGCAGGTGCTTGCGCCCGGCGTCGGGGTCGGCGGCAAGGGCCGCGTCGGCCTCGCGGACGAACGCACCGACCGCGCGCCCGAGCTCGGCGGGGCGCCCCTGGGCGTCACCCTTCCAGAACGGCAGGCGTCCGGGCAGGCCGGGGGCCGGGGTGACCAGCACCCGGTCCGTGGTGATCTCCTGGATGCGCCACGTGCTCGACCCGAGCGTGAACGTGTCGCCGACCCGAGACTCGTAGACCATCTCCTCGTCCAGCTCACCGACGCGCTTGCCACCGCGCGTGCGGGCGGCGCCGCCGGTCACGGCGTCGGTGAGGGCGTCGCCGGGCGCGCCGCCGTCGGGCCCGTCGGTGGCGAGGAAGACGCCGTAGGCGCCCTTGTCGGGGATGGTGCCACCGCTCGTGGCGGCCAGGCGCAGTGCGCCGGGCCTGCCGCGCAGCATGCCCGTCGCGCGGTCCCAGGTGATGCGGGCGCGCAGCTCGGCGAAGTCCTCGCTGGGATACCGCCCGGCGAGCATGTCGAGCACAGCGCGCCACGTCGCGTCACCGAGCCGGGCGAACGGCGCGGCGCGGCGGACGAGGGCGAGCAGCTCGTCCTCGGCCCAGTCGTCGACGGCGAGGGCCGCCACCACCTGCTGCGCCAGGACGTCGAGCGGGTTGGCAGGGACGTGCATGTGCTCGATCTCGCCCGCGCGCATCCGCTGCGCGATGACGGTGGCAGGCACGAGGTCGCCGCGGAACATCGGGAAGACCACGCCCTTGGACACCGCACCCACCTGGTGACCGGCACGGCCGATGCGCTGCAGCCCGCTCGCCACGGACGGCGGCGCCCCGACCTGCACCACGAGGTCCACCGCTCCCATGTCGATGCCGAGCTCCAGGGACGACGTGGCGACCACTGCCGGCAGCCGGCCCTCCTTGAGCTCGGTCTCGGTGCGGGTGCGCTCGGCGCGGCTCATCGACCCGTGGTGGGCCCGCGCCAGGAGCATCTCGCCCTGGGCCGGTACCGCCTCCGGCATACCGCGTCGTTCGGGCGTGGGCCGGGGGATGCCGGCGCTCGTTCCCGACTGGCCCGGCACGAGCGCGGCCCAGGTGCTGGCAGGGTCGGCGACGTCAAGACCCTGGCGCTGCGCCCACACCTCGTTCATCCGGGCCGTCAGCCGCTCCGCGCCCCGCCGGTTGTTGGTGAAGACGATGGTGGAGGTGTGGTCGGCCACGAGGTCGACCACACGCTCTTCGACGTGCGGCCAGACCGAGGCCCTGCGCAGGGGCCGGGTGGCCTCGCCCGAGAGATCGATCTCGTCGTCGCCGGTGCCAGGACCGCTCGTCCCTGCGCCGCCCGGACCGTCGGCCGCGCCGTCCGCCTGCGCTGCACCGTCGGACGGGCCGGTCGCCGGCGCGCTGTCGAGATCCGCGAGGTCCGGGACCGGCACCACGACGTCGATCGCCCACTCCTTGTGCGACGGCGGCTGCACGACGGCGACCTCCCTGGCCGAGCTGTCGTCGCGGCCACCGCCGAGGAACCGGGCGACGGTGTCCACGGGGCGCACGGTCGCCGACAGGCCGATGCGTTGCGCCGGTCGGTCGAGCAGCGCGTCGAGCCGTTCCAGGCTCAGGGCCAGATGAGCGCCGCGCTTGCTGCCCGCGACCGCATGGATCTCGTCGAGCACCACGGTCTCGACGCCGGCCAGGCCGGCCCGCGCCGACGAGGTGAGGATGAGGAACAGCGACTCCGGCGTCGTGACGAGGATGTCCGGGGGGCGGGTGGCGAACGAGCGCCGCTCGCTCGCCGGCGTGTCGCCCGTGCGCATCCCGACGGTGACGTCCGGGACCTCTACGCCCTCCCGGGCGGCGGCCTGCCGGATGCCGGTGAGCGGGGAGCGCAGGTTGCGCTGCACGTCCGCCGCGAGTGCCTTCAGCGGTGACACGTACAGCACCCGGCAGCGGCGGGCGCGCTCCTCGGGCGGTGGAGCGGACATGATCCGGTCGATCGACCAGAGGAACGCCGCGAGCGTCTTGCCGGACCCGGTCGGCGCGACCACGAGCGCGTGCTGGTCGCGCGCGACGGCGTCCCACGCGCCGGCCTGGGCGGCGGTGGGCTGCGCGAACGCCCCGGTGAACCACGTACGGGTGGCGGGTCCGAACCGGGAGAGCGGGTCGTCGGGCGTCGGCATGGACCCATTCTGTCCCCGACCACTGACAGAGGCCGGTTGTCAGGGCCAGCGCGAGGAGACGTAGGGTTGCCGGGTGCGCGAACGGGATTTCTGGCAGCTGATCGACGAGGTCTTCGGTCCCGCCTACGGGCGCGCCCTCGCACGGGAGCAGGTGCTGCCCGCGCTGGACGGCCGGACCCCGGCGGTCGCCCTTGACGACGGCGACGAGCCGCGCGACGTGTGGCACGCGCTGTGCGACGCGCTGGACGTGCCCGACGCCGAACGGTGGGGCAAGGACAAGCACCGGCAGGCCCCGCCGCCTCGTCGCTGAGCCCGGTGAGATGTCCACGACACCCCGGTGTGTCGTGCGTTGCCTCGAACACGCGTTCGGCTAGACTTTGACCACAGGCACGGATTTCGGAACGTCGTCCACAGGCGGCGGCCGGAGAAGGCGTTCGTGTCAGTGGCTCCGCGTACGGTCGGCAACGACGTACAGAGTCATCCATGCCGGCGCACAGAGCGCCCCGAAACCGAAGGTGTTGCACATGCCCGCACCAGCAGATCGCGACAAGGCCCTCGAAGCGGCCCTCGCTCAGATCGACCGCAGCTTTGGCAAGGGCTCGGTCATGCGCCTCGGCGACGAGATCCGTGCGCCTATCGAGGTGATTCCGACCGGCTCGATCGCGCTCGACGTGGCGCTCGGTATCGGCGGTCTGCCCCGAGGACGCGTCGTCGAGGTGTACGGGCCTGAGTCCTCGGGCAAGACGACCATCGCGCTCCACGCGGTGGCCAGCGCTCAGCGCCAGGGTGGCATCGCTGCGTTCATCGACGCAGAGCACGCGCTGGACCCGGACTACGCCAAGAAGCTCGGCGTCGACACCGACGCCCTCCTGGTCTCGCAGCCGGACACCGGCGAGCAGGCGCTGGAGATCACGGACATGCTGATCCGCTCCGGCGCGCTCGACATCATCGTGATCGACTCCGTCGCCGCGCTGACGCCCAAGGCCGAGATCGAGGGCGAGATGGGTGACAGCCACGTCGGCCTGCAGGCCCGCCTCATGTCGCAGGCCCTGCGCAAGATCACCGGCGCGCTGAGCTCGTCCGGCACCACGGCGATCTTCATCAACCAGCTGCGCGAGAAGATCGGCGTGTTCTTCGGCTCGCCCGAGACCACCACCGGTGGCAAGGCGCTGAAGTTCTACGCGTCGATCCGGCTCGACATCCGCCGCATCGAGACCCTCAAGGAGGGCACCGACGCGGTCGGTAACCGCACCCGGGTGAAGGTCGTCAAGAACAAGATGGCCCCGCCGTTCAAGCAGGCGGAGTTCGACATCCTGTACGGCCACGGCATCTCCCGTGAGGGCGGCCTGATCGACATGGGCGTGGAGCACGGCTTCGTGCGCAAGTCGGGTTCCTGGTTCACCTACGAGGGCGATCAGCTCGGCCAGGGCAAGGAGAACGCGCGAGCGTTCCTGCGGGACAACCCCGACCTCGCCAACGACATCGAGAAGCGCGTCAAGGAGAAGCTGGGCGTCGGCCCGAAGGTCGACGCACCGGCGGACGAGGGTGCGGCTGCGGCGGCCCCTGCTGCCACGGATACCGCACCGGCTGCCGGCACCGTCGCGGCAGCGAGCTCGGCCTCCCGGACGACGGCAACGGCGAAGGCCACCAAGGCACCCAGCGCGCGCTCGAAGGCCGCGAAGCCGGCGGTGTCGAAGACTGCCGAGAAGGCGGAAGCGGCCGCCGAGAAGGCGCCGTTCTGACGTGCAGTACGGTGATCCAGCGGATGGTCCCGGCGTGGGGAAGCGTCGGGGCCGTCCGGCTGCTCGGGAGGGTGGCTGGACGAGCAGCCGCGGAGGGCGCAGCAGCGCCGACCGAGCACCACGCAAGACCGTCGCCGAGCGACTCGAGGCCGGCGAGATCAGCCGTGACGAGGCCGTCGAGAAGGCCCGCGAGGTAGTCCTGAAGACCCTGACGGCGGCGCAGCGGTCCCGGCGCGAGCTGGAGCAGTCGCTGGCCCGCAAGGGCTACCCGGAGGACGTCGTCGTGCAGGTGCTCGACCGGTTCGACGAGGTGGGCCTGGTGGACGACGCGACCTACGCCGAGACCATCGTCCGCACCCGGCACGCCGAGCGGGGCCTTGCCCGGCGAGGTATCGCGGCGGAGCTACGACGGCGGGGCATCGACGAGGACACGGCCACCGAGGCCCTGGACCAGCTCGACCCGGACGACGAACGGGTCGCGGGTGCCAGGCTGGCCACCAAGCTCATCACCCGCACGCGCACCCTCGACCGCCAGGTGCGGGTCCGTCGCGCCGTCGGTTCTCTGGCGCGCAAGGGCTACGCGCCCGGCCTGGCCTTCGAGCTGGTCCGCGAAGCGCTCGCCGCGGAGGGCGAGGAGACGGACGACCTCGACTACTCGGAGGACTGACGTCCTCTGCCCCGACGCCCTCGACCCGCACTGATGCCGTCGGGCGCGGACCCCGACGGGTCGGCCGGGTGACCGAACGCCGGAGCCGCCCTCAGCACGTGTGCTGAGGGCGGCTCCGGCGTCGGTGCGGTGTGGACCGTCAGACCGCGCCTGGGCCGCCGCCACCGGGTCCGCCGGCCACAGCAGTCGGGTTGCCGATCCCGGTGCCCTCGATCGTGGCACCCGCCGTCCGGCTGGACAGCAGCCTCGCCAGCCGGTGCGCCACGACGGTGAGCAGGTAGTTGATCACGATGAACACGGCCGCCACGATGACCAGCGCCTGCAGCGGGTTCTGCTCGTTGGAGGAGAGGACCTGGGCGGACCGCAGCAGCTCGGGGTAGAGGATGAGCTGGCCGAGCGCCGAGTCCTTGAGCACCACCACGAGCTGCGAGACCATCGCAGGCAGCATGGCGACGAGCGCCTGCGGAAGCTGGACCGAGCGGAGCGTCTGCGCGGGAGTCAGGCCGACGGCCAGTCCTGCCTCGCCCTGCCCCTTCGGCAGGTTCCCGACGCCGGAGCGGACCAGCTCCGCGATGACGGAGCCGTTGTACAGGACGAGGGCCAGCACGACTGCCGCGAACGGCCTGTCGGTGATCCACTGGGCCTGCGCCGAGAAGTACATGTAGAAGAAGATCATCATCAGCAGCACGGGCACCGCGCGGAAGAACTCCACGACCACGCCCGAGAACCAGCGCACCAGACGAACCTGCGACAGCCGTCCGACACCGAAGACGATGCCGAAGACGACCGAGCCCACCGTGGCGAACAGTGCCGAACGCAGCGTGTTCTGCAGGCCCGGCAGGTAGTAGGACTGCCAGGCCTCGGCGGACACGGCGTTCTGCCAGAGCGAGGCTTCGAACTGGCCCTTGGCGTACAGCACCGACGCCATCCAGCCGAGCACGGCGAGCACCACGAGGGCTGAGACGACGTTGCCGACCGCGGACAGGGCGCGGGCGCGAGGCCCCTGAGCGTCGAAGAGGACGGAGGCGGTCATCGCTTCACCGCCAGTCGGCTGGACAGCCAGGTGGTGGTCACACCGATCGGGATCACCAGGATGACGTAGCCGATCGCGAACAGCAGGAAGATCGCGACCATCAGGTCTGGTCGGAACTCGATCATGGTCCTCATCAGTGATGACGTCTCGGTCGCGACCGAGGCGGCGATGGCGACGGTCGAGTTCTTCAGCAGTGCGATGAGCGTGTTGCCGAGCGGCGCGATGGCCCCGCGGAACGCCTGCGGCAGGATGATCAGGGTCGCTGCGGGCAGGAACGAGAGCCCGATCGCGCGCGCGGCTTCCGCCTGGCCCACCGGCACGGTGTTGACGCCGGAGCGGATGGCCTCGCAGACGAACGCCGCGTGGTAGACGGCCAGGCCGATCACCGCGAACCAGAAGAACGTGGTGTTGAGGTCGGCCGAGAGTGCAAACCCGAGCTGGGCGAACAGCACCAGGTACGTGAACGTGAGGATGATCGTCAGCGGCGTGTTCCTGAAGATCGTCACGTAGGCGGTACCGGCCCACTGCAGCGACGCGATCGGGGAGATGCGCATCAGCGCGAGCACTGTGCCGAGGACCAGGGACAGGATCGCTGCCCAGAACGTGAGCTGGATGTTCACCCAGAACGCGCCCAGTACGTCGTACTGCGCGAAGAGCTCGGCGAACCCGGCGAAGAGGTCGTCCACGGTCACCTTTCAGGATGGATGGTCAGGGGCGTCGCGGCACGGCCGACGACGCCCGACGTGCCACGACGCCGGACCGGGAACCGCCCCTGGAGGCGGGCGGTCCGGCGTCGGGCACGAAGGTCACAGGGTGGTCAGGAGGTCACTCACAGGCGTCCTGGTCCGGCGGGTTGAGGTCCGCGTTCGGGGTGTAGTCGGCGCCCTCGGTGTTCTTGGCGACGAGCTCCTCCCAGGTGCCGTCCTCGATCATCTCGCCGATCGCGGTGTTGACCTCCTCGCAGCGGTCCGTGCTGCCGTCGGGCAGGCCCACGCCGTAGCGCTCCTCCGAGAAGGGCGCGCCGACGACCTTGAACTTGCCGGCGTTCTGCTCGGTGGCGGCCAGGCCGGCGAGGATGATGTCGTCGGTGGTCACGGCGTCGACGGCGCCCGAGGCGAGGGCCGTGGCACAGTCGGCGTAGCCGGGGCGCTCCACGAGCTGCACGCCCTCGGCGTGGTCGTTCTTGATGTTCTCCGCCGACGTCGATCCGGTGACCGAGCAGAGGTTCTTGCCCTCAAGGTCCTCGGGGCCCGTGATGTCCGTGTTGTCGGTGGCCACAAGCAGGTCCTGGCCGGCGACGAAGTACGGGCCGGCGAAGTCGATGAGCTCCTTGCGCTCGTCGTTGATCGAGTAGGTGGCGAAGATCATGTCCACCTCGTCGTTCTGCAGCGCCGTCTCGCGGTTGGCCGAGATGGTCTCGACCCACTCGATCTGGTCCTCGGAGTAGCCGAGCTTGTCGGCGACGTAACGGGCGACGTCGGTGTCGAAGCCCGTGAACTCCTCGCCCTCCTGAAGGCCCAGGCCCGGCTGGTCGTACTTGATGCCGATGCGAATGGACTCGCCGCCGCCTGCGGCGGTTTCTTCGCCGGTCGGCTCGCCGACCTCGGCGCTTCCGCAGGCCGAGAGCGCGAGAGTAGACGCTGCCGCCATTGCCAGCAGCCCCATGGTGTGCTTACGCATGATTCCCCTTCGGTAGTTCGGGATCCGTTGCGGAACCCTTGGCTGGGATCAGTCAGTGAAAGTTCAGTGGGTCAGGATCTTCGAGAGGAAGTCGCGCGCCCGCTCGCTCTTGGGCGCCGTGAAGAACTCCTCGGGGGGAGCCTCTTCGACGATCTGGCCGTCCGCCATGAAAACGACGCGGTGCGCGGCCTTGCGGGCGAAGCCCATCTCGTGCGTGACCACGATCATCGTCATGCCTTCTTCGGCGAGGGCGACCATGGCGTCGAGCACCTCGTTGACCATCTCGGGGTCGAGCGCGGAGGTCGGCTCGTCGAAGAGCATCACCTTGGGCCGCATCGCAAGCGCGCGGGCAATCGCCACGCGCTGCTGCTGGCCACCGGAGAGCTGCGCGGGCATCTTGCCCGCTTGGTTGCCGACGCCCACGCGGTCGAGGAGGGTGCGGGCCAGCTCCTCGGCGTCCTTCTTGCTCATGCCGCGGACCTTGCGCGGCCCGAGCGTCACGTTGTCGAGCACGGTCTTGTGCGCGAACAGGTTGAACGACTGGAAGACCATGCCGACCTCGGCCCGCAGCTGGGCGAGGGCCTTGCCCTCCTCGGGCAGGGTCTTGCCGTCGACGGCGATGCTGCCGTCGTCGATCGTCTCCAGACGGTTGATCGCCCGGCACAGCGTGGACTTGCCGGAGCCGGACGGGCCGATCACGACCAGCACCTCACCCTTGTGAACGGTGAGGTCGATGTCCTGCAACACATGCAGCGCGCCAAAGTGCTTGTTTACGTGCTTCAGCTCCACGAGGGGCGCCCCGAGGACGCGGTCCGACGTCGGAGCGTCCACGGTCTCGTCGGCCGCCGGTTGGCCGGTGGTCGGGGTGCTCTGGTCCATCCCTTGAACCTAACGATCCGATGTTTCAAGGACCAAGTCGACGGGTCATCGCGACACAACGGTTCGGTAACAGATGCCTGCTATGGGCCGGATCTCTCACCGTACGGGCCCGCTCGACAGGGGACGTAAAATCGACTCGATGTCCACGACCGCCCTCACCCCAGCCATGCCCTCCGCCGCCGCGACCGATCTCTCGACCGGTCCAGCAGGCCGCGACGAGGCGCCGGAGCAGCCGCCGCGCACCTACCTGGTGCGCACCCTGGGCTGCCAGATGAACGTGCACGACTCCGAGCACATGGCGGGCATGCTCGAGGAGGCCGGGTACCAGCGGGCGTCCGGACAGGACGAGGCGGCCAGCGAGGCCGACGTCGTGGTCATCAACACGTGCGCCGTCCGTGAGAACGCCGCCAACAAGCTCTACGGAAACCTGGGCCAGCTCGCCAGCATCAAGGCGGCGCGGCCGGGTATGCAGATCGCCGTCGGCGGCTGCCTGGCCCAGAAGGACCGCGGCGACATCGTGGCGAAGGCGCCGTGGGTCGACGTCGTGTTCGGCACGCACAACCTCGACGCCCTGCCCGTGCTCCTGGAGCGCGCCCGGCACAACGAGGCGGCGCAGGTCGAGATCGCGGAGTCCCTGCAGGTCTTCCCGTCTACGCTGCCCACGAAGCGCGAGTCGGTCTACGCCGGCTGGGTCAGCATCTCCGTCGGCTGCAACAACACCTGCACCTTCTGCATCGTGCCGCACCTGCGCGGCAAGGAGCGCGACCGCCGTCCGGGCGAGATCCTCGCCGAGGTGGAGGCGCTCGTCGCCGCCGGTGCGATCGAGGTGACGCTCCTGGGCCAGAACGTGAACAGCTACGGCGTCGAGTTCGGCGACCGCGGCGCGTTCGCCAAGCTCCTGCGTGCGTGCGGCCGTATCGAGGGCCTGGAGCGGGTGCGGTTCACGTCCCCGCACCCCGCCGCGTTCACCGACGACGTCATCGCCGCGATGGCCGAGACCCCCAACGTGATGCCGCAGCTGCACATGCCGCTGCAGTCCGGTTCGGACCGGATCCTGCGCGCGATGCGCCGCTCGTACCGCTCCGAGAAGTTCCTCGGCATCCTCGACCGCGTGCGCGCGGTGATGCCGGACGCCTCGATCACCACCGACATCATCGTCGGCTTCCCCGGGGAGACCGAGGAGGACTTCGCCGAGACGCTGCGCGTCGTCGAGGCCTCCCGGTTCAGCTCGGCGTTCAGCTTCCAGTACTCGCCGCGCCCGGGCACGCCGGCCGCGACGATGCCCGACCAGCTGCCGAAGGCCGTGGTGCAGGAGCGCTTCGAACGCCTCCTGGCGCTGCAGGAGCGCATCGGCGGCGAGGAGGCCGACAAGCAGGTGGGGCGCACGCTCGAGGTCCTCGTCGGCGAGGGGTCCGGCAAGAAGGACGGCGCGATGCATCGCCTGTCGGGCCGCGCAGAGGACAACCGGCTGGTGCACGTCGGCCTGCCCCGACCTGCCGCCGGCTCGGGCCCGGACGACGAGGCGCTCGACCTCACGGGTGCCCCGGTCAGCCTGGACGACCCGCGCCTGTCCGCCGTCGTGCCCGACGGGCTGCCGCGCCCCGGCGACGTCGTGACCGCCACCGTGACGAAGGCCGCCCCGCACCACCTGATCGCCGACCCCGTCTCCGCCGGGCCGCTCGTGGTGCGGCGCACCCGCTCGGGGGACGCCTGGGCGGAGCGCGAGAAGGCACGCCTCGGGGGCGGGGAGGACACGCACTCGCACGGCACGCCCGCGCCGTCCGGCCCCGTGCCGCTGGGCTTGCCCACCCTCCGCCACGGGTAGCGGTCGCGCCCACGACCACGGTGGGTGCGCTACTTCTCCGGGTCGTCCGGTTCCGCGTCCGACGGCGGCGCCAGCGAGGCGACCGTCGAGAAGAACTGGCTGGCCGTGACCAGGCCGCACGAGACGGTCTGCGCCAGCTGGTCCTCGGTGGCGCCGTGCTCGAAGTCCACCGACACCTCCGCGTACAGGGCGAGCCCTGCCGCCTCCTCGCGCGTGTAGACCTTGGGCCAGATGCGCTCGCGGTTCCAGTCGTTGGCGGCCTGCAGCACGGCAAGCCGGGCGCCGGCAGGCAGCGTGCCCGCCCAGCGGCCGCGCACCTGCAGGATCTCGTCGTGCTCGCCGAGCAGCAGGAACCAGAACCGGTTGCCGTCCCAGGTGCCGGTGACGTCGCCGTCGTCGTCGATGCGGAACCGGTAGCCGCGGCGCGAGAGGTCGTCGCCGACGCGCTGCGTGCTCAGGGGCCGGGGCTTCTCGATCTGGACGTTCGCGATCGTGCGGGTCTGCACGCCGGACGACCTCCGCGCGGCCGGCGGGCGCGGGTTCAGCAGCCGTGCGAGCCAACGGCCGGCGCCGCCGCTACGTGCCCCGCTCATGGCGCCGACCTCAGAGGATCGGGGAACGTCTCGTCGAGGTGCTCGAAGAACATGGAGCCGGTGGTCAGCCCGCACTGCAGGAGCTGGTCCAGCTGGTCCTCCGTGACCCCGTGCTCCAGGTCGACGGTGACCTCGGTGTAGACGAGCACGGCCCCGTTGTCGCGGACCCGGACGTACGTCTTCGGCCAGATGCGCTCGGCGTTCCACTCGTTGCAGAGCTCGAGGATCTCCTCGAGCCGCTCGATGGTGAGGTCGCGGTGCCACTGCCCGCGGACCTGGAGCACCTCGGAGCTCTCGCCGACCATCAGGAAGTAGAACAGCCAGCCGTGCCACAGCCCGCCGACGTCGCCCTCGGAGTCGACGAAGTAGCTGAACCCGTTCTCGCCCAGCCACTCGACCACGCGGTCGCGCGTCAGCGGCTCAGGAAGGGACGAGGGATCGTCGAGGCCGCCGGTCAGCTCTCGAAGCAGAACGCCTTCGACCTGTGCCCGCAGCTCGTCGTCGTCGAGTTCCTTGGGCTCGGGCTGTTGCGGGCCGGTGGCCGCACGGTCGCCGTCGCCCGCCGTGTTCCGGCGTCGTGACCCGAAGAACCTCACCTGCCCACAGTACCCGCCAGACACCTCGCTCCGCTGCGTCGTTCACGTGAGAAAGGGGTGGAATCTGCCCGGACCGGCTAGAGGCCGGGCCTGGTGCTACTTTCAGGGATCGTGCGCGCCGTGATCCTGCCTGCGACCCCCTTGCTCGTCCCCGGGGTCACCCCTGGCCTGCGGGCCGACCCGCTCGCGGACGTCCGCGAGGCGGTGGCGCGTGCCGTGGCCGACCTCACCGGAGGCGGCCTGCTGCCCCTCGTCCTTGCCCACGGGCCGAGGCTCCGGCACGGACGCCTGCGCCCGACGCTCGCCGGTTCCGGCATCGGCGACCGCTGGCTGCCCGGCCCTTCCGCCGGCTCAGGACAGCGCTCCCCGACGGACTCCGGACAGCGCGCCGGAACGGCGGACCCCTGGGCCGACGGTGCCCGTGCGGCCGCCGGCACCGGCGCCTCGGTGGCGCTGCTGGCGCTCGCGGACGTGCTGGGCCTACGTGCCGCCGACGTCGAGACGCTGGAGGTGCCGCCGAGCGCCGTCGCGCTGGACGGCGTCCCGCTGGACCTCCTGCGCAGCGGCGGCGGCCTGGTCGTCGCGGGTGGGGGAGCGCCCGGAGGGCTGGAGAGCGGCCCCGACGCGCTCACCGACGGTATCCGGGCGGCGCTGCGGGCTGCCGGCGCCGACGCGTGGACGGCGGAGGTCCAGGTCTTCGAGCAGGCGCACGACCACCTGCCGCCGGAATACCGGGTCACCACGCTGTCGGACCGTAAGATCGCCGCGTGCTAGTCATCGCGATCGTCGGTCCCACCGCCACCGGGAAGTCCGACCTCGCGCTCGACCTGGCGCAGGCGCTCGGCCCCGCCGAGATCGTCAACGCCGACGCCTTCCAGCTCTACCGCGGCATGGACGTCGGCACGGCCAAGGTGCCGCCGGCCGAGCGGCGCGGGATCCCGCACCACCAGCTCGACGTGCTGGACCCCGCCCAGGACGCCTCCGTGGCCCGGTACCAGGAGTCAGGACGCGCCGACCTGGACGCGATCAGCGGGCGGGGAGCACGCGCCGTCGTCGTCGGCGGGTCGGGGCTGTACGTGCGGGCCCTGCTCGACGCCATGGACTTCCCTGGCACCGACCCGCAGATCCGGGCGCGGTTCGAGGCTCGCGCCGAGACCGAGGGGCGCCGCGCCCTGCACGCCGAGCTGGCGCAGCTGGACCCCCAGGCCGCGACAAGCATCGGGCCGCACAACACCCGCCGCATCGTGCGCGCGCTGGAGGTCATCGAGCTCACCGGCCGCCCCTACACGGCCAACCTGCCCCGGCAGGAGTACGTGCGGCCCGCCGTGCAGATCGGGCTGAACTGCTCGAGAGAGATCCTGGACACGCGGGTGGCCGCGCGCGTCGACCGGATGTGGGAGACGGGCCTGGTGGACGAGGTGCGCGCCCTCGCAAGCCCGGAGCAGGGCGGCACCGGGTCCGGCCTCGGCGTCACGGCGGCCCGCGCCGTCGGCTACGCAGAGGTGCTCGCCTGGTGGCGCGGGGAGTCCACCGAGGCGGAGGCCCGGGAAGCCATCACAGCGAACACGCGGCGCCTCGCACGCAAGCAGATGGGCTGGTTCGGCCGCGACCCGCGCGTGCACTGGCTGGACGCGGCCTCGCCCGACCTGCTCGCCGAGGCGCGAGCGGTCGTGGCCGCCGCCGACGCCGGGACGCTGCCGGTTGCGGGGACCGAACCCGTGCGCCGTAGCCTGGGGTCATGACGCAGCCCGCGACGAGCCCTGTGCCCTCCGCCCCGACGCCCGGCACCCTCGCCTTCACGAAGGGGCACGGGACGCGGAACGACTTCGTGCTGATCGCGGACCCCGAAGGCGTCCTCGAGCTCGGAGCGGACGACGTGCGCAGGCTGGCCGACCGTCGTGGCGGCATCGGCGGCGACGGCGTGATCCGGCTCGCCCCCACGGCGGCCCTCGCCCGCGCCGGCGAGCAGGCCGCTCAGGACGCCCTCGCCGAGGACCCGACCGCGGAGTGGTTCATGGACTACCGCAACGCCGACGGCTCGATCGCCGAGATGTGCGGCAACGGCGTCCGCGTCTTCGCCGCCTTCGCCGAGCAGGAAGGGCTCGCCGACCTGTCCGCCGGGCCGCTCAGCCTCGGCACCCGCGCCGGTGTCAAGCACGTGACGAAGGAGCCGAGCGGCTGGTACGCCGTCGACATGGGGCCATGGTCCCTGCCCGGCGGCGAGGCCGCCGTCTCCGACGGGTACGACGCGGCGGTCGCGGTCCACGGCTGGACCGCGCCCCGTCCCGCCCTGAGCGTGGACCTCGGCAACCCGCACACCGTGGTCGCGCTCGCGAGCCTCGACGAGCTCGAATCCCTGGAGCTCCACCGCGCCCCCGAGGTCGCGCCGCTGCCACCGCACGGGACCAACGTCGAGCTCGTGGTGCCGCTCGGCGAGGAGGACGGGCCGGACGGCCTCGTCGGACGCCTCCGCATGCGCGTGCACGAGCGCGGCGTGGGCGAGACGCCGTCGTGCGGCACAGGCGCCTGCGCCGCGGCGCTCGCGGTACGGACCTGGCAGGGCGGCGCGTCCGGCGCGGGCGCCCCCGACACGTGGATCGTGGAGGTGCCGGGCGGTGAGGTGCGCGTGCGGGTGCTCCCCGGCGGCACGGTCGAGCTGGCGGGCCCCGCGGAGCTCGTCTACTCCGGGCGGGTCGCCCGCTAGGTAGGCGCGCTACCGGGTCAGCCCGCGACCCGCAGGATCCGGAACCCCTTGGACGACGCCTCCCGGGCGACCTGGAGGCCGAGCGTGTCGGTGATCCAGCGCGCGAGCGAGTCCGACCCCAGGTTCTTCTGCACCACCAGCCAGGCCTCGGCACCGTCCGCCAGGCGGGGCAGCCAGCGTGTCAGCAGATCGTGCAGCGCCTGCTTGCCGACGCGGATCGGCGGGTTGGACCAGCACAGGTCGAACTCCAGGCCGTCGGGCACGTCGTCCGGCAGGACCGCGCGGACGTTGGCCAGCCCCAGCCGCTCGGCGTTGCGGCGTACGAGATCGAGCGCCCGCTCGTTGACGTCGACCGCCCACACGGTGGCGTGCGGCGCTTCCAGCGCCAGGGAGATCGTGATGGGTCCCCAGCCGCAGCCCAGGTCGAGCAGGTTGCCCGACGGCGGAGCTGCGGGCACCCCGCTCAGCAGCACCGCCGTGCCCTTGTCGACGCCGCCGGGCGAGAACACGCCCGGCGCCACCTCGACCTCCACCTCACGACCGGCGAGGTGGACGGTGCGGGTGCGGCGCTCGTCGTCCGAGGCAGGCTGGGCGGTGAAGTAGTGGTCGGTGGACACCGCGCAATCGTATTGCGTGCCGGCCTGCACGGCGGGTGCCAATCTGCGGGGGACGGAGAGTCAGCGCACGATCGCCGGACGGAGGAGCAGCCAGCTGCCCACAGAGGACGCCAGGATCACCACACCGGCGGCGACCGCGAGCCACCAGGGCTGGAACGCGGCGACGATGGTGTCCATGGCAGGGATCACGATGATCAGGCCGGTCACGATCACGATCACCACGCCCGCCGCGATGAGCTGCGGCCCGCGGGCCGCGAAGCGTACCCAGGCAGCGGCGAAGACGCCGCCGACGGTGAGCGCGGTGAGCACGCCGAGGAACACGATCGGAACCAGCCGGAGCAGGTCTCCGGCGCCGAGGATGTAGACGTCGAAGATGTAGAAGCCGGCGAACCAGTGGTCGGTCGCCAGCTCGATCGCGGTGAGCACCGCCAGCACCACGGTGATGTAGGCGGCGGTGATGCCGTACCAGAGCAGCGTGCCCGCGACGAAGGACCGTCGCGTCGCTCCGAGGGTCAGCGCGAAGGGGAACGTCGTGGCGACCGAGGCGACCCCGAAATAGACCAGGAAGCCGACGAGCCCGTACGCGATCCCGGGGTTGCTCTGCGATCCCTGGATCCAGTCGGCGGTGCCTGGCAGGCTCCCCGAGCGCCAGAACAGCAGGGAGACCAGGACGGAGAACGCGGCGACGGTCGCCGCGATGTACAGCGGGACCGCGAACGTGCCGACCCGCTGGTTGAGATGCAGCCTGACGGTGGAGACGACGGCGCTCATGCTCGCGCCCCTTCCTCGATGGATCCGGATCCCTCTTCGCCGAACGCGGCGACGAGGTCTTGCAGCGACGCAGGGGCGAGCCGGGCCCCGAGGCCGTCGGCGTCCGCCCGGACGGCCTCGTCCGCCGTCCCCAGCACCGTGACCGACTTCAGGCCCGAGACGGTGTGCGAGCGCAGGACCGTGTGTCGCTGGGCCAGCTGGTCGACCGCTGCCGTCGTCCCGCTCAGGGTGAAGGCGAGCTCCCGGGCGTCGTCGACGTCGCTGTCGATGCGCACCCGGCCACGATCGATGACCACGACCCGGTCGAAGAGCCTCTCCGACTCCTCGATGAGGTGGGTGGACAGGAGCACGGTGCGCGGGTGCGCCGTGTAGTCGCGCAGCAGCATGTCGTGGAACAACGCACGTGCGGTGACGTCAAGACCCAGGTACGGCTCGTCGAGGAGGGTCACAGCGGCTCGGGACGCCAGGCCGAGGATGATCGCGACCGACGACAGCTGGCCCCGGGAGAACTTCTTGATATCCGTCCTGGTCGGGATGCGGAACCCCTCCGCGAGCTCGGCCGCGACGTCCTCGTTCCAGTTCGGGGCGAACTCCGGGGCGATCCGGAGCACGTGCCGGAGCTGGTAGTTGTCGGGGTACCGCTGGTTGTCGCGGACGAAGCTGACCCGGGAGAGCACCGACTCGTTCTCGAAGGGCCGGTGCCCGAGCACCTCGACCCGACCGGAGGTCGGCCGGTCCTGCCCGGCGATGATCGACATGATCGTCGTCTTCCCCGCTCCGTTGCGCCCCAGGAGCCCGCAGATCGAACCCTCCGGAACGGAGAAGCTCACTCCGTCGAGTGCTGTCGTGCGCCCGAACACCCGGGTCGCCGAGTGCATGTCGATGGCGTTCGTCATGATTCGTCCTCCTGCTTCTCGTCGATCATGTGATGGAGCTCCGCGACGTCGATACCGAGCACCTGCGCCTCCCGCAGGAGTGGCTCCATGTACCGCTTCCTGAACTCTTCGCGTCGTCGGGAGCGGAGCAGGTCGCGCGCGCCGTCGGCGACGAACATCCCGATCCCTCGCTTCTTGTAGAGCGCCCCCATCTCGACGAGCAGGTTGACGCCCTTGCTCGCCGTCGCAGGGTTCATCTGGTGGAACACGGCGAAATCGGTGGCCGACGGTACCGCCGTCCCCTCGGGGTACGTCCCGGCAACGATCTCGTCCGCGATCCTGGCGGCGAGCCGCTGAAAGGCCGGACCCTCGTCTACGAACACGTTGCCACCCTAGTCCATTACCCGACTAATGAACTAGTGGGCAGGGCGGATGAGCTCACAGATGTTCCGCCGGTGGGGGAGGCGCGGCCATTGGTGCGGGAAAGACATAGCCGCGGGACTTTCGGCCGTGGGATCCTTGTTGTACAGACGCAAGAACAACCGAGAGTTAGGTAGTACATGACCCACACCCCGACAGAGCCCGAGCTCCCCGCTGAGGAGACGCCCGAACTCCGCGCAGTCCAGGCAGATGCCCAGGCAATCGCGAACGATGTCGTGGCACGGGTTCTCGCTCGGGCGGGGACCGCACGTGCCGACGGCGCCACGGTGCACACCGAGGCCGACGGCGACCAGCTCGACCTCGAGGAGCGCACAGCGCTGCGCCGCGTGGCCGGGCTGTCGACAGAGCTCGAGGACGTCACCGAGGTCGAGTACCGGCAGCTGCGCCTGGAGAAGGTGGTGCTCGTCGGCCTGTTCAGCGGCGGCGAGCACGCTGCCCGCGACGCGGAGATCTCGCTGCGCGAGCTCTCGGCGCTCGCCGAGACGGCTGGCTCCCAGGTGCTGGACGGCCTGCTCCAGCGCCGGCAGAAGCCCGATCCCGGCACGTACCTGGGCTCCGGCAAGGCCCTCGAGCTGGCACAGGTCGTCATGGCGACCGGCGCCGACACGGTGATCGTCGACGGCGAGCTCGCTCCCTCCCAGCGCCGCTCGCTGGAGGACGTCGTGAAGGTCAAGGTCGTCGACCGTACGGCCCTGATCCTGGACATCTTCGCGCAGCACGCGAAGTCCCGTGAGGGCAAGGCCCAGGTCGAGCTCGCGCAGCTCGAGTACCTCCTGCCGCGCCTGCGCGGCTGGGGTGACTCGATGTCCCGCCAGGCCGGTGGCCAGGTGGGTGGCGCGGGTGCCGGCATGGGCTCGCGTGGCCCCGGTGAGACCAAGATCGAGCTGGACCGGCGGCGGATCCGTAACCGGATGGCCAAGCTGCGGCGCGAGATCGTCGCGATGAAGCCGGCGCGCGAGACCAAGCGGCTGAGCCGTAAGCGCAACGCGATCCCGGCGGTGGCCATCGCCGGCTACACGAACGCGGGCAAGTCCTCGCTGCTGAACGCGCTGACCGGCGCGGGAGTGCTCGTCGAGAATGCGCTGTTCGCGACGCTGGACCCGACGGTGCGACGCACCAAGACCGAGGACGGCCGCGTGTACACGCTGACGGACACGGTCGGCTTCGTGCGGCACCTGCCGCACCAGCTCGTCGAGGCGTTCCGGTCCACGCTGGAGGAGGTCGGCGACGCCGACATCCTGCTCCACGTGGTCGACGCGTCCCACCCGGATCCTGAGGGCCAGATCGCCGCTGTCCGCGAGGTGCTGGCCGAGGTGCCGGCCTTCGGGGACGTTCACGAGATCGTGGTGCTGAACAAGGCCGACATCGCCGACCCGACGGTGGTGGGCCGGATCCAGCGGAGGGAGCGGCACACCGCCGTCGTCTCGGCGCACTCCGGTGAGGGCATCGCCGAGCTGCGTGCCCGGATCGCGGCCGAGCTCCCGCGGCCGGGCATCCAGATCGACCTCGTCGTCCCGTACGAGCGTGGCGACCTGGTGCACCGGGTGCACGAGCACGGCGACATCGAGCTCACCGAGCACGTCGCAGCGGGCACGCACCTGCGTGGGCGCGTCGACGAGCAGCTGGCGACGGAGCTGCAGCGGGTCGCCACGGCGTCCTGACCCGTCCCGAGACGCAAACCGCTTGCAGGAGCACGCAAGTCCTGCAAGCGGTTTGCGTTATCCGCGACTAGGATCGGCGTCATGTCGAGACGGTTAGCGGATGTGGCGAAGAAGGTAGGGGTCAGCGAGGCGACGGTCAGCCGTGTCCTCAACGGGAAGCCTGGGGTCTCGCAGGGCACCAGGGATGCCGTGCTGACGGCCCTGGACGTGCTGGGCTACGAGCGGCCCACCAAGCTGCGGGGCAGTCGCGGCAAGCTCGTCGGGCTGGTCCTGCCCGAGCTCGTCAACCCGATCTTTCCGGCGTTCGCCGAGGTGATCGGCGGAGCGCTGGCCCAGCAGGGGTACACCCCCGTGCTCTGCACGCGCACGGCCGGCGGTGTCACAGAGGCCGAGTACATCGACCTGCTGCTGCAGCAGCAGGTGTCCGGCGTGATCTTCGCCGGCGGCTTCTACGCCGAGCGGGAGGCCGACCATTCCCACTACCGGCGGCTGGAGGACCTCGGGCTGCCCGTGGTGCTCATGAACGCGTCGATAGAGGACCTCGGTTTCCCGCGGGTCGCGACCGACGATCTGGTGGCGATCGAGCAGGCGATGGGTCACGTCGCATCGCTCGGGCACCAGCGGATCGGCCTGCTGCTGGGCCCGGCCGACCATGTCCCGTCGGAGCGCAAGCTCGCCGCCGCCCGCCGGTTCGCGAAGCGGCACGCCCTGACGGTCGACGCCGACCTGGTGGTGCACTCGCAGTACTCCCTGGAGAGCGGCCAGGCGGCGGCCAACCGGCTGATCGAGCGGGGCGCGACCGCGATCGTCTGCGCCAGCGACCCGCTGGCCCTCGGCGCGATCCGGGCGGTGCGCCGGGCCGGGCTGGCCTGCCCGGCCGACGTCTCGGTGGTCGGCTTCGACGACTCCGCGCTGATGAACTCCACCGATCCCGCCCTGACGACCGTGCGCCAGCCGATCGAGCCGATGGGGCGGGCTGCCGTCGACCTGCTCGCCGCGCTCATCGACGGCAGCGACGTGCCGCGCGACGAGCTGCTCTTCGAGCCGGAGCTCGTGGTGCGGGCGTCGACCGCTGCCGTGAAGGTTGTCGCGAATCGATAACCTTCCTGTCAACTTCTTGCGCGCTCGTTGTCATGTGACTTACGGTTCACTGCATGACGACGACGTCCCAGCCTGCAGTGGAGCCGCCCGCCGCGCCCGAGTGGTGGCGCAGCGCCGTGATCTACCAGATCTACCCCCGCAGCTTCGCGGACGGGAACGGCGACGGCACCGGTGACCTCGCCGGTGTCCGCTCCCGGCTCGGCTACCTCCGCGACCTGGGCGTCGACGCCATCTGGTACACGCCCTGGTACGCGTCGCCCCTGGCCGACGGCGGCTACGACGTGCGCGACTACCGCCGGATCGACCCGGCGTTCGGCACGCTCCAGGACGCGGAGGCGCTGATCGCCGAGGCCCGCGAGCTGGGCATCCGGACCGTCGTCGACGTCGTGCCCAACCACATCTCCGCGGAGCACGAGTGGTTCCGCGCGGCGCTGGCGGCGGGCCCGGGCTCGCCGGAGCGCGAGCGGTTCTGGTTCCATGACGGCAACGGTCCCGACGGGGCGCAGATCCCGACCGGCTGGGTGTCGAGCTTCCAGGGGCAGACCTGGACGCGGACCACGAACCCCGACGGCACGCCGGGCCAGTGGTACCTGCACCTGTTCACCCCGGAGCAGCCGGACCTGAACTGGAACCACCCCGACGTCCGGCAGGAGCACGAGGACGTCCTGCGGTTCTGGTTCGACCGGGGCGCGGCGGGTATCCGGATCGACTCGGCGGCCCTCATCGTCAAGGACCCCACTCTCCCGGAGGTGCCGGAGGCGGCGGGCCCGGGGGAGCATCCCCACCTCGACCGCGACGAGATCCACGACATCTACCGCGGCTGGCGGCGCGTCGCCGACACGTACGACGAGCCGCGCGTGCTCGTCGGCGAGGTGTGGCTCGCCGACCACGAGCGCTTTGCCCAGTACCTCCGCCCCGACGAGATGCACACGGCGTTCAACTTCGACTTCATGGCGCGCCCGTGGGACGCGAAGGAGCTGCGCGAGTCGATCCGGATGACCCTCGAGGCGCACGCCCCGGTCGGCGCGCCCGCCACCTGGGTCCTGTCGAACCACGACGTGACCCGGCCCGTGACCCGGTACGGCCGCGAGGACTCGTCCTTCGACTTCGCCGCCAAGCGGTTCGGCACACCGTCCGACCTCGCGCTGGGCACGCGCCGTGCCCGTGCCGCCGCCCTGCTGGTCGCCGCGCTGCCCGGCGCCCTGTACGTCTACCAGGGCGACGAGCTCGGCCTGCCCGAGGCGGAGGTGCCGAGGTCGCTGATCCAGGACCCCATGCACTTCCGCTCGGAGGGCGTCGACCCCGGCCGGGACGGCTGCCGGGTCCCGCTCCCGTGGACCCGCACGGGTACGAGCCTCGGTTTCGGGCCCGACGGTGGTGCGGCGCCCTGGCTGCCCCAGCCCACCGGCTGGCGCGACTACTCGGTGCAGGCGCAGGACGGCGACCCCGGCTCGACCCTGAGCCTCTACCGCCAGGTGCTGCACCTGCGGCGCGACCTCCCGGCCCTGCATACCGAGGAGCTCGCGTGGCTCGACCTCGGCGTCGAGGGCGACAGCGTCCTCGCGTTCACCCGCGGCGCGGGCTTCGCCTGCGTCGTCAATCTCGGGACGGCTCCCGTCCCGCTGCCCGCAGGGGCCACGGTGCTCCTTGCGAGCGGTCCGGTCGACGGCGCCGTCGGGCCGGACACCGCCGTCTGGCTCGACCTGCCGTCCTGAACCCCGGCTCGGCCAAGTCCGGCTCTGCCAACCCCAGAAGTGCATCCCCAGACGTGCCGCCCCGGTGGCACAAGACCCAAGGAGTGACAATGAAGTCAGCACAGAAGCGATCGGCGTTCGCCCTGGTGGGCGTCCTGTCCGTCGTGGGAACCCTGACGGCCTGCGGCTCGTCCGACGACCCGGCCGCCGAGCCCACCGGCCCGGTGACGATCGAGGTCGCCATCGACGCAGGCCTCGAACAGGAGGCGATCGATGCGTTCGACGAGCGCATCGCACAGTTCGAGGAAGCCAACCCGGACGTCCAGGTCGAGACCAAGGAGTTCACCTGGTCCGGCACGACGTTCGCTGCCGAGCTGGCGGGAGGCACCCTGCCCGACGTCTTCCCGATCCCGTTCACCGACGGCCGGGCCCTCATCGAGCGCCAGCAGATCGCCGACGTCAGCGACCTGGTGGCGGAGCTGCCCTACGCCGACCAGTTCAACCCCACGATCGCCGCAGCGGGCCAGGACGCCGACGGCGGCATGTGGGCGGTCCCGATCGCCGCCTACAACCAAGGCCTGCACTACAACCGCGCGCTGTTCGAGGAGGCCGGGCTCGACCCGGACAACCCGCCCGCGACGTGGGACGAGGTGCGCGAGGCCGCCAAGACCATCGCGGACGAGACCGGCCAGGCCGGCTACGCCCACATGACCCAGAGCAACACGGGCGGCTGGATCCTCACCACCGAGACCTACGCGCTGGGCGGCCGCATCGTCGAGGGTGAGGGTGAGGAGGCGACCGCCACCGTCGACAACGACGCCACGGTCGCGGTCCTCGAGATGCTGCAGGAGATGCGCTGGGAGGACGACTCCATGGGCGCCAGCTTCCTGTACGACTGGGGCACCATCAACCAGGACTTCGCGGCCGGGAAGATCGGCATGTACGTCTCAGGTGGTGCCAACTACCCCAACCTGTTCACCCAGAACCAGATGAACCCGGACGAGTACGGGGTGACGGTGCTGCCGCTGGAGGGTGACGACGCCGGGACGCTCGGTGGCGGCACGCTCGCCGCGGTGAGCTCTGCGGCGTCCGACGCGGAGCAAGCGGCCGCGGTGAAGTGGATCGACTTCTACTACATCTCCAAGTTGACCGACCAGGAGGCCGCGACGGCCGAGGCAGAGGTCGCCGCAGAGACCGACCAGCCCGTCGGCGCGCCGGCCCTGCCGATCTTCGACCGGGCCACGTACGAGGAGCAGCAGAGCTGGATCAAGGACCTCGTCAACGTCCCGCTGGAGAACTTCGCGCCCATGACCGAGCAGATGTTCGACCAGCCGGTCGTCCCGGAGCCGGCCGTCGCCACCCAGGACGTGTACGCGGCGCTCGACCCCGTGGTCCAGGCGGTGCTGACCGACGAGAACGCGGACATCGACGCCCTTCTCGCCGACGCACAGACCCAGGTCCAGGGCCTGCTCGACCGCGGCTGACGATGACCACTCTGTCCAGCCCGCTCCGGACGACGACGGCGGCCGCACCGCCGTCGTCGTCCGGGCCCCGCAGGCGCGGCCGCCGCGCGCCCCGGGAATGGCTGCGCGACGGCGGCCTTAGCACCCTCGTCATCGCCCTGCCGATGATCCTCGTGTTCGGTGTGTTCTCGTGGTTCCCGATCGGCCGGGCGCTCGTCATGAGCGTCCAGGAGACCAACCTGGTCACCGCTCCCGTGTTCGTGGGTCTCGACAACTTCGCGTACGTGCTGCAGGACCCGCTGCTCGGCAAGGCCGTCGGGAACACCCTGTGGTTCGCCGTGCTCGCGCTCGTCTTCGGGTACCCCCTGCCGCTGGCCGCTGCGGTGCTGATGAGCGAGGTGCGGCGGATGCGGGGCCTGTTCTCCGCGCTGGCCTACCTGCCCGTGGTCGTGCCGCCGGTCGTGGCCGTGCTGCTGTGGAAGTTCTTCTACGACGCCTCCGACACCGGCGTGTTCAACACCATCGCCGGATGGGTGGGCCTCGGCCCGTACCCCTGGCTGCAGGACGCCACCAGCGCCATGCCGTCCCTGGTCCTCGAAGCGACCTGGGCGGCGGCCGGCGGGACCGTGATCATCTACCTCGCCGCACTCGTCGGGGTGCGGACCGAGCTCTACGAGGCGGCCGAGGTGGACGGTGCCGGCGTGTGGCGCAAGATCTGGCACGTCACGCTGCCCCAGCTGCGCGGAGTCCTCTTCATCACCCTGATCCTGCAGATCATCGGCACCTCGCAGGTGTTCCTCGAACCGTTCCTCTTCACCGGCGGCGGCCCCAACAACGCGACCCTCACCATCCTGATGCTGATCTACGACTACGCCTTCGGGAGCAGCCTCGGCGGCAACTACGGGGCAGCGACAGCCCTGAGCCTCATGCTCGCGGGCGTCCTTGCCGTCCTCTCCGCGGTGTACTTCCGCGTGACCCGACCCTGGAGCAGCTGACATGGCAGCGAACGTCCGGATCCCGGCCCCCGCCCGCCGGCGCACCCCGGAGACCGTCGAACGGGGCATCGTGTCGTCCCACGACCGGCGTCGGCCGAGCGTGCGGGGCTCCCTCTGGGTGCTGCAGGGCGGCCTGCTGACCGCTCTGGTCGTCGTCGGGCTGGGGCCGATCCTCTGGCTCGCGAAGGCCGCCGTCACCCCCACCCAGGAGACCCTGCGCGATCCGCTGGGGCTGTTCCCCACCGGCGTCGACTGGGCCAACCTCGCCACCGCATGGAACCGCGCGGAGATCGACCACTACTTCGTCAACACGCTGATCGTCGCGGCGGGCGCCTGGTTCTTCCAGATCCTGGTCGCCACCACCGGCGGCTACGTGCTGTCGGTGCTGCGGCCGCGGTACGGCAACGCGATCTTCGCCCTCGTGCTGGCGACGCTGTTCGTGCCGTCCGTCGTGCTCCTCGTGCCGCTCTACCTGACCATCCTCGACGTGCCGATCGTGCACGTCAGCCTGCTCAACACGTTCTGGGCGGTCTGGCTCCCCATGGGCGCCAGCGCGTTCAACGTGCTCCTGGTGAAGCGGTTCTTCGACGGCCTGCCCCGCGAGATCTTCGAGGCCGCCCGCGTCGACGGCGCCGGACCCTTCCGGCTGCTGTGGAGCATCGTGCTGCCCATGTCCAAGCCCATCCTCGGCGTCGTCTCCGTGTTCGCCGTCATCGCCGCCTGGAAGGACTACCTCTGGCCCATGCTGGTGCTGCCGGACCCGGCCAACCAGCCGCTGTCCGTCAGGCTGCCCGCCATCGCCCCCTACCTGGAGCTCGACGTGTTCCTCGCGGCGCTCGCGATCTCGACGGTCCTGCCGATCGCCCTGTTCCTCGCCTTCCAGCGCCTGTTCCTGAGCGGGGCCGGACTGGGCGGGGCGGTCAAGGGGTAGCGCGACGGGTGACGGCCTGCACCTGTGGACGACGTGGGGTGCATGTCGGTGGCCCGGCCTAGGATCGAACGTGTGACCAGCCTTCCCGACGCACCTGCCGCCCCCACCGCCGACGAGCGGATCCCCGACGTCGACGAGCTCCTCGACCTCGCTGTCGGAGAGCTGGGCGGTGGGCGCAGGGACGGCCAGCACCGGATGGCGGTGGCCGTCGGCGAGGCCATCGAGAAGGGCGAGCACCTGCTCGTCCAGGCGGGCACAGGCACCGGTAAGTCGCTCGGCTACCTGGTGCCCGCCGTCCGGCACGCGGTGGCCGCAGGGAGCAAGGTGATCATCTCGACCGCCACCCTCGCGCTGCAGCGGCAGGTCATCACACGTGATCTCCCGCTGGTGGCCAAGGCGGTGGCGCCGCAGCTCCCGCGCGAGCCACGTATCGCGCTGCTCAAGGGCTGGCACAACTACCTGTGCGTGCACAAGGTCGGCGGCGGCTACCCCGCCGACGAGCCGACGCTCTTCGACCTGCCCGGCGGCGAGGACCACCCGCGGACCGAGGACACGGCGGGGTCCGGCGGGGCGCGCGGCCGTCGCAAGGACGACGGCGCCACGCTCGCCGACCACGTCCGCCGGCTGCACGAGTGGGCGGGGGAGACGGAGTCGGGCGACCGCGACGACCTGGTGCCGGGCGTACCGGACCGGGCCTGGCGCCAGGTGTCCGTGACCGCCATGGAGTGCCTGGGCGGCAAGTGCCCCATGCTCGCCGAGTGCTTCCCGGACAAGGCACGCACCATCTCCCGCGACGCGGACGTCGTGGTCACCAACCACGCGATGCTCGGCATCGCGGCGACCGGCAGCCCGGGCATCCTCCCGGAGCATGACGTCGTGGTGGTCGACGAGGCGCACGAGCTCACGGACCGGGTGACGTCGTCCGCCACGGTGGACCTGTCGATGGCCTCGGTGGAGAACGCCGCACGGCTGGCCCGGCGGCACACCGGAACGAACACCGACGCCCTCGACCAGGCGGCGCAAGCCCTCGGGACCCTGCTGGTGACGGCGCCGGCCGAGCGGTTCCCCGACGGTCTGCCGGACGAGCTGCGCGCTGCGGTCGGCGCGGTACGGGACGCGGCGCGGGAGGTGCTGAGCACGCTGAAGCCAGACACGGGCGGCGGCAAGGGGCAGGCCGCCGGCCAGCCGGAGCCGGGGCTGAAGATGGCGCAGGGCGCGATGCTGCAGCTCTTCGAGACGGCCGAACGCATGGCGTTCAAGGACACGACCGCCGACGTGCTGTGGTGCTCGCGCCCCGACAACGGGTGGGGCGGGTTCGGCGACAACGTGACGCGCCTGCACGCGGCGCCGCTGCACGTCGCCGGCCTGATCCGCATGCACCTGCTGGGGGAGGCGACCGGCGTGTTCACGTCGGCCACCCTGGCGCTGGGGGGCACGTTCGAGCCGGTGGCGGGCACGCTTGGCCTCAAGGGCGAGGACGCCCCGCCATGGCGCGGCCTGGACGCAGGCAGCCCGTTCGACTACCCCCGCCAGGGCATCCTGTACGTGGCGCGGCACCTGCCGGCGCCCGGCCGCGAGCCGACGACGGAGGCGCAGCTCGACGAGATCGCCGAGCTCATCACGGCCGCCGGCGGCCGTACGCTCGGCCTGTTCTCGTCCCGGCGTGCGGCGAACGCGGCCGCCGAGGCCATACGCGAGCGGCTGGACTTCCCGATCCTGGCGCAGGGCGACGACCAGCTACCCACGCTGGTGCGCCAGTTCGCCGAGGACCCGGCCGCGTGCCTGTTCGGCACGCTGTCCCTGTGGCAGGGCGTCGACGTGCCTGGCCCGTCGTGTCAGCTCGTCCTCATCGACCGCATCCCGTTCCCCCGCCCGGACGACCCGGTCAAGGCGGCCCGCGCACGGGCCGTCGAGCAAGCGGGCGGCAACGGGTTCATGGCGGTGTCAGCGCAGCACGCCGCGCTGCTGCTCGCGCAGGGCGCCGGGCGCCTCGTGCGGAGCATGGACGACCGTGGTGTCGTGGCGGTCCTGGACCCACGCCTCGCGACCGCGCGGTACGCCTCGTTCCTCACCCGCTCGATGCCCGGGTTCTGGCCCACCACGGATTCGGCGCTTGTCCGCGCCGCGCTGGCGCGGCTCGACACATAGCCTGGACACATGTCAGCCCTCTCGGACGTCCAGGGCGCGCAGCCGTCCGGCTCACGCACCACCAAGCTGGCGGTAGTGGGTGCAGGGGCGGTCGGCTCGACCCTCGCCTTCGCCGCGCTCACCCGGGGCTCGGCCCGGACGATCGCCCTCCACGACGTGAACCGGGCAAAGGTCGAGGCGGAGGTGCTCGATCTGCAGCACGGTCTGATGTTCACCCCCCAGGCGCAGGTGGTCGGCTCGGACGACGTTGCGGTGTGCGCGGGGGCGGACGTCGTCGTTGTGACGGCCGGGGCGAAGCAGAAGCCCGGGCAGACCCGGATCGACCTCGCCGAGGCGACCATCGGGCTGATGCACCAGATCCTGCCCGGGCTGGTGGACGTCGCGCCGGACGCGACCTACCTGATGGTGACCAACCCCGTGGACGTCGTGACCTACGCGGCGCTCAAGATCTCCGGTCTGTCGCGTGAGCAGCTGTTCGGCAGCGGCACCGTCCTGGACTCGTCGCGGCTGCGTGGTGTGCTCGCCCAGCGCTGCGGTGTGGCCGTCGGGAACGTGCACGCGTACATCGCAGGGGAGCACGGGGACTCGGAGATCGCGCTCTGGAGCTCCGCGACTATCGGTGGTGTCCCGCTGCTGGACTGGGCGCCGCTGGGCGGCAGGCCGCCGATCGACGGCGCGGTGCGCGCGGAGGTGCACCACGAGGTGGTCGACTCGGCGTACCGGATCATCGCGGGCAAGGGGGCGACCAACTACGCCGTCGGTCTGGCCGGGACCCGCATCATCGAGGCTGTCCTCAAGGACGAGGGGCGGATCATGCCGGTGTCCTCGCTGCTGGACGACTATCACGGCATCAGCGACGTCTGCCTGTCCGTGCCGTCACTCGTGGACCGGCGCGGCGTCACGGACAACGTGCGGGTGCCGATGTCCGACGAGGAGCTGGCCGGCCTGCGTACCTCGGCGGACAGCGTGCGGGCGGTCCAGAAGCGCTTCGGCTTCTGAGGACGGGCCAGGGGGAGACGACGACGGGGTTGTGCTCCGCTGGAGACCCAGCAGGAACACAACCCCGTTCTCGTCGCGCGTGTCCGGCCCCTACAGGCTGCGGAGCACCGCTACCACGCGGCCCAGAATCTGCGCCTCGTCGCCCGGGATGGGCTCGTAGGCCGGGTTCTGGGGCAGCAGCAGGACGTGCCCGTCCGCCTGCTTGAACGTCTTGACCGTGGCTTCGCCGTCGATCATGGCCGCGACGATCTCGCCCTGCTCGGCAACGTTCTGCCGCCGCACCACCACCCAGTCCCCGTCGCAGATCGCGGCGTCGACCATCGAGTCACCGGCGACCTTGAGGAGGAACAGCTCGCCGTCCCCGACGAGCTGGCGGGGGAGCGGGAAGACGTCCTCGACGACCTGCTCGGCAAGGATGGGCCCGCCGGCCGCGATCCGGCCGACGAGCGGCACGTACGACGGCGGCGGGGTGCTGGCGTCGTCGGGCACCGAGCCACCCCAGTGGACCTGGCCGCTACGGCGCGGCTCGGGCCAGTGGATCTCGCCGCGTGTCGGCTTGTCGACCTGCTCGGCCATGGGCTCGACGAGCTCCATCGCGCGCGGCCGGTTCGGGTCGCGACGCAGGAAGCCCTTCTTCTCGAGCATCTGGAGCTGGTGCTTGACGCTCGACGGGCTGGCCAGCCCGACGGCCTCGCCGATCTCACGCATCGACGGCGGGTAGCCCCGCGTCTCGAACGACTGCCGAATCGTGTCCAGCACGAGGCGCTGCCGTTCGGTGAGGCGGTCTGTCGGCGAGATCGTGTGTACGTCAGCGACCGCCTTGTCGCCCGGCGCGTCCAGCGTGGCGACACCCGAGAGCGCCGTGTCGACGGCTCTCGTGTCGCTGGTCCCGTCCCGTCCCGTCATGCCCGTGCCCCTCCCGTTCCGACAAATGTTCTCCCATGCGCGACCCACTCTAGATCACAAACTCGCTCGGCTCAAACGAATGTTCGAGCGTGTCTCGACATCGGACGGTGTCCCGTGCTACACAATGGTACGGGCGTTCGACGAACGCTTGTATGAACGACAAGAGCTCAGTCACTCTTCGAGGAGGGGCCATGGGGGACGTGATCCCGCTGCGGCAGTACACCCCGACGTATGGACAGGCGTTCGTGCCGCCGTACGGCCGGGCGTATGCACAGGCGTCCGGGCCGGCCGCGGCCCCGGCGTACCGGCCGGCCCGGGAGCGCACGATCGCCGACCGGCTGGGCCTGGCCGGCCTGCGGCTCACCAGGCGCGGCCGCGCGGCGCTCGTGCTGCTGGCGATGCTCCTGCTCGCGCCGATGATCACCTGGGGTGCGACCGCCGTCGCCAGCTCCCCCGGCGAACCGACGGAGGTCCGGGTGCACGCGGTGCAGCCGGGTGAGACGCTCTGGGGCTACGCCACGGAGATCGCGAGGCCGGGCGAGGACGTCCGGCACGCGGTCGCCCGGCTCCAGGACCTGAACGAGATGTCGTCGGGCACGGTGCGGGTCGGAGAGCTGTTGCTCCTACCCAAGGAGTGACGAGAGACCACAATTCGCCGTCAAATGGCGCGGCGATGTTGCATGGGGGTGGTTTGCCCGCTTACGGTCGGGGCGCGACCGGAGGCCTCCGGTCGGTGGTCGACCACGCAGGAGTGAGCATGCACTGCCCGTTCTGTCGCCATGCTGACTCGCGCGTGGTGGACTCGCGGACCGCCGACGACGGCCTGTCGATCCGGCGCCGGCGCCAGTGCCCGAACTGCAACCGCCGGTTCACCACCGTGGAGACGGCCAGCCTGTCCGTGGTCAAGCGGTCCGGCGCCACCGAGCCCTTCAGCCGCGACAAGGTCGCGGCTGGTGTGCGCAAGGCGTGCCAGGGGCGTCCGGTGAGCGACGACGACCTCGCCATCCTGGCCCAGCGTGTCGAGGAGACGCTGCGGAGCAACGGTAGCGCGGAGATCGACGCGTACGAGGTGGGCCTCGCGATCCTTGGCCCCCTGCGGGAGCTCGACGAGGTGGCCTATCTGCGGTTCGCGAGCGTCTACCAGTCGTTCGACTCGCTCGAGGACTTCGAGAGCGCCATCACCTCGCTGCGCGCGGAGCGCGCCGAACGGGCGGCCGCGCAGGCCTGAGGGCCCGCGTGGAGCTGCCGCGCGGCCGGGCGCCGCTGGCCGGGCGGCTCGACCGTGCCCAAAAATGTTGGCACCTGGTTGTGCGGTAGTGCAGGCTGGGCGGCGACGGACCCGATCGAGGGACCCCCGAAACAAGAGGAGGTGATCGGTGTGACGGACGAGAAGCCCAATGCCGAGGCGGCAGAGGTCGAAGCCGAGGGCGTAGAGGAGCCCAAGGTGCCGACCGCGCCGAGCAAGGACGCGAAGGCACGGTTCAAGGAGGCGCTGGACCGCAAGAACTCGGCGCAGCACCGGACCGCAGCCGGCGACGTGAACACCGGCGCGGTGCACGGTTCGGAGACGACCGGCCCCGTGCAGAAGATGTTCCGCCGCAAGTCCGGCTGATCCTCGGTGGTGGAGGCCGCTGACCAGGTGTTTGACCTGGTCAGCGGCCTTTGTGTTGCTCACCGAGCTGCGGGTTCGTTCGTTGAACGAGCGAAGCCCAGGTTCTTTGGACCGTGGTAGCGGTCATTGCGTGGCCGCCACCGATGGCGTGACCGTGGGTGCGCGGGTAGGCCAGCCGCGAACGAGCAGCAGCACCCCCAGGGTGAGCTCGAAGAGGCCCCCCGGGACGGCCAGCGCGACACCGGCGCCGGGGACGGCGGAATCCAGCCCCACACCGACTGCGAGCAGGACGTACCCAACCACGCCCCACATGCTGAGCCAGCGTGGGGCGACGCGGTGCCTCGCGAGGGCCAGGCAGAACGGCACGCTGCCGACGCCCAGCACGACCATCGCCGCCACATATGCGGCCTGGTTCGCCTCGGCGTTCCCGCCCGCCAGGAACAGGACGCCGATCGCGAGCGCGACGGCCTCGGTGATCCGCGCGAGCACGTAGACGAGGGCGGTCCGGGGGGCGGCGGTCCGCAACAGTCGGAACGCGATTGCCCCGATCGTCGCGACGCCGGCCGAGTTGAGGACCATGAGCGTCAGCCCGGCCGGCTGGGGTGCCAGCGTGCTGCCGACCCCGTAGAGGAGGAAGACTGCCAGGAAGAGGGTGCCGGCGAGTCTGCCGGCCTGACGGTGAGACATGAGGTTGCTCCAACCGTACTAAGTAAGGGTACTTTGTACGGTAGAGGTGCGAGAGCGTGCCGTCAATGAATCAGAGGGGGATGCCGTGCCAGAGACCGACACCGGGGGAGTCGCCCGCCGCGCACCGCTGAGTCGCGAGCGGGTGCTCGACGCCGCCGTCGCGCTCGCCGACGCGGACGGGCTCGCCGCGGTGACCATCCGGTCGCTGGCGAACGCGCTGGGTCTCAAGCCGATGTCGCTGTACCACTACGTCCGCGGCAAGGAAGACGTCCTCGACGGCATGGTGGACCGGGTCTTCGCCGAGATCGACTTGCCCGAGGCGCGGTCACCGTGGCGGGCTGCGATCCGCGCGCGAGCGATCTCCGCGCGCGCCGTCCTGGCCCGGCACCCCTGGGCGCTCACGATTCTGGACTCCCGGTCGGCGCCGGGGCCGGCGACGCTCCGTCATCACGACGCCGTGCTGGGCGTGCTGCTCGGCGCCGGCTTGTCGCTGCCGATGACCGCGCGCGCCTACACGCTCGTCGACGCATACGTGTACGGGTTCGTGCTCCAGGAGGCAGCGGTGCCCTCGGGCGGCCGCGACGGCGGGGGGAACGGCGAGCAGCCAGGGGGCCAGCCAGCCGTCCCGGACGCCGGCCGGTACCCCCACCTGGCGGTGTTCGCCGAGGTCCACGTCCTACGGCCGGGATACTCGTTCGGCGACGAGTTCGAACCAGGCCTCGACCTCATCCTCGACATGGTCGAGACGCTCACTGAGCCCAGGTCACGGTCAGAGCGGGCGAAGCGCGAAGATGTTCCGCCGCAAGAGCGGCTGATCCTCGGTGGTGAAGGCTAGCGGTGGTGGTTCCTGTACTGGGCGATCGACACCTCGAGGCCGTGCGCGATCATCGTCAGCGCCTCGGTGAAGTCGTCGCCGCCGGGGGAGTCCGCACGCGCACCTTCCACGCTCGAGCTGACCGGCTCTTCCAGCAGCCCGAGCTGACCCGCGGCCAGGCGTTGCTGCTCGTGGAAGGTGAAGCCCACGACGAAGTGCATGACCGCCTCAGCGGCCACCTCGGCCAGCGAGGCGGGCACGCCGCGCAGGCGGGCGACGTCCAGGAGCTTTGCCCGCACGGGGGAGCTCACGAGCCCGAGGGCGAGCGAGCTCGACACCAGCTCGGACGCATCCCGGTGGGCGAGCAGGCACTCGCGCATCCGCGCGCCCACCGTGCGCACGGCTTCGTGCATGGGCATGCCGCCGAGCGGCTCCTCGCCCATCGGCGCGAGGATCCGCTCGCTGACCGAGGCGAGAAGCGCCTGCTTGTTCGGGAAGTGCCAGTACAGGGCGCTTGGCTGGACACCGAGGGCGGTCGCCAGGTGCCGCATCGTCAGAGCGGGCAGGCCCTGCTCGTCCAACAGGCGCAGGGCCATGTCGGCAACGTCGTCGCGACTTCGTCGTAGCGAGGTTCCCGGAGCTGGCATGCTGCCACTATAGTGACCCGAACACCGTTCAGGTGAACAGTGTTCAGGTAGGAGGTCAACAGGTGCCCATCGAACATGGTGCGCGGCGTCGGGCGCTCGACGCGACGGACATGGCGCGCGTGGCAGTCTTTGTCGCGATCGTCGCCGCCCTCGGTCTGCCGGGTAGCTTCAGCGTCCTCGGTGCCGTCCCGATCACGGCGCAGACGTTCGGCGTCATGCTCGCCGGCGCGGTCCTCGGACCGCGTCTGAGTGCTCTGGCCATGGTCGTGCTGCTCGCCCTCGTCGCGGTCGGTCTGCCGCTGCTCGCCGGAGGGCGTGGCGGCGTCAGCGTGTTCGTCGGGCCGTCCGCCGGCTACCTCGCCGGATGGGTTGCCGGGGCGTTCGTGACGGGCCTGATCGTGCACTCCGCCGCCCGGAAGCCGGCCATCTGGCGGACGGCGCTCGCGACGGTCGTCGGCGGCATCGTCGTCGTGTACGCGTTCGGCATCCCCGTGCAGAGCGTGATCACCCGCCTGTCCCTCGAGCAGACCGTCCTCACCAGCCTCGTGTTCCTCCCCGGTGACCTGGTGAAGGCGACGCTCGCGACCCTGACCGTCACCACCCTCCTGCGTGCTTACCCCCGCGCGTTCCGGCGTACGTGGCTCTCGCCAAGGGAGCAGGACGCCTCGGGCGCGGACGTGACGCGATGACCGCGCGGATCGTGGTGCTGCGAGGTTCGACCGACGAGCTCGTCGACAGCATCCGAGCGGTGCGTGCCCACGGGGACGTCCCGCTCGTCGGCGACGACCGGTGGCCCGCTGCGCAGTGGTCCGCGGTGCGCGAGCTCGCCGACGTCGCCCCGGTCCCGGACGGTGCTGCCTGGGCCGCGCTGACCTCGGGGACGAGCGGCGCACCGCGTGTCGTGCTGCGCACCGCCGCTTCGTGGGAGCGGTCCTTCGCCACGGTCTCCGAGCTGCTCACGGACCGGACGGCGACGGACCGGACGGCGACGGAGCAGCTGATCATGCTGCCGGCCCCGCCGGCGTCGTCGCTGACGCTGTTCTCCCTCGCCCACGCGCTCGCCGACGGCCCACGGCCGGTCTTCCCCGGCGGGCGGGGAGCCGCAGAGGCGACCGTGTTCCACGGCACGCCACAGGCGCTGCGGTCGATGCTCGATACCCGGGCTCTCCCGCGGCTGCGGACCGCCCTCGTCGGTGGCTCCCACCTCGACGCGCGGCTGCGCGCGGACGCGGAGTCCCGCGGCGTCCGGGTCGTCTCGTACTACGGGGCGGCGGAGCTCTCGTTCGTCGCGCTCGACGAGGGGCGTGGTCTGCGAGCGTTCCCCGGGGTGGAGATCGACGTGCGGGACGGCGAGCTGTGGGTCCGCTCCCCGTTCACCGCTCTCGGCTACCTCGGCGGGCCGGGTCCGTTGCGCACCGACGCCGCCTGGAGCTCGGTCGGTGACCTCGCGACCGTCGACGACGGGGTGCTGACCCTGCGGGGGCGTGGGGACGACGCCATCCTCACCGCCTCGGCGACCGTGATCCCCGGCGAGGTCGAGACGGGCCTCCGGACGCTCCCTGGAGTCGCCGACGCAGTGGTCTTCGGCATCCCCACCGGCGGGGTCGGCGCGCTCGTCGCCGCGATGGTCGAGGTGGACGCGGACGCACCGGTACCCAGCGCGCACCGCCTTCGCGCGCTGGCCGCGACCCGGTTCGCTCCCGCCCACCGGCCCCGCGTGTGGTTCGCGGGCCGACTGCCACGAACCGCGTCCGGAAAGCCGGCCCGGGCCGAGGTCCGGCGCCGGGTCGTCGCCGGTGAGGTGGCCCGCCTTGCCTGACGAGCCGGTCATCGTCGCCGCCCGCCGTACCCCGATCGGCACCCGCAGCCGCGTCTTCGCCGAGCTCAGGGCCGAAGAGCTCGCCGGCCCGGTCATCCGGGCCGCCCTCGCCGACGCGGGGTCCGCCACCGGGTCGACGCTCGCCGTCGCCGACGTCGTGCTCGGGAACTGCATGGGGCCCGGAGGCAACCTCGCCCGCGTCGCCGCGCTCGCAGCGGGGCTCGGCGTCACCGTGCCTGGCGCCACCGTGGACCGGCAGTGCGGCAGCGGCCTGGCCGCCGTCCTCGACGCGGTGTCGGCGATCCGCGCCGGAGACGACCGCCCGCGCATCGCGGGCGGCGTCGAGAGCGCGTCGACGGCCCCCACCAGGTCCGCCGACGGCGTGCCCTACGACCGGGCGCCGTTCACGCCGGCGGGCTGGCCCGACCCGGACATGGCCCAGGCGGCCGAGGACCTGGCCAGGGCCGACGCGATCACCCGAGAACGGCAGGACGCGCACGCGGCACGCAGCCACCGGCGCGCAGGTGCGGCCCGCGACGCCGGGCGGTTCGACGCCGAGCTCGTTCCCCTCCGGGGCGCCGTCGCCGACGACTCCATCGGGGTCGCCGAACCTCTGCTGGCACGTCTGCGTCCGCTGTTCCCTGGCGGCACCGTCACCGCAGGGACAGCGACGCGAATCAGCGACGGCGCTGCCGCGGTCGCCGTCGTCCCGCACCGGCTGAGAGGCCGGGCCGCAGGCCTCGTGGTCCGCGGGCACGCCGTCGTCGGCTGCGACCCGGCCCTGCCGGGAACCGGCGCGGCCCCGGCGGTACTCGCGGCGCTCGCCTCCGCAGGGGTCGAGCTCGGCGAGGTCGCCGCGGTCGAGATCGTCGAGGCGTTCGCGTCGCAGTCGCTCGGGGTGCTCGGTCGGATCGGTCTCGAGGACGACGATCCGCGGGTCTGTGCCGACGGCGGGGCGCTCGCGCTCGGCCATCCCTGGGGAGCCAGCGGCGCGGTCGGCATCGTGCGGCTGTTCAGCCGCCTCGTCCGCGCGGGTGCGCCCGCGGGAACCCTGGGGGTCGCAGGGGCCTCCGTCGGCGGCGGGATGGGTATCGCGGCCGTCGTCGAGGTGCTGCGGTGAGCTACCTCGAGCTGGAGGACGTCGACGTGCGGCTCGGGGACACGGAGGTGCTGCGCCGTGTCTCGTGCTCGCTGGACGAACGCACCATCGCCGTGATCGGTGAGAACGGGTCGGGCAAGTCCACGCTCGCGCGGCTGGTCGGGGGGCTCACCCACGCAACGGGCGGCACCATCCGCGTGCTCGGTCTCGACCCGGCCCGTGACGCCACCCGGCTGCGACGTCGGGTCGCCGTCGTGTTCAGCAATCCGGACACCCAGATCGTGATGCCGACCGTGGCGGAGGACGTCGCGTTCTCGTTGCGCTCCGACAAGCTGTCGCGCGACGAGAAGACCCGGCGGGTCGACGAGGCCATGCACCGGTTCGGCCTCACCGAGGTGGCCGGCCGTGCGTCGCACGACCTGTCCGGCGGGCAGAAGCAGCTGCTCGCGCTCTGCGGCGCCTTCGTCCGTCGTCCCGACCTGGTGATCGCCGACGAGCCGACCGCCTACCTGGACGCGCGCAACGCGCGTCGGGTCGCCGACCACCTCTTCGAGGAGGGGCGGCACAGGCTGCTCCTGGTGACGCACGATCTTGCCCTTGCGCGACGCTGCGAGAAGGCGGTCCTGGTGCAGGACGGTGCGATCGCCGCCGTCGGCGCGCCGGACGAGATCATCGCGGAGTACGAGGTCGGGCTCGGATGCTGACCCTCTACCGGCCCGGCGACGGCCCCTGGCATCGTCTGCCGGCGGGGCCGAAGTCGCTGGTGCTCCTGGTGATCGTGCTCGGGGTCAGCCTCCTCCCGGCCACCTGGTGGTGCGCTGCGGTCGCCGTCGGCGCCTGTGTGGGCTGCTACGCGGTCCGGGGGGCCGGGATGCGCGACCTGCTCCGACAGGTCGTCACCGTTCGCTGGATCCTTCTGGTGACCCTCGCGGGGCAGCTCGTGTTCACCGGCCCGGAGACCGCGGTGGCGAACACCGCCCGGGTGGGTGCCGCAGTGGTGATCAGCGGGCTGCTCACGCTGACCACCCCGGTCAGCGAGCTGCTCGACGTGCTGGAGCGGGCGATGCGGCCGCTGGCGTGGCTGCGCATCGATCCGCAGCGTGCGGCCCTCACGGTCGCGGTCACCCTGAGCACCCTGCCCGTGCTCGCGCGGCTCGAGCGCGAGGTCCGCGAGGCGCAGCGTGCCAGGGGCGGCGGGCGGAGCCTGCGGCTCTTCGCGATCCCGTTCCTGGTCGTCGCGCTCAAACATGCCGATGCGCTCGGTGACGCGCTGACGGCACGAGGGGTGCGATGACCCCGGTGGTGCACGGCCCGACCGTGGACGACCAGACGCGGTGCGTCCACTACCGGACCGAGCTCGACGTCATCGCGATCCGGTTCGCCTGCTGTGACACCTACTACCCGTGTCACCTCTGTCACGACGCCACGGCCGATCATGACTCGCGCCCCTGGCCGGCGGGATCGGGCCACGAGCGCGCCGTGCTCTGCGGGGTGTGCTGGACGGAGCTCACCATCTCCGGGTATCGCGGCGCCCGCTGCTGCCCGCGGTGCGGCGCCGGGTTCAATCCGCGCTGCGTGCTCCACTACCCGACCTACTTCGAGTAGCAGCAACCAGGCCGGCACGGCAGATCGGGAAGCGCCCGGGTGCCTTCGCGGTTGCAGGCTCGTGTGAGGCTCTCCCTGCTAGACCGTTCCCGCACTCGGGTGGGGTACCCCGAGAGTGCGGCGCTGACCCACACGATCGAGCGGGCGGTGTCGGCGGAGCGACTCGGCTACGACCGCTTCTGGGTCGCCGAGCATCACGCCGTGCCGGGGATCGCCTCGGCATCGCCACCGGTCCTGCTCGGTGCTCTCGGTGCCCGTACCACCACCATCAGGATCGGGTCGGGTGGTGTCATGCTGCCTCATCACCAGCCGCTGGTCGTCGCCGAGCAGTTCCTGATGCTCGACGCCCTCTATCCGGATCGGGTGGATCTCGGGCTCGGGCGCACCCTCGGCTTCACGGCACCCGTACGCCGGGCGCTGCGGCACGGATCGGACGCGCCGGACACGTTCCCCGAGGACATCGAGGAGCTACGCGACCACCTCGATGGTGCCGCGGAGATCACCGCAAGGCCTGTCGCCGCACGCACCATCCCGATGTACGTGCTCGCGACCGGGCGCGGCCTCGCGGTCGCCGCCAGGCTGGGGCTGCCGGTGGTCATCGGCGGGCCAGTGCTCCGCAGCCCTTCGCTGCCGGACGCGCTCGCGGCGTACCGGGACGAGTTCCGGCCCTCGCTGCGGGCACCGGAACCGGCGGTGACCGTATCGCTCGACGTCCTCGTGGCGGACACGGACGTCGAGGCACGCGACCTGGCCCTGCCGGAGGCATGGGCGATGGCCCGATCCCGGCAGACGGGCGAGTTCGGCCCGCTCGAGCCGGTCACGACGATCCGTGCCCAGCGCTGGACCAGCCAGCTGCGCGAGCGCGTCGAGGCGCATCTCGCGCAGGGTGTCGTCGGGTCCCCTGCCACGGTGCGGAGCCACCTCGACCGGCTGGCGAAGGCCACGGGGGCCGAGGAGATCATGGCGTTCAGCTCCACCTATGACCGTGCTGCCCAGGCAGCCTCAGACGCCGCTCTCCGCGAGCTGGTGCACGACCAGCCCCCGCACCGGTGACACCAGGCTCATGACGGGATGACCTCGTGCTGGGGGGAGCTGGCCGAACCGCCGCGGTCGAGCCAGAGATCGCGGTGACGTTCACGCCTCGGCGTAGGCACCCGCGAACTCGGCCGTGGGCGGGATCGGCTGGATGACGTCGAGCAGGACACCGTCGGGCGCGGCGACGATGAAGTGCCGTTGTCCGAAGTCCTCGTCCCGGAGCGTCAGGAGCGGCTCGAGACCGGTGGGGCAGGTCAGGCGGGCATGGACCTCGTCGACGTCGTCGACCTCCAGGTTCACGACGACACCTCGCGGCAGCTCGCGGTAGCCCTCCGGAATGGTGGCGTGGTCGTGGGCGAGCAGGGCGAGCTCGAACGCACCCAGCCGCAGGCTCACGTACCAGTCGGAGTCGTAGGTGGTCGCGAAGCCGAGGCCCTCGCGATAGAAGGCGGCCGCAGCGGCGACGTCCTGCGACATCAGGACCGGGTAGAAGCTGGTGACGGTCATGAGGAACCCCTTAAGTACAGTGCGTATGTAAGTTGCCAGATTACATACAGTCCGTACGTAAAGGAAGTGCTCGTGCCCCGTGCTTCAGCGGCCGACGCCGCCCGGACCGCCCGCAAGATCCTCGCCTCGGCCACCGACCTGCTTGCCGCACGCGGCTTCGCCCAGGTCTCGCTCGACGACGTCGCCCGGGTGGCGGGCGTGACGCGTGGCGCGGTGTACCACCACTACGGCAGCAAGGCTGGGCTCTTCCGCGCCGTTGCGTCGAGGCTCCAGTCCGACGTCGCCGAGGCCGTCGTCGTGGCGGCTCAGCGCGCCGGTGCCGACCCGCGTGCGCAGCTGCGGGCGGGCAGTCATGCGTTCCTTGACGCCATCACCGCGGCGCCCGCGGTGCGCGTCCTGCTCATCGATGCTCCTGCCGTCTTCGGCTGGGAGCAGTGGCGTCAGCTCGACGCGGAGAACTCGGCGGTGCACCTGCGCACCGCACTGGCCGACGTCGGCGTCCCCGCCGAGCTGCTCGACGCGACGGCCGCTCAGCTGTCCGGGGCCATGAACGAGGCGGCCCTCTGGATCGCCCAGCAGCCGCAGGGTGCCGAGGCGCGGGAAGCCGCGCACCGCGTCCTCGACCGCGTCCTGACGGCCGCCGTGGCCTGACCCGCCGACGGGCGAGACGAGGTCACGGCACCGGGACCGACGACTCCCGCGTCACGATCCGGCAGGGCAGCTCCTCGATGCCGGACGCCGCGCGCCCCTCGATCGCCTCGAACAGCCGTCGGGCGGCGATCCGGCCCACCTGCTCCAGGTTCATGTCGACGCTGGTGAGCTGCGGCCGGGTGTTCGTCGTGAGCACCGCCCAGTTGTCGAACCCGATGACCGAGATGTCGCGCGGGACGTCCCGCCCCGACTCGCGCAGGGAGTCCAGGACGCCCCTGGCGATCTGGTCGCTGCCGCAGAAGAAGCCGTCGACGTCCGGGTACTGGTCGAGGATCATGCTGGCCACCCCGCGGCCCCAGCCCTCGCTCCACGACCCGAAGAACGTGCGCCCTCCCACGAGCTCCAGCCCGGCGTCCCGCATGGCCTGCTGCGCCCCGCTGGAACGGTCCTGGGCAGCCTGGTAGGAGGCGTCGCCCGTCACGTGCGCGATCCGCCGTCGCCCGCAGGCCACCAGGTGGTCGATCGCGAGGCCGCCCGCCTCGACGTTGTTGGCGGTGATGGAGATGTCCGCCGGGTTCTCGGAGGGTGCGTACGCGTAGACGACGGGCACGGGGAGGTCACCGATCAGGGGTGGCCGAGGGTCTGTCCGGGAACCGACGACGATCAGCCCTTCGACCCGGCGGGACAGCAGGGCGCGGATGTGGTGCTGCTCCCGGATCGCGTCGCCACGGGCGTCGCACAGGAACACGGACACCTGGCCGGCGCCGAAAGCGTCCTCTGCACCCATCAGCACGGGGATCGAGAAGCGGCCTTCCAGGTCGGACGTGAGCAGGCCGACCGTGCCGGTCCGGCCCTGGAGCAGTCCGCGCGCCACCGCGTTCGGAGCGAACGAGAGCTGCTCCGCGGCCTCCAGCACCCGGGTTCGGGTCTCGGCGCGGACCTGGGCGCGACCGTTGATGGCCTTGGAGGCGGTGGCGATCGAGACCCCCGCGAGGCGGGCGACGTCGGTCAGGGTTGCGGTGCGCGGGGTCTCGGCCGAAGCCATGGCTTCCTCCTGGAAAGTCGATGCCGAACCTTACCGAAAAGGTGTAACACAATCGTGACGACGGTTCGTCCTTGACGTGGTGTGGCGCCCAGTCTACTGTCACAGAAAGCCTTTTCGGACGGTTTCGGCAATGGAGCGCCACCGCTCACCAACCGACCGACTGACGACGAAGTCAAGGAGACGGATGATGGCTACCCACCGCAGGGCGAGCGCGAGGCTCGTTGCCTCCTTCCTCGCAGCAGGGCTGGCGAGCACGGCGCTCGCCGCCTGCAGCGCGTCGGACGCGAACGGCGGTACGCAGGAGGCGGAGGTCACGGCCGAGGGCGTGGACGACGGCACGGAGCTCACGCTCTGGACCCGGGCTCCGCTGGAGCAGCAGGCGAACCTGCTCGTCGAGGCGTACAACGCCTCGCACGAGAACCAGGTCGAGCTCACCGTCGTGCCGAACGACGACTACGTGGCGAAGGTGGGCGCAGCAGCGGGCAGCGACAGCCTGCCGGACCTCTTCGCCGCCGACATCGTGTACGTGCCCAACTGGGTGCAGCAGGGCCTCTTCGCCGACGTGACCGACGCCGTCAGCGAGCTGGACCACGCCGACCAGATCAACCAGGGCCACCTCGAGGGAGGCACGCTCGAGGGCCGGCAGCACGTGCTGCCGTTCGTCCTCGACGTGTCGGTCATGTTCTACAACAAGGACCTGTACGAGCAGGCGGGCCTCGACCCCGAGCAGGGCCCGACGTCGCTGGCGGAGTTCAGCGACCACGCCAAGGCGGTCGACGAGCTGGGCGGCAACGTCAACGGCACCTACTTCGGCGGAAACTGCGGTGGCTGCCTCGTCTTCACGTGGTTCCCCCAGGTCTGGGCCGGGGGAGAGGACGTGATGAACGCCGAGGGCACCGAGTCGCTGCTCGCCGGCGACGCCGCGCAGGAGGTGTACGGCGTCTGGCAGGACCTCGTGCAGTCCGGCGCGGTGGGCGAGGGGTCGAAGGAGGAGACCGGCGCGACGTGGACCGGTCCGTTCCTCGAGGGTGAGGTCGGCGTGATGCCGTTCCCCGCCACCATGCTCGCCACGGCGGACGAGGCGCTCGGTGAGGTGGGCGTCGCCCCCATCCCGGGGCCCGACGGCGGTGCGTCCACCTTCGTGGGCGGCGACGGCATCGGCATCTCCAAGGACTCCGAGCAGGCCGACCAGGCGTGGAACTTCATGTCCTGGCTCATGTCGGAGGAGGCTCAGGTCGAGGTGCTCGCGAAGAACGGCGACGTCGTCTCGCGGGGCGACCTTGCCGAGAACGAGTACTCCACCAAGGACCCGAGGGTCCTGGCGGTCAACGAGATCGCGTCGCAGGGCCGCACGCCCCTCGCGATCAACTTCCAGCAGGCGTTCAACGCGCCCGGCAGCCCGTGGGTGACCATGGTCCGCAACGAGGTGTTCGGTGAGGGCGGCGCCGTGGAGACGGACAACGAGGAGATCACCGCGGTGCTGGCGCAGTAGCCGCCCGCAGACGTCCGTCTGCGTGGTCCCGCCGCCGGAGAGGGCGGCGGGACCACGTACCGAAGTGAACGAGGAGCCACCCCGTGCCCGCGAACCTTTCCGTCCGCCCGTCCGCCAGACCCGTGAGAACCACCAGACCCGCCCTCGCCGCCGTCGCGCGGCGCCGGGCCCTGCACGGCTGGGCCTACGCCGCGCCGACCGCGGTGCTCGTGATCGGCCTCTTTGTCATCCCCGTCCTGCTCGTCGGCCAGATGTCGCTCTCCGACTGGCCGCTGCTGTCCGGGAACCAGGGGGTCAACGCACCACAGAACTACGTGGACGCCGTCGGGCACCGGTACTTCTGGGACTCGGTGGTCTTCACCGTGAAGTACACGGTGATCGCCACCGTGCTGCTCCTCGGCCTCGGTCTGGGCTTCGCGCTCCTCGTGCAGGAGTCGAGCCGCTGGACCGCCGTGCTGCGCACGTCGATCCTGGTGCCCAGCGCGCTCGGGCTGGCGTCCGCCTCGCTGCTCTTCTACGCGCTGTACTCGCCACAGGTCGGCCCGCTCTCGCCGCTCCTGCAGACGCTCGGCCTCGCCGACGGCCCGGTGACGTTCCTCGGGACGCCGGACAGCGCGCTGTGGTCGACGGTGTTCCTCGTGGTCTGGCGGTTCGCCGGCTTCTACATGCTGCTGCTCATGGTGGGGCTCCAGGGCATCCCGCACGAGGTGCTCGAGGCCGCCCGGATGGACGGCGCGAACCGCTGGCAGACCTTCGTCAGCATCACGCTGCCCCTGCTGCGCCCGTCGCTGGCGCTGTGCACGGTGCTGTGCGTCACGGGTTCGCTCCTGGCCTTCGACCAGTTCTACATCCTGACCAAGGGCGGGCCGGACAACAGCACGCTCACGGTCGTCCAACTCATCTACAACGTGGCCTTCCAGGGCCAGAACGACCTCGGCGTCGCTGCCGCGCTGTCGATCGTCGTCCTGGTCGTGCTCGTCGTCGTGAACGTGGCCCAGCTGCGCGCCATGCGCACCGGCCGGGAGGACTGACATGACCATGACCGCACCCGCACCGACCCCCGTCCGCCCGCAGCCCCGCCGGCGTCCGAACGCCCCGCGGGCCCGCCTCGTCGGGATCGCTCTACGGACCCCGTACTGGGTCCTCACCGGCGCGCTCGCCCTCGTCTTCGTCTTCCCGCTGATCTGGGCCGGGGTCGCGTCCGTTGCGCCGCAGCCGGGCAGCAGCCAGGTCGACGGCTGGGGCTTCGGCAACTACGCGACCCTCATGGAGTACCAGGCGGGGCTGCCCCAGTACCTGCTCAACTCCACGCTCGTGTCCGGCATGACGGTGCTCTTCACCCTGACCGCTTCGGTCCTGGGCGGCTACGCGTTCTCCCGCTTCCGGTTCCCGGGCCGGGACGTGCTGTTCCTGCTCACGCTCGCCATCCTCATGGTGCCGTACGCGACCCTGCTCATCCCGCTGTACGTGATGCTCAACGCGGTCGGGCTGCAGAACACCCTGGTCGGCCTGTCGCTCGTGCTCACGGTGTTCCAGCTCCCGTTCGCGACGTTCATGATGCGGATCTCCTTCGACGCCGTCCCACGCGAGCTCGACGAGGCGGCGCTCGTGGACGGCTGCTCGTCGTTCCGCGCCCTGCGCACCGTGCTGCTGCCCGCGGTCAAGCCAGGGGTCATCACGGTCGGCCTGTTCGCGTTCCTCGCGGCCTGGAACGACTTCGTCGCGCCGCTGATCCTCATCTCCGACTCCGACAAGATCCCGCTCCCGCTGGCCGTGGCAAACCTCCGTGCGCAGGTCATGGGCATCGTGGACTACGGAGCCACCGAAGCGGGCGTCGTGGTGATGGCCCTGCCGTGCGTCGTGCTGTTCCTCCTGCTCCAGCGGCACTACGTCCGCGGCTTCATGTCCGGGGCGCTCAAGGGCTGACCGGCCAGTACCCCCCTCGTTCGTCCACCCTTCTCGGAGGTCTCCGCATGCTCTTTCCGACCGGGCACCATGGCGCGGCAACACCAGCGCCCGTCGTGCCCTCGACCGGGCGGTTCCAGCCGCTCGGCCTCGACCAGGTACGCATCACGGGTGGCCCATGGGCGCGCCGCCAGGAGGTGAACGCCTCCGCCACCCTCGCGCACATCGAGCACTGGCTCGAGCGGGAGGGCTGGCTCGGCAACTTCGACCTGGCGGCGGCCGGCGGCCTGGCGGCAGGCCGCCGCGGCCGGGAGTTCAGCGACTCGGAGGTGTACAAGCTCCTTGAAGCCATGGCCTGGGAGCTCGGTCGGCGGCCCGACGAGGACCTGGAGCACCGGTTCGGCGCGATCGTCCGCCGGGTGGCCGCCGCCCAGGAGCCGGACGGGTACCTCGGCACGAGGTTCGGCCGGCCTGGGCAGCAGCTGCGCTACACGGACCTGGAGTGGGGCCACGAGCTCTACTGCCAGGGTCACCTCTACCAGGCCGCCGCCGCGCGCGCCCGTACCGGCCGTCCCGGCGACCTCCTGGTCGAGGTCGCCCGGCGCAGCGCCGACCATGTGTGCGAGGCGTTCGGCCCGGACGGCAACCAGGGCGTCTGCGGGCACGCCGAGGTCGAGGTCGGCCTGGCGGAGCTCGGGCGCGCGCTCGGGGAGCCGCGCTACCTCGCGCAGGCCGCGCTGTTCGTCGACCGGCGCGGGCACGGGGTCCTCGCCGACATCGAGTTCGGCCGGTCGTACTACCAGGACGACGTCCCGGTGCGCGACGCCGAGGTGTTCCACGGGCACGCCGTGCGGGCCAACTACCTGGCCGCCGGCGCCGTGGACGTCGCGGTCGAGTCGGGGGACGAGAAGCTGCTCGACGCCGTTGCTGGCCAGTGGGCTCGTACCCAGGCGCGGCGGACCTATCTGACGGGCGGGCAGGGGTCGCACCACCAGGACGAGGCGTTCGGCGACGACTGGGTGCTGCCGCCGGACCGCGCGTACTCCGAGACGTGCGCGAGCGTCGGCTCGGTCATGGTGTCGTGGCGGCTGCTGCTCGCGCGCGGCGGCGCCCAGTACGGCGACGCGATCGAGCGGGCGCTCACCAACGTGGTGGCGACCTCCCCGGCCCACGACGGGCAGTCCTTCTTCTACGCCAACACGCTGCACCAGCGGGTGCCGGCCGAGCACGTCGCGACGGACGAGGTCAGCAAGCGCGCCGAGGCGTCCCTGCGGGCGCCGTGGTTCGAGGTCTCCTGCTGCCCGCCCAACGTGGCGCGCACGTTCGCGAGCGTCGCCGCCTACGTCGCGACGGTCGACGACGGCGGCGTCCAGCTCCACCAGTACGCGCCGGCCGAGATCCGGGCCGCGCTGCCCTCCGGTGAGGCGGTCGCGCTCGACGTCGTGACCAGCTACCCGGACGACGGCCGCGTCGAGGTGCACGTGGTGGACGCGCCGCCGAGCGACTGGACGCTCACGCTGCGCGTGCCGTCCTGGTCGCCGTCTGCCCGGGTGCGGGTGGGCGACGGGCCCGACCGCGTGGTGGGACCCGGCTCCGTCGAGGTGCCCGGCCCACGGTCTGGTGCCGTCGTGACGCTGGATCTCGACGCCGCCCCGCGGTTCGTCGCGCCCGACCCGCACATCGACGCCGTCCGCGGCTGTGTGGCGGTCCAGCGCGGTCCGGAGGTGCTGTGCCTCGAGTCCGTCGACCTGGACGCGGGGCACGGGGTGGACGACGTCGTGGTGGACGCCTCGGTCCCGCCGTGGGAGGTGGACGGCACGGTGTACGTCCGGGCCGGGACGCTGCGCGGGAGCGACGTCGCCGACGTCGCGTGGCCGTACGCCGCGACGGACGACGTCGCACCGCGACCCCGGCCCGAGCTGCGTGACGTGCCGCTCGTCCCGTACCACGACTGGGCCAACCGCGGCCCGGCCACGATGCGTGTCTGGCTCCCGCTGCTCTGACCCCGGCAGCGCGTGATCGGTAGAACGTCAGGAGATCGGCAACCCCGGGCTGCCGATCTCCTGACGTTCTACCGACCACGTTCGGCTAGCAGCTCAGCTCCTCGTAGGGAGCCGTCACCTCGGCGGATCCGCTGACCTCTACCGTCACGGTCCCGGCGTCGACCTGCGTCGACCGGGTCGCGAAGGACTGGTAGGCGGCCTGGCCGGGCGCGACGTCCGTGACCTCGCTGGTGCCGTACGGCGTGACGATCCGGACGTCCACCGGGCCGTCGTGGTCGTTCACGGCGCGCACGGCCAGGGTGGCCCTGCCTGCCAGGCAGCGTGCCGCGGCGGTGACCGTCACCGCCGGCTCGCCAGGCCCGCCCGTACCCGGGTCGTCGGCGATCACCCGCCACTCGGTCGCGGCGACGGCGGAGAAGCCGGCTCCGTCGCCGTTCGCGCGGATCGTCGCCCGCAGGCGCGAGGTCGTGACCGGCTCGAACGTCATGCGGTTGAGCTCGTCCGTGCTCGTGCCGGCCGGCGAGGGGTCGGCCACCGGCGCCCAGTCCTGTGCGGTCTCGTCCCAGTACGACAGCTCCCAGGAGTCGGGCGCGGCCACGCCGGCGCCGGTGCCCTGCGGCTGGTCGGCCCAGAACCTGATCTCCGCGGCGGTCACCCTGATCGGCCGGGGCCAGGAGTACTGGGCCCACTGGGTCGCCGGATTGCTGCCCGACCACGTGCCCCAGAGCTGCGCCTGCGGCGGGCTCGCCGGGTCCAGCTCGTCGTTGAGCGCGAGCACCGAGTTCCAGCCCGCCGTGTACGACGCCGTCGGTGTGGCCAGCGGCGCGACGTTGCCGGTCAGTGGCCCGCTGAGGTCGGCGGGGATCGTGATCGTCCGGGCGGGCTCCGCGTTGCCCGCCCGGTCCACCGCCCGGTAGCGCACGTCGTGGCGGTCGGCGTCCCCTGCGGGCACCGGCCCGTCGTACGGTTCGAACGCCCCGCCGTCCACCGCCACCTCGACGAGCGCGACACCGGAGGTGCCGTCCGTCGCGGTCACCGAGACGGTGCGGGCCCGCTCGTCGACGGTCGCGGTGCTCCGTGGAGCCGTCCCGTCGATCCGGACGTCCAGCGCGGCCGGCTGTGACACGTTGCCTGCGCGGTCGGCGGCCGTCGCCGTGACGGTGTGCTCGCCGTCGCCCGCTACGTCGACGTCGGTGTACCGGACGAGGTCCGTGACCACCGGTTCCGCGCCGTCGACCGAGGTCGTGAGGACCACCCGGCCCCCGCCGTCGTCCGTACCCGCGACGCGGGCCCGTACCGCCGAGCGGAACCAGCCGCCGGTACCGGCGCTACCGACCGGGGTGATGGTGACCTCCGGCGCGGTCTCGTCACCCTCGGTGTCCGCTGGGTCGACGACGGTCACGGTGGCCGTGAGGCGCCCCGCGGCGTGGCCGAGCACCGACCCCTCCACGGTGAGCTCGCCCGGGTGGGCCACGTCCTGCGCGGTGAGCGCGTCCCAGTAGGCGGGCACCCGGAGCGTGTGCCCACCCGGGTAGGTCGCGACGACCGTGCCGGGCAGCTCCGTCTCGCCCACCTCGACGGTCATCAGCTCCGGTGTGACGGTGTCGGCCTGCTCGGCGAGGACCTTCCACTCCTCGACGGCCACGCCGGAGTAGGTGGAACCGTTGGTGGACGCGTCGAAGACCGCCCGGAGCTGGGTGGTGGTCACGGCGTCGAACGACGTCGGCTGGAAGCCGGAGGTGCCGGTCGGGTGCCCGTCGGCCCCCGGCACGGCCGTCCAGGCGTCCACGTCGGCGTCCCAGTACTGGATGCGCCAGGTGTCCGGGGCCGCCACCCCGACGCCGGAGCCCTTCGGCTGGTCGTTCCAGAACTCGATCTGCGACCCGGACACCCGGACCGGCTGGTCCCAGGTGTACTGGACCCACTGCTGCGGCGGGTTGTTGCCCGTCCACGTACCCCACATGTCCGGCGGCAGCGGGTTGGGGCGCACGATCTCGTCGTTGAGGGCCTTGGTCCAGTACTGCGTCGGGACCGGGTCGTTGGACACGGTGACGCGTGCCTCCTGCGCGATGTTCGAGCGGGGCGTCCGGTCCGGCTGCACCGACGGCGTGATCGTCACCGGGAGCATGCGCGGCGGGTCCTGCGTGTCGTCCCACTCGACGCGGTCGATCGCCACCGAGCGCCGGAAGTGGTTGCCGCCCTCCGCGTCGGCCGTGTGGTAGGCGATCCACCACTGGCCGTTCAGCTCGACGATGCCGGGGTGGCTCGTGGTCGACGAGACGGGCGGGAGGATCGTGCCCCGGTAGGTCCACGGGCCCTCGGCCGACGGTGCCGTCGCGTACGCGATGCACGCGTGATAGTTGGCGGGCGTGCACCGGCTGGACGGACCCGCGTTGTTGCCCGCGTACGCGAGGTAGTAGGTGCCGTCGCGCTCGAAGAGCCAGGGCGCCTCGAAGAACCCGGTGAGGCCCGTGACGGACCGGACGTCGCCGACGGGTGTCTTCATGTCCTGCCCCAGCTCGACCTGGCGCAGGTTGCCGAAGCTGCCCCAGTACATGAACACCCTTCGGTCCTCGCCCACGCCGTCCACCAGGACCGTCGGGTCGATGTTGTGGATCGTGTTGGGCGTGGGTAGCCGCTGGGAGACGATCGGCCCGCCCGCGTGGTCGGTCCAGGGCCCGGTGGGGGAGTCCGACACCGCCACGCCGATGCCGAACTTGTCGCTCGCACCGCTGGCCGCCTCGTGCACCGGGACGTACCAGTAGTACCGGTCGTCGACGCCCTGCTGGACCTCGCCCGCGTAGGCACGGCCAGGTGTCGCCCACGAGAAGACGTCCTCCGGCCGCATCAGCGACGGGTGGTGCGTCCACTCACCGGCATCGACGTCGGAGGTCACCAGGGCGCCCCACTCGTTCATGACGAAGTCGTTGCGCGTGGGTCCCGCCTCGTCGTGGCCCGTGTAGACGTAGAGCTGGTCCGCCCCCGTACTGTTGCCGGGCGCTCCGGCGGGGACCACCACGGGTGCGGGGTCCGCGGAGTAGTAGCTCCCGTCGGCCAGGATCGGATTCTGCGTGCTGGTGATGCCGACCGGATCGGCCGCCTGCGCCGTCGCCGGTACGGCCGTCCCGGCGAGCCCGGTGGCGAGGAGCGCCGCGAGGGCGCCCGCCGTGGCCTGCCTTCCTGCTCGGATGTGTCTCATGCGTGTTCTCCTGTCGTGGCACTTCGTCGTGGCACTGCCGCAGTGACGCGCCGACCCTGCCACAGCCTGCTGCTGCCAACAATGGGTTTCGGTAGTTTTCGGCGTGCGCAGGGGCCAAACGGGTGATCGTGGGCCGAAAACACCGAAAACCATTGCCGGAGCCGCTGGGTGATGCTTCACTGGTCCGCGCCGGGGCTCCTCGATGACGAGCGAGCCCGGCGGGAACCACCTGGCGGACACCAACGCGAGCCGGGGTGGGGAGCGCAGCGATGCGCAGCCTCCGCCCGAGCGGCGCGCCGTCCGTCCGACTGCCTGGCCGTCGACGGAGAGGACATGTGATGTCGGCACGAACACGAAGGGGCGCGGTCGCAGCTACCGCGGTGGCGGCGCTGGTCGCCTGCGGGAGCGTGGCACTGCTGCCGCCCGCCGCTCATGCGGCGTCGCCGATACTGCCGGGGAACGAGGGCGACGTCGGCGTCTACACCGACGGGCTCACGGACTCCCTGGACATCGGGGACCCGGTGTACCGCAACCTCGATACCGTCGAGGCCGCGCTCGACCCCGGCGTCCCGTACACGGCCGACAGCATGTACCAGTCGATCTTCGACGCCGACGTCGACGCAGGCGGGACCGACTTCTACCTCGACCGCGTGCTGGGCGTGAGCGGCACGGCGGGCAACTCGGTGCTGCAGACGCGCGGTCGCACGCTCTACCTGCGCGGCGCGTCGAGCTGGAACACCATGGGCTTCGCGGGGAACGCCTTTGCCGGCGGGCCGAACAACCTCGGGGACCTCTACACGATCACGGTGCCAGGGCAGACGGTCAGCGAGGAGGGCAGCGCCAGGTTCAACGCGCCCAGCCACGCCAAGGCCCGGTACTCGATCGGATCGACCGGGGTGACCGCCGACCTGCGCAAGCTCATCACCCACGACAACACCGCGCTGTCGGCGCTCACCTTCACCAACCCCGGCAGCAGCGACGTCACGTTCACCGTGCGCGCCCAGTCGCCGGTCGCCCGCTCGGCTGCCGACGCCGACGACGAGCTGACCGGCACGCGCACCCTGACCAGTGGCGCGAACAACGGGCTGGTCGACACGCCGTGGTCGTCCGTGACCGTCGGCCTCAAGGCAGACGGCTTCACCCGCAGCGGCAGCGCCCTCGACCGCGAGGTCACGGTGCCGGCCGGTGGGTCGGTCGACCTGTCGGTGGTCGGCGGACTCTACTCCGACGCCCTGCCCGACGGCGAGGCGCAGCTGCGCGACCTCGCGTCGATGGAGCCCGGAGCGGCGTTCCGGACCGGGGTGACCGCGTTCAACGAGCGGTGGGCGGCCGACATCCCGTACATCGACGTGCCCGACCCGGCCATCGAGAAGGCGATCGTGTACCGCTGGTGGGGCGAGCGGTACAACAGCCTCGACGCGAACGAGCCCGGCTACGTGTACCAGTACCCGACCACCATCGAGGGCGTGCACCTGTACCAGAACTCGGTGGTGCTCACGCAGCCGATGCATCTGCAGGACACCAAGTGGATCCGGAACCCCTACCTCGCGTACGGCCAGGTCCTGAACGTCGGTGAGCTGTCCGGGTCGTCGGCGCTGCTCGACAGCCCTGGCCACACCAGCTGGAACAACCACTACTCCCAGTACCTCGGCACGGCCGGGCTGGAGGCGTACAACGTCCACGGCGGTGGCCCCGACGTCGCCGAGCGGTTCGCCCACTACTTCGAGCAGGACGGCGTGGGCCAGCTCGAGCACTACGACGGGAACGACGACGGCCTGATCGCGTACGACACCAACTACATGCCGGGCAACGACTCCGACGCGATCACCTTCGGCTACCCGAAGGCGAACGCGGGCGCTCCCGGGGCGCGCACGATCGAGCGGCCGGAGTCGGCGTACGTGTGGGGAGCTTTCGACGCGGCCAGCAAGCTGTACGAGATCGCCGGCGCGGACCCCGCGAAGGTCTCCGGTACGGCCGCAGAGGCGGACCGCATCCAGCAGGCGGTGCTGGACCGGCTCTGGAGCGAGGAGACGCAGATGTTCCTCGCCGGGACCTCGCACGGGGCGACATCGGCGGCGGCGTCGGGCGGCAGCGCGAACCCGCTGCCCGAGGCGGAGCGGGACCTGATCCCGGCCAAGGAGTCCAACCTGTACGACGTCTACGCCCAGAACCTCGTCCCCGCGGCGGAGTGGGAGAAGTACGTCGACGGGTTCCGGTTCCTGCGCTACGGCGACAACTTCCCGATCTTCCCGTTCTACACGGCCAACCAGTACGACCGGTCGAAGTTCGACATCGGCGGCTCCAACAACTTCTCGAACATCAACTTCACCGTCCAGTACCGCGGCGTGCGTGCCGCGCTGCGCGACTACGACCCCGAGCAGCGGTACATCACGCCGGAGTACGCGGCCACGCTGCTCGACTGGATGGCGTGGAGCATCTACCCGAACGGTGACGCGCGGGTGGCCAACCAGGCCGAGTACTACTCGGGCTGGAACGCGGAGACGAAGACCTACAACCGCAACAACCCCAACCACGTGATGCTCGGCAACATGAGCTACATCTTCGTGGAGGACATGGGCGGCATCCAGCCGCGCTCGGACGACCTGATCGAGCTCTCGCCGATCGACCTCGGCTACGACCACTTCATGGTGAACAACCTGCGGTACCACGGTCACGACGTGTCGATCGTCTGGGACCCGGACGGCACGCACTACGGTCTCGGCGCCGGCTACTCGCTGTTCGTCGACGGCGAGCGCAAGGCGTCCGCCGACACGATCGGCGGCTTCGTGTACGACCCGGCGGCCAACGAGGTGGTCGAGGCCGACGACGGCATCGGCGCCGTCGTCGTCGCCGACCAGGGCACCGACCTGCCCGCGGCGGTCGACACCCCGATCGAGGACGAGCGCGTCGTGTCGTACCTGAAGACGGCGGGCATCGATCTCACCGAGGAGTCGGCGAACCTCGCAGCGGGCGCGGCACTCAGCTCGTCGGCGACCCAGGACGGCGCCCGCCCGACCCCGTGGCGCACCTTCCACACCCCCGGGTTCTCCAGCAGCTCGATGAACTACACGCCGGGCGCCATCACGACCACCGAGCGGCCCGTGTCGCTGGACGCCGTGACGGACGGCGTGACGGTGAACGAGCCCTACTGGGGCAACCACGGGACCGACGGCGACACCGGCTACGTGGAGCTCGACCTCGGCGAGCCGGTCGCGCTGGACAACGTGAAGGTCTGGTTCGTCAGCGACCGCCAGGAGGGCGGGTACGCGCAGCCGCAGCGCTACTCGATCCAGGTGCCGGACGGCCAGGGCGGCTGGACGGCCGTCCCCGAGCAGGCCAAGGCGCCGAAGGTCCCAGGGCCCAAGCTGAACGAGGCGCTGTTCCCGACCACCACGACCGACCGTGTCCGGGTCGCCTTCACGAACGCGCCCGGCCACTGGACGGCGATCTCGGAGATCCAGGCGTTCGACTCCGGGCGGCCGGTGCCTCCGGTGGTGAACGATCCGCCGGCGGTCAGCGCGACGTTCGACGACAGCGCGGACGGCAACCTGTCCACGCAGCTCGTCGCCACCGCCACCGACGACGGGCTCCCGGACGACGGCGAGCTCACCTACGGCTGGGAGACCGTCTCGGCCCCCGACGGCGCCGGCGTGATCTTCGCCGACGACGCCGCGCTCACCACCCGGGTGACCGGCACCGCCCCCGGCGAGTACGTGTTCCGCTTCCGCGCGACGGACGGAGAGCTCACCACCACGAGGGACGTCACCGTGACGCTCGAGGAACGCGAGACGACCGCCGAGTTCGGGCGGCTCGCCACGATCACGACCAGCGGCGCCTCGCCGTGGGAGAACCCGCAGCGGGTCAACGCCGAGTCGACGCCGGCGAGCTCGAGCCCCGGCGCGGGCAACGGCTGGGGTACCTGGGGCCAGGCACAGAACGGCACCAGCCAGGCGCAGGCCGCCTGGATCCAGTACGCGTGGAGCGCGCCGGTCCAGGTCAGCTCGACGGACATCTTCTGGTACGACGACACGGGCGGCACCAGGACCCCGCGCGCCGACACCTACGCCGTCGAGTACACGACCGACGGTGAGACGTGGAGCCCGGTCACGCTCGCGGACGGGGAGTCGTACGGTGACGCGCTCGCCCGGAACGACTACAACCGCATCGCCTTCGAGCCCGTGGAGGCGAGCGCGCTGCGGGTCAGGATCTGGGGCGTGCAGCCTGGCGGGGCAGGGACCGGCGTCCTGCGCTGGCGGGTGAACGGCGACACGGTGGACACCGTCGCCAGCCCCGTCGTCATGCGTACCACCAGCGGCGTCGTGCCGGAGCTGCCCGCACAGCTCGACGTCGTCTACTCGGGCGGCAGCCGCGGGACCCTGCCGTTCACCTGGCAGGAGATCACCCCGGCGATGGTCGCCGAGCCGAACGTCGAACCCTTCGTGGTCCACGGCACGAACGCCGAGTACGGGCTGCTCGCCGAGGCGCGGGTGTACGTGCGGCCGGAGACCGCGCAGGACGGCATCGCCATCCAGGGCGCTGAGACGTTCGAGCGGGAGGTCCAGGTCGGGGAGCAGCCGCACCTGCCCACCCGTGTGGCCGTGTCGTACAACGACGGGTCGCGCGACAACCAGGCGATCGGCGTCGTGTGGGACTTCGACGAGTCGGTGGTCCAGGAGCCGGGCGTGCATGTCATCACCGGGCAGCTCGTCCTGCCCGACTACGTGAGCGAGGCCGGGACCACGCAGACCACCCTCACGCTCACCGTGCTCGGCGACCCCGACGCAGGGCCGGTGGTCACCGCTACCGCGGAACCGCGGTGCCTGGCGGGCCGGGTCACGCTCGCGGTCCGGGCGGTCAACGACGAGGACGGCCCGCTCGACGTCACGCTCGCCACGGCGTTCGGCACCAAGGAGGTCTCCGGTGTCCAGCCCGGCGCTGCGGCCTACCAGTCGTTCGCCACCCGCACCGGTTCGGTCGAGGCGGGGACCGCGACCGTGACGGCGGACGACGGCGCCGGCCGCACCTCGGAGACCAGCATCGACTACCCCGCGCTCACGTGCGGCTGACGGAAGGGATCACCATGCACAGCGCACCAGAGACCCCCGGCGTCTCCCGCCGGTCGCTGCTCCGGATCGGAGCAGCCGGCCTCGCCGGGGGCGCGGCCGCCCTCGGCCTCGCCGGCGGGGTGGCCTCGGCCGCCCCGACCGTGGCGGCGCAGCAGGCCGCCGCACGACTGCCACGCCGGTACCTGCGCCTCCTGGACCGGTCCGCCGTCTCCGACCGGTGGCTCGCGACACCGTTCCCGCTCGCTGACGTCACCCTCGCGCCGAGCGTCGCCACCCGGTCCCAGGACCAGCTCCTGCACCTGCTCCGGGTCTACCCCGTGGACCGGGTCCTCGCGGTCTTCCGCCGCAACGCCGGTCTCGACACGCGGGGCGCCAACCCGCCCGGCGGCTGGGAGGGGTTCGGCCACGCGAACGAGCAGCCCTGGGGGCCGGACGACTACCCGGGCCGGGCCAACGTCCAGACCGCCAACCTCCTGCGCGGCCACTACGGCGGGCACTTCCTGTCCGCGCTGGCGCTCGCGTGGGCCTCCACCGGCGAGCAGGTGTTCAAGGACAAGGTCGACGAGGTCGTCGCCGGGCTGGGCGAGGTCCAGGCGGCGCTCGCGGCGATGGCCCGGTTCAGCCACCCCGGCTTCCTCGCCGCGTACGGGGAGTGGCAGTTCAGCCAGCTCGAGAAGTACGCGCCGTACGGCGAGATCTGGGCTCCTTACTACACGTGCCACAAGATCATGGCGGGCCTGCGCGACGCCTACCAGCTCGCGGACAGCGACCAGGCGCTGGAGGTCCTGACGCCGATGGCGGACTGGGTCTCCGGCCGGCTCGACCCGCTGCCCGCCGACCAGCTGACGCGGATGTGGGGCATCTACATCGCCGGCGAGTACGGAGGGATGAACGAGATCCTCTGCGACCTCGCGGCGATCACGGGGGAGGGCCGGTACCTCGCCACCGCCCGGAAGTTCGACCTGACGCCGCTCGTCGACGCCTGCGCCGAGGGCACCGACACGCTGAACGGCAAGCACGCCAACCAGCACATCCCGCAGTTCCCCGGCTACCTCAAGGCCTACGAGCAGACGGGCGAGCAGCGCTACCTCGACGCCGTCACCGGGTTCTGGGGCATGGTCGTGCCCGGCCGTACCTATGCGCACGGCGGGCACGGGGAGGGCGAGCTGTTCGGGCCGCCCGGTACCGTCGCCGGCGACATCGGGGCCCGCAACGCCGAGACGTGCGGCACCTACAACATGCTCAAGCTGTCCCGCCTGCTGTACCTGCACACGCTCGAACCGAAGTACCTGGAGTACTACGAGCGCGGCCTGCTCAACCACATCGTCGGCTCCAAGCGGAACACGCAGTCCGACACCAGCCCCGACGTCACCTACATGTACGGCGTGAACCCGGGCACCCGCCGCGAGTACGGCAACACCGGCACCTGCTGCGGCGGCACCGGGCTGGAGAACCACGTCAAGTACGCCGACACGGTGTACCTCCGGTCCGCCGACGGCACCGCGCTGCACGTCAACCTCTATCTCGCCTCGACGCTGGACTGGCCGGAGCGCGGGCTGCGGGTGGTGCAGCAGACCGAGTACCCGAAGGCAGGCTCGACCCGCCTCACGTTCGAGGGCTCCGGCGAGCTCGACCTGCGGCTGCGCGTGCCCGGCTGGGTGCGCAAGGGGTTCACCGTCCAGGTCAACGGCGCGGTACAGGACCTGGACGCGGTTCCCGGCACCTACGTGAGCATCGCCCGCACCTGGGCGTCCGGCGACGTGGTCGACGTCGAGATGCCGTTCAGCGTCCGTGCCGTGCCGACCGTCGACGACCCGGCGGTCCAGAGCATCGAGTGGGGCCCGACGGTCCTGCTCGTGCGGGACCCCGCCACGAGCTACCTCGACATCTCCCTCTACAGCCACATGGGCCTCGACGGCACCCTCGACAGCGCGTTCGAGGCGACCGGCGACGGCTACTTCCGGCTCGGGGACCGCGTCCTCGAGCCCGCGTGGTCCGGCGACCACACCAGCTACCACATGTACGTGCGCCGCACGGAGCCACGCGTCGTGTTCGCGGGCCTGGACAGCGGGGTGGCGAACGCCGCCCGCCCCGACGGCACCACCCTGCTCGACGCCGTCTGGGCCGACGGCGGGTTCGCCACCCGGGGGGACTTCCTCGCCCGCGTGCAGAGCACCACCGAACAGTTCACCGACCAGGGCCTGATCAGCCGGCGCGACGCCCAGCGCGTCCTGCTCACCGCGGGCAAGGCGAGGATGGCATGACCACACCACGCACAGTCGTCGGACGTCGCGCCACCGCCGTCCTCGGCGCGCTCGTCCTCGCCCTGACCAGCCTGAGCTCCGCGGCGGCGGCGCCGTCCGCCGGGATCACGGCCGCCGGAGCCGCAGCGGCGGAGCCGGCCAACGTCGCTCTCCTCGCCACGCCGAGCGCCAGCTACACCGCCTCCTGGAACCGCGTCGCCGCCGTGAACGACGGCGCGGGCGCCAGCACGGGCGGCTCGCACGAGGACACCTGGGCGACCTGGGGTGAGGACCCGCGCCCGGCGAGCCAGTGGCTCGAGTACACGTGGGAGGCACCCGTCCGGATCGACCGGTCGGCCGTGCGGTTCTGGTCCGACGGGACGGAGGCGAACGGCGACAACGTACGCGTGCCCACGTCCTGGACGGTCCAGTACTGGGACCAGGACGCCGAGGCGTTCGCCGACCTGCCCGCGCCGAGCGGCTTCCCCACCGACCGCCTCGGCCTGAACGAGACCAGCTTCGAGCCCGTCACGACCACCCGGCTGCGGGCCACGTTCCAGGCGCTCGCGGGCGGCCCGGACGAGACCTACTCGGCGATCGGGGTGTCCGAGTGGGAGGTCTGGGGCACCGGCGGCGTCGTCGAGCCGGATCCGGAGGACCCGTTCGGCCCGATCGACCACACACCGGTGCACGTCCCGACGCAGGTGGGCGTGCTGCCGGAGCTACCGGTACGGCTCGACGCCGTCTATGAGGACGGCCGGGTCGTGCGGGTCGCGGTGACCTGGGCGGACGTCACGGCGGACGACGTCGCCGAGCCCGGCTCGTTCGCGGTCACTGGCACGTCGCCCGACCTGGTGGAGCCGGTCGAGGGCACGGTCTACGTCCGGGACGGCGACCCCGGCCCCGTTGCCGCCGTCGACAACGTCGCGGTGGTCACCCTCGCCGGGACCGAGCCGGTGCTCCCGCCGACCGTGACGGCCCGGTACGCGGACGACTCGCGCGACAGCCGGGTCCCGGTCGTCTGGGACGACGTCGAAGCGGCCGACTACGCGGAGGCGGGCGGCATGTTCTTCGTCGCCGGCGACGTCGAGGGCACGGACGAGCCGGCGGAGGCAGTGGTGTTCGTGCTCGAGCCGGACACGGCCAAGGACACGACCGCGCCGCAGGTCACCCTGACCGCCGATCCGGCGGCGGCACCGTCGGGCTGGTACGTGCGGCCCGTCACCGTCACCGTGCGTGCGAGCGACAACCGGGACCCGGACCCACGGGTCGAGGTCGCGGTCGACGACGCCGAGCCCGTCCCGTACACGGGGCCGTTCACCCTGGACGGCGACGGCACGCACACCGTGCGGGTGCTGGCGACGGACGCGGCAGGCAACGTCGGCGAGGCGCAGCGGGAGCTGCGGGTGGACACGACGGCGCCCGTCACCACGGCGAGCGTCGAGAACCTCGGCCAGAGCGTGGAGATCACGCTGGCGGCCACCGACGGCGACGGGTCCGGCGTCGACCGCATCCAGTGGGAGGGCCCCGGGACGTTCTGGGGCACCTACACGGGGCCGTTCACCCGGACGCTGACGGACACGGAACAGGTCATCGAGTTCGCCGCCACCGACGCGGCGGGCAACCCGGAGGAGCGCAGGTCCCTGACGCTGCCGGCGGCGCAGGCGGACCTGCCGGTCACCGCAGAGGCGTCCGCCCGCTGCGTGGCGGGCAGCGTGCACGTCGCCGTCCGGGCGGTCAACGCGGCGGACGTCCCCGTCGACGTCGCCCTGACCACCGAGTACGGCTCGCGCGACGTGACCGGCGTCGAACCGGGCGAGAGCGCGTACCAGTCGTTCGCGACCCGTGCCGCAGCGGTAGCGGAGGGCACCGCTTCGGTGGTCGCTACCGGCACGGTCGACGGCGAGGAGGTCACCGTCCGGCACGACCTCACGCACGCCGCCCTGTCCTGCCCCTGAACCCACCCACGACGACACGTAGCCACGAGAGCACGTAGAGAAGAGACGAGATGATGAACCGCCACACCACCCAGCGGATCGCAGCGGCAGCCGCGGGGCTGGCCGTCGCGGCGACGGTCGGTGGCCTCGCCACCACCGCCGTGGCCGCCGACGATCCAGCAGGCGTCGACCTGTCCGTGACCATCGAGGACAACACGCCGGGCGCACTGAGCATGTCGGTCGCGCCGAACGACGGTGTCGTCCTCGCCGAGGAGGGCTCCGACGCCGAGGCGCGCCAGTTCGTGGGCACCCTGCCCACGGTCACCGTCGCCGACACCCGGGACGCCGGTGAGGTGCCCGAGGGCTCGTACTGGGCGGTGGTCGGCCAGGCGAGCGAGTTCACCGCGGAGGGGCAGGCCCCGATCGGCCCCGAGTACCTCGGCTGGGCGCCGCGCCTGCTGACGCCGTCGCCGTCGGGCGACGTGGCAGCCGGCGAGCCGGTGTCCAGCGTGCTCCCCGACGGCTCGGGCGGCGCCGCCGTCGGCCTCGAGGGCCAGGAGCTCCTCCTGTCCACCTGGGCGGCAGGCTCCGAGGCGGGCCCCTGGGACGTGAACGCCGACCTCACGCTGCGCACGCCCGCCGACGTGCCCGCCGGCGAGTACTCCTCGGTCCTGACCCTCTCCCTCTTCGAGGGCTGACCGAGCTGCCGTCCGTTGGTCGAGCTTGTCGAGACCGACCCCAACACACTGCACGCGAACCCCGGCGTGTCCCGTGCAGTGTGTTGGGGTCGGTCTCGACAAGCTCGACCGACGCGGTGCGGCGCTCGACCGATGCAAGTCCCCAGAAAGGTTCGGACATGCACCTCCACCCGCTGACAAGGACGGTCGTCGCGTTGGCGGCCATGGCGCTCGTGGCGACGTCGGTTCCCACGACGGCCCTCGCCCAGGCACACACGCGCCTGAGCGCGGCCGGCGACGACCGGGTCACCTGGTCGGTCGTGCCGGCGGACGCGTCGGGCCCGGACGGGCGTCGCGTCGTCGACCTGGAGCTCGAGCCCGGCGAGCGAGCAACGGAGCGTGTGGCCGTGACCAACCACTCGGCGGACGAGGTGACGTTCGCGCTGTCGGCCAACGACGGGTACCTGACCGAGCGGGGCAGCTTCGACATGCGGCCGTCGGCGGTCCCGCCCACCGACGGCGGCGCGTGGATCACCGTGCCCTCCCAGGTGGTCGTCGGACCTGGCGCGACCGAGGTGGTGCCCTTCGAGGTCACGTCGCCGGCCGACGCCGTACCCGGCGACCACCCGGCGGGCGTCGCTGCCTCCGTGCTGTCGGGCGGCGAGATGCAGGTCGAGTCGCGGGTCGGGGTCCGCGTGAACCTGCGTACCCCCGGGGAGGTGGTCGCCTCGATGGAGGCCGAGCTGCTCGACGCGTCCTACACGCAGGGGCCCGGCCTGCTCGAACCCGGCGAGCTCGTGGTGCGGTACGCCGTGGTCAACGACGGCACGGTCGCGCTGCGCACCACGTCGCAGGTCCGCGCGGAGAGCACGTTCGGAGGTGCGGCCGCGGCCGCACCGGCCGGCGAGGCGCTCGAGGTGCTGCCCGGCGGGCGTCGCGAGGTGACCGTCACGGTGCCGGGCGTCTGGCCGGTGGGGCCGTTCGGCGTCGAGGCCGTCGTCAGCGCCGCCGTGGCGGAGGGCGGCCCGGACGTGCCCGTGCCCGCCGACGTGACGCTCGCCGACACCGCGTGGGCGCTGCCGCTCCTCCACCTCCTGGTGCTGCTCGCCCTGACGCTCGCCGCCTGGGCGGTGCGCCGGGCGCTCCGTGCGCGCAGGGCACGGCTCGACCGCCTGCTCGAGCGGGCTCGCGCGGAGGGGCGCGCCGAGGCCATGGCGTCGGCGGACTGACGGTCGCCGGCCGGCGTCGGCCGACGCGCGTCGCCTGCCCGGCAGCGCAGGGCAGGGACCTGCCAGAACACTCGGTGGCGCTGCCGTCCTGACCTGATCTGCCCTGCTACTGTCGGGACGATCATGCAGGACCGAGGAATGACCGCGAGGAGGCGGCGATGACCGAGATAGAGCCGGTCTACGGGGCGGGCACACTGCTCCTGATCGCAGCGGCGGCCGTCGCTGTGCTGCTGTTCCTGATCATCCGGCTCAAGCTGCACGCGTTCGTCGCGCTCGTGCTGGTCAGCCTCCTCACCGCGGTCGCGGCAGGGATCCCTGTCGCGGACATCCCCGACGCGCTGCTGGGCGGGTTCAGCGGGACGCTGGGCTCGGTGGCGCTGCTGGTGGGATTCGGCGTCATGGTCGGCAGGCTGCTGGAGACGACCGGCGGCGCGCAGGTCCTTGCCGACACGCTCATCGCCCGGTTCGGCGAGAAGCACGCACCGCTCGCCCTCGGCGTCGCCGCCCTCATCTTCGGCTTCCCGATCTTCTTCGATGCCGGCCTCGTGGTGTTCCTGCCGATCATCTTCACCGTCGCACGCCGGTTCGGCGGTGGCATCCTGCGCTACGGCCTGCCGACGGCCGGGGCGTTCGCGGTCATGCACGCCGTGGTGCCTCCGCACCCCGGCCCCGTGGCCGCCGCCGACCTGCTGGGCGGGAACATCGGCCTCACGCTGCTCCTCGGTGTGCCCGTCGCGGTCGGTGCCTGGTTCCTCGGCGTCCACTACGTGGCCCGTTACCTGAGTGCCCGGTACCGCGTCGACGTCCCCGACGCCGTGTTCGGCCGGATGAACGGTGGCCGCTCCGACGGTGCGGAGGATGGTGACGGCGGTGCCGGAACGACGGCCACCGCCACGCAGGCACCGCCGCGCTTCGGCACCGTCCTGCTCATCCTGCTCCTGCCGCTGGTGCTGATCTCGCTCAACACCGTCGTCAGCACCCTGATCACGGCCGGCGCGATCGCCGAGGACGCGGTGTGGGCCAACACCCTGACGCTGATCGGCCAGACGCCCATCGCGCTGCTCATCACCGTGCTGGTGGCGCTCGCCGCGCTGTCGCGCGGCAGGTTCTCGATGGCCCAGGCGACCAGCATCCTCGACGACGCGCTCGGGCCGATCTGCTCGATCATCCTCATCACCGGCGCCGGGGGGATGTTCGGCGGGGTGCTGCGCGCCAGCGGCATCGGCTCGGCGCTCACCGACGCGCTGTCCGGACTCGGCATGCCGATCCTCCTGCAGGCGTTCTTCATCGCGACGGTGCTGCGGGTGGCGCAGGGCTCTGCGACGGTCGCCCTGACGACGACGGCGGGGCTGATCTCGGCGCAGGTGGCCGCCGAGAACCTCAGCGACGTGAAGATCACGCTGCTGGTGTTCGCGGTCGCCGCAGGCGCGACCGTCCTGTCCCACGTCAACGACTCCGGGTTCTGGCTCGTGAGCAGGTTCTTCGGTATGGACGTCAAGACGACGCTCAAGACCTGGACCGTGCTCGAGACGACCCTCGGCGTCGCCATCTTCCTGATCGCCGCGCTGCTCTGGCTCGTGACCGGATGAGCGCGCCACGTCACCTTGTGGTCATGGGCGTGACCGCGACGGGCAAGACGACCGTCGGCCGCGCGCTCGCGGAAGCGCTCGGGGGTGTGTTCGTCGAGGGCGACACGTTCCACCCGCAGGCGAACATCGAGAAGATGTCGGCGGGGATCCCCCTCGACGACGACGACCGGCGGCCATGGCTGCGGGCGCTGGCCGACGAGATCGCCCGGCTCGACGCGGCCGGAGAGCTCTCGGTCACCGCCTGCTCGGCGTTGCGCCGGCCGTACCGCGACTGGCTGCGCGAGGGCTATGCGGGTCTGTTCTTCGTGCATCTCGACTCGACGTTCGACGTCCTGCTCGACCGCATGAAGCGCAGGACCCACTTCATGCCGCCGTCGCTCCTGCAGTCCCAGCTCGACACCCTTGAACCGCTGGAGCCGGACGAGGCGGGGGCCGTCATCGACGACAACCAGGCCGTGGATGCCGTGTTCGCGGACGCGCTCGCAGCGGTCCGGGCGGCCTGAGCGCCCGGTTCGCCCCAAGGCCTAGTGTGCGAACTCCGCCGGCCCCGGCGGCCAGGCGCCGGGTGCGGGCGGGCTGACCGGAGGCGGGAACGTCACGGGGAGCCGGGCGGGGAAACGCATCCACGGGCTGGTCGCCCACTCGACCTTGTCGGGGTCGCCGACGAGCGTCACCTGCAGGCGCTGCAGCAGCTCCGCGACCGCGATCCGCGCGATGACCCGCCCGAGACGCGGCGCGGGGCAGCGGTGCGGGCCCGCGCCGAACGACAGGTAGGCGCGGTTGCCCACCGTGTCCCACGGGTCGGCGGACTGGACCAGCGGGTCGTGGTTGGCCGCGTGCACCCCGACGACCACCGCAGCCCCGCGCTCGATCAGCTTGTCGCCGATCACGACCTCGCGCGTGGCGAACCGAGGCATGAGGTTGGGGTTGGTCGTCGAGCGCCACAGCACCTCGTCGAGCGCGTCGTCGATGTGCAGCCGCCCCCCGGAGACCCGGTTCGAGAAGCGCGGGTCGCTCAGGACCAGCGCGAGGGTCTGCGCGATCCAGGCCAGCAGCGCCTCGTTGGCCGCGAGCGTGATGGCGGTGAGGGTCTGCGCCCGCTCCAGGTCGCTCTCGAAGTTGTCGTGCACCGCGAGGACCCCTGCGATGTCCCTGGTGCCGAGCCTCCTGCTGTGCGCGATGTGCTCGGTCACGATCTCCAGCAGCTCGACGGTCCGCTCACGGGCCGCTGCGCCCGACTCGAAGATCGCCCGCGTGATCTCCTGCAGGCGCTGCGCCTGCCCTGGTTCGAGCCCGTCCAGCTCGGACAGCGCGAGGAACGGGACGACCGCCGCGTACTCGGCGACCAGATCCGCTCGGCCGCGGTCCTCGAACCGGTCGATGAGCATCCCGCACAGGCGGCGGGTGATCGCGGCCGCGCGGGCCTCGTCGACCTGCGACAGCGCGTCGTCGACGGGCGGCCGCATGCGTGCGTGCTTGGCGCCGTCGGCGTCCGCGAGCGTGGGCTTCGGGGCGCGGGGGAGCACGAGGTGGAGCGCCGATTGCGGGCCGAGCAGGTTCTCGGCGTGCCCGTGCCAGATCGACGGGTCCTTGATGAAGGTGCGGTCGTCCCGGAGCACACCCACCGCCTCGTCGTGGCCGAGCACCAGCCACGCGGGGACGCCTGGTTCGAGGTCCACCGGAGCGACCGACCCCCACTGGAGCCGCAGCCGCTCGTACACCTCGTTCGCGTCGGAGGCCGCTGTGGTCTCCACGAGAAGCGTGCGGTGGGTGACGTCGCGTAGTCGTATCAGCGGGTCCGACGGCGGTCGTGCGGTCACGGTTCCCCTCTCGTCGGCGCCCCTGGGCCAGGTCATGTGACGCCGGGTACAAGCCCTCGTTCGGGATGCTAACCGACGAACGCGCGGGTGGCGCCACCAGTTGGGTCACGATCCGGGTCGGTCGCGTCCGGGCGCTTGTCGCCGGGCGGCGGTCTCGGCAGGATGTGCGTCATGCCCCAGGCCACACCGCTGCTCCGACTCCTCAACGTGCTGCTCGCCCCCGGTATGCGCACCCGCAAGGACCCCGACGCCGTCTACGAGCGCCTGCTGCAGGAGGTGCAGAGCGGGCGGGCCACGCTCGGCGCCGACGACCTCGCGGCGGTGGACGGACTCCGGCTGCTCCTTGGCGACCTCGCCGCGTACCCGGAGCTGAGCGCCATGGGCTGGTCGAGCACGCAGGACCAGGTCAGGGACCGGCTGCGCAACCGCGTCGTCGTGCGCGAGGCCCAGGCGAGCCGGCCAGAGGTCCGGGACGAGCCGGTGACCGGGCCGGTGTTCGTCGTCGGTCTGCCGCGGACCGGGACCACGCTGACCTACAACCTGATCGCACGCCACCCTGGTCACCGCGGTCCGAAGCTGTGGGAGATGACCAACCTGGGTCTTCCCCGGCCGGAGGCCGAGCGGGAACGGCTGATCGCGCAGGCCCGCAAGCGGTTCGCGACCGTGGCGAAGCTCAGCCCCGCGTGGGCGCACCTGCACCCGCTGATCGCCGACAGCGAGGAGGAGGACTTCATGCTGCGCGCCCACACCGAGATGTACGCGACGTGGGGCCCTCTCCCGCGCTACCTCGACCACGTGGCGAAGGCGGACCTCACCGACGACTACCTCTTCCTGCGCGACGCGCTGCAGGTCATGGCGGCCGGCGAGGCACCGGAGCGCTGGGTGATCAAGCACCCGATGAACCTGTGGCGGATGCCGGAGATCCTGCGGGCGTTCCCGGACGCGCGGTTCGTCTGGACGCACCGCGCACCGGCGGCCGCCGTCGCCTCCGGCAGCTCGATGGCCGAGGCGACGCACGTGCTGTACACCAAGCCCGGCCGGATCGATCTCGACCGGATCGGCCGGGAGTGGCTGGAGATCTCCGCCGGGGGCGTCGAGCGCGCGATCCGGCTGCGCGAGGAGCTGCCCGCCGACGCGGTGATCGACGTCGTCTACGACGACCTGCTCGCGGACCCGAGGTCGGTGCTGCGCGGGGTGTTCGAGCGCCTGGACCTCGCCTGGGGCGAGGCCGACGACGCCAACCTCGCCGCGTCGCTCGACCGGACCGGCCACCGGCCCCACGTGTACACGCTGGAGCGCTACGGCCTGGACGAGGCCCAGGTCGCGGCAGCCTTCTCGGCCTACACGATCCCGGCGTCCGTGCTCGGCCGATCTGCCGACATGTGACCTCCGGCATGCCAGAAGCCCAGGTCACGCGGGTGACCTGGGCTTCTGGAACGAGGGAGGGAGCGCGTCAGCGGGCGGCCGGCCCCGGCGGGAACTCCGGCCGGTCGAAGGCGTCGCGGATGCGCAGCCTGATCGTCGTGTCCAGGGCCTGGAGCTTCTTGGAGGCACCCCGCTCGGTCACGTCCGAGATGTCCGTGACCACGTAGCCGATGTCGCCGCGCGTGGCGAGCATCTGGCCCTCGATGTTGGCGCCGTGGTCCGCGAAGATCTGGTTCACGGTGGCCAGGACGCCGGGCACGTTGCGGTGCAGCAGCTTGATGCGGCCGACGCCCGTGTGCTCGAGCTGGAGGTTCGGCAGGTTGACGCTGAGCATCGTCGAGCCGGTGGTCACGTAGTCGCTGAGCTTCTTGGCCACGAACTGGCCGATCGACTCCTGCGCCTCCTCGGTGGAGCCGCCCACGTGCGGCGTCAGGATCACGTTGGGCAGGCCGCGCAGCACCGACTCGAAGGTGTCGCCGCGCTTCTTTGGCTCTTCAGGGAAGACGTCCACGGCGGCACCCGACAGGTGTCCCGACGTGATGTGCTCGGCCAGCGAGTCGACGTCGACCACGAACCCGCGGCACAGGTTCAGGAAGATCGCGTCCTGCTTCATGCGGGCGAACTGCTTGGCGCCGAACAGGCCGGCGTTCCCGGAGCGCCCGTCGACGTGCAGCGTCACGATGTCGGCGGTCTCGAGCAGCTCGTCGAGGGTCTCGGCACGGCGCGCGTTGCCGAGCGCCAGCTTCTCCGCGGTGTCGTAGAAGATGACGGACAGGCCGAGGTTCTCGGCGAGCACGGAGAGCTGCGAGCCGATGTTCCCGTAGCCGACGATGCCGAGCGTGCGGCCGCGCACCTCGTGCGAGCCCTCCGCTGACTTGTCCCACACGCCCGAGTGCAGGGCGCGGTCACGCTCCGTCATGCGGCGCGTGAGCGAGATGATCTCGGCGATGGCCAGCTCCACCACGGACCGGGTGTTGGAGAACGGCGCGTTGAACACGGCGACGCCGCGGTTGGCCGCTGCAGTCAGGTTGATCTGGTTGGTGCCGATGCTGAAGGCGCCGACGCCGACGAGGCTCGTCGCCTCGGAGAGCACGCGCGCCGTCACCTCGGACTTGGACCGGATACCCAGCAGCTGGACGCCGTCGAGGGCGGCGATCAGCTCGTCCTCGTCAAGGGCGCCCTTGCGGTAGTCGACCTCGTACCCGGCCGATTCCAGGATCGGCACGGAGGTCGGGTGGACGTTCTCGAGGAGAAGGGCTCGCTGCACGGACCCATGGTGCGCCAGGCGAGGCGGAACCAACAAACGAACGACCCCCGCATCCCGCCCACTGGGACACCCGCTTGTTGTGGGCGTGACCGTTGTGCCTAAAACGGACGCGTAGGAGCAACGATCACGCCCACAACACTCAGAAGCCCTCCGGGAGGGGGCGGGCGTGCACGACCACCAGGCGCTGGGTGGGGCGCGTCATCGCCACGTAGAGGTCGCTGGTCCCGCCGGCACCCTCGGCGATCGCGGCCGGCTCCACCAGCACGACGGCGTCGAACTCCAGCCCCTTGGTCTGACGCGGTGCGAGCACGGTCACCTGGGCGTCCTCCGGACGCTGCGCCGAGAGCCGGGCCGCCTCCGCCGCGCCGACGGCACCTGGCAGGGCCGCGGTGACGGCATCGGCCAGCCGCCCCACACCGGCCCCCGGCGCCACGACGGCGACCCGGCCGGCGTCGGGCCCCACGAGCTCCTTGATGAGACCGAGCGCCTCGGCGACCACAGCGTCGACGTCCGGCAGGCCGTCCGGGCCCGGGGCGGTACGCACGGCGACGAGGGAGTCCTCGACGTCGCGCGCCGCGCGCAGCTCCGAGACGGGCAGCCCGGCGGCCCGCGCCACCCGCTGGGCGGTGTCGGCGACGGTGGACGGAGTCCGGTAGGAGACGGTGAGCTCTGACAGCCGCCACCCGTCGCGCAGCAGCGGGGTGAGCATGCGGTCCCAGTTGCGCGCGCCCGCCGCCGACGACGTCTGGGCGACGTCACCGACGATGGTCATCGACCGGGTCGGCACCCGCCGCACCAGCGACCGCCAGGCCATGGGGGACAGCTCCTGCGCCTCGTCGACCACCACGTGGCCGTAGGTCCACGCACGGTCGCTCGAGGCGCGTTCGGCAGTCGTCAGGGTCGGTCCGCTCGCCGTGAAGCGGGACGCCAGCGTCTCGGCGTCGACCAGGCCGTCGCCCGCGCCGGTCGCGGCGAGCACGCTGCGCGCGTACTCGACCTCGCGCGCCTGCTCGGCCTCGCGGTGGCGGGCCTCGGCCAGCGCCACGGAGTCGTCCTCGCCGAGCAGCTCGTACGCCTCGTCGAGGATCGGCACGTCGGACTCCGTCCACGGAGCGGTGGCGTCCCGCTGCAGGAGGCGGCGCTCGCGGGCGGTGAGCTCCGGCGCGGCCTCGGCCAGCCGGTGCGGCTTGGTGTACAGGTCCGTGACGAGCTTCTCCGGCGTGATCGGCAGCCACGCGATGTTCAGCGCCACGCGGACGTCGCGGTCCGAGCGGAGGTCCTCGAACACCGACCTGCGGTCCTCGCCAGACAGCGGCGCGTCCGTGAAGTCACGGTACTGGTCGGTGAGGCGGTCGAGCATGTCGCGCACGAAAGCGCCCCGCGCCAGGTTGTGCGGCTTGTGCGTGCGGCGTGCGCGGGCGATCGCATCGCTGATGTCCCTCGGCCGGATCACGAAGTCGTGCCCCTCGACCCGCACCGCCACCTCTCGCTCCGGCACCCGCTCCCTTGCCCGCACCGCCCGGCGGATGATCTTGCGCCACAGGAGCAGGCCCTTGAGCCGGGCCACCTGCCCCTCGTCGACGGCGGTCGCGCGGATCCCCGGGATGAGGTCGCCGACCGTCGTGGACACGACACCGGTCTCGCCGAGCGAGGGCAGCACCTGGTCGATGTAGCGCAGGAACGCGCTGGACGGGCCGACGACGAGCACGCCGGAGCGCTCCAGCAGGCGCCGGTGCGCGTACAGGAGGTAGGCGGCGCGGTGCAGCGCCACCGCCGTCTTTCCGGTGCCCGGGCCGCCCTGGACCACGAGCGCGCCGGACAGGTCGGAGCGGATGATGCGGTCCTGCTCGGCCTGGATGGTCGCGACGATGTCCGACATCCGGCCGGTGCGGCCCTGGGCCATCGCCGCGAGCAGCGCGCCCTCGCCGGAGAGCGCGTCGGGGTCGATCTCGCTGTCGAGGTCGAGGACCTCGTCCTCGAGCCCGGTCACCGAGCGACCCTTCGTCACCAGGTGCCGCCGCCGTCGCACGCCGGCCGGGTGCAGCGCCGTGGCCCGGTAGAACGCCTCGGCGGCCGGGGCGCGCCAGTCGGTCAGCATCGAACGGTGCTCGGCGTCGGTCAGGCCGATGCGCCCGACGTACCGGGTGACCGTGCCGTCGGCAGCCTCGTCCGAGAGGTCGAGGCGACCGAAGACCAGCCGGTCCTCGACGGCGTCGAGCTGCGCGGCCCTGTCCTCGTAGAGCGTCGCGAACGCGTCCCGCTCGCTGCGGTTCTGGTGCGTGCCGGTGGCACCCGCCAGGCGGACGTCCCGCAGACGGTCCGCGGTCGTACCCCGGAGGGTGTCCAGCCGGACGTACATCGTGTCGACGACTGCCTGCTCGTGGGCGAGCTCGCCCGCGATTCCCGTCACGCCATACCTCCGTGGTTCACCAGCGAAAATGCTTCGGTCGCAATCAACCGGCCGACCATTATCGCGCACCTGTCGGCCTGTCCGCTGACACAGCGTCATCTCGCTGGATAGGATCGCCGCCATGGCACTGGGCGGGGCAGGTACTGCGGGGCCCGGAAGAGGGCCCGGACCCGAAGCGCGCCCGTCGTGGATCGACGGGCCCATCTCGGTCCTCCTCGTCGAGGACGACGACGCCGACGCGTTCCTCGTGAGCGAGCTCCTCGCCGACGCCGACGTGGAGGCCGACCTCCGAGCCGACCTGCACAGGGCCCGGTCCGTCGACGAGGCCCTCGGCGTGCTGTCGATGGTGGCGGTGGACTGCCTGCTGCTCGACCTCGGTCTGCCCGACGCCGAAGGCCTCGGCGCACTGCGCCGCATCATCGAGGGCATCGAGGTCCTGCCCGTCCAGCCCGCCGTCGTCGTCCTGACGGGGAACACGGCGCACGACCTCGGCGCGTCGGCCGTCGCCAACGGGGCCGACGACTACCTGGTCAAGGGCGACGTGGACGGCGACGGACTCGCCCGCTGCCTCCGGTACGCGACGCTGCGCCGCCGGTCCGCCGCCCAGCAGATCGCGCTGTACCGCAGCGAGGTGCGCGCGGCGGAGACCACCCGCCTCGAGCGTGCGCTGCTGCCGAAGGAGCTGGTCACGGACGAGAAGGTCTCGGTCATGGTGGGCTACCTGCCCGGCGGGAACGGCCTGCTCGGCGGCGACTTCTTCGACACGGTGGAGCGCCCGGACGGCACGCTCGTCACGGTCATCGGCGACGTGGCGGGGCACGGGCCGGACGAGGCGGCGCTCGGCGCCGCCATGCGGACGGCGTGGCGCACCCTCGTCCTCGCGGACACCCCCGCCGACGACGTCCTGCCGCTGCTCGAACGGGTGCTCCTGGCCGAGCGCGGCAGGCCAGAGGTGTTCGTCACGATCTGCCAGGTGGTGATCGCACCCGACCGGCGGCGCATGGACGTCTATCTGGCCGGGCACCTGCCGCCGCTGCTCGTGGTGCCGAGGACGTCGCCCGAGGCCGCCGTGCTGGTCACCCACCACTGCGAGGAGCTGTCCTCGGCGCGCCGCGGCCGTGCCCTCGGCATCCCCGTGGACGGCGGCTGGTCGGCGCACACCGTCGAGCTGCCCGAGGTGTGGACCGCCGTGCTCTACACGGACGGGCTCGTGGAGGCGGCCGTCGGCGCCGACCCGAAGGGCACGCCCATCCTGCCGCCCAGCGCGCACGGCCGCATGCCGCGGCTCGGCGCGCACGGGCTGCGCAGCGTCGTGGAGCGCGAGATGGACCAGGGCACCGACGAGGTGGTGACCCGCGTGCTGCGCCGCGTGCGCGAGCTGCACGGCGGTCCACTGGTCGACGACGCGGCGCTGCTCTTCGTCGGCTGGGCAGGGGCAGGGGCGACGGGCCCGGCAGAACGCACCTCGACGCTCGCCGACTCCGTGGAGTGGTCGCGGGCATGACGCTCGTGCCCGCAGAGCACCGGTTCACCGGTGTGTCCATGCGCAGCCGGCTCGCGCGGCTCCTCGGCGCGGTGGCGGCCATGCTCGTGATCGCGCTCGCCGTCGCGGTGCTCGCGCTGGTCCAGTCGCGCAGCCTGGACGCCCGGGCCGACGGTCCGTACTACCGGGCGCTGGTCGACGGCGAACGCGCGTCGCTGGCGCTGGGGGACGCCGAGGCGTCGCTGCGCGCCTACCGTGCGACGTGCGACGACGCCGCGCTGGAGCCCTGGACGCGCGCGGTCGGGTCGAGGGGGCGCGTCATGCTCCTCGCCGACGTCGAGCGCCGCGCGCTCGAGCCCGACGCGGAGGTCGCGCTGGCCTACCGGGAGGCGCAGCGTCGCACCGACGCCTGGTTCGACGAGTACGCCGAGCCCGTGGTGGCGGCCGTCGAGGCGGCGCCCGCCGGGCAGATGGCGTGCCGGATGGAGCTCCTCGGCACCGCGCCGACCTCCGCGGAGGGGGACGCCCTGTACGAGAGCGCGCGCACCGCCGTCGTGCAGTACCTGGCGGAGCTGAGCGCGCAGCGGGACGAGATCGTGGCGACCCGGGCGGTCTGGGAGCAGCTCCTGCTGGGCGCTGTGATCACGCTGGTCTTCGTCGTCGTGCTCATGGGAACGATGATGTGGCTCGCGCTGGAGTCCTGGGTGATCCGCCCGCTGACCGAGCTGACGGCGGGGGTGCGGGTCGTGAGCAGCGGTGAGCTCAGGCGCGAGATCACGCCGGTGGGCGCCGGTGAGGTGGCGCTGCTCGCCATGCACGTCGAGACGATGCGCAGGGACCTGGTGCACCAGGTGGAGGAGATCCGGCTGTCCCACCAGGAGGTCGAGAACGCGCACGCCCTGCTCAGCGACAAGACGCGCGAGCTCGAACGGTCCAACCGCGACCTGGAGCAGTTCGCCTACGTGGCGTCGCACGACCTCCAGGAGCCGCTGCGCAAGGTCGCCAGCTTCACCCAGCTCCTGCAGAAGCGGTACGGCGGATCGCTCGACGACCGCGCCGACCAGTACATCGAGTTCGCCGTGGACGGCGCCAAGCGCATGCAGCGGCTCATCCAGGACCTGCTCAGCTTCTCCCGGGTGGGTCGAACGGGCGTGCCGCGCGAGGACGTGGACCTCGAGGGGGTGCTCACGGCCGCGCTGTCCGAGCTGTCCGAGCGGACGAAGGAGACGGGCGCGGAGATCGTCCACGACCCGATGCCCGTGGTGCACGGCGAGCGCGCGCTGCTGCAGCAGCTGTTCGTGAACCTGGTCGGCAACTCGCTGAAGTTCCGCGACCCCGAGCGGACGCCGATGATCCGGATCGAGGTGCGGAGCATGCGCGCGCACTGGGAGATCTCGGTGGTGGACAACGGCATCGGCATCGACGCCCAGTACGCGGAGCGGGTCTTCGTCATCTTCCAGCGGCTGCACCCGCGCGAGCAGTACGCGGGCACCGGCATCGGCCTCTCGCTGGTGAAACGCATCGTGGAGTACCACAAGGGGCGCATCTGGATCGAGCCGGCGGCGGGCGGGGGCACCATCGTGCGGTTCACCCTCGCCAGGCGGCAGGGCCAGCCGACGGGCGGGCGGCTTTCGACCGAACGCGCGCAGTCGACTACGCTCGGATGAGGCGGCCTGACCAGGGCCGACGGCGGGACGCGACGAAGAGTCCCGTCGCTGCGGACTCCAGGGGACAGGTACGGGCGTGAGTGGTCACAAGGTGATGGAGATCCTCCTGGTAGAGGATGACCCGGGCGACGTCCTGATGACCCGGGAGGCGTTCGAGGATCACCGCGTCCCCACCAACGTGTCTGTCGTCGGTGACGGTGTCAGCGCGCTCGAGTTCCTGCGCAAGCAGGGCCGGTTCGCGAAGGTCCCCACACCGGACCTCGTGCTCCTGGACCTCAACCTGCCGAAGATGGACGGCATGGAGGTGCTCGCCGTGGCAAAGGGCGACCCCATGCTCCGGCACATCCCGGTGGTGGTGCTGACCACGTCGGACGCGCAGGAGGACGTGGTCGGCTCGTACTCGCTGCACGCGAACGCGTACGTGACGAAGCCGGTGGACTTCGACCGCTTCATCGACGTGGTCCGCCAGATCGACGACTTCTTCGTGTCCGTGGTGCGCCTGCCCGGTCGATGACCTGGTGGCAGCCCCACCCGGGACGACTCGGTGACGACGCTGAGGGCGTAACGGGAAGACACCCGGCCGTCGCGATGTTGGACCTGAGCAGATAACCCGGACGGTGTGTCCGGTGGATCGCAGAACCACTCCGACGAGCGAGGGAGCGCACGTGCTTGACCCCAAGGGCATCTACGACGTCGACGAAGCAGCGGTCGAGCGCACGCTGGGTCGCAGCGTGCCCGGAAGCGCCGACGGGCCTGTCCTGCTGCACGCCGTCCGCGGGTTCGTGGACGCAGGCAGCGCAGGCGATCTGGCCGTCGAGCACCTCGTCGACGAGTTTCGTGTCGAGCGGCTCGTGACGTTCGACGTCGACCAGCTGCTCGACTACCGCTCCAAGCGGGCGACCATGACCTTCGACTCCGACCGCTGGGCGGACTACCAGGCGCCCTACCTCGCGGTCGACCACGTGACCGACGCGGAGGGCACCGGGTTCCTCTTGATGCACGGCGCCGAGCCGGACCTGCAGTGGGAACGCGTGGTGGCCGGGGTGATCCAGCTGGTCGAGCGGTTCGGCGTGAGCCTCGTGGTCGGTATCCAGGGCATCCCGATGGGCCTGCCCCACACCCGTCCGCTGTCCCTGACGGCGCACGCGACGCGGCCCGGCCTGGTCGACGACTACACGTCGTGGTTCGGCAGCGTGAAGGTACCGGGCTCGCTGGCGGCGCTGCTCGAGTACCGGCTTGGCGAGGCGGGACACGACGCGATGGGCTTCACCGTCCACGTGCCGCACTACCTCTCGCAGTCGCGGTACCCACCGGCCACCGTGGTTGCGCTGCACCACACGGAGCGGGCCACCGGGCTCGACCTGGCGGTGCCGGCTCTCGAGGAGGCGGCCACCGACGCCAAGATCGAGGTCGAGAAGCAAGTCGCTGAATCGGCGGAGGTCGCGGCCGTCGTGCAGGCGCTGGAGGAGCAGTACGACGCCTTCGCGCGCTCCGTCGGACGCCCGAGCCTGCTCGCCGAGAGCACTCCGATCCCCAGTGCGGAGGAGCTCGGCGCCGAGTTCGAGCGGTTCCTCGCTCAGCAGAACGGCGACTAGTCTCCAGGCCGGAACGACGGGCCGGGCCGCACAGTACCGGCCTGAGCCGGAGGCTGAGACGCACACCGGCACCCGCTCGAAACGGGCATCTGAGGACCGAAGTGTCATATCTGCGGCAGAAATGTGCGTGTTCCGTGGCACATCTGAGTGGTCCATGCCACACTGGCGCACGTTGCAGTGAGTTACCAAGGCCACGTCCGCCGTGTCGTGTGCAAGCGGGGAAAGCATTGCGGCACGGGGGTGGGCAACGGGCCCGCCGCCGGATTCCGGACGGAAGGTCGAAGGACAGCATGGCGCAGGGTTCTGTGAAGTGGTTCAACGCGGAGAAGGGGTACGGGTTCATCGCCCAGGACGGCGGCGGCGCCGACGTCTTCGTGCACTACTCCGCGATCCAGTCCAACGGGTACCGGTCTCTCGAGGAGGCCCAGCGGGTCGAGTTCGAGATCACGCAGGGACCCAAGGGGCCGCAGGCGGAAGCAGTCGTTCCGCTCTGAGGTACTTGTGAGAAAGGCCGCCCTCCTCCGGGAGGGCGGCCTTTTTCGCGTCCGGTCAGGATGCCGGCGTCTCGAGCGGCGCCGCCGTGCCGGCGAACGCCACCGCGTCGTCGCCCGCGAGGAGCGTGGCCGGTACGGCGAGCGTGCGCAGGGCGCGTCCCAGCCGAGGGTCGCGCAGGTCGAGCCGCACCCGGTCGTCGGCGGGCCACAGAGGGCCCTGTGTGCCGCCCTGAGGGGCGCCGGGCGGCTCGTCCTCCTTGCTGCTCTCCGGGGGGTCCTCCGGCAGCTCTCGGACGGCTGCGAGGACGAGGTTTCCGTACCGTCGCCCCTTGAGGATCCCTGGCTCGGCGACGGCGGCCAGCCTGCCGGTGGCAGCGGCATCGGGCCCGAAGGCCAGCGCGAGGCTGGCGACCTCGCGGCGGGCCGTCGCAAGGGGCGGCTTGTCGGCGCAGTTCACCAGCAGGACGCCGCCGGGGCGGAGCACCCGGTGGGCCTGCGCGGCGAACCCGGTGCCGACGAGGTGTGCGGGGGTGCGGTCGCCCGCGAAGACGTCACGGACCACGACGTCGTAGGACTCGTCCCGGGCGGACGCGATGGCGCTCCCTGCGTCGTCCGCCCGCAGGCGGAGCAGGGGCGAGCGCGGCAGGGCGAACCATTCGCGGACCAGCTCGAGGAGCCGGGCATCGAGGTCGACGCCGAGCTGGCGGGAGCCGGGACGCTCGTGCTCGACGTGCCGGGCGAAGGCGCTGCCCGCGGCGCCGAGATGCAGCACCCGGAGCGGTCCGGGCGAGAGCAGGGCAACGAAGGCGGCCATCTGCTGCATGTACTCGAAGTCGAGGAAGCCCGGGTCCGCGAGGTCGAGGCTCGAGCTCGGCACGCCGTTGACGTGCAGCGTCACCCGCTGCGGGAAGTCGGGGTCGCGAACCACCTCGGCGGTACCGGTACTGATCGGCACGGGGCCGACGGGCAGCTCGGCGGGGAGTGTCAGTGGTGCGGAGGAGGATGGGCGGCGTCGGGCGGAGCGGCGGGCCATGAGGACAGTGTCTCCCGGGTCCGCGGAGCGCTTGACAGGATAGAACGTATGTTCGATAGTGTCGCACAAGGGGTTCGATCGGAGGTTCGAGATGGGCAGCATGCACTCTCAGGGCGCACGGGACGTTGTCTCCGCGCGCATGCTCGTGCCGCACGCGGTTCCGCCAGGCGTCAGCGCGCTGCTGCGCAAGGCGGACGCGGAGCTGGCCGAGGCGGCGCGTTCGGCCGACCCGGGGGACCGGTTCGTCCATGCGCACCTCGCGGCGATCCGCTCGGCGGCGGCGGTCGTGGCGCTCCGCGGGCGTCCGTCGGCGCGTTCCGGCGCGCGGACGGTGTGGGACATGCTCGCGCACGCCGAGCCGGACCTGGCAGCCTGGTCCGGGTACTTCGCCGCCGGGGCGCCCCTGCGCGCGGCGGTCGACGCCGGTCGCCCGGAGCGGGTCGAGCCCGCGCGGGCGGACGAGCTGCTCGCCTGCGCCGAGGACTTCCGGGACGAGGTGGCGATGCTCGTGGACCCGCAGGCGGGGTTCTCGGCGCAGCGCCTCACCCTGGTGCCTGAGGCGTCCTAGCGGACGTGTGCGTGAGCGGGCCAGGTGCCCGCTCCGCGCGACCCGGGCACGGAGCAACAGCGAGGACGGAGCACGTTCGTGAGCAAGGGGCCGCGGTCAGCGGCGGCGAGACGAGACTGGGGGTCGGACGAGTCCGGCTGCTCGGTGCTGCACCTGGACATGGACGCGTTCTTCGCGTCGTGCGAGCTGGCTCGGCGGCCTGAGCTCCGCGGGCTGCCGGTGATCGTGGGCGGCCAGGAGCGGGGTGTGGTGCTGGCAGCCACCTATGAGGCGCGCGCCTTCGGCGTGCGGTCCGCGATGCCGATGACCCGTGCGCGCCTGCTGTGCCCGCAGGCCACCGTGATCCGGCCTGACCACAGCCTGTACCGCGACGTGTCGCGCTCGGTCATGGGCATGCTCCACGAGGTGACTCCGCTCGTGGAGCAGGTCAGCGTGGACGAGGCGTTCCTCGACGTGAGCGGCGCCCGACGGCGGCTCGGCCCGCCCACGGTGATCGGGGCCGCGCTGCGCCGTCGCATCGAGGCCGAGCACGGCGTCACGGCCTCTGTCGGTATCGCACGGAACAAGTTCGTGGCGAAGCTGGCCTCGACCCATTCCAAGCCGGACGGGCTGATGCTTGTGCCCGCCCAGGCCACCGTGGACTTTCTGCACACGCTGCCCGTCGGCGCGCTGTGGGGTGTCGGGGAGAAGACGGAGAAGTCCCTCGCCGCGTGGGGGATCACCACGGTCGCCGAGCTGGCGCACACCGACCTGGGGAGCCTGCAGACCGCCGTCGGCCGGGTCAGCGGCGCACACCTGCACGACCTGTCGTGGGGGCGCGACCCGCGTCCGGTGGTGCCGGAGCACCGCGAGCACAGCATCGGGGCCGAGACCACCTTCGACATCGATCAGGACGACACGGTGGCGGTGAGCCGGCGGGTCCTGGAGCTGTCCGACCGGGTTGCCGCGCGCCTGCGACACCAGGGTGTGATGGCGCGCACGGTGTCGGTGAAGGTCCGCTCCAGCGACTTTGCGACATTCACCCGATCGCGAACACTGGACGGGGCCACCGACGTCGCACGAGAGATCTATCTCGTCGCGCGCGAGCTCGTCTCGGGCGTGGACCTGGGTGGGCTACCGGTGCGGCTGGTCGGTGTCCGCGGTGAGAATCTCCAGCAACGGGGCGGATCCGCGCAGCAGCCGACGCTCGAAGAATCGGTCGATCCGCGTTCCGGAGCACAGCGGGAGGCGGAGCTCGCGCTCGACGCGGTGCGTGAGAAGTTTGGAAAAACGGCGATCGACCTGGGTGCACAACACAAGAACGGCACGCATCTTTACTGATCTGCCCCTATAGTCGCTGGTATGCCCGGGATGTCGACTACCACCGACGGCCGGGTCGTCCTATCCTGGAAGGGACACTGTTCCTTTGCGAGATCCGGGGGTCTCGATGCCTCTGTCCGAGTACGAGCAGCGGGTGCTGGAGCAGATGGAGCGTGCTCTGACGTCAGACGACCCGCGGCTTGCTAATACGCTTCAGTCCACAGGTCGGGGTAACGCGCTGCGCTATGTGCTGTCCGGGGTCGGCGTTGTCGTCGGCCTGCTTCTCCTTGTCGTCGGTGCGGCAACGTCACAGACCTGGCTCGGTGCCATCGGCTTCGTGCTGATGTTCGCGGGTGTGGTCTTCGCGTTCCTCGGACCGCGCAAGAAGCAGCAGGACGGTCCGGTCGGCGTCGTCGGCGAAGACGGCACGGTCCAGCCGCCGGAGGGGCGAGCACGTAAGCCCCGAAAGCGGCAGAGCGGCGGCCGTTCAGGCGGCTTCCTCGCCCGTCTCGAGGAGCGCTGGGAGAACCGGCGCAATCAGGGTGGTCAGTAGGTCACAGGCCGACTGACCGACGCCGGTGGTTCGACAAGGACCACCGACCCATGTGCGTGACAGGCACAACGTGATGTGACTGACACAGCCACATGAACAGGAGCCGGGCCCCGCGGGGCCCGGCTCCTGTCGTGCGCCACCGCCCGCTCAACGTCAGGGCTTGCGTGCCAGCGCTTCCGTCAGCTCGGTGGTCACGGCCTCGGTGAGCTCCTCGAGCTCCTCGGCCGTCGGCGGACTCGCGTGCCGGGCGTACCGCTCCTCCTCGGCGGCGTCGGCGAGCGCGGTGAGGCGCTCCGCGACGTCGTCGGGCAGGGGTGTGCCCGTGCGGGTGTGCACCTCGTCGGCGATGAACGCCGGAGCCCTGCGCAGGGTGACCGACGGGCCCAGGCGCACATCCTGCTCCGCGAGCAGCGCCAGGACGCGGGACCACGCCCGCTCGGGGTCGAGCACCTCCGCCTCCGTGCGCCGCCGGAGCAGCAGCCAGGCTGCCCCACCGAGCACGCCGAGACCGATGATGATCGCCACCGCCCAGGCCCACCCTGGCAGCGTCCGGTCGGTCATGTCGCTGCCCTCGGACGAGCCGCCCGCCGAGGCGGCCGGATCCGACTGCTCGGGTGCCCGGGTGGGCTGCTGCGTGGGTACATCGGCGGCCCGTGTCGGCGTGGGCGAGGCGCTCGGTGCGCTGCCGGCGCCCGGGTTCGCGTACGAGGGCAGCGGGCCCGTCTGGACCTGGGGCGTCGGCTCGAACCGCACCCAGCCGACCGTCGGGAAGTAGATCTCGGGCCAGGCATGGGAGTCCTGGCCGGTGACCCGATAGCCGCCCTGGCCGTCCGGCCGGCCGGGCAGCCAGCCGATCCCGATCCGCGCGGGGATGTCGAGGCTGCGGGCCATGACCATCATCGAGAGGGCGTACTGCGTGCAGTACCCCTCCTTGTTCTGCAGGAAGTCCCAGACGGTGTCGGACGAGCCCCGGTAGTCGGCGTCCGGGTTGTACGCGAACCCCTCGCCGGACCGCAGATGGTTCTGGAGCGCGACCGCCGCGTCGAACCGGGTGGGTGCGTCGCCGGCGACCGCTGACGCGTAGGAGGCGATCTCGTCCCGATGCTCGGTCTCGGGCACCTCGGTGTAGCCGGCCGACCGGGGGTCCCCGGACGCCGGCGTGGAGCGGAGCCGCTCCGGCGTGAGCTCGCGATCGATGACCGCGACGTTGTACTCGGCGCCCGGCTCCGTGCCGTCGGAGCCACGCACCTCGTCACGGATCGCGTCGTAGGCCCAGTCGCCGGCGACGTCGATCGAGCGGGGCTCGAGCGGCAGCGGCAGCTCCGTGCCGGTGAGCTGGTCGATCTCGATGTCCATCTGCCGGGCCTCGCCGACCGCGCTCTCGCCGTCGGGCGCGAGGACCGTGGACGAGTCGAAGTCCGCCAGGCCGCCCTCGGATACCGCACGGCGGGTCTGGACACCGTCGAACGCCGTGAGGGTCATGACGCGCAGCGGGCCCGGGGTGTCGTCCTCGCCGATCGTGTACGTCAGCACGGTGCTGGTGGAGCGCGCGCTCAGGGGCTGGCGCATGTCGAGCTCCGAGGACAGCTCGACCGTGTCGGACGGCGTGGAGATGAGCTGGTTCCACGTCCCGGCCAGCGCGGGCAGCGACGCCATGCCGGTCGCGACGCCGAGCGACGTTGCGGCGACCGCCACGGACGTGAGCGCGGTGATCCAGGAGCGGAACCGCTGCGCGCGTCGCACCGCCGCCGAGTCGGACTCGCTGTGCCTGCCGGGCGTCACACCCACCGGGTCGACCGTGAGCAGCAGGAGCATCGCGGTCACGCTGATCACGAAGACCGGCCACTGGACCTCACCGATCAGGGTCAGGGGCGGGGTCCACAGGAGGAGCAGGGGCACGCCGGCGAAGCCGGGCATCCGGGCGCCGGCGAGCGAGTCCGTCACGAGCAGCACCAGCAGCGTGCCGCCGACGGCGACCATGCTGATGGCCTCGCCCGGACCGACCGGGGCGACCTGGGTGCTCATCGTCTCGGTGGCCTGACGGAACCGCTCGATGACCTGGTCGAGGGAGTCCGGCCCCACGAACGGCTCGAAGCGCTGGCCGGGACCGCCGTAGCGGGCAAGGATGAACCAGAACGCGACCACCACACCGGCCGCCGTCGCGACGAACGACGCGCTGCCCGACGCGCGGTCGGCGGCGCGGTCGGCGCTCGGGCCCTGTCCGGCGGCCCGGCGGACGGCTGCGCGGTCGACGGCCGCGCGGATCAGGACGTACCGCACCACGCAGCTGGTGCTGGACACGAGGATGACGCCGGTCGTGCCGACGGTGAGCCACGGGCCGGGGTCGATGACGAGCGTGAGCGCGTGCATGGACGCGATCACGGCGATGGCGACGAGGATGCCAGAGGCGACCGTGCGGACCAGCGGTCCGCGGTGTGCGGGAATCACAGTGCACGCTCCGCGAGCAGGGCCCAGGCACGTTCCGGGTCGGTTCTGGATTCCGAGGTGCTGACGTGCCAGCCGGACGCGCGGAGCTCGGCGGCGGTCTCGTCCAGCTCGTGCTGGAACCCTGGACTCCTCGGAGAGACCAGGAGCGCCCAGCACGTGCCCTCGACGCCAAGGGTGGCAAGGGCGTGGCGGGCGTCGGGGTCGTGCGGGCCGAGCACGGCGATGACGATCTCGCCGGCCGTCCGGGCGAGCCGGAGCGCATGCGCCGTGGTGGTCGTCGCGTGGTGTCCCTCGGCGGCGCCGCGGTGCCCGCGGATGTCCACGCAGGCGTCGAGCAGGGCCGACCGGCTCGCTCGCGTGGTCGCGAACCGCTGACCCTCGAGCCGGGGTGCGACGGCGGTGGTCAGCAGGCGGGTGGGGTGCCCTGCGTCGAGGAACGACGTGGCGATGGAGGCCGCCAGCTCGACCGCCCACTCGCCGTCGTCCACGGCGGCCGGACGCCGCGGGCCGCCGGCCTCCTGCCAGTGCGGGAGCAGCGAGCGGTCGAGCAGGACGGTGACCGGGCGTACCCCGGCGCTCTCGTCCGCCCGGACCATGAGCTGGCCCCGCCGAGCGGCGCTCGCCCAGTGGACACGGCGCGGGTCGTCGCCCGCCACGTACTCGCGCAGCACGGAGTCGTCGCTCGACTGCAGTCGCGCTCCCGTGGACGAGTGGTCGACGTCGCCCACCGAACGGGTGCGCACGGCCAGCTCGACGGTGCGCGGCCACACGGGCACGTGCGTCGCGCTGCCGAGCGGCTGGGTCGCGCGGACCAGGCCGAACACGTCGGTCCGGGTGGTCAGCAGCGGTCCGAGCGACCAGCGTCCCCGCCGTGTGGGGGTCAGCGAGTAGTGCACGGCGATCCGGTCGGCCCGTGCCGAGACCCGGGCACGGATCCCCTGATGGCCTGCGAGCTCGTGGGCCGCCTGCTCGGAGAGCCGCAGCCGCGAGAGCCGCTCGTACGCCGCGCCGCTGGCCTGGTGCGCGGCGACGAGGAGGCTGACCTCAGCGGTCCGGTCGCGTACGACAGGGTTGGGCGCCACGGCACGCGTCACGTGCAGGGCGCCGCGCCCCGACTCGAGCCGCTGGGTCCCGATGGCCACCCAGGCCACCGCCACGGCGAGCAGCGCGGCAGCGCCCAGCCCGACGAGGTCGGGGAGGGTGAGCACGAGCCCGAGGGGGACCAGCGCACCGCCGAGGCAGGCTGCTCCGATACCGCGCGGCGTCAGGCGGACCCTGCTGATCCGGGTGAGCGTGTCACGCCATCTCATGTGCTTGACGTCCTGGCCGCTCAGAACTGACGCCGGTCGGCGGGCTCGAGCGCCGGCACGGGCGTGCGCTGCACGATCTCGTCGACGAGCGTCTCGGGGGTCACGCCGCTCAGCCGGGCCTCTGTGGTGAGGATGAGCCGGTGGGCCAGGACGGGGCGAGCGAGCCGCTGGATGTCGTCGGGCAGCACGTGGTCGCGGCCCGCCATGGCCGCTATGGCCTTGGCGGCGCGCAGGAGCTGGAGCGACGCGCGCGGCGACGCACCCAGTCGCAGCCCGGTGTGCTCACGGGTCGCCCCGACCAGCGCCACCACGTACCGCTTGACCGACGGCGACGCGTACAGGGACCGCACGACCTGGGAGAACCGCAGCATCGAGCGTCCGTCGGTGACGGCCTGCAGGTGCGCCAGCGGGGCGCTGGTCTCCTGCCGGTCGAGCATGAGGATCTCTGCGTCGGCGTCCGGGTAGCCCACCGTGATGCGTGCCATGAAGCGGTCCCGCTGTGCCTCTGGCAGCGGGTAGGTGCCCTCCATCTCCACCGGGTTCTGCGTGGCGACCACGAGGAACGGCCGGGGGAGCTGGTGGGTGGTGCCGTCCACGGTGGTCTGGCCCTCCTCCATGCACTCCAGCAGCGCGGACTGCGTCTTGGGGGAGGCGCGGTTGATCTCGTCGCCGATCACGATGTTGCTGAACACCGGACCGGGACGGAACTCGAACTCGTGGCTGCCCGTGCGGAAGATGTTGACCCCGGTGAGGTCGCTCGGCAGCAGGTCGGGCGTGAACTGGATGCGCCCGACGTGGCAGTCGATGCTCCGGGCGATCGCCTTGGCGAGCGTCGTCTTGCCGACTCCCGGTACGTCCTCGACCAGGAGGTGGCCCTCGGCGAGCAGGACGGCGAGCGTGATGTCGGCCAGTCCTGGCCGGCCCGTCACCACCGACTCGACCGCTCCGCGGACGCGGGCCATGGTTTCTACCAGCTCGTCGAGCGCGCCCGGCCCGGGCGCTCCCTGTGGGGCGGCCCCGCCGCTGTAGTGGTTGTCCGCGAGGCCGGGCGGGGCGGGTTCCGTGTGCACAGGGGGAGACCTCCATCAGGGCCGAGTTGCCAGGCCGGTTTACTGGCGCGTGGACGCGCCGGTTTGGAACCGGGGCGGCTGGCGCCTCCCGGCTGGTCCAGCGTAGTAGAGATGTAAAGCACTCTGTTGTCTGCATCACGCGGTCTTCACAGATCCCGGAACTTGATTTGCCCCGCCGAATCGGCCACCTGCCCAGCCTGTGGATGCTGACCAGACCGCGGCTGAGCGCTGGCTAGTCCGACATTCCACGCCGCGCCGGACATGAATTTCCTCCACCTGCTCTTTACCTCTTTGACCTGCGCATTGAGGGCTGGTGGGTAGTTCTCCCCATCGTTTTTCCGAGTGTGGTGGTGGAAAGTGGAGTAGCGTGGAGTGTGCGGGAGCGAGAGGAGGTGTTGGCCCATGACTGCGATGGCAGAAGGTTTCGCGGGTCTGGGCCTGCTTCTCGGTACGTACACCCCGAAGCTGGACGAGAAGGGCCGACTGATCCTTCCCGCCAAGTTCCGGGGGCGTCTGTCCAGCGGTCTGGTCATGACCAAGGGGCAGGAACGGTGCCTCTTTCTTCTCCCGATGGATGAGTTTCAGCAGATCTACACCCAGATCCGGCAGGCGCCGGTGACGAGCAAGGCTGCGCGGGACTACACGCGAAACTTCCTGGCGGGAGCGAGCGACGAAGTACCGGACAAGCAGGGCCGGGTCTCCATCCCGACGCACCTGCGCGAGTACGCCGGCCTGGACCGCGAAGTGGTCGTGATCGGGGTCGGTACCCGCGTGGAGGTGTGGGACGCAGCAGCCTGGTCCGCATATCAGGAACAGACCGAACCCGACTACATCGATCAGGCCGAGGAGATCTTCCCCGGGCTGAGCTTCTAGGCAGGCGAGGCAGGCGGCCGTACGGCCAGGCCTCCTCCCGCAGGATCCGGCGCACTTCCCCGCCGCCGGAACCGTGCGGAGGGAGACCTGACCGGACGGCCGGCCCCGCACGGCCGGTTCGGCAGGTGCAGTTTCGGCAGGTGCAGTTTCAGCAGTACGGCAGGGCACGACGCACGAGAGGAGGCACCGATGAACGCGACCGACAACCGTCCCGGCCACAGCAGCGACGCTGCCGACCGTCACCTCCCGGTGCTGCTCCAGCGCTGCGTCGACCTGCTCGCTCCGGCGCTCACCGAGCCCGGCTCGGTCCTGGTGGACTGCACGCTCGGCATGGGTGGGCACACCCAGGCCGTCCTCGAGCAGATCCCGACGGCCCGTGTGATCGGCATCGACAGGGACCCGCAGGCGCTGGCCCTTGCGGGCGAGCGGCTGGCCCGGTTCGGCGACCGCTTCACGCCGGTGCATGCGGTCTACGACGAGATCGTGTCCGTCGTCGACGAGCACGCAGGCGGCGCAGCGCAGGGCGTGCTCATGGACCTCGGGGTGTCCTCGCTCCAGCTCGACGAGGCCGAGCGCGGCTTCGCCTATGCCCAGGACGCGCCGCTCGACATGCGGATGGACTCCACCCAGGACCTGACGGCGGCCGACGTGCTCAACACCTACGACGAGCGCGACCTCGCACGGATCCTGCGGGAGTACGGCGAGGAGCGCTTCGCGAGCAGGATCGCGAAGAACATCGTCCGTCGCCGGTCGGAGCGTGAGTGGGACCGCAGCGGCGAGCTCGTCGACCTGCTGCGGGCCAGCATCCCCGCCGCCACCCGCAAGACCGGCGGTCACCCGGCCAAGCGCACCTTCCAGGCGCTGCGGATCGAGGTGAACGGGGAGCTCGAGGTGCTCGAGCGCGCCGTACCGGCCGCGATCGAGTCGCTCGCCGTCGGTGGCCGGATCGTCGTGGAGTCGTACCAGTCGCTGGAGGACCGGATCGTCAAGCGCGCCATCGCGCAGGGCACGACGTCGTCCGCGCCGGCTGGGCTGCCCGTCGAGCCGGAGACCCACAGGCCCTACCTCGAGGCGCTCACCCGGGGCGCCGAGGAGGCCGACGCCGAAGAGCGGGAGCGCAACCCGCGCTCGGCGTCGGTCCGGCTACGTGCCGCACGCCGGCTGCGGCCCACACCCGACCACCTGCGTCACCGCACCACCAAGCACCACACCGCGAAGGAGGACCGCCGATGAGCGCTTCCACTGCTGCGACGGCCCGCGCTGCCCGTCCGGCCGAGCTGCCCCGTACCCGCAGGGCTCCGCTGACCGCTATCTCCGGGGGCGCCGCCCAGCGCGGCAGCCGCCTGGACGTCGTCCGCGCGCCGCTGCACTCGAAGAGCCGCGTGCCGTTCCTGGTGCTGTGCGCCACCCTGATGGTCGTCTCGCTCGTCGCGGTGCTCGTGCTGAACACCACGCTGGCCCGCGGCTCCTACGAGATGTCGGAGCTGCAGGGCGAGGTCGCGCAGACCGCCCAGGACGTGCAGGGCCTCCAGGAGGACCTGAGCGCCGCCGAGACGAGCCTGCCCGCGAAGGCGCGCAGTCTCGGGATGGTGCCGGCGGAGAACCCGACCATGGTCAGTCTCCGTACCGGCAAGGTGGTGAAGGGGACAGACCGATGACCCGGCCGACGTCGGGCTCGGGCCGGCAGCGCAACCCGTCGGGGCGCGCTGCCGGGCCCCGTGCCGCCCAGCCGCGCACGGGCCGGCCGGCCCGGGACGAGGGCAGGCCGAGGCAGGCACCCGCCCCGCAGCGCAAGCAGGCCCCTGCTCCACAGCGCAAGCAGGCCCCCGCCCCACAGCGCAAGCAGGGCGGCGCCCAGGCGGGAAAGCCTCAGCCGCGACAAGCCCGGGCGGAGAAGCCGCAGCCCAAGCGGTCGTCCCCCACGAGGACCCAGCCCCGTGCGACCAGCGCGCGGCTGGGTCTTCAGGCACCTGAGGGTGGCCGGAAGGTCCCCGCCCAGGCCCGCCCAGCGCGGTCCCGGGTGGCCCGCCCGCTGCCGCCTCGGCCGGGCCGCCCGGAGGTGCGGCAGCGCTGGCTGGTCGGCCTCGCCGTGGTGGTGGTGCTCGTGTTCCTGGTGCGGCTCGTCCAGGTGCAGCTCATCGAGGGGCCGACCCTCGCCGCGAAGGCGGAGGCGGAGCGAACGGCCACCGCGCTGACCCCCGCGCACCGTGGCGACATCACCGACGCGAACGGCGTGACGCTCGCGACCTCCGTGGACCGCTACACGGTTGTCGCGGACCCCAAGGCGATCAAGGACTTCAGGGGCACCGGCCGCCCGCACGTCGACGGGAAGAAGGTGGAGGACGGCGCCCTCGGCATCGCCCAGCTGCTCGCGCCGATCCTCGACCTGCCGAAGAACGAGCTCGCGGCGCAGCTCGTCGGCGACTCCCGCTACGAGGTGCTCGCCAAGAACGTGGTGCCAGAGGCGCAGCGCGCCATCTCCAACCTCGAGATCCGCGCGTACATCCGGACCGACCTCACCTCGCGGCGTACCTATCCGTCGGGCACGGTGGCGGGTTCGCTGGTGGGTTTCGTGGACCACGAGCAGACCGGCCAGGGCGGGATCGAGGCGGCGTACGACGACCTGCTGTCCGGCACCGCCGGCTCGGACACCTACGAGCGCAGCCTCGACGGCCTGCGCATCCCTGCGGCGGGGCAGGAGTCGGTCCCCGCGGTGCCTGGCAACGACGTCCAGCTCACGCTGGTGCACGACATCCAGTGGAAGGCGCAGGACGCCATCGACGAGGCCAAGCGCTCCTCCGGTGCCGAGTACGGCATCGCGATCGTCGAGGACGTGCGCACGGGCGAGATCGTCGCGCTCGCGGACTCCGGTGCGGTGGACCCGAACGACCGGTCGACGTCGGCGGTGGCGGGCGGGTCCCGTGCGGTCAAGGACGTGTTCGACCCGGGATCGACGGGCAAGGTGGTCACCATGGCCGCCGCCCTCGAGGGCGGCTACTGGAACCCGAACAGCCGGTTCACCGTGCCGGACACGTACACGACGCCGAACGGCCAGACGTTCCACGACTCGCACGACCACCCGGTGCAGCGGCTGACCCTGACGGGCGTCCTCGCGCAGTCGTCGAACACCGGGACCGTCCAGGTGGGGGAGAAGATCCCGCTCGTGGAGCGGCAGGAGTACCTGCAGCGGTTCGGCTTCGGCCAGCCGACGGGGCTGGGCCTGCCGGGCGAGTCGGTGGGCCTCATGCCGCCGGCCGACGTCTCGGACTGGGACGGCCGGACGCAGTACGCGGTGCTGTTCGGGCAGGGCCTGTCCGTGAACGCCATGCAGGCCACCAGCGTCTTCTCGACGGTGGCGAACGGCGGTGTGCGGATGACGCCGACCCTGTTCAAGGGCACCAAGAGCCCGGACGGCACGGTGGCGCCGGCCGAACGCGAACCGGGTGAGCGCGTGGTCTCGGAGGAGACGGCCGACACCGTCGTGGAGATGATGGAGACGGTGACAGGGGACGGCGGTACCGGTACCAACGCCGTCGTGCCCGGTTACCGGGTGGCGGGCAAGACCGGTACCGCGCAGATGCCAGCAGGCAACGGCTGGACGTACATGGCCTCGTTCATCGGGGTCGCCCCGGCGGACGATCCCCGGTACACCGTCTCCGTGTTCCTCAAGAGCCCGAGCAGCTCGATCTACGGCGGTGATGTAGCGGCCCCGGTGTTCAGCGACATCATGGGGTTCACGTTGCAGAAGATGGACGTGCCGCCCAGCGAGGACCGCGACCGCCGGCTCAGGACCGAGTGGTGAGTCCCGCGCCGGTCAGGTGCCTGCGATCTGCACGGTGCTGCCCAGCGTGGCGGTCAGGATCGACTCGATAGCGAACCGGGTGGCCTCCGCGAGGTCGACGGCGTCCGGGTCGAGCAGCCACTGCAGCTGAAGCCCGTCCATGACCGCGATGACGGCGTTGGCGGCGCGCTCGGCCTCGCCGTCGGGCAGCTGCACGGCGCGCTCGGTGGCCACGTCCCGTACGGCCTCGGAGATCTCGCCGCGCAGCACCGAGAACCGCTGTGCCACCCAGCCGGAGGCCGGGTGGCCGTCGGTGACCGACTCCCCGGTGAGCACCGCGTACGCCTGCACGATGCCGCGGCGGTCGGCGTTCAGGCGTGCGGTGGTGACCAGGTGGCGGAACAGGTCCAGGCCGCCCGGGATGTGCTTGCCCTCGAGGTGCTGCACGTCCACGCGGTCGCGGTACTCCAGCACCTCCCACAGCAGCTTGTCCTTGCTGCCGAAGTGGTGCAGCACCCCGGCGTGCGTGATCCCGACCTGTGCGGCGACGTCGACCAGCGAACCCTGGTGGTAGCCCTTCGACCCGAACACCCGCGTGGCCGCGGCGAGGATCTCCTCCCGCCGGTGGGCGCGGGTGGGTCGCTTGGCCTTCGGGGCAGCCTGCTCGGTCGCTTCGGACATGCCACAACGATACGGGGTGAACGGGCTTACTAACCTGTAAGTAAGTGTGGTTGAATGCGTGGCAGCCGTCCGACGCTGAACGGAGAACACGTTGTCATCGCAGGCCATCACACCCCAGGCCACAGCCCCGCAGGCCACCATTCCCCAGGCCGCCACCCCGGAGCCAGAGCTGCTCCGCCTCCTCGACGAGCTGTCCGCCGAAGAGAAGGTGTCGCTCGTCGTGGGCGCCTCCATGTGGGCGACCACGGCCGTGCCGCGGCTCGGGCTGGAGCCCGTCGTGATGTCCGACGGGCCGGTCGGCGTGCGCGGGCCGGACGGCGGGACGTCGGCGATGTTCCCCGCCCCGTCCGCGCTCGCCGCCACCTGGGACCTGGACCTGGCCCGCCGGTCCGGCGCGCTGTTCGCCGCCGAGGCCAGGAGGCACGGTGTCGACGTCGTGCTCGCCCCGCAGGTCAACCTCCAGCGCACCCCCGTGGGCGGACGGCACTTCGAGTGCTACTCCGAGGACCCCCACCTCACGGCGGAGATCGCGGTGGCGCTCGTGGGCGCCGCGCAGGAGCAGGGCGTCGGGATGTGCGTCAAGCACTACGTCGCCAACGACTCCGAGACCGAGCGCACGCGCTACCTCGCACGCCTCGACGAGCGGACGCTGCGGGAGGCCTACCTCGCCCCGTTCGAGCGGCTCGTGCAGGACGTCGTCCCGTGGTCGGTGATGGGCGCCTACAACGGCGCCGACACCGGTGGCGTCTCGGCCCGGCTCCTGGAGCACCGGCCGCTCGTGGTCGACCTCCTCAAGGAGGAGTGGGGCTACGACGGCCTGTTCGTCAGCGACTGGGTGGCCACCCAGTCGGTGGTGCCCGCCGTCCGCGGTGGACTCGACCTGCAGATGCCCGGGCCCGACGGCGCGTGGGGCGACGGCCTGCTCGACGCCGTCCGCTCCGGCGAGGTCGCGGAGTCGGAGCTCGACGACAAGGTGCTCCGCCTGCTCCGTCTGGCCAGCCGCACCGGCCGCCTGCGCTCCCCCGACGACAACCCCCTTGTTGTGGGCGGGAACATTGAGCCTAAAACGGGGCAGGAATCAGCAACGATCACGCCCACAACATCGGACGAGTTCCTGCGCGAGCTCGTCGCACGCTCCGTCGTCGTGCTCAAGGACGACGCTGGACTGGTGCCGTTCGTGCACGACCGTGCCCGCCCGGTGCGCGTGGCGCTGCTCGGTCCAGCGGCCGTCGAGCCGTTCTTCCAGGGCGGCGGGTCCTCGTTCGTGCACCCCGACCGCCTCACGTACCCCGCCGAGGAGCTGCGCGCCGCGCTGCCCCACGGCTCGGAGGTGACGCTGCTGGCCGGCGCCCGTGCCCTGCACAACCCGCCGGAGCTGGACGTGGACCGGTGCACCGACCCCGTGTCGGGCGAGCCGGGGCTGCACGTTGCCCTGCTCGCCACCGACGGCAGCACGCTCGAGGAGTACACGGCCGGTGAGTGGACCGGCTGGCTCCACGACGTGCGGCCCGACGCCGACGCCGTCCGGCTGCGCGCCGAGGTCCGCCTCGACGAGCCGGGCGAGCACGAGCTGGGCGTCGGCACCGTCGGCGTGCACCAGGTCCGCATCGACGGCGCAGAGGTCGCCGCGGGCAGCACCCGGGTCGACGAGGACATCGTACTGTCCTCCGGGCACAACCACCCGATCGCAGAGCTCGCCACGGTGCGCGGCACCGCCGTCGTCGACGCGACCCTGCAGGTGGTGCACGCCGTCGGCTACGGGCACTTCGTCCGCGCCGCGCTCGTGCACCGCCTGCCGGGCCCGTCGGCAGAGGACGAGCTGGCCGCAGCGGTCGAGGCCGCAGCGGCCGCCGACGTCGCGGTGGTGCTGGTCGGCACGACGGCCGAGGTCGAGTCGGAGGGCTACGACCGGCCGGACCTGGACCTGCCGGGCAACCAGGACGAGCTCGTGCGCCGCGTCGTCGCGGTCAACCCGCGCACCGTCGTCGTCGTCAACGCGGGTGCGCCCGTGCTGCTGCCCTGGCTCCACGACGTCCCGACCGTCCTGTGGGGCTGGCTGCCCGGCCAGGAGGCCGGCACGGCGCTCGCCGACGTCCTGACCGGCGCCACCGAACCGTCCGGGCGACTGCCCTGGACGCTCCCCGCGCGGTTCGAGGACGTCCCGGTGCCGCACGCGCGCCCGGTGGACGGGGTCGTCGACTACGCCGAGGGGACCGACATCGGCTACCGGGCCTGGGAACGCCGGCTGGCGGCCGAGCCGGCAGGTCCGGCGCCGGCCGCGCCGTTCGGGCACGGGCTCGGCTGGACCACGTGGGAGTACGAGGACGCCGTCCTCGCCAGGGGCGAGGCGCACGACGCCCCTGCGACCCTCACCGTGTACGCGACCGTCCGGAACACCGGCCGCCGCGCGGGCCGCGAAGTGGTCCAGGTGTACGTCGAGGCGCCGGACGGCGGACCGAGCCGCCCGGTGCGGTGGCTCGGCGGCTTCGCCACGGCGGACGTACCCGCCATGGGCAGCGCCACCGTCCGCGTACCCGTCCCGGCTCGGGCGCTGCAGGTCTGGGACCCGCAGGCCAAGGGCTGGACCACGCCGCCGGGCACCTACCGGCTGCGCACCGGAAGGTCCGTCGCGGACCTGCGACTGACCAACGAGCTGACAGTCCGGCCAGGGGAAGAGCCCGGCGCCGGAACCAAGTGATCACCCACCATCCGTCCCGCACACGCGGGAGGAGTGCAAGGAGGCACACCGTGAGGATTCACAAGCACGTCGCCGCGACCGCAGCGGCGGCAGCCATCGCACTGCTGGCCACGGCCTGCAGCGGCGGAGGCGGCGGAGGCACCACCGAGGCGGGCGGCGGCGAGACCCTGACGGTCGGCATGCCGAACGGCGTCCAGACCGAGAACCACAGCCCGTTCGCCACGGGCTCGTCGGCGCTCTCGCTCGGCTACGCCTTCACGATCTACGAGCCGCTCATGATGCGTAACCAGGCGCGCCCCTCCGAGGAGCCTGCACCCTGGCTCGCCGACAGCGTCGAGTGGAACGAGGACTACACCGAGGCGGTCATCACGCCTCGCGAAGGCGTCACCTGGTCGGACGGTGAAGAGTTCACCGCCGACGACGTCGCGTTCTCGATCCAGCTGCGCAAGGACTTCGAGGCGCTCAACACCGGCGCCCTGCCCTACGACACGGTCGAGACCGACGGCACGGCCGTGACCGTGACGTTCACGGCCGGGCAGTTCGTCAACCAGTCCAAGCTCTACGACCTGGTCATGGTTCCGGAGCACATCTGGGCCGACGTCGAGGACCCCACCACGGACACCAACCCCGACCCCGTCGGCACGGGCCCGTACACGCTGGAGTCGTGGACGCCGCAGGCCGCCACCGTCGTGGCCCGTACCGACTACTGGGGCGGCGAGCCGGCCGTCCCCGAGATCCGCTACTCGTCGTACAACGACAACAACGCGCTGACCACCGCACTCACCACCGGCGAGGCACAGTGGGGCTGGACGTTCATCGCCGACTTCGAGAACGTCTACATCGCCCAGGACCCGGAGCACTACAACCAGTACGCCGCCGGCGGCCTCGGGATCGACGTCCTGTACCTGAACAACGAGACCAAGCCGTTCGACGACAAGGCGTTCCGGCAGGCGCTCAACATGGTGATCGACCGCCAGGAGCTCGTCGACGTCGCGACGTCCGGCGTGAACCCTGCGCTCACCAGCGTCACCGGCCTGCCGCTGCCCGCCGGTGAGGAGTTCGTCACCGCCGAGCACGCCGGCCACGAGTACGAGGTCGACGTCGAGGGCGCCCGCGCCCTGCTCGAGGACGCCGGCTACACCTGGGAGGGCGAGAAGCTCGTGGACCCGGACGGCGAGGAGGTGACGTTCGAGCTGGTGAACCCGGCCGGCTGGAACGACTACCTGACCGCGCTCGACCTCATCAAGAACTCGGCCGCCGAGCTCGGCGCCACCGCCACCGTCAACCCGGTCAACCAGGACGGCTGGTTCGCCGACATCATCCCCGGCGGCGACTTCCAGGCCACCCTGCACTGGACCGACGGCGGCGCGACACCCTGGGACATGTACTCGGACATCATGGACGGCGCGCACTACGTGAAGGCGGGCGAGCCGGCCACCTGGAACTTCGGCCGGTTCCGACACGACGACGCCACCGCGGCGCTCGCCGACTACGCCGCCGCATCGGACGAGGCGGCGCGCACCGAGGCGCTCGCCACCATCCAGGACGTGTTCGTCGAGGAGGTGCCGGGCATCGCCATCTGGACCCGCCCGGCCACCGCGCAGTACTCGACGCAGAACTACGTGGGCTGGCCGTCCGAGGAGGACCCGTACAACCAGCCCCAGCCCACCGGGGTGCAGGCCGCCCAGATCCTGATGAACCTCGAGCCTGCGGACGGCTGATGAGTACGAGCTCACCGGTGCTGGCCGCACGCGGCCTCACCAAGCACTTTCGTGCGGGGCACTTCCGGGCGGGGGGACGCCGCGTCAACGGGCGTCCGCCCGCCCGGGCGATCCACGCGGTGGACGGCGTGGACCTCGAGCTCCACCGCGGCCAGGTGCTGGCCGTGGTGGGGGAGTCGGGTTCCGGGAAGTCCACCGTCGCCCGCCTCCTGGCCCAGCTGATCCCGTTCACGGGCGGGCAGGTGCTCCTGGACGGTGTCGACGCGCGGGTACGGGGACGGCGGGCGTTCCGCGCGTACGCGCAACGCGTGCAGATGATCTTCCAGGACCCGTTCGCCTCCCTGAACCCGGTGCACCCCGTGCGCTACACGCTGACCCGCGCGCTACGTCTGCACCGCCGCCATCCGACCGGTGGAACGCTGCGCGGCGCGGAGCTGGAGGCGGCACTGACCGAGCTGCTGGAGCGGGTGCACCTCACGCCCGCCGAGCGGTACGTCGACTCCTACCCGCACGAGCTGTCCGGCGGGCAGCGGCAGCGCATCGCCATCGCGCGGGCGCTCGCCGCGGACCCGGAGGTGCTGCTGGCGGACGAGCCCGTCTCGATGCTGGACGTCTCGATCCGGCTCGGCATCCTCAACCTCCTGGCGGACCTGCGCGACCGGCTCGGGATCGCCATCCTGTACATCACGCACGACATCGCGTCGGCCCGGTACTTCGCCGACCGGACCACCGTGCTGTACGCGGGGCAGGTCATGGAGACCGGCGACAGCGAGTCGGTCACCCAGGAGCCGCTGCACCCCTACACCCGGCTGCTCGTCGCGTCAGCGCCCGACCCGGACGACCTGGCGGGCGCCGGTGCGGCGGCCGTGCGGGACCAGGGGACCGGCGGCGAGCCCCCGAGCCTCGTGGACCCGCCGCCCGGCTGCCGCTTCGCGCCGCGCTGCCCCTACGCGAGGGACCTGTGCCGGAGCGAGACGCCGGCGCTCATCGAGGTCGCGCCGGGGCGGTCGGCGGCCTGCTGGGGCTACAGCGACCGGGACGACCGGCCCGACGTCGGCGTCCCGACCGGCTCGGCGACCAGCGCAGGGGAGGCGGCCGCATGAGGTTCGTGCTGCGCAGGGTCGTGTTCTACGCGCTGACGGCGTGGGCAGCGATCACCATCAACTTCTTCATCCCGCGGATGCTGCCCGGCGACCCGGTGACGGCCCTCATGGGCCGCATGCAGGGCCGCATCGACTCCCAGGCGGAGCAGTCGCTGCGCGTCCTGTTCGGCCTGGACCAGGACCTCGGCCTGTGGGAGCAGTACGTCGAGTACTGGCGCATGCTCCTGCGGGGCGACCTGGGTCTGTCCTTCACGCACTTCCCCACGCCCGTTGCCGACATCGTGAACCAGTCGCTGCCCTGGACGGTCGGGCTGGTCGGCGTCGCTACGGTCATCGCGTTCGTGATCGGCACGCTGGCCGGCTCGATCCTCGGCTGGCGACGCGGGACCTGGGCCGACGGCCTGCTGCCCCTCGCGACGTTCTTCCAGGCCGTGCCGTACTTCTGGCTGGGGCTGATCACGATCGCCGTGCTCTCGGTGAACCTCGGCTGGTTCCCGTCCAGCGGCAGCTACGACCGCGGCCTCGTGCCCGCGTTCACCGGCGAGTTCATCGGCTCGGTGATCTACTACGGCTTCCTGCCCGCCCTCACCGTGGTGGTGTCGTCGGTGGCCGGCTGGGTGCTCGGGATGCGCAACATGATGGTGACGGTCTCCTCGGAGGACTACGTCACCGTCGCGCACGCCAAGGGCCTCCCTGAACGCCAGGTCATGCTCGGGTACGCGGCCCGCAACGCGGTGCTGCCGCAGGTCTCCAGCTTCGCGCTGTCCCTCGGCTTCGTGGTCGGCGGCACGCTGATCATGGAGATGGTCTTCTCCTACCAGGGCATCGGCTACACGCTCTACCAGGCGGTCTCCACCCACGACTACCCGCTGATGCAGGGCTGCTTCCTGGTCATCACGCTGGCCGTCCTCGTGGCGAACATGGTGGCCGACCTCGCCTACGCCCTGCTCGACCCCCGCACCCGGACGGAGGACCGATGAACAACCGGCTGATGTTCCTGCGCAACGGCAAGGTGATCACCGGCCTGGTCATCCTCGCGTTCTTCACGGTGCTCGCCCTGCTGGGCCCGTGGATCGCTCCGTACGACCCGAACCAGGTCAGCGACGCCCTGCTCAGCCCGCCCTCCGCCGCGCACTGGCTGGGTACCGACCACACCGGCCGCGACATCCTGTCGCAGATCGTCGTCGGCACGCGCGGCGTGCTGGTGGTCGGGCTGGTCGCCGGGGTGAGTGCCACCGTGGTGGGCGTGCTCGTCGGCGTGACCGCCGGCTTCGTCGGCGGCGTCGGTGACGAGTCGCTGTCCGCGCTGTCGAACATGTTCCTCGTCATCCCGCAGCTGCCCCTGATCATCCTGATCGCCGCGCAGCTGCCCTCGGCCGGCGGGCTCACGGTCGCCTTGGTCATCGGCGCCACCGGCTGGGCGTGGGGGGCGCGCGTGCTGCGGGCCCAGACGCTGTCGCTGCGCAAGCGCGACTTCGTCGAGGCGGCCCGGGCCAACGGCGAGCGCACGTGGCGCCTCGTGCTCGCGGAGGTGCTGCCCAACCTGACGGCGGTGATCGCGTCCGGGTTCGTCGGCACGGTGCTGTTCGCCGTGCTGTCCCAGGTCACGCTGTCGTTCATCGGTATAACGCCGGTCAGCGAGTGGAACTGGGGCACCATCCTGTTCTGGGCGCAGAACAACCTCGCGCTGCAGCGTGGCGCGTGGTGGTGGTTCGTGCCGGCGGGTGCGTGCATCGCCCTGCTGGGGATGGCGCTGACGCTGGTCAACTTCGGTATCGACGAGATCGTCAACCCCCGCCTGCGGTCCACCGGCCTGCACGCTCGCTCGCTGCGCCGCCGGGGCATCCGGCCGCGTGTGGGGTTCACCCCGGTGGTGCGAGAGGTACGGACATGAACCCGACGGAGACGAGCACGCAGACCAGCACCCCCTCGTCGGCGGCAGCGCAGCCGGACCCCGTCCTGGAGATCCGGAACCTCAGCGTCGACTACGGGTTCGGCGACGACCCCACGCACGTGCTGCGGGAGGTCTCGCTCACCCTGAACCGCGGCGAGGTGCTGGGGCTGGCAGGGGAGTCGGGCTGTGGCAAGTCGACCCTCGCGTACGCGGCCACGCGGCTCCTGCCACCGCCCGGTCTCATCACGGGCGGCGAGGTGTGGCTCACCGGCCGCGACGGCAAGCGGGCGGACCTGCTCTCCCTGTCCGACGCCGAGCTGCGCGCCGCCCGCTGGCGCGACATCGCCATCGTGTTCCAGGGTGCGATGAGCTCGCTCAACCCGGTGTACCGGGTGGAGAAGCAGCTCATCGACGGCATCCTGGCCCACCGGCCGCGCATGCGCCGGGCGGAGGCCACGGAGAGGGCGGCCGAGCTGCTGCGGCTCGTCGGCATCTCGGCGGACCGGCTGCGGTCCTACCCGCACCAGCTGTCCGGCGGCATGCGGCAGCGCGTCATGATCGCGATGGCGCTCGCGCTGGAGCCGCAGGTGCTCATCATGGACGAGCCCACCACGGCGCTCGACGTCGTGATGCAGCGCCAGATCCTGGAGCAGGTCATGGAGCTGCGCGAGCGGCTGGGCTTCTCCGTGGTGCTCATCACGCACGACGTGTCCCTGCTGGTCGAGGTTGCTGACCGCATCGCCGTCATGTACGCGGGCGAGATCGTGGAGACGGCGGTCGCGCGGGACGTCTACGCGAAACCCCGGCATCCGTATTCGGCGGGGCTGCTCGGATCCTTCCCTCCGCTGCACGGGCCGCGGCGGGAGCTCACCGGCATCCCGGGCGCGCCACCCGACCTGTCGAAGCGCCCGCCGGGCTGCCCGTTCGCGCCTCGCTGCGCGCACGTCATGGACGTGTGCCGTACGGAGCTGCCGCTCCTGGGGCCGACGGCACAGGACGAGCCGGGGCGGCAGGTGGCGTGCCACCTGCACAGCCAGGAGCTGGTGGGCGGCGAGCTGCCCGACCTGGTGGCGCGCTAGGAGCGTGCTGGCCGCCCTCGGGGCTCGGGGCCGGGGGGTGACGCTACGTCGACGGGGTGTGTTGCTGTGAGTGGACGACATCTACTCACAGCAACACACCCCGCTCGCATCAGTGCCCCGGCATGTGGCCTGACGGGCTCGTCCACTACGTGGTGGATCACGCCGTGCGACTCTCGCAAGATTTCGTGACCCACGTGCGACCCACTTGTGCTCGGACCGCCCCACAACCGCCACGCGAGCCGCACAGACGGGACAGGACCCTCCCCTCGGAAGCGGTAGGTTCTACTCCGTGACATCCCCGTTCGACCGGATCCGTCCGGCGGCCATGACTGCGCGCAAGGTCTCCGACCTCGCCATCGCGTTCGGCCTCACCATCGCCCCAGGTCATCCCGCCGACGCTGCGGTCACCTGCGCGGCATCGGACAACCGCGTGGCGCGGGAGGGCGACCTGTTCGTAGCCCTCCCCGGCGCCCGCGCGCACGGCGCGCAGTTCGCGGCCGACGCCGTCGGGCGTGGCGCGGTTGCCGTCCTCACGGACGCACGCGGCGCTGAGCTCGTCGGAGAGCTGGACGTGCCGGTGCTCGTGTCCGACGACCCCCGCGCGATCCTCGGCCAGGTCGCCGCCTGGGTGCTCGGCAACCCCGCCGCCGACCTCATGACGTTCGGCGTCACCGGGACCAACGGCAAGACCACCACCACCTACCAGCTCGACCACCTGCTGCGGGCCCTTGGCTGGAAGGGCGGCCTGATCGGCACCGTCGAGACCCGCTCGGGGGACCGGGTGATCCCGAGCGTCCTGACCACGCCGGAAGCCGCCGACCTCCAAGCGCTGCTCGCCGCGATGCGCGAGGACCAGGTGCGCACCCTCGCCATGGAGGTCTCCTCCCACGCGCTCGCGCAGCACCGGGTGGACGGGCTCGTGTTCGGCGTGGCCGGGTTCACCAACCTGACCCAGGACCACCTCGACTTCCACGGCGACTTCGAGTCGTACTTCGCCACCAAGGCCGACCTGTTCACGCCCGCCCGCGCCCGCCGCGCCGTCGTCACCGTCGACGACACCTGGGGCGAGCGCATGGCCGAGGCAGCGCAGATCCCCGTCGCGACGCTCACCACGCTGCCGGACCGGGACGCCGACTGGACGGTGACCGACGTCGCGCCGTCGGGCACCGGGTCCGCGTTCACCCTCACCCACCGCGACGGACGCTCCCTGCGCACCTCGACCTCGCTGCCCGGCGGCTACAACGTGGCCAACGCGGCGCTCGCGGTGACGATGGTGCTCGAGGGCGGCTCGGACATCCGGGACGTGACCGACGCGCTGGCGGCCGGCAACGGCCTGAGCGCCACGGTCCCCGGTCGCATGGAGGTGCTCGCCACCGCGCCGCGCGTGGTGGTGGACTTCGCGCACAACACGGAGGCGCTCGAGCTCAGCCTCGCCGCCCTCCGCCCGACCACCACCGGCCGGCTCACCGTGGTGTTCGGCGCCACCGGCGACCGCGACCCCGGCAAGCGTCCGTTCATGGGTGCCGCTGCCGTCCGCGGTGCGGACGTCGTCTATGTGACCGACGACGACCCGCACGACGAGGACCCCGCCAAGGTGCGCGCAGAGGTGCTGGCGGGCACAGGCCGCCACGGCACGCCGGAGCGGACCGTCGATGCCGTGGACGGGAGCGGCTCGCGTACCGTTGAGGTCCACGAGGTAGCCCCGCGAGCGGATGCCATCCGTGCCGCGATCGCCGCCGCCGACCCGGAGGACACCGTGCTGGTCGCGGGCCGCGGGCACGAGACCGTCCAGGAGATCGCGGGCGTGGATCACCTGCTCGACGATCGCGTCGAGGCGCGCGCCGCGCTGGCGGCCTGGAAGGTGCGACCTCAGCAGGACGTGTAGCCACAGCAGCGGAGACGCGTGACCCGAGCAGTACCCATGCAGGAGAGGACACCACAGGCATGATCGAGCTGACTGCGGCGCAGGTCGCTGCAGCCACCGGCGGGCGGCTGCAGGCCGACCCGGACGTGATGGTCACGGGGGCGGTGATCACCGACTCGCGCGACGCCGGACCCGGTGCACTGTTCGTGGCCCTGCCGGGCGAGCGGGTGGACGGACACAACTTCGCGGCCACCGCGGTGAAGGCGGGCGCCGCGCTGGTGCTGGCCGCCCGTGAGCTGGACGGCCTGCCGACCGTCGTGGTGGACGACCCCCAGGCGGCCCTCGGCGACCTCGCCCGGCACGTCCTGGCGACGGTACGCGGCCGGGCCGACGGCTCGGCCGCGCCGAAGGTCGTAGCCGTGACCGGCTCGGTCGGCAAGACCACCACCAAGGATTTGCTCGGCCAGCTCCTCGGCCCGGAGGCCGGTGCGGGCGCCGACGCCGACGCCGACGCGATCATCGTCCCCAAAGGCTCGTTCAACAACGAGATCGGCCTGCCGCTGACGGTCCTGCGGGTCACCGACGCCACGCGCTACCTGGTGCTCGAGATGGGCGCGGACCGGGTGGGCAACATCGCCTACCTCACGGGCATCGCGCCGCCCGACGTCGGCGTCGTGCTGGCCGTCGGGGTGGCGCACGTCGGCCACTTCGGCAGCGTCGAGGCCATCGCGAGGACCAAGGGTGAGATGGTCCCCGGGGTCGTGGACGGCGGCTCCGTGGTGCTCAACGCAGACGACCAGCGCGTCGTCGCCATGGCGAGCCAGGCCGCCCCCGGGACCACCGTGCAGACCTTCGGCACCATCCCGTCGGCGGACGTCCGCGCAGAGAACATCACCGTGGACACCGCGGGCCGCGCGAGCTTCACGCTGCGCGTCGCCCGGCCAGGCGACGCCGACGAGCAGCGCGCCGACGTCGTGCTGGGGCTCGTGGGCGCGCACCACGTGAGCAACGCGCTCGCGGCGGCGACGGTGGCGCTGCGCCTCGGCGTGACCGTGTCCGACGTCGCGCAGCGGCTCTCCGGGGCCACCGCGCTGAGCCCGCACCGGATGGCCGTCACCGAGCGGCCCGACGGCGTCACCGTGATCGACGACGCGTACAACGCGAACCCCGACTCGATGAAGGCCGCACTGCGCACGCTCGCCGTGATGTCGGGCCGGACCCGTCGCTCCGTCGCGGTGCTCGGCGAGATGCTCGAGCTCGGTGACGGTGCGCGCGCCGCGCACGACGAGATAGGCCGCCTCGTGGTACGGCTGAACATCAAGCAGCTGATCGTGGTCGGCGACGGCGCCTATCACATCCACGAGGGCGCCATGCAGGAAGGGTCGTGGGGTTCGGAGTCGATCTTCGTACCCGACCTGGCTGCCGCCCGCTCGATGCTTGACGAGTCGCTGGAGCCCGGCGACGTCGTGCTCGTGAAGTCGTCCCTCGGTGCCGGGCTGGCTGAGCTCGGGGACCACCTGTCGATGGCTCTGACCACTAAGGACAACAACAAGTGATCGCGATCCTGGTCAGCGCCGCGGTGGCGCTGCTCATCGCCCTGCTGGGCACACCGGTCTTCATCCGGTTCCTGGTCCACAAGAACTACGGCCAGTTCGTCCGGGAGGACGGCCCTACGGGCCACTTCACCAAGCGCGGCACCCCGACGATGGGCGGCGTCATCATCATCGCGGCGACCCTGATCGGGGTCGCGGCCTCGATGCTGGTGTCGGGGCGGCTGCCGAGCGTGTCGGCGCTGCTCGCGCTCTACCTCATGGCGGGGCTCGGCCTGGTCGGGTTCCTCGACGACTTCACCAAGATCCGCAAGCAGCGGTCGCTCGGCCTGACCGCGCGCGCCAAGCTGATCGGCCAGGGCATCGTCGGCATCACGTTCGCCGTGCTCGCGCTGCAGTTCCCCAACGAGAACTCGCGCACCCCCGCGTCGACCAAGATCTCGTTCCTGCGCGACACCGAGCTCGACCTGGCGTTCGCCGGCGCCACCGTCGGCCTCATCCTCTTCGTGATCTGGGCCAACCTGCTGGTGTCGGCGTGGTCCAACGCGGTGAACCTGACCGACGGCCTCGACGGCCTGGCCACCGGCGTCTCGATCATCACGTTCGGCGCGTACGTGCTGGTCGGCATCTGGCAGCTCAACCAGTCGTGCCAGTTCCTGGCCACCGCTGGCCCGCGCTGCTACGAGGTGCGTGACCCGCAGGACCTCGCGATCGTCGCCGCGGCCGTCACGGGCGCCTGCGTCGGCTTCCTGTGGTGGAACGCCAACCCGGCGAAGATCTTCATGGGCGACACCGGCTCGCTCGCCCTCGGTGGCGCACTGGCCGGTCTGTCGATCCTGAGCCGCACGGAGCTGCTCGCCGTGATCATCGGCGGCATGTTCGTGCTCATCGTCTCGTCGGTGGTCATCCAGGTCGGGTTCTTCAAGATGACCGGCAAGCGAGTGTTCAAGATGGCCCCGCTGCAGCACCACTTCGAGCTGTCGGGGTGGGGCGAGGTCACCATCGTCATCCGGTTCTGGCTCATCGCGGGCCTGCTCGCGGGTCTTGGCATGGGCATCTTCTACGCCGAGTGGGTCGCCTCGTGACCGAGGTTCCCGGCACGCCCGAGGCGTCCGGCGCGTCCGAGGCCTCCGGCACGGTCGAGCCGCGCGTCCCGCTCGCGGAGGCACGGGTCGTCCTGGCGGGGCTCGGCGTCACGGGGCGGTCGCTGCGGCGGGTTCTGACCTCGCGTGTCGCGTCGCTGGTCACCGTCGACGACAAGGCCGCGGACGCCGACCACTCCGGGCTCGACGCCCCCGCGGCGGCCGCCGTCCTGGCGCAGGCCGACCTGCTGGTCGCCTCGCCGGGCTTCGCGCCGCACCATCCGGTCATCGCAGCGGCGCTGGCAGCCGGCGTGCCCGTGTGGAGCGAGGTCGAGCTCGCGTGGCGCCTGCGGGTCGACCGTCCGGGTTCGGGCGAGCCCGCCCAGTGGCTCGGGATCACCGGGTCCAACGGCAAGACGACCACCGTCGAGATGCTGGCCGCGATCCTGCGTGCGGCGGGCCTGCGCACCGCCGCGGTGGGGAACGTCGGCCGCTCCCTCGTCGAGGCAGCTCTCGACCCCACCCTCGACGTCCTGGCGGTGGAGCTGTCGAGCTTCCAGCTCCACTTCACCCACACGATGTCCCTCCAGGCCGGTGCGGTCCTGAACGTCTCGCCCGACCACCTCGACTGGCACGGTTCCGTCGACGCGTACACGCGCGACAAGGGCCGCATCTACGAGCGCGTCCAGGTGGCCTGCGTCTACAACGTCGCGGATCCCACGACCGAGGGCCTGGTGCGCGAGGCCGACGTCGTCGAGGGTGCGCGTGCCGTCGGCTTCGTGGCCGGCGCGCCCCGCCCCGGTGACCTCGGACTCGTCGACGACGTGCTCGTCGACCGCGCCTTCCACGCCGCTGACGACGACCCCGACCGCCGCAAGAGTGCCGCGGAGCTGGGCACCCTCGCCGACCTGAAGCAGCTGGGCGACCTGGCCGGCGTCGTGCCGACCCACATCGTGGCGGACGCCCTGGCCGCCGCGGCGCTGGCCCGCGCGCACGGTGTGCCCGCCGGCGCCGTCCGCGACGGCCTGCGGTCGTTCGGGCCGAGCGAGCACCGCATCCAGCGGGTGACCACGGCGGACGACGTCACGTACGTGAACGACTCGAAGGCGACGAACGCGCACTCGGCGGCCGCCTCGCTGGCGGGGTTCGCCCACGGGACGGTGGTCTGGATCGCCGGCGGCCTGGCCAAGGGAGCCACGTTCGACGAGCTCGTGTCGTCCCGTGCCGACCGCATGCGCGCGGCGGTGGTCATCGGGGCGGACCCGCGCCCGCTGGCCGACACGCTGGCCCGACACGCGCCGCAGGTCCCGGTGGTGGTGATCGATCCCGGTGACACTGGGACCGTGATGCGCAGGGCGGTAGCCGCAGCGCGGGACCTGGCACAGCCGGGGGACACCGTGCTGCTGGCCCCGGCAGGTGCGTCGCAGGACCAGTTCGCCTCGTACGCCCGGCGTGGCGAGGAGTTCGCACGCGTGGTGCGTGACCTCACCACCACGCACTGACGCGCGGGGAGGACGGCGGATGGCCACGACGGGAACGAGCCGGAGCGCGCCTGAGCGTTCGTGGCTGGGTCAGTGGAACTCCAACGTCTCCAGCTACTACCTCCTGGTGGGCACCACCGGCCTGCTGACCGTGATCGGCCTGATCATGGTGCTGTCCAGCTCGACGGTGACGTCGATCGCCGATGGCGGGTCGCCGTACACGGCGTTCCTGGTCCAGGCGCAGTACGCCCTGATCGGCCTGCCCGTCCTGCTGGTCGCCGCGCACCTGCCCGTCCGCTGGTACAAGCGCCTCGCGCTGCCGGGGCTCGCCGCCGCGGTGGTGCTGCTCGTCGCGGTGATCTTCATGGGTGAGATCACCAACGGGCAGCAGAACTGGCTGTCGTTCGGGCCGGTGCGGTTCCAGCCGTCGGAGCTGGCCAAGCTCGCCCTCGCGATCTGGCTCGGCACGGTGCTGGGCCGCAAGCAGCCGCTGCTGGGCAGGTGGTCGCACGCGATCATGCCTGCGGCGCCGGGCGCGGTCGTGGTGATCGGCCTCGTGCTCGGCGGGGGAGACCTCGGCACGGCGCTCGTCATCGGCCTGCTGGTGGCGGGCGCGTTCTTCGTGGCCGGCGTGCCGTTGTCCCTCCTGGGGCTCGGCACCACGATCGCCGCGGTCGTCATCGGGTACGTGTTCATCGTGCAGCAGGACGGCGGAGACCGGCTGCAGCGCATCATCGCCACGTACGGCGCCGAGTGCGACGCGGCGTCGGAGTGCTACCAGTCCCTGCACGGCCTGTTCGGGCTGGGCACCGGTGGACTGTTCGGCGTCGGCCTCGGTGGGAGCCGCGAGAAGTGGAGCTATCTGCCCGAGGCGCACAACGACTTCATCTTCGCGGTGATCGGCGAGGAGCTCGGCCTGTTCGGCACGGTGCTGGTCCTGACGCTGTTCGCCGTGCTCGGGCTGGCGATGAGCCGGGTGATCCAGCGGCACACCGACCCGTTCGTCAAGGTGGCCACTGCCGCCGTCGCCTGCTGGATCGTGGGGCAGGCCTTCGTGAACATCGGCGTGGTGATCGGCGTCCTGCCGGTGATCGGCGTGCCGCTCCCGCTGGTATCCGCCGGTGGTTCTGCCCTGATCACCACGATGGCCGCCCTCGGGATGGTGATCTCTTTCGCCCGAACGGAGCCAGGGGCTGCCAAGGCACTGGCTGCACGCGGTAGCGTCGTCCGCAAGTCACTGGCTGTGCTGGGCGGCGCGGTCCGTAGACGGTAGAAATGTGCACGGTGGCTCAGTCCATGACGAGATCCGGCACGTCAGATCCCGTTTCATGGCGGCCGCAGCGCACCGATCCGCCCGGAACGTACGTCCGGGCGACGACGAGAAGGTGATGATGAGCTCAGCAGTTGTGTCGGTGGTGCTCGCCGGTGGCGGTAGCGCGGGACACGTGAACCCATTGCTCGCGGTGGCCGACGAGGTGCGGCGCCGGGAGCCCGGTGCGCGCGTGCTCGCGCTCGGCACCACGACCGGCCTGGAGGCCGAGCTCGTGCCTGCTCGCGGCTACGAGCTGCGGCCCGTCCCGCGCGTGCCGATGCCGCGCCGGCCCAGCCCCGACCTGTTGCGGCTCCCGGGCAGGCTGGCCGCTGCGGTGAAGGTGGCGGAGGAGGCGATCGACGAGATCGACGCCCAGGCCGTGATCGGCTTCGGCGGGTACGTGGCCACCCCGGCCTACCTCGCGGCCAAGCGCAGGGGCGTGCCGATCGTGATCCACGAGCAGAACGCCCGGCCGGGTCTGGCCAACCGGCTCGGTGCGCGGTGGGCGGCCCGCGTCGGCCTCACCTTCGCGGGCACGCCCCTGCGCGGTGGCGTTCTCACGGGCCTGCCGCTGCGGCAGGCCATCGCGGCCCTCGTGCAGGAGCGGGAGGCCGACGCGGCGGGCGCGCGGGCCCGGGCCGCGGCGGAGCTCGGCCTGGACCCTGCGCTGCCGACCCTCGTCGTCACGGGTGGCTCCCTCGGCGCGCTGAACCTGAACCGCGCGGTGTCGGGCGCCGCCGCTCAGATCCTCGCCGCTGGCGCGCAGGTGCTGCACCTGACCGGCAAGGGCAAGCTGGACGAGGTGCGCGAGACGCTTGCGGGGGTCCCTGCGCTCGATGACCGGCGCTACCAGGCTCGCGAGTACCTGGAGCAGATGGAGCTCGCCTACGCGCTGGCGGACCTGGTGGTCTGCCGCGCCGGCGCGGGCTCGGTGGCCGAGCACGCAGCGCTCGGCATCCCCGCCGTCTACGTACCGCTGCCCATCGGGAACGGCGAGCAGCGGCTCAACGCGGCCCCGCTGGTGGAGGCGGGCGGTGGTCTGCTGGTGGACGACGCAGACCTCACACCCGACTGGGTGTCCAGCAACGTTCCTACGCTGCTCGCGGACCGCGAGCGGCTCGGTGTCATGGCGAAGGCCGCGCGGTCGGCCGGCACCAGCGACGGCGCGGCACGCGTCGTCGATCTCGTCGAGCAAGCCGTACGGTCAGCAGGTACCGACACCACGGAGGTCAGGTCATGAGCACCACGGTCACGGATCAGATGACGGGTCAGGTCGCACAGCTCGGACGCGTTCACATGATCGGCATAGGCGGGGCGGGCATGTCCGTCGTCGCCCGGCTGCTCGCCGGGCGCGGTGTGTCCGTGCAGGGCTCGGACGCCGCCGAGTCGGAGACGCTGGAGGCCCTGCGGGCCGCGGGCGTCAAGGTGTGGGTCGGCCATGATCCGGCCCACCTCACGGGGGTGGACTCCGTGGTGATCTCCAGCGCCGTCCACGAGGACAACCCGGAGCTCGCCGCCGCACGGGCCCGCCGTCTGAACGTGCTGCACCGCTCCCAGGCGCTGGCCGCCCTGATGGAGGGGTCGCGCGGCGTCGCGGTCGCCGGCGCGCACGGCAAGACGACGACGTCGGCGATGATCGCGACGATCCTGCGCGAGGCCGGCCTCGACCCGTCGTACGCGATCGGCAGCACCGTGCGCACCGCGACCGGCTCGACGCCTGGCGGTCACCTGGGCGCGTCCGACGTGCTCGTGGCAGAGGCCGACGAGTCGGACGGCTCGTTCCTCAACTACACGCCCACCATCGCGGTGGTGACGAACGTCGAGGCGGACCACCTGGACCACTACGGAACCCCTGAGGCGTTCAACGGTGCGTTCATCCGGTTCGCGCGTCGCCTGGTGTCCGACGGCTGGCTCATCGCGTGCGCCGACGACGAGGGCTCGCTCTCCGTGGGCGCCACGATCTGCGCAACGGGCGGCCACGTCATCACCTACGGCACCAACGACACCGCACGCGTGCGGGTCACGGACATCTCGACCACGCCGGAGGGCACCACGGCCGTGCTGCGCGGCGACATCCTCGGCACCAACGAGCAGGTGGCCGACGGCGCGGGCGTGTCCGGCACGGTGCCGGGCATCCCGATGCGGCTCTCGGTCCCCGGCAAGCACAACGTGCTCAACGCGACCGCCGCCGTCATCGCCGCAGTGAAGCTGGGTGTGGCGCCAGAGCAGGCCGTCGCGGGCGTCGAGGCGTTCATCGGCACGGGACGCCGCTTCGAGGAGAAGGGCACGGCCGACGGCGTGCGCGTCGTCGACGACTACGCCCACCACCCGACGGAGGTCCGGGCGGTCCTGACGGCGGCCCGCGAGATCGCCGACGGCGGCCGCGTGCTCGTCCTGTTCCAGCCGCACCTCTACTCGCGCACCAAGACGTTCGCCGAGAACTTCGCCAAGGAGCTGTCCGCCGCCGACGAGGTGGTGGTCACGGACATCTACGGGGCGCGCGAGGAGCGGGACCCGTCGATCACGCCCAACACGATCGTCGACCTGATGACGGACCACGGCGCCGTCTACGCGGTGCCGGACCGCCTGGACGCCGCGCACGCGATCGCGGATCTCGCCCGACCGGGTGACGTGGTGCTGACGGTCGGTGCCGGTGACGTGACGCAGCTCGGCCCGGCCGTCCTGGCGCGTCTGACCGGCCGCGTGGCCGGCCTGGTGTCCGGCGGCTCCGCGACCGCCCCTGCCTCGGGGCCGGGCGAGGACTGATGCGCCCGCCCGCGCGTCCTCGCGCCGCGGGCACGGCACGGCCGCGCCCCGCAGGTCAGGGTCCGGCACAGCAAGGAACGACGGGCCGGGAGGCCAAGGGCACGACGGCCCGAGGCAGCACGGCGCAGGAGCCCGCCCAGCGGACCCCTGCGCCGGCCCGGTCCGGTCGCACGGTGCCCGGCACGAGAGCGCCCGCCCAGCCCCCTCCGGCCGACGAGCCGGTGCAGCTTCCGCCGGCCGGGCAGAGGCGTGAGGCGAGCCGTCCGGGCACCGGCCGCCCTGGACCGTCGCGCACCCGCGACGACGTGGTCTCGGACCAGCTGGCGGACCGCCTCGCCGAGCGTACGGCGATGGCCCGTTACCGGGTGTGGCGCCGTATCGGCTGGACCGTCGCGACGGTTGCGGCGGCAGCCGGGCTGGTGTGGGTGGCGTTCTTCTCGCCGCTGCTCGCGCTCGATCCGGAGCAGGTGCGGGTGTCCGGGCAGGGCACGACGGTCGACGTCGGTGAGGTGCGCGACGCCGTGACGGACGAGGCGGGCGTGCCGCTGCCCCGGATCGACACGGTGCGCCTGCGCGAGGAGATCCTCGCGATGAACGCCGTCAAGAACGTGGAGATCACGCGGTCCTGGCCGGACGGTCTGACGGTGGCCCTCACGTCCCGCGAGCCGGTCGCTGCCGTGCCTCAGTCGGGCGACGTGTACGCCCTGATGGACGCAGAGGGCGTGCGGGTGGGCACGGCGGAGGACGCTCCCGACGACCTCCCCTCGATCGTGGTCTCGCTCGCCGACGGCGCGGCAGGCCGCCGCGCCATGGATGCCGCCCTCGAGGTGCTGGGCGCCCTGCCCCCGCGCCTGACGGCCGACATCCAGACGGTGAGCGCGGCGACGCAGGACGACGTGCGCACCACCCTGGCGGACGGGCGGGTGATCCGGTGGGGGAGCGGAGCGCAGGTCGAGCTCAAGACCAAGGTCGCGCAGACGCTGCTGCGCGCCGAGCCGTCGGCCAAGACCATCGACGTGTCGTCGCCAGCCCTGCCGGTCACGAACTGATCGTCGTCGGCGGGTCTGCCGCTGGTCGGACCGAAAATGACATCCATGTGATTTCTCGCGTGCATCGTTGCGCGACACGCGCAACGATGTCTTCGACACACCACGGCGGCACACCTACCGTCGAACACAGCAGCAACCTGACATAACTCTAACCCTCTACCTCAACCTGAGAGTTTTGGGATGAGAGTCGGGACTCGGGACCCGAATCGAAAGGCGACGACGTGGCAACTCCGCAGAACTACCTGGCAGTAATCAAGGTGGTCGGTATCGGCGGCGGTGGTGTGAACGCCGTCAACCGCATGATCGAGGTCGGCCTCAAGGGCGTCGAGTTCATCGCGATCAACACTGACGCACAGGCACTCCTGATGTCGGACGCCGACGTCAAGCTCGACGTCGGACGGGAGCTCACGCGCGGCCTCGGCGCCGGCGCGGACCCGGAGGTCGGCAAGAAGGCAGCAGAGGACCACGCCGAGGAGATCGAGGACGTCCTCCGTGGCGCCGACATGGTCTTCGTCACGGCGGGCGAGGGCGGCGGCACCGGCACGGGCGGTGCTCCCGTCGTGGCGCGCATCGCGCGTTCGCTCGGCGCGCTGACCGTCGGGGTCGTGACCCGGCCCTTCACGTTCGAGGGCCGTCGCCGCGCGGTGCAGGCAGAGAGCGGCATCGAGAACCTCCGTGACGAGGTCGACACGCTGATCGTGATCCCGAACGACCGGCTCCTGTCGATGTCGGACCGGAACGTGTCGGCGATCGCGGCGTTCCACTCGGCCGACCAGGTCCTGCACTCCGGTGTCCAGGGCATCACGGACCTCATCACCACGCCCGGCCTGATCAACCTGGACTTCGCGGACGTGAAGTCGGTCATGCAGGGTGCGGGTTCCGCTCTCATGGGCATCGGCTCGGCACGGGGCGAGGACCGCGCGGTGCAGGCAGCGGAGCTGGCGATCTCCTCGCCGCTGCTCGAGGCCTCGATCGACGGCGCGCACGGTGTGCTGCTGTCGATCCAGGGTGGCAGCGACCTCGGCCTCTTCGAGGTGCACGAGGCCGCGCGCCTGGTGCAGGAGGCCGCCCACCCGGAGGCGAACATCATCTTCGGTACGGTCATCGACGACGCCCTGGGCGACGAGGTGCGGGTGACGGTCATCGCAGCGGGCTTCGACGGCGGCCTGCCCAAGGAGCGCAAGGACAACCGCGCGCTCGGTCAGGTGGCGGGGGCGGTCGCCGCTCCGGCTCCCGCAGCGACCCGGAGCCCGGCCACTGCGCCGGTTCCGCTGCCCGACGTGTCGGACGCGGCGCGCCGCGCACCCGAGCACCACGGCGGGAACGGTATGCCGCCGTCGGTCCCGCCGGCGCAGCAGCCGTCCCCCGTGTCGACGCTGCCCCGTGTGATCGACGACGAGGGGTCTGACGACGTGCCGCGCACGCTGGACGAGCCGGCCGTCGTGGTGCAGGGCTCGTTCAACCGGCAGGAGGTCTCGCGCGAGCAGGGCGAGCGCGTCGAGGTCCCGCCGCTGTACGACGAGAACCCCCGTCGGACGTCGGAGGACCTGGACGTCCCCGACTTCCTGAAGTGATCGGGCGGGTACCCTCACCTCCGTGAGCGACACCCGGACTTCCGCAGGCGTGCACCCCGTCGATCTTGGCGACGGGGTGCACGCCTTTTTCACGACCGGCGGGGGCGGCGTCTCGCCGGCCCCGTGGGCGACGCCGGGCGGCGGCGGCCTGAACCTCGGGCTGAACGTGTCCGACTCCGCTGCCCGGGTGGCGGTCAACCGCTCCCTGGCCGCCGAGCTGCTCGGCGCGCCCGTGGCCTTCGCCACCCAGGTGCATGGCGACGGGGTGCTCGAGCTCGGTCCGGCCGAGCGCACCCGGTGGGCAGCCCACCGGCCGCCGGAGTCGGCGGGGGAGGCCGACGCGCTCGTCACCGCGGAGCGCGGGCTCGGTCTCGGCGTCCTGGTGGCCGACTGCGTGCCGGTCCTCCTCGCCGATCCGGTGGCGCGAGTGGTCGGGGTGGCGCACGCCGGCCGGAACGGTGTGCTGTCCGGTGTGGTGCACCGCGCTCTGGACACGCTCGTCGCCCGGGGCGCCGACCCGGCCCGGGTGCGCGCCGCCGTGGGGCCGGCGGTCTGCGGAAAGTGCTACGAGGTGCCTGCCGCGATGCGCGAAGAGGTGGCGGCGGCTGTGCCGGCTACCTTCGCGACCACGAGCGAGGGAACGCCGGGGCTCGACCTGCCGGCGGGGGTGGTCGCGCAGCTCGCCGCCCGCGGTGTCGTGGCGACGCGCGTCGAGCGCTGCACGCTCGAGGACCCGGACCTGTTCTCGCACCGCCGGGCCAGTGCGGCGGGTACCACAACCGGACGGCAAGCAGGCATCATCGCGCTCATTTGACCGGTATCTGCCCGGATCCGGGATCTGCGACACGCCGATAACAACGCTCTGACCTGCAAAATCACACGGATGTCGTTTTTAGCGAGCAATCGCTGAACAACTTTGGCAAAGTTGTTCGTGGCACGGCGTGTCGCGCTTCCGGGTCGGATTGCGCCGGGCTACTTTTGTCAAGGCGACCTCGACCAGGGGTCAAGGCCGGACCTGTTGTACGGGCCCGCTGGACACCGAGACAGAAGGACGCGCAGCAGGCGACGAACGGAGAAAGAGCGATGGCCGGAGCACTTCGCAAGACCATGCTGTATCTGGGCCTCGCCGACGATCAGGGCGAGCAGGAGTACCTCGACGAGTACGACGAGGGCCTGGAGGAAAACGTGGAGGATCACCGGCACGCGCAGGTCACGCCGCTGCACCGCGACGGTGTGCCGCGCGAGGCGCTGTCTTCCTCGGACCTGCGCCGCATCACGACGGTGCACCCGCGGTCCTACAACGACGCGCGGAGCATCGGCGAGGCCTTCCGCGCCGGGACCCCCGTCATCATGAATCTCTCCGACATGGACGACGCCGACGCCAAGCGCCTGGTCGACTTCTCCGCCGGCCTGATCTTCGGACTGCACGGCTCGATCGAGCGGGTGACCAACAAGGTCTTCCTGCTCTCGCCCGAGCACGTGGAGATCGCAGCAGAGGAGCAGGTCCCCGCCGAGAAGCCGAACGGACGCGGCGGCTTCTACAACCAGAGCTGAGCCCGACATCGGGACGATGAGTGAGGGGCGGTCGCTGCGGCGGACGCCCCTCACTCATGTCCGCCCGCCGGGTTGCGTCCGGGTGCCGGCCGCCGGACTCGCGCGGCGCTCAGCCGGGCAGTTCGCGCTACTCCGGGCCGGGACAGGTTAGGTTGTCCCTTGTGATCTGGGACTTCATCGGCTTCCTGCTGTGGCTCTTCCTGCTGTTCCTCATCGGACGGCTTATCTTCGACTGGGTGCAGTTCTTTGCCCGCGACTGGCGGCCTCGTGGTGTGCTGCTCGTGATCGCCGAGGCGATCTACACGGTCACCGACCCGCCGCTCCGGTTCCTGCGTCGCCTGATCCCGCCGTTGCGGCTGGGGCAGGTGCAGCTGGACCTGGCATTCATCGTCCTGTTCTTCGGCGTCTCGCTGCTCTCGTCGCTGGTCGGTCAGTTCTAGTGCGGACCGGGCACGTGTTGAATCTGTGCTGGTTCGATGCGGGCCTGTTCGGCGCCAGGTCGCGGAGACCGCGAAAACATTGACCGGTGCATGGATGCGGCCTGGGGTGACACGGCACACTCTGTGAGGAAATCGTGCCCGGGGGTGCTCCCGGTGTCCCACGCCGATGTCGTCCGCTACCGTGGGCTTCGACGGAGGGCGCGCGGCTTGGCAGCGCCGACGTCCGTGTTCTGCGTTCCTACGTTCTAACTTTCGAGGTGACACGATGGCACTGCTTACTGCAGAGGACATCCTCAACAAGAAGTTCTCCGCGACGAAGTTCCGCGAGGGCTACGACGTCGAGGAGGTCGACGACTTCCTCGACGAGGTCGTGCGGACCCTGACCAACGTCCAGGAGGAGAACGAGGGCCTCCGGCAGAAGGTCGCAGCCGCAGAGCGGCGGATCGCCGAGCTCTCGCGCAACGACGCGGCCAGCCCCGCTCGCGCCCAGGCTGCGCCGGTCGCCGCGCCGGTCATGCCGACGGGCCCGGCCGCTGGTCTCAAGGGCAACGGCCCGGAGCCGGAGTCCGCCACGGGGATGCTCCAGCTGGCCCAGAAGCTGCACGACGACTACGTGCGCTCGGGCCAGGAGGAGGGCGACCGCCTCATCACGGAGGCCAAGACCGAAGGTGCGCGCATCGTGCGCGACGCCGAGGAGACCTCGCACCGCACGCTCTCCCAGCTCGAGCAGGAGCGTTCGCTCCTCGAGCGCAAGATCGACGAGCTGCGCGTCTTCGAGCGTGACTACCGCACGCGTCTGAAGAGCTTCCTGCAGAACCTGCTCGGTGACCTCGACGCCCGCGGCTCGGCTCTGCCGCCGCAGAACACCCAGCGGTCCGGCCGTCCGGCCGAGATGGCACAGGGGATCTGACAGCAGTACTCGTCGAGCACGGCGGCCGGGCGTCCCCACCTCACGCCCGGCCGCCGCGCGCGACGGGCCGGTCGCACCCATGATTGGGGCACGCCACATCGGCGTGCCCCGTTGTGCGTCCGGCCGCTTGTGCTTACGCTTCGTGGACTTGACCACCGGGGGCGACCGCGAAGGGGAACCCATGACCAAGATCTCGACTGCGACACGAGCCGCGATCAAGCAAGAGTTCCCGAACCTGACACGTGACGTGAAGAAGTTCCCCGTCCGTGAAGGCGAAGAACCCTGGACCGCGCGTGAGGCCGAAGAGCTGGCCGCGCTCCTTCTCGAAGACAAGGAGCGGCTGGAACGCGAGCTGGAGACCGCCGACCGCGAGCTGTCGGAGCTGTTGCGGAACTCGGGCGACGGCGCCGGTGACGACCAGGCCGACTACGGGTCGAGCGCCCTCGAGCGTGAGCAGGAGCTCACGCTCGTCAACAACATGCGCGACCTGCTGGACCAGACGAACCACGCGCTCGACCGTATCCGGAAGGGTACGTACGCCACCTGTGAGGTCACGGATCTGCCGATCGGCAAGGCGCGGCTCCAGGCGTTCCCGCGGGCCACGCTGTCGGTGGAGGCCAAGGCGCGCGAGGAGCGGCGCGGAGCCTGACCGCTCGGAGCCCAGGACCCCGCGGCATGTCGCCCTGAATTCCCAATATCAACCCTGTGATGTCCGGGTTACGGGTGTTCCTGGCGCAATGCCGCGGGGTTCGCTCCTGGAATGTCGGAATACCTCCTCTGTGCCGCCCGTCACGTTCCAATTGACAGGGTGAATTTCTCCCCGGATGCTCGTCCAGGTGAATCACACACGTGTGGTTCACCGAATTCCGACAGAGCTATTCGAGGGGGAGACACAATGATCCGAGGATTCCGTGCAACCTGCCGTGCAGGGGCAGCCGTTGTGATGTCGGCCGGTCTGGTCGTCGCAGCGGCATCGGGTGCGAGCGCGATGGTTGCGGGCGACGCGCCCGAGCTGATCAGCGCACCCAGCGCCGGCAGTGCGACGGAGATGGCCGACGGCGCTGCCGCCGCGGCCGACGTGCTCGGCACCACGGCCCCGCTGGGCGTCGTTGGCGCCGACGGTGCGCTGGACGTCCTCGAGGGCTACGGCACCTCGGAGGTCCCCGCGGGCATCGACGGTGCGATGGTCCCCGAGGAGATCGCGACCACCGGTGAGGTCGTCGAGATCGAGAGCGACGGTGGCTTCAACGCGCTGAACAACGTGTGCGTCGCCCCCTGGTACTGGGAGGGCCCGGGCAACGTCGGCAGCACCGCCAACGTGACCGACTACCAGGCGTGCAACGACGGCGACTACGAGCTCGCCGGCGACGGTTCGGTCAACATCCTGAACAACGTGTGTGTCGCTCCGTGGCACTGGGACGGCCCGCTGAACCTGTTCAACACGGGTAACTTCACGAAGTACTCGGCCTGCAACTGACGCATTTGTCAGTTGACTGCCGTCGTGCGGTGACGCGAGGGTAGTGCTGCATCAGGTGGGGCCCTTTCCCGGATATTCGGGAAAGGGCCTCACTGTTTTGTCCGGCGGGTCAGTTATTTGGTCGTGAGCCGCCCGGAGAAGAGGCGGTGACCGCACGTCGCCTCAACTCCCGACGCCGGGAGTCGGGTGTGCGGGCCCCGTACCGCCCACGGCATGGGAGACTTTGCCTGATGTCTACTTCCGCTGAACCTCCCGCCGTGGCCGACGACGAGACGGCTCCGGCCACCACGCCCCCGTCGTCGAGCAGCCGTGTGCTCATCGTCTGGACCGGCGTGCTCGCTGCCCTCGTGCTGGCCGCCGACCAGCTCACCAAGTGGTGGGCCGAGTCCGCGCTGGTCGCGAATGCGCCCACCATCCCGGTCGTGGGCGACCTGCTCGGGGTCCGGCTGATCTACAACCCGGGCGCTGCGCTGTCGATCGCCTCCGGCTATACGTGGATCCTGACCATCGTCGTGGTGGTCGTCGTGGTGTTCATCGTCCGGGCCATCGGGCGGATCGGGTCGCGGGGCTGGGCGGTCGCGCTCGGCCTGCTGCTCGGCGGCGCCGTCGGCAACCTCGTGGACCGCCTGGCGCGGGAGCCCGGGTTCGCGCGCGGCCACGTCGTGGACTTCATCGACTACGCGGGCTTCTTCGTCGGCAACGTCGCCGACATCGCCGTGGTCTCGGCCGCCGTGCTGATCGCGCTGCTGTCGTTGCGGGGGATCGGCCTGGACGGCAAGCGGCACACGGACGAGGAGCCGGCCGACAAGGCGGACGACTCGGCGCGCGACGATCAGGGCGACCCCGCCTGATGGCGCTACGGACGCTGCCCGTCCCCGACGGGCTCGCGGGCGACCGCGTCGATGCCGCGCTGGCCCGCATGCTGGGCTTCTCCAGGACCCGGGCGGCAGAGCTCGCCGAAGCCGGTGCCGTCCGCCTCGACGGTCGCCAGGTGGGCAAGTCGGACCGGGTGCTCCCCGGTGGCTGGTTCGAGGTGGACATGCCGGAGGAGCGGCCCGCCGTCGAGGTGGTGCCCGAACCCGTGCCCGGCATGGGCATCGTGTACGACGACGACGACCTGGTCGTGATCGACAAGCCGGTCGGCGTGGCGGCGCATCCCTCGCCGGGCTGGACCGGCCCCACCGTGGTGGGCGCGCTCGTCGCTGCGGGCTATCGCGTGTCGACGTCCGGCGCTGCCGAGCGCCAGGGCATCGTGCACCGGCTCGACGTCGGGACGTCGGGGCTGATGGTCGTCGCCAAGTCGGAGCTCGCGTACACCGGCCTCAAGCGCGCCTTCAAGGAGCGCACCGTCGACAAGATCTACCACGCGCTCGCGCAGGGTCACCCCGACCCGACGTCGGGCACCATCGACGGTCCCATCGGCAGGCATCCGAGCTCCGACTGGAAGTTCGCGGTGACTGCCGACGGCAAGCCGTCGGTGACGCACTACGAGACGCTGGAGATGCTGTCGGCGGCCTCGCTGCTGGAGGTGCGCCTGGAGACCGGCCGGACCCACCAGATCAGGGTGCACCTCGCCGCGCTGCGTCATCCGCTCGTCGGTGACCTGACCTACGGCGCGGACCCGGTGCTGGCCACCAAGGTAGGGCTCATGCGGCAGTGGCTGCACGCCCACCGGCTGGGGTTCGAGCATCCAACGACGGGGCGCCGGGTCGAGGTCGAGTCCGCCTACCCGGCCGACCTCGAGGCCGCCCTCGAGGTCGTGCGGGGCGCGTACAAGTGATGTGACGTTCCGCTCGGCGTTGCTGGGCGAGAGTGTCGGTGGCTCGTTTTAGACTCGCGGCATGCCCACCGCCACCGCTTCGAAGAGCGACGACTTCGTCCACCTCCACGTCCACACCGAGTTCTCGATGCTGGACGGCGCGGCGAGGATCGGCGACCTCATGGAGGAGGTCGCGCGGCAGGGGCAGAGCGCCATCGCGACGACGGACCACGGGTACCTGTTCGGCGCGCACGAGTTCTGGGCGCAGGCGACGAAGGCCGGTATCAAGCCGATCATCGGCGTCGAGGCGTATGTGACGCCGGGTACCAGCCGGTTCGACCAGACGCGTGTGCGGTACGGCGAGGCGGGACAGGAGTCCGACGACGTCTCGGCGCGTGGTGCGTACACCCACATGACGTTGCTGAGCAAGAACAACACCGGCATGCACAACCTGTTCCGGGCATCGTCGCTGGCCTCCCTGGAAGGCCAGATGGGCAAGTGGCCGCGCATGGACAGAGACCTGCTGGAGAAGTACTCCGACGGACTCATCGCGACGACCGGCTGCCCGTCGAGCGAGATCCAGGTGCGGCTGCGGCTGGGCCAGTGGGACGAGGCGGTCCGGCAGGCGGGCGAGCTGCAGGAGATCTTCGGCAAGGAGAACTACTTCGTCGAGCTGATGGACCACGGGCTCGACATCGAGACCCGCGTGACCAAGCAGCTCATCGAGCTGAGCAAGACGATCGGCGCGCCGCTCGTGGCCACCAACGACCTGCACTACGTGCGCGAGGAGGACGCGACCAGCCAGGAGGCGCTGCTCGCGATCAACTCCGGGTCCACCCTGGACGACCCGAACCGGTTCCGGTTCGGCGGCACCGGCTACTACGTGAAGTCGGCCGCCGAGATGCGGCAGATCTTCAAGGAGCTGCCCGAGGCGTGCGACAACACGCTGCTCATCGCCGAGCAGTGCGAGGTCTCGTTCAACGACAAGGCCAACTACATGCCGCGCTTCCCCGTGCCGGAAGGGGAGGACGAGATCTCGTGGTTCATCAAGGAGGTCGAGGCCGGGCTGCTCCGCCGGTATCCGAACGGGTACTCGGACGCCGTGCGCAAGCAGGCCGACTACGAGGTCGAGGTCATCATCCAGATGGGCTTCCCCGGGTACTTCCTCGTGGTCGCCGACTTCATCAACTGGTCCAAGAATCAGGGCATCCGCGTGGGACCGGGGCGCGGGTCCGCCGCCGGGTCGATGGTGTCGTACCTGATGGGCATCACCGAGCTCGACCCGCTGGTGCACGGCCTCATCTTCGAGCGGTTCCTCAACCCCGAGCGCGTCTCCATGCCCGACGTCGACGTGGACTTCGACGAGCGTCGGCGCGGTGAGGCCATCCGGTACGTCACGGAGAAGTACGGCGACGACCGGGTGGCGATGATCGTCACCTACGGCACCATCAAGGCCAAGCAGGCCGTCAAGGACTCGGCGCGACTCCTCGGCTTCCCCTTCGCGATGGGGGAGAAGCTCACCAAGGCCATGCCGCCTGCCGTCATGGGCAAGGACATCCCGCTGTCGGGGATCTTCGACCCGAAGCACGAGCGGTACTCGGAGGCGTCGGAGTTCCGCCAGGTGCACGACACCGACCCCGAGGCGCAGCGGGTCGTCGAGCTCGCGCGCGGTATCGAGGGCCTGAAGCGGCAGTGGGGCGTGCACGCGGCCGGTGTCATCATGTCGAGCGACCCGCTGATCGACATCATCCCGATCATGAAGCGCCCGCAGGACGGCGCGGTGATCACGCAGTTCGACTACCCGACGTCCGAGGGCCTCGGCCTGATCAAGATGGACTTCCTGGGGCTGCGGAACCTCACGATCCTCGACGACGCGCTCGAGAACATCGTGATGAACGGCAAGGACCCGGTCGACATCGAGCACGTGGAGCTCGACGACAAGGCCACCTACGAGCTGCTCGCCAGCGGCAACACGCTCGGCGTGTTCCAGCTCGACGGCGGGGCCATGCGCTCCCTGCTGCGGCAGATGCGGCCCGACAACTTCGAGGACGTCTCCGCAGTCATCGCCCTGTACCGGCCGGGGCCGATGGGCATGAACTCGCACATCAACTACGCCCTGCGCAAGAACGGGCAGCAGCAGATCGAGGCCATCCATCCGGATGTCGCGGAGCCGTTCGCCGAGATCCTCGACGAGACCTACGGTCTGATCGTCTACCAGGAGCAGGTCCAGCGCGCCGCGCAGATCATGGCCGGCTACTCGCTCGGCCAGGCCGACCTGCTGCGCCGCGCCATGGGCAAGAAGAAGCCCGAGGTGCTGGCCAAGGAGTACGTCAACTTCGAGAAGGGCGCCCAGGAGAAGGGGTACAAGCCCGCCGCGATCAAGGCGGTCTGGGACACGCTCGTCCCGTTCGCCGGGTATGCCTTCAACAAGGCGCACTCCGCCGGCTACGGCCTCGTCGCGTACTGGACTGCCTACCTCAAGGCGAACTACCCGGCCGAGTACATGGCCGGCCTGCTCCAGTCGGTGGGCGACAACAAGGACAAGATGGCGCTCTACCTCAACGAGTGCCGTCGCATGGGCATCACGGTGCTGCCTCCGGACGTCAACGACTCGTCGGCGAAGTTCACTGCTGTCGGGGGAGACATCCGTTTCGGCCTCACCGGCGTGCGCAACGTCGGCCGCAACGTCGTGGACGCGATCGTGGCGGCCCGTGAGGAGAAGGGCGTCTACACATCGTTCCAGGACTTCCTCGACAAGGTCCCCGCGCCGGTCTGCAACAAGCGCACCATCGAGTCGCTCATCAAGGCGGGCGCGTTCGACTCGCTCGGCCACACGCGACGTTCGCTGCTCGTGGTGCACGAGCAGGCCGTCGACTCCGTGATCAGCGTCAAGCGCAAGGAGGCAGAGGGGCAGTTCGACCTCTTCGCGGACTTCGGCGGTTCGGGCGATGACGACGCGGGCATGGGCTTCTCGGTCGAGGTCCCGGACCTGCCGGACTGGGAGAAGAAGCAGAAGCTGCAGTTCGAGCGCGAGATGCTCGGCCTGTACGTGAGCGACCACCCGCTGTCCGGGCTGGAGCACGTCCTGCAGCGGGCCGCCGACACCTCGATCGCCTCGCTGATCACGGACGAGCACCGGCCGGACAACTCGGTCGTGACCGTGGCCGGCCTGCTCACCTCGGTGCAGCGCAAGATGAGCAAGAACGGCAACCCGTGGGCTGCCGTGACCGTCGAGGACCTCGAGGGCGCCGTCGAGGTCATGTTCTTCGGTGAGACCTACCTCGCCTACTCGACGATGCTCGCGGAGGACCAGGTGGTGGTGCTGCGCGGCAAGGTGCGCCGCCGTGACGAGTCGATGCAGCTGCAGGCCATGGAGGTAGCCCTGCCGGACATCACGGTCGGGTCCGACTCGCCGTTGGCCGTCACCGTGCCGCACAGCCGGGCCGTCGAGCCCGTCATCGCGAAGCTGCGGGAGGTGCTCGCCACCCACCCCGGATCGGCGGAGGTGCACGTCGTCGTGGCCGAGCCGGGCAAGAAGACCATGGTGCGGGCCTCGGACAGCCTCCGGGTGGAGAAGTCGCCCGCGCTGTTCGGTGACCTCAAGGCGCTGCTCGGGCAGGGCTGCCTCTCGTGACGAGCGCCCCCGGGACGGCCTCCGGGCACGCGCCGGAGCCTCCCGTTGCGACGGGCCGCTACCGCGAGGGTGACCACGAACGCTTCGCTCTCGTACCCGCCGCGTACCTCTTTCTCCGGCGGGAAGGGCAGGTGCTGCTCCAGCTGCGGCAGGGCACCGGCTACCGCGACGGGTTCTGGGCGTGCGCGGCCGCCGGGCACGTCGAGGAGGGCGAGTCGGTGATCGACGCCGCCGTGCGCGAGGCCCGTGAGGAGCTCGGCGTGGTCGTCGCTCCGGAGGACGTCCGTCCGCTGACGGTGCTGCACCGGGGCGAACCGGGCGGGCCCGCGATCGAGCAGCGCGTGGACTTCATGTTCGAGGTGACCCGCTGGACCGGCACGCCGACGATCCAGGAACCGGAGAAGGCTGCCGACCTGGCGTGGTTCCCGTTCGTCGCGCTCCCGGAACCGCTGGTGCCGCACGAGGCGGTCGTGCTGCGCGCGGTGCACGACGCCGGGCGTCACGGCACCGAGGTCCCCCGCATCCTGCCCTACGGGTTCTGACCCGTCCGCGAAGTCGCCCACAGCTGTCGGCCCTGCGGCCCGTGGACCATGGGTCCCCCAGGAGCGACAGGAAGGAGGGCGCCTGCCCGAGTTCCGGGCAGGCGCCCTCCTGCGTGGGCCGTCAGGTCAGCAGGCGCCCGCGTCCTGCCACGGGCCCCACGGGGCTCCCGGCTCCTGGTTGCGGGTCCACCACTGCGCCTCCCAGAGCCGGCCGTCGTGCGCTACCGTCTCGCCACCCGTGTAGATCCACGAGCTGGTCCAGGCCTGGTAGGTGTCCGACTCGCAGACGACCTCGGCGCCGACCTCGGCCCACGGGCCCCACGGCGAGGCGCCCGGGCGATCGCCCTTGCTCCACCACTGGGCAACGAAGACCGCGCCGTCGTACGAGACCGAGTCACCGGCGCGGTAGGTGGCGCGCGCCTCCCAGGCGGGCGCTGCCACTCCGGTCACGGTGACGTCGGCCGACACGACGACGGGCGCCGCGTACGGGTCGGACGTGATGTGCTCGGCCGAGTTGGTGTACGTGCCGGTGGTGGCGTCCTGATCCACCGTGACCTCGTACGAGAGCTCGACCGGGTCGACGTCGGCCCCCACGTAGTCGAGGCAGATGCTGCCGCCGTCGGCCAGAGCCTCGGTCGGGTCGCCTGCGTTCACCACGGCCGTGCCGAGCGTGCCCGCGAGGTTCTCGATCCCGATGGTGGCAGACGCAGGCAGGGTACCGACGGAGCCGTACTCGAACGTGATCTCCGGCCGGTCGTCCGACACCGAGTTGTAGATCCAGGTCTGGAACGTGCCCACGGAGTTGGACAGGTCGGCCGGGTCACCGCCGTACGGGAACGGGTCGTCCCACTGGGCCACGACGACCTGGCCACCGGAAGAGGCCAGCCGCACGCCCCGGTCGTTGGCCAGCGAGAGCTCCAGGTCGGACCACAGCGGCGCGATGACGCCGTTCGGCCCGGCGGTGGCCGGGATCTCCTGGGGCTCCCAGGGGCTGCCGGTGTAGCCACCGGCGACGGTGATCAGGCCGTCCTCGGAGACCGTGAGGTGCGGCGACTGCTCGTCGTAGTGCGGGAACGGGCCGATGTTCGCGAAGGTGTTGACCGCCGCGCTGTCGCCGTCGAGCGGGCTGAACGGGATGGGGCTGCCGTTCTCGCCGGCCGTGGCCAGGTCGTCGAACCCGGACCACGCCGCGCACTGCGGGTCCGTCTCCGGCGTGGACGCCTCGTAGGCCCCCGCCACGCCCACCGAGGTGGGCAGGTCGACCTCCCACGTGATGGTCTGGCCGTCGACCACGCCGCCGCCGGTCACCGACTCCGGGTCGATGCTCAGCCCGTCGGGCACCGAGTCGGTGACGGTGTAGGTGAGGTCCTCCGGCGTCACGTTGGGCGCGACGGTGATGTCGTACCCGATGGTGTCGCCGACGCCCGCGGAGTCCGTCGACGCGGTCTTGGTCACGTCGTCGGCCACGCGGGACAGGCGGACCGGGATCTCCCCGATGTCGCCAGGGCTGTCCGGCGAGGTGCCGAGCACCGCGGTGCCGAAGTACAGGTCACCCTCTGCGGCGTCGGGCAGGTCCCAGTGCACGCGCACGTCGTACGGCTCGCCGGCGGGTACAGGGCCCTCAGGCCCGGCGACGCCCGCGTTGCCGAGGTCCTCGCCCGGGACGACGGCGGTCGCCACCACGTGCTCGTCCGGCTGGTCCTCGCTGCCGCCCCAGTTCTGGATCAGCACCCACCAGGTCCCGGCGTCCGGGTCGGGGACGTCGCAGGCCTCGGCCGACGACGACGTGGTGGAGGCGCACACCAGGGTCGCCTCGCTCGGCGTGTCCCCGGTACCCACGAACATGTCGAGGTCCGGCGCCTCCGCCTCGGTGACCTCCGCCACGAGCCGCGCGGCGCCGTCGGGCACCTCCAGCGTGGTGACGTCGACCTGGCTCAGGTCGTCGTACGGCGTGTCGTTGGTCGGGTCCTGGCGGAGCGAGCCCTCGTGGAGGTCCGCCTCGACCAGGCCGCGGACCGATCCGGTGAAGTCGGTGACCTCGATGGAGCTGATGTCGGTCACGGCCTGCGAGCCGGCGTCGCGACGGGTGGTGATGTCCACCTCGGCGGGCAGGATCGCGACGGCCGGGACGACGGCGACCGGCAGGGTCACGACGGGAACGTCCGGGTTGCTCGGGGTGAGCGTGATGCGCCCGTACAGCGTCTCGCCCTCAGGAGCACCCACGACGTCGGCGGAGACGGCGAGGTCGAGCGAGTCGCCCGGCGACACGGCGCCCTCGGCCAGGTCCACCGACACCGTCAGGCCCTCGTCGGAGTCCACCGACGCGGTCCAGGTGACGTCGGCGGGTGCGGACGGCGGGACCTGTGCGGTGCGCTCCCACGAGCACGTCGCCAGGCACTGGCTGTCCGCGAAGGACGGCAGGTTGAGCGTCTTGGGGTCGCCGCCCGCCTCCGGGTCGGCGGCCAGGTAGTTCGCGTGGGTCTCGTCGAACAGCAGACCTGCCTGCGCGGCGAGCCCGATGTCCATGTGGCCGCTGCCCTGCTCGTACGGGGTGGCGGGGGAGCCGTCGAAGTCCACCACGCTGGTGCGCGCCGTGGTCATGAGTGCCGACTGCTGCTGCGCCGGGGACCAGTCGGGACGGGCCTGCGTGAGCAGGGCGCCGGCGCCGGCCACGTGCGGGCTCGACATCGAGGTGCCCGAGATGATGCCGTACTCGACGTGGTCGTACGCGCCGTCGGCCACGCCGTGCGCGGCGAGGATGTCGACGCCGGGGGCGGTGATGGACGGCACGATCGTGTCGACGGCCCGGTTGGGGCCGCGCGACGAGAAGCTGGACATCGTGTCGCCGAGGGCGTCGTCCTGCGTGAACGTGGTGCCGGAGATCGCTGCGGTGTGCCCGGAGCTCTCGGCCAGCCAGGCCCGCAGCGTCTCGCCGTCGGCGTAGCTGATGGCGACGCCGGGGACGGCGAACGCGTCACCGAGCAGGGAGCCGCCGTTGGTCTCGTCGTTCGTCAGCACGAAGCCGACGGCGCCCTGCGCCGCCACGTTGGCCGACTTCTCCACGCGGCCGTTGCCGCCACGGGCGCAGACCACGATCTTGTCGGCGTAGTCCGCCTCGTGGCCCGTCGTCGTGGTGCACTGCGGGTCGCCCACGGCGCCCGCGTCGACGATCCCGGTGGCCGGCAGGGGTCCGGTCAGGGACTTCCCGGTGAGGTCGCCGAGGTCGGCGGCGTCGCTGGTCAGGTTCGTGAGGGAGTTCACGGCGTGCCGGTTGTGCGTCGAGGCGCCGACCGACGTGATCCACGGCGCGTCAGCGGGGGAGCCGGTGGTGGCGAAGCCCGGGCCGTCGTTGCCGTTCGAGGTCGCCACGAAGATGCCGGCCGCGCGCGCGTTGAGGAACCCGAGCGCGTCGAAGTCGTTCCACAGGTCCGACGGCGACGACGAGCCGATCGAGTAGTTGATGACGTCGACGCCGTCGGCGATGGCCTGGTCGATCGAGGCGGTCAGGCCAGCGGTGGTGCAGCAGCCGCGGTAGCTGATCACGTTGGCGTGCGGGGCCACACCCGAGATGTCGAACGTCGGCGGGTTCGTACCCTCCGGGGCGGTGGGCGTCACGTCGTCGACGACGTTGCCGCCGGACGTGGACGCGGTGTGCGAGCCGTGCCCGTCCTCGTCCAGGGCACTGCGGTCGTCGGCGGTCAGGAACCCGTAGGCCCCGATGAGCTTGCCGTTGCACGGGAAGTCCGGGTCGAACTGGTCGGTGTTCGCCGGGTCGCACGCGCCGAGGTAGTTGCCGGCGCCGAGCGGGTTGGTGTGCGTGTAGCCGTCGTCGCCGGTCTCGGCGAACGACGGGCTGCTCGGGTGGATACCGGTGTCGATGGTGCCGATGACGACACCCTCGCCCTGGTAGTCCTCCGGCAGGCCCAGCTCCTCGACGGCGTTCCACAGCGCGTCCGCGTTGCTCCAGGCCGGGCCTGCGTCGGTGTGCAGCTCGTGCTCGCGGTCCAGGGCGATGTGCTCGACGGCCGGGTCCTTGGCGATCTCCGCGGCCTCCTGGGGGGTGAGGACGGCGGAGACGCCGTTGACGGCGTACTGGTACGTGAACGGCACCTCGACGTCGTGCCCGACCGTGCGCTCCATGCGGGTGACGAAGTCGCCCTGCTCCGCCTCGAGGAACTCGGTGTACTCACGGACGCGCGGCGCCGACGGGTTCAGCGTCCGGCCGGACCGGGGCGCCGTCGCGTCCAGGCCGTTGACGCCGCCGTCGTAGGTGGGCACGGCTGCGTCGGACAGCCGGATCAGGTAGGTCCGTTCCGCCTTCCCGCGTCCGAGGGCCAGCTTCTGCATGGCCGGCGTGCGCTCGACGCCGGCCTGTGGCGTGGTCTCGGCCGGCACGAGGTTCTCGGCGAGGGCGTCCCGCGGATCGACCTTGTCCGCCGCAGGTGGGGCGGCAGGCACCGCGACGGCCGCCGGCGCGGCTACTGCCGCTAATGCCGTGACGGCCGCTATGACGAGCATGGACGTTCTGGACCGGTGAGACATCTACGGCTCCCTCGATACGGCAGCGATGGAACGAGCTCGAGCAGGTGCTCGCTATTCCTTCGCAGGTCACGAGGCTGTGTCAATGATTCCGCACAGGATTCACCCGGTCGACGGTCATGCTTGTCACAGATCCGTGGAGTCCCTGGTCATCACTGGCAACAGGCATCTACGGAAGGCGCAGCACATGACAGTCTCAGAGAGCCAGGCCGCACACCCGCACGGGGCCGGCGAGCACACGGGGCCGGAGGGCTGGAAGACGGCGGCCACGATGCTGCAGGACGCCTCGCCGATCACCGTCCCTGACGGCGCGTCGGCGATGACGGTCCACGTCGAGTGGGAGCCCGGCGACCCCGGGACTCCACCGCACCGCCACTCCGGGCCGGCCTTCGGGTACGTCATCGAGGGCGCGGTCCGGTTCGAGCTGGAGGGTGAGCCCGAGCGTGTCGTCGAGGCGGGCGGGACGTTCTGGGAGCCGGGCGGCGACCTGATCCACTACCAGGACGGCAACGCGCTGACCGACGCGAGGACCGAGTTCGTCGTGACCATGATGTGTGCGCCGGGCAAGCCCATGCTCGAGCTGGTGGACGCGCAGGAGCTGGCCCAGCGGGCTCACCTGCGCGCCCCGCGCCCCACCCCCTGAGTGGCTAGTGGAACCTGCCCCGCACGGCCTCGCCGTGCGCGGGCAGGTCCTCGTCGTTGGCGACGGCGACGATGCGGTCGGCGAGCTCCTCGAGGGCGTCCCGCGTGTACTCGACCTGCTGCACCGACTTCAGGAAGCTGTGTACGCCGAGGCCGCTGGCGAAGTGGGCGGTGCCACCTGTCGGCAGCACGTGGTTGGACCCGGCCATGTAGTCGCCCAGCGACACCGGCGACCACGGCCCGACGAAGATCGCGCCCGCGCTGTGCACGCGTGAGGCGACCCTGGCGGCGTCGGCCGTCTGGACCTCGAGGTGCTCAGCTCCGTAGGCGTTGACGACCGCCACGCCTGCGTCGACGTCGTCCACCAGGACGATCGCGGACTGCGGCCCGTCCAGGGCGCGCGCCACGCGGGTGGAGTGCTTGGTGGCGGACGCCAGGTCCTTGACCCGGGCCTCGACCGCTGCCGCCAGCTCTGCCGAGTCGGTGACCAGCACGGACGCCGCCATCGGGTCGTGCTCGGCCTGGCTGATCAGGTCGAGAGCCACGTGTCCGGGGTCGGCGGTGGCGTCGGCGAGGACGGCGATCTCGGTGGGCCCGGCCTCCGCGTCGATCCCGACGATGCCCCGCACCAGCCGCTTCGCCGCGGCGACGTACACGTTGCCTGGACCGGTGATGACGTCGACGGGCTCGCACAGCGTTTCGCCGTCCTGCGGCTCGGTGCCCGCTGCCCCGTAGGCGAACATCGCCACGGCCTGCGCGCCGCCCACCGCGTAGACCTCGTCCACGCCGAGCAGCGCGCACGCCGCGAGGATGGTCGGGTGCGGCAGGCCGCCGTTGTCCTTCTGCGGCGGGGACGCCACGGCGAGGCCCGGCACACCGGCCTCCTGCGCGGCGACGACGTTCATCACGACCGACGACGGGTACACCGCCAGCCCGCCAGGCGCGTACAGGCCGACGCGCTGGACGGGGATCCAGCGCTGCCGCACGACGGCGCCGGGCGCGAGGTCGGTCACGTGGTCGGCCGGAAGCTGCTCCGCGTGCACCCGGCGGACCCGGCGGATGGACTCCTCGAGGCCCCGGCGCACCAGAGGCGTGAGGCTGCCGAGGGCGTCGGCCAGCGCATCGGCGGGCACCCGCAGGTGCTCGGGCGCCACCCCGTCGAACCGCAGCGCGATCTCGCGCAGCGCGGCCGCACCGCCCTCACGGACCTGGCGGAGGAGCGGCTCGACCACATGGACGGCCTCGTCCACTCCGACCTCGGCACGGGGCAGGACGTCGAGGAGGGCGCGGCGCCCGAGGGACTGGCCGCGCAGGTCGATGCGTTGGATCACCTTGCCAGTCTATGGCGGCAGGCGGGAGACAATGGTGTGGTGTCCAACTCTGCCTTCGAATCCGACTCCGTTCCCGAGGTCCCGATCCGTGACGACGTGATCCGCCTTGGCCAGTTCCTCAAGCTCGCCGATCTCGCAGAGGACGGCGCGCAGGCGCGCGACCTCATCGCAGACGGCGAGGTGCGCGTCAACGGCGAGGTCGAGCATCGCCGTGGCCGCCAGCTCGTGCGCGGCGACGTGGTGAGCGTCGCGGTCCCGGCGGGCGAGGAATCGGCCCAGGTCGGCTGACCCACCCCACCCCACCCCAGCCGGGCCGGGCCGGGGCGTGATCAGGACGCCATGTAGGTCGAGGCCATCACCTTGTCGACCGTCACGCGCAGGACCACGCGCTCCGGGTTCGGCTCCAGCTGGCGGTAGCGGCGCGCGTAGCGCTCGACGGCGTCGGCGATCTCGGCCTCGTCCGTGCTGACGGCGATGGTGCCCTCGAGCGTGATCCAGCGGCCGCCCGCTACCTGGCAGAGCGCGGCGCGCGGAGCCCCGCCGTCGGCCAGGGGGTTGACGTTGCGGGCCTTGAACGACGTGCGGTTCGTCGTGATCCGCGCGACGCCCGCCTCGGCGTCCCAGGTGAACGCGACGGGGACCACGTGGGGGGATCCGTCGGGACGCAGGGTGGTGAGGGTCGCGAGGTGGCGCTCGGTGACGAAGACGAGCTGCTCGGGGTTGAGTCGGATCACGTCGCGAGTCTAGGTCGGGGCGGGCCTCGCCCGGCGCCGTCGCCCGCGTTGCAGCCCGGCTCCGGTGTGGGTTCCCCGTATTCCCTGCCGCACACTATTTGGCTAGGTTTCCTGACAAATGCCCGTGTCCCCGAAGGAGTGGCCATGAGACGGCGTACCTCGATCCTTGCGGCAGGCGTCGCCGCCCTGCTCGTCACCGGCCTGACGGTCCCCGCCGTGGTCGCGCACACCGGGCCGATGGCCCGGGCCGCTGCCGCCGACTGCGCCGCACCGACGTGGGCAGAGGGCAGCACCTATGCCACCGGCGACCACGTGACCCATCTCGGCCGTGGCTACACCGCGCTCGTGGGGCACACCGCGCACGTCGGTGCTGGGTGGGCGCCGGGCTCCACGCCGAGCCTGTGGACCGACGACGGCGCGTGCGCCACCGACCCTGACCCGGACCCCACCGACCCGACGCCGGACCCGGACCCCACTGACCCCACGCCTGATCCGGAGCCCACGCCGACCGACTGCAGCCAGCGGCCGCGCCCGTCGGGCAAGGTGCTGCAGGGCTACTGGGAGAACTGGGACGGCGCGAGCAACGGCGTGCATCCAGGGATGGGCTGGATCCCGGTGACGGACTCGCGCATCACCGAGCACGGGTACAACGTGGCGACGCTGGCGTTCCCCGTGATCCGGTCGGACGGCACCGTGTTGTGGGAGGACGGCATGGACTCCGGCGTGCGGGTGCCGTCGCCGGAGGAGATGTGCGCGGCGAAGGAGAGCGGCCTGACGATCCTGATGTCGATCGGCGGCGCCACCGCGGGGATCGACCTGTCGTCGCAGACGGTGGCGGACCGGTTCGTGGAGACGATCGTGCCGATCCTGCGGGAGTACAACTTCGACGGGATCGACATCGACATCGAGACGGGCCTGACGGGCAGCGGCTCGATCACGCAGCTGTCGACGTCGCAGGCCAACCTGGTGCGGATCATCGACGGGGTGCTCGCCGGGATGCCGGACGGGTTCGGGCTGACGATGGCACCGGAGACGGCCTACGTGACCGGCGGCAGCGTCGTCTACGGCTCGATCTGGGGCTCCTACCTGCCCATCATCAAGAAGTACGCCGACAACGGCCGGCTCTGGTGGCTCAACATGCAGTACTACAACGGGAGCATGTACGACTGCTCCGGCAACTCCTACGCGGCGGGCACCGTCGAGGGGTTCCGGGCGCAGACGGACTGCCTCGACGAAGGGCTCGTCATCCAGGGCACCACGATCCGGGTGCCCTACGAGAAGCAGGTGCCCGGGCTGCCTGCCCAGCAGGGCGCGGGTGGCGGGTACATGGTGCCGTCGCTCGTGTCGCAGGCGTACGGGTCGTACGGCGGGGCGCTCAAGGGCCTCATGACCTGGTCCATCAACTGGGACGGGTCGCGCGGCTGGACGTTCGGCGACAACGTGCGGGCGCTCCAGGGCCGGTAGCCACGGCCCGACGGCGGAGCGCGCGGGCGTCCCGCCGTCGGGCACCCCGGCAGGCTTGAAAACAGAGATCCACCGTGTTTTCATGTTCTGGTCGAGAGGGGCCCACCGTGCCACGAGGGTTCACCACCACGGAGCGGGACCGGATCACCCGGACGCTGCTCGCAGCGGGCCGGGAGCTGTTCACCAGGCAGGGCCTGCGCAAGACGGCGCTGGAGGAGCTGGTCGCTCCGGCCGGGATCGTGAAGAGCACGTTCTACCAGTTCTTCGACTCGAAGGAAGCCCTGTATCTCCGGCTCATGCTGGACGAGGCCGGCGAGGTCAAGGCCCAGGTCATCGACCGTGCGCTGCTGTCGACCGACGACGTGCGCGAAGCGCTGCTCCGGTTCCTGCACACGACGCTGGACGTCCTGGAGAACAACCCGCTGTGGCGGCGCCTGGTGACCCACCCCGAGGAGATGGCTGCGGTGGCGGCACGTCTCGACCCGGAGCGCCTGGCGGCGATGGGGGACACCAACCCGTCCACGGCGCTCCTCGAGTACGTCCGGCAGCGCCAGGAACGCGGCGACGTCGTCGGCGCCGACCCCGCCGTCGCGGTCGGGGCGTTGCAGGCGGTGCTGCTGATCCCGCTGAACACCCGGTACCTGGCCGACCCCGCCACCTACCGCACGACGTTCGACCTGGTCGCCGACATCGTCGCGACCGGGCTGACCACCCGACGAGGAGACCCGACATGACCGCACGCCCCCGCACCGAGGTCGTGCGATGAAGGCACTGCTCATGACGCTGGGGACGCGCGGCGACGTGCAGCCCTTCCTGGCGCTGGCCCAGGGCCTGCAGGCGGCAGGGCACGACGCCGTCGTGGTCGCGCCCCACCGGTTCGCGGACTTCGCCGCCGAGCACGGCGTCACCTTCGCTGGGGTCGACGACGGACCCATGGCACTGCTGGACGGCGAGGACTCCGGCGCGCTGCTCGAGGGTGGGATCGGTACGCGGCTGAAGCTGATGCGCGCCATGCCGGCGATGTTCACGCGCGTCCTGGAGGACTCCTGGGCCGTCGCGCGCGACTCCGGGGCCGACGTCGTGGTCCACAACGGCCAGATCGTCGCAGGGCAGCACGTCGCCGAGGCGCTGGGAGTCCCTGCCGTGCTCGCTCTCCCCATCCCGATGTACGTCCCCACGCGGGAGTTCCCGTGGCCGGGCATGGAGCTGCCGGCCCGGTTGCCTCGCGCGCTGAACCGCTCGACGTTCGCCGGTATGAAGAGCACAGCGGCGATGTTCGGGGGCAGTGTCGACCGCTGGCGCCGAGACACCCTTGACCTGCCGCGCCGGGGCGGGCGGCACGACCCGACGCGCCGGCCGGGCGGCGGGCACGCCCCCGTTCTGCACGCCTACAGCCCGGCGGTGCTGCCACGGCCCGCCGACTGGCCACCGGAGGCCCTCACCACCGGGTACTGGGAGCTGGCGGGCGACCCGGCGCCCCTGCCCGACGATCTGCGCCGCTTCATCGCGGACGGGACTCCGCCCGTCTTCGTCGGGTTCGGCTCGATGGCCGGCGCGGACCCCGCCCGGACCACCCGCACGGTGCTGGAGGCAGTCCGGCGGGCCGGGTGCCGGCTCGTCGTCGGCGCGGGCTGGGGCGGCCTGGATGTCAGCGACCTTCCGGAGGACGTGCTCGCGGTGACCGACGTCGACTACCGCTCCCTGTTCCCGCACTTGGCCGCTGTGGTGCACCACGGTGGCGCAGGCACCACCGGTGTCGCGTTCGCCGCAGGCCGGCCGCAGCTCGTCTGCCCGTTCGTCGCCGACCAGCCGTTCTGGGGCCGGCTCGTGCGCCGGCTCGGCGTGGGGCCCGCGCCGCAGCCCCAGAAGAAGCTCGAACCGGCGGCGCTCGCGGCCGCTCTCACGCAGCTGGTCGGCAACCCTGACCTGGCGGGCGCGGCGCGCCGTATCGGCGAGCAGGTGCGGGCAGAGGACGGCGTCGGCACGGCGGTGCGCGCGCTGGAGCTGATCGGCCGACAGCGCGTCTGACCGGCCGCCGCTCGCTGGGACGACGACGCCGGCCGGGTCAGCCGCTCGCGCCGGGAGTGCGCACGACGGCGTACTGGTAGCGGTGGCTGCTGCCAGGGCTGCTCGGCCGCGTCCACCAGGACTCGACCTCACCGCGCTCACCGAGGCGCTCGTGGACCATCGGGTCGGTGCGGCGGTGGAAGTAGCGCGGCGGCCCGTAGTCCTGGTCGGGCTCGGACAGAGTGCCGACGGTCAGCTCCTGCGCTCCCCACATCCCTACGGCGAACAGCCCTCCGGGCACGAGCACGCGCGTGATCTCGGTCAGCGCCGCATCCAGCTCCGCGTCGTCGAGGTGCATGAGCGTGCTCATGGACCACGCGGCGTCGAAGGCGTGGTCGTCGAACGGGAGGGCGGTCGCCGACGCGACCCGCGCGTCCAGGCCCGCAGCCCGAGCCATCTCGACCATCCCGGGGGAGAGGTCGGTCCCGGTGTACTCGAAGCCCGCCGCGACGATCGCCTCGCCGTCGAGGCCCGGTCCGCAGCCGATCTCCAGCACGGTGCGCCGTCGCTCGTCGGCGAGCAGTGCGAGGAACTCCTCCTGCGCGGCCGTGCGCCACGGCGGGATCGGCCGGCGGGCCCGGTCAGCGGCCTCGGCGTCGTAATAGGCCAGGAAGTCCGCGCGACGCGCGTCCTGGTCCGCCTGCGGGTCGGGCGCGTTCGTGGTGGAGGTCACGGGCGGTGATTCTATGGATCCCGGGCGCGAATCTGTGGATAACCCGCTCGCGGTGTCGGTGGCGGCTCTTAGGGTAGATGGCGTGACCAAGGACCCCTTCGCAGATCTGCCCTTCAACGTGGAGGAGCCGCCGGACGACGCAGCGTTCCTGACCGAGGTCGGCGATCCGGCGCCTCCGCCCTCCGCCCGGAACACGCCCGAGGCGCAGGCCGCCAAGCTCCAGATGCTGCGTGGCCTGCTGGACGAGGGGGCAGCCGCCGCGGCCGCGACGGCCGCCGCAGCGCCGGCCCCTGAGCCCGCGCCCGCGCAGGACCCGGCATCCGACGCACCCGCCGAGCCGGCCGCGCCGGTGGCAGCGCCCGAGCCTGCCGCGCGGCCGGTCACCGTCGCCTCGCCGGGCGCGTCGTTGCGCGAGGAGGCCGAGACCGCGCTGCGCGAGCTGGTCGGCCGCGACGACGCCCGGCTGCGCGACGACCAGTGGACGGCGATCGAGGCGCTGGCCGCGTTCCGCCGTCGGGCCCTCGTGGTGCAGCGCACCGGGTGGGGCAAGTCCGCCGTCTACTTCGTCGCGACCAAGCTCTTGCGTGCCCGTGGCGCCGGGCCGACCGTGATCGTGTCGCCGCTGCTGGCACTCATGCGCGACCAGATCTCGGCGGCCTCGCGGGCGGGCATCCGCGCGGTGACCATCAACTCGGCCAACATGACCGAGTGGGACGAGGTGCACGCGTCGATAGCGCGCGGTGAGGTCGACGTGCTGCTGTGCTCGCCGGAGCGCCTGAACAACCCGGGCTTCCGGGACGAGGTGCTCCCGCGCCTGGCCGCGGACGCCGGGCTCGTCGTCATCGACGAGGCGCACTGCATCTCCGACTGGGGCCACGACTTCCGGCCCGACTACCGGCGCATCCGCACGCTCCTCGCCGACCTGCCCACCGGCATCCCCGTGCTCGCCACGACGGCCACCGCCAACGAGCGCGTCACGCAGGACGTCGCAGAGCAGCTCGCCGTGCACGCCGACGGCGCGAGCCACGAGGAGGTGCTGGTGCTCCGCGGCGGGCTCGACCGCGAGTCGCTGCACCTGGCCGTGCTCGAGCTGGGCGACCAGCCCACGCGCGTGGCGTGGCTGGCGGAGGCCCTGCAGGACATCGAGGGCTCAGGCATCGTCTACTGCCTGACCGTGTCGGCCGCGGAGCAGGTCGCCGAGCAGCTGCGCGGCTACGGCCTGGGGGTCGCCGCCTACACCGGCCGCACCGAGCCCGCGCAGCGCGAGCAGCTGGAGGCCGACCTCAAGAACAACGAGGTCAAGGCGCTGGTCGCGACGTCCGCGCTCGGCATGGGGTTCGACAAGCCGGACCTGGCGTTCGTCGTGCACCTCGGCGCGCCCTCCTCGCCGATCGCGTACTACCAGCAGGTGGGCCGTGCCGGCCGTGGCGTCGACCAGGCGCTGGTGGTGCTGCTACCGGGTGTCGAGGACAAGGCGATCTGGGACTGGTTCGGCGAGCAGGCGTTCCCGGCAGAGGGACAGGTGCGGGCAACGCTCGACGCGCTGCGCGACGGCGGCACCATGTCGACGGCGGTGCTGGAGACCCAGGTGGACCTGCGCAGGTCCCGCCTGGAGACCATGCTCAAGGTGCTCGACGTCGACGGGGCGGTCCGGCGGGTGCGCGGTGGCTGGGAGTCCACGGGCCAGGCGTGGTCGTACGACGCCGAGCGGTACGCCCGGGTCGCCGCCAACCGTGCAGCGGAGCAGCAGGCGATGGTGGACTACGTCGGCACCCAGGGCTGCCGCATGGCGTACCTGCGTGCCCAGCTCGACGACCCGGAGCTCGCGCGGGGCTGGCAGTGCGGTCGCTGCGACCGGTGCGGTGCGGTGGACCTCCCGGAGGCGCCCGACGCCGAGGCGGTCGCCGCGGCACGTGCCGAGATGGACCGCCCGGGTGTCGAGGTCGAGACCCGCAAGATGTGGCCGACCGGCCTGGCATCCATCGGTCTGGACCTCAAGGGGAAGATCCCGCCGGCCGAGCTGGCCGAGCCGGGACGGGCCGTCGCCCGGCTCGACGGACTCGGCTGGTCCGGACCGCTGCGCGACCTGCTCGCCCCGACGGCGGGCGACGGTGAGCTTCCGGTGCCGCTGCGCCGGGCCGCCGCGCGGGTGCTGGACGAGTGGAGCGCGCTCCGCTCGCCCGTCGTGCCGCCCGAGCCCGACGACGGTGAGCTCGCCACCGGTGCGGCGGAGCCCGGCCCGCTCGTGATCGAGGCCGTCGTGGCGGTGCGGTCCATCAAGCGACCGCAGCTGTCGTACCACCTGGCCACCGGGCTGGCGAAGTACCTCGGCGTACCGATGATCGGCGCGATCGGTCCGGCGGCGGGGCAGGAGGAGCCGGGCCGGCACGACCTGAACTCCGCCATGCGACTTGCCGGGGTGACGCGTCGGTTGCAGCTGCAGCTCGGGGAGGGCGCGCTCCGGGGGCTGCCGGGCCGCACCGTCCTGCTGGTGGACGACTACACGGACTCCGGCTGGACGCTCACGGTCGCCGCCCGGCTGCTCCGCCAGGCCGGTGCAGCCGCGGTGTACCCGTTCGTGCTGGGTGTGCGGTGATCATGCCCACTCGCCCGGTGGGCGGACTCACACCGGGTCGGTGCCGCACGGTTCGTAGACTGGTCCGGTGATGACCCACGCCGTCGACCAGCACAGCGCCAAGGACCGGGTACCCGCGCCTTCGGTGCTGCTGCCGTTGCGCCCCGAGCTGGCGGACGAGAAGCCCTATGGCGCGCCCCAGCTCGACGTACCGGTGCTGCTGAACGTCAACGAGAACCCGTACCCGCCCAGCGACGACGTGGTCGCGACCATCGCAGAGGCGGTGGCGCGTGCCGCCCGTGGGATGAACCGCTACCCGGACCGGGACGCGACGGACCTGCGCAGGGACCTGGCCGACTATCTCGAGGTCGAGACCGGTGTCCGCCTCGAGCACCTCGACGTGTGGGCGGCGAACGGGTCCAACGAGGTGATGCTGCACGTGCTGCAGGCCTTCGGTGGCCCGGGCCGCACGGCTCTGTCGTTCGCGCCCACGTACTCGATGTACCCGGAGTACGCGCGCGACACGCACACGGCCTGGGTGGTCGGTCGACGCGAGGACGACTTCACGCTCGACCCCGTCCACGCCGCCGCGACGATCCGTGAGGTGCGGCCGTCGGTGATCCTGCTGGCCAGCCCCAACAACCCGACGGGGACGGCGCTGCCTGCCGCGACGGTCGAGGCGGTCTGCGAGGCAGCGCTCGGCGTCGACATCGACGGGGCGCACCCCGTCGTCGTGGTCGACGAGGCGTACGCGGAGTTCCGGCGTCCTGGTACGCCGTCGGCCGTGGCGCTCCTGGCGCGCTACCCGAACCTCGCTGTGTCCCGCACCATGTCCAAGGCGTTCGCAGCGGCCGGGGCCCGGGTCGGCTACCTGGCCGCGTCCGTCGACTTCGTGGACGCGCTCCGGATCGTGCGCCTCCCCTACCACCTGAGCGCCATCACACAGGCCGCGGCGGGCGCCGCGCTGCGCCACCGCGAGTCCCTCATGGCGCAGGTCGCCACGCTGCGGGCCGAGCGCGACGCGACCGTCGCCTGGCTGCGCGAGCAGCGGCTCCCGGGCGGTCTCCCGTTCGACGTGGCCGACACGGACGCCAACTTCGTGCTGTTCGGCACGTTCGGCGACCGGCACGCGGTATGGCAGGGTCTCCTGGACCGCGGTGTCCTGATCCGCGAGACCGGCCCCGACGGCTGGCTGCGGGTGTCGATCGGCACGTCCGCAGAGATGGCCGCGTTCCGCGCGGCGCTCACCGAGGTCCTGCAGGTGCAGGGAGAGGAACAGGCATGAGCAGGACAGCACGCGTCGAGCGCGCCACCTCCGAGTCGAAGGTGCTGGTCGAGCTGGATCTCGACGGCACGGGGCGGACCGAGATCAGCACGGGCGTGCCGTTCTACGACCACATGCTCACCGCGCTCGGCAAGCACTCGCTGATCGACCTGCGGGTGCAGGCGACCGGCGACACCCACATCGACGCCCACCACACGGTCGAGGACGTCGCCATCAGCATCGGCGAGGCACTGCGTCAGGCGCTCGGCGACAAGGCGGGCATCTCCCGGTTCGGCGACGCGCTCGTGCCGCTCGACGAGGCGCTGGCCCAGGCGGTCGTCGACGTGTCCGGCAGGCCGTACCTGGTGCACGAGGGCGAGCCGGCGGGCCAGGAGTACCACCTCATCGGAGGCCACTTCACCGGTTCGCTGACGCGGCACGTCCTGGAGTCGATCGCCCACCACGCGGGCATCTGCCTGCACGTGCGGGTGCTCGCAGGCAGGGACCCGCACCACATCGTCGAAGCTCAGTTCAAGGCGCTGGCGCGTGCGCTGCGCGCCGCCGTCGCCGTAGACCCCCGGGTCGACGGCATCCCGTCCACGAAGGGTGCGCTCTAGCCGCCATGTCCGACAGCACCAGGCCCGAGAACGACGGGTCCAGCAGCAGCACGCCGCCCGGCGACGACCTGCCCGACTTCGATCTCGACAACCTCGAGATCCCGGACGACCTGTCGTCCCTGACCGGTAGCGGCGAGCCGGACTTCGCCGCGCTCATCACCCAGATCGCCGGCGCCGAACCGCTCGCCGCCGCCAGCTCCCTCGCGCAGCTCGACCTCGACGCGGTACCCACCGCCGTCGGCGCGGTCGGCGTGCTCAAGGACCTCTCGGGCGACGCGCCCGAGGAGGCAGCTGCGGCTGTCTCCCAGCTGGTGCGGGGTGTCCCGCTCGTCCTGGTGACCCGCACGGGCGAGCAGCTGACGGCGGTCCGGTTCGCCGACGGCGTCCGCGGCGACGAGCTCGCCCCTGGCCTCGTGCTGGGCGGTGCTCCCGAGGACGTGGTCGACCTGCTGACGGGTGCCACGAGCGTGGCCGACCTCGACGGCGTGGTCGGCTCGACCTCGATCAGCAAGTTCAAGGCGGTGCGGATGCTGACGTCCGCCGCGCGCAAGGCACGCAAGGGCATGGGCAAGGGCGAGCCGGGTCCGGACAGCACGGACGGGGCCTGAGATGGTCGCGAGGGTCGTCGTCCTCGACTACGGCTTCGGCAACGTCCGGTCCGCCGTGCGCTCGCTGGAACGGGTGGGCGCCGACGTCACGCTGACCGCCGACCGGGCCACCGCGCAGGAGGCCGACGGCCTCGTGGTGCCGGGTGTCGGCGCGTTCGCCGCGTGCATGGCGGGGCTCAAGGCCGTCCGGGGGCACGAGGTGGTCGGCCGCAGGCTGGCCGGCAACCGTCCGGTGCTCGGCATCTGCGTGGGCATGCAGGTCATGTTCGACGCCGGCGTGGAGCACGGTGAGCGAGCCGACGGCATCGGCGAGTGGCCCGGCGTCGTCGAGCGGCTGCAGGCCGAGGTGGTGCCGCACATGGGCTGGTCGCCGGTCGAGGCGCCCGAAGGCTCGGTCCTCTTCGACGGGATCGCCGACGAGCGGTTCTACTTCGTGCACTCGTACGCCGCGCAGACCTTCACCAAGGGGTACGACGAGAACGCGGTGGGGGTCTTCTCGCCGCCGAAGGTCACTTGGGCCGACCACGGCGGGCGCTTCGTCGCGGCCGTCGAGGACGGACCCTTGGCGGCCACCCAGTTCCACCCGGAGAAGTCGGGCGACGCGGGCGCGCGCCTCCTGGAGAACTGGGTCAGCTCGCTCGCGTAGCACCTCCCACGCACCACCCGTTGAGCGCTGGGTATCTGTCGTCCGGCACGGGTCGAGACGACACCTACCCAGCACTCAGCTCAGACTCAGACTGACTTTGGAGAGACATGACCGACCGCCTCGTGCTCCTGCCCGCCGTCGACGTCGCCGACGGCCAGGCCGTCCGCCTCGTCCAGGGGGAGGCCGGCTCCGAGACCTCGTACGGCGACCCGCTGACGGCCGCCCTCGACTGGCAGTCCGGCGGCGCCGAGTGGGTCCACCTCGTGGACCTGGACGCCGCTTTCGGGCGCGGTTCCAACGCCGAGCTGCTGGCGCGCGTGGTCGGCGAGCTGGACGTGCAGGTGGAGCTGTCGGGCGGCATCCGCGACGACGAGTCGCTGGAGCGCGCGCTCGCGACCGGCGCGCGGCGCGTCAACCTCGGCACCGCCGCGCTCGAGGACCCGGCCTGGACGGCCAAGGTCATCTCCGAGCACGGCGACCGCGTCGCCGTCGGCCTCGACGTGCGCGGCACCACGCTCGCCGCACGCGGGTGGACCAAGGAGGGCGGGGACCTCTGGGAGGTCCTCGCGCGCCTCGACGAGGCGGGCTGCGCCCGCTACGTGGTCACCGACGTGACCAAGGACGGCACGCTGCGCGGCCCCAACCTGGACCTCCTGTCCGACGTCGCCGCGCGCACTCCCGCGCACGTCGTCGCCTCTGGCGGCATCTCGTCGCTCGACGACCTGACCGCGCTGCGCGCGCTGGGCACCATCGAGGGCGCAGTGGTCGGCAAGGCGCTGTACGCGGGTGCGTTCACCCTGCCCGAGGCGCTCGACGTCGCGGGTCGCCCGGCCGACGAGGTCGCAGGGCCTGTGGGCGACGAGGTCACCAAGTGAAGTCGATCCAGCCGTCCAGCCAGTTCGCGGACGACGACGGCTCGGCCGACGCCGAGCTGGCCCGGCTGCTGGCCGGCTACACGACCGGCGCGACCACGCTGCGCGACGTCGTCGCCCGGCTGGCCGAGACCAGGGTGCTGGTCCCGGTGCTGGCCGAGCTCGGTGTCGCCGAGCAGAACCCGGACGGGCTCACCGTCGACAAGGAGGCGTCCTCGGGGGTCGTGGCGCTCGAAGCACCGGACGGGCGCCGGGCGCTGCCCGTCTTCACGTCGGTCGCAGCCATGCAGTCCTGGCGGACCGACGCCCGACCGGTGCCGGTCGAGGCGACGCGCGCCGCCCTCTCCGCGGTGAACGAGAACTGGGCGCTCATCGTCGTGGACCCCGCCGGGCCGTCGACGGCGCTCGTGCCACGCCCCGCCGTCTGGGCGCTGGCGCAGGGCGAGGAGTGGCGGCCGGCCCTGGTACCGCACGAGGACGGGCTCGCCGTAGACCCCGAGGTAGCGTCGGAGATCGCGGTCGCGGCAGCGCCCGTGCAGCACGTGGTACGGGCGCACGCAGAGCCCGGCCGCACGGCGGAGGTCGCTGTGGTGCTCGCCCTCGACCCTGGACTGGACCGTGCCGGGCTCGACACCGTTCTTGGCCAGGTCAACGCCCGGCTCGCGGCGTCACAGGTCATCTCGGCCCGGGTGGACTCGCTGGAGCTGCGGATCGGCGCGGCACGCTGACCAGGGCCGCTCTCAACAACCCTTCGCCGGCGTGAACGCCGTGTCGTCGGCCAGCATGTCCTGGAGCGTCGACAGCGGCACGAGCAGGCTGTTGTCGTCCGCGGTCTTCGCGTAGACGACGCCGATCACCCGACCCTTGTCGTCCAGCGCGGCCGACCCGGACGAGCCGGGCTCGACCGGGGCGTCCGTGAGCAGCACCTCGCCGAGGTTCGCGTTCAGCGGGTCCCGTGTCGTGCCCATGACCTCGCCCTCCGTCACGGTGAGCTCCCCACCCGCCGGGTAGCCCACCACTGTGACGGGATCGCCCGGCTTCGGGTCGGTCTTCGCCAGCTCCGGGAACGACGGCAGCGGGTCCGTCGTCCGGACGACGGCGAGGTCCGCGAGCCCCGCGGTCGCCGTCGCGCCGACGGTGATGTCGTGCCCGTCGTACGTGCTGACCTCGAGCTCCTTCGAGTCCGCGACGACGTGCTTGTTGGTGATCAGGGTGTGGTCGTCGACGGCGAACCCGGAACCCGTCGACAGCTCCTCGCAGCCGACGTTACGGATACGGACCGCCATCCGCTCCACCGCGTCGAAGCCGTCAGGGCTCAGGGCGTCCCCGCCCGCCGCGGGGGACAGGTCCACCGGCGTGGACGGCACGATGTCGCTCGGCACCGGCTCCGGCAGAGGAGGCAGCACGCCGCAGCCACCCAGGGACCCGGTCAGGAAGAGCGCTCCGACGAGGACGGCGCGGCCCGCGAGCGAGCGGGCGGGCGACGTCACGGCCGCAGCTCCTGCTGCAGCGACTCGTTGGCCCGCTCCGCGTCCTCGCACAGCGCGTTGACCTGCCGTTCGTAGCGGCGCAGGTCCGAGGCCTCGTACTGGTCGGCGTCCTTGAGGTAGCCGACGAGCTGCTCCTGGCCCGACACGCACTGCCCGAGCGCCGAGGCCACGGTGGCAGCGGCCCCGCTGACCTGCGTCTGGTAGTCGAGGTACTGCTGCGAGGCTACGTTCTCGTCACCGAGCTGAGCCTTCTCGTTCGCCAGGTCCGTGATGCGCGAAGTGGCGGTGGACAGCTGGTCGCGGGCGGCCTTCAGCTCGGAGTTCGCGCCGTCGAGCTGCATCTGCAGCGACGCCACCTCCTCGGCGTACCCGTGCGCCTTCTCCTCCCACTCGGCGGAGTTGAGCTGCCAGCGCACCGTGGTCACCCACAGGTAGGCGCCGACGGCGATCGTGGCGACCAGCAGGACGGCGAGCACACGAGAACCACGGCCACGACGGGGTCCACGTGCCGGAGCGGGACCGGGCGCCGCTACGGCGGGAGCTTCGGTCATCAGACGACGGAGCCCGTGTACTTCTCGCCCGGCCCCTCGCCCGGCGCGTCGGGGATCACCGACGCCTCCCGGAACGCGAGCTGGAGGCTGCGCAGGCCGTCGCGCAGCGAACGCGCGTGCTGGTTGCCGATGTCCGGCGCGCTCGCGACCACCAGCGCGGCCAGCGCGGTGATCAGCTTGCGGGCCTCGTCGAGGTCCTTGAGCTCCTCGGCGTCGTCGCCCTCCGCGAGCCCGCACTTCACGGCGGCGGCGCTCATGAGGTGCACGGCGGCTGTCGTGATGACCTGGACGGCTGCGACCTCTGCGATGTCACGGGTGGCCTGATCGTTGCCTACCGGAGCGTCGAAGCCGGCAGGGGTCTCATCGGTGGAGCTCATGGAGACTATCTTTCCATCCCGGCAGGGTGCGGGTGAACATCTCGTCCGGCAGGTAGCCTGCGTGCGTTCAACGGTGACACAGGGGAGGCCTTTCGATGCATGACGACATCACACTGACCACCGGACGCGCGCGACGCGTGCTGACGGAGCGCATCTGGCCGGCGGTCCACGGGACGTCCGTCCCGCTCGACGTCGAGTGGCACGTGCTGCCGGGGGAGCCGGTCTCCCCGCAGGAGGGTCTGGCCCTCGCGATGGAACCCTACGAGGTGGGTACCCCGTGGGGCAGGGCCTGGGGCACCACCTGGTTCCGGCTGACGGGCACGGTCCCCGCCGGCTGGGCAGGGCGCGCCGTCGAGGTGGTGATCGACCTCGGCTTCGACACCAGCATGCCCGGCTTCCAGTCCGAGGCGCTGGTGTACCGCCCCGACGGCAGCCCGGTGAAGTCGATCAACCCCCGCAACCAGCACGTCCCGGTGTCCGACGCCGCGGCAGGCGGCGAGCGGGTCGAGCTGTTCCTCGAGGGCGCGTCGAACCCGGTGCTGCTCGGCCACGACCTGTTCCAGCAGACCCAGGAGGGCGACACCAGGACGTCCTCGCCGCGCCCGCTGTACACGACGCGGCGCATGGACCTCGCGATCTTCGAGGCCGAGGTGCACGACCTCGCGCTCGACGTCGAGGTGCTGCTCGAGCTGCAGGCCGAGCTGCCCACCGGCTCGCGCCGGATGCGGGTCCTGCAGGCCCTCGACGACGCCCTCGACGTGCTCGACCTGCAGCGCATCCCGGAGACGGCCGCCGCCGCTCGCGCGGCGCTCGCGGACGTGCTCGCCAGCCCGGCGGAGCCGAGCGCGCACGAGATCTCCGCCGTCGGGCACGCGCACATCGACTCTGCCTGGCTGTGGCCGGTCCGGGAGACGATCCGCAAAGTCGCGCGCACGACGTCGTCCATGGCGGACCTCATCGACCGCACCGACGACTTCGTCTACGGCATGTCGTCCGCTCAGCAGTACGCCTGGGTCAAGGAGCACCGGCCCGAGGTCTGGACCCGGATCAAGGAGGCGGTCGCCAAGGGCCGGTTCCTGCCGCTGGGCGGCATGTGGGTCGAGTCCGACACCGTGATGCCGTCGGGGGAGGCGCTCGCGCGCCAGTTCGCGCAGGGGCAGCGGTTCTTCGAGCGGGAGTTCGGCCTGCGCACCCACGGCGTCTGGCTGCCCGACTCGTTCGGCTACTCGCCCGCGCTGCCGCAGCTCGTGCGGCGCGCTGGGTTCGACTGGTTCTTCACGCAGAAGATCTCCTGGAACCAGGTCAACAAGTTCCCGCACCACACCTTCTGGTGGGAGGGCATCGACGGCTCCCGGGTCCTGACGCACTTCCCGCCGATGGACACGTACAACTCGCAGCTCTCCGGCGAGGAGGTCGCCAAGGCGGCGCACCAGTTCCGCGAGTCGCGGTACGCCACCGGTTCGATCGCCCCGGTCGGCTGGGGCGACGGCGGCGGCGGCACCACCCGCGAGATGACCGGCAAGGCCAGTCGCCTGGCCGATCTGGAGGGCAGCCCGAAGGTCCGCTGGGAGCACCCGGACGGGTTCTTCGAGCGTGCTCGCGCGGAGCTGGTCGCGTCCGGACACGGTGACAGCGCTGTCTGGGTGGGCGAGCTCTACCTGGAGCTGCACCGGGCCACGCTGACCTCGCAGCACCGGACCAAGCAGGGCAACCGGCGCAACGAGCAGCTCCTCGTCGAGGCCGAGGCGTGGGCAGCGACGGCGTCGGCCCGTACGGGGGCGGACTACCCGTACGACGAGCTGGACGCACTGTGGCAGCAGGTCCTCCTGCTGCAGTTCCACGACATCCTGCCCGGCACGTCGATCGCCTGGGTGCACCGCGAGACCGTCGCGCAGCACGCGGCGATCACGGCGGGTGCCCAGGAGATCATCGAGCGCTCCCTGCGGACCCTGGTGGGCGACGGCGACGCCGTCCTGCGGGCCAACCCGGCGGTGTTCGCCCAGGCGGGGGTCCCCGCGCTGGGCGTAGGGCCGGCCGCCGGCCCGACGTCGGCGCCGAGCACCCTGACCGAGCTGCCGGACGGCGGCTACGTCCTGGCGAACGACCTCGTCCAGATCACGCTGGACGCGGCGGGCCACGTGACGTCCGCGGTCGACCTGGCGACGGGACGCGATGCCGTGGCGCCCGGCAGGCAGGCCAACGTGCTGCAGCTGCACCAGGACTTCCCCAACAAGTGGGACGCCTGGGACGTGGACCGGTTCTACCGCAACTCGGTGACCGACCTGCGTGCGGCCGAGAAGGTGACCGCCGTCGTGGACGACGGCGTGGCCGTCGTGACCGTGCACCGCGCGTTCTCCGCGTCGAGCCTGGACCAGGTGATCACGCTCGCGCCGGGCAGCCGCACGCTCGAGGTCAGCATGGAGACCGACTGGCACGAGGCCGAGAAGTTCCTCAAGGTCGCCTTCCCGCTCGACGTGCGCGCAGAGCAGATCGCGGCGGAGACCCAGTTCGGCTTCACCAAGCGGGTCACCCACACCAACACGAGCTGGGAGGCGGCCAAGTTCGAGACCTCCATGCACAGGTGGGTGCTCGCGGAGGAGCCGGGGTTCGGCGTCGGGCTCGTCAACGACTCGGTCTACGGGTACGACGTGACCCGCGAGGTGTCCGACGACGGTGTCGCGCCGGCGTCGGGAGCACCAGAGGTGACGACCACCGTGCGCCTGTCCCTGCTGCGGGCCCCGCGGTTCCCCGACCCGGAGACCGACCAGGGGATCCAGACCCACCGCTACGGTCTGGTGGTCGGCGTCGACACCGCCGCTGCGACCGCGGCGGGGGCGACGTTCGGCGCGCGTCCGCGTGAGCTGCGCGGCGCGTCCGGCGTGGAGCCGCTGGTCAGCGTGTCGGGCGGCGTGACGCTGTCGGCGGTCAAGCTCGCCGACGACCGGTCGGGCGATCTCGTGGTGCGGGTCTACGAGGCGTTGGGGCGCCGTGCGTCGGGCACCGTCACGGTCGCGACGCCGGTAGCGGGTGCGCGCACCGTGAGCCTGATCGAGGACGACGTGGAGGGCGGCACGGTGGACCTGACGGAGCACGGCGTCGCGGTCGAGCTGAGCCCGTTCGAGGTCCGTACCCTGCGGTTCACGCGGGCCTGAGACCCGGCATCCTGGCGTGCCGGACCGACAGTTCACCCTCGTGACCCGTCGGTCCGGCACGCCAGGACGGGCTCCTCTTGACACCATCGGGGGCACGCGCGACGCTGTCGAGGCTAAAACGCTTTAGTGGCGTCGGCCGAGGCAGCACCAGGGACGTACCAAGGACGCGACGAGGCATCTGCTGGAAGGAACTGTCATGAAGATCAGGAGGATCGGGGCGGCCGGAGCCGCCCTGACCGTGCTGGCCGTCCTCGGCAGCTGTTCCTTCGGCGGCACCGGCGGCACGCAAGCGGCTACCGGGGTGCGGCCCGTGAGCGGGGTGACCGGTGCGGTCACCCTGCAGACCTGGGCGCTCGAGCCAAGCTTCACCCGGTACGTCGAGGGCGTCATCGACGACTTCGAGCGGGAGCACCCTGGTACGACGGTGACCTGGATCGACCAGCCGGGTGACGGCTACGCGGAGCAGGTGCTCTCGCAGGCCGCGGCGGGCGAGCTGCCCGACGTCACGAACCTGCCCCCCGACTTCGCGTTCCAGCTCGCGCGCGAAGGCCTCCTCACGGACATCGCCGAGGACGACGAGACCCTCGCGGACACCTACGTGCCCGGTGCGCTGGAGGCGTACCGGTACGCGGGGCTCGAAGGCACGTTCGGCTATCCGTGGTACCTGACCACGGACCTGAACTACTGGAACACCGAGATGTTCGAGAACGCAGGCCTCGACCCGGCGGCGCCGCCCACCACCCTCGACGAGCTCGTCGAGCAGGCGCGCACCATGATGGACACCACCGGCGACTACCTCATGAGCCGCACGCCCGGCCTGGGCGACTTCGCGGCCGCTGGCCTTCCGGTGCTGTCAGAGGACGGCACCGAGTTCACGTTCAACACGCCAGAGGCGGCCGAGCTGCTCGACGTCTACCGCGGCGCGTACGCCGACGGGCTGCTGCCCGACGACGTGCTCACCGACGCCTACCTCGGCAACAGCAGGCTCTTCATCGAGGGCAGGGTGGCGTGGTCGACCGGTGGCGGCAACTTCATCAACAGGGTGCTCGAGACCAACCCGGCGCTGGAGGGCAAGATCGCCTCGTCGCCCTACCTCGGCGCCACCCCGCTGTACGTGCAGGGGCTGTCGGTCTCGGACGAGTCGGCGAACCGGCCGGCAGCGGTCGCGCTGGCGCAGTTCCTGACGAACGCCGCCAACCAGGAGGCGTTCGCCGCAGAGGTGCCAGGCGTGTTCCCGTCGACCACCGCCTCGCAGGAGAACCCTGACCTCGCCCGGAGCGACGGCACACCGCAGGGCGCCGCCAAGGAGATCGCGTTCAAGAGCCTCCCGACTGCCGAGGTGCTCCAGCCGGTCGAGGTGGACGAGGCGATGACCACCGTCATCAACCAGCAGTTCGTGGCGGCGATCGCGGGGGACAAGACCTCGCGGGAAGCCCTCGACGCGGCGGTGGAAGAGTGCAACAAGCTGCTTGCCGACCTGTGAGGGCGGCGCGCAGAGGCGCGGCCCGGCGGCCCACGATCGCCGACATCGCAGCCCATGCCGGTGTCTCCCCGACGGCCGTGTCTTTCGCGCTGAACGACCGCCCCGGGATCAGCGAGCAGACCAGGAGCCGCATCCTTGCCGCCGTCGCCGAGCTCGGCTGGCGACCGAACGTCGCCGCCAGAGCCCTGGGCGGGCGGCGGGCCGACACGGTGGGCCTGGTCGTCGCACGCCCGGCGCGGACGCTCGGCGTCGAACCGTTCTTCGCCCAGCTCGTCTCCGGGCTGCAGGCGCGGCTCTCGGCCGACCTCGTCGCCCTCCAGCTCCTCGTGGTGGAGGACATGGCGGCCGAGCTCGACGTCTACCGGAGCTGGGCGGCCGAGCGGCGCACGGACGGGGTGGTCGTGCTCGATCTCGAGCAGGACGACCCGCGCCCCGCCGAGCTGGCACGGATGGGCCTGCCCGCCGTGCTGGTGGGCGGCGACGGCGTCCCTGGGCCGGTACCGGCGGTGTTCGCCGACGACCACCTCGCCATGACCACCCTCGCCGAGCACCTGGCCGCGCTGGGGCACGTGCACATCGGCCACGTCGGCGGAGTCCCCGCCTACGTGCACTCCGCGCGGCGAGTCTCCGCCCTGCACGACGCAGAGGCCCGCCTCGGCCTCCACATCACGACAGTGCCGACGGACTTCTCGCAGGTCGAGGCCGCGGCAGCCACCCGGGCGATCCTCGCTCGCGACGAAAGGCCTACTGCAATCGTCTACGACTCCGACGTCGCCGCGCTCGCGGGCGTCACCGTACTGACCGAAGCCGGGCTCGGCGTGCCGGGGGACGTCTCCGTGGCGTCCTTCGACGACTCCGAGCTCGTGCGTCTCGCGCACCCGCCGCTCACCGCCATGACGCGGGACACCTTCGAGCTCGGCGAGCTCGTGGCGACGACGCTGCTCTCGGTGGTCCGCGGCCGGGAGGTGCCCGACGTCGTGGGCGCGGCCGTCCCGGTGCTGACGGTACGCGGCAGTACCGGCCGCGTCGGGGAGGGGGCGGCATGACCGGGCCCGCACACGTCCCGGCGGGCCGGCCCGGGGTCGGCCTGACCGGCGAGCACGCGCAGCGGATCAGCCACGCAGGCGACGGTCGCACGGTGGTGCTCGACGGGCTCGACGTGCCGCTGGCGGCCGGCGTCACCCTGACCTACACGCTCCTGCCGGTGCTCGACGCCGACCTCACCTACCGCTCGACCTACGTCGCGATCGACCTGCTGCTCGACGACGGCACGTGGCTCTCGCTGACCGAACCGGTGCCGGCGCTCACCGACCAGCACGGGATGCTCGCTACCGCCGTCGGGCAGGGGGACGCGCGGATCCTGGTGCCCGACCACTGGAACCTGGTCCGCGTGGACCTGGACCAGGTGGCCGGACGGCTGCCCGGCCGGCGCGTACGCGCTGCCGCGGTCGTCACGGCGCCGCCGGACGGCGGCGACACGGAGGTATGGCTCGACGCGGTGACCGTGGCGCCCCGCCCCGCCCGCACGGTGACCGGTCGCACCGACCTCGTCGACACCCGGCGCGGGACCCACTCGTCGGGCGCGTACTCGCGCGGGAACACCGTGCCGGCGGCGGCGGTGCCGAACGGGTTCACGATGTGGGTGCCGCTGACCGACGCGTCGTCGGCGAGCTGGATGTACTCCTGGGCCGCGCACAACGGGCCGGACAACCGCCCGCGGCTGCAGGGCGTCGGCATCTCGCACGAGCCGAGCCCGTGGATGGGAGACCGCGACCAGCTCGCGTTCCACCTGGTCCCGGTGCGGCCCGGTGACGCAGGGGTCCCCGACGCGGGCCTGGAGTCCCGTGCGATCGGGTTCTCGCACGACGACGAGACCGCCCGTCCGCACCGCTACGCGGTCGACCTGGACGACGGCGCCCGCGTGGCCGTCGCGGCGTCCGACCACGGCGGCGTGCTCCGGTTCACCTTCCCGTCCGGAGCCACGACCGGACACCTGATCATCGACGCAGTGAGCGACGAGGGCGCCGACGGCCCGCCGGTCGCCGTGACGGTGCACGACGACGGCACGCTCACCGGCTGGAGCGACCACGGCAGCGTGCTCTCGGTCGGCCGCAGCCGCATGTACGTCGTGGGCCAGGTGTCCCGGCCGGTGCTGCGCACGGGCAGGGCCCGCGGCAGGGACCACGCCACGTTCGCGACCGTCGCGCTGGACCCGGCCGGCGCCGGCGACCGGGCGAGCCGCACGGTCGAGGTGCGCGTGGCGACGTCGTACATCAGCGAGGACCTCGCCTGGCGTGCCCTGGAACGTGAGGTCAGCGGGTCCTTCTCGGACGTGGCCGAGCGCGCCAGGGCACAGTGGGAGGAGCGCCTCGGCGTGCTCGACGTCGAGGGCGCCACCCCGGAGCAGCAGGTCACGCTCTACTCGAACCTCTACCGGCTGAACCTGTACCCGTCGTCGTACACGGAGGTAGGGACCGACGGCACGCCCGTGCACGCCTCGCCCGTGCTCGACGGTGCACCGGCCCGACCGGGCGAGATGTTCGTCAACCACGGGTTCTGGGACACCTACCGCACCTGCTGGCCCGCGTACGCGCTGCTCTACCCCGAGGTGGCGGCGCGCCTCGCCGACGGGTTCGTGCAGCAGTACCGCGAGGGCGGCTGGGTCGCCCGGTGGTCCTCGCCCGGCTACGCCGACCTGATGACCGGCACGTCCTCCGACGTGGCCTTCGCCGACCTGTACCTGCGTGGCGTGGACCTGCCCGACCCGCTCGCCACCTACGACGCGGGCCTGCGCAACGCGACCGCCCTGCCCACCCGGTCCGGCGTGGGCCGCAAGGGGCAGGACTTCGCGCTCACCCACGGCTGGGTGCCGCGCTCGGTCGACGAGTCGGTGTCCTGGAGCCTCGAGGGCTACATCAACGACGCGGGGCTGGCCCGCATGGCCGAGGCGCTGGCGGACGCGCCCGGCACTCCGGAGGGCCGCCGTCGCGCGCTGCGCTCCGATGCCGTCTACCTCCGGCAGAGCTCGCTCGGGTACGTGCACCTCTTCGACCCGGGGACGGCGTTCTTCCGGGGGCGCGACCGGGACGGCTCGTTCGGTGCGGGGCCGTTCGACCCGGGGGAGTGGGGCGGGGACTACACAGAGTCCGACGCCTGGAACTTCCTCTTCCACCCCGTGCACGACGGCGCGGGCCTGGCCGGCCTGCACGGCGGGCGCGCCGGGCTCGAGCGGCTGCTGGAGCTGTTCTCCGCCACCCCGGAGCGGGCGGACCGGCCCGGCACCTACGGGTTCGTGATCCACGAGATGGTCGAGGCGCGCGACGTGCGCATGGGCCAGCTCGGGCAGTCCAACCAGGTGTCGCACCACATCCCGTACACGTGGCTGTTCGCCGGGCGCCCGGACCGCACGCAGGAGTCGGTGCGCGAGATCCTCACGCGGCTGTGGACCGGCAACGAGATCGGGCAGGGGTACCACGGCGACGAGGACAACGGCGAGATGTCCGCCTGGTACGTGCTGTCGGCGCTGGGCCTGTACCCGCTGGAGATCGGTTCGTCGCGCTGGGCGGTCACCTCGCCGCTCTTCGAGCGGGCGGTGGTGCACCGGCCCGACGGCGACCTGGTGGTCGAGGCGCCGGACGCCGCCGACCGCTGGTACATCGCGGGTCTCGAGCTGTTCGACAGCGCCGGCGCGGCACGCCAGGTCACCTCGCCCTCGGTCGAGCACGGTGACCTGGCCGGGGGAGCGACCCTGCGGTACGCGCTGTCCCCGACGCCGACCGGCTGGGGCGTCCCGTCGTCGGACGCCGGGACCGGTGCGGGTGACGCGGCACCTGCCGGGCCGTGGCAGCGGCTCGACGGCGCCTGGCACGGCGCGGCCGGGCCCCTTCCCCTGCTGACGGACGGCGACCTGACGACGTCGACGGGGGTGGACGGGACGCTCGAGTGGCGCCCCTCCGGTGAGCTGCCGCGGGCAGCCGTCCTGCGGGGTTACACGCTCACGTGCTGCACCTCGCCGGTCGGCGGCGACGGCGGCCCGCCCTCGGCGTGGCGTCTGGTCGCGGACGACGGGCGGGTGCTGGACGAGCGGTCCGGCGAGGAGTGGCGCTGGCCGGGCCAGCTGCGGCCGTTCGTGCTGGACCGGCCCGTGCCGCTCGCGGGTGCGGGAGCGCCGCCGGTGTCAGGGCTCAGGCTGGAGCTCCACGACGGGCACACCCTTGCCCAGGTGGAGCTGCTCGTGTCCTAGACCGTCGGTGGGGGTGCCCGGTCCTGGCCCACTGGCTGCGCGGTAGCGTCAGGCCTGTGAAACCCGAGGCCTGGCGGCGCATCGTGGCATGGCTCGTGGACTGGCTCTGCTTCGTCGTGTGGCTCGCGCTGCTCGCGGCGGTCGGGATCCCGCTGTACCTCTCCGGGGTGACGGGACAGTGGTCCGTCGTGACGGCGAACGTCGTCGCCGGGGTCCTCACCGCTGTGCCGCTGACGGTCTCTCTCGCCGTCCTGGAGTCGGGTGGGCGGCAGGCGTCGATCGGCAAACGGGTGATGGGGCTGCGGGTGACGGGAGCGCGGGACGGTGAGCGGCTCTCGTTCGCCGCCGCGCTGCTCCGGAACGCGCTCAAGATCGCCCTGCCGTGGACGATCGGGCACGCGGCGGCGATCGGCCTGGTCTGGTCCCCGACGGTCGGACCGGGCCTCGCCGCCCTCACGGCGGCCGCCTACGCCCTGCCGATCGCCTACGTCGTCATGCTGTTCGTCGGCGCGGGGCGCACACCGTACGACCGGGTGGCCGGAGCCACGGTCGTCCGAGCCTGAGCTCAGGAACCGACGACGTCGGACGCGTGCGCGAACCAGCTGGCGCGTCCGCCGCCGTCGTACCCGACCGAGTTGAAGTACTCCCAGCCGAAGACGCCGCCGAAGTCCGGGTGCCGCGCCGCCAGGGTGCCGACCGTGGCGTCGAAGGTCGGCCAGTCCACGTATCCGCTGCAGTTGGCAGGGTTGGTGACCGTGCCTGCCACGACGCGGTCCGGGGTGAAGCCGTTGGCGAGGATCTGGTCGTAGACCCTGGTGGACGACAGGTCGCCCCAGCCGCAGTAGAACTGGGTGTTGTACCAGTCGATCCGGTCGCCGGCCCGGCGCTCCAGCTCGGCGTAGGAGAACCCGCCCGAGAAGCTCGTCCGTCCGGCCATGTCGGTGGCGACCGGCGTCAACGTGATGACGAAGTCGGGGCCGAAGTCGGCGCGCAGCGTGTCGACCAGGTGGACCGTGTCGGCGAGGGAGAACGTCTCCTCGATGTCGAGGTCCACGCCGTCGAGGCCGTAGGTGCGCAGGAAGTCCCGCAGGACCGGGTAGTACCGGTCGAAGTCCTCGCGCAGGTACCGGTAGGTACCCGGCGCTGCTCCACCGACGAACGCGCTGACCGTGACGCCCTGGTCCTGCATCGTGGCCAGGTCGTCCCACATCACGCCGAGCTCGCCGTGGTCGGCCGGGATGTCGTTGACCGTGAGGGAGGCGTCGGCGTTCAGGTGGATGGCGCCGACGTTCACGTCCGTGACCGAGCCGAGCAGCGGCTTGGGATCGACGTAGCGGCGGACGCCGTCGGAGCCGGTCTCGTAGATCGTCTGATAGAAGGCGAGCACCCGGTGGGAGGCCGACTCCGGCTCCTGGTCGTGCTCGGGCGCCGAGGCCGCCGGGCCTGCCGCCGCGGTCAGGGCCAGCAGGCCGGCCGCGACAGCGGCGCCGATCCGTACGAACGAGCGAGACATCGTTGACTCCCTTGGCCGTGGTGCGGTGTCGTGGGTGTCGTGCAGTGCGCTAAAGCGCTTTAGAGCTCTCCGTGACGGTAGCGGGGCCGAGCGTCGGCGGGCAAGAAGCCCGACCAGATCCTGCGGATATCCCTGATGCCCTGATGCTGATGCGGACAGCACGAAGGCCGGGCCCCGACGGGGACCCGGCCTTCGTGCTGCTGTGCTGGATCAGGCAGCGACGGCCGCGCGCAGCTTGGCGCCCAGCTCCTCGTCGACGTTCGTCCAGTACTGGAAGAACCGCTCCCTGATCTCGTCGATCGTGATGGACCGGCCCTGCCCGGTCAGGGTCTCCAGGAAGCGCGCCTTGGCGCCGTCGTCGAAGACCTCGCGGTACAGCGTGCCGGCCTGGCCGAAGTCGCTGTCCTCGGAGTGGAGCGTCTGCGCAGAGCGCACGAGCTCGCCGTCCGACTCCCACGCCGACTCGACGCCGCGCGCCGGGTCGGCCACAGGGCCGCCCTGCTCGCCGAAGGAGTTCGGCGTGTACACCCGGTGCTCGGGGCCGTTGAACTGGTACTGCATCGCGCCCTCGTGCATGTAGTTGGCGACGGGGGCAGCGTGCGGCTGGTTGACCGGCAGCTGGTTGAAGTTCGCGCCGATGCGGTGCCGGTGCGCGTCGTTGTACGCGAAGACGCGCGCCATGAGCATCTTGTCGGGGGAGATGCCGGTGCCCGGCACCTGGTTGCCCGGGGAGAACGCCGCCTGCTCGATCTCCGCGAAGAAGTTGCGCGGGTTGCGGTTCAGCGTGAACGTACCGACCTTGATCAGCGGGTAGTCGGCGTGCGGCCAGACCTTCGTCATGTCGAAGGGGTTGAACCGGTAGCTCTTGGCGTCCTCGTACGGCATGACCTGGACCTTGACGTCCCACGAGGGGTGCTCGCCGCGGTCGATCGCCTCGTACAGGTCGCGCCGGTAGTAGTCGGCGTCCTCGCCCGCGATCCGCTCCGCCTCGGCGCTCGTCATGTTCTCGACGCCCTGCTGCGAGATGAAGTGGTACTGCACCCAGAACCGCTCGCCCTCGGCGTTGATCCACTGGTACGTGTGCGAGCCGTAGCCGTTGAGGTGGCGCCACGACTTCGACAGGCCACGGTCGCCCATGACGTAGGTGACCTGGTGCGCCGTCTCGGGCGACAGCGTCCAGAAGTCCCACTGCATGTCGGCGTCGCGCAGGCCGGAGGCGCCGAGGCGCTTCTGGGAGTGGATGAAGTCCGGGAACTTCATCGCGTCGCGGAGGAAGAAGACCGGCGTGTTGTTGCCGACGATGTCGAGGTTGCCCTCTTCCGTGTAGAAGCGCAGCGAGAAGCCGCGCACGTCGCGCCAGGTGTCCGGCGAGCCCTGCTCACCGGCGACGGAGGAGAAGCGCAGCAGCGTCTCGCTCGTCGCGCCCTGCTGGAACACCGCCGCGCGGGTGTACTGCGAGACGTCCTCGGTCACGACGAACTCGCCGAACGCGCCGCCGCCCTTGGCGTGCGGGTTACGCTCCGGCACGCGCTCGCGGTTGAACGAGGCGAGCTTCTCGACCAGGTAGCGGTCGTGGAGGACGGTCGCGCCGTCCGCACCGACGCTCAGCGAGCGCGAGTCGCTGGCGACCGGGGTGCCGGTCTGCGTGGTGGTGTAAGGGGTAGTCATCTCAGACGTGCCTTCCTTTGCTGCTGCTTGCGGGGGTTCTTGCGGGGTTCGGCATGGGTCGACGACGTCTCGGTTGCCCGGCTCGCTGCGGCTCACGCGCTGCAGTCCGGGCACAGCCCCCAGTAGGTGACCTCTGCGGTCTCGATCACGAACCCATGGTCGTCGTTCGGGGTCAGGCACGGGGCGTGGCCGACCGTGCAGTCCACGTCGCCGATGGTGCCGCACACGCGGCAGACGACGTGGTGGTGGTTGTCGCCGGTGCGTCGCTCGTAGCGCGCTGGATGGCCTGCCGGCTCGATCCGGCGCAGGAGGTGCGCGTCGGTCAGCGCGTGCAGGACGTCGTAGACCGCCTGCACGGACACCGTGCCGAGCTCGGCACGGACCGAGCGCAGGACGTCGTCCGCCGTGGCGTGCTGCTGGTGGCCCACCGCGCGCAGCGCCGCGATGCGGGCCGCGGTCACGCGCAGGCCGGCGCCGCGGAGGAGATCCTCGGGCGTCGCGGCAGCGGGGGCGGTCGACATCATGTCCTTGAGCCTAGACCCTAAACTGGAATGGTTCCAGTTGTGGGGGTGCCCCGTGTCATGCGCCGGACCGGGGCGGTCGACCTCACACCGGCCGGTATGGCGAGGGTCGCCGCCAGGCTGCTATCGTTGTCCCACGACCGACCCGGTGCGAGCCGGGTGCACAAAGTGGATTCCCATCCCACCCGAGTCACGACCGAGCGCCGAAAGGTGCCGACAGAGTCCGGGTCCTAGGTCGGGTGCAGAGGTTTGGTGTTGTTCTCGCCGAGCCGCCGCACCCTTTCCTTGCGATGGCTTCCACCTGTGTTCAGGGCGGGAGCCATTTCTCGTTCCTGGTGGTCAATCAACGACTTCCAAGGAGCATCACCATCACCGAGCCTCGCATCAACGACCGGATCCGTGTTCCCGAGGTCCGACTCATCGGTCCTGGCGGGGAGCAGGTCGGCGTGGTTGCCACGGCGGTCGCCCTGAAGCTCGCCCAGGACGCTGACCTTGACCTCGTCGAGGTTGCACCGGACGCCCGCCCGCCCGTCGCCAAGCTCATGGACTTCGGCAAGTTCAAGTATGAGTCCGACATGAAGGCACGAGAGGCACGGCGCAACCAGGCGAACACGGTCCTCAAGGAGATCCGGTTCCGTCTCAAGATCGACCCGCACGACTACGGCACCAAGAAGGGCCACGTCGTTCGCTTCCTGTCGGCCGGCGACAAGGTCAAGGTCATGATCATGTTCCGTGGCCGCGAGCAGTCGCGCCCGGAGATGGGTCGTCGCCTGCTGGAGCGCCTGGCGGAGGATGTCTCGGACCTCGGCTTCGTCGAGTCGATGCCGAAGCAGGACGGCCGCAACATGACCATGGTCCTCGGGCCGGTCAAGCGGAAGGCAGACGCCAAGGTCGAGCAGCGCAAGCGTGCGGACGAGGTCAACGCTGGTCGGATGACCAAGTCGGAGGCCAAGGCGCGGGCGCGTGCGGCGGACGAGCCCGAGGGCTTTGAGCCGGACGAGGACCAGGTGGACGAGACGGTCGAGACCTCGGTCGAGGAGCCTGCCGCAGCGCCGGCCCCCGAGCCCGTCGTCGAAGAGCCCGTCGCGGAGGCCGAGCCCGTTGTCGAAGAGGCTGAGCCCGAGTCCGTCGTCGAGCCCGAGCCGGTCGTCGAGCCTGAGCCGGAGCCGGTCGTCGAGCCCGAGCCCGTCGTCGAGCCCGAGCCCGTTGCGGAAGCCGAGCCGGAGCCCGTCGTCGAGACGCCTGCTCCTGCGGAGCCGAAGCCGGCCACCAAGCCCGCGGCCAAGACTGCCTCGAAGCCGGCAGCGAAGCCGGCCACCAAGGCAGCTCCCAAGCCCGTACCGGCCCCCAAGCCGACGCCGAAGCCCGTGGCCCCCAAGCCGCGTGCGCCGCGCAAGGCCTGAGGCCACGGTCCCCAAGACCACTACGACACCGGGCCGGCCTACTGGCCCAGGTACAACGTCGCCGCTCCAGCAGCGGTCGACCGACATGAGGAGAGACGGCAGTCATGCCGAAGAACAAGACGCACTCCGGCTCGAAGAAGCGGTTCAGGATCACGGGTAGCGGCAAGATCATGCGCGAGCAGACCAACGCGCGCCACTACCTCGAGCACAAGTCCAGCCGTCGCACGCGTCGTCTGGCCATGGACCAGGCCGTTGCACCGGCCGACGTCAAGAAGGTCAAGAAGCTGCTCGGTAAGTGACCTTGATGGCTGCGCCTGACAGGCGTTGCCAAGAACCCTTTCAGCCCCGAAGTACAAGGAGTCTCACGTGGCACGCGTGAAGCGGGCAGTAAATGCCCAGAAGAAGCGCCGTACAACCCTCGAGCGCGCCGCCGGTTACCGCGGCCAGCGCTCGCGCCTCTACCGCAAGGCGAAGGAGCAGGTTACTCACTCTCTCGTCTACGCGTACCGCGACCGGAAGGCCCGCAAGGGTGACTTCCGCAAGCTGTGGATCCAGCGCATCAACGCTGCCTCCCGCGCGCAGGGTCTGACCTACAACCGCCTCATCCAGGGCCTCAAGGCCGCTGGTGTCGAGGTCGACCGTCGCATGCTCGCGGAGCTTGCGGTCAACGACGTCGCGGCGTTCAACGCCCTCGTCCAGGTCGCCAAGGACGCGCTGCCGGCGGATGTCAACGCCCCGGCCGCTGCCTGAGGTTGAGCAGTTCACCGGACGCCCGGACAGTTTCCTCTTCGGAGGCCCCGTCGATGCTCGATGTGACGCTCGCGAACCCGCGAGCCGACCGCGTCAAGCAGGTACGGGCACTGGCCGGGCGTTCGGCGCGCTCCCGGCACGGGCTGTACCTGGTCGAAGGCCCCCAGGGCGTGCGAGAGGCCGTGCGGCATGCTGCGCCGTCGGTTCGTGACGTCTACCTGACGCCCGCTGCCGCTGCGCGCTACGCGGAGATCGTCGACGACGCCCGCGCGGCCGGGCTGTTCCTGCACTTCGGCACACCCGAGGTGCTCGAGGCGATGAGCGCCGACGCCCAGGGCGTGCTCGCCGTCGTCCGGTCCGCCGTGCCGACGCTCCGCGAGGCACTGGACGCACGGGATCCCGAGCGAGCGGGCCGGCCGCTCCTGGTGGCGGTGCTCGCTGCCGTTCGCGACCCCGGAAACGCCGGCACCGTCATTCGCGCCGCTGACGCGGCGGGGGCCGACCTGGTGGTGCTCGCGGGGGAGAGCGTGGACGTGCACAATCCCAAGGTGGTGCGCTCCACCGCCGGATCGTTGTTCCACCTGCCGGTCGTCACCGGGCTCTCCCTCGACGCCGCGCTGACGGAGCTGCGGTCGGTCGGCTGTCACGTCCTGGCTGCCGACGGCACAGGTCCGCTCGACCTGGACGAGCTCCTTGACGACGCCGGGAGCGGCGCCACCCCCGACCTCGCGGGGCCGACCGCCTGGGTGTTCGGCAACGAGGCCTGGGGGCTGCCGGAAGAGGACCGCGCCCTGGCCGACGCCGTCGTCCGGGTGCCGATCCGTGGCAAGGCCGAGTCGCTCAACCTGGCGACCGCCGCGACCGTCTGCCTGTACGCGAGCAGCCGGGCCCAGCGCTGAGTCGCACCGAGCCCGGCTGAGGCCGGCCACTCGCCGTCACTCCTCGGCCTGGTCGTCCCGTCGGCCGCGTCGGCCGCGACGGCCGTGATGGCCGGGGTGCCCGCCGGGACCCCCGGGCCCCCAAGGGCCGCCGGGGCCGCCGAAGTCGCCGGGGAACCCGCCGCGACCGAACCCGGGCCGCATGCGCGGGTCGAACCCGCCGCGGGAGCGCCAGAACTCCTCGAACGCCTCCCGGCGATCGCCGAGCTGGCCGGCCCACTCCTGCTCCGCGTGCTCGATGATCCGGCCAAGATAGCCGGACAGCTGGGCCACCTCGTCGTCGTCGAGCGCGTCCAGCAGCTCTGGCGTCCCGTGCGGTGGGCGCTCGGTGGCCTGCTCGGCGGCCTTGCCCGCCTCGGTGAGGCGGACGACGACCACGCGCCTGTCGTCGGGCGACGGCTCGCGCTCGATCAGCCCTTGCTTCTCCAGCTTGGACAGCAGCTCTGCGGTCGCCTGCCGGGACATGCCCAGGAGGAACGTGAGGTCCTTCTGGGTGGTCTCGGGCTTGAGCTGCAACAGCGCGAGCACCCGGCCCTGACCCTGGCTGGGGTCCAGCCACGGGGCTCCGCGCCCGGGCCGCCTGGCGCGCCTGAGCTGGTGCAGCTGCAGCATGCCGACGGTCGACAGCCGGTGCGTCGCCTCCTGGCGCGGGTCGGCGGTCTCGGTCTCGTCCGCGATGGTCTCGTTCATGTCGGCCTCGCTCTCGATCGTGTTCTCGTTCGGTTCGCTCTCGTTCGGGTGGTTCACGGTCCTCCTCGGTTGTCAGGCGCTTGTCTGTCAAGTGCCTGACAACAACGATGCGGTGCCCACGGGATGTTTGTCAAGGGCTTGACTGTCTTGTACCTGATAAACCGCTCGCCCGCTGCCGGGTCGAAACCGTCTCCCGCTCGGCCGGGGCGCGCACATAGGATCGTGGCGTGCGGTTGTTCACGGCGGTCATCCCGCCCACGAGTGTCAAGGACCATCTCGGGCTCGCCATCGACGGCGTACCCGCATCGCCCCGCTGGGTCCCCCGGGAGAACCTGCACATCACGCTCGCGTTCTACGCGGACCTCCCTGAGGGGACGGTGCCCGAGCTGTGCGAGGAGCTGTCCGACGTCGCCCGCAAGCACGGGCCCGTCGAGCTGCGCCTGCGTGGTGCAGGCTCCTACGGCGCTCGCGTCCTCTGGATCGGCGTCGACGGGGGAACGCGTGCCCTGCACGACCTGGCGACCGACTGCCTGGCCGCCTCGCCCCGCGAGGTGCCGGAGGACGTCAAGCCGCACCGCGCGCACGTCACCGTCGCCCACGCGCGTGCCGGCCAGGTCAGGCCGCCGAGCGGGCGGGACCGCTGGGGCAAGCGCGCGGGAGCCGAGCCGCGATCGGCGCTGGAGCCTGCCGCGCAGGCGCTGTCCGTGTACGCGGGACCCGACTGGACGGCGGACTCGTTCGCACTGGTGGCGTCATTTCCCGGTGAAGGGGCACAGGGCGGTCCGCGCTACGAGGTCCTGGAGACCTGGGACCTCGAGGGCTGAGCCTGGCTCTGGTCGTCGTCCCCACGACCGGGACCAGGGCCGCCCCGGTCGTGGAGACAACGCAGACGCTACGCCGAGCCGCTGACACTCGAAAAAGTGTGCCAAGCGCGCGTGGGCGAACCCGACGAATCCACGTTGCCGGTCCTTGCCGGAGCATGGAATGATGGCGCCATGCAGCCATTGACCCGCCGATTTATGCGGCCCGCTACGGGCCGTGCGGCGAGTGCTGTACGCGGGCACTGAGCTGCCCTGTGGACAACGCGTCCTGAGCCCTGGCGGGCACCTAGACTTCACATGCCGGCGCAGGTCCCCAGGCAGGGGACCGGGCCGGCTCCCGAATCCGCCAGGAAGGCAAGCATGTCCACGCCCGATGAGAAGGCACCCATCGATCCGCTCGACGAGGCGGCGCTCGACGCCGCGGTCAAGGCCGCCCTCGACGACATCGCCAAGGCCGGCGACCTCGACGCGCTGAAGGCCGTCCGCACCCAGCACACGGGGGACCGCAGCTCGCTGGCTCTCGCCAACCGGGGGATCGGGGCGCTGCCCGGCCCGGACAAGGCGAAGGCCGGCAAGCTCGTCGGCCCGCGTCGCGGGCAGATCAACCAGGCGATCACCACCCGCCAGACGGAGCTCGAGGCCGAGCGCGACGCACGCGTGCTGGCGGAGGAGACGGTAGACGTCACCCTCCCGGTCCAGCGCACGGCGCCCGGCGCGCGGCACCCGATCGAGCTGGTCCAGGAGCGCATCGCCGACTTCTTCGTCGGCCTCGGCTGGGAGATCGCCGACGGCCCGGAGGTCGAGGCAGAGTGGTTCAACTTCGACGCGCTGAACTTCGGCCCGGACCACCCGGCTCGCCAGATGCAGGACACGTTCTACGTCGCCGGCGACGGTGACAACGACTCCAACCTCGTGCTGCGCACCCACACCTCGCCCGTCCAGGCGCGTTCCCTGCTTGAGCGTGGTGTGCCCCTGTACATCGCCTGCCCGGGCCGGACGTTCCGTACGGACGCGCTCGACCAGACCCACACCCCGGTGTTCCACCAGGTCGAGGGCCTCGCGGTCGACAAGGGCCTCACCATGGCGAACCTGGTGGGCACGCTGGACGCGTTCGCCAGGGCGATGTTCGGGCCCGAGGCCAAGACCCGCCTGCGCCCTGCGTTCTTCCCGTTCACGGAGCCGTCCGCCGAGATGGACCTGTGGTTCCCGCAGAAGAAGGGTGGCGCGGGCTGGATCGAGTGGGGTGGCTGCGGGATGGTCAACCCGAACGTCCTGCGCGCCGCCGGAGTCGACCCGGAGGAGTACACGGGCTTCGCGTTCGGCATGGGCATCGAGCGCACGCTCATGCTGCGCCACTCGATCGCGGACATGCACGACATAGTGGAGGGCGACGTGCGCTTCTCCACCCAGTTCGGGACGGAGATCTGAAGTGCCCCTCATCGTGAAGGACTGGCTCGCGGACCACGTCGAGGTGCCTGCGGACCTCACCGCAGAGCAGCTCGCCGCCGACCTGGTCAAGGTCGGCCTGGAAGAAGAGGCGATCCACGGGGCGGCCGTCACCGGTCCGCTCGTCGTCGGTCGCGTGCTCGAGATGCACCCCGAGCCGCAGAAGAACGGCAAGACGATCAACTGGTGCCAGGTCGACGTGGGCCCGGAGCACAACGTCGACGGGTCCCGTGGCATCGTCTGCGGCGCGCACAACTTCGCGCCCGGTGACCTCGTGGCCGTCGCGCTGCCCGGCACCGTGCTGCCAGGGCCGTTCCCCATCGCCGCCCGCAAGACCTACGGGCACGTGTCGGACGGCATGATCTGCTCGGTCCGCGAGCTCGGGATCGGGGAGGACCAGGACGGCATCCTCGTGCTGACGCGGCACGGGTTCGCGGAGCAGGACCTCACCCCCGGCCAGGACGCGGTAGCGCTCCTCGGCCTCGGCGAGGAGGTGCTGGAGATCAACGTGACCCCGGACCGCGGGTACGCGTTCAGCTACCGCGGCGTGGCGCGTGAGTACGCCCACTCCACGGGCGCGAAGTTCACGGACCGCGGCCTGGCCACGGGCGCTGAGCCGGCTCCGACGGCCGACGGGTTCGAGGTGCGGGTGCAGGACGACGCGCCGATCAACGGCGTCGTGGGCTGCGACCGGTTCGTGACGCGCATCGTGCGTGGTATCGACCCGTCCGCCCCGACGCCCGCGTGGATGAAGCACCGCCTCGAGGGCTCGGGCATGCGGTCCATCTCCCTGGCCGTCGACATCACCAACTACGTGATGCTCGACCTGGGGCAGCCGCTGCACGCCTACGACCTCGCCAAGGTCTCGGCCCCGATCGTGGTTCGCCGCGCGGCGGCAGGGGAGCGCCTCACCACCCTGGACGACGCCGATCGCACGCTCGACACCGAGGACCTGCTGATCACCGACTCGCCCGACGGCGCGGGCAGCCGCGTGCTCGGTCTCGCCGGCGTGATGGGTGGCGCTTCCTCTGAGGTCAGCGACGCCACGACCGACGTGCTCGTCGAGGCGGCGCACTTCGACCAGATCACCGTCGCCCGGACGGCGCGGCGGCACAAGCTGTCGAGCGAGGCCGCCAAGCGGTTCGAGCGTGGGGTCGACCCGCTCCTGCCCGCCGTCGCGGCACAGCGCGTCGTCGACCTGCTGGTCGAGCTGGGCGGCGGCACCGCCGACGCGGCGGTGAGCGACCTCGACACGACCGCTGAGGCGACCCTGCAGAAGCCGATCCAGCTCAAGGTCACGGAGCCCACCCGGCTCTCGGGCGTCGAGTACACCCCCGAGCAGGTGCGCAGCACGCTCGAGGAGATCGGCGCGACGGTCGAGGCCACCTCGGTGGTCGAGCCGGTCGCGGTCCTCACCGTCACCCCGCCGACCTGGCGCCCCGACCTCACGGATCCGGCCGACCTGGTCGAGGAGGTCGTGCGCATCCAGGGGTACGACCAGATTCCGTCGGTGCTCCCGTCGGCGCCGGGTGGCCGCGGTCTCACGACCGAGCAGCGGACCCGCCGCTCCGTCGCTCGCGCCCTGGCCGAGGCCGGGTTCGTGGAGACGCTCAGCTACCCGTTCGTCGGCGCACCGGAGTACGACGCCCTCGGGCTGCCCGATGACGACCCGCGGCGCGTCTCGCTCCGCCTGGTCAACCCGATGGCGGACGACAAGCCGCTGATGCGGTCCAACCTGCTGGTCACGCTGCTCGACACCGTGCGACGCAACGTGTCGCGCGGGATCACCGACCTCGCGGTGTACGAGATCGGCCTGGTCACCCGCCCGACCGCCGGAGCCCCCGCTGCTCCCGTGCTGCCCGGTGGCGTGCGACCCACCGCAGAGCAGCTCGCGGCGCTGGCCGCTGCGGTCCCGGACCAGCCCCGTCGGGTTGCCGGGGTCCTGACCGGAAAGCGCGAGCTCGCGGGCTGGTGGGGCAGCGGACGTGCCGCAGGCTGGGCGGACGCTCTCGCGGCCGCCCGCCTGGTCGCCGACCGTGCGGGGGTGCACCTCGTCGTCTCCGCGGATCCCGACCACATGCCATGGCATCCGGGGCGCTGCGCGCGCCTCGAGCTCACGGACGGCACGCTGGTCGGCCATGCGGGCGAGCTGCACCCCAAGGTCGTCGAGAGCCTCGCTCTGCCCGCTCGTGCCGCGGCGTTCGAGATGGACCTGAGCGCCCTGGTCGCCGCGGCGTCGGGCGAGCCGGTCGTTGCGGCCTCCGTGTCGGCGTTCCCCGCGGCCAAGGAGGACTTCGCCTTCGTGGTCGACGGCGACGTGCCGGCCGAGGCGGTGCGCTCGGCGATCGTCGCGGGAGCCGGTGAGCTGCTCGAGGAGCTGGCCCTGTTCGACGTCTTCACGGGCGAGCAGGTGGGCGAGGGCAAGAAGTCGCTCGCGTACTCGCTCCGCCTACGGGCAGCGGACCGGACACTGTCGGCCAAGGAGGTCCGTGCGGTGCGCGACGCCGTGGTGGATTCCGCGGCGGACAGGGTGGGGGCGGTGCTGCGTGGCTGACGCGCCTGTGGCGGGCGCACCTCGCGACGCGCAGGTGCAGCCCGCCGTGCCGCCGGCCCGCACGGCGCTCGTGACGGGCGCCTCACGTGGTATCGGCAGGGAGATCGCGCTGGGCCTGGCGCGGGCAGGGCTGGACGTGGCCCTCCTGGCGAGGAACCCGGCTCGGCTCGAGGCCGTGGCGCAGGAGGTCCGCGCTGCCGGCTCGACCGCCGTCGTGCTCACCGCGGACGTGTCGGACCCGGCTGCGGTGCGCGCCGCGGTCGGGCAGGCCGAGGAGGCGCTCGGCTCGATCGATCTGCTGGTCAACAACGCGGGTGCGCTCGAGTCGGAGCATCCGCTCTGGGAGGCCGACCCTGACGAGTGGTGGTCGGTGTTCGAGACCAACGTGCGGGCGCCGTTCCTGTTCAACCGGTACGCGGTGCCCGGCATGATCGAGCGCGGCGGGGGACGGGTCGTCGACCTGGCCTCCGGCGCGAGCTCGCACGAGATGGCGGGCGGCAGCTCGGCGTACAACGCGAGCAAGACCGCCCTCGTCCGGATGGGCGCCAACCTGCACAACGACGGCTTCGAGCACGGGATCCGCGTCTTCGAGCTCGCGCCTGGAGTCGTCAAGACGGACATGTCGACAGGCATGACCTTGCACGAGGGTCGCACCGAGTGGACTCCCGTCGAGCGGGTCACCGACGTCGTGAACGCGATAGCGGCCGGCGAGCTGGACGGGTGCTCCGGCTGGTTCCTGCGGGTCACGCACGACACCCCCGCGTCCCTCAAGGAGCGCGCTGCTCAGGTATCGGCCGAAGGGACGGAACGGATCGCTCGGCGGTTGCGGGTCCTCCCCGCCGGGACCGACGACCCGCTGGCGGACGTTCTCACCCAGCGCTGACCGGCCCGGCCCGGCCCGGCTGGCGGCCCGGCCCCGCCCGCCCGGAGGCCCGCCGTTTCTCGCGCTCACGCGTCGAGGGCGGGCCGCCGGGTGGCCGGTGCACCCCGTCAGAGGCGCCCCAGCGGGATGGACCAGGCGATCGCCGTCTGGCCCGCGATGTTGGCGTGCACCCCGTCGCCGGTGTCGTAGGCCGGCCAGATGGAGTTCGGGTTCTCGGGGTCCCTGAGCACCTGGTCGAAGTCGAAGACGCCGTCACAGGTCCCGGAGCAGTTGTCGCCCGCTCGGACGAACTCGTTCACCGCAGCGCGCTGCGCGTTCTGTGCGGCCGTGTAGCCGGGCCGCGAGGTGATCGGGGTGACGAACACCTTGATCCCGGCCGCGCGCAGGCGGGCGAACGTGTCCCTGTAGGCCGCCACGATCGCCTCGGCGCTGCAGTTGTTGCCGATGTCGTTGGTGCCGTAGTAGTAGATGACCGACTTCACGTTGTGCAGGGCGAGGACGTCGCGATCGAGGCGCGAGACGCCGTCGAGGCCGCCGCCCCCGCACGCCGGCGATGCCGTGGTCCCCGAGATGCCCTCGTTGACGACGGCGACCTGGCGCTTGTCCGGCCGCTTGTCGACGATGCGCTGCGCGAGAGTGTCGGTCCAGCGCTGGAACACGGCAGGCGGCGGGCAGCCGGCGCCGCAGTTGTTCGCGCCGACGCCGTCGACCACCGAGCTGCCGTAGGCGACCACCGTGCCGGAGAGGTCAGGGTCGTAGACGTCCACCGCGCTGACCAGGTAGGTCCACCCGTGTGCCTCGGGGAAGTCACCGCCCGAGGTGTCCGCGGTGGTGTTCCCTGCGCCCACCGCTGAGAAGTAGTTGGTGCGGCCGGCCAGGTCGTGGAGCATCATTCGCGTCGGGTTCGCGAGGTAGAAGCTCACCACCAGGTCGTCCATGGCACTGGTGGCAAGGCCCACCGGGTCGCTCCAGACGTCGCCGCCGGCCGGGATCGACACGGAGTCCGAACCGTTGAAGGTCACGGTGCGCAGGCTCTCCGGCCGGATGGCGGCACCCCCGGCGCTCAGCCCAGCGGTGGTGGCGTCCACCACCAGAGGCTCGGTGCCGAACTGGTTCTGCAGCCGGACGCGCAGCGACGATCCGCCCTGCGTCAGGCGGGTGATGGTGCGAACCGACCGGTTCTCGAACGTCTCGGGGCTCAGCCCGGAACTACGCTGCTGGGACTGCGTCCACGACGTCGACCAGCCGTCGTCCGGCGAGCTCACTGTGGCCGTGGCGGTCCCTCCGGCGGTAGCGCCCAGCGCCACGACAAGTGTGATCAGGGCACGTGCGAGTTTACGGAACGTCATCGGTCCACCCGTTTCGTTGCTCGAGTCTTCGTCGATCGAGTACGTGGCGTGACGTCAGTGCCGCGCCAGATGGAACCTATGGTTCGCGTACCGGGCTGTCAACGCAGGTGAGGTGGTCCGGACCTTTTGCTGGCAGAGGGGGTGAATCCTCCCTACGGTGTACGAGCAGCCGTCCCCTCACGCCAAGGAGACCACCATGCGTCATCGTCGTCGCCCCGCGCTCGCCGTCGCGAGCCTTGGGCTGTGTGCCCTGCTCGCCTCCGCCGGACCGGCGGTCGCCACGGAGCCCCCGAGCGAGCAGGCAGGGCCGTCGACCGCGGCCGCCGTGTCACCGCTCACCGCGAGCAACTTCCGCTACACGCTGTCCGAGACGTCGTCGGCGCTGGTCGGCGCGCTCGACGCGGCGCTGCCGAACGTCACGATGGGCACGGTCGCCGACGACGGCAACCGCACCCCGAGCTGCGGCAGCGCACCGTCGGTCACGCACCGCACCGCGTACTACTGCTGGAACTCGGGTGACCAGGGCACGAGCGCCTGGTACCCGCAGGGCATCACGACGAGCTCCGACGCGTACGGGTCGGGGACGTACGAAGGCAGGCGCATCAACCTGGTGAGCTGGTACGACCACGCCGACGACGGTATCGACAAGGGGGTCCGGATCAGCGTGTCGAACCTGTCGGCGAGCGCGTCGGCCCCGCCGTACCGGCACATCTTGCTGGTCGAGCCGAGCGGCACCACGAGCGCGCCGTCGTACAGGCCGATCGACATCCATGCGGGCGGCATCATGTGGTACGGCAACCTGCTGTACGTGGCGGACACGAGCGGCGGGTTCCGCGTGTTCGACCTGGACCACCTGTGGCGGGTCTCGACCGGCGACTCCTCGGCGGTCGGGCGGCAGGCCGACGGCTCGTACCACGCGTTCGACTACAAGTACGTGCTGCCGCAGACAGCGAAGTTCACGGACTCGACGGCCGGTGGGTACGCGCAGCTGCAGCACTCCTCGGTCGCGCTCGACCGTACGAGCTCTCCCGACTCGGTGATCGTCAGCGAGTACCGGAGCCCGTCGGACGTCGACGCGGGTGCCCAGGTCCGGACCATCCGGGTCCCGATCGACTACACGGACCGGTATCTCGAGCCGGCGTCGGACGGCGTCATCAAGGCGACGGAGGCGTATCGGACCGACCTCGAGAGCGTGCAGGGATCGACCGCCATCAACGGCGAGTTCTTCTTCTCGCAGAGCGACGGTTCCGACCACTCCGACCCGAACTCGGACGGCGACCTGCACACGTTCGCCGCGCCGTCGGGAGCGCTGGTGCGGCACGGCAACGCCCTGACCGTCGGTGCGGAGGACCTGTCCTACGACCCCACGCGCGACTACCTGTGGTCCCTCGGTGAGTATCCGGGCTACCGGTGGGTGTACGCGGCCGACGCCTCGTCGTTCTGACCCTCCCGTTCAGGGACAGCACAGGCCTGCGGACTCCGCGCCGCGCACCTAGTCTGAAGGCGATGACCAGCCGAATTGAAGATTACGGAATTGTCGGAGACCTCCAGACTGCCGCGCTGATCGGTCGCGACGGAACGGTCGACTGGATGTGCCTGCCGCAGTTCGACTCCCCGGCCTGCTTCGCCGCGCTCCTCGGCAGCGAGGAGCACGGGTCGTGGCGGCTCGGGCCGGAGTCGGGCGGCGAGTGCACCAGCCGCGGCTATCGGGACGGCACCCTGGTCCTCGAGACGGAGTGGGACCTGCCGGAAGGTCGCGTCCGGGTGATCGACCTCATGCCGCCGCGCGGTGACCAGGCCGACCTCGTCCGGATCGTCGAGGGGATCAGCGGGAGCGTCCCGATGACCACCGAGCTGCGGCTCCGGTTCGACTACGGGAACGTCGTGCCCTGGGTCACCCAGGAGCGTGGCGGCCTGCGTGCGGTGGCCGGACCCGACTCGGTTCACATCGACGCGGGCGTCACCCTCACCTCCGAGGGAGTCGCCGACGACGCTGTCCACCGTGCCCACTTCACCGTCGGACCGGGTGACCGGGTGCCGTTCGTCCTGACCTACCACGCGTCTCATCTACCGATCAAGCCGCCCGTCGGAGCGGTGGCGGCGCTGCGGGAGACCGAGGAGTTCTGGCGGTCGTGGATCGCGAAGTCGACCTACGACGGCCCGTGGGCCGACGCCGTGCACCGGTCCCTGATCACGCTCAAGGCTCTGACCTACGCCCCGACGGGCGCCATCGCCGCAGCGGCAACGACCTCGCTCCCCGAGGAGATCGGCGGCTCGAGAAACTGGGACTACCGGTTCTGCTGGCTGCGGGACGCGGCGTTCACGCTGCAGGCCCTCGTCGGGACGGGGTTCATCGACGAGGCGCGTGCGTGGCGGGCGTGGCTCCTGCGTGCGGTGGCCGGCGACCCGGCGGACCTGCAGATCATGTACGGCCTCGACGGACGGCGCCGGCTGCCCGAGTACACGATCGACTGGCTGCCGGGCTACGAGGACTCGGGTCCGGTGCGGATCGGCAACGGCGCGGCCGGTCAGCTCCAGATCGACGTCTGGGGCGAGACTCTCGACGCCCTGCACCTGGCGCGGGAGGCGGGACTCGAGACCGACCAGGAGGCGTGGAACCTGCAAAAGGCGCTCCTGGAGTATCTCGAAGAACACTGGGACGACCTCGACAACGGGCTCTGGGAGGTGCGCGGTCCGCGACGTGCGTTCGTGCACTCCCGGGTCATGGCGTGGGCCGGGTTCGACCGGGCGGTGCGTGCCGTCGAGGAAGGAGGGCTGGACGGGCCGGTCGAGCGGTGGCGGGCCGTGCGCGACCGTATCCACGCCGACGTGTGCATGCACGGGTTCGACACCGAGCGGAACACGTTCACGCAGTTCTACGGGTCGGAGGGCCTGGACGCCGCCCTGCTGCTGATCGGGCAGGTCGGGTTCCTGCCCTGGGACGACCCGCGTGTCGTGGGCACGGTGGACGCCGTCCAGCGCGAGCTCAGCCAGGACGGGCTGCTGCTGCGTTACCACACCCATGCCGACGACCGGGTGGACGGCCTGCCGGGCGAGGAGGCCACCTTCTTGGTGTGCAGCTTCTGGCTGGTCGACGCCCTGCACGGGATCGGCCGGATCGACGAGGCCGTCGCGCTGTTCGAGCGCCTGCTCTCCCTGCGCAACGATCTCGGGCTGCTCAGCGAGGAGTACGACGTGCGCACCGGACGTCACCTCGGCAACACGCCCCAGGCGTTCAGCCACCTCGGCCTGGTCAACAGTGCGCTGCGGATCGGTCGAGGAGTCACGGCTCGCGACGTGGAGTCCGGCGTGACCGAACGCGTCGCCGTTCCGGCCGCCGCCCCTGCGTCCGCGCCTCCGGCGGTCCCGTCACCGGAGGAGATCGCCTGATGCGCGCGCTGACCGTGGTCCCGCAGACCCCTGGCTCCCTGGCCGTCACCGACGTCGACGAGCCGGTCGCCGGCCCCGGCGAGCTCCTGGTCGACGGCCTGGCCGTCGGCGTGTGCGCGACGGACCGGGAGATCGCCGCCGGAGAGTACGGCTGGGCTCCGCCGGGGCACGAGCGGCTGGTGCTCGGGCACGAGTCGCTCGGCCGGGTGCTGACGGCGCCCGACGGCTCCGGCTTCGCGCCGGGCGACCTCGTGGTCGGCGTCGTGCGCCGTCCGGACCCGGAACCGTGCGGCGCGTGCGCTCGCGGGCAGTTCGACATGTGCCGCAACGGCAAGTACACCGAACGAGGGATCAAGGCGATCGACGGGTTCGCCTCCGAGCGGTGGACCGTCGAGGCCGACTACGCGGTCAGCCTCGACCCGTCGCTCGCCGACGTCGGCATGCTGCTCGAGCCGACCACCGTCGTCGCCAAGGCGTGGGAGCAGATCGAGCTGGTCGGGCAGCGCGCATGGTTCGAGCCGAAGGTGGCGCTCGTGACCGGCGCGGGCCCCATCGGTCTGCTGGCAGCGCTGCTCGGTGTCCAGCGCGGCCTCGAGGTGCACGTGCTCGACCGCGTCACCGACGGGCCGAAGCCCGAGCTGGTCGCCCAGCTCGGTGCCGAGTATCACACCGAGCCCGTTGGCGACGTCGCGACCGCGATCCGTCCCGACATCGTGATCGAGGCGACCGGCGCGACCCAGGTCGTCGTCGACGTCCTCTCCGCGAGCGGCAGCTACGGCGTCACCTGCCTCACGGGCGTCACGTCGGCGGGGCGCACGATCGCGTTCGACGCCGGCGCGCTCAACCGGCGGATCGTGCTGGAGAACGACGCCGTGATCGGCTCCGTGAACGCCAACCTGACGCACTACCGAGCCGGGGCGGAAGCCCTGACCAGGGCCGACGCCAGCTGGCTCGGTCGCATCGTGACCCACCGGGTGCCGCTCGAGGACGCCGTCGAGGCGTTCGCGAGCGACCCCGGCGGGATCAAGACGGTGCTGGAGCTCTAGCGCTCAGCGGCGCTCGTCGCGCCAGTCGACCCAGGCCTTGACCTTGCTCAGGTCGTAGTCCGGCCCGGCGCTGCTCATCGTGAGGAGTGTCGCTCCGGCGGCCACGAGCGCGTCGCCTGCCACGCCCGGTGCACCGCTGACCTCGACGGACCGCTCCACGAGCCTTGCGGTGTCGCGCCCGACGGCGGTGCCGTGCTCGTCGAGGATCGCCGACTTGGTCGTCAGGACGTCCACGTCGCCGAAGCTGTGCCAGATGTCGGCGTGCTCGGCGACGATGCGCAGCGTCTTCTTCACGCCGCCACCGCCGATCAGGATCGGGATCTCCCGCGTGGGCGCCGGGTTGCCCGCGGCGAGCCGGGCCTTGATCCGTGGCATGGCGTCGGCGAGGCTAGCGATGCGGGACCCTGCGGTGCCGAACTCGTAACCGAACCTGTCGTAGTCCTTCTCGAACCAGCCGGCGCCGAGGCCGAGGATGAGGCGCCCGCCCGAGATGTGGTCCACGGTGCGCGCCATGTCCGCCAGCAGGTCCGGGTTCCGGTAGCCGATGCCGGTCACCAGCGCACCGATCTCGACGCGCTCGGTCTGCTCGGCCCAGGCGCCGAGCATCGTCCAGGACTCGAAGTGCTTGCCGTCCGGGTCGCCGTGGAGCGGGTAGAAGTGGTCCCAGTTGAAGATGACGTCCACCCCCAGGTCCTCGGCACGGAGGACCGCGTCGCGGATGGCGGAGTAGTCGGCGTGCTCCGGCTGCAGCTGCAGCCCTATACGAAGGGGACGATCAGTCATGACGGCAGCCTAGGACCGCTCCACGGGTGTCGCACACGCCGGAGCGGATCGCCCCGGACGTGTGTCGGTCACCACGCGCGGGGCGGCCAAAGGTCGAGACTATGGAGACGACGCCGGTCGGCGCTCACCGAAGATGTCAGGAGCACACATGCCGAACTACAGCACGTCCGCGGAGATCGACGCCTCGCCAGAAGCCGTGTGGGCCGTCCTGTCCGACGTCGAGCGCATGCCCGACTGGACGCCCTCCATGACGTCCGTGACGATCATCGACGGACCGAACCCGCCGGACGTCGGCACGCAGGTGCGGATCGAGCAGCCGAAGATGCCCCTCGCGATCTGGCTGATCGACGAGTGGGACCCGCCGCGTCACTTCGCGTGGATCAGCGAGGCGCCAGGCGTCACCACGCAGGCGGAACACCTGGTGGAGCGGCTGCCCGACGGCCGGTCCCTGGTCACGCTCGCGATCACGCAGACAGGCGGCCTGGCCTGGCTGCTCGGCCGGTTGGCGATGGGCCGCACGCGGAAGTATGTCGACACCGAGCTCAGCAGTCTGCGGGCCCGCGTGGCGTCGCAGAGCTGACCGCCTGCTCAGGCCCGCGTCGCCACCGCGAACACGCGGCGGAACGCCAGGGGCGTGCCGTAGGCCCGCTCCGGGTAGGCCGCGCGGAGCGCCGCGCCGAACTCCTCCTCGAACCGGGCGCGCAGCGCGGGGTCCTTGGCCTCCAGCGCCTGGAGCGTCGGCTGCGCGCCCGTCGCCGAGATCCAGCGCAGCACCGGGTCCGCCCCGTGCAGCAGGTGCGTGTAGGTGGTCTCCCACACGTCGACCGCCCAGCCGGGCCGGGCGAGCAGGTCCAGGTACTCCGCGGGGTCGGCGCTGGACCGGCGCGCGACCGGCCCGACGACGTCGGCGTACGGCTCGCGCGCGGCGACCTCGCGCAGCAGCTGGTGGCTGGGCGCGTCGTGGTTGCCGGGGACCTGGAAGGCGAACGTCTGTGCGGCCCGGTCGGCGAGCGCCGGGAGCAGCTCGCGGTGCCCTGGCACCCATTGGAGTGCCGCGTTGCTGATGACGAGGTCGGCGGTGTGGTCGTCGGTGCTGAGGTCGGCCAGGACGTAGTCGGTGTCCGGGTCGGCGTCGCGTGCCCGCTCGATCATGGCGGGGGAGGCGTCGATGCCCGTCACGTGGGCGTCGGGCCAGCGTGCCCGGAGCACTGCGGTGAGGTGGCCCGGTCCGCAGCCGAGGTCGACGACGGTGGCGGGAGTCCCGGGCACCCGGGCGACCAGCTCGGTGAACGGGCGGGACCGCTCGTCCGTGTACTGCAGGTAGGCACCGGGGTTCCAGTCCGCCATCACCACTCCTCGACGTCGAGTATCTTGACGTCAAGATACTCGACGCCGGGCAGCGGTCGCAACCGCCGGTCGTGGACCGCCGGCTACGCGACTTCGATGTAGTCGAGCTCCGCGAATGCTGTGCCCTTGCCCAGCCGGATCGTGTTCCAGCCCGCCTGGAGGGTGACGTCCTTGCTCGCCTGCCGCCAGTTGTCCCAGCCGGTGACGGGGTAGCTGATGGACCCTGCCCCCGACCCGTTCACGGTGACCGTGTGCGAGGCGGTCCCTGCGGAGCCGTTGGCGTAGCCGACGTGCAGCGAGTAGCTGCCGGTGGTGGGCACGTAGATGGATCCGACGTCGACCGCGCTGTCCGCGTGGTCGATGTACGCGACGACCTTGCCGTCCGACGCGCCGGCCGCGTTCTCGCGGACCGAGCAGCTGGTGAGCGTGCCGCGTTCGGCTTCGTACCGGACCCGGCTGCCCCGCACCACGGGGTATCCGTTCGCCCAGCCGAGGTCGGCGACGTACATGCCCCGGCCGCCCGCGTCCCGGTGCCCGTGGAAGACGAGCTTGTCGCCCCCGGCGTCGCGCAGCACGTCGGCCCCGCCCGGTCCGCCCACCGCGCCGTCGAGCGAGTCGGTGGTCATCAGGAAGCGGAACGCCTTGGTGTACGGGCCTGTGATCGAGCTCGACACCGCGTAGCTCGTGCCGTACTGGTTGGTCGTGTACGGGCCCGCCGAGTAGAACAGCACGTACTGGCCGCCGACCTTCGTGATGACCGGTGCCTCGATGATGCCCGCCTCGTCGGCCCGGTCGTTGCGCAGCACCTGGGTGGCCCCGCCCTGGAAGGTGATGCCGTCCGCCGCCACGCGCTGCACGTGGATCCACGTGGTTGCGCCGATCGCGTTGCCGTCGTTCTTCCAGACCAGGTACCGGGCGCCGTCGGTGTCGGTGAAGCTGGACGCGTCGATGGCGCCGCCCGCCTCCAGCGGGCAGACGAGCGGCTGGGTGCCGACCGGCGCGAACGGGCCGCCGGGGGAGTCGGCCAGGGCAGCGCCGATGCACTGCCGGCCGGACGCCGCATGCCAGGCCGTGTAGTAGAGCAGGTAGCGGCCGTCGCTGCGCCGGGAGACGTCGGGGGCCCAGGTGCGCCCCTCCTTCGCCCACGCCCCGAGGTTCGGCAGGGCGTCGGTGGGCCGGTAGGTCCAGGGGCCGTCCGGGTCGGGGGCGGTGGCCCAGGGCAGGTTCTTGCCCTCGTTCGTCGCGTAGGCGTAGTAGGTGTCGCCGAACTTCGACACGTCGGGGTCGGGGAAGTCGCGGTCCAGCACGAGGTTCGGAGGCAGGGTGGCCTCGGCGGAGACATCGTCTCCAGCGGCGCCCCGGTCGGACGACGCCGGGGTGTCGTCAGCGGGTGTGGCCGCGGCCGAACTGGTGGTCAGGACGCTGAGCGCCATGGCGATGACGGCAGCGCCGGCGACAAGGGCAGGGGAGAAGCGAGGAAGTACCACGTTGAACCTCCGGGCGAGAGAAAACTCGACGGGTGAATTGTCGCGACGGGGCCACTCTCTGTAAAGGGTTCACTCCGCAGGTTGTGCCACGGGCCGGTGTGTCGCTCCAACGTTGGACCGGTTCGGTGGGTGTGGCCTGGTGGGTGTGGCCTGGTGGGTGTGGCCTAGCTGGGGTCGCCTGGCCGGGGCGGTCCAACTGGTGGGGCCCGGCTGGGGTGGTCTGGCTGGTGTGCGGGAGCTCGCGTGTCTCCCGGTCGGTTCCTCGCGTGGCCGCTGGTCCGTTGGCCGTGCTCTGAGATCGGTCCCTTGCCATGAGTTCGGTCGCTTGACCTGATATCGGTCCGTTAATGGACCGATCTCAGGTCAAGCGACCGAACTCAGCGCGGTGGCGCATCAAGGGACCGATCTCATCGGCTGGGCGTCCACCAAGGGACCGAACTCGGCGGGGTGTCCCACCAAGGGGCCGATCTCAGCACGAGCCCCAACCAACCAACCGTCCCCCGTCAGGGGACCAGCAGCACCTTCCCGGTCGTGGCCCGGCCTTCCAGTGCCTCGTGCGCGGCGCCGGCGTCGGACAGCGAGAACGTGGCCCCGACGCGGACGTCCAGGTCGCCCGACGCCGCGGACCCGAGCACCTCGGAGGTGCGCCACTCGAGCTCTGCACGCGTGAGCGCGTAGTGCGCGATGGTGGGCCGCGTGAGGAACAGCGAGCCCGCCTTGTTCAGCCGCTGAGGGTCGAACGGCGGTACCTGGCCGGACGCCCCGCCGAACAGCACGAGCATCCCGCGCGGGCGCAACGACGCGAGGGACGCCTCGAAGGTCGACTTGCCCACGCCGTCGTACACGACGTGCACGCCCCGGCCATCGGTGAGCTCGCGCACGAGCGCGGGCAGCCCGGCCGTGATGTCGTCCATCGCGGCGTAGTCGATGGTGTGCGCGGCGCCCGCAGCCGACGAGAGCGCCGCCTTCTCCGGCGTCGAGACCGTGGTCAGGACCCGCCCGCCCGCTGCGACGGCGAGCTGGGTGGCCAGCAGGCCGACGCCGCCCGCGCCCGCGGTCAGCAGCACGTCGTGCCCGGGCCGCACCTCGAACGTGGACCGGACGAGATAGTGCGCGGTGATGCCCTGCAGGGGCAGCGCGGCCGCGACGGTGAGGTCGAGCCCGTCGGGTACCGGCACGACGCCGGCGGCATCCACTGCCACGAGCTCCGCGTACGAACCAGGCCCGTCGTGCCAGGCCACGCGGTCGCCCACGGCGAACCCGGTGACGTCGTCGCCGAGTGCTTCGACGGTGCCAGCGCCCTCGACACCCACCACGTGCGGGTACTCCATCGGGTAGACGCCGGCGCGCCGGTAGGTGTCGATGAAGTTCACGCCGGCCGCGGCGACGCGGACCAGGAGCTGGCCGGGACCTGGCGTCGGGTCGGGGAGCTCGGTGTACGACAGGACCTCGGGGCCGCCCGGCTCACGGGCTACGACTGCGTGCATGCGACGAGCCTGCCACAGGTAGTTTGTGCCGCGTGAGCCGAACCATCCGTCCCTTCACCGAGGCCGACTGGCACGCCGTCTGGCCGATCATCGAAGCAGTCTGCCGGGAGGGTGAGACCTACACCTACCCCGTCGAGATCGACGAGGAGACTGCCCGCGCGTACTGGATCGAGCGGCCGCCCGGCGCCACCGTGGTGCTCGAGGAGGACGGCGAGGTGCTCGGCACCGCCAAGATGGGGCCCAACAAGCCGGGCAACGGCGCCCACGTGGGTACGGCGTCGTTCATGGTGTCCGACGCAGCGCGCGGGCGCGGGGTGGGGCGCGCGCTGGGGGAGCACGTCATCGCCTGGCACCGGGAGCAGGGATTCCGGGGCATCCAGTTCAACTCCGTCGTGGAGTCGAACGCCTCGGCGGTGCGCCTCTGGCGGGCGCTCGGGTTCGAGATCATCGGTACGGTGCCCGGCGCGTTCCGCTCACCGACCCACGGGTACACCGGGCTGCACGTGATGTACCTGCGGCTGGCCGCCTCGTGAGCCACGGGCCCTGCTCCCGACGACCGGCTGTCGCGCCGCTGCATATTTATGTATGCTGCGGAATATGTCCAGCAGCCAGCTCATCCGCGTCGCCGTCGCCGGCGCGTCCGGTTACGCGGGCGGGGAGGCCCTCCGCCTCCTGGCGGCCCATCCGTTCGTAGAGATCGGCACGCTGACCGCGCACACGAACGCGGGGTCGAGCCTCGGCGAGGTCCAGCCGCACCTGCGCGGCCTCGCCAACCGCATCCTCGAGCCCACCACGCCCGACACGCTGCTGGGGCACGACGTCGTGCTGCTCGGCCTGCCGCACGGGGCGTCGGCCCAGGTGGCGGCTCAGCTCCCGGACGACGTCCTCGTCGTGGACCTCGGGGCCGACCACCGGCTGGAGTCGGCGAGCGACTGGGAGCAGTTCTACGGCTCGACCCACGCGGGGACCTGGCCCTACGGCCTGCCCGAGCTGATCCGTGCCGAGTCACCCGGCGTCGATGTCACCACCGCCGCCCGCCAGCGTGACAAGCTCGCCGGGGCGCGCCGCATCGCGGTGCCCGGCTGCAACGTCACAGCGGTGACCCTCGGCCTGCAGCCCGGCGTGGCAGCGGGCGTGGTGGAGCCGACCGACATCGTGGCCGTGCTGGCCAACGGCTACTCGGGCGCAGGCAAGGCGCTCAAGCCGCACCTCCTGGCGAGCGAGGCCCTCGGCTCCGCGCAGCCGTACGGGGTGGGCGGCACCCACCGGCACATCCCGGAGATCCAGCAGAACCTGCGCGCCGCCGGCGCGCCGGCGGTGAGCATCAGCTTCACCCCCACCCTCGTGCCGATGGCCCGGGGCATCCTCGCGACGGCCACCGCTCCGCTGGTCAAGGGTGTCGACCCGGAGCAGGTCCGCGCCGCGTGGGAAGCCGCCTACGCGGACGAGCCGTTCGTACACCTCCTGCCGGAGGGCCAGTGGCCCAGCACCGCGATGACGCTGGGCGCCAACACGGCGTGCGTGCAGGTAGCGGTCGACGCCGCCGCGCGGAGGGTCGTCACGGTCACCGCCATCGACAACCTCGTCAAGGGGACGGCCGGCGCGGCGATCCAGTCCATGAACCTCGCCCTCGGCCTGCGGGAGACCGCCGGCCTCATCACCGAAGGAGTCGCACCATGACCTCTGGAGCCCCGACCGGTGCCACCACGACCGGGGGAACCCCATGAGCGTCACCGCGGCACAAGGATTCCGGGCGGCCGGGATCACGGCGGGCCTCAAGGCGTCCGGCACGCCGGACCTGGCCCTCGTCGTCAACGACGGGCCGGAGCATGCCGCCGCGGCCGTCTTCACGAGCAACCGGGTGGTCGGCGCGCCCGTCATGTGGTCCCGCCAGGCAGTCAAGGACGGCGTGGCCCGCGCCGTCGTGCTCAACTCCGGGGGCGCGAACGTGTGCACGGGACCCGGCGGGTTCCAGGACGCGCACGCCACCGCGGAGAAGGTCGCCGGTGAGCTGGGGATCGGTGCGATCGACGTGCTCGTCGGCTCGACCGGCCTGATCGGCGTCCGGCTGGCCGCCGACAAGCTGCTGGCCGGCGTCCCCGTCGCCGTCGGTGCGCTCGCGGCCGACGCCGCCGCCGGCAAGGCCGCGGCCACCGCGATCATGACCACCGACACCGTGGCGAAGTCGGCGGTGCGCACCGTCGAGACGCCGGGCGGTACCTTCACCGTCGGGGGCATGGCCAAGGGTGCGGGCATGCTCGCCCCCGCCCTGGCGACGATGCTGTGCGTGATCACCACGGACGCCGTCGTCAGCGCCGCCGACGCCGACACCGCGCTGCGGGCGGCCACGCGGGTCACCTTCGACCGGGTCGACTCGGACGGCGCCATGTCCACCTCGGACACCGTGGTGCTGATGGCCTCCGGCGCCGCGGCCGTGTCCCCGGACCTGGACACGCTCACCGAGGCGGTCACCGCGATCTGCGCGGACCTGGCCCGCCAGCTCGTCGCCGACGCCGAGGGCGCGTCCCACGACATCGCCATCACCGTCACGAACGCCACCACCGAGGACGCGGCGCTCGCCGTCGCGCGCGCCGTGAGCCGGTCCAACCTGGTCAAGGCGGCAGTCTTCGGCAACGACCCCAACTGGGGCCGCATCCTCTCGCAGGTCGGCACCGTGCCGGAGGAGGTCGCCCCGTTCGACCCCGCGGAGCTCGACGTGAGCGTCAACGGGGTCATGGTCTGCAAGGCCGGCGGCGCGTACGAGCCGCCGGAGAAGGTCGACATGGCGGCGGCGCGCGACGTCACGTTCACCATCGACCTGCACGCAGGCGACGCCGAGGTCACGCTCTGGACCAACGACCTGACGCACGACTACGTCCACGAGAACAGCGCGTACAGCTCATGAGCAGCGACATCGTCAACGGGCTGCGGCCCGACCAGAAGGCAGAGGTGCTGATAGAGGCCCTGCCGTGGCTGCAGGAGTTCTCCGGCGCGCTCATCGTCGTCAAGTACGGCGGTAACGCGATGATCGACGCAGGACTCAAGGCGGCGTTCGCCCAGGACATGGTGTTCCTGCGCCAGGTGGGGCTGCGGCCGGTCGTCGTGCACGGCGGGGGACCGCAGATCAACGCCATGCTCGACCGCCTCGGCATCGCCTCGGAGTTCAAGGGCGGCCTGCGCGTCACCACTCCGGAGGCGATGGAGGTGGTGCGCATGGTCCTGACCGGGCAGGTCAGCCGGGAGCTGGTCGGCCTGATCAACGCGCACGGCCCGGTCGCCGTCGGCCTGTCGGGCGAGGACGGCGGCCTGCTCGGCGCCGAACGCCGCCACGCCATCGTGAACGGCGAGCCCGTCGACGTCGGCCTCGTCGGTGACGTCGTGCAGGTGGACCCGCGCGCCGTCGAGGACCTGCTGCAGGCCGGCCGCATCCCTGTCGTGTCGACGATCGCGCCCGACAAGGACGACCCCACCCAGGTGCTGAACGTCAACGCCGACACCGCCGCCTCGGCGCTCGCGGTGGCCCTCGGCGCCAAGAAGCTCATCGTCCTGACGGACGTCGAAGGGCTGTACACGGCGTGGCCCGACCGGACCTCGCTGGTGCAGCGGATCACGGCGCCGGAGCTGGCCGAGCTGTTGCCGCGCCTGGAGTCGGGGATGGTGCCGAAGATGGAGGCCTGCCTGCGCGCGGTCGAGGGTGGCGTCGCCGCCGCGACGGTCATCGACGGCCGCCAGCCGCACAGCGCGCTGCTGGAGGTCTTCACCACGCAGGGCAACGGGACGATGGTGGTCCCCGCGAAGGAAGGTGTGACCGCATGAGCGCCATGATCCCGACCGAGGACGGTTCGGCCCTGTCGGCCGGCGGTTCGGTCTCCGCGTGGACCCAGCGGTACTCGGGCGCGGTCATGGACACGTTCGGCCCGCCGCAGCGGGTGCTGGTGCGTGGTGAGGGCGCGTACGTGTGGGATGCGGACGGCGAGCGGTACCTCGACCTGCTCGGGGGCATCGCGGTGAACTCGCTGGGCCACGCGCACCCGACGCTCACTGCGGCGATCAGCGCCCAGCTCGGCACTCTGGGCCACGTCTCGAACTTCTTCGGCACGCCCGCCCAGATCGCGCTGGCCGAGACGCTCCTGCGCGTGGCGGAGGCGCCGGACGGGTCACGCGTGTTCCTCACCAACTCGGGCACCGAGGCGGTGGAGGCGGCGTTCAAGATGACGCGCCGCGTCGCGTCGTCGGCCGGGGTAGGGACCCGCACCCGGGTGCTCGCCCTGGAGGGTGCGTTCCACGGGCGGTCGATGGGCGCCCTCGCGCTGACGGCGAAGGCCGCGTACCGGGAGCCGTTCGAGCCGCTGCCCGGCGGCGTCGAGCACCTGCCGTTCGGAGATCTCGCCGCCCTGGAGGCTGCGTTCTCGCCGGAGTCCGTCGCCGAGCACGGCGAGGTGGCGGCGCTCGTGGTCGAGCCCGTACAGGGGGAGGCCGGAGTGCGGCCGCTGCCGGCCGGCTACCTCGCGGCCGCCCGCCGGCTGACCACGGCGCACGGTGCGCTGCTCGTCCTTGACGAGGTCCAGACCGGCATGGGCCGGTGCGGATCCTGGTTCGCCTACCAGCAGCCCGAGATCGGCGGGGGCATCGTGCCCGACGTCGTCACCGTCGCCAAGGGCCTCGGCGGCGGCTTCCCGGTCGGCGCGGTGATCGCGTACGGCGCGGCCGCCGGCCTGCTCGGCCGCGGGCAGCACGGCAGCACGTTCGGCGGCAACCCCGTCGCCGCCGCGGCGGCGCTCACCACGATCGGCGTGATCGAGCGGGACGGACTGCTGGCGAACGCGCGGGAGATCGGGGCACTGCTGCGCACGGAGATCGAGACGTGCGGCAGCCCGCTCGTCAAGGAGGCCCGCGGCCGCGGGCTGCTGCTGGCCGTGGTGCTCAACAAGCCGGTGGCGCCGCAGGTGGCCACGGCGGCCCTGGAGGCCGGGTTCATCGTGAACGCAGTGGCACCCGACGCGATCCGGCTCGCCCCGCCCCTGATCCTGACCGCTGAGCAGGCCATGGACGCCGCCCGCTTCTTCACATCCCTTCCGGAGGACCTCGCATGACCCGCCACTTCCTGCGCGACGACGACCTTGCGCCGGCCGAGCAGAGAGCAGTCCTCGAGCTCGGTCTCGCCCTGCGCGAGGACCGGTTCGCGCGCCGCTCGCTCGAGGGCCCGCGAACCGTCGCCTTCATCACCGACAAGCCGACGCTGCGCACCCAGGTGTCGTTCGCAACGGGCATCGCCGAGCTCGGCGGGTTTCCGCTCCTCGTGGACGGGAACCTCGCCAAGATCGGCGTCCGGGAGTCCATCGCGGACACCACGCGGGTGCTGGACCGGCAGGTCTCGGCCATCGTGTGGCGCACGTTCGGCCAGGAACGCATCGACGAGATGGCGGCCGTCTCCCGCGTGCCGGTCGTCAACGCACTGACCGACCAGTTCCACCCGTGCCAGATCCTCGCGGACCTCCTCACGGTGGCACAGCACCGCGGGCTCGACGCTGTCGCTGGCACCACGTTCGCCTACATCGGCGACGCCGGTAACAACATGGCGAGCTCGTACCTGCTCGGTGGCGCCACGGCGGGCATGCACGTGCGGGTGGCCGGCCCGGAGGGCTTCCTGCCCGACGCCGAGGTGGTCGCAAGGGCGCGCGAGATCTCCGGTGCGACGGGCGGCTCGGTGACCGTGACGACGTCGGCGAAGGAGGCCGTCGCGGGGGCCGACGTCGTGGCGACCGACACCTGGGTGTCGATGGGCGACGAGGCAGAGGCCGCCGAGCGGGCCAAGCCGTTCTGGGACTTCCAGCTGAACGCCGAGCTGCTCGCGTACGCCGCGCCTGACGCGCTGGTCCTGCACTGCCTGCCCGCCTACCGGGGCAGGGAGATCACTGCCGACGTGATCGACGGCCCGCAGTCCGTGGTCTGGGACGAGGCGGAGAACCGTCTGCACGCGCAGAAGGCGCTGCTCGCCTGGCTGCTGGAGCAGGGCTGATGGTCACCAAGCAGACGGCGACGACCGCGACCACCAAGGCGGCCCGGCACGCCCGGATCACCGAGATCGTGCTCCGCAACGCCATCCACTCGCAGGCCGAGCTGGCCGACGCCCTGGCGGCGGCCGGCGTGAGCGTCACGCAGGGCACGCTCTCGCGCGACCTCATCGAGCTGCAGGCCGAGAAGGTGCGCGGTTCGGACGGCACGCTCGTCTACGCGGTCCCTGGTGAGGGCGGGGACCGCAGCGCGCAGTCGGACGCGAGCGAGGAGTACCTGTCCGCGCGGCTGGCCCGGCTCGCCAAGGAGCTGCTGGTCTCGGCCGAGTCGTCGGGCAACCTCGTGGTCCTCCGCACCCCGCCGGGAGCGGCGAACCTGCTGGCCTCGGCGATCGACCACTCCGTGTTCCCCGGGATGCTCGGCACCATCGCGGGGGACGACACGATCCTCGTGATCGCACGCGACGCCGACGGCGCCGCGCTGGCGGGACGCTTCCTCGCGCTCAGCGCCTGAACACACACCACAATCGCACTGACACCACCACCGGAAAGAGATCGTCAATCATGACTGAACGCGTCGTGCTCGCCTACTCGGGCGGCCTGGACACCTCCGTCGCCATCGGCTGGATCGCCGAGGCCACAGGGGCCGAGGTGGTCGCCGTGGCCGTCGACGTCGGCCAGGGCGGCGAGGACATGAACGTCATCCGCAAGCGCGCGCTGGACTGCGGCGCCGTCGAGGCGTACGTCGCCGACGCGCGCGACGAGTTCGCCACGGAGTACTGCATGCCCGCGCTGCGGGCCAACGGCATGTACCTCGACCGTTACCCGCTGGTCTCCGCCATCTCGCGCCCCGTCATCGTGAAGCACATGGTGCGCGCGGCCCGCCAGTTCGGTGCCTCCACCGTGGCGCACGGCTGCACCGGCAAGGGCAACGACCAGGTCCGCTTCGAGGTGGCCACCACCTCGCTCGCGCCCGACCTCAAGTCGATCGCGCCCGTGCGTGACCTCGCGCTGACCCGCGAGAAGGCCATCGACTACGCGGAGAAGCACGACCTGCCGATCGCGACCACGAAGAACAACCCGTTCTCGATCGACCAGAACGTGTGGGGCCGCGCCGTCGAGACGGGCTTCCTCGAGGACATCTGGAACGAGCCGACCAAGGACGTCTACTCGTACACCGACGATCCGACGTTCCCGCCGGTCGCCGACGAGGTGCTGCTCACGTTCGAGCAGGGCGTCCCGGTGGCGATCGACGGCGTTGCCGTCACCCCGCTGCAGGCCATCCAGGAGATGAACCGCCGCGCCGGCGCTCAGGGTGTCGGCCGCATCGACATCGTCGAGGACCGGCTGGTGGGCATCAAGTCCCGCGAGATCTACGAGGCACCCGGCGCGATCGCCCTCATCGCCGCGCACCAGGAGCTGGAGAACGTCACCCTCGAGCGCGAGCAGGCCCGGTTCAAGCGCCAGGTCGAGCAGCGCTGGAGCGAGCTCGTGTACGACGGCATGTGGTTCTCGCCGCTGAAGAAGTCGCTCGACGTGTTCGTCGACGACACGCAGAGGTACGTCTCCGGCGACATCCGCATGGTGCTCCACGGTGGCCGCGCCACCGTGACCGGGCGCCGCTCGGAGCAGTCGCTGTACGACTTCAACCTGGCCACCTACGACGAGGGTGACGCGTTCGACCAGTCGCAGGCCCGCGGCTTCATCGAGATCTACGGCCTCACGGCCAAGCTCGCCGCTGCACGCGACGAGAAGTTCGGCAACGGCGTGGACCTGGGGGTCGGGGCACTGTGACGGAGCACGACGGCACACGTCAGGATGCAGGGAAGGACGTCGAGCCGCAGGCGTCCGGGACCGTCGGGGCGCAGGCCGGCGAGAAGGTCGCCCTCTGGGGCGGCCGGTTCGCCGGCGGACCGGCCCCTGAGCTGGCCGCGCTCTCGCAGTCGACACACTTCGACTGGAAGCTCGCGCCCTACGACATCGCCGGTTCGAAGGCGCACGCCCGCGTGCTGTCGGCAGCGGGTCTGCTCACCGAGCCGGAGCTCGCGCGGATGATCGACGCGCTGGACATGCTGGAGCAGGACGTCGCCTCGGGCGCGTTCCTCCCGGTGCTGGACGACGAGGACGTGCACACCGCGCTCGAACGCGGCCTGCTGGAGCGGGCAGGCGACGAGCTCGGCGGCAAGCTCCGCGCCGGCCGGTCCCGCAACGACCAGATCGCCACGCTGGTGCGGCTCTACCTGCGCGACCAGGCACGCGTCATCGGCACGCAGGTCCTCGACCTCGTGGACGAGCTGATCACCCAGGCCATCGCCGCCGGCGACGCCCCCATGCCTGGGCGCACCCACCTGCAGCATGCCCAGCCCGTCCTGCTGGCGCACCACCTGCTGGCGCACGCCTGGCCGCTGCTGCGCGACGTCGACCGTTTCCTCGACTGGGACGTGCGGGCCTCGAAGTCGCCCTACGGCTCTGGCGCGCTCGCGGGCTCCTCGCTCGGTCTTGACCCGGCCGCGGTGGCCGCGGACCTGGGGCTGGAGGGCGGCCCCGTCGAGAACTCGATCGACGGCACGGCGTCCCGTGACGTGGCGGCGGAGTTCGCGTTCGTCGCAGCGATGATCGCCGTCGACCTGTCGCGGATCGCGGAGGAGGTCATCCTCTGGAACACCAAGGAGTTCGGGTTCGTGCGCCTGGACGACGCGTACTCCACCGGCTCGTCGATCATGCCGCAGAAGAAGAACCCGGACATCGCCGAGCTCGCGCGGGGCAAGGCGGGCCGCGTGATCGGTGACCTGGTGGGCCTCATGACCACGCTCAAGGGCCTCCCGCTCGCGTACAACCGCGACCTGCAGGAGGACAAGGAGCCGGTGTTCGACCAGGTGGCGACGCTCACGACCGTGCTGCCCGCGTTCTCCGGCATGGTGCGCACGATGGTCTTCGACACCGACCGCATGGCCGAGCTCGCCCCGCAGGGCTTCTCGCTGGCCACCGACATCGCCGAGTGGCTCGTGCGGCAGGGCGTCCCGTTCCGCGTCGCGCACGAGGTGGCGGGCACCTGCGTGCAGGTGTGCGAGGCGCGCGGCATCGAGCTCTGGGACCTGTCCGACGAGGACCTCGCCACGATCTCGGAGCACCTCACCCCCGAGGTGCGCGGCGTGCTGTCGGTCGAGGGCTCGCTGTCGTCGCGCGACGCGGTGGGCGGCACCGCCCCGGCTCGTGTTCGGGAACAGATCGAGCAGGCGAAGGAGCGCTCCACGGAGTACCGCTTCTGGGCCGAGCCGTAGGAGGGCCGGCCCAGCGCAACCCAGCGATTGTGCCCAGAGCTCGGGTGGATTCCGGGCACAATCGCTGGGTAGACCTGTCTGAGGGGAGTGGGATGAGCGTTTCGCCTGGTGTGCTCGGTGAGCTGCTCGAGCGCATCCGGGTCGCCGACGCGCGGCTCGTGTGCGTCGACGGGCCGGCCGGTTCGGGCAAGACCACCCTGGCCGCCCAGCTGGGTGACGCCCTGGAGGCGCCCGTCATCCACATGGACGACCTCTACGAGGGCTGGGCCGGCGGACCCGACGCCGGCGCGGCGAACCTCCGTCGGTGGGTCCTTGACCCGCTGGTGGCGGGGGAGCTGGTGCGCTACCGGCGCTACGACTGGGTCGACGGCGGCTGGGCCGAGTGGCACGAGGTCCCGTCGTCGGCCCATCTGGTGGTGGAGGGCTGCGGCGCCGCGGCGCGCCAGGTGGACCCGCTCGGCGCGTTCCGGATCTGGGTCGAGGCCGGCGACGCGGAACGGCTGCGCCGCGGCCTGGCGCGCGACGGCGCAGAGGCGCGCGACCACTGGATCGGCTGGATGGCCGACGAGGCAGCCCACTACGAGCGAGAGCGCACCCGCGAGCGCGCCGACGTGCGGCTGGACGGGTTCGGCAGGCCCGCCGAAGAGGCATAGACCCAATGCATAGATCTGCTAGGCCTAGGTCTGCTAGGGTTCCAACCCTAGAAGATCTAGGCATAGGAGTGCTATGCACATCGACAAAGACCTGGTGGCGGCCTCGGCCACACCGCTCGTCCTCGGCATCCTGGCCGACGGCGAGTCGTACGGCTACGCGATCGTCAAGCGCGTCAACGAGCTCTCCGGCGGCCGCATGCAGTGGACCGACGGCATGCTCTACCCCCTGTTGCACCGGCTCGAGCGGCTCGGCTACGTGGAGGCGAGCTGGGGCACGTCCGACGCCGGACGCCGCCGCAAGCACTACGCGATCACGCAGGCCGGCCGGGAGACCCTCGCGGACCGGCAGCAGCAGTGGTCGGTGGTCGCCGACGCCCTGAAGCAGGTGTGGCAGGACGTCCAGCGCCCGCCCGCCGTCGCAGAGGGGTGGGCATGATGAGCGCCAACCCAGAGCTCGAGGCACAGATCGACCAGTGGCGCGGCTACGTCCAGCGGCGTCGGGCCATCTCGGCGAGCGACGTCGAGGAGATGGAGGACCACCTGCGTGAGCAGGTGACCGACCTCACCAGGACAGGGCTCGACGACGACGAGGCCTTCCTCGTCTCGGTCAAGCGCATGGGCAACCTCGACGAGGTCTCCCGCGAGTTCGCCCGCGAGCACTCCGACCGGCTGTGGAAGCAGCTCGTGCTCGTCCCCGAACCGTCCGACGGCGGGGCGCGGTCCTGGCGCGAGCTCGGCGTCGTCCTGGCGCTCGCCCTCGGGGCGGGGGCAGCGGTCAAGATCGGGACCGAGCTGTTCGCGGACGAGATGGTGGTCCTGCGCAACGTCGGGCTGCTCGTGCTCCCGTTCCTCGCCGGCTACTTCGCCTGGAAGCGCAAGCTCACCTGGCGGGTCGCCGCGGCCCTGCTGGTTCCGTTCACGGTGCTCGCCGTGGTGCTGAACGTCTACCCGTTCGACCCAGAGGGCTCGACCCTGTTCCTCGCGGCGAGCCACTCGACAGTCGTCCTGTGGGCGCTGATCTCCGTCGCGTACGCGGGCGGACGATGGCGGTCCGACGCCCGCCGCATGGACTACGTCCGCTTCACCGGCGAGCTCGCCATCTACTTCGTCCTGATCGCGCTCGGTGGGGGAGTTCTGATCGGGCTGACGCTCGGCACGCTCGGTCTGGTCGGCGTCGACTTCGAACCCGTCCTCGAGTCCTGGATCCTGCCGTTCTGCGTCCCCGGCGCCCTCATCGTCGCCGCCTGGCTGGTCGAGGCCAAGCAGAACGTCGTCGAGAACATCGCACCCGTCCTGACCCGCGTCTTCACTCCGCTGACCATCGTGATGCTGCTCGTCTTCCTCGGCGTCTTCGCGATGACCGGCGGCCTGCTCGACGTCGACCGCGAGCTGCTCATCCTCATGGACATGGTGCTCGTGCTGGTCCTGTGCCTCCTGCTCTACTCGATCTCCGCCCGCGACTCCCTCGCGTCGCCCGGGCTGTTCGACGTGCTCCAGCTCGTGCTGGTGGTCGCGGCGCTCGCCGTCGACGCGGTCACCCTGAGCGCCATGCTGACCCGGATCGCCGAGTTCGGGTTCAGCGCCAACAAGGTGGCTGCTCTCGGGCTGAACCTGGTGCTGCTGGTGCACCTGGTCTGGTCGGCCTGGCTGTCCGTCGAGTTCCTTCGGGGCAAGCGCCCGTTCGGCCCGATCGAGCGGTGGCAGACCCGGTACCTGCCTGCCTACGCCGTCTGGGCGCTGGTCGTGGTCGTGATCTTCCCGCCGGTCTTCGCGTTCGCGTAGCCGGTCCGTGCATGATCGGGGCATGAGCTCTCCCGACGGTGTCCCGAGCAGTGCTCCCAGCAGTGTTCCCGGCAGAGACTGGTACGCGCGGCCGGTCGTCGACGTCGCCAGGGACCTGCTGGGGGCCACGCTCACCCGGCGCACCGCCGACGGCGTCGTCTCCCTTCGCCTCACCGAGGTCGAGGCGTACGACGGCGCGACCGATCCCGGCTCGCACGCCTATCGCGGCCTGACCCGCCGCAACGCGACGATGTTCGGCGAGCCCGGGCGGCTGTACGTGTACCGCCACCTCGGCCTGCACCACTGCGTCAACGTCGTGTGCGGTCAGGAGGGGGAGGCGTCGGCGGTGCTGCTGCGGGCGGGCGAGGTGGTGCACGGCACGGACCTCGCCCGCTCCCGTCGTCTCGCCTCCGGGGTGGCAAGGACCGACCGCGACCTCGCGCGCGGCCCGGCCCGCCTGGCCGTCGCCCTGGGGCTCGACCTGTCCGACGACGGCGCCGACGTCACCCACCGGGACGACGCCGTCGTGCTGATCCGCCCACCGGCCGAGCCTGTTCCGTCGGCCGGACCTGCCGGTGCACCCGCCGTGCTGCGCACGGGGCCGCGTGTCGGCGTGAGCGGCGACGGAGGCCGCGCGGACCTGTTCCCCTGGCGCTTCTGGTTGGATGAGGAGCCGACCGTCTCGGCCTACCGCGCAGCCCCCGCGCGCACCTGAGAGCAGCCGCGGGCCGCGGCCGCAGGGGCGTGAGATCGGTCGGTTGGGATGAGATCGGTCAATCAAGCGGCCGATCTCATCCCAAGGGACCGAAGTCGATGAGTTCGGTCGATCGGCGGTCCGAGCTCACGCCGTCGGGACCGGACCGTCAGACCGGATAGGTCTCCTTCAGCACGCGAGCCAGATGGCGCACGATCTCGCGCGGGCCCGACTTCGCGGTGTTCCGCTCGACATCGCTGTTGTAGTTCGTGTTGGTGTTCACGTCGTACGTCAGGACGCGGCCGTCGGCGGTCCGGATGTTCTCGATGCCGGCGACCTCGATGCCGTGCCGCTTCGTGAACTCGAGGTACTTGGCCACTACCGGGTCGGCGTAGCCCTCGCGCTCGGAGAACAGGCCCCACTCCTCGTCGGGCGCCATCGAGATGGTCGCGCCGACCGGCGGGATCGGGCGGCCGGTCTCGGGGTCGATGACGCACGCGTCGGCGGGGCAGAGCTGGAACCCGCCGCGTTCGGTGTCGCCGCGCACGGCGTAGACCATCTCGCCGCCCACGATCTCCACCCGGGTGATGCCGCCGTCCGCCGCGACGACGTACTCCTGGATCAGCGTGATGCCGTCCACCGGCTCCTCGTACTCGTCGGACTCGACGTAGTCGGCCAGGTCGTCGAACGAGTCGAACTTGCGCACACCCAGACCCTTGCCGCCCTGGTTGTGCTTGGTCACGAACGGGGTGGGGAAACCCTGCGCGGCCTTCAGCACCTGATCCCGCCCGACGGCGGCCACCGTGCGCGGCGTGTCGATCCCGGCGGCCCGCAGCGCCGTGAGCTGGTCCACCTTGCTGACCTCGAGCTCGAGCACGCGCCGGCCGTTGACCGTCCGGCGGCCGTATGCCTCCAGCCAGGACAGCACCGCGCGCGAGTAGTCCTTGGTCAGCCCGTGGTCCCGCGTGTGGCTGCTGGCCGAGATGCGGGACCAGAAGATGCCCTCTGGTGGTGCGTCGTCGAGGTCGAGCACGCCGTCCGTCAGCACCCATTCCACGTACTCGACGCCCTCGGCCGCGAAGGCCTCGGCGAAGGGAGGGAACCACTCGGGGTTCTCGTGCAGGGCATAGATCTTGGGAGTGCTCACAGGAACCTTCCGAACGCGCGGCTGCCGGCTATGGAACACATCAATACTGGCACGCGGGCCGGGACGTCCGGCTGTGTCCTGCGGCACAGGCGCACAGGCGCCGCCAGCTGCTGCGCTCTACCGGCGGTCGGCTCCCGGTGCTCCGGAGAGCTCGACCGGCTCACCGACGGGCTCCTCGACCGGGTCGCCGGCGGTTTCGGGCGCCATGTCGACCTGGGCGAGCGAGCGCCGCGCCGCGGGGACGGCGAGGATCGTGCCCAGCACGACGACCAGCAGGACTCCGGCGAGGACCAGGAGCGACTCCACGGAGAACTGGTCGGCCAGCGGGCCGAACACGACCATGGACAGCGGCATCGCGACGGTCATCACGATGCCGACGAAGCCGAACACCCGGCCCTGCATCTCGGGTTCCACACGCTCCTGGATGATCGTGAACGCCGGCGTGTTGAGGGTGGCGAACGTGATGCCGATGAGCAGGCCGAGCCCGAAGAACACCCACATGTTCGTGGACAACCCCAGGCCGGCGACCAGCACGCCCGTGAGGATCACCGAGCCCACCATGAGCCGGACCCGGCGCTTGATCCGCGGTCCGAAGCTGGCCATGAGCAACCCGCCCAGCAGCATGCCGCCGCCCCAGAACAGCTCGTTCGCGGTCAGCTTCCACACCTCGTCGCCGAAGGTGCGGGTGACCATCAGGGGTGTCAGGTAGCTCGGCGCACCGACGAGGAACATCACGAGCGCGAACAGCGCGATCAGCCATTTCAGCGGGGCGTTCGTACTGATGTACCGCACACCCGCCACCAGGTCTCCGAAGTAGCTGACCGGCCCGCTCTCGGCGGCGGCCCGCACCAGTCGAGGAACCCTGACCATCGCGAGCATGCCCACGCCGATCAGCGCGGTAGCGGCGTCCACGAAGAACACCGCGACGATGTCGAACGACGCGTAGACCACGGCGGCAAGCGCAGGGGCGAGCAGCATCATCCCGGACTGGATCGACTGGAACATGCCGTTGACCCGCATCAGCTGATCGGCCGGCGCGATCTGGGGGATCATCGCGCTCACGGCGGGCGTCTGGATGCCCGCGAACACCGACCGGACGGCGAGCGCGAGGTAGATGACCCAGAGATCGTCGACGCCGCTCACCATCAGCAGGGCCAGACCCAGTGTCACCACCGCGATCGTGGTGTCGGCTCCCATGATCAGGAGCTTGCGGGAGTGCCGGTCGGCCCAGACGCCGCCGAAGATCGACATGAACGCCTGCGGCAGCATGCCGAACACGATGCTCAGCATGAGCACCGAACCGGAACGGGTCTCGATGGTCAGGTGCCACATGACCGCGAACATCACCAGCATCGAACCGAGCAGGGAGATCGTCTGCCCGGTCAGGAACAGCCCGACGTTCCGCTTCCAGCCGGGCATCTCTACGTCGCTCATGGCTCAACCCTGCCTGACGGGGCGGTAGAACGCGGAAGCTTTTCTGTATCCATGGAACGTCCGACGACGGCGCGCGTCAGAACTCATCGGGGGACGGAGGGCCGGCGCATGCCGGGAGGAGCCAGATCTCATGCCCTGATCCTCATTCCTCAACTTAGGTTGAGGTCAAGTGGCTGGAGGGCGCGGACCGGTGCGCGTTCACGGCTCCCCGTCGGGCAGACTATGACCAGCGAACCGGCGACCGGTTCGCCGCGCGACCCAGGCGGGCCGCGCCGACCACACAAGGAGCAACCACGGTGACCGACATCCTCGACGAGCTGCAATGGCGAGGCCTGGTGGCACAGTCCACCGACGAGGCCGCGCTGCGTTCTGCACTGTCGGAGGGCACCGTGGACTATTACGTGGGCTTCGACCCCACGGCCCCGTCGCTGCACATCGGCAACCTGGTGCAGGTCCTGACCGCACGACGGCTGCAGGATGCAGGGCACCGGCCGTACCTGCTGGTCGGCGGCGCGACGGGGCTCATCGGCGACCCGCGTGACTCGGGCGAACGCATCCTCAACTCGCCGGAGACCGTCGCCGCCTGGGTCGAGCGCATCCGCGCGCAGATCGAGCCACACCTGTCGTTCGACGGCGACAACGCCGCGCAGATGGTCAACAACCTCGACTGGACCGGCCCGATGTCGGCCATCGAGTTCCTGCGCGACATCGGCAAGCACTTCCGCCTCGGCACCATGCTGTCGAAGGACATCGTCGCGCGGAGGCTCAGCTCGGACGAGGGCATCAGCTTCACCGAGTTCAGCTACCAGGTGCTGCAGGGCATGGACTACCGCGAGCTGTACCGGCGGCACGGGATCACCCTGCAGCTGGGCGGCAACGACCAGTGGGGCAACCTGCTGGCCGGCGTCGAGCTGCTCCGCAAGGCAGAGGGTGTGAGCGCGCACGCGCTCACCACTCCGCTGATCACCAAGGCCGACGGCACCAAGTTCGGCAAGTCCGAGGGCGGGTCGATCTGGCTAGACCCGGAGATGACCAGCCCGTACGCCTTCTACCAGTTCTGGCTCAACCAGGCCGACGCAGACGTCGTGAACTACCTCAAGGTGTTCACGTTCCGCGGCAAGGAAGAGATCGCCGAGCTCGAGCGGGAGGTGGCCGAGCGGCCCTTCGCACGCGAGGCCCAGAAGGCGCTCGCTGGCGACGTCACGACGCTCGTCCATGGTGCGGCCGCAACGCAGGCCGTGATCGAGGCCAGCCAGGCTCTGTTCGGGCGTGGCGAGCTCGTCGGCCTGGACGAGAGGACGCTGGCCGGTGCCGTGGGTGAGCTGCCGCGCGTCACCGCCAAGGCCGGAGATCTCGTCGTCGACCTGCTCGCGGGCTCGGGGATCGTCGCCTCGAAGGGCGAAGCACGTCGTGCGGTGAAGGAGGGCGGCGCCTACGTGAACAACGTCAAGGTCACGGCCGAGGACCAGGCCCTGACGACCGAGGACCTGCTGCACGGCAGGTTCGCCGTCCTCCGCCGCGGCAAGAAGACGCTTGCGGTCGCTGCAGCGGAGTAGCTCCGGCTCACAGCTGGTGACGAGGGCGGGTCGGGCTCCTGGAGCCCGGCCCGCCCTGCGTTGTTCCGCGGGCGCTGCTCCCCCCGGCCTGTCTGGAGATCGCTCCTCCCCGAGTTGTGCCCGATTTCGGGCAGGAAATTGCCGTTCGCGATCTGGTGCGCCAGGCTCTCCGACATGAAGACGTCATCCGACCTCGTGGAGCACGTGGCGGCGAGCACAGGGCTCACGCCCGCCGAAGCGGCGCGGGTGATCGGCGACGTCGTGGCGTACTTCGCCACGCCGCTCGAGGACGTCGTCCGGCAGCGGCACGCCGTGCTGAAGACCTATGGGGCGAAGAACCCCGAGATCTTCGCGCGGATCGCCGCCGAGCTGGAGCACCGGGTCGTCGCGGCCCCACAGCTCAGCGAGCGGCAGCTGCGCCGGATGATCTACGGCTGACCTGGCTCGGCCCCTACATTCCCTGAAGGAGCACCAGCATGTGCGGAATCGTCGGTTACGTCGGCGGCCAGAACGCGGCCCCGTTGCTCGTGGAGGCGCTCGGGCGGCTCGAACACCGGGGCTACGACTCGGCGGGTGTCGCCGTCGTCGGCTCCCAGGTACGCGTGACCAAGCGCGCCGGGCGCGTTCGCGACCTCGCCGAGGTCCTGCCCAAGCGGATGTCCGGCCGGGTGGGCATCGGCCATACCCGGTGGGCGACGCACGGTCCGGCGACCGACGCGAACGCCCACCCGCACACGGACGAGAGCGGCGCGGTGGCGGTCGTGCACAACGGCATCATCGACAACGCCGCTGCGCTGCGCGCGCGGCTCGTCGACCAGGGCGTGCCGCTCGCGAGCGACACCGACACCGAGGTGTTCGCCCACCTCGTCGCCCGGTCCGACGCCGACACGCTCGAGGGCAAGGTCGTGGACGCGCTGGACGCGGTGGAGGGCACCTACGGGCTGGCGGTCGTGCACGCGGACTTCCCCGACCGCGTGGTCGTGGCCCGCAACGGCAGCCCGCTGCTGGTCGGCGTGGGGGACAAGGAGATGTTCGTGGCCTCCGACCTGGCGGCGCTCGTACGTCACACCACCACGGTGGCGCACCTGGCCGACGGCGAGCTGGCGACCGTCACGGCGTCGGGCTTCACGACGTTCCGCCGCGACCTGACGCGCACCCAGACCACGGCGCGCGAGGTGGACGTGGACCCCAGCGCCTACGAGCACGGGCTGGTCGACGGCCGCCCGCGCATGTACACGGAGATGCTCGAGCAGCCGGCCAGCGTGGAGCGCGCGCTCAGGGGGCGGCTGGACGAACGCTTCGCCACGGCGCACCTTGGCGGGCTCGAGATGGACGCCCGTGAGCTGCGCGCCGTCCGACGCGTCAAGATCCTGGGCTGTGGCTCCGCGTACTACGTGGGACAGATGGGCGCCTCCCTCATCGAGGAGCTCGCGCGGGTCCCCGCCGACGCGGAGCCGGCGAGCGAGTTCCGCTATCGCAGCCCTGTGATCGAGCCGGACACGCTGTACGTAGCGGTGAGCCAGTCCGGCGAGACGATCGACACGCTGTTGGCCGTGGAGGAGATCCGCCGCAAGGGCGGGCGAGTAATCGGCCTGGTCAACGTGGTCGGCTCCGCGATCGCCCGCGCCTGCGACGGGGGGATCTACCTTCACGCAGGCCCGGAGATCGCCGTCGCCTCCACCAAGGCGCTCACCACCATGTTCGTGGGCTTCGCGTTGCTGGCCCTGCAGCTCGGGCGCGTGCGGGACCTGTCCGTCGCCGACGGACGCCGGCTGGTGGCGGGGCTGCAGGATCTGCCGGCCCAGATCGAGCAGGTGCTCGAGGGCGAGGAGCGGATAGCGCAGGCGGCCAAGGCGCTCGCGGCCGCGGAGAGCCTGTTCTTCGTCGGCCGGGTCCGCGGGTATCCGGTGGCGCGCGAGGGCGCGCAGAAGTTCAAGGAGATCAGCTACCGGCACGCCGAGGCGTACCAGATGTCGGAGCTCAAGCACGGGCCGCTCGCCCTCATCTCGCCCGAGGTGCCGACCGTCGCCATCGTGCCCGACGACGAGCTGACCGATCGCAACGTCGCCGCGCTCCACGAGATCGCTGCACGTGGTGGCCCGCTCGTCGTCGTCACGCACCCCGACGTGGACCTGGGCGAGCTGCGGGCGGAGCGGATCGACGTGCCGCGCAACGAGCGCGAGCTCGACCCGCTGCTGCTCACCGTGCCGTTGCAGCTGCTGGCCTACCACGCGGCTCTCACCCTCGGGCACGACGTCGACAAGCCGCGAAACCTGGCCAAGTCCGTGACCGTGGAGTGACGGCCGACCCCGGCTGATCCTGTGGACCCGCTCCGGCGGATCCGCAGGATCTGGCCGGTCCGGGGCTGGATCGCACGCGGATTTGGCGTGTACGCCTGTGGCTGTGTACTGTTCCGGTTGTTCGCCCGACAGGGAGGTACGGACAGGAAGCGCGACTAGCGCAACTGGCCGGTCCCGGGGTGGAAACCAACCCAGATCTCGTAGTAGCCTAGTGCGCTCCGGAACTGGGTGGGGGCTTGCCAGATCGCCTCCCCGACCAAGGTTCCCTGAACAGGGTGCTTGCGCCGGAGAACGTGATAGGGTAAGTTACAGAGGTTGCCTCCGATCGTAGAGGGAGCGGCTAGCGCCGCGATCTACCGGGAGGCGTCCCTACCTCGCCACATCGTCAAAGTTACCGCTTCTGACGACGGCTAAAATGGGAACAGGAATTCATTCGGATAGTCGAAGAATTCTCTCGGCCAGCAGGCCGGCGAGGATTTGGAAAAGTCCGAAAGAGCCTGCTAAGTTAGAGGAACTGCCCCGGACAGGGAAGCGATCGGATAGATTGCGACTCTGACGGTGTGCGTCGGTTGTTTGAGAACTCAACAGTGTGCTTGATAGTCAATGCCAAAGTTTTAACCCTTGTGGGTGTGGCTGTGCTGACCGTTCGGTTGGTGTGGTCATGTTCTGTGAGGGGTTGTTTGGACAGATCTTAATCATCAGATTGGTCTGGCCGGTATCATTGTTCGTGCCTGCCCTTCGGGGTGGGTGTGGATGTTTCTCTTTTACGGAGAGTTTGATCCTGGCTCAGGACGAACGCTGGTGGCGTGCTTAACACATGCAAGTCGAACGGTGAAACCCAGCTTGCTGGGTGGATCAGTGGCGAACGGGTGAGTAACACGTGAGCAACCTGCCCCCTACTTCGGGATAAGCCTTGGAAACGAGGTCTAATACCGGATATGAACACGTACCGCATGGTGTGTGTTGGAAAGTTTTTCGGTGGGGGATGGGCTCGCGGCCTATCAGCTTGTTGGTGGGGTAATGGCCTACCAAGGCGTCGACGGGTAGCCGGCCTGAGAGGGCGACCGGCCACACTGGGACTGAGACACGGCCCAGACTCCTACGGGAGGCAGCAGTGGGGAATATTGCACAATGGGCGAAAGCCTGATGCAGCGACGCCACGTGAGGGATGACGGCCTTCGGGTTGTAAACCTCTTTCAGCAGGGAAGAAGCGAAAGTGACGGTACCTGCAGAAGAAGCGCCGGCTAACTACGTGCCAGCAGCCGCGGTAATACGTAGGGCGCAAGCGTTGTCCGGAATTATTGGGCGTAAAGAGCTCGTAGGCGGTCTGTCGCGTCTGGTGTGAAATCCCATGGCTCAACTGTGGGCTTGCATCGGGTACGGGCAGACTAGAGTACTGTAGGGGAGACTGGAATTCCTGGTGTAGCGGTGGAATGCGCAGATATCAGGAGGAACACCGATGGCGAAGGCAGGTCTCTGGGCAGTTACTGACGCTGAGGAGCGAAAGCATGGGGAGCGAACAGGATTAGATACCCTGGTAGTCCATGCCGTAAACGTTGGGCACTAGGTGTGGGGCGGGTTCCACTCGTTCTGTGCCGTAGCTAACGCATTAAGTGCCCCGCCTGGGGAGTACGGCCGCAAGGCTAAAACTCAAAGGAATTGACGGGGGCCCGCACAAGCGGCGGAGCATGCGGATTAATTCGATGCAACGCGAAGAACCTTACCAAGGCTTGACATGTACGAGAAAGCCCCAGAGATGGGGTTCTCTTTGGACACTCGTACACAGGTGGTGCATGGTTGTCGTCAGCTCGTGTCGTGAGATGTTGGGTTAAGTCCCGCAACGAGCGCAACCCTTATCCTATGTTGCCAGCGGGTTATGCCGGGGACTCATGGGAGACTGCCGGGGTCAACTCGGAGGAAGGTGGGGATGACGTCAAATCATCATGCCCCTTATGTCTTGGGCTTCACGCATGCTACAATGGCCGGTACAGAGGGCTGCGATACCGTGAGGTGGAGCGAATCCCAAAAAGCCGGTCTCAGTTCGGATCGGGGTCTGCAACTCGACCCCGTGAAGTCGGAGTCGCTAGTAATCGCAGATCAGCAACGCTGCGGTGAATACGTTCCCGGGCCTTGTACACACCGCCCGTCAAGTCACGAAAGTTGGTAACACCCGAAGCTCACGGCCCAACCCCTTGTGGGAGGGAGTGGTCGAAGGTGGGACTGGCGATTGGGACTAAGTCGTAACAAGGTAGCCGTACCGGAAGGTGCGGCTGGATCACCTCCTTTCTAAGGAGCTCATCTCCATCAGGCCTCACATCGTGGGGTCGCCGGCCAGCTCTTCGGGGCCGCTCTTCGGGGCGATGGTTGGTGCTGGTGGCAGAGGCCAGGCCCAGGCCGTTCGTGTCTGGGGTGGTTGCTCATGGGTGGAACATTGACGAAGAGTCTTCCTCGTTCGGGGTGGCTGCTAGTACGCCGGTGCTTGTCACGGGTTGGAACGCGGTCTGCCGGGGGTGGGGGTTCGCCAAGCACACTGTTGGGTCCTGAGACCACCGGCCATGTGTCGGGTGTTTCTGGTTCGAGTACGGGTCACGAGGTTCGTGTCATACCCGCTCATGCTGACTGGTTCAGTGGTGGGTGTGGTGTCACGGGTTGCCTGGTGGGTTCGTCCGTTGCTTGAGAACTGCATAGTGGACGCGAGCATCTTTGAAATTTTCCAAGATTGCGACCGTGAAATGGTGGGCCATGTGCTTTCGGGTGTGTGGTTCCTTGTTTTGTGGTCATCTTGGTTTCTGTGATTGTAGTGTTGTTCGAAGTTTTTTAGGGCACATTGGTGGATGCCTTGGCACTAGGAGCCGAAGAAGGACGTTGTAGCCTGCGATAATCCTCGGGGAGTTGGCAGACGAGCTGTGATCCGAGGGTCTCCGAATGGGGGAACCCAGCCGAAGTCATGTTCGGTTACCCGCGCCTGAATGTATAGGGCGTGTGGAGGGAACGTCGGGAAGTGAAACATCTCAGTACCGACAGGAAGAGATATTCCGTGAGTAGTGGCGAGCGAAAGCGGATGAGGCCAAACCGTATGCGTGTCAAGCTGTCAGGCGTTGCGTGTGCGGGGTTGTGGGACCTTCTGGGAAGATCTGACAGTCTTCCAGCCAGTAAGAAAGTCGTGTCATAGTCGAACCGGGTTGAATACCGGACCGTAGTGGGTGGGAGTCCCGTAGACGAAATGGCGCGGCCTGGTGGAGGGGATCCCAAGTAGCACGGGGCCCGTGAAATCTCGTGTGAATCTGGCAAGACCACTTGCTAAGCCTAAATACTACCTAGTGACCGATAGCGGACAAGTACCGTGAGGGAAAGGTGAAAAGTACCCCGGGAGGGGAGTGAAATAGTACCTGAAACCGTGTGCCTACAATCCGTCGGAGCCTCCATAGTAGGGGTGACGGCGTGCCTTTTGAAGAATGAGCCTGCGAGTTAGTGCTCGGTGGCGAGGTTAACCCGTGTGGGGTATCCGTAGCGAAAGCGAGTCCGAATAGGGCGATTGAGTCGCCGGGTCTAGACCCGAAGCGAAGTGATCTAGCCATGGGCAGGTTGAAGCGCCGGTAAGACGGCGTGGAGGACCGAACCCACCAGGGTTGAAAACCTGGGGGATGACCTGTGGTTAGGGGTGAAAGGCCAATCAAACTTCGTGATAGCTGGTTCTCCCCGAAATGCATTTAGGTGCAGCGTCGCGTGTTTCTTACCGGAGGTAGAGCTACTGGATGGCTAATGGGCCTCACCAGGTTACTGACGTCAGCCAAACTCCGAATGCCGGTAAGTGCAAGCGCGGCAGTGAGACTGCGGGGGATAAGCTCCGTGGTCGAGAGGGAAACAGCCCAGATCACCGGCTAAGGCCCCTAAGCGTGTGCTCAGTGGGAAAGGATGTGGAGTTGCACAGACAACCAGGAGGTTGGCTTAGAAGCAGCCACCCTTGAAAGAGTGCGTAATAGCTCACTGGTCAAGTGATTCCGCGCCGACAATGTAGCGGGGCTCAAGCACACCGCCGAAGCCGTGGCACTCACACGTTAGCCCAGCATGCGCCCTTGTGGTGTGTGTTCAGGTGTGTGGGTGGGTAGGGGAGCGTCGTGTGGGCAGTGAAGTCGCGGAGTGATCCAGCGGTGGAGCCTACACGAGTGAGAATGCAGGCATGAGTAGCGAATGACGGGTGTGAATCCCGTCCGCCGAATGACCAAGGGTTCCAGGGCCAGGTTCATCCGCCCTGGGTAAGTCGGGACCTAAGGCGAGGCCGACAGGCGTAGTCGATGGACAAGGAGTTGATATTCTCCTACCGGCGAAGTACCGCCCATACCGAGCCCGGTGATACTAACCACCCCGAGCTCACACCGACACCTTCGGGTGTCATCGTGAGTAAGGCGTGGGACCTGATCCGGTAGTAGGTAAGCGTGTTAACAGGGGTGACGCAGGAAGGTAGCCAGGCGTGGCGATGGTTGTCCACGTCCAAGGTTGTAGCCCGTCCCATAGGCAAATCCGTGGGGCATTAAGGGTGAGAGCTGATAGTGACCGTGTATGCGGGAATCTGGTGATCCTATGCTGCCTAGAAAAGCCTCGACGCGAGGGACTAGCCGCCCGTACCCTAAACCGACTCAGGTGGTCAGGTAGAGAATACTAAGGCGATCGAGAGAATCGTGGTTAAGGAACTCGGCAAAATGCCCCCGTAACTTCGGGAGAAGGGGGGCCTGAACCGTTAACCCACTTGCTGGGGGACGCGGGGAGGGCCGCAGAGACCAGGGAGAAGCGACTGTTTACTAAAAACACAGGTCCGTGCGAAGTCGCAAGACGATGTATACGGACTGACGCCTGCCCGGTGCTGGAAGGTTAAGAGGACGAGTCAGCCTTCGGGCGAAGCTCAGAATTTAAGCCCCAGTAAACGGCGGTGGTAACTATAACCATCCTAAGGTAGCGAAATTCCTTGTCGGGTAAGTTCCGACCTGCACGAATGGCGTAACGACTTCTCCGCTGTCTCAACCGCGAACTCGGCGAAATTGCACTACGAGTAAAGATGCTCGTTACGCGCAGCAGGACGGAAAGACCCCGGGACCTTTACTATAGCTTGGTATTGGTGTTCGGTGCGGTTTGTGTAGGATAGGTGGGAGACTGTGAAGTCCGGGCGCCAGCTCGGGTGGAGTCATTGTTGAAATACCACTCTGATCGCTTCGGATGTCTAACCTCGGTCCGTAATCCGGATCAGGGACAGTGCCTGGTGGGTAGTTTAACTGGGGCGGTTGCCTCCTAAAATGTAACGGAGGCGCTCAAAGGTTCCCTCAGCCTGGTTGGCAATCAGGTGTCGAGTGCAAGTGCACAAGGGAGCTTGACTGTGAGACCGACAGGTCGAGCAGGGACGAAAGTCGGAACTAGTGATCCGGCGGTGGCTTGTGGAAGCGCCGTCGCTCAACGGATAAAAGGTACCCCGGGGATAACAGGCTGATCTTGCCCAAGAGTCCATATCGACGGCATGGTTTGGCACCTCGATGTCGGCTCGTCGCATCCTGGGGTTGGAGTAGGTCCCAAGGGTTGGGCTGTTCGCCCATTAAAGCGGTACGCGAGCTGGGTTTAGAACGTCGTGAGACAGTTCGGTCCCTATCCGCTGCGCGCGCAGGAAACTTGAGAAGGGCTGTCCCTAGTACGAGAGGACCGGGACGGACGAACCTCTGGTGTGCCAGTTGTTCCGCCAGGAGCACGGCTGGTTGGCTACGTTCGGAAGGGATAACCGCTGAAAGCATCTAAGCGGGAAGCCTGCTTCGAGATGAGGTTTCCAGACACCCTTGTGGTGTGAGAGGCACCCAGCAGACCACTGGGTTGATAGGCCGGATGTGGAAGACAGGACTAACGACTGTCGGAGCTGACCGGTACTAACTGCCGATAACTTCACAACACATCTTCATGGCTAATAAGTTTCATTGATTGTTGACGCGTCCACTATGCGGTTCCCGAGTCACGGGCACCAACCCCTTTACACCCCCGGCATCACCACTCTCTTTTGAGTGGGTGTGTGTGGGTGGGCTGGGGGGTTTGCCTTCTCGATAGTGTTACGGTGGTCATAGCGTAGGGGAAACGCCCGGTCCCATTCCGAACCCGGAAGCTCAGCCCTACAGCGCCGATGGTACTGCCCTGGAGACGGGGTGGGAGAGTAGGACGCCGCCGGACAACCATTCCCAGCAGGGGGTGGAACCCGCACAACCCTTCAGGGGTTGGTGCGGGTTCCACCCCCTGACTGCATTTCCCCCATGACCACTGGAACCCCCGACCACGCCCCACCCACGACGGTGCAGGGCAGGTGCGGGGGTTTCGTGCTGTGGAATGCTGTTTTCGTCGGGCGGTAAGTCCGGCGTTCCGATGGGGAGGGTGACGTGGCTGAAGCTGGCGTGCAGTCGGTCGAGCGAGCGCTCGATCTGCTCGAGATCCTGGCAGAGGTTGGCGGTGACGCCGGCCTGAGCGAGCTCTCGGAGCAGTCGGGCCTGCCGTTGCCGACCATTCACCGGTTGATGCGCACCCTGGTTGCCCGCGGGTACGCCCGGCGGCTTCCCACGCGCCGGTATGCGCTCGGCGCCCGGATGATCCGTCTGGGCGAGTCGGCCGGCCGGCAGCTCGGGGCAGGTGCCCGGCGGCACCTGGCACGCGTGGCACGCGAGCTGGGGGAGACCGCGAACCTCGCCATGCTCGACGGGGAGATGGCCGTATACGTGGCGCAGGCGGCGTCGTCGCATTCGATGCGAATGTTCACCGAGGTGGGGCGACGGGTGCACCTGCACAGCACGGGCGTCGGCAAGGCGCTTCTCGGTGAGCTCCCGGACGCAGCCGTCCGGGACATCGCGACACGGGCCGGCCTGGCACCGGCGACCGATCGGACCATCACCGACCTCGACGCGCTGCTGGCCGCGATGGCTGAGATCCGCGAGCAGGGCTACGCCGTCGACGACGGCGAGCAGGAGATCGGCGTGCGGTGCTTTGCCGTCGTCGTGCCAGGCGCGCCGGTGCCGACCGCGCTGTCGGTCTCGGGCCCGGCGGCGCGCGTGTCCTACGAGTTCGGGGAGCGGGCGGTGCCGGTGTTGCACGCGGTGGCCCGTGACGTCGCAGCGGAGCTGTCCGCGGGCTGAGCGTCGCGTTGACCCGTGGTCGCCGGGCGCCTACTGTTTTCACCAGGAAGTATTTGGTTTCCGGATCGTGGAATTAGGCGTTCCGGGCCGAGCCACTCGACCGAGGGAAGACACGTGGACACTCCGGACGGCCTGACGATCACTGGCGACATCGCACCGCGCGCGCAGGAGGTGCTCACCCCACAGGCGCTGGCGCTCGTCGCTGCTCTGCACCGCGCGCTGGACGACCGTCGGCTGGAGCTTCTCGAAGCCCGCCGGCGGCGGGTCGAGGACCTCGCCGCGGGCGGCACGCTGGACTTCCTGCCCGAGACGCGGCACATTCGGGAGGACCCGACCTGGCGCGTCGCGCCGCCGGCGCCCGGCATCGAGGACCGGCGGTGCGAGATCACCGGTCCGACCGACCGCAAGATGACGATCAACGCGCTCAACTCCGGTGCGAAGGCGTGGCTGGCGGACCACGAGGACGCGAACACGCCGCAGTGGAGCGCCGTCGTGGGCGGGCAGCTCAACCTGCTCGACGCGATCAACCGCACCATCGACTTCACGGGCGACAACGGTAAGCACTACGCGCTCAAGCCGGACGAGGAGCTGGCCACGATCATCGTGCGCCCCCGTGGCTGGCATCTGCCGGAGAAGCACATCCAGGTCGACGGGCGCCCGGTGTCGGGGAGCCTGGTGGACTTCGCGCTCTACGTCGCGACCGCCGGTCTGCGGCAGATCGAGAAGGGTCAGGGCCCGTACTTCTACCTGCCCAAGATGGAGTCCTACCTGGAGGCACGGCTCTGGAACGACGCGTTCGTCCTGGCCCAGGACTTCCTGGGCATCCCACAGGGCACCATCCGCGCCACCGTGCTCATCGAGACCTACCCCGCGGCGTTCGAGATGGAGGAGATCCTGTACGAGCTGCGGGAGCACAGCTCGGGCCTGAACGCCGGCCGCTGGGACTTCATGTTCTCGGTGATCAAGTCGTTCCGTACCCGTGGCACCGAGTTCATGCTGCCCGACCGCAACGCCGTCACCATGACCGTGCCGTTCATGCGTGCGTACACCGAGCTGCTGGTCAAGACCTGCCACACGCGCGGCGCGCACGCCATCGGCGGCATGGCCGCGTTCATCCCGAGCCGTGACGAGGCGGTCAACGAGGCCGCGTTCGCGAAGGTCCGCGACGACAAGACCCGCGAGGCGAACGACGGCTTCGACGGTTCCTGGGTGGCGCACCCGGGCATGGTGGAGCTCTGCAAGGAGGTCTTCACCTCGGTGCTGGGCGACAAGCCGAACCAGATCGACCGGACCCGCGACGAGGTGCAGGTCACCGCGGCCCAGCTGCTCGACGTCGCAGGCACCCCGGGCGACGTCACGGAGGCGGGCCTGCGGAACAACGTCTCCGTCGGTATCCAGTACCTCAAGGCATGGCTCGGCGGGCTCGGCGCCGTCGCGATCTTCAACCTCATGGAGGACGCGGCTACCGCCGAGATCTCCCGCTCCCAGGTGTGGCAGTGGCTGCACAACGACGTGACTCTCGCCGACACCGGTCGCCAGGTGACGCGTGAGCTGATCGATCAGATCGTCGAGGAGGAGATCGCCAAGCTGCCGGGCGACGCGGCAGACTACGAGGAGGCGAAGCAGACGTTCCTCGAGGTGGCGGTGGCAGACGACTACGCCGACTTCCTCACGCTTCCGGCCTACGCCCGAATGCCCTGAACCAGCCTGTCGAGTGCTGGATATTTGCCCTCCAGAGCGCCTCCGGACGGCAAGTACCCAGCACTCAACGGAGACGTAGTGGCTTGCAACGAGGAGGTTGCCCGTGCCCGCTAGTACACCGGCGTCGCTGGATGTCGTCATTGCCGAGCTGATCGGCGAGCTCGGCCCGGAGCGGGTGATCACCGACCGGCAGCGCAGGCGCACGTACGAGTGCGACGGGCTCGCGGCCTACCGCGTGGTGCCTGGCGTGGTGGTCCTGGCGCAGGGCGCCGCCGATGTCGCGGCGGCCGTCCGTGCCTGTGCCCGGCACGGCGTGCCGTTCGTCGCGCGCGGGTCGGGCACCGGACTGTCGGGCGGGGCGCTGCCGCACTCCGAGGGCGTGCTCGTGGTCATGTCGCAGATGCGATCGATCCGGGACGCCGATGTCGAGAACCAGCGCGCCGTCGTGGACCCGGGGGTGATCAACCTCCAGCTCACGGCCGCCACCAGCCCGGACGGGTACTACTTCGCGCCGGACCCCTCCAGCCAGTCCATCTGCTCGATCGGCGGCAACGTCGCCGAGAACTCCGGGGGCGCGCACTGCCTGAAGTACGGCTTCACCACCAACCACGTCACCGGCGTCGACCTGGTGACGCCAGGGGGTGAACAGGTGGAGATCGGCGGCAAGGCGCCGGACCCACCCGGGTACGACCTGCTCGGAGCGCTGGTCGGCAGCGAGGGCACGCTCGGCATCGTCACCGCGGCGACGGTGCGCCTGACGCGGCTTCCGCAGGAGGTCCGGACCTTGCTCGCCGCGTTCCGCTCCATGGACGACGCCGGGGCCGCCACCTCGGCGATCATCGCCGCCGGGGTGATCCCCGCCGCCATCGAGATGATGGACGCCCTCGCGATCGAGGCCGCCGAGGCGGCGGTGCACTGCAACTACCCGGCCGGCGCGGGCGCCGTACTCGTGGTCGAGCTCGACGGGCCGTCGCCGGACGTCGCGGGGGAGTTCGACGACGTGGTGCGGCTGTGCGAGGCGGCAGGCTCGTTCGAGGTGCGGGTCGCCGCCGACGACGACGAGCGTGCCCTGATCTGGAAGGGCCGCAAGTCCGCGTTCGCGGCGGTCGGCCGGATCAGCCCGGACTACATCGTCCAGGACGGTGTGATCCCGCGGACCGCGCTGCCGCTGGTCCTGCGCCAGATCGCCGCGCTCGGGGAGAGTGCCGGCGTGCGCGTGGCGAACGTGTTCCACGCCGGCGACGGCAACCTGCACCCGCTCGTGCTGTTCGACGGCTCGGTGGAGGGCGCAGTCGACCGCGCGGAGGAGGTCGCCGGCGGGATCCTCGACCTGTGCCTCGAGCACGGCGGCTCCATCACGGGCGAGCACGGCGTGGGTGCGGACAAGGCCAAGCACATGCCGCGCATGTTCACCGCGGACGACCTCGACACCATGCAGGCGGTGCGGTGCGCCTTCGACCCGGACGGGATCGCCAACCCGGGGAAGGTGTTTCCCACGCCCCGGCTGTGCGGGGAACAGCCCGGGCGGCACACGGGTGCGCACCCGTTGGCGGAGTCCGGCGTGGCGGAGGTCTTCTGATGGCGGACCTGCAGCGGCTCGCGGACGCGCTCGGGCAGCACGGTGGGAACGTCAGGGAAGCAGGGCACGGCGACGCCGTCGACGGTGTGCCGGCGACCGCGGTCGCCCGCCCGACGTCGGCGGACGGCGTGGCTGCCGTGCTGCGCGAGGCGACTGCCCAGGGGCTGAGCACGGTCGCGCGCGGGGCGGCAACCGCCCTGGACTGGGGTGCGCCGCCCGAGCGCGTCGACCTGATCCTCGACACCACCGGCCTGGACCGCCTGGTCGAGCACGGGGCGGGCGACCTCGTGGTGGTCGCCGAGGCAGGGCTGCCGGTTGCGGCGCTGTCGGAGACCGTCCGCGGCGCCGCGCAGGAGCTGGTCGTGGACCTGCCGCCGGATCGGCTCGCGGGCGGCTCGACCGTGGGCGGCGCGCTGTCGACAGGGGTGTCCGGACCGCGCCGGCTGCAACGCGGCGGGATCCGCGACCTCGTGCTCGGGGCCACCGTGGTGCTCGCCGACGGCACGACGGCCTCCTCGGGCGGCAAGGTGGTCAAGAACGTCGCCGGCTACGACCTGGCCAAGCTCCTGACCGGGGCGTACGGCACCCTTGGCGTCGTGGTGCGGGCCGCGTTCCGGCTGCACCCGGCTCGGCCGGACCGGGTGTTCGTCGTCGCCACCGGGCCGCAGGCCGACGTCGCCGCCCGAGCCCGCGACGTCGTCGCCTCGCAGCTCGCCCCTGCCGCCGTCGAGATCGACCGGCCCGCCGGGAGCGACGTCGCGGAGGTCGCGGTGCTGCTGGAGGGCACGGGGAACGCCGTCGGGCAGCGAGCGGCCGCCGCGGCCGTGCTGCTGGGCGGGCGGGTGCAGGACGAGCCGCCGGTGTGGTGGGCGGCGGTGCCGGGTGGCGGGGCCTCGACGGGCCCGACCGGTGGTGCAGGGTCGGGGGGTGGGTCCGTCGAGACCTACGCCAAGGCGACAGCGACCCTCACGGGCGTGGCCGACCTGCTGCGTGCGGCGCTCGACGCGGAGCAGCGGTACGGCGTCGGCGTGGCGGTGCGGGGGTCCGCTGCCGGGGTGCTGCACACCGTCGTGACGGGAACGCCCGAGGCGACCGCGTCCGCCGTCGGGCACCTGCGCCGGTCAGCGCCCACCCCGCGCGAGGGGACCGTGACCGTGCTGCGCGCATCGCGCGAGGTGCGCGCGGCGCTCGACGTGTGGGGGCCGGTGGGCGGGCTCGACCTCATGCGTGCGGTCAAACGACAGCTCGATCCCGGGCGCAACCTGGCGCCCGGCCGATTCGTGGGAGGCATCTGATGACTGAGGCGAAGCCAGACCTGCTCGGTGCCTTCGACGAGCATCACCCGCCGGCCCGCGAGCTGGTGGACGACTGCGTGCACTGCGGGTTCTGCCTGCCTGCCTGTCCCACGTACTCGCTGTGGGGCGAGGAGATGGACTCTCCGCGGGGGCGGATCTACCTGATGAAGGAAGGTCTCGAGGGCGAGCCGATGTCGCCGTCGTTGGTGCAGCACGTCGACGCGTGCCTCGGCTGCATGGCGTGCGTGACGGCGTGCCCGTCGGGCGTGCAGTACGACAAGCTGGTCGAGGCGACGCGGCAGCAGGTCGAACGGCGCGGTGCCGAGCACCGGACGCGAGGCCAGCGGCTGCTGCGGTCGGCGATCTTCGCGCTGTTCCCCCGGCCCGAGCGGCTGCGGATGATCCGGCCGCTGCTCGCGCTGTACCAGCGCACGGGGCTGTCGAGGCTGGTGCGGCCCGTGCTGGCCCGGATCTCCCCGACGCTCGCGACGATGGAGGCGATCGCTCCACCGGTGGGTCCCCGGATCCCGGTGCCGGCGCTCGTGCCCGCTGTCGGCGCGAAGCGGATGACCGTCGGGATGCTGCTCGGCTGTGTGCAGCGGGAGTTCTACCCGGGTGTCAACGCGGCGACGACGCGGGTGCTGGCGGCAGAGGGGTGCGAGGTCGTCGTGCCGCAGGACCAGGGGTGCTGCGGTGCGCTGTCCGTGCACGCCGGGCGGGAGACCGAAGGGCTCGACTACGCGCGGGCGCTCATCGACACGTTCTCCGAGACGGGTGTCGAACGGATCGTGGCCAACTCCGCCGGCTGCGGCTCCACCATGAAGGACTACGCGGACCTGCTGGCGGACGATCCGCGGTACGCGGCGCGAGCCGCGAAGTTCGCCGCGAGGACCCGGGACATCTCGGAGGTGCTGGCGGAGCTGGAGCCTGTCGCGCGGAGGCACCCGCTGCCCATGACCGTCGCGTATCACGACGCCTGTCACCTCCGGCACGCGCAGGGGGTGAAGGCGCAGCCGCGTGCCGTGCTCGCGACGATCCCTGGGCTGGTGGTCAAGGAGATCGCCGAGGGCGACATGTGCTGCGGGTCTGCTGGCATCTACAACCTGACCAACCCGGAACCCGCGCGGGAGCTGGGCGACCGGAAGGCCGCGAACGTCGCGGACACCGGCGCGGAGCTGCTCGTCACGTCCAATCCGGGGTGCCTCCTGCAGATCACGGACGCGCTGCGGCGGAAGGGGCGCGAGATGCCGACGGCGCACATGGTGCTGGTGCTGGACGCCTCGCTGCGCGGCGCCGGGCCGGAAGACCTGCTGACCTGATTTTGGGTACTCCCGGCGACTTGGGGTAACTGCTACGTTTGTCGGACAGTGGAGCGATAGTTCCGACATGCGAAATTGCGCACCCTACCCGGCAACGTGGCCGGACCTGGAGTCACCATGGACAACCTCGGCGTCCTTGCCCTGCTCGCTCTCCTCCCCATCCTTGTCGTGGGAACCCTGCTGCTCGGGTTCCGCTGGCCTGCCCGGACGGCGATGCCCGTTGGCCTCGCGGTCGTCGTGGTCATCGCCCTGTTCGCGTGGAAGATGTCGCTGGTCGCGGTCAGCGCGTCCATCGTGCAGGGCCTGCTGATCGCGATCGGGCTGCTCTGGATCATCTTCGGTGCGCTGCTCATGCTCGAGACGCTCACCAAGAGCGGCGCCCTGCAGACGATCCGGGCCGGCTTCACGACCATCAGTCCCGACCGGCGGGTCCAGGTGATCATCGTCGCCTGGCTGTTCGGCTCGTTCATCGAGGGCGCCGCCGGGTTCGGCACGCCGGCGGCCGTCGTCGCGCCCTTGCTGCTGGCGCTCGGCTTCCCCGCGGCGGCCGCCGTCATGGCAGGCCTGATCATCCAGTCCACCCCGGTGAGCTTCGGCGCCGTCGGGACGCCGATGCTGACCGGGCTCGGGACAGGGCTGGCGGACACGTCCGGCGCCCTGGCGCCCGAGGTGCAGGCGCGGGCCGACGTGCTCGGCCTGGACCACCTCGGGTTCATCGCGCACACCGCCACGCAGGTGGCGACCATCCACGCGATCGTCGGCATCCTGGTGCCGCTCATCCTGGTCACCCTCATGTGCGGGTTCTACGGTGAGAAGCGGTCGTTCCGTTCCGGCCTCGCCGTCGCGCCGTTCGCGATCTACGCGGCGCTCGCGATGATCGTGCCCTACGTGACCGTTGCCTACGTGCTCGGGCCGGAGTTCCCGGCGATGCTCGGCGGGTTCGTCGGCCTGGTGCTCGTGATGTTCACGTCCTCGAAGGGCTTCCTGATGCCCAAGGACGTGTGGGACTTCCCGCCGCGCGAGCGCTGGAGCGACCGCTGGATGGGCACCGTCGACCCCACGAAGGAGGCGGCCACCCTCACCCGGAAGATGTCGATGGTCCGTGCCTGGTCGCCGTACCTCATCGTGGCGGCGCTGCTCCTGGTCACCCGGAACATCCCGGCGATCAAGGAGTTCCTGACGGGCCCGGCAGTGCTGGAGGTGTCGAACATCTTCGGCACCGGAATCAGCCAGAACATGGACCTCCTGTACTCGCCGGGCGCGATCTTCCTGCTCGCGTGCCTCGTCACCTACGTGCTGCACGGCATGAAGGGCGAGCAGATCAGGGCGTCGTGGAAGGTGGCGGGCGGGCAGCTCGGCGGCGCGGCGTTCGCGCTCCTGTGCGCGGTGCCGCTGGTACGGATCTTCATCAACTCCGGGCCGGACTTCAACGGAGCCGGCATCGACTCGATGCCGGTCACGGTGGCGCAGGCGGCGGCAGACCTGGCCGGTCAGGGCTGGCCGATCGTGTCGCCGTTCATCGGGGCGCTCGGCGCGTTCGTGGCCGGCTCGAACACCGTGTCGAACATGATGTTCTCCCTGTTCCAGTTCAATACCGGGCTCGGCATCGGTGCGGCCTCGCCCGAGACGGTGGCCGCTCTCCAGGCTGTGGGCGGCGCGGCGGGCAACATGGTGGCCGTGCACAACGTGGTCGCCGCCGCCGCGACCGTCGGCCTGCTCGGGCGCGAGGGCGACCTGATCCGCAAGACGATCCTGCCGATGACCTACTACTGCCTTGCTGCGGGTGGCATCGGCTACCTGTGGATCTTCGGGTTCGCGTTCAACGCGGGGATGGTGGTGCTGCTCATCGTGGTGGCGGTCCTGGTCCTGACGGCGATGCGCATGGTGCGCAAGCCCGACGCCTTCAACCCGGAGGTCGCCCGGGTGCGGGTCTGACGGGGCGGTGGGGAGCGCTCCTCACGGCCGGTCGGGTCGCGGACGGTCGGGAAGTCCGCTTCGAGAATGCGATCTGGCATGGGTTTGGCCCGAAATCCATGCCAGATCGCATTCTCGAAGCGGACCTCCCGACCGACCACGTCGCCGCCGACGGCGGGACGACCGGCGTCGGCCACGCAACGTCACAGCTGTTCGACCCCTGGGGACGGCCGCCCGCATGGGAGAATGTGCGGGCATCTGTCATCGAAGGGAACACCGTGAACGAAACGCCCCGTGACCAGGGGAACGACCGCGAGGGCGACCGCCGAGGCGAGCGCAAGAGCGGCAATCGCAACGAGGGCCAGGGTCCGCGTCGCGAAGACCGCAGCGGAGAGCGCGGTAGTGACCAGGGCCGCCGCTATGACGGCGCCCGTGGCGGTGACAGCCCTCGGCGCGACGACCGCGGCACCGACCGCCCGCGCCGACCGTACGAGGACCGCGGCGCTGAGCGTCCGCGCCGCGACGACCGTGGCACCGAGCGCCCGCGCCGCGACGACCGCGGGACCGACCGGCCCCGCCAGGACGACCGCGGTGCCGCCGACCGCGCACCCCGCCGCAGCGATGACGACCGTCCCCGCCGTTCCTTCGGGGACCGGGACAACCGCGGCGGCACCTCCGGGTACCGGGGCGGCCGCGACGACCGCGCCCCACGCACCGACCGCCCGTCCCGTGGGAACGACGGCGACCGTTCGCGCCGGCCGTACGAGGAGCGGGACAACCGGGGCGGTGACCGTCCGGTCCGCCGCGACGGCGAGCGCCCCGTGCGCCGCGAGCACGACCGTCCCTTGCGCCGGGACGACGACCGTCCCGCGCGCCGTGATGACGGCCCCCGCCGGAGCTTTGACCGCGACGACCGTCCGCGGCGCAACTTCGAGGACCGTGGTGCGAGCCGCCCGGCGCGTCGGGACGACGACCGCCCGGTGCGTCGGGAGGACGACCGTCCGGTGCGTCGGGAGGACGACCGTCCGCGTTCGTTCGGTGACCGCGACGACCGTCCGCGGCGTAGCTTCGAGGACCGTGGTGCGAGCCGCCCGGTGCGCCGGGACGACGATCGTCCGGCACGTCGGGAGGATGACCGTCCGCGCCGTTCGTTCGAGGATCGGGGTACGGACCGCCCCCGCCGCGAGGACCGCGGCACGGACCGTCCGGCACGTCGGGATGGCGACGGTCCCCGTCGCTCCTTCGGGGACCGGGACGACCGTCCGCGCCGTTCGTTCGAGGACCGGGGTTCCGACCGTCCGTCCCGTGACGACCGCGGCGGTGACCGCCCTCGTCGCAACGATGGCGACCGTCCGGTTCGTCGGGATGACCGGGGCACGGACCGCCCGGTCCGCCGGGACGACCGGGGCACGGACCGCCCGGTCCGCCGGGACGACCGGGGCACGGACCGCCCGGTTCGTCGGGACGACCGGAGCACCGACCGTCCGGCCCGTCGGGACGACGACCGTCCGCGTCGCTCGTTCGGCGACCGCGACGACCGCGGCGCGCGGGACAGCCGTGGCCGCGAGGACAGGGGTGCTCGGCCGTCCCGCGGGAGCACCGCTGACCGTCCGGCACGGCGCGACGACCACGGCGCGGACCGTCCGCGGCGCTCGTTCAACGACCGCGACGACCGTCCGGCCCAGGGCGCACGCGTGGAGCGCGAGGACCGTGCGCCGCGGCCTCCCGAGCCGGAGATCGCCGAGGACGCCTCGTTCAGCCAGCTCGACCGTGACGTGCGCGGGCGCCTGCGCGGGCTGAGCAAGGATCACGCCGAGTACGTCGGGCTCCACCTGGTGATGGCCGGCCGACTGCTCGACGTCGACCCGGAGCGTGCCTACGAGCACACCCAGGCGGCGGTGCGTGGCGCGGGCCGGATCGACATCGTGCGCGAGGCCGCCGGCCTGGCCGCTTACCACACCAACCGTTTCGCGGAGGCGCTGCGCGAGCTGCGCACCGTTCGCCGGCTGAACGGCTCGTCCGAGCACCTGCCGATCATGGCGGACGCCGAGCGCGGCCTCGGCCGGCCGGAGCGTGCACTGGCGCTCGCGGCGTCGGAGGAGGCCGCGTCGCTCGACGTGACCGGCCGTGTCGAGCTCGCGATCGTCGCGAGCGGCGCCCGGTCCGACCTGGGCGAGCACGACGCAGCCCTGGCCGTGCTCGACAAGGTCGCCGCCGAGGACGCCAAGGGCGACCTGGGGCTCCGGGTCGTGCAGGCGCGTGCCGTGGCACTCGAGGCCGCAGGCCGGCCGGAGGAGGCTGCGGCGCTGCTCGCGTCGGTCGACGGCAAGGCGCTCGAGCGGGCCATCGGCGCGGAAGCACCCGGCGAGGACATCACGGTGTTCGACGTCGAGGAGGACGCGGCGCTCGCCGAGGAGGAGTACGTCGCCGACCACCCCGAGGAGTTCACGAAGGACACGTCGGACGACGAGGGCGAGGAGCCCGAGGAGTCGGCGGACGTGGACGAACCGGCAGACGAGCTCGACGGCAACGAGAAGGATGCTGACGAGCCCGACCAGGGCGACGACGACGGCGTGGAGGCGGACGAGGGCGAGGACGAGGACGACGAGTCAGCCGACTCGGCTGACTCCGGGGACTCAGCCGACTCGGCTGACTCCGGGGACTCGGCTGACTCCGGGGACTCGGCCGACTCGGCTGACTCCGGGGATTCAGCCGATTCCGCCGACTCTGCGGACTCTGCGGACTCGGCCGACGAGGCCGACGAGGCCGACGAGGCCGACGACGCCGACGAGCCGAGCGAGCCCGCAGCGGACGCGCCCGACTCGGCGAGCGCGCCCGAGGCGGCCGCCGATCCGGCGGACGAGAGTTCGGTGGAGGCATCCGCCGAAGAACCTGCCGACGCACCGGCCGACCGGCCGGACACCGACGACGCAGCCGTCGCGCCCGAGGTGAGCGATGCAGAGGGCGAGCCGGTCGCTGAGGGCGACCGGCCCGACGTCGGGCAGGAGAAGGCGTGACGGCAGGTGCCGGCCTGCTGGCGTCCGACGCCCCGCTCGCCGCGTCGTACGACCTCGCGCTCGTCGACCTCGACGGCGTGGCGTACCGGGGGCACCTGCCCATCGAGCATGCGTCGGCGAGCCTTGCCGCTGCGCGGGCGGGCGGGATGCGCCTGCTGTTCGTGACCAACAACGCGTCGCGGGAGCCGGAGGACGTAGCGGGCCAGCTCACGGGCCTGGAGATTCCGACGGAGCCGGACGAGGTCATGACTGCGGCGCAGGCGTGTGCCGCACTGCTCGGCACCCGTTTGGACCCGGGCGCGAAGGTGCTGGTCGTCGGCGGCAAGGGCCTGGTGACGGCGGTGCGGTCAGCTGGCTTCACCGTCGTCGAGTCGGCGGACGACAAGCCGGACGCCGTCGCGCAGGGCTACGCGCCGGAGGTGGGCTGGACTCAGCTCGCCGAGGCGGCGTACGCCGTGGGCGGCGGTGCGTGGCACGTGGCGAGCAACCTGGACCTGTCGCTCCCGACGGCGCGCGGGTTCGCGCCGGGGAACGGTGCCCTCGTTGGCGCCGTGGTGTCGGCGACGGGCGTGCTGCCAGACAGTGCGGGCAAGCCGTCGCCGACCATGTACCGGCTCGCGGTCGAGCGCGCGGAGGCGAGCCGGCCGCTGGTGATCGGCGACCGGCTCGACACGGACCTCGCCGGGGCGCGTGCCGGCGGATACCCGGGGCTGCATGTCCTGACGGGTGTCTCGACGGCGCGCGACGCCGTGCTTGCCGTGCCGGGTGAACGCCCGTCGTTCCTGGGAGCGGACCTGCGTGCGCTGCTCGAACCGCACCCTGCGCCGGTGCTCGCGGACGGGTGGCACGTGTGTGGTGGTGCGGCGGCCCAGGTGTCCGACGGCGGGCTGCGGCTCGACGGAGCGGGGATCGACCTGGTCCGCGCCGCGTGCGCGGCGGCATGGGCCGCCGTCGACGCGGGGGCTGCCCTTGACACGGCGAGCGTGCCGGAGCTGCCGGTCTGAGGAACAGGTTGCTCTGCGTAGACGATGTCTACACGGAGCAAGCCGTCCCGCAGAGGTACGTAGTTCCCCTGGCCACCTCCCACAGAACCCGGCCGATTTCTCCCGGGTTCTGTGGGAGGCGGCGGGTACCGTGTCAGGCAGCAGCCGGACGGCTCCGGCAACGGGCGACAGCCCGACGAGCACGGACGAGCACAGTGGAGCGTTGACGCACGATGGACGAGTTCTACGAGACCGAGGAACCCACGGGCCTGGTTGATCCTGACGCGGGCGTCCGGAGTGCCCTCGACGCGCTCGACGGGCTCGACGACCTGCCCCCGGCCGATCATGTCGCCCGGTTCGAGGCGGTACACGACGCACTGCGGGCGCACCTCAGTGGTGACGCCTGACAGTGGCGACCATGACAGGGAGCACCCGGGTGGACGCGGCGCTGGTCCGCCGTGGGCTGGCCCGCTCTCGGCGGCACGCCGCGGAGCTCGTCGCGGCCGGCCGGGTGCTGGTCGGGGGCCGCGTGGTGGTCAAACCGTCGTCGGCGGTGGCTGACGGCGCGGACGTGGCAGTGCTGCCTGGGCACGACCCGGAGCACGAGTTCGCGTCGCGTGCCGCGCTGAAGCTTTCCGGCGCGCTGGACGCGCTGGCCCGTGTGCCGGGCGGCCCGCAGGTCGAGGGCGCCTTCTGTGCCGATCTCGGCGCGTCCACCGGCGGCTTCACCGACGTGCTGCTGCGCAGGGGCGCCGCCCACGTGGTCGCCGTCGACGTGGGGCACGACCAGCTCTTTCCGGCGTTGCGCACCGACGACCGGGTGACGGTCGTCGAGGGCTTCAACGTCCGCGACCTGACGCCTGCGGATCTCGCGCGGCTGCCGGACCTCGTGGTCGCAGACCTCTCGTTCATCTCGCTGACCGTGGTGCTGCCGGCCGTGGCGAGCGTGCTGCGGCAGGGAGCGCAGGCGCTGCTGATGGTAAAGCCGCAGTTCGAGGTAGGACGGGAGCGGCTGGGCAGCGGCGGCGTCGTGCGTGATCCCGCGCTGCACGCCGAGGCGGTGAGCACGGTGGCGAACGCCGCGGAGCGCCTGGGCCTGCGGGTGCGCGCCGTCGTGCCGAGCCCGTTGCCCGGTCCGAGCGGGAACCGGGAGTTCTTCCTGTGGCTCGTGCCAGGGACCGGTGGCGCGGAGACCTCCGAGCACGCAGTGGCCGCGGCCGTCGAGACCGCGGTGGCCTGGCTCCCGGCCCAGGGCGAGCCCGGCGAGCGGCCGAGCAGTCCGCCGGAGCCGCCGGCCGTCGTCGTGCGGGGACGGCCGGACGCCGCGCAGGGCACTCAGCAGACCGACGAGCAGAAGGAGCACGAGCTGTGACCAGGCGCGTCTTGATCGTGACTCATGGCGGCCGCCCTCGGGCGGTCGCGGCACTGGCCGAAGCCATCCGTGAGCTGAAGGCAGCAGGCTTCGAGTACACGCTGCACGACGACGCGCTGGCCGAGGAGTTCGGCGACCACATGGCGGCCAACCGGGTCCGCGAGGGCGTGCACCGGTCGGAGGCCGTGATGGTGCTCGGCGGCGACGGCACCATCCTGCGCGCGGCGGAGCTGACCCGCGGCACCGACGTGCCGCTGCTCGGCGTGAACCTCGGGCACGTGGGCTTCCTCGCGGAGTCGGAGCGGGAGGACCTCCGGGCCGCCGTGCAGCGGCTGGCGGCCCGTGACTACGAGGTCGAGGAGCGCGCGACGGTCGAGGTGACGGTGCACCTGCCTGGCACGGCCGAGCCCGTGGTGGGCTGGGCGCTGAACGAGGCCACCGTCGAGAAGGCCACGCGGGAACGCATGCTCGAGGTGGCGATCGGGGTGGACGGCCGTCCGCTGCTCTCGTTCGGCTGCGACGGTGTGGTGATGGCCACGGCCACTGGCTCGACGGCGCACGCCTTCTCGGGCGGCGGCCCGGTGATCTGGCCCGACGTCGACGCGGTGCTCATGGTGCCGCTGTCGGCGCACGCCCTGTTCGCGAGGCCGCTGGTGATCGGCCCGCGGTCGCGGTACACGGTCGACGTGCTGCCGCAGTCGACGGTCGAGGGAGTGCTGACGTGCGACGGCCGACGGGAGATCCGGCTGCCCCGCGGTTCTCGCGTCGTCGTGCGTCAGGGGGGTACCGTGCGGCTCGCACGCCTGTCCAACGCGCCGTTCACGGACCGCCTCGTGTCGAAGTTCAATCTGCCCGTGTCGGGCTGGCGGGACCGTGTCGGGTCAGGGCACGCGGAGGTACAGGATGTACCTTCTGACCCAGCCGACACCACACCAGAGAATTAAGGAGTCAGGTGCTCGAGGAGATCGCTATCGAGAACCTGGGCGTCATCCGCTCGGCCCGGGTACCCCTTTCCGACGGCCTGACCGTCATCACGGGTGAGACCGGCGCCGGCAAGACGATGGTGCTCACGGGGCTCAACCTGCTCATGGGCGCCAAGGCGGACCCGCAGTCGGTCCGTCCGGGTGCGTCCTCGGCGGCGGTCGAGGGCCGGGTCCGCGTCTCGGGGCGCGACGCCGTCCTCGGCCGCGTCTCCGATGCGGGCGGCGAGGTGGAGGACGACGGCACCGTCGTGATCCTGCGCACGATCGCCGACGGCCGGTCGCGTGCCCACCTGGGCGGTCGTGCCGTACCGCAGGGCGTGCTCGCGGAGATCGCCGAGGACCTGTTCACCGTGCACGGCCAGTCCGACCAGCTGCGGCTGCGCACGTCGGCCAAGCAGCGCGACGCCCTCGACACCTTCGTCGGCCCTGCCCACCAGCGGGTGCTGGCCGCCTACCGCACCGCCTGGACCGAGCGGGGCGGTCTCCTGACCGAGATCGCGGACCTGGAGGCGCGCGGCGCCGAGCGGGCGCGCGAGGTCGAGCTGCTGCGGATCGGCCTGGAGGAGATCGAGCGGGTGGACCCGGTCACGGGCGAGGACGCCGAGCTGCAGGCCCTGGTCGAGCGCCTGTCCAACGCGGAAGCGCTGCGCACCGCGGCCACCGAGGCGCACGAGGCGGTAGCGGGCGAGGACGCGGACGGCGCCCGCGAGAACGCGATCGCCCTCGTGGAGCGGGCGCGCCGCGCCCTGGACTCCGCCGCGCACTCCGACCCGGCGCTCGGTGCGCTCGCGACGCGGTTCGCGGAGGTGGGCTACCTGCTGTCGGACGTCGCGACCGACGTGGCGGCGTACGTCGACGACCTGCAGGCGGACCCGGCGGGCCTGGAGACGGCGCACAACCGCATGGCGGAGCTGAACGCGCTGACCCGCTCCTACGGCGAGACCATCGACGACGTGCTGCAGTGGGCCAGCGACGCCGGCCTGCGCCTGCTCGACCTGGACGACGGCGGCGACCGCCTCACCTCCATGCGCGACCGGGTGACCGAGCTGGACGGCGAGCTGGCCAGGCTGGCCGAGATCCTCACCGCCGAGCGCACCCGCGGCGCGTCCCAGCTCGCCGATGCCGTGACGAGCGAGCTGCACGGCCTCGCGATGGGCGGCGCCCACCTCGTGGTCTCTGCGGAGCCGCTCGAGCAGCCGGGCCCGTTCGGCGCGGACCAGATCACGTTCCTGCTCGTGCCGCACCCCGGTGCGCCGGAGCGGCCGCTCGGCAAGGGCGCGTCCGGCGGCGAGCTCTCCCGCGTCATGCTGGCGCTCGAGGTCGCCCTGGCCACCTCGGGCGGCGCGGCGGCAGAGCGCACCGCAGACACCCCGCGCAGCACCTTCGTGTTCGACGAGGTCGACGCCGGTGTGGGCGGCCGCGCCGCCGTCGAGGTGGGCCGCCGTCTGGCACAGCTGGGCCGCAGCACGCAGGTGGTCGTCGTGACCCACCTGGCCCAGGTCGCCGCGTTCGCGGACGCGCACCTCGTGGTCACCAAGAGCTCCGACGGCGACGCCGGATCGGCTGCCGCAGATGACGGAATGATCACGGTCACGGGCGTGCGCGAGGTCACCGCGGACGCCCGCGTCCGTGAGCTGGCGCGCATGCTGTCCGGCCAGGACGACTCGGAGACGGCTCGGACCCACGCGCTGGAGCTCCTGGAGTCCTCGGTCGTGGGACGATAGAGCGGATGAAGCTGATCTCCCGACCCGAGAAGCGCGCCGACAAGAGCGCAGCGAAGAGCGCCGTCGACCACGGCACGGCCCTTCCGCAGGCCACAGTGCACGGACCTGCCCGGATCGGAGCGCGGACCAAGGAGCTCACGTCCCGGCTCAACCAGGGCGATATCGCCGTGATCGACCACGTCGACATCGACCGCGTCGCGGCGGACGCCCTCGTGTCAGCCGGGCCCGTCGCGGTGCTGAACGCGGCCCGGTCCACCTCGGGCAGGTACCCCAACACGGGTCCGGACATCCTGGTCGACGCCGGGATCGTCCTGGTGGACGACCTCGGCCCGGCGGTCATGGCGATCGACGAGCGTGCCGAGGTCCGGATCGCGGGCGGCGAGATCTTCGTCGGCGACGCGCTCGTCGCGACGGGCACCTACCAGACGCCGCAGACCGTGGCCACGGACCAGGCGGCCGCACGCGAAGGCCTGTCGGCCGAGATCGAGCGGTTCGCCGAGAACACCATGACCTACCTGCGGCGCGAGCGGGATCTCCTGCTCGACGGCGTGGGCGTGCCCGACATCAGCACCGTCATCGAGGGCCGCCACGTGCTGATCGTGGTGCGGGGCTACCACTACCGGGAGGACCTGGCGCTGCTGCGGTCCTACATCCGGGAGAACCGGCCCGTCCTGATCGGGGTGGACGGCGGCGCGGACGCGATCATCGACGCCGGCTGGCAGCCCGACATGATCGTCGGCGACATGGACTCCGTGTCCGACCGGGCCCTGGCCTGTGGCGCGGAGATCGTCGTGCACGCCTACCGTGACGGCAAGGCCCCCGGACTCGAGCGCGTCAAGGCGCTCGGCGTGGACCCCGTGGTCTTTCCCGCCACCGGGACCAGCGAGGACATCACGATGCTCCTGGCCGACGACAAGGGTGCAGAGCTCATCGTCGCCGTCGGCACCCACGCCACGCTGGTCGAGTTCCTCGACAAGGGGCGCGCGGGCATGGCATCGACCTTCCTCACCCGGCTGCGTGTCGGTGGCAAGCTCGTGGACGCCAAGGGCGTGTCACGGCTCTACCGCACGCGGATCTCGAACACCCAGCTCACGCTGCTGTCGGGAGCGGGTGTCGCGGCGGTGCTCGCGGCCCTGGCCTCGACGTCGGCCGGCCAGACCTTCTTCGGACTGATCGGGGCACGCATCGACGACGTAGTGTCCTGGATCACCCACCTGTTCGGCGGCTGACCGGCCCGGAGCACGCTCCCGGACCACCCTGCCGCCCCGACCTGATGCCGGGCTCTCACCGCCCGGAACATGCTTAAGGACTCTTCCGTACCGTGATCGACTTCCGATACCACCTCGTCTCGCTCATCTCCGTCTTCCTCGCCCTCGCCGTCGGCATCATCCTCGGCGCCGGACCGCTGCAGGGCGCGATCGGGGAGACCCTGACGGAACAGGTGGACGCGCTGCGCGCCGAGCGCACCGATCTGCGCACCGAGCTGGACGCCACGCAGACCGCCCTCGACGGCGACGAGCGGTTCATCGAGGCGGCGGGCACGCAGCTCGTCACCGGCTCCCTCGAGGGGAGCCGCGTCGCGGTGGTGCAGCTCGGCGAGGTCTCCCAGGACGTCCACGACGGCGTCCTGAACCAGATCGACACGGCGGGCGCCACGGTGGTGTCCAAGTCGGTGCTCACGGAGGCGTGGACCGACGCAGCGGAGGAGTCGTCCCGCGAGACCCTCGCAGGGGGCCTGCGTGCCAACCTCGATGCGGCAGCGCCGGAGGAGGACGACCCGAGCGCCGTGCTCGGCGCCGCGCTGGCCGTCGCGCTCACCGGCAGCGACGGCGGCACCGACCGCAGCTCGCAGGCCACCGACCTCGAGGCGCAGCTCGAGCGGTTCGGCTTCGTCGAGCCGGGCGACGAGCAGACCCAGTCGGCGGAGGCGCTCGTGCTGCTGGTGGGCCCGGCCGGCCAGCCGCAGGAGACCGCGGACGGTGCCACCGAGGAGGCCGAGCCGGGCACGGAGGATGTGTGGGTCGCCGTCACCCGGGCGGCGCAGCAGGTCTCCGGTGCCGCGGTGCTCGCAGGCCCGACCACGGAGCCGGGTGACGTCGTGCAGGCCGTCCGGGACGACGAGGAGATCGCCGCAGAGGTGACCACGGTGAGCGGCATCGACCGGCTCGCCGGCCGCATCAACGTGCCGCTGGCCGTCGCGGCGCGCATGGGCGGCGTCGTCGGGCAGTACGGCCTGGAGGACGACGCGACGGCGGTCCTGCCGCCCGAGGTCGGCTGAGCCGCGGGCTCGGCCGGTAGAGGCTGAGCCGAGACGAGAAGCACGGACCCGAAGAACCGACACAGACCGAGGGGTACTCATGGGTGCAGGCAGGTTCATCGCCGCTGGCATCGTCGCAGGCGTCGCGACGGCGCTCGCGCGCCGCAAGCTGGGCGACAAGGTGGCGGAGGGTGGCCTCGGCGGCGCCCCCATGTGGACGCGGACCAACCATCGCGGTGAGCCGATCAGCCTGCTGGAGGGCCCGGCGGTCACCGCGGGCCTCGTGGCCGGCGCGGCGGTCAGCGGTGGCCGGGCGCCGGGCGCGACGGCGTTCGCAACTGCCGCTGCGGGTGCCTTCGGCCTGGTCGACGACCTCGCCGAGGACACCTCCGTGCGCACAAAGGGCCTCAAGGGCCACCTCGGCGCCCTCCTGGAGGGTCGGCTGACCACCGGCGGGCTCAAGGTGCTCGGCATCTCCGGCTCCGCGCTCGTGGCCGCCGCAGCGGGCACCCCCCGCACGGGCAGCGCGTTCGGCCACCTGGTCGACGTCGGGCTCAACGGCGCCCTCATCGGGGGCACCGCGAACCTGATCAACCTCTTCGACCTGCGCCCGGGCCGGGCGCTCAAGGCCGGCACGGCGGCGAGCCTCCCGTTCCTGCTGGGCGGCGCGGGTGCCACCACCGGTGCGGTGCTCGGCGCCGCGGCCGCGGCAGCCCCGGGGGACCTGGGGGAGCAGGACATGCTGGGCGACGGCGGCGCCAACGCGCTCGGCGCCCTGGTCGGCAGCCAGATCGCGTTCGGCACGCCCCGCGCGGTGCGGTGGGCGGCGCTCGCAGGCGTGGTCGGGCTCATGCTTGCCTCGGAGAAGGTCAGCTTCTCGAAGGTCATCGCAGGGAACGAGTGGCTGAACAAGGCCGACATGCTCGGCAGGCGGCCGGTGGCCGATCCTCTCGCGACCTCGACCGCCGGCCCGACCGGCTCTCCCAGCGGCGGGAGCGGCCCGACCAGCGGCGTGGACCCGATCAGCGGTACGGGTCCGACCAGCGGACCCGTGGCGTCCCCGGGCGCGTGAGCCGCGTCAGAACCCTGGCGAGCGCCGCGCTGCTCGTCACGGTCGTCACGCTCGCCAGCCGCATGGTCGGCTTCGGCCGCTGGCTCGGGCAGGGCGCCTGGCTCGGGTCCGACGGCGTCGGGACGGTCTTCAACTCCGCCAACCAGCTGCCCAACCTGCTGTTCGAGGTGGCGGCAGGCGGGGCGCTCGCCGGCGCCGTCGTGCCTCTGCTCGCTGGGCCGCTGAGCCGTGCCGCGTTCACCGCCGACGGCACGGCCGCCTCGAAGGAGCAGGCGTCGAAGATCGCCTCGGCGCTGCTGGGGTGGACGCTTGTCGTGCTCGTGCCCCTGGCCGGGCTCATGGCGCTCCATGCGCGCCCGATCATCGGTCTGACCGGGCTGACCGACCCCGTGCACGTGGACGTCGCCACGGCCTTCCTGCGGGTGTTCGCGGTGCAGGTGCCGCTGTACGGCCTGGCCGTCGTGCTCGGCGGCATCCTCCAGGCGCACAAGCGGTTCTTCTGGCCGGCGTTCGCGCCGCTGGTCTCCAGCCTCGTCGTGATCGTCGTCTACGCGGTCTTCGGCGCGCTCGCCCACGGCAACCAGCAGGACGTCGCCGCGCTGTCCGGCCGGGCGCTGGAGTGGCTGGCGTGGGGGACCACGCTCGGCGTCCTGTTCCTGGCCCTGCCGCTCGTGGTGCCCGTGTGGCGCACAGGGCTCCGGCTGCGGCCCACGCTGCGGTTCCCGTCGGGGGAGGGGCCACGGGCCGCTCGCCTCGCGTTCGCGGGTGTGGGCGCCCTGGTCGTCCAGCAGCTGTCGATGTTCCTGACGCTGCGCGCGGCCAACGCGGCGGGGGGCGACGGCACGCTGTCGGTCTACCTGTACGCCCAGCAGGTCTACCTGCTCCCGTACGCGGTGCTCGCGTTCCCCATCGCGACCAGCGCGTTCCCGCACTTCGCGGAGCACGCGTCGGCCGGGCGGCTCGACGAGCTGCGCGCCCTCGTGGCGCGCACCACGCGCAGCCTGCTGCTCGTGACGGCCGCAGGCGTCGCCGCGCTGATGGCAGCCGCGCCGTTCGTCGAGCAGGTCTTCGACCTCATCGTGCTCGGTGACGCCCCCGGCATGGCCACGGGACTCATCTGGCTCGCGCCAGGGCTGATCGGGTTCGCGCTCATCCTGCACCTGTCGCGGGCGCTGTACGCCGTCGACCACGGGCGGGCCGCCGTGATCGCCACCGCGAGCGGGTGGGGCGTGTCCGCGATCGGCGCTGCCCTGGTGCCGCTGCTGTTCTCGGGCCGGTCGCCGGGGGGATACGCGCTGCGGACCGACGTCATGGCGGTCCTGGGGGCCGTCGGCACGGCGGGGATGGTCGTGGCGGGGCTGGGGCTGCTCCTGGCCGTGCGCAGACACCTGGGCGCTGACGCGCTGAGGGGCGTCTGGCGGGCGCTCGGGGTGCTCGTGGTGGCGGCGGGCGCAGGGACCGCCGTGGGGTGGCTGGTGCCCGCGTGGCTCGCGCCCGAGCGGCTCTCGTTCGGCTGGTTCGCGTCCGCTCCGCTGAAGGAGGTGCCGTTCGACGGCAGGGAGTTCGCCGTCGAGCTGGGCCTCGGGCTGGCCGTCGGCCTGCTGGCTGCAGTCGTCACGCTCGTGATCGCCGCGCTGCTCGACCCCGGCCTGCGCGCCGCCGTCGGCCCGCGCCTCGGTGCGCTGCGGAGGAAGTTCTCCCGGAAGTCCTGACTGAGCGAGCACGATGACCCCGACGGGGGCAGACTCGATCGGGACAAACCGACAATCCGTCAGTGAACGGCGGGTGTGCTGGGAGTTACACCACCAGCACGCCGTACCTCGGATAGGGTGGAGTTCCGTGGTCGAACACCGAAGCAGTCTCCAGTCCCGTCAGCGGTCCGGCGCGTCCACGCCGACCAAGCACATCTTCGTCACCGGTGGTGTGGCGTCCTCTCTCGGCAAAGGGCTGACGGCGTCATCGCTCGGCCGTCTTCTCCGCTCGCGTGGCCTCAGCGTCACCATGCAGAAGCTGGATCCCTACCTCAACGTGGATCCCGGCACGATGAACCCGTTCCAGCACGGTGAGGTCTTCGTCACCGAGGACGGCGCCGAGACCGACCTGGACATCGGGCACTACGAGCGGTTCCTCGACATCGAGCTCCCCGCCTCCTCGAACGTGACGACCGGCCAGGTGTACTCCCGCGTCATCGCCAAGGAGCGCCGCGGCGAGTACCTGGGCGACACCGTCCAGGTCATCCCGCACATCACGGACGAGATCAAGTTCCGGATGCGCGAGCAGGCCTCCGACGCCGTCGACGTGATCATCACCGAGATCGGTGGCACCGTCGGCGACATCGAGTCGCAGCCCTTCCTCGAGTCCGCGCGCCAGGTGCGGCACGAGCTCGGCCGCGACAACGTGTTCTTCCTGCACGTGTCGCTGGTGCCGTACATCGGCCCGTCCGGCGAGCTCAAGACCAAGCCGACGCAGCACTCCGTCGCTGCTCTGCGTACCGTCGGCATCCAGCCGGACGCCATCGTGCTCCGTTCGGACCGCGTGGTCCCGGAGAGCATCAAGCGCAAGATCGCGCTGATGTGCGACGTCGACAACGAGGCAGTGATCAACTGCGCCGACGCCCCGTCGATCTACGACATCCCGCGTGTCATCCACTCCGAGGGCCTGGACGCCTACGTGGTGCGCCGCCTCGGCATGCCGTTCCACGACGTGGACTGGGACGGCTGGAGCCGCCTCCTGGAGCGCGTGCACGAGCCGGAGCACAACGTCGAGGTCGCGCTGGTCGGCAAGTACATCGACCTGCCGGACGCCTACCTCTCCGTCACCGAGGCGCTGCGCGCCGGCGGCTTCGCCAACGACGCCAAGGTCGGCATCCGCTGGGTCGCCGCCGACGACTGCCAGACGCCGGAGGGCGCGAAGGCATCGCTCGAGGGCGTCGACGCGGTGCTGGTGCCCGGCGGCTTCGGCGTGCGCGGCATCGACGGCAAGGTCGGGGCGCTGCGCTGGGCGCGCGAGAACCTCGTGCCGACCCTCGGTATCTGCCTGGGGCTCCAGTCGATGGTCATCGAGTACGCGCGCAACGTGCTGGGCTGGACGGACGCGTCGTCCACCGAGTTCCACCCGAGCAGCAGCCACCCCGTCGTCGCGACCATGGCCGAGCAGAAGGCGATCGTGGAGGGCGAGGGCGACATGGGCGGCACCATGCGCCTCGGCGCCTACCAGGCGCAGCTCACCGCAGGCTCCGTGGTGGCCAAGGCGTACGGCAGCGAGCGGGTGTCCGAGCGGCACCGGCACCGCTACGAGGTGAACAACGCCTACCGCGGCGAGCTGGAGGAGGCAGGCCTGCTGATCTCCGGCACGTCGCCCGACTCGTCGCTCGTCGAGTTCGTCGAGCTCCGCGCCGACAAGCACCCGTACTACGTGTCCACGCAGGCCCACCCGGAGTTCAAGTCGCGCCCCACGCGTGCGCACCCGCTGTTCTCGGGCCTGATCGCCGCAGCGCTCGAGAAGCAGTCCTCGTGACCATGAGCACGGAGCAGGTCAGCGACCTCATCGACCCGCGACCCGCGCGTCGGCTGGACGTCCCGTTCCAGGGGTTCGTCGTCGACATGGTCTCGGACGAGGTCGACCTCGGCGAGGCCGGCGGCATCGTCCGCAGGGAGTACGTGGACCATCCGGGCGCGGTGGTCGTCGTGGCACTGAACGACGACGGCGAGGTCCTGCTCCTGCGCCAGTACCGGCACCCGGTCGGCGCCTTCCTCTGGGAGGCGCCCGCCGGTCTGCTCGACCTGGACGGTGAGGACCCGCACGTCGCGGCGGCTCGCGAGCTGGCGGAGGAGGCGGACATGACCGCCAAGTCCTGGGACGTGCTCCTCGACCTGCTGCCCACGCCGGGCGGCAGCAACGAGGCGGTGCGCGTCTACCTGGCCCGCGACCTGACGCCGGTGCCGGACGACGAGCTGCACACGCGCGAGGCCGAGGAGGCCGACATGGTCGTCGCGCCGGTGCCGCTGGAGGAGGCGGCAGCGCTCGCCCTCGCCGGCAAGCTGCACAACGCCGCGACCATCGCGGGCGTGCTCGCCGCGGCGATCGGCAGGGCGTCGGACTGGGAGACGCTGCGCCCGGTCGACAGCCCGTGGGAGTACCGCAAGAACTGACCGGTGCAGCCCGGTGGCCGGTCGTGGTTATAGCCACGTCATCGGGCTGCGCTATTCTCCCCGCGTGACCAGCGAACCCGACATGCTTCCCAACGTATCGTCCCTTCCGGCGTGGCTCGTTCCGTCCGTCTACCTCAACTGGTCCGAGGACTGGCTGGGCGAGGCGGTCGCCATCGCGAGCCGCAGCCACGAGCACCGTCTGCCGGGTGGTGCGGACGGCCCGCAGCGCGGCGACGTCGTCGTCACCGTCGTGGGCTCCGAGCCCGGCATCGTGGCCGCGGTCGAGCTCATGGGCACCAGCCAGGGTGAGGACTGGGTCAGCGACGAGGTGTTCGGCCCCGACAAGCCAGTGGTGTGGGACGACCTCTTCAACGGCGCCGCCGCGTACGCGCGGTCGTCCGGCTGGCTGCCCCAGGAGCACGCCCGCCTGGTGCTCGACGGCATCGCCCACCAGTACAAGCACGGTGCCACGGGCACGCTCGACGCAGGCAACTGCGAGACCGACGAGCTGTCGCCGAACCTGCACGTCCTGCGTCTGCTCGGGCACAAGCAGGTCGCCGGTGCCGACCTGCGCCGCGAGGAGCGCTGCGCGTCGTGCGAGCGGTTCGTCGACGTCATGCAGCTGCGGCCGCACGACGACGGTGCCCACACCGGTCAGACCGGCGAGCGTCCCCTCGGCGAGCTCATCGAGCAGACCTTCCTGGTGTGCGGCCCGTGCCACGCCCTGCTGCACCCGCACCCGGTCCTGTCGCAGCGGGCGCAGATGCGCCCGTCGTGCCCGTCGTGCGGCCAGCGCGGCGCCACCAAGCGCATCGTGTGGGGCCAGGCCATCCACGACAACATGAAGCTCGAGCCGGACGTCGTGTACGGCGGCTTCGACACTCCCGTGCCGACGCCCGACTGGTACTGCCCCGAGTGCTACGCGAACTTCTCGTCGGGTGCCGTGGCGCAGCGCGCGCTGGGCGACCTCCCTGAGGCGGTGCCCGTCGGCGCGCCCGTGGGCGCCGGCCCGGTCGGCACGCCCGCGTCGGGCGAGGACCTCTGGATCCCGGAGGTCTAGCTCCTTGGTTGTGGGCGTGACCGTTGCGACTATGCGTCCGTTTTAGGCGCAACGGTCCCGCCCACAACCAAGGCTGGGGTCAGGGTCCGCCCAGGAGGCGGTCGTACTCCGCCATAGCCGTCGCTACGGCGGTCTGGGCCCAGAACCGGTGGTAGGTGAACTGCGGGACGTCGCCGCCGTCCAGGTACTCCTGGACCTCGCCGAACATGGGGTCGTCCTCGTAGAACGACCGGAGGTCGAGGAACGAGGCCCCTGCCGATGCCTGGTCGCCGTTCGGGTAGGTGCCGGTCCAGCCCTCCGGGACGTAGACGCCGTCGCCGCCGGGCTGGTACTCGTCGTCGAAGCGGCCGAAGTCGGCGCGGGACTCGACGGTGCCGATGCCCTTCTCGTCGCTGTTCTGCTCCCACATGGCGTCGAGCAGGGCCTTGGCGGTGTCGGCCGCCTCCTGGTCACCGGAGGCCGCTGCGTAGTAGATGAGCGTGCGCGCGATGGCGCCGGCCACACCGACGTCCTGCCCGTGCGAGACGACGTCAACGTGCAGGCCCGTGTTGGCACCCGGGCTGTCCGGGTCCCACGTGTCCGGAGCGCCCGTCCAGGAGAGCTCGGACGGCACCTGCCACGAGTCGGCGGCCACGGTGATCTCGTCGAGCACCCAGGGCACCCACTTGTCGAGGATGGACTGCGCCCGCTCGTCGCCCGTCTGGTGGTACAGCTGGGCGATCCGCTCCACGCCCCAGCCCTGCATGCCGAACCACTGGTTCGACGGCGGGTCGTGGTAGACCGGCGCCTCGTCGTACACCATGTCGTAGAACGTGGGCGTGCCGGCGGGGTGGGTGCCGTAGGAACCGTCCACGCTGTTCGTGGCACCGCCCGCGATCCCGCCCTCGGCCGACTGCAGCCACTGGAAGAACTCGAGCTGCCGGTCCATGCTGACCGACCAGTCGTCCTGAGCGGTCGGTGAGGCAGGGACCAGGTCGGCGTCGGTGGACAGCGCGTACGCCGCCAGCGGGTTCTGGTAGCCGAAGTGCGCGTGCGACGAGCCGATGCGCCACGCCCAGGGGCCGCTCGTGTCCAGGGCGCCGCCCCAGGCGTAGTACCAGGACAGCAGGTAGTGCGCGGAGCTGCGCCCGGATCCCGCCGCGCAGCCCGTCGACTCGCAGCCGATCTCCTTGAAGTACTTGTCGAAGAGGGAGTAGCGCAGGTAGTCGCCCATCTTGGACGCCTTGTCGACGGTGCCGGAGATCTCGCCCCCTGCGCCCTGCTCGTTCGCGAACTGCTTGGCCCAGTACACGGCCTCGACGGCGCGCGCGTCGGCGTCGGGCGCGTTGGTGTACTTCCACTGGCGCGCGTAGCTCGCGTCGCCGGTGAACAGGTCCAGGTACCCGTTCGGGCCGCCGTAGGAGAAGTCGTCGATGGCGGGCTGCGGGATGGTCTCCCACACCGACTCCTGCGGGCCGCGCTGGAACGTGTTGATGTACGAGGTGCCCTCGTAGTCCGGGCCCAGCAGCTCGGAGGAGCCGGGGGCCGCGCCGAAGCCGTACACGTTGTCGACGTCGGCCAGCCAGTGCATGCCGTAGACCTCGTCGGTGCCGTAGGTCTGGCTGAGCTCCGCGCCGATCGGGTCCTGGCCCACCGCGACACCCGAGTCCAGCTGTGCGGGATAGGCGCTCGGGTGGTTGTGCTCCGGGGCGTACGTGGCAGGGGAGGACGGGTTGTACGCGCCGTTCGTCGGCTGGTTCTCCGTGGTGGGGATCATGTACGCCTCGAGCGTGTCCCACGCATTGTTGAACGGCTCCCAGTCCCCGGTGATCTGGCCGTACGAGGCTTCCAGCCACAGCCAGAAGCTGTACGCCTCCGACGTCGTCTCGTGACCGTAGTCCGGAGCCTCCACGAGGAGCGTCTCGGCGGAGTGGTACGGGATGCCCTGCGCGGAGAAGTAGCCGTTGGCGGGGTCGTGCAGCTTCTCGTACATGACCAGGAACCGGTCGGCGTACTCCCCGGTCACGGCGCGGGGTGCCGCCTGCGTGACGGGGTCAGGGTCCGCGTCGGCGGGCCCGGCGGCCGCCGGCACGATGCCGAGGGCGCCTAGAGACAGTGCGGCCAGTGCTGCGGCGGCTAGGACTCTCCGCCTTCGGGCTCGGTTCATGGCGTGGCCTCCGGTGCGTGCGTCGTCGAACGGCGCCCGCGGTGCGGGCGCACCTCGACGGTCGACGCCGCCGGTGGCGCAGGCAACGGACTTAACTGATTCACACGGTCGGGCTGACACCATCGCCGCCGTCGGCCCTGCGTTCGACGGGGCCGGTGCTGGGTTCTTCCGGGCCGCGGTCGGTGCCTCGCCCGGCGTCCACGGTGGTGGCGAGCGTGCCTGCGACGAGAGCCCGCGCGAGCTCGTGTGCGGACGGGACGCCGGCGTCGCTGGGGGAGGTGACGAGGGCGAACAACGCGGCACCGTAGAGCGTGATGAGCATCGGGGCAGCCCGTGGGGGCAGGTCGAGTCCCAGCAGAGCGTGCTGGTCGCCGGTGAAGGCGGCGGCACCGCCGGCGAGGCGGGACATGGCCGTGGCGAGCGCGGGACGGCGCCGCGACTCGAGCACCAGCTCGAAGATCGCCAGGTACCGGTCGCGCAGGGACGACGACGCGGTCTCGAGCGAGATCCCGATCAGCTCGGCGAGGTCCGGTGCCCGGTCGGCGCCCTCGCGGACGGCGTCGGTGTTGACGCGGTCCATCTCCTCGAGGTGGAGCTCGAGGATCCGCTCCGCTGCCGCGACCAGCAGCTCCTCGCGGTTACGGAAGTAGTTGGAGGCGGTGCCCGCCGGTAGACCTGCGGCGCGTTCGGCGGAACGGTGGGTAAGTCCGTGCACACCGTCGGACACGAGCAGGGAGATGGCGGCGTCGGTCAGGGCGCGGCGTCGGGCCGGGTTGGTACGGGGCACCTCTCGAGTATGGCACCATGTGTACTACTACGTGCGTAGTGGTATTACGAACAGTCGCCAAGGAGGCTTGATGACCAGGAGAGCGGTAGTCGTCGGAGCGGGGATCGCCGGGCTGACCACGGCCAACGCGCTCCTGCGCTGCGGATGGGACGTCCAGGTGCTCGAACGTTCGCCAGAACCCCGCACCACGGGGGCAGGCATCGTGCTGATGGCCAACGCGCTGCGCGGCCTGGACGCGGCAGGAGTGGGCGGCACGGTGCGGCCGGCGGGCAGGCCGATCTCCCCGGGGCTGCTCCGCGACGGCTCGGGCCGGGCGCTGGTCCACCTGTCGGCCGAGCAGATCGCCGCACGGCTCGGCACCATCGCGATCGCCTTTCACCGGCCCCGCCTCCAGGAGGCCCTCCTGGCGGCCCTCGGCGAGGCCCGCGTCACCTACGGCGCGGGGGCGCTCGCGGTCGAGCCCGGCGACGCCGCACGACCCGCCACCGTCACCCTCGAGGACGGCTCCACGCTGAGCGCGGACCTGGTGGTCGCCGCAGACGGCGTCCGGTCGAACCTGCGCGCGGCCGTCGCCCCGGACGCGACGGAGCCCACGTACGTCGGGTCGACGACCTGGCTCGCCGTGCTCGACAACCCCGGGATCACGGAGATGTCCCAGACCTGGGGGCCCGGCGGAGAGGTCGGCCTGATCGCTCTGGCCGACGGGCAGCTCTACTGGTACGGGACGCAGGTGGGCCCCCCTGGTCGGCCGACGGGCGACCCGGTCGCCGACCTGGACGCCGCCAGGACCGCCTTCGCGGGGTGGCATGACCCCATTCCGCAGGTCCTGGCCGCGACACCGCCGGAGCGGCTGCTGCAGCTCGACCTCTACGGCTTTCCGAAACCGATCCCGCGCATGGCGCGAGGCCGGGTCGCCCTGGTGGGCGACGCGGCGCACGCGATGCCGCCGAACGTGGGCCAGGGCGGCGGCCAGGGGATCGAGGACGCCGTGGTGCTCGCGGCGTCGGTCTCCGGCGCCGCCTCGGTGGTCCAGGGCCTCGCCGACTACGACCGCGTGCGGCGTCCCCGGACCGCCGGGGTGCTGCGCTCCGCCTGGGCGAGCGCGCGGTTCGGCGAGCAGCTGGCCAACCCTGCGCTCGTGGGCATGCGCAACGCGTTGCTGCGTGCGCTCCCGTCGGGCGCCATGCTCGGTGCCATGGAGCGGTTCGCGAGCTGGGCGCCGCCCGTGCTGCCGATGGTCCCCAGGGCGTAGGGCGTAGGGCGTAGCGCGCGGTACCGGGCCGCCGTCACGGGTCGCGCCGAGAGAACACCACGGCAGCCGCACCGCCGATCAGGGCGATCCACGCGAGCATGACGAGCGTTCCCGTGGTCGCCGTCAGCACGGGGTCCGCCGCGGAGTAGAGCTGCATGGCCGCGCGGTCGGGCAGCCATCGAGCATGCTCCGAGAGCGACGCGAGCAGCGGCGAGACGATCAGTACGAGGCTGAGCACCCCCACGAGCGCCGGGATGAGGTGGCGGACCAGCAGGGCGACGGCGTGGGAGAGCAGGCCGATCAGCGCGAGGTAGCCAGCAGCACCGAGGACCGGCAAGGGTTCGATGCCGTGCCCTGCCGACGGCGCGCCGAGCAGATGGTGCGTCAGCGCGGTGACGGCCACGATCCCGCCGACGGCCACCAAGGCCGTGAGCACCACCGCGACGAGCGCCGCGATCGTCTTGCCGACGAGGAGCAGGCCCCGCCCGGGTACGACGGCGAGCGTGGTGCGGACCTGTCCACCCGCATACTCCTGGGCCACCGGAAGGACTCCGAGCAGGATCAGTCCCGTCTGCACGTACGGGACTGCTTGGATCGTGACCGTGGTGCCGGAGAGGGGCACACCCTGGTCGACGAGGTGCACGGTGAGGGCAGCTGCGATCACCGCGCCGAGCACCGTGCTGCCTGCTGCCGCAAGGAGCGGGACCGGCAGGGTGCGGAGCTTGTCGAGCTCGGCACCGGTGACGTTGACGAGCCGTGTCCCGTTCATGCGTCCCGCCGGGAGAGCACCACGCCGGCCACGGCCAGCAGGCCGACGGTCCAGGCGGCCATCACGAGTGCTCCGGGCGCAGCGTCCAGCCCACCCTCGACCGTCGACAGGCCGCCGAAGAGCCTGCGGCCGGCCATGTCGGGCAACCAGTGGGCCAGCGGGGTGACGTTGGTCAGCAGCAGGGAGAACGAGACGAGCGAGCTGTTCGTGATCAGGACGACGAGCGGGATGATCCCGCTGCGGGCGAGAACCGTGACAGCGAGGGCTATCAGCCCGGTCAGTGTCCAGTAGAGGGTGGCGCCGAGCGACCGGACGAGCGCGTCACCGAGCGTCACGGTCTCCGGCGCGCCCTCGCCGATGATGAGGCAGGCGACCCCGACCCCGGTGGGAATCGTGACAGCGGCGGTCGCCATGACGAGCAGCACGACGGTCAGCGCCTTCGCCGCGAGCAGACGCGGCCGGCGGGGGACCGCCGCCAAGGTGGTGGTGATCTGCCGGCCGCTCCCGGCGTCGGTGCTGTTCGCGGTGTACTCGCTGCTCATCACGACGACACCGAGCACCACCGCGCCGACCGTGCCGAGGGGCACTGCCGCGTACGCGGTCCCGAACGCGGAGAAGAACTCACCGTCCTGCTGCGCACCCGAGCCAAGGGCCGAGCGGGCGGCGAAGGCATTGAGCGCTGTGACCCCCGCCGAGCCGAGCAACGTGACCGCGACGGCGACCCAGCTCGCGGGCAGGGTGGCTGCCTTGCGCAGCTCGGCCGTCCACGTCGTCCAGAAGCTCATCTCGCCGCCTCCTGCGCGGGGTCCGTGAGTGCGAAGAAGGCGTCCTCCAGGCTCGCGTGCCCAGCAGTCACCTCCGCCAGCGTCCCCTCGGCGGCGATCCGCCCGCCCGAGATCACCACGAGGTCGTCCGCGATCCCGGCCACCTCGCCCATCAGGTGGCTGGACAGCAGTACCGTGCCTCCGCCGTCGGCATGGCCACGCAGGAGACCGCGCATCCACCGGATGCCCTCCGGGTCCAGGCCGTTGACGGGCTCGTCCAGCACGAGCACGTCCGGCCGGCCCAGGAGAGCGGCGGCCAGCCCGAGCCGCTGACCCATACCGAGCGAGTACCGCCCGACGCGAACCCGCGCCGCGTCGGCCAGCCCCACCTGCTCCAGCACCTCGTCGACGCGCCCACCGGGGATCCCGTTGCTCCGTGCGACCCACGCCAGATGGTTCCGCGCCGTCCGGGAGCGGTGCGCACCGGACCCGTCGAGCATCGACCCGACCGTGCGCAGCGGATCGTCCAGCGTCCGGTACCTGCTCCCGCCGACCAGGGCGCGGCCGCCGTCCGCCCGGTCCAGGCCGAGCAGGATACGGAGCGTCGAGGACTTGCCTGCCCCGTTCGGCCCGAGGAAGGCGGTCACCCGGCCCTGCCGGGCCTGGAAACTTATCCGGTCCAGGACGGTACGCGGGCCGTGGCGCTTGACGAGGTGTTCGAACAGGATCATGTCCCTATCCCAGCCCCTCTGACCGGCCGCGTCATCGGACCCAGGGCAGGACTTCACACGATCGGTCGGACCACGGTCCATCAGACCCAGGTCCGATGTGCGGCAGCCGCCGGAAACCTAGACTCAGCCCGGTGGAGACGACTGCTCGGCCCGTGCTGCGCTCGCGGGTATGGCTCACCGCGGCGTGTGCCCTCGCCGCGGTCGGTGCTGTGCTCGCGACGGTCGGGGTCGAGCGACCGGTCGCCGTGGTGGCGTCCGTACTGGTCGCCGGCGTCGTCGCGTTCGCGGTGCTCATCTGGGCACTCGTCCGCTCCGGGCAGCAGCGCCGCGCCCACGAGGAGGACCTGACCGCCTGGGCCGCCGAGCAGGCGGCCCAGGCCGAGCGCCTCCGCATCGCCCGCGACCTGCACGACCTCGCCTCTCACGGACTCGGCCTCATCACCGTCCGTGCAGCGGCCGCGCAGACCCTGGACGGCGCGGCCGGCGACGCAGAACGTGCACGGGCGCTCGCGGACATCGAACGGACGGGCCGAGCGGCAACGACCGAGCTGCGTCGCATGCTCAGCGTCCTGCGGTCTCCCGGCACCGAGGTCGCGCCGCTCGGCCCCGCCGAGACCCTGGCAGACCTGGCCGGGATCGTCGAGGCCGGCCGGGTCGGCGGCGTCACCGCCACCCTGCACGTCGAGGACCTCGGTGAGGTGTCGGCGGGCGTCCAGCTCACCGTGTGCGCCATGGTCCGCGAGGCTCTCGCCAACACCGCTCGGCACGCCGGGCCCGCGCGGGCCCGGGTAGCGGTGCGACGCGCCGACGGAGCGGTCACCGTGGTCGTCGAGGACGACGGCCCGGTGCCGGGCTGGCAGCCGCACCCCGGCGCAGGGCAGGGGCTGACCGGCCTCGGAGAGCGCGTCGCCGCGGTCGGGGGCTCGCTGCGCACGGAAGCTGCCGGGCCAGGGTTCCGGGTCACCGCACGCCTCCCCGACACAGGGTCGGACGCGGTCCCGGGCCGGACACCGGGTGGGCTGTCGAAGGATCTCCCGCGGGACCTGCCCGGCACGGTGCAGCGGTGACCGCCCCGGTCGGCGTGCTCGTCGTGGACGACCAGCCGCTCATCCGGCACAGTCTGCGGATCGTCATCGACGGTGCGCCGGGACTCTCCGCCGTGGGCGAGGCCGACACCGGTGCGGGCGCCGTCCGGCAGGCTGTGCTGCTGCGCCCCGACGTCGTGCTCATGGACATCCGGATGCCAGGGGGCGACGGTATCGAGGCGACGAGCCTCATCGCCGCGGACTCCGTGCTGAGCGAGACTCGCGTGCTGGTGCTCAGCATGTTCGAGCTGGACGAGTACGTGCACGCCGCGCTGCGCGCCGGCGCCAGCGGTTTCCTGCTGAAGGACGCCGAGCCTGCCCGGCTCGTCGACGCGATCCGCCGTACCCACGCCGGCGAGTCCCTGTTTGCGCCGAGCATCCTCACCCGGCTCGTCGCGCACTACGTCGACCAGCCCCGGCCACGCACCCCGGAGCCGGCATCCCGCCCGGCGGGGCGTGGACCGGACGTTCTCACCGAGCGGGAGATCCAGGTGCTGACACAGGTGGGCCGGGGCCTCTCGAACACCGAGATCGCCCGGGCGCTGACGATCTCGATGGGAACCGTCAAGTCCCACATCGGCAGACTGCTCGCCAAGCTGCACGCTCGGGACCGCGCCCAGCTGGTCATCGCCGCGTACGACCACCGCCTCGTCGGGCGCGGTGACACCGAGCTACGCGCGGGGGAGTAGCCGCACCGGCGGGATCCGCTCAGCCGGCGTGACGCGCCGAGATCGGTGCAGCGCTGTTGCTCAGCGCACCCGGGTCGTCAGCCAGACCCGCGTGGTGCCCGCGATCAGGACGGCCGCGCCGATCATGTGCAGCCCCACCAGCAGCTCTGGCAGGTCGGTGAAGTACTGCACGTACCCGATGGCGCCCTGCGCCAGCGTGATGACGAACAGGATCAGTGCGGCGCGGCGCACCGGTGCCGGTCCGCCCCGAACCGCCACCAGGTAGGCGATCAGAGCGGCCACGAACACCCAGACCGCTGCGGCGTGCCACCTGGTCAGCAGGGCCGGGTCGACGGCGATCCGGTAGCCCACCTCGGCGTCGCCGCTGTGCGGGCCGGCACCCGTGGTCAGGACGCCGAGCACGACCACGACAGCGGTCAACCCCGCCAGCGCCCAGGCCAGGGCGCGCACGCGCGGCCCGACCACGAGGGCGGGGGCCCGGTCGCCCTCGTCGTGCCGGTGCAGCACGTACAGCGACGCCGCCACGAGGGCGGCCGACACGCCGAAGTGCAGGGAGACCCAGCCCGGGTGCAGGTGCAGCAGCACCACGACGCCGCCGATCAGGGCCTGCGCCAGCACGCCGAGGATGGGCACCAGGCCGAGCAGGCGGTAGGACGACGACCGCTTCAGGTCGGTGCAGACCGCTACGGCGAGCAGGACCCCGATGAGCGCCAGCACGCCGGTGAGCGTGCGGTTCCCGAACTCTATGTACGGGTGCAGGGACGTGGCCTCGTGGAACTGCGGCGTGAACTGGCCGGGCTCGCACTGCGGCCAGGTCGAGCAGCCCAGTCCGGACTCGGTCAGGCGCACGGCACCGCCGGTCCCGATGATGCCGATCTGGCCGATCAGGTTCGCGACCAGGATGGCGCGCGTCCAGTGGCGGAAGCGGTCGATCCGGCCGGCGAACGCGGCGAACCGGGACGTGGGGGCGGCGGTTGCGGTCACAGCCCAACGCTAGCGGCCGACGGCGTCGTCGCGCCCCGCGTGGGGCCCTGACCGGGTGTGATCTGTGCCCGGGCGGGGGAGGGGTCGGACCGGAGAGGGCCGACCCCTCCTGGGTCGGTCCTCCCGGTCAGGGCACGAACGCGCCGAGCTGGTCGTCGAGCCAGGGGTAGAGCTCTTCGGCCCTGGTGCCCATCCGGGACCTCAGGTCACGGGTCGGCTCGTCGGCCAGCACCTCGAGCGCGCCGTCCGCGACGCCGTCGTACGCCTGGGCGACGACGCTCTCCGCGCTGACCTTCGGGACGTCCCACCGCTGAGTCATCGGTGTGTCGACCATGCCGACGAGGAGGCCGATCACGTGCGTGCCCTGGGCCCGCAGCTGGAGCCGCAGACCGTTGGTGGCCGACCACATCGCAGCCTTCGACGCCGCGTAGCCGGTCGGCACGTTGCTCCAGGCAGCAGCGGACAGGATGTTCAGGAGGGTTCCGCCGCCGTTGGCCGCGAGCACCGGCGCGAAGGTGTTCGCGACGCGCAGCGTGCCGAAGAAGTTCGTCTCGAAGGTGCGACGCAGCTCGTCCTCCGGCCCCGAGACGGAGTCACCGGCCGGCGCGATGCCCGCGTTGTTGACCAGCAGGTCGACGTCGGAGGCGGTGGCGGCCGCTCGGGTGGCGTCGTCCCGGCCGGTGAGGTCGAGGGCCAGCTCCTGGATCCGTGGGTCCGTCCAGTGCCCGGGGGAACGGGTCGCCGCATAGACCTTGCGGGCCCCGCGCTCGAGCGCCTGCTGCACGAACTGCGCTCCGAGGCCGCCGTTGGCGCCCGTCACGAGCACCGTCCGGCCGTCGAGTGTCTGGTTCATCTATACTCCTCGATCATGTGGGGAGTGTCCCCGGATCAGTATGTGGGGACTTTCCCCGTTTACGCAAGGAGAGATGCCGTGCCTGCTGCTCGAGGTGCTCCCACACCGGCGCCGCGGCCCCTGCGGGCCGATGCGCGACGCAATCGCGACGCGGTCCTGCGCGCGGCCCGTGAGACCTTCGAGGAGGACGGCGTGCTCGCCTCGCTGGACGGCATCGCCCTGCGGGCCGGGGTGGGGAACGCCACGCTCTACCGGAACTTCCCCACCCGGGACGACCTGCTGGCAGCGGTCATGGAGGACTACATCGGCACGGCGCTGGCCGAGGCCGAGGAGCTGGCTCGCGCCCACCCCCCGCGGGAGGCGCTCGTGGAGTGGTTGGTGCTGTTGACGTGGCAGCTGCGCATCTGGCACGACCTGCCGTTCTGCGTCGCCACCGCGTACGACGACCCGGAGTCGCCGCTCTACTCCGCGTGCAACCCGCTGCTCGTGCGGACGGGCGACCTGCTCGACGCCGCGAAGTCGTCGGGCGACGCGGTCGACGCCGTCACCCGTGACGAGGTCTTCGAGCTGGCCACGACGCTGTCCTGGGGAGTCGACCGGTTCGGTGACGACGAGCGGGCCGGGCGTCGCCGGGTCGAGATGGGGACGGCCGGCATCTTCGCCTGACAGGTCCGGGAACCACGAAGGGACCCCGGCTGGATGCCGGGGTCCCTTCGTGAGCGGTGGGTGCGGCTGTCAGAGCCCGCTGGCGTTCAGCAGCAGGTTCGGCGAGCCGGTGCCCGGGTCGGTCACGACGTCCGGCAGAGCCGCGCCCGTCAGGGCGTCGCCGACCTCGGCCGGGGTGGCCGCCGGGTTGCCGGACAGCACGAGCGCCGCCGCACCCGCGACGTGCGGCGTGGCCATCGAGGTGCCGCTGATCGTGTTGGTGTCCGTGTCCCCGGTGTGCCAGGCCGACGTGATGCCGCTGCCCGGCGCGAAGAGGTCCACGCAGGTGCCGATGTTCGAGTACGACGCGCGGGCGTCCGTGTCCTCGGTGGCGCCCACCGTGATCGCCTCCGGCGTGGAGCTCGGCGAACCGTCGCAGGCGTCGGCCCCGCTGTCGTTGCCGGCGGCAAGGGCGAACGTGACCCCGTCAGCGACAGCCGCGGAGACGGCGTCGTTCACGGCCTGCGAGAAGCCGCCGCCGAGCGACATGTTGGCCACGGCCGGCGCGCCGGCCTCGTGGTCGGCGGTCACCCAGTCGATGCCCGCGATGACACCGTCGAAGCTGCCCGAGCCGCCGCAGTCGAGGACCCGGACCGCGACGAGCGAGACGTCCTTGGCGACACCGTGGGCCGAACCGCCGACGGTGCCGGCCACGTGCGTGCCGTGGCCGGCGCAGTCGGTGGCGTCGTCGTCGCCGTCCACGGTGTCTGTGCCACTGACCGCGCGACCGCCGAAGTCCTCGTGGGTGGTCAGGATGCCCGTGTCGACGATGTACGCCGTCACCCCGGACCCGGTGCTCTCGTACGTGTACGAGTCGTCGAGCGGCAGCTCGGCCTGGTCGATCCGGTCCAGGCCCCAGGAGGGGACCGGCGACTGGGTGTCGTCGGCCGTCATCACACGGTTCTGCTCCACGTACGCCACCGACGGGTCTGCCTCGAGCTTCTTGGCCTGACCCGGCGACATCGACGCGGAGAAGCCGCGCACCGCGTTGGTGTAGGAGTGCCGCACCTCGCCGCCGTACTTCTGCACGAGGCCCCTGGCCGTGCTCCTGACCTCCGCCTTGGCGACGTCGGAGTCCTTGAGCACGACGATGTACGAGTCCTCGATCAGCGCGCCCGCGACGGGCGCAGGGGCCTCGTCCGGCGTCGCGTACGTCATGGCTGCAGCGGCTGGAGCCGCTGCGAGGGCGAGTGCGATACCGGCGCCGACGATCAGCCGACGGCGGTTGCTGTGAGTGGAAGTCACGCTGCCTCCCTGGGGAATGTAGGTGAAGTGAACCCTAAAAGGGTAAATTTCACCCGCATACTCACGAAAGAGTCATACCGCGCGGCTATGCGTGAGGGTAGGTGTTTTCGCGGACCGGCGAACGGGCGGGTCGCTGGATTCGGTCCCTTGCACGGGTGCCGGGATGAGTTCGGTCCCTTGACATGAGATCGGTCCATCGATGGACCGATCTCATGTCAACCGACCGAACTCACCTGGATCGTGGTGTCAAGGGACCGACCTCACCTGGCTTGGCGTGACAAGCGCGCGATCTCATCGGAGGCCGGCCCGCGAAGCGGAGCACCGACGGAGCCCAGCACTCAACGGAAGGGGGTGGAGGTGGGTCAGTGCCAGCGGAAGAGCCGGGCCGCACCCGCGCCGAGCGCCGCCGTCCAGCCCAGCAGGATCACCACGGAGAACGCAGGGACCGACCCGTGCAGCAGTGCGCCGCGCATCGCCTCGCCCAGGGCGCCCGACGGCAGCAGCACCGCGACATGGGCCAGCGGGCCGGCGAGCTGCGCGGCGGGCAGCAGCACACCGCCACCCACGGTGAGCAGCACGAGCACGAGGTTGGCCACGGCGAGCACGCCCTCCGCACGCAGGGTCCCGGCCAGCAGCAGGGCCAGGGCGGTGAACGCGGCGGTACCCAGCAGCCCTGCGCCGACGACGGCGGGCAGCGCCCCCAGCTCCGGCCGCCAGCCGAGCGCCAGCGCGACGCCTGCGATGACGATCACCTGCACCACCTCGACGGCGAGCACGCCAAGCACCTTGCCGGCCAGCAGCCCGGTGCGGCCCAGCGGAGTGGTGGCCAGCAGACGGAGCACGCCGTTGCGGCGGTCGAAGGCTGTGGCGATCGCCTGGGACGTGAACGCGGTGGACATGATGGCCAGCGCCAGCACGCCGGGCGTCACGAAGTCGATGCGCGTGTACCCCTGCGTGTCGAGGTCCACGAACGACGTCCGGACCAGGCCGACGAGCACCAGGACCGGCAGCACGATGGTCACGAGCAGCTGCTCGCCGTTGCGCAGGATCGCCCGCGCCTCGAACGAGGCCTGAGCCGCGATCCGGCGGACCGCTGGGGCCGCCGCTGGAGTGGTCTGGACGCTCATCGCAGGTTTCTCCCGGTGAGGTCGAGGAAGACGTCCTCGAGGGTGCGGCGGCCGGTGGTGACCGACCGGGCCAGCACCCCGCGGTCGGCGAGCCACGCCGTCACGGCGGCGAGCGCCGCGGCGTCCACCGGTCCGGTCACGGTGTACACGCCGGCCTCGCTCTCGGTGCCCACCCACCCCTCCCCGCTCGGGTGAGGGCTTTGCGGAGGGGTGGGGCCGAGGGTGGTGAGCAGATCCGTCAGATCCAGGCCCGGGGCGGCCTCGATGCGCACCGTCCCGGGGCCGGCGTCGCCGTCGGTCAGCTCGCGGACGCTGCCGGAGGCGATCAGGTGGCCGTGGTCCACGATGTGGACGTGGTCGGCGAGGTCGGCTGCCTCGTCCATCAGGTGGGTGGTCAGGACGATGGCGACGCCGTCGGCGCGCAGCTCGCGCACGAGGTCCCAGACGGCGCGCCGGCTCTGCGGGTCCATGCCGGCGCTGGGCTCGTCGAGGAAGACGACGTCGGGCCGGCCGACGACTGCCGCGGCGAGGGCCACACGCTGACGCTGCCCGCCGGACAGGCGGCGCACCGTGGTGCGGGCGAAGCCGTGCAGGCCCAGTCGTTCGGCGAGCTCGTCGACGGGACGCGGCGCGGCGTACATGGCGGCGACGTGGCGCAGCAGCTCCAGCGCGCGCACCCCGGTGGGCAGGCCGCCGTCCTGCAGCATGACGCCGACGCGGGGGCGCAGGGCGCGGGCGTCGGCGACGGGGTCGAGGCCCAGCACGCGGACGGTGCCGCCGTCGGGGGAGCGCAGGCCCTCGCAGCACTCGATGGTGGTCGTCTTGCCTGCGCCGTTCGGTCCAAGAACGGCGGTGACGGCGCCAGGGCGGGCGACGAGGTCGAGACCGTCGACGACTGCGCGGCCGTCGTAGCGTTTGACGAGGCCGCGCACTTCCACGGCGACCTCGCGGTGGGAGCTGGCGGTCGCACCGGCGGGGCTGGCTGTGGTGGCGCCCGCGGTGGCCGCCTGGGCGGGGTCGATCGCGGGCGCGTCGGACAGGGGCACCGCACAATCGTAGGCGGCGGTGCGGGGAGCGTCGTCGCACTACGTGACCCGGGTGTGGACCACACGTGTGAGATGTGTCGCGATCGACCCGAACTGAGGCTCGCCTTCCTTGCGCATCTCGAATTAGGGAACAAGGATGTTCTCAAAAGCATTGGCGTCTAGGAAGGCGTGCATACCCGGGGGTGAAGCATGCCCCCGGACCGACGTGAGGGAGGTGACCAGCATGAGCGCACCGACAGAGGTGCAGGTCGGACACGTGGCCAGCCACGAGACCGATGGCACCACGCGCCGGCGAGTGCTCGAGCTCGTCGCGTCCCGAGGCCCGGTCACCGCCGGCGCCCTCGCCGCGGTGCTCGAGCTGACGGCCCCGGCCGTGCGCAGGCACCTCACCCTCCTGGAGGAGGACGGCAAGATCACGGTGCACGAGGCCTCCCGGTCGGGCGTCCCTCGGCGTGGGCGGCCCGCACGGCGGTACGTCGTCACGAGCGGCGGCCAGTCGGAGCTGGCCGGCGGCTACCAGGAGATCGCCCGCCAGGTCCTGCGGTTCCTGCGGGAGACGGGCGGCAGCGAGGCGGTGGCCGGCTTCGCCAAGGAGCGGTTCGACGCCGTCGCCCGCAGCTATGCGCCGCACCTCACCGCTGACACCGCGGAGGGTCGGGCCGCCCAGCTCGTCCAGCTGCTGTCCGCCGACGGTTATGCCGCTTCGGTCAGGCCCGTTCCTGCTCCGCTGACCGGCCCGACGGCCGGCACCGTGGCGCGGGCGGTCCAGCTCTGCCAGGGGCACTGCCCGGTCCAGCACGTGGCCGAGGAGTTCCCCGAGCTGTGCGAGCAGGAGGCGCGCGCGTTCAGCGAGCTGCTCGGCTCGCACGTCCAGCGTCTCGCGACCATCGCCGGTGGCGCACACGCCTGCACGACCAACATCCCCGTGAACCTCCCTCTGCACACCCCCGCGACGAACATCCCCGCGACGACCCCCACCGAAGGAAAGTGATGAGCGCAGAAACGCAAGCGCCAGAACAGAGCTCCGGCCGGCAGACCGATGACGAGATCATCTCGTCGATCGGCTCTTACGAGTACGGCTGGCACGACAGCGATGCCGCGGGCATGTCCGCGCAGCGTGGCCTGAGCGAGGAAGTGGTCCGCAACATCTCGGCGCTCAAGAGCGAGCCCGAGTGGATGCTGAACCAGCGCCTCAAGGCGCTGCGTCTCTTCGGCAAGAAGCCCATGCCGAGCTGGGGCTCCGACCTGTCGGGCATCGACTTCGACAAGATCAAGTACTTCGTGCGCTCCACGGAGAAGCAGGCCACCTCCTGGGAGGACCTGCCGGACGACATCAAGAACACGTACGACAGGCTCGGCATCCCCGAGGCGGAGAAGCAGCGCCTCGTCGCGGGCGTCGCCGCCCAGTACGAGTCCGAGGTCGTCTACCACCAGATCCGTGAGGACCTGGAGGAGCAGGGCGTCATCTTCGTCGACACCGACACGGGCCTGCGCGACTACCCGGAGCTCTTCCAGGAGTACTTCGGCACGGTCATCCCCTCCGGTGACAACAAGTTCTCCGCGCTGAACTCGGCCGTGTGGTCGGGTGGCTCGTTCGTCTACGTGCCGCCGGGCGTGCACGTGGAGATCCCGCTGCAGGCCTACTTCCGGATCAACACCGAGAACATGGGCCAGTTCGAGCGCACGCTGATCATCGCCGACGAGGGCTCGTACGTGCACTACGTCGAGGGCTGCACGGCGCCGATCTACACGTCGGACTCCCTGCACTCCGCAGTCGTCGAGATCATCGTGAAGAAGAACGCCCGCGTGCGCTACACGACGATCCAGAACTGGTCGAACAACGTGTACAACCTGGTCACCAAGCGCGCCACGGCCGCTGAGGGTGCTCAGATGGAGTGGGTCGACGGCAACATCGGCTCCAAGGTCACGATGAAGTACCCGGCGATCTACCTGCTGGGCGAGCACGCCCGCGGCGAGACGCTGTCCATCGCCTTCGCGGGCGAGGGTCAGCACCAGGACGCCGGCGCCAAGATGGTGCACGCGGCGCCGAACACCTCGTCGTCGATCGTGAGCAAGTCCGTGGCGCGCGGCGGCGGCCGCACGTCCTACCGCGGTCTGGTCCAGGTGCTCGAGGGCGCCTCCCACTCCGCGTCGAACGTCCTCTGCGACGCGCTGCTGGTGGACCAGATCTCCCGCAGCGACACCTACCCCTACGTGGACGTCCGCGAGGACGACGTGTCCATGGGTCACGAGGCCACGGTCTCGCGGGTGAGCGAGGACCAGCTGTTCTACCTCATGTCCCGAGGTATGGAAGAGACCGAGGCCATGGCCATGATCGTGCGCGGGTTCGTCGAGCCCATCGCGCGTGAGCTGCCCATGGAGTACGCACTCGAGCTCAACCGCCTCATCGAGCTGCAGATGGAAGGGTCCGTCGGCTGACATGACTCTCACGACCGATCACTCGCGCGCTGTTGCCGACGGCGCCCACACACACGGCGCCGTCAAGCCCCAGGGCTCGCGAGCAGAGCGCCGCACGTCCTTCTCCCTCGAGGACATCCCCATCCCCAACGGCCGCGAGGAGGAGTGGCGCTTCTCCCCGGCCGACCGCCTCCAGCCGCTGTTCCAGGCTGACCTCGGCACCTCGGGCGTCACCGTCGAGGTGTCCGCTGCCCCCGAGGTAGTGGTGGAGACCGTCGCCCGCGACGACGCCCGCCTCGGCACCGCAGGCAAGCCCGGCGACCGCACGGCCGTCACCGCGTGGAACGCCTTCGAGCAGGCCACGATCGTGACGATCCCCAAGGAGGCCGTGGCCTCGGAGGTCACCTCGGTGCGCCTCACGGGGGTGTCGCAGGACGCGACGGCCGCCCACGTGCTCGTCCGCGCAGAGCGGCACTCCGAGGCCGTGGTGGTCCTGGACCACGACGGATCCGGCACGCTCGCCGAGACGGTCGAGATCGTCGTCGAGGACGGCGCGCACCTCACCGTCGTCAGCGTCCAGGACTGGGCCGACGGCGCAGTGCACGCCTCCTCGCACCGGGCCCGCCTGGGCCGCGACGCGAAGCTCAAGCACGTCGTGGTGACGTTCGGCGGCGACGTCGTGCGCGTCACCCCGGACGCCGAGTTCACCGCAGAGGGTGGTGAGGTCGAGATGGTGGGCCTCTACTTCGCGGACACCGACCAGCACCAGGAGCACCGCCTCTTCGTGGACCACGCGGTGCCGGACTGCAAGTCCCGCGTGACCTACAAGGGCGCCCTGCAGGGCTCCGGTGCGCACACCGTGTGGGTGGGCGACGTCCTGATCCGGGCCGCCGCCGAGAACACGGACACCTACGAGCTCAACCGCAACCTGGTCCTGTCGGACGGCGCGCGCGCGGACTCGGTGCCCAACCTCGAGATCGAGACCGGCGAGATCGCCGGCGCCGGCCACGCGAGCGCCACCGGCCGGTTCGACGACGAGCAGCTCTTCTACCTCCAGGCCCGGGGCATCCCCGAGATCGAGGCTCGTCGTCTCGTCGTGCGCGGCTTCTTCGCCGAGCTCATCCACGAGATCGGCGTGCCTTCCGTCGAGGAGCGCCTGCTCGCCTCCATCGAGGCCGAGCTGGAGAAGTCGATGAGCGTGATCACCGGAGCGCCGACCGCATGACCGCGCAGCTCGCCTGTATGACCGACGACCTGGGACCGGAGGAAGCGATGCTCGTCGAGCTCGACGGCGCAGACGGTGCCCCGGTCCCGGTCGCCGTGGCGCGCGACGCGGACGGCACCTTCCACGCCATCTCCGACATCTGCTCCCACGGCGCCGTCTCGCTGTCCGACGGCGAGGTGGAGGGCTGCCTCGTGGAGTGCTGGCTGCACGGCTCGCAGTTCGACCTGCGGACGGGTCAGCCCGTCCAGCTTCCGGCGGTGCGCCCCGTGCCCGTCTACCCGGTGACCGTCGACGGCGAGCGGGTGCTCGTCGACATCGACGTGACCGTGCCTGTCTCCTGAACAACTGACTTCGCAAGCTAACCCTGGAGTAACCGATATGCCCACCCTCGAGATTCGCGACCTGCACGTCAGCGTCGAGACCAAGGAAGGCCCCAAGCCGATCCTGCGCGGTGTCGACCTGACCATCGCCAGCGGTGAGACCCACGCCATCATGGGCCCCAACGGCTCGGGCAAGTCCACCCTCGCGTCGGCGCTCGCCGGCCACCCCAAGTACACGGTCACCTCGGGTACCGCCACGCTGGACGGCGAGGACCTGCTGGAGATGACCGTCGACCAGCGCGCCCGCGCCGGCCTGTTCCTCGCCATGCAGTACCCGGTCGAGGTCTCCGGCGTGTCGGTCGCCAACTTCCTGCGCACCGCCAAGACCGCCATCTCCGGCGAGGCCCCCAAGCTCCGTACGTGGGGCAAGGAGGTCAAGGGTGCGATGGAGAACCTCCGCATGGACCCGGCCTTCGCCGAGCGCTCCGTGAATGAGGGCTTCTCCGGTGGTGAGAAGAAGCGCCACGAGATCCTGCAGATGGAGCTCTTCAAGCCCCGTTTCGCGATCCTCGACGAGACCGACTCCGGTCTGGACGTCGACGCGCTGCGTGTCGTGTCCGAGGGCGTCAACCGGGCCAAGGAGGAGACCGACATCGGCATCCTCCTCATCACGCACTACACGCGCATCCTGCGCTACATCAAGCCGGACTTCGTGCATGTCTTCGTCGACGGCAAGATCGCGGAGGAGGGCGGCTCCGAGCTGGCCGACCGCCTCGAGGAAGAGGGCTACGACAAGTACCTCGGCGCGAACAAGACGGTCTCGGCCTGATCCACTGCTGACGTACCGCGAAGGGACATCATGACCACCACCGCCACCGTGCGTCCGGGCGACACCGCCCCGGGCGACGCGCCGGTCGTCGAGATCTCGACGACCGAGCTGGCCGCCGTCCGGGCGGACTTCCCGCTGCTCGAGCGCACGGTGCGGGGTGGTCAACCCCTCGTGTACCTGGACTCCGCCGCGACGTCCCAGAAACCGCAGGTCGTACTCGACACCGAGGTGGACTTCTACGAGCAGCGCAACGCCGCGGTCCACCGCGGTGCGCACCAGCTCGCCGAGGAAGCCACTGAGGCGTTCGAGCGGGCGCGCGCGGCGGTCGCCGCGTTCGTCGGCGCGGACGATGACGAGATCGTCTGGCAGCCGGGTGCTACGGCCGCGATCAACGTCGTGGCCTACGCCTTCTCCAACGCGACCCTGGGTCGCGGGGGAGAAGCGGCCGCGCCGTTCCGGCTCGCGCCCGGCGACGAGATCCTCGTGACAGAGGCGGAGCACCACGCCAACCTGGTCCCGTGGCAGGAGCTGTGCGCCCGCACGGGCGCCACCCTGCGCTGGATCCCGGTGACCGACGACGGCAGGCTCGACCTGTCGAACCTCGACGGGCTCCTCACCGAGCGCACCAAGGTGCTGGCATTCGGGCACGTGTCGAACGTGACCGGTGCCGTCGCGCCCGTCTCGGCACTCGTCGCGGCCGCGCGGCGCGTGGGCGCCGTCACGGTGCTCGACGCCTGCCAGTCGGTGCCGAACATGCCGGTGAGCTTCCACGAGCTCGGCGTCGACTTCGCCGCGTTCAGCGGGCACAAGATGCTCGGTCCCACCGGCGTCGGCGCGCTGTACGGGCGGCGCGAGCTGCTCGAGGCCATGCCGCCCACCGTCACGGGCGGGTCCATGGTCGAGGTGGTGACCATGGAGAGCACCACCTACGCGCCGCCGCCGCAGCGCTTCGAGGCGGGCACCCAGATGGTCGCGCAGGCCGTCGGCATGGGCTGCGCAGCGCAGTACCTCGACGAGCTCGGCATGGCCGGCGTCGCCCGGCACGAGACCGAGCTCGCGGCGGAGATGCTGAAGATCGCCGAGATCCCCGGTGTTCGCGTGATCGGTCCGCTCGACACGGCGGATCGCCTCGCCGTGGTCTCGTTCGTGGTCGACGGCGTGCACGCGCACGACGTCGGACAGGTGCTCGACGACAAGGGGATCGCCGTCCGGGTGGGGCACCACTGCGCGCAGCCGCTGCACCGCCGGTTCGGCGTGGCCGCAACGGCGCGCGCGTCGGCGTCGGTCTACACGACGGTCGAAGAGGTCGTGGCGTTCCGGGAAGCGTTGGCGGGGGTCCGCGCGTTCTTCGGAGCAGAGTGAGAACTTCGGCAAGACTGTTCGGAAGATCGAGAGAGGCAGCGTCGTGAGCACGCTCGAGCAGATGTACCAGCAGGTGATCCTTGACCACGCGAAGCGTCCGGTGGGCCACGGGCTCGTCGACCTTGCGTCGGCAGAAGGGCACCTCGCGGGGGAGTCGCACCAGGTGAACCCGACGTGCGGTGACGAGGTGACCCTCCGGGTCGACGTCACGCCGGAGGGCACGGTGGCGGGCGTCTCGTGGGAAGGGCAGGGATGCTCCATCTCCCAGGCGTCGGTGTCGGTCATGACATCGTTGGTGGAGGGCGTTCCCCTCGCCGAGGTGGCGCGGCTCGACGGGCTGTTCCACGACCTGATGTCGTCCCGTGGCAAGGGCCTGGACGACGACGAGGCCGAGGACGCCCTCGGCGACGCGGCTGCCTTCACCGGCGTGTCGCAGTACCCCGCGCGAATCAAGTGCGCGCTGCTCGGTTGGGCAGCGCTCAAGGACTCGCTGGCGCGCAGTGGCGCGCTGGCAACGAGGTGAGGAGAGACCGATGACTGAGGCGAGCACCGAGGTCGGGCAGGAAGCCCCGGCCGCTCCCGCTGACGGGGTGGGCCCTTCGCCCACCACCGCGGTGGATGTCGAGGAAGCGATGCGCGACGTGATCGACCCCGAGCTGGGCATCAACGTCGTCGACCTGGGCCTGGTGTACGGCATCCAGGTGGACCAGAACAACCACACCACCATCGACATGACGCTCACGTCGGCGGCGTGCCCGCTGACGGACGTGATCGAGGACCAGACCGCGCAGGCGCTCGAAGGCATCGTCGACGGGTTCCGCGTGAACTGGGTCTGGATGCCGCCGTGGGGTCCGGAGAAGATCACGGACGACGGCAAGGAGCAGCTGCGGATGCTCGGGTTCAACGTCTGAGCATCGGCCGGAGTCCGGCCTGGTCTCCTGACCAGGCCGGATGCCGGTTGGCCAGCGACGAGGGGTGAACCGCTGCGCTGATGAGCGCTCGCAGACCTCTCGCTAGACTTGAGATGGTCGAACCACCCAGCGCGCCACCCGATGGAGGCTGTCGCCCATGCTGTTGGAGCACCAAGGCAAACGACCGAGCATCGACCCGACCGCATACGTCGCCCCGACCGCCGTGGTCTGCGGAGACGTGACGATCGGACCTCGCACGCACGTCTCGTTCGGCGCCGTGATCGAGGCGCACGGCGCACCGGTGCGCATCGGCGCGCAGTGCGTGATCCGCGAGAACCTCAACATCCGCAGCACCAGCAGCGACGCGGTCACCATCGGTGACCACGTGCTGGTCGGACCGCACGCGTCGCTCAAGGGCTGCACCGTGGAGGACCAGTCCTTCCTCGCCACGGGCGTGCGGATCTACCAGGGCGCTCGCGTCGGCGAGCGCACGGAGGTTCGGATCGACGGCGTCGTGCATGTCGGCAGCGTCCTGCCGCCTCGGTCGCTCGTCCCGATCAAGTGGGTGGCGGTCGGTGACCCCGCCCAGGTCCTTCCGCCCGAGAAGGACGACGAGATCGATGAGGTCCTCAGCCGGATGGACTTCGCGCAGCAGGTCTACGGGCTGGAGCGGCGTCCCGGCGGCGGCGTCGACATGGACATGGTGGAGGTCACCCGGCACGAGACGGCGGGCCTCGCGGACCACCGCGCCGACCGAACGCTGTAGCGCCGGTTCCGGGCACGACGCGGATGGGGCCGCCCGGCGACCCGCGGCACATCGTCGTGAACGGTGTGCGGCTCGCCTATGACGACCTGGGTGACGGGCCGGCGATCCTGTTCGTCCACGGCTTCCTGCTCGACCGCACGATGTGGCGCCATCAGGTCCGCACGCTGGACGGGCTGCGCCGGATCGCCCCGGACCTGCGCGGCATGGGCCGGAGCGAGGCACCCGAGCAGCCCTACGACGTGAGCGTCTACGCCGACGACCTCGCGGGCCTGCTCGACGCCCTCGGCGTGGAGCGCACCGTGGTCTGCGGGCTGAGCCTGGGCGGCTACGTCGCCTTCGAGCTGCTGCGCAGGCACCGGGAGCGGGTGGCGGCCCTCGTCGTCCTGGACGCGCGGGCGGAGGCGGACACGGCGGAGCGCAGGGCGCGCCGCACCGAGATGATCGCCCGGGTGCGGCACGGCGACGTCGGCGGCCTGCTGGACGAGCTCGCCCCGACGTTCCTTGCGCACGACGCACCCGCGGACGTGCGCCGGCAGCTCCGGGCGATGATGCGCTGCCCCGCGCCCGCGGGGATCGTCGGCGCCCTCGAAGCCATGCGCGACCGGCCGGACGCACTGCCGGTCCTTCGCTCGTCCGCACCACCGACCCTGTTGCTCATCGGGGAGCACGACGCCCGGACACCGCGGGCGTCGATGCAGGAGATCGCCGACCAGGTGCCCGGGTCGACGGTCGACTCCGTCCCGGGCTCGGGTCACCTTCCGCCGCTCGAGAACCCCGCCGCGACCACCGACCGGATCTCAGCCTTTCTCGACGGGCTCGGGAGCGTGGTGCGGTGACCCTCGGTCCCTGAACTGGGAAATGCTACCTGACCTGCTGTTTCTCTTTCTAGCCGTGGGACGGAAGCGGACAGGAGTGGTCTCGGGAGGCCACACGAAGTCCCACTGAGGTCCACGGGACCGGAGATGAGCCCGCAGGTCGCGGGCCGTCGTCCGAATGTGTGCGGGTGTATCGAAGTCCGTGGCGAACTGGTACACGTCTGGCTGCGAAGGTGGCTGTTGAGGCGATGGCCCGCACAGCGAGAGAACGTCGAACCTGGGGTCCTGTCGTGCGAGTGACTGTCGCTGGTTCCATTCTGGAGGCTCTGCTCGAGTCGACAGGGGAGTTGTGCATGTCCGACCAGACCACGCCGCAGGATCCGACCACCCAGCACCCGCGACCGGAGCAGCCGGCGGACGAGCTCGAACCTCCGGGTCGCACCGGTGACATGTCGCAGGAGCCAGACCACGGCGAGGACACCTATCGAGGTTCCGGCCGGCTGGGCGGCAAGCGGGCGCTGATCACGGGTGGCGACTCCGGCATCGGGCGGGCGGTTGCGATCGCGTTCGCCCGCGAGGGTGCAGATGTCGCGATCTCCTACCTGCCGGAGGAGGAACCGGATGCCCGGACGACGGCGCACTGGGTCCAGGACGCAGGCCGCAAGGCGGTGCTGCTGCCGGGCGACATCCGCGACGAGGAATTCTGTCACCGGCTCGTCGCCGACGCGGTGGACGGCCTCGGAGGCCTGGACATCCTCGTGAACAACGCCGCCTACCAGATGTCCCAGGACGAGGGGCTCCGCGGCATCACGACCGACCAGCTCGATCGCGTGCTGAAGACGAACGTCTATGCCCTGTTCTGGATCACCAAGGCGGCGCTGAGTCACCTGCCCAGGGGTGGGTCGATCATCAACACGACGTCGATCCAGGCGTTCGAACCGAGCCCGCAGCTGCTCGACTACGCGACGACGAAGGCGGCGATCCTCAACTTCACGAAGGGGCTGGCGCAGCAGCTTGCGCCGGAGGGCATCCGTGTCAACGCGGTGGCGCCGGGACCGATCTGGACACCCCTGATCCCCGCGACGCTGCCGGACGAGAAGGTGGAACAGTTCGGTGGCGACACGCCGCTCGGTCGGGCGGGCCAGCCTGCCGAGCTGGCGCCGGCGTATGTGTTCTTCGCATCGCAGGAGTCGGGCTATATCACCGGCGACAGGATCGGTGTCACGGGCGGGCGGCTGCTGTAGCAAGGCCGGTCGTGTTCGCGCCCGGGCGGTCCTGTCGATCTCCCAGGCCGCGTAGCGGACGACGAACGTACGACCGACCCGTGGGCCTGACCGGTCGTGGGGCCACGGCACGGGCTGACTCCCGGAGATACAGGGGGAGGTCCGTGGTCCCGGTGATGCCGACCCAGCTGGCCACGGCGATGACCCCCGGGCTCAGGGGGGGGGCAGGTCGGGGGGCGGCCGAGTAGCCTCACCGGTGCAGGTGGGTGCCGTGCGCGCGTGACGAAGACCAGGGGGGCCGCGATGCCGAGCGCATGGGAGGTGGCCGAGGCAGTCGCTCAAGTTCTCGGGATCCTCGGTTTTGGGCTTGAGCTGCTGAACCGGCGAGGTGCCCGCACGCTGCGACGCTGGGCCAGCGCACTGAGAGCCCGATCCGATGCGGTCCTCGCCAGAGCCACCGCGATCGACGACGCCAACCGTCACAGGAAGGTCGCCCAGCGGGTCCTGGACGACGTGACAGACGCGGAGTTCGTCCACGGAGGCTCGATCGAGAACGACCCGATCTTGGGGGAGCCAGTCACCGTGACGACGGAGTTGTATCGCCGCGCGCAGGACCCTCCGGATCTGGTGCCGAAGGGCCTGGCGACGAGCATCGTTGACTACCAGGACGTGTACGACCGCATCACGGCATACTTCTTTCCCACCGGCACCGAGCAGTTCGCATCTGAGAGCCCTCGCGGTGCCGAGCTTCACTCCGCCGTGATGAAGTACGTCGAGCTTCGAGCGGCGACACGTACCGAGCGGTCGGTGCGCGTGGGACCGGCCAAGGCGATCGGTGCCGCAGCCGGGTTCTCGGTGCTGGTGCTCAGCCCGGTGGTCCTCCTTGCTTTCGCGGAACGGCCACATCCGCTGATCGTCATTGGCGTCGTGCTCGTGAGCCTTGCGCTCGCCACCTGGATCACGTTCGAGGATCGCGAGATCCGCGACGCCACCTTGTTCGCACTGCTTCGTACGACGGCCAGGATTGTCGAGGCACTGCGCTCCGAGGTCGCACGACGATTCGCGATCCTGCTGTTCGGGATCGGCGTTGTCGGGGTTGTCTTCGATACCGCGGGACTTATCGGCTAGTGACCGGACAGGTGCAGCCGTGACCGGACCACCATCGGCCGCATCCGGTGACGCCGGGACCTCATACCGTGGAGCCGAGGTCGATCAGCCAGTTCGTCCATGCCTCTCTCGTCTCGGCAAGCACGGTACCGTCACCGTCACCAGGGCGCCGATGCGAGCCTTGACGGAGACCTGCCAACTGCCTGCGGCGGACACGACGGCCCAGACGAAGCCGCAGACCGCCAGCATCGCCACGGCGACCACCAGGGAATCATCAGGAAGGCCCCGATGATCGAGTAAAGGCTGCTGCCAGCTACGGCCCCGAAGTCAAACTCGCATCGGAAGCCAGTGACAAGTAGGTCGTCCTAGTGACAACTTGGGGACAAGTACACCGCTTCGAGTGACATTTTCGATGGATCCCTACAGAGCAGATGTCCATCAGATCTGCTGCCCGAGGTCCCAGCCGAAGTTGATCAGCGCCACGGCGGCACCGCACACGACGCCGGACGCTGCGGCGACCAGGATCCCGGTCTTGCCACGGCCAGCCAGATGCGGGTTGGAGCTGTTGGCGCCGAACGCCCACACGATCGCGGCGATGATCAGGGCGACCACGGCCTGGGGCAGCCGGGTTGCGAGCTTGGTCGCTATCAGGCTGGTGTGCTCGGCGGAGTGTGTAGCGGCGACCGAGGCAGCGTGGGCGGCGGTGTGGAGGTGGTCAGCATGGCGGTTCTCCCTGAGCGCGGTGATGTCTGCGCTGGGCAGGTGTGCCGCCCGCACCACGCGGGGGAGGACTGGCCGTGCTGCTGGCAGGCGTAATCGCCGGCTCCGTGTGGCTATTCTTTGAGCGGACGACACCGGCATGCGTCCCTTGCCCTGAAGGAGCACACGATGGACGACGAGGGACGGGCTCCTCACCACCACGCACGGGACGCCCGGGCGTGATCGACACTCTCGTCGCGACGTTCACGATCCTGTCGCTGGCGGTGCTCGGCTTCGCGACCAACCGGATACCGCTGGTGATCGTGGCGATGTTCGTCCCTGTGGCGCTGTGGGCCACGGGCGTGCTGCCGCTGGGTGACGCGCTGGCCGGGTTCAGCGATCCGATCGTCCTGTTCATCGCGACGTTGTTCGTGCTCAGCGAAGCACTGGCGACCACGGGGATCACGGCGTGGATCGGGACGCAGCTCGAACGGTGCTCGTCGTTCGGTCGCACCGGGCTGCTCGCGACCATGGTCGGCGGGAGTGCGCTTCTCGCAGCGATCATCAGCATCAACGGGGCAGTCGCGGCGCTGCTGCCGGTCGCCGTCGTCGCCGCCGCACGGGCCGGCATCGTGCCCTCGATGATGCTCATCCCCCTGGCGTTCGCCGCCGGTGCGGGGTCGATGCTGACCCTCACGGGAACCCCGGTGAATGTCATCGTGTCCGAGGTAGCTGCCGAAGCGGGCGGCCGGGAGTTCGGGTACTTCGAGTTCGCGCTGGTAGGCCTTCCGCTCGTCGTGGTCACGATGCTCCTCGTACTCACCTTTGGCGACCGCCTCCTGCCGGAGCGCACTCCGGAGCACCTGGGCGACGTCGCGGCCGATCCTCGCGACCGGGTGCGCTCGTGGCAGGAGAGCTATGCCGCGGACCTCGACGCGGCGCGCCTCTTCACGGACAGCACCGGTGTGGTCGAGGTGCTCATCGCTCCGCGCTCGACCCTGATCGGCCGTCGCGTCAGTCCGGGTATGACCACCCGGGACGAGAACCTCGTCGTCGTCGCCTTGCGCCGGGCCAACGACTCCCCGAGCGGTTCCTCGGCCCGGTCGGCCGCGCTACCGCTGCAGGCCGGTGACTCGGTGCTGGTCCGCGGACCGTGGGACGCGCTCCACCGCTACACCCGGTCCCCGGACGTCATCGCCGTCGAAGCGTCGCAAAGCCTGCAACGGAGTGTGCCGCTGGGGGCCGGCTGGAAGCGCTGCCTCGGAGTGCTGATCGCGGCGATCGCACTTCTGGCGACCGGCGGCGTCCCTCCGGTGATCGTCGGGCTGCTGGCAGCAGGGGCTCTCGTGCTGCTGAGGGTGATCTCCGTGCCCCAGGGACTCCGCGCGGTCTCCTGGGACACGGTGATCCTCATCGCGGCGCTCATCCCGATGTCGGCGGCGTTCGTGTCCTCCGGTGCGGCCGACACGATGGCTGAGCTCCTGATACGCGTCACCGGGAGCGCGTCTCCGCATCTCGCGCTCCTGGCGGTGTGTGCGCTCACGCTCGTGCTGGGTCAGTTCATCTCGAACGTGGCGACCGTGCTCGTCATGGCGCCGGTAGCGGTGTCCTTCGCCCAGACGCTCGACGTGAGCGTCCAACCGTTCATGATGGCCCTCGCGGTGGTGGGGGCGGCCGCGTTCCTCACCCCGATCGCGACGCCGGTCAACCTCATGGTGCTGCAGCCCGGCGGCTACCGGTTCGGCGACTACTGGCGGCTCGGGCTGCCGCTCGCCCTCCTCTTCCTCGTGGCCGCGGTCTGGTACGTGCCGGTGATCTGGCCCTTCTGATCGGACTTTCCCGATAGCCGGGCCTGCGGCCGCTTATGCCACTGTCTAAAGGCACACCACGCTCGACGCCACCGGCCGGCGCTCGCCGGGACCGTGTCGAGGAGGCGCGGGCGTGCGGCGTCACAAACCGACGACGTACGCGGTCGGACCGGGAACGAGGGCGCTGCGCCGCGGCGCGCGAGACGAGAGGTATCCCGATCACCCCGATCAAGCACGCCCTGACCGACGTCCTCGACATCGCCTATGTCGAGGTCGGACCGGCCACCGGCCCGGCCGTGCGGCCCAGCCCAGCATCTCGCTGTCGTTCTCGGAGTAGCCGGTCGCGAGCGTGTTCGGCCCCTCGACGTCGAGCTCGATACGGACCTGGCTCCGTCGGACGCGCCGACGGTCCTCAGCGCGGACCCAGCTGCGGACGGCGCACCGCATGTTCGAGTCCATGGGCATGGAGGCTTTCGCCCGGCGGGCCGCGAGTGAGCTGGCGCCGACAGGCCAGGCGGTCCGGATCCGTTCAGAAGGGCCCTGGGTCGCCGGGCGCACGGTCCAGGAAGCTCGCGTAGCCCGTCTAGCGCGTGAGCGACGGCCGTCCTACCCCTCGCTATTGGGAGACCTTGCTGAACGCGCCTCGTCCGGCCCGATGATGCGGTCGATCAACTGGGTCCATCCTGCTTCGAGCCGTGGGGCAGACATGCCGCGCCGCGCGTGCAGGTAGGTGATGAACGTCGTGTCGAGATAGGCGAGCAGCGCCTCGGTGAGCAGCTCGATGTCGCCGGTCGTGCCCGCAGCGTCCAAGAGGGCCACGATGTGTCGCCCGAGCAGGTCGCGCGGTGGGTCGTGCGCATAGCGGTCGGCGGCCGGCTGCTCGGCGGCCAGGTACAGGTCCCGGTACCGGAGCCGGTGCTCGATCGCCGCGATGCCGAAGGCCCGGAGGCGGTCGGCGGGCGCGGCACCAGGCCCCAGCGGGGCGGGGCCCACGAGAAACGCCTGCTGAAACTCCTTCTCCGCGTGGTCGAGCAGGGCCCGCATGAGACCGGACCTGTCGCCGAAGCGACGGAATACCGTGCCCTTGCCGACACCGGCTCCGGCGGCCACCTCGTCCATCGTGACGTTCTGAGCGCCGTGCTCGGCCACCAGTCGCGCGGCGACGTCGAGCAGCCTGCTGCGGTTGCGCGCGGCGTCGGCCCGCTCCCTCGGCGATCGGTCCGCCAGGGTGATCCTCGGCAAGTCTCGTGCGCTCATGTGCCCGAGCGTAACCAGCCCCCCTCGGGCGGGAACATATCCGGACCGTGGTCCGTTACGCTCTCTGACATCAAGCGGACCGCGGTCCGATTGCGGGCTGGTCGAGAGGGAGACAGCTATGGAACTGGGCATCGCGGTATTCGGCGATGCGAGCGCGCACCCAGAAACAGGGCAGCGAGTCTCGGAAGCACAGGCGATCCGCAACATCCAGGAGGCGGCCGTCCTGACAGAAGAGGTCGGGCTCGACTGGTTCGGTGTCGGGGAGCACCACACACCGGAGTTCCCGGCGTCAGCGGCGGGGCCGATCCTCGGCGCGGTCGCGGCACGTACGTCCCGGATCAAGCTGTCGAGCGCCGTGACCGTGCTCGGAACCGACGATCCCGTACGCATCTACCAGCAGTTCTCCACGATCGACGCGTTGTCGAACGGGAGGGCTGAAATCATCGCGGGCCGCGGCTCCTCGACCGAGTCCTTCCCGCTCTTCGGCTACTCCCTGGAGGACTACGACCAGCTCTTCGCGGAGAAGCTCGACCTCCTGCTGGAAGTGAACCGCTCGCCGCGGGTGACATGGAAGGGCGCGACCCGTCCACCGCTGAACGGCGAGTATGTCCCGCCGCGGGCGGAGCACGGGCGGCTCCCCGTGTGGCTCGGGGTAGGTGGCACACCGTCGTCCGCCGTGCGGGCCGCGCAACGAGGACTTCCGATGGCGATCGGGCTGCTGGCCGGCGACCCGATCCGCTCGGCCGCGATCGCGGACCTCTACCGGGCCGCGGCTGCCCAGCTGGGCAATACGGCCGAGCAGACGCGCGTCATGATCGGCACCCCAGGATTTGTGGCCGACGACGGGAACGCGGCCCGTGACACATGGTGGCCGCACTACCGCCAGTTCATGAAGACCGTCGGCGAACAGCGCGGATTCGTCCCGCCCGGCCGGCCGGCGTACGACGACGGCACGGCGTCCGACGGCGCGCTCCTGGTGGGTTCACCGGAGGAGATCGCCGAGCGCATCGTGCGCCTTCAGCGTCGGTGGGGCCATGTCCGCCAGTTCATCCACATGGACTGGGGTGGCCTGCCCCAGGCGGAGCATCTGCGCGCGATCGAGCTGTTCGGCACGAAGGTCAAGCCGATGGTCGACGCGGAGATCGGCGAGACGGCCGGTACCGGCGCGATCACCACATCACCCGCCGGGCGCCGCGGCTACCCGTCATGAGATCGGAGAGGCACAGGATGGAATTCGAGCTGGGGATCATGATGGACCCCTCGGCCGTCGCAAGGGAGGACACCGCTGCGGACCTTGCGCGGCAGGCTGAGGCGGGAGGCCTCGACCTCGTCGTGGTGCGGGCGGACGAGGGTGGCGTCACCGCGGGGTTCGACCCGTGGACGGCTGCCGTATGGGTATCGGGCGCCACAGAGCGCATCCAGATCGGTGTGTCCGACTCCTGGACGGCGGCGTCCGAGGGCGGCGCACGTCCGGAGGGAGCCGCGGTACCGGGCGCTGCTCCGGCCGTCGCCGACCCGGAGGTGCCCGTGCCCTCGGTGGTCGAGAAGGCGCGGGAGAGCCTCGCCCGACTCGCCGGGCCGCGGCTCCTCACCCGCGGGGGCTGGGTGGTGGCGCCCGACGACGCCGGACGGGCTGACCTGACGAACCTGGCCGGGGACGGGCTGCCGGTGGTGGTCCCGGTGCGCAGCCGGGACGACGTCGCCCGCCTCGTGGACATGGTCGCCCAGGACGGCCCCGCCGTCGGACCGCGCAGGACGACCGCGGCTCGGGCCCTGCGCCGCGACGGGATCGAGTACGACGCCGTGCCCCGGTCCCTCCTCGGCACGGCAGTCGAGCCCGGGGACCGGGACTACCTCGCCGTCAGCTCGAACTACCTCCGGGGCGGGGCGCCCGGCATCGTGCTGCGACCCGAGACGCCGGACCAGGTGGCGGACGCGCTCGCGTTCGCACGCTCGCACACCCACCTCCCGCTCGGAGTTCGCAGCGGGGGACACGGGGTGAGCGGACGGTCGACGAACGACGGCGGTCTGGTGATCGACGTCGGCCGGATCCACCGGGTGGAGGTGCTCGACGAGACGCGGCGGCTCGTGCGGATCGGCCCCGGGGCGACCTGGAAGCAGGTCGCGGCGGCCCTGGACCCGTACGGATGGGCGCTCGGGTCGGGTGACTACGGCGGCGTGGGTGTCGGCGGCCTGGCCACCGCAGGCGGTATCGGCCTCCTGGGGCGCGAGCACGGTCTGACGATCGACCACCTTCGCGCGGTCGAGCTCGTGCTTGCCGACGGGAGCCAGGTGCGAGCCACCCGCGACGAGCATCCCGACCTCTTCTGGGCGGTACGCGGTGCGGGGGCGAACTTCGGCATCGCCACGGCGTTCGAGTTCGAGGTCTACGACGTGGGCGACGTCGGCTGGGCAAAACTCACCCTGGCGAGCACCGACATCGAGAAGTCATTGCTCCGTTTCGGTGAGGTGGCCGGTGCGGCGCCGCGGGACACCACGGTCTTCCTGGTCACCGGGCGGCCACGACAGGGACAGTCGGGAATCCAGCTGTACGCCATCGTGGACTCGCCCGACCCCCAGGTCGTCGTCGAGCGACTCACGCCGTTCCTGGATCTCGGCACCCTGGTGCAGCAGGAGGTCTACCTGGCCCGCTACAAGGACATCATGGGCCAGGCGGCGGACGTGGGTCCCGACGGACACCATGGCCAGGGTGAACCGGTGTCGCGGTCCGCCTTCCTGCCCGCGATCACGCCCGAGTACGCGCACGACACTGCAGAGCTGCTGCACAGCGGCCGGGTCTTCTTCTTCGAGCTGCGTCCCATGGGTGGCGCGATCGCAGACGTACCCGCCGAAGAGACGGCTTTCACCCACCGCACGCCCGCGTTCCAGGTCACGGCCATGGGAGTCGACCAGGCGGACCTCGACGCACGGTGGGACCGGCTCGCCGGGCACTTCGACGGTCTCTACCTGAGCTTTGACACCGACCAGCGGTCCGAGCGCCTGCACGACGCGTTCCCGCCGCCGGTGCTAGGACGGTTGCGAGACCTCAAGCGCCGCTACGACCCCGCAAATCTGTTCCGCGACAACTTCAACATCGACCCGCGCGGCAGCTCCGGAGCCACCCGCGACGACGAGAGAGGACGAGAATGATGACCGACTACGGACACGACCTGCTGTTCGGCACTTTTGTGACGCCCAGTGCCCAGGGCGCGAACCACGTGCTCGACCTTGCCGTCACGGCCGACCGGGAAGGGCTGGACCTGGTGACCTTCCAAGACCACCCGTACCAGCCGGCCTTCCTGGATACGTGGACCCTGCTTGCCTATGCGGCGGCCCGCACCGAACGAGTGCACCTGAGCGGCAACGTGCTGAGCCTGCCTCTGCGCCCCCCGGCGGTGCTGGCGCGCGCCGCGGCGTCCCTGGACGTGCTCAGCGGTGGGCGCCTGGAGCTCGGCCTTGGCGCGGGAGCGTTCTGGGACGGCATCCAGGCGATGGGCGGACGTCGCCTGACGCCCGGGCAGGGCGTCGACGCCCTGCGCGAGGCGATCACGATCATCCGAAACATCTGGGACACCGAGACGCGCGGGGGAGTGCGGCTCGACGGAGAGTACTACCAGGTCGCCGGCACCAAACGAGGTCCGGCACCCGCACACGACATCCCGATCTGGGTCGGCGCCTACAAGCCGAAGATGCTCGGCCTCACCGGGGCGCACGCCGATGGGTGGCTGCCGACCATCGAGTACCTTCCCCGCGGCGTGGACTCCCTGCCCGCGCTGAACGCCCGCATCGACGACGCGGCGACGGACGCCGGTCGGTCGACGCACGATGTCCGACGGCTCATGAACTTCATGAACGTGCGCTTCTCCGCGACCGGACGAGGGCTCCTGGACGGGCCGGTGGACCAGTGGGTCGAGCAGCTCACGGGCCTGGCGCTGGAGCACGGAGTCACCGCGTACCTGATTGGTGGCGATGACGTCCCGACCACCGAACGGTTTGCGGCCGAGGTGGCGCCGGCCGTGCGCGAGTCCGTGGCCCGGGAACGACGGGGCACGGCCTGATGCTTGCCGCACACGCGGAAGCAGGTTCCTTGTCGCTGCGCTTGCTCAGCACGACTTCGTTGTGGAGCGCCAGTCGAGTGCAATGACGGGTCCCAGGTGGTTCGCGGCGCAGTACGAGGTCGGGCAGCGTGAGCAGCAACAGATCCTCGCTGCTCTGCACCGGTTCCGTGACCTGGAACACGTCGAGCTCCCTGAGGAAGAGGGGGGTGCGCTGCGGCACGCTAGACGGCGAGAGGTCGAGACCGTGATCGAAGCAGCGATCGCCGCGTACGAAGTTGCGATGAGCAAAGGCTGATCGTCCGCCAGCTCACAAGAACAGCCTCGTCTCGTGATCCGGCGCCCCGGGTCTTGTCTGGCGTGCGGTCTAGAGCAAGGCGCGAGGTGGTGGTCGGCCCACATGGCGGCGGGTGTGTGACGCTCCCGGATCGGCCGGACTCATGACCTCGAGTGTGCTGCTGGTGACTGACAGGAATCCCCTGCGGAAGCCCGGCATCCGTGGCGGCACGTGAAGCGCTCGCCCGGACATTCGGCCCCTCGACGCTAACCGCTAAGGAACCCGCGCTCCTTCGGCTCCTGGCGTATGGTCCAGGTGGCGCTGCAACCTCGTAACGCCAACATCATGACAACCGCCGCTGTTCGAGCTGATCCTCGTTGGCGGGGGGGGTGCGCAGCCCTGATTCCCCAATGGTTCCCCCACAGTGCTCCGCTGGACGGTGAACCAGCAGGCCAGGGCAACAATGCACAGTTCAACGTCTGAGGATCTTTCGAATTTCCGGCTGATCCTTTGATCAGCGGAAACGCAGTGTGGCCTGCGATTTCGCCTCGGGTCCTGTGGGACTGCGGTGGACAGGAATGGCCCACTGAGGCCGCCCGTTCTCCCAGAGTTCCCCCGCAGGAGGCAGGTGGACACCTGGTGGGTGGGAAAGAGCGACCGTGCTGCACTTCCAGCACCTCGGCGATGAAGCCCGCAGGCATGGTATTGCCGAGAAGCTGGGCACCGTCTTTCACGACGAGCTCAACGGAGCAACCCCGTCGCTGGTCAGTGACCCGACCCACGGCAGTAGCACTACGAAGTGGTGATCACCGCCAAGATGATCTCAGCCCCGTCCGGGTCGCGCACGTGCGCGTAGAGGTCGCCCGTGGCGTCGTCGGCGCGCAGGGGCGAGTGGGGCTCCACGCCCAGGCGTGAACAACGCTTCAGCACGGCATCCATCTCCGCTGCGTCGTCGAGATACAGCACGAGGAACGGGCTGTCGCCCGCCTGCCGGCCGAGGGGCGCGCCCTCGCGCGCCCGATGAAGCCAGAGGCCGCCGTCAGCAAGGCCCCCGGGGCCAATGTGCAGGAGCGGGTACCCGTGGTTGTCCCCTTCGTAGATCGTCCGGAAGCCGAACGCCTCGCGGTAGAACTCCGCGGTCACCCGGATGTCTTTGGCCAGAAGGGAAGTGCGGCCGATGCGTACCGTCATGAGGCGATCGTAGAGACGGCCACTGACACCCCGTGATCCAGTGCTGCTTGTTCATGTGATAGCCCGGCGCGATGCCGTCGTGCGACTGGCGCAGCGCCTTGGAGTCCTCCGGATCAGCCTTGAGGACCACGATGGGACCACCGGGGACTTCCGTCAGCAGCATGAAGACCTTGCCCTTGACCTTGAAGACCTCGTACTCGGGCCCGAAGGGATGCCCCATCGACGACGACGGCAGTTCCTCGGCGACCTCGCGCGCAGCGTTCTGCAACGTCTGACCTTTCACCGTGCACCTCCGTGCGGTCGCCAGGCGTGGTCCGTCCCTCAAGCGTCGGAGCCGGCGCAGGTGCCGGCAACGTCAGCTCGGCGAGCCGACGATCGACGGCAGAAGCTACCTGGGCGACATCGGGGCATCCGGTCCTGACCATGGCAAGGCGGCAAGTGCGTCGCTCAGGACGGGACCACCGACCCCGGACCCGTCGGGAGCATCAGCGTCCCACCTGGGTGGTGAGTACCCAGGTGGGACGCTCTTGATCTGCTTCGTGACGACGGCTGTGAGGGCCGGCTCAGCCCTCTCCGTTCTCGCTGGCCGTGGGCTCGGTATAGGGCTGGATGCCAAGCCGGTCCGCGGTGAGCTGGACCTTCTGGTGCGACACGGTGGGTCGTAGCGCGTTGAGCCGGTCCATGGCGGCCAGGGCGCGTTCGGGGTGCCGGGCGGCGACGGCGTTGACCACGGCCTGCGCGACGGCGAGCGGGATGCTCGCGTCGCTGGCCGCGGTGAGCGAGGTCGGTGCGGTGGTGATGACGTGGTCGGCCTCGGTGCGGATCGGCATGCCGATCGCCTCGGTGATGAGCACCACCGGCGCGCCCTGGGCCTTGGCGGCGCGGACGGTGGCGACGACCTCGTCGAACTGCCGGATGGGCGCGAAGACGATGACGGCGTCGCGGGGCCGGATCCCGGACAGCTCGTCGGCGAGCAGCACCCCGGTCATGCGCGAGCTGCGGGCATCGACGCCGGTGCGGGCGAGGAAGAAGGCGAGGTACTCGGCGATGTAGCCGACGGGCGCCAGCCCGTAGCAGAACACCCGGTCCGCGCCGGCGATGTCGTCGACGACGGCGTTCCAGTCCAGCTCGTCGAGCGTGGCGCGGAACTGCTCGACGGCGCGAGCCGTGTCGTCGAGTACCCGGCGCAGGTGGCTGCCGTCAGCGGTGCTGTGCATGCGGCGTTGCAGCACCTCGCCTGGGTCGGCGCGCTTGGCGACGAGGTCGAGTGCGGCGTGCCGCACCTCCTTCATGCTCTGGTAGCCCAGTGCCCGCACCGTGCGGACGACACTGGCGTCGCTGGTGCCGACGGCCCCCGCGATGTCTCGTGCCGAGCCGCCCGCCACCCGGTCGGGGTGGAGGGCGAAGTACGCCGCGACCTGCGCGAGCGAGCCCGGCAGGTCGGGCCCCAGCCGGGTGGCACGCGTGTAGAGGGAGTCCCCGTCCGGCACGGCGTCGCGCTGCATCGAATCTCCTCTGGCCGCACTGCGAAGTCTCTGTGCGGGAATGCTACGGCGAGCGGACGCCCGGGGTCGGACTTTCACAGAGCTGTTCGGCGCCCGAAATCTGATTGAAACACTACAGCGCTTGCCTTACGTGTAGCAAATGCAACACCCTGTAGCGGGACGACCAACGAGGGGGCCCGGGATGCGCGATCTGGCCGTGGTAGGGCTGGGCGCTCTTGGCGTGCACGTTGCCGCCGAGGCGGCCGCGCGCGGGCTGAGCACCGCAGGGTTCGAGGCGTTCGGTCCCGCGCACGAGCGCGGCGCGACCGGAGGCAGCACCCGGATCTTCCGGCTCGTCTATACGTTCGGCGGGGACTATCTCCCCGCGCTCCTGCGCGCCGCTGACGCCTGGGCGGCGCTGGAGCGGCGGCACCCTGGCAGCGTTCGACACGGCCACGGCGCCCTGACGATCGGTGACCCGGCCGACCCCGAGATCGCCGCGGCCGTCGAGTCGGCGCGCGCACACGGTATCGGCCACGAGGTCCTCGACTCTGCGGCGCTCGCAGTCCGATGGCCGCAGCACCGCCTGCTCGACGGTGACATCGCCGTCGCCGACCCGGCCGGCGCGCTCCTGCTCCCGCGGTCGATCACCGCCGTCGTCGCCAGGGAAGCCACCGCTGCGGGCGCCCGGCTCCGGTACGACGACCCGGTGACGCGGATCGATCCGGTACCTGGCGGGCACGAGGTGGTGACCGCGTCCGGCCACCGGATCCGTGCCACCCGCGTGCTCGTCTCGGCCGGAGCGTGGACGGCGCGCTTCGCCCCCGAGTACGCGGCCGCCGTCGAGCTGCGCCGGGTGGTCCTGCAGTGGTACGCCACGCCGGACCCTGCCGCGTACGGGCCCGACCGGTTCCCCGTGGGCGTCCGCCGCAGCGCGGGTGGCATCCGGTACTCCTTCTTCCCGCAGACCGACAGTCGCGGCGTCAAGGTCAACTTCCACGTCCCCAAGCTCACCGTGCCCGACGCCGACGCCCCGGTGAACCCCGTGCCCGACCACTACGCCGGGCCGCACGAGGCGACGCTGCGCGCGACCCTGCCCGCCCTGGGTGCGCGCACCCACAGCGCCGCCTACGTCGAGAGCTACACGCCCGACTACCGCATCCTGCTCGACCGTATCGCCGGCCGGGAGAACGCCTGGCTCCTGGCCGGCGGCTCCGGACAGGCGTTCAAGCTCGCCCCGGCGCTCGCGGAGCACGCGGTAGCGCGGATCCTCGGCGAGCAGCCGCCGCTCGACCTGCACGGCGTCGTCCGCGGGCTCGCTGCCGCACCCACGGAAGCCGTCGCAGGCCCATGAACCCCACCCACGACAACCACCACCCACGAGACGACCACCAGCACCACCAACCTCTGCGAGAGGACCACGCGCCATGCGCATCGGAGTAGACATCGGCGGTACCTTCACCGACATCACCGCGCTGGACGACGCCGGCGGCTTCCACATCGGCAAGATCCCCAGCACCCAGCAGGACCAGTCGCTGGCGCTCGCCGACGGCGTCCGCGGCGTCCTGGAGCGTGCAGGCGCCGTTGCCGCCGACGTCGACTACCTGGGCCACGGCACGACGGTGGCCACGAACACGCTGCTCGAGCTCGACGGTTCGCCGACCGCGCTCGTCGTCACCCGCGGGTTCCGCGACGTGCTGGAGATCGCGCGCCAGAAGCGGCCAAGCCTCTACGACCTCTTCGCGGACAAACCGCGGATCCTGGTGCCGCGGCGCCTCGTGTTCGAGATCGACGAGCGGCTCGCGGGCGACGGCACGGTCATCCGCCCGGTGCGCGACGACGACCTCGCGGAGCTCCTGGACGGGCTCGCGGCCGTCGACGTGCAGGCCGTCGCGATCTGTTTCCTGCACAGCTACCGGGACAGCGGCCACGAGCGGCGCGTCGCCGACGCGGTCGCCGCACGCTTCCCCGACCGCTACGTGACGCGCTCCAGCGAGGTCGCCGCCGAGTTCCGCGAGTACGAGCGGCTGTCGACCACGGTCATCAACGCCTTCGTCGGGCCGCGGATGGGCAGCTACGTCTCGCGCCTGGGCGAGCGGACCCGACAGCTCGGTGTGCCCGTGGCCCCGAAGATCATCGAGTCCAGCGGCGGCCTCGTCTCGCCCGACTCGATAGTGCGGCGCCCTGTCACGACGCTGCTGTCGGGACCGAGCGCCGGGGTCCTTGGTGCGGCCTGGATCGCCGAGCACTCGGGCTTCCGCGACCTGGTCACCTTCGACATGGGCGGCACGAGCACCGACGTCTGCCTGGTGCGGGACGGGCGGGCGCTGGTCACCAAGGAGCGCAGCATCGACGGCTACGTGGTGCGTACCCCGAGTGCCAACGTGCACACCGTGGGCGCGGGCGGTGGCTCGATCGCGCGGGTCGACGGTGCCGGCGCGCTCCAGGTCGGCCCGCGCAGCGCGGGCGCCTGGCCGGGGCCTGCCGCCTACGGGCACGGCGGGACGGTGGCCACCGTCACCGACGCGAACGTGCTGCTCGGGCGGCAGAACCCCGACCAGGTGATCGGCGACGACCTCCACCTCGACCTCGCCGCCGCCCGCCGGGTGGTCGGGGAGGTCGCGGCGGGGCTCGCCTCCGACCCGGAGCAGGCGGCGCTCGGCATCGTGCGGGTCGCGAACTCGCACATGGCGCGCGCCGTGCGCCGGGTGAGTGTCGACACGGGCGACGACCCGCGCGACCTCGCCCTGGTCGCCTATGGCGGTGCGGGCCCGCTGCACGCCGTCGAGGTTGCTCGCGAGGTCGGCGTCCGCACCGTGCTGGTGCCGCCGAACCCCGGGACGCTGTGCGCGCTCGGTCTGCTGGTGACCGAGGCCCGCACCGAGATCGTCCGGTCCAGCCTGATCGACCTCGACGGCGACGTCACGGGGCTGCGCGCCGTCATCAGCGACCTGCGCGCGGCGGCCGTCGAGTGGTTCGAGCGCGAGGGCATCCCCGCCGACCAGCGCAGTACACGGTTCGTGCTGGACATGCGCTACCAGCGCCAGAACTTCGAGCTCCCCGTGGACGTCGGCGACGGCGACCTGACGGACGCCGACCTGCCCGCCGTCGTCGACCGGTTCCACGAGACCCACCGCAGGAGCTACGGGTTCGCGCACCCCGACAGCACGGTGCGCGTCGTCACGGTGACCGTGATCGCGTCCCAGCCGGTCGAGACGCCCCGTGCGCCGCTCCTCGTGAAGCGCCGCACGGGCGACGCCGACCCCGTCGTCGCCCGCCGCCGGGTCCTGTTCGAGGACACCGGCGCCGTCGACGCCGCCATCTACCGCCGCGAGCTGCTGCGCGCGGGCGACGTGCTGACCGGCCCCGCCGTCGTCGAGCAGCAGGACTCGACGACCGTACTGCCACCGGCCACCCGGTCGGTGGTCGACCCCTACGGGACGCTCATCGTGGAGGTGAACGCGTGACCACTACCGAACCGACGCCGGCCCTCGCTGCCGCGGTCCAGGCCATCGACCCCATCACCGTGCAGGTGATCGGCAACGCCATGCTGTCGGTCGCCGAGGAAGCCGGGACGATGCTGCGCCGGGCGAGCTACTCGACGAACATCAAGGAGCGCGCCGACTGCTCGACCGCGCTGTTCGACGCCGCGGGCCGGCTCGTCGCGCAGGCCGAGCACATCCCGATGCACATGGGTTCCATGGCGGGCGCCGTCGGCCGGCTGAGCGGCCGCATCCCCGGCTACGAGGCCACCACGGTGCGCCCGGGGGACGTCTTCATCACCAACGACCCCTACGCCGGCGGCGGGACCCACCTGCCCGACATCACGATGGTCGCGCCCGTCCACCTGGGCGGTGAGCTCGTCGGGTGGAGCGCGAACATCGCGCACCACTCCGACGTCGGCGGACACGTGCCCGGCAGCAACTCGGGCGACTCGACCACGCTGTTCATGGAGGGGCTGCGCATCCCCCTGGTGAAGATCGTCGACGAGGGGCGGCTCGTCGACGACGTGCTCGCGTTCGTGCTGCTGAACTCGCGGCTGCCCGAGGAGCGCTACGGCGACCTGCTGGCCCAGCAGTCGGCCGCGGCGACGGGTGCGCGCCGCCTCGTCGAGCTGCACGAGAAGTACGGCACCGACGTCGTCGCGGCGGCAAGCGGCGAGCTCCTTGAGTACGCGGAGCGGCGTCTGAGCCTGGCGGTCGCCGCCGTGCCGGACGGCGCGTACACCGCCACCGACTGGCTGGATCCCGACCGTGAGGGCGAGGAGCGCATCCCGATCGTCGCCACCGTGACCGTCGACGGCGAGCGGATAGCCGTCGACTTCACCGGCACGGGCCGCGAGGCCGCCGTGGCCGTCAACGTCGTGCGCAGCGCCCTGGAGGCGACGGTCTTCTACGCGCTCAAGGCAGCCCTGGACCCCGGTATCCCCGCCAACGGCGGGTTCTTCGACGCGGTCGAGATCACCGCGCCGGAGGGGACGATCCTCAACCCCCGGCTGCCCGCCCCGGTCGCCGCGCGCACCGACACGTGCCAGCGGGTGGTCGACGCGCTCTTCGGCGCGCTCGCGCAGGCGCTGCCCGACCGGATCCCTGCCGGGAGCCACAGCAGCATCACCTACGTGAACTTCTCCGGGCTGGGCAGCGACTTCTACGTCTACCCGGAGGTCGTCGCCGGCGGCGGGGGCGCGCGGCCGGACGCCGACGGCCTCGACGCCGTGCAGGTGCACGTCACCAACTCCAGCAACCTGCCGATCGAGGCGCTCGAGACCGAGTACCCGCTGCTGGTGGAGGCGTACGAGCTCGTGCCCGACTCGGGCGGTGCCGGGCGGTTCAGGGGCGGTCTCGCGATCCGCAGGGACATCCGGATCCTCGGCGACGGCGCGGAGTTCTCTGCCCACGCGGACCGGCAGTCGCTCGCACCGGCCGGCTACGCCGGCGGTGCCGAGGGCACGGCCGGGCGGTTCACGGTGCGGCCGGGGGAGGACGACGAGATCGTCCTGCCGGGCGGACGCGTGAGCGGTGTCGCCCTGCGTCGTGGTGACGTGATGCGGGTGCAGAGTCCCGGCGCCGGCGGCTTCGGTTCGCCCCTGGATCGTGATCCCCAGGCCGTGGCCGACGACGTGCTCGACGGCCGGGTCAGCCCCCGCGCCGCCCGTGACGTCTACGGGGTCGTGCTCGACGAGCACGGCGCGGCCGACGCCGAGGCCACCGCGGACCTCAGACGCACGCGGACTCCTTGAGCCCGCCCGACCTACCTTCGAAACACTCACGAGAGGCTCAACCCATGCAACAGCTCCGAACCCGACTCGTCGCCGCGGCCGTCGCCGCAGGTGCCCTCACGCTGAGCGGCTGTGCCGGGGACCTGCCCGGCGCCGGCGGCGGTGATGCCGACTACCCCACCCGGGCGATCGACCTCGTCCTGCCGTTCGGCGCGGGCGGCTCCACCGACATCGCGGCCCGGGCCATGGCCGATGCCCTGTCCGACGAGCTCGGCCAGCCGTTCAACGCGGCGAACCAGACCGGCGCGCAGCAGGTCACAGCGGTCAGCGAGGTCGCAGGTTCCGCCCCGGACGGCTACACGCTGCTCGCCGACGGCGGCGGGTCCTCCTCGATCCAGTCGCTGCTGCCCGACCTGCCGTACGAGTGGGACGACCGCACGTTCATCGCCCGGGTCGCCACGGGCGGGCACGCGTACGCCGTCGGCGCCACGAGCGGCGTCACCACCATCGACGAGCTCGCCGACGTCGCCACTGCGGATCCGTCCGAGTTCCGGGTGGCGTGGCTCAACGGCACCTCCACGAGCGACTTCGCCACGCTGCAGCTGCTCGACGCGATCGGCGTCGACCCGGACCAGGTGATCAAGGTGCCCTTCGAGGGCTCCGGCGACGCGATGCAGGCGGCCGCAGCAGGCGACGTCGACCTCGCCACGGGCGGCACCAGCGCCATCGCCTCGCTGTACAGCTCGGGCGACCTCGTGCCGCTCGCGTTGACCGCACCCGACGAGAACTTCCCGGACGTGCCGCTGACCACCGACGAGGGCTACCCCGGGCTGGACATGACGTACTGGGTGGGGCTCTCCGGCCCGGCCGGCCTCCCGGAGACGGTGGTCGACCCGCTCGCCGACGCGATCGGCCAGGCCGCCGAGGACGGCGTGCTCGACGAGAGCTTCGCCAAGCTGGGCATGACCGTCGACGTCGTCACCGGCGACAAGCTGCGAGGCCTGGTCGAGGACGAGGCGGCCACCTTCGCCGACCTGAACGAGCTGGCGGGTTGACCATGACGCGCCTCCTCGGCCTGGCCCGGAACCCGGAGAGCTGGGCGTACGTCCTGCTCGCGGCCGTCGGCCTGGTCGCGCTCGTCGACGGCGCCGTGCTCGCCGCGCAGGCCGCCTGGACCGGGCCGAGGAGCGCAGCGGGCTGGTTCATCGGCGTCACCGGCGCGGTGCTGGTCCTGCTCGTAGCACTGTCGCTACGGCAGGACGCGCGCGGCGCCGGTGAGTCGGTGGTGAGCGAGCTCGCCACCGACATCATCCACGAGGAGGAGGACGCGGGCCGCGCCGTCGACGACCGGATCGGCATCGAGGCCGAACCACTCCCCGCGACCAGGGCGACCCGGAACCTGGTCGTCGCGGGTGCGCTGATCCTCGGCTGGGTGGCGCTCGTGCAGTGGATCGGCTTCGGCCTCGTGACCGGGCTGTTCTGCCTCTGCTTCATCCGCCTCGTCGCCCGCCGGAGGCTGTGGGTCGCCCTCGTCGCGGGCGTCGCCATCGCGGCAGGGCTCACGACGCTGTTCGAGCTCGCCGGTGTGCTGCTTCCCGCCGGTGCCCTCTGGTACCTGATCTGACCGCGACCTGACCCGCGCCCAGGAGTAACCATGACCCCCGACGTGATCCTCGGCGGCTTCGCCGACATCCTCACCCCCGAGCGCCTGCTCGTGGCCTTCCTCGGCTGTTTCCTCGGCACGTTCTTCGGCGTGCTTCCCGGCCTGGGCCCGGTGACCGCCATCGCCGTCCTGTTCCCGCTCACCACCTACCTCGACCCGGTATCGGGCATCCTCATGCTCGCGGCCGTCTACTACGGCGGCATGTACGGCGGCTCGACGACGGCGATCCTGCTGAACATCCCCGGCGAGGTGTCCTCGCTGCCGTCCGCGCTGGAGGGCTACCCGCTGACCAGACGCGGACGGGCCGGGGCGGCGCTCGCGACGGCCGCGGTCTCGTCGTTCGTGGCCGGGGTCGTAGGGACCCTCGGGGTCATGCTGCTCGGCCCCACGCTGGCCAGGTTCGCCCTCGCCTTCGGGCCGCCCGAGCAGTTCGGCCTCATCCTGTTCAGCCTCACGGCCATCGCTGGACTTGTCTCCGGCTCCCTCGTGAAAGGGCTGTCGATGGGCGTACTCGGCATCCTGCTCTCGCTCGTCGGCTACGACGCCATCTCCGGGGTCCAGGTGCTGACGTTCGGCTCATGGACCCTCGCGCAGGGGTTCAGCGTCGTGCCCGTCATGATCGGGCTGTTCGGCATCGGGGAGATCCTCAAGACCCTCCTGCGCAGCGAGCCCGACGCCAGCATCGCGAAGGTCGGCAGCCTCCTGCCCACGCGCGAGGAGCGCCGCGCGAGCGTCGGCCCCACCGTGCGCGGTACTTTCCAGGGGTTCTTCCTCGGCCTGATCCCCGGGATGCTGCCGTCGGTGACGTCATTCCTCAACTACAGCTGGGAGCGCCGCCGGGCCGAGCGCCGCGGCACCTCGACGTTCGGCCGCGGCGCCATCGAGGGCATCGCAGGTCCCGAGGCCTCCAACAACGGCGCCGCCATGGGCGGGTTCGTCCCGCTGCTCAGCCTGGGCATCCCCACCGGCCCGTCGATGGCGCTCATCCTTGCCGCGCTCCTCGTCTACGGGCTCGTGCCCGGGCCGATGCTGTTCACGCAGGAGGCCGACTTCACCGCTGGGATCATCGCCAGCTTCCTCGTCGCCAACGTGATCCTGCTCCTGCTGAACCTGCCGCTGGTCGGGTTGTGGGCCAAGATCGCCCGCGTGCCGTTCAGCATCATGGGGCCCATCGTCGTGGTGTGCTGCCTCGCCGGTGCCCTGCTGGAACGGAACAGCCTGTTCGACGTCGGCGTGTGCGCCGCCTTCGGGTTCCTGGCGCTCCTGCTCGACAAGGCGAGGCTGCCGGTCGCGCCGCTGGTCATGGGGTTCGTGCTCGGGCCGGCCCTCCAGCAGACCATGCGGCAGTCGTTCACGATGTCGCCCACGTTCTTCGTGGAACGGCCCATCTTCGCGGTCTTCGCCCTGGCCTCCCTGGCGACCGTGGCCTGGTCGATCAGACGGACGGTGCGCTCGCGGCGACAGACGGAGGCCCGGGCGGCAGCGCTGAGCTGACGGTCAGCCGGTAGGTACTGCGTCGAGACGACCTGGTCGGTCCCGACCCGTTGGCGGTCATCGTCGCCGCGGTGCGGACTCATTCGTCGACGGTGTGCCCGTGGTTCCGGCAGGCGCCCGCCCCTCGGGAGGCTCGGTCGTAAAGAGGCCGTGGTGCAGTATCGCGCGCAGGTGGTCCGAACCACGACGGCCTGCCGGGTGCTCCCGCGCGACCTGGGCGGCCATCGCCATCGGGAGGGTCAACAGAACGTCTTCGGCTCCCAGCTCAGGTCGTAGGACGCCCCTGTCCTTTGCCTGGCCTACCAGCGGCTCAAGGGCTGCTGCCGTCCGGTCGGCGAGCGCGCGCGTCCCGGCAGGCACAGGTCCACTTGCCGCGACGTGTGCGAGCCACGGCGCCTCGGCCTGCACGTCGAGCAAGTAGTGGAACAGGCGCTCCAGGCCGTCCCGCGCATCGACGAGCCGCGCGGCCTCGGACTCGATGGTGGCGACGTTCTGTTCCAGGACGGCGGCCACGAGGTCTTCCCGCGCGTCGAAGTGCCGGTGCAGCGTGGTGCGACTCACCCCCGCTGCCCGGGCCACGTCTTCCAGCGGGGCGTTCGGCCCGAGCTCCGCGAAGCAGCGCCGTGCGGCGTCGACGAGGCGCTCGCGGTTGCGGGCGGCATCGCGTCGCAGAGGTGTTGCCATCGCCCGAGGGTAGCCATCGCACGACGTCGCTGCACGGCCTCCTCAGGAATCGTACATTGATGTACGTTTAAATCACCCGGGTGACCAGGCGCCACCTGTGGACCGTGAGCCGACCGACGAGAGGGACCTACCCGTGACAGACATGACCAGCCGCACGGCCGACCCTGCCGCAGATCTCGGGTTCGACCCCGACGCGCTGCGCGAGAAGTACCGCCAGGAGCGTGACCGGCGCATCCGGCCCGACGGCATGGCGCAGTACAGGCGGGCGGCGGGGGAGTACGGGTACTACGCGAAGGACCCGTACACGCCACGAACGGAGCGCGGACCGCTCACCGACAGCGTCGAGGTTCTCGTGGTGGGCGGAGGCTTCGGCGGCCTGCTGACCGGGGCCAGGCTGCGCGAGGCCGGCGTCGAGTCCGTGCGGATGATGGACGAGGCCGGCGACTTCGGCGGCACCTGGTACTGGAACCGTTACCCAGGCATCCACTGCGACATCGAGTCGTACGTGTACCTGCCGCTGCTGGAGGAGACCGGCTACGTCCCCGCGTGGCGGTACGCGCCAGGGGAGGAGATCCGGCAGCACGCCGTACGGATCGCCGAGCACTACGGCCTCTACCGCGACGCCGTCTTCCACACCCGGGTCACCGAGCTGACGTGGGACGAGGAGGCTGCCGACTGGCTGGTGAGTACCGACCGCGGGGACTCGATGCGCGCCCGCCATGTCGTGGTGTCGTCCGGCACGCTCTCGCAGCCCAAGCTGCCCGCCATCCCGGGGATCGAGAGCTTCGGCGGGCACACCTTCCACACGAGCCGGTGGGACTACGGGTACACGGGCGGCGACGCCGAGGGTGGTCTGACCGGGCTTGCGGACAAGCGGGTCGCCGTCGTCGGTACGGGCGCGACGGGCCTGCAGGCCATCCCGTGCGTCGCCAGGGATGCCCGCCACCTGTATGTCATGCAGCGCACGCCGTCGTCGGTCGACGTGCGCGACAACCGGCCCACCGATCCGCAGTGGGCGGCGTCGCTCACGCCCGGCTGGCAGCGCGAGCGCATGGAGAACTTCCTCGCGATCCTCGCGGGGGAGGACGTCACCGAGGACCTCACGCAGGACGGGTGGACCTCCACGGCGCGGCTGCAGCGACAGATCCTCACCGGTGCCGTCGACACCACCCTCGACCCGGCCGAGCGCGAGCGCCTCGACGAGCTGGCGGACTTCGCGAAGATGAACCAGATCCGTGCCCGGGTGGACGACGTTGTCGAGGACGCCGCCACGGCCGAGGCCCTCAAGCCGTGGTACCGGTACATGTGCAAGCGTCCGGGATTCTCCGACCAGTACCTGCAGGCGTTCAACCGCGACAACGTCACCCTCGTGGACACGGCCGATCATGGTGGCATCACCCGGATGACCGAGAGCGGCGTGGTCGTCGGTGAAGCGGAGTACGAGGTGGACTGCGTCATCTTCGCGACCGGGTTCGAGACCGGCGTCTCCGGCGTCGTCTCCGGCACCATGCCGGTGCACGGGCGCGGCGGTACGACGCTTCTCGAGGCCTGGGGCAGAGGCCCGCGCACGCTGCACGGCTTCTACAGCCACGGGTTTCCGAACCTGTTCCACCTCGGGACGATGCAGAACGCCAACTCGGTGAACTTCGTGCACATCCTCGCCGAGCAGGCCGCGCACATCGCCGCCGTCGTCGCGGGCGCGCGCAAGGCCGGTGCCCGCTACGTGGAGCCCACCCGTGAGGCCGAGCAGGCCTGGTGCGACACGATCACCCGGCTCGGCGTCGACAACTCCGCGTTCCTCGCGGAGTGCACTCCCGGCTACTACAACGGTGAGGGCACCCGCCGTGCAGCGCCCACCTCGTACACGCCGGGACCGGTCGCGTTCCACCGACTGCTGGCCGAGTGGCGCGAGGGTGGCCTGGGCGACGTGCTGGCCGGCTCTGACGAGCCCGCCGCGGCGATGGCGGAGGTGGACGCATGAGGCGCGCGACGAGCGGCCGGCGGTACCCGGCGGTCGTGGGTAGCGCCGCGGTAGCGGTGCTCGCCCTGGCCGGGTGCGCGACGGCGTCCGCCGTTCCGGCAGATCCGGCCGAGGTGCACGGGTACTCGAAGGAGCGGGTGACGCACCGGTCCCAGACCGCGAAGGAGGTTCTGAAGATCAGCACCGTGCACGAGGCGACGGGTATGACCCTGCTCGAAGGGCCGACGTTCGGCGAGGACGGCCGCCTCTACCTGGTGGACGTCACCGCGCCCCCGGGCGGTCCGAAGGTCATGGCCGTCGACCTCGACACCGAAGAGGTCAGCACGGTGTTCACCGATGAGCGCAGCGCGTTCACGTCGGCTCAGTTCAGCCCTGACGACGGGCGGCTGTACCTCACCGACTACGCGGGTGGTCGCATCATCAGCGTCACGCCGGACGGTGAGCGCTCCCAGGTGGTCGCGGAGGGCCCCGTCGACGGGAGAAAGATGCAGCCCGACGACCTCGCGTTCGACGAGGCGGGCAACATGTTCGTCACCGACTCCCGGTACACCACCTATCCGGACGCCGAACCGGGCGGGAGGGTGCTGCGCTTCGACGCGGACACGGGTACGGGCAGCGTGCTGGCCGACCATCAGCCCAACCCCAACGGGATCTCCTTCGACCTGGACGGCGGGGCGCTCTGGGTGAGCCAGCTCGATGCCAACCGCGTCGACCGCCTCACCCTGAACGAGGACGGCACCGCCGTCACGGCCGGTCACACCGGCATGTACGTCGACGGCGGCATGGCCCAGACCGACTCGAACGCCGTCGACGCGGCCGGGAACGTCTACCTCGGAGTGCATGGCGAGCCGAGGATCCTCGTCTACGGGCCGGACGGTACGCACCGGGCCACGATCACGGTGCCCGAGAAGGACGAGGGCCTGGATTCGGCGACGAATATCGCGATCCGGCCCGGAACCACGGTCGCGTACGCGACGATCAGTGGACCCGCCGGTGGATACATCTACCGGTTCGACGCCCTCGCCGAGGGTGCAAGGCAGTCCAACGGCGGCTGATCCAGAAGGTGCTGCAGTGTCGCGCGACCGGCCGGGTGGTCAGGTCAGGCCGGTGACGGCCCGGGTGGTCAGGTCCCACAGACGTTCGGCGGCGTCCCGGTCGATTACCCAGGGCTTGGCTCCACCGACGAGCATGTCGTCGGTGGTGGCCGGTCGCGCGACGTCGCAGTCCTGGCAGTAGGCACCACCGTGTTCTTCGAGCAGGGCAGCGGTGGCAGCCCAGACCGCGGTCGCCGCGCCCTGCTCGACGGACTTGAATCCCGCGGGTGGTCGTCCGTGATCGTCGATCCAGCCCAGGCGGTGCTGCTCGGCGGTCGGGATCTCTCGCTGCAGCGGCGTGAGGATGCTCCCGGGGTGCACGGCGAAGGCGTGGGCGCCGCGTTCGGTGAGCCGGGCGTCGAGTCCAAGGGCGAACAGTGCGACGGCGGTCTTGGACTGTCCGTAGGCGGTCCACTGGTCGTAGTCGGTCGTACGCCGGAAGTGGGGGTCGTCCCAGCGGATGTCGGACAGGAAGTGTGCGGACGAGGAGAGGCCGACCACTCGCGCGCCTGCCGAGATCACGGGCAGGAGCTGGTTGGTGAGCAGGTAGGGGGCGAGGTGGTGCACCGCCAGGTGAGCCTCCCAGCCGGGGCCAACGATCGTGCGCGGAGCTGTCATGATGCCGGCGCCGTTGATCAGGATGTCGATGCCGCGTCCGCGATCGAGGAGGTCCTGTGCGAACCGTCGGACCGCCGGCAGGTCCGTGAGGTCCAAGGGTGCGACGGATGCCAGGTCGCCCAGAGCCGCACGTGCGGCCTGAGGGCGGCGGGCAGGGACGAGTACGTCCGCCCCTGCGGCGGCGAGTGATCGCGTCATCTCCAGGCCGAGCCCGGAGGACCCGCCGGTCACGACGGCGAACCTGCCGTGCAGGTCGATGCCCTGCAGCACCTCGGTGGCCGTGCTGTCATGGCCGAAACCGGAGCTGTGGGGAGCTGTGGGTGTCATGCGGCGCACGCTAGGAGCTGGAGCCCGCTCCAGGTCAAGGTCGCCGGCCGGTGGGGCCGGGCCCCCACTCGAACGTGGCCACGGCGCACGGCACTCCCGTCCGCGGTCGAGCCGGACGAGCCAGGTGATGTGCCCAGAGCGGTCGTTCGGCCGGCCCCAGAGGCGAGTGAGTCCCGCCGGCTCCAACCTGTGACTGTGCACAGGGTGAACTGCCCGACCACTGAGCTGTCGGCAGGTGGCCCGGTGACACAGGCATCGTCTGGTTGAGGTTCCCGGGACCCGGGACCGAGGATGGAAGGAAAACTGATGAGCGCAGAGGACAAGACCAAGAACGCAGCGGAGAAGGGCCTCGGCAAGGCGAAGGAAGCGGTCGGTAATGCCACCGATGACGAGGAGCTCGCTGCCGAGGGCAAGACGGATCAGGCCAAGGCTGACGTCAAGGGCGCAGGGGAGAAGGTCAAGGACGCGGCCGCGGACGCCAAGGACGCTCTCGACAAGGACAAGTAGGTCATCGAGTGTCACGCAGGTGCTGAGGACTCGGCGGGCCCGGCACGGGACGTCGAGCCTCTGCACGTCAGTGCGGTCCGGATCGGCAGTGAATGGTGCGGTGTCCTCCGCAAGGTGAGGCCCGACCGGTCGTCGGGTGGAACTCACCGTGTATCCGGTACGTTGGGATCGGCGGTGCCCTTTTGTGGGTGCTGCCTTTGACACTCTGAGCCCGGGTCGACCCCGAGGCTTGGCAACCCGCGGAAGGACCATGGACGACAGTCGAAGTACGAACACCCAGGCACGCGCGCGACTCTTCGGGAGGTGCGCTCGATGATCTGGGTGCTCTCCTTGTTGCTCGGCGTTGTAGTGATCCTGGCCATCACCGCGCTCACGGGATACTTCGTGGCGCAGGAGTTCGCCTATATGGCGGTCGACCGCTCTCGCCTGGCGGCCCGTTCCGAATCCGGCGACACCGCCGCCCGCCGCGCCCTCTCCGTGACCCGACGCACCTCCTTCATGCTGTCCGGCGCGCAGCTGGGAATCACGGTGACGGGCCTGTTGGTCGGCTACGTGGCAGAACCGCTGGTCGGCGCGGCCGTCGGCGACGGGCTGAACGACGTCGGTGTGCCGACCGGCACGGGCGTTGCGATCGGCACGGTAGCGGCGCTGCTGCTGTCCACGGTGGTGCAGATGCTCTTCGGCGAGCTGTTCCCGAAGAACCTCGCGATCGCCCGCCCCGAGGCCGTCTCGCTCTGGCTGGCCCGCTCGACCACCATGTACCTGACCAGCTTCGGCTGGCTGATCCGCGTGTTCGACGCCGCGTCGAACGCCCTGCTGCGGTTGCTGCGGATCGAGCCGGTGCACGACGTGGAGCACTCCGCGACTGCTCGCGACCTGGAGCACATCGTGGCTGACTCCCGCGAGAGCGGCGACCTGCCGCCGGACCTGTCCAACCTGCTCGACCGCATCCTCGACTTCCCGCGCCAGGACGTCGAGCACGCCATGATCCCGCGCGCCCGCGTGGACACCGTCGAGCCGGAAGCGACGGTGGGCGAGGTCAAGGCACTTATGGCGCGCAGCCACTCCAGGTATCCGGTCGTGACGCACGATGACGCGGTCGGCGTCGTGCACCTGACCGACCTGCTCTCCGGTGACGTGCCCGATGACGCCCCGGTCACCGCCGTCGCCCGCCCGCCGCTGGTCCTGCCGACCGCCATGGCCCTGCCCGACGCGCTGCGCGAGCTGGCGACCAGCCGGAACGAGATGGCGTGCGTCGTGGACGAGTACGGCGGCTTCGCCGGGGTGCTCACGTTGGAGGACCTGGCCGAGGAGCTGGTCGGTGAGATCACCGACGAGCACGACGAGCCCGAGCAGCCGCTGCTGACCTCCGACGACGACGGCATCTGGACCATGGCCGGCGACGTGCACCTGGACGAGATCGAGCGTGCCGTCGGATACGACCTGCCCGAGACCGAGCACGAGACGATCGCGGGCCTTGCCGTCGCGACGCACGGCTCGCTGCTCACCGTGGGCGAGTCGGTCGACATCGACCTGCCCGACGACCCGGCCGACCTGGCCACCAACGAGCCGCCACCCGACCGCGTGCTCCACGTCGAGGTCCTGGAAGTCACCCGGCACGTGCCCGCGCAGGTGCGCGTCACGGTGCAGGAACGCCCGCGCGGCGTGGCCCAGGAAGCCACCACCAAGGCCGAGGAGGCAACCCGATGAACGACCCTGTCATCGTGGCTGTCACCACGGTCCTGATCATCGCCGCGAGCGCATTCTTCGTGGCGATCGAGTTCGCGCTGCTGGCCGCCAAGCGGCACCGCCTGGAGGACGCCGCCGCGTCCAGCCGGTCGGCGCGCGCCGCGCTGCGGTCCTCGAACGAGCTGACCGTGCTTCTGGCGGGTTCCCAGCTCGGCATCACCGTCGCGACCCTTGCGCTCGGCGCGATCACCAAGCCGGCGGTACACCACTGGATCACGCCCGTCGTGGAGATGTGGGGCGCGCCGTACTGGGTGGCCGACGTCGCCGGGTTCGTGCTGGCGCTGATCATCGTCACGTTCCTGCACCTGGTGGTCGGGGAGATGGCGCCGAAGTCGTGGGCGATCGCCCACCCGGAGACATCGGCGACGTTGCTGGCACTGCCGATGCGCGCGTTCATGTGGCTGACCCGGCCCGCGCTGATCGCGCTGAACGAGGCGGCGAACTGGTGCCTGCGGCGGGTGGGTGTTGAGCCCACCGGGCAGGTTGCCTCGGGGCGCAGCCCGGACGACCTGCGTCACCTGGTGGAGCACTCGGCCAACGTGGGCGCGCTGGATGCCGTGTACTCCGATCAGCTCGCCGGTGCCCTTGATCTGCGCCGCCTCACGGTCGCGGACCTCGTGGCGGGCCACGCCCCGCTCGTCGCGGTCCCGAGCACGGCCACGGCCGCCGACGTGCGTGCCGCCGCGGACCGGTCCGGACACCTGCGCATCCTGGTCCTGGACAGTGACGGCAACCCGACCCGTGTCGTGCACGTGCGCGACGTGCTCCTGGAACCGGGCGACCGGCCCGTCACCGAGCTGGCACGCCCGGCGTACACCCTGGATCCGGCCACGCCACTGCACACGGCGCTGGCGTCGATGCGCGAGACCCGCAACCACCTCGCCGTCGTATCCACCCAGGACGGGCGCGGTGTGGTCACCCTGGCGGACGTGCTCGCCCGCATCTTCCCGCGCACGATCGCGGCCGCCTGAGGGGCAGCCGGCCAGGAAGGACCGGATGACGCCGCTGCTGCTGCTCGCGATCCTCGTCTTCGCCGGTGCTGCCCTGATCACGGTGCTGGGCAGCATCCGGCTGGCCGGGCTGGGCGATGTGCTGGCAGACCGCACCGGGTGGGGCGAGGCGATCTTCGGCGCGGTGTTCTTCGGGGTCTTCACCTCGCTCAGCGGCATCGTCATGACCGCAGTGTCCGCCGCCGACGGCTATCCGGAGCTCGCCTACTCCAACGCCGTCGGCGGCGTCGCCGCGCAGACGTTCGCGATCGCCGTCGCGGACCTCTTCTACCGCGGGTCCAACCTCGAGCACGCCGCCGCTTCCCTGCCGAACATGCTCTTCGGCTGCCTGCTCCTGGCCATGCTCGCCATCACCCTCATGGGCAGCTTCACCCCCGAGCTCATGCTCGGCCCCCTCCATCCGACCACCCTGGCGCTCGTCGTCGTCTACGGCGCAGGACTACTTCTGATTCGCCGCTCAGCAGCCCGGCCGATGTGGCGCGCGGTCAGGACCGAACAGACCCGCCAGGACACCGCGGACGAGAACACCGCCCCCGGCCGACGGCTGCGTGGCCTGTGGACCGAGTTCGCAGCGGTCGGCCTCGTCGTCGGAACAGGCGGCGCCGCCATCGCCTGGGCCGCCGAGCAGATCGTGCTCGAGACCGCCCTGAGCGAAGGCTTCGTCGGAGCGGTTCTCATGGGCGCCGTCAACGCCCTGCCCGAGACCGTGACTGCCATCGCGGCCGTCCGACGCGGGGCGCTGACACTCGCGATCGCCGCGATCCTGGGCGGCAACACGCTCGACGTGCTCAACGTCGCGATCGGCGACGCCTTCTACACCGGCGGCTCGATCTACCACGCGGCGACACCGGACTCGCTCTTCCTCACCGTCGCGAGCATCCTGATGACCGTCATCGTCCTGGCCGGGCTCCTGGTCCGGCAGAACCGCGGGCCGGCCAGAGTCGGGTTCGAAGGCATCGGGCTGGCCCTGGCCTACGGCACGACGGTCGCAGTACTGGCCTTCTGATGCTGCGGCGGTTCCGGCACACCCGTCTCGGTGCTGTCTGTACGGATGAGGGACGTCCGGCGGTGGTCGTCGATGAGGCCGAGAGCGTCGCCGTAGACGAGATTGCGCCCCTCGAAGTCGTGCGGGAAGCCGAGCGGGATGGAGCTGACCTGCTCCAGGGCACCGAGCTCTGCCGACGTCAGCACGATGTCGACCGCTGACATGGTGTCCAGCTGATCAGCCCGGCGAGCACCGATGACGGGCACGAGTACGGCGCGCTCGCGCTGCGCGAGGACCCAGGCGAGAGCGATCTGGGAGGCGGGCACCTCGCGGTTCTCCGCAATCGCGTTGAGGGCGTCGGCGATCGCGAGGTTCCGGTCGGTGATCGACCGCGCGTTGTAGCCCGCGTCCTGTTCGATGCGGCTGTCGGTCGGTCGCTGCCGGTCTGTCCCGTAGCGACCGCTGAGGAAGCCGCCGCCCAGCGGTCCCCAGGTGGTCACCGTCAGGTCGAGGTCGTGCGCCATCGGTAGGAGGTCGCGCTCACAGGTGCGTTCGATGAGGCTGTAGGGGACCTGAAGGCCGGCGAAGCGGTTCCAGCCGCGCAGGTCGGCGAGCGTGGTGGCCTGCGACACCACCCATGCGGGCGTGTCGGAGACCCCGACGTAGCGCACCTTGCCCGACGTGACCAGGTCGTCGAGCGCGCGGACCACCTCGTCGACGGGGGTGAAGGCGTCCCAGGCATGAATCCAGTACAGGTCGATGTAGTCGGTGCCGAGTCGCTCGAGGCTCGCGTCGAGGGCGCGCACCAGCGACTTGCGATGGGCGCCACCGGCGTTCGGATCGTGTGGGTCGGTGCTGAGGGCGTACTTGGTGGCCAGTACCCATCGTTCCCGGTCCGAGCGGACGAGGTCCCCGAGGATGTGCTCGCTCTCGCCGCCTGTATAGATGTTGGCGGTGTCCACGAAGTTGCCGCCGGCCTCGGCGAAGCGGTCGAGGATGCGGGCGCTCTCCCTGGCGTCGGTGCCCCAGCCCCATGCCTCCCCGAAGGTCATCGTCCCGAGGCAGAGTTCCGAGACGCGGAGCCCGGTTCGCCCGAGCAGCTTGTACCTCATGTGGTTTTCCTTTCGGTCGTGCCGAACGGGTTGCCGGGCTGGGGGAGTGCCTATCGCGCGCGTGACTGACGCCAAAGCACTGCCGATCCGACGGCGGAGACGGTGAGGATGGCGAGGCACCAGGCGACGGCGGTCCACCAGTAGTCGTCGACCGGGGTGTCGAGGAGCAGCCCGCGGACCGTGTTGACGACGGGTGTGATGGGCTGGTGCTCGGCGAAGCCCTGAACCCACCGGGGCATCGTCTCGACGGGGGCGAAGGCACTGGAGACATAGGGCAGGAAGAGGATGAAGAAGCCGAGCGCGGATGCCGTGTCGACGCTCCGGGCAAAGAGGCCGATGGCGGCCGCGAGCCAGGTCAGGGCGAGGATGAACAGGGTCAGGAGGCCGAACGCGCCCAGCCACTCTGCAGGGCTGGCTTGAGCGCGGAAGCCGAGCGCGAACGCGGCGGCGATCACGATCACGGTGGACAGAAGGTTGCGGAGCACGCTGACGACGACGTGTCCGGTCAGGACAGCGGAGCTGACGACGCGCATGGTGCGGAACCGGTCCACGATCCCTTCGGTCATGTCCTTGGTGACGCTGGTCGCCGTCATGGTGGCGCCGTAGCCGGCGCAGAGCAGGATGATGCTGGGGGTGACGTAGTCGATGTAGCTCTCGTCGCCCGTGTTCATGGCGCCACCGAACGCGACGGTCATCAGGACGAGCAGCATCAACGGCAGCAGCACGCTGAGCAGGAGCGAGTCGACGCTCCTGAGTGCGTGCCGGAAGCTGCGGCCGGTCATCGTCATCGAGTCCGCCAACGGGTGGCGGGCGACCCGGGCAGAGCGGCTCACGCTGCCGCCTCCCTCTGGTCGTGCCTCGGTGACGTGGACGTCTCGTTCGCTGTCCCGCTCTCTGTCGTGGCGGCGGGCTGGCCGGTGAGGGTGAGGAACACGTCGTCAAGGCTGGGCTTGCGTAGGTCGACGCTCGTCACGTCCCGGTCGCTGGCGGCGATGTCGCCGAGCACGCGGACGAGCCCGTCCAGGGTGCCGTCGGCCTCGAGGCTCTCGGTCGTGTGGTCGGCGAGCGTGATGACCACCCGGTCGGCTCCGACCCGGCGCTTGAGTTCGTCGGGTGTCCCCTCGGCGATGATGCGGCCGTGGTCGAGTACCGCTATACGGTCGGCGAGCTGGTCCGCCTCCTCCAGGTACTGCGTGGTGAGCAGCACCGTGACGCCGTCGACGGCGAGCTCGCGCACCAGCGCCCAGACCTCGTTGCGGCTGCGCGGGTCGAGACCGGTGGTCGGCTCGTCGAGGAACAGCACGCGCGGGGTGGACAGCAGGCTCGCGGCGATGTCGAGGCGGCGTCGCATACCCCCCGAGTAGGTCTTCACGAGGCGCGACTGTGCGTCCCTGAGGTCGAAGCGACGCAGCAGCTCGTCGACCCGGGTGGCGATGGTGGCGCGAGGCAGGTGGTTCAGCCGGGCCATCAGCACGAGGTTCTCGCGCCCGGTGAGCATCTCGTCGACGGCGGCGAACTGGCCGGTGAGACTGATCGCACCCCGTACGCCGTCCGCCTCGCTCCCGACGTCATGGCCGTCGACGACCACCGTGCCGCCGTCGGCCCGGACCAGGGTGGACAGGATGCTGACCACCGTCGTCTTGCCCGCGCCGTTCGGTCCCAGCAGCGCAAGGACGGTCCCGGGCTCGACGTCGAGGTCGATACCGGCGAGTACCTGGTTCTTGCCATAGGCCTTCGTCAGGCCTCGGATGGAGATGATGGACACGCTGTCTCCTTATGCGTATGCGGTACGCCTATATTCTTTTGGTAGCGTGGGCGTGTCAAGAGGGAAGGTGGGGCGATGGAAAGCAGCTTCGAGCTGCCGCGCGAGGTAGCGCTGGCATGGGGCGCCGACGGAGGGCCGCGTCGGGGCCGCAAGCCCCGCCTCGACCTGGACCGGATCACCGCGGCCGCGATCGTCGTTGCCGACACCGAAGGGCTGGCAACACTGTCGATGAACCGGGTCGCGTCAGACCTCGGGGTCAGCCCGATGTCGTTGTACCGGTACGTGCGCTCCAAGGACGAGCTCGTGCAGCTCATGGCAGACGCCGCTCTCGGGGACCCGGAGATACCTGACCCGCTCGACGGCGACTGGCGTACCAACCTCACGGTGTGGGCGAACGGCGCCTCAGGCTCTTTCCGCCGGCATCCCTGGCTCACCGAGGTTCCGGTGTCCCAGCTTCCCGCGATGCCGCGAAACATCGCCTGGATGGACTACGCCCTCCGGATCCTCGCGCACACGCCGCTGACCCACCAAGAGCGGCTGTCGGTGATCGTGCTCCTCAACGGGCACGCCCGTACCGAGGCGACGACGAGCACCCAGCTTGCACAAGGCCGAGCGGCGGCGGGTCGGTCGAACGAGGACCAGGACGACGTCTACGCCCGCACCATGGACGCCGTGGTCGAGGCCGAACGATTCCCGGCGCTCCGCGTCATCGTCGACGAGCACATCCTCACCCCCGGGACCGGCAGTCCTGATGCCGCGGAGAAGATCTTTCTCTTCGGGCTCGACCGCATACTTGACGGGATCGAAGCGCTCATCGAACGACGTTCCAGGTAGAAGGTTGCTCCTGCGGCAAGCTCGCCGAGCGTCTACCGGGTTCGGATTCCCTGAGTGAACCCCTGTGCCGGAACAGGTCGGCCGGTACTTCACCATCCGCGGAAGGGGCGTGTCCGAGCGCCGTGCCACCGGCGTGTCACTATCCTCGCGAATACTGGCATTGTCGCCACTGGATCGCGTGGATCGCGCGCACGACACTGAGGGAGCACCGCCGGTCCGGCGTGTTGCGCACCCAGAACCACGATGAGGAACACTCCTATGACTGATCTGATGAAGGCCGTCGTGCTCGCCCGTTTCGGAGGGGCCGATGCTTTCGAGCTGCGCGACGTCTCCGTTCCGCGCGTCGGGCCCCGCCAGGTACGGGTGCGCGTCCATGCGACCGCCGTCAACCCGCTCGACTATCAGATCCGTCGGGGAGACTACGCGGACCATGTGCCGCTCCCGGCGATCACCGGGCACGACATCTCCGGCGTGATCGAGGAGATCGGATCCCACGTGGCCGAGTTCCGCGTCGGCGATGCGGTGTACTACACGCCCCGGATCTTCGGCGGTCCAGGCTCCTACGCCGAGCAGCACGTCGCCGACGTCGACCTCGTCGGCCGGAAGCCGGAGAACCTCAGCCACCTGGAGGCGGCGAGCCTGACTCTCGTCGGCGGAACGGTCTGGGAGGCCCTGGTGACGCGAGCTCAGCTCGCCGTCGGGGAGACGATCCTCATCCATGGCGGCACGGGCGGTGTCGGCACGATCGCGATCCAGGTCGCGAAGGCGATCGGCGCACGAGTGATCACCACCGCGAGAGCCGGCGACCATGAGTTCGTACGCTCTCTCGGAGCGGATGCGGCGATCGACTACACCTCGACGGACTACGTCGACGCCGTGGCCGAGATGACGCGAGGAAAGGGGGCCGACGTCGTCCTGGACGCGATCGGTGGCGACACGCTCGCAAGGAGCCCGCTGGCGCTCGCCGACTTCGGGCGCGTGGTCAGCGTCGTCGACATCGCGCAGCCGCAGAACCTCATCGAGGCATGGGGCAGGAACGCCGCCTACCACTTCGTCTTCACCCGCCAGAACCGAGGCAAGCTGGACGCGCTCACCACGCTCGTCGAGCGCGGTCTCGTGAAGCCGGTCATCGGCGCGACCCTTCCGCTCGCTCGAATGGGCGAGGCTCACGAGCTCCTGGAGAACCGGCGGTCGTATGTGCTCCGCGGCAAGGTCGCGATCGATGTGGCGGGCGAAGCCGTCGCACTTCCCCCTCGCATCTCCTAGCGCAGCGCGCCAGGCACTCGCGCGATGATCACGGTGGTCAGCCTCGCCCGGAGAACGTGGCGCGGTACTCCGAGGGGGATACATCCAGGAGCCGGCGGAAATGCAGTCGGAGGTTCGACCCGGTGCCCAGGCCGACCTGTTCCGCGATGCGGTCGACCGACAGCCGCGTGCTCTCCAGGAGTTCACGGGCGGTGTCGACCCGCGCCCGGAGGATCCACTGCAGCGGGGTGCGGCCGGTCTCTTCGGTGAAGCGGCGCAGGAACGTGCGGGGCGACATCCGCGCGTGGGCGGCGAGCCCGGCGATCGTGAGCTGCTGGTCGAGCCGCGCCATGGCCCATTCGCGCGTCGCGGCAAGGGTCTCGCCGTGGGCTGCCGAGCTGGTCCTCGGGAGGTACTGGGCCTGACCCCCGGTCCGGTAGGGCGCGGTGACGAGTCCTCGTGCGATCTCGTTCGCCGCGCTCACGCCGATGTCGCGCCGAACGATGTGCAGGCACAGGTCGAGACCGGCGGCGGCCCCCGCCGAGGTGAGGATGGATCCCTCGTCGACGAAGAGCACGTTCGGCTCGACCGTGATCTGCGGATGCCGGTCCGCGAGCTTCTCCGCCGCGTCCCAGTGCGTCGTCGCCCGCAGGCCGTCGAGCAGGCCGGCGTCCGCGAGGGCGAATGCGCCGTAGCAGATGGACGCGATGCGCACCCCGCGGGATGCGGCGCTCCGGAGCGCTTCGCGTGCCTCCGCCGGTATCGGCCGACCCGCCGGAGCGTACCCCGGGACGACGATCGTGTCCGCGTCGCCCAGTGCGTCCAGGCCCCGCGGGACGGCGTAGCCGAAGCCCCCGTGGGACGGCACCGTTCCGGCGGTGACCCCGCAGACCGACACCTCGTAGGGGAACCCCGACTCCGGATGGAACACCTCCGTCGGGATCCCGACGTCCAGCGGGAGCGCCCCGTCGAGTACGAGGACCACCACCTGATGCGGTCGCTGCATCACCCGCCTCCGATCCGGTCGACGCGCGCCGACCGCGTCATCATCCTCACACGTGTACGCATTACCGCCATCCATGCGCGTCCATCTCGAAGGACGGCGCCGCAGCGCGGGAGGGACGAGCGGCCTGGGTCGGTCGCTGGCGACCCGGTCGCGCTGGTCGCCGTAGTCCTCGGGTCACGCGCTGGCCGGTGCGGCGCGGGGCGGCTACGGCGCGGTTGCCTCAGGGAGAGTCGGCAGCGCAGGCGCTGAGCCGGGCCTTCCACGGTTGATGGCCGCTTCGACTGCCGTGCCGATCCGCCGCAAGGTCTTCAGCTCGTGAGGTTCGAGCTCGTCGATCAGGTACTCGCGGACCGCTGCGACATGCCCAGGTGCCGCCGCCACGACGACGTCGTATCCGGCGTCGGTCAGCGTCGTGTTGGTGCGTCTGCCTGCTCCGGGAATGCGTGATCGTGTGAGCAGTCCGCGATTCTCCAGTCGCCCGACGACGTGCGACAACCGTGACAGCGACGCCGACGTGCGCGCGGCCAGCGCGCTCATCCGCATGGTCCGGTCCGGCTCCTCGGAGAGGACCGACAGCACCATGTACTCGAAGAAGGTCATCTGGGACTCGCGCTGCATCCGCGCGTCCAGGGCGGCAGGCAAGCTGATCATGATCGCGGAGTTGGCCACCCACGCCGCTAGTTCGTCGTGGTTCAGCCATCGAGGTTCGGCGTCTGCTCCAACGGGCGCGTCCGTACCGGGGCGCGTGTCCGTGCCGGGCTTTGTGGCGCCAGCCCTTTTTGCGGCTGGTGGTGTTGATGCACGGGATGCCGGGCTGCTGTGCCCGTCCCCCCGACCATGCTGCTGAGGATCCGCTGTCTTCGCCACGCGGCCAGCCTACGGCGACAGTTGTTGACACATCAAGTTCAAGAGGATAGAACTTGACGCATCAAGTTGATATTGATGCGTCAAGTTCGGTCCGTGTGTGCAGCGGATGCGGGCCTGGCGAACCGATCCAGGAGAGGGAATTCGATGCAGACCACCTCACTCGGCGGGCTCGACGTCTCGCGTATCGGTCTCGGAGTCATGGGGATGTCCGACTTCTACACGGGTAAGGGGGAGTCCGAGGAGGACTCCGTCCGCACCATCCGGCGCGCTCTGGACCTCGGTGTCACGCACCTCGATACCGCGGAGGTGTACGGGGGCTACGCCAACGAGGCCCTGCTCGGCCGGGCGGTCAGAGGGCGACGGGACCAGGTGGTACTCGCTACCAAGTTCGGCCTGGTGTCCCACACGGGCCGGCCCGACGCAGACAGCAGCCCGGCGAACATCCGCCTCGCGGTCGAGGGGTCGTTGCGGCGCCTGGGCACCGACCACATCGACCTGTACTACCAGCACAGGGTCGACCCGGGCACCCCGATCGAGGACACCGTCGGCGCCCTGGCCGATCTGGTCACTCAGGGCAAGGTCCGCTACATCGGCCTGTCCGAGGCGGGCCCGGCGACCATCCGCCGCGCGCACGCGGTCCACCCGGTGGCCGCGGTCCAGAGCGAGTACTCGCTCTGGACGCGGGACCCCGAGGCCGAGGTGCTTCCGGTACTGCGCGAGCTGGGGATCGGCCTGGTGGCCTACTCCCCGCTGGGCCACGGCTTCCTGACCGGGAACATCCGCTCTCTGGACGGTCTGGACGCCGACGACTGGCGTCGCACCAACCCGCGCTTCACCGGCGGCAACCTCGAACGCAACCTGCGCATCGTGGACGAGGTCCGGGCCGTGGCGGCCGAGGCCGGAGCCACCCCCGCCCAGATCGCCCTGGCCTGGCTCCTGGCCCAGGGCGAGGACATCAACCCCATCCCCGGCACCCGACACATCGAACGGCTCGAGGAGAACATCGCCGCCGACAGGATCCGGCTCACCCCGGACCAGATCGGCCGGCTGAACAACCTGGCACCCGCGTCCGGCGACCGCCATGACCGGGGCGGCATGGCCGCCATCGACCGGTGAGAGGCGCCCCGGCGACAAGCCGCACCGCACGAGACGACCGTGCCGCAACCGCGCCGGGCCGAGCAACAGACAGAGCAGCAGACCGAATGGAGCAGCAGATCATGGCAAGCAGTGTGATTCGTGTCGGGATCATCGGCGCGGATACGAAGGCGAGCTGGGCCGGGGCATCGCACGTACCCGCGCTGGCGGCCCAGCCGCAGCTCGTGCTCGCGGCGGTGGCGACCCGGCGTGAGGAGAGCGCACGAGAGGCTGCCGCGCTGTTCGGCGCCGAGCGCTGGTACGCCGACCCGTACGAGCTGATCAGCGACCCGTCGATCGATCTCGTCACCGTCGCCGTCAAGGTCCCGGCACACCGCGAGCTCGTGCTCGCTGCCCTCGCGGCGGGCAAGGCCGTGTACTCGGAGTCCCCGCTGGGCGCGAGCGTCGCCCAGACCGAGGAGATGGCCGCGGCGGCCGGCTCCCTGCACACGGCGATCGGGCTGCAGGGCAGCCTCAACCCGTCAGTACGCCGTGCGGCCGAGGTCGTCGCCCAGGGCCGGCTCGGGCGGCTGCTGTCGGCGCGCGTCACCGCGACGACCTTCGGGAACGGCCCGGAGTCGGTGAGCGCCTACGAGTACTTCGACAAGGCGGCCGCCGGAGCGAGCTTCATGACGATCGCCGTGGGCCATGTCCTGGACGTCGTCGAGACGATCCTCGGTGACATCACCGAGATCGACGCGCGCACGGAACTGCTCTGGCCGGAGGTCAAGCTGGCCGACACCGGCACGACCACCACCCGCGAGGTGCCGGACCACCTCGACGCGATCGTCAAGACCGCCTCCGGTGCCCCGGTGGGAGTGCAGGTCCTGGCCGGTGTGCCCGTGCCCGACGCCCGGTTCAGCCTCGAGGTCCGTGGCGCCGACGGCTGGCTCAGGCTGACCGGCAACCACCCCGCCGGTGTCCAGGTCGGCGACCTCGCGCTGACCTCGAGCGCGGACTTCGAGGAACCCGACCTCCCTGTCGCCACGGGAACCGGACCGGCCGCGGCCGAGATCTGGGCCGGTGCCGCCATCAACGTGGGCGAGGTGTACGCGAGCCTCGCGCGCGACATCGCGGAGAACACCCACCGCACCCCGGGATTCGCGCACGCCGCCCACAACAGCCGCCTGGTCGCCCGGGTCGAGCAGGCCGCGCGAACCGGCGTCCGGCAGTAGCACTCCGACGCGAACCGGACCTGGGCCGGTCACCCACCTCCCGGCTCAGCTCAGCTCAGCTCGAGCTCGATCCCGTCCGCCGACTCCCGGCCGCCCGGCCCGTGGTCGCGGATGATGGCGACGATCTCGTCGAACAACGTCGGTCCCTCGCCGCGGCGCGCTGCATCGAGCCTCGCGGTGACGGCCGCGCGGTTCGACGGATCGACGCTGGGCAGGAGCCGCTCGAGCCGCCGGGCCGTCTCGGGGTGGCCGAGCGCCGCCCGGGACGTCTCCGAGCCGACCCACCTCAGTACCCAGCCGTCCGTGGGCGTCCCGTACCCCCCGCGGAGGACGTCGTTGAGGGCATCGAGGTTTCCTCGCCAGGTGTACCCGCTCAGCAGCCGGGAGAACTCGCGGGCGAAGCCGTCGAGGTCGTCGAACCGCGTTCCGTCGACGACGAGCACGGGGAGGTCACGAGTCATGGTCCGAGGCTATCCGTCCCGCTCAGAGCCGTACCCGAGCGCTGCGTCCAGCCCCTGGCAGGGCCGGACGCAGCGCACGGGCCTTGTCACATCCGGTAGAAGTCGCCGTAGTGGTTGGGCGAGAAGTAGACGACGCCGGCGGTGCGGTCCAGGACGAGCCGGTAGGACTGCCGCGCCGCGCCGCAGGCACGCGGCGTGACGTCGAACTCGAGGTAGGAGTGGCCGGCCGGGAGCTGGCCCTCCCTGTTGTAGTGCGTGCCACCCGCGAAGTTGCACTGGCCGTTCGGCCAGCTGACCCAGCCGCGCGTGCTCGGGTAGCCCTTGGAGCTCCAGATCGAGTTCGAGGAGTACGCCTCCGCGCAGCCGCTGTGCGTGCAGGAGTCATAGACGTTCGCCTCGGACGCGGGCGCGACGGCGACACCGCCGGCGACGAAGCCGACCATGGCGGTCAGGACGACGAGCATCCTGACCAGGCTGGTCACGATGCTGTTCTTCTCGGACACCTTCTCAGGCAGGTTCTCGGACACGCTGATCTCCCTCTCGGTTGGGAATACCGGGGGAAATCTTCACCCGCCCGGTCGACGCGGACCCGACGCCACCCCCACCTACGGGTGAATTTCTCCTGTCCGATCCTGGCCGATCCGACGGATCGCCTCCAGCGGGTAGGACGTCTCCCGGCTCTCCCGCTGGAACCGGCGATAGAAGTCCCCGACCACCGCGGCAACCGGCGCGTGGCGGAGGAGAGCCGCCGCGACCGCCGCTGGAGCTCCGACCGGGGGCACCCCCTGGGCGCACGAGCGCACGAACGCCTTGCGCTCGTCCGGGCTGTACCCATACAGGGCGACGGCCAGCCAGTTCACCAGGTGCGTGACCGCGTAGTACCGGTCGTAGCCGCGATGTTCGTCGAAGAAACCGCTCTCGCCGGGCGTGAGCTCGAAGCGGGAGGAGATCGCGAGACCGTAGTCGGCGAAGAAGAGCCGCCTGCCGTCCGTCAGGATGTTCTCGAAGTGGGCATCGAAATGCAGGAGCCCGCGGGCGTTCATGAACGAGATGCCGGCTCTCAGCTCGTCGTCCACCATGATGCAGGCTTGCTCTGCGGCCTCGTCACCGGCCCCTACCTGGACGCCCAGCCAGTCGTGCAGGTTCTGCGGGATGTACTCCAGGAACAGCGTGACGCTCGCCGAGGACTGCTGCAGAGCCTCGATGCGGCGGCGAATCTCCGGTCCGCCTCCCCAGTAGGCGACAGCCCGCTCCACGTCGGCCAGCTCCTCGGGAAGCGGCCGGCCGGAGTCCGGCAGCACCCGCCAGTGGTACATCAGGGGGAAACCCTCGTAGTCTCCCGCGATCACCCAGCTCGTCGTCATGGCGTGCACGGCCAGCTCCCGCCAGGCTCCGAACCCTGGGCCACCGATGGTGCCGACGCCGTAGTGGCAGAAGACCGGGAGCTCGAACAGATTCGCTGTCGAGCGGACGTTCTCCGGCCGGAGCTCGAGGTCGGTCAGGCGCACCTGCTTGACGAAGACCGAGGTTCCCTCGACGTCCAGCAGGACCGTCTGCCCGCCGATACCGGAACCGATCGGTGTGCCCGCGTCCACGAGCTCACGCAGTCTGCGGTCACTGCACAGCGACAGGGCTGTGGAGACGGCGCCGTTGGCGGCCAGGCGACCACCGCGGGACAGGTCAGGGGTCTGCAATGCTGCCTCCAGCCGGGCACCGGCCTCTCGTGCAACCGCTTCAGGAGACACCGCGGCAGGCGCTGCGATCAGCCTCTCACGTGGGATGATGGTCACAGCCCCTTCCTTCGCCGCGGCGTGCTGGGAGACGGCGGTGCACACTGGGCAGGGGTGTCCGGCGGTAGACTCCGGGTTCTGCGCCGATCAAGCAGGACCATGACCATGCCCAGCGGGTGATTCACCAGGACACCCGGCGGCGTGTCACCATCGGCGTGAGCACGGGGCGCAGCCGGCGCAGGTGGAGACGCTGCGCGGTGACCTGGCGGCCGATCGTAGCGCCCTGGCCCGGGCTGCCCGCCCCACGGCCGGGTTATCCGACGTTCGACCGGTCCGGGGCGCGCAGCGCCTCAGTTGCGGTACGGATGTACTGAAGGAGGAGATGTGGCCCGACCAGGCCAACGCAGGTCCGGTCGCGCGCGGACCGGGTCCGGCGCCCAGCGCCGCCGCTCCCCGCGGCCCACCGAGCAAGGGATCATCCCGGTGCTCGCGGAGGTTGCCCGCGAGGTCGACGGCGCCGTGCGGCGACCGCCGACGAGCCAGGCGGTGCGCACGAAGTTCCAGGTGGTCGCCCTGCTCATGCGGGAGGAGCGGGCCCGGGTGCGGGCCGACGACACCCTGTCCCCGTCCCGCCGGACCCAGCAGCTCAAGCGGCTCGACGAGGTGGCGACGCTCCTGGCGAAGATCGCCGCCCGGGACACGTCGCTGCTCGAGCTGCTCGCCGAGGACGCCCGGGTCTCCGACGCGGCGCGTGCCTTCAAGGCGACCATGATGCGCGCCGGCGGGCTGGAGCCGCCCGAGGAGCCCCCGCCGGCCCCGCCCGCCGCGCCGCCGCCCGGCGCCGAGAAGCGTGTGGTGCCCCGCTCGGTGATCTCGCGCCAGCTGGCGAACCCGTTCCTCGCCCCTGACTTCGAGGCCGCGGCCGAGCGGCTGGCCCCGCGGGCGCGCCGGCTGGCCGGCTGGGAGCTGCTGGAGCCGCTCTTCCGGTCCTTCGAGCACGCCGGCCCCGGCGCACCCGCCTGCATGTCGCTGCCCGACGCCCGCTCGGTGTCCGCTCCCCAGGGCCGGAAGCTGATGCCGCACCAGGCCCAGGTCGTCGAGGCCACCGCTCGCGGGCACCGCACCTTCCTGCTCGCCGACGAGCCGGGGCTCGGCAAGACCGCTCAGGCACTGCTCGCCGCCCAGGCGGCCGACGCCTACCCGCTGCTCGTCGTGGCGCCCAACGTCGTCAAGACCAACTGGGCGCACGAGGTCGAGATGTGGACCCCGCAGCGTCGGCCGACGGTGGTCCACGGCGACGGCGAGCGGATCGACGGGTTCGCGGACGTCGTGATCGTGAACTACGAGCTCCTCGACCGGCACGTCGGTTGGCTCGGCGACCTCGGGTTCCGCGGCATGATCGTCGACGAGGCGCACTTCATCAAGAACAAGGGCTCCCAGCGCTCCCGGCACGTGCTCGCCGTCTCCGAGCGGATCCGTGCCCGAACCGCCCGGCCGCTCCTGATGGCGCTCACCGGCACGCCGCTGATCAACGACATCGAGGACTTCCGGGCGATCTGGCAGTTCCTCGGCTGGATCGACGACGCGAAGCCGCTCGGCGCACTGCTGTCAGCTCTCGAGGACACCGGGCTCACCCCGGCGGACCCGGGGTTCTACGGCGCCGCAAGGGCCAGCGTGATCGACATGGGTATCGTGCGCCGGCGCAAGGCCGACGTGGTCGCCGACATCCCCGCTCGCCGCGTGGCGGACCTGCCGGTCGAGCTCGACGGCCCGGCGGCCCGCTCGATCCGCGCCGCCGAGGCCGCGCTCGCCCGCCGTCTGGTCGGCCGCTACCGCTCCGCCGTCGAGGCGCGTGGCGGCGACGTCGCAGTGGGCGCGGTCGACACCGACCTCGCGCGCAGAGTGGCGGCCGCGGAGCTGAAGGACTCGAGCTCGCGGACCGGTGGCGAGAACGTGTTCACCATGGTCCGCCGGATCGGCCAGGCCAAGGCCGGGCTGGCCGCCGACTACGCAGCACAGCTGGCCCGCAACGTCGGCAAGGTGGTGTTCTTCGCCAAGCACGTCGACGTGATGGATCAGGCCGAGCAGACCTTCGCCGACCGCGGCATCGGCTACGCCTCGATCCGCGGCGACCAGACGCCCAAGGTGCGCGAGAGGAACATCGCCGCGTTCACCGGCGACCCCGACGTGTCGATCGTGGTGTGCTCCCTGACGGCCGCCGGAGTTGGCCTGAACCTCCAGGTGGCGTCCAACCTGGTGCTGGCCGAGCTGTCCTGGACCTACGCCGAGCAGACCCAGGCCATCGACCGGATCCACCGGATCGGCCAGGCCGAGCCCGTCACCGCCTGGCGGATCATCGCCGCCCAGACGATCGACTCCACGATCGCCGAGCTGATCGACAGCAAGGCAGGGTTGGCCGCCAGGGCACTGGACGGGGCGGGCGACGAGGACGCGGCGTCGTCCACGGACGTGCAGCTGGAAGCCCTCGTCACGCTGCTCACCGATGCGCTCGCCGCCGAGGACGGGTTCGAGCGGACGTAAGGTCGCCGAGACCTCCCCGACGACGGCGTAGGACCGCTCGCCGGGGGAGTCACCGGCGCGCGCTGCCGTCCGCCCGAACGTACTCTCGGAGGCAGCGCCGGCTCCGACGACGAGGGGTGCCCGAACGTCGCGCACGGTGACGTGGCCGCAGCGGCCGGAAGGGAGGCCACCGTGGCCGACGCGCTCGCTCGGTTCTTCTCGACGGACAGCCTCGACGGCTGGGACGTGCTCTTCGCCGCGCTGACGCTGCTGGCCACATGGCTGGCCACCCGGTACGCCCGCCGGGCGGCGCTCGTCGCGACGGCGCGGATCAAGGGCCTCACGCCCCAGGTCCAGGACCTGGTGGTCGGCGCCGTCAAATATCTCGTCCTGCTCGCAGGGATCGGTCTCGCGCTGACGTTCCTCGGGGCGCAGACTCAGCCGATCCTGACCGTTGTCGTCGTGGTCGGCATCGTCGTCGTGCTGACCATGCGCGGCCTGGCGGACAACTTCGGCGCCGGCATCCTCCTGCAGACCAGGATGCCGGTCAAGGTGGGCGAGGAGCTGGTGTTCGGTGACTGGACGGGCGTCGTCACGTCCCTGAACAGCCGCGCCGTTGTGCTCGAGACCTACGACGGCGTCCGCGTGCACGTGCCCAACTCGGCGGTCATCTCCCAGCCGCTCGTGAACGGCACGGCCATCGGGACGCGCCGCAGCATCGTCGAGGTCCGGCTCGCGGACCTCCGAGACGACGAGCTCGACAGCGTCGTGCTGCCCGCCGTCTCGGCCGCACCGGGCGTCCTGGCCGCTCCTGCGCCCGACGTACTGCACGTCGCCGCCGACTCCGCGCGCACCACGCTCCTCGTGCGCTACTGGCACGGCTCGCTGGACGGGTCGGCCGTGACGTCGGCGGTGGTCGCCGCGCTGGGCGCCGCACTCCGTTCGCGCACCGCCGCCTGGGCCGTCGACTCGCCGCCGTCCCGTGCCGTCGAGCGACGCGTTCCGTCACCCCCTGTCTGAGCGGACCTCTCCCGGGCAGTGCCGCTGTGTTCCGACATTGTGCGCGCCGCGTCTTGACCGGTACAGAAACACGGCAGTACTGTACCGGTCAAGAAGCCATTGGAGGTGGCAAGGATGCACGAGTACACCGGCGGTAACCTCGCGCTGCGGCGCATGATCGCCGAGGTGAACAGCGCTCGCCCGAACGCTCCGGTCGTGGACGGTCCGCCAGGTCGTCGGCGCAGCGATCGCGCTCGGCTGCGGGCGACGCTCGCCGGAGCGCTGCGCAGGACGGCGGCCTGGCTCGATCCACCGTGCGCCACGACCCAGACCGTGTCGCTCGCCGTGGCGGGCCCCCGCGGGGAGCAGCGTGAGCGATACTGACCTGGCTATGGCCAAGGTGACGTTGCAGTCCGTCGCGGACGAGGTGGGCGTGAGCCGGATGACGGTCTCGAACGCCTTCTCGCGCCCCGACCAGCTGTCCAAGGAACTACGGGAGCGGATCCTCGCGACCGCGGAGCGGCTCGGTTACAGCGGGCCTGACCCGGCCGCCCGGGCTCTGGCGCGCGGGCGCACGGGCTCGGTCGGGCTCCTGCTGAACGGCCCTCTCAGCGAGTCGTTCGAGGACGCCGTGTCGGCGGAGTTCGTGGCCGCGGTCGCCGACGAGCTCACCCGCCGAGGCCTGGCGCTGACCGTTCTGCCCCCGCCGCAGGACGACGGATTCCTCCCCGCGCGCGACGTCGCCGTCGACGGCGCCCTCGTCTACACCTGCGACCCGGCCTCGGCCGGGGTCGCGTGGCTCGGGCGGCGCAAGCTGCCCGTCGTCGCAGTCGACCAGGACCTGGGGGAGGACGTCACCACGATCGGCGTCGACGACCTCGGCGGTGCCAGAGCAGGAGCGCAGCACCTGCTCGACCTGGGCCACCGCCGGATCGGAGTTCTTGCGCTGACCGACCAGTTCGCCCTCGACCCACCCAACCGGGACCGGCTGCTCGGGTGGCGTGAGACTCTCGCAGAGCACGGTGTGGAGCCTGTGATCGCACGGACGACGCTCCTGCCGGTGTCTGCCGCCCTCGTGGCGGCCACCGAGCTGCTGGAGTCGTCGGACGTCACGGCGGTGCTGTGCTTCGACGACGTGTTCGCCCGTGCCGTCATCGCGGCAGCGACCGCGCTGGGCCGGTCCGTGCCGGACGACCTGTCGGTCGTCGGTTACGACGACAGCCGGGTAGCCACTGCGGGTCTTCCCGCGCTGACCACCGTGCGGCAGGACGTCACGGCCAAGGGGCACCTGGCCGCGGGCGCCCTCGCAGATCTGCTCGGCGGGCGCGAAGCGTCGTCGCACACGCTGCCGACCGAGCTGATCGTGCGGGACAGCACCGGACCGGTGCCGACGCCCTGAGGGGCGAGCCGTTCGGAGCGGTCAGCCGCTGGTGCCGACCGCCGAGCCCGTGCCGGTCACCGCGGTTCGGGCTCGGACACGCTCGGTGCCTCGTCGACGTCGGCCTGGCGCCCCATGGAGTCGTGCGGGTGCCGACCGGGTTCGGCGAGGTGCGCCGAGTCGTGCGGGTCCCCGGACCCCCTGGTGGCGTAGAGGCTGGTCGCCGTGACGATGGCGAGGACGGCGAGGATGACGCCGAGCGACGCGAGCGTCGGGATCTCCGGGACGCTCGTCCAGATGCCGTGGGCCCAGTGCAGCACGAGCTTGACACCGATGAACGCCAGGATGGTCGCGAGCCCGTACCCGAGGTGTACCAGCTTGCTCAGAGCGCCCTGGAGCACGAAGTACAGCGCGCGCAGACCGAGCAGGGCGAAGGCGTTGGTCGCGAACACCAGGTACGGGTCGCTCGTGATGCCGTACACGGCGGGGACCGAGTCGACGGCGAAGACGACGTCGGCGGCGAAGATCGCCACGACGACGACCGCCAGCGGGGTGAGCATGCGCTGCCCGTTCTCACGGACGGACAGCCGCGGGCCGCGGTAGTCCTCCGTGACCGGCATGAAGCGGCGGATCAGCTTGACCGAGCGCAGCTCGGCGACGTCGACGTCGTGCGAGCCGCCGCGGAGCTGGTCGATCAGGATCTTGACCGCAGTTGCCAGGAGGATCGCGCCGAAGAGCAGGAACGCCCAGCTGAGGTTGGCCAGGACGGCCGCGCCGAGCGCGATGAAGATCCCACGGAGCACCAGGGCTCCGACGATGCCGAGCAGGAGCACGCGCTGCTGGAGCGCCGGCGGTACCGCGAAGGCGGTGAGCAGGAGCATGAACACGAACAGGTTGTCGACCGACAACGACTTCTCGACGAGGTACCCGGTGAGGTACTGCACGCCGGTGCTCGAGCCGAAGGTGGCCCAGATCCATCCGCCGAAGGCGAGCGGGAGGGCGATGTAGAAGGCGCTCCAGCCCACGGCCTCACGCATGGACACCTCGTGCGGGCGTCGGGTGATGAGGAAGTCGACGGCGAGCAGGGCCAGGACGGCGAGGATGGTGACGAGCCACATGGTGGGGGTGGCGACAGAGGTCACGGCAGAGGAAGTGGCTGTGCTGGTGGCGAGCAAGGAGTCTCCGTTGTAGATGGCTCCGAGGTCTCCTTCACCCTGCACAGCAGGGTCGCCGCCCGAGGTCGCTGGTGCGCCGTAATGACCGGACGATGTTTGGGAAGTACTCCCCTCGCACAGCGCATCCTACGGCAGCCGGAGCGTGAAAGCACGAGCACACGCTGACCGCATGGAGAGACCGAGGATCGCGCAGGATCAGTGGGCGTGCCCGTCGGTGGTCGTCGTCGTGGAGGGGACTCGGCGTAGCAGCGTCCCGGTGACGATCGCGGCCGCAACGAGCACCGCGCTCGCGGCCAGAGCTACCGCGGCAACGGAGTGCGAGAACGCGGTGGTGGCCAGGTCCAGGAGCTGGGCGGCCTGCGCGCCGGGCAGCTCGGCGGCGATCGCCTCGGCGGCGCCGATGGACCCGGTGGCGTCCGCAGGCATGCCGGGAATCGACGCGTCCTCCATGTGCCTCTGGTAGACGGTGGCGGAGATGGTGCCGAACCCCGCGATGCCGAGGGAGCTCCCCAGATGGATGGCGGTCTCGGAGATGCTGGCCGCCGCACCCGCGTGCTCGCTGGGTGCCGTGGTCAGGATCAGGCTGTTGGCCAGGGTGCTGACCATGCCGATACCGAAGGTCAGCACCACGTACCCGGCCAGGAACGCCCAGACCGATCCTGGCTGCATCGTCAGACCGATGTATGCCATCGCGGCGGCGGCGATCGTCAGTCCGGCCGCCACGATGGCGCCGGGCCTGATCCGTCTGGCCAGTGCCGACCCGAGCACGGCTCCGCCCGCCGTGCCGAAGAAGGTGGGCAGTGCCACGAGCCCGGCGTGCAGCGGGCTCATGCCGTGCACCGACTGCAGGAGGGCGAAGGCCAGCAGCCCCAGGCCTGTCATCGCCACGGTCGCCAGGAGGTTCGCCAGGGCTGCCCCGGTGAAGGCGGGGCGCCGGAAGAGCTCGACGTCGATGAGCGGGTGAGCTGCCCGGCGCTGCCAGAGGATGAAGCACACCAGGAGAGCCAGGCCCCCGGACAGGACGATCCAGGCCTCCGGTTCGGAGCCGTGCTCGGCGAAGCGCTTCATGGCGTAGACGAGAGCGACGAGCGAGCTGAGGGAGAGCAGGGCTCCTGGGATGTCGAACCGTGCGCCGCCGGGGTTCTTGGACTCCGGGATCAGCAGGGGTGCTGCGATGAGCAGCAGCACCATCACCGGGAGGTTGATCAGAAAGACCGAGCCCCAGTAGAACCGCTCCAGCAGGAGCCCGCCCAGGATGGGTCCGAGCACGGCACCGCCGGTGAAGGCGATGGTCCAGGCCGCCACGGCCTTCCGGCGCTGATCCGCGTCGAGGAACATGCTGCGCACGAGGGCAAGCGTCGACGGCGCCAAGGTCGCTGCCCCGACGGCGAGCAGCACGCGGCCTGCCACGAAGAGCTCGGGTGACGGGGCGAAGGCCAGCAACGCAGAGGCCGCACCGAAGGCCACGGAACCGGTCATCAGCAGCCGTCGCCGACCGATGCGGTCCGCAAGGCTCCCCATGGTCACCAGCAGAGCGGCCACCACCAGGCTGTAGCTGTCCATCATCCACAGCCACTGCGTCGCCGTGGGGGCCAGGTCCCGGGAGAGCGCGGGGCCCGCGATGAACAGGATCGAGATATCCATCGACACCAGCAGTGCCGGCAGGAGCAGCACGACGAGCCCCCACCACTGACGCACCGTGGCGAGGGGAGTCGCTGCGACCGGATTTGTACGTACGTTCATATCAGAGAGCCTACGCACGCCCGGTGCCACTTTGCAAGAACGTACGTGCAAAACGCACGTTCCAACGGTCGGCTAGGGTCGTGGCATGGGACAGAAGGACGATCTCCTGGCCGGTGCCAAGCGGTGCCTGGTCGAGAAGGGGTACGGGCGGACGACTGCCCGTGACATCGCGGAGGCTTCGGGTGCCCATCTGGGCTCGATCGGTTACCACTACGGGTCGAAGGACCGGTTGATGAACCTTGCCGTCCTGGAGCTCAGCAGCGACTGGGGAGACACCATCACCCGCCTGGTCCGCGAGGCGGACGGCGAGTCTCCCGTCGAACGGCTCGCAGCGGCCCTGTCCGCGATCCGCGCCACGCTCCCCGATACTCGCGACCTCCAGTCCGCGAGCATCCAGGCCTTCGCCCAGGCTCAGTTCGACGAAGGGCTGCGCGAGCAGTTCGCCGTCGGGGCGACGGAGGCCCGCCGCGAGTTCGCCGCTCTGCTGACGGGCAAGAGGGGCGGCGGGCCCGAAGCCCCCACCGTGGCCGAAGCAGGAATCGGCGCTCTGGCCCACGCCCTCACCGTCGGCCTGGTCGCGCAGTTCCTCATCGACCCGGACAGTCTCCCCGAAGCGGACCAGATGAAGGCCGCACTCGGGCTCCTCGCCGGCGGCAACGACTAGCCGCGCACCCGGCGGCCCGTGCGCAACTGGCTGTTCACGCAGCGTTCTATTCGCAGTACGGCGGTCTCGTAATTGCACGCCACCTTGCCCGGTTGAGATACGGGGGTTCTCGGAATTCCGAGAGCCCGTCACTCATCCGAAAGGTCACCATGCGTCGCTACACCATCCCGGCGGTGGGCGTGCTCGGCATCTCCATGCTCGCCCTCACCGGCTGCCAGGCATCTGACGGCAGCACGGCGTCGGCGTCCGACACCCCCATCACGATCGCCACCCTGCCGGTCTCGGACGACCCGACCCAGGCCAACCCCACCGATGCGCTCGTCGAGCTGCTCGAGGAGGAGACCGGCCGCGAGGTCGAGGTCACCGACGTGCCCGACTACCTCAGCGTCGTCGAGGCCATCCGCTCGGACCATGTCGACATCGGCATCATGAGCGGATTCCCGTCCGCGCTCGCGGTCAACACCGGTGAGGTCGACGCACTCCTGGCCTGGGAGGGCAGCGACGAGCCGGTCTCGACGTGCGTCGTGCTCGACGACTCGCCCATCCGGACCGTGGCCGACCTGGAGGGGGCGACCGTCGCGTTCGCCGACCAGGCGTCGAGCTCCGGCTACTTCATGCCCGTCTACATGCTCCACGAGGCCGGGCTCGAGCAGGGCAAGGACTACGAGGCCATCTTCGCCGGCGGGCACGAGGGCAGCTTCGTCGCCCTGGAGCAGGGACAGGTGGACGCCGCATGCACCGCGGTGGTGCTCACCGAGATGGGCGCGCCGACGTTCCCGTTCGCCGAGGGGGAGTGGCGTGCCGTCGGGGAGAGCCCCTCCATGGAGGTGATGGGGACGGTGCTGGCGAGGCAGTCCCTGGACGACGAGACCCGGACGCTGCTCGAGCAAGCGATCCCGAAGGTCTTCGCGGAGGAGAACGCCGAGAAGCTTGCCGCCTACAGCTCCTTCATCGGACTTGACGTCGTCACCGCCCCGGAGCCGAGCATCTTCACCTCGTTCGCCGACATCGCTGCGGTCGCCGGGGTGGAGCTCGAGGACCTCGAATGAGCGCGGCGGTCAGAACGGCGGGGTCGCCGGACGCGGCTCGCGGGCTGCGGTCGCTCGAGACGGAGCACGGGCTGCCGCTGGTCACCGTGCGCGACCTGTACGTCTCCTACGGCGAGCAGGCGGTGCTGGAGGGATTCGACCTCGACCTGTTCCCCGGTGAGCTCGTGGCCCTGCTGGGCGCGTCGGGGTCGGGCAAGTCGACCCTGATGAAGAGCCTCACGGGTTTCGCGCCCGTCACGAGCGGGTCGGCACGGGTGGCCGGACACGACGTCACGCAGCTCGCGCGCGGCGAGCTACGCGTGCTGCGGTCGCAGGTCGGTCAGGTGTTCCAGCAGTTCAACCTGATCCCGCGACTGAGCGTGCTCACGAACGTCCTCACCGGTGCCCTGCACGGCGCGGGCGCGATCAACGCCGTCGGCGGGTTCTCCGGCGCGCATCGCCGGCGTGCGATGGAGCTCCTCGACCGGGTGGGGATCGCCCACAAGGCGACCATGCCGGCGCGCTCGCTGTCCGGGGGCCAGCAGCAACGAGTAGCGATCGCCCGGGCACTGATGCAGCAGCCGAAGGTCCTCCTGGCGGACGAACCGGTCGCCTCTCTCGACCCGAAGCTGGCCGGCTCCGTGCTGCGGCTGCTGCGCGAGATCGCCACGCACGACGGCATCCCGGTGCTCGTCAGCCTCCACGTGCTCCCTCTCGCCCTGACGCACAGCGACCGCATCGTGGGTCTGCGGCACGGCCGGATGCTCGTCTCCGCGCCGACCGCGGAGCTGGACCCCACCAAGCTCGCCGTGCTGTACGACGAGGAAGGCCGGCACGATGACGACGACCACTGACCCGGGCACCCGCCGGACGGACCCGGTGGATCTGTCCGTGGCCGAGCGGGCACGGCTCGAACGCGCTGTCTCGATGCCACGGACCCGGTTCCTCCTCGGAATCCCGGTCGCCGTCGTCGTCCTGGTCTGGTCGATGGGCGGCGCGGAGTTCAACTTCGTCAAGCTCGGCGAGGGCGCTGTGAACATGGGCGAGTTCCTCTCGCGGCTGTTCCCGCCCGACTTCTCGAAGTTCGGCGTCATCCTGGAGCTGCTCGTCGAGACGCTCCAGATGGCGATCGTCGGCACGGTGCTCGGCGCCGCGCTGTCCCTGCTCGTCGCGTTCGCCGCGGCAGCCAACATCGCGCCGAGGGCGGTGTACTACCCGGCCAGGTGGCTGATGAACATCATCCGCTCGGTACCCGACCTCGTGTTCGCCCTGATGTTCGTCTCCGCCGTCGGCCTGGGGCCGTTCGCCGGCATCCTCGCGATGACCCTCGGCTCGCTCGGCTCGATCGGCAAGATCTTCGCCGAGGCGATGGAGTCCGTCGACCGCGGACCGATCGTGGCCATGCAAGCAGTGGGGGCGTCCAAGCGGCAGGTCATCCAGTACGGAGTGCTGCCGCAGGCCGCACCGCTCCTGGTGTCGTACACGCTGCTCCTCTTCGAGGGCAACGTGCGCGGTGCGACGATCCTCGGCCTCGTCGGCGCCGGCGGGATCGGGCTCGAGCTCACCACCGCGATGCGGATGTACGACTACGGACACCTCAGCGCCATCATCCTCTGCATCATCGTGCTCGTCACGGTCATCGACCAGGGCAGCGCCCTCATCCGAAGGAGAATCACATGACCACGGCAGATATCGACGTCGAGCTCAGCGCACCGGTCAACCTGCGCGACCTCGGTGGCATTTCCATCACGGGCGGCGTGCTCCGCCACGGCCTGGCGGTCCGTGCGGACGACCTCTCGATCGTCACGGAAGCCGCGGCGCGCGAGCTCGTGGACGGCGGCCTCACCGCGGTGATCGACCTCCGGTCACCGGAGGAGGTGGCCATCACCGGCCGCGGGCCCTTCGCCGGGTACCCGGTGGCGTACCACCACCTGCCGCTCATCCCGAACGTGAGCGACTCCATGTCGGCCTCGATGCCGAAGGGCGTTCCCGTCATCGACCACACGGCGATGGGGCAGATGTACGTCGGCATGGTCGAGGGAGCGGCTCCGCAGCTCGTCACGGCGCTCAACGTGATCGCCCACGCCCCGGGGGCCACGGCGTTCCACTGCGCGGCCGGCCGGGATCGCACGGGCGTTCTCGCGGCGGTCCTGCTGCTCGTGCTCGGCGCCACCGACGACGACATCGTCACCGACTACGCACGGACCGGAGCCAACATGACGGCCATCATGGAGCGCACCCGCGGCTCCATGGGCGTGCTGCTCCTGCGGCTCGGCCTCGACGTCGACGCACAACGGAGCGCCGTCGTGGAGAGCGACGGACAGGACGGCCCGATGGAGACCTCGATGCGCATCCTCCTGGCCACCCTCCGGGAACGACACGGTGACGCCCTTGGACCGCTGCGCGCCGCGGGTCTCGGCGACGACACCATCGCCAGACTTCGGCAGCGGGCGCTCGCCGCATGACGGCGGATGCAGGGACGCCGGCCCGTCGTGGTCCTGGCCGGCCGCGTGACGAGGACCTCGACGCCCAGATCATCGAAGCCACGCTCGGCCTCATCGACGCGGAGGACGAGGTCACCGTCTCCCGCGTCGTCGCGCGCAGCGGAGTCAGCAGGGCGGCGCTGTACCGGCGGTGGCCGTCGTTGACGACCCTCATCGCGGCCGCGCTCGACGTCGGACGAGCCGTACCCCCGGACATCCCGACCCACGGGGACCTGCGCGAGTCGGTGTTCGCGGCGATGTTCGGGGATCCCGCCTCGTTGAGCGCGAGCGGCTACTCCGAGGTGCGGTTCCGGCAGCGCATCCGCCTCGTGATGGCTGACCGTGCCCTGCAGAAGGCGTACTGGACCTCGCACGTCGCCCGCCGACGGGTGCCCATGGAGAAGGCCCTCCGTGCAGGCATCGCCCGTGGCATCCTTCGCGCGGACCTCGACGTGGACGCGTGCTTCGACGCGTTCGCCGGTGCCGCCTACTACCAGGCCGTCGTGCGGGGAGACCGGTTCGACGACCCGGTCACCCGTGACCGGCTGCGGGCCGCGTTCGACGTGGTCTGGCGGGGGATGGCGACCTGATCCGGCGACGCGGCGGGCCCGGCCCTGGCGCCCGAGCCGGCAAACCGGCCGCCGGTCTGCGTCATCTCGATGACGGGGACGAGGGCGGTGGGGCGCCCGGCGCATAGAACCAGCCATGGAACGCCGCGCGCGCAGGCTGCGGGAGCAGTCGGGCGATCGCGACCAGCGCCTTGGCCTGCAGTCCGGTCGCGACCTCGGCCCGGCCGTCCTGCAGTGCGTCGACCGCCCGCCGAGCCACCATCGCGGGGCTGGCCTTCGGAGCCCGCCCGATGTGGGTGCGCTCCATCTCGGCCGCGCGAAAGAACGGTGTCCGGGTTCCCGAGGGCAGGACGGTCGTCACGCTGACGCCGGTCCCCGCGAGCTCGCCGCGCAGCGACCAGGCGAACGAGCGGAGGAACGCCTTCGACGCGGCGTACGTGCCGAAGAGCGGGGCCGGCATCGTCGCGGCGATCGACGAGACGACGACGATCCGGCCCGATCCTGCGGCGACCAGGTCGGGGACGACGAGGTGCGCGAGGTGCACCACGGAGCGCACGTTGAGATCGACGAGCCGCAGCTCGTCCTGCAGGGGCGTGTGCAGGAAAGGTCCGTGGACGCCGACGCCCGCGTTGAGGACGAACGTCCGCACCTCGAGGTCCCTGGCACGGGCTGCGGTCGCCTCGACGCCGGCGGGCAGGGTGAGGTCGGCCTGGAGGCCGGTCACCGGGGTGCCCGTGTGCTCGCGCAGCCGGTGCACGGCCTCGTCCACTCCCCGGTCCGCCACGACCAGCACGTCGTAGCCCCGCTGCGCGAGCTCGCGCGCCATGGCGAACCCGATGCCGCTGGACGCTCCGGTGACGAGCGCGGCCCTCGGGCTGGCCGCGGGGCCGTCAGCGCGGAGGGGTGCGTGCTCGGTCATCTGGCGCCGCCTCTGTCGGGTTCGCTCCTCGTCTCGAAGCCGTCCCTTCGACCCTAGGCACGTTCCGCGCCGCACGCACCCGGCTCGGCACGCGCCACTCGCGGACCGGTGCGGCGGTCGCGGCCGGGGCCGTAACCGGTTGCCAGTGCCCGGTACTTCGTTACCGTGAAGGCATGGTGACCGTCACGCGGGCCGCCCGATGCACCCCGGGCGCGGTCCTCGGCGTGCTCGCTGACGGCTGGTCCTACTCGAGCTGGGTGGTCGGCACGGCACGCGTGCGAGCGGTCGACTCGACGTGGCCGGAGCCGGGCGCCCGGATCCTCCACTCCGTCGGCCTGTGGCCTGCGCTGCTCGACGACGAGACGGTCGTCCGCGGGTGGGACGCGGGGCGCTCGATCGAGCTGCAGGCAAGAGGCTGGCCTGCCGGCGAGGCGCGCGTACTGATCGAGGTCGAGCCGCAGCACGGCGGCAGCGGGTGCAGGATCCGCGTCACGGAGGACGCGGACAAGGGGCCCGGTACGGCCGTGCCACGGCCGGTGCGCAGCGCGGTGATCGCTCCGCGGAACGTCGAGACGCTGCGGCGGCTCATCTTCCTCGCCGAGCGGCGGGCACCCGAGCAGCGCTCAAGCTGACCGGGGCGGGCACGGTCCACGGCGCGGCGTCATGCGGCGCCGTCAGGTGTCGCGCAGCAGCCGTCCCCACACGCTGCGCGCGAGCGCTCGGGGAAGCGTGCCCAGCGGGTTCGACGCGGCCAGCGCGACGCGCGCCGCGTTCCACCCGCACGCGCCGTGCACGCCACCACCCGGGTGGGCCGACGCGCTGGCGAGGTACAGGCGGTCGACCGGCGTCTCCGGCCGGCCGAGCCCAGGCGTCGGCCGGAAGACCAGCTGCTGGTGTATCCCCGACGTCCCGCCGTTGACCGCGCCGCCGACCAGGTTGGCGTCCGCCGCCCCGAGGTCGGCGGGACTCTGGACGGACCGGCCCACCACCGTGCTCCGAAAACCCGGCGCGACCCGGTCGAGGGCGTCCTCCATGCGCTGCCCCTGGTCGGCGACGGCGTCGGCCGTCCAGTCGACGCCGTGGGGCACGTGCGAATAGGCCCACGCGGACTCCGTGCCGCGCGGCGAGCGGGTCGGGTCCGACGTCGTCATCTGCCCCAGGACGAGGAACGGCCGCTCGGGAGCCTCGCCCTTCGACAGAGCGGCGGCGACGTCGACGAAGCCCCTGCGGTCCACGCCGAGGTGCACGGTCCCGGCACCTCGAGCCGCCTCGGCGGTCCAGGGGAGCGGTCGGTCGAGCGCCCAGTTCACCTTGAACGTCGGGTGGTCCCACTGGAACCGGTCGAGGTCGCGCACGAGGCGGGGCGGCAGGTGCGCCGTCCCGACGAGGTCGCGGTACAGGGCAGGTGCGCTCACGTCGGCGAGCACCGCGCGCCGGGCCCGGACGAGCGCGCCGTGCGCGGTCCGCACACCGACCGCCCGGTTGCCCGCGACGAGCACCCGCTCGACGCGTGTCCCGGTGACGAGCTCGCCGCCGCCCGCCCGCACCCGTGCGGCGAGCGCGTCGGCGAGCGACCCCGCACCGCCAACGGGCACGGGGAAGCCCACGTCCTGGCCGAGCATCGCGAGCAACCAGCCGAACAGGCCGCTGCCTGCCGCGTCCGGCGGTACGTCGGAGTGCATCGCGTTGCCCGTCAGCAGGAGCCCGCCGCCCTCGCCTCGGAACGTCTCGTCCGCGAGCCGGCGCACGGGCAGGACGGCGAGACGACCGAGATCCAGTGCTCCGCCGGTGCCCAGCCGACGGAGCAGCCGCAGTGCCGGGCGCGCGGCGGGCAGCGGGCTGAAGAGCGCGTCGAGCAGCGGGTCCCGCACGCGCATCCAGCCGGCGAACAGCCGGAGCCACGCGTCGCCGTCGCCCGGACACAGCCGCTCGAGACCGGCGGCGGTGTCCTCGGGCTCGGCGTGCAGCACGGCGGCCTCGCCGTCGTCGAGCACGTGGGCGAGGACCGACGGTGCGCGTGACCACGCGAGCCCGTGATCCTCGAGGTGCAGGCCCTTGATCACCGGCGAACCGGCAGCGAGCGGGTAGAACGCGCTGAACAGGTCGGTGCGGAACCCTGGCGCCACGGACTCGGCGGTGCGGACCGCGCCACCGAAGGTGTCCTGCGCCTCGAGCACGAGGACGTCCCAGCCCGCGTCGACGAGCGCGTTCGCAGCGACCAGCCCGTTGGGACCGGCGCCGACGACCACCGCGTCGACGGTCCTCACCACGGGCCCGGCTCCACCTCGGGGCGGTGGTCCGCCCCGCGCTGAGAGGCCTCGACGCTGCCCACCGTCCACCCCTTCCATCGGCTTCGGTCCAGGGTGCCCACGATCCACGGCGGTCGCCAGTGCTCGGGATCCGCCCGCGAGCGGGGACGGCGTTGCGGTGCACGTGCCCCGCAGGCCGGGCCACCGCCGCAGTGCGAGCGAGCACCGCCTGACCAACACTTCTGCTGAGGTCGCCGCGCAGGTGACAACCGGGTGGAGGGTGCGGTCGAATGACGTTCTGGATCTGCCGGAGATGTGGCGTGGAGAACGCGTCCCGGCCCGCCGTGTGCGCCATCTGCGCCGACGAGCGTGAGCTGGTCCCGGCCGACGGGCAGCGCTGGACCACGCTGGAGGAGCTCGCGGCCAGGGGGCAGAGCATCGAGGTCCGGGAGCTGGAGCCCGACCTGTTCGGCCTCAGGACCGTGCCGGACGTCGGTATCGGCCCCACCGCGAAGATCGTCCGGACCCCGCACGGGAACCTGATGTTCGACGTGCCCGGCTACCTCGACGACGCCGCCGTGACCGCCGTGCAGGACCTCGGCGGCCTCGCGTACATCGTGGCGAGCCACCCCCACATGTACGGCGTCCAGGTCGAGTGGAGCCGCCGCCTCGGCCAGGTACCCATCCTGGTCAGCGAAGCCGACACGGACTGGCTCGCCCGGACCGACACCGCCGTCGAACCATGGAAGGGCGACCGCGAGATCCTGCCCGGCATCACCCTGAGCCAGCCCGGCGGACACTTCCCCGGCTCCTGCGTCGCGCACTGGGCCTCCGGCGCCTCCGGCAAGGGCGTCCTGCTCAGCGGCGACACGATCTTCGCCAACCCCGACCGCACCTCGGTCTCCTTCATGCGCAGCTACCCCAACCGGATCCCGCTGTCCGGGCCCGTGGTCCAGCGGGTCGCCCACCACGTGGCACGGTTCGCGTTCGACCGGCTCTACAACAACTTCGACGGCGTCATCCCGACCGACGCCCGCGCCGTCGTCCTGCGCTCCGCAGAACGGCACGCCGCCTGGACCAGGGGCGACTTCGACCACCTGACCTGACCCCACGGCGCGGGCCAGGCCCGTGGGGTCGCCGTACCGGGCCGGACTCACCGGTGTGACGTGGGAGTTCCGTCGTCACGGTGTGCGAGCGTGGCGAGCGCGTCCTTCCAGTGCTTCTCGGCGTCCGCCGCGTGCCGCTCGGTGTCGAAGTTCTCCTCCACCACCGTGACGAGCGTGCCGTCGTCGTCGGGCTCGAGCACGATGCGGATCTCGTGGTAGCTGGCGGGGACGTCCGCGAGCCCGTTGAGCGGCGCGAAGTGCGTGAAGTGCAGCAGCCGCGGCCGCTCGACCGCGATGACCCGGCCCTTGTCGGCGAACACCCGGCCGAAGAAGTGGCCTTCGAAGGTGATCGGGCTCCCCGGGCGGAAGTCCGTCTCGATGTTGGCGCCGAGCATCCAGCGCGCCCCCGGGTGCACGAGCTCGGCCCAGACCCGCTCGGGCGGCTCGGCGACGTGGGTCGTCGCGGTGACGGTGTGGCGCGGGGTGTCGGTGCTCATTCGCTGCCCTCCGTGGTGCTCTCGGACACGACCGTACCGCGCCTGCCCCGTCCACGGGCCGCAGGGACGTCGCGGGGCCGCCGGCCTGCGACACCAGGGTGTGCACCAGGGGGATACACCGGCTCGAACCGGGCCGGGCCGGGCGACTCTGGGTACGACACCATCCAGCAGACAGTCGTCCACCAGGAGGAAACATCATGGAACTCAAGCTCGAGGTAGTCGTCCTGCCCGTCTCCGACGTCGACCGCGCCAAGGCCTTCTACGAGGGTCTCGGGTGGCGGCACGATGCCGACTTCGCCACCGACCGCGGTCTGCGCGTCGTGCAGCTCACCCCGCCGGGCTCGCCGGCGTCGATCATCTTCGGGGAGCACCTCACCGACGCCACGCCAGGCTCGGTCCGAGGCCTCCACCTGGTCGTCACCGACCTCGCCGCTGCGCGTGCCGAGCTCGCCGAGCGGGGTGCCGAGGTCAGTGAGATCTGGCACGACCAGGACGGCGTCTTCCACTGGGCCGACGCCACCAACCGGGTGCCGGGCGCCCACCCCGAGAACGACAGCTACGCCTCGTTCGCGTCGTTCGCCGACCCGGACGGCAACGAGTGGGTGCTTCAGCAGGTCGTCGACCGGCTCCCCGGCCGCTGACGGCGCAGGGGCGGCGGAGACCACGATGGAGACCTCTGTGCAGGTACCGACCGGTGGTGACACCACCGCACTGCTGCGCGGCCTGCTCGAAGGGGCGGCGGCCGCGCACGGCATCCACGAGCGGGAGAACCTCGGCGGCGTCTACGACGAGGCCTGGCCCGAGTGGTACGCCGAGCACATGGCACACGCCCTCGCCCGGCAGGGCTACCGCATCGTGCCCGTCGGCGGTACGGCCGCCGACGGGCCCGGAGAAGCCGGTCATGGGCATCCTTGACCGCTTGGCCCGCCGTCGGTCCGGCCAGCAGGCCGGGCCGACGGCGGCGGCACCCAACCCTCTCGCGCTCAGCCGCTACGAACAGCTGCTCGGCTCCGCGCCGCCGGAAGGCCCGGCAGGCTGGCGCGGTCGCGCGGCTGCTCGGCACGGATCCTGCGGGGCTCGCCCTCGGTGAAGCGGTGGGCGCTGCGATCCTCTGGACCGTCGCCGCCTACGCCGCGTCGTCGGCCGTCTGGGCAGCGTGGGCCGCATCGGGGGAGGACGACCCGGACGGTGACGGAGCTCCTGGCGGGATCGGCGGGTTCGGCTTCTGACCGCGACGTCCTCGTCCCGACACCGGGCTCGTGAGCCGGGCCACGGCGGTCGGGCCCTGACGGAGCTACGCGGCGGCGCCCCGGGGTAACCTCCGTGGGGAGGTTCGCTTGCTGAGTGATACGGCGGGTACCGGGTTGCGCGGCCGGCGGGGCGAGACGGAGACGCTCGACCGCCTGCTCCGTGACGTCGGTGCCGGGCAGAGCCGGGTGCTCGTCCTGCGCGGCGAGGCGGGCTCAGGCAAGACCGCGCTGTTGGACTACCTCGCGGCGCACGCCCCCACCGGTACGGTGCTCCGCGCGGCCGGGGTGGAGCCGGAGGCCGAGGTCGCCTACTCGGCGCTCCAGCAGCTCTGCGCTCCGCTCCTGACCCATCTTGACCGGCTCCCCGAACCACAGCGGGACACGCTCGCCACCGCCTTCGGCCTGGGTGCGGGCGACCCGCCGGAAGCACTCCTGGTCGGCCTCGCCGTGCTCGGGCTCTTCGCCGAGGCGACGTCGACGCGGCCGCTGGTGTGCATCGTGGACGACATGCAGTGGGTGGACCGGATGTCCGAGGTGATCCTGACCTTCGTGGCCCGCCGCCTGCAGGCGGAGTCGGTCGCCCTTGCCTTCGCGCTGCGCAGCCCAGGGGACGGGGAGATCCTCTCCGGCCTGCCCACGCTGCTCGTGGACGGGCTGCCGGCGGCGGACGCCAGGGAGCTGCTCGACACGGTCCTGCCGGAGCTGGTCGACGACCACGTCCGTGCACGCGTCGTCGCCGAGACCCGCGGCAACCCGCTCGCACTGCTGGAGCTGCCGCGCGGCCTGACTCCGGCGGAGCTCGCGTTCGGGTTCGGCGCGCCGAGCTCGACGCCGCTCGTGAACCGCGTCGAACAGGGCTTCCAGCGACGCATCACCGCGCTCCCCGCGGACACCCGGCGGCTGCTGCTCACCGCAGCCGTCGAGCCGGTCGGTGACGTGCCGCTCCTGTGGCGGGCACTGGACCGCCTCGACGTCGTGCCGGCCGCCGCCGCACCCGCGGAGGCGGACGGGCTGCTCCGGATCGGCACCCGGGTGCAGTTCCACCACCCGCTGGTGCGTTCGGCCTGCTGGCGGTCGGCGACCGCACCCGAGCTACGGGAGGTGCACCGGGCGCTCGCCGACGTGACCGACCAGGGCCAGGACCCCGACCGCCATGCCTGGCACCGGGCGCACGCGGCGACAGGACCCGACAACGAGGTGGCCGGTGAGCTGGAGCGTTCTGCCGACCGGGCGCTCGCCCGCGGCGGAAGGTCCGCTGCCGCCTCGTTCCTGGAGCGTGCCGCAGAGCTGACCTCTGACCCGAAGGCGCGGGCGGCGCGGACCCTGGCCGCCGCGGGAGCCCGGTTCGCCTCGGGCGCCGTCACCACGGTACCCGCGCTGCTGGCAGCCGCAGAGCTCGGCCCGCTCGACCCGCTGCAGCGCGCCGCGGTGGAGCGGCTGCGGGCACGGGTCACGTTCACGCTCGACCGCGGCCGGGCGGGCGCGCCGTTGCTGGAGGCCGCGCGCCGGCTGGAGGACCTGGATCCCGCATCGGCCCGGGCGACCTATCTCCTGGCGCTCGGCGCCGCCCAGTACGCCGGCCGGCTGAGGAGCGGTGACCTGAGCCGGGCGGTCGACGCCGCGCGCGAGGTGCCGCCGGGCGAGGACCTGGCCGACCTGTTCCTGACCGGCCTCACCGTCCGGGCCTCCGCCGGGTACGCCGCGGCCGTCCCTCACCTGCGCACGGCGCTGGAGGCGCTGACCGACACGGACCTGCCGCTGCTGTGGTTGACCGCACCGGTAGCGATCGAGGTGTGGGACGACGGCACCTGGGAGCGGCTCACCGAGCAGGCGCTCAGCTCGGCCCGGAGCACCGGCGCCCGCTCGCTGCTGCCGACGGCCCTGGACTCCCGGGCCGTCGCGCTGGTGTCCGCAGGGCAGCTCGCCGCGGCGTCGGACCTGCTCACGGAGGCCGAGTCGTTCGCGAACGCCACCGGGCCGGGCACGCATCCGTCCGCCGCGCTGGTCCTCGCCGCTCACCAGGGCCAGGAGCTACCCACGATGCGGCTGATCGACGCCACCGTACGAGAGGCAGAGGCCCGCGGTGAGGGCCGTTGGCTCGGCCTGGCCGGCTACGCCGAGGCCGTGCTCTACAACGGGCTCGGCCGGTACGCGGCGGCCCTGGAGGCCGCCCGCCACGCGGTCGAGCATGACGACCTCGCCCTCTCCGGCTGGGCGCTCGGCGAGCTTGTCGAGGCTGCCGCGCGAGCCGGCGACGTCGGCTCCGCGGGGGACGCACGCGGGCGGCTCGCCGAACGGACCAGCGCTGCGGGAACCGACTGGGCCCTGGGCGCGCAGGCCGTCGCGGATGCGCTCGCCGGACCCCCGGCCGAGGCCGACGGCCGGTACCGCGAGGCGGTCGAGCGGCTCGGCGCCACCCGACTGCACCTGCAGACGGCCCGTGCCCGCCTGCTGTACGGCGAATGGCTGCGCCGGGAGAAGCGGCGCACCGCCGCAAGGGACCAGCTCCGCGCCGCGTACGAGGTGTTCGCCACGGCGGGCGCCGACGGTTTCGCCGGGCGGGCGAGCCGAGAGCTGGCGGCCACCGGTGAGACGGTGCGCAAGCGCAGCGCCGGTGCGGCAGACGAGCTCACCGCCCAGGAGGGGCAGATCGTGCGCCTCGCGGTGGCCGGCCGGACCAACCCGGAGATCGGTGCGGAGCTGTTCCTCAGCCCGCGCACCGTGGAGTGGCACATGGGCAAGGTCTTCGCCAAGCTCGGCATCGCCTCTCGGCGCGAGCTGGCGGCGGCGCTGCGCGAGCGCTGAGGCCGTGGCTCGCGGGGCGGGGCTGGGCCAGTCCACCGCGCGACGTCGCTAGCGCAGCACGCGGATCCTCTCGATCCGGACGTCACCAGCGGTGCTCAGCGGGTCGAACCGGAGCGCGACGATCGGGCTCGCCTGTGGTGGGACGGTGACCCGGTAGACCTGCGGCCCACCCGCACCGACCCCGAAGCGGGCGCTCCTGCTCTCCGCGGCCCCTGGCTGGTCCGCCGTGCCCCAGAAGATCTGTCCCTCACCGTCGGTCGACGACGACATGGTGATCTCCACGGTCGCACCCGCCGAGGCGTCCAGCGACATCGGCCCCGGAAAGGACAGGACAGGGTCGCCGCCGGTGGACGTGGCGCGGAGCTCGCCGTCCGCCACCGTGAAGCCGTCGAGGTGGTTCGTCGGCTCCCACCCTTCGGCATCACCGTCCGTCTCGAAGTCCCACGACTCGATGGCGGTGGTGATCCTGAGGTCGGCGCGCTCGCCCGGCGTCCCCGCGTCGCCGTAGCGAGCCGTGACCTCGATCGTTCCGGCCTGCGCGCCGGCGCCGTCCGGTGACGTCACCGACGTGCTGAGGCTCGTCTCCGCGCCCTCGGCGAGGTCGTACGGGATCGTCGTCGGGTCCAGGCTCCACCCGTCAGGCCCGGTGAGCTCGACGACGCCGGTCAGTGGCGCGGCGGTACGACGGTTGCGGATCGTGACGACCGCCGTCGTCGAGTCGCCCGGCTCCTCGAGCACGTCCGGTTCGGCCACCACGGAGACGATCTCGACCGGGGAGACCACGTCCACGACCGACGTCACGGGCACGGTGACCGTGGCCCGACCGTAGCGGTAGGTCACGACGCCGTCGAGAGTGACTCCGTCGGCCACCGGCTCGTCGGCCCCTGCCGAAAGGGTCAGCGGCAGCACGGCGGACGTACCGGGCCGCACCGTCCGAGGGCTGGTCCCCGGCTCTGCCGACCAGCCGGCGGGCAGGTCGAGGGTCAGGGTCGGTTCGGTCAGCCGGGAGCTACCTCCGTTCACGAGGGCCGCCACCAGGTGGGCGGTGGAGCCGGGAACGATGTCCGGCTCCGTGAGCTCGAGCGTGACGGTCACGCCGAGCAGCAGCGTGCTCGCCGCGGACAGCGCGGCGCCGGTCCGGTCGAGCGACGCGGTCAGCACCTCGGCGTCGCCCTCGCCGACCGAGCCGTCGTCCGCCCAGCGCTCGAGGGACTTCCGCAGGCCGGCGACCCTGGCCAGGGCCTTCGTCGCGAGCTCAAGGCCGGCGCGGTCGCGGCCGGCGAAGACGTGCTCACGGCCGGACTCGACGACGTGCTCGAGCGCTGACGCCTCGGCGCGCAGGCGCGTGGCGGCCCTGCCGTCCACCGCGCCGGACGAGACGAGCCCTGCCGTCTCCTGGTGGAAGGCCGTGGCCTCGTCGGCGGCCTTGCCGATGTGGCCGCGCACATCGTGCGACTCGAACGCATACGTGCCTGACCCGACCTCGAAGACGGCCGCCCCGCCCTGCATCCGCACGAACCGGACGCCGGGTGCGTCGGCGGCGAGGGCGCCGCCCTCGAAGACAGCGTGCCGACCGGTCGCCGGGACGTGGACCAGTGCCGCCGTGTTGGCCGGGACCGTCACGTCGAGCGCGAGCTCGTGGTCGGAGCGCTCCTTCCACGCGGAGCGGACCGCTCCGTGGGGCGAGTCGTGGCTCACGGAGGCGTGGGTGAGCCCGCCACCGGGTCGAGGCGCGACGTCGAAGGTCGAGTAGCCGGGGCTGGTCGCCCTGATGCCGCCGATCGAGGAGTACATCCACTCACCGACGGCGCCGTAGGCGTAGTGGTTGAAGGAGTTCATGCCGGGGTCCTGGAACGAGCCGTCCGGACGGATGGAGTCCCAGCGCTCCCACGTGGTGGTCGCGCCCATCGTCACCTCGTAGAGCCAGGACGGGTACTCCTTCTCCAGCAGCAGCCGATAGGCCACGTCGTCACGACCCACGGCCGACAGCGCCGGCAGGAGGTGCGGAGTGCCGAGGAACCCCGTGGACAGGTGCCAGTCGCGGGCCTCGACGGCCGCGACGAGCTGGTCGCCCACCGCGGCCAGCCGGTCCTCCGGGACCAGCCCCATGTCGATCGACATCGTGTACCCCGCCTGCGAGCCGCTCCCGATGGTCCCGTCTGCGGCGATGAACCGGTCGCCGTAGGCGGCGCGGACCCGCTCGAACAGCGCACGGTACTCGTCGGCCTCCCGGTCGCGGCCCGTCGCCCGCGCCATCTCGCTGAGCAGCCGTGCGTCGTGGGCGTAGTAGGCCGTGGCGATCAGCGTGTTGGGGGTGGCGTCGTCGAGGTTCAGCCAGTCGCCGATCCCGTGCCCCTCCGGGACTATGTCGTCCTGCGCGACGGAGCTCCAGAAGCCGACGAGGTCGACCATCATCTGCCAGTTGTCCTCGATGACCCGGGCGTCGCCGTACTGCTTCCACGTCGCATGGGTGACAGTGACGCCGGCGTCGCCCCAGCCGGCCGAGACGTTGCTCTCGCCGACGCCGGGCTCGGTGCCGGGAGCGACACCGGGGAGCGCCCCGTTCGGCGCCTGCCGGAGCCGCATGTCCCGCAGCCACTTGGTCAGGAAGGCGTAGGCGTCGTGGTTGAACGTCGCCGTCTCGGCGATGACGTTGAGGTCACCGGAATAGCCGAGCCGTTCGTCGCGGGCGGGCGTGTCGGTCGGCACGGAGAGGAAGTTGCCCCGCACACCCCAGACGATGTTCGAGTGCAGCCGGTCCAGCATGGGGTCGGACGTGTCGAACGTCGACGTCGCGCGGTTGTCCGTGCCCACGACGACGCCGGTGACGTCGTCGGCGGTGGGCGGAGAGTCGAGACCGGTGATCTCGGCGTACCTGAACCCGTGGAAGGTGAACGTCGGGCTGTACTCGGCGGTCCCGTCGGCGCCGAGGGTGATCGTGTCGGTCGCCCGGGCTGTGCGCAGGTTCGCGGTGTAGAGCGTGCCGTCGGGGTTGAGGACCTCGCCGTGGCGGATCGTCACGACGTCGCCGGGCTGCCCGGTCAGCCGGGCCCGGACCCAGCCGACCATGTTCTGGACCATGTCGTAGACCGTGACGCCGTCGGCGGGCGTGGTCACGGCTTCGGTGGGCCGTTCTTCCGTCACGCGCACCGGCGGATCCGTCTGGGCCCGCAGGTCACCGACCGGGGGAGTGGAGACGCGGGCAGGGGTCCAGTCGCCCGGGCTGCCGGGTTCGCTCCACCCTGGCATCTCCCTGCGGGCGTCGTAGGTCTCGCCCATGAGGATGTCCGCGTCGAGGACAGGCCCTTGCGCCGTCTCCCACGACGCGTCGGTGGTCACGACAGAGGTGGTCCCGTCCTCGTAGGTGACCTCGAGGCGGCCGAGGAACGCGGGGTCGGTTCCGTAACGATGCTGGCCGACCCAGGCGAGGTGGCCCGCGTACCAGCCCGTCCCGAGCATCGCGCCGATCGTGTTCTCCCCCTGCCGGAGCAGCTCGGTGACGTCGTAGACCTGGTACTGGACCAGCTGGCTGTAGTCGGTCCAGCCCGGCGCCAGCTCGTGGTCCCCGACCCGGCTCCCGTTGATCTCGGCGCGGTAGACGCCGAGCGCCGTGGAGTAGAGCCGGGCGGAGGCCACGGGGCCGTCGATCCCGAAGTCCCTGCGCAGCAGCGGCAGCGCACGCTCCTCGCTGGTGAGCACGCCGTCCTCCACCACGCCGGAGACCTTCAGGCGTCCGTCCTCCACGCTGCCGATCGCGAACGGGTTCACCCCGTCAGAAAAGTCCGTGTGGAGGAGCGTCTCGCCACCCCGGACGACGGTCACCTCGTCGACGTCGCCGGACTCACCCTGGGCCGTCCGGAACCCGATGGTGCCGGACGACCGCAGGGGGACGACCCGCGAGTCGACGACCTGTCCGTCGATGCTCGTGGTCGCCCGGCCGTCGGCCAGGGCGATGGCGATCTCGTGCTCGGCGGCGAAACCGCCCGGCAGGGCCCCGTCAGGGACCGGGACGTCGTCGAGCAGTGCCCAGCTCCCGTTGGTCCGGCTGTGCGGCCGCAGACTTGGCTCGCCCCGTGCGGACAGCTGCCACATGTAGGCGTTGTCCGCCCCGGAGTCGGAGTAGAAGACGATCCCGAGCGCCTCGGTGATGTTCCTGGTCCGGATGCGCAGCGTGTAGTCGCTCCACTCGGTGCCCAGCACCCCGTCCTGGGGGCCGCCGACCCACTTCGCATCCCACGACCGGGCACTGGTGGCGTCGGCAGGCAGCGCGGTCTCGAACGAGCTCGGGTCGCTCCATGGAGTGGCCGTGCCGTCGCCGTCCCACACCCGGACCCGCCAGTGGTGGCGGGTCGTCGCCTCGAGCTGGTCGCCGCCGTACGGAACGTTCACCGACTCGCTGCTCTCCACCCGGCCGCTGTCCCACACGTCCGGGTCGTCGAAGCCGTCGGCCGACGTCGCGACCTGAACCTGTCTCGCCGTCTGCACGATCCCGCGTCCGGGCCCTTCGAGGTGCCAGGAGAAGACAGGCGGGTCCGTGGGGATGCCGAGGGCGTCCTCCAGGTGGTTCACGGACAGCGTCCCGACCGTGACCGCACCGGGGTCGCCGGTCTCCGCGCGGCCGACGGCGGCGGTCCCGGTGAGCGAGACACCGACCAGGACTGCTGCGAGGGCGGGTGCCAGACTTCGCCGCACGGCCTGCCGGAAGTTCGTGATCAGCACAGACGTCTCCTTTGACGACTTCGTTCGGTCTCACGTCGCCGAGGCCGGACCGGTTCCGCCTCGGGCCGGTCGGGTCAGCGCGACAGCAGCTTGGAGCTGAGCCGCACCGACCTGCCGGGCTTGTACGGCCGGCTCATACGGACGCCGTTGCCCCGCAGCGTGATCCTGTCGCGGGTCACCGTCAGCTCGAGCCGCTTGCCGTGCCAGTAGAGGTTTCGGACGCCCACGTGGCTGAGCGACGAGGGCAGGTTGGGGGTGATCACGAGGCCGTCCGGCTCTGCCTCCACCCCCACGAAGGCGTACATGAAGCTGGCCGGCGCCAGCCCGCTCTCCGGGAACGGGATGTCGGTCCCGACCGAGGTGCTGCCCGTGCCGCTGTCGACGGTGCTCTCACCGCGGAACAGCGGTGTGCCGCCCGAGATGTGGTCGGGCTCGCTCCAGCGATCGAGGATCGCCGTCAGCCGGGCCCATGCGTCGTCGGCGGAGCGATAGCTGGCACGAGCCATCACGTCGAACCCCGAGGTGTAGAGGATGGCACCGCCGTCCTGCACCTGGTGCCCCCACGGGGTGTTGAGGTTGTTCAGGAAGAACCAGTAGCTGTTCCGGCGGGTGGTCGCCCGCGGCGCGAACACCCACGTCGAGTAGATGTCCGCAGGCCCTTCGTAGTGCTCGCCGAGCGCGACGACGAACCGCGAGCGGGAGTCCGTCGCCGGAACGCCGTCGGAGTAGGCCGCCGCGCCGGTCACTGCGGTCGCCGACGACCACCACGCGAGCGACCCGGTGACGTCGGAGACCTCCACGTAGTAGACGCCCGGTGCCTGGCTCGGCACCTCGATGTGCGCCACGCCGCCGTCGCCCCAGTCGCTGAACTCCTGCTCTGCGACCTTGTCCTGCGGCGTGCTGCCCGGCAGGCCCCGGTAGAGCGTCATCGTGAACTCCGCCCCGCGCGCACCGTAGGTCGGGAACCGGGCCGCGACGCTCGTGAACGGCGCGTCGGCGGTGAAGCTCTGCCCCATGGTGTGCCCCGGCTCGATCTTGGGCGCCTGGCTCCCGCCCTCGATGAGCACCACCGAGTCCTGCAGCTCGGTACGACCGTTGTCGAGCCAGTCGAAGATCCGGTCGGCCTGTGCCGCCGACGGCAGCCCGAACGACGCAGCCTCGAGATTCACGTAGGTCGCGCCGTAGTCGTGCACCACGCCGTCGACATCGATCGACTGCACGTACCGGCCGTCGGCGTCGTTCCAGAACAGCTCGTTGTACCGCGCCCGGACGGTCGGGCGCAGGGCGTTCAGCTCGTTCGCCCGGTCCTTGTTGCCGACGAAGTCCTCGAGCTGGGCCATCGCCTTCAGGGCACCGTAGAAGTACGCGTTGGCGTAGGCGTCGAGGTAGCCGTGCGACGTGATGTCCCAGTAGTTGGAGGGCACCGCCCCGTCCCGCGCGTCGTGGTCGGGCGAGTCGATGGTGACGACGCCGCTGCTGCCGCCGAGCGAGTCGAGGTAGAAGTCCATGGCACGCCGGACGCGGGGCAGCATCGTGCTCAGGAACGCCGAGTCGCCGGTCCAGGAGAAGTAGCGCCAGGCACCAAGGATGTACATGGCGTTGGACGTGAAGTGCCTGCTGTCGTAGAGCTCGGGATCGGGGAACGGCCAGCCCTGTGAGTCCGTCCAGGACCAGACGTACCCGTCGTCGTCCTGCTTGGTGTTCAGGAGGCTCGCCGACTGCTCCGCCGCCCCGACGGTGCCCGTCCAGTCCAGGACGCGTCCCTCCCAGTCGGCCCAGTCGGCCGCGTGCCCGCTGAACCGGAAGCTCAGGGCGCGCTCCCAGTAGAACGTCGAGAGCTGCGCCGCCCGGACCTGGTCCGACGCCAGGAACTCGGGGAACGCGTCGGGCAGCGCCTCGGTGTGGGCCTGCACGTCGATCGTGACCGACCGCGAGACCACCTGCGCCGGTTCGGTGCTGCCGGTGCTCAGCGAGAGCTTCATCGAGTCGTCGGTCATCGTGCCGCCGAGGATCGGCTTGGGTGCCGTGAACCGGAGGTCGTAGGGGCCGGTGCCGGTGGCCCCCACCCACTTGGTGCCCAGCACGGGGTTGGTCCAGGCGGTCCGGCGCTTGAGCTGCTGCGCCGGGATGTAGTACCCGTCGTCGCCGATGAACCGGCTGAACAGGACGCCGTCTGCGTAGTCGACCGAGAAGCCGTCCTTGGCCCAGGACGTGTTGAGCGTCATGCCGAGGTCGGCACGCGGGTCACCCTGCCACCGCAGCTCGTGCGACATCGTCAGCCGGGGGCCGTCGAGGCTCAGGTCCCATGACGCGATGCCGTCGACGTCGAAGCCGACGACGTCGAGGGTCATCGTTCGCCCGGACAGCCTGGCCCGGTCGCTGTAGGCGGCGCCGCCGACGTCGACGCTGGTGTCACCGCTGTACGCCCACCAGCCGGGGGAGCCTGAACCGTCGGAGGCCTCGAGGTAGTAGGTGCCTGCGGGCTGAGCGGGTACCTCGACGTAGGCCCATCCGTTGTCCCGTACTGGATCGACCACCTGACGGCCGATCTCCGTCAGGCCGGTGGACGGGGTGCCCGCGTACAGCGTCAGCGTCATGGTGGAGCTCGAGCTGTTCCACGTCGGGAACTGGCCGCCGACGCGCGTGAAGCGGTGGGCCGTCGCGACGAACGTCTGGCCAAGGGTGCCGCCCGACGGGAGGGCGACGGGTGCGTTGAGCTGCTCCTGGCGGAGGTTCGCCGGGGAGGGGAGCTGGATCCCGGACAGCCGCAGCGTCGTTCCCTCGGTGGTCCAGCTGACGTCGCCGTTGTGCCCGGCGTCGAAGAAGTCGGAGTCGCCGAGGAACACCGACCGGAAGGCCGTTGGTTCGTAGCGTCCCGTGCCGGCCGGGTCGCAGGCCAGCTCGGTGAGCTTGCCGTGCGCGCCGGAGAGGCGGACGTACCCGTTCTCCAGCCGGTACGAGGCGGCGTCCGCCGCAGCGGCCGTGCGTGCGGGGTGGGGGACCAGCGCGGTCGCTGCGGCGACGACCCCGGCTCGCTGGAAGAAGAGGCGTCGGCTCAGAGTGGAACGGTCATCGCTGGTGCTCATCGGATAGCTCCGTTGCTATGTCAAAGATGAAACGTTTCAAGTAGGCTAGGGACGAAGACCCGGGCTGTCAACCATCTCGTAGCGGGACCGAAGCCGGTGCCGACGGCATGCCGCTGACGGCCCCGGGTCGGCCTCTAGGATGGAGGCTCGGTCAAGCGGTCGGAGGGGTGATGGACAGGTCGGTCGGCATTCGCGAGGTCGCCGAGGCGGCTCGTGTGTCGGTGGGCACCGTCTCCAACGTGCTCAACAAGCCCGACCGGGTCTCCCAGGCCACTCTCGACCGTGTGCTGGGGGTCATGGACGGCCTCGGCTTCGTGCGGAACGGCCTGGCCCGGCAGCTCCGGATGGGCACGGGCACCACGCTCGGGATGATCGTGCTCAACGTGGCCAACCCGTTCTTCGCCGACCTCGCGCACGCGTGCGAGGCGGCCGGCGAGCGGGTCGGGCAGACGGTCGTGCTCGGCTCGAGCGATCAGCTCGAGGCGCGGGAGGACCGCTACCTCGACCTGTTCGAGGAGCAGCGGGTGCGCGGCATGCTCGTGGCGCCGCTCGACGGGATCACCGCCCGCATGCGGCAGCTGCGCGCCCGGGGGATGCCGCTCGTCCTGTTCGACATCCACGGCGATCCTGGCTTCTGCTCGATCTCTCTCGACGGCCGGGCCGGCGGGGCGATGGTCGCGCGGCACCTGATCGAGACGGGCCGCAGGCACATCGCCTTCCTCGGCGGTCCGCGGCACCAGGTGGAGGACCGCTGGCTCGGCGCGCAGGACGTCTGCGCGGGGAACCAGGGTGTCCGCCTCAGCCATGTCGACACCCGTGATCAGACGATCGCCGAAGGCCGCGCCGCCGGTGCCGTGATCGAGGCGATGCCCCAGCACGAACGGCCCGACGCCGTCTTCGCCGCCAACGACCTGCTGGCGCTCGGGCTGTTGCAGGCGCTCGTGCTGTCCGAGGGCATCCGCGTGCCGGAAGACATCGCGATCGTGGGGTACGACGACATCGACTACGCCCAGTCCGCCGTCGTCCCCCTGAGCACGGTCCGCCAGTCCACCGAGCTCCTGGCCGAGCGTGCGATCGAGCTGGTGCTCGCCGAGTCGAACGACCCGGAGCACGAGCACCAGCAGCTGAGGCTCCCGCCCGAGCTGATGGTCCGGGAGAGCTCCGCGCCACGCTGAGCGCGCGTGCGACGGGCGCCGCGGGTCACGGCCAGGTCGGACGAGCGCGCGAGAACCCGATCCGGCCGAGATGGAACACGGCAGGTGGGCCCGACGGCGCCGTCGGGCCGCCGTCGACGTACCGGAGGCCGGCCTCGATCGCGACCACGGCGTCCGCCCCCGCCCAGCCGGCGACCGCGAGCGTCGTACGCACCCAGCCCGCCGGCCAGAGCCGATGGCTCGTGACGAGGGTCTCGCCGTCGGCGGAGATCAGCCGGAGCTCGGTGCGCAGCGCACGGGCGGACAGGTCGGAGCACAGGTCGAACATCGCGAACACGAACCGGGCCTGCGAGAGGTCGAGCGGACCGGGGAACCGGAGGCGAGCGAGCGGGCCGGCCGGCTCGCCGGTGGCGCCGCCGCTGACCCGCAGGACGGGCCCGTCGAGCTGCGCGTGCGGTACCGGCATGCAGCGCAGGCCGTGCTCGAGCACGGCGACCGCTGAGGCCGAGCCTGCGGGTTCGAACCGCTGGTCCGCTATCGCCGACTGGAGGAGCAGCGCGTCACCGACGACGTCCGTCGAGGTCGGCGCCCACCGAGCGGTCGTGGCCCCTGCCTCGGGGGGTGGCAGCACGGGCCGTGGCACGGGTACGTCCGCGACGAAGCGGTGCCGGCCGGGTCCGGCGGCCTGCTCGGCCGAACCGGGAAGGCGCACGAGAGCCTCCGCGCCGACGGGAACCGTCAGGGCGAGGCCGAGCCGCGAGCCGTTCCGGTCGAGCCGGACCTCGATGCGCCCCCGGACCGTCTCGGTGTCGAGGGTGAGCCTGGTGAGCCCTGCCACGACGCACGGTTCGACGACGAACCGCGCGTAGCCGCCCGCGACGGGGCGCACCCCGGCGAGGAACTCCCACGCCCACGCGGCGAACGGGCCACCGAGGCCGACGTGGTCGAGCGACCCGGTCCCCGTGTTCTCCGGGTCGATCCACCAGCACTCCCAGAAGGTGCCGGGGCCGTGGTCGAGCATGGCCCCGATGCCTGGTTCGTCGGGCTGGTGCAGGGCGTCGAAGAGCACCTGGGACCGGCCGTTGCGGGCGAGCGCGCGCACCACGGTGCGGGTGGTGGCGAAGCCCGACGAGACGCGGTTGCCACGCCGGCGGACGGCGCGTTCGAGCCGCGCCACGGCGACGGCCGACTCGGCAGGGGTGAGCCAGCCGCTCTCGACCGCGACCGCGAGGGACCCCTGGGACCCGTTGCCCACCGAGAGCTCGCCCCGCGCGGCCGCCGGGTCGGCCGTTGGGTCGACGGCGGGGTCGACGGCAGGGTCGACCGCTGGGTCGACCGCCGGGTCGACGAAGGCCGCGCGCGCGGCCTGGCGCAGCGCGTCGGCCTGTGCCCGGCGTGCGCCCGCTGCCTCTGCCGCCCCGGTCAGCTTCTCGAACAGGGCGAGCACCCGGAGCGCGTCGAGCGTCGCGGCCGTGTGGTGCAGCTCTGGCGGAGTCTGCTCGAGGGCGAGCCAGTCGTGGCCGTAGCTGATCGGGGCGCGGCTGATCGTGCCGTCGTCGCCGGCGCACGAGAGCTGGAAGTCGACCCAGCGGCGTAGCGCGGGCAGGGTCTCGAGCACCACGTCGAGGTCGCCGTAGTGCAGCCAGTGGTTCTCCAGGACCCGCTGCAGCGCGGCGCCCCAGACCGGGTCGGCGGGGACGCGCTCAGGGCGTACGTCGGGCGCGATCGCGGGGATCGCGCCGTCCGCCCGCTGGCTCGTCCGGAGGTCGGCCAGCCACTTCGTGAAGAAGGCCTGCATGTCGAACGCCGCGACCTGGAGCTCCGCGGCGCTGGCGGTGTCACCGGTCCAGCCCGACTGCTCGCGGGTGGGGCAGTCCTCCGGGATGCCGTGCACGTTGTTGAGCACGGTGCGCCGGCCTCTGGCGACGAGCGCGTCAACCATGGGCGCGTCGGTGGTGAGGTCGCCGGTCGGGCGCAGGTCGCTGTGCAGGGTCCGCACCTCGACCCGCATCCGCGCGTCCGCCGGCAGGCCGGTCACCTCGAGGTAGCGGAACCCGTGGTAGCTGAACCACGGCTCGAGTGCGCGGCCTGCGCCGGTCGCCGACGCTCCGATCGTGTACCGCACCGCCTGCCGTACGCGTCCGTCGTCGAACGGCATGGTGAGGTTCGTCGTGTCGAGCCGGCCGTCGCTGCCCACGTGCTCGCCGTGCACCGCCTGGACGACGGTTCCTGGTGGCAACGGGTCCCCGAGGATCAGCCGGCTTCGGCCGGCCACGTTCACGCCGACGTCGAAGAGCCGTACCGCCGGGTCGGTGCCGCCGACGGGGGTCGGGACGAGGATCTCGACCCCGTGCAGCGGAGGTCCGGGGTCGGGCAGGACGGTGCGCGGCGGCGCCGTGACGTCGTTCCCCGACCCGCCGGGCGAGAGTACCGAGACCGATGCCGTGCCGAAGGCGGGAGCGCGGTCGGGCTCGTGCGCCTCCAGGTAGAACGGTTCCTCGATCGTGACCGGCCCGGCGCCCACGAGCATGCCGGCTCCGGTGCCGTGGAACGTGCGGGTGCCGTCGGCGTGCTCGACGACGAGCGTGGCCAGGATGCGTGGGTCGAGGCCGGTACGTGCCCACTCGCCCCGGGCGACCGCGAGGTCGAGCACGTTGGCGCCCGGCACGACGAGATCGGTGACCTCGTAGGTGCGGTAGAGCGCCAGACCGGCATCGGTGCGCGAGGGGTCGCTCGCCGAGGCGTTGACCGGGGTGCCGTTGACGCTCGCGCGGACCAGGCCCTGAGCGGTGAGGTGGAGCCGCGCGCGGCGGGGTGCGCCGGGCAGCTCGAAGGTACGGCGTGCGACGGCCGGCGGGGGAGTGGCGACCCAGCTCGCGCCGCCCCAGTCCGCGAGCGTGTGCGGCCCGGTCTCCAGCGGCACCGGCGTCGCCCACGGCGACCACACCCCTGCCTCGTCGCGGCAGCGCACCGTGAAGGTCCCTGCGGTGTGCGGGGCGAGGCCGACCGAGACCCGCGTCCAGGGGTCGGCGCTCTCGACGGTCCCGCTCGTCCACGCGGGTGCCGCCCCGGACCCCGTGTGCACGACGGCCTCGAAGGCGGTCTGTGCCTGGCCGTCGCGCACGAGTGGCAGGCTCCAGGACAGGCGTGGGCGGGCCGACGTGGCGAGGATGATGAAGCGGTCGTCCCGCGCCGTGGAGCGCGCGTCGACGCGCAGTCGCCCGGGTACCGCGCCGGCTCGTCCTGACAGCTCTGTCATGGCAGGCAACCTCACCTTTCGTGGGCGGATTGAAACGTATCATAACGATCTGGCACCGTGTTTCCGCTCCTATTCTTGACATTCGAGCGTGCCTGGAGAACGATCGCATGAAAGGTTTCAATCGACGTCGGTCCCCGGGGCTGATGCCATGAAGCGCCCCTTGCAGCCCTCACAGGAGAGGATCTGTCGACAATGACGTCACGTCCCCATCGCGTCCGTAGGCCGACGGCGGCCGCCGCCGCCCTCGTAGCCATCCCGCTGTTCGCCGCGTGCGGCAGCTCGAACACGCCCGGCGCAAGCAACGAGGTCGAGGGCAGCACGCTGGTCCTCACGACCATCACCAGCCTCGAGCCGCAGTTCAAGGAGTACGCCGACGCGTACATGAAGCAGTTCCCCGACCGCACGGTCGAGGTGCGCAGCACCACCGACGACGGCGCCGAGTACGCGCAGCAGCTCGCGACCGCTCGCCTGAGCGAGGACCTGCCCGACGTGTTCTTCAACGTCGACTTCCTCGCCGACACGCTGGCGAAGAACAACGTCACGCTCGACCTCGCGCCCGGCATCGAGAAGGGCAAGCTGGGCGACCTGACGATGGACGACTTCCTGCCCCAGTTCGTCGGGCAGTACCGCCCGCTCGCCGACCCGGAGCAGGTGACCGGCCTGCCGGTGAGCGCCGACTCCGTCGGGCTCTACTACAACAAGTCGCTGTTCGAGCAGGCCGGCGTCACGGAGTACCCCGAGGCGGACTGGACCTGGGAGGACATGTATCGGGTCGCCGAGGAGATCCAGACCGCGTCGGACGGCGCGGTCACCGGCCTCGCCGCCCCGCTCGCCGACGGCTCCGCGCAGATCGTGTACGGCCCGGTGATCCAGGCCTACGGCGGGTACGTGTACGACGCCGAGACGGGGAAGTCCGGTATCGGCCGGCCGGAGGCGGTCGAGGCCTGGACCACGCTGCTCGAGCCGTACGGCACCGCGTCCGGGGAGTACACGACAACGGGCGACGACCCGACCCTGCAGTTCGGGTCCGGCAACATCGCGATGGCGATCGCCTCGCGCGGATCCGTCCCGCAGACGCAGCTGGCGCTCACCGACGCCGACTGGGACGTGCAGGTGTTGCCCACGATCGACGGCAGCTCGACGGCCGGCGGCGGGTCCTACGGCCTCTCCATCGCCCAGACGAGCGAGAACCAGGACGCCGCGTGGGCGTTCCTCGCGTGGTTCTACGACACCGACGCCGGGATGAAGGTCGCGCAGGAGGTGGGCGGCGTCATCCCGCCGACCGAGGACGGCATCAGCAACGGCACCTGGAAGGACGGCGAGCCGCCGCCCGCCAGCATCGAGATCTTCGGTGAGTCCGCCCGCACCGCGGTGCTGCTCACGCAGATGCCGGGAGCGAGCGCCAGCGTCATGGCAGAGGCCACGAAGAAGGCGACCCAGGAAGTGCTGCTCGAGGGGCGGGACGTCGCGGAGGCCTTCCAGGAGGCCGAGGCGACCGTCAACGCCGCCATCGTCAAGGAGACCGAGTAGGTCGCCGGCCGGGCGCGGGGGCAGGCGCTCCCGCACCCGGCCTCGGTTCGGAGGAACAACCTGTGACAGGAACCCCAGTGACGGCGACGCCGTCGCGCCCGGTGGAGGAGCCACGCCCGGCCGAGCCCCCCGAGCGTTCGCCCGGGCGGAAGGACCGACGCGGTGACACGCTCGTCGCCGCCCTCTTCATCTCGCCGGCCATGCTCGCCTTCACGGTCTTCGTGATCGTGCCGGCGCTCGGCGGCCTCGTGCTCGCCTTCTTCGAGTGGGACCTCTTCGGCACGCCCGAGTTCGTCGGGCTCGACAACGTCGCCCGGCTCTTCACCGATACGGCGATGTGGCAGGCGCTCGGCGTGACCGCCATGTTCGTGCTGCTGGGGGTCGTCCCGACGATCCTCGTCGGGTTCGTCCTCGCGGTCGTCGTGAACGTCAACATGCCGGGCATCGGCGCCTGGCGAGTTCTCTACTTCACGCCGATGATCGCCTCCGCCGCCGTCTCCGCCATCATCTGGGTGAACCTGTACAACGGCCGCAGCGGCCTGGTGAACCAGTTCCTGGCGCTGTTCGGCGTCGACGGGCCGAACTGGCTCGCCGACCCGACCTGGGCGTTGCCTGCGCTCGTGCTCATGATGATCTGGGGAGCGCTGCCGATCGTCGTCATCCTGTACCTCGCGGGGCTCCAGCGGGTGCCCGACGACATCTACGCGGCGGCGTCGCTCGACGGGGCTGGCCGGTGGCGCCAGCTCTGGAGCATGACGTGGCCCAACGTGTGGGGCACCACCGTGCTGGTCGCGGTGCTGCAGGCGGTGAGCTTCGTCAGCGGTTCGTTCGAGGTCGCGCTGATCATGACCGACGGCGGGCCGCTCGGCACCACCCAGTCGCTCGCGCTGTACTCGTACAAGGTCGCGTTCACGGAACGCGACATCGGCTACGGGAGCGCACTGTCCCTCTTCCAGCTCGCCCTCATCATCGGCGTCGTGGTGCTCTCGCGGGCGATCGTCCGCTTCCGGAAGGAGCGCGGCTGATGTCCACGCGGCTGTACCACTCCCTGCGCTACGCGCTCGTCGTCGTGTGCGGGCTCGTCCTGGCGTTCCCCTTGCTGTTCATGGCGTCGGGCTCGCTCAAGTCCGCACGCGAGATCAGCGCGTTCCCCCAGCCGTTGCTGCCCGAGACTCCCGTGTGGCAGAACTTCGTCGATGCGTGGGAGTACCTCACCCCTCAGGTCATCGGCAACTCCTTCGTCTTCAGCCTCGGCGTCGTGGGGCTCCAGCTCCTCATCTCGCTCCCGGCCGCGTTCGCCCTGGCGAAGATCCCGTTCCGGTGGAGCGCCGCGATCCTCGCGACGCTCGTCGTGCCGATGTTCGTGCCGGCGAACCTCACGCTGATCCCGCTGTTCGTCGTGACCTTCCAGCTCGGGTGGCTCAACTCGTTCGCGGGTCTGATCATCCCGATGGCCGCGCAGTGCGCGTTCGCGATCCTGCTGTTCCGCCAGTTCTTCGCGACGCTCCCGCCCGGTCTCATCGACGCGGCACGGATCGACGGCGCGGGCTGGTTGCGCGTCTTCGTCTCGATCGCGCTGCCGCTCGCCCGGCCGGCCCTGGCCACGTTCTGCTCGATCAGCTTCCTGACGGCCTGGAACATGTACATCTGGCCGCAGGTGGTGGCCCCGAACCCCGAGCACCGCGTGATCAACGTGGCGCTCGCACCCCTCGCAGGAGGAGAGAACTCGGTGCTCTCACCGGCGATCGGGCTGGCCGGCGCTGTGCTGGCGATGATCCCGGTGCTCATCGTCTTCATCGCGCTGCAGAAGTGGTACATCAAGGGCGTCGTCGGAACCGGGCTCGAGTGACCGCACTGGTGACCCGGCTCCGTCTCGAGCAGTCGGAGCCCGGCGCGGTGCTCGGCACCGCCACGCCACGGCTCTCCTGGGTGCTCGACGTCCGCGCACCGGGCTGGTCGTCGGACCGGTACGAGGTCGAGCTCCAGGACGCGGCCGGCGCGACCTCGGTGGCCACGGTGCCGGGCGGCGAGAGCGTCCTCGTCGACTGGCCGCTCGCACCGCTCGCGTCACGCCGGCACGGCTGGGTGCGCGTCCGGGTCGGGTCGGGCGAGCGATGGACGCCGTGGAGCGACGCCGTCCCCGTCGAGGTCGGGCTGCTGGGGCCGGAGGACTGGTCGGCGGCCTTCGTCAGCGCCGTGTCCCTCGGCGGGCTCGACGACGGCGCGCCGCTGGTCTTCACCGACTTCGACCTCGACGAGCTGCCGGTGCGTGCGCGTCTGTATGCGTCGGCGCACGGCGTCTACGAGGCCTCGCTCAACGGCGGCCGGATCGGGGACGACGTCCTCGCGCCCGGCTGGACCGCCTACGAGCACCGCCTGCGCTACCAGGTCCACGACGTGCTGTCCGGTCTGCGCAGGGGGCCGAACACCCTGAGCGCCCTGATCGGCAACGGCTGGTACCGCGGCCAGCTGGTCTGGCCGGGCAACCGGTCGAGCTACGGGTCGCGGCTCGCGTTCCTCGCGCAGCTCGAGCTGGAGTTCGCCGACGGCACACGCCGACGGATCGTGACGGACGGGTCGTGGCGGGCGAGCCGGAGCGGCATCCTCTTCGACGACCTCTACGACGGCGAGCGCCGCGACCTGCGGGTGCCGAACGTTCCCGACCGCGGGGGCGGCGAGCCCGTCGAGGTGGTGCCCGGGGACCTCGCGCGGCTGGTCGCCCGCCGCGGCCCGGCGGTGCGCGTGACGGAGCGGGTGCCGGTGGCGGCGACGTCGGCGTCAGGGCCGGGCGCGACGATCGTCGACTTCGGGCAGAATCTCGTCGGCTGGGTGGAGCTGGTGGTCCGCGGCGGGCGCGCGGGCGACGAGGTCACGGTGCGCCATGCGGAGGTGCTCGAGGAGGGTGAGCTCGCGATGCGCCCGCTGCGCAGCGCCAAGGCGACGGCGAGCTACGTGCTGAGCGGTGCGGACGTCGAGGTGCTGCACCCGACGTTCACGTTCAACGGCTTCCGCTACGCGGAGATCTCGGGCCCGCCCGAGATAGCGGCCGCCGACGTCACGGCCCTGGTGCTGGGCTCCGACCTGCGCCGCACCGCGTGGTTCGAGTCGTCGGACCCGGACCTCGACCGGCTGTACGAGAACGTGGTGTGGAGCATGCGCGGCAACTTTCTCGACCTGCCGACCGACTGCCCGCAGCGCGACGAGCGGCTCGGCTGGACGGGGGACATCCAGGTGTTCGCCCCGACCGCCGCGACGCTCTTCGACACGTCCGGTTTCCTGGCGGGCTGGCTCGAGGACCTCTCGGCCGAGCAGCGGCCCGACGGCGGAGTGCCCTACGTCGTCCCCGACGTGCTCAGGGAGCTGGAACCGGCCGCAGCGGGATGGAGCGACGCCGCCACGGTGGTGCCGTCGGTGCTCCACCTGGCGTACGCGGACCACGGCATGCTCGAACGGCAGTACCCGTCGATGCGCGCCTGGGTCGACAAGGTCGCAGGCCTCGCCGGTGACAGCAGGCTGTGGCGGACCGGTTTCCAGTTCGGTGACTGGCTCGATCCGGCGGCGCCGCCCGACGAGCCGGCGAAGGCGGCGGCAGACCCCGACGTCGTGGCGACGGCGTACTTCGCGCGCTCGGCGGGCCTGCTCGCGGCCGCCGCGCGGGCGCTCGGCCACGACGAGGACGCCGACCGGTACGGCGCCCTCGCCGACGAGATCGCCCACGCGTTCGACCACGAGTACGTGACGCCGGGCGGGCGGGTGCTCAGCGACTGCCAGACGGTCTACGCCCTCGCCCTGTGCTGGGACCTCATCGCGGACCCGGCAGCGCGCGACGCCGCAGGTGACCGCCTGGCGGAGCTGGTCGTCGCCGCCGACTACCGGGTCGCCACCGGGTTCCTCGGCACGCCGCTGATCCTCGACGCGCTGTGCGTGGCAGGCCGGCCGGACGTCGCGTACCGGATGCTGCTCCAGAAGGCATCGCCCTCCTGGCTGTACGCCGTCACGATGGGCGCCACCACCATCTGGGAGCGCTGGGACTCGATGCTGCCCGACGGCAGCGTCAACCCCGGCGACATGACGTCGTTCAACCACTACGCGTACGGCGCGGTGGCGGACTGGCTGCACCGGTGCGTCGGCGGCCTCGCGCCGACGGCACCCGGCTGGCGGCGGGTCGAGGTGCGTCCGCTCGTCACGGGTCGGCTCTCGCACGCGCGAACCACCGTCGACTCGCCGTACGGCCGGATCGAGAGCTCCTGGCGGATCGACGACGGACGCGTGCTGCTCGCGGTCGAGGTGCCCTACGGGGTCGCCGCGGAGGTGTGGGTTCCCGGCGCGGCGGCGCCCGTCGCCGTCGGCTTCGGTACCCACCGCTTCGAAGGAGCGATCCAGGCGTAGCAGAGCCGGCCGAGGGGTGCGAGGAGGCTTCGAGCCTCCCCGACGGATGCCGGAGCGCCCGCGGCTGCAGAATGGAGGGCATGACCCAGCCACCTCGTCGGAGCCTGTACTCGTCGGTGCGCAGGGTCCTGCACGCCGATCCGGCACAGGGACCGGACACCGAGGTGCAGCCCGCCGTCGACGACACCATGGTGCTCCGCGCCCTCGACCTGGCCATGCGCATCGGCGAGTCGATGTTCGCGGTCGGCGCGTCCGCCCACGAGGTGACCCTGGCGATCACGCGCGTCGCCCACGCGTACGGGCTCCGGAACGTGCACGTGGACGTCACCTACACGTCGATCACCCTGTCGTACCACCGTGGCGGCGAGGGCTGGCCGCACACGCTGCTCCGGGTCGTGCGCGTGTCGGCCCCCGACCACACGAAGCTGCAGCGTCTCCAGGCGCTGCTGGTCGACATCGACGAGGGGCTGGATCTCGACGAGGCGCGTACGGCGTTCCGGGTGATCCGTCGCGTGCCGTTCCGGTACCGGCAGCCGGTCGTCGTGGTCGCGCGGGCCCTCCTGGCGGTCGGTGCGAGCATCCTTGCCGGGGGATCGGCGGTGATCGTGGTGCTCACCTTCGTCGCGGCGCTGGGTGCCGCGGCGACCCAGTCCGGGCTCGCACGGCTGCGGGTGCCGTCGTTCTTCAGCCAGATCGCCGGAGCGTTCGTCACCACGGTGGTCGCGGTGGCTGTCTCGGCGCTCGCGGCCGCCGACGTCGTGCCGTTCGCCGGCGTCGCGCCCTCCATCATCGTGGCGTCAGGGATCGTCCTCATGCTCTCCGGCCTCACCGTGGTGGGCGCCGCGCAGGACGCGATCGACGGGTTCGCGCTCACGGCCGCCGGACGCATCCTCGACGTCACGCTGCAGACCCTCGGCCTGGTGGTGGGAATCCTGGCCGGGCTGGAGCTCGGCAGCGTGCTCGGGTTCCGGATGACCCTGCCGGACGGCCCGCCACCGCTCGGCCCGCTGCCGAACCAGCTCGCCGGAGCGGTCATCGTCGCGGTCGCCGTCGCGCTGTTCAACGGTGCCGGCGCGCGCATCCTCGCCGTCAGCGCCGTGCTGGGCGCCGTCGCCGCCGTCGGCCACATCGTTGCGCTGACGTCACAGCTGCACGAGGCGGCCGCGAGCGGCGTCGCGGCGTTGCTGGCCAGCTTCGTCGGCGTGCTGATCGCGCACAAGCTGCACGTGCCGTCGGTCGCGGTGACGACGGCGGCGATCGTGCCGCTCGTGCCCGGCGGCGCCGTGTTCTACGGGCTGCTCGGCATGGTGCACGCCGACCCGGCATCGGCCGGCGGCGGTGCGGCCTCCCTGGTCCTCGCCGCGTCGGTCGGCGTCGGGCTGGCGGCCGGCGCGTCGCTGGGCATCTACCTCGGGACACCCGTGCGGGCCACGCTCGCCAGCGTCGCCCGGTCCCGCGCACGCGTTCGGCACTGACCGCCGGTCAACCGCGCAGCGCCTCCCGCAGGTCCTCGGTCGAGGTCACCGGCCGGTCGCACACGAACCCCCTGCACACGTACGCGGCCGCCCGGCCGTCGACCAGCGGACGGTCGGCGAGCAGGGGAACGCCCGGTGCGTCGGGTCCGCCGACGGCGACCACCAGCCCTGGCGACACCGCGCGCCGGGCCACGTGCTCCAGCGCGGCCCGCGCCTCGTCGTCGTGCCCGACGACGGCGACCTGCAGGGGGCCGGTGGCGAGCGCCTCCGCGGTGGCGAGCGTCCAGCCAGCGAACCGTGGTGCCTGCCGGGCCAGGGCGCCTGCTGCGGCCACGGCGGCCTCGGCGGCCGCTCGGTGCCGGGCCGAGCCGGTCAGGGCCGCGTAGGTGCACAGCGCGCCGGCAAGGGCGGACTGCCCCGAGGGCTCCGGTCCGTCCGTGGGGTCCTTCGGCCGGCTCACGAGACGCTCGGCGTCGTCGGCCGCGTCGAAGAAGCCGCCGGCCCCGTCGCCGAACCGGGCGAGCGCGGTGTCCAGCAGGTCGCCGGCGGCCTGGAGCCACCACGCCTCGCCGGTCGCCTGGTGCAGGGCGAGCAGCCCCTCGGCGAGGTCGCCGTGGTCGGCGGCGACCCCGAGTGCTGCGCCGACCACGCCGCCGCGCGACGCCCGGCGCAGGCGCCCGTCGACGAGGTGGAGGCGCAGGACGAGCTCTGCGCACTCCCTGGCCGCCCCGACGTGGTCAGGGACGCCGAGCAGCACCCCGGCCTCGGCGAGGGCGGCGATCGCCAGGCCGTTCCATGCGGTGACGACCTTGTCGTCGCGCGCGGGCTGGGGCCGCGCGGCCCGCGCCTCGGCCAGCCGCGCCCGCACCCCGCTCCACCAGGCCGGGTCGGGGTCCTCGGGGAGCTGGAGCGTCGAGGCGCGCTGCTCGAACGTGCCCTGGGCCGTGACGGACAGGACCTGCGCGGCCCTCGCGCCGTCCGCCGGGCCGAGGACGTCCGCGAGCTGCTCTGGAGTCCAGACGTAGGTGAGGCCCTCGACGCCGTCGGTGTCGGCGTCGAGCGCCGAGGCGAACCCGCCCTCGGGCGTGCGCAGGTCCGCCAGGAGGAAGCCGGCGGTCTCGCGGGCGACGCGCCCGGCGAGCGCCGAGCCGGTCGCGCGGTACAGGTGCAGGTAGACGCGCAGGAGCTGGGCGTTGTCGTACAGCATCTTCTCGAAGTGCGGCACGACCCAGGCGTCGTCCACCGCGTATCGGGAGAACCCGCCTGCCAGCTGGTCGTAGATGCCGCCGCGGGCCATGGCCTCGCACGTGCGCCCGACGATGCGCAGCGACTCGGGATCACCGGTGCGGGCGTGGTGGCGCAGGAGGTGCTCGAGCGTCATGGACGGTGGGAACTTGGGCGCGCCGCCGAACCCGCCCCGCACCGGGTCGGCGGCGTGGGCGACGAGCCGCGCGGCCTGGCCGAGCGCTGCGTCGTCGAGCGCGTCGGGCGTGAGCCGTGCGGACGTGCGCGCGACGGCGTCGGTGATCGCAGCGCCCTGCTGCGCGACGGCGTCCCTGCGCTGCGTCCAGGCCTCGGTGATCGCGTCGAGCAGCGCGAGGAACTGCTCGCGGGGATAGTAGGTGCCGCAGTAGAAGGGCTGGCCGTCCGGGGTCAGGAAGCAGGTCATGGGCCAGCCGCCCTGCCCGGTCAGCGCGGTCGTCGCGCTCATGTAGACGGCGTCGACGTCGGGCCGCTCCTCCCGGTCGACCTTCACCGCGACGAAGCGAGCGTTGACGGCCGCGGCCACGCCGGCGTCCTCGAACGACTCGTGCGCCATGACGTGGCACCAGTGGCACGCGGCGTACCCGACGGACAGGAGGACCGGGACGTCGCGACGCCGGGCCTCCGCGAACGCCTCGTCGCCCCACTCCCACCAGTCGACGGGATTGCCCGCGTGCTGGAGGAGGTACGGGCTGGTCGCGGTCCCCAGGCGGTTCGGCATCACACCAGCCTGACACCCGGCGCCCGCACTCGCTCCGCACCGTGAGCGAGCGCGGCGGCTCACCGCTCGTGCGCGGGGCGGAGGCCGACCTCGGCATGGGCGGCGGCGATGGTCGCGGACCGGTGCGCGACGAGGAGGGTGGCACGGTCGGAGGGGCGCGTGAGGAAGTCCATGATGGCGGTGTCCGCCTCGGTGTCGAGCGACGCCGTCGGCTCGTCGAGGACGAGGACGCGGGGGTCGCGGAGCAGCGCGCGGGCGATGGCGACGCGGGCGCGCTGGCCACCGGACAGGCCGGCGCCGTGCTCGCCGACGGGGGTCGCCAGGCCGAGCGGGAGTCCGCTCGAGGTGTCGAGCAGCCCCGCCGCACGCGCGGCGACGTCGACCATGCCGTCGGTGGCGTGCGGGTCACCGAGCGTGATGTTGCTGCGGATGGTCCCGCGCAGCAGGGGTGACGACTGGGGGACCACGGCGACGAGGCCGCGGAGCTCGGCGTCGGGCAGGTTCCGGAGGTCGGTCCCGTCGATGCGCACGCTTCCGGCGTCAGGGTCCCAGGTGCGGAGCGCCAGCCGTGCGGCGGTGGTCTTGCCCGCGCCGGAGGGACCGGTGAGGGCGACGATCTGGCCGGGCCGGACGTGCAGGCTGAGTCCGTCGAGCACGGGACGGCGCCCGTCGTAGGCGAACGTGACCTGGTCGAGGACGAGGCCCGCTTCGTCGGCGCCCGCGTGCACGGAGCGCCCGGCAGGGGTCCCGTCGACCGCGGGCGGGGTGGCGAGCACCTCCGTGATGCGTTCGGCGGACGCGCGCAGGGTGCCTGCGTTGCGCAGCAGGTCGGCGATCTGTGCCGCCGGACCGAGCCCTGCGACGGCCACCGTGACGGCGAGCGGGATGTCGGCGGGGGCGATCGCGGCACGGTCGAGCAGCACGACGCAGAGGGCGCCGAGCGCGGCGGCGGCCAGGGTGATGTCGGCGACGCAGCGCTCGAGGCCGAGGCGAGCGGCCTCCCTGACCTGGGTGCGGGCGAGAGCGCGGGTGTCGTCGGTGATCCGGTCGAGCTGGGCGTCGAGGGCGTCGGCCCCGGCGAGCTCGCGCAGCCCGCGGACGGTGTCGAGCAGGTCGGACCGCAGCGTCGCGGAGCCTGCGGCGAGCACCGCGCCGTCGCGGCGTGCCAGTCGGGCGGTGCCCAGCGGCACGACGACGCCGACGATGAGCAGGGGAACCCACACGAGGAGCAGCAGCGGGCTGAGCGAGACGGAGACGGCGGTGCTGGCGGACAGGATGAGCAGCGCGCTCAGGGTCTGCGCGGCGGTGTGCGCGTAGAGCCACTCGAGCGTCTCGATGTCGGCGACGATCGTCGTCACGAGGTCGCCGGTGCGCCGGTGGCGGGTGCGGGCAGGGAGGGCGTGGCGCAGGGTGTCGAAGACCCGGCAACGGAGCATCCCGATGAGCCGGTACGCCAGGTCGTGCGACACCCACGACTCGCGCCACGCGGCAGCGGCCGCCACGATGCCGAGGGCACACAGCGTGAGTGCGGGGAGCCGGAGGGACAGGGGCTCGCCCGCCATGACGCGTCCGACGGCAAGGGCGAGACCGAGCGCGATCGTGAGCATGACGGTCTGGCTGATGACGCTCCACAGCACGGTCTCGACGAACAGGCCGCGGCGGGTCGCGATGACGGGCAGCAGCCGCAGCACCGCCCTCACCTGGCACCTCGCGCGGCGAGCGCCGGTAGCGCCGGCGGTCCGTCGCCGTGCGCCACCGTGCGGCCGTCCTGCAGGGCGACCCATCGGTCGGCGTGCGTGCAGGCACTCTCCCGGTGAGCGATGATGACCGTCGTTCGTGCGGGCGAGACCGTGGCGAGGGCGTCCATGACGCGCCGTTCGGTGTCGGCGTCCAGCGCCGAGGTGACCTCGTCGAGCACGAGCACGGGTGCCTGCGACAGCAGCGCCCTTGCGATGGCGAGCCGCTGTCGTTGCCCGCCCGAGAGCTGCTCGCCGTTCTCGGCCAGCACCGTGTCGTACCCGTCGGGCAGCGCGCGGACCACGTCGTGGACGTCGGCGACCGCGCAGGCGCGCTCGACCTCGGCGTCGGATGCCTCCGGCCGGTAGAGGCGCAGGTTGTCGCGCACCGTCCAGGCGAACAGGGTCGGGTCCTGCGGCACGACAACGACGCTCCGGCTGCGTGCGCGCCGGGTGTAGTCGCGCAGGTCGACGTCGTCGATGCGGAGCTGCCCTGTGCCCGGGTCGACCTCGCGTTCCAGCAGGCGCGCGAGGGTGCTCTTGCCCGAGCCCGAGGGCCCGACGACGGCGAGGGTCTCGCCGGGGCCCACCCGAAGGCTCAGGCGGCTGACCCCCCGTCCCGTCCCGGGGTAGTGGTAGGTGACGTCGTCCACGTCGACGGACCCGGCCCGGGCGGGGGCCGAACGGGTGCCGTCCTCCGCGACGGCCGGGGTCCGGGAGAGGAGCTGGTCGAGGCCGTCGACGGCGGTCAGGCCGAGGTACCCGGCGTGCCAGCTGGTGCCCAGGTCCTGCACGGGACGGAAGCACTCGCGGGCCAGCAGGAGCACGGTCACGGCGGACGCGGCGCGCAGGTCACCGGACAGCACCGCCGACAGGGCGGCGATCACCGCGAGGACGGTGCCCAGGTGCATGGCGGCGGCGCTCACGAAGGTCTCGACGAGCGAGAGACGCAGCTGAGCCATGGTGGACCCGCGCAGCTGGTCGGCGTCGTCGGCGAGCCGTGCGGAGATCCGCTCGGTCGCGCCGAAGGCGCGCAGCAGCGGGATCTGCTGCAGCGCCTCGACGTAGTCGGAGGACAGCCGCGTGAACCGGTCCCACCGGCGCCGCCCGGTGCGCAGGAGCCGGACGTCCCACGCCCGTGGCGCGAGTATCGCGACCGTGCCGGCGATCGCGAGCACGACGCCGGCTCCGGTCGAGCGCGCCATCACGAGCGTGACGACGACGGCGGGGACGACCAGCACGACGAGCAGCTGCGGCAGGTAGCGCGTGTAGTAGGCGTCCAGGCCGTCCACCCCGTCGACGACCGTCGCAGTGGCCTGGCCGGAGTCGCGCTCGGCAATCGGTACGGCCGCGAGCCGGGCCAGGAGACGTCGGCGGAGCCTCACCCGCACGACGGCGCCGAGATGTGCGGCGACGGGTTCACGCGCCCCGGTCAGCACGCCCCGGAGCAGGGCGATCGCGACGAGCGCCGCCACGGCGGGCAGCGGGTCTCCCTCGCCCCGGACGAGCACCGCGATGACCGAGCCCGTGGCGATCGCGAACGCCACGTGCAGCGCGGAGAGTGCGACCCCGAGGCCGGCCAGGGCGAGGATCGCGCCAGGGACGGCCCCGGCGAGCTGGAGCAGGCGGCGGTGGACCACTGGTCAGAACGCGCCGGGGTAGAGCTGCTCCGCGATCTCCCGCACGATCGAGATGTTGCCGAGAGTCCCAGGGAACACGTCGGCGCTCGAGACGGCGATCAGCCGGTTCTCGCGCACGGCAGGCATGTCGGGGAACGTGGTCGTCAGGTACTCGCGGGTCGCGGCCTCGTGCTCCTCGTCGTAGACCGAGAACACGAGCGCGTCGGGCTGTTCGGCGGCGAGCGACTCCGGCGTGATCGTCGCGGCGAAGAACTCCGCGAACGCCGGGTCGTCCGGGCCGTAGACGTTGTCGGCTCCGGCGAGGCGCAGGATGTCGTGCTCGATGCCGGCACCGATGGCCTGCAGCGTGGTTCCCTCGACGTACACCTGCGCCACCCGCAGCTGCTCGACGTCGGCGACCGCGGTGGCGACCTCGTCCAGCGCTGCCTCGCTGTCCGCGACGAGACCGGCGGCCTCCTCGCGGACGCCGAAGATCTCGCCGACATTCTCCAGGTCGTCGAACAGGTCGGTGACCTGGCCGGTCATGCGTCGCTCCGCGCAACCACCGGTCGCGACGTAGACGGCCGCCCCGGCCTGCTCGAGCTGGTCGATGCCTGCGAACCCCTGCTCGGCCGTGAACTCGTAGGTGGTCGGCGAGTACACGAAGTCGGGCTCGACGGCGAGGAGGTCCTCGCGGCTCGGAGGCATGGCGTCGCCGAGGACCGGGACGTCCTCGGCGAGCGGGGCGACGTCGTCGGGCAGCGCCTGCGCGGTGGCCTGCGCCTGCGCGGCGAGGCGGTCGGCCAGCCCCAGGCGCAGCAGCAGCTCGGTCTGCGCCGGGTGCATGCCGACCGCGGCCTCGGGGGCGTCGTCGATGGTCACCTCGCGGCCGCAGTTCTCCACGGTCACCGCTTCGTCCGTGCCGGTCCGTGCCGGGTCCGTCGAGACCGCTGACCCGCAGCCGGAGAGGAGCAGGGCACCGGCGGCGAGCACGGCGGCTCCGGCGGAGCGGGTACGAGCATGCGACATGCGAGTCATCTGGGGAGGCTGCTTTCCGGTAGGGGTTCGTCGTGGGTCGGGACGGCGTCGTCGCCGGTGGTGAGCCGGCGGAACGCGAAGACCGGTTCGTCGGCGTCCCCGTGCACGCGGACATCGACGCCGAAGGTGGTGCGGATCAGGTCAGGGGTCAGCACGAGGGCGGGCGGCCCTGCGGCGACGATGCGGCCGGCGTCCAGCACGACCACCCGGTCGCAGTACTGGGCCGCCAGGTTCAGGTCGTGCAAGGCCGCCAGCACCGTGCGCCCGAGGCTGCGAACGGTCGTCATCAGCTCGTGCTGGTGGCTGATGTCCAGATGGTTGCTCGGTTCGTCCAGCACGAGCACCGGACTCTGCTGGGCGAGGGCGCGCGCGAGCATGACGCGCTGCCGCTGACCGCCGGACAGGGTGGCGACCATGCGGTCGGCCAGGTCGGTGATCCCGGCGCGGCGCATCGCGTCGGCGACGACGTCGAGATCTTCCGAGGTGTCCCGACCGAAGGCCGCGTGGTGCGGGACGCGGCCGAGCAGCACCGTCTCCTCGACGCTGAGGTCGAAGTCGGTGGGCGGGTCCTGCAGCATCACCGCGACCGCGCGGGCCGCCCGGCGGCCCGTCAGGTGCTGGACGTCCCGCCCGTCGATCCGCACGGTTCCCTCCCGGGGGCGCACGGCCCGGTAGAGCGTCCGCAGCAGCGAGGACTTGCCGCTGCCGTTCGGCCCGACCAGGCCGACCACGGATCCCGGCTCGACCCGCAGCGACGCCTGCTGTACGACGTCGCGGCCCCCGAGGCGCACGGTGACGTCGTCGAACTCCACCCTCATCGGCCGAACCCCGCCCGCTCGGCGTCCCCGCGGCGCATCAGCCACAGGAAGAACGGTGCGCCGACGAACGCGGTGAGGATGCCCAGCGGGATCTCGGTCGGCGCCGTCACGGTACGCGCCAGGAGGTCGGCGGCGGTCAGGAACACCGCGCCGCCCAGCACCGTGACCGGCAGCATCCGCCGGTGGTCCGCGCCGACCGCGATGCGGGCGACGTGCGGGACGACGAGCCCGACGAACCCGATCCCTCCTGCTACCGACACCACCGTGCCCGTCAGCAGCGACGCGACCACGAGCAGCAGCCCGCGCAGGCGTGCGGCGTCCACCCCCAGGGAGACCGCCGACTCGTCCCCGGTCATGAGCGCGTTGAGCGACCGCGCGAGCAGCGCTGAGACCACTCCGGCCACGGCGAGCGCGACGGCGGGGCCGATCAGGCTGGACATGGTCGCCGCCGACACGCTGCCCAGCAGGAAGAACAGCACGCTCACGACGTTCTGCGCACTGGTGGAGATGGTCAGGTAGCTCGTGACGGCGCTGAACAGCGTGCCGAGCGCCACGCCCGCCAGGATCATCCGCGTCGGGGACAGGGTGCCGTTCTTGCGCGCCAGGGTCGCCACGCACGCACAGGCGCCCAGCGCACCGGCGAAGGCCGCGAGGTTCAGGGAGAGCCCGCCCAGCGCGGCCGAGCCGAGCACGATCACCAGCACCGCGCCGACGCTCGCTCCGGAGGAGACGCCGAGGATGTAGGGCTCTGCCAGGGGGTTGCGGACGGTGACCTGCATCAGCGCGCCCGCCAGGGCGAGCCCGGCACCGGCAAGGCCTGCCAGCAGGGTCCTGGGCAGGCGGAACTGCCAGACCGCCTGGTCCTGCAGCGGCGTCAGCGACCCGTCGGACATCCATGGCATGCCAGGCAGCAGGTGCCCGAGCACGATCTGCGCCGCCTGCACCGGGCTCACCGCAACGGACCCGACGGCACCAGAGACCACCACCAGCAGGCACGCGGCCACGACCAGCCCGAGGCAGAGCAGCCACGTGCGCCGGACCAGCCGCCGACGCACGCGGCCTGGCGGGACCGGTCCGGCCACGTCGCTCTGAGGTCGGGGCGCCCGCGCGGGCGGATTCAGCAGCACGGACGGAACAGTACTGATAATCATTCTCAGAAACAAAATCCGGTGACCCGACCTGGCTCGGTCACCGGTCGAGGCGACGCCGGATGCCTGCCACGGGCCGCCGGGCCATAGTGGCTGGAGGCAAGACCTGCCGGTGGGGGCAGGGCGTGCGGAGGGAGCGGCGATGAGCGTCGGGGACCAGCTCACCTACAGCTGCGACGCCGACCGCGGCATCCACCGCCACCGGCGCGGCAGGGGGTTCACGTACGTGGACCATCGGGGTGTCAGGATCACCGACCCGGAGACGCTCGCGCGGGTCCGCGCGCTCGCCGTCCCGCCCGCGTGGACCGACGTCTGGATCTGCGTGGATCCCGCCGGTCATGTCCAGGCGACGGGGCGGGACGCCAAGAACCGGAAGCAGTACCTGTACCACCGCCAGTGGCGCGAGTACCGCGACGCCGCCAAGTTCCACGAGCTGGTCGGCTTCGGTGCGGGGCTGGTCGCTCTGCGCAGGCGGGTCGACGCCGACCGGCGCGCGCCACGTCTCAGCCTGGATCGCGTGGTCGCGACGGTCGTCTGGCTGCTCGACGCGACGCTCGTCCGGGTCGGCAACGACGAGTACGTGCGGTCCGGTGAGTCGTTCGGGCTGACGACGCTGCGCAACCGGCACGCGACGGTCGACGGGGCCGAGGTGCGGTTCCGCTTTCCCGGCAAGTCGGGTACGCCCCACGACGTCGTGGTCCATGACCGACGGGTCGCGAACATCGTCCGCCGCTGCCGTGAGCTGCCCGGCCAGCAGCTGCTGCAGTACGTGGACGGTGACGAGGTCCGGAGCATCGGGTCACGCGACGTCAACGAGTACCTCGGGCTCGTGACCGCCGCCGACTACACGGCCAAGACGTTCCGGACGTGGGGTGCCAGCGCGGTCGCGTTCGGCCATCTGCGGCGCCTCGAGCCTGCGAACGGGCGCGAGCACGACGAGCAGCGCGCCGAGGCGGTCCGGATCGCCGCCGCCCACCTCCACAACACTCCTGCGGTCTGCCGCAAGAGCTACATCCACCCCGCGATCCTCGCCGACGACCGCGAGGAGCTCGACCGCCTGATCGAGCGGTCCGGCGCCAACGCCGTCCGCACGTCCCGCTGGATGGACGCCGACGAGCGCGCCCTGCTGAAGTTCCTGACCGGCCATCACCGCCAGAACCCCCGAATCACGACGAATCCGCTTTGATAGGCGAATACCACCTTCGACGGCAAGGAGATCGCGCGATGACCCAGGGAGCCCAGGTCGGCACCGTCTACCAGACCAGCCAGGAGCTACTCGATGCCGACCTGCCCCGCCTGAGCGTCGTCCTGGACGCCAGCGGGTATGCGGTCCAGCGGGACGCGGACGGCAACTGGTACAGCGTGTCGTCGGTGGGCCCGGCGGACCTCGCGGAGATCTATACCCTCATCCATCTTCCGGCCACGGTGCTGCCCACCACCTACGGGTCGGTCGTGATCGCCGACAACGGCACGCCCTTCATGCGCCGCTGGGACGCGGCGACCGATGACCGCTTCGGTCTCGAGCACTGGATCGGACCTGACGGCGTCACGGTGACCGGCGACCACCTGCGGCGTCTCGGCGTCTCGCGCGCCTGGGACGCGGGAGGCGCCAACGGGGCGCCGAGCGTCGGCGGCCGCAGGGCTCGGTCCCGTGCGGCACAGCGCGCACCGGCTCACTGAGAGAGCCCACGGTGCGGTCCGCCGGTCGTTCGCCGGACTGTATGTAACCGACATTTCACCCATAGGCGCTATCGTTCCCCCGTGATCGAGAATCCGAGGCCGACCCGCCACCTTGAGCACATCGAGCCGGCCCGGGTCGGCACGCCGATACCGGGGTCGGCGCAGGCGTGGGCAGTGACGCCGGAGGGCGACCCGGTGCCGACGGACGGACCGGCAGCGGACGGCGACCCCGGGTCGCCGCCGGCGAACGGTGCCGAGGCCGGCCCCGTCCCTGACCAGGCGCGGTCGCGGGTGCGGGCCGTGGTGGCCGGGGGCGTGACGCTCGCGGTGGTCGCGCTGGGTATCGGCGGAGCCCTGGCGCTGCGCGGGGACCGCCCGAACGACGTCGGTGACGCCACGCCGGTCGTGGGCGTCCTGGACCTGCCGGCCATCGCGATCGGCGACCGGCCGTCGGACGGCGCCACCGGGGCGGAGGACCGGGTGGGGGAGGCGCGAACCCGCCTCGCCGACGCGGTCGAGGACGGCGAGGCGACGCACGCCGGAGCTGCCGCTCGGGGTGCGACGTCCTCCGCGGTCCTGCGCGGCCTGCGCCAGGCGCTCGATGCGGGCAAGGCGGCTCTGGAGCTGCGGCCACCGGTCGAAGAGAGCCCTGAATCGCGCACCGCTCACTACGTCGAGACCCTCGATGCGCGCCGGTCGGCCATCCTCGAGGCGGCGGCCGACGTCGCGGACGCCCGGCACGCCGCGCCGGGTCCCGCGACACCGTGGTCGCCTGCCGGGCACGGGTCCGACGGCACGGCGGCGACCGGCCCGTCGCGCGACCAGGGCGGAACGGGCGGGGGCGACGCCGGGACCGGCGGTGGCGAGGCCTCCGGCGGCGGTTCCGAGGGCGGCGCCACGGGGGGCACCGGCTCGACCGGCGGTGGCACGACGACGCCGACGGCCACCGCGCCGCCCCCGACCGCCCGCCCGACGTCGGAGCCGAGTGCCGAGCCCTCGCCCGGTCCGAGTGCCGAGCCGACGCCGGACCCGTCGGCCTCTGCGACGGCCGCGCCGGAGCCGACCGGCCCGTGACGTCGGCCGCCGCCGCTGGTCAGCCGGCCCGCGCGATCGCGATGTTGGTGTTCCCTCGCTGTCCGGCCTCGTAGTGCATGTAGAGGCGGCCGTCCTCCTCGGCGAAGCTCGGCGCCGCCGCCCGGGTGGCGACCGGCTCGGTGTACAGGACCCCGAGGTGGTTCTCGCGGTCGAAGCCCGTGCCGACGTCGGCCACGTGGATGGTGCCCGCGCCGCTGTGGTAGACCACGTGCCCGCCGCCGTTCCGCGACCAGTAGTGGGCGCCAGAGAGCTGGCCACCCTCGCCCGAGGCCGGCGAGATCAGCGGGGCGTGCTTGAACTGCCAGCCCGAGGCCAGCTGGTTCGACCAGCCGATGAAGATCTTGCGGGTCCCGGACTGGGCGCCCATGAACAGCATGATCTGGGTGTCTGCTTTGGTCGGGTGGGGGAACACCCGCGCGTAGGACGTCTCGGTGACGTTCGAGGGCAGCATCCCGGTGTGCAGCACCGTGCCGCCGTAGGCGAAGCTCCGCCCGTCGGCCGACGTCGCCACCCGGGTCGTGGTGTTCTCCCCGTGGAAGTAGAGGTACATCCGGCCGTCCGCCGCGTTCCACACCGCGTGCGGGCTCGACACGTGGCTGACCGAGTAGTGCGGCGACCAGGTGCGGGAGATGACCGGGTTGCCCGAGTACTCCCGCCACGGTCCCGCGAGGGAGTCGGCGTAGGCGAGGCAGATGCCGCCGGGGGCGTCGTGCGGCGCGTAGTACATGTACCAGGCGCCCAATGGGTTCTGCACCCGGCCGGCGACGCGCCGGACCGAGGGAAAGATGAGCTCACCCGTCGGGTTGTACGCGAGCGCCGACTTGTCGAGGGCCGCACCGAGGCGGGTGAAGGCAGGGAAGCCGGGCACAGCGGCGGCAGCCGGAGCTGCGACGCCGAGGGCGGCGGCCGAACCGAGGACCGCGGCGCCCACGAGGAGGCTCCGCCGGTCCAGCTTGGGCTCTCGGTCTGATTCCACAGTGACTCCAGTCCGGCCCGGGCAGCCGCCCCCGCGCTCCGGTGCGCGGCGGTGCGAAAGTGTCGCGCCGGACCCATCGGGACCGAATCTGTGCCCGGCGGCGGCCGGTGGTCAAGATGATCATGCGAAGTATCAGCGGACAGGGCGGTCGCCGACCGCCCTGCTCAGCGCTGCCGGCGGCATGGTCCGGCTGCCCTGGAGATCCACGCGGCGGGTGCCGCACGCCGTGCACCGCACGTAGAGCACGTACCCCGCCGACGTCGGGTGGCGTGATTCCGTCGTCCACGCGTGCTCGTGCGCCTCGTGCGTGCTGATCGGTGCTGCGGGAAGGGTGTGCAGGGGAGCCATGCACCACACGATGGTGTAATGGCCTTATGCACCTCAACCCTTACGGTGAGTACGCGGTCCTGCTTGCCGCGTCGCTCGCCAACGAGTGGCCCGCCGACCGTGCGGGTATCGAGGCGCGCACCCGCGAGTTCGGCATGACGATGGACTTCGACGAAGATCCGGAGGACCACGGTCGTCTGCGCCTCGTCATCGACGACTGGCTGCGCGTCGTGGACACGGTGGAGCCGGAGCAGCGTGCCGCGCTGCTGAACGTACAGATGGCCACTGCCGCGGCATACCCACGACTCACCGATCACGACGGCGAGGGGTGGCACCTGCACTACCGGGACGAGGGTCAGGTGTTGTCCTCGGTCCTGCGCGCCGTGATCAGCGTGGGCACCTCGCTCCACCTGGTCACGCGCGGGATGCACCGGCTGGGACGGTGCGCGGCCGAACCGTGCACGGCCGTCGTCGTCGACGTCACCCGCAACGGGCGTCAGCGCTACTGCTCCGTGCGGTGCGCCAACCGGGCGGCGGTCCGGAGGCACCGCGAGCGAACGGGTGCGGGCAGGTAGCAGACGCCGGCCCACCCGTCGAGCGCTGGGCAGGTGCGCCTCCGGAGCCGGGTCGGCCGCACATACCCAGCACTCGACGGGGAGGGTCAGGCTCTACGTGTCTCGCCCGAACCTGCGGTTCAGGCGACCGTCGCGTCGATCGTCACCGGGATGTTGCCTCGGGTGGCATTCGAGTAGGGGCAGACCTTGTGGGCGGCCTCGACGAGCTGGTCGGCGGTGGCCTGGTCCACGCCGGCGAGCTCGACGTGCAGTGCGGCGCTCAGACCGTACGCGCCGCCCTCTTCCGCGTGGATGCCGACCTCGGCGACCACCGCCGAGTCGGTGAACGTGACCTTCTGGGAGGCTGCGACGCCCTTGAGCGCGCTGTGGAAGCAGGCTGCCCAGCCGGCCGCGAAGAGCTGCTCGGGGTTGGTGCCGCCGCCGGGCCCGCCCATGGCGGTCGGGATGGCCAGGGTGAGGTCCAGCGCGCCGTCGTCGGTGGCGGCGCGGCCTCCGGCACGGCCGTCACCGGTGGACGTCGCGATGGCGGTGTAGATGCTGTCGGCCATGGTGCAGCTCCTTCGTGGGCAACGGCGCAGGGCGCCGTTCGCGTGTAGACGAACTAGTACGTCTACCGTAGAGGGCGCGTCGCGGCGACACAAGCCCGGACCCGGCCGAGAGGCATGACCGCGCCAGAAGCACCGGAGCCCGCCGCCACTTTCGTGGCGACGGGCTCCGGCAGTCCCTCAGGTGGGTGCTCGCGGGCGGGCGATGGTCGACGCCGGTGGTCGACGTCGAGTCAGCCGGCCGGTCGGGCCGTCCGGCCGGCATCGACGATCGCCGTGACCGCGCGCTCCAGGGCGGCGCCGACGCGGGACGGCTCGTCGAGGTACCCCGACACCATCGCGCCGTCGCGCAGCATCATCAGTTCGTCGGCGGCTTCGGCGGTGCTCGTCACGCCCATCTCGCCGAGCATCTCCGCGAACGTCGCCCGGTACCAGGCGCGGTGCTCGGCGACGGTCTTGCGGACCGGCCCGTCCGGTTCTGCGTACTCCGCCGCCGCGTTGATGAACGCGCAGCCGCGGAAACCCGGCTTGCAGCTCTCGGCGCCGATCGCCGCGACGAACTGGCGGAGCGCCTCGGCGTCGTCGCCGGCGGACTCGCGCAGCCCGCCGAGCGCGCCCCGCTCCCACTCGGCCTGGCGCTCGAGATACGCGACCACCAGGGTGTCCTTGGTCCGGAAGTGGCGGTAGAAGGTCACCTTCGTGATGCCGGCGCGCTCGATGATCTTGTCGGCGCTGATCGCGCGGATGCCCTGCGTGTAGAACAGCTCGGTCGCCGCGTCGAGGATGCGGTCCCGGGTGGAGCGAGGGCTGCCGGCGCCGACCGCGCCCCGTGCTGGTTCGCCCGACGTCGTCGTGCTCATGCCACCACCTGCTCGCTTCTGTTCCGGGGATCTGACGGAGCAGTCTACGCCGGGTGTACGGACGGGTTCGTCTACCTGACCCGGCGCACTGCGGGCGTCCTGCGGGTGGCGGTGCGGACAGCGGCGGGGCAGGCGGGTGGCCGCGCAGCGAGCGGACCGGGCGGCCGGGCGAGCCGGTTCCCGGCGATCCTGCTGCTCGCGGCGCGGCCGCCGACGCCTACGTGCGGCTGCGTCCGACGAGGCCGATGATGAGGCTGGCCACGAGGACGATCACGCCGATCCAGATCAGGAACTGGCCGATCTCGGTGGCGACCCCGAGAATCACGAGTGCCACGCCCACCAGGATGAGGATGAGCCACGTTGGCATGTCGATCTCCTTCCTCCGTCACGGCGCTCGAGTGCGCCGTGCTACTTCGACACTGTTCCCGTTCGCGGCTACTCGCATGTCGGGCATTACTGGCATGACCGTCTGGGCGTCGGTCGGGTCGCCGGCCACCTCGGGCGCGCCCGGCGGTGCCGGTCAGCTCCCGCCGAGCCCCAGCACCCGGCGGGCGTTGCCCGCGTACAGGCCGGGCAGCAGGTGCGTGGGCAGGCCGGCACCGGAGATCTGCCACCTGCCCTGCGGCGGCACCTCCTCGCCGGGTGCGTAGTCGAAGCACTCGTCGTCCGTCTCGAGGAAGCGGAAGTGGACCTCGAGCTGCTCCCGCGCCAGCGGAAAGGCGTCGGTTCCGAAGAGCACCCGGTCGGGGAAGTTCTCCACGAACCGCCGGAACCGGCGGGGCTGACGGCCGAGCTCACCGAGCCGGCCGGCGATGTCGACGACGAGATGGGGCGCCGCGCGCAGGAGCCGCTCGACCCGGTCGAGATCCTCCGCGACACAGCCCACGTGCGCCCCGATGTAGCGGGTGCCAGGCGTCGCGACGAGCAGCGCCTCGAACGCGTCCAGGAGCCGGTCGAAGGAGGGGTAGCGGTCCCGGTCGGCGAACGACCAGTCGGGCTGGCCGGCGAGCTCGTCGAACCGCTCGTTGTGCGCGTCCAGCGGGTCGAAGAACGCCCTCGGGTCGGCGACGTGCACGAGCGCCGGAAGGCCGAGGTCGCCCGCCAGCGCGAGCACGTCGATCACCCGCTGGTCGTCCGGGAGCACCAGCTCGCCGTCAGGGCCGACGACGGTCAGGCCCACGTTCTTCCATACCTTCAGGCCCCTGGCTCCGCGCGCGGCGCTGTCCCGCAGCTGCTCCTGGATCTCCCGCGGCCCGCTGCTCCGGCGCAGCAGGGTCCAGTCGACCTGGCAGAACGTGAGGAAGCGGCCCGGGTGAGCCCGGTCGTACCGATCGAGGTTGGCCTCCAGCTCCTCGCCCCACAGGCCGTCGAGGTTGACGACCGTCTCGATCCCGGCGTCGTTCATCATCCCGAGCAGTGCGGCGACGTCGGGCGCGCACCAGTCGGTGGTGAGCCAGCGCCCGAGGTGGTTGTGCACGTCGACGGCCGGCACGGCCGCGCGCGGCACCCGGGTGGCGGGGACGGAGACCTGCGGCAGCGGCGCCCAGTCGACGAGCCGGAGGTCCGGTACTGCGGGGTCGGTGGGATGGGCGGCTCCTGCAGGCTCAGGAACATGGCTCATGTCTGCCTCCTCGGCGAGGGTCCAGGAAAGTGCTCGACGTGCGCGAGACGTCCATGAGGATCGAGCATCCGTGAGCAGATTGCCGACTTGTTACGCGATTCAATCAATCAGAGTGATCGAATCCGCCAGTCTTGGTGACTCTCGCGCAACAGTCGAGCACGATGGGCGTCAATGGCGCCGACGAGTCGGTGCCGAGCACTCGGCGCCCGGCCATGGGCGCCCGGACGACGACAGGAAGCTGCACGTGAGCATCAGCACCATCACCGAGCGTGAGATCCGCAGCCAGCCAGAGGTCTGGGCCCGCGCCGTCGCCCTGGCGCCCCAGGGCGCACCCGTGCTCGGCCGTCGGGGCGAGCGGGTCCTGGTGCTCGGCTGCGGAACCAGTGCCTTCGTCGCGGAGTCCCTTGCCGTGCTGCGCGAGCGTGCCGGCCAGGGCGAGACCGACGCCGCCTACGCGTCGGAGTGGACGCCAGGGCGCACGTACGACCGGGTGGTCGTGATCAGCCGCTCCGGGACCACGAGCGAGGTGCTCGAGGCGCTCGATCGCGTGCCCGCCGGTACGGTGCGGGCGGCGGTCGTCGGCGTAGCGGGCTCCCCGGTGGACGACGCCGCCGACGAGACCCTCGTGCTCGACTTCGCGAACGAGGAGTCCGTGGTCCAGACGCGGTTCCCCACCGCAGTACTGGCGCTCGCGCGTGCCGGGTTCGGCGAGGACCTCGCACCGGTCCTCGCGCGGGTGGCCGACGTGCTCGCCGCGCCGCTCCCCGCCGATCCCTCGCGCTTCGAGCACTTCGTCTTCCTCGGCAGGTCGTGGAGCTACGGCCTCGCTCAGGAGGCGGCGCTCAAGATCCGTGAGGCCGCGCAGGCCTGGTCGGAGTCCTACCCGGCGCTGGACTACCGGCACGGCCCCGTGGCCGTGGCGGGGGAGACCAGCCTGGTGACGCTCTTCGGCGAGGCAGAGCCGGAGCTTTCCGCCGACGTGGAGCGCACGGGGGCGACCGTCGTGCACGAGGACCTCGACCCGCTGATCCAGCTCGTGCAGGCGCAGCGCCTCGCCGTCGCGCTCGCCGGGGCACGCGGCCTGGACGCGGACGCCCCACGGCACCTGACCCGGTCGGTCGTGCTCGGCTGACCAGGACTCGGCTGAGCAGGACTCGGCTGAGCAGGACTCGGCTGAGCAGGACCAGGACCGCGCCACGCACGAAGAAGTGACCTGACAGGAACACCCACAAGACCATCGAAGTACGCAGAAGGAACGAGGACGATCATGCTGCGTCAACACATCCGTACCGACCGTGGACGGGGCGCCATCGGTGCCGCCGCCCTCCTCGCGACGACGGCCCTGCTCGCCTCCTGCTCGACGGGCGCCCAGGGCGCGACGACGCTCGACAAGGACGCCGACGTCACGCTGACCTGGTGGACGGGACAGGCCGACCAGGCCCAGACCATCCTCACCGGGCTCGCCGAGGAGTTCGAGGAGGACCACCCCAACGTGACCATCGAGGTCTCGTCGGGAGCGCCGTCGACCGAGGACCTGCTCCAGAAGCTGTCGTCGTCGTTCGCCGGCGGGACCTACCCCGACATCTCCTACGCCTTCGGGTCGTGGGCGAGCGAGCTCGCCGACTCCGACCGGACGCTCGACATCTCGGAGCAGGTGGCCGACCCCGCCGTCGGGTGGGAGGAGTTCTCGGGGGCCGCCCGTGCGACGGCGCAGCCGACGGGCGACGCCACCATCGGGTTCCCCGCCGTCGTGGACAACCTCTCGCTGATCTACAACAAGACGGTGTTCGACGAGGCCGGCGTCGAGTACCCCACGGAGGACTGGACCTGGGACGACTTCCGCGCAGCGGCCAAGGACCTCACCGACCCAGCGACCACCACGTACGGATACGGGTACTCGGTCTCCGGCTCCGAGGAGACGACCTGGCAGTTCTGGCCGCACCTGTGGCAGAACGGCGGCGAGATCCTCGACGAGACCGAGACCGAGGCGACCTTCGACTCGGCGGCAGGGGTCGAGGCGCTGACCCTGCTGCGCGACATGGCGGTCGAGGACGAGTCCGTGTACCTGGACCAGACCGACACCAAGTTCGGGCAGATCTTCGCGAGCGACCAGATCGGGATGATCACGTCGGGCCCGTGGTCGCTGTACGACCTGCAGGTCGCGGGGACGGACTACGGCGTCGTGCCCCTGCCCGGGACCGACGGGACGCACACGACGATCTCCGGCGCGGACCTGTGGGTGCTCTTCGACCACCAGGACGCCAACCGCGAGTACTGGTCGTACGAGTTCACGAAGTGGCTCACCGACCCGGAGCAGGACGTGCGCTGGAACGTGGCTTACGGCAACCTCCCCCTGCGCGCGAGCGAGATCGACTCGCCGGAGTTCCAGGCGCAGGTCAAGGAGATGCCCGGGCTCGAGGTGATGGCTGCGAACAGCGAGAACGCGACGATCCCGCGCCCGACCGTGCCCGGCTACGTGAACCTCTCCGAGGCGATCGGGACCGCCATCTCCGAGGTGCTGCAGGGGCAGGGCGAACCGGCCGAGGCTCTGTCGCGAGCCGCGGACGATGCGACGGCCGCCCTGGCGGACCAGTGACGGCGACCGACGTCGCGACGCGTCGGCCAGGCACCGTCCGGCCGACGCGTCGCCCCGGCACCACCCGCCGGGCCAGGGAAGGGCTCACCGGGTGGGGGTTCGTCGCCCCGGCGACCGTCATCGTGCTGGGACTGTCGATCTTCCCGGCGGTCTGGGCGTTCCTGCTCTCGCTGCAGGACTGGAACGGCTTCTCCGTGCCGGAGGCGGTCGGTCTCGAGAACTACCGCGACATGGCCGGCGACCCGGACCTCGGCGCGGCAGCCCTGCACACCCTGCTCTACACGGCGCTGTTCGTGCCCGCCTCGGTGCTGCTCGGCCTCGGCCTCGCCGTGGCGCTGAACCGGCGGATCGTGCTGGTCGGCCTCTACCGCACCCTGATCTTCCTGCCGTTCGTCGTGTCGGCCGCTGCGACGGGCATCCTCACGACCTACCTGTTCAACCCCCAGTTCGGGCTCGTCAACAACGTGCTGCGCGTCCTTGGGCTGCCCCAGCAGGGCTGGCTGGAGGACCCGAACCAGGCGATGGTGGTCCTCGCGATCATGTCCCTGTGGGGCCAGGCCGCCTTCACGACGGTCATCTACCTCGCCGCGCTCCAGGACATCCCGGCCGAGCTCACCGAGGCGGCGCGCGTCGACGGCGCGAACCGCTGGCAGTCCTTCTGGCACGTCACGTTCCCGCAGCTCGCGCCCGTGACGGTGTTCGTGACGATCTGGCAGACGATCCAGGCGATCCAGCTCTTCGACCTCGTGTACACGACCACCCGGGGCGGGCCGCTGAAAGCCACGGAGACGATCGTCTACTACCTCTGGACCTCGGCCTTCAAGGACCTCGAGTTCGGCTACGCGTCGGCGGTCGCCTACGGGCTGTTCGCCGTCACCCTCGCGATCACCATCGGCGTGACGATCTACTCGCGCCGCAGCACGGTAGGTGGATTCTGATGACCGTCCTCGCCACGCCCACCCGCGCCTCGTCCTGGCCGCCGTCGGACAGGCCTGCCGAGGAACCGCCGCACCGCAAGCCCCGCAGGGGCTGGTGGCACCTCGCGCTCGTGCCCGTCGCGATGCTCTTCGCCACGCCGTTCGTGCAGATGTTCCTCACCTCGCTGACGCCGGAGTCGGAGATCAACCGGTTCCCGGTGCGCTTCTTCCCGTCGTCGCTCACCCTCGACGGCTACGCGAAGCTCTTCCGCGACACCGACGTGCTCCTGTGGACCGGCAACACCGTGCTCGTGTCCCTGGTCGCCGTCGGCTCCCACCTCGTGCTGTGCTCGCTCGCCGGCTACGGCTTCGCGCGGCTGAAGTTCCCCGGGCGCAACGTCGGGTTCTTCATGATCATCGCGACGATCATGATCCCGACGCAGCTCCTCATGGTGCCCACCTACGTGATGTTCGCCCGCGTCGGGATCATCGACACCCTCGCTGCGGCGATGGTCCCGTGGCTCGCATCGGTGTTCGGGATCTTCCTGATGCGCCAGTTCTTCCTGTCCCTGCCCGTGGAGCTCGAGGAGGCGGCGCTGCTCGACGGCTGCTCCCGCTTCACGACGTTCTGGCGGATCATCCTGCCGCTCGCCCGTCCGGCGCTGGCGACCCTGGCGATCTTCACGCTCCTGAGCTCCTGGAACGACCTCGTCTGGCCGCTGATCGCCATCAACGACCCGAGCGCGTTCACGCTGCAGCTCGGCATCACGAACTTCCAGGGCGCGCGGCGTACCGACTGGTCGCTGCTCATGGCGAGCAACGTGGTGGCGACCCTGCCCCTGATCATCTTCTTCGTCTTCGCGCAGAAGCAGTTCATCGCCACCATGTCGTTCACAGGAGTCAAGGGATGACCGTCACCGAGACCTCGTCGCACCTCCACCGGCCCATGGCTCCGCGGCCCGTGATCGTCGTGGGGGACGCGAACGTCGACCTCGTCCTCCGGGGCGACGTCGTACCCCGCTTCGACCAGGCGGAGCAGCTCGCCGAGTCGGCCGACCTCGTGCTGGGCGGTTCGGCGAGCATCGCGGCGGCCGGCGTCGCCCGCCTTGGCGTGCCGACGTCGCTGGTGGCCCGCGTGGGCGCCGACACGTTCGGCACGTTCACGCTCGACGCCCTGCGCGCCTGCGGCGTCGACGTCGCGCACGTCGAGACGGCGGACGACGATCCGACCGGGGTCTCCGTGATCCTCTCCACGCCGCAGGACCGGGCGATCCTCACCGTGCCGGGGACCATCCCGACGCTCACCGGCGACCGGGTCACCCAGGTGCTCGACGGACTGGCCGGACGACCCGGCCTCGTGCACGTCGCCTCGTACTTCCTCCAGCCCGGCCTGGCCCTGGCCCTCCCTGACGTGCTCGCCCGGGCCAAGGAGCAGGGGTGGACGACGAGCCTCGACACCAACTGGGACCCCGGCGAGGAGTGGGCAGGGCTCGACAAGGTGCTGCCGCACCTGGACCTGCTGCTGCCCAACCGCAACGAGCTGCGCGCCATCGCGGGTGCCCTCGGCGAGCCGGCGGACCTGGACGACGTGGCGCTCGCGGTCCGGATCGCGCGACGCGGCCCGCGGGTGATCGTCAAGGACGGGGCCGACGGCGGGTGGTCGGTGGGCGCCGACGGCGACGTCGTGCGCGCGCCGGGTGTGCCCGTTGCCGTCGTCGACACGACGGGAGCCGGCGACAGCTTCGACGCGGGCTACCTCGCGGCCCTCGCGCACGGCGTCCCCGACGAGGGGACGCGCGTGCGCTGGGCGACGACGGCGGGCTCGCTGTCGACCCTCGGTCCCGGCGGGACGGGCCGGCAGGCCACCCTCGGCGTGCTGGAACAGGAGCTCACCCGGTGATCTCCGCGATAGCGCTCAGCCCGTCGCTCGACGTCACGTACGTGGTCGACGAGCTGGAGGGGATCCAGCGTCCGCACTCCGTCCACCGCGTCCCCGGCGGCAAGGCGCTCAACGCGGCGCGCGCGGCCGCCGCGCTCGGCGCGCGGGTCTCCGCGGTCGCCGTGCTCGGCGCGGGCGTGGGACAGGACGTCGCGGCCGGCGCACGGGCGGACGGCGTCGACGTGCACGTGGTGCCGGGAGCCGAGCCGACGCGGAGCTGCGTCTCGGTCTTCTCGCGGGCCACCGGGCAGCTCACGGAGATCTACGAGCGTGCGGTCCAGCTCTCCGCGGGCACGGCCGCTGCCGCGGTCGACACCGCCGTCGGGCTGGCCGCCGCTCGGCCCGGATGGTGGTTCGTCTCGGGCGGCCTGCCGGACTCCGCCCCGGCCGGCCTGCTCGCCGACGTCGTGCACCGGCTGCACGACGCCGGGGTCCGGGTCGCCGTCGACAGCCACGGCCCGGCGCTGCGCGGCGCCGTCGGTGCGCGGCCGGACCTCGTGAAGGTCAACCGGGTCGAGGCGCTGGAGCTGGTGGGTTCTGCTGGCGCCGGAACCGTTGGCGGTGGTGGTGCCGACGACGCCGCTGCGCCGTCGGTGCCCGAGCTCCTTGCCGCGGTGCACACGCTCACCCGGGGCCTCGTGGTCGTGACGGACGGCGCCGCCGGAGCCTGGGCGACCGACGGCGAGCGGGTGCTGCGGGCGCGGCTCACCGGGCACACGGGAGGCTTCCCGGTGGGCAGCGGCGACTCGTTCCTCGGCGGCCTGCTCGTCGCGCTCGACGACGGCGCCGACCTGGCGGAGGCGCTGGCGCTCGCGACGGCGACAGGCACGGCGAACGCCCAGGTCCCGGGTGCGGCGATCCTGGACCCGGAGCTGGCCCGGCGCCTCGCGGGGGACACCGAGGTCACGCCGTTCACGGTGGCGGCCACGATCGCTCATCGACCGGGCGCATAGCCGCAGCGCTCCCGTCCTACGACGTCCAGGCCAGGACGTCCATGTTTCCGCCGTCCTCGGCGGTCGAACCGCAAGATGTGCGTCCACCGCCTGGTCCCGTCCACCGCCTGGTCCCGGGCGCCGAACCGCAAGATGTGCGCGTATCCGGTCCCCGACGGGCGGCGGCGCGGATCGTCCGGCTGGACGCTCATCCTGCGGTTCGACGGCCCGGGCGGAGACCGGCGAGGGATTCAGTCCGGGACCACCTGGACGTCCACGCCCTCCGCCGCGATGGCGGCCAGCGCGTCCGGGTCGGCCGAGGAGTCGGTGACCAGCACGTCGATCTCCGGGAGGTCGGCCACCTTGGCGAGGGTCACCCGGCCCACCTTCGAGCCGTCCGCCACGACCACCACGTGCTCGGCGTGCGCGAGCATCGCGTGGTTGGTGCGGGCCTCGGTCTCGTCGTGGGTCGTCGCTCCGCCGCGCACGCTGATGCCGTCCGTGCCGAGGAACGCCGTGCCGACGTTGATGGCGTTGAACGTGTTCTCCGCGAGCGCGCCGACGGCCTCGAACGAGCTGGACCTGACGAACCCGCCGGTCATGATCACCTTGAGGTTGCTCCGGGACGCGAGCTCCGTGGCGGTCGTCAGCGCGTTCGTGACGATGGCGAGGTCGGGGCGGGTGGCGAGCTCCCTGGCGACGGCCGCAGCGGTGGTGCCGCCGCTGATGGCGACGGAGTAGCGCCCGGCGGGCAGGAGGCCGGCCGCGTGCTCCGCGATGCGGACCTTCGCGTCCCTGAACCGGTTGTCCCGCAGCAGGACGGGGACCTCGGTGGTCGGGTCGAGCGCGCGGACGCCCCCGTGCGTACGTACGAGCAGACCCTGTTCCTCCATGGCGGCGAGGTCGCGCCGCATGGTCGCGGACGACACGGCGAGCTCGCGGACGAGCTCGGTGAGCCGAGTGGTGCCGTGCTCGTTCACGTAGGTCAGGGTCCGCATCATGCGCTCGGTGCGCTTGTGCGAGATGGCGCGTGGTGCCGAGTCTGCCGTGGTCGCCATGCTGTTCCCTTCTCGAACCGCTCACTCAAACTGATCGTTTACCGCCAATTCTGATCGTATTCTTGCACATCTCGCGCGGACGCCCTGATGATCGACGACATGGTCAGCATCGCGTTCATCGGCGCCGGGAGCGTCGTCTTCACCCGGCAGCTCGTCGCCGACATCCTGCGCTTCCCCGAGCTCGTCGAGGCACGCCTCGTCCTCCACGACATCGACCCCGGACGGCTCGACGTCGCCGAGGCCACCGCACGCCAGGTCGACCGGCAGCTCGGCGGCCGGGCCACCGTCGTCGCGACGGCCGATCGCCGGGCGGCGCTCGACGGCGCGGACTTCGTCATCAACATGATCCAGGTCGGGGGAGTGGACGCCACGATCGCCGACCTGGAGATCCCGGCGCGCCACGGGCTGCGCCAGACGATCGGCGACACGACCGGGGTGGGCGGCATCTTCCGCGCCCTGCGGACGTTCCCCGTGCTCACGGCGCTGGCCGCCGACATGCGCGAGCTGTGCCCGGACGCGTGGCTCCTCAACTACACGAACCCGATGGCGATGAACGTCTGGTGGCTGTCCGTCGTGGCCCCGGAGCTCAAGGTCGCCGGCCTCTGCCACAGCGTCTACTGGACCGCCCACGACCTCGCGGAGCTCGTGGGCGTCCCGGTGGAGAAGACCCGCTACCGCGCCGCCGGCGTCAACCACCAGGCCTGGCTGCTCGAGTGGGAGCACGACGGCAAGGACCTCTACCCGGCGCTGCGCGACCGCATCCGGGCGGACCCCGAACTGGAGCGCCGGGTGCGCGTCGAGATCTTCCGCCGCGTCGGCTACTACCCGACGGAGACGAGCGAGCACTCCTCCGAGTACCTGTCGTGGTTCCTCCGCTCGGACGCACAGATCGAGCGCTACCGGCTGCAGCCGCTCGAGTACGTCGGCATCAGCCGGGAGAACCTCGCCGAGCTCGACCGGGCGAAGCGGACCCTCGCGGCGGGCGGCGAGCTCGAGCTCGAGGACGGCGCGAGCGAGTACGCGCCCCAGATCATCCACTCGATGGTCACCGGTACCCGCCGCGAGGTGCACGTCAACGTCCCCAACCGCGGGCTGATCGACAACCTGGGGCACGACGCCGTCGTCGAGGTGCCCGCCGTGGTCGACGGGTCGGGAATCGCGCCGGTGCCGATGGGGGTGCTACCGATCCAGTGCGCCGCGATCAACCAGGCATACGTCTCGGTCGGGCGGCTCACGGTCGAGGCAGCTCGGACGGGCGACCCGCGCCTGGTCCGTCAGGCCGCGCTCCTGGACCCCAACGCATCCTCCACCCTGACACCGGAGCAGATCTGGGCGCTGTGCGACGAGCTCACCGCCGCGCACGGCGATCTGCTGCCCGAGGCGCTGCGCGCTCCCGTCCCGGTGAGCGCGCCGTGACCCTCGCGGCGACGGGCGCCCTCGTCGCCGACGCCGTCCGGTCCGACAGCGCGGTCCTCGCGTTCAACGTCATCACGCTCGAGCACGCAGAGGGCATCGTCCTGGGGCTGGAGGCCGCAGGTCTGCCCGGGATCCTCCAGGTCAGCGAGAACGCCGTGCGGTTCCACGGCGGGCGGATGGCGCCGCTGGTCGCGGGGTGCCGCGAGGTCGCGGCGTCGGCGGGGGTCCCGGTCTCCGTCCACCTCGACCACGTGCAGGACGTCGACCTGGCCCGCTCGGTCGTCGACAGCGCCTGGCAGCTCGGTGTCTCGTCCCTGATGGTGGACGCCGCCCACCTGGAGTACGAGAAGAACGTCGCCACGACCGCCGAGCTCGCCGAGGCCGGCCACCGCACGTCGTTGTGGATCGAGGCGGAGCTGGGCGAGATCGGCGGCAAGGACGGTGCGCACGCCCCGGGGGTGCGCACCGACCCGGACGATGCGGCGTCGTTCGTGGCGCGGACCGGCGTCGACGGCCTCGCCGTCGCGGTGGGCAGCTCGCACGCGATGACCAGGGCGACAGCGGAGCTCGACCTGGACCTGATTGCCCGCCTCGCGGACCGGCTCCCGGTGCCGCTCGTGCTGCACGGGTCCTCCGGGGTGCCCGTCGCGACGCTCCGGGCCGCCCTCGCCTGCGGCATCCGCAAGGTCAACGTCGGGACCGCTCTCAACGTCGGGTACACCGCCGAGGTGCGCCAGTACCTGGCGGCCGACGGCGCGGTGACCGACCCGCGCAAGTACCTGACCCCGGCCCGCAACGCGGTGCGCGACACGGTGGCCCGGCTGGCCGCTGCGCTTCGTTGAGTACTGGCGATGCGTCGGGTCAGAGCGCTCTGACCCGACACATCGCCAGCATTCGACGAGGGCGGTGAGTCAGGCGTCCCAGGCCTTCGTGAACTCGGCGAGGTCGATGCGGCCGTCCTGGTCGTGGTCGGCCTTGCCGAAGATCTCGTCGAGGTCCTTGTCGGTGGTCTCCTCACCGCGGGTCGCCATGGCCCGGCGGAACTCGTCGGCGGTGATCCGGCCGTCGCCGTCGCCGTCGAACTCGACAAACGTGCGGCTGAGCTCGTCGTTGGTGGTCATGGGCGGTGCCTCCGCGATGTCGGTAACAAGTCGGAGAGTATGCAACCACAGAACGGTCGTGTGGTGGCGCCCCGAATGTCGGCTCCTGTCCGATACGGTGCGGCGTGCCACTCGTCGACGCCCGGAGGACCAGACCATGAGGTTGTACGCGCCATGAGGTTGTACGCGGCCGCACCGGCCCGAGGTGCCCGCCAGGCGCTCGGCGACCTGTTGCTGCTCGCCTGGGTCGCGGCCTGGGCCTGGGCCGGGCGCGAGGCGCACGACGCGACGATGACGCTGGGTCGGCCGGGCCGGGCGACGGCGTCGGCGGCCGACGATATGGCGGCGGGGTTCCACGACGTCGAGGGGCGGATCGGCGGCCTCCCGGGCGTGGGCGACGACCTGGCGGCACCGTTCAAGGGGGCTGCCGAAGCGGCCGAGAGCCTGGCCGCCGCGGGGCGCTCGCAGGCCGAGACGGTGGCCGACGTCGCCCTGCTGGTCGGGATCGCGGTGTTCCTGGTCCCGGTGCTGCTGGTGGCAGTGCTGTACGTGCCGTTCCGCGTCCGGTTCGTGCGCCGGGCGGGCGCCGGCCGGCGGTTCGCGGAGGCCGACCCGGAGCTGCTGGCGCTGCGCGCCCTCGCGAACCAGCCGTTGCGGACCCTCACCAGGGTCTCGGACGACCCGGTCGGTGCGTGGCGGGACGGCGACCCCGTCGTGGTGCGCAGGCTGGCCGACCTGGAGCTGCGGTCCCTCGGCCTCAAGCGCTGAGCGCTGGATCTCCGCCCCGCCACGCGCGGCAGCCGGGCGAAGATCCAGCACTCGACCGAGGTGTGCAGGGCGTCAGGCGAACTGGCCCGGTACGTAGTCCCCGGCCGGCTGACGGTTGATCACGTTGATGCGGTTGTAGGCGTTGATCACCGCGATCAGCGAGATCAGCGCGGCGAGCTGGTCCTCGTCGAAGTGCCGTGCGGCGCGACCCCAGACCTCTTCCGACACGCCACCCGAGGCATCGGCGAGGCGAGTTCCCTCCTCGGCCAGCTCGAGCGCCGCCCGCTCCGGCTCGGTGAACACCGTGGCCTCCCGCCAGGCCGCGACCAGGTTCAGGCGAAGCTGCGTCTCACCGGCTGCCAGCGCGTCCTTGGTGTGCATGTCGGTGCAGTAGCCGCAGCCGTTGAGCTGGCTGGCACGGATCTTGACGAGCTCCTGCGTGGCCGGGGGCAGCGTCGAGTCCGCGACCAGCTTGTTCGCGGAGTTGAGGTGCCTGAAGACCTTGCCGGCCAACGCGTTCCCGAAGTAGTCCATCCTGGCGTCCATCTGCGTCTCCTCTGTCCGGTGCGGCCCCCTGAGCGGGGCACGTCAGGGATGACCGGGGAGGGCGCCGAGCTGTGACAGAGGCGGCTCAGTCGACGCAGAACTCGTTGCCCTCGATGTCCTGCAGGGTGATGCACGACTCGTTCTCCTCGTCGGCGCGCTGCGTGAGCACGTGGGTCGCGCCGAGCGCGATCAGCCGTGCGGCCTCGGCCTCGAGCGTGGCGAGGCGCTCGTCACCCACGAGGCCGGCGCCGACCCGCACGTCGAGATGCACCCGGTTCTTGACGATCTTGCCCTCGGGCACACGCTGGAAGTACAGGCGCGGACCGACTCCCGTCGGATCGACGCAGGCGAACGCCGCGTCCCGCTGCTCGGGCGGCAGCGAGCCGGTGTACTCGTCCCAGGAGGCGAACTCCTCGGGAGGCGGCGGTACGACGTAACCAAGCACCTCGCACCAGAAGCGGGCGACCCGCTCCGGCTCGGCGCAGTCGAAGGTGACCTGGAAATGTTGGACCTTTGGCATCGGGCCACCATAACGACGCGTGCCGGCCGGGTCATCGTGTTATCGCCCCGCCGAGCAGCCGCGCCAGCTCGGCCGGCTGGGTGAACATCGGCCAGTGGCCGGAGTCGAGGTCGACCAGGTCGACGTGCTTGGCCCGCGCGAGCTCCGGCACGTCGCCCGCGTCGATCCACTGGCGGGCCTGGGCGGCGGTGAACTCCGGGCACACCACCACGACGGGAACGTCGAACCGCCGCTCGTCGGCCAGGTGCACCACGCCCCGTGCGACGCCCTCGGGCACGGGGACCGCCGCGTCCGCAAAGGAGCTCCTTGCCGTCTCGGAGAGGTCGGCGGAGTCCGGTCCCTCGAACGGTTCCCAGCCGGGGAACGGCATGACGCCGTCGGTGATCTTGAACAGGTCGGCGTAGAGCTTTCCGTCGTCCCAGGGGAAACCGCCGACGAGAGCCACCCCGGCCACCTTCTCGGGACGCGCGTCGGCAGCGAGCCACGCCAGCGTGCAGGCGGCCGAGTGCCCCACGACGAGCGGCTTCCCGTCCGCCGCGTCGACCGCCGTGAGCACTGCGGCCACCTGGTCGTCGAGCGTCGCCGATGTCGAACCGTCGCCCTGGCCGGGCAGTGCGACGGGCACGGCGTGGTGCCCGAGCGCCTCGAGCTCCGGGACCACGTCGGCCCAGGCGGACGCGTCGAGCCAGAGGCCCCCGATGAGCAGGATGTCCATGATCTTCCTCCCGTGGTACGTGCGGCAGAATGCCGATGCGTCCCACGGTAGAGCGAGTTCCGGACGTTCTGCTTCCGGATCATCTGGAGGAGGGCGGGTGCGATGAGTTTTTCGTCCCCGCTCGTCTGAGTTGCCAGAGGCCCGCGGACCGCGCGGCCACCACGACAAGGAGAGCCCCGCATGAGCACCATCGTCGCCACGCACTTCGTCTCGCTCGACGGCAAGGTCGACCCGACCGGCGGGGACCCCGAGCTGCACGACACCGCGTGGACTTATCTGACCGTCGCTCCCGCACCCGAGTCCTACGAGCTCAAGAGCCGCGAGCAGGAGGAAGCCGGCGCGCTGCTGCTCGGACGGGCCAGCTACCAGATGTTCGCGCCCGTCTGGCCGGACATGGCCGAGTTCCCGCGGTACAACACCCTGCCCAAGTACGTCGTCTCCACGACCCTCACCGAGGACGACCTGGTCGACAACTGGGGCGACATCACCATCCTGCGCTCGCTGGACGACGTCGCGCGGGTCAAGGAGTCCGGCATCGGCGAGCTCCAGGTGCACGGCAGCGTGTCGCTCACCCGGTCGCTCGCCGACGCCGGCCTCATCGACGCCTACCACCTGCTGGTCTTCCCGGTGCTCCTCGGCCAGGGCAAGCCGTTGTTCAGCGACGAGGACAAGGCGGTCCAGAAGCTCCGGCTGGTCGAGCACGAGGCATACAGGAACGGCGTCCAGAAGCAGATCTTCGAGGTGGTGCGCTGACCAGCAGGTCAGCTCACGTCGCCGCGCCAGGCGCCCGTCTCGGCACCGCGGGACTCGATGAACTCCTTGAACCGCTCGAGGTCGCCCTGGACGCGCCGGTCGTCGAAGTTGAGCGCGCTGCCCACCTTCTCGGCGGCGCTGCCCGGTTCCCAGTCCATCTGCACGGTGACCCGGGTGCGGGTGTCCTGGAGCTTGTGGAACGTGACGACCCCGGCCTGGTCCGGCCCGGTCCTGCTCGCCCACGCCACCCGCTCGTCCGGGTGCTGCTCGGTGATCTCGGCGTCGAACTCGCGCTCGACCCCGCCCACCTTCGTCGTCCAGTGGGTGTGGGTCGGGTCGAGCTGGCGGACCTCCTCGACGCCCTCCATGAACCTGGGGAACTCCTCGAACTGCGTCCACTGGTTGTAGGCGGTACGTACGGGGACTTCCACGTCGATCGACTTCGTGATGCTGGCCACGAGCCTCTCCTTTCCTTGGCGTGTCCCCACCGTGACCTGGGCCTGGCCCACTCGCCCGTCGAGGGGCATAGCCTGCTGGGGTGCCGTCCGAGACCAGCCCCACCGCACGCGCGCTGCGCACCCTCGAGGTCCTCCAGACCCGCCCCGGCACGACGGCGAACGAGCTCGCCGAGCGGCTGGGCGTCACGGAGCGGGCAGCCCGCCGGTACGTCGAGATCCTGCGCGAGGCCGGGATCCCCGTCTCGTCGGCCCGCGGCCCGCACGGCGGTTACCGGCTCGGGCGCGGGACCCGGCTGCCGCCCGTCACCTTCACGCAGACCGAGGCGCTCGGCCTCGTCATGGCAGTGCTCGACAGCCACCCCGCTGCCGACGGCGACGACCTCGTCGACACCGCCCTCGGCAAGGTGATCCGGGCGCTGCCCGAGAACGTCGGCCGCCAGGCGTCCGCCCTGCGCGAGCACGCGTCCGCCGCGCCGGACCGGTTCGCCGCCCGCCCGGACAGCGCCGTCACCAGCGAGCTGGTCGCGGCGATCGCGGCCCGACGGCGCGCGCTGGTCACCTACCGGGGCGAGTCCGGCAGCGAATGGGTCGCCGAGGTCGACCCGTGGGCCGTCGTCGTGCGCTACGGGCGGTGGTACCTCCTGTGCCACTCGCACCGCGCCGGTGCGACCCGCACCTATCGCGTCGACCGGGTCGTCGCGGTCGAGCACACCGACCACGGCTTCGAACCGCCCGACGGACTCGACCCCGTGACGGCGCTCGAGGAGCACCTCGGTACCGGGTGGCAGTTCACCACCCGCGTCGTCTTCGACGCCCCGCTCGCCGACGTCGCCCCATGGGTCGGCGCGCAGATGGGGCGGCTCGAGGCGACCGACGACGGGTGCGTGCTGGTCGGTAGCACCCGGAACCCCCAGATGTACGCGCAGGAGTGGCTGGCGAGCGTGCCGTTCCCGTTCCGGGTGGAGGGCGGACCAGAGCTCCAGGCCGCCGTCAGGGCGCTCGCGGAGCGGCTCGCCGCCGCCGTACCCGGCCCCTGAGCGACGGGACGCCGGGACGTCGGTCCGGTGGCCTGGTGGCCTGGTGGCCCGGTGGCCCGGCGTTCGGCCGCTGGGTCGAGGACCGCCGCCTCCTGTGGAAGCATTCCGTTCATGACCGCACGACACGTGGGCATCATCTGGAACCCGTCCAAGACGACCAGGACGGAGCTCGAGTCCGCGCTGGACAAGGCCGTCTCGACAGCGAGCCCTGGCACCGAGGCCCGGTGGTTCGAGACGAGCGAGGACGACGCGGGCCAAGGTGCCGCCGCTGCGGCGATCGAGGCCGGCGCGGACGTGCTCGTCGTCGCCGGCGGCGACGGCACGGTGCGCGCGGTCGCCGAGCACCTCGCGGAAGCGGGCAGCGGCGTCGAGCTGGGGATCGTCCCGCTCGGCACCGGAAATCTCCTGGCCCGGAACCTCGGGGTTCCCCTCGGCGACGTCGCCGCCGCCTTCACGAGGGCGCTCACCGGCGAGGCGCGGGCCATCGACGTCGGGTGGCTCGAGATCGACCTCGACGGCGAGACCGAACGGTACGCGTTCGCGGTCCTTGCCGGGTTCGGGCTCGACGCGCACATGATCACCGAGACGGACGACGACCTCAAGGACAAGGTCGGCTGGCTGGCCTACGTCGAGTCGATGGGCCGAGCCCTGACCGCCAGCGACACCCTCGACGTCCGGATCACCGCCGACGGCGAACCGCTGGGCCAGGAGAGCGTGCACACGCTGCTGATCGGCAACTGCGGCACCCTCCAGGGCGGGATCAACCTCCTGCCCGACGCGGACCCCGGCGACGGTGAGCTCGATCTGCTCGTCCTGAGCGCGGACGACGCGGCGGGGTGGGCCGACACGCTGCGGAACATGGTCTGGGACAACGGCGTCAAGCGGCTCGCCACCGGTGGCGCCGTGGCAGAGAGCAGCGACAGTGCGACGCACCTGCGGCTGCGCAGCATGAGCATCGAGCTGCTCGAGCCGCGCGTCTTCGAGATCGACGGCGAGGACCTGGGAGAGACCACCCGGGTCGCCGTCACCATCCAGCCGGGTGCCGTGCGGGTCCGCTGAGCGCTGTGTGTCCGGCTCTGCGTCCGGCTCTGCGTCCGGCTGCGTGGTCCGGCTGCGCGGTCCGGTTGCGCGGTCCGGCTGCGGACGGTGCGCGCGTCTGCCCGGGCCAGTGGCGGGCACATGCCCCAAGATGGGTCGCACAGGGGTGACACCGAGAGCACGGGAGGCACCAAGATGTCGCGCAAGAAGCACACCGACCACGCCGAGCAGGCGGCGCACGGCGGCGGGGGTCTGAAGAAGCTGCTCACCCTCGTCGTGGTCGCGCTGACGGCCGCAGCGGTCGTGAAGGAGCTGCGGACGCCGAAGGAGGAGCGGAGCTGGCACGGCAAGATCGCTTCGGTCGTCCCGTACGAGCTGCGCGTCCCGACCCTGGAGCGCGCCAGGGAACGGCTGTGGAACCCCGACGCCGAGCACGTCGTGGGGCCCCGCGTGTTCGGCGTCGGGTGGAGCGTGAACGTGGGCAAGGCCGTGGCCGTGGTGCGGCAGAAGGTCGGCGTCTGACCCCCTCGGCCCGGCCGGCGTGCGGCCGGCCGGGCCGGGGGCGTCAGCCCGGTGGCACGGCTCGCTCCGGCACGTCAGCGCCGACCAGGAACGGTCGCAGCAGGCCGGGGACGCCGGCGTCGGCGAGGGCGAGGCCGTCCTGCTGCGCGGCGTCGCGGACGGCGTACGCGCCCGAGCCCGCAGCGGTCGTCGCGACGACCGTCACGAGCCCGGCCCTGCGCTGCAGCACCGACTGCCGCACCGTCCAGCCGACGACGGCCCGCCGTTGGAGCGCCACCGTCGCTCGGCGGACCGTGCCGCTGCGGGCGACCAGGTAGTCGCCGGTGAGCGTGTGGCCGAGGGCGCGGTAGGCATCGACGGCGAGCAGGACCCCCACGGGGACGAGCACCAGCGTGCTGATCCAGGCCACGTGCAGCAGCACGGGCGTGAGCAGCAGGCCGAGCACGACCAGGACCGCCTCGGTGGCGAGCACCGTGCCGAACGCCCAGCGCAGCCGTCGGCCGCGGGCCGCCGGCGGGTGCGGCGTGAGCGGCGCCGACGTCGGCGGGGCGGACGGCGCGCGGAGCACGTCGGCCGCCACCCGGTCGGCGAGCTCCTTTGGCGCCGCCGGCAGGAGGGTCTTGCTGTCGGTCTTGTCCTCATCGGTCGTGGCGAGCCCGGTGGCCACGGCGTCGACCCGGGCTCCGCCGGCCAGACGGGCGGCGAGGGGCTCGACCACCTCCACCCCGCGCAGCCGGGACTCCTCGAGCGAGATCGACCGGGTGGTCAGCAGACCGCGCCGTACCTGCAGCGTGCCGTCGGGCCTGCGGTCCAGCGTGTGGTTCCACCAGGCCTCCACCCAGATCGCCACCGTGGCGACGCCGCCGACGAGGAGCAGGCCGACGGCGAGCGCGGCGGAGACGAGCAGCACCGGTGCCAGGCCGAACCACGAGCCGACGATGTCGATCACGCGGACCTGCATCCCGAACCACTCGGCCACCTGGAGCGTGCCGCCCGCCGCGGCGGCGCCCAGCGTCGGCGTGAGGAAGGACAGCGGCGCGAACCGGATCCAGCGCCGGTCGAACCGGGCCAGTACCCGGTCGCCGGGGTCCGCTGCGTCCTGGTCGCCGGGCCGCACGGCGTGCGCCAGCAGGGTGGCGCGCAACGCGTCGGCCGACGCCCGGCGGACCGGCCAGAGGGTGACGGTGCCCTCCGTCCCGGCGTGCTCGCCGGTGCCGACCCGCACGGTGACGACGCCCAGCATGCGAAGCACCGGGTCGGCCGTGAGGTCGACCGAACGGATCCGCTCCCTACGCAGGGCGAGGCGCTTGCGGAACACGACGCCGGTGTTGACGTGGAACCGTTCCGGGTCGACGTGATAGCTGGTGACGCGCCACATCCACTCGCCTGACGCGGCTCCGCCGGCGACGACGACGAGGAACGGCGGCAGCACCCACGCCAGCGCCGTCCCGACCGAGGTGCCGACGGCCAGCCAGTACCCCGTGATGAGTGCTGCTCCTGCCGCGGGCACCGTGGTGTAGAGCGCGCCGGCGAGGAAGGCCCTGCGGTCCAGCCGCTGCCACGCGGCGCCGTCGGCGCTCAGGTCGCGTCCTCTGGTGTGGCCTGGGTGGCGAGCGTGAGGTCGGCCGCGAGCGTTGCCGCCGTCTCGGCGTCGAGCCCCTCCACCTTCACCGCCCCTCTGGCGGACGCCGTGGTCACCGTGAGCGTCGCCAGGCCGAAGCGCTGCTCCAGCGGGCCCCGCCCGGTGTCGACGGTCTGGATCCTGGACAGGGGCGCGACCCGCCACTCCTGGAAGAACCAGCCCGTGCGGGTGTAGACGGCCTCGTCGGTGACCTCCCAGCGGTGGTGGCGGAACCACAGCCTCGGCAGCGTGAGGGTGGCGAGCACCCCGACGGCGGCCAGGACCGCGGCGGGCAGGAGCAGCCACGGACGGGCGGGGGCGATGAGCACGCCGAGGACTGCCAGGGGGAGCACCGGCACCGCCGTCAACAGCGCGAGCTGCACCGACCACCATCCGACGGCACGGGGGTCCACGGCATGCCGTGGCGGGCGCAGACGCAGGGGAGGGCCTGGACGCTCGTCGACGGTCGGCGCGGTCACGACACCATGCTCCCAAGCGGGGCGCAGCGCGGCAACGCAATTCGACGTGCACCGAACGCGATGAGTCCGCAGGCCGGCGGCGGTCTGTCGTGGACCGGGCCCCGTACGAGGAGGCCCTGATCGAGGAGAGCGAGCGCATGGACACCATCGAGGACTCCGCGGTGTCAGAGCTGGACATCCTGCACCCGGGTGATGCCGGGTTCGACGAGGCGTGCACGGTCTGGAACGCGATGGTGGACCACCGGCCGGCCCTGGTGGTGCGCTGCCGGGAGGCCGCCGACGTGGTGGCGGCGCTGGCGCTGGCGCGGCGGGAGGGTCTCGAGGTCGGCGTCCGCTGCGGTGGCCACAGCGTCGTCGGGCACAGCGTCCCGCGGGACGGGCTGATGATCGACCTCACGCCGATGGGCTCCGTCAGGGTGGACCCGGTGCGCCGACGGGCGTGGGTACAGGGCGGTGCCCTGCTGGGTGCGCTCGACGCGGCGACGCAGCCGCACGGTCTGGCCACGACGGCAGGCAACGTGTCGCACACCGGCGTCGGCGGCCTCACCCTGGGCGGCGGGATGGGCTGGCTGGCCCGGCAGCTCGGGCTGTCGTGCGACAACGTCGTCGCCTACGAGGTGGTGACGGCGGCCGGCGACGTGGTCCGCGCGGCGGCCGACGAACGGCCCGAGCTGTTCTGGGCGCTGCGCGGCGGGGGCGGCAACTTCGGGGTGGTCACGGAGTTCGAGCTCCGGCTGCACGACGTCGGCACGCGCGCCCTCAGCGTCGAGCTCGACTTCCCTGTCAGTGACGGTGTGCCCGCCGTCGTCCGGTGGCGCGACCTGAGCGCGAATGCCCCGCGAGCGGCGACGTACACCGCCGGCGTGCACGACGGCGTGGTGACGCTCGGCTTCGTGTGGGTCGGCGACCCGAGGGCGGGGCGGGCGCACGCCACGGAGCTCGACTCGTTGGGCGCGCCGGTGGCCCGCCGGATCGAGGAGCTGTCCTACCTGGACCTGCAGACCCGCGACGACAGCGCGCGAGGCCACGCCGTGCGCCGCTACTGGAAGGGCCACTACGTCCGCGAGCTGTCGCTCGGTGCGATCGAAGGGCTGCTCGCCACCGAACCCGGCGTACGGGCCGGTCTCCAGGCCTACGGTGGCGCCATCGCCGACGTGCCCGGCCACGAGGCAGCGTTCAGCCAGAGGGACGCCCGGTTCGAGTACGTAGCGGCCACCGGCTGGACCGACCCGGACGAGGACGGGGCACGGACCTCCGCCGCGCGGGTGAGCGCTGCCCGGCTGGAGCCGTTTGCCAGCGGGGTCTACGTCAACGTGCTGGCCGACGACGGAGCTGCCGGCGTACGGCGGGCGTACCCGCCCGAGAAGCTGGCCAGGCTGGCCGAGATCAAGGCCGTCTACGACCCGGACAACGTCTTCCACCTCAACCAGAACATCCCGCCCACGCCGGCGTCGTGAGGAGCCGTGCCGGCGGGCGGGGCGTCGTCACTCCTCGCCGAAGGACTGCGCGAACTCCTCGATCGCCGAGACCACCTCGTCGAGGATCGCCAGGTTCTCCGTCCGGTCGTCCGGCACCTCGAGGCTGTGGTCGGCGTTCTCCACCTCGATGACGTCGGCCTCGGAGCCGTCGGCGAGGTCGCCGTCCCACAGGGGGTCCGCGGTGCCGCCGACCAGGAGGTGGTTCTCGTCCAGCTCGGCGGCCGTCTCGCGCACGTCAGGGGCCTGTTCGCTGGTGAGCACCGGCGTGAGCCAGGCGCCCGGCAGCCCGAGCCGGACCGCCAGCGGCATCGCAAGGGTGCCGAGGGACTTGGCCACGACCAGGTGCAGCGCGTCGTCATCTGGCGCGTCGTCCTCGCCGAGCACCTCGGCGTACGCCGCACGCGCCGAGCTGAACGAGGGCGGGGCCGTCCACTCCAGCGTGCGGACCGTCCAGCCCAGGTCGCGCAGCGCGGCCCGGGTGTACCAGAGCAGGGGTGCAACGGCCGTGTAGCCGCTCCCGGGCAGGACCGTGACGACCCGAGCCGGGTCGGCTTCGTGGACATGCAGGTCGTAGGCGGCCACACGTTCATCATGGCAGGCGACCGGCGTCGGCTCACGGCGAGGCCTGCGGGGGCGGTCCCGGCTCGGGACCCGGCGACGAGCCCGCCGACGGTGATGGCCGGCCCGCTTCTCGTGCGAGTGCGTACGCACCGGCACACGATGAACCGGAGCCGGCCGGTCGAGCGGAGCCGGCAGCCCGCACCGAGGAGGTCCCATGTCCGTCCCACGCCAGCGCAGCCCGCATCCGCTTCGTGCGGCCGGCCCGTTCGCAGCCGCAGCGCTCCTCGCGGTGCTCGGGACCACGGGCTGCGCCACCGGGATCGGCGCCGAGGACGGTGCGGGTGCCGACGTCGACTTCGGGGCGTCGCCGTCGCCGGGCGGCACCCTCCAGGTGATGGGGTTCGGCACGGGGGACGAGATCGGCGAGGTGCGCCACGAGCGGGCGACCGAGGCGGTCGGCACCGAGGTCAAGCTGTCCGAGGGCGCGCTCGACCCGCAGGCGTTCCTGTCCGCCGCGGCCGCAGGCAACCCGCCGGACCTCGTCTACGCCGAGCGCGACCAGATCGGTACCTTCGCCTCGCGTGGGGCGATCCTGCCGCTGTCGGCGTGCGTCGAGGAGCAGGGGATCGACACCGACGCGTTCGGCGACCCGGCCCTGGACGAGGTGACCTTCGGGGACGAGCTCTACGGCATCCCCGAGTTCAACATGGTCCAGATCACCATGGCGAACGCCGACCTGCTCGCTGACGCGAACCTGAGCCTTGCCGACGTCGACGGGTCCGACCCGGACGCCGTCCTGGCCGCGACCGAGGCCATGACCCGCCGTGACGGCGGCAAGCTGTCGGTCATCGGCGTCGACTCGAAGCTGCCCGAGTTCCTGCCGCTGTGGGCCAAGGGCCATGGCGCCGACCTCCTGTCCGACGACGGCCGCACCGCGCAGCTGGACGACGACGCGGTGGTGGAGGCGCTCGAACACGCCGTCGCCGTCTACGACGCCCAGGGCGGCTTCCCCGCGGTGAAGACGTACCGCGACTCGGCGGACTTCTTCGGTGCGGGCAACCAGTTCGCGACCGGGCAGCTCGGCGCCATGGCGATGGAGCAGTGGTACGTCAACGTCCTCAACGAGACCTCCCCTGACGCACCGGTGGCGTTCGGCCCCGTCAAGGGTCCCGACGGAGAGACGCACGCCTACGCGACCGGGTCCGCCTGGGCGATCCCGGTCGGGGCCGGGGACCCGGCCACGGCCTGCGCGTACGCAGCCCGCATGACCGAGACCGAGGCCTGGACAGAGGCCGCACAGGTCCGGGCGGACGCGCGGGCGGCCGACGGCCTGGTGTTCACCGGCGTCCTGACCGGCAACGAGGAGGCGGACACCCAGATCCGCGACACCCTCGTGGCCGAGGACCCGCCCGCACCGTGGGACGACGCCATCGACGCGATGTACGAGGCCAACGACCACACCTTCACGCTCCCGGCCAACCCCGCCGGCGCCGAGTTCGAGACCGCCTGGCAGGACGCCGTCAACCGGGTCCTCAACGGCCAGCAGGAGCCCGCAGCGGCGATGGCCAAGGCCCAGGAGGAGGCACAGTCCGCCCTCGACGAGGCGTGGGCGACGTGGGACGAGAAGCAGTGAGGGCAGCGCTCCCCGGCGCGCGCACCCGCCCCAGCGCACGCGCCCGCCGCGAGCGCACCGCCGGCCTGGCGTTCATCAGCCCCTGGATCTTCGGGTTCCTGGTCTTCACGGCCTGGCCCATCCTCTACAGCGGCTACCTCTCCCTGACCGACTACGACGTGCTGACCGACCCGTCGTTCGTGGGCCTGGACAACTACGAGCGCATGGTCGGCGACCCCCAGGTGCGCCTGGCGCTCTGGAACACGCTGCAGTACACGCTGCTGCAGGTGCCCCTGTACGTGCTGGTCGCGCTCGCGCTCGCCCTGCTGCTGCACCAGGCGGGCAGGGCCTCCGGGTTCTTCCGCACCGCGTTCTTCGTGCCCAAGATGACGCCGCCCGTCGCGGTCGGTGTGCTGCTGCTCCTGCTGTTCAACGGCGAGTACGGCCTCGTCAACGAGGCGCTCGGCGCCGTAGGCATCGACGGGCCGAGCTGGACCACCGACCCCGACTGGATCAGACCGGGCCTCGCGCTGGTGAGCCTCTGGTCCGTCGGCGCCGCCGTCGTGATCCTGCTGGCCGCGCTGCAGGACGTGCCCGTCGAGCTGTACGACGCAGCCCGAGTCGACGGCGCCGGCTGGTGGCGCCGCACCCGGACCGTGACGATCCCCATGATCAGCGGCGCCCTGTTCTTCGTGACCGTCGTCAACACCATCGCCGCGTTCCAGATGTTCACCGAGGCCTACTCGGCCTACTTCGGCGCAGGGAACTCGACCTACTCCAACGACGCCGCGCTGTTCTACGTGATCTACCTGTTCCGCGAAGGCTTCGCCGAGCTGCACATGGGGTACGCGTCAGCGCTCGCCTGGCTCCTGTTCGTCGTCATCATGCTGGTCACCGCTGTCCAGCTGCTCGTGTCCCGCAGGCTCGTCTACTACGAGGGGGAGCAGCGATGACGGTCGTGGACGCGGTCCCCGCCGGCGCGGTCCCTGACGGCGCCGCAGGCGGGGTGGGCGGCACTGGCGCACCACCGCCGGACGACCGCCGCGAGGCACACCGTCGGCGACGCCGACTGCGCTGGCTCGTGGTGGCGGCCCTGACGGTACTCGCCCTCGTGTTCGTCTACCCGCTGCTGTGGCTGCTGTCCGCGTCGTTCAAACCGCGGGCCGAGATCTTCGACAACCGCCTGGTGCCCCGGCACCCGACGCTCGAGAACTACCTCACGGTGTGGGAGTCGGCGCCCCTGGCCCTCTGGCTCGGCAACACCCTGGTCGTGACGGCGCTCGCGGCCACGGCGGTGACGGTCTCCAGCGCACTGGTCGCGTGGGGGTTCGCCCACTACCGGTTCAGGGGCCGGGGGCCGCTGTTCGGGCTCGTGCTCGCGACGATGATGCTGCCGGGCGCCGTCACGCTGATCCCGACCTACCTGATCTGGCACCGGCTGGGGTTCGTCGGCACCACCGTGCCGCTGTGGGCGGGCAACTTGTTCGCGAGCGCGTTCTACGTGTTCCTGCTGCGGCAGTTCTTCCTGAGCCTGCCCCGTGAGCCCTTCGAGGCGGCCCGGCTCGACGGTGCGAGCGAGTGGAAGCTGTTCTGGCTCATCGCGGTGCCGCTGTGCAGGCCGGCGCTGGTGCTCACGTTCCTCTTCGAGGCGCAGGCCTCCTGGACCGACCTGCTGCGCCCGCTGGTGTACCTGCAGGACACGGCCACCTTCACCGTGCCGCGAGGGCTCAAGGCGCTGATCGACCAGTTCGGCCCCGGCGGCGAGTCGCAGTGGGAGGTGGTGGTGACGGCGTCGGTCATCACGACGGTGCCGATGATCCTCCTGTTCTTCGCGGGCCAGCGGTACTTCGTGCAGGGGATCGCGACGACGGGGTCGAAGGGCTAGCGGCGAGGGCCGTCCCCCGGCGTGCTGCTCTGCGCTGGTCGCGCTCGTCGGAGGCCGCCCAGCGGGCCGCGATCAGCAGCGCGAGGCCCAGCGGCGGCACCTCGCCGAGTGCCCACACGAGTGCGCCGGCGGCCTGCTGGTCGGTGACGGGGTCGGTGAGCCAGGCAGGCCGCGCCGCTGCCAGGACGGAGGGGGCGAGCACCAGCCGGGAGCTCGTGACGAGGACGAGGCCCAGGCCGGTGTGGAACACCATGGCCGGCGCGAGCATGAGCAGCCGCAGCGGGTACGGCGGTCGGTGCGGCACGGGGTCGGTGCCGATGAGGATCGTCGTGAACGCGTACCCGGCCAGGCCGAAGTGAAGCACCGCCCAGAGGTGCACGACGCCGTTGGTCAGGCTCAGCTCGAACAGCGGGGTGGCGTAGAAGACGGCCATGCTGACCACGACGTTGGCCGTCGCCACCACCGGGTGCAGGAGCACCCGGGCTGCCTTGCTGCCGAGCACGTCGAGCAACAGCTCGCGCGGACCGCTGGGCCTGTCCGTGGTAGGAGGCAGCGCGCGCAGCGCGAGGGTCACCGGCGCTGCCAGGGCCGCGAGCACCGGCAGTACGGTAACCAGCACCATGTGCTGCACCATGTGGGCGCTGACCAGCACGTGGCCGTATGCCGATGGACCACCGCTGGTGACCCACAGCAGCAGGACCATGGCGGCGGTCCAGGCGACCGTCCGGCCGGTCGGCCATCGGTCCCCGCGGCGGGCCAGCCGGACGACCCACCGCAGGTAGGTCACCAGCCCGGCCGTCGCGGCCAGCGCCAGCACCGGCTCCGGGCTCCACCGGGTCAGCGCGGTCGACACCGTGAGCGGCGGCAGCGTACCGGCATCGGGGGAGGGCGGCGGTGGCGCCGAGGTGCCGAGCGCCACGCCCAGCCCGACGGCCGCTGCCAGCACCACCACCTCACCGAGCGCGAGCCGGCCGAGGGGCTGCACACCGCTCGGCGCCGCCCGTGCGAGCAACCGCCGGCGGTGGGCCCAGCCGGCGGCGCCGAGCCCGGCGAACAGAGTCGCCTTCGTCAGGAGCAGGGCGCCCCAGCCGGTGGTCAGGAGGGAGGTGGGGGAGAAGGACCGCTCCAGCACGGGGACCACGCCCGAGGCAGCGACGACGGCGTAGCACCAGCCCGCGATCCGCGAGAACCGCCGGACCGGGGCGAGGGAGGCGACGCCGTCGGACGCGGCCGACCACGGTCCGTAGGCCAGCGCGACAAGCATCAGCAGCCCGCCGGCCCAGATCGTGACCGCCCCGAGGTGGAGCCACAGCGCGGAGGCAGCCCCGTGCCCCGGCCCATGCCCGGCGTGCCCGGCTGCTGCGACCGGAACGAGGGCGAGGAGCGACACCGCGAGGCCGACCGGTGCCCGGCGGGGGCCCGGCACCAGCAGCAGCACGACCGCCACCGCTGCTGCGAGCGCCGCGGCCCAGAGCAGGGACGGTCCGAGGGCCGTGCCGAGGAGCACGCCGATGGCGGGGGTGCCGTCCTCGGCGGTCGTGGAACCGACCACCGCGAGTGCGGTGAGGGGCAGGCAGGCCGCCTGGGCAGTGGCCCAGACCGCGGCGGCGACCGTGGCCGCTCGTACCGCCAGGGCGGCCGCCGTCGGCGCCAGGACTGCTGTCGCCAGCGCCAGCCCGCCGATCGTGACCGTCGCGGCCAGCCGGGCGGCCACCTCGGCGAGCGGCAGACCCCACCGGACGAGGGCAGCAGGGTCGCGTGGCACCAGGTCGGCCATCCCGCCGACGGCCAGTCCCCAGGCGGCTGCGAGCACGGCGGCGGCGAGCGCGACGCCGGACACCGCCGTCAGCGCCGCTGCGGGTGACCGTCGGTTCACGGGTCCTCCGCGACGTCGAGGTCCGCGCTCATGCCGGCGGCGTGGTGCCCGGTGACGCTGCAGATCAGCTCGAGCGTCTCGCCGGGTACGGCGGTGACGGTGAGCTCGTGCCGCTCACCCGCGGCGAGGACCGGTGTCTGCCAGGTGCCGCGCTCGCCGTGCACCACGAGGTCGTGGCCCGTGCCGCCCGTGTTGGTGACGAGCACGGTGAGCTCGCCGGCAGCGGGTACGGCGCCGCCCGTCTCGATGCTCCACTCGGTCAGGCCGACGCGCAGCGTCGACGTGACGACCCCGGACACGCCGGGGTCGGGTGCCCCGTCGCCGGACGTGGTGCAGCCGGCGGCCAGGACGACGGTCAGAAGAGCCGCGGGGAGGGCTCGGGCGGTCCGCCGCATCATGGCTCGTCCGCGGTCGGCTTCTCCGCGGTCGGCTTCTTCCCGCCGCCGTCGCTCGCCGCCCGGTACCGCTCAAGGAGCTCTACCGAGCGCCCGGGGTCGGACGCCTCGAGCACGGACCCGAGCAGGAGGAGGGTCGGCGCGTGGTGGGCGTCGACGGCGAGCGTCCCGTCCAGCACCGGGACCGCCTGACCGGACGAGCCCGTGCGTACGAGCGCGAACGCATGGCGGTAGCGCAGGTCCGGATCCATCGGCCGGAGCCGTACGGCGGCGGCCCACTCGGGTACCGCCTCGTCCGTACGTCCCGCCTTCTCGAGCTGCCGGGCGAGCGCCGCACGCAGCTCCACGCGGCCGGGCTGGTCAGCTGCGGCGTCCTCCAGCACGGCCACGGCGATGTCGGTCCCGCCGGCCGCACCGCTCGCCGCACCGTTCGTCTCCGCCCGGGCGGTGTCGCCAGGGGCAGGCAGCACGCCGGGTGCGAGCCACCAGACGCCGAGCACCGCCACACCGACGGCGGCCGCCGTGGTACCGACGGCGGGCAGGCCGCGCCGTCGGGCGAACCACAGCGCGGCCGTGCCGACCACGACGAGGGGTGCCACCCAGAGCGCCCAGCCCGGGCCCCTTCGTGGCGGTTCGAGCAGCACGTCGTCGCCGTAGGCGTCGGCGAACCACGCCCGCACCTGGTCCGGGGAGCGGCCCGCGTCGAGCTGCTCGGCCACCACCAGGCGCATCGACTCCGCGACGGGCGACGTCGAGTCGGCGACGTGCTCGCCGACGCACGACGGGCAGCGCAGCGTGCTCGCGACCGCACGGGTCTGCTCGCTCGGCGTGGGCGGCTCCCGGCCCGTCAGGGCGACGACCGTCCCGGTCACCGCGACGAGGGCCACGACAGCCGCCAGCACGGCCACGGCCCACGGACGACGACGTCGGCTCATCCGCGCACCTCCGACTCCACGACGGTGTCGATCCACTCGGCGGTGACCGGCCCGGGATGCTGCTCGACGAGGCGGCCCTCGCGGTCGACGAGATAGGTGACCGGAACGCCGCGCAGCCCCCAGGCGACTGACAGGGTGCCCTGCTGGTCCACGATGCTCGGGAACGGCAGCTCGTGCTCGGCGGCGAACCGGCGCGCGGGACCGGGCAGGTCGCGGACGTTGATGCCGAGGATCTCCAGCCCGGAGTCCGCGAGCCTCTCCTGGGCGTCCACGAGCACCGGTATCTCGTCGCGGCACGGGGCGCACCACGAAGCCCACGCGGTGACCAGCACCACGGACCCGCGTAGCTCGGCGACGTCGTACTCCTGGCCGTCGAGGCCCTCGCCGGCCAGCGGTGGTGCCGGGCTCGGCTCGTCCTCGGCCTGGGCGCACCCGGCGAGGCCGAGAACGAGGACCGGCAGTACCAGCACGGTCAGCACCCGTGCCGTGGTGCGTGCCGGCAGGGGGCGGCGGGCGGCCGCGGCCGAGCCGGTGACCGGCCGGCGACCGGCGCCGGGCCCGCCTCGCTCGCCGGGCCGGCGGCCGGGTACGGCCGCCACCACTCCGCCCGCGACGGTGAGCGCTACGCCGGCCCAGAGCCACCCGACCAGCGGAGTCACGGCGAGCCGGACGGTCGCGGTGCCCGAGGCAGGGTCGGCGTCGAGGAGCGTCACGTACACGTCGTCGACGAACCCGCCGCGGATGTCCGGCCCGGCGAGCATCGCGGCGTCATGGGCATACCAGCGCAGCTGAGGACGGGCGGTGCCGACGTGCTGGCCGTCCCGGCCGACGAGGAGCTCGGCCTCCGCCACCTGCCGGCCGGCCTCGTCGAGCCGGTCGAGGCGGACGAGCGTCACCGTGGTGTCCCCGGCGGTCAGCGTCTCGCCGGCGGGCAGCACCGCCTCCCGCACCGTCCCGTGGCTCCCGGCCACGACGGCGACCGCACCCAGCACCACGCCGGTGTGCGCGAGCCAGGAGCCGACCGTGTGCCGGTCGGCTCCGGTCCGGCCGCTGCGCACGGGCACGCCGGCGACGACGGTGAACGTGGCCAGCCCGGACACGACGGCGAGCACGGGGTCGCGGACGGTGATCCCGACGACGCAGCACACCACAGCGCCGACGGCCCCCGGGAGGAGCGGGTGCGGTGCGAGGCGAGACCGGGCGAGCCACGGGGCCGCGGCGAGCAGCACGAGGAGCAGCAGCGCGAACGGCGCCAGCGTGCGCTGGTACCACGGCGGGCCGACGGAGACCCGCTCCCCGGTCAGCAGGAGGAGCGCGCTGGGCAGCAGGGTGCCGACCGCCACCACCACGAGGACGACGATCAGCAGCGCGCGCTGGCCGTCCAGCGCGACGGCCCGGACACCGCCCCGCCTCCGGGAGGCGCCCGACGACACGGCGGGGGAGCGGGCTCGCCCGAGCAGGACCAGCCACGGCACGGTCACCGCACTGAGCACGGCCGCCAGGACCGGGCCGAGCGTCGACGTCGTGAACGCGTGGACGGACTCCACGATCCCGGACCGCGTGACGAGCTGGGCCAGCACCACGAGCACGAACCCCAGACCGGACAGCACGACCGCCCACGTGCGCCACCGTCCGCTCCGTGTGCGCGGACCCACGGCGTGCAGCAGCGTGGTCGAGGCGAGCCACGGCAGCAGCGACGCGTTCTCCACCGGGTCCCAGGCCCAGTAGCCGCCCCAGCCGAGCACGGCGTAGGACCACCACGCCCCGAGCCCGACGCCGGCAGTCAGCAACGTCCACGCCCCGACGTTCCACGCCCGGGTGGTCGCTGCCCAGCCTCGCGGCAGCCGGCGCCGGACGAGCGCCGTCACGGACAGCGCGTAGGGCACGGCCAGGGCCGCGAACCCGCCGTAGAGCAGAGGAGGGTGCATCCCCATGGCCACGTGGTCACGCAGCAGCGGGCTGGGCGACCCGCCCGACCCGCTCGACGTCGTGAACGGCGACGCCACCAGGGACACCACGCAGAACAGCGCGATCGTGGCCGCGAGCACGCACAGGACCGCCGAGCGGTCGACCGGCTCCAGCCGGTGAGTCGTGGCGGTGGCGACCACGGCAGCGGCCCCGAGAGCGGCAAGCCACAGCAGCAGCGATCCCTCCAGCGCGGACCAGAGCGCCGTCGTGCGGTAGTACGCCGACATGCCGGCGTCCGTCACCCGCTGCACGTACGGCCACGTCGTCTCCTGCCGCAGCAGGGCGATCTCGAGGAGCACGGCGGCGGCGGTGATCGCCGCGGCGCTCCCGACCAGTGCGTGCGCGCCGAACCGGGCGGGCCGGCGGGTGGGCGGTCGCGGGGTCCCGTCCGGCGTCCCTGCCGCAGGGACCTGCGCGGCAGCCCCGAACGCGACCGCGGCGGTGACCGCAGCGGCCAGCGCAATGAGCAGCAGGACCGTGCCGCTCGCCATGAGGCCGGCCGTCATGACGGGTCCTCGGGCGGCCGGTACTCGTTCGAGTGCCGTAGCAGCACGGACCGGGCGTGGAGCACCTGCCCGTCGAGCACGCCCTCGACGACCGCGCCCTCGCCCTCGCGGACCGTCGCGGGCAGCGCGCCCGCATAACGCACGGTCACGTCCGTTGCGCCGTCGGTCAGGACGAACGAGGTCCCGGCCGGCGCCTCCACCACGCTGCCCTTCACCACCAGGCCCCCAAGCCGTACGTCGCGCTCCGGGCTGCCCTGCGCCGTCAGCTCGCTGGGCGTCCCCCAGTACGTGAGCCCGTCCTGGGACGCGGAGGCCAGCAGACCGACGAGGCCGAGCGCGGCGACGACGAGCACCACCCAGGCGCGCCGTCGACCAGGCGGAAGGGCAGGTCTCATGACAGCACCCGGAGCGAGGTGGCCGGCTCTCCGGCGTCCGTGTCCAGGACGTTCCGGCCGACGACGTCCGGGTCGGTGGGCAGGGCGTACCGCCGGCTTCGCGCGAGCACGACGGCTGCCGTCACCAGCAGGCACGCCACCACCGACGCCGCGAGCGCCCACGCCATGGCCGGGGCGATCGGCGCCCCGGCACCGGGCGCGAGGAGCGTGGGCGGCTGATGGAGCGTGCGCCACCACACCACCGACAGGTGCACCACGGGGACCAGGACGAAGCCGAGCACGCCGACGAGTCCTGCGGCGCGTCGTCCCGTGCGTCCCGCGGCGAGCGCCAGGGCAGCGAGGAAGGCCACGTACACCAGGCCCATCGCCACGGTGGTCGTGACCCGGGCGTCCCACACCCACCAGGTGCCCCAGGTCTGTGCGCCCCAGACGCTGCCGGTGACCAGGGTCAGGCCCGTGAGCACCACGCCGGCCTCCGCTGCCGCCCGCGCGGTGGCCACGGACCGGACCGCGCCACGCAGCACCACGGGAAGGTTCGCGACGAGCACGACCGCGAAGCACGCGTACGCCGACCACGCGGCCGGGACGTGCAGGTACATCCAGCGCTGCGCGTCACCCTGCACGGCGTCGGGCGGCGCGACGACGAGGGCGAGGACCAGGGCGAGCACCGTGCTCGTGGCGGCGGCCGCCGCCAGCACCCGGCCACCGCGCGGTGCGCCAGAGGAGTAGTGGTTGTGCCTCGTGCGCTGACTCATGGTGCGCTGACTCATGCGCAGACCTCCAGGACGAGCGGGTTGGCGGCCACCAGGACGATCCCCGCCCCGAAGCCGACGGACAGCAGGACTCCCAGCAGACCGAGAAAGCTCAGCGGCGACGAGCGTTCGACGTCCGGGGCCGCCCGTCGGTGCACGCGCCATGCCACGCCCCCGGCGGCCAGGACCAGCACCAGCAGCACCACGTCGAGGCCCACCACGATGGCGCCGATCATGGTGGCCGGAGGCGGGTGGCCGGCGCTGGCGTAGGCGGTGCAGGCGAAGTCCTGCACCACGTAGGACAGCCCGAGGGCGCACAACCAGGCGACGGGCGGGACGAGGACGCCGGCGACGGCGTGGCCAACGGAGCAGGATCTGCTGGGTCCTGTCGCGGCCATGTCAGAGCACCGCCACGGGGAGCAGGTCACTGGCGGCCCACGCCACCGCCCACACGACGAGCACCCCGGTCCAGAGGACCGCGGCGTTCTGCAGCATGATCCGGGGGCGGACGTCGCGTGTGTGCGTCAAGCGGGCCACGAGGGCGGACACCGTGAGTCCCAGACCGAGAACCGTCGCCAGCGCCAGCGTGCCGACGAGCATGAGCACCCCGGAGTCGTAGGCGTGCGCCGTGTGGTCCAGGCCCCCGGCCGGCCACTGGGCGACGGTCAGGGCCAGCGCCACCGTTCCGGCGAACGCCGTCGTCCCGACGGCCGCCAGGTGGGCGGTGCGTGCGACCGGCGTGGCGTGGTGCTCGAGGGGACCCTGGCGCGACCCCCACCAGGACGCCGTGATCGCGACCAGCAGGGCGAGCCCGGTCCCCGCCGACAGCCACGGCGTGCCGAGCGTCGCGCCATCCGGCCACACCGGGGCGTTGACCTGGAGGAAGAGCATGCTGAACGCGACGGTCACGACGGCGACCACGAGCACCACGGCCGCCATCGTCGCTCCCCACCAGCCGGGCGACCGTGGCCCCGGGGCCTCGACCGGGTACTCGCCGCCCACCGGCTCCTTGGCCTCGCCGGCGCCGAGGTCCCGCTCGTTCTGGAGCTCCCACGCCACGAGGGCGGCCACGATCACGAGCACGCTCGCGCCCACCACCCAGCTATTCTCCAGGAGCAGCCCGACGGCCGCGAGCGCGAGCCCGCCGGCGGCCGGCAGCGGCCAGATGCTGGGGCCGGCCTGGACCGCCGCGGTGTCCGGCCGGGCGCTCAGCACGGTCGTGAAGGGTGTGGCACGCACGTTCTGCGGGGCATGGTCGAAGACGGCGGCCATCCGGTCGAGCTCCGGGTCGTCCGGCGGCCGGTCCCACAGCGGTGCCCGGCCGCTCACCACCGGGATCCGGGCGAAGTTGGACGCCGAGGGGGGTGAGTCGGTCGCCCACTCGAGCGTGTCGGCCCTCCAGGGGTCGGGTCCCGACCGCTCCCCGCGGCGCAGCGCGCCCAGCAGGGTGACCGCGGTCAGCACGAGGCCGGCGGCGAACACGAACGCGCCGATGGTGGAGAGGAAGTTCAGCAGGCCGACGCCGAGCCCTGCGTCGTAGGTGAACACGCGGCGGGGCATGCCCCACATCCCGGTCAGGTGCATGGGGAAGAACGTGAGGTGGAAGCCGACGAACGCCAGCCAGAAGCTCACCTTGCCGAGCCGGGCCGACGGCATCCGGCCCGTGAACTTGGGCCACCAGTGGAACAGGCCCGCGAGGACGGGGAACAGCATGCCGCCGATCAGCACGTAGTGGAAGTGCGCGACGACGAAGTAGGTGTCGTGCACCTGAGCGTCGAACGGCGCGGACGCGACCATGACGCCGGTGATGCCGCCCGCGACGAACGTGAACAGGAAGCCGAGCGAGAAGAGCATCGGGACGGTGAGGCGCGGACGGCCCGACCAGAGCGTCGCCAGCCAGGCGACCACCTGCACGCCGGACGCCACGCTGATCGACATGCTCGCCGCGGTGAAGAACGACAGGGTCACGGGCGGCAGCCCGGTCGTGTACATGTGGTGCACCCACAGGCCCAGGCTCATGATCGCGGTCACGACCACCGCGGCGACCACGAACGGGTAGCCCACGAGCCGGTGGCGGGAGTGCACGGGGATCACCTGGCTGATGATGGCCGCGCCGGGCAGGAACATGACGTAGACCTCGGGGTGTCCGAAGATCCAGAACAGGTGCTGCCACAGCAGCGGGTCGCCGCCACGGTCCGTCTCGAAGAAGGCGGTACCGATGTTGCGGTCGAGCTCGAGGAGCAGCGAGCCGACCAGCAGGGGTACGAAGGCCAGGATGATCATGGCCGCGACGCACAGCATGGTCCACGCGAAGATGGGCATGCGGTCCAGGGACATCCCGGGCGCACGCATGGCCAGCACCACCACGATCATCTCGATCGCCGCGCCGATCGCCGCCAGCTCGGCCAGCGCCAGACCGAACAGCCAGATGTCCATGGCCTTGTCGGCGAACTCCGGCCCGGACAGCGGGACGTAGGCGAACCAGCCGGCGTCGGGCACCATGCCGACGAGGAAGCTGCTGTACAGAATGATCCCTGCGAGCAGGTAGCACCAGTAGTTGAACGTGTTGTACCGGGCGAACGGCATGTCGCGCGAACCGAGCACCAGGGGCAGCAGGTACGCCGCCAGACCTTCGAGGAACGGCACGGCGAAGAGGAACATCATGGTCGTGCCGTGCATGGTGAACAGCTCGTTGTACGTCTGGGCGGAGAGCACCTGCTGCTCGGGCTGTGCGAGCTGCACACGCATGAGCAGGGCCTGGAAGCCGCCCACGAAGAAGAACACGAACGCGGTGACCATGTAGCGGGTGCCCACGGACTTGTGCTGCACCGACGTCAGGGCCCGGCGCCATCCGCGCGGCCGGGCCCAGACCTCCTCGAAGCGTGCCCGCGCCTCGGCCGTCGGCCCTGGGTGCCGGTCCGTCGTCGTCACGCGCTACTCCAGGCTCTCGAGATAGGCGATGAGGTCGTCCAGCTCGTCGTCCTCCAGCTCGGTGCCCGGCATGGCGTTGCCCGGCTTGACGTCCTGGGGGTGCTCGATCCAGCGGGCCAGGCTCTCGCGGTCGTTGGGCAGCACGCCGGCGCCGATCATCTGCCGGCTCGCCAGGTGCGTCAGGTCCGGCCCGAGCGTGCCCTGGGCCTCCGTACCGGCGACGGTGTGGCAGTAGACGCAGGACGACGACATGAAGATCTCCCGGCCTGCGATCTCGTCCGAGGCTGGTCCGGCGGCGGGCCCGGGACCGCTCTCGACGTCGTCGCCGTCGCCCTGGGCGGGGTCGGCCTGCTCGGCGGGCCGGGCCTGCGCCTCGAGCCAGCCGGCGTACTCCGGCTCGTCGTGGGCGACCACCACGAACCGCATCCAGGCGTGCTGGAGACCGCAGTACTCGGCGCACTGGCCCCAGTAGGTCCCCGGTTCGTCGGCGCTGAGCGTCAGCACGTTGGTCTCACCGGGTACGAGGTCCACCTTGCCGCTGAGCTGCGGCACCCAGAAGCTGTGGATGACGTCCGGGCTCGTCAGCTCGACACGAACGTCCTGTCCGGTGGGGATGTGGATCTCGTTGGCTGTCTCCACCTGATGCTCCGGGTAGCGCACCTCCCACCAGTACTGCTTTCCGTCGACCTCGACGACCGTCGTCGCGTCGGCGCCGCTGCCGGTGCTGCCGGTGTCGCGGAGCACCAGCACCGAGTCGGCCATGACCCCGATGATGACCAGCGCGGGCACGACCGCCCCCAGCACCCCCACGACCAGGTGCTCGTTGCCTTGCGTCGCCTCGGGGACGTCGCCGGCCCGCTCGGCGCCGCGCCGACGCCGCAGGACGGCGATGAACGCTACCGTCACGACCACCACCCAGACGGCGGACCCAGCGATCAGCATCAGCTGCCAGTGGCTGTCGACCCGGCTGGCGTCGTCGCTGGCCGGCGGGAACATCGACTGGATCCGGGCATCGATCATGAGGGCTCCTCCACCTCGATGGTCGTGACGGTCCGCGTGCCGGTGCCGGCCAGCACCGCCTCCACCACGTACTCGCCGGGGACCTCGAGCCGTGCCGCGAAGGTGGCACCGGCCACGAGGCGGCCGGAGTCGAGGGGAGCCGCACCCTCTGGAACGGCCGGAGCGTCGCCGTCGAGTCCGAGGGACACGACCCGCTGGGGCCGGTCGGACCGGTTGACGAACCGCACCTCGCCACCGGTCGCCGTCTCGAGGCGTACGGGATCGAGGCCCGCCGTGGTGATTCGTACCTCCGCGGGCGGTGGCGTGCCGCTCTCGGCACATGCCGACACCCCGGCGACGGCGACGGCGACCGCTGCAGCGCCCGTCCATGCCCGGGCCGACCTCCCGGCGCGGGTCACAGCAGCTCTCCGGGCCGGGCGAAGTAGCGGTCCCGGAGAGCGTCGGCCGTACGCAGCGCCAGCGCGCCCACCGTGCCGCTCGGGTTGGCCCCTGGGTTCTGGGGGAACAGGGCGGCGCCGGTGACGAACACGTTGGGTGTGTCCCACACCTGGCCGTAGCTGTTCGTCACGCTCTCGCCCGGGTCCCGGCCCATGATGGCTCCGCCCGTCGGATGGGTGCTCTGGTACTCGTCGATCCGGTACGGGCCCAGCTCGCGAGACACACTGACCCGGTCGGCGCCCATCGCGCGGACTATCTCCGCGCAGCGATCAGCCAGGAAGCGGTGCATGGCGCGTTCGTTGTCCCGCCAGTCGAACGTGATGCGCAGCATCGGTAGACCCCACTCGTCCCGGTAGGTGGGGTCGAGGTCCAGAAAGTTCCCGGCGTAGGCAGGGCTGTCTCCCTCGATGCCGACGGTGCCGACGCGGTCCCAGGAACGGCCGAGCATCGACTTCCACCCAGCGCCCCACTGCCGGTCGACGAGGCCGTCGAGCAGCGTGCTGGAAGAGCTGATCGGCTCCCGCTGGCCGGCCTCGGCGTAGATGCGAGCGCCACCCAGGAAGTCGAGGTCTGCGTGATCGAAGTTGTCCGCGTTGTAGTCGTGGATCTGAGCGGTGGTGCACCCGTTGCCCATGAAGAAGTTGAAGTTCTCGTTCTCCCACAGTCCCTTGGCCGGCGCCTGGTTGATCTGGTAGCTGTAGTTGCGCCCGACCTGCCCGCGGTCGTTGCCGATTCCCTCCGGGTGCGCGTCCCCTCGGGAGAGGAGCAGCTCCCGGACGTTCTCGAGCGTGAACGCCGAGCAGACCACCACCTCTGCCCGCTGGACGTGCTCCTCACCGCGGCGGTCGACGTACCGCACGCCGGTTGCGCGCCCGTCGTCAGCGGTCTCGATCCGCAGCACCCGGCAGCCCGTCCGTACCTCGTACCGTCCGGTGTCCAGTGCCGGCGGCAGCCAGGTCGTCAGCGGGCTCGTCTTGGCACCGACCTCACAGCCGTACCGGGTACAGAAGCCGCAGTACAAGCAGCCCGCCCGGGTGTTGCCGTACGGATCGGTGTACCCCTGCGACAGGATGCCCGCCGGGGTCGGGAAAGGATGCAGGTCCAGGCCCTCGCAGGCGTCGGTGAACAGCTGGCCGAACTTGCTCCGGGCGAGCGGCGGGTTCGGGTAGGGACGGTTGCGTCGTCCCTCGAAGGGGTTTCCGCCGGGCAGGATCTCGCCGCCGAGGTTCCCGGCCCGGCCGGACACGCCCATGTCGTACTCGAGCCGGTCGTAGAACGGCTCGAGGTCGTCGTAGCCGATCGGCCAGTCCTGGGTGGTCATGTCCTGCGGGATCCGGTGCCGGCCGTACTTCTCCTCGTTGAGGCTGCGGTAGCGAAAGTCGTCCGGCAGGAACCGCCAGGTCAGCGCGGTCCAGTGCACCATGGAGCCGCCGAGCCCCTGTCCGGGGTGGAAGGTGCCGAACTGCCGGTACGGCAGCGACGGCGAGCGCGTGTCGGGACGCCAGGTCCACGTGGTCCGTGAGAGGTCCTGCATCATCGCGTAGCGGTTGGCGAAGCGAAGCGAGTCGTGGTTGTGGGCGAAGTCGGGATAGGTCCACTGGGCCGGTCCCTGCTCCAGCGACACCATCCGGAGCGACGTCGTCGGCAGGATCTGCGACGCGAGGATCGAAGCGGTCATGCCGCCACCGATCGTCACGATGTCCACCGCGTCGTGCTGCCTCATCCTCAGCCCTCCCCGACGCCGTGGTGGGGCCGTTCGAGCGCGGGCTCGCCACCGTCGGGACGGTCCGGGTTCATGACGGGCAGCCCGTGCATCGACCGAGGCTGCTTGTCCGTGCCGTGGAGCATCTCGTCCGGCGAGTAGGAGCGCTGCGCCGCCGGCCACCCGACGAGCCGCCAACCCGCCAGGTCCTGGTTGCCGCCGTACACAGGGTCGGCGAACATGCCCTCGATCGTGTCCGTGCGCACCATCGAGAAGAAGCCGCCTGGATCGACCGCGCCGAACACCTCTTCGGCCTGGTCCAGCACGTCGTCGCTGGTTGTCACCACGCCGGCCCCTGCGTCGCTCGTGGCGTCCCCGGCCGCCTCGCCGGTGATCTGGTCGGCGGCCTCGCTGCGCTGGTTGCAGTCGTCGAGCACGACGAGGATCTCGTCCTGGCGGTCCTGCCCGAGGTCGGCGAAGAAGCGGCCGAACCGGGTCTGCGCGTACCGGTCGAGGGCCGCGAGGCCCAGCCGGTAGGTGTCCCGGGGGACCCGGCTGCCCTGATACCCGTACCGGTAGAGCTGTGCCTCCGCGACAGGCACCTCGCCCTGCTCCACCTCGTCCGGGGACCTCTCGTACGCGGCGGCGTACGGTCCGTGCGTGTAGGTGGGCTCGGCGTAGGGGGCGAAGTCGGCGAGCTTGCCGTCGATGTACGTCGCTACACCCATCTGGACCGCACCGGGATCCTGGTCGTCGCCCGGCACGAGGCGCGCGAGCATCGCCTCGAGGAGCCGCACCTCCTGGTCGGTGAGGAAGCGAGGACCCTTCGGGGTCTCGTCGGGCGGGAGCGGAGGCCGATCGGGCTGGTGGACGTCGTCCGCGGTGGCGGCGGTGCCGGTGGACCGGGTCGCGTCGGGCGTGCAGCCGACGAGCGTGGCTCCACCCACGAGCCCGGCGCCGCCGAGCACCGACAGGGACTTGAGCACGGAGCGCCTGGTCACCGTCGGCGCAGGTCCGGTGCGCGCACCGCTCCCGCCGGCCTGGGGCCTGGTCTCGTCAGCGGTCATCGGATCACCCCGAGCGGATCGGTCGACGTCTACGGCGTTCTGTCGGCCGTTCGACGCTAGCAACGCCCCCGTCACTCGCAAGCGGTCCGGTCGGCCACGCCCACCATCGCGTTCGAGCACGCGGGCATGTAGCCGCCGTGGCCCAGAGCTGCTTCCGTTGCGAGGTCGGCGGGTCCTGGTGATGGTGGTGGAGGAGAGCGAGTGGTCTGCGGCGTGGACTGACCAGGTGGGCTGCGCCGCGCCGCATGACCGTCGAGACCTCCCGGGAGCAGCGACCATGGACACCCCTTCGTCAGCCACTGACCGCGCCGTCCGGCACCGCACCCTCGAGCTGGACGGACTGAGGGTGTTCTACCGCGAGGCCGGACCCCGGGACGGTCCGGTCGTCCTCCTTCCGCACGGCTATCCGTGCTCGTCGTACGAGTTCCGGAACCTGATGCCGGCGCTGGCCGACCGCTGGCGCACGATCGCCCCCGACTTTCCGGGCTTCGGGTACAGCGACACACCTGGCCCCGAGAACTTCGAGTACACCTTCGACGGGTACGCGCACTTCCTGGACCGGTTCGCCAACCGGCTCGGCCTGGGTCGCTACGCCCTGTACCTGCACGACTACGGCTCGCAGATCGGCCTGCGTCTGGCGATCAGGGCGCCCCAGCGTGTGCGGGCGCTGATCATCCAGAACGGCGACATCTACGAGGACGAGCTGGGGCCGAAGTACCAGGGCTTGCAGGACTACTGGCGGGACCCGACGCCCGAGGGGCGCGCGATGCTGGAGGACGCGGTGACCGAGGCGGGCTTCCGCGAGGAGTTCCTCAACGACGTGCGGGACGAGCTCGCCGAGCTGATCCCGCCCGAGCTGTGGGCCCTGGCCTGGGCTCAGCTCCGGCAGCCCGAGCGCCGCCGCATCATGGTCGGGCTGATGGAGGGTCTGCGCGAGAACCTCGACTGGTTCCCCCGGTACCAGGCCTACCTCCGTCAGTACCGGCCCCCGACGCTCATCGCCTGGGGTCCGCAGGACGGGTACATGCCCGAGGGCTCGGCCCGGGCCTACCTGCGCGACCTGCCGGATGCCGAGCTGCACCTCCTGGACGGCGGCCACTGGGCGCTGGAGACCAACCTCGAGCAGGTCGTCGCGCTGTCGCGCGAGTTCCTCGCGAGGGCGCATCCAGGCCCCTGACGCCGACCGCCCTCGCTCCCTCCGGTGGTCGGCGGTCGCTCTAAGCGGTGCGGTTCGCCCGCAGGATCTCCTCCTGGTACGGGGCGACGACGTCGCCCGAGACCCGGCAGTCGAGCAGCAGGAAGCGGCGGTCGGTCACGGGCTCGGAGGTCCACTTCGCCAACCGGTCGAGGTCGGCGAGCGTGCGCACGACGACGCCTTCCGCGCCGACCGCTGCGGCGAGCGCCGCGAAGTCGGTCTCCGGGATGAGCATCGGCTCCTTCGTGATGCCCTGCCGCCCGTAAACGTGCACCTCGGCGCCGTAGGCGGCGTCGTTCCAGACGACGGCGATGCCGCGTCCGCCGGCGGTGCGCACAGCGGTCTCCAGGTCGGCGAGCGCCATGAGCCCGCCGCCGTCGCCGGTGGTGAGCACGACCGCGGCGTCGGGGCGGGCAGCAGCGGCACCGGCGACGCTGGGGAAGCCGAGCCCGATGGACTGGTAGGCGGTGCCGACCATCACCATGCGGTCGGGGGCGGCGACCGGCCAGTACATGTTGGCCCAGCCGATGAAGTGCCCGCCGTCGGAGACGACGACGCGGTCGGTGGGCAGCAGGCTCGCGAGGCGGTGCGCGACGGTGCGCGGGTCGAGGCGCCCGTCCGGCGCGATCCCGTCCGCCGGTCCGGTCTCGTAGCGGCGGGCCGCTGCGACGTCCACCGTCTCGCGCCAGCCGGACGGAGTGGCTCCCATGGCCTGGAGCTCGTCCACGAGGATGCGGGTCACGAGCGCGGCGTCGCCCCGGACGAAGCCGCCGACGTGCCGGTGGGTCGCTGCGGGCGCGGTGTCCACCTGGACCACGCGTGTGCCCGGCGCGAACAGGTCGCCGAAGCGCATCGTGAACTGGTTGAGCGACGCACCGACCACGACGGCGACGTCGGCCTCGCGCACCAGCTCCATCGCGCGCTCCGCGCCGAAGCCGCCCGCGACGCCGAGGTCGTAGCGGCCGTCGGGGAAGACGCCGCGGCCCAGCGCGGTGGTCGCCGTCAGGGAGCCGGTCGCATCCGCGAGCCGGCCGAGCGCCTGGCTCGCGCCGGCGAGCCAGGCGCCGCGGCCGGCGAGCAGCAGCGGCCGCTCGGCGGCGGCGAGGCGCTTGGCCAGGTCGGTGATGGCGGCGGCGTCGAACGGCCCTGCCGGTGCCATCGGCTGGGGCAGCGAGGGCTCCGGTGCCTCGGGGACCGGGCCGGCCTCCAGCGCCGCGACGTCGTAGGGGATGGCCAGCACCACGGGCACGCGGTACGTCAGGGAGTGCTCGATGGCGATGACGCTCGTGGCGGCGGCGTCCGCGCGGCCCACCGTATAGGTGCGGGCGCCGACGGCGGCCGCGAGCGCGATCTGGTCGACGTCCCACGGGCGCGGGCCCGACGTCGGCTCGTCGCCCGCGAGCAGGACCAGGGGCACCCGGGCCGCCGCGGCCTCGGCGAGCGCGGTGAGCGCGTTGGTGAAGCCGGCGCCGTAGGTGGCGGTGGCGGCGGCGATGCGGCCCGACGCGCGGAAGTGGGCGTCGGCGGCGACCACTCCGCCTGCCTCGTGGCGGACGGCGGTGAACTGCGCGGTCGTCGAGCGCTCGAGGGCGTCGAGGAACCAGGCGTTGCCGTTGCCCATCACGCCGAAGACGTGGTCGACGTGGCGGGCGACGGTACGGGCGACGTGGGCGGAAACGGTGGGCACGGGGCCTCCAGGGAAACAGTGACGGATGAGTGGTGCGGTCCGTATGTGTCCCGTGCGGGCCCGGCTCCGGGCCCGTCGCGCGCCCCTTTTTCGAGCGCAGGCGGTGTGGTCCGAGGTGGTCCGCCTTGACGTCCTGATTCTAAGCCCTGCTCCGGCCGCGGTCCGTACGGGGGCTGGGTGCAGAGCTGGTTGCGGTCTCGGAGGCCCGAACCCAACCAGCTCTGCGGCGGCGAGATCAGGCAGGCGTCAGCGTGTACTTGGTCTGGAGGTACTCGTGGATGCCCTCTGCGCCGCCCTCGCGGCCCAGGCCGGACATCTTCCAGCCCCCGAAGGGCGCTGCCGCGTTGGAGACGACGCCCACGTTGAGCCCCATCATCCCGGTCTCCAGCCGGTCGATCATGCGCTGGCCGCGCGACAGGCTCTCGGTGTAGACGTACGAGACGAGCCCGTACTCCGTGTCGTTGGCCAGCGCGACGGCCTCGTCCTCGGTGTCGAAGGTGGCGATCGCGAGCACCGGGCCGAAGATCTCCTCCCGCAGGATGTCGCTGCCTGGCGCGACGCCGGTCAGGACGGTCGGCTCGAAGAAGGTGCCCGGCCCGTCGACGCGTGACCCGCCGGTGGCGAGCCGCGCGCCCCGGGACACCGCGTCCTGGACCAGGGCCTCGGCCTTCGCGACGGCCTTGTCGTCCACGAGCGGACCGATGGTCACGCCTTCCTCGGTACCGCGCCCGATGACGAAGCCGTTCACCGCAGCGGTGACCCGGCGGGCGAACTCGTCGGCGATGGACCCGTGCACGATGAACCGGTTGGCGGCCGTGCAGGCTTGCCCGATGTTGCGGAACTTCGCCGCGAGGGCGCCCTCGACCGCCTTGTCCAGGTCGGCGTCCTCGAAGACGACGAACGGGGCGTTGCCGCCGAGCTCCATCGAGGTGCGCAGCACGCCGCGCGCCGCCTGCTCCAGGAGCCGCTGGCCCACGGGGGTCGATCCCGTGAAGGACAGCTTGCGCAGGCGCGGGTCGGCGATGATGGGGCCGGAGACGGCGCCCGAGCTGGAGGTCGTGATCACGTTGACCACGCCGTCGGGCAGGCCGGCGTCCTGCAGCAGCTGCGCGAAGTACAGGGTGGTCAGCGGGGTCAGCGCCGCGGGCTTGACCACTACCGTGCAGCCCGCCGCGAGGGCGGGCGCGATCTTGCGGGTGGCCATGGCCAGCGGGAAGTTCCACGGCGTGATGAGAAAGCAGGGCCCCACCGGGTGCTGGCTGACGATGATGCGCCCGGTCCCCTCGGGGTTGGGCCCGTAGCGGCCGGTGACCCGCACCGCCTCCTCGGAGAACCAGCGCAGGAACTCGCCGCCGTACGTCACCTCGCCCCGCGCCTCGGCGAGCGGCTTGCCCATCTCCAGCGTCATCAGCAGCGCGAAGTCCTCCCTGCGCTCCTGCAGGAGGTCGAACGCCCGGCGGAGGATCTCGCCGCGGGCCCGGGCAGGGGTTGCCGCCCACTCCGCCGCGGCGTCGACCGCTGCGTCGAGCGCGGCCGCCCCGTCCTCGACGCCGGCGTCGGCGATGGTCCTGATGGTGGCGCCCGTCGACGGGTCGGCGACGGTGAGCGTGCCTCCCGCTGCGGCGGGCCGCCACCGGCCGCCGATGAGCAGCCCGTCGGGGATTGTGGCGAGCAGGTCGGACTCGCGGGTGTCGGTCATGCCTTCTCCTCGGGGTTCGTCGTGTCGTTCGTCGTGTCCTGCGGCAGGAGCGCCCCGGCGAAGAACTCCCGGAGCTCGTCCGTCGCGCTGAGCGGCAGGACGGTGGCGACGTACTGGTCGGGCCGGACGACGACGACGGCGCCGCCGCGGTCGATGCCGCGCTGCTCGAAGATGTCCTGTGCAGGGTCGGTCGCGTACACCTTCTCGTAGTCGACCAGGGCGAACGGGCCGACGCGTGGCCTGAAGACGTCGGGCACGTCGGCGAACTCCACGCCGAAGTGGTCCTGCTGGTAGACGACCTTGACGTCGAGCACGGAGTCCGGGTCCGTTCCCGCCGGGGTGTGCCGCAGGACCGGGGAGTCGGGTGAGGTGCCCAGCCACTGCGCCCAGTCCCGCAGGGCCGACGGCTCGCTCGGCGCCGCGGCGTCCGCGAACGCGTAGACGCGCCAGCGTCCGTCGGCGCGGGCGTGGTGACCCAGGTGGGCGGGGTTGCCCTCGGCCACGCGCTCCACCGGAGCGGACTTGAACCGCTTGCCGATGGGGAACCCCGTGGCCAGCTCCTGATGGGCCGGGTCGGCCACGATCATGGAGGGCTGGTACTGCGTCATGAAACCGCACGGGAACTCGGCGGTCTTGACGTAGAAGTCCTCGAGGTACGTCGGGTCCGGCAGGTCCTCCGGCGGCGTCGCCATGAGGCGCGACCACTCGCGGTCGAAGTCGATGAGGTTCTGGGCGACGACCTGCCGTTCGGCCGAGTAGGTGGCCAGCAGCGACTCCGGCGCCCGGCCCGCGAGCACGTGCGCCAGCTTCCAGGCGATGTTCCAGCCGTCCTGCATCGACACGTTCATGCCCTGGCCGGCCTTCGCGCTGTGGGTGTGGCAGGCGTCGCCCGTGAGGAACACCCGGGGGGTGCGGGTGCCGGTGAGGTGGTCCGGGACGTCGTCGAAGCCGTCGGTGACCCGGTGGCCGACCTCGTACACGCTGTGCCACGGCACGTCCTTCACGTCCAGCGTGTAGGGGTGGATGATCGCGTTGGCCTTCTCGATGACCTGTTCCAGCGGGGTCGCGCGGATGCGGCCGGCGTCGTCGGGCGGCACCTCTCCGAGGTCGACGTACCAGCGTGCCAGGTACCCGCCCTCGCGGGGGATGAGCAGGATGGACCCGCCGTCGTGCGACTGGATGGCGCACTTGGTGCGGACGTCGGGGAAGTCGGTCACGGCGAGCACGTCCATCACGCCCCAGGCGTGGTTGGCCCGGTCGCCGACGGCCTTGCGTCCGATCGCCTCCCGGACGGCGCTGTGCGCCCCGTCGCAGCCGACCACGTAGCCGGCCCGCACCGTGCGTTCCGTGCCCTCGTCAGGTCCGGTCGTGTGCCGGAGCGTCACGGTGACCGGGTACGGGTCCCGGCCGGTGCCGCGGGCGTCGCTCGTGTCGGCGACCGTGAGCCCGACGGCCTCGAGCCCGTAGTCCGGGGTGATGCGGGCCGGCCCGGTGGCGGCCACCTCGGCGAAGTAGTCGAGCACGCGCGCCTGGTTGACGATCAGGTGCGGGAACTCGCTGATCCCGTGGGCGTCGTCCGGCGGGACGGCGCCGCGGACGATGTTCGCAGGGTTCTCCGGGTCGGGCTTCCAGAACGCCATCTCCGTGATCCGGTAGGCCTCGGCGGTGATCCGCTCGGCGAACCCGAATGCCTGGAACGTCTCCACGCTGCGCGCCTGGATGCCGTCGGCCTGGCCCATCTCGAGTCGCCCGGCCCGCCGCTCGACGAGGTGGGTGCGGATGCCGGGGAACTGCGCCAGCTGGGCCGCCGCGATCATGCCGGCGGGGCCGCTGCCGACGATCAGCACGTCGACCTCGTCGGGCAGCCCGGCCGGCCGTTCGAGACCGTAGCCATCGGCCGGCCGGACGCGCGGGTCGCCGGACACGTAGCCGTGGTGGTGGAACTGCATTGTTCGTCCGTTCTGCTCGGTGGGCGTGCTGCTCAGGCTCGGGCTTTGGCTCAGGCCTTGGCCAGGCCGTAGATCGGGCTGGCGGCCTGCAGTTCCTCGTGGTCGGGACCCAGCGGTATACCCGTACGGTCGCGCAGCAGGAGCGTCGCGGCGAGCCCGATCAGCGTCATGCCCGCCAGGTACATGGTCACGGCCGCCGTCGTGCCGGTCGCCTGGACGAGCGCGGTGGCGATGGTCGGTGCGAACGCGCCACCCAGGATGGACCCGATCGCGTAGGAGATCGAGACGCCGGAGAAGCGGATCGATGCCGGGAACAGCTCGGCGTAGAGCGCGGCCTGCGGCCCGTACGTGAATCCGAGACCGACGGACAGGAAGACCAGGCCCAGCAGCAGCGAGCCGAACGTCGCTCCGTTGACCAGCGCGAACAGCGCGAGCACGCCGGCGAGCTGCACCACGAAGCCGATGGCGTAGGTGGTGCGGCGGCCGAGCCGGTCGGACAGCGCGCCCGCGAACCAGGTCGAGGCGAGCCACATGACGGCCGAGATGGTCACGGCCCAGAACACCGGGCCGCGATCAAGCCCGACGGGGCCCTCCGGGTCGGACGCGTAGCTCTGGATGTAGCCGCCGGTTGTCATGTAACCGACGGCGTTGTTGCCCGCGAAGACGAGGGCGGCCACGATCACGAGCGGCGTGTGCTTGCGGAAGAGCTGCAGCAAGGGCTGACGGGTGGTCTCGGCACGCTCGGCGATCTCGACGAACACCGGGCTCTCCTCGACGCTGCGACGTACCCAGTAACCGATGCCGATCAGGACGACGCTCAGCAGGAACGGGACGCGCCAGCCCCACGTGAGGAACGCCTCGCCGGGCGCGACGGCGTTCATGATGCCCAGCACGGCAGACGCGAGCAGCAGGCCGAGCGGGACGCCGATCTGGGGCGAGGCGCCGAACAGACCGCGACGCTTGACGGGTGCGTGCTCGCACGCCATGAGCACGGCACCGCCCCACTCGCCGCCGGCCGAGATGCCCTGCAGGATCCGCAGGAGGACCAGCAGGATCGGGGCGGCGATGCCGATCTGGCCGTACGTGGGCAGGAGGCCGATCAGGGCGGTCGCCACACCCATCAGGACCAGGGTGAGCACCAGGACGACGCGTCGTCCGTACTTGTCGCCGAGGTGCCCGGCGACGAAGGCGCCGAACGGGCGGAAGAGGAAGCTGACCCCCACCGAGCCGAACGCCAGCAGCGTCCCGAGGCTCGCACCGGCCGGCTCGAAGAAGAGCTGGCCGAAGACCAGGCCTGCCGCGGAGGCGTAGATGAAGAAGTCGTACCACTCGACGGTCGTGCCGACGACGGTGGCGAGGACGACGCGGCGCCGCTCGCGGGAGGAGGGGGAGCGGGCCGCTGTCGGTCCGTCGGGGGTGAGGCGTGACATCGCATGACTCCCTTGTCATCCGGGGCCCGCCCTCGTCGGAGGGCCCGTCGTGTGTGCTCGGTCCGGTCGACCTTGCCGTGGTTTCTCAGACCATATACGATCTGAGATACGAAATGCCAGAGGTCGTCGAAGACCAGTGGAACGACGGGCAAGGGAGCTCATGGGTACCGAAGCGCACGCCTCGACGGCACGGGAGCTGCCGACGTCCGGGCCGCTCGCAGTCCGGCCGGGCAAGATCGTCGCCGTCCACCTCGCTTACGCGTCGCGCGCCGAGCAGCGCGGCAGGCGGCCCGCAGCGCCGTCGTACTTCTTGAAGCCGACCAGCTCGCTCGCCGCGACGGGTGGCGTGGTCGAGCGCCCCGCCGGCACGGAGCTGCTCGCGTTCGAGGGGGAGGTGGCGCTGGTCATCGGCGAGCCGGCCCGGCACGTGCCGGTCGAGCGGGCGTGGGACCACGTCGCCGCCGTGACCGCGGCGAACGACCTCGGTGTCTACGACCTGCGCTGGGCGGACAAGGGCTCGAACGTGCGCTCCAAGGGCCGCGACGGCTACACGCCGATCGGCCCGGAGCTCCTCGACGCCCGCGCGGTCGACCCGGCCGCGCTGCGGGTGCGCACCTGGGTCAACGGTGAGCTCCTGCAGGAGGACGGCACCGGTGACGACGCGCTGCTCTTCCCGTTCGCGCAGATCGTGGCCGACCTGTCCCAGCACCTCACGCTCGAGACGGGCGACGTCATCCTGACGGGGACGCCCGCCGGGTCGAGCGTCGTGGCACCTGGCGACGTCGTCGAGGTCGAGGTGGACGCACCGACGGCGCCCGGCGCGCCGACGTCGGGCCGCCTCGTGACCACTGTGGTGCAGGGCGACGTGCCGTTCGGCGACGTCGGAGCGGGCCCGAAGATCGATGACACCCAGCGCGCCGAGGCGTGGGGGAGCCGCGAAGCCGCCGGCCTGCCGGCCGAGCCGGAGCCGTTCGTGCTCACGGCAGAGCTCGTCGACAAGCTGCGGCGCGCGCCGGTCGCCGGGCTGTCGGCCCAGCTGCGCAAGCGTGGCCTGAACAACGTGCTCATCGAGGGCGTCCGGCCCAACACGCCGGGCGCGACGATCGTCGGCCGCGCGCGGACGCTGCGCTTCGTGCCGAACAGGGAGGACCTGTTCGTCTCGCACGGCGGCGGCTACAACGCGCAGAAGCGGCTCTTCGACGCCGTGGACTCTGGTGAGGTCATCGTCATCGAGGCCCGCGGTGAGACGGGCTCCGCGACCCTCGGCGACGTCCTCGCCCTGCGCGCGCAGGTGCGCGGTGCCGCCGGAGTCGTCACCGACGGCGGCGTGCGCGACTTCGACGCCGTCGCCGCGACAGGGTTGCCCGTCTTCTCCCAGGGTGCCCACCCCGCGGTGCTCGGTCGCAGGCACGTCCCGTGGGACACCGACATCGCCGTGGCCTGCGGCGGGGCGACGGTACTGCCGGGCGACGTCGTCGTCGGCGACTCGGACGGCGTGGTCGTGGTCCCGCCGCACCTGGTCGAGGAGGTCGCCGACGCGACCATCGCGCAGGAGGAGCAGGACACCTGGGTCGCGCAGCAGGTGGCCGCGGGCCACCCCGTCGACGGGCTCTTCCCCCCGAACGCCGAGTGGCGGGCGCGCTACGAGTCCTGGAAGTCCCAGTCATCGAAGTCCCAGGCGCAGGGGGAGCCACGATGACCACAGGGGACACGACGGCATCGGCCGTCGAGGTCGCGTTCGCCGGCGCACTCAGCAAGTCCCAGCTCGCGTACGACTACCTGCGCGACCGCATAGCGCGCCACGAGCTGAGCCCCGGCTACCGCCTCGTGCTCCAGAGCATCGCGGACGAGCTCGCGATGAGCGTCGTGCCCGTCCGCGAGGCGATCCGACGCCTGGAGGCCGAGGGCCTTGTCACCTACGAGCGCAACATCGGTGCGCGGGTCGCGATGGTCGACGAGAACGGGTACGTCGACGCCATGCAGGCCCTCGGCGTCGTCGAGGGAGCCGCTACCGGGCTCTCGGCGCGCGCCATCTCCACCGCGGACCTCCAGCGGGCGACCGAGGTGAACGACCATCTGCGCTCCCTGCTCGACCACTTCGACCCGCACGCGTTCACCGCGCTCAACCGGCAGTTCCACTCGGTGCTGTTCGAGTCGTGCCCCAACCAGCTGTTGCTCGACATGGTCCACCGGGGCTGGGCCCAGCTGTCCGGCCTGCGGGACTCCACGTTCGCGTTCGTCCCCGGCCGTGCACACGCCTCCGTGGCCGAGCACGCCCACATCCTCGACCTGATCACCAGCGAGGCGGACCCGCTCGAGATCGAGATCGCCGCACGCAACCACCGCTGGGCGACCATGCGGGCCTTCCTGGACGCGCGTGCCGACGCAGCCCCGCCCCTCCAGACCTCACACAGGGAGACACAGTGACCAACCAGGCGAACGACCAGGCGAACGACCAGGCGAACGACCAGCCGATCCGCCACGTGCCGGCCGACCTGCCCGGCCGCATCCAGCACTACATCGGCGGCGCGTTCGTCGACTCGGTCGACGGCGCGACGTTCGACGTGCTCGAGCCGGTGACCAACGACGTCTACCTGCAGGCGGCAGCAGGGAAGAAGGCCGACGTCGACCGCGCCGTCGCCGCGGCGCGCGACGCGTTCGTGAACGGGCCATGGCCCCGGATGCTGCCGCGTGAACGCTCGCGGGTCCTGCACCGGGTCGCGGACCTCGTCGAGTCGCGCGACGCGCGGCTCGCCGAGCTGGAGAGCTTCGACTCCGGCCTGCCGATCACGCAGGCGCTGGGCCAGGCCCGCCGGGCCGCGGAGAACTTCCGGTTCTTCGCCGATCTGGTCGTGGCCCAGTCGGACGATACCTTCAAGGTTCCCGGCCGCCAGATCAACTACGTCAACCGCAAGCCGATCGGCGTCGCCGGCCTCATCACACCCTGGAACACGCCGTTCATGCTCGAGTCCTGGAAGCTCGGCCCGGCGCTCGCTACCGGCAACACGGTGGTGCTCAAGCCCGCGGAGTTCACGCCGCTGTCTGCGTCGCTGTGGGCGGGCATCTTCGAGGAGGCCGGCCTGCCCGAGGGCGTGTTCAACCTGGTCAACGGCCTCGGTGAGGAGGCGGGGGACGCGCTGGTCAAGCACCCCGACGTGCCGCTGATCTCGTTCACGGGGGAGAGCAGCACCGGCCAGCTGATCTTCGCCAACGCCGCCCCGAACCTCAAGGGGCTGTCGATGGAGCTGGGGGGCAAGTCCCCGGCCATCGTCTTCGCCGACGCCGACCTGGACGCCGCGATCGACGCGACGATCTTCGGAGTCTTCTCGCTCAACGGCGAGCGCTGCACCGCGGGCAGCCGCATCCTTGTCGAGCGCGCCGTCTACGACGAGTTCGTGGAGCGGTACGCCGAGCAGGCCGAGCGGGTGGTCGTCGGTGACCCGCAGGACCCGAAGACCGAGGTCGGCGCGCTCGTGCACCCCGAGCACTACGACAAGGTCGTCTCCTACATCGAGATCGGCAAGACCGAGGGCAGGCTTGTGGCGGGCGGTGGGCGTCCCGCGGGGTTCGAGACCGGCAACTACGTGGCGCCGACGGTCTTCGCCGACGTGCCGTCGTCGGCCCGGATCTTCCAGGAGGAGATCTTCGGCCCGGTCGTGGCGATCACGCCCTTCGACACGGAGGAGGAGGCCCTTGCCCTGGCCAACGGTGTCCGGTACGGGCTGGCCGCCTACGTGTGGACCAACGACCTGAAGCGCGCGCACAACTTCTCGCAGGCGATCGAGGCGGGCATGGTCTGGCTCAACTCGAACAACGTGCGCGACCTGCGAACACCGTTCGGCGGGGTCAAGGCGTCCGGCCTCGGGCACGAGGGCGGTTACCGCTCGATCGACTTCTACACCGACCAGCAGGCCGTGCACATCACGCTCGGCAAGGTGCACAACCCGACTTTTGGCAAGGGAGCCTGAAGATGACCGACCCGACCGGACCCGTCGTGACCAGCGAGGCGCCGATCACCGCGACGGACCCCGTCCCGACGCCCGTCGCGCCGCCGCCGGACATCCTGCGGTGCGCGTACATGGAGCTGGTGGTCACCGACCTGGCCGCCTCCCGGAACTTCTACGTCGACGTGCTCGGCCTTGTCGTCACGGAGGAGGACGAGGACGCCGTCTACCTGCGCAGCCTCGAGGAGTTCATCCACCACAACCTCGTGCTGCGCAAGGGACCAGTGGCCGCCGTCGCCGCGTTCTCCTACCGGGTACGCAGCCCGGAGGAGCTCGACCGCGCCGTCGCGTTCTACTCCGAGCTCGGCTGCCGGGTGGAGCGCCGTGCGGACGGCTTCACCCGCGGCATCGGTGACTCGGTGCGGGTCACCGACCCGCTCGGCTTTCCCTACGAGTTCTTCTACGACGTCGATCACGTCGAGCGGCTCGCGTGGCGCTACGACCTGCACACGCCCGGTGCCCTGGTGCGGCTGGACCACTTCAACCAGGTGACGCCCGACGTGCCGCGCGCCGTGAGGTTCATGGAGGACCTCGGCTTCCGGGTCACCGAGGACATCCAGGACGGAGAGGGCACGACGTACGCCGCGTGGATGCGTCGCAAACCCACCGTGCACGACACGGCGATGACCGGTGGCGACGGGCCGCGCATGCACCACGTCGCGTTCGCCACGCACGAGAAGCACAACATCATCGCCATCTGCGACAAGCTCGGCGCGCTGCGGCTGTCGGACCACATCGAGCGCGGTCCCGGCCGGCACGGCGTGTCCAACGCGTTCTACCTCTACCTGCGCGACCCGGACGGGCACCGGGTGGAGATCTACACCCAGGACTACTACACGGGCGACCCCGACAACCCCGTGGTGACCTGGGACGTGCACGACAACCAGCGTCGCGACTGGTGGGGCAACCCGGTGGTGCCCTCCTGGTACACCGAGGCGTCGCTCGTCCTGGACCTGGACGGCAACCCGCAGCCCGTGGTCGCCCGCACGGACACCTCGGAGATGGCGGTGACCATCGGGGCGGACGGGTTCTCGTACACCCGCCCGGAGGACGACGCCGATGCGCTGCCCTCGTGGAAGCAGGGCGAGTACAAGCTGGGACACCAGCTCTGATGGGGGAGCGCATGCTGGACGACGCGACGATCACCACGATCGCGGACGAGCTGGCCCACGCCGAGGCGGAGCGCACGACGGTGCCGCTCCTGACCGCGCGGTACCCGGGCATGACCGTCGAGGACTCCTACGCCGTGCAGAACACCTGGCGCCGGCGCGGCATCGAGGCGGGGCGCCGCCCGGTGGGCCGCAAGATCGGGCTCACCTCCAAGGTCATGCAGGCCGCCACCGGCATCACGGAGCCGGACTACGGCGCGATCTTCGCGGACATGGTCTTCGACAACGGGTCGGTCATCGAGCACTCGCGGTTCTCGAACGTGCGGATCGAGGTGGAGCTCGCCTTTGTCCTGCGCGAGGGCCTCAAGGGGCCCGACGTCACGGTGTTCGACGTGCTGCGGGCCACCGAGTACGTGGTGCCGGCCCTGGAGATCCTGTCGTCGCGCATCGAGATGGCCGGACGCACCATCGTCGACACGATCAGCGACAACGCCGCGATGGGCGGCATGGTCTACGGCGGCAACCCTGTGGCTATCGGGGAGACCGACCTGCGCTGGGTCTCGGCGCTGCTGTACCGCAACGAGGCCATCGAGGAGTCCGGTGTCGCGGCCGCCGTGCTGAACCACCCGGCCACCGGCGTCGCGTGGCTCGCGAACAAGCTGGCCCAGCACGACGACGCGCTGGAGCCCGGCGAGATCATCCTGGCCGGCTCGTTCACCCGGCCGGTCTGGGTCGAGCCAGGGGACACCGTGCTGGCCGACTACCGAGAGCTGGGGACCGTCTCGTGCCGATTCGTCTGACCCTCCCGCCCACGTTCCGCGACCGCATCGCCGGCGCCGACCGGCCGCAGATAGGCATGTGGGTCTGCAGCGGCAGCCCGCTGGTGGCAGAGATCTGCGCGGGCGCCGGCCTGGACTGGCTCCTGATCGACGGCGAGCACTCGCCGATCAGCCTGGAGACCACCTCGGCACTGCTCCAGGCGGTCGCTCCCTACCCGGTCACCCCGCTCGTGCGGGCGCCGTCCGACGACGCAGTGGTGCTCAAGCAGCTGCTCGACCTCGGCGCCCAGAACGTGCTGGTGCCCATGATCGACACGGCCGAGCAGGCCGCCGCCGTCGTGCGGGCCGTGCGCTACCCGCCCCGTGGCGTCCGCGGGGTCGGCAGCGCACTGTCCCGCGGTGCGCGCTGGAACCGGGTCGAGGGCTACATGGCCGACGCCGACCGGTACGTGTCGCTGTTCGTGCAGGTGGAGTCCGCGACCGGCGTCGAGAACGCAGCGGCCATCGCGGCCGTCGACGGCGTGGACGGCGTCTTCGTGGGGCCGTCCGACCTAGCGGCGTCCCTTGGTGTGCTCGGACAGCAGACACACCCCGAGGTCACCGCAGCGGTTCGTGCGACGTTCGAGGCGGTGCGGGCCGCAGGCAAGCCCGTCGGCGTCAACGCGTTCGACCCGGCGGCAGCGCAGGCCTACCTGGAGGCAGGGGCGTCCTTCGTTCTCGTCGGAGCCGACGTCGCGATGCTCGCCAGGGGCTCGGAAGCGCTGGCGGACCGCTGGATCGCGGGCGGCGAGACGGCCGGTCGGTAGCGGGCCTCACGGGGCGGGTCGCCGGGGCCATCGGGGCTTTGGTACCTCGAGGTCTCTCCGGTCTCTCGCCCCTGGTCGGTGGGAGACCGGCTTGATCGTCAGCGGCTGGTCGCCGCAGCCTCATGGGCAGTGCCGGGTGGCCTGAACTTTGCTCGGCCGTGGCAGGAAGATCCGGGCTCAGCCGGATAGTTCAGGCAGGGTGAATCAGACGGGACTGGGCCGGGCTGGGCCGGTCTGGGCCGAACTGGGCCGGACTGGGCCGGTCGAAGTTCACCACAAGGATCAGGCACCGTCGCCATGCCGGCCAGACATTGCCGAACAGTCCAAGTCGTAGGACATAGGCCGGTCCGCCGGTGTCGAACCGCACGCTGCGCGTCGATGGATCTGCACGTCGGCGCCGAGCCGCAAGTTGGTCGTTGATCCGGCCGGAACTTAGTGCCGAACCGCAAGCTGACCGTCGCACGCAGCGTCGAACAGCAAAGCACGCGTCGATCGGCGTCCGTCTGGACCTGCAACATGCGGCTCGGCGCCGAATGACACGCTCAGCTTGCGGTTCGGCCCCGCGGACCTGGTTGGCGGACTGCTAACTTGCGGCTCGGCGCCAGGAGCAACGATCATCGTGCGGTTCGGCGCCCCGGGCGGCGTCGGCAGACGCGGAACTTGCGGTTCGGCGCCCCGGGCGGCGTCGGCAGACGCGGAACTTGCGGTTCGGCTCGGGGACGGCCGCCGGGAGCAGTCCGCCGACACCCTCCGCCGACACCATCCGCCGACACCATCCGCAGCGGTCTACCGCTCGACGACCGTCAGAGCGAGCAGCTGCTCGCGGAGTCGCTCCAGCTCCTCCGGTGCGGGCTCCATGCCCCAGACCGGCTGGGCGCTGGCGCCGTCCGCCGCGGCGAGGACGAGCAGCAGGACGTCCTCGGGGAGCCCGTCCGCCCGCAGGTCCTCCTGCCAGCGCAGGGCGTCGGCGCGGGCGAGGTCGGTGACCGCGTCGACGGTCGACAGGTGCGCGATCACCACGAGGGCGTCCCGCGTGGCGGCCGCGTCCAGCGCACCGTCGATCGACGTGCGCACGTAGGCGCGGACCAGGCGTCCTGGAGCGTCGTCGTCCGGGTCGACGGCGGTGAGCACGGCCACCCTGAACCGTTCGAGCCAGTCGTGCGCCATCGCAAGGAGCAGCTCCTGCTTGCTCGCGAAGTGGTAGAGCAACCCACCCTTGGACACCCCCGCGCGGCGCGCGACATCGTCGAGAGTGGCCGAGACGCCGCGCTCGCGGACCAGCTGGCCCGCCGCGTCCAGGAGCGCAGACCGCGTCTGCTCAGGGTCTCTGCCCGCCGTTCGACCCACTCGCCACCACCTCTCCTTCGGCACGCACTATAGGGCCCGGTGGGCCAAACTGTACCGGCTGGACGGTACAGTTGTCTCGTGAACGTCTCTGCTCCCGTCCTCTCCACGCGCCGCCGGTGGGCCGCGCTCGCCGTCCTCGTGCTGGCGGTCGGCCTGCTCGCGATCGACGGAACCGTCCTCTACCTGGCAGTTCCGTCGCTGACCCGCGACCTCGCGGCCACCGCCACCCAGGTGCTGTGGATCGGGGACATCTACTCGCTGGCCATCGCCGGACTGCTCGTGGCGATGGGCACGCTCGCCGACCGCGTCGGCCGCAAACGACTCCTGCTGATCGGCGCGACGGCGTTCGGTGCCGCCTCGGCCCTCGCGGCGTTCGCCCCGAGCGCCGAAGTCCTCATCGCCGCCCGGCTGCTGCTCGGCGTGGCGGGGGCGACGATCATGCCGTCGACGCTGTCGCTCATCCGGACGCTGTTCCCGGACGCCCGCGAGCGCAGCCGCGCCATCGCCGTGTGGTCGGCGGCGGCCGGTGGCGGCGCCGCGGTGGGCCCCCTCGTCGGTGGCGCGCTGCTCGAGCACTTCTGGTGGGGCTCGGTCTTCCTGGTGAACCTCCCTGTGGTCGTGGTGCTCGTGGTCGCCGGAGCTGTGCTGCTGCCTGAGGCGAAGGACCCGGACCCCGGGCGCCTCGACGTCCTGTCGGTCGTGCTGTCGTTCGCCGCCGTGATGCCGCTGGTCTGGTCCATCAAGCACGCGGCCTCCGAGGGTGTCGACCTGCTCGCCGTCGGGGTGCTGGCCCTGGCGGTGCTCGCCGGGCTCGGCTTCGTCCGGCGTCAGGCCCGGCTGGTCGCGGACGGGCGGAACCCGCTGCTCGACGTCGGGCTGTTCCGGATCCCGGCGTTCAGCGGCGCCGTGGCGGCGAACCTGATCGCGATCTTCGCGCTCACCGGCATGCTGTTCTTCTTCTCGCAGTACCTGCAGCTCGTGCGGGGATACGCGCCGCTGCGCGCCGGTATCGCGGAGCTACCGGCCACCATCGCGTCCATCGTGGTGGTCGTGGTGGTCGGCTGGTCGATCACGCGGTTCGGGCGTGGTCCAGCGATCGCGCTCGGCCTCGCGGTGACGGCGCTCGGGATGCTCGGCATCGCGGCGGCCGAGGGCGCGGACCAGTACGTGTGGCTCGCGCTCGCGCTGGTTCCCGTCGGCCTGGGCGTGGGTCTCGCGATGACCCTGACCACGGACGCCGTCGTCTCCGCGGTGCCGCCGGCCAAGGCGGGTGGCGCGTCGGCGATCTCCGAGACGGCGTACGAGCTGGGCGTCGCGCTCGGCGTCGCGGTGCTCGGCTCGCTGGTCACGCTCGGCTACCGGGCGCGCATCGCGCTGCCCGCCGACGTGTCGGCGGACGTCCGGACCCAGGCCGGCGACTCGCTCGCCTCGGCGGTGGCGGTCGCCGGCGAACGGGCCGACGTCGTGGAGGCGGCGCAGGAGGCGTTCGTCGCCGCCCTGCAGGTGGCGTGTGTCGTCGCGGCGGTGCTGACCGCGCTCGCCGCTGTCGTCGCCTGGCGGCTGATCCCGGACGACGGCAAGCGCGCCCGCTGACCCACGCGCCCTGGGTCAGGGCTGGAGGTCGGCCACCCTTGCCGGTGGCGATGTCGAACGGCACGGAGACCTGGTCGTGCGTGATCAGCCAGGCTTCGTCGACCTTGCGGAAGCAGAGCGTGGCCCGCACCCACATGCCGTTCGTCGTCGCCCCGCTCTCCAGCGTGCCGCTGAGCCGGCCGAAGCCGTGCGCGAAGCCGACGTTCCGGTCGACCGTGAAGACCAGGTCCCGCAGCTCGTAGCGCACGTCGCGGAAGAACGTGAACACGCCTCTCCAGCTTTGCAGCTTCGCGTCCAGGCCGACGTGCTGCAGCGGCGGCTCGACGTCGAAGGACACGACGTCGGTCGCGTAGAGCCGCCGCAGGCCCGCCAGATCCTTGGTCTCGATCCGGTGGACCAGCGTGTCGACGTGCTGCCGGAGCTCGGCCTCGCCGTTCTCGTTCAGCGTGGGCATCGTCCGCCGTCCCTTCTCCCTGTCGGGATCGTTGTCACGATGAACTGACGAGGCCGGAGCCCGAGACGTGACGGCCGGCCCTGGCGCGGTCGGGCAGGGAACCGCGGCAGGCGATCGTCCGCCGGCCTCAGGCGCCCGCTGCCACGACCCGTCTCCGGGGCGTGCGGCGGTGCCTGCCGCCGTGGCGGCCGTCAGTGGCAAGGCGGCGGCCGAGGCCCCGGAGCGCCCAGGAGGTCTCGCGGACGTCGATGAACGCGCGCATGCACTCGGCGCAGCCGTCCAGGTGCGCCTCGACGCGGCGCCGACGGCTGGGGAGCAGGCTCCGCGTCAGGTAGTCGTGCAGAGCGGCCCGGGTCGTGCGGCACAGCGGGCGGTCCAGAGCTCGGCCGGGTGTGATCGCGGGCGTTCCCGAGGCACCGGTCAGGCCGGCAGGCCCGGCCACGCCCAGCCCGGCCAGGGCCGAACGGAGCTCGGAGACGCCGGCCCGGCGGTCCGCGTCCTGCGCAGTGCGCCGGTCGGCGGCCCGCAGGTCGCCCGTGCTGATCACGCGAACCCATCCCTCTCTGCGCATGGTGGCCCAGTCGCTGGGCAACAGTTTCACTACGAGTGGGGAGTCGCCGAACGCGGGTGTGATACGTGCGGCGCCCGGAAATGCGGCCGAGTCATCGACAGGAAAACGCGTAAGTAGTAACTTACGGGTTATGGAAGCAACGACCGCCGACCCGTGGCATGCGCTCGCCGATCCGACGCGCCGCAAGGTCTTCGCTCGCGTCGCACGGGGGCGCTGCTCGGTGACCGAGATCGCGCGTGACCTGCCGGTCAGCCGGCCGGCCGTGTCCCAGCACCTCCGGGTGCTGCTCGACGCGCACCTGGTCGACGTGCACCAGCAGGGCCGTGAGCGGCTCTACCAGCCTCGTCCCGGCGGTCTGGACGGGCTCCGTCGGGAGCTGGAGTCCTACTGGAGTCAAACCCTGTCCACCTTCAAGAGCGTGGCCGAGCAGAGCTATGAGCCGACCACCTCGCCACCGGAAGGAACGTCTCGATGAGCACCACGTCGCAGGACCAGACCCGACTGCAGGTCGACATCACCGTCGACGTCCCGGTAGAGCACGCCTTCCGCGTGTTCACCGAACACTTCGACGAGATCAAGCCCCGAGAGCACAACCTCATGTCCGTGCCGATCGAACGTACGGTCCTGGAGCCGCGCGCGGGAGGAACCATCTACGACGTCGGCCTGGACGGCAGCACCTGCACCTGGGCGCGCGTCCTGGTGCACGAGCCGCCCCACCGGCTCGTCATCACCTGGGACATCAGCCCGCGGTGGCAGGTGGAGCCTGACCCCGACCGCACCAGCGAGGTCGAGGTGCGGTTCATCGCCGAGGCGCCGGAGCGGACCAAGGTCGTGCTGGAGCACCGCCATCTCGACCGGCACGGCGCGGGCTGGGAGGGCTTCACGAGCCTCGCCGCTGGTGACGGCTGGCCGCGCTACCTCGAGCGCTACCGCGCCGTGGCGGAGCGGTACGCCACGAGCGGGTGATCCGGCGGCGTCCGCTCCGCCGCCCGCTCTGTCGTCTGCACCGTCGTCTGCACCGTCGTCCGCCCCGGATGCGTCTGGACCGGGCCCACCCCACGCTGGGAGGGGCCCGACGACGTCGCAGCACCGGGGGAGGCCACGATGGATGCAGAGGACGACCGCGTCACCGTCGTGGTCGCGAGCAGGAACCGCCGAGCCGACCTGCTCGCCTCCCTGCCCGCCCATCGGGCGCCGGTGATCCTGGTCGACAACGCCTCGACCGACGGGAGCCCCGACGCCGTCGCGGCGGCATGTCCGGAGGTGCGGGTCATTCGACTGCCGCGGAACGTCGGCGCCGTGGCCCGGACGGTCGGGGTCCGGGCCGCGGCCACGCAGTTCGTCGCCTTCGCCGATGACGACTCGTGGTGGGCGCCGGGTTCGCTGCACAGGGCGGCCGTCGTGCTCGCCGGTCACCCGCGGCTCGGTCTCGTCTGCGCACGGATCCTCGTCGGGCCGGAGGAGCGCACCGACTCGGTGAGCGAGCTGATGGCGGCATCGCCCCTGCCGCAGGACGCCTCCGTACCCGGTGAGGCGCTCCTCGGCTTCGTGGCGTGTGCCGCGATGGTCCGCCGCAGCGCGTTCCTCGCCGCGGGCGGGTTCGACCCTGTCGTGCGGTTCCCCGGCGAGGAGGAGCGGCTGGCGCTCGACCTCGCGGCAGCCGGCTGGGCGATGTCCTACGTCAAGGACCTGGTGGTGCACCATCACCCGTCGCCGAGCAGGCAGCCGCCGAACGGGCGGCAGTACGGGATCGCCCGTGCGGCGACGCTCACCGCGCTGATGCGCCTGCCGTGGCGCGACGCTGTCGACCAGATCCGGCACGTCGCGGCACAGAGCCCGAGCCACCGGTCCGGCGTGGTCCGGGGCCTGCGGGAAGCACCCGCCGCGCTCCGCCGGCGTCGGCCCGTACCTGCCGAGGTGGCCGCGATGCGGAGGCTCCTCGCGCGGTGGTGAGGACGGCGGTGGTGAGGACGGCGCGGTGGTGGGACAGCGCGGACCGAGTAGAACCAACCCGTTCGCTCAGAGCGCCCCGCCGGCCGCCCTCGGCGCGGCAGCGGACTCACCCGCGTCGCCGATCGTCTCGCGCGCGACGTAGTTCTCCAGGTCGAACAGGTTGTCACCGGCGCGCTTGGCGACGGTGACGAGCGTGGTCGCGGCGGCGACCTCCTCGACCTGCTCCTCGAGGAACCACATCAGGAACTGCTCGCCCAGGGCGTCGCCCTCGTCGCGGGCGGCCCGGAAGATCGCCTCGATCTGCCGGGTGACCTGCTGCTCCTGGTCGAGTGCGAGCTGGAGCGGCTCGATGACGTCGTTGAAGTCGTTGCGCACCTCGGGAGTGCCGGGGATCTTCACGGGCAGCGACCGGTCGAGGTGGTACTGGACGATCATCATCCCGTGGTTGCGCTCCTCGAGCGCCTGCCGGTAGAAGTGCGCGGCGAGCTGCGGCAGGTCGTGGCTGTCGAACCAGACAGCGATCGCCATGTACTGCAGGTGCGCCGCCAGCTCGTGGCCCACCTGCTCGCCCAGCAGCCGCAGATACCGCGAGTTCTCCGAGGTCGTCGTCATGCGCACACGCTACCGCTCCAGGTCCGAGCGCACCGGAAACGCGCACCGGTGCGGGTCAGAGCGGCGTCGGCTTGCCCAGCAGCACCAGCCCGCGGGGGAACTGGCCGTCCGTCACCTCCTGGACGCGCCGGCGGGCCTCGTCGGCGCTCCCTGCATGGAGGCGCAGCTCCCGGGTGGTCGGGCCCGGGTCGGGTCGTCCCGAGTCGCCGGGGGAGTCCAGGCCAGGGTCGGCGACCATCCGTGCCTGCAGGCCGGCGGCGCGCAACGCGTCCACGAGCGATGCGGCGTCGCGCTTCGCCGTGTCCAGATCCGGGAAGGTCACGGGAATGAGGTAGTTCTCCATATCGGCATCTCCACGTCCTGGTGCGCACCGGGTCGACGTCCCGTCCCTCGGCCAGCTCGTTCGCGGACGCGACGGTGGACCGGCGCCGTCTGTCCAGGCAAGTGCGGCCCGGATCCGCTCGCAACTGGACCGCCCACACCCGACCGGTCGCGACACCCCCCGATCGTTGAGCGCTGGTATCTGTTGGGCCGGCGGCCGAGATCCAACAGATACCCAGCGCTCAACTGTCGGGGGCCAGGCGGTGGCGGAGGGCCCGCGTGATCTCCTCGACCTGTTCCAGCTGGGCCGGGGTCAGGGCGTCGACGAACAGCTCGCGCACCGCGCGCAGGTGCGGCACCGAGGCGCTCCGGAAGGCCTGCGCCCCCTGGTCCGTCAGGACCACCTCGGCGCCGCGGTAGTCGACGGCGCAGTCGTCGCGGCGGATGAGGTCGCGCCCCTCCATGCGCCTGATGTGGTGGGACAGGCGGCTGCGTTCCCAGCCCACGGCGTCCGCGAGCTCGGAGGAGCGAAGCCGGCGCCCGTCGGCCTCGCTCAGGGCGAGCAGTACCGCGTAGTCGCCGGGGGACAGCGCCGACTCCTCGTGCAGGCGGCTGCTCAGCCGGCCGTTCAGCGCCTGCGCGGTCTCGATGAACCCGCGCCAGGTGCGCAGCTCGTCCGGCGTCGGCGACTGCCGGTGGCGGGGCGGTGTGTCCTCTGTCACGACAACCTCCAGTGATTGACGTGTCAACCATATCGGAGCATGATTGACACGTCAATCAAATGTGTAGGGCAGTCGAGGAGGAGTCCCATGGGCGACATCGAGTTCGGCATCGACACTTTCGGCGACCTGCCGCGGAACGACCAGGGCGAGGTCGTCTCCTACGCGGAGGCGATCCGTCGCACGGTCGATGAGGCGGTGCTCGCCGACCAGATCGGGATCGATGCCGTCGCCGTCGGCGAGCACCACCGCCCCGAGTTCGCGATCTCCACGCCGGAGACCGTGCTGGCCGGGATCGCGACGAAGACCTCGAACATCAAGCTCGGCTCGGGCGTCACCGTCCTGAGCTCGGACGACCCGGTGCGCGTCTTCCAGCGGTTCGCTACCGTCGACGCCCTGTCGAACGGCCGCGCCGAGGTGATTCTCGGGCGGGGCTCGTTCACCGAGTCGTTCCCGCTGTTCGGCTACGACCTGCGCGACTACGACGAGCTCTTCGAGGAGAAGATCAACCTGTTCGTCCGGCTGCTCGACGAGAAGCCGGTCACGTGGGAGGGCACCCTGCGGCCGTCGCTGGACCAGGCCGACGTCTTCCCCAAGACGGAGTCCGGGCGCCTGACCACCTGGGTCGGCGTGGGCGGTACACCGCAGTCGGTGCTCCGTACCGCCACGTACGGGCTGCGGTTGATGCTCGCGATCATCGGCGGCGCACCCGAGCGGTTCGTGCCGTACGTCGACCTCTACCGCCGGGCGGCCGCCGAGGTCGGCACCACCGCCTACCCCGTCGGCATGCACTCGCCCGGCTTCATCGCGGACACGGACGAGGAGGCGATGGAGCTGTTCTACCCCGGCTACAAGGTGGTCCGTGACCGCATCGGCGCCCTGCGCGGCTGGCCGCCGCTGCGCCGGGGCGAGTTCGAGGCCGACGTCGCCCAGGGGTCGCTCTACATCGGCTCCCCCGAGACGGTGGCGCGCAAGATGGCCCGGGCCATCGGTGCCCTGGACGTCGGCCGGTTCGACCTCATCTACTCCGCCGGCGGGGCCATGCGCGCCAGTGACCGGCTGCGGGCGGTCGAGCTGTACGGCACGCGTGTGCTCCCGATGGTCCGCGAGCTGCTCGCCGAACAGCCGGCGAAGTCGGCGGCGTCCTGATGTCGGCGGCCTCCGTGCACACGCTCGGGATTCTCGGCGCGGGCAAGGTCGGCACGGTGCTGGCCCGCCTCGCCGTCGCGGCCGGATACCGTGTGCTCGTGGCAGGCTCCGGCGACCCGGCTCGTATCGCGCTCACCGTTGAGGTGCTCGCTCCGGGCGCCCGCGCGGTCGACGCCGAGACGGCGGCCCGCGAGGCGGGCGCCGTGGTCCTCGCACTCCCGCTGGGCAGGTACCGGACCGTCCCGGAGGGCGCGCTGGAGGGCAAGCTCGTGATCGACTCGATGAACCACTGGTGGGAGGTCGACGGCCCTCGGGACCGGATCCTGCGCCCCGAGCAGTCGACGAGCGAGCTCGTCCGGACGGCGCTCCCCGGGGCGCGTGTCGTCAAGGCCTTCAACCACATGGGCTATCACGACCTCGAGGACGAAGCCCGCGTGGCAGGGGCGCCGGGCCGCAAGGCGATCGCCATCGCCGGCGACGACCCCACCGACGTCGCTGCGGTGGCCGCGGTCGTGGACGCGCTCGGATTCGACCCGGTGGTCGCAGGGACGCTCGCCGAGGGGATCCGCATGGAGCCCGGCACGCCGGTGTTCGGTGCGGACGTCGGTGCCCGGGAACTGCGCGGGCTGCTGGCCGCCTTCGCCGCCTCGGAGGAGAGCGAGGACCGGGAGGGGATGATCAGTGCCTGACGATCGTGCGCCCGGCGATCGTGCGCCCGGCGATCCGGGGGACCGGTCGCTGGGCCGGCTCGCGTGCGCCTGGGTGGCGGGCTGGGCGCTGTCCCGGGGGACCGAGCCGCCGGTCGAGCAGGCGGAAGGCTTCCGGATCGACGTCGGGCTGCCGGACCACGTCGCCCGGTACGTGCTGCTCGACTCCAGCGAGGCGGCGGTCCGCACGGTGGCCGGCGCGGTCACCGTGCCGGGCACGTGGCTCAAGGCGTTCATCGCTCCGGAGACCGTCGCCGCGTGGCTCCCGCCCGGCTGGACGGCGGGACCCCCGGCCTTCCTCATGGCGACCGGCCTGCGTCCGTCGGGTGCCGCAGCCCCTGACGGCTACGTGGTGACCGCCGAGACCAGGGCAGGCGTCACCTTCGCCCGCGTGCTCGCCGCCGACGGCGGGCTCGCCGCCCGCGGCCAGGTCGCGGTGGCCGGCGTGGACGCCGTCGTCGACCAGGTCGAGACCGAGCCGGCGCACCAGCGCCGCGGCCTGGGGAGCCTCGTGATGCGCACGCTGGCGAACGCCGCCGTCGAGCGAGGTGCCACGACGGGCGTGCTCGGCGCCAGCGCCGACGGGCGCGCCCTGTACGAGGTGCTGGGCTGGCGGCTGCACGCGCCGCTCGCCGGGTTCGTCTACCGCACGACGGCCTGAGCTGCCCCGACCGCCCCGCCTGCCCCGACCGGCTGCCCCGACCACCGTCTCGCGGCGGGCGAATCGGCCGGGGCGGTGGTCAGGCCCGCGCGTAGTGCTCGGCGAGGGCCTCGTAGGCGTCCCAGACGTCGTCAGCGGGCCGGTCGGCCGCGTAACGGTCGAGGCTGTCGAGGATCACGTGCCAGCCGACGGCGAAGTCCGTGGCGGGTTCGCGACCCACCTCGCGGTGCGTGAGGACGAGGCGGGTCCCGCCGTCGGTCGGCTCGAGGCGCCAGGTGACGGTCGAGACCGGGAGTCCTTCCCAGCGCCAGGTGTGCTCCAGCTCGGCGGTGGGGTCGGCGTCGTCGGCCGCGCGCAGCGCGACCACCTCGCCGGTCGCCGCGCCCTCGTCCCCGAAGTCGTAGCGGACGTCGCCGCCGACCCGGGGCTCGATCTGGCATCCGGGCATCCAGACCGAGAACTTCGCCGGGTCGGTGAGAGCCGCCCAGACGGCGGGCAGGGGATGGCGGAGGGTGCGGTCGAACCGGATGCGGAAGGTTCCGTCGTCGCCGACGCCGAGAGCTCCGGCGCCTACGGGTGGTGTCGTGGTCATATCTCTCCTCGGTCGAGGGCGGACTCCAGGGCGTCGAGCGTGCTGTTCCAGCGGGTGGCCTGGGCGGAGAGCCAGTCACCGGCCTCGGTGAGTGCTGCCGCATCGAGGTGATAGATGCGTCGCGTCCCGTCCCGGTGCACGGTGAGCACACCGCCGCTGACGAGGACTCCGAGGTGCTGGGAGATGGCGGGCCTGCTGGCATCGAAGTGCTCGGCGATCGCCCCGGCGCCCAGCTCACCGCCCGCCAGGATCTCCACGATGCGTCGCCGGGTGGGGTCGGCGAGGACATCGAGAGCGGTCATGACGCAAGCGTAAGGAAATGCTTACAAAGACGCAAGGGCGGCGTCCGACGCCGGGCTCTCGACGACCGTCAGCCGGCGCACTGCCCGGTCGACACGGCGGTGCTCAGGTCGGCGGCCTGGGTGGCCACCGGCATCAGCTCCGCGGTCGTCATCGCGTAGCCGATGTCGCGGTCGGAGTCGTCGCGCGCGAAGATCACGCCGGCCACCTCGCCTCCGGTCGTCAGGAGCGGCCCGCCGGAGTTGCCCGGTCGCACCACGGCCGCCAGCGAGTACACCTCACGGTCGGCGCCGCCGGCGCCGTACGAGTCCGGGACCCGTGTCGTGCCGACACTGAGCACCCCTGCGCTCCCCGAGGTGAACGGGCCGCCGAAGGGATACCCCTGGACGACGGCGCGGTCGCCGACCGAGAGGGTCGGCGCGATGCCCAGCGGGTCCGCGGCGAGGTCCTCGACGGCGATCACGGCGAGGTCGTCGACGGGGTCGTAGTAGACCACTCGCCCCTCCCGGACCTCGCCGCCGGGGAGTTCGATGACCGGCCGGTCCACACCGGCCACGACGTGCGCGTTGGTCACCAGCCGGTCGGCGGCGACGACGAATCCCGACCCGGTCGAGCTCTTGCCGCACGCGTACGCGATGCCCGAGATCCGGGCTACCGACTGCGCCGACGCCTCCAGCTGTGCGTTGTCGAGGTCGACGGCCGGCACCACCGGCGTCTCCCGCGGCACCATCAGGATGTTCAGGCGCGGCAGGCCGTCGTCGAGCACGATGGCGCGCATCTCGGCGAGCGGGCGGCCCACTGCGGGAGGCGTCAGGTTGTCGATGGTGCGCAGGACGGCGGACGACGAGACCACCGAGGCGACACCGGGTGCGCCCGTCGCACTGACCGCGTTGCCGACGAACGAGAGCGCCAGGGCCACGACGCCCACGTTCGCGACCCCGCCCAGCAGGCGTTCGAGCGGGCGGAGCGAGGTACGGTCCACGCCCTGCCGCAGGCCGCGGCCCATCCCCGCCCCGATGGAGGCGCCGAACAGCGGCAGCAGGATCGCCACGACGATGGACACCGGCCCGCGCCACTCGGAGGTGGGCAGCAGGTCGTTGACGGCAGGGACCGCCCAGAACGCCGCGACCCCGCCGACGACGAGGCCGATCAGGCCGCCGAGCGTCGCCAGCAGGCCTCGGCTGAGACCGGCCATGAGGGCGAGGAACAGCACCACGAGAAGCACCAGGTCGAACAGTTGCACGGGGCTCCTTCGGGGACGGTCGGCTGCGGGCGGTCCGGCAGGACGAGATGACCGTATGCGCTGAACCTGGGTGCGGCGGCCCGCGACCCGCCTCCATCACGCGATCCCCCGATTTGCGGCGAGAAGTTCACCGTCGCTTTCACCTTTCTTTCGACGGCCCGGCCGTCACCGTGCTCAGCGTGCGCGGCTCTCCAGCTCGCCCAGCGCTGCGGGCAGGTCGGCCAGTGCGGCGATGGCCTGCTCCTGGCACCGGCCGACGACGGCGTCGTACGCGGGGGAGCCGTTCGCGTGCGTGTGGACGTGCTCGGCGAGCAGCAGGGCGTCGCGGTGGTCGCCGAGCAGCGACTGGATCCGGTGCCCGGCGGAACCGACGTCCTTGGTCCTGCGGCCGAGCAGCCCGACGGGCTTGCGGGCGATGGCCTCGCAGGTGTGCCGCAGCCGACGCGCTGCTTTTCGTAGCTCGTGCGCGCTCTCGAGGTCGGTGAGCTCGCCGGCTGCACCGCGGGTGCGCTCGACCTGCCGGCGCACGGCGCGGCGGGCGGCCTTCTTGGCAGGCCGTGAGGCCCGTTCGCCGAGCCGGGGCTCGGCGGCCCACTCGGTCAGCAGCCGGTCCAGGTCCTGGCCCCGTTCCGACCGGGTCCAGCGGACGGCGTCGGCGTGTGCCTGCTCGTGGGCCGTCAGCAGCGGGTCCAGCAGGGCGGAGCGCGCCTGCTCGTCGAGGTCGGCCGCATCAGCAGCCGCGGCGGCCTGCTGCGCGCGCACCTCCAGGTCACGGGCCCGCCCCAGCGTGTCGCCCCATTCCTTCAGGCGGGTCCGGAGGTCGGCGGTCGCGTCCTTGTCGAGGTGCCTGCGGAACGCGGCGAGCACGTTGCGCAGGCGACGGACCGCGGTGCGCAGCCGGTGCACGGCGTCGGGCTCGTCGGCGAGCGCCGCCGGCACGCGGTCGTGGATCCGACGCACGAGGTCCTGGACCGCGAGGGTCAGCAGCTCGCCCGCGGTCTCGGGACGCGTGGTGGCATCGGCGGCGATATGGCCAGGCTATCTCGCGGCTCAGGGGAGCGGCGCGCGTACGACCTCGACGCCAAGGCCCTCTATGCGCTCCGCGTCGGACTCGTCGAGCGCGGGATCGCAGATCACCGTGTCGAGCTCGTCCAGCGACAGCACGCGGTACTTGGCGAAGCGGCCGAACTTGCCGCTGTCCGCGAGCAGCACCGTCGTCGTCGCCGACCCCATTGCGGCGCGCTTCGCCTCGATCTTCGCCTCGACCGGGGTGGTGACGCCGTGGCGCGCGTCCCAGGAGCTGGACGACAGGAACGCGAGGTCGAGCGACAGCTCCGCGAGGGTCAGCCCTGCGAGCCGGCCGATGGTCGACTGGTTGTCCGGGTCGACCCGTCCGCCCACGCTGATCAGGTCCACGCTCGGGTGGTCGAGGAACGCGAGCACCGTGCTCAGGTCGTTCGACACGACCGTGAGCCCGGTGTGCTCCTCCAGGTACGGGCGCATCGCCTGCACGGTGGTCCCCGCGTCGAGGTAGATGGTCATCGAGTCGGTCACCAGCTCGGCCGCCGCCCGGGCGATGGCCTTCTTCTCCGGGAGCCCGGTCACCGCCTTCTCGGCGCGCCGGGGCTCGTTGAGCAGCCGGGTCACCAGCGTGGCTCCGCCCTGCGTCGCCCGGACGCGCCCCTGCTCCGCGAGCAGCGCGACGTCGCGCCGGGCGGTCATCTGGCTGATGCCGAGCAGCTCGGTGATCTGCCGGTAGCTGAGCACCTGCTCCGCGCGCAGGTGCCGCAGGATCTGCTGCCTGCGCTGCTCCGGGATCAGGGCCGTCGTCTTTGCCATCGTCGCCTCCTGCGCGTCAGTTTAGGGGCGCCGGAGTCCAGGGACTTCCCCAGCGTCCGGCCAGGTCCTGGATCTGTTCGGGCGTCAGCTCACGCCGCGTGGAGCCCGCCGTGAGCAGCGCGATCCTGCACGCCTCCTCCAGCTCGGTGGCGCGGTCGACGGCCTCGTCGAGGGACGAGCCTGCGACGACGGCGCCGTGGTTGGCGAGCAGCGCGGCACGCAGGGGCCAGGGCGCCGCGAACAGGTCGTCGCCCAGCGCGGGATCGCCCGGATGGCGGTAGGGGAGCAGCGGCGTCTGGCCCACCCGCATCACGAAGTAGGGCGTCAGCGGCGGGATCGCGTTGTGCGCGGCCCACGGGGCGAGGCACGCCAGCGCGACGGCGTGCGGCGAGTGCACGTGCACGACGGCGCGGTGGCCGGCGTCGCGCCGGTAGAAGGCCACGTGCAGCGGCGTCTCCTTCGAGGCGCGGGCGCCGCCCAGGTACGTGCCGTCGGGCCCGACGTGCGCGAGGTCGGCCGCCGAGAGGTGCCCGAGGGACGAGCCGGTGCCGCTGATCAGGATCCGGTCACCGGTCAGCACACTGACGTTCCCGCTGCTGCCCGGGCTGAGGCCAGCGGCGACGAGCTGCCGTCCGGACTCGACGAGGGCCGTGGTGGCTTCTTCCAGGGCTGCGTCGTTGGTGGCCGGGTCGTTCGTGGCTGAGTGGTTCACCGCAGCACCTCCCAGGCCTGCGTGAACAGATCCATACCGCCGAAGTTCCCGCTCTTCAGGGCCAGGGCGACCGTGCGTCCGTCGACGCTGCCCGTCGCCCAGCAGACGCCGGGTGCGAGCTCGGGCCCGATACGCAGCGCGTCGACGCCCAGCGCCCGCACCACCGCTCCGCTGCTCTCGCCGCCCGCGACGATCAGCGCCGTCACGGTTCCGTCGGCCACCAGCCGGCGGGCGACACCTGCGAGCACCCGTTCGACGACCGGCGCCGCCTCGACGCCGTCCACGTGGGACCGCACGTCGGCGCGTTCACGGGCCGCGCACACCACCGGACGGGAGGTGGCGGGCTGCTGCTCGACCCACGCGGTCAGCTCCGCGACGGTGCCCTGCTCGTCCGCGACGGCTGCCGCGAGGTCGATCAGCCGGACGGGCTGGGTCCGCGCGGCGTCGGCGACCTGCCCGAGCGTCGTCGTCGAGACGCTGCCGCACAGCACCGCGCCGCGCCCGGTGACGGGCGGTGACCACAGGGCGTCGGGCAGGCGGGGGCCTGCGATGCCGAGCGCGAGGCCGGAACCCCCGGACACGAGGACGTCGCCGGCGGTGGCCGCGCCGATCGTCGCCAGGTCGTCGTCGGTGGTCGTGTCGAGCACCGTGTAGCGGGCGTCCGACGCGTCGAGCGCGACCCGGACGGCGTCGGCGCCCTCGCGCACGGTCGGCAGGGCGACCTCTCCGACGTCGTGCACGGTCTGCGGGCGGAGCAGGTCCGCGACCCGCGAGCGCGTCATCGGGGTCAGCGGGTGGTGCCGCATCGAGGAGTTCTCGAGCAGGTCGGCGCCCACGAACAGGTGGCCGTCGTGCACCGTGCGCCCGTTGGCGGGCAGCGCGGGCACGACGACGGCGCGCGCCGCGCCCACGGCGTCGGCCACCGCGTCGAGGACCGGGCCGATGTTGCCGTCGTCGGTCGAGTCGAAGGTCGAGCAGTACTTCACGTAGAAGCGCGTGGCGCCCCAGGCGCGCAGGCGGTCCACCGCGTCGAGCGAGGCGCGGACCGCGTCGGCGCGCGGCGCCGTCCGGGTCTTGAGCGCGACGACCACTGCGTCGACCTCGCTGAGCTGGTCTGGGGTGAGCGTGCCGTTCTCGATGACCACACAGACGCGATGACCGGACCTGCGCAGCATCGTGGCGAGGTCGGTGGCGCCGGTGAAGTCGTCGGCGATGGATCCGAGCATGTTCGGATCCTCTCACATTCTGTGACGATTTGATGCGAAGTTGGACGATAGTAGAAACTGTGGCACAGTGGCCGCCAGCCCGCTCGATCGCCGAGCTGGTGCACGACGATCGGAACAACGGTGATCCTTCATCACGTCACACGGACGCGCGCCCCGCTCCGCGTCGCCCTGACGGGCGCCAACGGTGGCTACGGGCGTACCTTCCTCGCGCAGCTCGGTCTGACCCCCGAGATCCGCCCGGTGGTCCTGGTAGACCCCGACGTCGCGGGCGTGCGCCGCATGCTCGACGAGCTGGGTGTCCCGGCGGAGCGGGTCGCAGAGGCCGCGGAGCCCGCGGACACTGCCCGCCTCGTCGAAGAGGGCCGCATCGCCCTCCTCGCCTCCGCGGACGCCCTCGACTGGGCGAGCGTCGACGTGCTCGTCGAGGCCTGTGGCCGGGTGTCGGCAGGCTTCGCGTACGCCTCGGCCGCCCTCGACAACCACACGCACGTCGTGATGGTGAGCAAGGAGGTCGACACCGTCGTGGGCGTCGAGCTCGGCGCGCGCGCCGCCGCGAACGGCCTCAGCTACCTCCCGGGCGACGGCGACCAGCCGGCCAACCTGCTGCGCCTGGTCGACTGGGTCAGCGCCGTCGGGCTCGACATCGTCGCCATCGGCAAGTCCGGCGAGTACGACCTCGAGCTCGACCCCGCCACCGGCCGCGTGACCCAGGCCGGCGTGACCGTCGACGCACCGGAGCTCGCCGACCTGCTGGAGCTCGGCGACGACGTCGCGGGCACCCTCGCCCGCCGCGCCGAGGCCGTGCGCGGCCTCAAGCGCGCTGCGGCGGCCGACTCCTGCGAGATGGCGGTCGTCGCGACGCGCACGGGAGCGACCGCCGACGTCGAGGCGATGCACTACCCGGTGGCCCGCATCGCCGAGCTCGCCGACATCTACGCCGCACGCGAGCACGGCGGGATCCTGGGGCGAGACGGCGTCGTCGACGTCTTCTCGGCACTGCGCCTGCCGGGCGAGGCGAGCTTCGCCGGCGGCGTCTTCGCCGTCGTGCGCACCGGGGACCCCGCCACCTGGGAGCTGCTGCGCGGCAAGGGCCATGTGATCAGCCGCGACGGACGCTACGCCTGCCTCTACTGGCCGTACCACTACATGGGCGTCGAGACGCCGCTCACCGTGCACGCCGCCGCCGACCGCGCGCCGGCGCTGCGGCCCCGCTGGACCACCCTGCTCGCCGCCCGCGCCGCCGACGACCTCGGCGTCGGGGCGGAGCTCCACGTCCAGGGCCACCACCACGAGATCGACGGCGTGGCGCCCGTGCTGCTCGACCCCACGGTCCTCGGCGGGGCGGAGACGGTCGCCCCGTACTACCTGCTCGACGGCGCACGCCTCGTACGCCCCGTCGCACAGGGCGACCTGATCGGCCTGGACGACGTCGAAGGCGTCGACGCGCCGGCGCTCGCCGCCTACCTGACGGGTATCGCCCGCACCGCCACCACGACCGCCACCACGCCGGACACGACCACCACCACGACGACCATCACGAACGACGGAGACGATCGATGACGATTCTCGCCCCGACCACGCACGCAGTGCCGATCCCAGCAGTGCCGAACCTCGCAGTGCCGACCCCAGAGGAGCTGGCAGCATGACCGCCGAGATCATCGCCCTGATCGGGCTCGCAGCGGTCTTCGGGGTCTCCGCGCTGCGCCACATCCACATGGGCGCGCTCGCCCTGGTCGCCGCGTTCATCGTCGGCATCGGCGTCGTGGGCGAGAGCCTCGACGACGTCCTCGGCGGCTTCCCCGTCGACGCGCTGATCATCCTGCTCGGCATCACCTATCTGTTCGGCATCGCCCGCGAGACCGGCACCATCACCTGGCTGGTGGACCGCTCGATCGGCCTGATCGGCGACCGCGTCGCGCTGCTGCCGTGGGGCCTCTGGCTCGTCGCGACCGGCGTCGCCTGCCTCGGTACCTCGCACGCGGCCTTCGCCGTCGTGCCGATCGCCATGAGCCTCGCGGCCACCCACCGGATCAGCTCCACGATGATGGCCATCGCCATGAGCTCCGCGATCGTCGGTGGTGCGCTGGCGCCCACGAGCATCGTCGGCATCACCGTGCAGACCGTCGCCTCCTCCGCGGACATCCGCTACGACGCGGGTCTGATGTTCGGCCTCTCGGTGGGCGTCAACGCGCTCGTCGTGCTCGTCGCGTTCTTCATGTTCGGCGGTCGCGAGCTCATCCAGCGCTCGCGGCAGGCGTCCGGCTCCTCGTCCGACGGCGGACCGGGTGCCCCGTCCGACGGCGGCTCCGGCAGCTCGGGTGGTGGCGCCGGCCGTGGCGCCAGCCGGGGATCCGGCACCGCGACGGCGACGCTGACGCGCACCGAGGCGCCCGTCGAGACCGCGAGGCTCACGGCGATGCAGGTGCTCGTGCTGGCCTCGATCGTGGTGCTGATCGGCGGGTTCTTCCTGCTGACGCAGCTCGAGGTGGACGTCAACCTCGGTGTGGTCGCACTGACCATCGCGGTGATCCTCGCGCTGGTGGACCCGGGCGTCGGACGCCGCGCGATCACCAAGGTCGACTGGAGCACGATTCTGCTGCTCGGCGGCATCATCACCTACGTAGAGGTGCTGACCCGGCTCGGCGCCATCGACCAGCTCGGTGAGGCCGCCCGGTCGGTGAGCGACCCGCTCGTCGCCGCGTTCGTGATCTGCGTCGTGGCCGGCCTGGTCTCGGCGTTCGCCTCGACGATCGGCATCATCGGGGCGCTCATCCCGCTGGCCGTCCCGCTGCTCGTCCCGGGTGGCGGCCTGGAGATGACCGGCTTCATCTACGCACTGGCGATCTCGGCGTCGCTCGTCGACTGCGCGCCGTTCGGGACCACCGGCGCGACCATCGTCGCCTCGACCGTTGAGGTGGATCGCGCACGCGTGAACCGGAACCTCACGGTCTGGGGACTGTCGATGGTGATCATCACGCCGGTCGTGACGTTGCTGACCATGGTGGTGCCGTTCGTCTGGTTCTGACCCGCCGGGGGAGCCTCAGGGGAGGATCGAGTCCACGTAGCCGCCGTCGACCCGGACCGCCGCGCCCGTCGTCGCCGAGGCGAGCGGCGAGCTGAGGTAGGCGACCAGGTTCGCGATCTCCTCCGGCTCGATGAGCCGCTGGAGCAGCGACTGCGGGCGGTGCAGCCGCATGAACTCGCGCTGGGCCTCGTCCCAGGGGAGGTCGGGGTCGACCAGCTCGTAGACGAACTTCTCGACCCCGCCGGTGTGGGTGGGGCCGGCGACGACGGAATTGACCGTCACGCCGGTTCCCGCCGCCTCCTTCGCGAAGCCGCGGGAGACACCGAGCAGCGCCGTCTTCGAGACGCCGTAGTGGATCATCTCGGCGGGGATGACTATCGCGGAGTCGCTGGCGATGTTGAGCACCCGGCCCCAGCCACGTGCCGTCATGCCCGGCAGGCTGGACCTGATCAGCCGGACGGCGGCGAGCACGTTGACCTCGAAGTACCGGCGCCACTCGTCGTCGTCGATCTCGAGCGCGGGCATGCTGCCGAAGATGCCCAGGTTGTTGATCAGGATGTCGACGTCGCCCGTCGCGGTGAGCACCTCGTCGGCGCCCGTGGCATCGGAGACATCGCCCGTTGCCGCGACCAGCTCGCGACTCCCTGACTCCTCTCGTAGCTCATCGATCGTGGCCGTGACGCCTTCTGCGCGCCGGCCGTTGATCGCGACCCGGGCGCCCGCGTCGGCGAGCGTCGCGGCGATCGCCCGTCCGATGCCCTGTGTCGAGCCGGTCACCAGAGCCGTCTTGCCGGTCAGGTCGATGCGCATGTCGTCCCCTTCGTCGCGTGTCTCGTGCGATCGGTGCTCGAAGTCGTCGGTCAGCCCACCCGGCACCCGCCACCGGACCACAGTGCACCGGCGCCCGCCCGCCGGCCATCTAGTCTTCTTCCGCCCTGGACCAGCGCTCCCAGAGCCACAGCAGGAAGATGATCAGCAGGAAGCCGGGTATCCCGATGGCCCCGAGCCTGGCGAGCCAGTCCGTGAGCTCGGAGCCGACGCCGGGGGTGGCGCCGTCGGCCGTCACGGGCCCGTCACCGTCGGTGCTGCCGTCGACGGCGTTCGGGTCGTCCTTCCCTGCGCCGGTGCCGTCACCGCCGTTGCCCGGCTCGCCTCCCTCGGCCCTGCCCGCGCTGTCGGCTCTGTCGGCTCTGTCGTGGGTGCCGCCGCTGTCGTGGGTGCCGCTCGCCCCGGTCCCTGACGCCTCGCCCGATCCGCTGTCGTCCTCGGACGGACCGTCGCCGATACCGAGCTGGGCGAGCCAGCCCGCCACGTCCGCGCCGATGCCGGGGCTCGCGTCGTCGGCGGTGCTGGTTCCGCTACTACCACCGCCACCGCCACCGCCCCCTCCAGCGCCTCCGCCGGCGCCCTCCCCGGGGTTCGGGACGGACTCGGCGGCCGGGGGCTCGTCGGCCTGGTTGGCGACCAGGGCGGCCGCACCGCCACCGAGGGCCAGAGCGGCGAGGACGCCTGCGACGATGGCCGCCTCCTTCTTGCCGAACGAGCGCGGTGCCCCGGCGCCGGCAGCTCCTCCAACAGCCCCACCGGCCGCTGCCCCGGCACCGACCGCGGCGCCGAGCGCGCCGGTGGCCACGGCACCCGCGATGACGTGCTGGCCCAGGTCACGCAGCATCCAGGAGACCTCGCGCACGTCGATGAACGCACGTGTGCACTCGGCGCAGCCGTCCATGTGGACCTCGAACCGGGCGCGGCGTCGGGGGAGGAGCCGGTCCTTGAGGTAGTCGTGCATCGCGGCGCGGGTGGTGCGGCACTCGGGCTCGTTGACGCCCTGGGCGTGGGCGGCGGCGAACGCGCCGGCGAGACGTTCCTCGGCGCGGCGCAGCCGCATGGTCACGGCGTGGGGGCGCACGCCGAGGCCGCTCGCGATATCGGTCACGGCCTTGTCGTGGACGTGGCGTTCCAGGAGGATCTGCCGGTCGTCGTCGCCCAGGTCGGACAGGGCGGAGCGGAGCATGCTGACGTCAGCCTGACGTTCCGCGTCGAGCTCTGCGCCGGCGACCGTGGGTGCCAGGCCGTCGAGAGTGTCGTCCTCGACGGGGCGGGTGCGTCCTGCTTCGCGGGTCATGGAGATGGCTTCGTTGACCGCTGCGCGCCGCCAGTAGGGGGCGGGGTCGTCGATGGTGGTGCCGGTGGACACGAGCCGGACCATCTTCTCCAGGGCGCGGCTGGCCGCTTCCTCTGCGTCGATGCCGGGCACGCGGGCAGCGACCGAACGCACGACGTTGGGACGATGCACGACCCAGTCGTCGATCCGTAGCGCGCGTGCCGCCGTCATACCGGGTGCCACCTCCCGATCCGCGATAATTCCACCGCGATCGGGAGGACGCACGACGAATCGCACGATGTGCGTCAACGCACCGATTGGCCGGTAAGCGCGGTTTCCTGCGTTCTCGGGAGGGCCTCGACGCGGGACGTCAGGACGCGGGAGCCGGCGAGCACGCCTCGCCGGATCACCGCGCCCGCCGGATCACCGCGCCCGCCGGATCACCGCGCCCGTCGGATCACCGCGCCCGTCGTCGCAGCACGATCCCGCGGACGAACGCTGCCTGGCCGGCGTGCTGCTGGTCGTCGTTGACGACGCTGACCAGCCGTACGCCGAGGGTGACCGGCGGGTCCCACGACTCGTCGATCACCCGGTCGAGGTCGTCGTCGGACAGTGTGGCCAGGTACCGCACCGTCCGCGCGTGCACCGCGTCGTGGTAGCCCGTCAGCAGGTCGGCCGACGGCACCCGGACGGCGGCGACCTCGTCGGCGTCGTGCCCGTAGCCGGTCTCCTCCGCAGGGAAGGGCAGCCCGAACCGGCGGTCCCACCCGTCGTCGGACCAGACCTGGCTGGTGCCCGCCGCGTCGGCGACGTGGTCGTCCTGCACCCTGGTCAGGTGCCAGACGAGCCACGCCACCGAGTTGGCGTCCTCGTCGACGCGGAACGCGAGCTCGTCGGCCGACAAGCCAAGGACCGAGCCGTGCACCGCCTCCTTGATCCGGCCGAACGCGTCTGTGAGCAGATCCGTACCACGCATCGATAGTCCCCTCTCGTGCCTCGGCATCCCCGGCCACGATGCCATGGCACCCACGGGCTCGCTCGGCGCGTCGGGTCGGAGCTACGCGCCGACCACTCCGCCGTCCTCCCTGGTGATGACGATGGTGGCGGACCGGGGGCGGCCCGTCGGGCTGTAGTCCGGCCAGCTCGAGCTGGCCCGCGGGTTGTCGGGAGTGCCGGAGTCACCGGGGTGCTGGATGTTGACGAACAGCGACCGGCCGTCCGGGGTGGCGGTGATGCCGGTGATCTCGCAGCGCGGGGGACCGACGAGGAACCGGCGGATGTCGCCGCGCTCCGTGTCCGCCACGAGCATCTGGTTGTTCTGGTCGCCGCCGTCGACCTGCGGCTGGGCACCGTCGGTCAGGATCCAGAGCCGCCCGACGGCGTCGAACCACAGGCCGTCCGGGGAGCCGAACGCCTGGTCCGGCGGGACCGTGGCGCCGCTGGTCTCGTCCCCGGCGAGCAGGAAGATGTCCCAGTCGAACCGGACGGCGCTCGGGTTGCCGTTCTCGTCGATCTTCATGATGTGGCCGTAGCGGTTGTTCAGCCGTGGGTTCGCGGCGTTCACGGTCTCGGTCCGGGCCGTGTTGTTCGTGCAGGTGAAGTACACCGCGCCGGTGTGCGGCTGCACGGTGCACCACTCGGGCCGGTCCATCGGCGTCGCGCCCACCGCGTCGGCCGCGAGGCGCGTGTGGATCAGCACCTCGGCCTGGTCCGCGAAGCCGTCCGCTGCGGTCAGGCCCGGCTCGCCGTGGACGAGCGGCAACCACCGGCCCGAACCGTCCTCGTCGAACCTGGCGACGTACAGCGTGCCCTCGTCGAGCGGGCTCCGCCCCTGCTTGCGCGCCTTGGCGATCGGCTCGGCGCCCACGAACTTGTAGAAGTAGTCGAACTGGGTGTCGTCGCCCATGTACACGACGGCCTCGCCGCGGCGGCCGCGCACGACGACGGCGTTCTCGTGCTCCATGCGGCCCAGTGCTGTCCGCTTCTTGGGCGTCGACGTCGGGTCGAAGGGGTCGACCTCGACCACCCAGCCGAACCGGTTGTACTCGTTCGGCTCGTTCCGCATGTCGAAGCGGCTGTCGGTGGTGTACCAGGGGTACGGGCTCTCGGATCCGATGCCGTAGCGCTCCTCGACCGACCCGGCCGGCGGCGGCTCCTCGCCGTAGTAGAAGTACTTGTTGATGGTCTCTTCGCACGTCAAGTACGTGTCCCACGGGGTGGGGCCGCTCGCGCAGTTGTTCAGGGTGCCGAGCACGAGCACGCCGTCCGGGTCGGCGTCCGTGCGCATCAGGGCGTGACCGGCCGCGGGGCCGGTGAGCTCGATCGGCGTCGTCATGGTCACGCGCCGGGCGAACCGCGACTCGGCGAGCTGCCACTCGCCCCGCCGGTCCTGCTCGAGCTGGATGACCGAGACGCCGTGCGCGGCCTGCGACTTGGCGGTCTTCTCGGCCGACCAGGCGGCCCGGCCGTCGGTGTGCAGCAGGTTCTCGGTGGTGGCCTCGTGGTTGACGCAGAGCAGGCCGGAGCGCCGGTCCCGGAGCGGGAAGAACCACATGCCGTCGTGGTGGTCACCGGCCTGCCGCGCCTGGTCGGCGGCGCTGTTGCTCGCGTCCTCGGCGAACGCAGGGCCGGACGGGACGATCGGGTGGCCCCAGGGGAAGAGCACGTCGTACCGGTACCCCGGCGGCAGCATCACCTCATCGGCGATGCTGGGCGGGATGGCGGGGAAGCCGAGCAGCGGGCGTCCGCCGCCGCGGCCCAGGCTCTCCGCCGCCGTGGCGGCCCCGGCCCCGCCCCCGGCCCCTGCCGCGGTCGCCGGTGTCGTGACGCCGAAGAAGGCCGCTGCCGCGGTGGCCAAGCCGCCTGCCATGGCGGTCCGGCGGGACAGCCGAAGCTCGGCGAGCTCGGAGATCGACGGTGTGTCGGGGGTGTCGGCGTTCACTGAGGCTCCAACCGTTGGCGCGGGCCGCGATGCGGCCGGGACGCGCGCCACGCTAGGCAGCCGATATGGCCAGGTCCTCACACGAGGGTGAACGACGGCGGAAGGCGCCGGCGCCGGCTCCGGCCCGGCCTGGCTGCCCCGGGGCCCGGTTGCCGCCGGGCTCGGTTGCTGCCGGGCTCGGTTGCTGCCGGGCCCCGCTGGTGGCGGGAGCGGCTGGCGCCTGGCTCAGTCGCCGGAGAGGCGGATCAGGACCTTGCTGCTGCCAGGCCCCGCCGCCGTGGCCAGCGCTTCGCCGGCCTGCTCGATGCCGAAGCGGTGCGTGACCACGCTCGACACGTCCAGCCCGTCGCCGAGGGCGTCGAGGGCGTCGCTGATCTCCTCGACGAACCGGTAGGCGCCCACCCACGTGATCTCGCGGGTGACGAGGTCGCCGAGGGCAGCAGGGGCAGCCGTGCCGGGGAGGTTGCCGACCTGGACGAGGGTCCCGCCGCGGGCGGTGGCCCGCAGCACGCCGCCGAGGGCGGCCGGAGCCCCGGAGGCCTCGAACACGAGCTCGCAGTCGTCGGGCAGGCGGTCGCCTGCGCCGAGGTCGAGGACGCGGTCGGCGCCCAGCTCCTTGGCCACGGCCAGCGAGGAGGCGGAGAGGTCTGCGGCGGTGACCGTCGCGGCACCCGCATGCTTGGCGGCCGCCACGACGAGGCAGCCGATCGGGCCCGCGCCGTTGACCAGCACGTCGCGTCCGCGGACACCCGCGCTGATCTGGCCGGCGCGGTTGACCGCGTGCATGGCCACGGCCAGCGGCTCGGCGAGAGCGCCTTGCTCGGTGCTCACGCCGTCGGGCAGCCGGCGCAGCTGGTGGGCAGGGACGGCCCGCAGCTCGCTGAACCCGCCGTCGGTGTGCGGGTGGAAGGCCGCCGACCCGAAGTAGCGCACCCGCGAGTGGAGGTTGGTCCGGCCGGCCAGCCGCGGCGGCAGGGCCGATCCGTCGGCGGCCTGTGCCGGGTGCACGGTGACCGGCGTGCCCGGCTCCCAGCCGGTGACGCCCGGGCCGCTCGCGACCACCCGGCCGGCCACCTCGTGGCCGAGGACGAGCGGGTCGCGCAGCACCGCTGTGCCGGAGGCACCGTTCTTCCAGTAGGCCAGGTCCGACCCGCAGACGCCGCCCCACTCCATGGCCACGACCACCTCGCCGGCCCCTGCGACGGGGTCGGGACGCTCCTCGACCCGCAGGTCGCCGGCCCCGTGGACGACTACCGCCCTCATGCTGCGTCCTCGAGCCGGACGAGGTCGCGGCCCACGGTCTCCGGGGAGAGCCGTGCGGCCACCAGCGTGATGGTCGAGTAGACGACGAGCATCGCGGCGATCGGCCACCAGCTGCCGGTGAGCGCGGTGAGCGACGCGGCGACGACCGGCCCGATCGCGGTCGCGAGGATGCCGCCGATCTCCTTGGTCAGGGCGAGCTGGGTGAACCGGGTCCGGGCGCCGAACAGCTCGGCCATCGTCACGCTCTCCAGGGCGAACAGGCCAAGGACACCGAGGTTCAGCCCGGCGATCATGCCGAACAGGAGGCCGGCGGTGCTGCCGCTCGTGATCATCAGCATCATCGGGAACGCGAACGCGATGGTGAGCAGGGACAGCACGGTGTACATCGTGCGTCGGCCGAAGCGGTCGCCCAGCATGCCGATCACCGGCACGGTCACGAAGCCCGCGATGGAGCCCCACATGATCGCCTCGGTGGCCAGTGCGCGGTCCATCGCCAGGGTGGTGGCGATGTAGCCGACCAGGAAGGTCTGGATGAGTCCGGAGTTGCCGGCCTGGCCGAACCGCAGGGTCAGCGCGAGGAAGAACGCCTTGCCCTTGCGCTGCTTGATGGCCGTCTGGAGCACGGGTGCGGCGGTGGCGGACTCGACCTCGGCGCGGCTGAGGGCCACCCCGTCCACGACGTCGGCCCGCGCCTCGAAGACCGGGCTCTCCTTGACGTTCCGGCGGATCCAGACCGCGAAGATCATCAGGACGAAGCTGAGCAGGAACGGCAGCCGCCAGCCCCAGCTCAGGAGCTGCTCCTCGCTGAGCACGGCCAGCAGCAGCGCCCACAGGGCCGACGCCGCCAGGGTGCCGGAGTTGGTGCCGAGCGAGACCAGCGAGGCGACGAGACCACGACGCTTCACCGGCGCGTACTCCGCCAGCATCACGGTGGCTCCCGCGATCTCTGCGCCGGCGCCGAAGCCCTGGACCAGGCGGAGCACGACGAGCAGGATCGGCGCGGTGATGCCGATCATCTGGTACGTCGGCAGCACGCCGATCAGGGTCGTCGACCCGCCCATGAGCGCGATCGTGATGAACAGGACCTTGCGGCGGCCGAGCCGGTCGCCCATGCGGCCGAAGTAGATGGCACCGGCGAGCCGGGCCACGTACCCGACGCCGTAGGTGGCCATCGCGGCGATCAGGGCGATCGCGGGGCTGGCCTCGGGGAAGAAGATCTGGTTGAAGACGATGGCTGCTGCCAGCGAGTAGAGCTGGAAGTCCATGAACTCCATGGCGGTGCCGAGCCAGCCCGACACGGCGGCCCTGGTGAGGTCCTTGGTAGATCGGGTGACCGCGTTACCCGGCGGGGTCATTGCTGTTTCCGCCATTGGAAGTGTGCTCCTTGCCTTCTTGACTGACGTCGTTGTCGGGGATGCCCGCCCGCCAATGTGTGGCAGTGCTTGTATGTAAGCAGCGTCGACAAGAGGGTGTCAACTGGCCGTGGTGTGGAAGATCGGGCCGTCCCGCCTAGACTGCGTGCATGAGGGATGCCTCGAACCGATCCAACAGGCGAGTCGTCTACGAGACGCTGCGCCGCAAGGTGCTCACCCTTGAGCTGCCACCCGGCGCCTCCCTGTCGGAGAACGAGCTCGCCGCGTCCCTCGGCGTCAGCCGCACGCCCGTGCGTGAGAGCCTGATCCTCCTCGGCGAGGAAGGCCTGGTCCGGGTGTTCCCCAAGGTCGGGTCCTTCGTGTCCCGGGTCGACGCCGAACGAGTCGCTGACGCGCAGTTCCTCCGCGAGGCGGTCGAGCTGGCCGCGTTCGACGACATCCCGGAGACGCTCGACCCCGACCTGCTCGCCGAGCTGCGCGCCAACCTGGAGCAGCAGCGAGAGGCGCGGCTCGACCTCGAGAAGTTCTTCGAGCTCGACGAGGCGTTCCACCACGGGCTCCTGCGCCTCAGCGGACACGGCAGGGCCTGGTCCACGGTCGTCGCCGCCAAGGGGCACCTGGACCGCGCACGCCGCCTCGGCCTGCACGAGACGAACGGCATGGGCCGCTTCGTCGACGAGCACCACTCCATTCTCGACGCGGTGGTGGCCGGGGACATCCCGAGCGCGCGCGACAGTCTGCGGGCCCACCTCCGCGCGGTGTTCGACGACATCGAGAAGACCCGACGGCGCTCGCCGGAGCTCTTCGCCACGGACGACGGTTCCGTGCCGGTGCGGCGCAGCATCGCGGTCTGGGAGTAGCTGGCTCCCCCCGGCGCGGGCTGTTGGCGTGGTCTGGGCGGGGTCAGGCGGCTTCGGCCTCGGGTGGGGGTAGGGCTTCGACGGGTTCGGGTACCTGGATGCGGTGCCCGGAGGCGTCGGTGAAGGCCCACCCGGTCTCCAGCAGGGCGCTGGGGACGGCGTCGGTGCTGCCGGTTGCGCTGGGGTCGGCGGTGGGCTTGCCGGTCCAGTGCATGGTGATGCCCCGGGTGTCGACGAGCTGATGGTGGTACCAGCACAGCAGGGCGCTGTTGGTGACGGAGGTGTTCCCTCCGTGCGCCCAGTGGGTCACGGCGTGGTGGACCTCGCATCTCGATGGCGGCTGATCACATCCCGGGAACACGCAATGCTGGTCCCGCGCGATCACCGCGCGGCGCATCTGGCCGGTCACGGTGCGCTGTGCCCGGCCGACGTCGAGCACGGCGCCGTCGGGCCCGAACACGATCCTGGTGACGGCACTGTCGCACGCGAGCCGCCGGATCAGCGCCCGTGGGGCGCGTCCACCGGTCTCGGTGAACACCGGGCCACCGGCTGACAGCAGCCCCGACACCGTCATGGTGCCCACTGCGCCCGCGCCCGTAGCTGTGACCGGCCCAGCGCCGGTGCCGGTACCTGGTGTGCTCGGGCCGGTGTCCGGTGCGGCCGCGCCCGTCGCGCGGCCCGGTGCTGTGCGGCCGGGACTGGTCTGTCCGCAGGTGACGCACAGGCCGTCGCGGGTGCGGGTGGCCTGGGTGACGAACTCGGTCCAGGACACGGTCACGTTCAGGTGTGGCGGTATTGCCGCGCCGGGTGAGGCTTGGTTGGTGTCCAGCACCACGCGGGCCGCGTCCGCCAGGCCCTGTGCCCGCCGTTGTGTCGACGAACGCGCGTCCTCGGCCGAGGGTGCGCCCATGACCGCGTTGATCGCCGCGGTGACGAGTAGTCCGTGCACGTCGGTCAGGAATCCGGCGACGTGGTAGCCGCCGAACGTCTTGGCCAGGTCGAGGAACTCGCCCTGGGCGGCCTTGTCGTCGTCAACGTCGTCGGTGTCCGGGTCGGTCACGGTCGCGAACCGGCGCGCCACCACCCGGAACTGGTCCGCGTTCAAGGAGCCGGCCTCGCGCAGGACCAGGCCCTCCCCGGTCACCAGCGTCCCGTCCGTGACCGCGCCCTCCAGCACCGCGGTGACCTGTTCACGGGTACGACTGCCGTCCGGGTCGTCGACCGGGTCAGGCAAGTCGACCGCGACGGTCTGGACGAACAACTCGGGTGTCGTCGTCTCACCCGTGCGGGTGTCGATGAGCCAGGCCAACGCATCCTGACGGGTCTCGCTCGTCGGCGCGACCTCCGTCATCACCCGCGCATGATCCACACCCAAGGTCCCCGCCACCAGACGCTCCCTGGTGGCCGGTAGTGCGGTGGCCAGGCGGCGCGCCATCGTCATGTCCTTGCCCGCCGTGCACGCTGAGATGCCCTCACGTACCCGCAGCCAGGTCGTGAACGCCCGCGCCATCCCACCCGAACGCCATGATCCCTCCGCCTCGATCCTGGGCAACAACGTGTACCGCGCCCCGTCCAGGCGGCCGGTCAACCGACGAATCCGGGTGTGCGCCTGCATCAACCGCGTGACGCTCGGCGCGTCCCACCCATCCAGCACCTCCGGGTCGGTCAGGACTGCCAGATCGTCCATCACGTCCTCGAACCGGGCCAGCACGTCCTCCAACACCCCAGCAGCGGGCGGCCGACCGCCGGCCGCACTGCCGTTCGTCGACTGCTCCACCGGTCACCACCCGCTCTCCTAGGCTCCTCATCTTCACCACGACCATCATCTCGAACAGTCGTACGCATCGCACGTCCAGGTCGAAATCTGTGGATAGCCCTTCACGGCCTCGCGGGCGTCGCCGCCGTCGCCGCGAGTCCTCGGTCGCACACCGGGCGGTGTGCGGCCGAGGACCCTGGTCGAGCGTTGTGTGCCGGTGGTGTCAGGCGATCCGGCGCCGGTAGGAGGCCATGGCGAAGCCGTAGGCGACGGCCAGGATGCCGACGCACCAGGCGAGGGCCACCCAGATGTCGGTGCCGACCGGCTCCTGCGCGAGCAGGTCGCGGATCGTGTCGACGATGGAGGTGACCGGCTGGTTCTCGGCGAACCACCGCACCGGGCCGGGCATGGTCTCGGTGGGTACGAACGCCGAGCTGATGAAGGGCAGGAAGATCAGCGGGTAGGAGAACGCGCTCGCGCCGTCGACGGTCTTGGCCGACAGGCCCGCGATGACCGCGAGCCAGGTGAGGGCCACGGTGAACATGATCAGGATGCCCGCGACGGCGAGCCAGGCCAGCACCCCTGCTCCTGAGCGGAAGCCCATGAGCAGGGCCACCAGCACGACGACGGCCACCGAGATCAGGTTGGCGACCAGCGAGGTCAGCACGTGTCCCCACAGGACCGCCGAGCGGGCGATCGGCATGGACTGGAACCGCTCGAAGATGCCGCCCTGCATGTCGAGGAACAACCGGTAGGCGGTGTAGGCGATGCCCGAGGCGATGGTGATGAGCAGGATCCCTGGCAGCAGGTAGTTCACGTAGCTGCCGGTTCCGGTGTCGATCGCGCCGCCGAGCACGTAGACGAACATCAGCATGAGGGCGATCGGTGTGACCGCCGTCGTGATGATCGTGTCCGGGCTGCGCATGATGTGGCTCAGGGACCGTCCCGTCAGGACGGCGGTGTCACCGAAGAAGTGCTTGCTCATGGTCGTGTTCCTCACTTGTCCGAGCCGGCGGGGCTGCTGGTCGTGGTGCCGGTCTTGCCGGCGGTGCCGTTGTCGCCGACGACGGCGAAGAAGACGTCCTCGAGGGTCGGCTGCTTCTCGACGTACTCGACCTTCGCCGGGGGCAGCAGGGCCTTGAGCTCGGACAGGGTGCCGTTGACGATGATGCGGCCCTGGTGCAGGATCGCGATCCGGTCGGCGAGGTGCTCGGCCTCGTCGAGGTACTGCGTGGTGAGCAGCACCGTCGTGCCGTTCCGGGCGAGCTCCTTGACGGCCTCCCACACCTCGATCCGGGCCTGGGGGTCCAGACCGGTGGTGGGCTCGTCGAGGAAGATGACCGGCGGGTTGCCGATCAGGCTCATGGAGATGTCCAGGCGGCGGCGCATGCCGCCGGAGTACGTGGCGGCCTTGCGCCCGCCGGCGTCGGTCAGGGAGAAGCGGGCGAGGAGGTCGTCGGCGATCTTGCCGGGGTTCTTGAGGTGGCGGAGCTTGGCGACGAGGATCAGGTTCTCGCGGCCGGTCAGGACCTCGTCGACGGCGGCGAACTGCCCCGTGAGGCTGATCGACTCGCGGACGTCGGCGGCCTGGGTGGCGACGTCGAAGCCGTTGACGCTCGCGGTGCCCCCGTCGGCCTTGAGCAGCGTGGCCAGGATCTTGACGACGGTGGTCTTGCCGGCTCCGTTGGAGCCGAGCAGCGCGAAGATGCTGCCGCGTGCGACCTCGAGGTCCACGCCCTTCAGGACGTGCAGGTCCTTGTACGACTTCTCGATGTGCTGTACCCGGATCGCGGGCTCGCGACCCCGTTCGGTGGCCATGCTCATGGGCTTTTCCTTCTCTGGAGAGACGGGTGGGACGGTTTTTGGGTAGGGGGTAGCCATGGAGGTGGTTCGGGCGGTCCCAGGACCGGCGACGGCGGTCCGGTGGTTCAGGTCGGCTCAGGCCCAGGCGGGCCGGGCCGGGCTCAGGGGCGGCGGACGATGATGTCGCCCCAGCCGGTGCTGGCGTGGATCTCGGCGGTGGCCTCGTTCTCGACAGGCCCCTCGGTGGGTGTGAGCTGGTTGCGGACGGTGCCGTGCTCCGAGGAGACGTCGAGCCAGGCCGCGGTGCCCTCTGGAACGTCGACCTCGATCGAGCCGTAGGACGTGGTGAGCGTGACGCTGCCGGACTCGACGCGGTCGACGCGGATGCCTGCGTGCGCCGACTTGACGCTGAGCGTGCCGTGCACACGGCCCACCGCGATCTCCCCGTGCGCCCCGACGACGTCCAGCGTGCCCGTCACCGACCCGACGGTCGTTGTCCCGTTGCTGGCACGGACGGTGCCCTCGCCGGAGAACTCGGTGATCCGTACGGATCCCGCGCTCACCTTCACGGTGGTCGGGCCGGTGGCGCGGCCGACGACGACGTTCCCGGCCGAGGCCTTGAGGTCGAGGCGGGCGGCCTCGTCGAGCCGGGCGTCGCCGCCGTTGAGGGTGAGGTCGACGGCGCCGAGCCGACCCTCTGCGAACAGCGAGCCGGCCTTGCCCCTGAGGTCCGAGCCGGCGGGCAGCTCGATGTTGACGATCGCGCCGCCGGCGGCGAAGGGCAGGACGTACTGCTTCCAGGCGGCCGGGTAGATGATCGTGACGGCGTCGCCGTCCCGCTCGACGCGTGTCTCCTCGGCGGCGCGCACCGAGCCGGACTTGGCCGGGTCGGCCGGCAGGACGGTGACCACCACGTCGTCCCGCTCGGAGGCGACGACGCGCAGGTTTCCGAAGGGCACGTCCACGACGACCGGGACGGGGGTGGGGGCGGGGAATGTGGGCATGACGGCTCCTGATGAGGGCGAGGTGCGGTGGCGGGGGCGGCGGGGCAGTGGCGGTGGTCGAGGGAGTGGTGTCGGTGTGGTGTCGCGGCGGCTGTCAGCGCACCCAGCCGGTGACGCGGTTCGTGGCGGGCTGACCCGGGCCGGGCTGCGGCTCGGGCCGGCCTGCGGGCTGGTCGAGCGCAGCGGCGACCGCCCGAACGAGCCAGGTGTTGACCGAGACGCCCTCGCGGGCGGCGGCGACCTCGGCCTGGGTCTTGAGGTGGTCGGGCAGGCGCAGGGTGGTGCGCGTGGTGGCGCCCGCGTCGGAGTCGGCGGTCGCTGGTGCGGCGGGCGGCGCCACGGGTGCGGAGGCCGCGGCGGGTGCGGCGACAGGTGCGGGGGTGGCGGCGGGTGCTGCGACGACGAACTCGGGCTCGCCGCCGCGCAGCCGCACGTCGACGGAGCCCGGGGCGAGCTCGGCGGAGATCTCGCCGGCCGCAGCGGACAGTGCCTCGAGCAGGACGAGGCGAGCTGCCGCATCGAGGGGCGCGGTCAGTCGGCCGGCGAGCTCGCGGGCCTCGTCCCCGCCCGCGGCGGCTGCGGTGGAGAGCTGACGCTGCAGCTCGTCGACATATCTCGTCAGGTCCATGACGCAACTATGACACCACTGTGGTGTCACCGCAACCCCTGTGGCGTCACTAATGACACCAGTATGGCGTCGAGTGGTGTCGAGTGGTGTCGCGGTGGCGGCTCGCAGGCCGCCGATCGGCCCGGTGACCGGCGAGTACTACCAGAGCGGTACACGAGAGTCACCGTCAGGGTGATTCGCGCTGGCTCGGCATCGGCGAGGTTTGACCACGTCAACATCTCCGGCAACACGAGAGAGGCGGCCGACGTGGCATCCCCACTGCTCTCCGTCAGCAACCTGCACAAGACCTACGGTTCAGGCCCGAGCGCCTTCGAGGCGCTCAAGGGCCTGGACCTGGACATCGCCGAGGGTGAGTCCATGGCCATCATCGGCAAGAGCGGCTCGGGCAAGTCGACCCTGATGCACCTGCTCGCCCTGCTCGACCGGCCCACCTCCGGGACCATCTCCCTGGACGGGACCGACACCTCGCGGCTGTCGGCCAAGCAGCTCAACCAGACCCGCAACAGCGCCTTCGGGTTCGTCTTCCAGCAGTTCTTCCTCAACGCCCAGGCCAGCGTGCTCGACAACGTGACGCTCCCGCTGAAGATCGCAGGGGTCCCGCGCCGCGAGCGCACCGCACGCGGGATGGCGGCGCTCGCCCAGCTCGAGCTCGACGACAAGGCGGGCAACCGGGCCAACGACCTGTCCGGCGGGCAGAAGCAGCGCGTGGTCATCGCCCGGGCGCTGATCAACCAGCCGCGCGTGATCTTCGCGGACGAGCCGACCGGCAACCTGGACACGGCCACCGGCGCAGTGGTGGAGGACATCCTCTTCGACCTCAACCGGCGCCAGGGCATCAACCTGGTGGTCGTCACGCACGACGAGGACCTCGCCGCCCGGTGCGACCGCAGCGTGTTCATCCGCGACGGTCTCGTCGCGGTGCCAGAGGGGGTGGCGGCATGAAGGCCGTCGACGTCGTCGCCACCGCCTTCCGCAACTCGTTCCGGTCCAGGCTGCGCACCAGCCTGACCGTGCTGGCCATCTTCATCGGTGCCTTCACGCTGTCGTTGACGAACGGCCTGGGCACCGGCGTCAACAGCTACCTCGACGACACGGTCGCCTCCGTGGGGGTCGAGGACGTCATGACGGTGACCAAGGCGGCAGAGGAAGCGCCGACGGAGGGTCCGGCGGAGTACGACCCCGACCAGGTGGAGGCCGACGGCCCGCCGGGGGCGAGCACCGTCGCGCTGACCGACGACGACATCGACACCATCGCGGACATCGACGGCGTGCAGAGCGTCCAGCCGGTCAAGCAGGTCGCGACCGACTACGTCCAGCACGACGGCGGCGACAAGTACCAGCTGTCCGTCTCGCAGTTCGTGCCGGGGATGAAGGCCGAGCTGGCGTCCGGCCGGCAGGTCGACCTCGACGCCGACGAGCGCCAGCTCGTGCTCCCGGAGAGCTATCTCGAGCCGCTGGAGCTCGGCAGCGCGCAGGACGCCGTCGGGCAGACCGTGCGGCTCGGCGTCACCGACGGCACCGGGAACCAGGTGACCACGCGGGCGACGATCGTCGGTGTCGCCGAGCCGGGAGTGATCAGCAGCGCCGGCGCGATCCCGAACGACGCACTCACCGAGGTGCTCTTCGACCTGCAGACCACTGGCGGTCCCGAGGCGGCGGCCACCCGGTACGGGCAGGCGTCCGTATGGTTCGACGCCGCCGCCGGGACGGCGGAGGCGCAGGCGCTGCAGGACCGGCTGGAGGACGCCGGCTACCTCGGCAGCACCCTCGAGGACCAGCTCGGCACCTTCACGGCGGTCATCGACGGCATCGTGCTCGTCCTGAACGGGTTCGCCGTGATCGCGCTGGTCGCTGCGGGCATCGGCATCGTCAACACGCTCTTCATGGCGGTCCAGGAACGGACCCGCGAGGTGGGCCTCATGAAGGCGATGGGGCTGTCCAGCGGCCGGGTCTTCTCGCTGTTCAGCATCGAGGCGGTCGTGATCGGCCTCGTCGGCAGCGCTCTGGGCGTGCTCGGTGCGATCGGTGCGGGGCAGCTGGTGAACAGCTTCTCCGGGACGCTGCTGGCCGACCTCCCTGGCCTGACGCTGGTCGCCTTCGACCCGGTGTCCGTCGCGACCGTCGTGCTCGCCGTCATGGGCATCGCGTTCCTTGCCGGCACCCTTCCTGCGCTGCGAGCGGCCCGGCAGGACCCGATCTCGTCGCTGCGCTACGAGTGAGACGGCCGCTCTCACCCGATTCCTACGAGGTCGCCGACACCGGTGCACGCTTACGTTCGAGCTCTCGGTCCGTGCTCACCGGCACTTCGAGGACTGAGCCTCATGGAGGATCACGAGAGTAGGACGGATCATGGACTTCTGGGACTTCTTCTGGCTGATGGTCTTCAGCTTCTTCTTCCTGGCGTATCTCATGGTGCTCTTCCAGGTGATCGCGGACCTGTTCCGCGACAAGGAGCTCTCGGGATGGTGGAAGGCCCTGTGGATGGTCTTCCTCATCTTCCTGCCGGTGATCACCGCCTTCGTCTACCTCATCGCCCGCGGGCGGGGAATGGCGCGGCGTCAGGTCGAGATGGTCTCGCAGGCGCGTCACGAGACCGAGAGCTACATCCGCGAGGTGGCCACCGCGTCACCCGCCGACCAGATCACGAGTGCCAAGGCCCTCCTGGACACCGGCACCATCACGCCGGCGGAGTACGAGAGGCTCAAGACGAAGGCGCTGGCCTGACCGGCCGAGCTCATGGCCCTGGCCTTCCTGTGGGGCGCGGTCGGCGCGGCGGCACTGCTCGTCGGCGCCCTGGTCGCGTACGCCGGGGCACCGAGCCGCCGGTTCATCGCGGTGGTCATGGCGCTCGGTGCCGGCCTGCTCATCGGGTCGGTCGCCTTCGAGCTGGTCGACGAGGCGGTCAAGACGGCGTCGGTGGCTCAGGTCGGGCTCCTCACCCTGCTGGGGGCCGCGACCTTCACCGCAGGTGACTGGTGGCTGAGCCGCCGCGGTGGCGGCGAGCGCAAGGACGCGAGCGGTGCCCAGGCAACTGGGGCACCGCTCGCGATCGTGTTCGGGTCGGTGCTCGACGGCATCCCCGAGTCGTTCGTCCTCGGCCTGACGGTGCTCGAGGGCAACGTCAGCGTCGCTCTGCTCGCCGGCGTCATCCTCAGCAACTTCCCCGAGGGGCTGTCCTCGTCGAGCGGGCTGCGTGCCGCCGGCTGGACCAGGTCACGGGTGCTGTGGATGTGGTCGGCCGTGGTGCTCGTCGCCGCGGTGAGCGCCGCACTCGGCTACCTGCTCCTCGACCCGGCCGGCGGCGACCGCACAGGAGCCCTCGCCCAGGGGTTCGCGGCCGGCGCGCTCCTCGCGATGGTCTCGAACACCCTGCTGCCCGAGTCGTACCGGGTCGAGGGCGTGGCGACCGGCTCACTGGTCGCGGTCGGCTTCGCCGTCTCCCTGATGCTGTCCGCGATCTGACCGCCCTTCCCCGCCCGCAGCGGGCAGAGATGCGGGTGGGGAAGGGCGGTGCCAGCGTGGACATGGCGCCCCACCCACGACACGAGGAGCGGACGATGAGAGCAGTCACGTGGCAGGGCCGGGAGAACGTCAGTGTCGAGACGGTCCCCGACCCGCGGATCGAGGAGCCGAACGACGCGATAGTGCGGGTGACCTCTACGGCTGTCTGCGGGTCCGACCTGCACCTCTACGGTGTGCTCGGAGCGTTCCTCGACGCCGGTGACGTGCTCGGGCACGAGGCGATGGGCGTGGTCGAGGAGGTCGGCCCGCAGGCGGGCGGCCTCCGGGTCGGCGACCGCGTCGTGGTGCCCTTCGGGATCGCCTGCGGGACGTGCTGGATGTGCCGTCGCGGCCTGCAGTCGCAGTGCGAGACGACCCAGGTCACCGCCCAGGGCAGCGGGGCCGCCCTGTTCGGCTACACCAAGCTGTACGGGCAGGTGCCGGGTGGTCAGGCGGAGTACCTGCGGGTGCCGCAGGCGCAGTACGGCCCCGTCGTCGTACCGGACGACGGGGCGCCGGACGAGCGGTACCTGTACCTCTCGGACGTGCTGCCCACCGCCTGGCAGGCGGTCGAGTACGCGCAGGTGCCCGACGGCGGATCGGTGGTGGTGCTCGGGCTCGGCCCGGTCGGCCAGATGGCGGCCCGGGTCGCCACCCACCGCGGGGCAGGCCTCGTCATCGGGGTGGACCTGGTGCCGGAGCGGCTCGCGATGGCGGCTCGGCACGGCGCCACCGTCATCGACTCAGGGCGGCAGGACGACGTCGTCGGGGCGGTCAAGGACCTCACCGAGGGGCGCGGCCCGGACGCCGTGATCGACGCGGTCGGCATGGAGGCGCACGGCTCGCCGGTCGCCGAGACCATGCACAAGACAGCAGCCGTGCTGCCCGACGCCGTGGGCAGACCGCTGGTCGAACGGGCGGGCACCGACCGGCTGGCCGCCCTGCTCACGGCGATCGAGCTCGTGCGCCGCGGTGGTGTGCTCTCCATCTCGGGCGTCTACGGGGGCGCGAAGGACCCGCTGCCGATGCTGCGCCTGTTCGACAAGCAGGTGACCATCCGGCAGGGACAGGCCAACGTGCGGCACTGGACCGACGGCCTGCTGCGGCTCGCGGCCGACCCCGCCGACCCGCTCGGCGCGCTCGACCTGCGGACCCACCGCTGGCCGCTCGAGCGCGCCGCCGAGGCGTACGCGATGTTCCAGCGCAAGGAGGACGGCTGCGTGAAGGTGGTGCTCGACCCGGCGGCCTGAGTGCCGTCACGCCGCCGCGTCGGCCGCCGTCCGCAGGTCCGCGACCAGCGCGTCGAACTCCGCGCCGTACGACGCCCGGTCCCGCAGCCGCAGCAGCGCCGAGGGGTGCGTGGTGACCACCACGTCGTGCGTCTCGCCGTCCAGCACCTGCCCGCGCTCGGCGCCGATCCGGACCTCGTGCCCCAGCACGGCCCGGGCCGCCGTCGCGCCCAGTGCGACCACGACGCGCGGCCGCACTGCCGAAAGCTCCGCCTCCAGCCACGGCACGCAGGCCCGGATGTGCGCGACATCCGGCTTCTTGTGCAGCCGCCGCTTGCCGCGCTCGGTGAACCGGAAGTGCTTGACGGCGTTGGTCACGTACACCTGCTCCGCGTCCAGGCCCGCGGCCTCCAGCGCCTCCGCAAGCACCCGCCCCGCCGGGCCGACGAACGGCTCACCCTCGCGGTCCTCGCGGTCGCCCGGCTGCTCGCCGACCAGCACCACCGCTGCGTCGTCCGGCCCGGACGAGAAGACCGCCTGGGTCGCCGGACCCCACAGCTCGCAGCCACGGCAGTCGTGCACCGCCTGCGCCAGCTTGTCGACACGGGCGCTCGCGGGAACCCACTCCTCCGCGCCCGGGCGGGCGGGCTTGCGGCCGGCAGCGGCGGCAGGTGACACGGTCGACCTCCTCGGTGTCCTCGTCACCAGCCTGTCCCGACCCCGGTCCGCTCGCTACGCGAAGGTCGGACGGGCGCCGAGCGCATATGACACTCGACGCATAGCGGACTGCGACATCTCGGGTGACTATGGCCCCGTGCCGATAGTGACTGGTCAGCAGGGTGGGGCAGGGGCCCCGAGAGCGGACGCCGGGGTAGCCGGTGTGGACATCGGCGGCACGGGTTCGCGCCTGCGGGTCAGCACGGGGCCGGGTAGCCGGTCCTACGAGGTCACGGGGCCGCCTGCCGGCGTCGTCGCCGGGCGCTCGACCGTGCCGGACGTGGTGCGAGGCCTGTGCCGTGGGTTCGCCGCGGAGTTCGGTGGGCGTCCGCGGGTGGCGGCCGCCGCCGTCGGGATGCGCGGGTTCCGGTCGCAGACGCAGGCGGGGAGCCTCGACCCCAACCTCGTGCACGACATCCTCGCCGAGGAGCTGCGCACCAGCTCGACCGCCGTGTCGAGCGATGCCGTCACGGCGCACCTGGGTGCCCTCGGCTCGGGGCCTGGCGCCACGCTCGCCGTCGGGACCGGAGCGGTGGCCGTCGCGTGCGACGACGTCGGGCGGTGGCACCTCGCGGACGGGATGGGGCCGCACGTCGGCGACAACGGCGGCGGCGCGTGGATCGGCCGGCGCGGGCTGGACGCCGCGGCGCGGTCGATGGACGGTCGCCGGGTGGGGGCGTCGCCGGGTCTTGTGCAGGCCGCCGAGCGGCACTTCGGGCGCAGGGAGCGGTGGGCCGCCGTCACCGACGTGTCCCTGTTCGCCGGGTTCGCGCCGCAGGTCATCAGGGCGGCGGGCAACGGGGACCTGGCGTGCCGCGAGATCCTCGACGAGGCCGCCAGGTCTCTGGCGGACGGGCTGTGCGCGGTGCTGCGCCACCCCGGGGTGGAGCCGGTGGCGGTCACCACGGGAAAGCTCCTGATGTACGCGCCGATGTTCCGGTCGATGGTGCTCCAGCACCTCCTGGAGAAGCGGGAGGACGTGCGCGTGCAGCCCAGCGCCGGCCTGCCGCTCGACGGCGCGCTGAGCCTGGCCAGGATGCTGGCCGCCCACCCGGTCGTCGTCCGGGAGCACGTCCCGCTGCTGGCCGTCCGGATCGGTGCGGCGCCCCGGCTCGACGACTCCATCACCCTGCCGCGCGTGGTGCTGCCCGTCGTCCGGCCCCTGCGGATGGAGAGCGAGCCGACGGCGTGGGCGGTCGAGGTCCGGTCGGACTTCGAGTGGTCGGCCGACCAGGTCCCCGAGGACACCCTGGTCGCCACGTCGGTCGACGCCGTCGTGCCGCTGACGGGCGCGCGCCTCGTGGTCGGTCGCGCGTCGCGCACCCGCGGCGTCGTGCCCGACATCGTCTGCGACGACAGCGGCGTGTCCCGCCGGCACTGCGAGATCGCCTGGGTGGAGGGCGGCTGGAGCGTCATCGACCTCGGGTCGGCCAACGGCACGTACGTCGCAGGGCGCGGTGAGGCCGTCCCCGTAGAGCCGCTGCGGCAGGGGGAGCGACGCTGGCTGTCCGACGGCGACCGCATCTACGTGGGAGGCTCGACCTGCTTCACGGCGCGGGCGGTCACCGCGAACGTGCGGTGAGCCGGCCGCGCGGCGTCGGCGGGCCGATTCACCTGGACCGTTCCCGGCGCGGCTCCTAGGTTGGCGGCATGTCCGGAACCGAGCTCGCCCGTGCGTACTGGGCCGACGTCGTCCGCCCGATCCTGGAGCGCACGCTGCCCGAGGTGCCGAGGGCGGCAGGCCAGCTCGGCACCGGCTCGGACGTGCTGGGGCTCGACGACGACACCTCCCGAGACCACGACTGGGGGCTGCGGCTCACGCTGCTCGTCCCGGCCGACCGGGTGGGCGAGGTCGACGAGCTCCTTGCGGCGTCGCTCCCGGCCGCCTACCAGGGCTGGCCGACGGCGTTCCCGCTCACCTGGGACCCGGCGGCCCGGCACCGGATCGAGGTCGCGGCGCCGGACGGCTTCGTCCGGTCCCGCACGGGGCTCGACGTCGGCGCCGGTCTGAGCGTGCCGGACTGGCTGTCGCTCACGGGCCAGTCCGTCCTGGAGGTGACGGCAGGGCCGGTGTTCGAGGACACGGCCGGCGCGATCACCGCGCTGCGCGAACGGCTCGCCTGGTACCCGCACGACGTGTGGCTCCACGTGCTCGCGGCCGACTGGACACGGATCGGGCAGGAGCTGCCGTTCGTGGGCCGCACCGGGCAGCGTGGCGACGACCTCGGCTCCCGGCTGATCGCCGCTCGGCTGGTCACGGCGCTGGTCCGGCTCGGCTTCCTGCTGGAGCGGCGCTGGCCGCCGTACCCCAAGTGGGCCGGGACGTTGTTCGGGCGGCTGCCCGTGGCGCCGTCGGTCGCCGGGCACCTGACCGACGCGCTCGCGGCACCTACCTGGCCGGAGCGGGACGCCGCCCTGCGCGCGGCGTGCGAGGCGTTGCACGAGCGGCAGCACGCCATCGGGCTGCCGGCACTGGCCGGGGCGGCCTGCGAGGACTTCTACGACCGGCCGTTCACGGGGCTGCGCGACGGTGTGGCCGGGACGCTGCGGGGCGCAATCGCCGACTCGGAGGTGCGCGCGCTGTCGCACCGCGGGGGCACCGAGCAGTGGGTCGACGACGTCGGCACACTCACCGACGAGGACCTGCGCGTCCGGCTGGCGCAGGTCCTCGTCGAGCGGCCGGGCTATGGGGCGGTCGGGGGTCAGGGGTAGACCTGAACCTCGCCGCCGTCCACGAACAGCTCGCTGCCCGTGATGAAGCTCGACTGGTCGGAGGCCAGGAAGAGCACGGCGTTGGCGATCTCGGCCGGATCGGCGGCGCGGCCCATGGGCGTGCTGCTGGCCATGCCGTCGAGCAGCGCGGCGGTCTGGCCCGGGTCCTTGGCGAGGCCGCGGAGTCCTGGGGTGTCGGTGGGCCCGGGTACCACCGTGTTCACACGCAGGCGGCGGGGCGCGAGCTCCGCCGCCCAGACCCGGCCGAACTGCCGCAGGGTCGCCTTCGTGGCGGAGTAGACGCCGAAGCCCGCGATGCCGCGGCTTGCCGAGCTGGAGCCCGTGAGCACGATGCTGCCGCCGTCGTTCAGCAGCGGGAGCGCCTTCTGGACCGTGAAGACGGTGCCGCGCACATTGATCCCGAAGGTGTGGTCGAAGGCCTCCGGGGTGAGCGTGTCCAGGGGCTGGTCGGCCTCTCCGCCGCCCGCGTTCGCGAAGAGGACGTCGAGCCGGTTCCCGTCGTCGGCGATCCGCCGGAACAGGCTGTCGAGGTCGTCCAGGTCGGAGACGTCGTTCTGGACGGCGATCGCCTGGTCACCCAGCGCCTCGGCGGCGGCGGCGAGCTCCGGCTCGCGCCGCCCGGTGAGGTAGACGCGGGCGCCTTCGGCGACGAAGCGTTTCGCTGAGGCGAGCCCGATGCCGGAGGTTCCGCCGGTCACCAGGACGGTCTTGTTGGTCAGCTGACCCATGACTGTTCTTCCTCTGCGGTGTGGTGCTCGGAGCGTGCTGAGGCTGGGTGTCCGTCCGGTCGCGGGTGCCCCACCACTTTTTCTTGACCGGTCGGTCCAGATTAGGTGTGCTGGACCGGCCGGTCAAGAATCACTATCCTGGGGGCATGGCGAGGCCGAGGCAGTTCGACGAGGACGCGGTGCTGCGCGCGGTCTGCAACCAGTTCTGGGACTCGGGCTACGCGGCCACCTCGATGCAGGACCTCATGCGGGTGAGCGGCCTGGGCAAGGGCAGCCTCTACGCCGCCTTCGGGGACAAGCACGAGCTCTTCCTCCGGGTGCTGCGCCGGTACGTGGAGTCGCTCGACCTCGGACTGCGCCGGTCCCTCGACTCCGCGCCGCGCGCTGTCGACGCGCTGCGGTCCTTCCTGATGGGGTCGGTGGGCGACCCCGACGGCGTGTCCGCGCGGCGCGGCTGCCTGCTCGCCAACAGCACCACCGAGCTGGCGTCCGCCGACCCCGTCGTCGCGGCGGAGGCGCGGCAGGCGTACGAGGGAACGACGGCGCTCCTGGCCGAGTGCGTGGTGCGGGCGCAGGCCGAGGGCGACGTGCCGGCCTCCGCCGACCCGGACGGCACCGCACGGGCGCTGCTCGCCGCGCAGCAGGGCCTGACCTTCATGGGCCGCAGCGGGATGGACATCGGGACGCTGTCGGCGACGGCGCGTTCGCTCGCGGCCCAGCTCCTGCCCGCCATCCCCGGCGGCCCGTCCGACACCCCGTCCGACATCCCGTCCGACACCCCGTCCGACATCCCGGCGGGCTGAACCGCGCGGGCCTGGCCTGTGCACGACGGGACGGTGGACGTCCGTGGTCCCACGTACCCTGAGCGGCGATGATTACTCGTGCAGAGGGTGCTTACCTCGGTGCGCTCCGCGCCTTCCAGGAGCCGATGCTGGACCTGCTCCACCGCAGGTACGCCCCGCTCGTCGTGTCGCTGCTCTCGCTCGTGTTCACGCCGGAGCGCCCGACGGTTCCCGTGGCGGAGGCCCATACCGAGATCGGTGACGCCCTGGACCAGCTGCGCGCCCAGGGATACGAGCTGAACGCGGACGGCACGAGGGCGATCCCGCTCGGCAGTGCGCGGGAGCTGTGCCGGCAGTGGTCCGACGTCGGCTGGCTGAAGCGTCAGATCGTCGACGGCGACGTCGAGGTCTACCAGCTCTCGGCGCACGCCGTCGGGGCGCTGGAGGTCGCCGGGCGGGCCGGCGGAACGCGGGCCCGGGTCTCGGAGTCGCGGGTCCGGACGCTGCTGGACGCGGTGGAGCGGCTGGCGCAGGACGCAGACCCCGACGTGGCGGTCCGCATGGCCCGCCTCCAGGCGCAGATCGACCGGCTGCAGGCCGAGCTGCTGCGGCTCGACCGGGGCGGCGAGGTCGACGAGGTCGACGACGAGGAGCTGCTGGAGGAGGCGGAGAACGTCCTGCACCTGGTGCGCGAGCTGCCGGCGGACTTCGCGCGCGTCGCGGAGTCGATCAAGGCGATGCAGCGGGACGTGGTGACCGCGCTCCGCCAGGACGAGCGGCCCTCCGGCGACGTGCTGCGCGAGTACCTGGAGCGCGGCGAGCAGGTGATGACGACCACGCCGGAGGGCAGGGCCTTCGCCGGCGCCCTGCGGCTGATCGGCGACCCGCAGCGGATCGACGAGCTGTCGCTCCAGCTCGACACGGTGCTGCGCCACCGCTTCACGGGGCGGCTGCCGGGGCAGCAGCGCACCGAGCTGCGCGATGTCGGGCGGCGGATCGAGCAGGGCGTCGCCGAGGTCATCAAGGCCCAGCGCCAGGCCTCCCACGTCATCACGACCCAGGTGCGCAACCACGACCCGCTCCGTGACCGGCAGGTCGACGAGCTGCTGCGCGAGGTCATGATCAGCTTCCAGGCGTGGGTGCCGACGACGCGACGGGGCCAGGAGGTCGACCCGCTGCGCAGGCTGCCCGTCGCGGACATCGCGCACCTGCGTCAGTCGACGAGCGACCTGAGCCCGCCGCAGCCGCCGGCCCCGCTGCAGGCACCGGACGACGGCGCGGACACCGACCTGGAGGACGGCGCCCGCGAGTGGGGCGGCCCCCACTACGCCGAGCTGCGCGAGCACCTCGCCGCGTTCGCCGCTGTGCCCACCACCGACGGCGACGGCGGCCGCACGGACCTCGCCGCGGTGTTCAGCGCCGCACCCGTGGCGATCCGGCGGCCGGTGGACCTGCTCGGGCTGCTGGAGCTCGCGGACCATCAGGGCATGACCGAGACCGACCAGGTGGCGGTCGTCGAGGCGATCCGGCCCGACGGCTCGCGGCGGCGGTTCGCGTTCGGCGGCGTCACGGTGCGGACGGCGGCAGATACCGAGCAGGACACGAAGCAGGGCACGAAGCAGGACACGAAGCAGGGCACGAAGCAGGGCACGAAGCAGGACACGAAGCAGGACACGAAGCAGGGCACCGAGCTGGATACCAAGCTGGACACCGAACGACGCACGAAGGAAGACGCAGATGAGTGAGACCGCCGTCGAGGAGTACGTTGCAGAGGCCGACGGCGGGTTCATCGAGCCGGTGCCGATGGAGGAGGATCCGGAGCAGCTGTTCGCCGGCGATTCGGGAACGCTGGACGCAGCGGTGCGCCGGGTGCTGGTCCGGCTGCTGCGGGGCAGGTTCCTCGTCGCGGACCGGAACCCGGCGCAGTGGCGGACCCTCCTGGAGAACCAGCACGTGATCGAGTCCCGGCTGCACGACCTGTTCGTCCACCTCGTCGTGGACCACGACCGGGGGATCGCGTACAAGAAGCAGGTCCGCTCCGCCGAGCTGGACGTCCCGATCCTGTTGAAGGACGACCCGTACACCCGTGCGGAGACGCTGGTCCTGGTCCATCTGCGCACGGTCTTCCAGCGGGAGCAGGGTGCGGGGGAGGCCTCGGCCCGGGTGGACGTCGAGGAGGTCGAGCAGACGGTGCTGACGTTCTTCGACCCGGACGACAAGAACCTGGCCGCGCGGCAGACGGAGATCCGCACCGCCGTCCGGCGGCTGGAGAAGGAAGGGCTCATCGAGGAGGAGTCCGAGGGCCGATTCCGCGTCACGCCGCTGGTCGAGATCGTGCTCAGCAACGAACGGCTCGGCGAGCTGCGCGAGTGGCTGCGTGCGCAGAACCAGCAGAACCAGCAGAACCAGGAGAACCAGCGATGACGATGATCGACACCCTGTTCGGGATGATCCCCGCGGCGTCGACCGGCCAGCAGTGGGTCGCGCGTGACCTCCAGCTCGTCAACTGGGGCGGCTACGACGGCCTCCACCAGGTGCGCCTGGCTACGACGGCGACCCTGCTCTCCGGCGGCTCCGGCTCCGGCAAGTCGACGCTGATGGACGCCTACATCGCGCTCCTCATGCCGCACACCACGCCGTTCAACGGCGCGTCCAACGGCAGTGTCGTCGGGCGGCCGCGCGGCAAGGACCAGCGCAACATCCTGTCCTACGCGCGCGGCAAGATCGACGAGTCCCGGACCGACGACGGCCCCCGCCAGCGCGTGCTGCGGGGCGACGGCAGGGACACCTGGTCGGCCATCGCGATGACGTGGGTGGACCAGTCCGGCACCCAGTTCACCGCCGTCCGCGCCTGGTACGTCCCGTCCGCCGCACGCACCCTCGAGGAGGTCGTCCCGCTGCGGGCCACGCTCGACGGCCCTTTCGACCTGCGCGACCTGGAGCGGGCCGCCGCCCAGCGGCTGGCCCGTACCGAGGTCACTGCGGCCGGGCTGACGTGCTTCGACACCGACCGGGAGTTCACGGCGCGCCTGCACTCGACGCTCGGCATCGGCGCGTCGGGCGACGGCAACAAGGCGGTGGCGCTGCTCGGCCGCATCCAGGCCGGCCAGCAGATCACCACGGTGGACGCCCTCTACAAGGCCATGGTCCTGGAGGAGCCGGAGACCCTGGCCAAGGCGGACGAGGTGGTCGAGCACTTCGACAAGCTCGCGGGCACCCGTGAGCAGATGATCACGGCCCGCCAGCAGGTGGGCGCGCTCGCGCCGATCCGCGGCTATCACGCGGCCGTCGAGGGAGCGGTCGAGCGGCTGCGGGTCATCGACGAGATCGGCTCCTTCGCGGACGCCGCGTCGCCGGCGGCGCTGTGGCGCAACGGGCGGCGGCTCGGCCTGCTGCGCGCCGTCGAGCACGACCTGCAGACCGAGCACCGGACGGCATCGGGGCGCGCCGAGGAGACCAGGGTCCGGATCACCGCGGCGAAGTCCGAGCTGGACGGCGTGCTGGAGACGCTCCGCGCGTCGGGCGGCGACCGGCTGGCGACCGCGCAGCGCGAGCTCAAGAGCGTCGACTCGCGGCTGGCCGAGGTCGAGCGAGCCCGCGGCCGGCTGGACGACGCCCTGGGCGTGCTGGAAGCGGAGGCCACCTCGGAGGCGGAGTTCTCGGCGGTGGCTGCCCGTGCAGGCGCGGCCCTGGCCGACGTCGGGACGAAGAAGGCAGCGCGCGACACGTTCGGCGAGGCGATGTCGGCGCGGAACGCCGCGCGCACCCACCTCGCGGAGCTCGAGGCCGAACGGTCGGCGGCCGCCGAGCGGCGCGGCAACATCCCCGACCACCTGCACCGGGCGCGTGCCACGCTGGCCGAGGCCGCAGGGCTGACCCCAGAGGACCTGCCCTTCGTGGGCGAGCTCCTGGAGGTCCGCACCGAGTTCGAGCCCTGGCGTGGGGCCTTCAACCTCGCGCTGGGCGGCTTCGCGACCAAGATGCTGATCGACACGGCGCGCATCCAGGCCTTCCGCAAGGCGATCGACGCCGTCCCGACGACCACCCGGATCCGGTTCGAGGGGGTACCCACAGGGATGCGCGACGAGCTGGGCCTCGACACGCGGACCCTTCCGGGCCGGCTCGACGTCCGCGGCGGGCCTTTCGCCGGCTGGCTCAAGCACGAGCTGGCGCAGCGCTTCGCCTACGTCTGCGTGGACACGCCGGGGCAGCTCGGGCAGCACAAGATGGCGCTCACCCGGACGGGCCAGCAGTCAGAGGGCCACCGCGGCGCGCACGGCGGAAGCCTCCGGTCCAACGTGCTCGGCTTCACCAACGGCCGCGCGCTGGCCGACCTCGACGAGCGCATCGGCGAGGCACGGGAGCGGCTCGACGAGGCGGAACGCCGCGTGGCGGACGCCGACGCGCACCTGAACCGGCACGACGACGAGCTCGCCGCCTACCGCGTGGTCAGCGGCCTGACGTGGGACCAGGTGGACGTCGCCGCCGTCCGGGCTGAACGGTCCCGCTGGACGCAGGTCATCCACGAGGTCACCGCAGGCAACCCCGAGATCACGCGCCTGCGGGACCAGTCGGGCGCGCTCGAGAAGCAGATCGACGCCCTCAACCAGGACCTCGGCAAGACGACGGCGCGCGCCGACGCGCTGGAGGCGCGCTGGACCGCCGTCACCGACGACGTCGACGCCGCCCAGCAGGCGCTCGACGACGCCGAGGCCGCAGCGGTCGCCGTCGGGCCGGAGCAGCGTGCCTACCTCGACGGGCTGTTCACGGCCGCCGACGTCGACACCGCGAGCGGTGGCGCCGCCGCGGCAGCCGCGCTCGAGGCGTTCGACGGGGCGCTCCGGCAGGCCACCGAACGGCTCAAGGCGGACCGGGAAGCCGCGCAGACCGCGCTCGGCACCGCAAGGGAGGCGCTGCGCCGGACCTTCGAGAACTTCCGCGAGCGCTGGCACGACCCGAACCTGGGGACCGACCCGGAGGCGTCCTTCGGCGACTACGACCGGATCCTGACGGACCTGGAGACCAGCGGGCTCCACGAGCTCGAGGCGGACTGGCGCAACAGCCTCCTGCGGTTGTCGGGGAACGACCTGACCGACCTGTACCGGGCGCTGGCCGGCTCGGTCCGCGAGATCAAGGAGCGGATCGGCCCCGTCAACGACATCCTCGCGAACCTCCCGTTCGCCGACGACGAGCACCGGCTCCGGATCGACGCGCGCGACAACCAGTCCTCCGTGGTCGGCGCGTTCCGCAAGGAGCTGCGCAACCTGCGCGACTCGCTGACCCGCGAGGCGACGGACGCGGAGCGTGAGCGGCGGTACCTGCGGATGGCCAAGGTGATCGACCGCATCCGCCGGAACGCGCCCGACTTCGCCGACCTCGTGGACGTGCGACGGCACGTGCGGCTCAGCGCCGAGAAGGTGGACCTCGACGGCAACCACGTGGCGCACTACGACGGCATCGGGGAGAAGTCCGGCGGGGAGTCGCAGGAGCTGGTCGCGTTCATCGTCGGCGCGGCGCTGCGCTACCAGCTCGGCGACGCCGGGGCGGAGCGGCCGCGGTACGCCCCTGTGTTCCTCGACGAGGCCCTCATCAAGGCGGACGCCCGGTTCACCGGTCGCGCCGTCGGAGCCTGGCGCGGGCTCGGCTTCCAGCTCATCATCGGTGCGCCCAACGACAAGTACAGCGCCCTGGAACCGCACGTCGACCTGAAGTACGTGGTCCTCAAGGACGCCTCGGGCCGGTCGCGGACGAAGGCGGTGGCGGGGGTCGCCGAGTCCGCCGGCTAACGAGAGTCAGGCGCGGCCGGCAGGAAGGTCACCCGGCCGGCAGGTCTCCCGGCCGGAAGGTCACCCGGCCGCGCCGTCGAGCATCGGCGGGCACGTGCCGCCCGGCTCCGTCAGGAGCTCGAAGTGCCAGATCTCGTTCGAGTACACCTGGCACAGCCCGTAGTCGGTGCCGTGCTGAATCAACCAGTAGTCGCCCTCGGTCGGCCCGATGTCGACGGCCTCGCCGCTGACGTGCGCCGACTTCTCGGGCGTTGCGACGACCTTCCGAGCCTCCTCGAGGCCGCCGTGCTTCCGGACCGCCTGGTCGAGCAGCTCCTGCTGGTAGGCGGGGCTGCGCCAGCCGCTCGTGATCCAGAAGTCGATGTCGTCGGCCGCCGCGTCGGCAGCGGCCTGGCGGACGGCGTCGGCGAGCGCAGGGTCGAGCCCGGTGATCGCGGGCAGGTCGTCGTCGAGCGTCGCGGCGCCGTCGGGTATCTCGCCGCCGTCCACGCCGGTCGGGCCGGACGACGCGGAGCCCTGGGCCAGCGCGTCGTCGACCGCCTGGACCACCGGCGAGTCGGCGCGGTCGAGCAGGGGATAGATGCCGAAGAGGGCGGCCAGCAGCACGGCGGCCACCGCGAGCACGGCCGGAGTCCTGCGAGGGCTGGAGCGTCGGCGGGCGGAGGCACCCGCGTGTGCAGGGGGGAGCTGGGTGAAGTCCTGTCGGGTCATGTCCCCAGCCCATCGCGGAGGGCGTTGCCGGGACGTCTCCGTTTCTCGATACACGCCCGATACACCGCCCGATACACCGGGCGATACACCAGGCGGGCACCGTCACGGCTGCGGAACGGCTCCCGGGACGTGCGGGGTGGGCAGAAGCACCGTGACCCGGAGCCCGCCGTCGGGCCGGGGAGCGAGGGTGAGGGTGCCGTCGTGCGCCGTGGTGATGCTCTTGACGATCGCCAGGCCGAGGCCGACACCCGCGTGGTCGCCGCGGATGCGCTCGGCGCCGCGCTGGAACGGTTCGGTGAGCGTCGTGACCAGCTGTGGCGGGAGCTTCTCGCCGGTGTTCTCGACGGTGAGCACCACCGTCCCGGGGCGGACGCCGGTCGTGACCAGCACGCTGCCCTGCTCGGGGAGGTTGTGGACTATCGCGTTGTGGACGAGGTTGGTGGTCAGCTGCAGCAGGAGCGCGTACGAGCCGGCGGCGGGCGCGACGTCCCCGGAGGTCTCGATGGTGAGGCCGCGTTTCTCCGCCAGGGGGAGGAGCGTCTCGGTTGCCTCCTCCGCGATGAGGGACAGGTCGACGTGTTCCCGGACGAAGGACCGCTGATCGGCGCGGCTGAGCACGAGCAGCGCCTCGGTGAGGTCGATCGCCCGGGTGTTGACGTACCGGAGGCGGTCGACCAGCTCGCCGGCGTCGCGACCCGGATCGTTGTGGGCGACCTCGAGAAGGGTCTGGGTGATCGCCAGCGGCGTGCGTAGCTCGTGGGAGGCGTTGGCGGCGAATCTCTGCTGTTCTGCGATGTGTGCCTCGAGCCGCGCCAGCATGGCGTCGAACGTGTCGGCCAGCTCGCGGAACTCGTCCTCGGGTCCCTCGAGCTGGATCCGGTGGGACAGCGATCCGTCGGTGGCCAGGCGTGCGGCATGAGTGATGCGCCGCAGCGGGCTGAGCATGCGTCCGGCGAGGAGCCACCCGCCCAGGAGCCCGAACACCAGCAGCAACGCCAGCGCGACCAGCGCCCGCGGGAAGAAGGCGCGCTCCAGGTCGCCCTGGTTGGGGATGAACACGGAGCCGAGGCCGCCGGGTACCGAGCCACCCGGGGTGTAGATCTGCTCGGGCACGTAGCGCAGCAGGAACACCCACACCACCGCGAGCAGCAGGACGCCGGCGACCAGGAGGAACCCGGCGTAGCTGAGGGCGAGCTTGAGGCGGACGCTCGTCCCGGGCTCTCTATCCACGGTCCGCGCCCGCACGCCCGCTGCTCGGCACGTCGCCGTGCCCGTCGCCGTGCCCGTTGCCAGGCCCGTCGCCAGGCCCGGTGTCGATGCGGTAGCCGACGCCGGGCACCGTGGCGATGATCCAGGGTTCGCCGAGCCGTTTGCGCAGCGCCGAGACCGTGATGCGCACGGCGTTGGTGAAGGGGTCCGCGTTCTCGTCCCACGCCCGCTCCAGCAGCTCCTCCGCGCTGACCACGCCGCCCTCCGCCGCGACGAGCACCTCGAGCACGGCGAACTGCTTCCTGGTCAGCGCGACGTAGCGGCCGTCCCGGTAGACCTCCCGGCGGAATGGGTCCAGCCGGAGCCCTGCGATCTCGCTGACCGGGGGCCGGGCGTGCGCGCGCCTGCGGTCGAGCGCCCGCAGGCGGAGGACGAGCTCGCGGAGCTCGAACGGCTTGGTGAGGTAGTCGTCGGCGCCGAGCTCGAACCCGGAGGCCTTGTCGTCGATCCGGTCGGCGGCGGTCAGCATGAGGATCGGGATGCCGCTGCCGGACGCGACGATGCGCCGGGCGACCTCGTCGCCGGACGGCCCGGGGATGTCGCGGTCGAGGACCGCGAGGTCGTAGGAGTTGATGCTCAGGAGCTCCAGGGCGGAGTCGCCGTCGCCGGCGATGTCGGCGGCGATGGCCTCCAGCCGTAGTCCGTCCCGGACGGCTTCGGCCAGGTAGGGCTCGTCCTCCACGATCAGCACGCGCATACGTGCAGCCTAGGTCGCGGGTGCCGCGCGCGGCCCGGTCCCGGCCGCCCGGGGCAGCGATCGCCACCAGGGGCGGGAGACCAGCGCGGCCAGCCCGGCGCCGGCGGCGTTGAGCAGCACGTCGTCCACCGAGGACACGCGGTCCAGTCGCAGGACGTACTGCGTGACCTCGATCAGGACCGAGCAGCCCGCCGCGAGCGCCAGCACCCGTGGCACCGACCGCAGCGCCGCGAACCGCAGCGGGGCGAGCGCCCCGAGGGCCGCGAACACCAGCAGGTTGCCGATGATCCCGCCGGTTCCCATCGTGACCAGGTCCTGCAGCGGGACCAGGCTCAGCCGTCCGGGGACGACGCCGGCCCCGCTGCCGGGCAGCATCGTGACCCACACCCACGGCACCGTCCCGTAGACGGTGCCGACCTCGGCCAGCGACCTTCGCCACGCCGCCGTCGTGCCGAGGGTGCGACGGCGGCGTCGGGCGAGCGCCCACGCCACGAGCGCGGCCACCGGCAGCGCGGCGAGCGTGAGGAGGGCGATGCCGTTGAACGTGCCGACCCAGGTCTGCCAGTCCGCCGTGCGCAGCGGCACGGACAGCATCCGCAGCACCATCCCGACCGGGAAGAACAGGACGATCGCCAGACCGAGGACCGCCAGGCCGGCAAGCACGGGCCAGCGGGCGGTGGGGGCAGGCTCTGCCGGTGGCGCGTCGTGGCTCATACCGCGAGTGAAGGGCGTGGCCTGTTGCGGTGGCGTATGTGGTTTTCGATACGCCGACGATACGCGGGATGTGGTGCAGGGCCGGGGCGCTGAGCCTCCCGGCGTGACCTCCGGGCGAGCGCGGCTCATCCCGCCTACCGTGTAGGCCGACGGACCACCGAGCGACGGAGGCACAGTGCATTCCCATCTCCCCGGACCGGGCCGCCGCACCCTGGTGAGCACCTATCGCCTGCAGCTCGGGCCCGGCCTGACGTTCGCGGATGCCGAGAAGGTGCTGCCGTACCTCGACACGCTCGGGGTCACTGACCTGTATCTCTCGCCGGTCCTGCAGGCGGCGCCGGGGTCCACGCACGGGTACGACGTCGTCGACCACACCCGGATCAGCGAGACGATCGGCGGCCGGGAAGGGCTGGAACGGCTCGCGGCCGCTGCGCACACGCGGGGGATGGGCGTCGTCCTCGACGTCGTCCCGAACCACATGGCGGTCCCGACACCGGCCTGGCACAACCGCGCCCTGTGGTCCGTGCTGAAGCACGGGCCCGACTCGCCGTACGCGAGCTGGTTCGACGTCGAGCTCGCCGAGGGTGGGGGGCTGCTCATGCCGGTGCTGGGCGCACGGGTCGGGACGGTGCTCGCCGCGGGGGAGCTGGTGCTCGACCACACCGTCGTGCCCGGTGACGGCAGCGCCGGGAGCGGCGAGGAGCAGCCCGTCCTGCGCTACTACGACCACCTGTTCCCCGTCCGGCCCGAGACGGAGCACCTGCCGCTCGCGGAGCTGGTGGGCCGCCAGCACTACCGGCTCGCGTACTGGCGCGTGGCCGACGAGGAGCTCAACTACCGGCGCTTCTTCGACGTCGGCTCCCTCGCGGGCATCCGCGTCGAGGACGAGCACGTCTTCGACGCCACGCACGCGCTGCTGCTCGAGCTCTTCCACGCTGGCGTGGTCGACGGGTTCCGGATCGACCACCCCGACGGGCTGGCCGACCCCCGCGGCTACCTGCGACGGCTGGGGGAGGCGACCGGCGGGGCGTGGGTCGCGGCAGAGAAGATCCTCGAGGAGGACGAGGAGCTGCCCGACGACTGGCCCGTCGCCGGGACCACGGGCTACGACACGGCGTGGCGGCTGCACGCCCTGCAGGTCGACCCCGACGGCGGCGCCCCGCTCGCACGCCTGATGCACGAGGTGACCGGTGAGCACACCACCCTCGACGACGTCGTCGAGCAGGCCAAGCGGCAGATCGTCGAGACGTCGCTGTACGCGGAGACCCACCTCCTGACCACCATGCTCGCCGACATCTGCCGCGAGGACGTGCGGCTGCGCGACCACACGTTCCGCTCCCTGCAGGACTGCGTCGTCGAGCTGGTCGTCGCGTTCGGCCGGTACCGCGCCTACGTGGTGCCGGGAGCGGCGCCGCCGCCTGCGGCCGAGCGCGTCGTGCGCGAGGCGGCCGACGTCGCCGGCTCCCGGCTCGACCCGGAGCGCCACGACACGCTGGACCTCGTCGTCGACCTGGTCCTCGGGCGGGAGGCCGGATCGGCGGGGCGCCAGGACGAGGACCGGCGGGCCGAGCTCGTGGTCCGGTTCCAGCAGGTGTGCGGCGCCGTCATGGCCAAGGGCGTCGAGGACACCGCGTACTACAGGTGGACGCACCTGGTGAGCCTGTGCGAGGTCGGCGGGGCGCCGGGCCGCTTCGGCGTCGGGCCCGACGAGGTCCACGAGCATGCGCGACGCACCGCCGAGTCGTGGCCCGCGACCATGACCGCCGGCTCGACGCACGACACCAAGCGCGGCGAGGACGTGCGCTCGCGCACCGGGGCGCTCGCCGCGCACACGGACGCCTGGACCACGCTCGTGCGGCGCCTGCGCGAGGCCACCACGGCCGCGCGCCCCGCCGACCTCGACGGCCGCACCGAGAACCTGCTCTGGCAGACGCTCGCGGGCACCTGGACCGAGGCGGGCCCGATCGAGGCCGACCGCCTCACCGCGTACCTCGTCAAGGCGGCGCGCGAGCAGAAGGCATGGACCACCTGGACCGCACCGGACGAGACCCGCGAGGAGGGCCTGGTGCGGTACGCGACCGACCTGCTCACCCACCCGGACGTCGTCGCAGGGTTTACCGAGTGGGTCGGGCAGGTGGCGCCCACCGTCCGGCGCTCGGTGCTCGCGACCAAGCTGCTCCAGCTCACCCTGCCCGGCGTCGCCGACGTCTACCAGGGCACCGAGGTCACGGGGACCTCCCTGGTCGACCCCGACAACCGGCGCCCCGTCGACCTGGAGGCGCTCGCTGCCACGCTCGCCGCGCTCGACGCGGGCCGCGCCCCGTCGGGCCTCGCCGAGGAGAAGCTGGCGCTCACGGCCGCCGCGCTGCGCGTCAGGCGGACCCACCCCGGCGCGTTCGTCGGCGAGGACGCGGGCTACGACCCGTTGCCCGTGACCACGGGCCGCGCGCTGGCGTTCGCCCGGACGGACGCGGCAGGTCCGCGGGTCGCGGTCGTCGCGACACGGCTCGGTGACGCGCCCGGCCTGGCAGAGGCGACGGTCGTGCTGCCAGAGCCGAACGCGGGCGAGGCGTGGCGGTCCGTGCTCACTGGCTCGCCCGTCGACGGCGGCGCCGCGCTCCTCGGCGAGCTGCTCGGCTCCTGGCCCGTCGCCCTGCTCGTCGCGGAACCCGCCGGTCCTGCCCCCGGGGGCCGGGCGACGGCGGACGGAGCGACCGCGTGACCGCGCCACCGCGCGTCTGGGCACCGCGCGCGGCCCGCGTCGACCTCGTCCTCCCGGCCGTCGGCACCACGGAACCCATGACCGCCTACGACGGCGGCTGGTGGGCGTCACCGCGCCCCGTGCCCCCGGGCACCGACTACGCGTTCTCGCTCGACGGCGGCCCGCCGCGCCCCGACCCACGCAGCCCCCGGCAGCCGTCGGGCGTGCACGGCCCGTCGCGCACGTTCGACGCCGCGGCCCACCCCTGGACCGACGCCGCCTGGCCCGGCCGCGACGTGCTCGGCGCCGTCACCTACGAGCTGCACGTCGGCACCTTCACGCCGGAGGGCACCCTTGACGCCGTCATCGGCCGCCTGGACCACCTGGTCGACCTCGGCGTCGACGTCGTCGAGCTCATGCCGGTCGCCGCGTTCGGCGGGGAGCACGGCTGGGGCTACGACGGCGTCGCACTCTGGGCCGTGCACGAGCCCTACGGCGGCCCGGCCGCCCTGCAGCGCTTCGTGGACGCCGCGCACGCCCGCGGGCTCGCCGTCTGCCTGGACGTCGTCGACAACCACCTCGGCCCGTCCGGCAACTATCTCGCCGAGTTCGGCCCCTACTTCACGGACCGGCACCACACGCCGTGGGGCGCCGCCGTGAACCTCGACGGCGACGGCTCCGCCGAGGTCCGGGCCTTCGTCATCGACAAGGCGCTGCGGTGGTTCCGCGACTTCCACGTCGACGCGCTGCGCCTCGACGCCGTCCACGCGCTCGTCGACGACTCGCCACGACACCTGCTGGCCGAGCTGGCCGACGCCGTCGCGGCGCTCGCCCACGAGATCGGACGACCGCTCTCGCTCGTCGCCGAGTCCGACGCCAACGACCCCCGCACCGTCACGCCCACCGGCGAGACGTTCGAGGGCCGCCCCGGGCACGGTATGACCGCCCAGTGGGCCGACGACGTCCACCACGCGCTGCACGCCCTCCTCACCGGCGAGCGGCAGGGCTACTACGTCGACTTCGGCGCCCCCGAGACGCTCGCCAAGGCCCTCACCGACGCCTTCGTGCACGACGGCGGCCGGTCCACCTTCCGCGACCGGCCCTGGGGCGCGCCCGTGCCGCCCGACCTCGACCGACGCCGCTTCGTCGTCTGCTCCCAGAACCATGACCAGGTCGGCAACCGGGCGCTCGGCGACCGGCCCTCCCGCGTGCTCGAGCCCGGGGCGCTCGCGGTGAGCGCGGCGGCGGTGCTGCTCGGGCCGTTCACGCCGATGCTGTTCATGGGCGAGGAGTGGGGCGCGACCACGCCGTTCCTGTACTTCTCGGACCACGAGGAGCCGGACCTCGCCGCGGCGGTCTCGCGCGGCCGCGCCGAGGAGTTCGGTGGCCACGGCTGGGCCGAGCTGTACGGGGCCGACGTCGAGGTGCCGGACCCCCAGGCACGCGAGACGTTCGAGGCGTCCCGGCTCGACTGGGCGGAGGCCCGCTCCGCACGCGGGCGCCGGATGCTCGACCTGTACCAGGCGCTGGTCCGGCTCCGGCACACCGAGCCGGCGGTCGTGTCGGGGGAGCGGCGGGTCACGACGGTGCGGCTCGAGGACAGGGCGGTCGTGCTCACGCGCGGTGCGGTCGATGGCGGTGGCCGGGTCGACGTGGTGCTGGCGCTGCGGGAGGGGCCGGTGGAGGTGGTGGTCGAGCACGACGGCGGGCCACCGCGGCTCGTGCTCGACTCCGCGGTGCTGCTCGGGACCGGCTCGGCGCGGACGGAGGGCCTCCCTGGCGCGACCACGGTGACGGTGCCGGGACCGGGCGTCGTCGTGCTGCGGCAGGACGCGGGCGGCGGGTAGTCGGGAGTCAGCTCGCCTGGGTGGCGTGCAGGGTCGCGTACCGGCCACCACGCGCGACCAGGGCGTCGTGCGTGCCCTGCTCCACGATGCGGCCGTGCTCCAGCACGACGATGCGGTCGGCCTGCCGGATGGTGGAGAGCCGGTGCGCGACGACGAGGGTGGTGCGCCCCGCCATCAGGCGGCTGAGCGCCTCCTTCACCAGCGTCTCCGACTCGGTGTCCAGGGCGCTGGTGGCCTCGTCGAGCAGCAGGATGCGCGGGTCGCGCACCAGGGCGCGGGCGATCGCGATGCGCTGCCGCTGGCCGCCCGACAGCCGGGCCCCGCGCTCGCCGACGACGGTGTCCCACCCCTGCGGCTGCGCGTCCACGAAGTCCAGCGCGTTGGCGTCCCGGAGCGCGGCACGCACGACGTCGTCGGGCGCGTCCGGGAGCCCGTAGGTGACGTTGTCGCGGATGGTGCCCTCGAACAGCACCGACTCCTGCGGCACCACCGAGACATGGCTGCGCACGGTGCGCAGGTCGAGCTCCTGGGCGTCGGCGCCGTCGACCAGCACGCGCCCCGACGTCGGGCGGATGAAGCCGAGCACCAGGTTCAGCAGCGTCGACTTTCCCGACCCGGACGAGCCGACGAACGCGACGGTCTCGCCCGCCGGGACGGTGAGCGTCACGTCGTGCAGGGCGTCGTCGTCGGAGCCCGGGTAGCGGTGGTGCACGTGGTCCAGCGTGAGCTCGCCCTCGACGACGTCGACGGTGCGGCGGCCCGCGTTCTCCTCGAGGTCGGGCTCCTCCAGCACCTCGGCGATCGAGCGCACGGACTCCATGCCGCGCGCCGTGACCGGGATGAGCATGAGCAGCTGGGTCAGGCCCTGGGTGAGCAGCGTGAAGTAGCTCGACAGCAGCACCACCTCGCCGGGCGTGACCGGCAGGAAGCCCGTCAGGGAGAAGATCGCGGCGAGCGCGAGGCACGTGACGCCGAGCAGCTGCATCGTCACCCACGACAGCGACGCGACGCGGCCGTTGAGCATGTCGAGGTGCAGGCCGGCGCGGCGCACGCCGTCGGCCCCGGCGGCCAGGCGCGTGACCGCCGTCTGCTCCAGGCCGTGGGCACGGGTGATCGGGATGAGCGAGGCCATCTCGCCCACCCGGGAGGCGAAGCCCTCGACCTCTCGGCGGAAGTGCTCGTTGCGGTCGCGGGACCGGCGCGCCGTCGCCCAGCGCATGCCGAGCGCGAGCGGCACGGCCAGCAGGTACACGGGCAGGAACTCGGGGACCTTGACGGCGGTCATGGTCAGGGCCCCGGCGAGCACCATGAGCGACGAGAGCAGGGGGTGCGTGACCTGCTGGAGCATGACCTCGATGTTCTCGACGTCACGCACCACCTTGGACTGCACCACGGACGAGCTCGCCCGCGTGTGGTAGCCGATCGACAGGCTCTGCAGGCGCGCGGCGAGCGCGTTGCGCAGGCCGGCGCCCGTGTCGCGCACCACCGTCATGAAGTTGCGCGTGTAGACGAGGTGGTTCGGGAAGTTCTGCAGCAGCAGGGCGGCAGCGATCGCGAACCAGATCAGGACGTCGCGCACGGGGCCGCCCGTGGCCACGATGTCGATGACGGACGCCGTGACGACCGGCAGGAACCACATCGGGATCTCTTTGAGCGTGAACGCCCCGATCGCCAGCGACATCCGGCCCGGGCGCCGGGCGAGGAGGCGCAGGATCGACCGGGCGGGTCGCGAGCTGTCGATGCGGATCTCGGAGGTAAGCGCTTTCTCGGCAGCCATGGCGCACATGCTATGCCGCTACGGGACCAGGTGCTCCGGTGGGCCGGCGCCGGGTGCCGATCCTGCCCGCGACACCGACGGCGAAATTGTCCTTGCTGGTCCGTGGCACGCTTCGACGGTGAAGATGACCGACGTCACGCGTGCGATCGAGGCTGCGACCTCGGTCGCCGTGTCGCTCGACCTGCTGGTGGAGGACGCGGTAGTCCTCCACAACTCGAACAAGCTGGCGCTGCGGCTGACGCCGTGCGACGTCGTCGCCCGGGTCGCCCCCGTGGGGCAGGAGGTCGCCCGGTTCGAGGTCGACCTCGCCCAGCGGCTCGCCGACGCCGGAAGCCCGGCAGGGCGGTCGGAACCGCGGGCGGGCGCGCAGGTGTACACGCGCGACGGCTTTGCGGTGACGCTGTGGACCTACTACGAGCCCGTGACGCCGCACCTCGCACCGGTCGACTACGCCAGGGCGCTGGAGCAGCTGCACGCCGGCATGCGCACGGTCGATCTGCCGAGCCCGCGGTTCACGGACCGGGTCACCGAGGCGGAAGAGATCGTCGCCGACCCGGAACGTTCGCCGGAGCTCGCCGACGCGGACCGCGCGTTCCTCGGCGGCAGGCTGGCACGCCTGCGACGGGCGATCGCGGACCGCGGCGCCGCGGAGCAGCTGGTCCACGGCGAGCCGCATCCGGGTAACGTGCTCGGCACGGAGGACGGTCCACTGTTCATCGACCTCGAGACGTGCTGCCGCGGGCCCGTCGAGTTCGACCTCGCACACGTTCCCGAGGCGGTCTGCGCGCACTACCCCGGCGTCGACCACGGGCTGCTGGACGAGTGCAGGCAGCTCGTCCTCGCGATGGTCGCCGCGTGGCGCTGGGATGCCGGCGACCAGTTCCCCGACGGGAGGCAGTTCGGGGAGGAGCTCCTCCGCGTGCTGCGGGAGGGGCCTCCGTGGCCGACGCTCGACACGGTGATCGGGCGGCCGGACGAACCGTAGGAACGCCGGCCACCCTCGGTCACAGTCACAGTCACAGTCACAGTCAGCGGGTCATCTGGCGGTACTGGGCCGCCACCTCCCATCCCGTGGCCGCGCGGTCGAACAGCTGGATCGTGTCCATGCTGCAGTTGCACGGGTTCCGCTCCTGCGTGTCCTGCGGGAAGCTGCCGCCGATCTTGATCCCGCGGGGCGTCGTCGCCGAGGAGCCCGAACCGTCCACCTGCCACGGGTCGCCGTCGACCACGTAGAAGCCCGGCACGCGCTCACCGTTGCGGTACAGCGCCATCTTTCCTTCTGTGTAGTCGAACGTCGCGGCCAGGTGCACCCACTCGTCCTGCGGCAGCAGGGTGCGCCAGTCCTCGTGTGCGGCGAAGGTCTGCGACGCGCCGCCGTCGACCCGCCGGCCGAGCGCGACGAGCCGGAGCTCGCCGTCCACCTGGATGATCTCCAGGAGCGCCCGCACGCCGTGCCCGTCCGAGTCGCCGCTGAGCACACCCGCCAGGCCGATGGCGTTGTAGAGGTCGTCCGGGTTGGCGGTGGTGGTGTTCGGGCTCGGGTTCTGGCCGGTCATCTTGACCCAGCCCATCACCGTGATCCCGTCCACGCCGTTCAGGGCGGACAAGGTGTCCACCCCGTCGGCGTCGAACATGCCCGCCTTCCAGTCGTCGTTGCCGGCGGCCGACGGGTTCACCTGCTTGAGCTGGATGGAGTTGTTGCTGCCCGGGTGGGCGCCGTCGGCCACGCGCATGCCCTCGCCGCCGTTGACCAGGTTCAGGTAGGTGCGGGACGCGCCGCGGTCGATCTCCACCGCACCGTCCTGCTGGAACGGGTGCTCGAAGTCGTACAGGCTCACCTGGTTCGGCTCGAGCGAGCGGGTGACGTCCCGCGGCACGGGCGCGCTGATCGTGTCGACCACCTTCCAGATCTTCCCGTTCGCCTTGGCGACCAGGTAGAGGTCGCCCGCGCGGTCGCGGCCCATGCGCAGGTCGGCCCGCTCGTCGCCGGTGAAGTCGGGCATCCGCTTGCGGGTGCCGTCGGTGTCGTAGAGCGCGAGCTCGTACATCTGCGCCTCCGGCCCGCCGCGCCGCATCTGTGACTCCTTGGCGAAGAACACCCGCCCTTCGACCAGGTCGGTGAACAGGTACTTGCCGTCAAGGGCCGGCAGGTCGTGCCCGCGGTACACGAACCCGCCGCTGATCGCGTAGCCGCTGTCCGACGTGCACGGCCAGCCGGGCGGCGGGTCGTGATCGTACGCCACGACCGGGTAGGTGAAGCCGAGCTCGGCGTCGTTCTCCGGGAGGGGGTAGAGGTTGCAGCGGTCGGCCGGGTCGAAGACGTACTTGCCCTCGCGGTCGCCCCAGCCGAAGTTGTCGCCCGCCTGCACGTCGTAGACGGCCTCGATCGCGTGCTCGCCGATGTGGCCGAGGAACATGCGGGTGTCGCCGCGCCTACCCTGCTTGTCCCAGCTGAACCGGTGCGGGTCGCGCATGCCGACGGCATAGATCTCGCCCAGCGCACCGGGCGTCCCGACGAACGGGTTCGACGGCGGGATCCCGTACGTTCCGCCCGGCCCGTCGTTCCCGGCCGGGTCGATGCGCAGGATCTTGCCCGCCGGTGTGCCCATGTCCTGCGGGATACCGGTCCCGACGCCACGGCCGCCGTCGCCCACGGCGAGGTAGAGCAGGCCGTAGTCCTCCGCCCCTGGCCGCGCCGTCGGGTTGAAGTCGATCTGCTGGATCGCGTGGATCTGGCCGGCGAAGCCGAGGCGCAGCACCTCACGGCTCGTCCCCGAGAACCTGTCGGCGGCCGGGTCGTCCGCCACCCACTCGGTCACCACGGAGTGCAGGAACGTCGGGTTCTGCGGCGGGTACGTCGTGGGGTCCGGCGGCGGCCCCGCGTTGCCGGGACGCTCCGTGTGCACCGTGTAGAAGGTGCCGTTGTCCTCGAAGTCCGGGTGGAACGTCGCGAACCCGAACCCGCTGCCCATGCCGCGCCCCGAGAAGAACTCCGGCGCGAACTCCGCCGCGACGTCGAGGTAGACCTGCGGCTCGCCGTCCTCGACGAGGTAGAGGGGGCCGTTGAGGTCCGGTACGTAGGTGCGGCCCGACCCGTCGGGCAGCTCGCCGAGCCCGTTGATGCGGGCGTGCCGCATCAGCCGCCGGTCGGTGGGCGCAGGGATGGGTTCGGTCTTGGGGAACTGGGCGTACTCCTCCAGCACGAGGCCCAGCGTGGACTGGATCTCCTCCGGAGCCGGGTCGGCGATCGGGCCGGGTTCGGCCGCCGCGGTCGTCGTCGCCATCGTCATGGTCGCCGTGGTCAGCCCGGCCAGCGCGGTAGCGGTGATCGCCACCGCGGCCACCGCCGACCGCCATCGTCGCTTGCTCATGGTGCCTCCTGAATGTCGTCGTCGTCATTGCGGAGTGCAGCTGTCGGTCGAGCCCGGCCCTCGTCGGTCGAGCCTGTCGAGACCCCCGGCGTCACCGGCAGAACGGTCGTGCCCCGGCCGCACCGAGGATCCCGCCCACCACGTGTGCCTCGAACGACCCGGCACCCGCGAGCGCCGAGTCCTCTGTCCAGGCCGCCGGGTCGTGGCCGAGCGTGGTGATCCACGCGCGGCCGCCGTCGTAGTACTGGCACCACGACACGGGATGGTCGTCCTCGTGCCCGGGGTGCCCGTTGAACCCCGTGTGGTCACCGATGGTTCCGGTGTCCACCTCGGCCAGGAACCGCACGCCCGTGGGGAACGGCTCGAGGTGGTACCACTCGTCGCGGAAGTCCCACCGGCGGGGCAGGTCGCGCGTCGAGGCGTCGCGCCGGTCGACGGTCACGACCTGCCCGTCGCGGTGCGGCCCGTGGTCGTAGAAGTGGGTCCCGCCGAGCAGGCCCTGGAACCACGGCCAGTGGTACATCGCGCCGAGCGTGTTGTGGACAGCGACGAAGCCGCCGCCCGACCGGACGTACTGGAGCAGCGCCGTCTGGGACGCGTCGTCGAGCATGGTGCGGGAGTTGCTGAGGAACACGACGGCGTCGTACGGCGCGAGCTTGGCCGGGGCGTCGAGCTGGCGCACGTCCTCGGTCCAGTCGACGTCGAACCCGTGCTCCTGGCCCCAGCGGACCACCGCGTTCTGTGCGACGTGCGCGGACGTGAGCGGCGGGTTCAGCCCGGCGGGCAGGAGCGGCCCGAGGTGCGCGTGCCGGGAGCTGCCCGTCGCGGTGAGGACCAGCACGCGCACGACGCCGTCGTCGGCCCGCGGCAGGTCCCAGTCGTTGTAGCAGGCCGGGTCGGTGCCCCGGCAGACGCCGTAGTCGGCGAGCTTGTCCTGGTACGTGTTCTGGCGGTCCGGGGCCGACGGCGGCCCGCTCCGTGCCGTCGGCGCGAGGTGCAGACCGGCCAGCAGTGCGGCCAGGATGGCGAGGCCGAGCACGACCTGTCCCGCACCGCCGAGCGACTTTCCGAGCATGGTTCTGAGCGACATGACGGTTCTCCTTTGAACTGCCACCGGAAAGCTGTGTGCTGTGGGCGCGATGGTTGCGGCTACGCGTCCGTTATAGGCGCAATGATCGCGCCCACAAGCAAGGGTTACGGCACCTCCTTCGGGCGGCCGCCCAGGTAGAGCTGGGCCAGACGGGGGTCAGCGAGGAGGGTGGGGGCCGGGCCCGTGATGTGCACGGTGCCCAGGTCCAGCACACAGCCGACGTCGGCCGCCTCCAGCGCACGCCGCGCGTTCTGCTCCACGAGCAGCACGGCCGTCCCGGCGTCGCGCATGCGCTGCACCTGCTCGAACACGATCGCCGTCGCCTTGGGGTCGAGCCCCATGGACGGCTCGTCCAGGAGCACCACCTTGGGCCGCACCATGAGCGAGCGGGCGAACTCGACCTGCTTCTGCTGCCCGCCCGACAGCGCGCCCGCCAGGGCGGCCCAGCGCTCGCCGACCAGCGGGAACAGCTCCGTGACGAAGTCGGTGCGCTCGGCGATCACCGAACGGTCGTGCACGGTGTAGGCGCCGAGCAGCACGTTCTCCGCGACCGTCATCTCGGGGAAGACGCTGTGCCCCTGCGGCACGTGGGACAGGCCTGCGGCCAGGAGCTGCTGCGGGGTGCGCCCGGTGACGTCGACGCCGTCGACCACCACCTGGCCGGCGCGCGGCGTCAGCAGACCGCTGGCGACCTTGAGCACCGTCGACTTGCCCGCACCGTTCGGGCCCACGAGGCAGACCACGCTGGACGGCGCGACGGTGACGGACAGCCCGCGCAGCACCAGGGCAGCGCGGCCGTAGCCGGCCTGGACGTCGACCAGGCGGAGCAGGGGTTCGGCCGCGGGCGCGGGTGCCGGTCCGGTGGGCGGTCCGGTGGTCGGTTCAGACGCCAAGGTATGCCTCCAGGACGTGGGGGTCGTCCTGCACGACGGCGGGGGTGCCCTGCGCGATGGGCCGGCCCCGGTCGAACACGACGACGTGGTCGCTCAGACCCATGACCAGCTCCATGTTGTGCTCCACGATGATGAAGGTGCGGCCCTCGGCGTTGAGCTCGCGCACGAGGTCGGCGATGCGGTCGACCAGCGCGGGGTTCACCCCGCCGGCGGGCTCGTCGAGCATGATCGTGTGGGGGTCGCCCATGAGCACCCCGGCGAGCTCGAGCAGCTTCTGCTGGCCGTAGGAGATGTCGCGGGCCTCTGACTGCTCGAGGTGGTCGATGCCGACCCGGGACAGCAGCTCGCGGGCGTGCGCGATGTCGGCGGGGTTGCGCGAGCCGCGCAGGCGCTGCAGCAGCCCGTGCGGCTGCACGGCGACCAGCATGTTCTCCAGCACCGTGAGCCGCGGGAAGATGCGGCAGAGCTGGAAGCTGCGGCCGATCCCGGACCGCGCGATGCGGTGCGGTGCCAGCCCGGTCACGTCCCGGTCCCGGTAGGACACGGTGCCGCTGTCGGGCCGGATCATGCCGGTGACGCAGTTGAAGAACGTCGTCTTGCCGGAGCCGTTGGGGCCGATCAGGGCGTTGATCTCGCCCTCGTGGAAGGCGACGGAGGCGCCGTCGATCGCGCGGACGCCGCCGAACGACTTGGTCAGGTCCCGCGTCGTGACGGAGCCCGTCTCGCTGCTCGTCGAGCTGCTCGTCGAACCGGTCATCGGGCCGCCTCCTCGCGCTGGTTCGCCAGCTCCTCCGCGCTCACCTCGCGGATCGACGCCGCCTGACGGCGCCGGTTCAGGGCCGAGGTGAGGGCGGGGATGACGCCGTCGGGCATGAACAGGACGACCAGGCCGAGCAGCACACCCGTGGCGACCAGGTGGAGCTGCGTGTCGCCGTACTGGGACTTGAACACCTCGACGGCGTAGCCGACGACGACGGCCCCCAGCAGCGGGCCGAACAGGCTGCGCACGCCGCCGAGCAGCGACATGAGCACCATGTAGCTGCCGATCAGGATCGAGAACTGGAAGATCGGGTCCAGGTAGCCGAACCAGAGCGCGTACAACCCGCCGCCCAGCGCCGTGAAGAACGCGCTCACCACGAGCGCGGTGAGCTTGTAGGCGAAGGTCGGCACGCCGAGCGCCTGCGCCTTGTCCTCGTCCTCCCTGATGGCCTTGAGCCCGGCGCCGAGCCGGGAGCGCTCGATGAGCCACCAGGTCAGCAGCGCGAGCGCGAGGAGCACCGCGTGCAGGTAGAAGAAGCGTTCGTGCTGCTCGGGCCGCAGCACGTCGGTGCCGAACGGCCGCGGCACCCGCAGCCCGTTCGAGCCGCCGGTGAACGTGTGCCAGCTCTGGAACACGAGCTGCACGATGAGCACCAGCGCGATGGACGCGATCACGAAGGACGCGCCCCGCACGCGCAGCGACGCGATGCCGACGGGAACCGCGATGACGGCAACGATCAGGCCGCCCGCGATCAGCGCGAGCCACGGGTCGAGCCCGGTGCGGAGGATCAGGAGCGCCGTCGCGTACCCGCCGAGCCCCGAGTAGGCGGCGTGCCCCAGCGAGATGTAGCCCGTGAACCCGCCCACCAGGTTCCACGACGTCGCGAGCACCGCGTAGCTCAGGATCACCACGCCGACCGACAGGATGAACGGGTCTGCCGCGAGGGAGGGGAACAAGAGGACGAATGCCACGAGGGCGAGCAGACCCGTGATCCGGGCCCACCGCGCGAGGTCGCGCCGCTTCGCCGGCGGCGCTGGTGCCGGTGTTGGCGCCGGTGGTGGGGGAGCCGACGTCGTCGGCTCAGAATCTCTGGGCAAGGCGACCTCCGAAGAATCCCTGCGGGCGGATCATGAGGGTCACGAACAGGGCCAGGTAGAACACGGTCTGGGCCCAGGTCGTGCCGAGCGGTACCTGCAGCAGGCTCGCGGCCACGCCGAGCAGCATGGCCGCTGTCGCGGCCCCCGGGATGCTGCCCAGCCCGCCGACGACGATGATCGCCATCAGCGGCCCGATCCAGTGCCAGTGCAGCGACGGGTAGATCGTGTAGTCGAGCGCGAGCGCCGTACCGCCGACGGCGGCCGTCGCAAGGCCCAGCCCGAACCCGAGGCCGGCCACCCGGTCGGTGTCGATGCCGATCAGCCGCGCGGCCTCAGGGTGCTGGGTGGTGGCCCGCAGCGCCCGGCCGAAGGAGGTCTTGCGCAGGATCAGGTACAGCGCCCCGAGCGACACCGCGGCGAGCGCGAACGCGATCAGCTTGACGACGGCGATGCTCACGCCGGCCACCTCGACGCTCGCCCCGGAGTACTCGAGCTGTATCCGGCGCTGCGTCCCTGTCCACACGAAGCCGAGCAGGCCCTCGATGGTCAGCGCCACGGCGAAGGTCAGCAGTACCGACATGGTGGTGAGGCTGATGGGCCGCAGCCGCGACACCAGGAACCGCTGCATGCCGTACCCGACCACGAAGAACAGGGGCACCGTGATGACGAGGGACAGGAGCGGGTCGAGCCCCGAGCGCTCGTGGAAGTACCAGGCGAGGTAGGCGGCGAGGATCAGGAACGCGGAGTGGGCGATCATGACCACCCGCATGACGCCGAAGTACAGCGTCAGGCCGGCGGCCAGGAGGGCGTACAGCCCACCCAGGAGGATGCCCAGCACCAGGCTCTGCGCGAACAGGGCACCGGTCATGCGATCACCACTCGGGCTTCGGGTGGACGAGGTCGGCTTCCTTGACGTCGTCCGGCAGCACGATCGTGATCTCGCCGTCGACGTACTGCTGGATCAGGTGCGCGCTCTGCGGGCGGCCCTGCGCGTCCCAGCTCAGCGGGCCGACCACGGTCTCGACCTCGTTCTCGTGCAGCCAGTCGATGAGCTGCTGCTGGCACTCGGGCGACGCGTCGGCGCAGCCGACGGCCTCGACCGCAGCGGCCACCACCTGGCCGGTGGTCCAGGCGTTCGCCTCGTCCTCCGCGGGCTCGGCGCCGTGCTCCTCCGTGTACGCCGCTACGAACTCCTCGTTCGAGGGGTACGGGGCATCGGGCGTGTAGCCGGTCGGCGCGAGGATGCCCTCCGTCTTGTCGCCGATGGCGGCAGGGAACTCGGCGTTCGTGGGGGCGCCGGAGATCGCGGCCATCTCGGGCTGGTAGCCCTGCTGCTGCAGCGCGACGACGAGGTTGACGCCGTCCTGGTACTGCGACCCGACGACGAGCAGGTCGGCCTCGGAGTCCGCGATCTTCGCCGCGATGCCGCTGAAGTCCGTGGTGTTCGGCGGGTAGACCTCGTCGACCACCACCTCGATGCCCTCGGCGGCCAGCGCGTCACGCAGGCCGTAGGCGGTGCCCTGGGCGAACGGGTCGTCCATGGAGGCGACGGCGATCGTCTCGGGCCGTTCGTCCTCCGGCAGGGCGAGGATGTGTTCGGCGAGGTGGTTGTAGTGGTCGTCGGCGATGGCGGGCGCGGCGTAGAACAGGTTGTCGAAGCCCTGCTCGAACACCTCGGCGGCGGCACCGGCCGGTTCCACGAAGAGGAACCCGTAGTCCTGGGCGACCTGTGCGGCAGGCACCACCAGCCGGGTCGAGAACGGCCCGAAGACCAGGTCGACGCCGTCCTGGTTGATCAGGCGCTCGTAGTCGGAGGCGACCCGGTCGGCGTTGGACTGGTCGTCGACGATGATGAGCTCCACCTGGCGGCCCAGTAGCCCGCCGTTCTCGTTCACGTGGGCTGCCCAGGCCTCGTAGCCGCGCTGCACGCCCTTGCCCGGCTCGGCGAAGTCACCGGTCAGGGGCAGGGAGACGCCGATGACTATCGGGTCGTCGGGGCCTGCGGACTCCCCGCCCGGGTCGTCGCCCTGGTTGGGGCTCGCCAGGCAGGCGGACAGGGTCAGCGCCGTGGTGGCGGCGACAGCCGCTACCGTCAGGCGTCGGGTTGCTCTCATGGTCCACTCCTTTGTGGCAAGCGCTTCCGTAACCGCTTACGGCACTCTAGGAACCTGGGACCCTTGGTGACAAGGGTCTTGGCCTGATCCATAAGTTCTGATCCATCAGTTCCGTGCACCATCCGTGGCGAGGAGGCCTCATGCCGAAGCACACCGCCGGGCTGCGCCTGATCGATGTCGCCGACCAGGCAGGCGTGTCGATCGCCACCGCCTCGCGCGCCCTCTCCGGGGCGGCCGGGGTGTCCGAGGCACTGGCCGAACGCGTGCGCACCGTGGCAGCGGACCTGGGCTACGTGGCGAACGTGCACGCGCGGTCACTCGCAAGCGGCGCCAGCCCGGGGGTGGGGCTCGTGGTGCACGAGATCGGCGACCCGTACTTCGCCGAGATCGCCAGCGGCGTGCTGGAGGTCGCGAGCACGCACGGGCGCATGGTGCAGATCTGTCATACCGGCCGGGACCCGTTCACCGAGGTGGCGCAGCTGCGGGCGCTCGTGAACGCCCGCGTCGGGATCATCGTCGTTGCCGGGTCCGGGCATCTGGACCGCGACATCCAGGCACGGATGAAGGGCGAGGTGCAGGGCTTCGAGGCGGCCGGCGGGCGCGTCGCCGTGATCGGGCGGCATCCCCAGCTCGGGGTCGACGCCGTGGTGCCTGCCAACGTCGAGGGCGGCCGCGCGATCGCCGAGCACCTGCTCCGGCTCGGGCACCGGCGCATCGGTGTCACGGCCGGGGCGCGGGGACTGGCGACGATGGCCGACCGGCTCGCCGGCGTCGAGCAGGCGCTCGGCGCGTACGGCCTGACGCTGCGCGACCTGCCCGTGGTCGAAGCGGAGTTCACGCTCGACGGTGGCAAGGAGGCTGCCCGGCGCATCCTCGACGAGCATCCGGACGTCACGGCGATCCTCGCGCTCAACGACGACATGGCCGTCGGCGTGCTGTCGGTGCTGGGGGAGCGGGGCATCGCGGTTCCCGGTGACGTGTCGGTCACCGGGTTCGACGACGTCAGCGTCGCCGGCCACCTGTCGCCCGCGCTGACGACGGTGCACCTGCCGATGAAGGAGATGGGGCGCCAGGCGCTCGAGCTCGCGCTGCTGCCGCGGGCCGCGCGCGCCCGGCGCAGGACGGCGGAGCAGCAGCTGATGGTGCGGGCCTCGACGGCGCGGGCGCGGGGTCGAACGTCCGGGGTTGACGCGGGGCGCGCGTGGGGCTGACGCGTTCGGCTGGAATCGGCACGGAGACACCACGAATCGTGGGTGTGTTGCTGTGAGTAGGCGCTGTCTACTCACAGCAACACTGTCCTCAGGTGCCGTGCGTCAGGCTGGGACGAGCCAGCTCGGAGCGAACCGTCGGAGCACCACGGCGCAGGGCGATCTGTTGAGCTGGCTGATCGTCGGGTTGGCGGTCTGGACCCGGCGTGCCTCGACCAGCGCGAGAACGATGCCGCTACCGGTAGATGTCAATGCCGAGTAGCCGCCCTCACGCAGGTCGCCGACCCGGTTTCCTTCGCTCGCCAGAGGGTCGTCGCTCAGCAACCGCTCGTAGGCGTTGGGCCACGTCTCGCCGCCGTCGATGCTAGCGCGCAGCTTCATCTGGTAGCGATTGTTGTCCTGCTGGCTAGCGGAGTTCAGGTGGATGAGGTGCCGGTCGCCATTGATGGTGTGGGAGATCTGGGCAGCGTGGGCACCGGGGTCGATGATCTGGGCGCGCCAGTACTCCTGGCCGAACCGCTGCCAGTCCCCGGGATTCCCGATGGCGATCCGACGTGTGTTCGGAAAGGTGCCGCCGTTCAGGACCTCCGAGTCGAGGGCGCGATAGTTCAGGATCAGCTGCCCGTCGGGGCGCTCCGCGACCGTCCCCTCGCCGTACGGTCCACCGGCAAGCCCGTTCGGGATGCGATGCCCGGCCCAGTCACCACCTGGCTCCTTGATGATCAGACGCCCGCGCGCGGGGACGACGAGGGTGCCGTCGGCGCGCTGGATACCGTTGCCGGGGCCGATGAAGTCGTTGGTCGGGGTGCCGTTCTCGGACCGGCGGTTCAGATCGTTGCGCACTACCGGGGTGGTCCAGGTGGCGCCGTTGTTGTCCGAAGTCGCCAGAAAGACCTTGGGGTCGTCCTGGTAGGCCGAGCCCGGCTGCCGACGCAGCATGAAGCAGTACAGCCGGCCCGTCGTTCCGTCGTGAACCAGGGTGGGGTTCGTCCAGGCATAGAGGGTTGCCCCGGCGAGCTCGGTCGCGACGCTCCACGTCAGCCCGGAGTCGGTCGACCGGCGGATCAGCAGATTGAAGTTCCCGCTGGCATCAAGATTGCCGTTCGGTCGGCCCTCCACGATCGCGATGACCACGTTGGTCCCTGGGATCGCGAGGATCGAGGGGATGCGGCACGTGTGGTAGTTGCCGTCCCCGCTCGGCTTGGGAATGGACGCCGCTCCGGCCTGTGCGTCCCCGAAGAGCATCTTGCTCTCCATCCCGTCAGGGTCGAGGGCGAACGCTTGCTGCGGCGACATCACCCCCGCGCCTGTGAGCCCGAGTGCGGCTACGCCGGCCGCTCCACCGAGAAACGTTCGTCGAGATAACGTCATGGGATATTCCTCACTGACCTCATCGGAAGGAGCTGACCTGGCAGAATGTGCAGGTCAGCGCCGCTAACTTTGCTTGGAGCCCAGCGAGACGTCAAGGAAAGGTGCAAAGTGGCTAAATTGGCGTGCCCTCCTTGTGCGGCTCGACCGGGAGCAGGGCGGGGGACGGCTCGGCCGTCGTCAGCCAGTGGGCCAGGACGTCGTGGAACAGCTCGGGGTCCTCGGCGCTCCAGACGTGGTGCATGCCGGGTGCCAGCCGGGCTACGGCGTGGGGCGCACGGGAGACGATGTCGTCGAGTGCTCGGTGCACGGTCCGCGGCTCCTTCTCGCCGGCGATCGCGAGCATCGGCGCCCGGAGGTCACGGAGCCCGTCGAGGTCGGCGGCCGGGACACCGTCGTAGACCTGGACCATCATCCGGCGGGCGGAGTCGCGGTCGATGCCGAGGCCCGTCGAGACGAACGCGTCGACGGAGTCGGCAGGCAGGCGGAACGCTCGGGCGAGACCGTTCCAGTACCCGGGGCTCGACCAGAACGACACCTGTGCCAGCCCGCTCCAGCGGGTGAGTCGCCCGACGCCGCGCAGCGCGGCGCCCGTCACGAACGCGCTGCGGACCACGTCGGGATGGCGGGCGGCGAGCAGTGTCCCGAGGACACCGCCGAGGGACAGCCCGACCACGTGCACGCGTCCGTCGTGGGCCCGGCTGCGGACGAGGTCGGCCACGTCGTCGGTCACCGTCATGAGATCGGTCCAGGGGCGGCCCGCCGATGCGCCGAAGCCGGGCAGGTCCGGGACCAGCGCGTGGTGGTCCGTAAGTGCTGCGGCCTGCTCGGTCCACATCCAGCCCGCGACGTTCCCGCCGTGCAGGAAGAGCACCGTCTCGGAGGCGGCGGGGTGCAGCTCGGCCACGTGCAGGTTCACAGCGCTGCCTCCGGTGTCCCTCGTCGCCGCGTCCCGACCGGGAGCAGGGCGGGGGACGGCTCACCCGTCGCCAGCCAGTGGGCGAGCGTGGTGTGGAACAGGTCCGGGTCCTCGACGTCCCAGACATGGTGCATGCCCGGTGCGAGCCGCGCTACGGCATGGGGCACGCGGGAGGTCACCTCGTCCATCGCGTCGCGGAAGGTCCGGGACTCCTTCTCGCCGACGATCGCGAGGATCGGGGCGGTCAGCCGGCGGAGCCCGTCGAGGTCGCGGGCCGGCACGCCGTCGTAGAGCTGCGGGACCATCCGGCGGACCGAGTCGCGATCGATCCCCAGCCCCGTCGTGACGAACAGGTCGATCGCGTCCGGTGGCAGGCGGTACATCCGGGCGGTCGTCCTCCAGTACCAGGGGCTGCCGAAGAAGCGGATCTGCGCCAGCCCCGCCCAGCGGGTGAACCCTTGCACGCCGCGCAAGATCGCCCCGGTCACGAAGACGCTCCGGATCACGTCCGGGTGGCGCGCCGCGAGGGCCGTCCCGACGACGCCGCCGAGCGACATCCCGACCAGGTGGGCCCGCCCGCCGTGGGCCCGCTCGCGGACGAGGTCTGCCAGCTCGTCGACCGTCGTCGAGAGGTCGGTCCACGGGTGCTGTGCCGAGGCGCCGAACCCGGGCAGGTCCGGGATGAGGGCGTGGTGGTCGGAGAGCGCCTTGGCCTGCTCGGACCACGACCAGCCGGCGACGTTCCCGCCGTGCAGGAACAGGACCGACTCGTCGGCGTCGGGGCGCTGCTCGACAAGATGGATGCTCGTGGGGCGGTTCGTCGCGGCGCTCACAGGGCTGCCTCCAGCTCGTCGAGCCACGTGAGCTCGGCCTGGACCTCGCGGATGCCGTTGCGCAGCGTCGCCGACCGGAGCCGGGTGGCCAGGTCGCCATCGTGGACCGGAATGCCCTCCAGCGTGGCGAGCAGGCGGAGGGCTGCGTCCCGGCGCTCCGCGAGGAGCACTCGGACCAGCTCGGGGTCGTTCTCCCTGCCGACGAGGAAGAGCCTGCCGAGGAACGGCTCCCGTGGCCGGTCGTCGGGCAGCGGGGAGCGGAGCCAGGCCGTCAGCGAGGCCCGGCCCTCGTCGGTGAGCCGGTGCTCGCGGCGGTCGGGCTTGCCGGGCTGCGGGATGACCCGGACGTCGACGAGACCGTCGCGTTCGAGCCGGGCGAGCGTGCGGTAGATCTGGGCCTGATCGGCGGACCAGAAGTGGGCGACGGTGCCGTCGAACGTCTTCTTGAGGTCGTAGCCGGTCATGGGTTTCAGGTCGAGGAGGCCGAGGATCAGGGCGTCGAGTGCCATGCCTCATACCCTACAACACATATATGAGACTGTGCATATATGAACGCTGAGCCGCTCGGCGGTGCGACATCGTTCGCGCGGGCAACTATGTAGGGTGCAGGTGTCTCCGCCCTGGCAGTGCCCGTGCTGCGGACCTCCGCGCGCGACGGGGCACCACCGCATCGAAGGAACGTCTGCCACCCATGAGATTCAGCTTTCCGCCCGGCGGTCAGGATCGCTCCCGGCTCACGTACGTGCCCAGGCCGGGCCTGGTGATCGCGGTTCTCGCGTTCGCAGGTATGGGGGCGTCGTTCATGCAGACGATCCTGCTGCCGATCCAGTCGGAGCTGCCGCTCCTGCTGGGGGAGTCCCGCGACGTCACCGCCTGGGCCATCACGGTGACGCTGCTGGTCGCGGCGATCTGTACGCCCATATCGGGGCGGCTCGGTGACATGTACGGCAAGAAGACCGTTGCGCTCGCCCTGCTCGGCCTGCTCGTCCTCGGCTCGGTCGTCGCCGCGCTGTCGTCGTCCGTGGTGCTCCTGATCGTCGGCCGCGGCCTGCAGGGCATGGGCATGGGCGTGATCCCGCTCGGCATCTCGATCCTGCGCGACGTGCTGCACAAGGAACGGCTCGGGTCGGGCATCGCGATGGTCAGTGCGACGCTCGGCGTCGGCGGTGCTCTCGGCCTGCCGATCAGTGCGTTCGTGACCGAGCACTACGACTGGCACGTCATGTTCTGGGTGGCGGCAGGGATCGGTCTGCTCGCGCTGGTGCTGGTGGCCTGGATCGTGCCGGCCAGCACGATGCGGGCGGGCGGGAAGCTCGACGTGGTCGGCGTGATCGGCCTGGCCGTCGGCCTGACGGGGGTGCTGCTGGCGGTCTCGCGGGGGAACGACTGGGGGTGGGGGTCACCCCGCACGCTCGGGCTGCTGCTCGGCGGCCTGGCCGTGCTCCTCGTGTGGGGCTGGTACGAGCTGCGGATCGACGCTCCGCTCGTGGACCTGCGGGTCACGGCGCGGGGCACCGTGCTGTTCACCAACCTCGCCTCGATAGCGATGGGCTTCGCCCTGTTCGCGTCGCAGGTCGTGTTCCCGCAGCTGCTCGAGCTGCCGGCCGAGGCGGGCGGGCTGGGGCTCAGCCTGATGCAGGCGAGCCTGATCCTCATGCCCGCCGGTCTGGCGATGCTTGCGATGTCGCCGGTCGCGGGCCGGCTCGAGCACCGCTTCGGCCCCAAGCCCCTGCTGGCGGCGGGGTCGGCCATCATCGCGCTCTCCTACGTGATCGCCGTCGCCGTCGACCTGGAGGTGTGGCACGTCCTGGTGGTCAACATCGTGGTCGGCATCGGCATCGGCCTGGGGTTCGCGGCCATGCCCGCACTGATCATGCAGGTCGTGCCCGCGCGCGAGACGGGCGCGGCGAACGGGCTCAACACCCTCATGCGGTCCCTCGGCACGACGTCGGCCGCCGCCGTCGTGGGCGGTGTGCTCGCCGCGGGAGGTGCCGAGCTGGACGGGGTGCCGGTGCCGTCCGACGACGCGTTCCGGACCGCTTTGCTGTTCGGCCTCCTCGCGGCGCTCGTGTGCACGGTCCTTGCGCTGCTCATCCCGCGGCCGAGGCTCGGGGAGGACGAGCGCCCCTCGTTGCCGGACGGGGTCCTGTAGCGCGGGTTCCGACCCGTGGCGTGGCTCCGGCGGCTCGGGGGGTACGGGGGAGACGCCACGGATTCGGAGTGTGTTGCTGTGCGTAGACGTTGTCGACTCCGGGCAACAGGGGTCCGGGACCAACTGTTTCCCGGACACGAGTGTCGCCCGGGACGGGGTCAGCCCGGCAGGGCCACGTCCATCACACAATGACCCTGCGCGGACAAGAACCTCCACGCGATCCGTGGCAGGCTGGGCGCCATGTTGAGAACGACTATCGTTCGCGGAGCGTGCTGACGTGGCCGACCTGCTGATGATCGAGAGCTGGCTCCAGTCCACCGGCCTGATGCTCCCGCCCCTGCTGCACGAGGGCGGCCACCGGTACGTCCTGGTGACCCGCGACCCCGACCTGTACCGCCTGCCCGGCGGTGAGCCGCATCCCGTGCTGGCGCTCGCCGCCGAGGTGGTCGTGGCCGAGACCAACGACGCCGCCGCCCTGCTCGCCGCGGCTCGCGCGGTGGCGGCCCGACGGCGGATCGACGGCGTGCTGACGACCTGCGACTACTACCTGCCGGCGGTCGCGCTGGTCGCCGAGGACCTGGGCCTGCCCGGTGCGCCTGCTGACGTGCTGCGGACCGCTACGCGCAAGCACCTGGTGCGCCAGGTCCTTGCGGCCGCGGGGGTCCCGGACGTGCCGTTCGCGGTGGCCGCGACCTGGGACCAGGCGCACAAGGCCGCGGCCGACCTCGGCTACCCGCTGGTGGTCAAGCCGGTCGACATGAACTCCGGGACCGGCGTGCGCAAGGTGGCCGACGAGGCAGGGCTCGCCGTGGCGTTCGCCGAGGCGACCGCGCCCGAGCGCAACACCAGGGACCAGCCGCTGGAGCGGCTCGCGCTGCTCGAGCGCGTGCTGGAGGGGCCCGAGTACAGCGTGGAGTCGGTGACCCGGGACGGCGTCACGCGGGTGCTGGGCATCACCGCGAAGTCGGTGGCCGAGCCGGGCGTCGAGGGAGGTTCCGGGTTCGTCGAGTCGGGGCACCTGTTCCCGGCCCCGCTCGCGCCCGACGAGCGCGACGCGATCGAGCGCCACGTCGTGCGGGTGCTCCGCGCCGTCGGGCTCACGCACGGGATCAGCCACACGGAGGTGCGGGTCACCGCGGGCGGGCCCCGGCTGATCGAGCTGAACCCACGCCAGGGCGGCGGCTACATCTTCGAGCTGGTGCGCCTGGTGACGGGCTTCAACCCGCTGCAGGTCCTGGTGGACCTGGCGCTGGGCCGCGAGCCGGTGCCCGGTCCGGCGGTCGCGGCGAGCGCAGCGGTCACGTTCCTGCTGCCGGCGTCCGACGGCGTCGTGCGCGAGGTGCGGGGCGCGCAGCGCCTGGCCGACGACGACCGCGTGCTCAGCCACGAGACGCCGTCGGCCGGTCGCGTGGTGCGGCCGGGGGACAACAACGAGCGGATCGGCCACGTCCTGGTCGGGGACCCCACGGGCCAGCAGGCGAAGACGTGGTCCGACGCCCTGGCCTCAAGCCTGGACATCGTGGTTGTGGGCGTGACCGTTGCGGCTAAAACGGACGCATAGCCGCAACGATCACGCCCACGACAAACGCCCCGGCGCTGTGCGCGCCGGGGCGTCTGTCGTCCCGCGGGGTCGTCCCGCGGGGTCGTTCTGCGGGTGCGGGCGGTGTCAGTCCGGGACGACCAGTCCGCGCCGGACGGCGGGAACCAGCCGGGCCGGGACCTTGACCTGGCGCCCGTCCACGGTGGTCGCGAGGACGAGCTCAGGCACCTGGGCCGTCCACTGCGAGCGGCGGGACCGCGTGCGCGACCGGGACATCTTTCTCTTGGGGACCGCCACGGCGGCCTCCTTTCTGTCGGCGCTCCGTCGGGAGCGCTGAGGTCAGCGCTCCTCGCGGAAGTCCACGTGCTGGCGGGCCACGGGGTCGAACTTGCGCAGGACGAGCCGGTCGGGGTCGTTGCGCCGGTTCTTACGGGTCACGTAGGTGAACCCGGTGCCCGCCGTCGAGCGCAGCTTGATGATCGGCCGGAGGTCTACGCGCGAGGCCATCAGTTACCGCCCTTGCTGTCGTCGGTGTTGCTGGTGCTGTTGCCGTGCTTGGCGTACCGCTGCCGGAACTTCTCGACGCGCCCTGCGGTGTCGACCACGCGGGCCGAGCCGGTCCAGAACGGGTGGCTCGCGCTGCTGATCTCGACGTCGACCACGGGGTAGGTGTTGCCGTCGGACCACTCGATGGTGGCCGTCGGGCGCCCGGGCCCGGAGTCCGTGTCGGCCGCGAGCGTGGAGCGGGTGAGGAACGTGAATCCTGCGCTCGCGTCCCGGAACACCACGGGGCCGTAGGTGGGGTGGATGTTCTTCATGACTGGCTCCTCTCGCTCAGCCCTGGCGCGCCTTCCAGCGCGGGTTGAGCTTGTTGATCACGAACGTCTTGCCGTGCCGGCGCACAACCTTGGCGCCGGGCTTGCTCTTCAGGGAACGCAGGGACGCGCGAACCTTCATGTGCCACTCCTTCGATGTTGAACCTGACGCCGGGTGCCTCGCCAGCCGGCGGTCACCAGCTGGACTTCGTCACCCCGGGCAGCTCGCCCCGGTGCGCCATGTCGCGCAGCCGGATGCGGGACAGGCCGAACTTGCGCGAGTACGCACGGGGCCGGCCGTCCACGACGTCGCGGTTGCGCAGCCTCGTGGGGCTCGCGTCACGCGGCTGCTTGGCCAGCTCGCTGACGGCGGCGGCGCGCACCGTGGGGTGCAGCTCCAGGTTGCGGATGATGCCCCGCAGCTCGGTGCGTCGCTCGGCGTAGCGGGCGACGACCTCGCGGCGCCGGGCGTCGGCGGCGATCTTCGACTTCTTGGCCATCAGACCTTCTCCCCTCGGGCGAGGATCTGGGCCACGACCACGTCGATGCCCCGGCGATCGATGGTCTTGATGCCCTTGGCACTCACGCGCAGCGTGACGTTGCGGCCGAGCGACGGAACCCAGTAGCGCTTCTTCTGGATGTTCGGGTTGAACCGGCGCTTGGTGCGCACGTGGGAGTGCGAGACCGAGTGGCCGAACCCCGGCACGGTGCCCAGCACCTGACATCTGGCTGACACATGACCTCCTGTTGCGACGGACTGGCCGCCGCTGGTGAGAACCATTCTCATATCGCGCTACAGTGAACCAGAACTGAGAACGGTTATCAATTATTCCGGGCTGGCCAGGCCGGTCCCGGGCGAGGAGGCAGCATGTATCGAACCGGAGACAGCCGCGGAATCATCCCGGTGAGCGTCCTGGCCACCAGCGACCCCGTGCTGCGCGACTCCGCGCTCTTCGGCCTTCTCATGGACGCCCCAGGAGTCGTCGCCGTACGGCACGACATCCACACCGACCACCTCCGGCGCGTCGTTCTCGACGCCACCGGCGTCATCGAGGACGTGCTCGTGCCGCTCGAGCACGCCTGCCTCTCCTGCGCCGTCCGCGAGGACGCCGTCCCCACCATCGCCCGCCTTGCCCACGACGACCGCTGGACCCACGTCCTGCTCGCCCTCCCCGTCAGCGCCGAACCCCTGCCCGCCGCCCGCGCCCTCGCCGCCGCGGCCACGCCAGGCGGCACCCTCGAGCACACGCGCGTCGCCACCTCCTTCACCATCGTCGACACCGACGCGCTCCAGCAGGACCTCTTCGGCGACGCCACCCTCGTCGAACGCGGCCTCGAGCTCACCGCCGACGACGAACGCTCGGTCGGGGAGGCGCTCGCGGCGCAGATCGAGCAGGCGGACCTGGTGGTCGTCGGCGGGAGCGAGCCGCTGTCAGCGACGACGTCAGGCCTGCTCGACCGCCTGCGCGGTGCCGGGACGCGCCGCGTCGACGGCCTGCACGCGCTGTCGGAGGCAGACCTCGCGGCCGCCACGCACTCGCCGGCCCACGCCGAGCGCAGGGCCCACCCGCTGGGCGCTCGCGTGATCAAGGGTCAGGGCGGCGCGCCGGGTGACCGGAGCTGGACGCTCGAGCTGCGCTCGCCGCTGCCGTTCCACCCGGAGCGGCTGCTGGACCGCATCGAGGAGCTGAGCACGGGCGGCCTGCGGGCCCGCGGCGTGTTCCATGTCGCCGACCGGCCCGGCCTCGCCTGCCTGTGGGACGGCGCGGGCGGGCAGCTCGCGGTCGCCGACCTGGGTCCGTGGCTGGAGGTCTGTGCGGGCACGGCGCCGCACACACGGATCGTGGTGGTGGGAGTGGCCGACGACCGGCAGCAGCTGCGCGAGGCGTTCCATGCCGCGCTGTGCACGCCCGACGAGCTGGCCGCCGGCGTCGAGTGGCTGTGGCGCGAGGATCACCTGGCGCCCTGGCTGGGCGCGCGAACCGTCTGATCCCTCAAAGGGTCAGCGGGGGCAGAGGTAGGCGGCGGCCCGTGGGCGGACGCCGGCTGGGTCGGTCCAGCTCGCCGGGCCCGCTGCCACGCGTACCCAGCCGAGCCGTTCGTACAGGCGGATCGCGGGGCCGCCGTCGTCCACCACGTCGAGCACGAGGCGGCGACCGCGCCTGGCCGGCATGTCCTCGGCCCGCTCCAGGAGGGCGGCGGCCACCCGTGTGCCGCGCGCCGCCGGGGTGACGAACAGGCGGCTCACCCCCGCGAGCCCCGTCACGGGGACACCGGCGGCCTCGGCCAGCTCCGCGGCGAACTCGACCTTGCCGCCGTCGATGAGCATGACGTGGCCGACGATCTCGCCGTCGGCCAGAGCCACCCAGCCGTCGATCGTGCCGGGAGGCGTGAGCCAGGCGGTCGGGTCGTCGGGCCAGACCATCGGGTAGCCGTCGCGCTCATGGACCAGCCACAGCGCCTCTGCCACCCGGTCGAGGTGGGCGGCGTGGCGCGGGGCGATCAAGAGGTCGGGCACGGGGCTCAAGGTATCCGACGTCGGAGGTGCTGGCGCTCGGCGGTTCGGGACGGGACGGATGTCTCCGGGTTCGTGCCTATTTTGCTGTCTGACCTGTGCGTTCTCCCTTATTCTGACTCTTCGGGAATGCCGTTCATGTCGGGCAGGAGAGGTGCGTATGAGGCCGTCTGATTGGTCTCCGGTCGGTTTGGATGCCGATCCCACTCCGGGTGATCCGGTGCTGGTCCTCTCGGGTGGGCAGGAGTATCTGGAGGTCGCTGAGTCGATCGACAGTGCCGCCTCCTCGATGTCCCGGTTGGACGTGGACGGGACCATCTCCCAGGCGGTGGACGCGTTGATGGCGACCAAGGAAGACACCATCGGCGAGGTTCGTAAGGCGCACGGCCGGTACGTCGCCGCCGGCGAAGCCCTGGTCGGGTACGCGTCTTCCCTGGAGCGGGTGCAGTCCGAGACCCTGGCCGCCCTGGACAAGGCGCGCGATGCGCAGGATCAGGTGCAGGCCGCGTCGGGGTCCAAGGACCGGTGGCAGGACCTGGCCGACAGTGCGAAGGACGAGACCGAGAAGCGGGAGTACGAGCAGAAGGCCGAGCAGGCCGGCGGCGACGCGGACCAGGCCGCCGGGATCATCTCCTCGGCGAAGTCGACGGTGGAGTCCGCGGTCTCGGACCGGGACCGGGCGGCGGAGCATGCGATCGACCGGATCGAGGAGATCACCTCCTCCGACGACCTGAACGACGGGTGGTGGGACAACTGGGGTTCCAAGCTCGTCGCCGCGATCGCGGACATCGCCGACATGATCTCCACCATCGCCGGGATCCTCGCGATCATCGTCGCGTTCATCCCCGTGGTCGGTACCGCCCTGGCCGGGGTGCTGATCGTGATCGCCGCGGTCGCGGCGATCGTCAGCGCGGTCGCGAACATCACGCTGGCCGCGACCGGTGAACGGTCCTGGGCCGAAGCCGGGCTCGCGATCGCGGGCGCCGCTCTGTCGTTGATCGGGCTGGGTGCTGCGGCGAAGGCTGCGACCGGGCTGGCGAAGGGGATCAGCAAGGGGGCCCTGGGCAAGTCGTGCAAGTTCGGGTTCGGCAAGTGCTTCGTCGCCGGGACCCTGGTCCGCACTCCCGACGGCGACCGTGCGATCGAGGACGTCCGGGTCGGCGACAAGGTGTGGGCACGTGACCTGGCTACCGGCACGGACGAGCTGCAGCTGGTCACTGAGACCTTCGTGCGGACCACCACCGAGCTGCTCCACCTGACGGTCAACGGGTCCGTGGTCTCGACCACGGCGGAGCACCCCTTCATGGTCCACGGACGCGGTTGGCTGGACGCCGCGTTCCTCAAGGTCGGCGACCTCCTGGTCACCCCGGAGGGGACGACGGTCCCGGTCGAAGCCATCGAGACAGAAGTCCGGGACGAGGCGGACGCGGAGACCGTCTACAACTTCCACGTCGAGACCCACAGCAACTACTACGTCCAGGCAGGCAACACGCCAGTCCTGGTCCACAATGCTGGCCACCAGGCGCCCTACTCTCCCATTCGCAAGGGTGGCGCGACTCCTCGATCGATGAAGACGACTGCTACACCGGGCAATCCGAAGTACAAGCCCCTGGACCGGCACAACCGGGCGACCGGGATCGAGGCGAAGCTGAAGAAGCCGCTCAACGGCGAACCGACAAACCCGAGCAGGACGCCGGCGGGCTACGACTCCGCGAAGCATGAGAACGGCCACCTGTTCGGTGCACAGCTCGGCGGGGCGAACGACAACATCAGGAACTTCGTCCCGGAGTTTCCCGCTGTCAACAACTCCTGGCAGAAGGGGATCGAGAACGAGGTCAAGCGGGTGCTGAAGACCGCGCCCGACGGCACCGAGATCACCTACAAGGTGACGCCCAAGTACAAGGGGTCGGATCCCGTGCCGGTCGAGATCCACTTTCGTGCCGACGGAACGAACGGGTACAAGCTCGATGTCGTCCTCGAGAACAAGCCCGACCTTCAGAACTACGGCGACATCCGCGATGCTGTGGGCCTGACGAAGGATGACAACGGACTGCGATTCGGATCGATGGGGAAGTGACGATGAATACGAACATCGAACAGCTGACAGAGGCCGGGAACCTGGTTCCGAGTGGCACGGCCTTCGACTGGGCGGGCGCCGAGCGCCAGATCGAGGCTCCGATACCTGTCGACTACCAGAAGCTGATCGACGCCGGCGGCGACGGGGTCTGGTTCGACTACATCCGGCTCTATGCACCGGATGCCCGGTACCAGGACCAGAACCTTCTCAAGGCACCCGGTGTCTTCAACGAGCTCCAGGCGTTCTGGGAGGACGGGGACACGGAGCCGCCGGAGGACTGGGTCGACGACGACCGACTGGTCGTCTGGGCCGGAACGGGTAACGGCGAGCGCCTCTACTGGAGGCAGTCACCGAACGTGAGCGCCGAGCAGTTCCCGGTCTATGTCGCAGACGCTGACGGTGACCGCTGGGAGCGGTTCGACATGTCTGCCACCGACTTCCTCGTCGGCGTCCTGACCGGCGAGGTGCGCAGTGCGTTCTTCTCGGAGACGTTCCTGCGTACCGACAGGGTGTTCCGGCGCTACGACGCCTGACTTCTGCGAGGGCGTTCAGCCCCGCCGGAAGTGCCCTCGTTCCACGGCCCGGCGGATCGCTGTCCGGTACCCCTCTGGCAGGTCCAGCGTGGCGGCCTCGCCGGGCGTGACGAGCACCAGCTCCTTGTGCTCGTCGCTGTAGGCGGGCGTGGCATCGCCGTCGTACGTCGCGAGGAACGTCACGACGAAGACGTGGCGGTCCGGGAACACCCGGTAGACCCAGGTGTGGAAGGGCTCGCCGACGGCGGCGTCCCAGGCGAGCTCCTCCCGGATCTCGCGGGCGAGGCACGCGGCGGGCTCCTCGCCCGGCTCGAGCTTGCCGCCGGGGAGCTCCCACTCGTCGCGCTCGTTGCGCAGGAGCGGGAGCCGGCCCTTCCAGCCGATGACCGCCTTGAGCGAGACCGGGAGCTGGTACTCGAAGTAGCCGGCGTCGCGCTCGATCAGGTAGGGCTCGCCGGGGGAGCGGGGGTTGAGCATCGTGCTCCTGTCACCTTTCGTCGGGTCGCTGTCGCTGCGCGCTGGCCCCATCAGGATTCCAGACGGCCGGCCTGGAGCCCGCCTGGGTGACGGCGGCCCGGCAGTCTGCTGAACAGCACATGAACGTGCACCACTTGCGCTCAATGCAAGTGAGTTTGCATCTAGCGTGACGGCGTGCTCATTACACAGCTGGTCAAGGCGGGTGGCGATCGGCTCACCGCCACGGACCGTCGGCTCGTCGCCGTGCTGCAGGCTCAGCCAGCGGAAGCGGCGTTCTGGTACGCGGCCGAGCTGACCGAGCCGCTGGGGCTGCACCAGTCCGCGGCGACCCGGATGGCGCAGCGGCTGGGTTTCGACGGCTACCCGCAGCTGCGCGACGCGCTCCGGCAGGACTACCTCGCCGGCGACGGACCGTCGCAGCGGGTGCGCGGCCTGCTCGAGCGGCATCCGGACGACGTGCTGCGCGGCTTCGTCGACGACGAGGTGGCGGCCCTCTCCGCGCTGCCGCAGCACGTCACCCAGGCCGAGCTGGACGACCTTGCCGCCCGGATCGTGGCGGCCGGGCACGTCTACCTGTTCGCCCACGGGAATGCCGCAGTGCTCGCGGACCTGCTCGCTCGGAGGTTGCGCCGGTTCGGCAGGCGCTCGACGTTGCTCACCGGCGCCGATCGCGAGCTCGCCGAGCGCCTGTCCGCGCTGCAGCCGGGAGACCTGCTGCTCGCCTGCGCGTTCCGGCGCGTGCCGTCCGCGCTGCCCCCGGTGCTCGAGATCGCTGCCTCGGGTGGCGCTCTCACGGCGCTGATCACCGACACCCTGCTCACTCTCACCCCGCAGCCCGACGTCATCCTCGCCGCGCCTCGCGGCGGCGACGACTACCTGTCGCTGACGGTGCCGATGGCCATCGCCAATGCGCTCGTCCTGACGATCGCGCGGCAAGCCCCCGAACAGTCCATCGGCTCGCTGGACCACCTCGGCGCGCTCCTCGAGCGCTTCGCCCGCTGACCTCCCACGTACGACCCGCCCGGCGTGTGCCGGGCAACGACAGAACAGGATCACCCATGCCCGCTCTCCGTACGCGTGTCCGTCCCGCGCTGGCGGCTCTGCTGCCTCTCACCCTCTGCTTCGGCCTCGCTGCCTGCACCACTCCCGGTGCCGGCGCGGGCACCGACGACACGACCGACTGGGGCTCTCTCGGTCATGACGAGCTCGTCGAGCTCGCACAGGAGGAAGGGCAGGTCGTCGTCTACGCGTTCACCAGCCGCATCGCCGCCATCGAGGAGTCGTTCGAGGCCGAGTACCCCGGCATCGACGTCGTCGCGAGCGACATCTCCTCCAGCGAGCTGATCACCCGGCTCGCCAGCGAGCATGCTGCCGGCACCAGCACGGCCGACGTCGCCTATGTCTCGGACGCTCCCGTCGTCGTGACGGAGCTGCTCGCCGACGGGGTGCTCGTCCCGTACCTGCCGGCCCGCCTCGCCGACGCCCTGCCCGAGGAGTACCGGGAGCCGCTCGTCGCGAACCGCCTCTCCACCAAGGTGCTCATGTACAACGAGGAGGCGCACCCCGACGGATCGCCGGTCTCGAACCTCTGGCAGCTGACCGAGCCGAGCTGGGCAGGCAAGGTCGTGCTGGTCGACCCGAACGTGCGTGGCGACTACCTCGACCTCGCGACCGAGCTGTCGCTCCGCGCCGACGAGATGGCCGCCGCCTATGCCGACCAGTTCGGCGAGGAGCTCGTGCTCGACGACGGCGTGCCTGACGCGGGGCTGCAGTTCCTCAAGGACCTCTACGACAACGAAGCGGTGCTCGTCGACGACACCGACACGGTCAACGCCGCCGTCGGCGTCGTCGGTCAGGACGACCCGCCGGTCGGCTTCACCTCGTACTCCGACCGCCGCGACAACGAGGACGAGGACTGGGCGCTGCAGGTGGCCTCGGGCGTCGCCCCGTCCAACGGCATCGTCTTTCCCGCCTACCTCGGCGCGACCGCGAACGCCGCCAACCCGGCCGCCGCGCGACTGCTCATCGACTACATGATGGGCGACGACACGGAGACGGGCGGCACGGGCTTCGAGCCGTTCTACGTCGCGGGCGACTACCCGACCCGCAGCGACGTCACACCGCCGGCCGACGCCCTCCCGCTCGAGGAGCTGGGGGCCTGGCAGATCGATGCGGAGACCTCCGCGGAGCGCCGTGGCGCCGTCGCCGACTTCCTCCTGACCATCCAATGACGTTCGTCGCGCGCACGAGCGCGGCGACGCGCCGGCCGCTCACGTGGCTGACCGTCGCCGTGCTCGCCGTCCTGATCACGCTCGTCGCGCTGCCCTTGCTCGGTCTGGTGCGCGCGACCCTGTCCGACGGCGCCGGTCACACCTGGTCCGAGGTGCTCGCCAGCCCCATGTCGAGCGCGCTGTTCTGGGAGCCGCTCGGCGGATCGCTCGTCGTCGGCCTCGGCACCGGTCTGCTGTCCACCCTGCTCGGCGCGTTCCTCGCCTGGGTCGTCGTCATGAGCGACGTGCCAGGACGCAAGGTGATCGGGGTCTTCGCCACGATCCCGTTCGCGCTGCCCAGCTTCGCGATCGCGCTCGCCTGGGAGAGCGTCTTCCGCAACGACCACATCGGCGGGAGCCCCGGCCTGCTCACCTCGCTGGGCCTGGCCGTTCCCGACTGGCTCGCCTGGGGCCCGGTGCCCGTCGTGCTCACGCTCGCCGCGCACTACTACTCGCTGAGCTTCGTGGTCGCAGCGGCCGCTCTGGCCAACGTCGGTGGGGACCTGGTCGCCGCGGCCGAGCTGACGGGCGCGTCCCGGCTCCGGGTCGCGGTGCGCATCGTGATCCCGGCCGTCGCACCCGCCGTCGTGTCCGGATTCCTCCTCGCGTTCGCCGAGGGCGTGTCGAACTTCGCCGTGCCGGCTCTGCTGGGCCTGCCGGTCCGCTTCCAGACCCTCAGTACGAGGCTGTACGGCGCGATCTCCACCGGGGACGAGGTGCGCGGGTACGTCCTGTCGATCCTGCTCGTCCTGGTGGCGGCCGTCATCCTCTTCGCCGGCAACCGGATCACCCGCAACCGCTCGTACTCCACGATCACCGGCAAGGCGGCCCGGGCCCGCACCACCCGCACGGGCGGGTGGCGTCTGCCGCTGGCCGTCGCGGCCTGGGCGATCGTGGCGGCCACGGCCATCCTGCCCGGCATCGTCCTTGCGGTGAGCACGGTGCTGCGGCGCACCAACAGCCTGGACGGTGGGCTGACGCTGCACTACTGGACGGGGGCCTCCGATCCGTCGATCTCGCAGGGGATGCGCGGCATCCTGCGCGACCCGATCGTGGTGCAGGCGCTCGGCGGCACGATCGGTCTCGGCGTGGCCGTCGCGCTCGGTGCGGTCCTGATCGGCGCTCTCGCCGCGTACGTCGTGCGGCACCTGCCTGGTGCCCCGCGCGTCAAGAGCCTGATCGGGCTGCTCAGCTACGTGCCCTTCCTCATCCCCGGTGTCGCGCTCGGTGCGGCGTTCATCGCCCAGTTCGGCGCGCCCGTCGGACCGTTCGGATCGCTCTACGGCACGTTCGCGATCCTCGTCCTGGCCGGGATCGCCGCCAGCCTGCCCTTCGCCTTCCAGACGGCCACCACCTCGTTCGGGCAGGTCTCTGCCGAGCTCGACGAGGCAGCGGTGCTCACCGGTGCGTCCGGTCCGCGCCGGTTCGGGCGGATCACCGTGCCGCTCGTCTCCCGGGGGCTCGCCAACGGGGGAGTGCTCGTCTTCGTGACCATGGTGCGCGACCTCTCCGTGGTCGTGCTTCTCGTCACGCCGGCCACCCCGCTGCTGTCGATGATGACCTTCCGGTACGCCTCGGAGGGCTTCACGCAGCAGGCCAACGCCATCACCCTCATCATCGCCGTCATCTCCGTCGCAGCAACCCTGCTCGCCCGGCGACTCGGCGACCGCACCGACCGGAGCACCTCGTGACCACCATCAGCATCCAGGGCCTCGGCAAGAGGTTCGGTTCGTCCGCCGCCGTCCGCGACATCTCGCTCGAGGTGCCCTCCGGCGCGTTCGTCGTGCTGCTCGGACCGTCCGGCTGCGGCAAGACCACGACGCTGCGCATGCTCGCCGGCCTCGACGAGCCGACGAGCGGCGTCATCCGGTTCGGCGACCGTGTCGTCGCCGACGGCGGCAGCGCCTACAGCCTCCCGCCCGAGAAGCGCCACCTCGGCATGGTGTTCCAGAGCTACGCGCTGTGGCCCCACATGACCGTGCGGCAGAACATCGAATGGCCGCTCTCGGTGGCCGGGTGGTCCCGCGCGGAGCGCACCGCGCGGGTCGACGAGGTCCTGGCGTCCCTCGAGATCACGCAGCTGGCGGACCGCTCGCCCGCGCAGGTCTCGGGCGGGCAGCAGCAGCGTGTGGCGATCGCTCGCACCATCGCCCCGCGACCCGAGGTGGTCCTGTTCGACGAGCCGCTGTCCAACCTCGACGCCCGGCTCCGCGTCGAGACCCGCGCCGAGCTCGGACGGGTGCATCGCGAGAACGACGCCACGAGCGTGTACGTCACGCACGACCAGGTGGAAGCCCTCGCCCTCGCGACCCACATCGCGGTGATGAACGACGGACGGGTCGAGCAGTTCGGCACACCGGCGGAGCTGCTGGAGCGGCCCGCGACGGCGTTCGTCGCCTCCTTCCTCGGCAGCCCTCCAGCCGTGCTCCTGTCCGGCCATGCCGACGCCGGGTCCTTCGTGCACCGCGGGGTCCCCATCGCGGCGGTTCCCGCCGGGTCGTCGCCCGCGCACGCGATGTACCGGCCCCAGGACGTCATGCTCGATCCCGAGGGAACCTTCCCGTTCGAGATCGTCGAGTCCACGCCGGCCGCCGGCGTGCACCTCGTGACAGGGCATGTCGGGTCCGGCCACGAGCAGCGTGACCGGATCACCGTGGTCAGCGACCGGTCCGCGATGCCGGGGGAGGCGACACGGCTGCGCCTCCCGGATGTCCCGGCCGCGCTGTTCCACGCGGAAGGCGGGCGGCTGTGAACCCGGGGGACCGGACGAGTCCGGGCGTGACCACGCTGCTGCTGGTTCGCCACGGAGCAACGAGCTGGACCCACGACCGGCGCCTCCAAGGGCGCACCGACATCGACCTGTCCGACACCGGCCGTAGCGACGTCGCGGCGCTCGGCCCCGCGATCGCGGCCTGGGCGCCTCGGTCCCTCGTGGTCTCTCCGCTGCGCCGCACCCGCAGCACCGCCGCACTGCTCTCCACGGCACTGCGCGATGCGGGAGTCGGCAGGGCGCTCGAGCCCGTGATCGAGGACGGCTGGACCGAGCACGGCCTGGGGGAATGGGAAGGGCTCACGCCCCACGAGATCGGCGACGACTACGCCCGCTGGCGCGCCGGCGCGATCATCCCGCCCGGCGGCGAGTCTCGGGAGAGCATCCGGGCCAGGGTCGTCGCCGCGGTGACGTCGACGGCGGCAGCGCCAGGTCCGGTGCTCGTGGTCACGCACGGCGGCACCATCCGCGCCGTGCTCGCCGCGTGCGTGGGGCTCACCGCCGAACGTCTCGAGCCCGTGGCGGCGCCGAGCCTCACGGTGCTCGACGTCCCCACGGCAGCCGCACCGGACAACGGACCGAGCGGTGTGGACGGAGCGCGGCTGCGGCACTTCAACATCCGGTGACCGGGGCGCGGGCCGGGCGGTGTGGCTCGACGCCGCACGCAGGCCGTGCTCGTCGAGCAGTGCCTTGAGCTCCTCGACCGGCAGGTCGTACGGCTGGCTGTACAGCTCGACGTTGCTGAACCCGGCGTCGGCGACCTCCCCGAGCACCCGGTCCAGGCCCGGTGCGGCACCTTCGGGTGTTGACGCCGTCGCCGCCGGTGCGGCCACGAGTGCGCCGAGGGCCATGGTCGCGGCCATCGTGGTCGCCTTCGGCGTGGACCGGGCGAAAATGACCTCGACCCGTGGCGACGGGGCGTGCCAGGGTCCTCCCATGCTGATCGCTTCCGAGCAACGCCTCCTCGACGCGGCGCTCGACACCGCTTCCCGCCTCCCGGCCGACGGCAGCTACGTGAACACGGTCGCGTCCGCCGTCATGGACGTCCGCGGCGACATCTACACCGGTGTGAACGTCGGCCACTTCACGGGCGGCCCGTGCGCCGAGCTCGTCACGCTCGGGGTGGCGGCGGCCGCAGGTGCCGGCCCGATCGCCCTGATCGTCGCGGCCGGTGACCAGAACCGCGGCGTCATGCCCCCGTGCGGACGATGCCGCCAGGTGCTGCTCGACCAGCAGCCGGACTGCCGCGTCATCGTGCCGGACGGCGATGAGGCGTCCTCCGTCCCGGCCCGCGAGCTGCTCCCGTACCCGTCCCGGCACCCGGACGCGGACCCGCCGCGCCTGCTGCGGTTCTCTCCGGGGCACTGGGAGAACGTGGTCGACGGCGTCAAGACCGCGACCACCCGCTTCAACGACCCCTCCGCGCCGGGGCCGGCCACCTTCCTGTTCGACTTCGACGACCGGTACCGGTCCCTGCCCGGCGTCGTCGAGTCGGTCGAGCAGGTCCGGTTCGCCGACATCACCGATGCGCAGGCCGCCCAGGAGGACTGCACCGCCGACGAGCTGCGCAGCGCCCTGCGGACGTACTACTACCCCGACATCGTCGACGACGACATGGTCGACTTCGTGCGCTTCCGGGTCGCCTGAGCTCGTTCCGGTTCAGCAGGATCGACCGGGCCGTCGCCGGCCCGTGACCACCGGGCCAGCGCCGCGATCGCCACGACGTCGAGCACCACCACGCACCGCTCCACCAGTCCGAGCGCCCCGTCGCTGAGCGTCCCCGGTTCGCTGCGGGCCAGCAGGACGACCGCGAACGGCACCACACAGGCCACGATGAGACCGGCCACGACGCCGACCGTCGTCGCGTGCGCCCGCCAGCGGTCCTCACCGCGGTGTCGCCACCACAGCAGCGCGCAGAGTGCGGGGAGGCTCACGAAGTTCACGACCGTGCAGACCAGGTGCACGGTGCCGTACCAGGTGGCCGCGCTTCCGGCGGGGTCCTTGAGGAACACGGTCAGCCCGAGCAGGCTGACACACCACAGCGCCAGGAGCGTCGTCGCGACGGGCCGGGAGCGCAGGAGCCCGTCGCGCACCCAGTGCGCGCCCAGCAGGACGACGGCGACGTTCGCGCCCAGCAGCGCCAGCGTGTACGCCACGCCTGCCTCCACGGTGCGCACCGGGTACTCGGACATGAGGTCGCGGACCGGATGGACGCCGCCCGATCCGGGGACGACGTGCACGCAGACCAGGGTCAGGAGCGCCGCTCCGGCGAGGTAGAGCGCCGGCCTCGGGAGCGGGCGTGACGATCTGATCTCCATGGTTCGAACGTAGGTTCCGGGCGCCTCGGCCCGGAATGGTGCACGCCGCCGCGGACGAGTGGGGCTGTCCCCCGTCCGGCGCCGGTTGCGCCGCCCGTGGCGGTCGCGCCGGCCACTCGCTGAGCGGCCGGCGCGACCGGTCAGCCGGTCAGCCGGTCAGCAGGATGCGGCGCAAGTCAGCGGTCCCGCCCGTTCGTCCCGCTGAAGAGTCCCTGGACAGCGGCATCGTCCAGTGCGCGGCCGAAGATGCGCAGGTCGTCCACCGCCCCGGTCAGGTACGGGTGCTTGGGGCTCTGGGACTTGCCCAGGTAGTTGTGCTGGGTGGCGCCGAGCAGCAACGGCGACATCTGCAACGCCGCGTTGTGGCCCCGCAGCGAGCCGTCGAGGTAGAACCGTCCGCCGTCCGGGCCCAGGGTGACGGCGACGTGCGTCCATCGCGCCTCGGGCAACGGGCCGTCGGCGTCGATGAAGTCCTCGCGCTCCATGCCCGAGAGCTTGAGGGCGACACGCGCCCGGTTGGCTCCGGTGCGCACGTTCAGGAAGAAGTAGCTGTTGGGGTTGAACCCGAAGTTGAAGACGTGCGAGTTGTTGACGAGCACGTCCACCCGGGTCCAGACCGAGACGGTGAGCTCCTGGAGCCCCGACAGCAGGCCTTCCGGCAGCCGCACGTGCCCACCGGCGCCGTCTAGCAGGACGGCGTTCCCGCCGCCGCGCGGTTCGCGCACCGCGCCGTCGACGAGTTCGGCGTCCGCCCGACGGCGTCGTGCCTCGCGTGCCGTGCCGTCGCGCTCGTCGAAGCCGTAGCTCGCGATGACCTTCGGTCCCTGCTTCTTGGGCGGGACCGCCCAGTACACGTTGTAGTGCTCGTGGTGCACGTCGAGGAACGGTGAGAGCACCACCTGTCGCCCGTCGACGTCGAGGGTGTAGTCGTGGCCGCCCCGCGGCAGCAGGGTGCCGGGGTCGACGACCGGGATCGTCGGCAGGGGGTCGGTGCCCATCCGGCCGGCCAGCACCAGCGGGCCATAGGTGGCGGCCTGCACCGCCGGGTTGTCCGGCGCGGTCAGCCAGGTGACGTCCATGGGGAGCTGGACCTCGACCCGGTCGCCGCGCTGCCAGGAACGCTCGACGGTGACGTAGCTTCCGCCGGTGGACCGTTCTTCGACGCGCCCGTTGACCTTCACGACCGCCGCGTTGCGCCCCCGGACCCAGGACGGGATGCGTAGCTTGATCGCGAACCGGCCGGACGTCTCGACGTCGAGCACCACCCGTTCGTCGTACGGGTAGCTCGTCCGCAGACGCAGGGTGCCGTCGCGCCAGCGCAGCTCGGACGGGATGTAGAGGTTGACCCAGACGGCGTCGGGCTCGGTGAAGTAGATGCTGTCCGCGAACTTCGTGTGGGTCTCCATGCCGGAGCCGTGGTCGCAGGAGAAGTTGTCGTGGTCGCTGCTGTAGGAACCGGGGGCGCTGTCGAGGCCCTCCTTGCCCTTGCGGCTCGAGGTGGCGGACAGCCCGGTGTAGTAGGTGACGAAGCCGTGCTCCGAGTCGGGGTCCTGCTCACCGAGCATCTGGTTCAGCAGGGTCCACTCGATGTAGTCCATGTAGTCGGAGCGGCTGGGGTCGAGGAGGAACAGGCGCCGCGAGAGCTTGATCATGTTGTAGCTGTTGCAGTTCTCGCAGGAGTTCTCGCCCAGGAAGCTCGCCACCTGGTCCGGCTCACCGAAGAACTCCGCGTTGCTGTTCCCGCCGATGACGTAGCTGTGGTGGTGGACCACCTGGTCCCAGAAGAAGGACGCGATCTTGCGGTAGCGGGTGTCGCCCGTCGCCACGTACTCGGCGACGGCGCCGACCGCCTTGGGGATGTCGGTGTTGGCGTGGCGGCCGCTGAGCACGTCGCGCCCCTCGGCGAGCGGGTCGTAGAACACCGCCTCGTCGAAGAGCTGCGCGAGCCGGAGGTGGTCGGGGTTCTTCGTGATGGCGTAGAGATCCGCCAGCGACTCGTTCATCCCGCCGAACTCGATCTTCAGCACCCGCTGCCGGTGGTCGTCCGCCAGGGGTGTCATGCGGGCGTCGACCCAGGACGCGATGCCCTCGGCAACCGTGAGCGCCTGCTCGTTCTGCAGGTGGACGTACTGGTCGACGAGCCCGGCAAGGATCTTGTGGATCGTGTAGTACGGCGCCCAGAAGTTACGGCCGGCCTCGATGCCGACGAACGCCTCCTCAGGGAACGCCGAGAGGTAGCCGGACGTGTAGCCGGCGGCAGGGCTCGCGGCCTGGCAGGTGGCGAGCTCCGCGACCAGGTAGCGGCTCTTGGCGGCCAGGTCGGCGTCGCCGGTGTTCGCGGCGGCGAACGCCAGCCCGGACAGGAGGTGCCCGGTCGAGTGCCCACGGAGCTGGACGTCGGGGGCTTCCCAGCCGCCCAGCGGCTCAGCGGAGCTCGGCAGCCCGACATTGGTCCGGAACGTGTGCAGCATGCGGTCCGGGTCGACGAACCGCAGGTATGCGACGGTGCGTTCCATGTTCTGCCGGTAGCGGCTGTCGAGCAGCGCCACGTCGCGGAGCGACACCTCGGAGAGCCGTCCGGCCGGCACCACCCGCTGGCCGGGCTGCGGAGAGACGGCGCTGTCGCGGCCGAGGGCCGAGGCGGGCGCTGAGGTCAGGGCGATCGCCGCGGCGGCGAGCCCTCCCACCTGCAGAATCTGTCGCCGATCAGGTCCGGACCGAGTGGGCAGAACACCATGCATGCTGGCTCCTTCGTCGTCGAAGAGAAACATCGCCATCGATGTGAGCGCTAACATACGGGCGTGGATCGCCAGTTCGCAAATGGGGCAGCCTGGACAGCCTCGGGCCGGCCCGGCTCCACGCCAGGGTGGAGGAGGGCCGGCACCGGTCAGGGGCGGGCCGAGATCTGCTGGACCCCCCAGGCGTTGCCGTCGGGGTCGGTGAAGAAGCAGAACCCCACGTTGTCGAGCGGCTCCGGCGTGGGGGACGGGTTCTCGCCGAGAACCTGGACGTCGCTCACCTCGACGCCCCGTTCGGCCAGCTCGGCCTGAGCCTTCGTGACGTCGTTGACGACGAGCTGGAGGCCCTTGAGCGATCCCGGCGTCATCGGCGGCACGACTCCCTCGCCGATCACGATCGAGCATCCCGAACCGGGCGGCGTCAGCTGGACGATGCGCCGGCCCTCGCCGATCTTCGTGTCGTGGTCGACCTGGAAGCCGAGCTTGTCGCTGTAGAACTCCTTGGCGCGGTCGACGTCGGACACCGGGACGACGACGACTTCGAGTGTCCACTTCATGGCTGCTCCTCCTGCGGGTGGGTGACGCTGGGCTGGATGACGTCGGGCTGGATGACGTCGGGCTGGATGACGTCGGGCCGGATGGCTCGGGGGTGGGCGATCTCGGTGAGGGCTGCGTCGAGCCGGTCGTACGACTGGCCGACGCCTCGGGTCATGGGGTACCGGAGCGTGATCTCGCGCGCCTCCGGCGACGGGTAGAGCAGGTGGCTCGTCAGCGTCGTCGTGCCGGCAGCCTCGGTGAGGCTGTGCGCCACCAAGGTCTCGCCGGGGTAGGACTGGTCGTCGAACGTCTCGGTGTAGATGAGCCGGGACGGCCGCTCGACCTCGCGGTACGTGCCGGACTGGGCCATCTCGGCGCCGTCGGGGCCGCGGGAGACGAACCGCCAGCGGTCGCCGACGCGCAGGTCGACCGTGCAGTCGGCGAGCCGCCAGCCGCGCGCGCCGTACCACCGGGCCAGCAGGTGCGGTGTGGTCAGCGCGTCGAAGACGAGGCCGGCGGGGGCGTCGAACGTCCGGGACATCACGATCTCGCGGTCGCCCGGTGCGGTGATGTGCAGGCGCTGGTCGGTGCTCATGCCCAGCCGTCCGGTGGGGGAGCGGCCGCCTCGTCGTCGGGCGTGCTCTCCCCGGCGGCCGGAGGGCCGGTGGCGGCCGTGGCGTCGGCGTCGGCCGTGAGGTCGGCGAGCAGCGCGTCGAGCTGCTGGTAGCTCTCGCCCCAGTAGTCGCGGTAGTTCGCGAGCCACGCGGTGGCGTCGCGCAGCGGCCCAGCTTCGAGGCGGCACGGTCGGCGTTGCGCCTCCCGGGTCCGGGTGACGAGTCCCGCTCGTTCGAGCACCTTCAGGTGCTTCGAGATGGCGGGCTGGCTGATGGCGAACGGCGCGGCCAGCTCGGTGACCGTCGCGTCACCCGCGGCGAGCCGGGCGACGATGGCGCGGCGCGTCGGGTCGGCGAGGGCTGCGAAGGTGGCGTCGAGCCGTTCAGCGGTCGCGGTGCTCATAACCATCTAGTTTCATAACCATATGGTGATGGTTGCTCGCTCGGGTGCGACCTGTCAAGGGGGCATCCATGGCCGGGGCATCATGAGCCACATGAACGACGACGCCACGATCGAGTCCGTACGCGACCGGCTTCGCGACTTCGCGGTCGCGCGCGACTGGGGCCAGTTCCACACGCCCAAGAATCTCGCGATGGCGCTCGGCGGCGAGGTCGGTGAGCTCCTCGCCGAGATGCAGTGGCTGACCGACGACCAGGTCCACGCGAAGCTGGCCGACCCCGAGTCCCGGAACGGGATCGAGGAAGAGTTCGCCGACGTCTTCCTGTACCTGGTCCAGCTCGCCGACATCTGCGGCGTGGACCTGATCCAGGCGGGGCACGCGAAGATCACGAGGAACGACGGGCGGTTCCCGCCGTCGTCGGAGGAATCCTGAGCTCGTCGCACAGGCGCGACGGGGTGGGCCGCGCCGACGACGCCCCCTGGCCGGGATGGCCAGGGGGCGTCGGCACTGCAGAGGGCTATGACCTGAGAGCGACCGTCACTCGGTGACCTCGAAGGTCACCGACTCGGTGAACTCCCGGCCATGCACGTCCGTGGCGGTCACCTCGGCGGTGTGCGCACCGACAGCCAGGTCGGAGGGCAGCTCCAGCCGCCACAGGTGCATGGTCCGCTCCACGAGGCCGCCCCCGTGGGGAAGCGTCTCCAGGTTGGCCGTCGGGTCGGACCACTCGGCGCCGATGCGCACGTCCTCGCCCCGCAGCTGCTGGGTGCGCTCCGCCTCGACGGGGCTGCCGCCGTCGACCCGCACCTGCACGGTCGACCCGGTGGAACCCATCCAGAAGTTGGTGGTCAGCCAGGTCCCGGCGAGCTCGTCCCTGGACACGGAGAGCGGCTCGGCCAGCTCGGGCGCCGAGCCGACCTTGCTCCTGTTCGCGGTGAACCAGTCGCGGTACCGGGGGGTGTTGAGCCCGAGCGACAGCTGGTGCGCGCCGTCGTCACCGCGGACGGTGTAACGCTCGGTGATCTCCGTGTTCTTGATGTCCAGGGTGAGCACACCAGGAGGCGTCCCGTCCCGCTGGACGGAGGTGGGGTAGCCGGCGTCGAGCTGCCGACCCGCGTACCAGTGACCCGAGACGGCCCCGACGGTGAGGTGCGTGAACGGGAGGCCGTCCTCGCCCAGCAGGTCCTTCCACCCCGCCATCAGGTCGCCCTCGCGCAGGTTCTCCGACATGTGGGTGTGCCCACCGAGCGAGATCACCTCGCGACCTTCGAGGATGTCGTAGATCTCCTGCAGCTGCTTGGTGCGGTGCGAGTCGCTGTACCAGAACTCCAGCAGCGGGCTGTGCCCGGCCAGCACGATCGCGCGGTCCTCCGGCACGGCCGCGATGTCGTTGCGCAGCCACTCGAGCTGCCGCTCGCCGAGGCCGTAGGTGTAGCTGCTCGTGGTGCCCGGGTACTCGATCGTGCTCAGGGCCACGACGTGCGCCTTGCCGGCGTCGTAGGAGAAGTACTCCGGGCCGAGCTGGGCGCGGAAGGTGTCGAAGTTGTGCTCCCGGGCCGGGGAGTCGAAGTCGAGGTCGTGGTTGCCGGGGAGGAACCGTGCCGGACCGTTGAGCGTCCCGGTCAGGTCGCGCGTCTCGTCGAACATCGACAGGTCGTCGCCCACCACGTCGCCGATGAAGAGGGCGCCGCAGCCGGCGTAGTCGTCACGCTCGGCCAGGTCGGCGAAGACGCCTGCCCTGGCGTACTCGGCTTCCTTGGCGTTGTAGGTCTGCACGTCGGCACCGATCGCGCAGTGCTGCTCGGGTGTGCGCGTCTCCGTGCTGGCGGTGAGCGGGAAGTTCAGCTCGTCCGGTACCGGGCCGGTGGGCTCCAGGCCGCCGTAGCGCAGCTCGGGGGAGCCGGCGGGCAGGTGGTGGTAGTGGAACTGGGCGACATTGTCGTCGTCGACCGGCACCTGGTAGCCACGGGGCTGCGTGACGAAGACGGTCATGTTGTCCTCGACCGGCAGCTCGTAGCGGCCCTTGCTGTCGGTGGTGGTCACCGCACGTCCGTTGGACACCGAGACGCCGGCGAGGCCGCGCTCGTTCCCGTCCTGGTCCGAGCTGCGGTTCCGGTCCACGAAGACGGTGCCCGTGACGGTCTTCCGGTCCGCGTCGGAGCCCTCGAAGACGTCGACGCCACCGCGGTAGGCGGTCTCGTTCCAGCCCTCCGTGGCCGACGACGCCTGCGGGGCCGTGCTGTTCGCGGGTGCGGCACTGCTGGCCACCGGTGCCAGCAGAGCGCCGGACAGGGTGACGATCAGGGCGCCGACGCCCAACCGAGCCGAACGTGGGGGGCGGGGGTGCGATCCGGACAGCGGATTCACGGGGACCTCCTCGATATAGCGTGGCCGGCCCGTACGGCCGGCAGGTCGCACTCTGACGATCACGCGTGAACCCGACCCGGCTTTCTGTTGATTGCTGGGTGAATTTGACCTGTCAGACTGCCCGGATGTCGTTCAGCAAGATTTCGCTGGAGGGCCGGCTGACGGTGATCGCCGGCCCTCGGCCGCCGTCAGACGAGGGCTTCTGCTCGGACCGGCTACAGGTCTTGCACTGGCGCGTCGATGGACCTTTCGGCGACGACGGAACTCACCTCCACCGGGCGAGCGACGAGGTCTACGTCGTGCTGGAGGGCGCCATCGACCTGGAGATCGATGGATCGCGGATCACGGTGGGGGCCGGGGAGGCGGTCACCGTCGGTGCGGGCGTCTCCCATGCTCTGGTCGCTGTTCAGTACCCAGCACGGGGCCTGACCATTCGCGGTCCCGCGATCGACGACAAGGTGGTCACCGAGGGACGTTCTGTGTGAGACAGCTCGGCGAGGGCGGTAGTGCGCTCACTGAGAGTCGCGTAGGCCAGCCATGCCACCCCTTCTTCGCGCGGGAAACATAACGCCAGTGAGGCGGGTCCCGCCGGGAGCAAATCCGGTCGTCACACCAATACGGCGCGTCCGAATGACCTGCACATTTGCGCGTACCGATCTGAGTACTGTCAGAACTGCGCCGTGGGGGTTCGGAACGGACGGACGCAAGGCCACCCTGGCAACGAGCTGCAGTTCGTCCGGGCCCGCTGAGGTTGCGTGTACAGGCCTTGTCCCCGACCGTCCTGTCAAGAATCGGGGGGCGATCACATCTGGGTCGCTACGGCGATGCCAAGCAGTTCTTGGCGGTGGACAGGCCGGTCAGTGCTTTCCGGTTGTCCCAGCGTCTGCCCAGGTGAGCCACTGATCGAACGGCTCGATGGCAGCGACGGCTGGGTCGACCGTTCGTGCTCCGAGCGCGAAGTCTGCCGCGAGCTTCCTGAGCATCTGGAGTAACGGACCGTGGCCGATGTGCTCAGTCGCCGGATCGGGTACCCACGCGGGTCGGGATGAGCAGGTGATCGTCAGCTTGTCACCGTTCGGCGAGAACCCTCTGCGAGGACCTGGCAGAGCTCGATGACAAGGCTCTCGTAGTCATAGGTCAGGTCGAATGAGTGGCCAGTGTTCTCAAGAGCACCGGAGTCGTACGCGACGCGAAAGGCCATCAGGGTGTCTCCAAGATCGGGTAGGCGTCCTTGATCATTCCTCTGTCATCTTCTTTCCGGCGCCGTGCCTGCTGAACGTGTGTCCGAACGTCGGAGTGCTCTTGGACGACCAGTGCGCTCGATATCGTGCCCGGATGACCGATGCGCCGCGGCCGCTCCTGTTCCTCGACGTCGACGGGACGCTCCTGCCGTTCGGCGGGCCCGGTATGCCGGTGGTCCCGGACGCCCCGGAGCTGTGGACGGCGTCGTCGAACCCGCACCTGGCGCGGGTCGACCGGGGGCTCGGTCCGCTGCTGGCCGGGCTCGGCTGCGACCTGGTGTGGGCGACGGCGTGGATGGACGACGCCAACGAGGTGATCGCGCCGCTGCTCGACCTGCCGCGGCTGCCGGTTGCCGACCTGCCCGCCTACGCCGGCGACATCGGGCACGACCGCCTGAAGTGGAAGACGAAGGCGCTGGTGCGAATCGCGGACGGCCGTCCGTTCGTGTGGGTCGACGACGTGATCGGGCAGGCGGACCGGTGGTTCGTCGAGGCCGAACATCCTGGGGCGGCGCTGTTGCACAAGGTCGACTCGGACGTCGGGGTCACGGCCGACGACCTGGTCGGGATCGCTGAGTGGGTGCGGGAGCTCGAGCGCTGACCCGGAGGCGTCGTAAGGAAGGCTTCCGCCCGACGGCGTCGCCGGCCGGCCAGAACCGGTCCGACGGTGTCGCCGTCACCGGCGGCGCGCTCGGCCGTCCCCGTTCGGTCGGCGTCGGAGCAACCACTGCCAGGCGAGCTGGATGACGAGGGTTGCGGCCGATGCGATGCCGAACGCCGCCCCCGTGCCGAGCGGAACCACCAGCAGCGAGACCAGGAGGCAGAACGACGCGAAGCCGAGCAGGCCGGCCAGGACGCCACGCAGGAGACGTGCCGTCTCCGTCGGGCCACGCTGGGCCAGCGCGAACGCCGCGACCACGCTCGAAGCGATCGGGAACGGCGCGAGCACTCCGGTCATGCCCGGCCCCAGGGCACCCGCCAGGCTGGTGACCACCACCACGAGCAAGGCGGTCGCCGCCGCCCGTCCGGGCAGGTCCCACCACGGCCAGGCCACGACGGGCCGCGAGTCCCACGGACCGCCGTCTGGCGGCATGGCTCGGGACGCGGCCCACATCCCCGCGAGCACCAGCACGAAGCCCACCACGGGTGGCACCGTCAGCCGGGCGAGAGCCAGGTCCGCGATCAGGCACGCGGACCAGGCGATGCCGAGCGAACCTAGCCAGCCCACTCTCCGTGCGCACCATGCGAACATCACCGCGAACAGGGCGAGCGTCAGGAGACCGAGGAGCGCGGACGAGGCAGCGGCGGCCCCGAACCGGGTGCCGTGGTCCAGGCAGGCGATCAGGAGGATCGGACCCGCGACGATCGGCAGCCCCACCAGCACGCCGGTCATCCGGGCACCCCAACGGCGGCCCGCCAGCGACGAGCCGACGACGAGGGCGGGCGCCAGCAGGAGCTTCAGCAGCAGTGTCACGCTCGCACCATAGGTGGTGTCCGGTGCGTGGCCTGGTCGCGCCGCCTGATCCTGTCCTGCACCGACCGGGCGACCTCGCGCTGCTGAGCACGAAACTCGCTCCCCCAGGCCTGTCAGGTGGCACGATGCCGCCTATGGCTCGCATCGTGCACATCTTCACGTTCCGTGCGTTCCCGACGGTCCCCGACGGTGTCCCGCTGACCGAGGCCTATGACTTCGGGCGGTTCACTCCGCACCTGGTGAACCGCCCGGGTGACGCCTTGAGGATCACGAACCTCGGCCAGCACCGCGAGGTTCTGGTCACCTCCAGGCAGTCCACCCTTGCTCCGCTCGACATGACCGCACGCCTCTGGTCGGACGAGGCGTCCCTTGCACAGCTGCACCTGTCGTACGAGCTCGACGACCCGTCCCCGCACGAGGTCGCGAACCACCTGGCGATCTTCTGCCATGAACGGACCTCGCTGTCGTTCGACGGCGTTGCGCTGGTCGATTGGCTCGTCGGCAAGGCCGGCCTCGACCGGGCACCCCGGCTGGACCAGGACGTCCTGCAGTTCGTCGAGCTCGATGACGCCGCGGGGCTGGCTACCGACATGGGCGAGCCCAGCAAGGACGCCGTCGCGATGATCTACCGCACTGCTGAGCGGCTGCCCGACGGCGGCGTCCCGGCCCACATGCCGGCTGCGCTCAACTCGTTGGCGGGTGCGTTCGCCGGTCACGGGCGCGGTGTCGTCGTCCTTGGTGGACAGAGCGGGGCGACGGCGATGACCGTGCGGCTCACCGCGTGCGAGCTGCTGTTCGCCGTCGGGCGGGCGCGCCATGCGCGAGCGAAGATCGAGAACTTGCTGCAGGGATCACGCACTCGGGACGAGGCCGCTGGTATCTGGGACGACGCGGAACGACTGAGCGAGGTCGCCAGGGAGGTCCGCAGGCAGCGCACCATCATGGCGCTCGATGTACAGGGCTATGCCGACGGGCTGTTCATGCCCGAGCTGGTGATCGACAGCTTCCGCACGAGCTTCGCCGAGGCGCTCCGGCTCGGCGAGCTCACCGATTCGACGGTCGGACTCATGGACGCGCTCAGCGACGTGATCGGCTCCAGCCTCGCCGACATCCAGCTGCGTGCGGCCAAGCTCGCCGACACGCGTGAGCGCCGATGGCAGCTCGGGGTCGGCATGGCATCCGGGATCGCGATCCCGGTCGCGCTGCTCCTTTCGTACTTCGGCGTCTCCAGCGAGGCCACCATTCCCGCGGAACGATCGATCTACGACCTCACGGTCTACGGTCTGGTGTGGGCGCTGGCGGTGGCCTCCGCTGGGGCGATCGCCGCGATGACGCTCAGGCAGTACTTCCGTACCAAGAACGGGGACAGCACGACATGGCGATGATCAGCGCGCATCGGTGCGGGGCCGGCAGCGACCTGGACCTCGAGAACACCAGGGCCGCGCTCGACAGGGCGCTCACTCTCGACGTGGACTACGTCGAGTTCGACGTCCAGCGGCTGGGCGACGGCACGTTCGTGCTCTTCCACGACGACTTCGTGGAGCTCGACGGTCGTCGCGTCCCGATGGTGGACCTGACGTTCGAGCAGTTCTCCGGCATGGCGGACCACTTCATGCGCTACGACGACGTGCTCGCCGCGCTCAAGGGCGTGAAGCACGCGCACATCGACCTCAAGTTCGTCTCGCCAGAGTCCGCGTACGGGAACCCCGAGAGTACGTATGAAGTGGCCGCAGCGAAGCAGGCTCTGGAAATTCTCGGAGCCGGCCAGTTCATCATCACGACTCTCGAGGACCAGTCAGTGCGGGCAGTGCGCGACTGGGCCGACACCGCCGGACTCGACCTGCTCGTCGGGCTCTCCCTCGGGCGGGACACGGCGGAGATGTCCATCGTGGAGGCTGTGCGGACCCGGCTGTCGGAGTTCTTCCCCGGGGCGCGTATCCGTGGCTCGCGCGCGAACCTCGTCGTCTGCCACCAGAGGATCGCCCGGTACACGGTGGCGCGTTTTGCACGACGACGGGGCTTGCCGCTGCTGGTGTGGACCGTGGACGAGCCGGAGGCACTCGCGTACTGGCTGGCACCCGATGCTGCATGGCTCGTGACGACCAACTATCCGGAGCGGGCGATCGGGCTCGTCAAAGCTGCTTAGTCCCCGTCGGGGCGCTCGAAAAGCAGTGGATCAGCGCTGCCGTGCGCCATTAGCGTGCTGCCGAACCAAGCCGTCGAGTCGAGGACGTCCCGTTGTACACCCTGTGAGATTTCCCGAGTGCTGATTTGTCGCGCGTCGCGCATGTGCGCCGCGCACCTTTTTGCTGCGGACCTCTCACTGAGACCGGTGTACTTCTATGCTCAAAAACTGGGCAGTCGTGCCCACCCGCCTGCCGCTCGTTCGCCGCCGTTGTCACCGATGCGAGTCTGAGCGCTTTCGGGCAAGCGGAAGATTCCGCGTCAACGCACACCACAAGCTCATCGACGCCTGGCTCCTCGCGCTCTGTACCGTCTGCGAGGAAACCGCAAAACTCACGGTTCTGGAACGGGCCAATGTGCGTTCCATACAACCTGAGCTACTGGACCGGCTGCACAACAACGACCCTGGCCTGATTGCTGAACTGCTCCAGGATTCGGCCGTGCAGCGCCGCAATCGCATCACCCTCGACTGGGACGGTGCCTGGCGACTCGACACCGGCGGATCGGATCACCTGGACCACGAGGCTATCGACGTCTCGGTCCGTTTCGCGGCGCGGATCCCTGTCCGGCCGGTGCGACTGATCGCTGAAGGTTGCGGTCTCTCGCGGGGTGAGGTCGAGAGGCTGCTTGTGGCGGGGAAGCTTGTCTCGGCAGTCCGGTTGAATGGCAAGCTCTCCGGCGCCTTCACCTTCACGCTCAAGCGCTGAACCTCCGTCGGGAACGCAGCCTGTCCGGCATGATCCGCCGGACAGGCCGTGTCCGCGCGCCTTTCAGGCGACCCGTTCGGGGTCAGCAGGTGGTGCCCCACGGCTCGGCGACGACCTGGACGGCGTCGGCGTACAGGATGCGACCCGGGTCGTAGGTGCGGACCTCACGCCAGCCGACGTCGTACCGGTCCAGCAGCTCGAGGTAGCCGCGCATGATGCCGAGCAAGTCCCTGGCGTCGGCGCGAAAGTACGTCCGGGCGTCCGGATGGCGCTCGCGGTCGTAGGTGGGCGTGTCCGCGGCAGTCAGGTCCGGGTAGGTGCCGTTCAACAGGTCGTTGTGGGTGTGCCACCAGGCTTGGTCCTCGGGCGTCAGCCGCTTGGAGTGGGCAAGGCCGTTGGCCAGAGCGACGACGCCGGGGTAGGACATCCGGCGGGTCGGCGTGGAAGCTTCGTAGCGGACGTACTCCACGAGGGGTTGCAGCTCGTCGAGCCGGGTGTTGACGTGTGCCCAGTCGTCGTCGGGAAGCTCGCTCAGCTCGCGGTACCTGTGGCCGACCACGAAGTCCTGGAGGAATGTGGCCAGGCTGTCGGCGAGGCGGCGGTAGGCAGTGCCGTCCGGCCAGTGGCCGCCGGGTTCGCCGTCGACCAGCCAGATGGAACCGTCGTCCTCGTTCAGGACGAGCAGGTCGACGTCGTGCACGTCGCCGACGACGTACCAGGTTCCTGGCGGCGTGTCCCGGCCCGGTGGAAGGGCGGCGAAGGGGTTCCAGTCCGGGAGCCAGGGGCCGTCGTTCAGGCGGACGACGCCGAGGACGAAGCCGTTGGCGACTAGGAGGACGTCTGCGTGGTCCGGGTGGATGGTGGTGGGCGGCTCGGTGGCTGGGCCCCAGACCTGGTGGTTCATCGCCAGGCCTCGGTCGCTGTTCAGCAGGAGACGGGCCTGGATGAGGCGGTGGGTGATGGTGTCGGGCAGGGGCACGGTGGTGAGGGTAGTCAGGCACCGTTAGCCAGGCACCATCGAACGTGAGCTGTCAGGCGGAGTTGCCAAACAGCGCACGCTCGATCTGGTCGGGAGCGACAGGCGTTGCCGACGTGCTGAGCTCATCGGCCCAACGCGCGAGCAGCTCGCAGTAGGCGACGTAGGTGTCGGTGTACCAGTTCATGCGCCGAGGTGGCAGGCTGCGCCAGCCCGCGTGGTGGAGGCGCGTCGCGACACGCGCATCGAGAATGACGCAGGCATGTGACGCTGCACCGTTTCCCGCGAAGTAGAGGTACTTGGTGAAGAACGACGGGCCGAGATAGGGGATCGAGGCCCGTCCGGGTCGGACCAGTGTCCGGTAGGAATCAGCAGTGTTACCGGATCGGGCGTGTTCCACCGACTGCCGAAGAAGTGCGACGTTCGCTCGTGCATGAGCCGGGTCGATGAACGCAGCGATACGTCGCCGGTTGTTCCGGATCCTGGGTCCGGAGCCCCAGGCCAGGACGTGCCACAGCAGGTTCAGGTAGGCATCATCGTCGGCATCTGGCCCGATGGTGTCTGCAAGCTTGAACAGGGACCCCCGAGTCAGCTGAACTTCAGCGGTGCCGTTCGGATCTGCGGTGACGACGAACCGGCCGAGACCAGCATCCGTCAGCGTTCGGTTCCACCAGGGCAGTGCCAAATTCGCAGCTGCGGGCCCGTGGTCGAAGATGCCGGTCCTGCGGTCGACCACGTCGGCGGTGACGTCAGCAGGAAGCCGCAGGTCGGCGGGCGGAATGGGTGCCATCTCGCGAGGCTAGCGGACGATTTGACCGTAGGGTGCTGGCGCAGCCCGAAATAACCCGGTGATGCCGTGAGCTCTCTTGTGACCAGGCGCTACGCTCATCGCCGGTAGGAAAGAAACGGTCCATCGGCCAGCCGTGCCCGCCCATATTCTGCCTGAGATCTCGTTCAAAAGGGCTTCGCAATGAGTGCATACATCGTGTTCCACAAAGACGGCACGCACGACCAGTCCGAGCTCGAGTACCTGAAGAACGTCGGAAAGACGTTCGAGGGGCATCCAGCGAAGATCCTCGGCGCGTACGTGGTACGACAGCCCCGCGTACCAAGCCGTGGCGAAGCACCGTTTCGACGGAGCAACCTTTCGTGTGGTGCTCGCGGAAGGCACTTGAGCGCACCAGCCGCTCCGCGACGCGTCGTTCAGAAATCTCCCCACTGAGGGAGGAGGCGCTGGCAGGTACCTGATATCTACGGTCGGGGCATGGCGTCCCACAGTCCCGTGCCGCGTGTCCATCGCGTCGACTGCGTCGTCGTCGGCGCAGGCGTGGTGGGAGCAATGATCACTCAACAGCTAGCCCGCCGCGGCGTCAGGGTCGTGCTCATCGATCGCGCGCCCGGGATCGGCGGTGGCTGCTCGTACGCGAACGCCGCGATCGTTGCGCCACACCATGTGACGCCGCTCGCGACGCCCGCACTGCTCCGCGAGGCCCCGATCCAGATGCTTCGCCGCCCGCCGGCCGTCAGGATGCAGCCTGATCCGAGCATCCTCTCGTGGGCCGGGAGTCTGATGGCATCGGCCACCCCTCGGCGTGCCCACCTGGCAGGGGAGCGGTTGAGCAGGCTGGCGGCCGAAAGCACTCGGCTCCACTGCCTGCTGGCCGACGAGGGCCTCAGCCCGACGCTGCGCAAGACGGGGGCCATCGACGTCTACCTCCGTTCACCGCGGCGCCGTCGTGCCGACCTGCTCTCCTTCGAACGGCTGCAAGCCATCGAACCGGCCTTGGCGCCGGTCGCAGCGGGTGCCCACCACACCGAGGAGTGGACGCTGGAGAGCCGCAGCTTCGTCAAGGCCATGCTGGACGACGCGTCCCGCCGAGGCGCCGACGTCTTCTTCGGCATGTCGGCCGAGCAGTTGCTGACGGAGCACGGGCGGGTCGTCGGGGTCGCGGCGGAGGGGACGACCCTCCTCGCCGACCACGTGATCCTCGCGGCCGGGCTCGGGTCAGCGACGCTGGCGGCTCAGGTCGGTCTGAACCTTCCGCTGCGTGGTGGCCGGGGCTACGTCATCGACGTCGCCGCCGGTGATCACGCCCCGGCGATGCCTGTCCGCATCAAGGAGCACCGCGTCGTCGTGACGCCGCTCGCTGACCGGGTCCGCGTGTGCGGATCGATCGAGTTCGGGGACGAGCGCAGGCCGATGGATCCGGGCCGAGCGGAAGCCCTCAAGACCGTGGCCGCACGCGTGCTCCCAGGGCTGGAGCGGGCCGCCGTCATCGACCGCTGGGCCGGCGAGCGGCCGTGCACCCCGGACGGGGTGCCGGTCATCGGCCGGTCGAAGGCGGTGGAGAATCTCTCGGTCGCCGCCGGGCACGGGATGTGGGGGATGGTCCTGGCTCCGGTCACCGCCCGGATGATCACGGAGGCCATCGTCGACGACGTCGAGCCGGCCGAGGACGCATGGCTGAGCCCCGACCGGTACGACGGCCGGCCGGCGAGGCACCACCGCGCGTTGAGCCCCACCTGATCTCTGCCGCGCAGCCAGGTCATCGCTCGAGGGCGGAAGAACCGTGCAGCGGCTATGCTCCGGCGAGCAGCACGAGGGCCTGATCCAGAGAGAGGGCACAGGATATGAACGCTCGGATGCGGGTCCTGTTGGTGGAAGACCACCCCGTGGTGCTGCACGGCCTGCGTGCCATCTGCACCAGCAACCCCACGATCGACGTGGTGGGGGAGGCGGCGACCGCGGAAGAGGCCCTGCAGTGCGCTCGCGAGCTGCAGCCGGACGTGGCGGTCGTGCCGGTCAGGCTCGGGGGCACCCGCAGCGGCATCGAGCTCTGCCGGTCGATCAAGAGCGTGTGCAGCGCCCGGGTGGTGGTCTTCACGTCCTTCACCAGGACGGTCGACGTCCAGGTCGCGATGCTGGCCGGCGCCGACGCGCTGATCAGCAAGACCGCAACCAGCGACGTCTTCATCGCTGCCCTCCAGCAGGTGAAGGCCGGCCGGCAGGCGCTGTTCGTGGGAACCGGCCCGGTGCCCCTGGCCGTAGCCGCGAGCTTCGACGCCGTGGAACCGCTCACCGAGCGCGAGGAAGAGATCCTCGGCCTGGTCGTCGACGGTCTGACCAACCCGGAGATCGCGGCACGCCTGACGATCGAGGTGTCGACGGTCAAGACCCACATGCGCAGCGTCCTTCGCAAGCTGCGAGTCGATACCCGGCGCGATCTGCTCGTCGAGCTGGCCCCGTGATTCGGCTCCACCCCGGAGGCGCCACCGACCACCAGCACCGCGCCGGCGCATCATCCTTCCGGGAGGATCTTTCGTCGGCGCCACACATCTAGGTTCTTCTCCAACGTGGAGAGCCGAGGCCCTCACCTCGTGATCAGCTCGCCACCCGCTGGAGAGGGGAACCCATGCGAGTTCGATCGAGGAGAGGCCTGGGCGCGCTGACCGTGGCGGTGGCCCTGGCCGCGACGGCCGCGGCACCGGTGGCCGCGCAGCAACAGACGGTTCCGGAGGCGGTGCCCGTTCCAGAGGCGGTGACCACCGCTCAGGAGATGGTGGTGACGGCCAACCCGCTGGCGACCAGGGCAGGCGAGCAGGTGCTGCGCAACGGCGGGACCGCCGCCGACGCGGCCGTCGCGGCCCAGACGGTGCTCGGTCTGGTCGAGCCGCAGTCCAGCGGCCTGGGCGGTGGCGCGTTCGTCGTGTGGCACGACGGCGCGAGCGGCGAGATCACCACCTACGACGGCCGCGAGAAGGCGCCTCTGGCCGCGACCGAGGACCGGTTCGCCGGGCTGTCGTTCACCGACGCCTGGCAGAGCGGGCTGTCGGCCGGCGTGCCGGGTACGCCCGCGCTGATGGAGGAGATCCACACCCGGCACGGCGCGCTGCCCTGGCAGCGGTTGTTCGCGCCGGGGCTGCGCCTGGCGCTGGGCGGGTATGAGATGACCGACCGGACCGCTGCCCTGGTCGACTCCTACCTGGCCAACAACGACAGCTGCAGCGACCGGCTCTTCTTCCGCGACCCGGTCGCGTTCGAGTACTACACCAACGGGTCGGAGACCGACTGCGCGGCCAAGCCCGGCGGCACCCGGATGCGCAACCCCGACTACGCGGACACCCTCAAGACGCTGCGCGACGAGGGCGCGGAGGGCTTCTACACCGGCCAGCTGGCCGAGGCGGTCGTCGAGGCGGTCCAGGGAGACCCGCACCTCCCCGGTGACATGACCCTGGAGGATCTGGCCGACTACGAGGTAGCCGAGCGGTCACCGGTGTGCAGCGACTACCGCGGCCACGAGGTCTGCGGCATGGGCCCGCCGTCCTCCGGCGCGCTGGCAGTCGGACAGATGCTGGGCATCCTCGAGCACTTCGACCTCGGCGACGACCCGCTCGACCCCGATGCGGTGCACCTCTTCGCCCAGGCCGGGCGGCTGGCCTTCGCCGACCGCAACCTCTACGTCGGCGACGCCGACTTCGTGACCGTGCCGGCCGAGGGCATGCTCGACCCGGACTACCTCGCCGAGCGGGCCGGGCTGATCACCGACGAGGACATGGGCACCGCCGAGCCAGGCATCCCGCCGGGGGAGTTCGACCCGACGGCGCCGCAGACCGAGTCCAACGAGTCGGGTACCAGCCACGTCTCGGTCGTCGACCGGTACGGCAACGCCCTGTCGATGACCACCACAGTCGAGAGCGGCTTCGGCAACGGCGTCATGGTCGACGGCGGCGGGTTCCTGCTCAACAACGAGCTGACCGACTTCTCGTTCGCAGCGGCCGACGCCGAGGGCACGCCGATCGCCAACCGGGTGCAGCCCGGCAAGCGGCCGCGCAGCTCGATGTCCCCGACGATCGTGCGGGACGCCGAGGGCTCGCTGGAACTGGTCACCGGCTCCCCGGGCGGTTCCCGGATCATCGGCTACACGGCCCAGTCGATCGTCAACGTGATCGACTTCGGGCTGGATCCGCAGCAGGCGATCAACGTGCCGCACGTCCAGAACAACAACGGCTCGACCGCGCTGGAGCCGCCGATCCCTGGCGTGACGCTGGACTACGACGTCGCGGCGCTGCGGGCTGCGCTCGAGGCTCGGGGCCATCCCGTCACGGTGACGGAGCAGGCCAGCGGTCTGAGCGTCATCCAGGTGACGTCGGAGGGGCTGGTCGGCGGGGCCGACTACCGGCGGGACGGGAGTATCGGGGGGCGGTGATCTTCCGGCGCCTTCGAGATACCGGGACTGACCTGCGGCGACGTCGTTCCTGAATTCGTCAGGCCGGTGGTCTCGGAGGCGCCGATGGGGGAGTATCTTCATGCAGGTGGTTGAACTCTCACGAGAGATTCCCCCCGCGACGCTCGCGCGCTTCATGGGTTGGCTGAGACGCCTGACTGAGCCGTCGAGCCGTGCTCGACTGGCGCCACCGCGTCTCTTGATGGTGCGCGGCCCTGGTCCCAAGTTGCGGTGGCGGACAGTGGGTGGTGCATTAACCCCTGTGAAAGATCTTGCCCGCGAGGAGTACCTGCGGAAATTGCCGCACAAGAGAATGGCAGCAGGCGTGCTCCTTCGCTATGGGGACGAGATCGTTCTTGTCGAACCGACCTACAAGGACGCTTGGGAGATTCCAGGCGGAGTGGTGGAGGCGGACGAGTCGCCGTGGTTTGCTGCCGAGCGCGAGCTGAAGGAAGAGCTCGGCCTGGTTCGGGAAAATATGCCGGTTCTCCTTGTTGACTACGTTCCTCGCACGCCAGATGGAGTGCCCGAAGGGCTGCTCTGGATCTTTGACGGGGGATCACTGAGCGAATCCGAGCGTGAGCATCTTGGCAGCGCCGATCAGAATGAAGTCCGATCGGTGAGGCTGCTGTCGGTCGACGAAGCCAGCCAGCGGACGAGCGGGCCCTTGGCGTTGAGATTGAGGGTCGCGTTTGACGCGGCCCAGGCGTCTCAAGCGGCGTCTCAAGTGGCTCGGGCAGCTCAAGCGACGCCGCCGGCGTACGTGACTGTCTTCTGCGACAGGGGGGAACCGAGGCCCGTGGAGCAGTCACTACCCGAGCCTGTAGTTTCTTCGACCAGGGATCTCGCGACCGTCTAGGGTCTGCGGGTGACTCTGCTCGCAGGAACCCTCGCCGGTAACTCCCACAACCAGGACCGCTACATGGTCGGTGAAGGCTTCGCGGTTGTGCTCGACGGTGCCACATCGGTCGCGGGGGACCGCTCGCACGATCCAGGCTGGTTCGCCGGCCGCATCGGCGAGGTCCTCGCCCGCACGCTTCCTGGTGGCGAACCGATCCCTGACCTGGTCGCGGGCGCCATCGCGGAGGTCCGCGACGCGGACCAGCTCGTCCCCGAGACGAGCCCGACGTGCACGGTGACGGTGGCACGTTGGTCAGGGGACGCCGTCGAGACCTATGCGCTGTGCGACAGCACCATCGCCGTGCTGCACAGGGACGGGACCGAGTCCGTCTACTTCGACGACGAGGTCGGCGACGCCGTCAGCCAGAAGCGGGAGGAGTACCGCGCTCGCCTCGCGCGCGGACACGGTTACGACGAGGCGCATCGTGATCTGCTCATCGAACTTCAGAAGGAGCAGGCACGGTGGCGCAACCGGCCCGGCGGCTATTACGTGGCTGGCACGGATCCGGACGCCGCCTACCACGGTGTCGTCGGCACGGTCGAGCGCACCGCAGTGACCGCGTTGCTGCTCGCGACGGACGGCGTGGACCCTGTCCGGCATCCCCGGGCCGAGACGTGGTGGGACCTCTACACCGAGGCTGTGGACCACGGCCCGGACAGGGTTCTCCACGACCTGCATGCCGCTGAGGCCGCCGACCCGGACGGGCTTCAGTGGGCGCGCTCGAAGCGGCACGACGACAAGACTCTCGTCGTCGTGCCGCTGACGTGAGCGACGGAGGTCAGACGTCGGTGAGGAACTGATCGATCGGTTCGGCATCGTCCCGGAGCGCGCGGGCTCGGTCATGCTGTCCGGCGCTGGCCAGCAGGGTCGCGTACCCGTTCAAGGTGGACCGGTAGGCGGTGACGAACAGAACTGCCCGCATGCCCGTCTCATAACGGCGCCGATACAGCGCGACCGCCTCGGCGAACTGCTCCTGCGCGAGATCGTCGAGTCCACACAGTGCGAGTGAGGCCGCGGAGCTTCCGAGGCTCCAGGCGAGGTTCTGCTCGCGCCGGCTCGGATACTTCTGCGTGAGGTCTCGGTAGGCGGCGATGGCCTCGTCGTGGGCTCGGACGGACTCCTCCACGCGGCCCAGGTCCGCGTACGCGGTTCCGAGGTTGGTCAGGGAGCGCGCGCGTCCGGGTTCGAAGCGGACCGGGTTCCGGGTGGCGAGCCGGAGCCAGATCTCGTGGGCCTCCTCATGCAGGGCGAGCGCTGCCTCGGGGAGGTCGAGCTGGCCGTACGTCGCCCCGAGATCTCCAAGGGCCAGTGCGAGATCCGGCTCGTAGCGAGTCGGAGTCTGCATGTCCAGCTGCCGCCAGTGTTCCAGCGCCTCGTGGTAGTCGGAGCGTGCCTGCTCGGTGTCGCCGAGGTCGGTGTGGCAGCGCCCGATGGAGCTGAGCGACCGGGCGAGCGAGGCCCGGTGGCCGTCGTGCTGCCCGGCAAGACGTCGTCGGGCGGCCAGAGCCTCCCTGTGCGTGACGAGCGCCTCGCGCGGATGGCCGAGGTCTCGGTAGGTGACTCCGAGGTTGTGCAACGACTTCGCGAGGTCCGGGAGAAGACGGACGGCGTCGACCTGTGCGTGCTGGCGCCAGGTTCCTGCTGCTTCGTGACGAGCGTCGAGTGCCTCGTCGTTGCGCCCGAGGACGGCGTACGAGTCACCCAGGTTGTCCAGAGACCTGGTCAGGCCCGACCAGTAGCGGCGCGGGCGCCACCGGGCGAGCTTCCGGTACAGGCGGGTCGCTTCTTCCCGTGCGGCGAGGGACCTGTCGTAGTAGCCAAGGGTGAAGGTCCAGTTGCCGAGCACATGCTGTGCGTGGGCGGTCCTGGCAGTGCGCTCGAAGAGCCGGTCGCTGTTGACCGCGCGGACAAGCAGTACAGCGACGTCGTGGCCTACCTCGTGCAGCGCGCTCGGTGGATCGGGCCAAGGGAGCAGCTCGTGGACGGCGCTGATGGTGCGCCACTTCACGTCGATGCCATGCACGAGCTCCAGAGCAAGCCGCGCGACGTCGTCACCCCTGCGTGGATCGAGACGATCCGGATCGGACTCGTTCGTGGACTGATAATCCTGGCCGTGTGAACTGGAGCCGTTCGCCGGCCTGTCGTCCTGGCTTCGTGACGGATCGGAGGCAGCGCGCGTCAGGACGATCATCGCCCGTACTGCCTGGCGTTCGCTCAGGCCGCTCAGCAGGACATCGCGCCGTTCGGCGCTCACCAGGGCACGTGTCGTGTCGCTGACGTCGGTGGCCGTCAGCATCGACACGACGAGGTGCTCGGCGAGGCGGTCCGGATGCAGGCTTCCGATCCAGCCAGGATCGCCAACGAGGACCAGGTCGTCCGAGCTGTCCGGGAGGCCGATGCTCGGCGGGTACTGCTCACGCAACCAGCGTGCGGCCGCCCGGGGGTCCAGATGGGTACCGGGCGGACACAGCCGAGCGACGCGGTGGACCAGCGACTCGGCTTCGTCCTGGCTCTCCGCGCCGAGGAGACACGCCGCCGCCACCAGGATTCGCAGTGTCTGGCCGTCGCTGGGGATACCGGCTTCGTCCGCCGATCGCGTCCAGCTTCGTGCCTCGTGCCGGAGCAGCTCATCGAACACTGCGTGCATCGACACGTCTGGTTGGGTGCGCCGTGGGCTGGTCGTGACGTCGGGCGCATGTGCTTCGACTCGAAGCACATGAACAAGTGCGATGGAGAGCAGATCGAGCATTCGCGCAGCGGGCACGACGTCGGGCAGCGTCAGCTGCGCAGGGCGCTTGCCGAGGAAGGCGCCGAAGTCCTGGACCGCGACGTCGACGATTCTCTGCTGCTCTGCGAGGTGCCCGTCCTCCGCGTCGTGCGGGACGACCCGAGCAGAGAGCTCGATCGGGTCATATCTGCCGACGACCGCTCCGACATCGGACTGCTGGCACAGGTCCGACCACCACAGACCACCTCGCCGTGCGAGAAGAAGGACGCGTACGGCACCGGGATCGTTGTTCGCCTGACGCAGGAGCTCGGCGACACCTTCACTCCTGTTCTCCGCGTAGTCGACGATGAACAGGACCGGTGCCTCGCGGTGGCCGCGGCGCAGCACCTGCATGGCCTCTGCCTCGACACCGGTGCGTAGGTTGCGGCACTCCCAGCCGTGCTGCGTCCGCATGGCTCGCTGCAGCTCGTGCGCCAGGCGTGTCTTGCCGACGCCGCCGGCCCCGGTCACCAGCCGTACCCGCAGGGAGCGTCTGCCGGGGTCGTAGTCGTCGATGCACCAGTCGACGAGCTGCTGGAGCACGTCGTCGCGGCCGACGAACCGGACTATCTGCTCGTCACCGTCTCGAACAGGCGAGAGCAGCCGGCCCGGCGCATCGTCGTCCCCCGGCGGTCGCACGCCGAGCTGCTGCGAGGCGAGGCGGTCGCGCGCCTGTCTGTCGGCCGCTTCCTGGTGCCGGTCGTGCAGAGTGAACCAGCGTTCCAGAAGCGTCGCGCCAAGGACGCCGCCGACGACCGCGCCCGCGACCATCGTCTGCCGCACCCAGGTCGGCACCGACTCCGGCAGGACCGCCGCGGCGATGCCCACGATGACGGCGAGCGTGGATGCGATGCCGTATACCCACAGCCGCCGCGCGCTCTTGCCCCTGTAACCCCCGAAGCCCGCCTCCGTCACCCTCACGAGGGTACGAGCAACCGGACAATTCGGGAAGGTAAGTGATTTCGCGAGTGGAACGGCGGGCATGGTTCATCACGGCAGAGCTGGGTGTTGGGCGGGACTGCGTGGCTGCCCTACCGTGTCAGATCCGTTCCCGGTGCCTGACGTCAGACAGCACCGAGTGCGAACCTCTGGATCGTGTCGCCCTTGGCGCGGTGTGAGTGGTCGACGGCGCAGGTTGATGCCCTGAGTTCCCCGGTGACCAGGCGTTATGCTCATGGCCCGTAGGAATGAAACGGTCCGTTGGCCAGCCGTTCCTGCACACATGCTGCGTGGGATCTTCGTTCAAAGGGGCTTCGTCATGAGTGCATACATCATGTTCTTCAAAGAGAGCACGCACGACCAGTCCGAGCTTGACGAGTATCTGGAGAAAGTCGGAAAGACGTTCGAGGGGCATCCAGCGAAGATCCTCGCTGCCTACGGTCCGCAGCAGGTGCTTGAAGGCCCGGCGCCGGAGGGAGCCGTGGTGCTGGAGTTCCCCACCGCGGCCGCGGCGCGCACGTGGTACGACAGCCCTGCCTACCAAGCTGCGGCGAAGCACCGTTTCAACGGAGCAACCTTTCGCGTCGTCCTCGTGGAAGGCACCTGAGGCGTTTGGCCGTTTCGGTCCGAGGCAATGGCTCCTGCGACGGTCGCTTTGATCGCTCGGCGGTCAACGTCCAGTCGCTTGGGTGCGCGTCTGCGACGCGGCGAACTCGAACACCACTTGGGCAAGCTGAGCCTGCTCGGTAGCGCGTAGCTTCAGGGGCGCCTGCGGGGGGCCTCGACCTCGAGCGCGAACGGGTTCGCCGCGAGGTGTCGGCAGAGGTCGGTGCCGAAGATGACCTTGAAGTCGTACGTTCCGTCTTCCTGCTTCTGAGGTTCGTCTCTGACAGAAGATGGTCCAGGGCCTCCGGCGAAGTCATGGCTATAGGAGCGGCGTGAGGGAGGTGGTGTGGTCAAGCCCGGAACCCTTCGTCGGTGTCGAGGCCTGGCGGATTCTCACCGATGGCTCTCCTGATGTCGGTAGCCGACGGTGGCCGATCGCGGTCCCACAGGCGGGCGAAGATGTCGGCGATCAGTGGCCAGACGATTCGTTGACCGTCATCGACGGAGCGGATGTCGTCTGCCAGCGGCGGCAGGGCCACGATGTCGTGGGGAATGACGCGCCCCGCCTCGTCGGAGCGACCCTCGGGGTCGGGGAAACGCAAGGTCACGTGTGTGCGGACGCGCCGGCATATCGTCGGCTCACCCTCGGTTCCCCCAAATGCGTCGTCGTAGACAGGGAGCGGGTCGGTTAGTCCACCGTCCAGGAGGAACCGGAATCCCCAGGACCTTCCGCGTGTAGCCCAGATGAGGTTCACCGGTAGCTCTTCACGAGGAGCCCGTCCTTGACACCCTGATCGAGGTCGAGCCGGAACTGGGTCAGAACAGTCGTCAGGTGGTCCTTGTTCGCCCGAGCCTCGGTGTTGGCCTCTTTGATCTTCGGCACGCCGAGCTTGATCGCCCCGGCGAGCGCGGGGAGGGCGACCTTGCCCAGCGCCGGACCGACCTTGGGCACCTTGTTCAGGAGGGCGGTCACAGCACCCACCCCGGCGAGGGCGGCCGCCAGCGCGTCGGCGTTGTCTGCGAGCCGGTCCAGCCACTTACGCGGGATGTCGAACCTCTCGGACCACTGAACGAGGCGCTCCAGGGGCAACAGGGAAGCGACCGGCAGGAGGAGGTCGAGGCCGACCCGCTCGGTCACCTCGATCTTGTTCGGTTCGAACTTGGCAGACGAGAGCAGCATGAAGTCCTCGCCCATCGACAGCGCATCGGGGACCTGCACCATGCCCTTGATCACGTCGTGCAGCGCGGCGACGTCGCCGGCGGCCTTCTCGACGACGAGGTCCTGGAACGCGCGCACATCGAGGTCCGGGAGACGGTCGGCCTTGGACAGCGCGATGATCCATATGCGTGGGAACTCGACCAGTGGTTCGCCCTCATCGAGGAGGTCGTCCCTGAGACGCAGGATCCCGTCACGCAGACCCCAGAACAGCGACTTGAGGTACTTCTCCTCCTCACCTGCGTGGTCGAGGAGCTTCTGCCCGTCGACCAGGACGAGGGCGACGTCCGATCGCAGCAGCGACCGGAACGTGGTTAGACGACGCTCCTCCTCCGTCTCTCCGCTGGGCTCCTCCTCGAACCACTCGCCCGGGTAGTCGTGCCAGACGAGGCGCAGCGCATCAAAAGCCCGCGCTCTGGCGGCCTTGGCGTCGCCCTGGTCCTTGAGCTTGATCGTGAAGGAGTAGGGCGTCGCTGCGAAGCGGGTACCTTCGGGCACCTTCGCCTGGTTCTTCATGCCTAGGTAGTTCTGCCGCAATCGGTTTCCCTGGCCGGTGTCATCAGCGATGACATGGAACAGGCTCTCGTTCACGAATGTCTGCTCCTGCGCCGCGCCGTAGAACGACGAGACGAGGACGGTCTTGCCGCTGCCGGAACCACCGAACACTGCGATGTGCTGTTCCCGCACCCGAGTCGCTGCCATGGCGGTGACGCTACCCCTGGGCTGTGCTGTCGGAACTGGGAACTCGCCAATATCACCCGGGCGGCGATGGGTGTTTCAGCAGCTAGGTGATGGGCAGGGTGACACGACGCCGGCGGTCGTTCCGGCCGGCTCAAGCCCAGGACGTAGGGGCGACAAGTTCTCTGTTGAACTGTTGGGCCGGATAACGGCCCTCGACGAGATGCCGTATCGCGTCGTGCGCGCACCCTCTGGCCGCGGCGCAGGGGATGAAGTCCGTGGAGATGATTGCGGTGTGCCACGTCCGTGGGCAGGATCGCCGTAGCCGATCCGAGGGAGCGTGCCCGCGTGGACACGAACATCCGCACGCCGATGGAGATCTTCAACCTGCCGCACCATCTGGTCGTGCCGCTGTTCCAGCGTCCGTACGTGTGGGACGAGACGGAACAGTGGGCTCCGTTGTGGGCGGACGTGCGGCGGATGGCCGAACTGCGGATGAGCGACCCGTTCCGCACTGCGGCGCACTTCCTGGGAGCTGTCGTGCTGCAGGTTCAAGACCGGTCGGTGGGCTCTGTGCCGGCCAGGAACGTGATTGACGGTCAGCAGCGTCTGACGACGCTCCAGCTCCTGATGGACGCCACTGCCGCCGTATTCGAGGAAGCAGGCCAGGACAACCTGGCGTCGCAGATGGAGACGTTGACCCACAACTCGGCGAGCTTCGTCCAGGACGAGGCTGATCGCCTGAAGATCAGGCACACCAATCGGGACCGGGCCGCCTTCGAGGAAGTGATGCGATCAGACCCTCCGATCGACTATGAGCGGCTGTCCCATCCGACGTCGCGGCTCGTAGGAGCGCACCGGTACTTCACCGGCGAGGTGCAGGTGTGGCTCGGTCCTGGGAATGACCGGGAGTTCGCCCTACGGGCGCAGGCTCTGGCGCACGTGCTGCAGCAGGGCTTGCAGATCGTGGTGATCGACCTCCAGGTGAACGAAAACTCGCAGGAAATCTTCGAGACTCTGAATGCGCGTGGCACGCCCTTGACGGCGGCTGACCTGATCAAGAACTTCGTGTTCCAGAAGCTGGAGACGGACGGCGCTGACACCGCCAAGGTGTACGCGGAGGACTGGCCGTTCGAGTCGAAGTTCTGGGAGGCGGAGCTGGCTGTCGGGCGAGTGACCTATACCCGTGGTGCGCTCTTTCTCAACCAGTGGCTCGTCGCGCGGGCGGCCGAGGAGATCCCCACCAAGTCGACGTTCACGCGGTTCAAGCACTTCGTCGAGCACGAGTCGAAACAGAAGATGATCGATCTCCTGCGGGCCATCAAGGTACAGGCCGAGCAGTACGAGGCATGGACGACGTCGGCCGCGGACCCCGACCGAAACCTGACGGTCACCGAGATGAACGTCTACCGGATGCAGGCGAACGGGATCGAGCTGCTCAAGCCCGTGCTGCTGTGGCTGCACGAGCCTGGGCGCGGCTTGCCTCAGCCTGTGATCGATCGCGTGATCGGGCTTGTCGAGAGCTGGGTCGTGCGGCGCAGTCTGCTCCGCCTGACCACCAGCAATCTCGGGTCCGTCGTCGCGAACGTCCTCCGGACGGCGCGTGCCGCAAGCGCGGAGGACCTGGCTGCGACTGTCGAGCACTTCTTGCGGGGACAGACCGTCGCTAGCTCCTACTGGCCTGGAGACGCCGAGATACGGGGCTACCTGTCCACCGTGCCGGCCTACCGGCGGTATCCGCGGTCGCGTCTTCGGATGGTGCTGGAGGCGGTCGAGGACTATCTGCGGAGCGAGTACCACGCCCACCAGGTGGACCGCAGGGGATACCCGATAGAGCACCTGCTGCCGCAGAAATGGGAGGCCCACTGGCCCGTCCACGACGAGGTGTCCCGTGCTGAACGGGCCGCGCACGTGCACCGGCTGGGTAACCTCACGCTACTGACCGCAAAGCTTAACTCTGCGGTGTCGAACGGGAGCTGGCTCGGTCCGAACGGCAAGTACGCGAAGCTCGCCCAGCATGACGTGCTCAAGCTGAACCAGCGGCTCCGCGAAGTCTCCGCGGGCGGCTGGGACGAGACGCGTATCGACGAGCGGACGGCCGATCTCATCGACATCGTGCTGCGTGCCTGGCCAGTGCCAGCCGGACACACGGGCGAGATCAGCGACTCCAGGACGAGTGTGCAAACCTGGGTCGAGGTGAACGACCTCGTCACCGCAGGACTGCTCCCGGCGGGAACGGTCCTCAAGGCTCGGCCCGGGACGTGGGGTGACGCCACCGCGAGGGTCACACCGAGCGGGGCGCTCGACGTCGGCGGGTCGGTCTTCACCAGCCCGTCTGCGGCGGGCAAGCACGTCAAGGGCGGGGTCACGAACGGCTGGGCGTTCTGGCGCCTGGAGGACGGACGCAACCTGGCGGACGTGCGCGCTGCGTATCGGGGTGAGAAGCCTGCGCCGAGTGACGGCGTAGGGGACCTGCCCGAGGCCGAGGAGTCGATCGCTCGGTAGGAAAGACCCTTGGCACAACGGGAGGTCAATGATTGGCGATTTCCCGACGGCGTGATGGTGACGACGGTCGAGAACGTCCCGACCTACGTCACGACTGTGACGGTGGACGAGTGGTTTCCGGAGCCCTGATGAACACCCCGATCTCTCACCCGCACAGATCGATCGCGCCCGCGGCGTCCTGGTCGCTCAGGCCGCCGGGGACGCCCTCGGCGTGCCCTACGAGGTCGCACCCCGCTTCACCGGTGACCCACAGATGAAGCGCGGCGGTCTGGGGCCGTACGCGCCGGGGGAATACTCCGACGACACGCAGATGGCTGTGTGCATCGCTCGCGTCGCCGCTACCGGTGGCGATCTGCACCCTAGCCGTTCTGCCAGGACGGCTTGCGCCAGTGCTCTTTCGAGATCTCGCCGATCTTGTTGCCGAACTCGTCCTTGACGGCCTTGATGCGCTGAGCGCCGTCCCATCGAACCACGAACGGCCCATGCTTGTGGAACAGCTCTACAAGGTAGTCGGCGGTCGCCGCGAGCTCTGCCTTCTTCCGCTCAATGTCCTTCTCCCCGGTGCGTTCGTATTCGCCGATCAACTGGTCGCCATCGCGGATCATCAGGCGAAAGCGGCTCGTGCCGGAGGTTGGCTCCACGTCGACGGCCAAGATCACGTGCGTCTCCTTCTAGAGTCGTGGGTGAGTGCGAATTCGGACGGGCGAATGAGTCGCTATACCGCGTACGGCACTCCTCGTCGAGGAAACCAAAGATGTCCTGCAGTCAGGCTTCACACGCCCCTTCCTACGTGGTCCGTGGTGACTATGAGGGTTCCAGTTCCGTCTACATGCAAGCTGCGACAGCGGCGACGACCTCATTTGCAGAGTCACCCAGGCGCTGTCCACGTACGACGATGGCCTCGTGACGGATCAGTCGTCGCAGTAGCAAGACCCCGATGACGACCGCGTCATCCCGCACGTCTCGCAGTTGCTCGTGCGGCTGCTGGCTGCGGACCCCGCGCTCGTGCTCGTTGTGCGCTCGGTGAAGTCGGCGGCACAGGTCTTGCAGTGAGGCAGCTCCCGCATCTGCTCGTCGCTCGCTGGGTACGGCGGCGGGCCGAGGAGGCCACCCTGCTCGTCGCGGTACCAATGCCAACAGTCCTCATGGTGCCGCCGCCGCGGGCGCTCGCCGGTGAGGACGCCAGTGGTCGCGTTCACCGGGTCCTTCACCCAGACCAGGCCAGGAAACTCGATCTCCGTCGTCATGGTCGGCAGCGTAGGCGGAGCATCTGACATTCGGCCGCTTGTCGCCCCACCACAGTGATAGGTCGTCGCGGGGTCGCCCCCGCTAGTTTCCAGTCATGGCCGATGACCAGGACCTCGACGCCGGGCCGACGATCACCACCAGGTTCTCGAATGCCTACGGTAAGAGACCACCGGTCCTATACGTGAAGGTCGACGGCGAGCAGATCGGCTACTGGGACATCGGAGCCAAGGTGGCGGTTCCGGAGGATTCTCAACACCCGCGGGCTGCCGAGCACCTCGCGACCATCGAGTCCGCGGCGCTTGCTTGGCACGCCCGTCAGGAGAAGCGGCGGGAGAAGAAGGCACGCGCCGCGGCCCGCAACGAAGCGGCCGCAGCGGAGTCGATACGAACGGCGAAGGCGCCAGTGTCAGCTCCAGCCAGGACGCCGATCGTGCCTGAGACTCTCGCACCGATTCCGTTGTCGAGACCCGCCTCGCCGGAACCTGCGGTAGAACTGTCACCAGCCGACCGCGGCCGCGATCTCTCTTTGAACAAGGCGGGTGACGGAGCCCGCGAGACGGCCCGTGCAAAGTTCCGCGAGGCTTCTCGATCAACGCGAAGTTCCACCAGGGCAAGAAAGTCTGGGTCGGCGAGCATGCGGTAGGAGTGGGCCGGACGGCGACCAAGCACGTGTTCGAGGCCCGAGCGGAAGCCAAGGCGGTCAAGAAGATCCTCGACGCGGCTTGTCCGACGCCACATCCGGTCACCCCAGTCGTGGTGATCGCGGGGTACAGCGGCATCTCGTTCGCGGCCGCCACCGCAACGGCGTTCTGCCTGGCGTGATCTGCGAGCGGATCGTGTTGCCGAGAGTAGACGGTGTCTACGGAGGGCAACATGGTCCGTCCGGTATCACTTCCTCCGGGTGCACGGGTCGAGATCCGGCCCAGAACTACGACTCCAACCACCGCAACACAGCCAGCACCCGCCGGCTATACCCACCCTCCGCAACCAACCCCAGCTTGTCGAAGATCGCATTCGAGTGCTTCTCCACCGCCGACGTAGACACGAACAATGCCGCAGCGATCCCCGCATTGGTCCGTCCCTCGGCCATCAACGAGAGCACCTCCCGCTCCCGCTCCGTCAGCACCCCGAGCGCATGCGACGTGTCCCGAAACAGCTGCCGCACCACATCCGGATCCAGCACCAGCCCCCCGACGCGCACCCGCTCCAGCGCGTCGAGAAAGTCGTCCACCCCCATCACCCGGTCCTTGAGCAGGTACCCGACGGCGCGCGCGTCGTCCCCGAGCAGCACCTGCGTGAACTCCCGCTCCACGTACTGCGACAGCACGAGGATCCCCACCTCGGGCCACCGGTCCCGGATCTGCACCGCGGCCCGCACGCCCTCGTCGGTATGGGTGGGCGGCATGCGTACATCCAGTACGACGACGTCGGGCCGCTCGGCCGCCAGCCGCGCCATCAGGCCGTCAGCGGAGCCGTAGGCGGCGACGACGTCGTGCCCCTCGTCCGTCAGGAGGCTGCGGATGCCCTCGCGGAGCAGGGCGGAATCCTCGGCCAGCATCACGCGCACGGCAGGGTCACCTCGATCCGGGTCGGCCCGCCGACCGGACTGGCCACGAGAAGAGACCCGCCCGCTGCGGCCACCCGCCCGGCCAGCCCAGCCAGCCCGTGTCCGGGCGAGACCACAGCCCCGCCGACGCCGTCGTCGCTGATCACCACGCGAACCGTCTCGTCAACAACTGACACCACAACCCCAGCCGCCCCAGCCGCCGAATGCTTCGCCACATTGGTCAGCGCCTCTGCCACCACGTAGTACACCGTCGTCTCCACGCCGGCCGGCAGTCGCCCAGGCGAGTCCCACTCCAGCTCCGTCGGCACCCCCGCCCGAGACACCAGCTCCGCCAGCACCGGCGCCAGCCCGTGCGTGTCCAGCGCGGTGGGCCGCACCCGCCACGCGACCTCCCGCAGGTCTGTCACCAGCCGCTCCGCCTCCAACCCAGCCTGCTCCAGCAACAGAGCCCCAGCAGACCCGGGACCAACAGCACGCCGTGCCCGGTTCACCAGCAGCCCGAGTGCCACGGCCCGCTGCTGCACCCCGTCGTGCAGGTCCCGCTCGATCCGCCCTCGCTCCGCATCCAGTGCGGCCAACAGCTCGGCCCGGCTCACCGTCAGCGACTCGACCTGCGCCTCCAGCCGCTCGCTCCGGCTCGGCGCCAGCCACCGCGCGGCCGCCGACCGGTCCAGCAGCCCCACGCCGATCAGCCCCATCAGGTCCAGGTACAGCAGCACCGCTCCGATCGGCACGAGCACCAGCACGTCCGACGTCGCCAGCCCGTCGCCCTGGAACGACGCGTCCACGGTGAGCCGCACGTCGAACAGCCACGACGCCAGGCTCACCACCACGCCGAACAGCCCGTACCACAGCAGCCCGAGCACCAGCGTGCCCACCAGGCCGACGCCCACCCGCGCCCCGAGATACCGGGCGGCCCGGGGAGAGGTGAGCACGCCCCCGGGGTCGGCCCAGCCGAGAAAACGCACCGTACGACGCCGGTGCCACGCGACCAGCGACCCCACCCCGAGCGGCGCGCCCCGCCGCACCAGCGCCACCACCGCACCCACCAGGTCCACCGGCCACGTGACCGCGCCGAGCGCAGCGCCCCACAGCATGCGGGCAGGGGTGCTGCGCCAGACGGCGGGGGAGGGGTCCACCTCGCCAGGATAGGGACGACGTCGGCCGCGCGGACTGCGGAAAACCACACCCCGACCTGCGGAGTACCCGGCGAGACCGGACGGATAGGCACAGTTCGCCTGCCACCCGAAGCCGAATAGCGTAGATCCCATGACGACATACAGCTTCGCCACGACCGTCGCCGACTGGGCCATCGGACTGATGGAGACCCTCGGCGCACCGGGCGCAGGCGTTGCGATCGCCCTCGAGAACCTGTTCCCGCCCCTGCCCAGCGAGGTCATCCTGCCGCTGGCCGGGTTCACGGCCTCGCAGGGCTCCCTGATCCTCTGGCAGGTCCTGATCTGGACGACGGCGGGGTCCGTCGTCGGCGCGGTCCTCCTGTACGGGCTGGGGGCGTGGCTGGGCCGCGACCGGCTGCGCGCCATCGTGGACCGGATGCCCCTGGTGGCGCTCGAGGACGTGGACAAGGCGGAGAGCTGGTTCAACCGGCACGGGGACTGGGCGGTGCTCATCGGCCGGCTCATCCCGATCGTGCGCAGCCTCATCTCCATCCCCGCCGGCGTGGAGCGCATGCCGATCTGGCGCTTCCTCGCGTTCACGACGCTCGGCTCCGGCGTCTGGAACACCCTGCTGGTCGGCGCGGGCTACCTGCTGGGCGACCAGTGGCACGTCGTCGAGGAGAGCGTCGGGGTGTTCCAGAAGGTCGTCATCGTGGTCGTCGTGCTGCTGGTCGTGTGGTGGCTGGTCAAGACCCTGCGGGGCCGCCAGGACCAGGACACCCCCCGGCACGTACGGAAGCGCTGATCACGGGGTGCATGATGCTGCTGTGACTGACGACCGCACCGCAAAGATCCTCCGCTCGATCGCCCCGTACCTGGCCAGCTGGGCCGCGTTCCAGGCCGACTACCACGGCATGCCCGGCCTGCAGCTGGCCGTCGGCCGCCGCGGCACCGTCTTCGTCGACCTGGCCTGGGGCAAGGCGAACCTCGAGACGGGGGAGGACCTCACCAGCGACCACCTGTTCCGCGTCGCCTCCCACTCCAAGACGTTCACCGCCGTCATCGTGATGCGGCTCGTCGAGCACGGCAAGCTGCGCCTGGACGACGCCGTGGGCGAGCTCGTCCCCGAGCTCGACGGGTCGGCCGCAGCCGGCGTCACCGTCCGGGAGCTGCTCGGCCACCAGGCCGGCATCATCCGCGACTCGTCCGACGGCGACTTCTGGCAGCACAAGCGGCCCTTCCTCGACCGCGAGCAGGTGCTGGAGTGCGTGCGCGCCGAGGGCGTCGTGTTCGAGCCGAACGAGCACTTCAAGTACACGAACATCGGCTACAGCCTGCTCGGCATCATCATCGAGCAGGTCACAGGCAAGACGTACGACGAGATGGCGCGCGCCGCCGTCGTCGAACCGCTGGGACTGAAGCGGACCGGCACCGAGCTGGACCCCGCCCGTGCCGCTGAGTACGCCGCAGGCCACACCGGCCGGATCACGCACGGCGACACGCGCCGCGTCGTCCCGCACGTCGACACCCGCGCCATGGCCGCAGCCACCGGCTGGTACTCCACCGCGCTCGAGATGGTCCGCTACGGCGCCACGCACGTGTTCGGCGACACCACGCTGCTCAGCGACAAGAGCAAGCGCCTCCTGCAGCGCGAGGAGTCCCGCGTCGTGGTCAGGGGAGCCGAGCGCGGCCGGTACGGCGTCGGCATGTCCCTCGGGAAGATCGGCGACCGCGAGGTCGTCGGGCACTCCGGCGGCTACCCCGGGCACATCACGCGCACCTGGATCGACCCGGCCGACGGCCTCGTCGTGTCCGCCCTCACCAACTCCGTCGACGGGATCGCCGACCAGATCGCTACCGGCGTCATCCACCTGATCAACCTGGCGCTCGCGGCCGCGGACGAGGAGGCGGGCGAGATCCCGGACAACGCCCCCGTGGGGAGATTCGCCAACCTGTGGGGCGTGGCCGACGTCGTGGACCTCGGCGGGATCCTGCACTCGATCAACCCGCGCTTCGCCCGGCCCGACGAGGTCGCGGTGCGCCTCGTCGCCTCGGACGGCGCCCTCGCGCAGGAGTCCGTCCCTGGCTTCGGGACGGTCGGGGAGCCGGTCCAGGTGGAGCGGGACGCCGACGGCGCGGTCACCTCCGTCCGGGTCAACGCCCTGACGTCGTGGCCGATCGACGAGTTCCGGGCGCGGGCGGCAGCCCGACCGAGCCGCTGAGCCGCGTAGACACAGCGTGAGCGGGCTGCGCCGCGGAGAGCAGACCTGCTCTCCGCGGCGCAGCCCGCTCACGTGACTTTCCCGGCGCCGCCTCAGCGACGGCCCACCGTCACTCCGCCCCGAGCGCCGCCACCGGCGAGGTGCGGGCCGCGGCCCGAGCCGGGAGTACCGACGCGAGGAGGCCGGCGATGAGGGCGACACCGAGGGTCAGTGCGAGCTCCGTCCACGGGACGGCAAACTGCACGGAGCCCATCATCTGCAGGGCGGTGGCCGACCCGGACCAGCCGAACCCGAGGCCGAGCACGATGCCGACGAGCGCACCGACGCCCGCGATGAGGACGCCCTCCACGGCGAGCATGCCGCGCAGCTGCTCCTTGCTCATGCCGATGGCCCGCAGGGTCGCGGACTCCTTGGTCCGCTCGATCACCGAGAGGGACAGCGTGTTCGTCACGCCGACCAGGGCGATCACCACGGCGACGGCGAGCAGCCCCACCATGATGCCGAGGACGACGTCCACGATCTGCCGGAACGACGCGGCCTGCGCGGCCGGGCCCACGACCATGGCGTCGATGTCGACCTGCGTGGCGATCTCCTGGATGTCCCCGAGCACCACCTCTGCGTCGCCGCCCGAGATGTGGCCCCAGATATCGGTCCCGGTATGGGTGTCGGTGACGCGGGCGAGGTCCTCGGGCGTGACGGTCTGGTCGAGTGCCATGGAGCCCGTGATGACGACCGTCAGATCGACCGTGCCGCTCGGGCCCGAGACGGGGGTGCTGTCGCCCGCGCCGAGGGACAGAGAGTCCGCCGTGCCCTGGGACAGCAGGATCGAGCCCTCCGCGAGCTCCTCCGCCTGGTCCGGCACGTTCACCACGGCGACCAGCCCGTCGGGGTCGGCGGCCCTGAGCTGCATGTCCTCCGTGTCGCCGATGGCGGCCGACGCGTGGGTGACGGCCGTGGCGGCCGAGACGCCGGACGCCTCGGCGACGGCGTCGCGCATGTCCTCGACGTGCTCGGGCACGGTGACGGACACGCTGAGGTCGTACGGGAAGGTCTCGTCGAGGCTGCGTTCCGAGGTCGCACGGGCGCTCGCGGCGCCGGTGGACATCATGGTGACGAGGGTGACGCCGATGAGCAGTGCCGTGGAGGTCGCCGCCGTGCGGCGCGGGTTGCGCAGCGTGTTGGCGACCGCGAGGCGTGGGGCCGGGCCGGAGCGGGTCACGAGGGCGCCCAGGCCGGCCGCGACGCGCGGCAGCCAGAGGACCGCGCTCAGCACGACGCCGAAGAACGTGAAGGCGACGCCGCCGACGGCCGCGACCATACCGACCTCCAGGGAACCTGCATTCCCGAGGGAGGTGCCGAGGCCGAGCAGTGCGATGCCGCCAAGAACGCAGAGGACCGAGATCACGAGGCGGGCGCGGCCGGTACGGGCGCTGAGCGTCGGGGCGTCGGACGGCCGCAGCGCGGCGAGCGGCGCGACGCGGGTCGCGGAGCGGGCCGGAGCGAGCGCCGCCAGGAACGTCACGACCGTGCCGACGGCGAGCGGCAGCACGATCGACTGGGGGGTCAGCGTGATCGTCTCCGGGATCGGGACACCGAGGTCGAAGTTGGGCGCCACCATCAGCGCGGCCTGGGTGAGCAGCGCGCCGATCAGGGTGCCCAGCGCGGAGGCGACGACGCCGAGGATCGCAGCCTCCAGCAGGACGCTGCGGTAGACCTGGTCGGTCCCCGCGCCGATGCAACGCAGGAGGGCGAGCGTCCTGGTCCGCTGGGCGATGAGCACCTGGAACGTGTTGGTGATGACCATGGCGGCGATCATCAGCGCGATGGCGGCGAACGCCATGACGAACACGAGGAAGAGGAGATTTTCGCCTCCGGTCAGTCCAGAGGTTTTCTCCGTCGCCACCGCCTCGGTGGTCCTGACGGACGCCTGAGCGCCGTCCCCGCCGACGACGTCCTGGATCGCAGTGCTCAGTGCCGCAGGGACGCTGTTGTCGGAGAGCGGGCTGTCGAGCGCGACGAGCAGATCGGTGACGTCCGACGGGTAGGCCTCGGCGGCGTTCCAGGCGCTGAGTGTGGCGGACGGGATCGCGGCGGCCCCGCCGGAGGCCGTGTAGACGCCGTAGGGGTCGTCGGCGAGGCCGGTCACGGTCAGTGACTCGAAGACCTCCTCCGGCTCGCCGAGCTCGGCTGCCGGGTTCTCTGCCTCGCTCTCGGCCCAGCCCTCCGGGTACAGGGTGCGGGAGATCCTCAGCTCGTCGCCGATGCCCACCTCGAGCCGCTCGGCGACCTGGGGTGTCAGCGCCACCTCGTCGGCGGCGGCCGGCCAGGCGCCGTCGCTCAGCTCGAGCGATGAGAGCCGCGGGTCCGTCGGGACCGGGGCGAACAGCTGGTAGCCACCCTTGCCGCCGTTGCGCAGGGTGCCCGACCAGGTGATGAGAGGCTGGACGGTCCCGACGCCGTCGACGGCAGCGACCGCCTCGACGTCACCGGTGGAGAACGAGCTCTCCGACTCCTCGTCGGCGGACACGATGACGTCGGAATCCGCGTAGCTCGCCGCCACGACGTCGCTGGCCGTCTCCTCGATGATGCCGCCGGCGAGCAGCGTCACGGTGACGAACACCGTGCTGATCAGGATGGCGATGCCTGCTGACGCGAGGCGCCCGGTGCTGCGGCGCATCTGCCCGAGGGTGAAGCGCGCGGTGGGCATGGAGGTGGCCATCAGGCACCGGCCCCGGTGGTCGTGCCGGTGGCGGGACCCGTGGCGACGGCGGGGTCGAGGGTGCGCAGGGCGTCGAGGCCGGCCATGGCGGACTCAGACGTCGGGTCGCTGATGTCGCCCGCGATCCGACCATCGGCAATCAGGACCGCACGATCCGCATACGCAGCAGCAGACGGGTCATGCGTCACCATGATGATCGTGCGACCCAGCTCACGCACCGAGCGACGCAAGAACGACAGAACCTCAGCACCCGAACGCGAGTCCAGGTTCCCGGTCGGCTCGTCCGCGAACACCACATCAGGCTGCGCGATCAACGCACGCGCGATCGCCACACGCTGCTGCTGCCCACCAGAGAGCTCACCCGGACGGTGGGTGAGGCGGCCTTTGATTCCCAGGGTCTCGACCAGGGTGTCGAACCAGGCCTTGTCGACCGTGCCACCAGCAAGCTCGACCGGCAACGTGATGTTCTGCTCGGCCGTGAACATCGGCAACAGGTTGAACTGCTGGAACACGAACCCGACCCGATCACGCCGCAACCGGGTCAACGCCTTGTCGTTCAACCCGGTGATCTCCGTGTCACCCAGGAACGCCTGACCGCTGGTCGCAGAATCCAGACCCGCCAACAGGTGCATCAGGGTCGACTTGCCCGAACCTGACGGACCCATGATGGCCGTGAACCGGCCCTGCTCGAAGTCGACATCGACACCGTCCAAGGCCTGCACGGTGGCCTCACCCTTGCCATAGGTCTTCGTCAGGCTCCGGGCCCGTACGGCGTGGGCGGCACTGCCCGGCACAGAGGCCGACTGGCCCGCCGGGACGTACACGGTGGTGTCCACGAAATTGCTCCTCGAATTGATGACGGCTGAGAGCCGTTCAGGCTGGGCCCTGCTGGCCCGCCGCGGAGGGCGACGGGCCAGCAGGCACGAACCTACGGATTCGAGGGGGTCGGGGCGTCAGGCCTGAGCCTGATCATTTGCCCGACATGTCATACCCAGGTCGTACGAGTCTGATCGGCAACGGTGCAGGTCACGACGCTGCTCTGCAGCGAGGAGGAGCGGGTACACGACGAACGGAGCACGAATCTTCCAGACATCACCGGGCCTGTGGGCGCTCAACGGCAACCTGGGGCGCTCGATTTCTCGCCGCCTCGGCCAACCTCTCGCCCAGCTCCGCGAGCGGCACGGAGACCTTCGCGCCCGACGCCGGGTCGGTCACGGCGAGTACGCCCGCCTCGACCTCGCGCGGCCCGAGCACGCCGAGCAGCGCGTCGCGCCGACGTCGGGCCAGGCGGATCCGGTTGCCCAGCGATCCGTCCCGTTCCACGCGGACGCGGACGCCGCGGGAGCGCAGGTCTGCGGCCAGCCGGTCGGCTGCATCACCCGGGGCGACTGCGTCGTCCGCGGCGTCCGGCGAACGGTCGGCTACCGGGAGCAGGCAGACCTGCACCGGCGCCAGCCAGAACGGCAGCCGCCCGTCGTGCCGCTCCAGGAGGAACGCGACCATCCGCTCCATCGCCCCGACGGTGCCGCGGTGGATCATGACCACCCGCTCCCGTTCGCCGGACGCCGCGACGTAGGTCAGGTCGAACCGCTCCGGCTGGTTGAAGTCGAGCTGCACGGTCGCGAGGGTCTCCTCGTGGCCGCGCACGTCGAGTACCTGGACGTCGATCTTCGGCCCGTAGAACGCGGCCTCGCCCGGCACCGCGCGCCAGGGCACCCCGGCCGGAGCCGCACGGAGCACCGCGTCCAGCGCCGCGGCCAGCGCCTCCTCCGCCGAGGCCCACTGCTCGGGCGAACCCAGCCACCTGGCCGAGTCGTCCCGGCCAGACAGCCGCAGGTAGGACACCTCGATCCCCAGGGTGTCGAGCACCTCGAGGACCGCGTCCAGGGCGATGCGGACCTCCGCCCCCACCTGGTCGGGGCGGCAGAAGACGTGCGCGTCGTCCAGGTTGATCTGCCGCACGCGGCTCAGCCCCGACAGCACCCCGGACCGCTCCGCGCGGAACATCGGGGCGAGCTCCGAGTAGCGCACGGGCAGGTCGCGGTAGGACCGCGGCTCGGACGCGTAGATCTGCGCGTGGTGCGGGCAGTTGGCGGGGCGCAGCACGAGCGGGTCGGCGTCGCCGGGCTCCTCGTGCGGGTCGCCGATGTACATGGGTGGGAACATGTCGTCCGCGAACTTGGCCCAGTGCCCCGACCGCTCGAAAAGCGAGCGCTTGCCGAGCACCGGCGAGTACACGGGCTCACACCCGGTGCGCAGCGCGACCTCACGTGCGTACTGCTCGAGCTCGTACCGCACGGCCGCACCGGCGGGCAGCCACAGCGGCAGGCCGGGACCGACCAGCGGGCTCGAGCTGAAGATCCGCATGTCGCGGCCGAGCTCGCGGTGATCAAGGCTGGCGGTGACGTTCATGGTGGTGCTCCTTCGATGAGGGAGCTGCCCCGATCCGCCGTCGTGCACGACAAAGGCCCCGGGAGCATGCTCCGGGGGCCTGGTTGCTGCGAGATGCAGGGTCAGCGCGCGCCGGAGGGAACCGGCGTCGTCGTGCGTGCGCTGAGGTGCATACCCACAACCGTAATGTCAGAGGGTGGACGCGTCCAGCGCGTTGCAGTCCTGGATGGTGCCGCCGTTGTAGCCGGTCGAGAACCACTTGACGCGCTGCTCGCTGGAGCCGTGCGAGAACGCCTCGGGGTTCACATCGCCGCCGGACCGGCGCTGGATGTTGTCGTCGCCCACGGCAGCGGCGGCGGACAGTGCCTGGTTGAGCTCGTCCTCGGTGATGGGTTCGAGGAACGTGACGCCGGTGTCCGGGTCCTCGGTGGTCGCGGCGTTGCCTGCCCACATCCCGGCGAGGCAGTCGGCCATGAGCTCGATGCGCACGGAGTCGGACTCCGGACCCGTGCCCGACCGGTCGGCCTGCTCGAACAGCCCGAGCTGGTTCTCGATGTGGTGCCCGAACTCGTGCGCCGTCACGTACATCTCCGCCAGCGGCCCGCCCTCCGCGCCGAACTGGCTGGACAGCTGGTCGTAGAACGCGAGGTCTTCGTACACGGTCGTGTCGGCCGGGCAGTAGAACGGTCCGGTGGCCGACGTCGCCGACCCGCAGCCGGTGTCGACCGCCTCGGTGAAGCTGACTACCTCGGGCATCGCGTACTCGACCCCGCCCTGCTCGGGGAGGGTCGCGGCCCAGTACACGTCCAGCGAGTCCACAACCCCGCTGAGCCGGCACTCCGCGTCGGCGTTGGCCTGCTCCGCAGTGCACTCGCCGACGTATCCCTGCTCGCCCGTGCTCCCGGCGTCGGCGCTGGTCCCGCCGAGGATGTCGGTCGGGCTGTTGCCGGTCACCAGCATGTACACCAGCGCGACGATGATCGCCACGCCGCCTCCGCCGCCCGCGACGACCGCGCCACGGCGTCCGCCGCCCTTGCGGACCCGGCCGCCCTCGAACTGCCCGCCCTCGCTGAACGTCACGCGGCAACGCTACCTCGATGAAGGCGTCCGTACCCGGGGGGCGGCGCCGCTCAGCCGGCCCAGGTTCGCCGGTCGCGGGCCGCGAGGTGCACGATCTCCAGCTCGCGGTCGGTGAGCATCGCCCGCCGGCTCTCGAGCCACGGCACCAGCTCGTCCGCCGTGAGCACCTCGACGCCGTCGCGCGGGCCCTCGACCCGCGGCTGGTCCGTCCGGACGAAGACGATCAGCGCCTGCACGCTCACCGGCACCCGCGTCGCCCGGCCCAGGATCTCCTGGGTGCGGCGCGCGGCGTTCCGGGCGTGCTCGGCGGTGACGTCCTGGACGGGCCGGTACACGGTCTCGATGATGTAGACGCCGGAGGGCCCGATCACGAGCTGGTCGAGCTCCAGGGCGCCGCTGTGCTGCGCGGTGCCCGGCGAGCGGAGCTGCCCCGAGCTCGACGAAGGAACTTGGATCGACTGGATGACCCGCCAGATGGGTCGCTGGGCCACGAGCTCCCAGAGCTCGCCCGCGACGGCCCGCACCCCGGCGATGCGGCGGCTCAGCGCGCGGTGCTTCGGGTCGTACTGCCCGCGTAGTCGCCCGCGCACCAGGGAGCCGAGGTGCTGCCGCCGGTAGGCACGGCGGCGGGCGATCAGGTGCTTCGCCGGCCGGTTGTTGGTCAGATCGTCTCCCCGGGCCAGGCGGCCCGTTCGGAGATTCGGCAGTGCGTCGGCGAGGGTGACGGGAACGCTCGGGGAGTCGGTGCCCATGAGCGGACGGTACGTCCGAGATGGCGCGTCCGCGCGTTCTGGGGGTGAAGTGCTGAGCCCCCGAGCCCGAGTAGTCGGTAGTCCGTCAGATGATCGGTAACTCGGGCGACCGATCACGTGACCAACTACCGACCACACGCCCGGTCCGGTCCGGCCTGGCCAGCCCCGCCTCAGTCCCGCCCGGGCGGGAACGCTCGGCGCGCCACCAGCACTACCACCAGTGCCGCCACGACGATCGCCGCCCCGGTGTACGGCACGGCGGCGAACCCGGCGCCGTCGAGCACGAGCGCCCCGAGCGCCGCACCGCCGCCGATGCCGATGTTGGCGGTGGAGTTGACCAGCGCGCCGACGACGTCGGGCGAGGCCCCCCGCGTCCGGATGGCGGCAGCCTGGAAGACGGCGGCGACGGCGCCGAAGCCGATGCTCCACACGGCGGCCGCCGCGAGCGTGCCGGCCGTGCCGGGGAACGCGAGCCCGAGCGCCAGGATCCCGCCGGCGACGACGACCAGGGTGATCACGGTGGTCTGCCGGGGCCGCACGTCGAGCTGGGCGGCGGCGAAGGCCGCGCCGATGAGGCCGAGGGCACCGATCAGCAGCAGCGCGGGGCCGAGCGCCGCCGTGGCGAGGCCCGCGGCCAGGAGCAGCACCGACACGTACGTGTAGACGGTGTAGTGGCCGAGGTATGCGAGCGCGTTCGCCGTCGTGACCTTGGCGAGGGCGGTGCGGCGGGCGCCGCGGGCGGCGTCGTCCGGGGGAGCGCCGCCACCGGGGACGGACGGCAGCACCAGTGCCGTCAGTACTCCGGCGAGCGCGCATGCCCCGGCCAGGACCAGGAAGACGGGGCGCCAGCCGATGGCGGTGCCGAGCGCCGTCGACAGCGGGACGCCGAGCACGAACCCCGCCGACGCGCCGAGGGTGACCAGCGCCAGCGCGCGGCCCGCCAGGTGCGCGCGCACCAGGCGCGACGCGTACCCGATGCTCACGGAGAAGAAGACGGCGTGCGACGCCCCGCCCAGGGCCCTGGCCGTGGCGACGAGAGCGAAGGTGGGCGCCAGCGCGACGATCACGTTGCTCACGGTGTACACCGCGAGGGTGGCGAGCAGCACGGTCTTGCGCGGCAGCCCGCGCGTGGCCGTCGTCAGGGGCAGGGCGAGCACCGCGACCATGAACGCGTACGCGGTGACCAGCAGGCCGGCGACGCCCTCTGAGACGGAGAGGTCGTCGCTGATCAGCGGCAGCAGGCCCACGGGGACCAGCTCGGTCGTGATGGCGACGAACGTGGCGAGCGCCAGGGCGAACAGGCCGCCGGCGGCCTCGCGGACGTCGCCGGGCTGCCAGGTGGGCCGAGCGCGCGGGGTAGCCATGCCTCTCATCCTGACACCCGCCCGGCCCCGTCGAGTGCTGGACATCTGCGCCGTCGAAACGTTCCGGCAGCGCACATGTCCAGCACTGGACGGTCCGGCACGGGCTAGCCGAGGGTACGGAGGCTGAACCTTTCGAAGGTGGCCGTCGTCGCCGGCGTGGCGCCGCCGCCCGCGTAGATACCGACCTCCGGGTCCGTGCCCGCGGGGAGCGTCCAGGTGGCGCCGAAGCGCCAGCTCTCGCCGTCACGCGAGGACGCCGCACGGTACTCGTGCTCACCGGTGGCCGGGTCCGTGGTGTGGAACAGGCGCAGGTGCATCGTGTCGGCGACCGGTCCGGAGACGTGGCCGCCGAACCAGGTACGGCCGTCGGCCGTGAGCTCCTTGCCGAACTCGACCTGGCGGGTCTGCCAGATCGACACCGGCGCGAGCCGCAGGAAGTCGTCGTCACCCGCGTGCACCAGCAGGCCGGCCTGCTGGTAGTTGCGCACCGTGTCCTGGCCCAGCGGCAGGTGCACGGTGGCCTCCACCACGTAGTCACCGTCCGGCGCGTCGCGCAGCAGCGCCGGCGCGTCGTTGGTGGCCCCCACCAGGTCGTGCCCGGTCAGCGGCCACGACAGCGCACCGTCCGAGATCTCGACGGAGGCCGGGTCGTGCAGCCACCGCCAGCCCGCGTCCAGCTCGCCGTCGAACTCCTCGGCGAACGTCACGGCACCGGCCTGCGGCTCGGCGACGCGCTCGGTCACCGGGTCGTGTGCCGGCACGACGGTCAGGTTGTCGAGCTGCGCCTCACCGCCGTCGGCCGCCAGGCGGACGGGCGCCCGACGGGGCAGCTCGCGGCGCGGCTCGAACCGCACCTCTGCGTCCACGTCGCCGAGACCGCTCGAGGACAGCCGCGCGTCGACCACGCCGTCGCGCGCCTCGACGCTCAGGACGTGCCACGAGGTCAGGTCCACGTTCGCCGGCACGTCAGCCCGCTGCTGCTGACGGCCTTGCCCGACGACGAGCTCGCGCGCCCCGGCGTCCAGCCGCACCGACACCCCGGACGGCTCCCGACCGCCGACGGCGACCGTGGCCGCCCCGTCGGCGTCGGGCAGCCGCACGTCCGCCTCGACCCGCACGTCCCGCGGGGCCGGAGATGTCTGTGCCACCGCGGCACCCCGCCGGTCCGGCACCAGCCGCGCGATCGCGCCCGCGTCACCCGACTCGTCGGATCCGGCGGCCAGCGTCCCCGACACGCGCCGGAGCCCGGACCCCGACGCCGGGTCACCGCTCACGATGCCGAGCCCGCTCGCGGACACCGGACCCGGCTGCGGGCCCTCGCTGGGACCTGCACCCGCGTTGACCACCGGCCACCCGTCGATCCAGTCCATCCGGTCGATCAGCGTGGGCCGCCGGTTCACGCCGCCGGGCTCGTTCAGCCACGCCTCGTCCTTGTCGATGGCGTGGTACAGCATCCAGTCCTGCCCGGACACGTCCGTGAGCACCGCGTGGTGCCCCACCCCGATCCACCGGTTGCCGTTCTGCGCCACGACCTGCGTGCCACCCACCCGGGACTCGTTCAGGCTCACGCCCTCGTGATCCGTGAACGGGCCCAGCGGCGACCGCGACCGCCCCGTGTACACGCTGTACCCCGTCACCGGGCCCGCGCAGCAGTTGGCCGACGACCCCATCAGGTAGTACCAGCCGTCCCGCTTGACCACGAACGCGCCCTCGTACCGGTCGGCGACCGTCACCCGCGTCGGCTCACCCACGGCCCGGGTCCCCGTCTTGTCCAGCTCCGTGACCCAGATACCCCCGTTGAAGCCGCCGAAGTACAGGTAGCGGGTCCCGTCGTCGTCCGCGAACAGCGCGGGGTCGATCGTGTTCAGGTACGAGCTGCCTCCCGCGGGGCGCGGGTCGAGCACCGGCCCGCCGGAGTCCGTCCACGGACCCGTCGGGGTCGGCGCCGTCGCCACACCGATCGTGTAGTCCCACGGATCGGGGTTCGCCTCCGTGTCCGTCACCGTGTAGTACATGACGTACTCACCGTCCACGTAGCGGATGTCCGGCGCCCAGAAGTACGAGGCACTCGCGGCCCAGGCCGGCCGGTTCTCCTCGTCGAAGATCGTGTCCACGTACTCCCACGTCTCCAGGTCGCGGGACTTGGCCACGTGCATGTTCCCGAACGGCCCGCCCGACACGAGCGGGTCGCTCGTCGCGTACAGGTACCACCAGCCGTCCTTGCCGCGGATCACCGCCGGGTCGGCGTAGGTGTCGGCGAACGGCTCGGTGATCGGGTTGGTGAAGGTGGTGCCGGACGGGGTGCCGGTCCCGGACGGGCTGTCGTTGGACGGGGTGCCGTTGCCGGACGGCAGTGGAGCGGCCGCTGCTGGTGCGCCGCCACCGCCGTCGGGCAGGGCGCTGGCGCCAAGGGCCAGCGCGAGCGAGGCGAGGACGGCGACAAACCGGATCTGCATGGGTTTCTCATCCCTTCGGGCGGCGGGGAACGTCCTCGATGACGTTGCCCGGCGCACCTTGACGACGAAGCAGGTACAACGTAGTACCAGGTGGTGAAGGTACCGTCGCCGGACCGGCCCCGTCCAGACCCGTGCCGCCGGTGACGTGAGGCATCGCACCGTAATCCCTGGACGATGGGCACTAGACTGGACCGGCCCCCGCCGCTGTGGGTCGAGCGACCAACCACCACCCCCCAACTGTGAGGACCATCTGCGTGATCACTGCCCATGGCGTCGAGCTGCGCGTCGGCGCGCGCGTGCTGCTGAGCGAGGCGAACTTTCGGGTCGCCTCGGGCGACCGCATCGGCCTGATCGGCCGTAACGGCGCCGGCAAGACCACGCTGACCAAGACCCTCGCGGGCGAGACCCAGCCGACGAGCGGGCAGATCGTGCGCGGTACCGACATCGGATACCTGCCGCAGGACCCGCGGACGGGTGACCTGGAGATCCTCGCGATGGACCGCGTGCTGTCCGCGCGCGGCCTCGACAAGGTCATCGCCAAGATGCGCCAGGCCGAGGGCGAGATGGCTTCTCTCGACACCGCGACGCAGAACGCGGCGATGGAGCGCTACCCCAAGCTGGAGTCGCGCTTCCTGGCCGCCGGCGGGTACTCCGCCGAGTCCGAGGCGCAGATCATCACGGCGAACCTCGGCCTGGACGAGCGCGTCCTGGCGCAGCCGCTCGGCACGCTCTCCGGTGGCCAGCGCCGTCGGATCGAGCTGGCACGCATCCTGTTCAGCGGCGTCGAGACGCTGCTGCTGGACGAGCCCACCAACCACCTCGACGCCGACTCGATCATGTGGCTGCGTGACTACCTCCGGGCGTACAACGGTGGGTTCATCGTGATCAGCCACGACGTCGACCTGCTGCGCGCCACCGTGAACAAGGTGTTCCACCTGGACGCGAACCGGGGCGAGCTCGACCAGTACAACCTGGGCTGGGACGCGTACCTGGAGCAGCGCGAGATGGACGAGCGGCGTCGTCGGCGGGAGCGGGCCAACGCCGAGAAGAAGGCGGGCACGTTGCTCGCCCAGGCCGAGAAGATGCGCGCCAAGGCCACCAAGGCGACCGCCGCCCAGAACATGATCAAGCGGGCCGAGAAGATGCTCGGCGGCCTGGAGGCCGAGCGTGCCTCCGACCGCGTGGCCAACCTGCGCTTCCCGACGCCGGCGCCCTGCGGGCGCACGCCGCTCACCGCGAGCGGGCTGTCCAAGGCGTACGGGTCCCAGGAGGTGTTCGCCGGGGTGGACCTGGCGATCGACCGCGGGTCCCGCGTCGTCATCCTGGGCTTCAACGGTGCAGGCAAGACGACGCTGCTGCGGATCCTCGCGGGCGTCGAGGCGCCCGACACCGGCCAGGTCGAGCCCGGCCACGGGCTCAAGCTCGGCTACTACGCGCAGGAGCACGACACGCTCGACATGAACGTGACCGTCGTGGAGAACCTCCGGCACGCCGCGCCCGATCTCACGGACACGCAGGTCCGTTCGGTGCTCGGCTCGTTCCTGTTCAGCGGGGACGACGCCTACAAGCCGACGAACGTGCTGTCCGGCGGCGAGAAGACGCGTCTGGCCCTGGCGACGATCGTGGTGTCCGGCGCGAACGTGCTGCTGCTCGACGAGCCGACCAACAACCTCGACCCCGCGTCCCGCGCCGAGATCCTCGGCGCGCTCAAGACCTACGAGGGCGCTGTCGTGATGGTGACGCACGACGACGGCGCCGTCGAGGCGCTCGAGCCCGAGCGGGTGCTGCTGCTGCCCGACGGCGACGAGGACCTCTGGAACGACAGCTACCAGGAGCTGGTCTCGCTCGCCTGAGCCAGAGGCGCAGCGCCGGCTCAGGTGACATGGACGGAGCCTGACCCGGCCCGCGTACGCCTCGGGGTAACTACACGTCTGGGGGGTGTGTTGCCCTCCGTAGACAATGTCTACGGAGGGCAACACACCCCCCAGACGTGTAGTCCCCACCGGCATGTCGGGCCCCGGCGGTCGAGACCGACGGGCCTCAGTGCAGCTGGGCCTCGATCAGCGCGTCTTCCTCGTCCTCAGCGGTCCGACGGCGGTCGCGGGCCGGCTTGCGCACCCGCACGCCGTCGGCGTCGGCCAGGTCGTCCGAGGCGAGGAGCAGGTCTCCCGCCGAGACCGACTCGCCGCGCAGCGCCCCGCGCTCGCGGCGCCACAGCAGGATGTAGCCGCCGATCGCGCCGATCGCGAAGATGCACCACTGGAACGCGTACGACAGGTGCGACCCAGGGTCGGTGTCGGGCTTCGGCAGGGCGGCGAGCGAGGTCTCCGGCGCCGGGTCCTCGCTGCGCAGGGCGCCGTACGCGCCGACGGTGCGGCCCTCGGCCCATCCGCCGCCGTCCGGCCCCGCCCCGAGCACCTGCTCGGTCGAGATCGCCTGCACCTGTCCGGGGGGCGCGTCGCGGCTGGAGGCAGGTTCGTCGGCCCGCAGCGACACCACGAGCGTCACGGTGCCCGACGGCGGCGGGGGAAGCTCTCCGGGCCCCGACGCGTCCCGCCCGAGCGGCACGGTGCCGCGGTCGACGACGATCACGATGTCCTGGCCAGGGAGCCTTGCCTCAAACGGGACCAGCACGTGGTAGCCGTTGCGCCCGGCGACGGGCCGGTTGCGCAGCACCACCGTGGCATCGGTGACGTACTCGCCCTCGAGCTCGACCCGCTGCCAGACCTCGTCGTCCGGCACGACGGCGCCGGGCCCGTCCAGGATCTCCTGCACGGGTACGACGGGCGCCGACCAGTTGGCGTTGACGAGGTCGATCTCGGCGTTGCGCGACTCGGAGCGGTCCCACTGCCAGCGCCCAGCCACCAGGCACAGGGCGGCGAGGACCACGGCGGCGGCCGCGAGGATCACCCACTGGCGCGTCGTGCGCGGGCCGCGGGACTCGTCACCCGCCGTGCTCGCGACGCCGTCGCTCATGACGCCCGTACGGCCGGTCGCAGCGCCGTCGCTCACGACACCCGGTCCAGTTCCGCCACCGCCACCGTCTGCTTCCAGAACGACCGCGACGCCAGGAAGTGTTCGAGGTGCTCGCGGTGCTCGTCGCACGCGAGCCACACCTTGCGGCGCTCGGGCGTGTGCAGCTTCGGGTTGTTCCACAGCAGGCCCCATGCGGCCTGGGCGCGGCAGCCCTTGGCGCTGCAGATGAGCTCGCCGTCGGGCACAGGGTCGGGTGCAGGGCCGGAGAGGCCGAGGAGGTCCATCGAAGTTCTCTCAGTCGTCCACGTGGTCGATGACGCGGCCGCCGCCGGAGGTGCCCGGAGCGCTCGAGGTGTTCGGGGCGTTCGGCACGTCGGAGGAGGCCTCGGGCAGCTCGGTCAGCGCGGGGGCGGCCTGCGGCGTCACGGGCGAGGTGTCGTGCGTGACCTGGTCGCGGCCGGAGTTCGCGATGAGCACCGCCGAGTACGGCAGCACCACTGCGGCGGCCACGAGGGCCCACCGGACCCAGCCGTCCACCATCACGGCGCCGATGATGCACACCACGCGGATGGACATCTGGATGAGATAGCTGCGCGTGCGGCGCGCCTGGTCCACGGCCAGCGACTCAGGGGCCGAGGTGATGGACGGGACCGGCTCGCTCATCCTGTCAGTCTACGTCCGCCGTTTCCCCGGCGGGCACGTCCCTCGTGTGCTGTTCGTCAGCCTCGTGCTACCGCTCGCACTCCAGCTTCGGGGGCGATTCCGTGGCGGATTGTAGGAAACCGACAAGGACCGGTGAATCCCTGTGGCCCGGCGCGCGCGGCGCGCGGCCGACGCGCGGGGTAGCGTCGCAGCGGACCCGGATCGACCCAGGTACCGGCCGCTGCCCCCAGCCTCGCGCGGCCTCCATGCGAACTTGCACCATCCAGCATCGAGGAGTTCAGGTGACCACCATGCCCGCCACTCAGAGCATTTCCGCAGGTCCGACCGGCCGGGTAGTCGTCGTGACGGGTGCCGCTCGCGGCATCGGCCGCGCTATCGCGGAGCGCTTCGTGGCGGACGGCGACCGCGTCGCCACGATCTACCGCGGCGGCGACCTGCCCAAGGGCGTCGAGGCCTATGTGGCGGACGTCACCGACTCGACGGCCGTCGACGCGGCGTTCGCCGCCATCGAGAAGGACATGGGGCCCGTCGAGGTGCTCGTGGCCAACGCCGGCGTGACCAAGGACCAGCTCCTCATGCGCATGAGCGACGAGGAGTTCGAGTCGGTGGTCGACGTGAACCTCACCGGCACGTTCCGCTGCGTCCGTCGCGCGTCCAAGGGCATGATCCGGGCGCGGAAGGGCCGCATCGTGCTGCTCGGCTCGATCGTCGGCCTGTCCGGCGGTCCCGGCCAGGTCAACTACTCCTCCTCGAAGGCCGCCCTGGTCGGCATGGTGCGCTCGATCACCCGTGAGCTCGGTACGCGCGGCATCACGGCAAACGTCGTCGCGCCCGGATACGTCGAGACGGACATGACCGCAGCGCTGTCCGACGACGTGCGCAGCCACTACCTCAAGACGATCCCGGCCGGCCGCTTCGCCACGCCCGACGAGATCGCGGCCGTGGTGTCGTTCGTCGCATCCGACGCGGCGGGCTACGTCACCGGCGCGGTCATCCCTGTCGACGGTGGCCTCGGGATGGGGCACTGAGCCGTAGTCTGGCGCCGCTACCAGCGGGTTTGCCCGAATATATCCAACATTCTCGACATCGAACACGGCGCGGAGTTTCGTTCCACGCCGCAATCCGCATTACGCTCGCACCCAGCGCAGGGGTCGCCTCGGCACGCCTGCGCCCGATCGGAAGGACAACATGGGTCTCCTCGAAGGTAAGAAGCTGCTCGTCACGGGCGTGCTGACGGACTCGTCGATCGCATTTCACGCCGCCCGGCTCGCTCAGGAGGAAGGCGCGGAGGTCGTGCTCTCGTCCTTCGGGCGGCAGATGAAGCTGACGCAGGCCTTCGCGAAGCGGCTCCCGGTCGAGGCGCCGGTGGTCGAGCTGGACGCGACCAGCCAGGAGAACCTCGACGCTCTGGCCGACGCCGTGCGCGCGGAGGGCTTCGACCGGCTCGACGGCGTCGTGCACTCGATCGGGTTCGCGCCGCAGTCCGTCATGGGCGGCAACTTCCTCACGGGTGCCTGGGAGGACGTCGCCACCGCGCTGCACGTCTCCACGTTCTCGTACAAGTCGATCGCAGTGGCGGCGAGGGAGCTCATGACCGACGGCGGCGCCGTCGTCGGCCTGACGTTCGACGCGCAGTTCGCCTGGCCCGTGTACGACTGGATGGGCGTGGCCAAGGCCGGTCTCGAGTCCGCGAACCGCTACCTGGCGCGCGACCTCGGTCCCGAAGGAATCCGCTGCAACCTCGTGTCGGCAGGGCCGATCCGGACCACCGCCGCCAAGTCCATCCCGGGCTTCGCGACGATGGAGGACGCCTGGCCGACCCGAGCCCCGCTTGGCTGGGACCAGACCACCGCGGAGCCGGCGGCACGTGCCGTGTGCGCGCTGCTGTCGGACTGGTTCCCGGCGACCACCGGTGAGATCGTGCACGTCGACGGCGGCGTGCACGCCATGGGTCAATAGATGGGCAGGAGGCACTGATGGGCAGAGCGTCGGGTACGGAGCCCTCAACGGAGCCCGTGCGGCGGCTGGTTTTGCTGCGACACGCGAAGGCGGAGCCGCCGTCGGAACTTCCCGACGAGCAGCGGCCGCTCGCCTTGCGTGGCCGGGACCAGGCAGTGAAGGTCGGTGCGGCGTTGGTCGCGTCCGGCCTCGTGCCCGACGCCGTCCTCGTCTCCGGGGCGTTGCGTTCCCGCCAGACGTGGGACCTCGCGCGCAAGCACCTGGGGGAGCCGCCGGTGGCGTTCACCGACGACCTCCTTGGAGCGATGCCGCGCGGCGTCCTCGCCCTGGTGCGTGAGCTCGACCCTGCCACGCGGACCGTGCTGGTGATCGGCCACGAGCCCGCGATGGCGGGCACGGCCGAGCTGCTGGCCGGACCCGGCTCGGAGGACGGCGCTCTCGCGCAGGTGCGCGTCGGCGTCCCGACGGGCACCTACTCGGTGCTGCAGGCGGACCTCGAGTGGTCGGACTGGGACCGCAGGACGGCCCGCCTGACAGAGGTCACCCGCCCCGCCTGACCCCCGTTGTCTTGGTTGTGGGCGCGATCATTGCGCCTAAAACGGGCACCGTTGCGCAACGGTCACGCCCACAGCCAAGGTGGCTACCGGCGGGAGCGGATGGCCGCCCGCAGCTCGTCCAGGAACGGGGCCGGGCTGTCGTGGTCGGCCTTGACCACGACGATCACTATCCACCCGAGTGCGTGAAGTGCCCGCCGCTTGCGGATGTCGTTCTGCCACGTCCTCCGGTCGGTCCGGTGCAGGTCCCCGTCGTACTCGATGGCGATCTTCCACCGTCGGTAGAGCAGGTCGACCCGGGCGATGAAGTGGCCTTGGGCGTCCAGCACGTCCTCGTTGACCTCGGGGATCGGCAGCCCCGCGCCGACGATCAGGAGTCGGGTCCTGGTCTCCATGACAGAGTCCGTACCAGCGCGCATGCGCGGAATCTGTTCTCGAGCGAGCACTATCCCCTTGACCTTCTTGGTCCGGAACGCGATGTCGCGCAGCGCCGCGGGCGTCGTCAGCTGCAGGTCTCGACGCATGAACGCGTCACCGAGCACCACCGTCTCGTCGGGCAGGAGGTCGACGGCGAGGTGCGTCCAGGTCTGACGCGGTGTGGTCACGAGCAGGCCACCGAGCTCGGCTGCCTCCAGGAACGACTGCCTCGTCCAGTGTCCGACGACGCCGGGTCGCTGCGGCCGGTCCTCTGCGGTTTGGGTCGTGACGTGCAGGCGTTCGTCGTCGGCCATCGTCCACGGCACGTCGACGCCGAGCAGCCGCAGGGCGGTGATGTGGGAGAACATGACGCCGTCGTCGAGCACCGTGGCCAGGGCTCGGCAGCGGGTCAGCAGGTCGGCCGATGTGGAGGGCGCGATCCTGACGCCGGTGAACGGCACGTTCCAACCCGCGCGCAGCTCGTGGCGTGTGGCGCCGTCGGACAGGGCGGACGGAACGCTGAACGGGTCGAGGCCGAACCGCGGGTCGGGCCGACGTCGGGGGCGAGGCATGCTGACCACGATCGCAGGCAAACCGTGACCAACAGCCACGATATCCACACCTCTGGACCGATTCGTGGTTGTGAGCGGGATGGTTGTGGCATCCCGCCCGTTTTAGGCGCAATGATCGCGCCCACAAACCAAGCCGGCCCGGGTCAGAGGAGGGTGAGGACGTTGTCCAGGCGGCCCTCGATCGAGTGAGGGGCCTGCTCGCGCACCACCGGCTTGGCGTTGAACGCCACGCCGACGCCGGCGATCTCGATCATGCCGAGGTCGTTCGCGCCGTCGCCCACCGCGACGGTGTGCTCCAGCGGGATGTCCAGGGCGGCCGCCCACTCGCGCAGGGTCGCGGCCTTGGCCGCGCGGTCGATGACGGGGCCCACGGTGCGACCGGTCAGCACGCCGTCGGCGACCTCCAGGCGGTTGGCGCGGAGCAGCTCGATCCCGAGCTCCTGGGCCACGGGCTCGACGATCTCCGCGAACCCGCCCGACACGAGCCCGAACGCCCAGCCGCGGGCCTGGCACTCCGCGACGAGCTCGCGGGCGCCCGGCGTCAGCTCCACCGCGGCGCGCACCTTGTCGAGCGCCGCGACGGGCACGCCGGCCAGGGTCGCCACCCGCTCCCGGAGCGACGCCGCGAAGTCGAGCTCGCCGCGCATCGCCCGTTCGGTGACGGCGGCTACCTCGTCCCGGGTGCCGGCATGCTCCGCGATGAGCTCGATGACCTCCTGCTGGAAGAAGGTCGAGTCCACGTCGGTCACGATGAGTCGCTTCACGGTGACCAGTGTGCCGGACTCCCTGCCTGGCCCGGGTCCCGTATCGCGCGAACCTCTTTGCTGTGAGCGTGATCGTTGCGGCTTCCTGCCCGTTATAGGCGCAACGGTCACGCTCACAGCAAAACGGCTAGTCGACGATGGTGCCCTTCGGGACCACCACCAGGCCGCTCTCCGTCACCGTGAAGCCGCGCGCCCGGTCCTCGTCGTGGTCGACGCCGATGCGGGCCCGCTCGTTGACCACCACGTTCTTGTCGACGATCGCCCGGTGCACGTGCGCGTACCGGTGCACCTGGACGTCGTCCATCAGCACGGAGTTGGACACGTTGGACCAGGAGTGCAGGTGCACGCCGGGGGAGAGCACCGACCCGGCGGCCTGCGCACCCGAGATGAGCACGCCCGGCGAGACGATCGACTCCGCCGCGTGCCCCATCCGGCCTGGCCCCGCGTGCACGAACTTGGCCGGCGGCAGCCCCGTGTAGCCCGTGTACAGCGGCCAGTCGTAGTTGTAGAGGTTGAAGATGGGGTGCACGGCGATGAGGTCCGTGTGGGCGTCGTAGTACGAGTCGATGGTCCCGACGTCCCGCCAGTACCCGCGGTCGCGGTCGGTGGAGCCGGGCACGTCGTTGCGGATGAAGTCGTAGACGCCGGCCTCGCCCTGCGCGACGAACGCGGGGATGATGTCGCCGCCCATGTCGTGCCGGGAGTCCGGGTTCGCCGCGTCCTTGGTGACGGCCTCGACCAGCGCGTCGGCGTCGAACACGTAGTTGCCCATGGAGGCGAGGATCTCGCCGGGGGAGTCGGGCAGGCCGGTGGGGTCGGTCGGCTTCTCCAGGAACTCGCGGATCTTCGTCGGGTCACCGGGATCGACGTCGATGACGCCGAACTGGTCGGCCATGCCGATCGGCTGCCGGATCGCGGCCACCGACGCGCGGGCTCCCGACTCGATGTGCGCGTCCACCATCTGGGAGAAGTCCATGCGGTAGACGTGGTCGGCGCCGACCACGACGACGATGTCGGGCCGCTCGTCGTCGATGATGTTGAGGCACTGGTAGATCGCGTCGGCGCTGCCGAGATACCAGTGCTTGCCCACGCGCTGCTGCGCGGGCACGGGCGCCACGAAGTTCCCGAGCAGCGGCGACATGCGCCACGTCTTGGAGATGTGCCGGTCCAGGGAGTGTGACTTGTACTGCGTCAGCACGACGACGTGCAGGTACCGCGAGTTGACGATGTTGGAGAGGGCGAAGTCCACCAGACGGTAGATGCCGCCGAAGGGCACTGCGGGCTTGGCGCGGGCGGCGGTGAGCGGCATCAGCCGCTTTCCCTCGCCGCCGGCGAGGACGATCGCAAGGACGCGGGGGGCGGAAGCCATACGGGTGACATTAAGCCCTTTTGGGCCGGTCCGTCAGGTGGCGCGCGGAGACTTCGCGCACGCTAGGTTGGCCACGTGCCCGACGTCGCTGCCGCCCCCGGCTTTGCCCCCCGTTCCGTCCCTGTGCCGGAGCAGACTCCCGGCCCCGCCCGCCAGCCCGGCGGCGCCCTCCGCGTGGACCTGCTGACCCGCGAGTTCCCGCCGCACGTCTATGGCGGCGCGGGCGTCCACGTGGCCGAGCTGGCCGGGGTGCTGGCGCAGCACGCGGACGTGCGGGTGCGCTGCTTCGACGGCCCCCGCGACGCCGCGACCGAGGCGTCGGGCATCACGGGCTACGTGACGCCGGCCGCCCTCTCCGGCGCGAACGCGGCGCTGGCCACCCTCGGCACGGACCTCCTGATGGCCGACGACCTCGCCGGCGCCGACCTCGTCCACTCGCACACCTGGTACGCCAACATGGCCGGCCACCTGGGTGGCCTCCTGCACGGGGTGCCGCACGTGGTCACCGCGCACTCCCTGGAGCCGCTGCGCCCCTGGAAGGCCGAGCAGCTCGGCGGCGGGTACGCGCTCTCGTCGTGGGCCGAGCGCACCGCCTACCTGGGCGCCGCAGGCGTCATCGCGGTCTCGGCGGGCATGCGGGCAGACATCCTGCGCGTCTACCCCGAGCTCGACCCGGAGCGGGTGCACGTGGTGCACAACGGCATCGACCTGGCGGGCTGGCGGCGCCCCGCGCCGGACGATGTGGCTGGGCAGCACGCCGCCGCGGCGACCGTGCGCAGGTACGGGATCGACCCGGACCGCCCTGCGGTCGTGTTCGTCGGCAGGATCACCCGGCAGAAGGGCCTGCCGTACCTGCTGCGGGCGGCCGCCGAGCTGCCGCCGGAGGTGCAGCTCGTGCTGTGCGCCGGTGTGCCGGACACCCCGGAGATCATGGCCGAGGTGGTGGCCCTCACCGAGCGCCTGCGCGAGACCCGCACCGGCGTCGTCTGGATCGAGGAGATGCTCCCGCGGCCCGACCTCGTGGCGGTCCTGTCGGCCTGCACCGTCTTCGTCTGCCCGAGCGTGTACGAGCCGCTCGGCATCGTGAACCTCGAGGCCATGGCCGTCGGCCTGCCGGTGGTCGGTACGGCCACCGGCGGCATCCCGGAGGTGGTCGACGACGGCGTCACGGGCGTGCTGGTGCCCATCGAGCAGGCCGACGACGGGACGGGCACGCCGCTGGAACCCGACCGGTTCGTCGCCGACCTGGCGGCCGCGCTGGCGCGCGTCGCGACCGACCCGGAGGGCGCTGCCGTGATGGGTGCAGCGGGCCGCCGCCGGGCCGAGGAGCACTTCACCTGGGCGGCGATCGGCGACCGCACGATGGAGGTCTACGAGCAGGTGCTCGGGCAAGCCTGAGACGTCGGTACTTTCGTCGGTACCAGGCCTGCCCGCCTGCGGGCGAGGCTTCCGGCATGATCCAGATCGAGCACCTGACCAAGAGATACGGCACCACCACGGCGCTGCACGACGTGACCTGCGAGGTGGCGACCGGGACGGTCACGGGTCTGCTGGGGCCCAACGGCGCAGGGAAGTCGACCCTGATGCGGGTGGTCCTGGGACTGGACCGCCCGACGTCGGGCACCGCGCTCGTGGCGGGCCGCCGGTACGTGACGCTGCGCCGCCCACTGCACGTCGTCGGCGCGCACCTGGGCGGACGTGCCGTGCACCCGCAGCGCTCCGCCCGGCAGCACCTGCTCGCGCTCGCGCGGAGCAACCGGATCCCCGCCTCTCGCGTGGACGAGGTGCTCGAGCTCACCGGGCTGCGCGACGCGGCCAGACGGCGGGCAGGCGGCTTCTCGCTCGGCATGGGCCAGCGGCTGGGGCTGGCTGCCGCGCTGCTGGGCGACCCGCGCACGGTCCTGCTCGACGAGCCGGTGAACGGCTTGGACACGGACGGTGTGCGGTGGATCCGTCGCCTGCTGCGCCGGCTGGCCGACGACGGGCGCACCGTACTGATCTCCAGCCACCTCATGTCGGAGGTGCAGCTCGTGGCGGACCGCGTGCTGGTGCTCGGCAAGGGCAGGCTGCTGGCGGACGTACCCACGGCAGAGCTCGCGGCGCGGGCCACGCAGGAGCACCTGGCGGAAGGGATGTCTGCCCTCGAGTCCGGGTACCTGAGCCTCGTCGAGGGCTCGGCCGAGTACCTGGCCGGCGCCGAGCCGCCGGCCGGTGCCGAGCCGCCGGCCGGTGCCGAGCGCCTGGCGTCCGGTGTCACGACGCAGGAGGTGCGGCATGGTCGCTGAGCTGCTCCGTGAGCTGTCCGCCGTCGTCCGCGCCGAGTGGGGCAAGGCGTGGTCGGTCCCGGCCGCCGTGCTCTGGCTCGGGGCCGCTAGCGTGATCGCCCTCGTCACGGCCATGACGCTCGCCAACGATGTGGTGCACGCCGTCTCGACGGGGGAGCTGCCACCAGGCAGCATCGTGCCCGTGAGGGATGTCCTCGGGCCGGTGGTGAGCTTCGCGCAGATCGCCGTGGCGGGGTTCGCGCTGCACCTGGTGACGCCCGAGTATGCGGCCGGATCCATCGGACCGGCCTTCCTGGCCACGCCGCGCCGGTCGGTGGTGGTCGCGGCCAAGACGGCGGTGGCGGGCACCGTCGCAGCGACGCTCGGTGCGGTGCTTGGCCCCGTGTCCGCCCAGCTTGCCGAGCTGGTGCTCGGCGACCATGCGGGCGAGCCCGTCCCTCTGGTCCAGGCCTCTGCCGGAGCCGCAGGGGTGTTCGCCGCCGCCGCCCTGATCGCCGTCGGACTGGGCTTCCTGTGCCGCAGCGCGGTGGGTGCCCTGTCGGCCGCGTTCGTCCTGCTGGTCGTCACGCTCGCGGCGCCGGGCTCCGCCGGCCGGTGGCTGCCGGGCCCGGCCGGGGCGACTCTCGTCGACGGAACAGCTGACCTCTCCCGGCCGCTCGCGCTCGCGGTGCTGGCCGCCTGGTCCGCGGTGACCCTCGGCCTGGCCGTGTGGACGGTGACCCGCCGGGATGCCTAGCCTCGGGCCGATGAGAACGCACCCGGTGCTGCGCTGGGCGGTCCCGGCTTTCCTGGTGGTGCAGGCCGGGGTGCTGGGGCTCGCCTGGTGGGCGGACTCGGGGCTGCTGCTCGCCCTCGCGGAGGTGGCGGCGCTCACCGGGTTCGGCTGCCTGCTGCTCCTTGCGCAGTACCTGCTGCTGCGCGGCCGGTACACCCGGGAGCGGGAGGCCGCCCGGCGGGCGGCCGAGCGACGCCGGGTCGCCGATGAGGTGCACGACCTCGTGGGTCACGAGCTCAGCCTCATCGCCATGCAGGCTGGCCTGCTCGAGCTGCGGGCCGACGGCGCGGACGCGGAGCTCGCCGGGCAGCTGCGGGCGCAGGCCGAGCGCGCCGTGGCGAGCCTGCACGACACCGTCGCCCTGCTGCACGGCACCGCACCCGACGAACCGGTCACCGACGACATCGAGGCCCTCGTCGCCCGCGCCAGGCGGGCCGGCGCGCGGGTCACGCTGCACGGGAACCTCGACCGGTACGGGGACCTCGACAGCGACAGGGCGCTCGACCGGGATGCCGAGCCGGCTGCCGGGCCGCCCGCAGGGCGGGTCGCGGTCCCTGCGCGCCTGGCAGTGCACGCGGTGGTTCGCGAAGGGCTCACCAACGCGGCACGGCACGCCCCGGGCAGCACGGTCGCCGTCGTGCTGTCGACGTCGGTCGGTGCGGACGGCGACGTCGTCGAGGCGCGCGTGGCGACCTCCGGCGCGCCACCACCGGACGCGCCGGGCGCAGCGGGACCCGCCGCCGGTCCACCTGCGGGTCGGGACGGCGGCCACGGGCTCGACGCCCTGCACCGCCGCGTGGCCGCCCTCGGGGGCCGGCTCGACGTCCGGCACGACGACGAGACGCACGTCCTCACCGCACGCATCCCCGCCCAGCCCGTCGGCGACCCGCTCGGGAGCGTCGAACCCGTCGAGGTGGCGGGCGCGCGTCCGCTGCGCGCCCTGGTCCGCCAGACCGCGGTGCCGGTGGTGGTGGCGTGCACAGCGGTCCTTGCGTTCTGGACCTGGGCGTCCCACGACACCACCGCGGAACCCGAGGTGCTGACCCGCTTCGCCGTCGGGCTACCGGCCGGCGAGCTGGACGCCCTGGTGCCCGAGCGGCAGGCCCCCGTCCGGCTCGCCCGTTCGCCCGAGCCGCCTCCCGGCTCGACCTGCCGTGCCTACACCGACGGAAACTTCCCCCTCGCTGCCGCGTCCGTCGAGGTCTGCGCCGACGGCCAGGCGGTCACCCGAGTCACCGACCTCGCCGCGGAGCCGCTGTGGTGAGGGTCCGCGTTCTCGTCGTCGACGACGACCCCCGCGTGCGCGACGTACTCACCGGCACCTTCGCCACCGACCCGGACATCGACGTCGTCGCGCAGGCTGCCGACGGCCGGGAGGCGCTCGCGGTGGTCCGGTCGCGGCTGCTCGACGTCGTCGTGCTGGACGTCCGGATGCCCGTGCTCGACGGGCTGGGCGCGCTGGAGGTGATCCGCCGGGAGCAGATCCCGGTGCGCGTCATCGTGCTGACCAGCTTCGGCGAGAGCGGGTACGTGCGCCGGGCGATCGCCCTCGGGGCGGACGGGTTCCTGCTCAAGTCCGGCGACCCGCACGACCTCCTGCGCGCCGTGCGGGGCACGGCAGCGGGGGAGACGTGGCTCTCGCCCGCCGTCGCCCACCAGGTCGCGCGCGACCTGCGCCGCGGCCACGCGGGGCAGGACGACGCCGGACGCGCCGCCCGCCTGCTCGCGGCCCTCACCGCCCGGGAGCGTGACGTGGCGGACCTGCTCGCCCAGGGGCGCACCAACGCCGAGATCGCGGCGGACCTGCACCTCAGCGAGAGCACGGTGAAGGCGTACGTCAGCTCCGCGATGGACCGGCTCGGCGTGCGCAACCGGGTGGAGCTCGCGTGGCAGGTCTGGTCTGCCCGCGACCGGTGACCGGGGTCAGCCAGCCGGCCTGCCGGCGGTCAGAGGGCGGACAGGAACGCTTCCCAGTCCGCGCGGGTCCGGAGGCGGTGATACGCCAGGTGCGCGTACGCGGGGTCCGACTCCGCCGCCGCGTACGTGACGCGCCTGCCCGCGTACGTGGTCCAGGCCCAGCGGATCACCGAGTCCTGGGCGAAGAGCGCGTCCCACGGCTCGCGGTTCCCGTTCCACAGCTCCACCCGGCTCGCCGTCCTGCGGATCGTCCGGGCCACGAGGCGACGCATCACGGTGGCGCGCGACGGGTCCACGAAGACGAACGTGTCGGCCCGCTCGCGGACCAGGTCGGCGGCGCCCACGCCCGAGTAGTTCCCGTCGATCACCCAGGCGTCCTGGCCGACGGCGGACCCGACGTCCGCCAGGAACTCCTCGCGCGGTGTCCAGTGCGGGCCCCAGTAGAGCGCGTCGAGCTCGGTGTGCGGCAGGCCGAGCCTCCGGGAGAACTCGCGGGCGAGCGTCGTCTTGCCCGCTCCCGAGGTGCCGACGACCCACACACGCTGCACGCCGTCCTCCTCCGGGTTGTGGGCCCTTGGTTGTGAGCGCGATCGTTGCGGCTATCTGTCCGTTTCGGGCGCAACGATCGCGCCCACAACCAAGGGGGTCAGCGGACCTCGCCGTAGGTGGCCGCGCTCATCGCGTGGCGGGCCGTGCGGTCCACCTCGCGCAGCGCCGTGGAGCGCTGGTCGACCTGGAAGACGTTCACGGCGCCGCCGTCGTCCACCGTGCCGAGCGCCACTATCGCGCGCAGCCGGGCGGCGAGGTCGAGCACGCGGGCGCGCCGGCCGTCCAGGTGCGGCACCGGCCACGACGACGTGGTGGCGGCCCGGATCCGCTCGATGGCATCGGCGGCGTCGTCCCGCCAGCGGGCGACGTCGAGCTGGTCCAGGGCGTCCGTCGCGGTCATCAGGCTCGTGCGCAGCTCCCGCTCGGCGTCGGCGATCGAGCCGATGGCGCCGAGCACCAGCGTCGTCCACGCGGGCACCTCCAGCACGCGCCACGTCACCATGTGCCCTGGCTCGATGTGGCTGCCGAACGCCTGGACCCGCGGGACCGCCGCCCAGCTCCCAGCGGGCGTCGTGACGACCACGCACTCCCCGGCGTCGGTGGCCTCCAGGTTGGCGGCAGCGGGCACGCCCGCGGGATCGCCGGGCGCGGGCAGGAGCGCGCAGACCTCGCGCGGCCCCGTCGTCCAGGCGGTGAAGAGGGTGTCGAGGTCGGTGCCGTCGGCGAAGCCGGGTAGCCCCTCCACCGTGTGCGGCTCGTCGTCGCCCACCACGGACTTGACGGCGTCCGAGGTGTCGCCTACGCCCTGCAGCCACAGGGCGAGCAGCACGCTCCGGGGGAGGTCCTGATCGGTGTCCACCGCAGAACTGTAAATGACTCCTCCTCAGGGCTTGTCCGCGAACGTCGGTCACGTCGTGGCAGGGCGCTGTCAGTGTCCCGGTCCAGCGTTCGAGTATGGCCCGGCACACCACCTTACGATTCTGCCCCGACGTCAATGCCTGCCGACGGGACGGCACCGGCCCACACACCCGTGTGGGCGAAACCAGCCCGGACGACGCAGGAACCTCTGTGCAGGCCGCGCCCGCGACCTGAAACTGGAGGACGCCCGGGAAGGGCGACGGCGACGAACACCACAGTTCAGAGCCGTGCTGTCAGGTATCGTCGGTGCCCATGAGCTCGGTTCTCCAACTCACGGGCGTCACCGTCCGTCGCGGCACCTCGACCATCCTTGATTCCGTGGACTGGCAGGTGAACGAGGGAGAACGGTGGATCGTGCTCGGCCCGAACGGTGCGGGCAAGACAACTCTCCTCCAGATTGTCGCAGCGCGCCTGCACCCGACGTCGGGCGAGGCCACGATCCTGGACTCGACCCTCGGCAGGGTCGACGTGTTCGAGCTGCGCCCGCGGATCGGCATCTCCAGCGCGGCGCTCGCCGAGCGCCTGCCGACGGCCGAGACGGTGCGCGACGTCGTGCTGACCGCCGCCTACGGCGTGACCGGCCGCTGGCACGAGACCTACGACGAGCTCGACGAGCAGCGCGCCAAGGACCTGCTGGCGCTGTTCGACGTCGACCACCTCGCCGACCGTACCTACGGCACCCTCTCGGAGGGTGAGCGCAAGCGCGTGCAGATCGCCCGTGCCCTGATGACCGACCCGGAGCTGCTGCTGCTCGACGAGCCCGGCGCAGGGCTCGACCTGGGCGGCCGTGAGGAGCTGGTCGGCGCGCTGTCCGAGCTCGCCGCCGATCCCGCGTCGCCGGTGCTGGTGCACGTGACGCACCACGTCGAGGAGATCCCGCCGGGCTTCACGCACCTGCTGCTCATGAAGAAGGCAGGCATCCAGGCCGCCGGACCGATCGAGGAGGTCCTCACCGCGGACAACCTGTCGGAGGCGTTCGGGCTGCCCCTCATCGTGGCCCACGGTGGCGGGCGCTGGCTCGCGCGCGCGGCCCGCTGACGGGCTGCCGTAACGCGCGAATTTAAGGCGCGTGGGCCCTTCCGCCGTTGAAATAGTGAGCACACCCGAGAAATCCCGGTGAAACGCCGGTTTTGGCTACCACTGTGTCAGTGGACCTTGGTAAAGTCCGGGCAAAGGTCCGAGGTGGCGGTAGATTCACCGCGAGGGCCCGCTGGCGGAGAGGTTCCGCCGGCGACCGGTCGCCAGCCGGAGTGGACGCTCGGAGGGAGCACCCATGGACTGGTTGTGGTGGGTAGGAGCCGCGCTGGTATTCGCTTTGATCGAACTCCTGTCGCTGGATTTCGTCTTCATCATGTTCGCGGGCGGCGCGCTGGCCGCAGGTGTGGCGAACGCAGCCGGTGCCCCGCTGTGGGTGCAGGCCATCGTCTTCGTGGTGGCATCGGTGGTGCTGCTCGTGACACTGCGGCCCACGCTGATCCGCCACCTGCGCAACAACACGCCGAAGGCGCCCACCAACGCGGAGGCGAACGTGGGGCGCACGGCGTCGGTGGTCCAGGAGGTCAGCACGGCCTCCGGGCTGATCAAGCTCAGCGGAGAGGTGTGGAGCGCACGGGCCGTACCCGGCTCGCCTCTGCTGCCCGCCGGCACTAGCGTTCGTGTGGTCCAGATCGACGGTGCTACTGCCGTCGTCGAGCCGGCGTAGCCGCCTGGTTCCTGGGCGTCCTCGTGAAGTAGTAGCAGCGTGAAGCAGTACCCAGACAAGTCCAGTCAGAAGCTTGAATCGTCCGTGCGGGCCTAGGAGCCCGCGTAAGGAGACGTCGTGGAGTCATTCGGGCAAGTCCTGCTCTATCTGATCATTGCCCTGGTCGTGATCGTCGGTGTTGTCGCGGTGATCCGTGCGGTGCGGATCGTTCCCCAGTCGGTGGCGCTCGTGGTCGAGCGCCTGGGTCGGTACTCGAAGACGCTCGACCCCGGCCTGCACGTGCTGGTGCCGTTCGTCGACCGTGTCCGCGCCGGCGTCGACCTGCGTGAGCAGGTCGTGTCGTTCCCGCCCCAGCCGGTGATCACCAGCGACAACCTGGTGGTCGAGATCGACACCGTCATCTACTTCCAGGTGACGGACGCCAAGTCGGCGGTCTACGAGATCGCGAACTACATCACGGCGATCGAGCAGCTCACGGTCACCACGCTGCGTAACGTCATCGGTTCGATGGACCTCGAGCAGACGCTCACCAGCCGTGACCAGATCAACGGCCAGCTCCGTGGCGTGCTCGACGAGGCGACCGGGCGCTGGGGCATCCGCGTCAACCGGGTCGAGCTCAAGTCGATCGAGCCGCCGCCCTCGATCCAGGGCGCGATGGAGCAGCAGATGCGCGCCGAGCGGGACCGCCGTGCGGCGATCCTGACGGCAGAGGGCATCAAGCAGTCGGCGATCCTGACCGCCGAGGGTGAGAAGCAGTCGGCCATCCTGACCGCCGAGGGTGACGCGCAGTCGCAGATCCTCCGGGCCGAGGGTGAGTCGCGCGCCATCATCCAGGTCTTCGAGGCCATCCACCGCGGCAACGCCGACCCGAAGCTGCTGGCCTACCAGTACCTGCAGATGCTGCCGGAGCTCGCGAAGGGCGACTCGAACACGACGTGGGTCATCCCCACCGAGTTCACCGCGGCGCTGGGCAGCATCGCCAAGGGCTTCGGCGGCACGCCGGGCACGCCGGGCATCCCGGACCCCACCGGTGGCGACGACTCGGGCAGCGGCCCGCGTCCGACGACGTCGGTGCTCGACAAGCCGCTGCTGCAGGACCCGAGCGAGGCACTCGCCGAGGCGCAGCGCCAGGCCGAGGCCGCCGTGGCCGACGCGACGAGCGCCGGTACCCGGTCGGGCGAGCCGTTCGACCCGCGGACCGAGCGCGGCCAGCAGCCCGGAGGCGGCTCGACGCCGCCCCCGCCGGTGCCCCCGGCACCGCCGGCCGGCTGACCGTTACGTCAGCAGCTTTCGGAAGCCCCTCGGTGTGCGCACCGGGGGGCTTCCGGCATGTCCGGGGAGGCCCGCCCGGGCCCCTCCGCCGGTGCGACGAGATTCGCTCAGCGGAAAACCGGTTGCGGAGTGAGTGCTCACTCATTTACCGTCGGCGGCATGGACAACGGACGGCGCCGAGCCTCGCCGATGACCCCGGACGAACGGCGGGCTGCCATCGCTGCGGCGGTGATGCCCCTGGTCGCCGAGCGTGGCGTCGACGTCACCAGCCGTGAGCTCGCCGAGGCGGCGGGCGTGGCGGAGGGCACGCTGTTCCGCGCGTTCGGCGACAAGACGGCGCTCGTCGGTGCGGTCGCCGTGGAGGGCCTGTCCCGCGCGGGCCGCCCCGAGGAGACGCTCGCTGAGCTGACCGGGATCGACCCGGCGCTGCCGCTGGAACGGCGGCTGGAGCTCGTGATCGAGCTGAGCCGCCACCGGATGACCGAGGTGATGCGGTGGATGTCGGTGCTGCGCCGCATGGCGCCCTCGCAGGGCACGCCGTCGAGCCCACCCGTGGTGCCTGGGGTTTCGCCGGGTCCGCCGGGTACGGTTCCCGGCGCGGGTGGGGCCGCCGACCAGCACGAGCGCATGCACAGCTATCGCCGGATGTTCCTGGACCAGCGCGCCCGCCAGCACGAGGCGACGGTCGAGGGCATCACCGCCGTCCTGACGCCTGACCTCCACCGCCTCCGGGTACCGGTCGAGGTGGCGATCTCGTTGATCGAGTCGGCGATCACCGGTGCGCACGCGCGGATCGACCACCTGCAGCCCGAGGTGCCCGCCGACGTCCTGGCCGACGCGCTCGTGAACGGTCTTGCCGGTTCCGGGAAAAAGGCTGGCTCCGCCGGACCCGACCCTGCAACCTCCAGTAGTGCCGCACCGGGCTCCCCAGTCTCTGGTTCTCCGGCCCCCAGTCCCGAAGGGAACTCTCTTTAATGCTCGTCACGCTTGCCCGGAAGTATCTGGGTCCGTACCGCTGGGCGGTGGTAGCGGTGCTCGTCCTGCAGCTGGTGCAGACGCTCGGTGCGCTGTATCTGCCCAGCCTGAACGCAGACATCATCGACGACGGCGTGGTGGTCGGCGACATCGGCCGCATCTGGAGCACCGGCGGCTGGATGCTCGTCGTCTCGCTCGGCCAGGTCGTCGCCTCCGTCGTCGCCGTCTACTTCGGTGCCCAGGTCGCCACGGCCTTTGGCCGGGACCTGCGGCGCGACCTGTTCCGGACCGTCCAGACCTTCTCGGCGCGGGAGATGGCGCAGTTCGGCGCGCCCACCCTGATCACCCGCGGCACCAACGACGTGCAGCAGGTCCAGATGACCGTGCTCATGACGTTCACGATCATGGTGATGGCGCCGATCATGCTGGTCGGCGGAGTCATCCTCGCGCTGTCCGAGGACGTGACGATGTCCGCCCTCCTGCTGGTCATCGTTCCGGTGCTCGGTGTCACGGCGGGCCTCATCGTGTGGCGCATGGTGCCGCACTTCCGCCGCATGCAGAAGCGCATCGACGCGATCAACGCCGTGCTGCGCGAGCAGATCACCGGCCTGCGCGTGGTCCGCGCGTTCGTGCGTGAGCAGCGGGAGAAGGACCGGTTCGGCACGGTGAACGAGGAGCTGTTCGACACGTCGCTGCGCGCGGGTCAGCTCATGGCGCTCACGTTCCCCGTGGTCATGCTGATCATGAACATGTCGTCGGTGGCGGTGCTGTGGTTCGGCGCGCGCGAGATCGAGGCGGGCGGCCTGCAGATCGGCTCCCTGACGGCGTTCCTGAGCTACCTCATGTACATCCTCATGGCCGTGATGATGTCCACGATGATCTTCATGATGATCCCGCGCGCCGCGGTCGCGGCGGAGCGCATCGGGGAGGTCCTGGAGACCGAGTCCTCGGTCGTCGACCCGGTGGCCCCCGTGGGCCTGCCAGGGCTCTCGACCGGCTCGACCGGCTCGACCGGCTCGACCGGCTCGACCGGCGGAGCGCACGAGGCGGACGACGCGGACCCGTCCAGCGACGGCCCACGCGGGCGCGTCACCTTCGAGGACGTCGAGTTCCGCTACCCGGGCGCCGAGGCGCCGGTGCTGCACGAGCTGACGTTCGCAGCGGAGCCCGGCCAGGTCACGGCGATCATCGGCTCGACGGGCTCCGGCAAGTCGACGCTGCTCAACCTGGTGCCGCGGCTGTTCGACGCGACGGGGGGCTCCGTGCGGATCGACGGCATCGACGTGCGCGACGTCCTGCAGCGGGACCTGGGCTCTGTGATGGGCCTGGTGCCGCAGAAGGCCTTCCTGTTCACCGGCACCATCGCGGACAACCTCCGGTACGGCAAGCCCGACGCCTCCGAGGAGGAGATGTGGGCGGCGCTCGAGGTGGCGCAGGCGCGCGACTTCGTCGAGGCGCTGCCGGACGGTCTGGAGTCGGTGGTCGCGCAGGGCGGTTCCACGTTCTCCGGCGGGCAGCGGCAGCGGCTCGCCATCGCGCGGGCAGTGATCCGCAGGCCGCGGATCTACCTGTTCGACGACAGCTTCTCCGCTCTCGACTACGCAACCGACGCGCGACTGCGAGCTGCCTTGCGGCCGCGGACCCGCTCCGCTACGACGATCATCGTGGCGCAGCGGGTGGCGACCATCCGCGACGCCGAGCAGATCCTGGTGCTGGACCACGGCCGCATCGTCGGCCGTGGCACGCACACCGAGCTGCTGGCCGACAACCCGACGTACCAGGAGATCGTGACGTCCCAGATGAGCCTGGAGGAGGCCGCATGATCGACGATGGCGGAGCCCCGATCGTGCGGGCCGACCGGGTGCGGGTGTCCCGCAAGACACTGGAGGAGGCCGCATGAGCGCGGACGACAAGCCACAGGGCACGGCGGGCGCATCGGCCGCTGCCACGCCACAGGGCAAGACGGGCCCGGCCACCGCACCCGCCGCACCGCCCCCGGGGCGTGGCCCCGGCGGTGGCGGACCGATGGGCAGCATGGGCATGCCCGTGCAGAAGCCGATGGACTTCAAGGGCTCGCTGCGCCGGTTCGCCGGTTCGCTGCGCCCCGAGCGGCTGAACGTCGTGGTGCTCCTGGCGCTGGGCATCGGCTCGGTGGCGCTCACCGTGCTCGGGCCAAAGCTGCTCGGCAACGCGACGAACGTGATCTTCGCCGGCTTCGTGGGCGCCCAGCTGCCCGCCGGCGTGAGCAAGGAACAGGCGATCGAGGGGCTGCGCGAGCAGGGCCAGGACCAGATGGCCGACCTGATCTCCGGTATGCCGGGCCTGGTGCCGGGCCAGGGCATCGACTTCACGCTGCTGATGCAGACCCTCGGCTGGGTGGTCGCCGCCTACGTGGGGGCCTTCCTGTTCGGCTGGCTGCAGGCGCGCATCACCACCGGCGTCGTGCAGCGGACCATGCGGAACCTGCGCGACGACGTCGAGTCGAAGCTGCACCGGATCCCGCTGTCCTACGTGGATGCCAAGCAGCGCGGCGAGATCCTGTCGCGGGTCACCAACGACATCGACAACGTGGCGCAGACGACCACCCAGACCCTCGCGCAGCTCGTGACGGCAGTGCTCACCGTCGTGGGTGTGCTCGGCATGATGTTCTGGATCTCGCCGCTCCTCGCGCTCGTGGCGCTCGTGACCGTGCCGCTGTCCGTGATCGTGACGATGCAGATCGCCAAGCGCAGCCAGCCGCAGTTCGTGGAGCAGTGGGCGGCCACCGGACGGCTCAACGCGCACATCGAGGAGTCGTTCACCGGCCACGCGCTCGTGAAGGTCTACGGGCACCAGGAGTCGACCGCCGAGGTGTTCGCCAAGGAGAACGGCGCGCTGTACTCGTCGAGCTTCAAGGCGCAGTTCATCTCGGGCACCATCCAGCCCGCGATGGGGTTCCTCGGGAACCTGAACTACGTGCTCGTCGCGGTGATCGGCGGGCTCCGCGTGGCGTCCGGCACGCTGTCGCTGGGTGACGTGCAGGCGTTCATCCAGTACTCGCGCCAGTTCACGCAGCCGCTCACCCAGGTCGCCTCGATGATGAACCTGCTGCAGTCCGGCGTGGCCTCCGCCGAGCGGGTGTTCGACCTCCTGGACGCGCCGGAGCAGTCCGCTGACCCGGCCGAGTCGCAGAAGGTCGAGCCGGTGCGCGGGCGGGTCGCGTTCGAGGACGTCGCGTTCTCGTACACGCCGGATCAGCAGCTCATCACCGGGCTGAACCTGGTCGCGGAGCCGGGGCAGACCATCGCCATCGTCGGCCCGACGGGTGCTGGCAAGACGACGCTCGTGAACCTACTCATGCGGTTCTACGAGGTCGACGGCGGGCGCATCACGCTCGACGGCGTCGACACGCGCGACATGTCGCGTGACGACCTGCGCTCGTCGGTCGGGATGGTGCTGCAGGACACCTGGCTCTTCAAGGGCACCATCGAGGAGAACCTCCGGTACGGGGTGCCCGATGGTGCCGAGGTGGACGAGGAGGAATTCCTCGCCGCGACCCGGGCCACCCACGTGGACCCGTTCGTGCGGACCCTCCCGGACGGCTACGACACAGTCGTGGACGAGGAGGGCTCCAGCGTCAGCGCGGGCGAGAAGCAGCTGCTCACGCTCGCGCGGGCCTTCCTCGCCGACCCGGCGATCCTGGTGCTCGACGAGGCGACCTCGTCCGTCGACACCCGCACCGAGGTGCTCGTCCAGGAGGCCATGAACCGACTGCGCAAGGACCGGACCTCGTTCGTCATCGCGCACCGGCTGTCCACGATCCGCGATGCCGACGTGATCCTCGTGATGGAGCACGGCGACATCGTGGAGCAGGGCTCGCACGACGAGCTGCTCGCGGCCGACGGCGCGTACGCGCGCCTCTACGCGAGCCAGTTCGCGGCCCCGATCGTGGAGGAGACTGCGGCGCCGTGACCGGCGGCTCGGCGGCGTGAGCTCACGGGGCGACCCTGAGTCTGCGGGGTGGGTTGCTCTGAGTGGACGATGTCTACTCAGAGCAACCGACGATCACGCTGATGACGGTCGCCGTGTGCTTCACCGTCCTTGGCGGCTCGTTCCGGCGCGGCGACTTCTTCGCCTCGGTGAGCCTGCGCGCCATCAACGTCGCGGCGGCCGCGCTCGCGCTGGGCTCCGTGGCGATCCCGTCGCTCCAGGGCACTGCGGCGACCAGTGCGCTGGCGCGCGTCGGCGTCGGCTCCGGTCCGGGGATGACACTGGAGATCAACCTGGTCATGGCCATGGCGGGGTTGCTGCTCGCCACCGTCGGCTATGCGTTCCAGCGCGGCGCCCGCCTGCAGCAGGACACCGAGGGCCTCGTCTGATGCCGACCGAGGACGACGGCCGCGTGCACTGCCGCCTCGACGAGCTGCTCGAGGAGCGCGGCATGACGCTGGCCAGGCTGGCCGAGCTGGTCGGCGTCACGGTCGTGAACCTGTCGGTGCTCAAGAACGACCGGGCCAAGGCGGTGCGCTTCTCCACGCTCACGGCGATCTGCGACGTGCTGGAGTGCGAGGTGGGTGACCTGCTGGTGGTGACCCCACGACCGTGAGCCGCGCCGCTAGGGTCGGCGCGTGACCTCTCTCTTCACCGCGCCCACCGAAGGACGCACGCCCGACCCGAGCCTGGCGCACCGGCGCGCCGACGCGACGGTGACCCTGCGCGGACCGGACGGCACCCTGCTGGCCGACCGGGCCGTCGTCGTGCGGCAGACGCGGCACGCGTTCCTGTTCGGCTGCATCGGGTTCGACCTGGTGGACCTCGCGAACGGCGCCTCGCAGGACCCGGAGTACGACGGCCGCCTCTCCGACGCCTGGTTCGACGTCTTCAACCAGACCACCCTGCCGTTCTACTGGGGCACGTTCGAGCCGGAGCGCGGGGCGCCGCAGACGGAGCGCCTGCTCGCCGCGGCACGCTGGTTCGCGGAGCGCGGCACCGTGGTCAAGGGGCACCCGCTGGTGTGGCACACGGTGCAGCCGGGCTGGCTCCGTGGGCTGCCCGACGCCGAGGTCGAGCGGCTGCAGCGCGAGCGCATCCGGCGCGACGTCGCGGCGTTCCGCGGCGTGATCGACACGTGGGACGCGATCAACGAGGTGGTGATCATGCCCGTGTTCACCGCGGAGGAGAACGCGGTCACACCGCTGGCGCGCCGCAAGGGCCGCGTCGAGATGATCCGGATGGCGTTCGAGGAGGCCCGTGCCGAGAACCCGGGCGCGACGCTGCTGCTCAACGACTTCGACATGTCGACGGCGTACGAGTGCCTCGTCGAGGCGGTGCTGGAGGCGGGGATCCCGATCGACCGGCTCGGCCTGCAGAGCCACATGCACCAGGGCTACTGGGGCGAGGAGAAGACCCTCGCCGTCCTGGACCGGTTCTCGCGGTACAACATCCCGATCCACTTCACGGAGACGACGCTGATGTCGGGCGACGTGATGCCGGCGCACATCGAGGACCTCAACGACTGGCAGGTCGAGTCGTGGCCGTCCACGCCGGAGGGGGAGGAACGCCAGGCCGACGAGGTCGAGCGGCACTACCGGACGCTGGTGTCCCATCCGAGCGTGGAGGCCATGACCTACTGGGGCCTGTCGGACCGCGGGATGTGGCTGGGCGCGCCCGGTGGCCTGCTGCGGGCGGACGGCTCCCGCAAGCCCGCGTTCGACCGGCTCCAGGAGCTCGTCAAGGGCGAGTGGTGGCTGCCGCCCACGACGCTGCGCACCGACGCCGCCGGCCGCGTCCGGTTCGCCGGGTTCCTCGGCGACTACCGGATCGACACGGCCGACGGCGCCGCCGCCGAGGTGAACCTGCCTGCTGCGGGTGCGACCAGCCTGACGGCCACCCTGACACCGGCCTAGCTCACAACGAAGCAGGGCTCAGGTTGCGGGGGTTGCCGCGTGGGGGTCTGTCGCGTTGATCGCCGCCACGACCTGGTCGTAGTCGCCGCGGGCCTCGCCGTAGCGCAGGAACTTGACCCGCTCGACCTGGATCTCGTGGGCGTCCGGCTGGGACTCGAGGAGCGACAGCGCCTCGTCGGCGAACTCGTCCAGCGGCATGGCGTGCTCGTTCGTGTCCTGGCCGGGCATGAGCTCGGTCTGCACGGACGGCGGTACCAGCTCGGTGACGGCCACGCTCGTGCCCGCGAACTGCAGGCGGATCGTCTCGGACAGCATGTGGACGGCGGCCTTCGTCGCGTTGTAGGTCGGCGTCGGGCGCAGCGGCGTGTGCGCGAGGCCGGACGAGACGGTGAGGATCGTCGCAGCCGGCCGGGCCTGCAGGTGCTCGGTGAACGCGGCGATCAGCCGGATCGGGCCCAGCACGTTCGTGACCACGGTGGCCTCGGCATCCTGGAGGAAGCCAGGGGTGCGCCAGTCCTCGGCGCGCATGATCCCTGCCATCGGGACCAGCACGTTGACGTCGGGGAACCGCTCGATCACCTCGGCGGAGGCCGCCCGGACCGACTCGGGGTCCGTGGTGTCGATGCGGACGGTGGCGAAGCCGTGGTCGACGGCGACGGCGTCGAGCGCCTCGGTGTCCCTGCCGCCGACGATCACTGTGTTGCCCCTGGCCTGGAGGCGAATCGCGAGGGCCAGGCCGATGCCACGGTTGCCGCCCGGGATGAAGATGGTGTTACCGGTGATGTTCATGTCTCCACCGTGCGGCCCCGGCGCCGACCGCGGGAGAGACCCGGTGAACCAGGGACCGGCGGTCCCTGGTACCCACCGCGGGCACGGCGCACCATGGGCGTATGAACCGCGCAGCCCTCGCCGACTTCCTCCGCAGACGCCGAGAAGGCCTGCGCCCCGCCGACGTCGGCCTGGTGCCCGGGCCGCGCCGTCGGGCACCGGGGCTGCGCCGCGAGGAGGTCGCGGCCCTGACCGGGATGTCCGTGGACTACTACGCGCGGCTCGAGCAGCAGCGTGGGCCGCAGCCGTCAGAGCAGATGCTCGCCGCGCTCTCGCGTTCCCTGCGCCTGACCGTCGAGGAACGCGACTACCTGTTCCGGCTCGCCGGGCACGGCGTGCCCCGACGCACGCCGCTCGACTCCCACGTGGCCCCCGCGCTGCTGCGCGTGCTGGACCGGCTCGAGGACTCGCCCGCGCTCATCCTGTCGAGCCTGGGGGAGGTGCTGGTGCAGAACCGGCAGGCCGAGGCGATCTTCGGCGTGCCGCCCGCCACCGGCCCGGGCCGCAGCTCGGTGTACCGGTGGTTCATGGAACCGGGGTCACGCGCCGTGTACCCGCCCGAGGACCACGAACGACAGGGCCGCAGCCAGGTTGCCTCCCTGCGCGCCGCGCACGCGGCGGCGGGACCCGGCTCGGCCGCCGACGAGATCCTCCGCGTCCTGCTGCGCGAGAGCCCTGAGTTCGTCCGGGTGTGGGAGCTGCACGAGGTGTCCCGCCGGTTCGAGGACCACAAGACGCTGGTCCACCCGGAGCTCGGCCGCATCGACGTGGACTGCCAGGCGCTGTTCACCGAGGACCAGTCGCAGGCGCTGGTGGTGCTGACCCCGGCGCCGGGGTCAGAAGCGGAGGAGAAGATCCGCCTGCTGGCCGTGCTCGGGCACGAGACGTTCGCGTAGCCCGGCGACGGAAGGGGCGCCCGCGGCTCCGGTCGGGTGCGAGGATCGTCCCGTGCACGACGACGAACGCTGCCCCTGCCTCTCCGGCGACACCTACGGCGCCTGCTGCGGGCGCTACCACTCCGGTGCCGAGACCGCCCCGACCGCCGAGGCGCTGATGCGCTCGCGGTACTCCGCGTTCGCGACGGGGGACGCCGGCTACCTGCTCGCGACGTGGGCCCCGCAGACCCGGCCGCCCGCGGTCGAGTCCGGTGACGAGCAGTGGCGCCGCCTGGACATCCACCGCACGGAGCGGGGCGGGCCGTTCGACACCGTCGGCGTCGTCGAGTTCACCGCCTTCTACCGCTACCCGGCCACCGGCGTGCGCGGCAGCCTGCACGAGACCAGCCGCTTCGTCCGCGAGAACGGCCGCTGGTACTACGTCGACGGCGACCGTGAGGCGCTCGACAACTGAGCCGGCGTTCTGTGCCGGTTCTTGTCGCACGGCCCCCTGCCGCACCGCCCCGCGGCGGCGAACGCGTCGAACATCGCGTGCAGGGGCCGGTGCCAGAAGGTCAGCACCGCTCGTTCGCCGGCGAGCTCGAACTCGTCCGAGAACTGCGTGGTGGCGAAGTAGTCCTCGTCCGGATCGGTGATCCTCCGGACAGTGGGGTGGTTGACCGAGAGGATGAGCCTGCCGCCGGCAGCGGGCCGGTCCCGCACCCGGCGTCGAGGATGCGTCGCCCGCTCACGTCGCCGGCGAGCCGGACCATGGCCGGCTTGTCGTAGTACGTGTTGAGCAGGCTCGAGGCGTTCTCCGCCGCATAGCTGTCGGCGAAGCCGTCGTAGTGGTCGACCTTCATCAGATCCAGCCCTCTTCCCAGGCCCGGTGCGCCGCCGCGTGGCGGGTGGCGACCCCGAGCTTTGCCATCGCGGACGACAGGTAGTTGCGCACCGTCCCCGGTGCGAGGTGCACGTCGGCCGCGATGTCCGACACGGGGGCGCCCGCACGGGCCGCGCGCAGCACCTCCAGCTCGCGGTCCGTCAGCGGGCACTCGTTCTCCGTGAGCGCCGACGCGGCGATCTCCGGGTCGACGTACCGGTGCCCGACGGCGACGTCGCGCACGATCTGGGCCAGGCGTGCAGCGGGCGTCGACTTGGGGACGAACCCGCTGACCCCTGCGACGAGGGCCCGGCGGAGGACGGCGGGCCTGGCGTGCCGCGTGACGATGATGATGCGGGGCGGCGTACCGTCGGTCCGCTCCAGGATCTGCGCGGCCGCGTGCAGCCCGTCGGTCGGCGGCATCTCCAGGTCGAGCACCGCGACGTCGGGCCGGTGCTGGCCGGCGAGGCGCACGGCGTCGGTCGTGGTGGCGGCCTGGGCCACGACCCGCAGGTCGTCCTCGAGGTCGAGCAGGGAGCAGAGGGCTCCGCGCAGCAGCTCCTCGTCGTCGGCCAGCAGCAGGCGGATCATCCGGTCACCGTAGCCGTGACGACGAACCGGTCGTCGTCCGTGTCCCAGGACAGGCGCCCGCCGACGGCGTCGAGCCGCTCCGCGAGGGACGCGAGCCCGGTGCCGTCGTCGGCTGCGGCGGGCCCGCCACCTCGACCGTCGTCGGGCGGGGCCGGACGGGCGCCGTCGTTGTCGATCGTGAGGCGGGCGCCTGCGCCGTCGGGCAGCAGGACTATCGCCGCGCGGGTGGCACGGCTGTGCCGCAGCAGGTTGGTGGTCGCCTCGCGTACCACCAGGCCGAGCAGGGCGCGCGGCCCCTCGGGGAGGGACGCCGCGCGGTCGGCGTCGACGTCGGCCCGGACCTCGACGCCCGCAGCGGCGAGGACCTTGGACGCGTTGGCGATCTCCGCGTCCAGGGTTGTGCGGCGGTAGCCCTGCACCAGGGCCCTGGTCTCGCGCAGCGCGTCCCCTGCGAGCTGCTGGACCTCGCGCATCTGCTCGGCCGCTCGCGCGGGGTCTGCCTCCGCCAGCCGCGCCGCGAGCTCGCTCTTCAGCGCGATCACCTGGAGGTGGTGCCCCTGGATGTCGTGCAGGTCGGCGGCGAACCGGAGGCGCTCGTCCGCCACGGCGAGCTGTCCGGCGAGCCGCCGCGCGTCGTCGAGGCGGGCCGCGACCTGCCAGCCGCGGAGCATGCCGAGCATGGCGGGGCCGAACGCCAGGACCATCAGGGCGGGCATCCACACCGCGTGCCCCACGTCGGGCTCTCCGGTAGCCAGTGCCGTGCTCAGGCCCACCGCAGGCAGGACGACCAGCGCGGTGCCCAGCACCGCCCACGCCCGGCGGACGGGCAGGAACATGACCAGCACCGAGATGGTGGCGGCGGGCGCGAGCGACCAGACCCCGAAGTCACCGAGGGCGAGCGGCACCGTCGCGGCGACGGCGGCCGCGCAGCAGGCGGTCACCAGCCAGCCGGCCGACGGCGCCTCGTCGCGGATCAGGCGGCCCAGCAGGACACCGCAGGCCACGATGGTGGTCGCCGTCGCAAGGCCCGTGAGGGCGCGCAGCCCAGCGGGCTCAGCGGGGTCCAGCACCCAGTCGCCGACGGCGAAGCCCAGCACGCAGGCCACGGTGCCTGCGAGGCCCCACCAGACGTTGCGGCGGAAGCTCGCGAGGCCGCTGCCGCCGTCGTCGGCGACGGCTCGTGCGGTGCTCATGACGTCATCCTGCCAGCGCCGACGCCGGTCCGGGCGGTCCTGGAGGCCTTGATGACATCTGTCATGCGGGGTGGTGACATGTGCTCGCGCTCGGGTGTGGTCCGGCACTACTGACCGCTGCCGCCGTCGGACAGCGTGGAGTCCAGCGCGGCGAGGAACGCCGCCCGGACGAAGGAGACGGGGACATGACGGAGACGACGGCAGGCGCGACAGCGGGCCACCCAGCGGGCCACCCGGCGGCCCACCCAGGGGCCCACCCGTTCCGGCCGGCGACGCGGAGGCGGAGAGTGTTGCGGTTCCTCGCCCATCTGGCCGAGATGGTCGTCGTGATGGTGCTCGGCATGATGCTGCTGGCGCCGGTGTGGGACTGGTCGGGAGCGGCGTTCGGCATCGAGGCGGTGCTCGGACGGTCCGACGTCGCCGCGATGGTGATGGTCCTGGACATGGTGATCGCCATGACCGCGTGGATGCGGGTCCGGCGGCACGGCTGGGCGCCGGTCTGGGAGATGAACGCGGCCATGGCGGCACCCTTCGCGGTGCTGCTGGTGCTCTTCTGGCTCGGCGCGGTGACCGCGGACGACATGATGCTCTGGGGGCACGTCCTGATGGTGCCCGCGATGGCGGGAGCGATGCTCCTGCGCAGGGCGGAGTACACGGAGCACACCCACGGTCGATGACGACGAGCGGGGCCGTCGGGCCCCGCTCGCCGCTGCCGCGTCAGGGATTCACCCAGGATGTGCCCGGCCCGCGCGTGGCGGCGCGCGTGTCGCCCCTGCTTCGCTCTACTTTTGGGCGCTATGGACAGCGCCCAGCCCAGCATTCTCGAGCTGCGGATCCACGGCATCGCGAACACCCCGCCGCACGGCACCCTCGACCTGGCACGCGGCGAGGTGACCCGGTCCGACGGCGACGGACTGGGCAGCTTCTGGACCCCGAGACCGCACGTCGAGGCACGCGACAAGGCCCTACCGCCAGGGCACGTCCACGCGATCCGGCCGGACGTGCGCCGCGAGGCGTACTCGTGGGGGGCGATGGCGCGGGTCGGCGGCCTCCCGTTCGGCGGGCTGCTCGGCGTCGTCGGCACGTTCGCGGTGCGCCTCCTGTGGGCGGCGATGGTGCCGTTCGGCCTGGCGAACGCCGCGTACTGGGCCCGCCGCGTCCCTGCACCGGAGCCGGCCGCCCACCGGCCGGCGTCGGGCAGCCTGCGTCCAGAGGCGACCGCCGCCCTGACGCGGGTGTTCGCGCTGGGTCTCACGCTCCTGTTCGTGTCGGCGGTGGCGACGGTCTCGCTGTCCGTGATCGGCACGCGCTGCATGGGCCTGGCCACGGCAGGTCCCGACTCCGTGGTCCCCGTCTGCGCGCGCATCCCCGAGATGCTGTACGGCCTCGCGCGGATGGACGTCGGGGACCGGCTGGCCCTCCTGTCCCTCGCGCCGGTACTGCTGGTCGCCGTCCTGGTGGCGGTGGCGCACAGCGGCCAGGTCCGGTTCGAGTCCAAGTTCTCGGTGATGCGCGCCGGGCGCACGGTGGCGCCGTCGGGCCCGCCGCTGCACCGGGCCGGCTTCTGGTCGGAGCGGTCCGGGTCGGGCCTGCTGTGGGCGCACCTGGGTGCCGCCCTCGGCCTGACCGGGCAGTTCCTCACCTGGACCCGCCACGCCGACCCCGGCCTCCCCATGCCGGGCCTCCCCGTGGCCGGGCTGGTCGTGATCGTCAGCGCGTGCGCGTTCGTCGCCCTGCGCACCGACGACGACGGCGTCCAGGCCGTCGCTCCCCGCTGGAAGGCCCGCGCCGGCCTCGGCGTGTTCGCGGCCGGCCTGCTCGTCTGGCTGCTCGCCTGCTACGCCTGCCTTGCCGGGCCGCCGCCGCAGGACATGCCTGCGCTGATCGGCCTCGACCTCGTGCCCGCGCTGCTCGGCGTGGGCCTGTTCGGCATCGCGGCGACCGGCCTGGCCTGGCGCACGGCGCGCAGCACCCGCGCCGTCGCGGCCTGGACCGCTGTGCCCGTCGTCGCCACCGTCTGTCTCGCCGTGGTGCTGGTGACCGAGCCGGCCGCCCCGCTGCGGCTCCTGCTCGTCGCGGTGGCGGTGCTCGCCGTCCTGAGCCCCGCCGTGGTGGTGCTGGCGGCGATGCTGCTGCGGCGCCGGGCCCACGAGGGCTGGAACGGCGCAGGGCCGGGCGTGTTCCTGCTGGTGTCCGCCGCGGCGGCCGCGGTGTACTCGAGCCTGCTCGTGCTCGGCGTGCAGTGGTTCCTGCGCAGCGGGGAGGACGTCACGCCGACGCCGCTCGGGAACGGCCTGGTCGGCATCGCGCCGGGCGTGCCAGACCCCGACCTCGTGCGCGTGCCGCCCGTCTACACCGAGTTCGGCACGGCGTCCGTGGTGATCGCGCTGGTCTTCGTGGTGCTGCTGGGCGTGGCGATGGCCGGGCCCTACGTCATGGACGTGATCCGCTCCCGGAGGCTGTGGATCCCCGCCGCGCCACGCACCTTCGGGCCGCCGTACGGCCCGGCGGTGCCGGCCTGGCGCGCCGTGGCGGACGCCCCCGAGCCGGACGGCGGCCCCAACCCCGTGCTGGAGCGGGTGCTCCGCGGCCGGCAGGTCGCCGCGATGTCGCACCGGGCGGAGCTCGCCGCCGGTGCCCTGGCGGCCGCCGCGTACGTCGCGGCGCTGGTAGCGCACATCCCGCTGATCGCCCAGCACAGCGACACCGGCACGCTCCAGGTACCGCCGTGGCTGTCCGGGCTCGCGGTGCCGGCCCTCGGCGTGCTCGCGGCGACCCTGGTGGTCAGCGCGCTGGCCGGTGGCACGGGCGGCGGGCCGTCCCGGCCCTGGGGCCTGCTGTGGGACCTGCTGTGCTTCCTGCCGCGCAGCGCCCACCCGTTCGGCCCGCCGAGCTACGCCGAGCGCGTGGTGCCAGAGGTGCGCTCGCGGGTCGACGCCTGGCTCGCCGGCGCCGACATCGCCGACGACGCCGAGCGGGAGCGCGTCGCACCGACCCGCCGCGTGGTGCTGTCCGCGCACTCGATGGGCGGTGTGCTGGCCGCTGCGGTGGTCCTGATCCGGGCGGGCAACCCCGTGCCGGACCTGACGGACGGCCGCATCGGCCTGCTGACCTACGGCGTGCAGCTGCGGCCGTTCTTCGGCCGGTTCTTCCCGGACCTCCTTGGCCCGACGACGACCGGCACGCCGCCCTGCACCGGTCCAGGCTGGTCGGCGGACCCGTGGGGTGGGCAGTCGAGGAGTGGTCCCGGACCCGGGGCGGCTCCGACGGCGCCGTTGACGCCGGAGCGCCCCGAGCCCGGCTCGGGGGTACAGGTCACGCTGATGTCACTGCTGACCTGCGGTGCGAAGCCCGCGTGGGTGAACCTGTGGCGGCGCACCGACTTCCTGGGCTTCCCTGTGGTGGGTTACGGGGTGAACGAGGTGGATCGCGGGGCGGAGGAGATGGACCGGTCGGCCTATCTCTTCGCCGTGGCGACCCACTCCGGGTACCAGTCGTCGTGGGCGTACCACGAGGCGCTGGACGAGGTGGTCGATCGGCTGAGGCGGAGGTGAAGCGCAGGGTGAGGGCCGAGGAACGAGGCACTCGCCCGAAGCGGAACCGCAGACTCGGCCGACGACGGCATCGGCTGACGCCGGCTGGGCCGTCGGGGGCCCAGCCGGCGGTCACGCAGCGAGGGGAGCCGGGCTGACGACGTCGCGCAGCCGGGCCAGCGCCCGCTCGAGGATCTGGGCCACGCGCTCCTTGGTCACGCCGAGGCGGCGGCCGATCTCGTCGAGGGTGCGCGTGGTGCCGTCCAGGAGCCCGAAGCGCATCTCCAGGACCCGGGCCTCCACGGCGTCGAGGTGCCGCAGGGCCTGCCGGACGCGGCGGCGCAGCATCGTCTGCTCGGGGGTCGGGCCGCTCTGGCTCGCCGACTCGGCGTGCTCCGCTGCGGCGACCGCGCGGACGATGGAGCGGCGTACCCAGCGGGTGGCGTAGGCGGCGAACGTGCCGTGCGCGGGGTCGTACGAGTCCGCTGCGCGCACCAGGCCGACGTTGCCTTCCTGCACGAGGTCCATGAACGGCAGGCGGCCGGAGTAGGCACTCACGACGGCCGGGACGAGGCGGAGGTGGGCGAGGACGAGACGCTCCTTCGCGTATTGCCCGTCCTTGACCCGCGCTTCGAGCTGTATACGGAAGCTGGGGGAGACCGCAGTGGCGTTGAGGGTACGTGCGGCGTCCGTTCCGGCGACTGCTCGCTCGAGCAGCGACTCGAGCTGCGCGTCGTCCAGCGCCGGTGTTCGCTCGATCATCGCAGCGTAGGACTGGGGCAACGCCGGGTGCGGACTGTGCTCCTTGCTGCGCCGTGCACGGGACGACCGGGGATTTCGGGTAGTTCTCATCGCAACTCTCCTCACGAGCGGGACGAACTTTCCTTGCCCGGAGCATATGGAGTCTTGGGGCCCGGGGGAAGCGGGAAGGATTTCGCTGTGAGAGATAACGGCACGATAACGGCGTGCTGCTGCGGTTCCCGGCCAGAACCCGAGTTTCAGGCGCAGGCAGCGCCGGCCACCACGTGACAGCGCGGGGCCGTCCCGGGACACTCGTGCCATGGGTCCGCGCGCCTTCCGCTGGGTGTTGCACGTCGACCTCGACCAGTTCCTGGTCGCGGTCGAGGTCCTGCGCCGCCCGGAGCTCGCCGGGCAGCCGGTGATCGTGGGCGGGCGCGGTGACCCGGCCGAGCGGGCGGTGGTCTCTACCGCGTCGTACGAGGCGCGTAGGTTCGGCGTCGGCTCAGGCATGCCGTTGCGCCTCGCGGCCCGCAAGGTCCCGGACGCGATCATCCTCCCCGTCGACCACGAGGCCTACCTCGAGGCCTCCGGGCGCGTGATGGAGGCCCTCCGCGGGCTCGGCACGGTGGTCGAGGTGCTCGGCTGGGACGAGGCGTTCCTCGGCTGCGACGCCGACGACCCGGAGGCTGTCGCTCGCCGGGTGCAGGAGGCGGTCCTCGCCGCCACCGAGCTGCACTGCTCCGTCGGCATCGGAGACAACAAGATCCGCGCGAAGATCGCCACCGGGTTCGGTAAGCCCTCAGGCATCTTCCGCCTCACCGAGCAGAGCTGGTTCGAGGTGATGGGGGAGCGGCCGACGATCGACCTGTGGGGCGTCGGCGCCAAGGTGTCCAAGCGCCTCGCCGCTCACGGAATCACCACCGTCACCCAGCTCGCCGCGGCCGACGGCGACGTGCTGGTCGGTGAGTTCGGGCCGCGCATGGGCGCCTGGTACGGCGACCTGGGCCGGGGGCACGGCTCCGCCGTCGTCGACGACACGCCCTGGGTGGCACGCGGGCACAGCCGCGAGACCACCTATCAGCAGAACCTCACCACGCCCGAACAGGTGGAGGCGGCCCTGCGGGACCTGGTCGCGCACGTGCACGCCGACACCGAGGCGGAGGACCGGCCGGTCTTCCGGATGGGCCTCAAGGTGCGCTACGCACCTTTCTTCACCCAGAACAGCTCGAAGAAGCTCCCGGCGCCGACGCGGTCGCTCGGCGAGATGACCACCGCCGTCCTCGCCCTCGCAGCGGGCATGGAGCCGGGGCGCGAGGTGCGCCTGCTCGGCGTGCGCGCCGAGATGGTGATGCCCGACGGTGGTGACCCCCTCGAGCGCACGCCCGTCCGCGGGCGGATCTGAAGGGCCCGTACGCGCACCTCGGACGGGCAGGGAGAATGGGTCGGTGACCACCCTCGACCTCGTCCGTGTGGACGACCCCGCCGACGAGCGCCTCGCCGACTACAACAACCTCACGGACGTCGTCCTGCGCTCCAAGCACGAGCCGGCCAAAGGCTTGTACATCGCGGAGAGCTCGACGGTGATCCGGCGGGCGCTGGCGGCCGGTCACCGGCCGCGGTCGTTCCTCATGGCGCCGAAGTGGCTGGACTCGATGACCGACCTGATCGCCGGCACGGGTGCGCCCGTCTACGTCGCCGAGGAACCGCTGCTCAAGGAGATCACCGGCTTCAACCTGCACCGCGGCGCCATGGCGGCCATGCACAGACCGCCGCTGCCCGGGGTGGACGAGCTGCTCACCGGCGCGCGCGGGGGAGCGGGGGCTCGCCGGGTCGTCATCCTCGAGGACATCGTCGACCACACGAACGTCGGTGCAGGGATGCGCGCGTGCGCGGCCCTCGGGGTGGATGCCGTGCTGTTCACCCCGAGCTGCGCGGACCCGCTCTATCGGCGAGCGGTGAGGGTCTCCATGGGCACCGTCTTCCAGATCCCGTGGACGCGGATCGACCCGTGGCCCAGCGGAATCCAGACCTTGCACGAGCATGGGTTCAAGGTGGCGGCGCTCGCGCTGGAGGATGACTCGATCTCGTTGGACGATCTGGTGGCCGACCCGCCCGACAGGCTCGCGCTGGTGCTCGGCACGGAGGGCGACGGCCTGAAGGCCCGGACGATCGCGGAGTGCGACATGACCGTGCGGATCCCGATGTCCGGGGGTGTCGACTCCCTCAACGTCGCCTCGGCCGTGGCGGTCGCCGCCTGGGCCACACGGGTGCCGGCCGGCGACAGCTGAGCTGGCCCCATACCGGGCACGCCATCCTCCGCGAGGGACGCCATGATCCACGGATCCGGGCGGATTCCGCGGAGGATGGCGTGGTGCGCAGAAGATGGCGTGGCCCGCGGAAGATGGCGTGGCCCGACGTCAGGTCAGAGCAGCTGGGACCGGCGCCGGGGCTCGGCGGCCTCGCGCTCGATCTCCTCCTGCCGGCCCTGCCAGCCCCTGAACTTCTCCTGCGCCTCGAGCTCCGCCGCGCTGGGCGCCAGGCCGACCACCAGGAGCAGCAGGATCGTGCTGATGGTGACGCCGATGATCAGCGGGCCGAGCAGCGCGGCGACGGACACGCCGGCGTCCGGAATGATGACGGTGCCGGTGACGACCTCCGCCCGCATGGCGGCCATGCCGGTGTAGTGCATGCCGGAGACGGCGACCCCCATGACGAGCATGGCGCCGGCGCCCCCGGCGAAGTTGTGCACCTTGGCCGAGAGCCAGAGGCCCGCCGTCGCCGCGACGATGCCGATGATGACCGACATGAGCACGGTCGGCAGGTCGTAGGTGATCTCGACGCCGACGTGCACCGCACGCATGCCCAGGTAGTGCATGGCCGAGATGCCGAGGCCGGTGACGGTGCCGCCGCCCACGAGCGCGAAGGGCCCGACGCCCGCCGCGCGGACGATGAAAAGGCCGAGTCCCACGACGGCGATGGCGAGCAGGCCGCTGGCGACCGTCAGCGGGACGTCGAAGCGCGTCTCGGTGCCCCGCACGTGGAACCCGAGCATGGCGACGAAGTGCATGACCCAGATGCCGGTGCCGCCGATGGAGACGGCGCCGAGGGCGAGCCATGCGGTGCTCGCGAGGCCGTGGGAGACGCGTGCCCGGGCGGTGCAGGTCAGGCCGACGGCGCAGCCTGCGCACGAGAGCAGGAACGAGATGATGGGCGTGACCCAGCCCAGCGCGAAGTGGTCGATCATGGTGGGAGCTCTCCAGCGAGTACGAGGTAGGCGTGCGGCCTGCCGCGGGCGGCGAACGGCGACGGCGTGGGGGCAAGATCGTTGCCTAGGCCGATCGCTACCTAGTAAAGGGTGCCGAGAGGCAAGATGCACCCTTTGTACAGGGTTAATTACACGCACAGAGGGGTGATCTTTTCGGAACCTCGACGTCCTGTTTCCCCTCCGTTGCCCGTCTGTGATAGTGACGGCTGGACGTGCGTGGAGTGACCAGGGTCACGGTCCGGAGGGGTGGCACAGGGGGCACAAAGTTAGGTTAGGCTCACCGTCGTGACCACCCAGACCGAGGGGCTCGAAGCCAAGCCCTCGCGAATGTTCGACGTCGAGGTAGCGCGTGTGACGCGCCTGTGCCCGTCCTTCGTCCGCTTCACGTTCCGCGGGCCGGACCTGGACAAGTTCGCGGACAACGGCCGCGACCAGCGCATCAAGCTGCTCCTCCCCGCACCTGGCGGCGGCTGGGACGGTCTGCGCCGCGACGACCCCAACTGGTACGCCACCTGGCGCGCGCTCCCGGACGAGCAGCGCAACCCGATGCGTACCTACACGGTCCGCACCGTGCGCCAGGACCTGCGCGAGGTCGACGTCGACGTCGTCATGCACGGGGACACCGGCCCGGCCTCGCGCTGGGCCCTGAACGCCGTCGCCGGCGACCCGCTGGTCATCATGGGACCCAACGCCGAGTACGACGGCATCCACGGTGGTGTGGAGTTCGCTCCGCCGTCGTCCAGCCACGCGCTGCTGTTGGCCGGTGACGAGACCGCTGTGCCGGCCATCGCCGCGATCTGCGAGTCCCTGCCCGCCGACGCCGTCGGCGAGATCTTCCTCGAGGTGCCGCACCCCGAGGACGGCTGGCAGCTCGGCGCCCCCGACGGCGTGCGCGTGCACTGGCTGGCCCGCGACGGGCGTGAGCACGGCGACGTGCTGGTCCCCGCGGTCCAGGAGGCCGCGGACCGGCTGCTCGCGATGGGCGTGCGGCCGTCGTCGGACAGCGCGCCCGCCCTCACCGCCGCAGGCGTGGACCTGTCGGGCGAGGCGGACGACGTCGACATCGACACCGGGATCCTCTGGGAGGTGCCGGTCGACGAGGCGGGCCGCCCCCTGGCACAGGAGACCGTGCTGTACGCGTGGCTCGCCGGCGAGGCCGGCGTCATCAAGACGCTGCGCCGCTATCTCGTGAACGAGTGCCAGGTGGACCGTAAGTCCGTGGCGTTCATGGGCTACTGGCGCAAGGGCCGCTCGGAGAACTGAGCACGGCGGCTCCCGACGTCGCAGACCGATATTGCGTTCGACCCGCAAAACCCGAGGTCAATGTGGTAAATATCGGACCCTGACGTTCGGGAGGACGTATGGGTGCGATGGGGCAGCCTGCAGAGCAGAACGAGCGCCGGGACAGTGGGACCCGGCCGTGGTGGGGGGACCACCGGACGACGGTGGTCGTGGTGCTCGGTACGGCCGCCGGGATCTGTGCCGCCGCGATGAGTGTCGTCGACCGCGGCACCCAGATCGTCCTCCTGGTGGCCACCGTCGGGCTGTTCCTGGCCGGGCTGGCGGCTCTCGTCCGGCTGCGGACCTATGCGCGCTGGTTCAGGGCGGCCTGGAGCTGGGCACGGAACCACCGGCTGGTCGTCCTCGTGGTGACGGTGGTGGGCCTGGCCGGCTCGACGGGCGCCGCGGTGGCTCTGGAGTCCGCCCGGTCCTGCGAGGACCCGACCGAGGTGGCCGTCATGGTCCCGGAGGACGGTGCCGCCGGCTTCACGGCGGTGGCCGACGCCTTCGAGCGGGACTCGGTCACGGCCTTCTCCTGCCCCCGGTACCACGTGACCACGTTCGGCATGGGGTGGCCGGCGCTGCGCACGGCGTTGGAGTCGGGCTGGGGAGCCGCGGGCGGGGACGGCGCGGCCTCGTTCGACCTCGGTCCTCGGCCGGACGTGTGGCTCGCGGAGTCCGGTGTCCAGGCCGAGCTGGTGGCGCCCCGCGGAACGGGCGCCGGCTTCACGATCTCCACCCCGGTGCTCGTGGCCGGTTCGCCCCTGGTCGTCGCGGTGCCGGAGCCGCATGCCGAGGCCCTGCGTGCGACGGCGGCGTCGGGCGACACGATCCCAGAGCTGATGGCGGCGGCCGGTACGGCGGGCCTGGACGCGGTGCGGGCCAACCCGGACACGTCCTTCGCCGCGGCGCTGCACACCGAGCGGCTCTACGCAGGGTCCGAGCCCGAGACGCACGAGGCCCTGGAGCTCGACCTCGGCCACGCCCTCGAGCGGGTGGGCCTGCCGCTCGGGAGCGACGGCGCGCTGCTGTGCCGGCTGGACGAGCTGTCCGGGAAAGAGTCGCCTCAGGTGGCGGTACTGACCAGCGAGCGCGCGATGATCGACCGCCGTGCGGCCTGCCCCGTCACGGTCGGCGGGGGCGGCGATGCAGCCCTGGTGCCGTTCTACCCTGGGTCCGCCCTCGGCCTCGACTACCGGGCGGTGCGGCTGGCCTGGACCGACGCAAGGCCGTCCCAGCGCAGGACCGACGCGGCGACGGCCTTCGTCGAGTGGCTCGGGACGAGCGCGGGACAGGAGGCCCTCGTCCAGGAGGCGCGGGTGCGTGGCACGGACGGACGGCCGCCGTCGGGGCCGGACGGACCGTTGCCAGGTCTCGAGGACGCCCCACCGGCCGAACCGGGGGCGGATGTCGTGGCGCCGACGCGCGTGGGTGCGACCGAAGACCTGTACCACGACGCCCGGCGGCCGGCGCGGGTCCTGGTCCTGGTGGACTCGTCGGCCTCCATGGGCAGGCCGGCGGACGGCGACCGGCAGCGCATCAACGTCGCCGAGCGCGGCGTGCTGGGAGCGCTCACGCATCTCAGCGGGTCCGACGAGGTGGGCATCTGGTCCTTCTCCGGCGACGCCGGGTCCAGCCCACGGCCGGTGCTGGACCTGACCGCGAGCGACGTGGCCGAGCGGGAGGCGCCGGCCCTCCTGCGCGAGCTGGAGCCCGACGGGCGCACCCCCCTCTACGACGCGGTGGACGCAGGCACGTCCCACCTGGTCGGCCTGGACCCCGACGGTGCGTCCCGGAGGCACCTGACCGCGCTGATCGTCCTGACCGACGGGGAGAACCGGCCGGGCACGGGACCTGGCTCGGAGCTGTCGGCGCAGGACCTGGTGGCAGCGGCCCGCGTGGAGGCGGCCGCGGGGGTCCGGGTCTACGTCGTGGCGGTGGGCGAGGCGTCGTGCCAGGTGAGCGACCTGCGGGAGATCGCGGCAGAGTGGGACGGCGAGTGCTGGGACAGCTCGTTCGGCGAGCTGGAGAGCACGCTGGGCAGCCTGTTCGGGCAGCTGGGGGGTCGGTGACGTGACCGGTGGGGCAGCAGACGGTGCGCACGGCAGCATCACCCGGCGCGGCTTCGTCGTCGGCGGTGCGGTGGGGCTCCTGGCCGGCGCCGGCCTGCCGCTCGGGCTGGAGCAGCTGTTCGGCGGGACCGCCGACCTGGAACGGTTCGCGGCGGGGGACCAGCTCACGATCCTCAGCGGTCGCGACGAGACCGACGGCGGGCAGCGCCGTCTGCTCGTGGACCTCTGGAACCGGGTGCACGAGGCGCACCCCGCGCGGATCGTCGAGGTGTCGAGCAACGCGGACCGCGCCTACAGCACCATGCTGTCCGCCGCGCAGGCCGGCGAACCCGGCTATGACATCTACAACCTGGACATCCCGTGGGTGCCGCAGTTCGCGCAGAGCGGGTACCTCCGGGAGCTCGACGGCGCGACGGGCGACGGGTTCCTCGGTGAGCCCTGGGCGGCCGGGACCTGGGAGGGGGCTGCGTACGCGCTGCCGTTCAACTCCGACGTCGGCCTGCTGTACTGCAACCTCGACCTGATCGGCGAGTACTACCGGCGCAAGGGCGAGGAGGTGCCCCGCGCGGACCCGATCCCCGTGCAGGGCGGCTGGGACGGCCTGGACACGTTCGCGCACGACGTCTTCGCCGAGGTCGGCGGCGACCTCGGCGTGAACCGCCCGATCGTGGACACGGCGATCGCCCTGCAGCTGGCCGACTACGAGGGCTTCACGGTCAACCTCTGGGAGATCCTCCTGGGGTCTCGTGCCGTCTCGGTGGACGAGACGGGGCGACCGGTCTTCGAGCACGTCGACCGGATCGAGACGGCGCTCGAGAGCCTGGCGGAGCGCCTGCGCCCGCCGTCGGACGGCCCGAGCGGCACAGCGGCGTCGCTCGCGTTCGACGAGCAGGGCTCGCTGGCCGCCTTCGCCGGCGGGCGCGCGGTCTTCCTGCGGCACTGGCCGAGGGCGCTGCGCCTCCTGCGCGGCAAGGACTCGGCGCCGTTCCGGGTCGGGTTCATGCCGGTGCCCGGTGGAGGAGTGCTCGGCGGGCAGAGTCTCGCCGTGGCCGCCGCGTCCAGGTACCCGGTGGCAGCCCGGCGTCTCGCCGAGTTCCTCACGAACGAGCGCAGCCACCAGCTCATCTTCGAGCGCGGGGGGTTCGCCGCGAGCCGTGAGGCGCCCTACCGCGACGCCGAGGCGCCCTGGGCGCTGGAACCGGTGACCGACGACCTGGCCTCAGCCCTCGTGGACTACGCGACGGGGAAGGGCGTCGACGGCACCAACGACCCCGAGCGCAAGGCGAACGACGCGTTGCGGCTGGCGCTCGACGGGGCGTCGCCCCGCCCGCGCCTGCAGCACTACGTCGAGCTCAGCGAGGAGTTCCGCCGGTACGTCCGGGCCGTCCTGACACGCTCCGGGTCCGCGAAGGGCGGTGGTTCGTTCGACGGCGCCGAGTTCGCCGAACGCATGAACGCGGCGATGGACGGCAAGATCCCCCAGTAGGTCCACGACCACGGGGGTCAGCGGGAGGTGCCCAGGTCCTGCGTCACCTCGACGCCCGGCATCTCGCAGAGCAGCGGTCCGGGCATGAGGAGCTTGGACCGGCGTACCCCTGAACCCATGAGCGCCATCGTGCCCTCCTCGGCGAACCGGGCGTCGACCAGCACGCGGTAGCCCTCCGGCAGCCCGACGGGTGTGATGCCGCCGTACTCCATGCCCGAGTCGGCCACCGCGCGGTCCATCGGAAGGAACGACGCCTTGCGGACGTCGAGCAGCTTGCGCACCCGCTTGTTGACGTCGGCGAACGTGCTGGCCGGCACGACGCAGGCCGCGACGCGCTCGTCCTCGCCCCGCTTGCCCGCGACGAGCACGCAGTTGGCCGACGCCTCCGGCGGCAGGTCGTGCAGCTCGTTGAGCGTGGCCGTCTCGGCGTGCTCCGGGTCGATCTCGGTGACGGCCACAAGGCCGGCGACCCGCGGGTCGGCGTCGGCCCAGGCGGTCAGGGCGGCGAGCACCGGCTCGGCGAGGAGCTCCGGGTGCTCCAGCGCGGGCACCCAGACGAGGTCGCCCAGCGTGGGCAGGGTGGCGTTCCCGCTCATCGGCTGTAGGTCGCCGTGAGCGTGGCGCGCCCCAGCAGGTGGAAGTACACGTTGAACGCCACCTGCGCGTTGGAGTTGTCCGGGCCGAGGCCCAGCTCGCCGGGATCCACGTCCAGGGCGTGCACGGCGAAGATGTACCGGTGCGGGTGATCGCCGGGCGGCGGGCCTGCGCCCTCGAAGCCCGGCGTGTGGCCGTCGCTGTGGGTGTGGAACGCGCCGGCGGGCAGACCCGATCCATCAGGAGTTCCCGCTCCCGTGTCGAGTGAGGTAACGGAGGCCGGGATGTCGACGACGGTCCAGTGCTGGTAGCCCATCGGCGTCGGAGCGTCGGGGTCGTAGCACGTCACGACGAACGACTTGGTGCCCTCGGGGAATCCGCTCCACTCGAGCGCGGGGGAGATGTTCTGGTCGTGCGCGGCGTGCGCGTCCGGCATGCGCTCGCCGTCGGTCAGGTTGCTGCTCGTCAGCGAGAAGGCCGCTGGGGCGGGCAGCAGCGTGTACGGGTCCGGCGGGTAGGGGCGAGTGAAGTCCATGACCCCACTCTGCCGAATCGCCGCGGCTGGTGCCAGCGACCCGGCCGGGTGGATCTCGAGCGTGCCGGCCGAGCCGCAAGTTGGTGGTCTTCGGGTGCTTCCTGGAGTGCCGAGCCGCACGTTGCACGTGGCTTGCGTGGCCGACCCGCAAGATGAGGGTCGATCCGGGCCGTGATCGACACCTGTCTTGCGTGTCGACGCCCACGGTGACGTGGGAGTTGCGGTTCGGCGTCGTGCTGTCCGCCGGTCGACGCTTGGGTTGCGGTTCGGAGGCCGTTGGCCAGCCGGGGTCCGGGCTTCGCCGATGCGTGCCCTGCTCGGTGCCTGTTCAGCTCACCTCGCCTCGCACCGCGCCCCGCTCACCCCGACCCGCTCAGTCCACCCGGAGCAGGTGGCGGAACGCCGTCCGTGCCCGTTCCGGGCTGGGCTCGTCGCCGGTGATGAGGTCCGCATAGGTGAGCGACTCCGACACCCGCACCAGCAGGTACGCGAGCTCCTCCGGCGTGATGGTGCCGCCGAACGGCCGCTCGCCGAGGTCGCGGACCACCAGCCACTCGACGGTGGCCACGAACCGCTGCTGGATGGGGCTGTCGGCGGTGGTGAGCAGCCGCAGGGACCGGGCAGGCTCGCGGCGCAGGAACGCGCGGAAGTAGTCGGCCACGATGAGGTCGTGCGCGAAGGTGGTCAGCAGGTCGGCGAGCCGTTCGGCGCCGGTCAGGTGTTCGGTCGCGCGCTCTGCCTGCACGAGCGTCGGTACGGCGAGCGACCACAGCACCTCGCTGAGCAGCGCGTCCCGGTTGCCGACCCAGCGGAAGACCGACGTCCGGTCGACGCCGAGCTGCGCGGCCAGTGGGCCCATGTCGATGCGGTAGCCCTCGATGAAGGTGTCGCGCGCGAGGTCCAGCACGCGCTGCGCCTCGGGTCGCGTGGCCAGCCGAGCGGAGAGGCGGCTCGGCGCGGCTTCCAGGCCGACGGTCGCTATCGACGTCGTTGTCATGGCGGCCATCCAACCGTTACCCGACGCCCGGTGCAACAATATGCAGAATGATGCATACGGGGCATCTGCAGAAGTTCGCACTCTACCCGGCGCGGCGCGGCCGTGCTACGGTGCCTCCACAAACCGACCAGACGGTACGGAGGAATGCGTGGCTGACAACGTCGTCGCCGGCAGGGCCGAGTCCAGGACCGGGCCAAGGGCCGGGCCCCGGTTCGAGGGCAGGGTCGCCCTCGTCACGGGCGCGAGCAGAGGAATAGGCCTCGCGATCGCCCGTCGCATCGTGGCCGAGGGCGGCCGGGTGGTGATCACCGGACGCTCCGCCGAGACCCTGAAGGAGGCGGTCGCCGAGCTCGGCCCGGGTCACGCCCTGGGCGTCGCGGGCAAGGCGGACGACGCCGGGCACCGCGCGGACGCCATCGGGCAGGCGATCGAGCGCTTCGGGCGCCTCGACCACCTCGTGAACAATGCCGGGATCAACCCCGCCTACGGGCCGCTCGCCGAGCTCGACACAGGCGTGGCCCGCAAGATCCTCGAGGTGAACGTGATCGCGGCCCTGGAGTGGACCCGGGAGGCGGTCGCCGCGGCCGCAGGGGCGGCGGCCGCAGACGGCTCAGCGGCCGCAGACGACTCAGCGCCTGCCGGGAGCCCGCTCCGCTCGATCGTGAACATGGCGTCCGTGGCCGGCACGGCGTCGGGCCCGAACATCGCCTTCTACGGCGTCTCCAAGGCGGCCCTCATCAACCTCACGGTCCAGCTCGCCGACGAGCTCGCCCCGACGACGCGCGTCAACGCGCTCGCACCCGCGGTAGTCAAGACGCGGCTGGCCCGCGCCCTCTACGAGGGCCGCGAGGAGGAGGCGTCCGCCGCCTACCCGCTGCGCCGGCTCGGGGTCCCCGACGACGTCGCGGGACCCGCCGCCTTCCTCCTGTCCGACGACGCCGCGTGGGTCACCGGCCAGACCCTCCTGGTCGACGGCGGCGCGAGCGTGCGGACCGCCCTGTGAGCCGGCCGGTGAATGTGGTGGCGACGGTGAAGGATGAGCCCATGCGCACCATGAACGTCCAGGACCAGGTCCTCCGAGCCGCTCTCGACCTCTTCTCCACGCGGGGGTACGCGACCACGAGCGTCCAGGAGATTGTCGCGGCGGCCGGCGTCACCAAGGGGGCGATGTACCACTACTTCGCCTCCAAGGACGACCTGCTGTTCGCGATCTACGACCGGCTGCTGTCGCTGCAGAAGGCGCACCTCGACGAGATCGTGGCGACGGGCGCCGAGCGGGGCGACGGTGTCGAGGACGTGCTGCGGGCGGTCTGCGTGGACGTGATCTCGACGTCCATCGAGTTCCTGCCCGAGGGCACCGTCTTCACGCGCAGCCAGCACATGCTCATGCCGGAACGTCAGGCGGAGGTCAAGCGGCGCCGGCGCGCGTACCACGAGGAGTTCGAGGCGCTGCTCCGGCGCGGTATCGAGGAGGGCGTGTTCCGCGACGACGTGCCCACCGCGATGCTCATCGCGCACTTCTTCTCCGACGTGCACTACCTGTCCCAGTGGTACTCGCCCGCGGGGCCGCTGACGGCCGGCCAGGTGGCGGAGCAGCTCACCGAGCTGTTCCTGCGCGGCATCAGGGCAGCGGCATCAGAGGACTCAGGAAAGGACTGACACGTGAGCGTACCCACGGCGATGAAGGCGTGGCGGGTGGTCTCCCACGGGGAGCCCGAGCAGGTGATGGAGCTGCACGAGGTGCCGGTGCCACAGCCCGGTCCGGGCGAGGTGCTGCTGCGCGTGCGGGCGGTGGCGGTGAACTTCCCCGACGTCCTGCTGGCCCGCGGCGAGTACCAGGAGCGGCCGGAGCTGCCCTTCGTGCCGGGGATCGAGCTGTGCGGCGACGTCGTCGCGCTCGGTGCCGGCGTGGACGAGGGGGACCGGGTGCGGGTCGGCGACCGCGTCGTCGGCTCGAAGATCGGGGTGCTGGCGCAGTACGCGACGGTGCCGGTCGAGGCGGTGCACCCGGCGCCGTCGGCCCTGGACGACGCGCAGGCCGCTGCCCTCACGATCGCGTACCAGACCGCGTGGTTCGGGCTGCACCGGCGCGGCGGGCTGCAGGCCGGCCAGACGCTGCTGGTGCATGCCGCCGCTGGCGGCGTCGGCACCGCCGCGTGCCAGCTCGGCCGGGCCGCCGGGGCGCGCGTGGTCGGCGTGGTGGGCAGCGAGGCGAAGGTGGCGGCGGCTCGCGCCGCGGGCGCGGACCAGGTGTTCCTGCGCGACGACGACTGGGTCGCCGAGCTGCGCAAGCCCGGCGTCGACGTGGTGTTCGACCCGGTGGGCGGCGACTCGTTCGAGCGCTCGACCCGCTGCATCGGGTTCGAGGGCCGGATCGTCGTGGTCGGGTTCGCGAGCGGGCAGCAGCCCACGGTCCGGGCCGACCACGCGCTGGTGAAGAACTACAGCGTGCTCGGCCTGCACTGGGCGCTGTACCAGAAGCGCCGGCCCGACCTCGTGGACGCCGCGCACGCCGAGCTGGACAAGCTCGCCGCCTCGGGCGTGCTGCGCCCGGTGCTGAGCGACGTCGTCGGGTTCGACCAGGCGCCCGCAGCGGTGGCGCGGCTGGCCGGCGGCGCGACGACGGGCCGGCTCGTGGTCCGGGTGGCGGCATGACCGGGCCGAGCGTCGCAGCGCTGCACGACCTGACCGGGCGCGTGGCGCTCGTGACGGGCGGGGCGCGCGGTATCGGCGAGGCGTACGTGCGCATCCTGCACGACGCCGGGGCGAGCGTTGTGGTCACCGACGTCCTGGACGCCGAGGGGCAGGCGCTGGCCGACGCACTGGGGGAGCGGGCCCGGTTCCTGCACCTGGACGTGACCGAGGAGGAGGCGTGGGACCGGGTGGTCGGTCAGGTGGTCGACGAGCTCGGCGGTGTCGACGTGCTGGTCAACAACGCGGGCATCGCGAACGCGGCCCCGATCGAGCACTTCACGCTCGCCAAGTGGAACGCCGTGATGGCGGTCAACGCGACGGGTGTGTTCCTGGGCTGCCGGGCGGTGGTGCCCACGATGAAGGCGGCCGGGCGCGGCTCGATCATCAACATCTCCTCGGTCGAGGGACTGCGCGGCAGCTGGAGCCTGCACGGCTACACGGCCTCCAAGTTCGCGGTGCGGGGCCTGACCAAGTCGCTCGCCGTCGAGCTGGGCAAGGACGGGATCCGGGTGAACTCGGTGCATCCCGGCCTGATCCTCACCGAGATGAGCGTGAAGATCGACCCCGACGCCCTGGTGATCCCGCTCGGCCGGCCGGGCGTGCCCGACGACCTCGCCGGGACGATCCTGTTCCTCGCGAGCGACGCGTCGGCGTGGATCTCCGGTCAGGAGATCGTGGTGGACGGCGGTATGACCAGCGGGATCCCGCACCGCGGCTGAGACGCGGGGCCGGGTGTGGTGTGGGCGCGGGCGGGATGTGGTTGGGCAAGGACGGGCCGGCCGGTGTGCACGGGTACATGCATGTGCGGCGAACATACCGGCCGGTCGGTTTTTCAGATAGAGTTCCGGCACGTTGCAGTGCCGCAACCGGTCCGACACGAAGAGGTGCCGATGACGATGACGCCAGACAATGCAGAAGACAGCCCACCCCGGCTGGAGGTCTCGGGGCTGACCGTGACGTTCGGGGGCCTGACCGCCCTGGACGACGTGTCCTTCACCGTGGGCGACGGCGAGACCGTCGCGCTCATCGGCCCGAACGGCGCCGGCAAGACCACGGTCTTCAACGCCGTGTGCGGGCTGGTGCGCACCCGGCGGGGCGAGATCCGCGTGGGTGGGGCGCCCGCGCCGTCGTCGGCGACCGGGCTGCTGGGGGCCGGGGTCTCCCGGACCCTGCAGGGCCTGGGGCTGTTCGACCGCCTCACCGTGCTGGAGAACGTGCTCGTGCCGCTCACCAGCACCGGCCGCCGCACCGCCGCGGACGACCTGGCGGCGGCCCACGAGGTACTCGCCGCACTGGGCCTGAACGCGGCGGCCGCCGCACCCGCCGGGACGCTGCCCTACCCCGAGCGCAAGCGCGTGGCGCTGGCCCGCGCCCTGGTCACCCGGCCGCGGCTCGTGCTGCTGGACGAGCCAGCGGGCGGGCTCGGCGCCGCCGACATCGACCAGCTCGCGCAGACCGTGCGCACCGTGTCCGACGGCGGGTGCGCCGTGCTGCTCGTCGAGCACCACGTCGACTTCGTGATGGATGTGGCCGACCGTGTGGTGGTGCTCGACTTCGGGCACGTCATCGCGTGCGGGACGCCGGAAACGGTCCGCAGGGACCCGGCCGTCGAGCAGGCCTACCTCGGCGTGCCGGCGTCTCGGGTCTCGACCGGCTCGACCAGCGACAAGGGCGCGACCACCGGGGAGGGCTCATGAGCACCCTGACCGTCGAGCGGCTCATCGTCGGCTACGGCGACGGCGCCCCCGTCCTGGCCGGTCTGGACCTCGAGGTGCCCGACGGCGCCGTCGTCGCGCTGCTCGGGGCCAACGGTGCAGGCAAGACGACCCTGCTCCGCGCCCTGGTGGGCCTGGTGCCCGCCCGCGAGGGCCGCGTGCTGCTCGACGGAGCCGACCTCACGGCAGTCAGCACCGAGGAGCGCGTCCGGCACGGCCTGGCCCTGGTGCCCGAGGGGCGCAGCATCGTCGTCGAGCTGACCGTCGCGGAGAACCTCCGGCTCGGCGCCCTGTGGGTGTCGGGGCGGAAGCGCAAGGGTCCGGCGCGCGAGGCCGCCGTCGGGCAGATGTACGAGCTGTTCGAACCGCTGGCCCGGCGCCGCGACGCCGCCGGCCACACGCTGTCCGGGGGCGAGCGGCAGATGCTCGCGCTCGCCCGGGCCCTGGTCGGCGAGCCCGACGTGCTCCTGCTCGACGAGCCGTCCCTCGGGCTGGCGCCGCTCGTCGTGGCCCAGCTGCTCGGCGTGCTCCGCGACCAGGCGGAGGCCACCGGCCTCACCGTGCTCCTGGCCGAGCAGAACGTCACGGGCGCGCTGTCGGTCGCCGACCGCGGCGTCGTCCTGTCCCTCGGGGAGGTCGTCGCCGACCGTCCGGCAGCCGCGCTGGCCGCCGACCCCGCCCTCCGCCACGCCTACCTCGGGTTCTGACATGGCTCCCCACATGGCGACCGAGGCGGCCACCCAGATAGGTCCCGCCGTGGAAAGACTCGTGTTCCTCCTGTCGACCGGGCTGGCGCGCGGCGCCGTCCTCGCGCTCTTCGCGCTGTCGCTCGTGATCGTCTACCGGGCCGCGCGGGCAGTGAACTTCGCCCAGGCGGCGATGGCGATCGTGCCCGTGTACGTCGCGTTCGCGGTGACCTCGGCCAGCGGGTCGTACTGGCTCGGGCTGGCCGCCGCGGTGGCCGTCGGGGCGCTGCTGGGCGCCGTCGTCGAACGACGGCTCCTGCGCCTCGTGCCCCAGGACAACCCGCTGCCCGGCATCATCGTGGCCATCGGGCTGGTCATGGTGCTCCAGGCCGGGCTCGCCATCACCTTCGGGCCGGACCACCGGCCCGTGCACGCACCGTTCTCCCAGCGACCCTTCGAGGTCGCCGGGATCAACGTGCTCAGCCCCTACGACCTGTTCGTGCTGGTCGTGGCCGCCGTCGTCATGGGCTCTCTCGCGGTCCTGTTCAACCACACCTCCGTCGGCCTCCAGCTGCGGGCCGCCGCCTTCGCCCCCGAGACCTCACGGCTGCTCGGCATCCGCGTGCCCCGCATGGTCACCCTCGGCTGGATGCTCTCGATCGCCACCGCGGCGCTCGCGGCCCTGCTGCTGGTGCCCACGGGGCTCGGCCTGGACCCGCACGCCGCCGACGTGCTGTTCGTCAACGCCTTCGCCGCCGCCGTCATCGGCGGGCTCGACTCGCCCGTCGGGGCGCTGGTCGCGGGGCTGGTGGTGGGCGTGCTGGCGAGCCTGGTGACCGGGTACGCGTCGGCGGCGACGGCGCCGCTCGCGGTGCTCGCCCTGCTCACGGTCGTGCTGCTGGTGCGGCCGCACGGGCTCTTCGCGGCGAGGGAGGCGCGGACGGCATGAGGACCCGCGACCTGAGGACCCACGGCGTGAGCTCCCGGGGCACGAAGCTCCTGCTGCGCGCCGGCCTGCTCACCCTGCTGGCGCTGGGCGCCACCTTCCTGATCGACCCCTACCGCAACTACCAGCTCGCGACCTCCGCCGGCGTGTTCGCGGCCGTCGCAGGCCTCACCCTCCTGGTCGGTCTCACCGGGCAGCTCTCCCTCGGGCACGCGGTGCTGATGGCCGCCGGCGGGTACGGGTACGCCCTGACCGCCACCTGGGTGGCGGGCACGCTGGCCGGCGCCGCGGGAGAGGTGGCCGACGGCGTCGCCGGCTGGCTGCTGCCCCTGCTCGCCGGGGTGGCCGGGGCGCTGGTGGTCTCGGGGGTGCTCGGCCTGCTCCTCGGGCTCGCGGCGGCCCGGCTGCGCGGCCCCTACCTCGCGGGTCTGACGCTCGCCCTGGTGATCGCGCTGCCGTCCGCCGCGAGCACGATCCCCGGGCTGTCGGGGGCGCAGGGGATCAGCGCCCCGTTCGTCCCCGTCCCCGGTGCACTGGCCGCCCTCATCGCGGTGGAGCAGTGGCACGCCTGGCTCGCGATCCTCGTGACCGCCTGCGCGGTCACACCCCTGGTCGCCCTGCGCGCGGGGCGCGCCGGCCTGCGCATGCGTGCGGTGCACGACGACGAGACGGCGTCCCGCCTCGCCGGTGTCGACCCCGGCCGGGTCAAGACCGGCGCGTTCGTGGTGAGCTCGCTCGCCGCGGGCCTGGGCGGCGCGGTGCTCGCGATCGTCACGCAGCAGGTCAGCCCCGGGGCGTACGGGCTCGGGTTCTCGCTGCTGCTCGTCGTGGCGGCGGTCCTGGGTGGGCTCGGCTCGCTCGGCGGTGCCGCGATCGGCGCGGTGCTCGTGACGCTGCTGCCCTGGGTGGTCGACCAGGCCACCGCCGGGCTGCCCGCCGACCTCGGCCACCGGTTGCAGGGCAACCTCGAGATCGTCCTGTTCGGCGTGGTCGTCATCGTCGTCACGGTGCTGTGGCCCGGCGGGCTGGCCCGACTCTTCCCCACCAAGAAGCTTCTCCAGAGCACGCAGCTTTCCCCGAGCACGCAGCCTTCCCAGAACACAGAGAGGTGATCGGAATGCGCACCACACGATCCACGACACGATCCACGACACGATCCACGACACGGCCGGCCGGCACGGCGGCCGTCCTCGGCCTGGCCGCCGCGACGGCCCTGTCCGCCTGCTCCACCCCCGCGGCCGCCGACGTGCCGGGAGTCACCGACGACAAGGTGGTCATCGGCACCCACCAGCCGCTCACGGGCCCGGCCGCGGCCGGGTTCGCGTCCATCTCGGCGGCCACCGCTGCCTACTTCGAGCATGTCAACGCCAACGGCGGCATCCACGGCCGCGAGATCGAGTACGTCGTCAAGGACGACGGCTACAACCCGGCCAACACCCAGACGGTGGTGCGTGAGCTGGTCCAGGAGGACGAGGTCTTCGCGATCGTCAACGGACTCGGCACCCCCACGCACTCCAGCGTGCTCGACTACCTGGACCAGAACGGCGTGCCCGACCTGTTCGTCGCCTCGGGCTCCCTGACGTGGAACCAGCCGGACAAGTACCCGAACACGTTCGGCTTCAACGCCGACTACGTGACCGAGGGGGCGGCGCTGGCACAGCACGCGCTGGACACCGACCCGGACGCCGTCGTCTGCGTGCTGGGCCAGGACGACGACTTCGGCGAGGGCATCCTGGAGGGCGTCGAGCTCGTGGTCGGCGAGGGCGAGGTCGCGACCAACCAGACCTACTCGACCGCGGACCAGGACGTCACGGCACAGCTCGGCGCCATGAAGGAGGCCGGCTGCACGCACAACGTGCTCGGCACCATCAACGGCTTCACGGCGCTGGCCGTTGGCACCGCCGCGCAGATGGAGTGGTTCCCGAAGTGGCACGTCTCCTCATCGGGCGCCGACTACCCGACGCTCGTGGAGTACCTCGGCGAGGAGGGCACACCGGCGCTGGAGGGCCTGGTCTCGGTCAACTACCTGCCCAACAGCCCGTCGTCCCAGTGGTACGAGCTCTTCACCGAGATCAACGAGGAGTACAACGACGGCGCGCCCTACACGGGCAACACGACGTACGGCATGAGTGTGGGCTACCAGTTCGCCGAGGCGCTGGCCGCCGCGGGCGAGAACCCGACGAGGGAGTCGATCGTGGCGGCGGTGGAGTCCGGCGACCTGAAGGGCAACGGCATCGCGCCGCTGACCTACTCCGCGGACGACCACTTCGCGCACCGCACCGTCCGGATCGCCGTGGTGGCCGACGGCGTGCAGGACTTCACCGACGACGCCTACGAGGTGTCCGAGACGGGTGCCGCCCCCGTCGAGCCGGAGCAGACGCCGCTCGAGAACGAAGGCATCCCGGCGACCGAATGACCCCGCGCAGCAGGGGGCACCAGAAACATCGCGCACGAGGACCTCGGGCGCACGAGAGGGGAACCATGACGCACGAACTACCCGGTCTGGACGTCGCGGGCCTGGCCACCTGGCTGGCCCGGGAGCACCCGGAGCTGGTCGACCCGACCGGCGCCGGACTGTCCGCGAGCCTGATCGCCGGCGGGCGCAGCAACCTCACCTACCGGGTCGACGGCGCCGCGCTGCCGTTGGTGGTGCGGCGCCCGCCGCTGGGGCACGTGCTGTCGAGCGCGCACGACATGCGCCGCGAGCACCGGGTCATCACCGCCCTGGCGGGGACGGTCCCCGTGCCACGCACCGTCGCGGTGGTGGACGACACCGGACGGGCCGAGGTCACGGGCACGGTGTTCTTCGTCATGGAGCACGTGGCGGGCACGGTCCTGGCCCGCCCCGAGCACAACGCGGCCTGGACCCGTCAGGGGCTCGGCCGGCTCGGCGTCGAGCTGGCCGAGGTCCTCGCGGACCTGCACGCCACCGACCCCGGGTCGGTGGGCCTTGCCGACTTCGGCCGGCCCGCCGGGTACCTGGCCCGCCAGATGACGACCTGGCGGCGCCAGTACGACGCCTCCCGGTCGCGGCCCCAGCCGCTCCTGGACACGCTCCAGGAGCGGCTGGAGGCCGCTGTGCCCGACGACGGCGCGCGCACCGGCATCGTGCACGGCGACTACCGGCTCGACAACGTGCTGGTGGCCGGCCCGCCCGACGCCCCGCACGTCGCGGCGGTGCTGGACTGGGAGATGGCGACGCTCGGCGACCCGCTCGTGGACCTCGGCATGCTCGGCATGTACTGGCACATCCGGGAGCTGACCACGACGTCGGGCGTCGACGTCGTGCCCGGGGCGATCCTGCCCGGCGCCGGCTATCCGGACTTCGGCGAGGTGATCGACGCCTATGCCGCACGCGCCGGGATCGCCGTGCCGGACCTGTCCTGGTACCGGGCGTTCGCCTGCTTCAAGCTCGCGGTCATCCTCGAGGGCATCCACTACCGGTTCACCGGCGGCCAGACCGTCGGCGACGGGTTCGACCGGATCGGGGAGCTGGTGGAACCGCTGGCCGCCGAAGGGCTGGACCGGCTCGCCGACTCCCCGCCCAGGACCGCCACCACGACACCAGGAGGAGCCTGATGGACTTCGCCCCCGACACCACCACGCAGCGCATCACCCGGCGGGTCCGGGACCTCGTGACGGACGAGGTGCTGCCCGCCGAACCCGTGCTCGCCGAACAGCTCGCCGCCACGCCCGGCGACTGGACCTTCCGGCCCGTCGTGCACCACCTGCAGGCCACCGCGCGCGAGCGCGGGCTGTGGAACCTGTTCCTGCCCCCTGGGGGGCCGGTGGGCGAGCACAGCGGAGGCCTGACCAACCTGCAGTACGCCCCCGTGGCCGAGCTCACCGGGTACAGCCCGAAGCTCGCGCCCGTCGCCATGAACTGCGCCGCCCCCGACACCGGCAACATGGAGCTGCTCGCGCACTTCGCCACGCCCGAGCAGCGCGAGCGGTGGCTCGGCCCGCTGCTGGACGGCACCCTGCGGTCGGCGTTCTGCATGACCGAGCCAGCCGTCGCGTCGTCGGACGCCACGAACATCGCCACCCGCATCGTGCGCGACGGCGACGAGTACGTCATCACCGGCCGCAAGTGGTTCGCCACCGGCGCGATGAACCCCGACTGCGGCCTGCTGATCGTGATGGGCAAGACCGACCCCGGGGCAGCGCGGCACCGCCAGCAGTCCATGGTGCTCGTGCCTCGTGACACCCCCGGGGTGACGGTCGTGCGCGGCCTGACCGTCTTCGGCTACGACGACCGCGACCACGGCGGCCACGCCGAGATCCGCTTCGACGACGTCCGCGTCCCCGCAACCAGCCTGCTCGGCGGCGAGGGCGAGGGGTTCGCCATGGCGCAGGCCCGCCTCGGGCCGGGGCGCATCCACCACTGCATGCGCGCGCTCGGCACCGCCGAGCGCGCCATGGACCTCGTGCGCGAACGCGCCACCCGACGCGTCGCGTTCGGCACCCCGCTCGCCGACCAGGGCGTCGTGCGCGAGTGGCTCGCCACCTCGCGCATCGAGATCGAGTCCCTGCGCCTGCTCGTGCTCAAGACCGCCTGGCTCATGGACACCGTCGGCAACAAGGCCGCCATGACCGAGATCCAGGCCATCAAGATCGCGGTACCCCGTGCCGTCGGGCAGATCCTGGACCGCGCCGTCCAGGTCTTCGGCGCCGCGGGGGTCTCCGGCGACCACCCACTGGCCGAGCTCTCCGCGGGCGTCCGCACGCTCCGCCTGGCCGACGGGCCCGACGAGGTGCACCTGGCCTCGCTCGGCCGGGCCGAGCTCCGCCGCCGGGCGCCGTACCTGACCTCGGCCACCACCTCGTCGGAGCGCACCGCCCCGCACACCCCTCTGGAAGGAGACCCGACATGACGCACGCACCCGACACCCGCACGGACCCCGCCGTCGACGGCCCCGGCTACGGCACCCTCTCGATCGCGAGCATCCTCGCCGAGACCGCCCGCCGGCACCCCGAGCGCCCCGCCCTCTGGTTCATGGGCCAGGCCACCACCTACGGCGACCTCTGGGACCAGACCCGCGCCTACGCCGGGGCGCTCGCGGCCCGCGGGATCGGTCAGGGCTCGCGCGTGGCGATGATCGTGCCGAACGTCCCCGACTTCGCACGCGTCTACTACGCCACGCTCGCGCTCGGCGCCGTCGTGGTCCCCGTGCACCTGCTGTTCCGCACCGACGAGATCGAGTTCGTCCTGACCGACGCGAGGGCCGACGTCGTCGTGGTCGCCGCGCCGATGCTCGCGGAGGCCGCGCCGGCGGCCGCGCGGGCCGGGGTGCCGATGCTCACGGTCCTGGTGCCTGACGCCGTCAAGCAGCAGCTCGCCGCGCAGGGGACCGAGGTGGCGCGGCTGGAGGAAGAGGCGGCAGCGGCTGTCCCGATCGAGCGGCACGTGGGCACCAACCCGCTGGCCGCAGCCACGATCCTGTACACGAGCGGCACCACGGGCACCCCCAAGGGCGCGGTGGGGTCGCACCTGGCGATGGTCGAGCAGGTGCACTGCTCCCTGATCGACTCGTTCGACCTGCGGCCCGACGACGTGGTGTACGGCGGCCTGCCGTTCTTCCACTCGTTCGGCCAGATGGCGGTGCTGAACATGGCCTTCCGGCGCGGTGCGTCCATCGTGCTGCTGCCGAGGTTCGACCCCGACGAGGCCCTCGAGCTGCTGGTCGCCCACGGCGCCACCGTGTTCACGGCGGTGCCGACCAACTTCGCCGGCATGGTCGAGGCGGCGCGGCGGTCCCCGGCCCGGCCGCCGTTGCGATACGCCGTGTCCGGCGGCGCTGCCCTTCCGGTGGCGCTGCTCGAGGCGTTCGAGGAGGCGTACGGCGCCCAGGTGCACGAGGGGTACGGGCTGACGGAGACGTCGCCGTCGTGCACCTTCAACGTCACCTCGGAGCCCATCCGGCCCGGGACGGTGGGCCGCTCCATGTGGGGCGTCGACGTCGCCGTGGCGGTCGCCGAGGTGCAGGACCGGGTCGAGCTGCTACCGAGCGGGCTCGGCGAGATCGTGGTGCGCGGGCACAACCTCATGAAGGGGTACCTGGGCCGGCCGGACGCCACGGCGGAGGCCGTCGTGGACGGCTGGTTCCGCACGGGCGACCTCGGGACGGTCGATGCCGACGGCATCGTCACGATCGTGGACCGCACGAAGGACATGATCATCCGCAACGGCTACAACGTGTATCCCACGGAGGTCGAGGCGGTGCTGGCCCGCTACCCCGGCGTCGCCATGGCCGCGGTGTTCGGGGTGCCCGACGCCCGGCGCGGGCAGGAGGTGCACGCCGCCGTCGTGCCGTCCCACGGGGCCGACGTCGACCCGGACGCCGTGGTCGCCTACATGAAGGAGCACGTCGCGGCGTACAAGTACCCGCGCGTGGTGCACGTGGCGGCGGACCTGCCGCTGGGCCCGAGCGGCAAGGTGCTCAAGCGCGAGCTGACGGCGCAGCACGCCGACCCTGCGGTGTAGTGGTGCCGGAGTCGGGAGCGGGGGAGAACCTACGCGCCGGAGGTGTGTTGCCGTGGGTAGACGTTGTCTACGCACGGCAGCACACCCCGGGGCGCAACGTTCTCCCTGGCGGGCTCTGTGGCCGGCGTCGCGCGATCTCCGCCCGGCTCGGCTCAGGCGCCGGGCAGGCCCAGGTGCTGCTCGACCGCAGTGCGCACCCGGTCAGGCACCGGCACGGGCCGGCGGGCGGCCTGGTCCACGAACACGTGCGTGAAGCTGCCCGTCGCGTAGGGCTGCGCGCGGTCGGCCGCGCCCGCGCGCAGGATCGCCAGGTCCCAGGTGAGCGACGTCCGCCCGAGGCGCCCGACGGCGACGTCCACCTCGATCTCGTCCGGGAACGACACCGAGGCCAGGAACTCGCACGAGGAGGCGCGCGCGAGCCCGATCACGTCGCCCGCCGGGTCCATGCCGGTGTGCCGGATGAGCCACAGGTTCACCGCCGTGTCCATCGCCTCGTAATAGACGGTGTTGTTCAGGTGCCCGTACTGGTCGTTGTCGTTCCAGCGCAGCGGGAAGGGGTGTCGATAGCCCATGACCGCAGCGTAGCCCGGTACCGAGGGTGGGGTGCAACATAATCAAGAATGATGCATACTGGACATCTGCCAGATCAACGACGATCGGAGGACCGATGACGCTCGCACCCGAGTCGCCCCAGACAGACACGCTGGAGGCCGACTTCTACTCGTTCCAGGACCTGCTCACCCCGGCCGAGCAGAAGAAGGCACTGGCGGTCCGCGAGTTCATGGAGCGCGAGGTGCGCCCCATCGCGGACGACTACTGGGAGCGCGCCGAGTGCCCCGTGCACCTGTTCAAGCCCTACGCGCAGCTCGGCACCATCGGGTCGGGCTGGGCCGAGACGCAGGGCGACGAGACCTCGGCCGTGTTCCGCGGCTGGGTGGGCATGGAGACGGCCCGCGTGGACTCGTCCTTCTGCACGTTCATCGGGGTCTCCGGCGGCCTGGCGATGACGTCGATCGGCGTCGGCGGTACGGCGGAGCAGCGCGCGAAGTGGCTCCCGCCGATGGCGAGCGGCGACCTCATCGGTGCGTTCGCCCTGACCGAGCCGCTGGCCGGCTCCGACACCGCCAAGGGCCTGCGCACCACCGCCACCCGCACGGGCGACACCTGGGTGCTGAACGGCGCCAAGCGCTGGATCGGCAACGCCACGTTCGCCGACGTCGTCGTGGTCTGGGCAAAGGACACGGCCGACGACCAGGTCAAGGGGTTCCTGGTGCGCAAGGGCACACCGGGCTTCACCGCCACCAAGATCGAGCGCAAGCAGTCGCTGCGCATCGTGCAGAACGCGGACATCGTGCTGGAGGACGTCGAGGTGCACGAGGCCGACCGCCTCCAGGACATCAACAGCTTCCGCGACCTGGCGAAGGTGCTGCGGATCACCCGCGACGGCGTCTCCTGGCAGGCGCTCGGCACCATGATCGGCGCCTACGAGGCCGCCGTGACGTACACCAAGCAGCGTGAGCAGTTCGGCAACCCCATCGCCAGCTACCAGCTGATCCAGGACAAGCTCGCCACGGCGTACGCGAACGTGACAGCGGGCTTCGCCATGTGCGTGCGGGTGGCCCAGCTGCAGGACAAGGGCACCCAGACCGATGCCCACGCCGCGATGGCCAAGGCGTTCGTCACCACCCGCATGCGCGAGACGGTCGCGCTGTGCCGCGAGGCCTGCGGCGGCAACGGCATCACGCTGGACCACGGCGTGGCCCGCTTCTTCGCCGACGCCGAGGCCGTGTACACGTTCGAGGGCACCAAGGACATGAACCAGCTCATCGTGGGCCGCGCGATCACCGGCCACGCCGCGTTCGTCTGAGGAGGAAGACATGACCGAGGCCTACATCGTCGCCACCGCCCGCTCGCCCATCGGGCGCGCGCACAAGGGATCGCTGAAGGACGTCCGTCCCGACGACCTCGCTGCGCGGATGGTCGCCGCCGCCGTCGAGCAGGTGCCGGGCCTCGACCCGGCCCGGATCGACGACCTGCTGCTCGGCTGCGGCCTGCCCGGAGGCAAGCAGGGCATGAACCTGGCCCGCGTCGTCGCGGTGCTGTGCGGCTGGGACACCGTGCCTGGTGCGACCGTCACGCGCTACTGCAGCTCCAGCCTGCAGACCACCCGCATGGCGTTCCACGCCATCAAGGCGGGCGAGGGCGACGTCTTCGTGTCCGCGGGCGTGGAGTCGGTCAGCTCGATGGCGACCGGGTCGAGCGACTACATCCCGGGCGTGGACCTGAACAACCCGGTGTTCGCCGACGCCCTGGCCCGCACCGAGAAGCGCGCCGCCGCCGGGACGGGGCTGTGGACCGACCCGCGCCTGGAGGGTGCGCTGCCCGACCCGTACATCAGCATGGGCCAGACCGCGGAGAACGTGGCCGCCCTGCGCAGCATCACCCGCGCCGAGCAGGACGAGTTCGCCGCCCGCAGCCAGCAGCGCGCGCAGGCCGCGATCGCCGCGGGCTTCTGGGCGAAGGACATCACGCCGGTGACCCTCCCTGACGGCACCGTCGTGTCCGCCGACGACGGCCCTCGGCCCGGCACCACGGTGGAGACCCTCGGGACGCTGGAGCCGGTGTTCCGCCCCGACGGCACCGTCACCGCCGGCAACGCCTGCCCCCTGAACGACGGCGCCGCGGCGCTCGTCATCGTCTCCGGCCGGGTGGTGGACGAGCTCGGCCTGCAGCCCCTTGCCCGCATCGTGTCCACGGGGGTCAGCGGCCTGTCGCCGGAGATCATGGGTCTCGGCCCCGTCGACGCCAGCCGGCAGGCGCTGCGGCGCGCCGGGCTCACGGTCGACGACATGGACCTCGTGGAGATCAACGAGGCGTTCGCCGCCCAGGTGATCCCCTCGGCGCGCGAGCTGGGCGTCCCCGACGAGCGGCTGAACGTCAACGGCGGCGCGATCGCCGTCGGGCACCCGTTCGGGATGACCGGGGCGCGCATCACCTCCACCCTGATCAACGCGCTCGCGGACACCGGAGGCCAGTACGGTCTTGAGACGATGTGCGTGGGCGGCGGCCAGGGTATGGCGATGGTGCTGGAGAGGCTCTGACGGGCCCGGAGGGAGGCGCTGTGCGGATCACCGGTGCGGTGCTGGAGCGTTGCGACGCCCCGGCGCCCTATGCGGAGTCCCGGCCGGTCACGGTCGGGCCTCTCGAGCTCGGCCCACCACGGGCCGGCGAGGTCCTGGTGCGGATCGAGGCGGCTGGGCTGTGCCACTCCGACCTCTCGGTCGTGGACGGCAACCGTGTCCGGCCGGTGCCGATGCTGCTCGGCCACGAGGCCTCGGGCATCGTGGAGGTCACCGGCCCCGGTGCGCGTCTCGCCGTCGGGCAGCGGGTGGTGATGACGTTCCTGCCGCGCTGCGGGCAGTGCGCCGAGTGCGCCACCGACGGGCGCCTGCCCTGCTCGGTGGGGTCGGCGGCCAACGGGGCAGGGACGCTCGTGGGCGGCGGTCGGCGGCTGAGGCGGGAGGGGCAGGAGGTGCACCACCACCTCGGGGTGAGCGCGTTCGCCAGCCACGCCGTGGTGTCGGAGACGTCCGTGGTGCCTGTCGACGACGACGTCCCGCCCGACATCGCCGCCCTGCTCGGCTGCGCGGTCCTGACCGGCGGTGGCGCCGTCGTCAACGCGGGGCGGCCCGCGCCGGGCGACCGCGTGGCCGTCGTGGGCCTGGGCGGCGTCGGTATGGCGGCGCTCCTGGTGGCCGTCGCGCTGGGGCACGAGGTGGTGGGCGTCGACGCAGTCCCCGCCAAGCTGGAGCTGGCACGCGAGCTGGGCGCGGCGGCCGCCGTCGGGCCGCTGGAGGCTGCCGAGCAGCGGCTGCGCGCGCCCGTCGTGATCGAGGCCGCAGGCTCGGCCCGCGCCTTCGAGACCGCCTACGCGATCACCGCCCCTGGCGGCACCACCGTCACCGTCGGGCTGCCGCACCCCGACGCCCGCGCGAGCATCTCGCCGCTCAGCCTCACCGCCGAGGCCCGCACCGTGGTGGGCTCCTACCTCGGGTCGGCGGTGCCCAGCCGCGACATCCCGCGCTACGTCGAGCTGTGGCGGTCCGGGCGGCTGCCCCTGGACCGGCTCGTCTCCGACCGCATCACCCTGGACGACCTGCCCGCCGCGCTCGACCGCCTCGCGTCAGGGGCGGCGCTGCGGCAGCTCGTGATGTTCTGACTCTCTTTTCCCAGATACCCGTACCGAAAGGAACCCCTATGACTCGCACCGCCATCGTCACCGGAGCGGCCCGCGGCATCGGCGCCGCCACGGCCCGCCGGCTCGCCAAGGACGGCTACGCCGTCGCCGTCCTTGACCTCCTGGAGGACCAGGCCAAGACCACGGCGGAGGCCATCGCTGCCGACGGCGGTCGCGCGCTCGCCGTGGGCGCCGACGTCGCCGACGAGCAGTCGGTGGCCGACGCCGTCGCCCGCGTCACCGCCGAGCTGGGCGCACCCACCGTGCTGGTGAACAACGCGGGCATCCTGCGCGACAACCTGCTGTTCAAGATGTCCGTGGACGACTGGGACGCCGTGCTGAGCGTGCACCTGCGGGGCGCGTTCCTCATGACCAGGGCCGTGCAGGCGCACATGGTGGAGGCCGCGTTCGGCCGCATCGTGAACCTCTCCTCGACCTCGGCCCTCGGCAACCGCGGCCAGGTCAACTACTCGGCCGCCAAGGCGGGCATGCAGGGCTTCACCAAGACGCTGGCGATCGAGCTGGGCAAGTTCGGCGTCACCGCGAACGCTGTGGCGCCGGGCGTGATCGAGACCGACATGATCCGCGAGACCGCCGAGCGCATCGGCATGCCGCTGGCCGACTACCTCGGCGTGGCGGCCCAGGACGTGCCGGTGGGACGCGTGGGGCAGCCGGAGGACATCGCGAACGCCGTCTCGTTCTTCTGCTCGGAGCAGTCCGGGTTCGTGTCGGGCCAGGTGCTGTACGTGGCGGGCGGGCCGAAGGCGTGAGCGACGGTGCGGGCGAGGTCATCGCCGTCGACTCACCGGCTGCCCTCGCCGACGCCGTGGGCCGGACCGCCACCGGCGAGTGGTTCGAGATCACGCAGGAACGGATCGCCGCGTTCGCCGACGCCACCGAGGACCACCAGTGGATCCACCTCGACGCCGAGCGGGCGGCCGCCGGGCCCTTCGGCTCCACGGTCGCGCACGGGTACCTCACCCTGTCGCTGCTGCCTCGTCTCGCGGCCTCGCTGGTCTCGGTCGGCCGCAGCGCGATGGTGATGAACTACGGCCTGGACCGGCTGCGGTTCCTCGCCCCGGTGCCGGCCGGGTCGCGAGTGCGGGCCGTGACCGAGATCCTCTCCGCCGAGCCGACGGCCAACGGCGTGCGGCTGGCCTCGAAGGTCACCGTCGAGATCGAGGGGGCCGAGAAGCCGGCGCTGGTCGCGCACACGCTGGCGCTCTACGTGCCGGAAGGCTGAGCTGCTGAGCTCGAGAATGACCTGAGGCACCGATCCGGCCCGGATCGGTGCCTCAGGTCATTCTCGAAGCGGGGCCTGGCTCGCTCGGCCCGGCGGCCTGTCGGTCGGCGAGGTGGACGCAGCTCCGCCGCTGGACGGGTGCGGTTCGGCGTCGGAGGACCCGCCGGGGCACCGCAGTGTTGCGGGGTCGATGGTTTGACAGGCGCACCTCGCGGGAGGTGTACTGGTGTTCTATCGAACAAGCGTTCGATGAGGTGCTCGACCATCCGGTCACCACCGGCAGACACCATCGCTGGAGGGTCATGACCGTCGTAACAGTCTCTTCGAAGACCGACACCGGTGCTGACGTCGAGACCGTCGCTGACGTCGACACCGCTGATACCCGGCACGCCCGGGCGCTCGCGGCACTACGGTCCGCCGAGGTGCGCACCGGTGTGCGCAAACAGGTCGTGTCCGCGCGGACCGTCCAGCCGGCCCACGCCGAGCCGGCGGTCCGACTCGCTCCGCCGTCGGGCAGCCGGGTGGGTTCGCCCGGTCCGGACGAGGGCACGCGCGTGCTGTCCGTTGACCCGCGCCTCGCGGCCCTCCTGCCCGACGGCGGCCTGCGCACCGGCACCACCGTCGTGGTCAGGGGCTCGACGTCGCTGCTGCTCACCCTGCTCGCCGAGGCGTCCCGTGACGGGGCCTGGACGGTGCTGGTCGGGTACCCGGCCGCAGGGATGGCCGCGGCGGCCGATGCAGGGTGCGACCTGGCGCGCACCCTGGTGGTCCCGCTGCCGAACGGGTCGGGCGTCGACGCGTCCGCCGTGCTGGCTGCGCTGATCGACGGTATGGACGTGGTGGTGGTCGGGCCGGAGGTCGTGCTGCTGGAGCAGGACCGCCGTCGGCTGACGGCGCGCGCCCGCGAACGAGGAACCGTCCTGGTCCCTGCGCTCCCCGCCCCTTCGTCGGGCGAGGGCTGGGGTGGGGCCCATGTGGTGCTCGAGGCGACCGAGGGGACGTGGACGGGGATCGACCACGGGGCGGGCTGGCTGCGCCGGCGGACCCTGCGGGTGCGGCGCACCGGGCGGGGGAGCGCGGCGCGCCCCCTGCACCTGGACGTCGAGGTGCCGGTGTGCCGGGCGGCCGGCGGAGGCGCGGAGCCTTCCGTCGGGCAGGGCTCCGCGCCGGTGGCGCCGACGTCGGCATCGCCGGGCGAGGGCGCCGAGAACCGTCCGCAGCTGGAGCTCGTCGGATGACCGACCGCTCCGGCCCCGCGACGACGGGAGCGGTCACCCGCACCGCCTGCCTCTGGGTGCCCGACTGGCCGGTCGTTGCGGCGCTGGTCGTCGCCGGCCTGGGTCCCGAGACCCCTGCGGCCGTCACCGGCGGCCCCGGCGGACGGATCGTGGCGGTGTCCGCGCCTGCCCGCAGCTCCGGGGTGCGCCGCGGCATGCGCCGTCGCGAGGCCCAGGGGCGCTGCCCCGACCTGCAGCTCTGGCCCGCCGACGACGCGCGCGACGCCCGGGAGTTCGAGCCGGTCGCCGTGGCAGCGGAGACCGTGGTCTCCGGGCTGGAGATCGCCCGTCCAGGGCTGCTCCTGCTGCCGTCGGGCGGGGCGGCGCGCTACCACGGCTCCGAGCAGGACCTGGCCCGCGAGCTGACCGAGCAGGTCGCAGTGCGGACCGGTCACGAGTGCCAGGTCGGGGTCGCCGACGGGTTCCTGGCCGGGGTGCTGGCGGCGCGCGAGGACGCCGTCGTGCCGCCGGGTGCCTCACGCGACTACCTCGCGGCCCGTCCCGCTGCGGTGCTCGTGCACGCCCGCCCCGGAGACCGCGCCCTGACCGAGCTGGTCGACCTGTGGCGCCGGCTCGGGGTGCGCACGCTGGCCGATCTGGCCGCTCTGCCCGACGCCGCCGTCGCCGCCCGCTTCGGCGACCTCGGCGTCTGGGCGCAGCGCCTCGCCAGGGGGCAGGACGTGCGGCCCCCGGCCCGCCGTCGGCTCGAGGAGGACCTGACCGTCGCCGAGGAGCTGGACCCGCCGGCGCACCGGGTCGACGTCGCCACCTTCGCCGCCCGCCGCCTGGCCGAACGGCTCCACGAGGACCTGAGCAGGCGCGGCCTGGCCTGCGGGCGGCTGCGGATCACGGCGCGCGCCGTCGACCCGGTCACCGGCGAGGCCCGCACCCTGGAGCGGCTGTGGCGCACCGACGACACGCTCGGCGGGCTGTCGGCCGCCCGGATCACCGACCGGGTGCGCTGGCAGCTCGAGGGCTGGCTCACGGCGTCGTCCCTCGGGCAGGGCGAGGCGCCCGCCCCGATCGCGGGCCTGACCCTGGCCGCGGAGGAGGTGGCGCCCGCTGGAGCCCTGCAGCCACGCCTGTGGGGGCCCGGCGCGGGCGAGGACCTGCGCGCCCGCCGCGCCGTCGAGCGCGTGCAGGCCCTGCTCGGCGGCGACGCGGTGCTCACCGTCCGGCTCCAGGGCGGGCGCGACCCCCGCGACCGCGTCCAGCTCGTTCCCTTCGGTGAGCAGGTCCCGCCCGAGCGCGACCCCGACCGGCCCTGGCCCGGAGCCCTGCCGCCCCCGGCGCCGTCGGTGGTGCTGCCCGATCCCGTCCCCGCGCACGTGCTCGACGACGCCGGGCGCCCCGTCGTCGTCGACGTCCGGCTGGGTGTCAGCGGCGGCCCGGCGCGCGTCGTCGTGCCCGGTGAGGGTGCGGGCGACGACGGGCCGGGTGACGGCGGGTGGGCGGGCCTCGACGCCGCGGTCGTCGACTGGGCCGGACCGTGGCCGGTCGCGGAACGGTGGTGGTTGCCGTCGGGCAGGCGCCGCGTCTTCGTGCAGGTGGTGACCGACGGCGCGGGGGCGCCGGGGCTCGGCCTGCTGCTGTCGTCCTCGGCGGGGGAATGGCTGCTGGAGGCTCTCTATGACTGACGACGTACCGTACGCCGAGCTCCACGCGCACTCCGCGTTCAGCTTTCTCGACGGCGCCTCCCACCCCGAGGAGCTCGCGGCCGAGGGAGCACGCCTGGGGCTGAGGTCGCTCGCGATCACCGACCACGACGGGCTGTACGGGGTGGTGCGGTTCTCCCAGGCGGCGAAGAAGGTGGGGCTGAAGACCTCGTTCGGGGCGGAGCTGCACCTGCCGGTCCCGGCCGGCGCGAGCGGTGCGCCCGTGCTCGACCCGCCCACCGGGATCCCCGACCCGCGCGCCACGCACCTGCTTGTCCTGGCCCGGGGCCCGCAGGGATACCGCAACCTGTCGAGCGCGATCGGCACCGCGCACCTCGACGCAGGGGTCAAGGGCGCCGCGCACTACAGCCTGGAGGCGTTGGGCGAGGCGTCGGCCGGCGAGTGGCTGGTCCTCACGGGCTGCCGCAAGGGCGCGGTCCGTCAGGCCCTCCAACAGGGCGGGGGGAATCGTCCGGACCGGCTTGGGCGGGCGCGGCGGGAGATTGCGCGGCTCGCCGATGCCTTCGGGCGGGAGAACGTCGCCGTCGAGATCACCGCCACCGGCGACCCGCGCGACGCCGACCTGCACGACGCGCTCGCCCTGCTGGCCGCCGACGCCCGCCTGCCGCTGGTCGCCACGACCGCCGCGCACTACGCGCGCCCCCAGGACGCAGATCTGGCCGGGGCGCTCGCGGCGGTGCGGGCCCGGTCGAGCCTTGACGACCTGGACGGCTGGCTGCCCGGCGCGCCCACCGCCCACCTGCGCAGCGGGGCGGAGATGGCGCGCCTGCACCGCAGGCACCCGCAGGCCGTACCGACGGCGGCCGCGCTCGGCGCCGAGTGCGAGTTCGACCTGGACCTCATCGCGCCGAAGCTGCCGCCCTACCCCGTCCCGGACGGCCACGACGAGGCGTCCTGGCTGCGCGAGCTCGCTCACCGGGGCGCGACCGCGCGCTACGGACCCCGGGGGAGCAACAGGAAGGCGTGGGACCAGATCGACCACGAGCTGAAGGTCATCACCGGCCTGGAGTTCCCCGGGTACTTCCTGGTGGTCTACGACCTGGTGGAGTTCTGCCGCCGCAACGGGATCCTCGCGCAGGGGCGCGGCAGCGCCGCGAACTCGGCGGTCTGTTTCGCCCTGGGCATCACCGCGGTGGACGCGGTGAAGCACGGCCTGCTGTTCGAGCGGTTCCTCGCGCCGGAGCGGGACGGCCCGCCGGACATCGACATCGACATCGAGTCGGTGCGGCGCGAGGAGGTGATCCAGTACGTCTACGAGAAGTTCGGCCGCACGCACGCTGCGCAGGTCGCCAACGTGATCTCCTACCGGCCGCGCTCGGCGGTGCGAGACGCCGCCCGCGCGCTCGGCTACGACATCGGGCAGCAGGACGCATGGTCCAAGTCCATCGAGCGCTGGGGGTCGCTGAAGCCCACGGCAACCCCGGCGGCCGGCCCGACGGCGGAGGCGACGCCGCAGAACAAGACCGCCGCCAAGGACGCCCGCGTCACTGCGTTGTGGGGACCGCGGGAGCCGCACTCGGGCAACGGCGTCTTCGTCGACGTGCTCGCGGAGGAGACACGCGCCCCTGGCCAGTCCCGGCCGGACCCGACCCGCGCCGACGACACGCACGACGTCGTACCGTTCCACACACCGCCGTCGGCCGCGCAGGAGGGGGAGATCCCCGACGACGTGCTCGATCTCGCCGACCGGATGCTCCGCCTGCCCCGGCACCTGGGCATCCACTCGGGCGGCATGGTGATGTGCGACCGCCCGGTGATCGAGGTCGTCCCGGTGGAATGGGCCCGCATGGAGGGCCGCACGGTGCTGCAGTGGGACAAGGAGGACTGCGCGGACGCGCAGCTGGTCAAGTTCGACCTGCTGGGCCTCGGCATGCTGACCGCCATCCGGTACGCGTTCGAGTTCGTCGAGGAGCACACCGGTCAGCGGCTCGAGCTGCACAGCCTGCCGCAGGAGGACCCGCTCGTGTACGACCTGCTGTGCGCCGCCGACACCGTGGGCGTGTTCCAGGTGGAGTCGCGCGCCCAGATGGCGACCCTGCCGCGCCTGCGCCCCAGGACCTTCTACGACATCGTCGTGGAGGTCGCGCTCATCCGGCCAGGCCCCATCCAGGGCGGCTCCGTGCACCCCTACATCGAACGGGCACGCGGGCGCGAACCCGTGACCTACCTGCACCCGCTGCTGGAGAAGTCCCTGGGCCGCACCCTGGGCGTACCGCTGTTCCAGGAGCAGCTCATGCAGATGGCGATCGACGTCGCAGGGTTCTCGCCCAAGGAGTCCGACGAGCTGCGGCGTGCCATGGGGTCCAAGCGTTCCCAGGAGCGCATGGAGGCACTGCGCGACCGGCTCTACGCGGGGATGACCGAGAACAAGATCCCGCCCGACGTGCAGGCGGAGATCTTCGAGAAGCTCAGAGCCTTCGCCGACTTCGGCTTCCCCGAGTCGCACGCCTACTCCTTCGCCTACCTCGTGTACGCGAGCTCGTGGCTCAAGGTGCACCACCCCGCCGCGTTCTACGCCGGGCTGCTCGCGGCGCAGCCCATGGGGTTCTACTCACCCCAGTCCCTGGCCGCCGACGCGCGCAGGCACGGGGTACGCGTGCTCCGGCCCTCGGTGACCCGGTCGCGGGTGCTCGCGTCCGTCGAGCGGGACGACGAGGAACTTGCGGTCCGCATGGGGCTGGAGTCCGTACGGGGGATCGGCAAGGAGAAGGCAGAGGAGGTCGTCGAGGCGCGGGGCGCGACGGGCGCGACCGCCGGCTTCCAGCACCTGCGGGACCTCGTGCGCCGCGTCGAGCTGTCGACGGCGCAGCTCGAGGCGCTCGCGACGGGCGGGGCGCTGGAGTCGCTCGGTATCGACCGGCGGGAGGGATTGTGGGCGGCAGGCGCCCTTGGCCAGGAGGGGCCGACGACGCTGCCCGGCGTCAGTGTCGGCGTCGACGCCCCGATGCTGCCGGGGATGAGCGAGATCGAGCTGGCGCAGGCCGACGCGTGGGCCACCGGCATCACGCCGGACTCGTACCCGACGCAGCACGTGCGGCCAGGGCTGGAGGCGGCGGGCGTGCTGACCGTCGCCCAGGCGCTGACGACCGAGCCGGGGCGCCGGATCGCCGTCGGCGGGGTGGTGACGCACCGGCAGCGGCCGGGCACCGCCGGGGGAGTGACCTTCCTGTCCCTGGAGGACGAGACGGGGCTGCTCAACGTGATCTGCACCGTAGGGCTGTGGCAGCGGTTCCGGAAGGTGGCGCGGTCGGCGCAGGCCATGGTGGTGCGCGGCCGGATCGAGGCGGCCGACGGCGCGGTGAATCTCCTGGCGGAGCATCTTGCGACGCTGTCGCTGACGGTCCCGGCGCGGTCGCGGGACTTCCAGTAGGGGCGTCAGCACGAGCACCGCCCCGACCGCCCAGAGCCCGGAGTCGTCGGTCACCGCGGCCTGGATCGTCCAGGCCGCGGTGAAGGGCAGGCCGACCCCGGTCACCGCGAGCCACGCCGGGAGCAGCAGAGCGCCGATCACCACCAGGGCGACGAGCACGACGACGCAGGCGATCACCTGGGGTGCCTCGTAGGGTCCGGTGACGGCTCCGGTAGCGGGGTCGACCTCACGGCTCGTGACCGGTGTCGTCAGAGCACCGTCGTCTCCTCGGTCACCAGCACCTCGACGGACGTCATGTCGATGAATCGTGCCTCGTCGGGATGCACGAGCTCCTGATAGTTCGTCGAGGCGAAGAACGCGTCGTGGTCCGCCCAGCTCGCGAACCAGATCTCGGTCAGACCGTCGTAGGCGGGCTTCGGGTACCCGTCGGCGGGTACGGGGTGGGACACCGTGTACTTACGCACGTACCGCGCCGCCTCCGGGATGGAGGTGAAAAGCGGCGCGTGCTGATCCCGGTGGTACTCGACAAAGGTCTCGGACGACATCCTGTCGACCCGACGGATCATGAAGACGAACTTGATCACCGCGGTGCTCCTTCAGCATGGCCACGTCGGCGCCCCGGATCCCGGAGTCACGGTCCGCGCGGCGGTGCCGTTAACGTAGGCGCTCACATCAATGTCAGGGGCAAGCGATGAACGCCGAAGGTAGGAGAAGCCGAAGTGCGGATCGGTGAGCTGGCCGCCCGGACCGGGGCAAGTCACCGGTCCCTGCGCTACTACGAGGACCAGGGTCTGCTGGCCAGCGACCGGTCCCCGAGCGGCCAGCGGCTCTACACCGAGGAGCACGTGGAGCGCGTGCGCCTTGTCCGGGCCTTTCTCGCGGCCGGGCTGTCCAGCCGCACCATCGCGGAGATGGTGCCCTGTATGGTGCAGCCGAGCGCGCAGGGGGCGCACCGCGCCCTGACGATCCTGGAGCGGGAGCGTGGCCGCCTGCGGGACGCGATGGCCGCCCTCGCCGAGGCCGCCTCAGCGCTCGACGCCCTCGTCGACGTCAACCATCGCTACCTCGGGGACACCCGCGTCAGCCCAGGTACATCAGGCCGGTGTTGAACGCCCACAGCGCCGCAGCCCCCGCGCCGACGAGCACCGCGGAGATCACGTAGAACCAGACCCGCATGCGGAACCCGACGACGCGCAGGAGGGCGGCCAGCCCGAGCGCCGCGACGGCCAGTGCCGGCGCGGCGAGGAACGGCGCGCCCGCCTGGGTGTCCTGGACGACGAGCAGGTACACGGCACTCAGCAGCAGCAGCCGGGGGACCCAGCGCAGCAGAGCGCCGAGCAGGCGCAGCGGCCAGGGCTTCCTGCGCGGCGCAGCGGGCGTGGGAGCGGGCGGCGTCGGTTGCCTGCCGGGCTGCGCACCCGGCTGCACTGCCTGCCGGATGCCGGGCTGCAGGCCGGGCTGCATGCTCGGCGGACGGCTCGCGGGGGCCTGGACGGCGGGTGGCTGCACCGTGGGCATCGGGCGGGTGGCGTGAGCGGACGGCGTCGGGCCCTTCTGCTTGGGCGCTGGGCCGAGATGCTTGACCGGGCTCTTGCGCGGCTCGAACGACTGCGGAGCAGGGGTCAGCTTGCGAACGACCTGGGTCGCCGCTGCGGACAGCGGTGCGACAGGTGCGGGCAGCACCGACGGCGGCGCGGAGTCCGGCCTGCTGCTGACCGAGGCACGCTCGCTCGCCGGAGCGGGCTCGGGGCTGCGGAACGCACGCCAGCCACGCAGCGTGTCCGCGTGGCCGTCGGGGGGCGACGCGGCCCGCCAGCGCATCGCCTGCCAGATCCAGTCCTTGATCTCGGCCGGGGTGCGGCCGTCGGCGACGTGCGCACCGATCTCCGCGACGTGGTCGGCCACGACCTGCTCGGCGGCCCCGTCGAAACCGTCCGCGTGCACCTCGGCCAGGACGCTCATGAGCGCGCGGTCGTACACGAGGGCGTGCCAGGGCTCCGGGGTGCGGGTGTTGGGCGTCGCGTCGTCCGCCGGGTCGAGGACCGGGGGGAAGAGCTTGGTGTGACCCCGGCCGGGCAGCACGTCCGTCAGGGGGAGCGCGGCCACCTCAGCGGCTGTCACACCGTCGCTGAGGAGCTGCGAGGTGAGCATCAGGGTCGGGTCGGGCGTGGTGCTCGCGAGGCGGGCGCGCACCACGCTCGCGATGTTCTCCAGCGGCGGGCGGTGGTTCGGCTGGTAGCGCGTCATGGCGAGGACCAGCGACTCGACGTGCCTGTCGATGGTCGGCGGCTCGGGCGGGGCGCCGGCACCGGAGGGTCGCCCGGCAGGCAGCTCGTCCACGAGGTCGGTGGCCACCAGGTCCCGGCCCAGGAAGTTCAGGTCCAGCGGAAGCACGCCCGTGCTCGCGTACACGAGCAGCAGCCCCAGGCTGTAGACGTCCGACCGCGGGTGCACCCGGCGCCCGAACAGCTCCGGCGCCATGTAGGAGACGGTCCCGGCGGGCTGTGTCGACGTCGCGGCGTCGAAGACCTTGGCGATGCCCAGGTCGATGAGCACCGCACGGTCGCCGTCGACCATGATGTTCGCCGGCTTGAGGTCGCGGTGCAGGCAACGCTCCTCCTGCAGGACGAGCAGCGCGTCGACCAGCTGCTGCGCCAGGCTCAGCGCCTCGGGTCCGGACAGCGGTCCCTCTTCGCGTACCCGGTCGCGCAGCGTGGTGCCGGGCACGAGCTCCATCGCGAACCACGGCTGGTCCGCGTCCAGGCCGGCCTCCACGAAGCGTGGGAAGCCGCGACCGTCCAGGCGCTCCAGCAGGTCCGCCTCCTGCGCGAAGCGTTCGCGCGCGTCGTCGGGCAGGCCGGTGAGTACCTTGAGGGCGACCTCGGCGCCGTCGTCGTCCACCGCGCGGTAGACGTGGGCGAACCCGCCGTGACCCAACGACTCCGCGAGGGTGAACCGGCCCATGCGCTCACCGCTGGCGGGAATGCGCCGGACCCGGCGGACGGGGAGCGCCGCCGCGAGAGGAGCCGGCGCGGGTTCGGGCTCCGGGACCGGCGGTGCCTCGGGCTCTGGAGCGGGCGCTTCGTCAGACTCCGGAGCGGGTGCCGCCTCGGGCTCTGGAGCCGGCATCGCCTGCGGCTCTGGGGCCGGTACGGGGGCCGGCTCGAGGGCTGGCGCTGGGGCTGGGGCCGCCGCGGCTGCGGGCTCGGGATCAGGTAACGGGACCGGACCGGGGCCGACGGCCGCAGGCGCGACCTCGCCGACGCCTGGCGCTGGTGACGTCATACCGGCAACCTACCAGCGGGGTCGCGCCGGTCCCAGAAAAGTCCCAGGTCATGCGTGGCGTCATCGCTGCGGGTGGTGTTCGACGGCGCAGCTCGTCGCCGTCGGTCAACCTTCAACCCGTACTTGAATCTCGACCTCAACCTGAACCTGAACCCTGGAGCCTGGGCGAGAAGCCGTGTCTCACACCCCCTGCTCCCGGTACCACCGGATCTTCTCCCGCAGCCGTTCCTGCTGCCGCCGCAGCGCGTCGATCGACTCCTGTACCCGCCGGTCGTGGTCCTCGAGCAGCGCGACCCGCGCAGCCAGGGTCGCCTCGTCGAGCGACAGCTCCGCGTACCGCTTGAGGTCGGCGATCGGCATGCCGGTGTCGCGCAGACAGTGCACGAGGTCCAGCCAGCCCAGGTCGTCCTCCGTGTACGCGCGGTGCCCGCCCGACGTCCGCGCGATGGGCCGCAGGATGCCCTCGCGCTCGTAGTACCGCAGCGTGTCGATGCTGAAACCGGAGACCTCGGCGGCCTGCGCGGGCGAATAGGTGGTCATGTTCTGATCTTGCCCTTGACCTGGAGCGCGCTCCAGGGCTTTCGCTCGTCCCATGACCACATCGCAGACCGCTGCATCCCAGACCACCCCGCCCGCCGAGCGTCTCGTGCTCGGCGCCATGATGTTCGGCACCGCGGTGGACGAGGCCACGTCGTTCGCCGTCCTCGACCGGTTCGTCGACGCAGGCGGCCGGTGGATCGACACCGCCGACTGCTACGCCTTCTGGGCGAGCGAGTCCGGCTACGGCGGGCAGAGCGAGGAGCTGCTCGGCCGCTGGTTCGCCGCCCGGCCAGGCGTCCGCGACCGCATCCTGCTCGCCACCAAGTTCGGGGCTGAGCCGCGCGACGCCGCGAGCTGGCCCGCCTCGCGCACCGGCCTGTCCGCCGAGGCCATCAACGCCCAGATCGCCGGCAGCCTGCGCCGCCTCGGCACCGACCACGTCGACCTCGTCTGGGGGCACATGGAGGACCGCTCGGTCCCGGTCGAGGAGACCGCCGACGCCTGCGCGGCCCTCGTGTCGGACGGCGTCGCGGCCCGCATCGGCCTCTCGAACCACCCGGCATGGCGGGTCGAACGTGCGCGCCGGCACGCCGTCGGGCAGGGCACGGAACCGTTCAGCGCGGTGCAGCACGCCTACAGCTACCTCCAGCCCCGGCCCGGCGTCCGCATGGGGAACCACCGCTTCGGCCGGCTGAGCGACGACCTGGTCGACCTGGCCGCCGTCGAGGGCCTGGAGGTGTGGGCTTACACACCCCTGCTGTCCGGCGCGTACGACAACCCGGCCAAGCCGATCCCCGAGCTGTTCGACCACCCGGGCACCACACAGCGGCTCGCCGTGCTCGACGACGTCGCGGCCCAGGTCGGCGGGTCGCGCGGCCAGGTGGTCCTCGCCTGGCTGACCGCACGCGGGATCCGGCCCATGCTCGGCGGCAGCAAGGTGCACCAGCTCGACGCCGCCGTCGCCGCCATGGCGCTGGAGCTCCCGGCCGAGCTCCTGGAGCTGATGAACGGGGTGGACGTCACCCCGCCCTCGGCCTGAGAGCACGAGGTCAAGGAGCGCAGCCGGCCCGGGGCACGTGGTACGAGCCGCGTGCGGCAGCTCGGGTCAGGACAGGTCGATCGTCACCGGCTCGAACGGGGTGCCTTCGGGATAGTTGCCGCCCCAGAGCTTCGCGCCGTCGTCCGTGAGCTCGACCTGCTGCCACGTGAGCCGCGCACCGTCGTCGGACCGCTCGGGGGATCCGGCCAGGCGGAACGCGGTGGTCCGCACGTCCGACTCGCGGTCCCGGATGGACATGGTCCAGTCGGGGCCGCCCTCGGCGGGGGCGTCGACCTCGATGTCGGCGATCTCGCCGACGAACGAGCCGAAGTGACCGATGAAGACGACCGAACCCGTGAAGGCGAACCGGGTCGAGCCGGCCGACACGTCCGGGCTGCGCTCCGGGTCGAGCGGGAAGTGGAACGCCGCCCCGCTGCCGCCGACGGCGTCGTCCTGCACGATGCGGCCGCCCGGCGCCCCCATCACGTACATCAGCAGGCTTGCCTTGATTTCCCAGTCGAGATGAGCCACCCGAGAACGGTACTCCCACCTGGCGGTTCGTACCGCTTTGCACCTGGGCATCGCGCGCGGGCGTCGCCGGGCGTTCATGTGGGTGTCGCCCGGGCGACGGCGTGTCTCCACGCCCCGGCCACGGGACCTGTCCAGGCTCGGGCCCATGAGTACCACTCGACACCGCACCACCGCAGCTCTCGCCGTGACCCTCGCGGGCGCGCTGGCCCTTGGCACCGCGCCGGCGTCCGCCCTGCCCGAGGGACACCACCGGTCGTTCGACCTGCAGGCCCACCGCGGCGGCGTCGCGCTCACCGTCGAGAACACGCTCCCCGCCTTCGACAACGCGCTGGCGCTCGGCGTCAGCACGCTCGAGCTCGACGTGCAGATCACGCAGGACGGGTACGCCGTCGTGACGCACGACCGCGACCCGAACCCGGCCAAGTGCGTCGACACGGAACCGGCGTTCCCCGGCGACCCCGAGTTCCCGTACGTCCCGGAGAAGACGTACATCAAGGACCTCACGCTCGCGCAGGTCCGCACCATCGACTGCGGCTCGCTGCGCCAGCCGCAGTTCCCCGGTCAGGAGCTGCACCCGGGCGAGCGCATGCCGCTGCTGTCCGAGGTGCTGGACCTCGTCAACCGGCACCGTGCGCGCCAGGTCACCCTCAACATCGAGACCAAGGTCGAGGCCGGCGCCCCCGAGCAGACGGCGCCGCGCGAGCAGTTCGTGCAGGCCGTCGCCCGGGAGGTCCGCAAGGCCCGCCTCGTCGACCAGGTCACGATCCAGAGCTTCGACTGGGGCTCGCTGATGCGGATGAGCGAGGTCGAGCCCCGCTTCCCGCTCGTGGCGCTGACCAACGGCCAGCAGTTCCTCCAGGTCGGCCAGGAGGGCGCGTCGCCGTGGCTCGGTGGCCTGGACATCGACGACTTCCCCGGCTCGATCCAGGAGAAGTTCGTCGCCGCCTCCGCCTCGTTCGGGGCCGACGCCGTCTCGCCCGTGCACGGTGACCCCCAGGGCGGAGGCGTCGAGGACCCGGGCTACGTCCCCTTCACCACGCCGGAGCTCGTCGCCGCCGCACACGACGCCGGCATGGCCGTGATCCCGTGGACCGTCAATGACCGCGCCACCATCGAGTCGCTGATGGACCTCGGCGTGGACGGGCTCATCACCGACCGCCCCGACCTGCTGCGCACGATCATGGCGGAGCGGCACCTGAAGCTGCCCAAGCGGTACGTGGCGCCCCCGTTCCACGACTGACCGGAGCGCACGGCGAAAGTTCACCCTCTCCGGCCCGCATTTCGGGGCCGGGGAGGGTGACGCGTCTACCTAAGATCCGTCGGTGCCGTGCGCGCGGTGCTGATGATGACGGAGAGACGACGTGGCGAACGACCGCAAGACCGCCCTGCGGGCTGATATCCAGGCGTTGCGGGCGGTGGCCGTGCTGGCGGTCGTGCTGTTCCATCTGTGGCCGAACCGGTTGACCGGTGGGTATGTCGGTGTGGACGTGTTCTTCGTGATCTCGGGGTTCCTGATCACGTCGCACATCGTGCGGGACGTGGAGGCGGGCCGGTTCTCGGTGCCGACGTTCTGGGCGCGGCGGATGCTGCGGCTGCTGCCGGCGTCGCTGCTGGTGCTGGTGGTGACGGCGGTGGGGGTGTGGGCGCTGGCTCCTGTGCAGCACTGGGAGCAGTGGTTCCGGGAGATCGCGGCGTCGGGGTTGTATGCGCAGAACTGGGTCCTGGCGGCTGACGCGGTGGACTACCTGGCCGCGGAGAACGTGGCCTCTCCGGTTCAGCACTACTGGTCGTTGTCGGCCGAGGAGCAGTTCTACCTGGTCTGGCCGCTCCTGATCGGCCTGTCCCTCCTGGTCGCGCGGCGCCTCCGCCGGTCCGCGAGCCTGAGTCAGGTGGGCCGGCAGGCGTCGTGGCGGCCCGTCGCGGCGGGAGTGCTCGCTCTGGTCGTGGTCGCGTCGCTGGTCACGTCCGTGGTCTGGACGGGTGCTGATCAGGCGTACGCGTACTTCATCACTCCCACGAGGGCGTGGGAGTTCGGGGCGGGGGCGCTGCTGGCCTTCCTGCCCGCCTTCGGCCGGGCCCGCACCACCGCAGGGCGCGGCGCCCTGACCGGCATGGTGGCGTGGGCCGGTCTGGCGCTGATCGCCGTCTCCGCGATCATGTTCACCAGCGCCACACCGTTCCCCGGCGCGTTCGCGGCCGTGCCGGTCCTCGGCACCGTCCTGGTGATCTGGGCCCAGGCCACCGACCGGTTCACCACCCGCCTGGCCGGCCTGGCACCGGTCCAGTTCCTCGGCGACGTGTCCTACGCCGTCTACCTGTGGCACTGGCCCCTGATCGTCCTGGTCCCCTACGCCACCGGACACGACCTGCGCACGCTCGACAAGCTCGCGATCCTCGCCGCCACGATCCTCCTCGCCTGGGCCACCCGCCGCTGGATCGAGAAACCCGTCCTGCGCCACCGACACCGGTTCGCGCCCCGGGGCACCTTCATCAGCGCCGCCGTGGCCACCGCCCTGGTCCTCGGCGTCGCGCTGACGGGAGGGCACACCGCACGGGAGCACGCGCGTGCCGAGCTGGCGGCCGTCGCCGCGCTCACCGGCGCCGAGTGCTTCGGCGCCGCGGCCCGTCCGCCGTCCGGCGAGTCCTGCACCAACCCGGACCTGGCCGGCATCGCCGTGCCGGCCCCGGGTGCGGCGCACTCGGACGTGCCGGAGCTCTTCCGCGGCCGCTGCGCCGGCACCAGCAAGACGGACTCCCAGCCGAAGCCCTGCAGCGTGGGTGCCGCCGACGGTTCGGTGCGGGTGGCGCTGATCGGCGACTCGCACGCCGTCCAGTACTCCGCGATGCTCGCGAGCATCGCGGAGCGGAACGGCTGGGAGCTGGACACCTACTCGAAGGGCGCGTGCCCGTTCTCGGACGTGCGCAGGGCGCAGGACGACGTCCTGCATGCCGCGTGCACCACCTGGATCGAGCGGGCAAAGACGATGCTCGCGGACGGCGACTACGACCTCGTCGTGACCTCGCAGGTGAGCGGCGTGGACTGGGCGCCGCCGCAGGGCTCCTCGACCGAGGAGTTCGCGGAGGGCGGCCTGGTCTCGCTCTGGTCCGGGCTGGCCGACCAGGGCATCCACGTGGTCTCGGTGGCCGACGTGCCACGTCCGGTGCGGGGCGTCCACGACTGCCTGCAGGAGGCGGACCGGAACCTGACGACCGACTGCCGAGTGTCCCGCGCCGAGGGGCTGCTCTACGATCCGCAGCCCGGCGCCGTCGAACGCCTGGACCGGCCGGACGTCACCCTGGTCGACCTCACGGACGTCTACTGCGACGACCGGGAGTGCCTGCCGGTGATCGGTGGCGCCACCGTCTATCGCGACTCCAACCACCTCACCAACACTTTCGCCCGCACGCTCGAGCCGTACTTCGAGTCGGCGCTGGTCCCGCTGGTGCGCGCGGACCAGCGCTGAGGATCGCAGGCGCCCTCAGCCCGCGGCCTCGTCGTGGTCGGTGCGGTCCGGTGCGGTCCCGTCCCGAGGCGCTGCCCGACGGCGTTCCCTGCGTCCGCGGGCCAGCTCCGTCGCCAGGGCGTCGAGCGGCTGGGCGAACGTGTCCTCGAAGCGCGCCAGCCAGGCACGGGCGGCGGCCGTCCCCGTGTCGTCCACGGCGTAGAGCCTGCGCGTGCCCTCTGCGCGCACCTGAACCAGGCCGGCCTCACGCAGGACCCTGAGGTGCTGCGAGACCGCCGGCTGGGTGAGGCGCACGCGGGCCTGCAGCGCGGTGACGAGAGCGCCGGCAGGTTGCTCGCCCGGGATCAGGAGCTCCAGCAGCCGACGCCGCACGGGGTCGCCGAGCGCCTCGAACACCCCCGCCCGCGCGGAGTCGGGGGCGCCGGCGCCGTCCTCCTCGCGGGCGCCCGCCCCGGCTGCAGGCACTCAGGACTCCGGCGGGACGGTGTAGAACGCCAGGGTGCGCTCGCCGGCGGCGCGGGCCTGGTCGGCGTCCTCCCCTGAGGCGATGGCGGCGTCGGCCCAGCAGGTGCTCGCGAGCCGGACGAACTCGACCCCGACGGGGGAGAGGGTCCACTGCTCGAACTCGGTGGCGTCGTTGTCGGAGCCGGTGGCGAGGTGCAGGCCCAGCCCGACGAGGGCGAGGTCCCAGCCGACGCCGACGGCGCCCGGGCCGTACTGGGCCGCGAAGTCGGGGTCGACGGGGGACTCGTGCACCAGCTCGAGGGTGGTGCCGCCGTCGGCAGGGGTGAGGGAGACCGTGAGCCAGGAGACGTTGCCGCCGAACTCCCAGGTGACGGCGAAGTCGCCGGGCGCCGCGCAGCGTTCGACGACGCCGCCCGCGTTGCCCTCGAGCTGATAGCGTCCGCCGACCGTCAGGTCGCCGCTGACCGGGAGGAACCACCGGGGCAGCCGTTCGGCGGAGGTGAGGGCGTTCCACAGGTCGTCGCGGTCGGCGGCGTAGGTGCGGCGCGCGACGGCGATCTTGGTGGGTGTGCCGTCCCTGCTGCCGTCGCGGACCTCGCGGGTCATGAGTCCGGCGGTGGTGACGGGATCGATGGTGCTGGTCATGGTGACTCCTTCTATAAGCGGATACTTATGTTATGCCACAGGGGAGCGGCCGTTGGCAAGCGGGGGGAATAAAAGTGTGCCAAGCGGGACCGCGTGGCCGGTGTCAGTGAGCCGGAGTACCTTTCCGGACATGGCCATGATCGCCGTGCTTCCAGCGACCGCCGACCGGTTCGGCGACATCGCCCGTGTGCTCAACCCGAACGGGCGCGAGCAGGCGTGCTGGTGCATGCACTGGCGTGCGCCCGCCAAGGAGGAGGTCACGACCCGCGCCGCCCGCCTGCACGAGCTGACCGAGCAGGAGCCGGCGCCGGGGATGCTCGCCTACCTCGGGGCCGAGCCCGAGGTGGCGGGCTGGCTCGGCTTCTCGCGCCGGTCGGCCGCCGGATCGCTGCAACGGTCACGGGTGCTGCCGGTGGGGGAGGCGGAGACCTGGCCCACCACCTGGGTGTTCATGTGCGTCACCGTGCGCGCCGGCTTTCGCAGGCAGGGCGTCGCCCAGGCGCTGCTCGAGGCCGGGGTCGCCTACGCCGCTGCCCATGGGGCGACGCGGCTCGACGCGTTCCCCGTCGACCCGGAGCCTGGTCGTCGGGTCCCGGTGAGTGCGGCGTTCGTCGGCACCGTCGGCATGTTCGAGCGCGCCGGGTTCGACCGGCTCGCGCCGACGGACTCCACGAGCGGACGTCTGACCCGCTGGCACCTGCAACGCGAGGTCACGCCGGCCTGAAGGTCCCTGCGCGAGCTACTCCTCGACCGGGACGACCACGCACAGCTCGAACGTGTCCCGGCCGCGCCGGAGCAGGTAGCGCACCTGTTCCGCCGTCTCCTCCGACGCGTTCTCGTCCTTGTAGCTCCAGCGCACGTCGACCCACAGCAGGGCGTCGCCGACCTGCTCGACGGCGCGCACGTCGGGCACGGCGGCGACCAGCCCCTGCTCCCGATAGGTGGCGAGCATGGAGCCGAGGGCGTCGCGCGCCGCCTCGGCGTCGGGCACGACGAGGGACCGCTCGGCCTCGACCACCACCGACGGGTAGGCGAGGCTGTCCGTCACGGTCTCCAGGTCACCCGAGCCGAGCGCGACGCCGTAGTCGACGAGGAACGTGAGCAGGTCGTCCTGATCGTACGGAGTGCTGGTCATGCGACCCACGGTAGGCGCACACTCAGCGAAGCGCGTGGCTGAGAGCCTGGGTCAGATCCGTCCAGAGGTCCTCGACGTCCTCGAGGCCCACCGACAGGCGCACCAGGTCCGGCGAGATGCCCGCGTCCTTGCGGGCGACCTCGTCCATGATCCGGTGGGTCAGCGAGGCGGGGTGCTGGATGAGGCTGTCGACGCTGCCGAGGCTCACCGCCGGCGTGATCAGCCGCACGGCGGAGACCAGGGCTATCGGGTCGGCCGAGGTCTCGAACGAGACCATGGCCCCGCCCAGCCGCGGATAGTGCACCTCGGTCACCTGCGGGTGCTCCGCCAGCCGGCGCGCCAGCTCGGCCGCCGTCGCCGACGCCGCCCGGACCCGCACCGGGAGCGTCGCCAGCCCGCGGAGGAGCTCGTAGCCAGCGATCGGGTGGAGCATGCCGCCGGTGACGAACCGGATCTGCCGCAGTGACCGGGCGAACTCGGCGGAGCACGCGATGACGCCGCCCATCACGTCGCCGTGCCCGCCCAGGTACTTCGTGGCGCTGTGCAGCACCATGCTCGCCCCGAGGGTCAGCGGGCGCTGCAGCACGGGCGTCGCGAACGTGTTGTCCACCAGCACGGGCACGGGCGCGCAGGCGTCGGCCAGCGCGCGCAGGTCCACCTCGGTCAGGGTGGGGTTCGCCGGGCTCTCGACGACCACGAGCCCGGTCCGGTCCGTGACGGCCGACGCAGCCTCCTCCGGCGACGCCCACGTCACCGAGCTGCCGAGCAGGCCCGAGTCGAGCAGGTGGTCCGTGGTGCCGTACAGGGGCCGGATACCGATGACCTCCGGTTTGCCCGCCGCAACCTGGGCCAGCAGGCAGGCCGACAGTGCGGCCATGCCGCTCGCGAACGCGACGGCGGCCTCTGCGCCCTCGAGCTCGGCGAGAGCGTCCTCGAACCGGCGCACCGTCGGGTTGGCGACGCGGCCGTAGACGGGGGGACCGCCGTCGTCGTTCCCCGCCGCGAAGTCGTCCAGGCGCGCGGCCTCGGCGACGACGTCGTGCGACGGGTAGGTGGTGGACAGGTCGATCGGCGGGGCGTGGAGCCCCAGGGCGGCCAGGTCGTCCTTGCCGGCATGGACGGCGCGGGTGTTCCAGGAGTGGGTGGTCCCTGAGTGCGTGGTCATGGGGGACTATCGGCACTCGCCACGGTCGATTGATGCCGGGCATGCTAGAAATTCGGAGCATGGCCCAGAACGTGATCCTCGATTCGGTCGACCGTGCGCTCATCGACGAGCTGCAGAAGGACGGCCGGCTGTCCAACAAGGTGCTCGCCCAGCGGGTCGGCGTCGCGCCGTCGACCTGCCTGGCCAGGACCCAGCGCCTGCAGAACGCCGGGGTGATCCGCGGGTACCGGGCCGAGATCGACCCGGCCGCCGTCGGGCGCGGGCTCCAGGCCATGCTGATGGTGCGGCTGACCACGCACTCCCGGCCCCTGCTGGGCCCGTTCGTCGAGTGGGTGCGGCGGCTCCCGCAGACGCGAGCCGTGCACCACGTGTCCGGTCCTGACGATTTCCTGATCCACGTGGCCTGCGCCGACACCGACGAGCTGCAGCGCCTGGTCCTCGACCTCACGGCCCGCGGCGAGGTGGGCCGCGTGCAGACCGACCTGGTGTTCTCCTCCTGGACCTGCGGCCCGGTCACCCCGGCAGGGTGACCGGACCGGCCTCGGGTCAGAAGGCCTGCGCCAGCAGGTCGGCGAACAGGGCCTCCGGGTCGACGTCGAGCCCCCGCGCCGCGAACCAGGTGCACACCGTGCGGCAGTCGCGCAGCAGCACCTCGCTCGCGAACGGGTTGGACGCCAGGTCCACGACCTGCGGCAGGTCGATGATGACCAGCCGCTCGCCGTCGGCCAGGATGTTGTACGGCGACAGGTCGCCGTGGGCGAAACCGAGCCGGGCCAGCACGGCCATGCCGTGCCTCAGCTGCTCCCAGTACGACTCCAGCAGGTCGTCCGAGGGACGCTCCCTCGTGAGCCGGGGTGCCGCGACGGCCTGGGTCCGGCCGGCGTCGTCGGTCACCTCGGTGCCCACGAACTCCATGAGCACCTCGGTGCCGTCGATCTGCACCGGGTAGGGCACCGGAGCCCCGGCCGACCAGAGATCGCGCAGCGCGACGAACTCGGCGTCGGCCCACTGGGTGGCCGAGACCGCGCGGCCCCACGCGGACTTGCGGTCCTCCATGGCGCGCTGGTCGCGCGTGCGGCGGACCCGGCGGCCCTCGGTGTACTCGGTGCCGCGGTGGAACTGGCCGTGGTCCAGGCTGCGGTACCGCTTGGCCACCAGGAGGCAGCGTTCGGCGTCCGCCTCGCCCGATGCGGGAGCTGGCGCCGGGCCGGCTCCGAGAGGGACGGCGCGCTCCACCAGGAAGGCGTCCGCCTCCTTGCCGGTCTTGAGGATGCCGAGCTCGGTGTCGAGAGCGGCGTCGCGGGTGACCAGCCAGTCCGGCTGGGGGTCGGGACCGCGCTGGCCCTTGGCGACGGACCGCCAGGTGGACCAGCGCTGGCCGGGACCGGGCTGGGTGGGGTCGGGCTGGACGTCGGCGCCGTCGCCATGGCTGCCGCCGGGCCCGGTCGGCTCCCGGCGGAGCCTGCTCGGGTGCGGGCCTTCCAGGTCGTCGCGGCCGACCAGAGCGCGACGGGCGGTCCCGCGCTCGAGGTCCCAGACCTCGGGAGCTCGCTCCGGGGCCGATCGGGCGGATGACGTGCCGTTCCTGTTCGCTGCGCGGACCAGGGCGGGCTTCTTCGGTGCTTCGGGAAAACGGGGCAAGACAGTGCTCCTTGATACCGGAGCACAGCCGGATCAGTCCCGGGTGCTCCTGGTGACAGTGGCGTCTGCTGCCGCGAAGGCAGCCGCGCGAACGACGTCGTCCATGACCGCCTCCTTCCTGTCCGCACTCCCCGAGTGCCTGATCCCGGACGCGTCGTCCGGGGGCCTGCTGTTGGCCGGTCATCGAGTGCCTCGAGGGGTGGCTCGGTGACCGTGCGACGAGCATGGCACGCCTGCGCTGCGCACCGCACGTGTTTTATCTGCGCTCGCCTTCGAGGTCGTGACCCAGTCAGGTCGGCGGACCGCCATCTGAGTGGTGGGCCGGGGCAGGCCGGCATGCAGGATCTCGTAGCGGACCCAGGTCTCCCACGCGGACTGTGCACCGGCTTCACCCAGCTCGACGACCAGCAGAGCCTGTCGGATGCCGCGTCGGCCCGCGCGTGCCCCGAGCAGTGTCAGGAGGTCTTCCCGCCGGGCGCCCAGCCTGAGCGCCGAGTCGACGATGACGAGCGCCTCCAGGGGGTGCCAGTACGCGCCCCGCCTGATCCGGACGAGAGAGCCCCGCCGACGGTCCAGGGCCAGCTGATTCCTGTCGCGTTCGCCGGCGAGGAGGACGGGTGGAACCGCTACGTCGCGAGCGGACGGTGTGACGTTCATGCCACGAGTGCACCAGCAGCGCGGCTGGAACGCGGCGGTCAGCGGTGCCCTGTGCACAACGGGTTGCCTGTGGTCGCGTTCGGGCCTCCGCGAGGTGGGGGAGCTGGAGGCTCAGCTCCAGGGGAGCGCGTTCTCGAACGACTCCCACAGCGAGTCGCGGACGTCCTCCGTGGTGTCCTGGACGCCCTGCTCGAGGTCGTCCTGGATCTGCTCGCGCTGCTGCTCGAAGGACTCGCGTGCGTTCTGCGTGGCCTGCTGCGCGTAGCCGACCACACCCTGCACGGCGATCACGATCACCCACACCACGACGACGAGCCAGAACGGCCACGTGCGCCCGCCGCGCCGGGTGCGCACCGCCCGGAAGAGGTTGACGACGGCGGAGGTCACGATGCCCAGCAGAGGGATCGACAGCTCGGCCATGCGGGGTGCCCACACCGCGTCGAGGTTCAGCATCGTCACGGCGAGGTCGCCGAGCGCTGCGAACAGCGGCAGCCCGGCCGCGCTCGGCATCACGTCGAAGCCCGGGACGAGGCGCACCAGCTGGTAGACCGCGAGGGCGAGCAGGATGCGCGGGACCCACCCGATGATCGTCGCGACGGCCCCGAGGCCGCCGGACTCTCGGCGCTTGTCGTCGCGGGCGTCGCGGTCCTCGCGACGCGGCGTCGGTGCGGCCGGCGGAACGGGGGGCTGGACCGGGGCGCTCGGCTGCGTGCTGCCCGGTGCGGCGGGCCGCTGCGCCGGCGCAGGCGCCGTGGTCTGCGCCGGACGAGCGCCCGGCACAGGGCCCGGACGGAACGCGGGTGCCACCTGCGTGGCCTGCTGGTTCGTGGCCGGTGTCCTGCGCTGGGCCGGGTCGCCGGCCTGGCGCCGTGGCGTGGTCGACGTCGGGACGCCGGGGAGCGGAAGGCCGTGGCGCTGCCGGTAGGCGACCCAGCCGTCGTACGTGTCCGCGTAACCCTCTGGCGTGAAGGCCGGCGCCCAGCGCATCGCGGCCCACAGGTAGTCCTTGACCTCGGCGGGCGCCCGCCCGCCCGCGCGCTGCGGCCCGACGGCGGACAGGTAGACGGAGATGACCTCCTCCGCCGCGCCGTCGAAGCCGTCGCCGTGCACCTGGTGCAGGCGGCCCATGAGCTGCTGGTCGTAGACCAGGTTGGTGACGGGTTCGCCCTGCCGCACCGGGTTGCTCGCCAGCACGCTGGTGGGCGCGACGACGGCGGCGGCCGCCGCGCCGGCGGTCAGCACCTCCGTGACGAGGCCACGCTCGATCGTGGTGACGTCGGCGGCCGCGAGCAGCATCGGGTCGAGCCCCGCGCCGTCCGACGCGAGCTGGGCGACGGTGCGCGACAGGTTGTGCAGCGGCGGGCGGTCCTCCGGCCGGTGCCGGGTCATCGCGAGGACGAGCGGCAGCAGTCGCCGGTCGACGGGGCCGACGTCGGCCGCCGTCAGGTCACGGCCCGCGAAGTTGAGGTCGTTGGGCAGCTCGCCCGTGGCGAGGAAGATCAGCAGCAGGCCGAGGCTGTACACGTCGGAGCGGGCGTGCGGCTTGCGCACGAACAGCTCCGGCGCCATGTACGAGATGGTGCCGGCCGCGTGCGTCGAGGTGCTCGTGCCGTGCCCCTTGGCGATGCCGAGGTCGATGAGCACGTAACGGTCGGGCGCGGCGATGATGTTGGCCGGCTTCACGTCGCGGTGCAGGAAGTGCTCCTCCTGGAGCACCGCGAGCGCGTCGAGCACGTCGTCGGCCACGCGCAGCACCTCGAGCGGCGGCATCGGCCCGTCCGCTGCCACCTGCTGGGCCAGGGTGGGACCCGGTACGAGCTCCATGGCGAACCATGGCGTGGGGGACTGCAGGTCGGCGGTGACGAGCTGGGGGAACCCGCGACCGGCGAGCCGTTCCAGCAGAGCCGCCTCGCCGACGAACCGGTCCAGCGAGTCGTGCTCCGAGTTCGTCAGCACCTTGAGCGCGACCTCGCCACCCTGCCCCGTGGCGCGGTACACGTGGGCGAACCCGCCGTGGCCGAGAGAGCCGAGCAGCTGGTAGGGGCCGAGGGTCTCGCCGGTGGCCGGGATCCGCGGGGGCGTGGAGTGCGCGCCACCTGTGTGCCCCGCGACCGGGCGCGCTGGAGTGGCGGCCTGTCGCGCGGCCTGACCCCGCGTGGCCCCGGAAGGCTGGACGATCTCCGTCGCTGCGGTAGGCGGTGGCCCGGTCAGCCCAGGAGCCGGCGCGACGACCCGCGTGGGCGCTGGCGGCGGCGGCACGGCAGCGGTGCGGTCGCCACCCTGGACCGGCTGACCGGTGGGGTTGACGGCCGTCATGCGGGTGGTCTGGTCGGACAAGCAAGAACTCCTCAGCAGCGCACCGGAACTACCGGCTGGACCTGAGAAAATCTATCAGCGTCCTGCCGCACCGGTCGGCAACGTCCCCGACCTGTGACCTGCTAGCCGTTCCCGCCGGGCAGGGCGTCCTCGAGGTTCTCGGTCGCGTTCTGCTTGGCGTCCTCGACGCCTTGCTCGACCTGCTCCTCGACGGACTTCCGTGCGTCGTCCTTCGCGTCCTCGACGCTCTCGTCCACCGACTCCTGGACGTTCTGCTGGACGTTCTGCTGCATGTCAGCGGTGGCGTCCTGGGCGTAGCCGATGATGCCACCGACGGCGAACACCACGATCCACGCGATGGTCGCGAGGGCGTACGGCCAGATCGCCAGCGACGTGCCGAGCGACCGGATCGTGTTGAACAGCCCGGCGAGCGCGATCCCGAGCACCGGGATCGTCAGGTTCGCCGCCTGGTCGGACCATTCGGGGTTGAGGTTGAGCATGCTGAGCACGCCGTCGCCGATGCCCCGGAACAGCGGGAACTGAGAGACGTCCGGCATGACGTCGAACCCAGGGATCAGCCGGACGAGCTGGTAGACGCTGAGCGCGAGCAGGATCCGCGGGATCCACGCAAGGACGGCGCCCGCCATCGCACCGCCACCGGACGAGTCGTCGCCCCGGTCCCGGTCCCGGCGAGGCGCCGGGGCCGGCGGCGTCGGCTGGGGCGCCTGCGGGTTGTATCCCTGGTCGTAGGGCTGCGCCTGGCCGTACCCGCCCTGGCCCTGCCCGTAGCCCTGGTCGCCGGGAAAGGCGCCTGGCGCGTAGGCCTGGGTGGGCTGCGCCGTCTCGTGCGGGCGGTACGGCCGCGCGGGCGGCGGGGTCGCGGCCCGGAAGTCACGCCCGTGGTCGGGCTGTGGTATCCCGGAGGGCGGGATCACCTGGGTGTGGTCGCCGTAGCCGGCACCGCCCTGCGGCGTGCCCGCCGGCGGCATCACCTGGGTGTGGTCCCCGCTGCCCTGCGCCGGCCAGGCGGCTTCGGGAGCCTGTCCGTCGCGGATCGGGTCGAAACGCTGGGTCGCGGCATACGATGACGGGGCATCGGGCTGCGCACCCGGACGACCAGGACGAGCGGGCGGCCGCTGGATCTGCGTAGGGTCATCCGCCGGAGGCATTCGGCGGGTGGGCTCGTCGGACACGCGGAGGCTCCTCGGTAGTGGTCCCGGTTTCGACACCTGTTTGCGCGAGAACCTACCAGGTGGGGTGATTGCCCCGTTGGGGTGGCCAGCCGGACGAACATGTCCGACCCTTACCTCGGGGGCGAACCACGCGAGCCGCCTACCCAGGAACTTCGGAGGAAACGCATGAGCTCTGACACCGTGCCCCGCTGGCCCCGGATCGACGCGATCGTCCGGGAAGACGGTTCCGGTGAGGTGACGATCGACGGGACGTTCCACCCCATCGCCACGGGCAGCCTGGAAGAGGCGCGTGTGGAGGTGCTGCGCCGGGTGACGGAGAACGCCGCGAAGGTCGGCCGGCCCGTACGGGCCTCGGCGACGGGCCCCGAGGGGCTCTGGAACCTGATCGTGCACCCGGACGGGACGGTGGTGCCGGAGGAGGACGAGCTTGCGCCGGCGTCCTCACCGACGCCACAGGCGCCGGCGTCGTCCCCGACGCCGCAGGTGCCGCCCGGCCCGATGGCGGAGCAGACGGCGCCGGGGCCGGTGTTCGAGGGCGCGCCGGTCGTGGACCTGCCCCCGCGGGGCGGGCCACCGGCCGACCCCGACGCGACCCGGGTCTCCGGCGTGACCGGGGCAGGTCTCGCGGGCGGGGCTGCCGGTTCCGACCCGCGCGACGCCGCGGCCGAGACCGACCCCGAAGACACGGTGCGTCGTGTCGCGCGGACGCCCGAGGCGCCGGGTGCCACGTCGTCCGCCGGGGCTGTCGTCGAGCCGACGAACGGTTCCGGGGTGGCCGACTGGGTACGCGAGAGCGCCACCGACGGCACCAAGGGCGGCGCCTCCGGCCTCGCGAGCAGCATGCCCAGCAGCATGGCGAGCAGCACGACGGGCAGTGTGCTGAGCCCCGTGTCCGGGCCGGTGGACGCGGTGCCGGCTGCCGGGAGCATGGGTGGCAGCCTGTCCGCGCCGCCGTCGGAGCCGACGCCGGCGGCCGAGGGGGACGCGCCGCGCTCACGACGCGAGGCGCGGGAGTCGTTCCTCACGCACCAGCAGGACGAGGACCCGGCCACGCGAGGCGTCCGGGGCATGCTCACCCGCATCGGCATCCGCGTCGGGCCGAGCGAGTCGGAGCGGGCCGAGCGGGCCGACGAGCGCGCCGTCAGCCAGCACTGGCCCGGTCCGCGCACCATCTCGGTGGTAAACGGCAAGGGCGGCGCGGGCAAGACGCCGTCGACCGTGCTGCTGGCCGCGGTCTTCGCGCAGTTCGGCGGCGCGGGTGTCGTGACGTGGGACAACAACCAGACGCGCGGCACGCTGGGCTGGCGTACGGAGCAGGGGCCGCACGAGTCCACGCTGCTGGACCTGCTGCCGCAGACGGATCGGCTCCTGGGCCCGTCGGCGCAGGCCGCAGACCTCGCGCGGTACGTGCACCACCAGACACGCGACCGGTTCGACGTGCTGCGGTCCAAGCCGATCGCCATGGCGAACGAGCAGCGGATCGAGCCGCAGGACGTGGACGCGATCCACTCCGTGCTGTCGAAGTACTACCGGATGATCCTCATCGACTCCGGCAACGACGAGTCGGACCCGATGTGGCAGCGGATGATCGACCTCACCGACCAGCTCGTGGTGGCCACCACCACGCGCGACGACCACGCGGAGGCCGGCGCTCTGCTGCTCGAGGCGCTCGCGACCCGCGACGGACGCTCGGCGTACCTGGCGCAGCAGGCGGTCGTCGTGGTGAGCCAGGCCGACCAGAAGGAACCGGCCAGCGAGCTGGAGAAGGTCGCCGACGGGTACCGGTCGCTGGCCCGCGAGGTGGTGACCATCCCGTTCGACCCCGCGATGGTCGACGGCCACCTGCGCTACGGCGCCCTCCGCACGGACACCCGCAGGGCCTGGCTCGCTGCGGGCGCCGCGGTAGCGGGCGGCCTCTGACCCACCGGAGCCGTCGAGTGCGGGATCTGTCAGGGCGAAGATCCCGCACTCGACGCCGACGGGTGCGGGTCAGGAGGGAAAGATCGCCACGATCTGGTTCCAGACCGCCATGGTGTCGTAACCCATCTCGTTCAGGAACGCCCACAGGATCCCGACGACCGCGTACAGCGACACCGGCACGAGGAAGATCCACTCGCGCACGGAGCCGGCGTTCCCGAGGATCGGGATGGCGATGTTTCCGCCGGACCGCCACATCCAGTCGAGCTCGATGCCACGCTTGTTGCGCATCCAGTACGGGGACTTGAACTTCAGCGGCCACAGGAGCGGCACGCCGGCGGTGGTGATCATGTCGCCGAGAATGTGCACGATGCAGCCGAGCGCCACGCTGAACGGCATCCAGTACCACTCCTCCGGCGCGAAGATCGCGATGAGGACCGCCAGCGTGATGGAGGTGGTCCACGGCAGGATCTTCGTGTCCCGCGTGATCTTGAGCGCCTTGAGCGCGAACGCCACGAGCAGCACGCACATGATGCCGGGGCCGATGAGGATCGTCCCGAGCTGCTCGTTGCCGGTGTCGATGCTCAGGAGGCTGAGGCCCCAGGCGATCGCCGTGAACACCGCGACACCGAGGATCGAGTGCGTGCCCTTGCGGTGCCCGCCGGACACGGCCTCGATTCCCTTGACCACGACGTCCGAGACGGGCGACAGCGAGTTCGCGATCGTGCCGGAGTGATGGTCGGCGTCGGGCAGCAGTGCGGCCCCGGCACAGACGAGGGCACCCGCGATGACTCCGGTGTCAGTGACTCCCGGGTACCAGCCGAAGGCGATCGGCGTCGACGCGGTGACTGCTACCCAGGCCGCGGCTCCCGTCGCGGCGTGGTTGCCTCCCATCATGGTGGTGTGCGCTCCAGTTCCCGGGTCTCCCCGACGTGTTCGGTGGCCTGTCCGACCGGGTTCGTCCCCGGCCGGAGGAAACCCTAGCGTGGGTCACCGACACCGGCCGCGATGGCGCGCCCAGCGGCCTGAGCAGGCCGAACGCACCTTCCCGGCAACGAGTCGGAGCGGTCAGGCGCCCGTCACGTAGGCGTAGCGGTGGAAGTGCTCCTCGCGCACGAAGCCCTCCGACTCGTACAGCCCCTGCGCCGCGACGTTGTCCCACGCGGTGGCCAGCGACACGCGGACCGCACCGGCGTCCTTGGCGCGGCGGCACGTGTCCTGCACCAGGGCGCGCCCGGCGCCGGTCCCGCGCGCGGCGGGCGAGACGAACAGGTCGTTGAGGACCCACGACTGGCTCAGGCTCACGGACGACCAGGTGGGGTAGCTCTGCGCGAACCCGACCACGCCGCGGCCCGCGGCCGAGGCCTCGGGCTCGCTGCCCTCCGGTTCCAGTACTGCGACGAGCAGCACGCTGTCGCCCGCATCGCGGCGGGCGGTCAGATAGGCGCGCGCTTCGGCGTCGGGCACCTCCTGGTCGTAGAACCTGAGGTACTGACGGAAAAGGTCGACCACGGCATCGACGTCGTCGTCGGTCGCGGCGCGCACATCAACAGACACCTCGCGATCATGTCAGGCCCGAGGGGGTGGGCGCCATGACCTCACGCGATACCAGGGACATCGCGTGGGTGATACAGGAGCGGCCTGCCGTGCCCGGAACATGCCGGGGCGCGGAACGGTTGTCAGAGGCGATGAATACCACGCCACGCTTGTCCGTCCTTGACCTCGTGCCCGTCCGCTCGGGCCAGACCAGCGCTCAGGCCCTGGCGGCCTCGCTCGAGCTGGCGGTCCTCGCCGACCGCCTCGGCTTGGAGCGCTACTGGTTCGCGGAGCACCACAACATGGCCGCCGTGGCGGCGTCGTCGCCGCCGGTCATGATCGCGGCCGCCGCCGCGCGGACCTCGCGCATCCGGGTCGGGTCGGGCGGCGTGATGCTGCCGAACCACGCCCCGCTGGTCGTGGCGGAGCAGTTCGCGGCCCTCGAGGCCGTCGCTCCGGGGCGGATCGACCTCGGCATCGGCCGCGCGCCGGGCAGCGACCCGGTGATCACGTCGCTGCTACGGGCCACCGGTCCGACGGCGGACGTCGACCGCTTCCCGCAGCACGTCACCGACATCCTGAGCCTCATGGGGCCCGACGGCGCCCAGCTGCGACTTACCTCCGGCGAGATCTACGACGTGCGGGCGACGCCCGCCGCCGCGGGCGTACCGACCGTGTGGCTGCTGGGCTCCAGCGACTACTCGGCGCGCCTCGCCGCGGAGCTGGGTCTGCCCTACGTGTTCGCCAACCACTTCTCCGGCCAGGGCATGGACCAGATCCTCGGCCTGTACCGCGACGGCTACCGCCCCTCCGCGGAGCACCCGGAGCCGCGCACGTTCCTCACGGCCAACGCGGTGGTCGCGCCGACGTCCGACGACGCGCACGAGCGTGCGCTGCCGCAGCTGCGGCAGATGGCCAAGCTGCGCTCCGGCCAGAAGCTGGGCGCGCTCGAGACCGTCGAGGAGGCCGTGCGTGCCACGGCCGGCGAACCGGCCGACGGTGCGTTCGCCCAGTCGATCGAGTCGATGCGGGCCCGCTGGCTGATCGGCGACGGGGCCCAGGTGGCCGCAGAGGTGCGTGGGCTGGCCGAGCGGCACGGCGTCGAGGAGGTCATGCTCGTGCCCGTCGCCGGTTCGCGCGACGGGGAGCCGATGGACGCGACCCCTGGCCGCACCCAGACCCTCGAGCTGCTGGCGGGCGCGCTGTAGACCCGCGGGATCGGCAAAAGGTCAGGAGGTCGGCAACCTGAGTTGCCGACCTCCTGACCCTTTGCCGACCGCAGCATGCCCCAGCTGCACCTAGGCGGCCCGGGCCGCCCGGTGCCGGATGGCGCGCGCGTACTCGGCGCGTGGAACGTGTGGCGTCACGTGGAGCACCATGCCCGCCTCCGCCGGCGTGCGGTCTGCCTTGTGCGAGTTGCACGGGTAGCACGCTGCCACGAGGTTCATCCACGTCGATGGGCCTCCGCGCGAGCGCGGCAGGATGTGGTCCACGGTCTCGGCGGGGCCGCCGCAGTACGCGCACAGGCCGTCGCGCCGCTTGACACCCTGCTTGGTGCACGCGGGCGCCCCGCCCGACTTGTAGAGCCACCGCATCGTGACGTACCGGACCAGCCGGAGCACGCGCGGTAAGGGGAACGGCCCGAAGGAGCGGCCGTCGACCGCCTCCTCGACGACCGCGACCTCGCGCACGAGCATGTGGATGGCATGCCGGACCGATACCCGGTGCAGCGGCTCGTAGCCGGCATTGAGGACTAGGACGTCGGCCACGGGCCTGCTCCTTCCGGTGAGCTTGTCCTTCTCGTTCTTCGCTCTCGTTCTTCGCTCTCGTTCTTCGCTGGTCGTTCGGGTCGTGCTGTGTGCTGTCCGGTCCCGGGACGACAAGAGCCGCCCGGGAACAGACATCCCGAGGCGGCTCACGTTCACTGGTCCGGCAGAACCGGATCAGCGGCGTATGGCGCCTCGTATGGCCTCACGGCCGTCCCGCAGGTGCTGTGCAGTGGTCGGGAAGGACGAAGCGGTGGCAGCACTGACCGTGCACAGGCCTGAGGCCTGGAGTGCAACGCTGGTGCGGACCATCGTGGATCTCGTCCTTCCGTCTTGTTCGGATCTGACTCGTATCGGTGCTCCGGCAGGAGGTGCAGACACACAACCGGCCGCCACGGCGCGAAGTCCGTGTGTGAAGAAAGGTACAACGAGGACTTGGTAGCGTCTATGGCTTTTCCGGAACTGCAACCCAAGGATGCATCAAGTTTCCGGCGTGGCGCGACGCCACGGCGTGTCGCGCCGCCGCATGCCTACCAGCTGACGGGCTCCCGGATGATCGGGCACGTCATGCAGTGGCCGCCGCCCCGACCGCGGCCGAGCTCCCCGCCCGCGATCTCGATCACCTCGACGCCGGCCTTGCGCAGCAGGTCGTTGGTGGTGGTGTTCCGGTCGTAGGTGAACACCACACCGGGCTCGACGGCGACGGAGTTGTTGCCGCTGTCCCACTGCTGGCGCTCCGACTCGTACACGTCGCCGCCCGTCTCGATGACCCGCAGCTCGCCCAGACCGGAGGTCTGCCCCACGACATCGAGGAAGGAAGACCCGCCGGCGTCGGTCACCGAGACCCCGAGCGGACCGGGGTCCGGGCGCAGCACGAACGGGTGCACGCGGTCCACGATCCGCGGATAGACGGTGACGGTGTCGACGTCGACGAACGTCATGATCGTGTCCAGGTGCATGGCCGCACGCAGCCGGGGCATGCCGGCGACCACTATCTGCTCGGCGGCGCCCTGCTCGAACAGCGACGCCGCCACCTGGGTGATCGCCTGGCGCGAGGTGCGCTCGCTCATGCCCATCAGGACGGTGCCGTTGCCGATCGGCATGATGTCGCCGCCTTCGAAGGTGGCCTCGCCGTGGCTGGTCTCAGGGTCGCCCCACCACACGCGGCTGCCCACGAAGTCGGGGTGGAACGCGTAGACAGCCTTCATGAGCAGGGTCTCGTCGCGGCGCGCCTGCCAGTACAGGGGGTTGAGCGTGAGGCCGCCGTAGATCCAGCACGTGGTGTCCCGCGTGAAGAGGGTGTTCGGCAGCGGCGGCATGAGGTACTCACGCGCGTCGGGGCTCATGTCCGCGAGCGCGCGGAAGCCCGGCGGCAGCTCGGGCACGTCGGCGACGGCGAGGCCGCCGATCAGGTACCGGGCGAGCTCGTGCTCGGGCAGGGACTCGAGGTACTCGCGTGTCGCGTCGACCAGTCCGTTGCCCACGATCTCCGGGACGATCTTGCGGTCAAGGAGCCAGTCGCGGGCGCCGGCCACACGGAGCGTCTCCGCGAGCAGAGCGTGCAGCTCGACGACGTCGACGTCGCGGCTGCGGAGCTCGGCCACGAAGTCGGCGTGGTCCTGCTGGGCGCGCTCCACCCACAGGACGTCGTCGAACAGCAGGTCGGCCGAGTTGGACGGGGTGAGGCGCTGGTGTGCCAGGCCCGGCGCGCAGACCAGGACCTTGCGCAGGCGGCCGACCTCGGAGTGGACGCCGTAGGCCGACGAGGGTGAGCCGGCAGGGGGCGGGTTGATGTCGATGGTGTTCATCGGGCGCTAACGGTACTCACCCCATCGCCGTCGTGCCGAGCAGGGAGCCGACGGCGAAGGTCGCCCCCAGGGCGAGCGCACCGCCGACCACCACGCGTGCTGTGGCCCGCACGCGCGGTGCGCCGCCGATCCAGGCGGCCGTCCAGCCGGTCCCTGCGAGCGCCCCCAGCACGACGACGAAGGTGATGGCGACGCGCCAGGGCTCGGGGATCAGGAGCACCGCCGCGAGCGGCAGCACGGCGCCGAGGATGAAGGCCACGGCGGACGCGAGCGCCGCGTTCCAGGGGCTGACCACCTCGTCCTCGTCGATGTTGAGCTCGGCGTCCAGGTGCGCGGACAGGGCGTCGTGCTCGGTGAGCTCGACGGCGACCTGGCGGGCGGTGCCGGGGGAGAGGCCCTTGGCCTCGTAGAGCTCGGCCAGCTCGGCGAGCTCTACGTCGGGCATCGCGGCGAGCTCGGCCTTCTCCTTGGCGATGAGCGCCTTCTGGCTGTCGGACTGGCTGGAGACCGAGACGTACTCGCCCAGCGCCATCGAGATCGCCCCACCCACGAGGGCGGCGAGGCCCGCGGTGAGGATGGGCCCGGTCTGCGTGGTCGCTGCCGCCACGCCCACGGCGACGGCCGCCACCGACACGATCCCGTCGTTGGCGCCGAGCACTCCCGCGCGCAGCCAGTTCAGCCGCTCGGCGAGGCCTTCGGTGTGCGGTTCGTCCGCGTGCCCGACGGTAGTCATGGCCCCAGGCAACCAGGAGTCGGGACGGGACGCCAACGTCGCCGAGGCCGGCGTGCCTCAGTGCGGGGTGTGCTCGCCCACCGGGACCGGGACGTCGAGCATGTTGCCCGGCTGGGCGAGGGGGCACGTCCATGCCGGGTCGTAGGCGCAGGAGGGGTTGTAGGCGAAGTTGAGGTCGAGGACCAGCTCGCCGATGCCGTCGTCGTACCCGCCCGCGTGGCCCAGCCACGCGCCCTTGATGGTGTCCAGGAGGTAGCGGCCGCCGCCGTACGTGCCGCCAGGGGTGCCGGCGAGCGTGTCCTTGATCGGCACGAACAGACCGCCGCCGTACGAGGCGAGGCGCCAGACGTCGAGCGAGCCGAGCCCGTCAAGGACCACCTTCCCGAGCAGCTCGAACGGGACGACGCCGTCGGTGCCGGTGGGGACGTCGAGGCGGCGCGGCGCGCCGTCGGGTCCGGGCTCCGCCGGCACGATCGGGGCGGTCAGGCGCCAGGCCGGGTCGTACGGGGCGACGGACAGGCCGGTGAAGCCGGGCTTGTCCTCTGGCAGGACGGGCGACGCCGGATGGGTCGCGAAGAGCTCGTCGCGGGTCATGACCCAGTAGGCGTGCGCGGCGGCCGGGTCCTCGGCCGCACGGACGCGGACGCCGGCGTACAGCGCGAAGACGCGCCGTCGCCAGTCCGCGGTCTGCAGGGCTGTGGTGGCCGGGGACGTGGTGGCAGCGTGCGTCATGCTCACGACACTACCCACGAGCACTGACACGCACCCGGGCGCTCACCGCGGTGTCAGCCGGATGACCGGGATCTCCCGGTCGGTGGCTTCCTCGTACCTGCGGAACTGGTCCGCCTCGGTGGTGATCTTCTCCCAGGCGTCGGCGCGCTCGGCACCGCGCAGCTCCCGTGCGGTCACGGCGACCTTGCGGCCCGCGTGCTCGACGGTCACCCGGTCCGGGTGAGCGGCGAGGTTGAGGTACCAGGCAGGGTTGGCGGGTGCGCCGGCTGCGGACGCGACGACCAGCCAGCTGCCGTCAGGGCCGGGGAACCAGGCGAGCGGGGTCTCGCGGGGCTGACCGCTCTTGCGCCCGACCGTGGTCAGGACCAGGAGGTTCATGCCCATGGTCGTGCGGTCGGTGCGCCGGGCACGGCCCATGAGCAGCCGGTTCATCCAGCGGAACGTGCGGCCCGGCTGCTTGGCGCCGCGTGTGCCGGTGGGGTGGCTGAAGCTCATGTCGTGCCTTCCGGGTGGGGTGGTCCCAGGATAGGAGGCGGTGCTGGTCCGGGCGGGCGAGGCGCGCGCCGAACGAGGCCTAGGATCGCGAGATGCTGCGACTCTCCGACGTCACCTACCTCGTCCGCGATCACGACGAGGCGATCACGTTCTTCCTCGACGCCCTGGGTTTCGTCCTGCGGCAGGACGAGACCAGCGCGTCCGGCTGGCGCCGGGTCGTCGTCGGCCCTGCGGGTGGCGGGACCGGGCTGGTGCTCGCGCTGACCGACGCGGTGGGCGCCGTCGGCCGGCAGGCCGGCGGTGAGGTCGCGTTCTTCCTCGAGACCGATGACTTCGCGGCACAGCACGCCCGCATGACGGCGGCGGGGGTGCGGTTCCGTGAGGAGCCGCGCCACGAGGAGTACGGGACGGTGGCGGTCTTCGAGGACCTGTACGGCATGCCGTGGGACCTGATCCAGCCTCCGACCGGGCCTTGAAAACGAAAGTGAGATTGTGTTTTCATGAGGAGGCGAGAGCGGCCGGCACGGTCGCTCGCCCTCATCCAGGAGGTCAGGCATGACCACACACCGCCCCCGCGCAGTCGTCGTCGGCGCAGGTATCGCTGGGCTGGGCGCCGCATTGCGGTTGCACCAGGCGGGCTGGGAGGTTCTGGTGGCCGAGCGGACGCCTGCGCGCCGCTCGGGCGGGTACGCCGTGACCTTCGCCGGCATGGGCTACGACGCGGCCGAGCGGATGGGCATCCTGCCCCAGCTCATCGAACGGCACATCACCCCCGACCGGATGGACTACGTACGGCCGGACGGCCGCACCAGGTTCTCCGTGCCGGGGCCGACCGTCCGGGCGATGGTGGGGGACCGATCGCTGAACCTCCTGCGCGGCGACATCGAGGACGTGCTCTACCAGGCGGTCACCGATCAGGCGTCCGACACCGTGCGGATCCGGTTCGGGACCAGCATCGTGCGCGTCGAGCAGGACGCGAGCGGCGTGGACGTCAGGCTCGACGACGGCACGGTCGAACGCGCCGACCTGCTCATCGGCGCCGACGGGCTGCACTCTGCGACCCGGCGCCTCGTGTTCGGTGCAGAGGACGACCTGCGCCGTGACCTGAACCACATGGCCGGCGTGTTCACGCTCGACACGCTTCCCGAGGGCGTCGAGCCCGGCGTGACGGCCTCGCTCACGGACACCGGACGCACGCTGGCGGTCGTCAGCCTCGGCTCGGACCGTGCGGTGGCGTTCTTCGGCTACCGCACCGAGCGGCCCATGGACGAGCTCGCCGACGGGCCGCAGGTCGCACTGCCTCGTGCCTACGGTGACATGGGCTGGGTTGCGCCCGACGTGCTGGCGCAGCTGGCGGGCGCGGAGTCGGTGTACTTCGACACCATCAGCCAGATGGTCGTCGACCGCTGGAGCAGCGGGCGCGTGGTCCTGCTGGGCGACGCCGCGTGGTGCGTCACGCTCTTCGCCGGCTTCGGTTCGTCGCTGGCCGTCGCGGGCGCCGACGCTCTGGGTAGTGCGCTCGAGCGGCACGCGGACGACCTGCCCGCCGCGCTGCGCGAGTGGGAGGACCAGATCCGCCCCGAGGCAGAGCGCAAGCAGAGGCTCGGACGCCAGGTGAAGGGACTATACGCCCCGGCGGACCCGCTCCGGCTCTGGCTGCGTGACCTGCCGTTGCGCCTGGCCTCCTACCGTCCGGTCTCGGCGCTCCTCCAGCGGCGGCTTCAGCTCACCTCGTGAGCGCTGACCCGTCCGGCGTCGCCGTCGACGGTGATCGTCTCGCCGTCGCGCAGCGTCGTCATCGCGCCGGGCACCGCGAGCACCGCGGGGATCCCGTGCTCGCGCGCCACGATCGCGGCGTGGGACAGCACGCCGCCGGTCTCGGTGACGACGGCGGCCACGACGCCGAACAGCGCCGTCCACGCCGGTTCGGTGAACCGGCACACGAGCACGTCGCCCGCCCGGACCCTGGCGAAGTCGTCGGGCCCGTGCACCACACGTGCCGGCCCGGATGCACGCCCTGGGCTCCCGGGCGTTCCTGTGGTGTGCGAGACGGCGGAGCTCGCCATGGCTTCCTCCCTGAGCGTACCTACCTGCGTTGACACCGGTCACAGGAGGATGCACGGTGCGAAATATGACGCACAACCCGGACCTCGCCCGATCCTCTCAGCACGAGCTGCTCGTGCTCCACTCCGTCCGGATCCAGGGCATGGCCGACGACGACGCCGTGGCCGCACGGTTCGACCTCGACGAGGCGGACACCCGCGAGACCCTGCTCGACGACGAGGCGTACGGCTGGGTCAGACAGGCGGCGTTCGCCGGTACCGCCGGCTGGTCCATGACCGACCGTGGGCGTGCCGAGGACGACCGGCGGCTGGCCGAGGAGCTGGACGGCACGGGTGCCCGGCCCGTCGTCGAGCGGGTCCACGAGTCGTTCGTGCCGCTGAACGCCCGTCTGCTGCAGGCCTGCACCGACTGGCAGCTCCGCCCGGAGGCCGATGACCGTCTCACCCCGAACACGCACACCGACCCGGAGTGGGACGCGCAGGTCCTGGGGGAGCTCGGGGCGTTGGACCGCGAGCTCGCACCGCTGGTCGCCGAGCTGGCCTCGGTGCTCGTGCGGTTCGAAGGCTACGACACCCGGTTCTCCGCGGCTCTCGGCAAGGCGCGGTCAGGGCAGGGCGAGTGGGTGGCGGGCACCGGCATCGGGTCGTGCCACGCCGTGTGGATGGAGCTGCACGAGGACCTGATCTCCACCCTCGGGATCCAGCGGGGCGCGTAGCGTCAGGGGCGGGCAGTAGGTTCTTCGGATGGCGACAAGACATCTCTACCTCGCACGACACGGTGCGGCGGACGCGTTCGGCGACCTGACCGACGTCGGGCGGCGGCAGGCGAGCCTGCTGGGCGAGCGGCTCGCCGGGCTACCTGTCGACACCGTCTGGCACTCGCCCCTGCCGCGCGCCGCGGCGAGCGCGCACGTGATCGGCGAGCACCTGCCGGGCGTGCCCGTCACGGCGGCCGCCGAGCTGGTCGACCACGTGCCGTACGTCCCGGCAGCCCCGGACCTGCCGCGGGCCTGGGCCGGGTTCTTCGACGGCTACGACGACGCCGAGCGTGCGCCGGGCGAGCGGCTCGCCGCCGAGCTGGTGGACCGGTTCGCGAAGCCCACCGAGACCGAGACCCACGAGGTCCTGGTGACCCACGCGTTCCAGGTCGCGTGGCTGCTGCGGCACGCCCTCGACGCGCCGCCCGCGCGGTGGCTCGGCCTGAACAGCGGCAACACCGCGCTGACGGTGCTCGAGTACCGCGAAGGCCTGCCGCCGACGGTCGTGCTGTTCAACGACATGGGCCACCTGCCGCAGGACCTGCGATGGACGGGCTTCCCGCCCTCGCAGCGCCCCTAGCGCGTACTAGTCGATGAGGCCGGCCCAGCGGCGCGACAGGTCCACCAGGGGCACCCGCTCGAGCGCCTCGATCTCCTGCGGCGTGTGCCAGGCGACGCCGTCGGTGGAGCCGTCCTTCTCGACGCGCAGCTCCCCGCCGGTGACGTGCGCCCGGTACACGACCCGCAGGGCGTGCACCGGGCGGTCCGACGGGAAGACCCGATCCGGGCCGGGGATGACGGAGCTGTCGACGCCGAGCAGCCCGTCCAGCTCGGCGCGGTAGCCGGTCTCTTCGAAAACCTCCCGGACGGCGGCGTCGGCCGGGTGCTCACCCGGGTCGATCCCGCCGCCCGGCATGGTCCAGCCGCTGCGCGTGCCTTCGTTCCAGTGCGGCAGCAGCATGCGGCCCTGGTCGTCGGTGATGACGGCGTACGCGGCGACCCGCAGGTCCATCGCGGCCTCTGTGCTGGTGAACATGGTGCACATCATGTCCCCCGGGAGGGGTGCGCACCATGCATAGGGGGCAGCACGGTTCCCTGGCCGCTCGCCCGGTCCACCGGAGGTCGCGTGCGTCCCGGACACACCGCAGTGCCCGACGGGCACGGCCCGTTCCCGGGCTTCGTCGTGGTGCTCGACGCGTACGAGATGACCGCAGAGCTGCGTCGCGTCTGCGACCAGTGTCTTCGGCAGGCGTTGCGCCTCATCGACGATTCACCTGGTCCGCTCGGCATGCTGATGCGGGTCCAGGGGATGAGGCACGACCCGGAGGCGGCGGCGGGGACCACCTGGCCGGACCGGGCCCGGCAGCTTAGAAGGGTGGCTGGCCCGGGTCGGTCGGTGCGGCTGGATCGGTCTTGTCGGTCGGTACGGCTCCGGGTTCGGTGGTCTGGTAGCTGCGGGGTAGGTGTTGGCCGGTCAGGGCGTGCAGGGTGAGGTCGTGGCTGGTGTCGGGGTCGATGTGGTCGAGGTCGATGTGGGTGTCCAGGACGGTGGGTGGTCGGGTGTGGGTGCGGCCGGTGGGGGTGGTCCAGGTCGTGACGCCGGTGAGGGGGTCGCGGACGATGCCCCAGCCGGCGTGGGTCTTGAGCAGGTGGTGCTTGCGGCACAGGGGGTGGAGGTTGTGGGCGTTGGTCTGTCCGCTGTCGTTGCGTTCGTTTCTGTGTTCGTGGTCGAAGGGTTGGATGTGGTCGAGGTCGCAGCGGGTGGCGGGGGTGTCGCAGCCCCACAGGAAGGTGCAGGTCTCGTCTCTGGTCTCGACCGCGGTGCGGAGGACCTTGCCGGGTTGGTAGGTGGTGGTGGAGTAGTCGGTCAGGATCCCGGTCACGGGGTCGGTCAGGAGGCGTTGCCAGGTGGCGTCGTTCGCGATCAGGCGGGCGGTGTCGGCGGGGATGGGTCCGTAGCCGGTCAGGTGTCCGGGGGCGTCGTCCAGGCCGAGGAGGGTGGAGGCGGGGACGGTGACGCGTACGACGGGGCGGGTCGGTGTGATCCGTACCGGTCGCACGATCTCTTGGACCACGACCTGCTGGACGGGGGCCCGGCCACCGCAGGTGCACACGGGCGTGTCGGCGTCCGCGCTCTCGGTGCAGCCGGCCTCAGCCGCGACCATGCCCTCGTTTGAGTTGTCGGCCTCGACCTCGGCTGCGGCATCAGTGAGTCAGTGCTCGTGCTCGTGCTCGTGCTCGTGCTCGTGCCGGCGGTGGGATGGGTGCCGGGCTCGTTGTCGTCGGGCTCGGTGGTGTCGGTGTAGCGGTCGGCGGGGAGGAGGCGGCCGGTGATGATGCCGGTCAGGGAGTCGGCGCGCAGCTGTCCCAGGGTGCGGTCCTCACCGGTGGTGTGGCGTAGCTGGTGGGCCATGTCGTCCACGACACCCCACACGGCGGCGGCGTCGACGGCGGGGAGGTAGGCGGACAGCCAGCCCATGTCGTTCTCGGCGCGGTCCAGCTGTACGCACCGGCGTTGTGCTTCCGTGCGTGCGGTCTGGGCGGCGCCGTGCCGGGCTTTGGCGAACGCGAGCATCCGGGTCTGTAACCATTTCCAGGTTCGGTGGGGTGCCTGGGGCAGGTACCGGGCGATGGCCTCGGCCCGTTCGGTGGTGGTGAGCTGTGCTGCGGACCGCAGCAGGGTGTGGGCCTTGCGGACGTCGATGCGTCCGGTGATCAGTGCGGTGATCACGCTCGGGTGCTGGGCACCGGCCTGCGCCCGGACCACGACTTCTGCGGCTTCGGACTCGGTCACGACGAGCTCGCTGGTGACCTGGGCGACCAGAGAGTTGTGGGCCAGGGCGTGGGACTCGCGGGTGGCGCGTTCGGCCACGACCTGGGCCTGGAGACCAGCGGCCCAGGACTGCAACCGCCCGCACGCCGTGACCAGGTCACCGAGCGCGTCGTCCGACAGCTCACCCAGCACACTCGAGCCCGGCAGGCCCGGGTCCTCGCCCGGGTTGTGGTCGAGGTTGCCGTCCACGTCGATCGCCTCCGCGACCACCCGCGCCAACCGCGCTCCCGGCACACCCCGCACCGCCTCCTGCAGAACATCCTCCGGCCACACCGCCACCGGGACACTGTCCGGCGGCCATCCCGACACGGAGCCCGGCGGTAGATCCGACGGCGGTCCGGCGCCCGGTTCCGTACCTGATCCCGCGTCCGGAGCAGAGTCCTTTCCGACCTGCTCAACGGTCGCCCAGGCCCTCCACGCTTCCTCGAACCACGCCTCGTCGGGAGGCACATCATCAGGCGGCTCGCCCGGAGGCAGCGCATCGTCAGCGACCGGACGCACCAGCATCCGGTGCCGCACAGCCGCCTCACCCGCAGCGTGATCCCGGCCGGAGCCGTCCAGGAGCGCGCCCGCCATGCCTTCGTCGGGCAGTCCCTCGCGCATACGGCACACTCCTCACCGGGTAATCTGATCTATACACCTAAAGAGCTGCGCCATTCCTGCGGACGCATGTTCGATTCTATCGAGCGCCAACCACATCCACCTGTTCTTCTGCCCGCTGCGTAAGAACGGGCGCTCCGCAGGCGGATGCCGTACCGGCGCGCGTCTGCGCAGCGGGCCCGACGGGGAAGCCTTCGGGTCAGCCGACGTCCTCACCCGCGAGCGCCTTGGCTGCCAGGCGTTCCTCCTCGCTGACCTCCCACACCTCGTGCGCCGCGTGCAGGGCGAGGAGGATGATCGCGCAGCCGAGGACCAGGTCGGGCCAGCCTGAACCGGTCCACGCGGTGACCACGCCCATGGCGATGATCGCGACGTTCACCAGTACGTCGTTGCGGGCGGACAGGAACGCTGCGCGGCCGAGGGCGCCCCCGTGGTGGTGCACCCGGGCCAGCAGCCAGGCGCTGGTCCCGTTGACGACGATCGCGCCGAGCGAGGCCAGCACCACGGGGACGACGTCGGGCGCTGTTGGCGCGGCGAACCGCTGCGCCGCCTCCCAGGCGGCCACCGCTGCAGGCCCAAGGATGATCAGCGCCATGGCCTTGCCCATCAGTGCCCGGCGGGCGAGCGGCCAGCTCAGCGCGACGAGGATCAGCAGGTTGACGGCGGTGTCCTCGAGAAAGTCCACGCTGTCCGCGAGGAGGGAGACCGACCCGACGGTGAGCGCAACGGAGAGCTCGACGAAGAAGTAGGCGAGGTTGAGGGCCGCGACGGCCAGAACTGTGCGGCGCAGCCGGGCAATTCGTGGGTCGCCGGCGCCGGTCACGGTAGCCCTGGTCACGGTGCCCATTGTCCGCGTAGTACCCAGGTCTGATCCGGAGGTCCGGATCCTGGTCCGACGACTTGCCCCATCCGGCCACGGCACGCTCAGGACATGAGGATTTTTCCCCGTACGACCGCCACCACCGCCAGGCGCGCGCCCCTCCTGCCCGTCGAGCCCTTTGACATCTTTCCCGGTCGCTGGGTCGGCGGCGTGGCCATGGTCGTCGGACCGCTGCTCCTGCTCGGCGGCGCCCTGCTGCGGGTCCGGTTCGACTTCTTCTTCCCGACCCAGCTCGCGGCCTTCGACCACCACCCAGGGCTCATCGCCACCTCGTACGCCCTGTTCGCTGCGGGGCACCTGCTGCTCTGGCCGGCCGTCGTCCTCCTGGCGGGGCGTGTCGCCGCCCGTAGCCCCGGGTGGGGACTGTGGGGCGGGGCGCTCGTGCTCTCCGGGACGGTCGCCAGGGTGTTCCACGCCGGGATGGACCACATGGCCTTCCGGTTCGCCGACGCCGCGGGGGTGTCGGTCGCCACGGAGGCGGTCTCGGCGACGTACGGCTCGTTCCAGATCTTCTCCGCTCTGAACCTCCCGATCCTCGTGGGGTGGCTGGTGCTCGCCGTCGGTACCTGGCGTACCAGGGTGCTGGGCCCGGTGGGCGCGCTTGCGCTCGCCCTGACGTCCGCGCTGCCCCTCGGTCTGCTGAAGGGGACGACCGTGCTGTCCCTGGTCGCGCTCGCCGGGCTGGCCGGCGCGCTCGTCCCCCTGGGTCTGCGCGAGCTGCTGCGGCCCCCGCGTCCGCGTGCGGCGGTCGCGCTGCGCTGGGCGGCCCTGGCCGTGCTGGTGCTCGGGGTGCTGTTCGCGGCCGGCCAGGCTGGTTGAGCGGCTCGGTGAGCGCGTCGTGAGCGAGAGCAGATACGGTCACGCCATGGGCGGCGCGGCGGGCAGACAGCTCTGGGTCGTCGACCTCGTGGTTGGCCTCGCCCTGACCGCCGCCTATGTCGGCATGGCTCACCTGCCAGGCGGCGACGGACAGCCCTCCTACGACGGCCCGGCGTGGCTGGCCTGGGTCGTCGCGGCGGGCGTCGGGCTGTCCGTCGCGCTGCGCCGACGCCTGCCGGTACCGGTCCTCGGCGTCGTCGTCCTGGCGCTGACCGCCGCGACGCTCCTCGACATCACGCGCGAGCCCTACACCGCAGCCGGGTTGGCGGCCTACCTGGTGGGGCTGGCCGAGCACGCCCGCCGGTCGGTGGCGACGCTCGCGGTCGCCCTACCGGTCGCCGTCGGCGGCGTGTACGTGGGTGAGGCAGTCCGCACCCCGTCGGGAAGCCCGCAGGACGCCGTGGGCGTCGCCGCCCTGGTGCTGCTGATGGTCGGCGGCTCGTGGGCGGCAGGCCGCGTCGTGCGGAGCCGGCGTGCGGAGGCGCTGCGGGAGGCGCGTCGCCAGGCGGACCGGGCGCTGGACGAGCAGCGCCTGCAGATCGCCCGCGACCTGCACGACATCGTGTCGCACAACCTGAGCCTGATCGCGGTCCGGGCCGGGGTGGCGGCCCACGTCGCCGACGCCGATCCGCACGAGGCACGCAGTGCGCTGCGAGCCATCGAGGAGACCAGCAGGGCCGCGCTGACGGAGATGCGCCGCACGCTCGGCGTCCTGCGCACGAGCGACGCGCCGCTCGGCCCTGCGCCGGGCCTCGGTGACCTCGGTGCGCTGGCCGACGACGCGCGGCGGGCCGGGGTCGCCGTCCACCTCACCGTCGTCGGTGCCGAGGCGCTCCCCGAGGGAGACCAGCTCACGGTCTACCGGGTCGTGCAGGAGGGCCTGACCAATGCGGTCCGGTACGCGGCCCCCACGAGCTGCCGCGTCTCGGTCGTCGTGGACGGCGAGGACGTCCTGGTCGAGGTCGTCGACGAGGGACCGGAGGCCGGCGCGGCCCGGTCGGAGCCGGCGCCGTCGGGCGGGCACGGCCTGACGGGGATCCGGGAGCGGGCCCGCCTGTACGGGGGGAGCGTCGAGGCGGGACCACGTCCCGACGGCGGGTTCGCGGTCCGTGCGCGGCTCCCGCTCGACGGGGAGGTGCGCGCATGACCCCGGACCCCGTCCGCGTCCTCGTGGCCGACGACCAGGCGATGCTCCGCGGCAGCCTCCGCCTGCTGATCGACCACACTCCAGGGATGACCGGCGTCGGCGAGGCGTCGGACGGCGCCGAGGCGGTCGAGCTCGCCCAACGAGAGCTGCCCGACGTCGTGCTCATGGACATCCGCATGCCGGGAGTCGACGGGATCCAGGCCACGCGCGAGATCTGCTCCGGCGCGACGATGGCCGGTGTCCGCGTCCTGATCCTCACGACCTTCGACCTGGATGAGTACGTCTACGCGGCGCTGCGTGCGGGGGCGGCGGGCTTCCTGCTCAAGGACACCCCGCCGGCGGACGTGCTGCACGCGATCAGGGTGGTGGCGGCGGGCGAGGCGCTCCTGGCGCCGTCGGTCACCCGTCGGCTGATCGCCGAGTTCACCAGCCGGCCGGAGCCGGGCCGGCCGCTGGCCCGGACGCTCGACGGCGTCACCGACCGCGAGCTCGAGGTGCTCGGCCTGATCGCGCGCGGACTGTCCAACACCGAGCTGGCGGACCACCTCCAGCTCAGCCCCGCGACGATCAAGACCCACATCGGCCGGCTGCTGGCCAAGCTGGGTGCGCGGGACCGCGCGCAGCTCGTGATCATCGCCTACACCACGGGCCTGGTCGGCCGGCGGGACGACTGACGCCGCCCCGCCGGCAACCACGAGCAGCGCCCGGACGAACCACGAGCCGTCGTTCAGTCCGCCGAGCGGACCATCGCGCGCACGCCCACCACGAGCCCGAGCACGGCAGTGGCCACCGCGGCCACCCAGCCCCAGGCCACAGTGGAAGACACGAGGTCGCCGGCGAAGGCCGCCCGGCCCGAGTCGACGACGTACCGCAGCGGGTTGACGGCCGACGCCGCCTGCATCCACGCCGGACCGTTCTCCAGGGGCAGCAGCATCCCGGACAGCATCATCACCGGGAACAGGAACGTCTGCTGCACCACCCAGAACATCCACTCCTGCTTGCGCACCGCGAGCGCCAGCGCGTACGACAGGGAACCGACGCCGATCCCGAGCACCGCGAGCTGCAGCAGCGTGAGGACGGCGCCGAACGGGTCGGGGCGCAGGCCGAACGGCAGCATGACGAGCAGCACGACGGCGGACTGGGCGACGATCGGCACCATCTCCTTGAGCGCGCGGCCCACGAGCTGTGCCGGGCGGGAGAGCGGGGTGACGAGCATGCGCTCGTGCACGCCCGACGAGAGGTCGAGCTGCAGGTTCGAGCCCGTCACCGACGTGCCGAACAGCGTGGTCATCGCCAGCACGGCCGGCACGAACCACAGCCAGACGTCGCCGCCGAGCGCCTCGCCCGCCGAACCGGCCAGCAGCGGGCCGAACAGCCCGAGGAACACGAGGGGCTGGACCAGGCCGAACAGCAGCGAGAACGGGTCGCGGGCCACGGGCCGGAGCTCACGGACCAGCACGATCCGGGTGTCGCGCAGGAAGCTGCGGCGGGGGAGCGGGCGGGCCACGCCCGACGAGGTACCGGGGGTCAGGGTCGCGGCGCTCATGCCAGGACCTCCTTCTTGGTCGGGCCTGCGTTGTCGGAGCTGCTGGTGGTCGCGCCTGTCGAGTCCTCGCCGGCCTCGCTGTCCGGGCCGTCGGCGACCGCCGTCTCCCGCAGGCTGCGGCCGGTCAGGCCGAGGAACACGTCGTCGAGCGTGGGTCGCGCGACGTCCACGCGGCGCACCGGGAGGCCGGCGGCGTCTGCCGCGCGGAGCAGGCCCGGTGTGGCACCGGGGCCGTCCGCGATCCGGATCTCGACGGTGCCCTCCGTGCGGTCGGTGGTCGTCCGGACCGACCGGGTGCCCGGTGCGCGCTCCGCGACGGCGGCCAGCTCCGCCGCGTGCTGCGGGGCCACGCGGAGCGTCACGAGGTCACCGGCCAGCTCGGCCTTCAGGGCGTCGGCGGTGTCGTCCGCGATGACCTGACCGTGGTCGACGACGAGCACCCGCTCGGCGAACGTGTCCGCCTCGTCGAGGTAGTGGGTGGTGAGCACGATCGTCATGGGCTCGGCGGCGGCGGTCCGCATCCGCAGGATGTGCTCCCACAGGTTGGCCCGGTTGTGCGGGTCGAGCCCGGTCGACGGTTCGTCGAGGAACAGCAGCGACGGCTCGTGGACGAGGCCGACGGCGACGTCGAGGCGGCGCTTCTGCCCGCCGGACAGGCTCTCGACCTTGCGGTCGGCCTGCTCGGTCAGGTCGAGGGCCTCGAGCAGCTCGAAGGCGCGGGCGCGGGCGGTGCGCCGGTCGAGGCCGTAGATCTCGCCCTGGGCGGTGAGCTCGTCGCGCACGAGCTGGGCGGCGCCGCCCGCGCCGCCCTGGCCGACGTAGCCGATCGCGGCGCGGACCCGGTCGGGGTGGGTCGTGACGTCGTAGCCGGCGACCTCGGCGGTGCCCGACGTCGGCGGTATGAGCGTGGTCAGCATGCGCAGCGTCGTGGTCTTCCCTGCGCCGTTGGGGCCGAGCACGGCCACCAGCTCGCCGGGTTCGACGTCGAGCGAGATGCCACGCACTGCGTGCACGGTGCGGGTGCGGCTCACCACGAAGTCCTTGGTGAGCGCGTGGGTGCGGATCACGGTGTCTCCTTCTTGCGGTCGGGATCGTTCGGCCTTGGCTACGGCACCACCCTCTCGGTAGTAGCGGTCAGGTTCTGACCTCTACCGCGTGCGATGCTGAATCCATGCTCGAGACCTCCGGACGCCTCCTGGCTCTCCTGTCGCTCCTCCAGGCCCGACGCGACTGGCCCGGCGCGCTCCTCGCCGACCGGCTCGGCGTGAGCCCGCGCACGGTGCGGCGCGACGTCGACCGCCTGCGCGAGCTGGGCTACCCCGTCAATGCCACCAAGGGGCCCGACGGCGGCTACCGCCTCGACGCCGGTGCCGAGCTGCCGCCGCTGCTGTTCGACGACGAGCAGGCCGTCGCGGTCGCCGTCGCCCTGCGTACCGGGACGATCCCCGGCGCCGAGGAGGGGGCGCTGCGGGCGCTGGCCACCATCCGGCAGGTCATGCCGGCCCGGCTCAGGGCGCGGCTGGACGCGCTCGAGGTGACCACGGTGCGGCGTCGGACCGGGTCGGACGAGCCGGCGGTGGATCCCGACGTGCTCCTCGCGCTGGGCTCCGCGTGCCAGGCTCGCGAGGTCGTGCGCTTCGACTACGCGGGCGGCACCATGGCCGCCATCGGGGAGGGGGACGACGCCTTCCGGCCGCCGCGCCGGGTCGAGCCGCACCACCTGGTGACGTCGGAGGGGCGCTGGTACCTCGTCGCGTTCGACCTGGACCGTGGGGACTGGCGGCTCTTCCGGGTGGACCGGCTGACGCTCCGTACCGGGACCGGGCCACGGTTCACCCGCAGGGAGGTGCCCGGCGGGGACGTCGCGGGCTTCGTCGGCTCCCGGATCAGCGGGTCGACATCGCCGGTGCGGGGCGAGGTGGTGCTCCACGCGCGCGCCGCCGACGTGGCGCCATGGGTCGGCGGCCAGGGGCTGTGCGAGCCGCTGCCCGACGTCGACGGAGCGCCCCGTTGCCGCGTGGTGCTCGGCTCCTGGTCGTGGGGCGGGCTGGCCGGGCGGTTCGGCGCGTTCGACGTGTCGTTCGAGGTCGTGGGCCCGCCCGAGCTCGTCGAGGCGACCCGCACGCTGGCCGTCCGGTACGCGGCGGCGGCGCCACGCGAGGCCGGCAGGCAGTAGGTTGTGCGCGTTCCGAAGCCGATTTCCTCGCACAGAACAGAGAGCGCGCGCATGACGAAGCTGTCCGACTTCAGCGACGACGAGCTGGCCCAGATCCTGGACGCCCCGGGTGCCGTGCTGAAGGGTGCCACCCTCGCGGACGGCAGACCGGGCGCGATCAGGTTCCTCCGGGAGGCGGCGTCAGGTGCCAAGGTGTTCCGGGAGGCTCAGGAGCACGAGAACGGCTTCATCCAGTCGGTGGCGATCGCGCTGCGCGACCGCGCCAGGCAGAAGCCGGAGGAGGGGGCCCTGGCCGCGAAGGTGGGCACACCAGAGGGTGTGGCCGTGCCGGAGGACCCCCGCCCGAACCCGGAGCGGGACACGGCGAAGGCGGTCGAGCTGACCGCAGCCTCGGTCGCGCTGCTGAGGGAGCGTGCGGACCAGGAGGACCTCGCCGCGTACGGCGAGTGGCTGGTCCGGATCGCGACGCGGGTGGTCAGCTCGACCAAGACCCGCAAGCCCGGACTCCTCGGCAGGCGGGTGGCGGTCAGCGAGGGCGAGCAGGCCTACATCGACCGGATCACGGCCGCCGTCGGCGCCTGACGACCGCAGGGCGCCGGGTCAGGCCGTGCGCTGCCGCGCGTACTCGAGCTCCGGTCGCCCGCGCGTCCCGTAACGGGGCGCGCGGGTGGCGACCCCGGCGTCCGCCAGGAACTCCAGGTAGCGGCGGGCGGTGATGCGCGCCAGGTGGAGCTCGTCGGCCACCTCGCTCGCCGAGAGCGCGCCGGGCCGCCGGGCGAGCAGGTCCGACACGGCGTCCAGCGTGTCCTGGGACAGCCCTTTCGGCAGCCCTGCGGCGTTGGAGGTGCGCAACGCGGCGAACGCGGTGTCCACCTCGCGCTGGCTGAGCGTCGAGACCGGTGAGCGCATCTGCTCGAAGTACTTGCGGTAGGCGCCGAGCTTCTCGGCGAACAGCCCGAACACGAACGGCTTGATCAGGTACTGCACCACGCCGATGGCCACCGCCTCGCGCACCGTCTCGAGCTCGCGCGCCGCCGTCACCGCGATCACGTCTACCACCAGGCCCGCCGCGCGCAGCTGCCTGCACAGGACCAGCCCGTGCCGGTCGGGCAGGTTCATGTCCAGCAGGAGCAGGTGCACCTCCTGCCCGGCGGCCTGGGCGTCGCGCAGCGCGCGGACGGTCTCGCCGGCCGTGTGCGCCACCCCGGCCAGCTCGAACCCCTCCACCCTGCGCACGTACTCGCCGTGCGCGGCGGCCGTGCCGTGGTCGTCCTCCACGACCAGGACCCGGATCACGGGCGCACCGTGCCGAGTACCCGCGCCGACGGAGCCGAAGGCACCGACCGTTCCCGCGGGGCCTGCTGCGCGACGGCGGCCGGGCGGGGGAGCGTGACCGTGAAGACGGCCCCAGCGCTCGGTCCGGTGCCCTGCGACACCTCGATGTCGCCGCCGAGGCTCTCCACCACCTGACGCACCAGCGCCAGCCCGTAGCCGCGCCCGCCGGCCGCCGCGTCCTTGGTGCTCCAGCCGTGGTCGAAGATGCGGTCCGCGTCGGACTGCGCGATACCCGCCCCGCTGTCGGAGACCTGGAAGACCAGCGACCCGTCGTCGCCGTTGGCGAGGTAGACCTCAACCCACGCCTCGTCCGGCGTGCCCGCAAGGGCGCGGGCCGCCGCGGCGTCGATCGCGTTGTCGATCAGGTTGCCGAGGACCGTCACCACGTCCACCGGCTCCACCCAGTGCGTGCCCGGCGCCAGGTGCGTCTCGAAGTGCATCTCCACCGCCCGCTCGCGCGCCTGCGCTGCCTTGCCGAGCACGAGCGCCGCGATGACGGGCTCCTCGATCGCCTGCACCACCCGGTCCGTGAGCCGCTGGCCCAGGTCGCGCTCGCTCGCGACGAACCGCAGCGCCTCGTCGCTGCGACCCAGCTCGATGAGGGTCGCGATGGTGTGCAGCCGGTTGCTGAAGTCGTGGGTCTGGGCGCGCAGGGCCTCCGAGATGGTGCGCACGGAGGACAGCTCTCCGGTGACCCGCTGCAGCTCCGTGCGGTCCCGCAGCGAGACGATCTCGCCGACGTTCCGGCCCGCCGCGGCGGCGGTGTCGCGACCCACCAGCAGCACCCGGTCACCCACCCGGACCGGCCCATCGGGCACGGCACCGCAGAGCACGTCGCGGACCGCCGGGGACAGGCGGGGGTCGGCCACGGCGAACGGCACGGAAAGGTCCGGGACGTCCAGCAGCCGCAGCGCCTCGTCGTTGGCGAGCACCACCGTGCCGTCCTCGACGAGCAGCATGCCCTCCTCCACCGAGTGCAGCACCACCTCGTGCGCGGTGAACAGGTGCGCCAGCTCGTCAGGGCCCTTGCTCTCCGTGATCCGGTCCAGCCGGCGTGCGAGCAGCGTCGCGGCCACCGCGCCCGTGCCGAACGCCAGGAGCGTACCGATCCCGACGATCAACAGCCGGGGCACGATGCTGTCCCGCAGCCGGTCGAGCGTCACCCCGGCCGAGACCAGGCCGACCACCTCGCCGTCGCCGGCCACGACGGGGACCACCGCACGCACCGACGGGCCGAGCGTGCCGTCGTAGACCTCGGTGAATCTCTCGCCACGCAGCGCCGGGGCGGTGGTACCGACGAACGAGCGGCCGATCTGCCACGTGTTGCGGTGCGTATAGCGCGTCCGGTCCGTGTCCATGATCGTCAGGTAGTCGATGCCGGTCACCGCCATCACCTGTTCGGCGTGCGGCTGCAGCCGGCCCGACGCCTCGGCGACCGAACCCGCACGGTCACCGTCCGCGGCGGCGTGCGCCCGGGTCACGGTGTCGATCACCAGCGGCTCCGCCGCGATCGTCGCGGCCAGGTCGGTGCTCTCCTGCTCCGCGTGCGTCTCCGCCGAGGACCTGGCATCGAGCGCCAGCAGCCCGAACACGACGACGGCGCCGGCGAACAGCAACGCAGTGTGCACCGCGAGGAACCACCTCGCGATGCTCGCACCTCGCCGCTGCGCCACGGACCTATTGTGGCCCGGCCCCGCGCTGCCGCCGACCGGCCGAGAACACCGGCTGAGAACACTATGGCCGCAATGGTGGGATACGCCGTCGCCGCCAGCACTCTTGTCGCTGACCACACAGCGTTGTGAGAGGAACACACCATGGCGGTAACGCAGCCCGCCGGCACCGGGACCACCCCGCGCCGCCGGCTCGACAAGAGTCACTACCTGTACATCGCGGTGATCGTGGCCGTCGTGGCCGGCGTCATCGTCGGTCTGGCCTCCCCGGACACCGGAGTGGCGCTGGAGCCGCTCGGCACCGGGTTCGTCGCCCTCATCAAGATGATGATCTCGCCCGTGATCTTCTGCACCATCGTGCTCGGCATCGGCTCCATCGCCAAGGCCGCGACGGTGGGCCGCGTGGGCGGGCTCGCACTGCTCTACTTCCTCGCCATGTCCACGTTCGCGCTCGTGATCGGCCTGGTCGTCGGCAACGTGCTGCACCCGGGCGAGGGCCTGTCCATCGCGGGGGCCTCCTACGAGGCGGAGGGCGAGGCTGAGTCCCTCGTGGACTTCGCGCTCGGCATCATCCCCACCACGCTGGTCTCGCCGCTCACGGGCGACTCCGTGCTCCAGACCCTGTTCGTCGCGCTGCTCGTCGGGTTCGCGATCCAGCAGCTCGGCGCTCGCGGGCGCCCCGCCCTCGACGCCGTGCGGCTGATCCAGGGCATCGTCTTCCGGGTCCTGACGATGATCCTGTGGGTGGCGCCGGTCGGTGCCTTCGGCGCGATCGCCGGCGTCGTCGGCGAGACCGGGTGGGGCGCCGTCCTCGCGCTGGGCACGCTGATGCTCGGGTTCTACGTGACCTGCATCCTGTTCATCGTCCTCGTGCTGGGCACCGTGCTGCGGCTCGTCTCCGGCGTGAACATCTTCCGGCTCATGAAGTACCTCGCCCGCGAGTACCTGCTGATCGTCAGCACGTCGTCGTCCGAGGCAGCGCTGCCGCGGCTCATCTCCAAGATGGAGCACCTGGGCGTCTCGAAGCCCGTCGTGGGCATCACCGTGCCGACCGGGTACTCGTTCAACCTGGACGGCACGGCGATCTACCTGACCATGGCGTCGCTGTTCATCGCGTCAGCCCTCGGCACGCCCCTGTCGATCCCCGAGCAGGTCGGCATGCTCGCCTTCATGATCATCGCGTCCAAGGGTGCCGCCGGCGTCACCGGCGCCGGTCTGGCGACCCTCGCGGGCGGCCTGCAGACCTACCGTCCCGACCTGGTCGACGGCGTCGGGATCATCGTCGGCATCGACCGCTTCATGTCCGAGGCGCGGGCGCTGACCAACTTCACCGGCAACGCCGTCGCGACGGTCGTCATCGGCACCTGGACGCGCGAGATCGACCGTGCGCGGGTGGACCAGGTCCTCTCCGGCGCCATGCCGTTCGACGAGAGCATGGTGGACGACGCGCACGGCAACGAGCCCGACGGCGACGCTGCCACCGGCGCCGACGGGCGAGCAAGCGGCTCCCGGGAGAAGGTGGTCGAGCCGGCCGCGGTCTGAGGACCGCGGATCTGACCGGCGGCGGTCCAGGCACTCTGGGGGTGCCTGGACCGCCGTCTGCCCCGCCGGCCGACGCGTCCCGTCGTGCCGGACGGCGCCCGGCCGGCTCGGACAGCACACTGGTCGCATGCATCGGAACCTGCGACGGCTGGCGCCCCTTGTCGCCTCGGCCGCACTCGTCCTGGCCTCCTGCGCTCCCGGCAGCGCCACCGAGCCGCCGGCGACGACGGCCTCCGGCCCGACCGCGACCAAGCAGGCGAGCCCGCCGGCGCCGGTCGTCGACGTCGCCGACGAGCTGGGTCGCCTCGAGGAGGAGTACCGCGCCGTCGTCGGCCTGTACGCGGTGGACACCGGCGGCGGGACGCAGGTCGCCCACCGTGCGGACGACCGCTTCGCCTTCGCGTCGACGTTCAAGGCCCTGGCCGCCGGGGCGGTCCTGGAGCGCAGCAGCGCCGAGGAGCTCGCCCAGGTCGTCACCTACGACGCGGCCGACCTGGTGGCGTACTCGCCGGTGACCGAGCAGCACGTCGAGACCGGCATGACGATGCTGGAGATCATCGACGCGGCGGTCCAGGAGAGCGACAACACGGCCGGGAACCTTCTGCTCGACGCGCTCGACGGACCGAGCGGGCTCGAGGACGCGCTGCGGGCGATCGGGGACGAGACGACGATGCCCGTCCGCTACGAGCCGGAGCTGAACGACGTGACGCCCGGCGACGACCGGGACACCAGCACCGCCAGGGCCCTCGCCGGCGATCTGCGGGCTTACGTGCTCGGGGACGTCCTGGACGACGCAGGGCGGACGGTCCTGGTCGAGGCCCTGCGGGGCAGCACGACGGGGAACGAGACCATCCGTGCCGGTGTGCCGGACGGGTGGGTCGTCGGGAACAAGACCGGCACCTCGAGCAACGGTGGCCGGAACGACATCGGCGTGCTCTGGCCGCCCGACGGGGACCCGGTGGTGCTGGCGATCCTCACCCGGACCGAGGACCCCGACGCGGAGCCCGACGACGCCCTTCTGGCCGAGGTCTCCACGGTCGCCGTGGAGGCGCTGGGCCGCTGAGCCCGCTGCGCCGCTGAGCCAGAGCGGCTCGGTCCGCCCGGACGAGTCGTTCGCCACAGATATGGACGCGCCGTACACATCTGTGGTTATATGAACGCACAGTCCACATCGGAGCGTCAGGAGCAGTCATGAGCACCAGCACCAGCACCACACGTGTCGCCCTCGTCACCGGAGGGTCGGGCGGGATCGGCCGCGCCGTCGTCGAGCGGCTCGCCGCGGACGGTTTCGCGGTCGCCGTCCACTACGCGGGCAACCACGCCACGGCAGAGGCCCTCGTGGCCGAGATCGAGGCCGCCGGAGGGCAGGCGATCGCCGTCGGCGGGGACGTCGCCGACGAGGAGGCGATGGCCGCGGTGCTCGACGCGACGGAGGCCGCGTTCGGCGGGATCGACGTCGTGGTGAACACGGCCGGGATCATGGTCATCGGCCCGGTCGCGACCTTCGACCTGGCCGACCTCGACCGCATGCACCGCACCAACGTCCGCGGCGCGTTCGTGGTCGCGCAGCAGGCGGCCCGCCGTGTCCGGCCGGGTGGCGCCATCATCGGCTTCTCCACCAGCCAGACCCGGCTGCAGCACCCCGGCTACGCGCCCTACGCCGCGTCCAAGGCCGCTGTCGAGGCGATCACCCTGGTGCTGGCCCGCGAGCTGCGGGGCAAGGACATCACGGTCAACGCGGTCGCCCCAGGACCGACCGCCACGCCGCTGTTCCTCGACGGCAAGGACGAGCAGACCATCAGCACCCTCGCGGGGCTCGCGCCCCTGGAGCGGCTCGGCACGCCCGACGACGTCGCCGAGACCGTCGCCTTCCTGGCCGGGCCCGCCCGCTGGGTCAACGGCCAGATCATCTACCTCAACGGAGGCATCGCCTGACCGGACGCCTCGTCCTCCAGGACCCGCCCGGCCAGCCTTTTCACCATCACCAGGTTCACCACCACCAGAAGGAGCTGTCATGAGCAACGTCATCGTCATCACCGGGGCCTCCTCCGGCTTCGGAGCCCTCACGGCCCGCGCCCTCGCGGCCGCCGGCAACACCGTCTACGCGGGGATGCGGCAGACCGACGGCCGCAACGCGCCGCACGTGCAGGCCGCCGAAGCCTGGTCGACGCAGCACGGCGCGGACCTGCGCGCCATCGAGCTCGACGTGAACTCCCAGGAGTCCATCGATGCGGCGGTGGCCGCGGTCCAGGCCGAGCACGGGCGCATCGACGTGCTGATCCACAACGCGGGGCACATGGTCGTCGGGCCTGCCGAGGCGTTCACGCCCGAGCAGCTCGCGCAGCTGTACGACATCAACGTGCTGTCCACCCAGCGCGTGAACCGGGCGGTCCTGCCCGGCATGCGCGACCGCGGTGAAGGGCTCGTGGTCTGGGTGTCCAGCTCCAGCGTCAAGGGCGGCACCCCGCCGTACCTGGCCCCGTACTTCGCCGCCAAGGCCGGCATGGACTCCCTCGCGGTGTCCTACGCCGGAGAGCTGGCCCGCTGGGGTGTCGAGACCTCGATCGTGGTTCCGGGCTCGTTCACCAGCGGAACCAACCACTTCGCGCACGCAGGCCACCCGGCCGACGGCGACGTCGAGGCGGCGTACGAGACCCGGTACGCCGGGCTGATGGACCAGGTCGCTGAAAAGCTCGCCGCCCTGGCGCCCGAGGGCGCCGACGCCTCGCTGGTCTCCGACGAGATCGCGCGCATCGTCGCCCTGCCAGCGGGCCGGCGGCCGTACCGCGTGCACATCGACCCGGCGGACGACGGCTCCCAGGCGGTCTCGGAGCTGGCGGACCGGACGCGCCGCGAGCTCCTCGACCGTGTCGGGCTCGGCGACCTGCTCACGGTCCGGAGCTAGCATCCAGACCTAGACTGGCTGGCGCCGTCCAGGGACCCAGGAGGAGAACAGACGTGGAGAACAACCCGACGGCACCCGTCGTCGACGTGCCGGGTGCCCGCAGCAGGGGCCGCGGACGCCGTCCGGCCGACGAGGTCCGCGGGGACGTGCTGCGGGCCGTGGGGGAGCTGATGCTTGGCGAGGGCATCGCCGACCTCACGTTCGAGCGGGTCGCCCGCCTGTCCGGCGTCAGCAAGACGACCCTGTACAAGTGGTGGCCGTCCAAGGGCGCGCTGGCCCTCGACGGCTACTTCCACGCGGTCCAGGAGACGCTCGCCTTCCCCGACACCGGCGACATCCGCGCCGACCTGCTGGACCAGCTCCACGCGTTCGTCCGGCTGATGACCACCACGCCGGGAGGCCGGATCCTGGCGGAGCTGATCGGCGAGTCCCAGACCGACAAGGACCTCGCCGTCGCGTACCGGAACCTGTACTCGTCCGGGCGGCGGGCACTGGCGGGGGAGCGGCTCGTGCGGGCGCAGGAGCAGGGCCAGCTCCGGGACGACGTCGACGTGCAGGTGGTCGTCGACCAGCTCTGGGGCGCCGTCTACCACCGGCTCCTGATCCCGGACGAGCCGCTCACCGAAGGCTTCGTCGAGTCCCTGGTGGACAACCTGCTCGGCGGCATCGCCCGTCGCTAGCCCAGCAGCACCGTGACCACCAGGGACACCGGCAGCGCCAGCACCATGCTCAGCAGCGTGACGTCACGCACCGACGTGGTCGCCAGACGGAAGTGGCCGGCGAACAGGAAGACGTTCTGGGCGGTCGGCAGCGCCGCCATGAGCACCACCCCCAGGAGCTCGATGCCGTCGAGCCCGAACAGGAAGCGGCCCGTCGCCCAGGCGAGCGCCGGCATCACCAGGGCCTTGAGCGCCGTGCCCAGCAGCACCTCTGCCCGCGCCTCCCGGCCCATCGGACGCTGGCCGCGCAGCGACAGGCCGAACAGCAGCAGGAGGAGGGGCACCGACGCGTTGCCGAGCATCTCGACCGGCTGCGCGAGCACCGCGGGCAGGTCCACGGAGAAGGTCGCGGCCGCCAGCCCCAGCGCGGTCGCGACCGTGACCGGGTTGGCGAGCGACCGACCCAGCGTGGCACCCAGCCCGCCGGTGCCGCCGCCCGCCCCGCCCTCGTCGCCCGTACCGTCGCCGAGGGCTCGGTCCGCCCGGTGCCTGCACCACGCGAAGACCGCCAGGTACAGCGGAGCGATCACCAGCAGCTGCGCGATCAGCACGGACACCACCGGGGCGGCGCTCCCCACGGCATAGAGCGCGATCGGCACGCCGATGTTGCCGGCGTTCACGTACGAGCTCGCCATGGCGCCCGCCGCGACCGGCCCGGCGCGACGCCGGAGCAGCCCACCGGCCACCACGGCGTAGAGGATCCCCGTCGCCGCCGCCGTGATCAGCGCGATCGGCGTATAGGTACGCAGGACGGCGCCGAGGTCCGCGTTCGACATCAGCAGGAACATCAGCGCCGGGTTGGTGATGTAGTAGACCAGCGGCGAGATCCCACGCTGCATCGCGTGGGCCTCGCCCGGCAGCAGCCACGCGGCCACGAACCCCACGGCCACCAGCACCAGCACGATCGCGAAACCGAGCAGGACGCCACCCATCGGTCAGCCCACCCGCGTCGTCGGACCGGTCATCGAATCAAGCACGGCCGCTTCGGGTCGAACGTCCAACCCTCCACCAGGTACTGCATCGCCACCGCGTCGTCGCGCGCCCCCAGCCCGTGCGCCAGGTACAGCTCGTGGGCGGCGGCCAGGCGCTCGCGGTCCAGCTCGACGCCGAGGCCCGGCGTCGTCGGCACCCGGATCGCGCCGTCGCGGATCTGGGGCGGCGACGTCGTCAGGCCCTGCCCGTCCTGCCAGATCCAGTGCGTGTCCAGCGCGGTGATCGCGCCGGGTGCCGCCGCGCCGACGTGGGTGAACATCGCCAGCGAGACGTCGAAGTGGTTGTTCGAGTGCGACCCCCAGGTCAGCCCGAACTCGTGGCAGAGCTGCGCCACACGCACGGAGCCGGCCATGGTCCAGAAGTGCGGGTCGGCCAGCGGGATGTCGACGGCGCCGGCGCGCACGGCGTGCGCCAGCTCGCGCCAGTCCGTCGCGATCATGTTGGTGGCGGTCGGCAGGCCGGTCGCGCGGCGGAACTCGGCCATGGCCTCCCGGCCCGAGAACCCGCCCTCCGCGCCGCACGGGTCCTCCGCGTAGGCGACCACGCCGCGCATGCGCCGACCGAGTCGGACCGCCTCGGCCAGCGGCCAGCCGCCGTTCGGGTCGAGCGTGATGCGGGCATCGGGAAAACGCTCCTTGAGCGCGACGACCGTGTCGACCTCCAGGTCGCCTGCCTGCACGCCGCCCTTGAGCTTGAAGTCGCCGAACCCGTAGCGCTCCTGGGCGGCCTCGGCGAGCCGCACGACGTCGTCGGGCGTCATCGCCTGTTCGCGGCGCAGCCGGCCCCACGCGTCGGACGGGTCGTCGCCCCGCAGGTACGGCAGGTCGGTCGCGCCCGGATCACCCACGTAGAAGAGGTAGCCGAGCATCGGCACGCTCTCGCGCTGGACGCCGTCGCCGAGCAGCTCCGCCACCGGCACACCCAGGTCCTGGCCGTGCAGGTCGAGCAACGCCGACTCCAGCGCCGTGACCGCGTGCACGGTGGTCCGCAGGTCGAACGTCTGCAGGCCACGGCCGCCCGCGTCACGGTCCGCGAACTCGCTCGCCACGGAGCGCAGCAAGCTGCGGTACCGCGCCACCGGCCGCCCGACGACGAGCCGGCCCGCCTCCTCGATCGTGGCCCGGATCCTTTCTCCGCCGGGCACCTCGCCGAGCCCGGTGCGGCCGTCGGAGTCGGTCACGATCGCGATGTTGCGCGTGAAGAACGGCGCGTGCGCGCCGGACAGGTTGAGCAGCATCGAGTCGTGCCCGGCCACGGGCACCACCTCGACGCGCGCGACGGTGGGATGCGCGCTCACCGGACCGCCTCCTGCACTGCAGGCCGCAGCACGCCGTCGACCCGGCGCGTCAGACCCCAGGGGTTGTCCGGCAGCACCGGTTCGGGCAGCAGGTACTCGGGCAGGTTCTGGTAGGCCACGGGGCGCAGGAACCGCTCGATCGCCAGGGTCCCCACCGAGGTGCTGCGGCTGTCCGACGTCGCGGGGAACGGCCCGCCGTGCACCATCGCGTGCCCGACCTCGACGCCGGTGGGCCAGCCGTTCGCGAGGATGCGGCCGGCCGTCCGCTCCAGGACTGGGAGCAGCCGGGTCGCGGTCTCCTGGTCGGCCTCCGTCAGGTGCAGCGTGACGGTGAGCTGCCCCTCCAGCCGCTCGACGGCGGACAGCAGCTCGTCGTCGTCCGCGTACCGGACCACGAGCGACGCCGCGCCGAAGATCTCGGCCTGCAGCACCGGGTTGTCCAGCAGGGTCGGGACGGCGCTCGCGAACACAGCGGGCGCGGGCGCGTTGCGGGTGTCGCCGGGAGAGCCTGCCCCGACCAGCCGCACGCCGTCCTGCGCGGCGAGCGTGTCCACGCCCTGCTGCCACGCCTCGGCGATGCCGGCGGTGAGCATGGTCTGCCCTGCCGCTGCCGCGGCGGCGCGCCCGGCGGCCTCGACGAAGGCGTCGCCGCGCGGGCCGTCCGGCACGAACACGAGCCCTGGCGCCGTGCAGAGCTGACCGGACGAGCCGGTCACCGACGCGAGGTACGCGGCGGCGAGGGTGTCGATGTCGCCGGCGAGGGCGCCGTCGAGCAGGATCGTCGGGTTGATCGAGCTCATCTCGGCGTAGACGGGGATCGGCACGGGGCGGGCCGCCGCTGCGGCGACCAGCGCGAGGCCGCCGGACCGGGAGCCGGTGAAGCCGACGGCCTGGATGGCCGGATCGGTCACGAGGGCCTGGCCCACGACCTTCCCCGGGCCGTAGACCAGGGAGAACACGCCCGGGTGCAGTCCGCATTGCGCCACGGCATCGGCGACGGCGTGACCCACCAGCTCGGCCGTGCCGGGGTGCGCGTTGTGCGCCTTGACGACCACGGGGCAGCCCGCAGCGAGCGCAGAGGCGGTGTCGCCGCCTGCGGTGGAGAAGGCGAGCGGGAAGTTGCTCGCGCCGAACACGGCGACGGGGCCGAGGGGTACCTTGCGCTGCCGGATGTCGGCGCGGGGCAGGGGAGCGCGGTCGGGCTGGGCGGGATCGATCCGCACGCCGCGGTGGTCGCCCTGGCGCACCACCTGGGCGAACAGGCGCAGCTGGCCGGTGGTGCGGGCGACCTCGCCGGTCAGGCGGGCCGCGGGGAGGCCGGTCTCGCGCATGGCCTGGGCGACGACGTCGGGCCCCAGGGCGTCGATGTTCGCGGCGATCTGCTCCAGGAACTGCGCGTGGGGCTCTGGTGCCAGCGCGGAGAAGGAGGCGAAGGCCTCCTGCGCTGCGGCGGTCGCCCGGGCGACCTGGTCCTCGCCGAGCAGCGAGTAGGCGGGCTCGAGGGCCTGGCCCGTTGCCGGGTCCTGCGCGGCGAGGGTGCCCGCCGTGCCGGCCAGGGGCGCGCCGCCGACGATCGAGTGGCCGGTCAGCTCGGTGGTCATCGCGGGTCTCCTTCGGGGTGGACGTCGGCGGACTTGATCAGCGTGGTGAGGTCGGCGAGGTCCTGGGCGGCCAGGTCCTGCAGGGGCGGGCGGACGCTGCCCAGGTCCCGGCCGACGGCCTTCAGCCCGCCCTTGACGATGGACACCCCGTAGCCCTTGGTGCGGTCCCGGATGTCGAGGTAGGGCAGCACGAACCGGCCCAGCTTCTCGGTGACGGCGGCGTGGTCCAGGCTGCGCACGTCCCGGTAGAAGGCGAGGGCGAACTCGGGCACGAAGTTGTACATGGCCGAGGAGTAGGTGCTCATGCCGAGCTGCAGGAGCGGCAGGGCGAACGTCTCGGCGGTGGGCAGCCCGCCCAGGTAGAAGAGCCGGTCGCCGTTCAGGGTGTAGACGCGGGCGAGCTGTTCGATGTCGCCGAGCGCGTCCTTGAACCCGATGAAGTTGGGGTGCCGCTCGGCGAGCCGTGCCACGGTCTGCGCCGAGTAGACGGCGTTGCCGCGGTTGTAGACGATCACCCCGAGGCTGGTCGACGCGCACACGGCCGAGGCGTGCTCCAGCAGGCCGTCCTGGTCGCACTCGGTCAGGTACGGGGGAAGCAGCAGGAGCCCTTCGGCGCCGGCGGCCTCGGCGGCGCGCGCGTTCTGGATCGCCTGGGCGGTGTTGCCACCGGCGCTGCCGAGCACGGGGGTGCGGCCCGCAGCGGTCTCCACGGCGAGCCGCACCACGCGGGCCGACTCCTCGGGGGTCAGGCTGAACCCCTCTCCGGTACCGCCGGCGGCGAACAGGCCGCCGATGTCGAAGCTCGACTGCCAGTCGATGTGCTCGCGGTAGCGCGCTTCGTCGACCTCACCGTCCCCCGCGAACGGGGTGGCGGGGAACGAGAGCAGCCCGTCCTTGAGGACGGTGGCGAGCTCCTGGGGTGCGTACGTGGCCACGGTGGCCCCTCCTGTGACAGACGTCGGCGATGGCGTGCTGGGTCGGACGTGGTCCGGCTGGACGCCGCCAACCTAAGAACGTCGGACGATGCCTGTCCAAGCCCGATATGGCATCGGCCGATACCCGGCCAGCATCAATTCACCCGCAGCGGGGTGGGACGGGTGGGGTCAGACGGGGTGCAGGAAGCGGAGGAACTCGTGGAGGGCCGGGTTCTTCGACTCGCGGTTCCAGATGGCGTGCAGCTCGACGACGCCGTGCGGCACGTCGGCGAGCTCGAGGAACGTCACCCCGGGCAGACCGAGGAGGCGGGCCGACTCGGGGACGAACGCCACGCCGCGGCCCGCTGCCACCAGCGAGCACATGGTCAGGATCTGGCTGACGACGTGCACGACGCCGGTGTGCTCGACGGCGATGTAGCGCACGACCATGTCGTAGAAGTAGCGGGCCTTGGTGGGGTGGTGCCCGATCACCGGCTGCTCCCGCAGGTCGGCGGCGGAGACGGGCCGGTCGAGGCGGGTCAGCGGGTGCCGGTGCGGTACGGCGAGGACCAGGTCCTCCGACAGCAGCAGCCGCGAGTCGAAGCTCTCCTGGTCGAACGGCGGCCGGCCGAGCGCGAGGTCGAGCTCACCGCGCCGGATCGCCTCGATCTGCTCGACGGTGACGAGCTCCTGGAGGTCGAGGTCGACGTCCGGCATGAACTCGGCGATCTCCTGGACCAGGGTGCCGAGCAGGCTGAACCCGGACGCGGCGGTGAACCCGAGGCGCAGCACGCCGGCCCGGCCGGCGGCTATCTTCCGGGCGAGCGCCGGGGCGCCGTCGGCGGCGGTGAGGAGCCGGCGGGCCTCCTGAAGGAACACGGCGCCCGCCGTCGTCAGCTCGACGTGCCGGTTGTCCCGCTCCAGGAGCGGGACCCCGACGGCGCGCTCGAGCTTCTGGACCTGACGGCTCAGCGGGGGCTGGGTCATGGTGAGCCGCTCGGCGGCGCGGCCGAAGTGCAGCTCTTCCGCCACGGCCACGAAGCAGCGGACCTGATCGAGGGTGTACACGATGCCTTCCGAGAATCAAGCAATGCAGTAAGAGGCTTAGACAGGCATCGTATGGGCTTCCTATGCTCAACGCCCGACCGGGATACGCCTTTCCTCCGGTCGCGGGCGGTCCCCGGATCGCTCGCCCAAGGTCTCCATCTGTACAAGATCTCAATGAGGAGAGCTGTGATGACATCTCTTACCCGCCCGGCCCAGCGCACCCGCAGGGCCCTCCTTGGCGCGACCGCCGCCGGCGCCGCCCTGACCCTCGCCGCGTGCGGCGGGAACGTGGCAGGCGGAGCCGACGCCGCGGGCGCCGAGTTCCCGACCGGTCCCGTGACCATCACCGTGGGCCAGGACGCCGGCGGATCCACCGACCTGATCGCCCGGGCCGTCGCCGATGGCATGGCCGAGGACCTCGGGGTGTCGGTCCCGGTCATCAACCGGGCAGGGGCGAACGGTGCGCTGGCGACCGAAGAGGTCGCTGCCAAGCCCGCCGACGGTCACGAGCTGGTGCTGCTGAACGCCTCCCTCATCACGATCACGCCGCTGGCGGTGTCGGACGACGAGGCCGTCGACCTGAGCAACCTCGACGTGCTCAAGGGCCTCTCGCAGGACGACTACGTGCTGCTCGCCAGCGCGGAGTCCGGCTTCGAGGACCTGAAGGACCTGAAGGACGCGTCCGGCGACATCACGTACGGCACCACCGGCGTCGGCACGGGCTCGCAGCTCGCGCAGGCAGCGCTGTTCGCGCAGGCCGAGATCGACGGCACCGCGGTCCCGTTCGACTCCGGCTCGCCCGCGCTCACCGCCGTCGTCGGGGACCAGGTCCAGGTCGCCACCGTGCAGCTCGGCGAGGCGAAGCCGCAGATCGACGCCGGCAAGGTCGTGCCGCTGCTGGCCTTCTCGGCCGAGCGCAACCAGTTCCTCCCCGACGTGCCGACCGCCGTCGAGGAGGGCTACGACGTGCCGGTCTCCCAGTACCGTGCGGTCGCCGCGCCGAAGGGCCTGCCGGAGGAAGTCAAGGCCCGGCTCGTGGAGTCGATCGACGCGGCCATCGCCTCGGACACCTACACGGCGTTCAACGAGAACAACCTGCTCACCCCGCACGAGATCTCCGGCGACGAGGTCACCACGGAGTGGACCGAGCTCGCCGAGAAGTACCGGGCGCTCACCGACGAGTACGACATCAGCCTCGCGGAAGGCTGAGCCACCCGTGGGAACGGCAACCGAGAAGGACGAGGTACTCGTGGACGGCGGTCCGAACGGCAGTGCGGTCGGGAAGACCGGCGAGCCCGCGCCGGGCGCCGCCGGTGAGTGGGCCGACGAAACGCCCCCGCCCGCCGGCCCGGTGGCCAACCTCGCCGCCTGCCTGGTGACCGCCGCCGTCGGCCTGTCCGGGGCGGTGGGAGCGGTGGCCCTCGGGCTCGGCACCCCCGCGCAGCCCGGTGCCGGGCTGTGGCCGCTGGCCATCAGCGTCGCCGTCGTCGTGCTGTCCCTCGCCCAGGCCCTGATCGGGCGACGGGGCGGCGACGGGGAGACGTTCTCCCGGTACTCGTGGCTCCCGCTGATCGGTCTCGCGACCCTGCTCTGCCTCGTGGCCCTGCTGCCAGTGATCGGGTTCGAGATCCCGTCGCTGCTGCTGAGCCTCGTCTGGATGAAGCTCCTCGGCGGCGAGTCCTGGCGCTCGGCCGTCCTGTACTCCGTGCTCGTCGTCGGCGTCCTCTACGCGGTCTTCGTCGGGGCGCTCGGCACCAACGTCCCGCACCTCTTCTGACCGAGCTGACACCGCCGCCAGCTCTGACCCCACCCAAGGGAATCGCACGTGGAATCGCTGCAGAACGTCGCCGCCGGCTTCGCCGTCGTGCTGGAACCGACCAACCTCCTGTACTGCCTGGTCGGGGTGGTCATCGGCATGCTGATCGGTGTGCTGCCCGGGCTCGGCCCCGCCGCCACCATCGCCATCCTGCTGCCGCTCACCTACGGCGTCGAACCCGTCACCGCGATCATCATGCTCGCGGGGATCTTCTACGGCGCCCAGTACGGCGGCACCATCACCTCGGTGCTCCTCCGGCTGCCCGGGGAGGCGAGCTCCGTGGTCACCGTCCTGGACGGGTACGCGCTCGCCAAGCAGGGCCGGGCCGGTACGGCGCTCGGGGTCGCCGCCGTCGGCTCCTTCGTCGGCGGCACCGTCGCGATCATCGGGCTGACCTTCCTCGCGCCGCTCGTCGCGGGCTTCGCTCTCGACTTCGGGCCGCCCGAGTACACGGCTCTTGCCCTCGTCGGCATCCTCCTTGTCGCGACCATCGCCTCGGGTTCCAAGGTCAAGGCGCTGGTCGCCGCCGCCATCGGACTGCTGCTCGCCACGATCGGCCGCGACGCCTTCACCGGCGCCGAGCGGTTCACGTTCGACAGCCTGAGCCTCGCCGACGGCATCGACTTCGTCCCCGTCGCCATGGGCCTGTTCGGCCTCGGAGAGATCCTCTACAACCTGGAGGAACGGCACCGCGCCGTGTCGGCGCCGGGCAAGGTGACCAACGTCTGGCCGAGCCGCAAGGACCTCAAGGAGTCGTCCGGCGCCGTGGCCCGCGGATCCGTGCTCGGGTTCTTCCTCGGCATCCTCCCCGGTGGAGGCGCCACCATCTCCTCCATGGTCGCCTACGCGGCCGAGAAGAAGCGCGCCAAGGACCCGAGCCGCTTCGGCAAGGGCGCCATCGAGGGTGTCGCGGGGCCCGAGACGGCCAACAACGCGGCCGCCACCAGCTCGTTCATCCCGCTGCTCACCCTCGGCATCCCCGCGAACGCCACCATGGCGCTCATGTTCGGCGCGCTCCTCATCCAGGGAGTCACACCGGGCCCGCAGCTCGTGACCGAGGAGCCCGAGCTGTTCTGGGGCGTCGTCAACTCGATGTACATCGGCAACGTGCTGCTCCTGATCATGTCGATCCCGCTGGTCGGCGTCTTCGTCCGGATCCTGCGCGTACGCGCGGCGATCCTCGCGCCCATCACCGCGCTGATCACCATGATCGGCGCCTACACCATCAACAACTCCGTCTTCGACGTGCTCCTGGTGGTCGTGTTCGGCGCCGTCGGCTACCTGATGAAGAAGTTCGGCTTCGAACCAGGGCCGCTCGTGCTCGCGTTCGTGCTGGGCTCCCTGCTGGAGTCCAACCTGCGGCGCTCGCTGCTGATGTTCGACGGCTCCGCTGCCGGCTTCCTCACCCGGCCCATCTCCGCGACGCTCCTCGTGGTGTTCGTCGTGGTCGCCGTGCTGCCCCTGATCCAGTCCGTGCGCGGGCGGCGGGCGGTCCGGCCGTCGGCGGGCGACGCGCCCGCGAAGAACCGAGAGGAAGAGTCAGTATGAGCATCGTCGTCGGGTACGTCCCCACACCCGCCGGGGAGGCCGCCGTGCAGGCGGCGATCACCGAGGCCGGGCTCCGGGACGAGGACCTGCTGATCGTCAACTCGGCCCGGGAAGGTTCGGTCATCGAGACGACCGTCGCAGCGCCGGAGGACCTCGACCGGGTGCTCGCGCAGGCGGCGGACGCCGGCGTGCGGGCGAAGGTGCTGCGCGGCACGCACCGCGACGACTTCACCGACGAGATCCTCGACCTGGCCGAGGAGCACGGGGCGTCGCTGATCGTGATCGGCCTGCGGCGGCGCAGCACGGTGGGCAAGTTCATCATGGGCTCGGTGGCGCAGCGGATCCTGCTCCAGGCGGACCACCCGGTCCTGGCGGTCAAGCCGGCGTCCTAGAGGCCGGACTCCTGCAGCAGCCTGCGCCGGGAGCCGGCCAGGTGGACCCGCATCGCGGCGGCGGCGGCGAGCGGGTCCTGCGCCTCCAGCGCCGCCAGCACCGCCCGGTGCTCCTGCACGACGGCGGTGAAGCGGCCGCCGTCGTGCGGGCTGCCGCCGTTCCGGTCGAGCCGGCCGCGCGGCATGGCGATCATCTGCGGCCCGAGCCGGTCCAGGGCCTCCAGCAGGAACCTGTTCCCAGCGGCCCCGGCCACGAGCCGGTGGAAGGCGAAGTCGTGCTGCACGGCGGTCGCCGGATGCCCGGCGGAGGCAGCCAGGGCGTCGAGCCGGTCGGTCAGCGCCGCGAGCTGGGCCGGCGTGCGCCGGGACGCCGCGAGCGCGGCGGCCTCTGCCTCCAGCGCCAGGCGGTACTCGACCAGGGCGAGCCGGTCGTCCAGCGACCGGGCGAGCCGTGGGCCCCCGTCGGCGTCGTCCGCCGGGGGAGTGAGCGCGTAGCTGCCGCTGCCGCGCCGGGTGTGCACCAGCCCCTCCAGGTTGAGGCGGGCGATCGCCTCGCGCACGACGGTGCGGCTGACCTGGTGCTCGGCCGCCAGGCGCGGCTCGCTGGGCAGCTTCTCGCCCGACGCGATGTCGCCGTTGACGATGCGGGTCCGCAGCGACTCCACCAGGGTGCCGCTCAGGGTCTTGGCCATGTGCCCATGCTTCCATCTCGGGTGTGCTCAGGGAGCCCCGAACACCGCGCTGTCGGTGGTCCAGGCGCGCGCCTGCTCGCTGAACGTGACGCCGAGACCCGGTCGGTCGGGCACGAGCATGCGCCCGTCCCTGGTCTCCAGGCGTTCGTTGAACAGTGGGTCGAGCCAGTCGAAGTGCTCCACCCACGGCTCGCGCGGATAGGTCGCCGCAAGGTGGAGGTGGATCTCCATCGCGAAGTGGGGTGCGAGGTCCAGCCCGGCCTGGTCCGCCAGCGTGAGCAGACGCAGGAACTGCGTGATCCCGCCGACGCGCGGGGCGTCCGGCTGGATGATGTCGCACGCGCGGGTGGCGATGAGGCGCTCGTGCTCCGCGACCGACGCGAGCATCTCACCGGTCGCGATCGGGGTGTCCAGAGCGGCGGCGAGCGCCGCGTGGCCCTCGGCGTCGTAGGCGTCCAGCGGCTCCTCGATCCAGGTGAGGTCGAACTGTTCGAGACGCCGACCCATCCGCAGGGCGGTGCTGCGGTCCCACTGCTGGTTGGCGTCGACCATGAGCGGCACGGACGGGCCGATGTGCTCCCGGACGGCGGCGACCCGGGCCAGGTCGCGGGCGCCGTCGGGCAGGCCGACCTTGATCTTGATGCCGCCGATCCCCTCGGCGATCGACCGGCTCGCGCGGTCGGTGACCTCCTCGATGCTCGCGTTCAGGAACCCGCCGGACGTGTTGTAGGTGCGTACCGAGTCGCGGTGGGCGCCGAGCAGCTTGGCCAGCGGCAGGCCCGCACGCTTGGCCTTGAGGTCGTACAGGGCGATGTCGATCGCGGCCAGCGCCTGGGTGGCCACCCCGGAGCGGCCCACCGAAGCCCCCGCCCACAACAGCTTGGTGTACAGCCTGGCGATGTCGTTCGGGTCCTCGCCGACGGCGGTCTGCGCCACCTCCTTGGCGTGCGCGTACTGGGCGGGGCCACCGGCGCGCTTGGAGTAGGAGAACCCCAGGCCCTCGAACCCCTGCTCCGTGGTGATCTCCGCGAAGAGGAACACGACCTCTGTCATCGGCTTCTGGCGGCCGGTGAAGACCTTGGCGTCGGAGATGGCGGTGGCCAGCGGCAGCGTGACAGTCGAGAGCTGCACGGTCCTGATGGCGTCGGGCTGGTACGTCATGGCGCTCCTTTGCGGCGGGTTCAGAAGCGAGCATACAAGTTGCGAACCTGTATGACGAATATGGATGGGACCCTGAGCCCATGACCACGCATCTCGTCGTCGGCGCCGGCCCGGTCGGCGCCGCACTCGCGTACCGGCTGTCCCAGGCCGGTCGCACCGTCCGAGTGGTGACCCGCTCCGGCGTCGGACCCGACCTTCCCCGCGTCCAGCGGCTCGCGGTCGACGCGACCGACGCGGCGGCGCTCGCGCACGCCGCCCAGGGCGCCGGCGTGCTGTACAACTGCGCCAACCCCGGGCCGTACCCCGACTGGGAGCGGGGCTGGCCGCCCTTGGCGAAGTCGGTGCTGCACGCGGCCGAGGCATCCGGGGCGGTGCTCGTCAGCCTCGGGAACCTCTATGGCTACGGCCCGGTCGACGGGCCGATGACCCGGAACCGGCCCCTGGCCCCGTCGAGCCCCCTCGGCGAGGTCAGGGCACAGGTCTGGCACGACGCGCTCGCCGCGCACCAGGCCGGCCGCGTGCGCGTCACGGAGGCGCGCGCCTCCGACTACATCGGGCCATCGGTGACCGAGGCCCACGGCGTCCTGCCGGTGTACGCCGCGGCGACGCTCGCGGGAAAGTCGGCACCGGTCCTCGCGGATCCGGACCAGCCGCACACGTGGACGGCCGTCGACGACGTGGTCTCGACCCTCATCACGCTCGGCGTCGACGACCGCGCCTGGGGCTCGCCGTGGCTCGTGCCGTCGAACCCGCCCGTGACGGTCCGTGAGGTGCTGCGCGAGCTGGGGTCCCGGGCGGGGACGGGCGAGCCGCGGCTGCGGCGCGTGCCGCGCCTCGCGCTGCGTGCCGGAGGGCTCGCGATGCCGGTGGCGCGCGAGGCGCTCGGCGTGCTCTACCAGTTCGACCGGCCGTTCGTCGCGGACACCTCGGAGACCAGCAACGTGCTCGGCGTCCGGCCCACGCCGTGGACGCAGGTCCTGGACGCGACGGCGCCTGCATGGAGGGCCCGCGCGACGACGTGACGCACCCTGCAAGACGGCTGGTGCGGAACCGCGGTGCTAGCATCGCCGTATGGCGATGACAGAGGTGAGGAGCGATCGTGCTCCGGACGGTCCAGTGGCGATGGCAGTGGCGGCGTGCCTGTTCCACGGGTTCTCGGACCCGTCGCGGCTGGCGATCCTGCGGCACCTGGCCCTCGGTGAGCACCGGGTCGTCGACCTGACCGGGCACCTCGGCCTGGCGCAGTCGACGGTGTCCAAGCACCTGGCCTGCCTGCGGGACTGCGGGCTCGTCGACTCCCACCCGCAGGGACGGGCCTCCGTGTTCTCCCTGACGCACCCGGAGGCGACGCTCGCGGTGCTGGAGTCCGCCGAGCGGCTGCTCGCCCTGACCGGCGACTCGGTCGCACTGTGCCCGGTGTACGGGGTCGACGGCTCCGCCGCGCACGCGACCGCACGGGACGGCGCATCATGAGCGCGCAGCCGGACGCGAACGCGGAAGCTGAGGTGGCGGTACCCGGCGACGCGAAGGCCATGACGCGGACGACGGAGCAGCTGACGCGGCGCGGCCTGCGCCTGGCGCAGTTCACCGTCGCCTACAACGTGGTCGAGGGTGTCGTGGCGATCACGGCGGGCATCCTGGCCGGCCTGGTGTCCGTCATCGGGTTCGGCATCGACTCCGGCATCGAGTCCATCGCCGCCGTGCTCGTGGGGCTCCGGCTGGCCGCCCGGCTCCGGCACGGCGAGGCCGACGAGCGCAAGGAGCGGATCACGCTGCGCCTCGTGGCGATCACGTTCTTCCTGCTTGCCGGCTACGTCACCGTCGAGGGCATCCGCAGCCTCGTGGTCGGCGAGACGCCGGAGAACTCGCCGGTCGCGGTGGGGCTCCTGCTCGCGTCGCTCGTCGTCATGCCGCTGCTCGCAGCGGCCAAGCGCCGCGTCGGGCTCGCCCTGGCGGACCCGCTCATCCTTGCCGACGCCGCGGAGACCCGGATCTGTGTGCTGCTGTCCGTGTCCACGCTGCTCGGACTGGTGGTCTTCGCGCTGACGGGTGCAGGCTGGGTGGACCCGGTGGCCGGGTTCGTGATCGCGGCCTTCGCCATCCACGAGGGCCGCGAGGCCTGGGAGGGCGAGCTCGAGCACGACCACGGCCATGACCACGATGCCGAGTGCGACCAGGAAGCCGACCACGAGAGGGCTGGTGCCGATGGCTGATCACCAGCACCACCACGGCGCGCACGGCGAACAGGGCAACCGGCGGCGCCTGGCGTTCGCGTTCGGGATCACGGCGGCGGTCTTCCTGGCCCAGGCGGTCGGCGCAGCGGTCACGGGCAGCCTCGCGCTCCTTGTCGACACCGGGCACATGCTCACCGACGTCGCGGGCCTCGGCATCGCGCTGTTCGCCGCGTCGCTCGCGCTGCGGCCGCCGTCACCGCGCCGGACCTGGGGCTTCCGGCGGGCCGAGGTGCTGGCGGCGCTGGCCCAGGCCGCCGTGCTGCTCGCCGTCGGCATCTACGCGCTGATCGAGGGGGTGAGCCGTCTCGCGGGTCCGGCGCAGGCGCCCGGACCGGGCCTGCTGGCGTTCGGCATCGTCGGCCTGGTCGGGAACGTCGTGGCGCTGCTCGTGCTGGCGGGCGGCAGGTCGGCGTCGCTCAACCTGCGGGCAGCGTTCCTCGAGGTGGTGAACGACGCGCTCGGCTCGGTGGCGGTGATCCTCGCAGCCGTGGTGATCGCGACCACCGGGTGGCAGCGGGCCGACGCCGTGGCGGGCCTCCTCATCGCCGTACTGATCCTGCCCCGGGCGGCCAAGCTCCTGGCCGACTCCGCGAACGTGCTGCTGGAGGCCACGCCTGCCGGTATCGATCTCGACCAGGTGCGGGCCCGGTTGCTGGAGGTGGAGAACGTCGAGGCGGTGCACGACCTGCACGCGTCACTGGTCGCCACCGGGCTGCCGACCATCAGCGCGCACGTGGTGGTTCGCGACGCCTGCTTCCGCGACGGGCACGCGCCACCGGTCCTCGACGCCCTGCAGCGGTGCGTGGCCACCGAGTTCGACGTGCCGGTGGAGCACTCGACCTTCCAGCTCGAACCGGCAGAGCATGCTCGTCACGAGGCGCCGACGCACGCGTGACTGTGGCCCGCCGGGTCGACGTCGATCGGGCCGGGCCCTGGCGCAGGTCAGTCCGCCGTCGTACCCGCCGGACCGCAGACGCGCTCGATCAGGTAGCGCCAGCCCGCCTCGAAGCCGGCGGTGAGCGCGGGCCGGTCCTGCTCGCGGGCGTCGAAGAGCTGGACCAGGAGCGGCCCTTCCAGCGCGGACGCGAGCTGGCCGGCGAGCAGGTCGATGTCGGCCCCCGGCAGGTCGAGGTCGCGCAGCAGCACCCGGATGTGGATCTGGGACAGCGGCGGGCGTCTGCCGCCCGGCTGGCGGCCGCCGATCGCGGCGTGGGCGATGTCCTGGTTCTCCGCGAGGAAGCGGATGCGGGCGGATCCGTAGGCGATGATGCGGTCGACCGGCGGGGCGCCGGGGCCGAGCGGCGGCGGTCCCGAGAGGATCTGCAGTTGCAGCGCGCGCTCGTTGTCGTCCAGGAGTGCCTGGAAGATTCCCGCCCTGGTCCCGAACCGCCGGAACACCGTGCCCTTGCCCAGCCCGGAGCGCTCGGCGAGCCGGTCCATCGTGAGGTAGTCCGGCCTGTCCTCCGCCAGGAGCTCCCGCGCGGTGGCGAGCAGCCGCTGACGGTTGCGCGCCGCGTCGGCGCGCTCGGGGTGCGGAGCGCCCCAGATCAGCGGTGTACCCATTCCCGGATGCTATCGGGAATCGGGTAAGCGGGGTAAAGTCCGGTTACGTCGACCGGTACGGCCGACCGAGACTGTGGAGGACAACATGGCAGACATGAACACCGGTGTCATCGAGGCGTTCCGGGCGAACGCGGGCGTGCTGGGCGACGACGTCGCGGGCGGGCACTTCACCGGCAAGCGCCTGGTGCTGCTGCACCACGCGGGGCGGGTCAGCGGCAAGGAGTACGTGACGCCGCTCGTGGCCGCGACCGACGGCGACGCCTACGTGATCACCGGCTCGCTCGGTGGCGCGCCCAAGGACCCGGCCTGGGTGGCGAACGTCGAGGACGGCCCCGGCGAGACCACCATCGAGGTCGGGGACAAGACCATCCGGGTGAAGACCACCGTGGTCCGGCCGGGGGAGCCCGACTGGGAGCGCCTCTACGGCATCTGGGCCGAGTACTGGCCGGACGCCAAGGAGTACGAGACCCACACCGACCGCAAGTTCCCGGTCATCCGGCTCGAGCCGACGGCCTGAGCCCACCCGCTCGGTCACCGGTCAGCCGACCGACCGGACGAACTCCCGGACGCGCGCCGCCATCTCGCCCGGCACCTCGCCGACCGTGAAGTGTCCGCCCTCCTCGAGGCGGTCGAACACGCGCAGGTCGAGGTAGTGGCGGCGCGCGAGCGACTCGGGGTACGTCCGCTCGTGACGCTGGATGAACACGGCCGCCGGCACGCCGGTGGCTGGGATCGGTCCGGGCTGGTCGGCGCCCTCGTAGTACGGCCGGAACGACGATGCGATCGTCTGCGTCGCCCAGTAGATGGTGGCCTCGGTGAGGATGCGGTCCCGCGAGATGCGCCGCTCCACCGCGGCAGGGTCCCCCCGCGGGGTGTCGCTCCACTCGACCAGCTTCTCGGTGAGCCACGCCAGCAGGCCGGCGGGGGAGTCGTTGAGGGCGGTCGCGAGGGTGTCCGGCCGGGTGGCCTGCACGTGCCCGTAGGCGCCGTCGGTCCTGTGCTGGGCGGCGAGCTCGTCGAAGAACTCCTTCGCCGCCGGGTCGGTGAGGGCGGCGCGCTCCTCGTCGGTGGGGAAGTGCGCGTGCGTGGCCACGATCCCCGCCACGTGCTCCGGGTAGCCGGCGGCGATGAGGTCGCTCACGTTGGCCGTGACGTCCTCGCCGTAGGTGAAGTACCGCTCGTAGCCGAGCACGTCCGTCATCAGCGTGTGCATGGTGACCGCCAGCCGCTTCTCGGACATCTCGCCCGCCGTGTACGGCGCGGAGAACCCGAACCCGGGCAGGCTCGCGACGACGACGTCGAAGTCGGGCAGGAGGTCGGCGAAGTCGAGCTGCAGGGCGAACGTGTGCGGCCAGCCGTGCAGCACCAGGAGCGCCGGGGCGTCCGGCCGCTCGGAACGCAGGTGCACGAAATGCAGGTCGACGTCGCCGATCTCGGCCAGGAACTGCGGGTGGGCGTTGAGCCATGCCTCCCGCGCCCGCCAGTTCCACCCGATCCAGTCGTCGACCAGCTCGCGCAGGTAGGCGGCCGTCATGCCCGACGCAGGGCGCCGGGGTGAGTCGTCCGGGATCCGGCTCCGCGCCAGCCGGTCCCGCAGGTCGGTCAGGACCTGGTCGGGGACATGCACGGTGAAGGGCCGTGGCTTGCTCAGCGGCTTGCTCATGCAGGAGACGTTATGCCGAGCCGCTGACGCTCGCTCAGAAGGGTGGTTCGTCGGAATCGGTGGGCGTGGTCGGGCTGGTGGGTGCGGTGCCGGGTTCGGTGGTCGTGTACTGGCGTGGGAGGTGTCGCCCGGTGAGGGCGCGGAGCGTCAGGTCGTGGCTGGTGTCGGGGTCGATCTGGTCGAGCTCGACATGGGTGTCCAGCACCGTGGGCGGCCGGGTATGGGTACGCCCGGTGGGCGTGGTCCAGGTGGTGATCCCGGTGCCGGGGTCGCGGACGAGGCCCCAGCCGGCGTGCGTCTTGAGCAGGTGATGCTTGCGGCACAGCGCGTGCAGGTTCTGCGCGCTGGTCTGCCCCCGCCCGTTCCCACGGTCACCGTCGCCGTCCTTGTCGGCCCTCTTGTTCTTGTTCTTCTGGCCGTGGTCGAAGGGCTCGATGTGGTCGAGGTCGCAGCGGGTGGCGGGGGTGTCGCAGCCGCCGAGGAAGGTGCAGGTGCCGTCCCGGGTCTCGATGGCGTTGCGAAGGGTCTTGCTGGGTTGGTAGGTGGTGGTGGAGTAGTCGGTCAGGATCCCGGTGACGGGGTCGGTCAGGAGGCGTTGCCAGGTGGCGTCGGTGGCGATGGTGCGGGCGATGTCGGCGGGGATGGGTCCGTAGCCGTCCAGGTGTCCGGGTGCGTCGTCCAGGTTGAGGAGGGCGGTCGCGGGGACGGTGACTCGGATGACGGGACGGGTGGGCGTGATCCGCACCGGTCGCACGATCTCCTGCACACCGGTCCCCGTGCCAGTCTCGGGAGCTGGCTCGGTGCCTGTTCCGGTCCCTGTGCCAGTCTCGGTGCCGAGCTCGGTGGTGGTGAAGCGGTTGGCGGGCAGGAGGCGGCCGGTGATGATTCCGGTCAGGGAATCGGCGCGCAGCTGGCCCAGGGTGCGCTCCTCGCCGGTGGTGTGGCGGAGCTGGTGGGCCATGTCGTCGACCACTCCCCAGACCGCTGCCGCATCGATCGCGGGCAGATAGGCGGTCAGCCAGCCCATGGCGTTCTCCGCACGATCAAGCTGGACACACCGCCGCCCGGCTTCGTGCTCTGCGGTCCGTGCAGCGCCGTGACGGGCCTCGGCGAACGCGAGCATCTTGTGCTGTAGCCATCTCCAGGTCCGGCGGGGTGCGTGGGGCAGGTAGCGCGCGATCGCCTCGGCCCGCTCGGCGACGGTGAGCTGGGTGGCGGAGCGCAGCAGGACCTGCGCCTTGGGCACGTCGATCCGCCCTGCGACGAGGGCGGTGATCACGCTGGGGTGCCGGGCGCCGGACTCGGCGCGGACCACGACCTGGGTGGCTTCCCTCTCGGTGACCACCAGCTCGGCGGTGACCTGCCCGACCAGCGAGTTGTGTGCCAGCACGTGCGACTCCCGCGCGGCACGTTCGGCCACGACCATCGCCTGCACGCCGGCCATCCAGGACTGCATGCGACCGCACGCCGTGACCAGATCACCGAGCGCGTCGTCCGACAGGCCGCCGAGCGCACCCGAATGCAGGCCGCCCGAAGGCCCGCCCGCGGCCCCTTCGGTGGGTGCCCCGCCGTGCGGATCGCCGTGCAGTGTGTTGTCCAGGTCGATCGCCTCGGCGATCACCCGTGCCAGGCGGACGCCCGGTGCGTCGTGCAGGGCGTGGCGCAGGACGTCTTCGGGCCACGACATCACCGGCACACCCGTCGCCGGCAGCACCAGTGCTGGGTCCGGGACGGGCGACGTGTCGGGGTCCCGGTACTGCGTCGTGTTCCGGTACCAGGCCTCGTCGAACGGCTCGTCCCCGAACACCCCACGCGACGGCGCCTCGTCCTCGACCACCACCCGCACCAGCACCCCGTCCCGCAGCACCAGCTCACCGCGGACGTCGTCGTTCCAGGCCGGGTCGGCTGCGAACGGATCGTCCGGGAGCCCGGCCAGGAGCGCGCCGGTCAGGCCGTGTTCGGATCCTGCTGCGGACATGTACCCCACCTCCTCCACCCAGAACGATAGAAGACCAGTCTCATTACCAAGGACGTGTGTTCGACAATAGCCTCCACCACTGACACACCCGGGGCCGCTGCGGTCACGAGGCCGGTGGCGCCGAACGTTGCTCGAGGATCGCCTGGGTCGCGCTGTCGAGGTTCTGGACCAGCTTGTGCACACCGTCGAGCAGCGCGACGAGGCCGATCAGGAAGACCGCGCTCCCGATCACCACGGCCACCGCCATGGCGCCAGAGCCGCCGACGGAGAACAGCCCTGCGCCCAGGATCAGCCCGCCCAGGCCCACGGTGATCGGGACGGCGGACCTGTTCGCCGTCGTCTGCCGCTTCCCGGTTCCAGCTGTATCGGTCATGACTGACATGGTCACGGCCCGCGGGCACCCCGGCCAGCGCCGCACGGGGTGAATCGTGGCGGACACGAGACCTGGCTCCGGGATCAGCGCGGCAGGTCTCTCCGCCGCACCCCGGCGAGCCCCGCCGTGATCAGGCCGGCCGCGAGCGCTAGGAGCACGTACGGCGACCAGGGGGTCGTGTAGTAGGGGCTGACGTGCGCGAACGGCGAGGTGGTGAGGTAGACGACGTCGGGCAGGCCTGCCTTGACCAGGATCTCACCGAAGACGCCGATGGTCAGTCCCAGCCAGGCCACCGGGACGGTCGCCCGCGGCGCGATCCCGAACGTCAGGGTGGCCACGCCGATCAGCACCCAGACGGCCGGGATCAGACGGAGCGCGACGGGCAGCACGCCGTCGACGTCGGGCGCGGTCGCCGCCAGGGTGAGGCCGAGGAGGGCGAGGATCGACGCCGAGCCGGCCAGGGCCGCGCCGACGGACGCGGCCACCCAGCGGACACGTGCCACCGGGGCCGCCAGCGTCAGCTCGGCAATGCCGGAGACCTCGTCGTGCCGTACGCGCAGGAGCGTGAGGATCGCGTAGGCGGCGACAGGGAACACGAGCACGAACTCGACGTAGACGAAGAGCGCGGCAGCGGGGTCGTCGAGGCCCATGGCGGCCGCATAGTCCGCCGCCCAGGGCGATCGGGCATAGTCGGCAACGGCTGCGGCGCCTCCGCTGCCGAACGCGAGGCCGAGCGCGACGAAGGCCAGCGTCCAGACGAGGAACGGCATCCGGTTCTGCCGCCAGGTCATGCCGGCGACACCGCTCAGGGAGGCGGGGGCGGTCGCGCGTCCCCGGCGCGCCGGGATCAGCCCGGCGCCCAGGTCCCTGCGGGCCGACAGGACGAAGGCAAGGGCCAGTGCAGCTGCGACGGTGGCGAGCACCAGGGCGAGCGGCCACCAGCGGTCGCCCGCGTACGCGCGGGTGCCCTCGAGCCAGCCGCTGGGGGAGGCCCAGGTGAGCCAGGCGGTGTCGGTCAGGTGGCCGACGCCTCGGACGAAGTGCAGGCCGTACACGATCACCACGGCGACCGCGCCGACGGTGCGCGCGTGCTCGAAGACCTGGGTCAGGACGGCGGCGACCGCAACCGCGATCCAGACGGCACCCGTGGCGATCAGGCCGAGCAGCACGGACCCCGTCGGCGGGAGCCCGGTGGCGGCGAGACCCGCGGCCGAGGCCAGGCCGATCAGCAGGCCGGTCAGACCGACGAGGGAGACCGCGGCGGCCAGCGGGGCCGCGTGCCCGACGGCGGACGACCGCACCAGCTCCAGGCGCCCGCGCTGCTCCTCGGACCGGGTGTGCCGCACGACGAAGAGCACGGCGCCGATGGCCGCGAAGATCGTCGTGCCGCCGAACGCCTGCTGCGCGACGAGCGCCTCGTGGGTCGCGGTGAACGCCTGGGCCTGGAACAGGACGAACATGGGCAGGGCCTGGATCTGCGCGTACCGGTCCTGGACCGCCTGCTCGGTCGGGTAGGTCGAGCCGACGGAGGCGCCGCCGCCGACTGCGACCACGACGATCAGCAGCGCCCAGAGCGGCAGCAGCAGCCGGTCGCGGCGCAGCGCGGTCGCCAGGAGCAGCCGTGTTCCTGCGAGCGCGCGTCGGCGGGCTGTGGCTGGTGCTCCGACGGCGGTCGCGGAGCTCCGGGTGGTGATGGCGGTCATCGCGCCTCCTCCGGCCGGGTCCGACGGCGGTCAGCACCGGACCCGCGGTCCTCGACGGCGGCCCGGACGTCCTTGCCGGTCGTGGACTGTGCGAACTCGCCCATCGCGGCGTAGAGGTTCATGATTCCCATGGCGACGCGGGCCGAGCCGATCGCCTCCTCCGGCTCCTGCCCGAACCGCCGGGCGACCTGGCCGATCAGGAGCGCGATCCCTGAGTGCATGGCGGTCATCACGGTGGCCGTGTCCCTGGCGTCGCCGCTGCCCTCGGGGAAGCGGTCCGGCCAGGTCTCGGTGAGGAAGTCCTGCGTGCCGTCGGCGAGCTGGTCGAACACCTCGTCGGCCGCCGCAGAGCCGTCAAGGGATGCGCGCGCGAGGTAGCGCAGCAGGAGCGGGGACTCGTCGAAGAGCTCGCCCAGCGCGTCGGCGTCGGCGAGCTGGTCCTTCTTCGCCAGGTGCAGCACCCGGCGGCGGAACACCTCGACGACCAGCTCGTCGCACGCGAGGCGCAGCCCGTCCTTCGTCCCGAAGTGGTGCTGCACCAGGCCGACGGAGACGCCCGCCGCCTGGGCGATCCCGCGCATGGTGGCCCCGCTGGTGCCGTGCAGCGCGAACTGCTCCAGCGCCGCGTCGCGGATCCGGGCCCGCGCGCTGAGGTCGCTCTCCGAGTACTGATGGGTCGGCATGCCGCCAACAGTACGTACGTATTGCCGACCATACAAGTGTATTGGAGGTGTGCTCGGACTAAACGTTTGTTTAGTCTGGCGGGGTGGCTGCACCCGATGACTCGACACGGAACGACCCGGCCGGCCGGACCCGGGTCCGCGACGCCGCCCTCGACCTGTTCGGGCGGCACGGGGTCAACCGGGTGACGGTACGGGCGATCGCCGCGGCGGCGGGCGTCTCCCCGGGGCTGGTCGTGCACCATTTCGGATCCATGGCGGCGCTACGCCGCGAGTGCGACGCGTACGTGGTGTCGATGGTGCGTGGGACGGACGACCCAGGCCGCGGGGAGGCGCCCGACGGGGTGATGTCCGGCGATGCCACCGGGTTGGCGGCCATGCTCGAGGTCGCGACCCCGGTCCGCCGTTATCTCGCCCGCGCCTTTCTCGACGGCACGCCCGAGGCGGCCGCGCTGTTCGACGAGATCGTCGAGGTCACCACCGCCTGGCTCACCGACGGCGAACGGGAGGGCTGGGCCCGGCCGACGTCGAACCCACGCGCCCGGGGTGCGATCTACGTGAGCTGGCTGCTCGCGCCGCTCGCCTTCTCCGACCATCTCGAGCGCGTGCTCGGGATCGAGGACCTGTACGAGACCGACGCGACCGTCGAGCACGCTCGGGTCGCGCTGGAGATGTTCACTCACGGAGTCTTCGCCGACGAGCGTGCGCTCGGGGCGTGGGACACGGTCGCGAAGGAGCGGAAGAACCCATGAAGGCGCTCATGATCACCCACGGCACCCGAGGCGATGTCCAGCCGTTCGTCGCGCTCGGCGACGCGCTGCGCCGCGCGGGGCACGACGTCCTGCTCGCCGCGCCCGAAGAGATGGCCGAGCTGGTCACGCGGTACGACGTGCCGTTCGCGCCGCTCAACGACGGTACGAAGGCGCTGATGGACGACCCGGAGATCAGCGCAGCGATCGAGACCAACTACCGGGGGCTGCGCGGCAAGGTGGCCGGCGTGCGGGCGATGCGCCTGAGCAAACCGCTGATGGAGAAGGTGTACGTCGACGCGAGCGTCGCTGCCGACATCGCCGCGGCGGACACGGGCATCGACGTCGTCATCCACCACAGCGGACTGCCGATGCACTACCTCGCAGAGAAGCTCGGCGTCCCGGCTGTGCCCGTCTGCTTCCAGCCCGGCTGGGTCCCGACCAGCAGCTTTCCCGCCCCGCAGCTGCCGGCCAGGTTTCCGCAGCGGCTCAACCGCCTCAGCTACGCGCTGACCACCCCTGCTCTGCGGATGCTGGCCCGGATGGGCGACAGGTGGCGCTCCGAGACCCTCGGGCTACCGCGCCGGCGGCACCAGCACGACATCACACGGCGGCCCGACGGCGAGCACACCCTCGTGCTGCAGGCGTTCAGTCCGCACGTGCTGCCCAGCCCGCTGGAGTTCCCGCACTGGGTGCGGACCACCGGGTTCTGGTTCGTGCCGGAGTCTCCGGAATGGACACCGCCGGAAGGGGTCGACACCTTCCTGGACGCGGGGGATCGGCCCGTCTACATCGGGTTCGGCAGCATGTCCGGCACCGAGCCGGCCCGCGTCGGGCGGACGGTCGCGGAGGCGGTACGCCGCTCGGGCGTGCGGGCGGTCCTCGTGACCGGCTGGGGCGGGATCGACGCCGCGGAGCTCGGCGACGACGTCCTGGTGCTCGACGAGGCGCCGCACGACTGGCTCTTCCCGCGGATGGCGGCGATCGTCCACCACGGCGGGGCCGGCACCACCTCTGGCGCGCTGGCCTCGGGGCAGCCCCAGGTGATCTGCCCGTTCCTGGGCGACCAGCTGTTCTGGGCGCGCCGGATGGAGCAGATCGGCGTCGCGCCGGCCGGGCAGCCGCAGTCGCGGCTCACGCCGGACGGGCTGGCTCAGGCGCTCGGGCGAGCCGTCTCCGACGAGTCGATGGCGGTCCGGGCGGCCGAGCTCGGCGCGACGGTCCGCGCCGAGAACGGCCTCGGCGCGGCCGTCGACGCACTGGAACGCCACCTGGCCCGGGTCTGACCTGCTCGACCAACCCGGCGGGGCGGTCAAGGGTCAGGGCTTGATCGTGACCCGGGACGTGTCCCCGGGTCCGGCGTGGAACGAGAGCACTGCCCCCGTCGTCGGCTCCGTCCAGGACGTGCCCGGCGCGAACGGGGCGTCGTCCAGCCCGTCCGCAGAACCGGGCGTCGAGTCCACCACACGCACGGGCCCGTGGCCGGAACGCACGGACGTGTCGACGGTGTAGACGAGCGCGCCGCCCGCGGCGATGCCCTCGTCGTACCCGACCGGCCGCCGGTTCTCGACCACGACGACGCGCGTCTCCGAGAGCGGGTACACGACCATCGCGTCCTGCCACGAAGGAGCATCGGCGGAGCGGGCGACGGGGTTCAGCCGTGCGGTGGTCGTCCGCCCGGGGTCTGCGCACACGACCTGATCGTCATCGAGCCAGCCGAGCTGCCACCGGTGCCAGCCCAGGAACTCGGGACCCTGTCCCGAGATCAGGCCCATCAGGTCCCAGCCGCCCGCCGCCGCGTGCCAGTTCCCCGGGTCCTCCGGCGGCGCCTCGAACAGGTAGAGGTCGGGCAGGCCGAGCGTGTGCCCCGTCTCGTGGGCCAGGACCAGCCCGCCCCAGCGCCACTGGTCGTACCCGAACGTGACGGCGTGCGTGAGGTGGTTGCCGTCCGCCGTGACGTCCAGGAAGTTCGTCGTGGGCGAGTAGGTGATGTTCGGTGCCTCCCGCGTGGCCGACACCCAGACGACGTCCACGTCGGAGAAGTCGTACGTGGCGTCGGCCGCCGCGACCGCGTCGCCGATGTACCGGACGTGGTCCTCGTAGGTCAGGCCCCGCTCGAACGGATAGGCCGTGGACGGCTCGGGCATCCGGACCCACCCGTCCGACGCCGTCGTCGTGACGTCGAGCCGTCCACCCGACACCTGCTCCAGGTACTCGACGCCCGGCGCCAGGTTGGCCTCCGCCTCGCCCAGCGAACCGGCGGGCGCCGGATGGTCCTCGAAGTCCACGAACAGCATCGCGGCCTTGAGCGTGCCGGTGGCCGGGAGCGCCTGCTCGTCGAGCGGGAACCCGGAGCCGAGTCCGTCCACGGCGGCAGGGAGCCGGCAGCCGTCGACGGACGCGGACGTCGCCGCCGCCGCCGTCGCCGCCGTTGTCGTCGTCGCGGCGGACGACTCGGTCGCGGCGCTCGCCGGTGCGGCCACCGGTCCGGCCCCGAGGGCCACGGCGGCGAGGGCGGCGACCGCCCCGATGGGCAGCGCCCGGACGTTCCGAGCAGGTCGTGTCGTGTGCATGAGGTTCCAGCTCCTTTGTCGTGGTGCTCGTGCAGTCGAACCAGTCGAACCAGTCGGGTCGGCCGGGATCAGCCGGCGGGCGGGAGCTCGAGGGTCCGTACCGGCTCCTCGTTGCCGGCCCGGTCGGTGGCCCTGAACTCGATGACCTGGGGCTCGTCGCCGAGGGCGCGCGTGAACGGCTCGCGGAACGTCGCCCAGAACGTGTCCGGTCCCTTCCACCGGATGCTGTCGACGCCGGACACGTCGTCCGTCGCGGTGAGGTTGACCTCGACCCCGCGCGCGCCCAGGCGCCGGGCGGTGGCGGTGGTCAGGGGCGCAGTGGTGTCGACGCTGACCTCGCTGACGACGTGGCGCTCGCGCCCCTCGGCGTCGACGGCGCGGGCGCTGACCGTGTGCACGCCGTCACCGAGCCGCAGCGGCCCCGGTCCCGCCGGCTCCCACGGCCCGTCGCCGACCCGGACCTCGACGGTGGCCGCGCCGGCGTCGGCCCGTGCGGTGACCATGAGCTCGGCGGGCTGGTGGTACCAGCCGGTGACGCTCGGCGCGGTGGCCGGGACCACCTCGACGCGGGGCGCCGAGCCGTCCCGGGCGGCGGTGGGTGCCTCGGCCAGGAGGGCGGCCTCCTCGCGGGCGGCTTCTGCGCGATCCGCTGCTCCGTCCGCGGCCCTGCCGACGCCGGACCGGGCCGCGGCCCGCAGGACGTCGGCGGCCTCGGCGGCGCTGAGCAGCCCGAGCCCCACGAACTCGTGGCCGGTGCGCAGCACGGCCCGGAGGAACTCGGCGCGGGTGACGAAGCCGCCGTCCGACCAGAGGACGTCCAGGAACGTGCTGCCGTCCCGGCGGGCCACGTTCGGCACCCCCGAGTCGGCACCCGGCCCGGCGAACGCGATGCGGGCGTCGGACCGGCGCAGGTACATGTGGTACCGCGCGTCCGACCCGGACCACGCCGGTTCCAGGACGAGGTCACCCAGCCGCCACGCGCCGTCTTCCGCGGGCGTGAGCGGGGCGTCGAGCGTCCCGTCCAGGCGCCGCCAGGTCGCGGCGGCGACCGGGAGCCAGGTCGTGGCGGCGCTGCGGGCCAGCAGGACGGTGGGGCCGAGCTCCAGCGTCACCAGCGAGGTGTCGTCGGGAGCCGGGACCTCGCGAAGGGTCAGCGGCATGCTGATCTCGACGACGGTGCCCGGACGCCACTCCCGCCGGAGGGAGACGTACGTCCCTGGCACTGCGGCCACGGGCTGAGCCTCGCCGTCGACCGTCACGGTGACGTCGCCCGTGACCCAGGCGGGGACACGCAGCCGGAGGTCGAGGTCGCCGGTGGCGTCCACGCGGATCCGGCTGGTGCCCTCCAGCGGGTACGCGGTCTCCTGGACGAGGCGCACGTCCTGCTCGGCCCAGCGCAGGGTCGAGGCCACGTAGAGGTTGACCCAGAGCGTGCGGTCGGCGCCGGACACGGACCGGAAGTAGACGGAGTCCTGGTACGTGACGTGGTTCTCCAGCCCCGTGCCGCCGCAGCAGGTGCCGATGTTGTCGTACTCCCGCAGCGCCCCGGGGTGCACCGGGAACATGTACGTGACCTCCGGCGACTCGTCCGAGTCGACGTCGCGCCGCGAGCCCAGCACCTGGTTGGTGACGGCCCGCTCGTAGTAGTCGGCGTAGCGGGCCTCGCCGGTGCGCCCGAACAGGGCGCGGGCGAGCTTGAGCAGGTTGTAGGTCACGCAGGTCTCGGCGTTCCGGTTGCCGATGTCGGCGGCGACGGCGCCCGCCGGGCCCCACAGCTCGTTCTCGCCGGAACCCCCGTGCGCGTACGTGCGCCCCGGCACGACCATGTCCCAGATGTTCACGACGGCGTCGAGGTAGTGCGCCTCGCCCGTCAGGTCGCGCAGGGCGAGGTAGCCAAGGAGCGTCGCGGCGTGCTGGTTGGCATGCATGCCGTCCAGCACGTCCCGGCCCGCCGCCGTCGCCTCCAGCAGCGAGTCCAGGTCGAAGAGCCGGGCGGTCTCGACGAACTGCTTGTCGCCGGTCAGCACCGCGAGGTCGCACAGCACCTCGTTCATGCCGCCGGCCTCGCCAGCGATGTACAGGGACCACATCTCCCTGCGCCGGTCCGCTGGCAGGACGGACAGCCTGCCGTGCACCCAGCGCCCCATCTCGGCGGCGATCTCGAGGGCGGTCCGCGACCCCGCGTGCCGGTACGCGTCGAGCAGTCCCGCCATGATCTTGTGGCAGGTGTAGTACGGCGCCCAGATCTCGCCGTAGGGGGCCAGGCCCTCCAGGCGGGAGAACTGCCACTCGCCGTACGCGGCCAGGAACCCCGGATGGCTGTAGCGGCCCGACGCCGCCAGCGCCTCCTGGACCTCCCGCAGGCCCTCGACCATGTCGTCGACCTTGGCCTTGAGCACGGTCTTCAGGCCGGGCCCCGGTGCGTCGTCGTCCGGAACGTCGTCGTCCGCACCGCCGTGGGCGAGCGCCAGCATGGACAGGAAGTGCCCCGCGTAGTGGCCGCGCAGCAGGTTCGCCGTCGGCGCGGCCTCGCGCCCCGGGTACTCGTCGGGGCCCCACGCCTCCTCGTCCGGGTGGCCGAAGTCCTCCCAGCCGCCGGGCGGCAGCGCCCCGCGCGTGTCCAGGCCCGCGTTGGCGCGGAAGACGGCGAGCACCCGGTCGACCGGGTAGGTGCGCGCCAGGTGCAGCAGCTGGTCCCGGGCGCGGGTGAACACGCCGTCGTGCAGCGCGACGGCGTCGAGCGGGAACGGTTCGGCGACGGCGGCGGCCCTCAGGTCCGCGGTGATCGGCTCAGGCATCCGGGATCCGCTCCTTGGTCCAGCGCTCGATGCCGGCGGCGTCGATCGGCAGGGCGTCCGAGAGCACCTCGGCGCCGTCGGCCGTGACCAGCAGGTCGTCCTCCAGCCGGACGCCGATGCCGCGCAGCTCCGGCGGCACCGTCTCGTCGTGCGCGTGGAAGTAGAGGCCGGGCTCGACGGTCATGACCACGCCAGGTGCCAGCGGCGCCGCCTGATAGGCGGGGTAGTCGGAGTGGGCGCAGTCGTGCACGTCGAGACCGAGGTGGTGGCCGATCCCGCACACGAGCCAGCGCCGGTGCTGCTGCCCGCCGGGGGACAGCGCCTCGTCCACCGAGACGTCCAGGAGGTCCCAGTCGTGCAGGCCCTGCGCGATCACCTCCATGGAGGCGAAGTGGAAGTCGAGGTACTCGACCCCCGGGCGGATCTGCGCCATGCCCGCGCGGTGCGCCTTCTCGACCAGGTCGTGCACCTCGCGCTGCACCGGGCTGAAGCTGCCCGACGGCGGGATCGTCCGCGTCACGTCCGCCGTGTACAAGGAGCTCGCCTCGACCCCCATGTCGAGCAGCAGCGGCATGTCCGGCAGCACGGGGCCGTCGCAGCGCACCCAGTGCAGGGTCGGCGCGTGCGGACCCGAGCCCACGATCGTCGTGTACCCCGGCCCGTTGCCGAACGTGCGCGCGTGCCGGTCGAACGTGCCCTGCAGCCAGCGCTCGCCCAGCCCGCCGATCGCGCGCGGCAGCTCCGCGACCACCGCCTCGAAGCCGGTCACCGTGTGGTCGACCGCCTCGCGCAGCTGGGCGATCTCCCAGTCGTCCTTGATCATCCGCAGGTCCGAGAGGGCGCGGGCCAGCTCCGCGGACGCCTCGAGGCCGAACCGGCGCACCACGGCGCCGTCGACCGACGGCGCCGCGAGCGCCCCGTCCATCGTCCCGAGCGCCGCGTCGAGCGCGGACAACGGCTCGACGGTGATACCGAACGCCTCAGCCCAGTCGCTCAGGTCCGGCGACGGGCCGACCCAGAGCTCGCCGTAGGCCGCGTCGCCGAAGAACGCGCTGTCGCCCGGCTTGGCCGGCGGCGGCAGGTACAGCGTCGCATCGTGGCTCCCGCCGCTGGCCCGCAGCACGAGCACGCCGCCCTCGGCCTGCGCCCCCGTGAGCCAGACGAAGTCGCTGTCCGCGCGGAACCCGTGCTGCACGTCGCCGTTGCGCAGGCTCGCGTGCCCGGCGCTCACCACGACGTCGCTCGCGCCGATCCTTGCCGACAGCCGCTCCCGGTGCGCGGCCGCGGCGGCGGGCGCCCCCGGCGTCACCGGCACGACGACGTCGGGGGCAGCCCACCCGCGTGCCATCTGGGCGTTGAACGCCGCGCTCTCGACCAGCCTGGGCGCGCGGGTGCCTGCGTAGGGCGGCCGGTCAGGGGTGGTGTGCTGGCTCATCGGATCTCTCCTCCTCGGTCGCGGACCAGCTCACGGAGGCGCTCCAGCACGCGCCCGTCGCCGATCCCGTCGTGCTCGTACTCGTTGGTCACCCACGCCTGGGACGACCCGACGCGCGAGAGCGTGTCGAGCTGCAGGCCCGCGTCGACGAACATGTCGTCGTGATAGACCACCGCGGCGACCGGCACCTCGTTGGTCGCCAGCCGGTCCAGGTCGTACAGCGGCGACCACTGCGTGCGCGCCGCCAGCTCATGCACCGCGGGCGCGAACGGCCGCAGCAGCCGGATCTCGTCGAACATCCACGGGAAAGCCATCTCGCCCGTGAACAGCAGCGGACGCCGGTCCGGGTCGAGCTCCGGGCGACGGTCCCGTTCCGCCTGCGCCGCCCACGCGATCGGTCCGTTGTCACGGTGGCCGTAGATCGACTCCTGCAGCGTCCAGAACAGGGGCCCGTCCGCCTGCGACGTCCGCACCATCGCCTCCTGCAAGAACCCCGCCGACAGCCGGCCCGGACGCACGAACGCCTTCTCGACGAACCAGTGCAGCCGCTCCGTACCCGGCTTCATGCCCAGGTCGATCCCCATGGACTGGAACCGGCGCACCGTCAGCACGTCACCGTCCGGCAGCAGGACGTCGCCCTCCGCGAGCCGGTCCGCGACCGCCCCCACCGCCCCGACGTCCGCCGGGTACCGCCGGTAGTACTCACCGGTCCGCCCGACCACCCGGCCGAACGTCCTGCGGTACACCTCCGCGGCGTCCGGCGGCGTGCCCGGCACGCCCCCAGCGATGTAGCAGGCGCGGAGCGCCTCGGGCGCGACGGACAGGTAGGTCAGCGTGATCCAGCCGCCGAAGCTCTGCGCCAGCGTCGTCCACGGACGCCCGCCGTACACCTCCGCGCGCACGTCCTCCAGGTCCGCGACGATCGAGTCCGCCCGGAAGCACGCCAGCAGGTCCGCACCCGCGCGCGCACCCAGGCCGGCCACCACCTCGCCGTCCAGCGGCGAGCTGCCACCCGTGCCGCGCTGGTCCACCAGCACCACGCGGTAGTCACGCAGCGCCACGTCCAGCCAGCCGTCCCTGCGCACCGGACGCGGGTTCGCGCCGCCCGGGCCACCCTGCAGGTACACCAGCAGCGGCAGGTCGTCGGCGGCCCGCACCGGATCCACCAGCTCACGGACCAGCAGCTCCACCACGCCGTCCAGCCGGCCCGACCGGTCGAGCGGCACCGCGAGGCGGCGCTCGCGGACACCGATGCCTGGCAGCAGGTAGGACGTCCAGCCAGGCCCGTTGCCCGCGCTCATGCCGTGGCCCCGGCCGGCCCGCCGGCGTTGGCGCGGCGCTGCCGCTCCCACTCGGGGCGGATCCGCGGGACGGCGTCGAGCAGCGTGCGGGTGTACTCGTGGCGGGGTGCGCCGAAGACGGCGTCGCGCTCGCCCTCCTCGACGATCTGCCCCTGCGTCATCACGGCGACCCGCGTGGCGATCTGGCGCACCACCGCGAGGTCGTGCGCGATGAACAGGTAGGTCAGGCCCTCCTCGCGCTGCAGGTCGCGCAGCAGGTTGATCACCTGGGCCTGGACGGACACGTCGAGGGCGGAGACCGCCTCGTCGCACACCACCACGCGCGGTCCGACCGCCAGGGCCCTGGCGATCCCGATGCGCTGCGCCTGCCCGCCGGAGAACTGCGCCGGGTACTTCTGGGAGTGGTCCGGGTCCAGCCCCACCCGCTCCATGAGCGACCGGGTGAACGCGCGGGCGCCGCCGGGGATCGTCCGCTGCTGGTAGACCAGCGGAGCCGTCACGATCCGCTCCACGGTGTGCCGGGGGTTGAGCGAGGAGAACGGGTCCTGGAAGACGACCTGCACCTCGCTGCGGAACCGGTTCAGGGCGGAGCGTCCCAGCCGGGTGACGTCCTCGCCGTCGAGCTCCACGGTGCCGGACGTGACGTCCAGCAGCCGCGCGGCCAGCCGCGCCGTCGTCGACTTTCCCGAGCCGGACTCGCCCACCAGGGCGAGCGTCTCGCCCGTGCGGATCTCGAAGCTCACGTCGTCGACGGCCCGGAACCGCGCCGGAGCACGCAGGAGCCCGCCGGTGCCCAGGACCGGGAACTCCTTGACCAGGTTCGTGGCTCTCAGGAGCGGCTCGCTCATGCGGGACCTCCGTTCGTGGGGGTGGCCGGGTTCTCGGGCACGACGGCGGGACCCGGCGCCACCGCGCGCAGCTCACCGATCTCGTCGTCGATGCGGGGCACGGCGTCGAGCAGCGCCCGGGTGTAGGGATGCTGCGGCCGGGTGAAGATCTGCTCGACGGCGCCTCGCTCGACGCACACGCCGTCCTTCATGACGACGATGTGCTCGGTGATCTCGCTGACGACCGCGAGGTCGTGCGTGATCAGCACCAGGCCGGTGCCGGTCTCGCGCCGGATCTCCTGCAGCAGGTCGAGGATCTGCGCCTGGACCGTGACGTCGAGTGCGGTGGTGGGCTCGTCGGCGATCAGGAGCTCCGGCTCGGTGCTCAGTGCCATGGCGATCATCACGCGCTGGCGCATGCCGCCGGAGAACTGGTGCGGGTAGTGGTGCGCACGCTGTGCCGCATCCCGGATGTGCACCCGCTCCAGGGCCGCGATCGCGACCTTCCGCGCCTCCCGGCGGGTGACGCCGGGGCGGTGGGCGCGGTACGCCTCCTCGATCTGGAGCCCGACGGTGTAGTAGGGGTTCAGCGAGGACAGCGGGTCCTGGAAGACCATCGCTATGCGGTCGCCGCGCACGCGGCGCAGGTCGGCCTCCGACATGCCGACCAGCTCGCGTCCGCGCAGCCGGACACTCCCGGTGCGGTGCGCCGCGCGGGGCTGCAGGCCCATGATCGCGAGGCTGGTCATGGACTTGCCGGAGCCGGACTCGCCGACGATGCCGAGCGCCCCGCCCGGCTCGAGATCGAGGTCGAGGGACCTGACGGCGTCGAGCGGGCCGCGCGGCGTGGGGAAGGTGACCGTGAGGTCCCGTACCTCGAGCAGCGCGCCGGTGGTGGTCCTGCCGGTGGTGGTCATCTTGCGTTCACCCGCACTCTCGGGTCGATGGCGGTATAGACGACGTCGACCACGATGTTGCCGACGACGACGAGGAACCCGGCCAGCAGCGTGACGCCCATGATCACCGGCTGGTCGTTGCGGGCGATCGAGTCGGCGGCCATCTTGCCCACGCCGTTGATCCCGAAGACGGTCTCGGTGATGAGCGCCCCGCCCAGCAGGCCGGCGAAGTCCATGCCGAAGATGGTCACCACGGGCGTCAGTGCAGGGCGCAGGGCGTGCCGCCGCCACACGAGCGACTGCGGCAGGCCCTTCGCATAGGCGGTCCGCACGTAGTTCTCGCGCAGCACGTCGAGCACGTTGGCTCGGGTGAGCCGCGTGTAGGCGGCCGCATACCCGACGGCGAGCACGATCCACGGCATGACGAAGTTCCCGAACCACGCCGCCGGGTCGTCCGCGAACCGGACCGCCTGGGGGAAGGGCAGCCACTGGAGCCTGACGACCAGCACGTACTGCAGCACGAGGGCGAGCACGTAGTTGGGGATCGACATGCCGGTCAGCGACAGGCCGGTGGTGAACCGGTCCAGGAACGTGTCCTCCTTGACCGCGCTGAGCAGCCCGCCGACCAGGCCGGCGAGCAGCCACAGCACGGCGGCGCCCACCGCGATGGTCGCGGAGACCGGGAGGCGCTGGACGATCATGTCCCAGACCGCCTGGCTGGACTGGAACGAGTAGCCGAGGCACGGGGCGGCGCACTCGACGGCAGCGGCGCCGTCGCCGTAGGTGCGGCCGGCGAAGATCCCGACGACGAAGAGGAAGAACTGGGTCCAGAACGGCTGGTCCAGGCCGAGGTTCCCGCGGATCTGGTCGATGAGCTCCGGCGTGCAGTTCTTGCCGCAGATCTGTACCGCCGGGTCGGGCGAGAGCGCGAAGAACACCACGAACGTGAACAGGCACACCAGCAGCAGGACCACGAGGCCGGACGAGATGCGGGTGAGGAGGAACCGGGGCATCATCGACCTTCCTGAGCGTCGACGACGGCGCGCAGGCGGTCACCGAGCACGGTGAACGAGAGCACGAGCAGGAACAGGAACAAGCCGGGCACGAGGAAGTACGCGGGGTCGACGGCGTACCACTTCACGGACGCGGCGATCATCTGGCCCCAGCTCGGTGCGGGCGGGACGACGCCGACACCGAGGAACGACAGGCCGGCCTCCGTGCCGATGTAGCCGGGCACGGCCAGCGTCGCCATCACGATGATGGTCGAGCGCAGGTTGGGCAGGATCTCGCGGAACACGATGCGTGTACCGCTGGCCCCTGCCGCCCGGGCCGCCTCGACGAACTCACGCTGCGCCAGCGACATGGTCTGGCCACGGACGATGCGGGCCAGGTAGGGCCAGCCGAAGACCGAGATCACGACAACGAGCAGCGCCGACCGGTTGCTCGCCGGCAGGGCGGACAGCACGGCGATCATGAAGATCAGGGCGGGGAACGCCATGAGGAAGTCCATGACGCGCGACACGACGAGGTCCACCCGGCCACCGAAGTAGCCCGCCACGAGCCCTAGCGACACGCCGAGCACCGTGGTCAGCGCCGTCGCCGACAGGGCGATGCCCATGGAGACCCGCGCGCCGTAGACGATGCGGGCGAAGATGTCGCGGCCGTTGCCCGGCTCGACGCCGAGCCAGTGCTCCGCGCCCATCCCACCCCACGGGCCGATCGGGATGCCGCCGAGGTCGGGGTCGATGGCGGACTGGTCGAACTCGTACGGGGTCCAGCCGCTGATCGCGGTGAGGACCGGCGCGAAGATCGCGACGAGCGTGATCAAGGCGATGTAGCCGAGGCCGAGCATGGCACCGGTGTCGCGGCGCAGCGCCTGCCAGGTCCCGCCGGCACCGGCCCGGAGGGCGCCGGCGGCCTGGTCGGCCGCCGGCGCCTGGTCGGTGTCGCCGGTCCCGGCCGCCGCGGCCTGGACAGCCGTGAGGTCAGTCGGGGAGGACGTCATGGGGTCAGCCCTTCTCGGGGTCCTTGAGACCGACGCCGACGTAGTCGATGCCGCCGGTCGCGGCGTTCGCCGAGGAGTGCAGGCCGGTGACGTTCTCGCCGGGGAGGGAGACGGTCTTGGCCACCATCAGGGGGACGACCGGCGCCAGCTCGAGGATCTGCTCGTCGAGGTCACCCCACTGCACGTTCGCGGCGTCGATGTCCGTCATCGCCTTGATCTCGTCGATCCGGGCGTTGACGTCCGGGTCGTCGAGCTGGGCGAGGTTGGAGTTGCCCTTCTCGTAGATGGTGCGGCCGTCGAACAGCGGCGGGATGAAGGTGGCCGCGGACGACGCCCAGTCGGGGCACCAGCCGGTGATGGCGGCGTCGTGCTGCTGCGACGGGGTGCCGATGGTCTCGTAGTAGGTGGCGGTGTCGATCAGGTTGAGCTCGACGGTGATGCCGATCCGCTCGAGCGCCTGCTGGACGGCTTCGCCCTGGGCCTGCATGGACTCCTGCGAGCGGATGTCGAGGGTGAGGGTGAACCCGTCGGACAGGCCGGCCTCGTCCAGCAGCTCCTGTGCCGCCTCGACGTCGCCCGTCCCGTCCGGCGACGGGTACAGGTCGAAGTCCTTGTGGCCTGCGACCGTCGAGGGAAGGATCGTCGTGGAGGGCGCGCCCAGCTGGTTGCCGCCGCTCGCGTTCACGATGGCCGTGCGGTCGATCGCGTAGCTGATCGCCTGGCGCACGCGGACGTCGTCGAGCGGCTTCTTCGTCGTGTTCAGGCCCATATAGGTGGTGCAGATGCCGGGCAGCTCGAGGACCCGGTCCTGGAGCTGCGGCGTCTGCAGCCGGGGGAGCGTCGCCGGCTGGACGGTGCCCGCGATGGCGTTGACGTCCGCCCCCTGCCCTGCGATGAGGCGTTCGTCGATCGTCGCGGGGTCGAGCCCGATCGTGAACTCCCAGCCGTCCGGCTTGGCGGTGCGGACCTCGTCCGTCGCGGGGTCCCAGCTCTCGTTGCGGGTCAGCTTGATGGTGCTGCCGGGCACGTACTCGGCCAGCCGGTACGGACCGGAGGCGATGATCTCGTGGACGAACTCGTCGCCCTCACCCGTCCCCTCGGGGAACGGGGTGGCGTTCACCTGGGCGAGCACGGCGTCGAACTCGGGGAACGGCTCCTTGAGGTGGAAGACGATCGTCGCGTCGTCGGGCGTCTCGATGGTCGGCAGGTCGCCCGACTCGTACGGGCCCGCGTAGTCCTTCGGGGCGTCGATGACCTGCTTGAGGTACGGCGACCCGATGCCGATCTCGGGGTCCCAGGCCCTGGAGATGCCGAACTTGACCTCCGCGGACGTGATCGGATCGCCGGTGTCGAACTTCAGGCCGTCCTTGAGCCGGTACGTCCAGGTCAGGCCGTCGTCGGACACTTCGCCGAGGCCGGCGGCCAGGTCCGGGACGATCTCGTTCGGGTCCTCGGCCGAGCCGGGCGCCGACGTCGTGAGCTGGCGGTAGACGAGCCGGTAGAAGTTGTTCACCCCGCCGTCGAAGCCACGTGCGGGGTCGAGGTAGGAGAAGTCGGCGTTCTGCAGCACGTGGACGGTGCCACCCTCTGCGGGCTCTGCGGTGAACCCTCCACCACCCCCTGAGGAGTCGTCCTGGCTGGCGCCGCCACAGGCGGCGAGGGCGAGTGTCGTGGCGGCAGCGAGGAATGCTGTCGTTATCCGATGGAGCTTCACGATGTGGCCTCTCGGTCGGTGACTCGGTCGGTGACTCGGTCGGTGACGCAGTCGCGTCGAGGTCGTACGGGTAGGACGTGGGGGCAGGAGCCCCCGGGCGGTCCGGCTCAGGTCAGGTGTGCCCGAGCCAGACCCGCATCGCCCCGGGTTCGCGGTTCGCCCAGAGGTGGTAGGGCACCAGCGCGACCTGCGTCGTCGTCGACGGGGTCGGTGGGTCTGTCCGGTCGGGGTCTGGTCGGTCCGCGTCCGGGTACGGGTCGTCCGACGGCGCGGGCCGCCGGCTCACGTGTGCGGTCAGGGCGTGTCCCAGGAGCGGGTCGAGAGCGTGCTCGCCGGCCGGCGCCGCCGCGCCGACGGTGTGCACGACGACGTCGTCGACCGGCGCGGGGGAGTCGGCCTGCTCCAGGCAGTGCACGACCGGCCCGCGCACCGCGGCGACCGCGCCCCTGGTGGCGTCGACGGTCGGGTGCGAGACGACGAGCCGCGGGTGCATCGGCAGGTCGAGCACGACCTCCTGGCCGGGTCGCCACGCGCGGGTCAGCTGCAGCCACCCGTCGCGCACCGCTGCGTCGACCGGCGTGCCGTCGACGGTGACCTGCGGCGTCGTCGCCCAGCCGGGGACCCGGAGCGTCAGCGTCGCGGGTGCGGTGCTGGCGTCGAGCACGCGCACGCGGACCCGCCCGTCCCAGGGGTAGTCGGTGGCGATGTCGACCGACAGCGCGGCTGACCGCACCCGGCAGGCGGTGGGCAGGGCGATGGTCAGGCCGTCCGGGGTCTCGAGGGCCACGTGGTCCTGGAGCCCGCTGATCCAGCGCGCCACGTTCGGCGGGCAGCACGCGCAGCCGAACCACCGGCGGCGCAGGGGCTCGGCCGGGTCGGCAGGGCGTCCGTCGAGGTGGTCGGGCCGGCGCTGCAGCGGGTTGTCGTAGAAGAACCGGGTGCCGTCGAGGGACACACCGGCGGCGAACCCGTTGTAGAGGACCCGCTCCACGTGGTCCAGCACCGCGGCGCTGCCGGTGGCCAGGAACAGGCGCCAGCCCCACTGCATGGTCCCGACCGCCGCGCACGTCTCGGCGTAGGCGCGCTCGGGGGGCAGCTCGTACCGGTCGCCGAACGCCTCGTCGGAGTGCCGCGAGCCGATCCCGCCCGTCACGTAGGACTTGGTGCGGACCATGTCGTCCCACAGGCGCGTCAGGTGGTCGATCCGGGCCTGGTCGCCCCGCTCGATGGCGACGTCGGTGGCGCCGGCGGCCAGGTAGACCATCCGTACGGCGTGCCCCGTGACGGTCTCCAGGTCCCGCAGGGGCGCGTGGTCCGCGTAGTAGGCGGGGCCGAACGGCGCCGCGTCGAAGAGCCCGGAGCCACGCCGCTCGACGAACAGCTCGGCCTGGCGCAGGTAGGGCTCGTGGCCCGTCTCCCGGTACAGCTCGGCGAGCGCCGCCTCGATCTGCGGGTGACCGCAGTACTCCGCGCGGCCGGCCGGCCCGAACCGGTCCACCACGAGGTCCGCGAACCGGCGCGCGACCGCCAGCAGCCGGTGGTCGCCGAGCCGGCGTGCGGCGGCGAGCGCCGCCTGGACGAGGTGGCCGAGGTTGTACAGCTCGTGCCCACCAGCCAGGTCCGACCACGGCGGGACGCTCGCGTCGGCGCCCTGGTGGTACGACGACAGGTACCCGTCGTCGGCCTGTGCGGCCGTGACGAGTGCCAGGGCTTCCTCGTAGAAGGCGCGGACGGAGGCCGTGCTGCCGCTGTCGGCCCCCTGGTGCCGGGCCAGCTCGTACGCGGCGGCCTCGAGCGTCTTGTAGGCGTCGGTGTCGGAGAACGGGTAGCGGCCACGGAACGGCTCCCCGGTCGAGTACGCCACGCGCCGGAGGTTGTCCAGCACGCCGGACGCCCGCACCTCGTCGATGACGTGCGGCAGGGTCGCGTCGGTGTTCCGTCGCTGCCACCGGCCCAGGAGGCCGTCGGTGAGGACCACGTCGTCGGCGCCGAGCCGGCGAGCAGCCGGGCCCGCCACGCGGACAGGTGCTGTGGTCGGGGCAGCGGCCCCGGTCGTCGTGTCGCTCGGCATCGTCCTCGCCTTCGAAGTGTCGGCCTACGATATGTGATGCGTGATATTTTACTGATGGACGACAGTGGTGTCGATGGGGTGAATGTAAACGTCGCGTTTCGGCGCATCTAACGGCCTCCAGGCCCCTGCGAGCCGCTCGCGCGTGCGTGCTCGGGTACCCTTCAGGCCGAACTGACGGGGCGAACCACGCCTCGTGTAATATACTACTAGCGTTGCCTGACCACCCAGGAGTGCTTCATGAGCGCAGCATCACCTACCCCGTCCGTCCGTCGTCTCCCGCCGGTCGCGAGCCTGCGTGAGCAGGTCCATCGCGCCCTCGTCGCGGCCATCGTGGCGGGCGAGCTGGAGCCCGGTGAGCTCGTCTCCGTACCGACCCTCGCCGCGCGGTTCGACGTGTCCGCGACGCCGGTGCGCGAGGCGGTCCTCGACCTGGAACGCCGGGGCTTCCTCGAGGCGGTGCGGAACAAGGGATTCCGCGTCACGCGCGTGAGCGACCAGACGCTGCGGCACGTCGCCGCCGTCCGCCTGGTGATCGAGCCGGTCTGGATGGAGCGGCTGGCCAAGTCGTTCCCGGTGGGGCAGCTCCAGGAGTTTCGCGCGCTGGCCGACGAGATCGTCGAGCGCGCGCGCACGGGTGACCTCATCGCCTACCTGCAGGCGGACCAGGCGTTCCACCTGCGGCTGACCGGGCTGCTCGGCAACCCGGTCGCCGGAGAGATCGTGTCCGACCTGCGGGACAGGGCGCGCCTGCTCGGGCTGTCGACCATGGTCGCCAACGGCACGCTGGCCAGCTCGGCCCAGGAGCACCACGAGCTGCTCGACCTGCTGGCGGCCGGTGACGGCCCCGGCGCCAAGGCGCTCATGGAGCGGCACATCGGGCACTCGCTGGGCACGTGGGCGGGCAAGCCGGAGGACTGACGGCCCGGCACGGGCGGCAGCACGGACCGAAGCAGGACAGGGACCAGGCCAACGAGGGGTGGATGTGGCAGCGGACGTCGTGATCGTGGGTGCAGGGATCGTCGGCGCGGCGTGCGCGCGAGCCCTCGCCAGGGCGGGTGCCCGGGTCGTCGTGCTCGACCGCGGGGCTGCCGCCGCCGGCACGAGCGCCCACGGTGAGGGCAACCTGCTGGTCTCCGACAAAGGGCCGGGCCCGGAGCTGGAGCTCGCCAAGGTGTCGCTGCGCCGGTGGGCAGCCCTGGCGGACGAACTGGCGGGCGAGCTCGGGCCGCGGTTCCCGTCCATCGAGCACGACGCCAAGGGGGGTCTCGTGGTCGTCACCTCCGCCGACGGACTGACCGGCCTGCGCCGGTTCGCCGCCGCCCAGCGCGCGTCGGGCGTCGAGGCGGTCGAGGTCGGCGCCGACCGCGCGCGCGAGCTGGAGCCGGACCTGGCGCCCGGGGTGCTGGGCGCTGTCCACTACCCGCAGGACGCCCAGGTGCAGCCGGTGGCTGCCGCGGAGGCCCTGCTCGCCTCAGCGCGCCGAGCCGGCGCCGACGTCCGCACCGGCGTCGAGGTGACCGGGCCGCTGCTCGGCGCCGACGGGGAGCTCGCCGGCGTCGCCACCTCGCGGGGCGAGATCCCCGCCGGCGCCGTCGTCGTGGCGGCCGGACCCTGGTCCGGCGAGGTCGCCGAACGGCTCGGCTCACGGATCGCCGTGCGGCCGCGTCGCGGGATGGTCCTCGTCACCTCGCCGATGCCACAGCGCATCCGGCACAAGGTCTACGACGGCGACTACTTCGCCGCCACGCAGTCGGCAGGCGCCGAGCTGCAGACGTCCGCCGTCGTCGAGTCGACGCGGGGCGGGACGGTGCTGATCGGGTCGAGCCGGGAGCAGGTCGGGTTCGACGACCGGCTGCGGACCGAGGTGCTCGCCCAGATGGCGCGGCGGGCCGTCGCGGTGTTCCCGTTCCTGGCGCGCACCAACGTCATGCGGTCCTACCTGGGCTTCCGCCCGTACATGCCCGACCACCTCCCGGTGATCGGCCCCGACCCCGTCCGCGCCGGGCTGTGGTTCGCCACCGGTCACGAGGGAGCCGGTGTCGGGCTGGCCCCCACCACCGGTGACCTGGTCGCCGCGCAGCTCCTCGGGCTGGAGCCGCCGACCGACCCGCGACCCTTCGCCGCTGACCGGCCGAGCCTTGTCGAGGCCGAGCCTGGCGCAACCCGACCACCCGCGCAGGAGGTGCGGTCATGACGTCGTACCGGCTACCCGCAGAGCTCGACCCCGCCCGGCCCGCCGCCGACAGCCCCCTGACCATCTGGGTGGACGGCGAGCCGGTCACCGGGACGGCCGGGCAGACGATCGCCGGCGTGCTGCTCGGCGCCGGACGGCGCCGGTGGCGGACCACCGCCGACGGCGCGCCCCGCGGTGTGTTCTGCGGGATCGGCGTGTGCTTCGACTGCCTCGTCGAGGTCAACGGCCTGCGCGACGTGCGCGCCTGCCTGCGGCGTGCGCAGGACGGCGACGTCGTGGCCCGCCAGGGCGGACCGGAGGTCACCGCATGAGGAACGTGGTCGTGGTCGGCGCAGGACCCGCGGGGCTCGCCGCCGCCCGAGCGGCGGCGGTGGCAGGGGCACAGGTCACGCTGCTCGACGCCGCCGACGGGCTCGGCGGCCAGTACTGGCGCCACCTGCCGGCCGACCGGCCGGCCGGCCGCGAGGGCTTGCTGCACCACAAGTGGTCGACGTTCGGCGGGCTCAGCGACGCGCTCCGCGCGCACCCCGCCGTGACGGTGCTCCCGTCGGCGCAGGTGTGGTCGCTCGAGCGCCTCGACGGCGGCATCCGCCTCAACGTCCTTCTCGGGGAGCCCGACGGCGCGGGGCGAGCCGCGCGGACCTTCGAGCCGGACGCCCTGGTGCTGGCCACCGGCGCCCACGACCGGACCCTGCCGTTCCCCGGCTGGCAGCTCCCCGGCGTCTACTCGGCAGGTGCGGCGCAGGCGCTCGCGAAGGGGGAGCGGGTGGCCGTCGGACGGCGCGTCGTCGTCGCCGGCGCCGGACCGTTCCTCCTCCCCGTCGCGGCGTCCCTGCTGCAGACCGGCGCCACCGTCGTCGGCGTGCACGAGGCGGCCCGGGTCGGCGCCCTCGTGCGCGGCTGGCTGAGCCGTCCCCTGGAGCTCGCCGGTGCGGTCGGAAAGGCCGGCGAGCTCGCCGGGTACGTCCGTGACCTGGTGCGCCACCGTGTGCCATGGCGGCCCGGTGAGGCAGTGGTGGCCGCGCACGGCGACGGACAGGTCGAGGCGGTGACCCTGGCCCGCCTGGACGAGCGCTGGACTCCCGTCGCAGGCACGGAGCGGGTGGTCGAGGCCGACGCGGTGTGCGTCAGCCACGGCTTCACGCCGCGTCTCGAGCTGGCGATCGCCGCCGGGTGCGCCCTCGCGCCGAACCGGTTCGTGGTCGTCGACGACACGCAGGCCACGTCCGTCCCCGGAGTGTGGGCGGCCGGCGAGCTCACGGGCATCGGCGGCGCCGACGCCGCGCTCGCGGAGGGCGCCGTGGCCGGGACGGCGGCAGCGGGCGGCGACACCGGTGCGGCCGACGCGCGCCGGACGGTCCGCGCCCGGGACCGCGCTCGAGGCTTCGCCGCCCGCATCGAGGCGGCGCACGGTGTGCGCGGCGGATGGACCGGCTGGCTGCGCGACGACACCGTCGTCTGCCGCTGCGAGGAGACCACCTACGGCCGGGTCCGTGAGGTGGTGGAGCTGACCGCGTCGCACGAGACCCGCTCGGTGAAGCTCACGAGCCGCGCGGGGCTCGGCCCGTGCCAGGCGCGCCTGTGCGGCCGCACGCTCCAGGAGCTCCTCGGTGATCCGGCGCCGTCCGTCGACCGCCGTCCCCTCGTCGTCCCGGTACGGCTCGGCGACCTCGCCGACCTGCCCTCGGCGACCCCCACTGCATCTGTGCCCAGTTCTGTGCCCAGTTCTGTGCCCACGACAGCAAACCCCACAGCACCCCAAACCGGAGGAGACCGGATATGAACCAGCGTTTCGACCTCGGCGGCGTGATCGTCGCTACCACCCTCGCCTTCACGCCGGACGACTCCGCACCGGCGGGTCTTGCCGTCGACTACGAGCGGTTCGCCGCGCACTGCGAGTTCCTGCTCGACAACGGCTGCCGCGGGGTGGGCCCGAACGGCTCGCTGGGCGAGTACTCGTCGCTCACCGACGACGAGCGCCGCAAGGTCGTCCAGACGGCCGTGCAGACGGTGGGCGGCCGCGGGCTGGTCGTCGCAGGGGTGCACGGCGTCGGCTCCCACCAGGCCAGGCACTGGGCCGAGATCGCAGCGGAGGACGGAGCCGACGCCGTCCTGCTGCTGCCGCCCACCATCTACCGCGCGAACCGGTCGGAGGTGCTCGCCCACTACGCCGCCGTCAACGAGGTGGGTATCCCGATCATGATCTACAACAACCCGTTCGACACCAAGGTCGACCTCACCCCGGACATCCTCGCGGAGCTCGCCGAGCTCGAGAACGTCGTGGCGGTGAAGGAGTTCTCCGGCGACGTGCGGCGCGTGCTGGAGATCAAGGAGCTCGCCCCCGACCTCGACGTGATCGCGGGCGCCGACGACCTGCTCTTCGAGTCCCTGGTGGCGGGCGCGACCGGCTGGTTCGCCGGCTACCCGAACGCGTTCCCGCGGGAGGCCGTCGAGATCTACACCCTGGTCACCGACGGCAGGATCGCCGAGGCCCTGGAGCTGTACAAGCACCTCGTGCCCGCCTTCCGGTGGGACTCCAAGGTCGAGTTCGTGCAGGCGATCAAGCTCTCGATCGACATGGCAGGGCAGAGCTACGGCGGGCCGACCCGCCCGCCCCGTGGGCCGCTCAGCGCCGAGCACGAGGCCCAGGTACGCAAGGACACGGAAGCAGCACTCACCTACATCGCCGCCCGCACCCCCCGCTGAGTGCTGGATCACGAGGAGAGGAGGGCGCCATGCGTTCGAGCAGGACGATCACCGCCGTCGACTCGCACACCGAGGGCATGCCGACGCGCGTGGTCACCGGCGGCGTCGGGCAGATACCCGGCGAGACGATGAACGACCGCCGGCTGCACTTCATGGAGCACATGGACGACCTGCGGCTGTTCCTCATGAACGAGCCGCGGGGGCACGCCGCGATGAGCGGCGCCATCCTGCAGCCCCCCACACGGCCCGACTGCGACTGGGGCGTCGTCTACATCGAGGTGTCCGGCTGCCTGCCCATGTGCGGGCACGGCACCATCGGCGTGGCGACGGTCCTCGTCGAGACGGGCATGGTCGACGTCGTCGAGCCGGTCACCGAGATCCGGCTCGACACCCCCGCAGGGCTGGTGGTCGCCAAGGTGGCCGTCAGCGACGGCCACGCCGACGCCGTCACGATCGAGAACGTCCCGAGCTTCGTGACGGCCCTCGACCAGAAGGTCGAGGTGCCCGGCTACGGCGCCGTCCCGTACTCGATGGCGTTCGGCGGCAACTTCTACGCGCTCGTCGACCTGGACGACCTGGACCTGCCCTTCGACCGGGCCCGCCAGCAGGACCTGCTCGCCGCCGGCCTCGCGATCATGGACGCGATCAACGAGACCGCGCCGCCCAAGCACCCGGCGCTCGACGGGGTCGAGGGCTGCCACCACGTCGAGCTGATCGCCCCCGGCTCGGACGCGCGGCACTCCCGCCACGCGATGGCCATCTGGCCGGGATGGTTCGACCGGTCGCCGTGCGGCACCGGGACGTCGGCCCGGATGGCCGAGCTCTGGGCCCGCGGCGAGCTCGCCCTGGACACCGACTTCGTCAACGAGTCGTTCATCGGCAGCCGGTTCGTCGGCCGCCTGGTCGCCGAGACGACGGTGGCGGGCGTGCCCGCCGTCGTGCCGACCATCACCGGACGTGCCTGGGTGACCGGAACGGCCAGCTACCTGCTCGACCCGAGCGACCCGTTCCCGACGGGCTTCGTCTTCTGAACCTGCCTCTCTTCCGTGATCCACCTGCGAGGAGCTCGATCCCATGACCGCCACCGCGGCGCCCGAACACTGTGACCCCACCGTCGACGACGTGGCCCGCCACGCCAAGGAGGCGTTCGACGGGCTGGCCCGGACCGCCCCAGCGGTCCGCGCCGCCGCCCTGCGCGGCGCGGCGGCCGCCCTGGCGGACCACGCGGACGAGCTGGTCGCGACCGCCCAGGCGGAGACCGGCCTCGCCGAGGCGCGCCTGCGCGGCGAGCTCAAGCGCACGCAGGTGCAGCTGCGCCTGTTCGCGCACGTGGTCGCGGACGGCGCCTACCTCGACGTCCGCCTCGACGAGGCAGACCCCGACTTCGTCCTCGGCCCCCGCCCGGACCTGCGACGCACCCTCTGGCCCGTCGGGCCGGTGCTGAACTTCGCGGCGAGCAACTTCCCGTTCGCGTTCTCCGTCGCCGGCGGGGACACGGCGGCGGCGCTCGCGGCGGGCTGCCCGGTGATCGTCAAGGCGCACCCCGGGCACCCACGACTGTCCGAGCGGGTCGCGGAGATCGTGGCCGCCGCGCTCGTGACGGCAGGCCTGCCGGAGTTCACGCTGCAGCTCGTCACGTCGCAGGACGCCGGGGTGGCGCTGGTGGACCACCCCGCGGTGCGGGCAGCGGCGTTCACCGGGTCGCAGCGCGTCGGGCAGCTGCTCGCCGCCCGGGCGGCGGGGCGGCCCGAGCCCATCCCGTTCTTCGGCGAGCTGGGCAGCGTCAACCCCGTGCTCGTCTCCGAGCAGGCACTGCGCGAGCGGGGGAACGAGCTGCTCGGCGGGTACGTGGCGAGCGTCTCCGGCTCGGCGGGCCAGCTCTGCACGAAGCCCGGCTTCCTGCTCGTCCCTGAGGGCACCGGGTACGACGACGCCGTCCGCTCGGCGGCGTCGGCCGTGCCGGAGCACAGGCTGCTCAACCCGTCGATCGCGGACGGGTACGAGCGGCGGGTCGCGGTGGTGCGCGCCGTGACGGACCTGCGCGTGGTGCACGGCGGCGGGTTCCGGCGCGACGCCGACGGGCAGGCCTGGGTGACGCCCACCTTCGTCGCCGCGCCGCTCGACCTGCTGCGGAGCGCCGGCGCCGCACTGCTGGACGAAGTGTTCGGGCCGTTCTCCGTGATCGTGGAGTACCCGCCCGGCACCGACCTCGGAGCAGCGGTGGCCGAGCTGTTCCCCGGGAACCTCACGCTGACCCTGCACCTCGGCGACGGCGAGACCGCGGGGGAGCAGGGCGAGCTGGTGACCCGGCTGGCCCGGCATGCGGGGCGCGTCCTGCTCGGGGGCTGGCCCACCGGGGTGGCGGTCACTCCGGCGATGCAGCACGGCGGGCCCTGGCCCGCGACGACCACCGACGGGACGTCCGTCGGCACCGCCGCGATCGGCCGGTTCCTGCGCGGGGTCGCGTTCCAGGACGCCCCGCAGGAGCTGCTGCCCCCGCCCCTGCGCGACGACAACCCCTGGGACGTGCCGCGGACGGTCGCCGTGCGGGGTGATTCGCTGGGCTGGTGACGGCCGGGCCGGCCGGCCGCTTCAGGGCAGCCCTACAGTCCCGTCATGCGAAGCATCGCCTCGCTGTAGCGCTCGCCGCTGACCCGGATCTGCTCGGCACCGGCCGCGATCTCGGCCAGGTCGCCTGCGGTGAGCTCGACGTCGGCCGCACCGATGTTCTCCTCGAGACGGCTGGTGCGACGCGTGCCAGGGATCGGCACGATCCACGGCTGCTGCGCGAGCAGCCAGGCGAGCGCCACCTGCGCCGTCGTGCAGCCCTTGCGCGCGGCGACCCTGCGGAGCAGCTCGACGAAGGCCAGGTTGGCCTGGCGGTTCACGTCGCTGAAGCGCGGGAGACCTGCGCGCATGTCGCCGTCGGCGAGCGTGGCGCCGAGCGCGCCCGTGAGGAAGCCCCGGCCAAGAGGACTGAAGGGGACGAACCCGATGCCGAGCTCCTCGAGCGTCGGCAGGATCTCCGGCTCGGGGTCGCGGGTCCAGAGCGAGTACTCGCTCTGCAGCGCCGTGACGGGCTGGACCGCGTGCGCGCGGCGGATGGTGTCCGCTCCCGCCTCGGAGAGGCCGAAGCGCCGCACCTTGCCCGCCTCGATGAGCTCGGCGACGGTTCCTGCGACGTCCTCGATCGGCACCTGAGGGTCGACACGGTGCTGGTAGAAGAGGTCGATGACGTCGGTGCCGAGGCGGCGCAGGGCGGCGTCGGCCACCTGCCTGATGTGCTCGGGACGGCTGTCCGTCCCGATGCTGCGGCCCTCGTCATCGAGCTCGAAGCCGAACTTCGTCGCGATGACCACCTGGTCCCGCACCGGTGCGAGCGCCTCACCGACCAGCTCCTCGTTGACGAACGGGCCGTAGACCTCGGCCGTGTCGAAGAGCGTGATCCCGCGGTCGACGGCCCCGCGCAGCACGGAGATCATCTCGTCGCGGGTCCCCGGGTTGGGGCCGTAGCCCTGGCTCATGCCCATGCAGCCCAGCCCGATGGCCGAGACCTCGAGGCTGCTCGTTCCGGATCCCAGCGTTCGTGTCTGCATGTGTGGCTCCTCGGGCGTGGGTGGAAGAACGGTGGTGTCGCCGTTCGCTTCGGGGTCGGCGACGACAAGACGTCACGCCCTGCCGGTCCCGCCGCGGTACGGGCGGAAGAACTCGCGCAGCTCCTCGGCGTAGAGCTCCGGCTCCTCGAACGGCGCGAAGTGCCCACCGCGTTCCGGCTCGGTGACCCGCACGGCGTTGGCCGTGCGCTCGAGCCAGGCGCGCGGCGGGCGCACGACGTCGCCGCGGAACACCGAGAACCCGGACGGCACCTCGACCCGGCGCGTGAGCTGCTCCGCGTGGATCGCCGAGTTCGCGTGGTACATCCGCATGGAGGAACCGATGGTGCCCGTGAGCCAGTAGATGGTGATGTTGGTCAGGATCTCGTCCCGGGTCAGGCCGTGCTCGACGCCGCCGTCGCTCCACGAGTGGAGCTTCTCGACGATCCAGGCGGCCAGGCCGGCGGGGGAGTCGTTGAGCGCAGCGGCGGCGGTCTGGGGCTTGGTGCGGTGCATCGCACCGTAGGCGCCCTCGGTCGCGCTCCAGGTGGCGGCCTCCGCGAACCAGGCCCGCTCCTCGCGCGTGAGGGTCGCGGGGTCACCGGCGAAGATCGGCAGGCCCCCGTCCGTGCGGTGCACGGCCGCGACCCGGTCGGGGTGGTCGAGCGCGAGGTACCGGCTCACGTGGCTGCCCAGGTCTCCACCTGCCGCCCCGAACTGCTCGTAGCCCAGCGTTCGCATCAGCTCCGCCCACAGCCCGGCGACGGCGATCGAGCTCAGCGGCGGGCCGGTCGGCCGGTCCGAGTACCCGAACCCCGGCATGTCGGGGACGACGACGTCGAACGCGTCGGCCGGGTCGGCTCCGTGCGCACCCGGATCGGTCAGGAGCGCGACGACCTTCGAGTACCGCCAGAACGAGTCGGGCCAGCCGTGGCTGAGGACGAGGGGCAGCACCGGTCCGGTCGGCGCGACCGCGCGGGCATGGACGAAGTGGATCCCGAGCCCTCCGATCCGCGCGCGGAAGCGGGGGAGCCGCGCGAGTGCCGCTTCCTGGGCCGGCCAGTCGAACCCGTCCGCCCAGTACGCGACCAGCTCGCGCAGGTAGTCGAGGTCGGTGCCCAGCGACCAGCCGGCGTCCTCGGGGGCGTCTGGCCAGCGGGTCATCCGTAGGCGGGTGCGGAGGTCCTCGATCGCCTCGGGGGTGGTCTGCGAGACGAACGGCTCGGGGGCGGGAAAGGTGTCCGGCACGGTGGTCAGCCTACGTCGGCCGTTCCGTAGCCGTCATGGCGTCGACGCGACTGCCCAGCACGGCGCGGACGGGCACCCCGAATCACCTTGCGGGCCACCGTGCCTCAACGCCTATGGTCAGCGTCATGACCGATGGGACTGCCGAGCGCGCCGACACCGAGCGCGCCGACACCGAGTGCGCCGACACCGAGTGCGCCGAGTGCGGCGCCGGAGTGCGGCTCGGTTCGTGCACCGACCTCTTCCACGGGCTGCTGGCTCTCGACCACCAGCGTCTCCAGCCGTGGGGCTCGTTCCACGGGCTCAACGTCGCGTGCTACTTCTTGCAGCATCCATCGCGGACCTCGGCCACCGTGCTGGGTGGGCAGTGGCACGTCGTCACGACGTTCCTGGCCGGCGGGCTTGCCGCCGTGCACGCGCTCGGAGCGGAGATGCTCCGCGCGAATCGGCGGAAGGCGGGTCCGCTGCCCACCTTCGATCCGGCACCGGTGCGCTCGGTGCCCGCCGTGGTGACGATCGCGGACCTCTCGGTCGACGGCACGTTTCCCGCCGACGGCTACGAGGCGCGCATGCTGGAGTGGGCGCGATCGATCCGGGCTGAACGAACCCCTGCCTGACGGTCGCGCGCCCCTCCCCGCTCCGCTTCGCCCCGCCTCCGCCTACGACGCCAGCTTGCGGGCCGCCTCCAGCAGCGCACGGGTGCCCCGCGTGAGCGCGCGCAGGTCGTCGACGTCGAGCAGGGCGAGGAGGTCGGGGGGCAGGTCCTCGTCGTGCGCGACGAGCCGCCGGATCGCCTCGGTGCCTCGCTCCGTGCTGGTCACGCGGCGGACCCGGCCGTCCGCCGGGTCCGGGGTGCGGACCGTCATGCCGGCTGCGGTCAGCCGGTCGAGGATCCCGGAGACCGTCCCGGCGGAGACGCCGAGCGCCTCGGCGAGCCGCTGCGGCGTCGACTCGCGGTCCACCTGCACGAGCGCCAGCGCCCGGAGCTGCTGCACGGTCAGGTCGGTCTCCAGCAGGGGGCGCAGCCGCGTGGCGAAGAACTCCTCGCCGAGCCGGCGGTGCAGGGTGGCGAGCTCGGCGATGAGCTGGTCGCGGGTCTGGTCGGTCACGGGCTGACCCTAACCGGGACTTCACCCCCTTGGGGCAGGGGGGCGGGGCGCCGCGACCGGAACCGAAGTTGCGAGGCGGGAACCCGGGACGGATCCTTTGCGTTAGGCAAAATACTGCGCCGAAGGAGTCGTGGACGACCCGGCGTATCCCCAGCTCTGGAGGCAGTGTGTTTCGTCTTGCCCGAATGTCGCTCGCGAATCGTGCGCTCGTCGCACTCGCGACGATTGCCGTCTTTCTCGTCGGCATCTTCAGCATGGGGCAGCTCCGGCAGGAACTCATACCGTCGATCAACGTACCCATGGTCGCGGTCACCGCCGGCTATCCCGGCACCGCGCCGGAGATCGTCGCGGACCGGGTCACGGAACCGGTAGAGACGGCGGTCCAGGGCATCGACGGCGTCACCGGTGTGAGCTCGACCGTCTCGACGGGCATCTCCGTGACCACCGTCGAGCTCGAGTACGGCACCGACATCGACGCGATCGAGCAAGAGGTGGCCTCGGCCCTCAGCGGCCTGCAGGGCCTCCCGGCGGACGTCGAGCCAGAGGTCATGGCCGGTTCCCTCGACGACCTGCCGGTCGTGCAGCTCGCGGTCTCCGGGGACGGGGACGAGCAGGAGCTGACCGACGCGATCGACTCCGTGCTGGTACCAGAGCTGTCGGGGATCACAGAGGTCCGTGACGTGACCGTCACGGGCGCCACGGAGCAGCAGGTGGTGATCGACCCCGACGACGAGAAGCTCGCCGAGGCGGGCCTCACCGCCGCGCAGCTCTCGTCGGTGCTGCAGGAGAACGGGACCGTCACCCCCGTCGGCGCGGTCACGCAGGACGGCGAGACGAACAGCGTCCAGGTGGGGACCTCCGTCGACTCCGTCAAGGAGCTCAAGAACCTGCCGCTCGTCCCCTCCGCGGGCTCGGCGGCCGCGCCGACCGCGCCGGATGCCGCCCAGGCACCGGGAGCGCCCACGGCGCCCGGCGCACCGGCGGCGCCCGACGCCCCGGCGGGCCCCGCCGACGTCGTGCACCTCGGCGACGTCGCCGACGTGAGCGTGCAGGACGTGGAGCCCTCCTCCTACTCCCGCCTGGACGGTGAGCCGTCGCTCGCGATCGCGCTGACCAAGACGCCGGACGGCAACACGGTGGACGTGTCGCACGCGGTCCACGACGTGCTGGCCGACGTCGAGGACGAGCTCGCCGACGCCGGTGTGAGCACCGCCGTCACGTTCGACCAGGCGCCGTTCATCGAGGAGTCGATCGAGGGCCTGACGACGGAAGGCGGTCTCGGCCTGCTCTTCGCGGTCCTGGTGATCCTGGTGTTCCTGGCGTCGCTGCGCGCCACGCTGGTCTCGGCGATCTCGATCCCGCTGTCGCTCGCGGTGACGTTCGCGGTCATGAACCTGACCGGGTACACGTTGAACATCCTCACGCTCGCGGCCATGACGATCTCGATCGGGCGCATCGTGGACGACTCGATCGTGGTGATCGAGAACATCAAACGGCACCTGTCGTACGGCGAGGACCGGGTGCACGGGATCGTCACGGCGGTGCGCGAGGTGGGCACGGCCATCACCTCCTCGACGATCTGCACCGTGGCGGTGTTCGCCCCGATCGCACTGGTGGGGGGCATGGCCGGCGAGCTGTTCCAGCCGTTCGCCGTCACCGTGGCGATCGCGATGGGCGCCTCCCTCGTCGTGGCCCTGGTCGTCGTGCCGGTGCTGGCCTACTGGTTCATCAAGGTCCCCGCCTCCACGGACGGCGGCGTCGCCCTGCGGGAGGCTGCCGAGCTCAAGGAGCGCCGCGGCGTCTGGCAGCGTGCCTACGTGCCGTCGCTGTCCGCGGCGCTGCGCCGCCCGGCCGTCACCCTGGGTGTCGCCATCGCGCTGCTCGCCGGCACGGTCGCACTGGTGCCGCGGATGGAGACCAACTTCATCGGGGCCGCCGGCCAGGACACGCTCTCCGTGACGCAGGAGTTCGAACCCGGCACGTCGCTGGCCACCCAGGACGAGGCGGCGAGAGAGGTCGAGGCCGTCCTGGCCGACGTCGACGGCGTCGAGACGGTGCAGACCACCGTCGGCTCGGGCGACGGGATGGCCGCAGCGTTCGGCATGGGTGGTGGCGGCAGCAGCGCGTCGTTCGCGATGACGCTGGACGAGGACGCCGACGGCGAGGCCGTGCAGGACGACGTCAGCGACGCGCTCGACGAGGCAGCTCCCGACGGCGAGGTCACGGTGGCCGCCGGCGACGCCGGTTTCGCCAGCACCACCGTCGACCTGGTCGTCACGGCGCCGGACGCCGAAGGGCTGGCCGACGCCGCGAGCGCCGTCGAGGACGCGGTGACGGACCTGGACGGCGTCGACGACGTGACGAACAACCTCGCCGCCGAGCAGTCCAGCGTGCAGGTGACGGTGGACCGGGACGCCGCGGCGGAGGTCGGGCTCACCGAGTCGACGGTCTCCGGCCTGCTGGCCGGCGCGATGAACGAGGCGAGCATCGGAACGATGGACCTGGACGGGTCGCAGCTCGACGTCGTGGTGGCCGGCGACATGCCCTCGACGACCGCCGAGATCGAGAAGGTCGAGGTGCCGACGGCGGCGGGCGTGGTCCCGCTGAGCGACCTCGTCACGGTCGAGAAGGTGTCGGCCCCCGCTGCGGTCACGCGGTTGGACGGCGAGCGCAGCGCCACCGTGGCGGTGACGCCCGCAGGGCAGGACCTGGGCGCGCTGACCGTGACCCTGACGGAGGAGATCGACGGTCTGGACCTGCCGAGCGGCGCAGAGGTGACGATCGGTGGCGTGGCGTCCGACCAGGCGGACGCGTTCGCGGACCTCGGCCTGGCGCTGCTGGCCGCCATCCTCATCGTCTACCTCGTGATGGTGGCGACGTTCCGGAGCATCGGGCAGCCGCTGATCCTGCTGGTCTCTGTGCCGTTCGCGGCCACCGGCGCGCTGGGCGCGCTGCTGCTGACCGGCACGCCGCTCGACGTCGCGGCGCTGATCGGTGCCCTGATGCTGGTGGGGATCGTGGTGTCGAACGCGATCGTGCTGATCGACCTGATCAACCAGTACCGGGCAGAGGGCCGGCCGCTGGACGAAGCGGTCAAGGAGGGGTCGCGGCAGCGGCTGCGGCCGATCGTGATGACGGCTGCGGCGACCATCCTCGCCCTGACGCCGATGGCGTTCGGCCTGACCGGCGGTGGGGCGTTCATCTCCCAGCCGCTGGCGCTGGTGGTGATCGGCGGGCTCGTGTCCTCCACCCTGCTCACGCTGTACGTGGTGCCAGTGATCTACTCGCTGTTCGAGCGGCGCTCGGGCGAGCGCACCCCGAAGCGTGCGGCACGCGCGGCGCGGCGGGCGGAGAAGGCGCAGGCCAAGGCCGCCCACGCGGCGCGGGTCGCCGAGGAGCTGGCAGCGGGAGGAGCGCGCTAGGCTCCGCCCGCCTGCCTCAGCGGACCCGGTCGTAGACGAGCACGAGCGTGCCGTGCTCGCCCGCCGTCCGGCTGACGAGCTCCCACGTGCCGGCGGGCAGCCCGTCGTCGAAGAGCCGCGGCCCGGCCCCGAGGAAGACCGGGAAGATCGCGAGCGACAACCGGTCGACCTGGTCGGCGGCCAGCAGCGCCTTGATCACGCTCGCGCTCGAGAGCACGAGGATGTCGCCACCCTCGGTGGCCCTGAGATCTGCGACCGCCTCGGTGGTCGGCCTGTCGACGATCGTCGCCCGCTCCCACGGCGCCTCGTCGAGGGTCGAGGAGAGGACCACCTTGTCGACGTCGACCAGCCACTTCGCGAAGGCCACGTCGCGCGGGTCGGCGCCCTCCTGGCCGATGACGGAGGGCCAGAACCCGAGGAAGCCCTCGGCGTTCACCCGCCCGAGCAGGGCGGTGGTCGCCGGTTCCCAGAGGTTCGTCAGGTGATCGCGGGCGACGTCGGTGACCGCGTACGGCAGGACCCACCCCATGTCCAGCGGGTCGGCCGCTGCGTAGCGGCCGTCGAGGGAGATGCTCATGTTGGTGACGACCCTGCGGCCGCCCATCTGCTCGCTCATGGTGTGCTCCTCGTGGTGGTGTCGCTGTCTGCGTTGCTGGTCCGGTCAGGGCCCGCGGCGACGGCCGCCGCGAGCTTGTCGAGGCTCTGGCCGAAGCCGATCTCGATGCCCGCGACGAAGTCCGCCGAGTCGACGGTGCTGTGCGTGATGCCGTAGCGGACGTCGAGGTCGGTGCCCGAGTCCGTGGGCAGGAGGCCGATGTCGACGTGGGCGGTGAAGGCGACGCCGCCGTCGGCCAGGAGCGGGGACGACCGGTAGGCGAGGCGTTCGGCGGGCCGGGCGACGTCGACCACCCCCTCCGCGCGCCCGACGACCAGGTCGGAGCCGTCGGCGTCGTCGATGTCCCGGTACTCGAGGGCCACCCGCCCGCCTGGCCGCGCCTCGAAGACGAGCCCGGAGACGCGGAGGTCGTCGGGGGCCCACCACCGGGCGAGCAGCGAGGGCTCGGTGAGGTGGTGCCAGACCTGCTCGGGGGGTGCGGTCAGTGACCGCCGGAACGTGAACGAGCGGTCGTCGGCCCACCCGGGCTGCTCGGCAGCGAGCCGCTCCGCGTGCATGCTGTGGCCGTAACGGTCGAACGTCTCACGCGCGCCGCCGACGTCGTCCGCGGTGGCGGCGAGCCGGCTGAGCGCGGCCGCCAGGTCGCGCAGGGGACCGGGCTGCAGGGCGTAGACCCGGCGCTGGCCGCTGCGCTGGGACGTGACGAGGCCTGCACGCTCGAGGGTCTGCAGGTGCTTGGTCGTCTGCGGCTGGCGTGCGCCGGCGAGCTGGGCGAGGACGCCGACCGGGCGCGGCCGCTCGGCCAGCAGGGTGACGAGCCGCCAGCGCGCCGGGTCGGCGAGAGCGGTGAGGAGGGTGTCCATGGCACGAGTATTCCCTATCGAGAATATTCGTGTCAAGGAATATGTGGTGGTTCCAGGCGGCGCCTGGGGGAGTGCTCAGAACGACGCAGCGCGCCGATCGACCCACTGCTTGGCCTCGACCAGCCCTTGGCCGGTCGCCTCGCGGTAGAGCTTGATCGCCTCGACCCGTCGGTCGGACCAGATGCACCGGTCGATCTCCGCCACCATCTCCGGCGGTATGCCCTCGGCGGCCGGACCCTCGATGCCGAGGTGCTTGATCACCAGGTCCAGCTTGCGTTCGACCCGTTCAGCGGTCCGTGCGGCCGACCGGAGGTTCCCGGTGACGGTGATCGTGGCGAACAGCAGAATGACGAGGGCCGCCGTCGTGATGAGGTCCATGCGCGCACCCTAGCCGCCCGGTCGGGCCGGCCGTGCGGTCCCCTCGCCTTGACCGAAATACACCCGGGGGGTATATGGTACCGTCATACGGCTACCCCCTAGGGGTAGCAACGAGCGGAAGGAAGATGACGATGGCGACGACCGAGTACCAGGTGACCGGAATGACCTGCGGGCACTGCGAGACGGCGGTCCGTGGCGAGGTGGGCGGGCTTCCCGGTGTCGAGCACGTCGACGTCAGCGCCGCGACCGGCAGGCTCGTCGTCACGAGCGGCGCCGCGCCGGACGACGCGGCGGTCCTGGCCGCGGTGGACGAGGCCGGGTACGAGGCGGAGCGCGTCTCGTGAACGCGCCCCAGCGCCTGGGCGTCTACGGCGCCGGCCTCGTCGCGCTGTTCGTCGCGGCGTTCACCGTCGCGGGCCTTGTCGTGCCCAAGGCGTCCGTGGCCGCCTGGTCGACGACGGCGGAGGAGGCCGGCGACCCGGACACCATGGACATGGAGATGGGAACGGACGTGGGCGCGGACATGGAAACGGAGCAGGAGGCGGGCGAGCACGCACGTGACGCCACGGCGGCCCCGGTGCGCGGGCTCGCCCTCGAGCAGGACGGGCTGCTCCTCAGCGCGGTGAGCGCTCCCGACCGGGTCGGCGAGGACGGGACGCTCTCGTTCTCGATCACCTCGGCGGACGGTGGCGCAGTGACCGCGTTCGAGACCGAGCACGACAAGGAGCTGCACCTGATCGTGGTGCGCACCGACGGGACCCGGTTCCGGCACGTGCACCCCGAGATGTCGGCCGACGGCGTCTGGTCCGTCCCGTGGACCTGGGACGCGGCGGGCAGCTACCGGGTGTTCACCGACTTCGTCCCCGAGGTGACCGGTGAGAACGTGACGCTCGGCCGCACCGTCGACGTCGGCGGACGGGCGGCACCGGAGCCCGCGACGTCGGTCTCCACGAGCGACACCGTCGACGGGTACACCGCAACGCTCACGGGAGACCTGGGTACCAGCGGTGACTCCATGCTCACCGTGACGGTCACGCAGGACGGCGAGCCGGTCACCACGCTGGAGCCGTACCTCGGCGCCTACGGGCACCTCGTCGCTCTGCGCGACGGCGACCTGGCCTACCTGCACGTGCACCCGGAGGGTGACGAGCCGGCGCCCGGTTCGAGGTCCGGCCCCGACATCGGGTTCATGACCGAGGCCCCCACGCCGGGCCGCTACCTGCTGTACCTGGACTTCAAGGTCGACGGGGTGGTGCGCACCGCGCACTTCGTCCTGGACGCGACAGGGAGGGAATGATGTCCGACACCACATCCCGGACGGACGAGCCGGGAACGACCGTCGACCTCGAGATCGGTGGCATGACCTGCGCGTCGTGCGCCATGCGGATCGAGAAGAAGCTCAACCGCCTCGACGGGGTCAGCGCCACAGTCAACTACGCCACCGAGAAGGCAAAGGTCACGGCCCCTGCGGGCTATGACCTGGGCGCCATCGTCGCGGAGGTGGAGAAGACCGGCTACACCGCGGCGCTCCCGGCGCCGAAGGAGGCCCCGAAGGGCGGCGGCGACGCCGTCGACGCGCGGGACGACGAGCTCCGTTCGTTGCGGAACCGGCTGATCACCTCGATCGTGCTGGCCGTGCCGGTGATCGCCCTCGCGATGGTGCCCGCGTGGCAGTTCACGTACTGGCAGTGGGCGTCGCTCGCGCTCGCCGCGCCGGTGATCGTCTGGGCGGCGTGGCCGTTCCACCAGGCCGCGTGGACCAACCTGCGGCACGGCGCGGCGACGATGGACACCCTCATCTCGCTCGGCGTGTCGGCCGCGTTCCTCTGGTCCCTGTACGCGCTGTTCCTCGGCACCGCCGGCGTACCGGGGATGACGCACGGGTTCGAGCTGACCATCGCGCCCTCCGACGGTGCCGCCAACATCTATCTCGAGGTGGCCGCAGGCGTCACGATGTTCGTGCTGGCCGGGCGCTACTTCGAGAAGCGGTCCAAGCGGCAGGCCGGCGCGGCGCTGCGGGCGCTGCTCGAGCTCGGTGCGAAGGACGTCGCCGTGCTGCGCGGCGGGACCGAGACCCGGGTTCCCGTCGAGGACCTTGCCGTCGGCGACGAGTTCGTCGTGCGGCCGGGCGAGAAGGTGGCCACCGACGGCGTCGTCGTCACCGGTTCGTCGGCGATCGACGCCTCGATGCTCACGGGGGAGTCGGTCCCCGTCGAGGTCGGGGTCGGCGACACCGTGGCAGGGGCGACCGTGAACTCGGGCGGCCGGCTGGTCGTGCGTGCCACGCAGGTCGGCTCGGACACGCAGCTGGCCCGGATCGCGCAGCTCGTCGAGGACGCGCAGTCCGGCAAGGCGGAGGTCCAGCGCCTCGCCGACCGGGTCTCCGGGATCTTCGTCCCGGTGGTCATCGCGATCGCCGTCGGCACCCTCGGCGTCTGGCTCGGCGGCGGGTTCCCCGCGACCGCCGCGCTGACGGCCGCCGTCGCTGTGCTGATCATCGCCTGCCCCTGCGCGCTCGGGCTGGCGACGCCCACCGCGCTGCTGGTCGGCACGGGACGAGGGGCTCAGCTCGGCATCCTGATCAAGGGTCCCGAGGTGCTGGAGTCCACCCGCAGGGTCGACACGGTCGTGCTGGACAAGACCGGCACCGTCACCACCGGCAAGATGACCCTCCTCGACGTCGTCCCGGACGCCGGTACGAGTCGCGAGGAGCTGCTCCGGCTCGCCGGTGCCCTGGAGGACGCCTCCGAGCACCCCGTCGCGCAGGCGATCGCCAAGGGCGCGACCCAGGAGGTCGGCAGCCTGTCGGCCCCGGAGTCGTTCGAGAGCGTCCGGGGACTGGGCGTGCAGGGCGTCGTCGACGGCCACGCAGTCGTCGTCGGCAGGGAGGCCCTGCTCGCCGACTGGTCGCAGTACCTGCCCGTGCACCTGGCCCAGGCTAAGGCTCAAGCTGAGGGTGAAGGTAAGACCGTCGTGGCGGTCGGCTGGGACGGTCAGGCCCGCGGCATCCTTGTGGTCGCCGACCGGATCAAGCCGACCAGCGCCGCCGCAGTCGCGCAGCTCACCGCGCTCGGGCTCACGCCAGTGCTGCTCACGGGCGACAACCGCGCGGTGGCGGAGCAGGTCGCCGCCGAGGTGGGCATCACGGAGGTCATCGCAGAGGTGATGCCACAGGACAAGGCGGACGTGGTCGCCCGGCTGCAGGCGGAGGGCAAGGTCGTCGCGATGGTCGGCGACGGCGTGAACGATGCCCCCGCCCTCGCGCAGGCCGACCTGGGCCTGGCCATGGGCACCGGAACGGACGCAGCGATCGAGGCCGCCGACATCACCCTCGTGCGCGGGGACCTCGGCTCGGCCGCTGACGCGATCCGGCTCTCGCGCCGCACCCTCCGCACGATCAAGACGAACCTCTTCTGGGCCTTCGGGTACAACGTCGCCGCGATCCCGCTGGCCGCGCTCGGCCTGCTCAACCCCATGCTCGCCGGCGCGGCGATGGCGTTCTCCAGCGTCTTCGTCGTCGGCAACAGCCTCCGTCTGCGCTCGTTCTCGAGCCGTACGGCGGCCCCCCGCGTCCGCGCTGCGTCCCGGCCGGAGGCCAGGACGCTGCAGGACGCCTGATCACCCACCAACGAAGGGAAACCCACCATGGGAAACGACCACGACCACGGCCAGCACCAGCCAGGCGGCCAGGCCGACGGCGGCCACTGCGGCGGCCACGGACCCTCGGCCGCGACGAGCCACCCCGGCGGCAACCTCCTCGGCCCGACGGCCGACGAGCTGGCCGAGTGCCCCGTGATGCGCGGCAGCACCGTGATCAAGACGGAGGCAGAGGCCAAGGGTCTGTTCCGCGACTACGAGGGCCAGCGCTACTGGTTCTGCTGCGCCGGATGCGAGGCCCCGTTCGACGCCGACCCCGCCAGGTACGCGGCGGCGGTCTGACCTGAGATGACACCATGGGAACCATGACCGAAACAGGATCCCCTGGCGCCCTTGGCGTGAACGGGGAGGGTGACGCACAGGCCACCCATGGCTACATCACCGACAAGGCCAACTATCTCGCCCGGCTCAAGCGCATCGAGGGCCAGGCGCGCGGGATCCACCGGATGGTTGACGAGGAGCAGTACTGCATCGACATCCTCACGCAGGTGTCGGCCTTGACCAAGGCGCTGGAGAGCGTGGCGCTCGGCCTGCTGGACGACCACCTCAAGCACTGCGTGGTGGACGCCGCCCGGACCGGGGGCGCCGAGGCGGACGCCAAGGTCAAGGAGGCCTCCGACGCGATAGCGCGGCTCGTCCGGTCCTGAGGGCCCGGGTTCTGCCTCGGCGGGCGGGGGTTCCCTTGAGACCGTCACCTCCTGTCGGCGGTCGGCCATCTGTGGGCCGACCCCCGACACGAGGTGGCGGTCACCCCTCTCGCGGTCGCCCCTCTCATGGTCGCGGCCTGCGGCCCGGAGAGGACGAGACGCAGGTGCTCCGCTGCGTGAGCACCGCCGACGTCGCCGTAGGGCGCGGTGCCAGCGGCCTGTCGTGCCACTCGTGGTCCGGGGTGTTCTTCAGCGCATGTTCTTCAGCGCGCCCGGTCCGTCGTGTGTCGGCCGCGCCGTCGGAGGCCTCCTTGACCTCTTCGGCCATCGGCTCGAAAAGATATCCACAGATCCCTTGTCCACCCAGATATGCGGACAGATGTTCGATAGAATCGGGTGGTGGTCATGAAGTCATGACCCATGGCACTCGACGCCGGTGGCGGAAGGGGTGGGGGCGATGGCGGCAGGCCAGTACGACGGTGCGGGTCCGCGCTCCGTGGAGGACGTACTGACGGAGATGGACGGGCTGCTGGACGAGCTGGCCCGGTCGGTCACCGCGGACGATGTCGCGCTCTCGGGTCTGGTGGGGGTTTCGGCGCGGTTGCGGGTGGTGGGTGCTCGGGTGGATGCGCTGCGGTGGTCGGTGCTGCCCCGGATCGAGGCCGCGGGGCTGTGGGCGCGGTCCGGTGCTCGGACGTTCGCGGTCTGGCTCGCCCGCGCCGAGGACGTGCGGACCACGACCGCCAGGTGTGACGTGCGTACCGCTAGGGCGTTGCGTGACCACCTTCCCGCGACCTTGACCAGGGCGCTCGCCGGACGCATCAGCCAGGACAAGGTGCGGGCTCTGGTCGATGTCGCGACCACCAGCCCGGAGCGCACCCAGGCCCTCAGGGCGCCGGCGGTCGACCTGGCCACCACCGGACCGGGCACCACCGGACCGGGCACCACCGGACCGGGCACCACCGGACCGGGCACCACCGGACCGGGCACCACCGGACCGGGCACGGACGGGCCTGCCGCAGACGGCACGGACGCCGCAGACGCGGACGGGCCCGGCGCCGGTGGTGGCACCGGTGGTGGCACCGGTGGCGGGAGCGATGGTGGGGTCGACGACTCGACGACGCAGAACGCTCTCCCACCGGGGGTCGGGTTCCCGACGTGGGAGGAACAGCTGCTGGACTGGTCGACCGGCAACGGACCGGACCGGTTCCGGGGTCTGGTGCGCTACTTCGCGCGTCACGCCGATCCCGAGGCCGACGAGCGTGGTTACCTCAAGGCCAAGGACCGTGAGTACCTGGATGTCTCCCCGACGCTGGGCGGGTATCACCTGTCCGGGTTCCTCACCGAGGAGCACGGTCTGGTCCTGACCACCGCGATCGGTGCGGTCATGGGCGCGCCGGCCACCGGTGACGACCGCACTCCCGGACAGCGTCGCGCTCAGGCCCTGGCCGATATCGCGCGCGTCGTGCTGGACAACGCCCACACCGGTACCGGGGCCTCCGTGCGGCCGCACCTGTCGGTCACCGTGTCCTGGACCGAGCTCCAAGCCCTGGCGGCGAAGAAGCAGATCGGCGAGGCCCGACCCACCCCAGGCACCACCGCACCAACCGGCCCCAGCACCACGTGCATCACCAGCACCAGTCCCGGCGCCACGGGGGGTAGCGGCGCGGGCCTGGCCGGTACCGGTACCGCGGGTGTGGTCGGGCTCAACGGTCTGGGCGTGCCCGCGATCAAGACACCCGCGGTGTTCACCGAGACCAACCATCCGGTCCCGACCAGCCTCCTGCGCCGCCTCGCGTGCGACAGCCAGGTCACCCGCATCGTGTTCGGACCCGACTCCCAGGTCCTGGACGTCGGCCGCACTCAGCGCACGGTCACCGGACAGCTACGACGGGCCGTCATCGCCCGCGACAAACACTGCGTCCTTGGCCAGTGCGACCAGCCGCCCTCACGCTGCGAGGTCCACCACGCGGTACGCCACTGGGCCGACGGCGGCGAGACCAGCGTGCACAACGCCGCCCTGCTCTGCTGGTATCACCACGACCTCGTCGACAGCCAAGGCATCACCATGCACTTCGACAACGGTTGGCACTTCACCGACCGCAACGGACACCCACACCACACCACCAGCCACACCACCAGCCACACCACCAGCCCCGGCACCAGCCCCGGCACCTGACCCGCCAGCACCCGTTCCGCACACCGCCCTCCATGCTGGCGCCCGAGCCGCCCGGCAGGTGGACGCGGACCCGTGGTCGGGGGTCGAGGGCGTCCACCCTGGCGTAGGGCCCGAGGTGGGTCCTGGGCTTGGCGGCATGCGGACAGGGCAGACCAGGGGAGGGCTCTACGGGTGCTCATCATCGGCCGGTCCCGCTTGACGGCGGTACCCCCTAGGGGTATACAGGGACGTATGAGCGAATCACACGACCACGCCGGTCACGGCGGTCACGTCGACCACCGGGTGCGCGCTGACCACACGGACCGTCAGGACCGCACGGGCTCCACCGGTCACGAGGAACACCAGGGCCACGTGGATCAGGGAGATCACGCCGGTCACAGCCATGCTGACGACAGCGACCACGCGCAGCACCGCGACCACAGCGGTCACGGAGAGCACGCCGGCCATGGAGGCCACGCCGGCCACGGCGACCACGTGGGCCAGTTCCGCCGGCTGTTCTGGATCATGCTCGTCCTGGCCGTGCCGGTCGTCGCGTTCTCCGACATGTTCGCGATGCTCCTCGGGTACCAGCTGCCGGACGCGACCTGGGCGAACGCGGTCTCGCCGCTGCTCGGCACCGTCATGTACGTGTGGGGCGGCTCGCCGTTCCTCACGGGGGCTGTCGGCGAGCTCCGGTCCCGCAAGCCGGGGATGATGCTCCTGATCGGGCTCGCGATCACCGTCGCGTTCGTCGCCTCGCTGGGGGCCAGCCTCGGCCTGCTGGACCACCAGCTCGACTTCTGGTGGGAGCTCGCGCTCCTGATCGTGATCATGCTGCTCGGCCACTGGATCGAGATGCGGTCGCTCGCCCAGACGACGTCGGCCCTCGACTCCCTCGCGGCCCTCCTGCCGGACGAGGCCGAGCGCGTGGACGGCGACCAGATCGTCACGGTCGCCCCGGCGGACCTGATGGTCGGCGACGTCGTCGTCGTGCGGCCGGGTGGCAGCATCCCCGCCGACGGACGCGTCGTCGAGGGGCAGGCCGAGATGGACGAGTCCATGGTGACGGGCGAGTCGCGCACCGTCTCCCGCGGCCAGGGCGATGCCGTGACGGCCGGGACGGTCGCCACCGACTCCGGGCTTCGGGTCGAGGTGACGGCCACCGGCGACGACACCGCGCTGGCCGGTATCCAGCGGCTGGTCACCGAGGCGCAGAGCTCGTCGTCGCGCGCACAGCGCCTGGCGGACGTCGCGGCCGGCTGGCTGTTCTGGTTCGCCCTCGGCGCCGCCGCGGTCACCGCGGTGGTCTGGTCCCTCGTGGGTCTTCCGGACGACGCCGTCATCCGCACCGTGACCGTGCTCGTGATCGCCTGCCCCCACGCGCTCGGGCTCGCCATCCCGCTCGTCGTCTCGATCGCCACCGAGCGGGCCGCCCGCGGCGGCGTGCTGGTCAAGGACCGGCTCGCGCTCGAGAGCATGCGCACCGTCGACACCGTGCTGTTCGACAAGACCGGCACCCTGACCAAGGGCGAGCCCACCGTCGCAGAGGCGCAGCCCGCCGGCGACGTCGACGGCGACACGCTGCTGGCACTCGCCGCCGCAGCGGAGTCGGACAGCGAGCACCCGCTGGCGAAGGCGATCGTGCGCGCCGCCCAGGACCGTGGGCTGACGGTTCCCCGGGCCTCCGGGTTCTCGTCGTCGCCCGCCGTCGGGGTCACCGCCACGGTCGACGGGCGCGAGATCCGGGTCGGCGGGCCGCGTCTGCTCGAGGAGAGCGGCCAGGCCGAGCTGTCGGTGGCCGACGCCTGGCGTGGTGACGGGGCGATCATCCTGCACGTCCTGCGCGACGGGGCGGTGATCGGCGGCATCAAGCTCGCGGACGAGGTGCGCGGCGAGTCCGCCGACGCCGTCCGGAGGCTCCACGACCTGGGCGTCCAGGTGGTCATGATCACCGGCGACGCCGAGGCGGTCGCCCGGTCGGTGGCCGACGAGCTGGGCGTCGACCGGTACTTCGCGGGCGTCCGCCCGGAGGACAAGTCGGCCAAGGTCCAGCAGCTGCAGGCGGAGGGCCGGAAGGTTGCGATGGTCGGCGACGGGGTCAACGACGCCCCGGCGCTGGCGCAGGCCGACGTCGGCATCGCGATCGGTGCAGGCACGGACGTGGCCATCGCGTCCGCCGGGGTCATCCTCGCCAGCGACGACCCGCGGTCGGTCCTGTCGGTGATCGAGCTGTCGCGGGCCAGCTACCGCAAGATGAAGCAGAACCTGTGGTGGGCCGCTGGGTACAACCTGATCTCGGTGCCGCTCGCCGCCGGGGTCCTGGCGCCGGTCGGGTTCGTGCTCCCGATGTCGGTGGGCGCCATCCTGATGTCGCTCTCCACCGTCGTGGTGGCGCTCAACGCCCAGCTGCTGCGCCGGCTCGACCTCCGGCCTGGCGGCCGAGCCGGGCAGTGAGCGCCTGCGCTGGTGGTTCGTGCCCGCCAGGGATCCTCGCTCATAGGTCTGATCAAACGGTTGACCGGGCCGACCAGGTTCTTTAGCCTGACCGACGGCGCACCGGGCGCCGTGCACATTCCGGAGTCAAGGGAGACCTCGTGAAGCTCGTACCCGCGCGCCGCTTGGCGGTCCGTGCAGTGACAGCGGTGTCAGCCCTCGCGCTCATCGCGAGCGGCCTGGTCGTCGTGGGGAGCGCCGCGAGCGCGTCCCCCGCGACCGTCACCGACGACACCGATGCCGATACGCAATGGCGGGTGGGCGGCCCGCGGAGCTCCGACCTGGACGGGGTGCTGCGCCTGGACGGGGCCGGGGAGGTGGCGCTGGACGTCGTCGCCGGCGGCGAGACGGTGCTCTCGGCCACGCGCCTGGGCCTGCGCGGGAGCGACGGCGACCTCACGACCGGCCTGACGTTCGTGGACCGGCAGGACCGCACGGTCTCCGACTCGTACACGATGACGACGGGCAAGAGCACGCGCCGCTCGTACGTCCACGAGGAGTCGGTCTTCACGTTCTCGGACGCCGACGGAGCGCGCATCGGCATCGCCGTACGGGTGTCCGACGACGGGGTCGCCTACCGCTACCTGGTCGACGGCGCCGGTGAGCACCGGGTGGACGAGGAGTCCGGCGCCTGGGAGCCGGCCACGGACGGGCCCGCGTGGATGCAGCGGTCGTACGCGGTCAACTACGAGGCGGAATGGACCACCACGACGGCCGCTGCGGGCAACGGCGGCGCCAGCGTCGGCTTCCCCGTGCTCTTCCAGCAGGCCGACCGGTACGTGCTGGTCACGGAGGCCGACCTGCACGGCGACTACTCCGGAGCGCACCTGACGCACACGCCGGGCTCGCTGCGGTACGACGTCGACCTGTTCGAGAGCCGGCCCGTCACCTCGACCGGCGACCTGTCGACGCCGTGGCGGGTGGCGATCGTCGGCGACCTGCCCGCCGTCGTCGGCTCCAGCCTCGTGGACGACCTCGCCACCCCGAGCGAGCTCGACGGGCGGGACACGTCCTGGATCAAGTCGGGCCGCTCGAGCTGGAGCTGGCTGACCGACCCGGGCAGCCCGCGCGACGAGGCTCGGCAGCGCGACTTCGTCGACCTGGCGGCGCGCAACGGCTGGGAGTACGTGCTCCTGGACGAGGGCTGGGACGCGAGGTGGGTGCCGCGCACCGTCCGCTACGCCCACACCAAGGGTGTCGACGTCATCGCCTGGTTCCACAGCCGTGACCTGCGCACGCAGGAGCAGCGCGACGAGTGGCTGCCGCGCCTGAAGTCGTGGGGCGTGAGCGGTCTCAAGGTCGACTTCATGGATTCCGACTCGCAGGAGATCCACCGCTGGTACGACGACGTCTCCCGCGACACCGCCCGGTACGAGCTGATGATCAACTTCCACGGGTCGGCCCTGCCGACCGGTATGCAGCGCACGTGGCCGCACATCATGAGCTACGAGTCGGTGCGCGGCATGGAGAACGGGATCAGCCCGGAACGCAGCCTCATCGTGCCGTTCACGCGCAACGTCACCGGATCGATGGACTTCACGCCCGTGGTGTTCTCCCGCGACAACGACAAGACGTCCAAGGCGCAGCAGGTCGCGATGAGCGTCGTGTACGAGTCGGGCTGGCAGCACATCTCGGACAAGCCTGAGGGGTACGCGGACGAGCCGAACGCCATGCCGTTCCTGCAGAACCTCCCCACGAGCTGGGACGAGGTGCGGCTGCTCAGCGGGACGCCGGGGCAGGACGCGGTGCTGGCCCGCCGGTCGGGGGACCGATGGTTCGTCGGCGGTATGCGCGCGGGCTCCGGCGAGCCGCTGCGCCTGCCGCTGGACGGCCTCGCCAGAGGCGGTCAGGACGTCGTCGTCGACCTGCTCGCCGACGACGGCGCGAACGGGTCCGCCACAGTGCACACCACGGTCCGGGCAGCGACGGGGGAGACGCTCGAGGTCCCGACCGCGAACAACGGCGGGTTCGCCGCGGTGGTGTGCCCGGCGACCGAGGGCCGCAGCACCTGCCTCGAGCCCGTCGAGGCGCGGCCCCAGGCAGCGCTCGCCGTCGAGCCGGTGCAGGCCGACGTGGAACCTGGCAGCACGGTCGAGGTGGAGGCCACGTTCTCGGTGGCCGACCGCGACGTCACGCGCGTGCGGCTGACCCCGCAGCTGCCGGACGGCTGGACGGCGGACCAGGGCACCCGGACCGTCACCCGGCTCTCCGCTGGTCAGGACGCCCGGATCACCTGGCAGGTGCGCGTCCCGGAGGACGCGACGGGTACGCACGAGGTGCCGGTCGTGGTCACCTACCGCGCCACGGGTGATGCCGGTGCGGCGGGCGACTCGGGCACCGGTCGCTACACAGCGGCGAACCAGGCCACGCTGTGGGTGACGCCGCCGGCGCTGACCGGGGACCATCACCTCTCCGACCTCGACTGGATCGAGCAGTCCAACGGCTACGGCCCGGTCGAGCGTGACGCGTCGAACGGCGAGGCCGGCGCAGGGGACGGGCAGCCGATCACCCTCGCCGGCGTGACCTACGCCAAGGGCGTCGGTATGCATGCCCCCGGCACCCTGACCGCCTGGCTCGGCGGCACGTGCACGACGTTCCGTGCGGTGGTCGGCATCGACGACGAGGTGACCGGGCCCGGATCGGTCCGGTTCCATGTCTACGGTGACGGCGTCCTGCTGGCCGAGACCCCGGTGCTGACCGCGGCCGACGGAGGCGTGCCGCTCGACGTCGACGTCACCGACGTCCGCCGGCTGCGCCTGGCCGTCTCCGAGGGCGGCGACAACAAGAACTTCGACCACGCAGACTGGGCCGACGCTCGCGTCGAGTGCGGGTGAGCCCGCGGGCCTGAGCGCCTGAGGGTTCAGCGACTGTTCAGCCACGCGCCGCGTCGTCTTCGCCGCGGCGCGTGGCTGCGACGCGAGAGTCACAGCCATGAACCCACGCATCCGCATCCGCGCAGGAGCCGTCGTCTCCGCGGCCGCCCTGGTGCTGTCCAGCACGGTGGTCTCCGTCGTCGCTGCACAGACGGGCACGCAGCAGACCGGAACCCAGCGTGCCGTTGGCGGCGGCACGCCCGCCGACCGCGCCTACCGGGACCTGCTCGACCACGGTCCGGACGCGAGGATCCTCACCGCGGCGCACCGCGCACAGTGGCGCTCGGCTCCCGAGAACAGCGTCCCCGCGATCCTGGCGGCGTTCGAGGACGGCGCCGAGATCGTCGAGCTGGACGTCCGGCTGACCGCCGACGGCGTTCCCGTCCTGATGCACGACACCACGGTGGACCGCACCACCGACGGCACCGGCCGCGTGGACAGCCTCACGCTGGCTCAGGTCCAGCAGCTCCGGCTCAAGAAAGGGCTGGGCGGGGCCCAGGCGGAGCTCACCGACGAGCGGGTCCCGACGCTCGCGCAGGCCATGCGGCTCGCCGAGGACCGCGGGCTGGTCAACCTCGACAAGGGCTGGCCGTTCCGGGAGGAGATCTGGGACGTGCTGGTGGAGACCGGCACGGTGCGCAACGGGCTCTACAAGTCGGACGCGCCGGTCGACCAGGTCCAGGAGTTCCGCTCGACGCACCGCGGCGCCGTCTATCTGCACATGATCACCGACGCGAACCTGGCGGCGGTCGAGGAGTTCGGCGACGACCAGCCGGTCGCGTACGAGGTGAACTTCGACGCCGCCACCGACGCCGTCGCGCGCCGGCCGTTCCTGGACCGGGTCGCGGCCCGGAGCCGCGTCTGGAGCAACACGATGTGGAACGGCCTGTCGGAGCGTATGACCGACGAGGCCTCGCTGATCGACCCGCTGCGGGGCTGGGAGACGCTCGTGCGCAGCTACAACACCACGATCTTCCAGACCGACGACGTCGTGAAGCTCGAGCGCTGGCTCGGCACCGGCACCGGCGACCCCCTGCCGCGCGGCGCCGTGCGCGTCCAGGCGGAGGACTTCCTGCCCGGGGAGGGCGTCGGCTACCACGACCTCGACGCCGCCAACCGCAGCAACCTACAGATGCGACCCGGCGAGGGCGTCGACATCCAGGACGTCGACGGAGCGGTCAGCCTCGGCTGGATGCGCGGCGGCGAATGGCTCACCTACGACGTCGAGGTCCCGCGCGACGGCACGTACGAGCTGTCGGTGCGGGCCTCGTCGCCGTACTCGCCTGCCGGTGCCTACACGGTGTCGTTCGACGACGGCGCGCCGAGCGCCCCCGTCGAGGTGTGGAACACGACGAGCCACGCGAAGCAGGAGCTCCAGCGCAGCGGCGTGACCCAGCGGCTGACCAAGGGCACGCACACTTTGCGGCTCGCCCTGCCGGAGGACGCCTACCAGAACTGGAACCTCGACTTCGTCCAGCTCGACCCTGTGCGGCGCTGACGCACGTCACCGCCACGGTCCCGGACACACGAACGCACCGGGCGTCCGATGCCAGGCAACCGGCCGTGATTGCATAAGGTGCGGGGCATGACGACACATCGATCGGAGCGGGGTGCACCGTGGGTGGCCTGATGGGACTGCTGGACGACATCTCCGTGCTGGCAAAGCTGGCCGCGGCGTCGATCGACGACGTCGGCGCGGCCGCGGGCCGGGCGACCGCGAAGGCGGCGGGCGTCGTCGTGGACGACACCGCCGTCACGCCGCAGTACCTGCGCAGCGTCGCGGCCAAGCGTGAGCTGCCGATCGTCAAGAAGATCGCGATCGGTTCGATCCGCAACAAGCTGCTCTTCATCCTCCCGGCCGCGCTGCTGCTCAGCCAGTTCCTGCCGTGGCTGCTGCCGATCATCCTCATGATCGGTGGCACCTACCTGGCCTACGAGGGCGCGGAGAAGATCTGGCACAAGGTCTCGGGTCACCACGACGCCGTGCTGCCGGCCACGGAGGTCAGCCCCGAGGCGGAGAAGAAGATGATCGCGGGCGCTGTCCGCACCGACCTCATCCTGTCCGCCGAGATCATGGTGATCGCGCTCGCCGAGGTGGCCACCGAGCCCTTCTGGTCCCGGCTGGCGATCCTGGTCGTGGTGGCGTTCGTCATCACGATCATCGTCTACGGCATCGTCGCGGCCATCGTGAAGATGGACGACGTCGGGCTACGGCTGGCCGAGAACGACTCCGGGTTCTCCAAGACGCTGGGCCGCGGGCTCGTCAAGGCGATGCCACGGGTCCTCGCGGTCATCTCGGTGGTCGGCACCGTGGCCATGCTCTGGGTGGGCGGGCACATCCTGCTGGTCAACCTCGGGGTGGACGGCACCGGCTGGGTGCCGGCGCCGTACGACTGGGTGCACCACCTCGAGGTGGCGATCCACGACGGCACCGGCGCGCTCGGTGGCACGCTCGGCTGGCTGTTCAACACGCTGTGCTCGGCGATCGTCGGCCTGATCGTCGGCGCCGCCGTGGTCGCGGTGATGCACCTGCTGCCGTCCCGCAAGAAGAAGGACGAGCCGGTCAGCCACTGACCGGTGTGCCGCCTCTGCTGTCCGGCGTGCGTACGGTGCCGAACGTCAGGCGCCGGCGCAGCCGGAAGCCGAGGCTCTCGTAGAGCCGGATCGCGTTCGTGTTGCCCGCCGAGGCGTGCATCATGGCGCGCGCGCCGCGCTCGTGGATGTGGTGGACGACGTCGAGGACCAGGCGCGAGGCCAGACCCTGCCCGCGGTACCGCTCGTCGGTGGCGACGGCGCTGATCTCCGTCCAGCCGGTGGGCGCCAGACGCTCGCCGGCCATGGCCACGAGATGCCCGTCGCGCCGGATCCCGACGTAGCGGCCGAGCAGGTAGGTGCGGGGCAGGAACGGTCCCGGCTGCGCGCGCGCCACCAGGTCCAGCATCTCGGGGACGTCGGCGGCACCGAGGACCACCGCTTCGTCGTCGGGCCTGCCGTGCAGACGGTCGGTCTCGACGAGCTGGACTCCTTCGAAGGGATCGCTGCGGACCCAGCCCGGCGGCAGCACCACCGGCTCGGGCGGCGCCGGGAACTCGGCGCCGTACCCGACGAGGTCGAGCACCGCGTCCCAGACACCAGGGTCGTCCCAGGTCCGGACGGCGGCGAACGGCGAGACGTCGGCAGGGTACCGGCGGGCGAGGTCGCCGCCCTCGGCCAGGTGGGCGTGCGCTCCCGAGAGCGCGGACCAGGCAGGGTTGTCCAGCACGGGATCGTCCAGCACGGGATCGTCCAGCTGAGGCGTGTCGGTCACTGCGTCGGCCACCGGCGGCACGCCGCCGTGGGCATCGTCCTTGGCGCGGCGGTCCGTGTCGATGATGCTCATGCGAGGTCTTCGGACGAGAGGTTCACGTCCACCCCAACGGGCGACCGGCCGGGCGCATTCCGGCCGGACCTGCTCACGGGCGCGGGGACCCCGTGCTCGACCGGCGGGCGCGGAGCTCGGTCGCGATCTCGAGCTGCACCGCCTCGGTCCGCCCCTCCAGCCGTTCCAGCAGCAGGCGTGCCGCTTCGTGCCCCATGGCCACGCCGCTCTGGTCCACGCTCGTGAGCGAGACGAGCGGGTGGCGGGCGATCGGGATGTCGTCGTAGCCGACGACCGCGACGTCCTGGGCGCCCAGCCCGGCCTCCGCGACGGCGCTCAGCACGCCGATCGCCAGGGTGTCGTTGCCCGCGAAGACCGCCGTCGGGGGCTCGGGGGACTCGAGGAGCGCGTGGGTCGCCGTCCGGGCCTCCGAACCGTCGAACAGGGTGTGGACCACCGTCGGCTCGAGGCCGAGCGCGCGCATGCGCTCGCGGTAGACGGTGGTACGGATGACGTGCGGCTCGTCACCGGCCTGACCCGCCCACGGCGGTTCGGGTCGCGAGGGGTGGATGGTGAGGTGGGTGATCCTGCGGTGGCCGAGCTCGACGAGGTGCGACATCACCTGCTCGGCGCCGGACCGGTCGTCCCCGGTGATCGTGTCGTAGCGGTCGGACCTGTCGTGCCGCCCGATCATCACCACGGGAGTGCCTTCTGCGATCCGTTCGAGCCACGCGGGGTCGACGCGCGGCGAGATGGCGACGATGCCGTCGACCTGGCGGTCCGCGAGGCTGTTGATCGCGACGTCGCCCTTCTGGTCGCGACCGAGCGGGGCGATGATCAGCTGGTACGGGGTCGCGGCGAGCGCCTCGGTCGCGCCGTCGACGATCATCGTGAGGAAGTCGTTGCCGACCTGGGGGATCTCGAACCCGAGAGTGAAGCTCGCGCCGCGCATCGCCCGGGCGGCCACGCGCGGGCGGTACTGGAGCCGTTCGATGGCGGCCTCGACCTGGGTGCGCATGCGGTCGCTCACGCCGTACGCGTTGCGGATCACCTTGGAGACGGCCGCCCGCGACACACCCGCCTCGCGGGCGACGTCCTCGATCGTGGACGGCCTGCCCGGCTTGGGTTCTGCTGAGGTCACGGCTCTGTTCCCGATTCTGTAGATCGGTTGACACTCTACAGCGGCCCTCGCTAGCGTGGAACCGCTGAAAGGATTCATCGAGGGAGTGTAGATCGCTCTACGATCCTTTCGCTCTACAAGGAGGTAGAGAGATGTCTTCTGCAGTTCGTGAACGGAGCACTCGTCGTCGCGTGGCGGCGGCCGCCGCAGCGGTCCCGTTGCTCGTCCTCGCCGGTTGCTCGTCGTCCGCCGCGGACGGTGGCACCACCGAGATCACGTTTCTCACGAGCAACGACGCCCCGAACCCCGAGACCGCCGAAGCCCTGGCCGAGGCCTTCGAGGCCGAGAACCCCGACGTGCGCGTGAGCGTCGAGATCCGCCCGGGCGGTACCGAGGGCGACAACCTGGTCAAGACGCGGCTGTCCACGGGCGAGATGGCCGACGTCTTCTACTACAACTCCGGGTCCCTGCTCCAGGCGCTCAACCCGGACTCGTCCCTGGTCGATCTGAGCGACCAGGAGTGGGTCGGCTCGCTGACCGAGGAGTTCCGGCCCGTCGTGAGCACCGACGAAGGGACCTACGGCGCACCGCTGGGCGCTTCCTTCGCCGGCGGTGTCGTCTACAACAGGTCGGTCTACGACGAGCTCGGGCTGGAGGTCCCGGAGACCTGGGACGAGTTCATGGCGAACAACGAGCAGATCGCCGCGGAGGGCGACGGTGTCGCGCCGGTCATCCAGACCTACGGCGAGACGTGGACGAGCCAGCTCTTCGTGCTGGGCGACTTCGCCAACGTGCTCGCCGTCGACCCGGAGTGGGCCGAGCAGTACACGGCGCACCAGCGCTCCTACGCCGAGGAACCCGCTCTGCTCGGGTTCCAGCACCAGCAGGAGGTCGCCGAGGCGGGGTACTTCAACGAGGACTTCGCCTCCGCGACGTTCCCGGACGGCGCCCGGATGATCGCCGAGGGCGAGGGCGCGCACTACCCGATGCTGTCGAGCGTGGTCCAGACGATCATGCAGAACACCCCGGACGGTGTCGACGACCTCGGCTTCTTCGCGCTCCCCGCCCCCGAGGCGGAGCACACCAGGGCGACGATCTGGCAGCCGAACGCGGTGTACGTCCCTGCGTCCACGGAGGGCGCTGAGCTGGAGGCGGCGAAGAAGCTCGTCGCGTTCGTCAACAGCGACGCCGGGTGCGACATCCAGAACGAGCTGCTCGTGCCCGCCGGCCCGTACGCAGGGACGTGCGAGCTGCCCGACGACGCCCCGCCGATGCTCGCCGACATCCAGGCGTACTTCGACGAGGGGGCCACCGCGAACGCGCTGGAGTTCCTCAGCCCGGTCAAGGGCCCGAACCTGGAGAAGGTCATGGTCGAGGTCGGCTCAGGCATCCGCAGCGCTGAGGACGCCGCCGCGTTCTACGACCAGGACGTCGAGAATCAGGCCAAGCAGCTCGGCCTCGAGGGATGGTAGGGGAGGGATGGTAGCGGCGGTCACGACCGAGGTCCGGCCCGGCAGGCGTCGCCGTCGTGCGGCGGGCTCCACCTCGGCCACCCAGCGCAGCATCTACCCGTCGTGGTTCTACCTGCCCGCCGCGGCGCTGTACCTGGTGTTCTTCGCGGTCCCGACGTTCGCCTCGTTCTACTTCAGCCTCACCCGCTGGACCCTGTTCGACACGGAGTTCATCGGCCTGGAGAACTACGTCCAGTTCTTCTCGGAGCCGCAGCTCTCACAGGGCTTCGTGAACACGCTGGTGTACGGCTTCGTGACGTCGGGTGCCAAGGTGGTGCTCGGGCTCGCGCTGGCCGTGCTGCTCACCTCGCAGCTCGTCGGGCGCGGGTACCTGCGGTCGGTCGTGTTCTTCCCCGTGCTCGTCTCGACGATCGGCGTCGGCATCACGTTCAAGGCGCTGCTCGACCCGTTCGACGGTGTCGTCAACACGATGCTCGCCGCGTTCGGCATCGACGGGCCCGGGTGGTTCACCGACCCGAACCAGGCGCTCCTGACGATCGCCGCCGTCGACGTCTGGAAAGGGCTCGGTATCGCCACGCTCATCTACATCGCGGGGATCGTCGCGATCCCGCAGGAGTACTACGAGGCCGCACGGGTTGACGGCGCGAGCCGCTGGCAGCAGTTCCGTTCCATCACGCTGCCCCTGGTACAGCCCGCCACGGCGACCGTCATCATCCTCTCCCTCATCGGCGGGCTGCGGTCGTTCGACCTGATCTGGGCGACCACGGGCGGCGGCCCCGGGTTCACCAGCGACGTCATCGGGTCGGTCATCTACAAGCAGTACCAGGCGGGCTTCTACGGGCTGTCCACCGCGGGCAACGTGATCCTCTTCCTGGTCGTGACGGCGGTCATGGTGCCGATCTCGATGCTGCTGAACCGGAAGGAGGTCGACCGATGAGGCGCACCGGATCGTGGGTCGCCGGCCTGGTGGCCATCCTCGCGTCGGTGGTGGTCTTCCTCGTCCCGTTCGCGTTCATCTTCCTCACGGCGTCCAAGGACGCGGCGTCGGCGTCGCGGCTCGAGTTCTCCTGGCCGCAGGACTGGGCGTTCGCCGAGAACCTCGCCGAGGTGCTCGCCACACGCGACGGCATCGTCGTGCGGGCCTTCGTGAACAGCACGGTGCTGACCGTCGTCAGCGTCGTGATCATGGTGCTCCTCGCGGCGATGGTCGGGTACCTGCTGCAGCGCCGTCGTTCGCGGCTCAACCCGGTCGTCAATTTCTTCGTGCTGGCCGGCCTCATCGTGCCGCCCGCCGTCGTCCCGACGATCTGGGTGCTGCAGCGCCTCGGGCTGTTCAAGACCATGCCCGGCCTCATCCTCATCGAGGCGACGTTCGGGCTGTCTTTCTGCATCCTGCTGTTCCGCGCGTTCGTCGCGACCATCCCGCGCGAGCTCGACGAGGCGGCCATCATCGACGGCGCGGGGCCCCTGCGGCTCTTCTTCTCCGTCATCCTGCCGCTCCTGCGGCCCGTGATCATCACGGTCGTCGTGGTGCAGGCGGTGGCCGTGTTCAACGACTTCACGAACCCCCTGTACTTCCTGCCCGGGGACGAGAACGCGACCGTCCAGCTCACGCTCTACAACTTCCAGAGCCAGATGGTCAGCCAGTTCAACCTGCTGTTCATGGACATCCTGCTGATCACCGTGCCGCCCCTGGTCATGTACATCTTCTTCAACCGCCAGATCGTCGCCGGCATGACGTCCGGCGCGGTCAAGGGCTGAGAGAGGTTCACCTGTGAACAACGATTCCCCGAGTACGACGGCGGTCAGCCGTGTGCGCGTCGAGCGCCGCACCGACGGCGACTTCGCCGACACCCCGAACCCACGTCTGAGCTGGACCGTCGAGTCCGCGGTGCCCGGCTGGTGGCAGGCGGGCGCCGAGGTACGGCTCGACGGCGGACAGGCCGGCGAGCGCGTGGCACGCCTGGACACCGACGAGTCCCGGTTCGTCGCGTGGCCGTTCGAGCCGCTGCGACCGCATGCCCGGCACACCCTCCAGGTGCGTGTCACGGGCGTGGACGGCGGGACGTCGCCCTGGAGCGAGCCCGTCACCGTGCACGCGGTGTTCCTGGCCGACGGCGAGTGGGCGGCCCCGTTCGTCGGGCTGGCCCCCGCGCAGGACGGGGCCGCAGGGCCTGCCGCGCCCGGCCTGCTCCGCACCGAGCTCGACCTCGGCGCCGACGTCGCCCGCGCGACCCTCTACGCGTCGGCCCACGGCGTCTACCAGGTGGAGATCAACGGGCAGGACGTCGACGACGCCCTGCTCAAGCCGGGCTGGACCGCCTACCAGCACCGCCTGGTGCACGAGGCGACGGACGTGACGGCGCTGCTCCGCGCCGGCGCGAACGCCGTCGGCGTGCGGCTGGCCGGGGGCTGGTGGACCGAACGGTACGGCTTCCACGGCGCGGCCCGGACCTTCTACGGGGAGCGGCCCGCCGTCGCGGTGCAGCTGCACGTCGAGCTCGCCGACGGGACGACCAGCGTCCTGACGACGGGACCGGACTGGCGCGGTGCCGCTGTGGGCCCCGTCGTGGCGAGCGGCATCTACGCGGGCGAGCGGATCGACGCGCGTCGCGCCCTGCCCGGCTGGAGCGGGCCGGGGTTCGACGACTCGGCGTGGCCCCGCGTCGACGTGCACCCGTCCGACGTGGTGCCGGAGCCGGCCATCGCGGAACCCGTGCGGCGGGTCGACGAGCTCGCCGTCCAGGACGTGATCACCACGCCGTCGGGACGGACCGTGCTGGACTTCGGGCAGAACCTGGTGGGCAGGCTCCAGGTGCGTGTCACGGGCGAGCGCGGACAGGTGGTCACGCTCCGGCACGCCGAGGTGCTGGAGGACGGCGAGCTCGGCGTCCGCCCGCTGCGGCTCGCGGCCGCCACGGACCAGCTGGTGCTCTCGGGGGAGGAGGACGTCTTCGAGCCGGAGTTCACCTTCCACGGCTTCCGCTACGCCGAGATCGACGGCTGGCCGGGCGAGCTCGACCTTTCGACGGCCCGTGCGGCGGTCACCGCCGTCGTCATCAGCAGCGACATGCGGCGCACCGGCTGGTTCGAGTGCTCTGACGAGCGCGTCGACAGGCTGCACGAGAACGTGGTCTGGGGCATGCGCGGCAACTTCGTCTCCCTGCCCACCGACTGCCCGCAGCGCGACGAGCGCCTCGGCTGGACCGGCGACATCCAGGTCTTCGGCCCGACGGCGAGCTACCTCTACGACAGCGACGCGTTCCTCGCCTCGTGGCTGCGCGACGTCGCCGCTGAGCAGGCCGCGCGCGACGGCGTCTGCCCGATCGTGGTGCCGATGGTGCTGCCGTTCGGCGCCAAGCCGGCTGCCGCCTGGGGCGACGCCGCCACCGTTGTGCCGACCACGCTGCTGGAGCGGTTCGCCGACCGGCGTGCCCTGGCCGAGCAGTACCCGAGCATGCGGGCCTGGGCCGACGTGCTGGTGGGCCTGGCCGGCGACCGGCTCCTGTGGGAGGGCATGTTCCAGTTCGGGGACTGGCTCGACCCGGACGCACCCCCGGACGACCCGGCCGGCGCGAAGACCGACCCCGACATCGTGGCGAGCGCCTACGTGGTGCGCTCGCTGCAGCTCGTCACCGCGGCCGCGCGCGAGCTGGGCGACCCGGAGGCCGCCGGGACGTACGGCGACCTCGCCGAGCGGGCCCGGCTGGCCTGGGTCCGCGAGTACACGACGCCGGCCGGGCGGGTGGTCTCCGACGCGCAGACCGCCTACGCGCTGGCGATCACGTTCGACCTCGTGGACGCGGCGACGCGAGCCACGATGGGCGACCGGCTCGCCTGGCTCGTGCGCCGGGCGGGCTACCGCATCGGCACCGGGTTCGTGGGCACGCCGATCATCCAGGACGCGCTGACCTCGACCGGCCACGCCGACGTCGCGGGGCGCCTCCTGCTCCAGACCGGCGTGCCGTCCTGGCTGTACGCCGTGACGATGGGGGCGACGACGGTCTGGGAACGGTGGGACAGCATGCTGCCCGACGGGAGCATCAACCCCGGCGAGATGACGTCGTTCAACCACTACGCCTTCGGTGCCGTCGCCGACTGGCTGCACCGCACGGTCGCCGGTCTCGCCCCGGACGCGCCCGGCTACCGCAGGCTGCGGGTCGCGCCGGTCCCGATCGCGGGGCTGGACCACGCCTCGGCACGCTACGAGACCGCGTACGGGACGGCAGAGGCCGGCTGGGCGGCGCACGGCGGGCAGATCGTGGTGCACGCCGTCGTACCGGCGAACACGTCGGCCGTGATCGTGCTGCCCGGAACGGTCGACGGCGAGATCCAGGTGGGGTCGGGCCGCCACGAGTGGACTGTCCCCGACCCCCGGCAGCAGGCGGTGCCCCAGCCGGTCACCCTCGCCTCGACGCTCGGCGAGATCGCCGACGACCCGGAGGCGTACGCGGTGGTGCTTGACGCCGTCGACGCCCTCGCCGGGAAGTGGGACGGCAACCTGCGCTCGCTGCAGGAGTGGACCGACCAGCGCACCCTGGGGGACGAGCTGGTGCGGCTCCCGCCCGCCGCGCCCGAGCGTCTGCGGACGGTGCTCGACGAGCTCAACTCCCGCCGGGCGGCGCCGGCAGCTCGCTAGACGGAGTCCTTGGTGATGCTCCAGCCGCCGTCGACCGGCAGCTCGACACCCGTGATGTACGAGGCGCGGTCGGAGCAGAGATAGGTGATGGCATCGGCCACCTCGGACGCCTCGCCAAGGCGTCCGAGGGCGGTCGCCCCCGCGGCACTGGCCCGGTCGGCCTCGCCGACGCCGTCCCAGTGGGGCGTGAGGACCGGTCCCGGCAGCACGCTGTTGACCCGCACGGCGGGGGCGTACTCCGCGGCGAGCTGCCGGGCGAGCCCGGTCATCCCCGCCTTCGACGAGGCGTAGGCGGCGCGGCCGGGGAGCCCGAAGCGCGCGTGCACGGACGAGACCATGACGATCGCGCCGCGACCCGACGCCGTCAGGTCGGGGAGCAGCGCCCGGGTGCCGAGATAGGCGCCGGTGAGGGTGACCCGGAGCTGGTGCTCCCAGCTGGACAGCGGCGTGTCCTCGAGCGACGCGACCCTGGTGGCGTAGGCGTTGTTCACCAGGATCTGCGGCGGGCCCAGCTCCGACCGGCAGGCGGCGGCCGCCGCGGTCCAGGCCGCCTCGTCGGCGACGTCCATGACCGACGCGGCGGCTCGGTGGCCCGCGGCGCGCAGCTCATCGCGGAGCTCGAGCACGGTGGGGGAGATGTCGACGAGGAAGAGGTCGGCGCCCTCCTCCGCGAGCCGCCAGGCGGTCGCGGCACCGATGCCCCTGGCAGAGCCGGTGACGACTGCCGTGCGCCCGTCCAGGTCGCGTGCCATGGCTGGTGCCTCTCGTCGATGGGCGGTTCTCCGGCAGGCTACCTGGGGCACGCTCGATGCTATTACCCCTATTGAGATACGTTGACATAGTGGTAATCCGTTCGTACGCTGCTCGGCAGGCCGGACCAACGTCGGTTCGGCCGATCAGGAGACGAACGATGGGGTTCGGACTATGACGCTCGGCAGAACTGTGGGATCGGGCCCGCCCGCCCTGTACACCCGTGAGATCCTCGCCGGGCTCGTCACCGCGGTGGCCGACCGGCTCGGCGACCGTGTCGCGGACGCCGTCGGACGCTGCATGTCGGACACGCTCGCCCGCACGATCACCCGGCACCCCGACGGCACGGCGTTCGTGATCACCGGGGACATCCCGGCGATGTGGCTGCGGGACTCCACCGCGCAGCTCGCACCCTTCCTGCATCTCGCCGCTGCGGACGAACGGCTCGCGGACACGATCGCGGCGGTGTCACGGCGGCAGCAGTCCTCGATCCTGCATGACGCCTACGCCAACGCGTTCAACGACGGGCCCACCGGGGCAGGGCACCGGGACCGCACGGGGCAGTCGGACGGCTGGCAGTCGGCGTGGGTGTGGGAGCGCAAGTACGAGATCGACTCCCTCGCCTACCCGGTGCAGCTCGCCTACGACCTGTGGTGCGCCACCGGCCGGACGGACCACCTCGGCCAGTTCGGGCAGGTCGCGCGCACGGTCGTCGAGCTGTGGCGCGCCGAGCAGCGGCACCACGAGGGTTCGCCGTACACGTTCGAGCGGACCGACTGCCCGCCGTCGGACACCCTGGTCCGCGCCGGACGCGGACCGGAGGTCGCGTTCACCGGCATGACCTGGGCCGGGTTCCGGCCCAGCGACGACGCCTGCCGGTACGGCTACAACGTGCCGGGCAACGCCCTGGCCGCCGTCGCGCTCGGCTACCTGGGCCGGATCGCGGCCGAGGTCCTGCACGACGACGTCCTGGCCGACGACGCCGCCACGCTGCGGTCCGACCTCGAGCGCGGCATCCGAGAGCACGGCGTCGTCCCCGGCCCGGCCGGCCATCCGGTGTACGCGTACGAGGTGGACGGCCGCGGCGGGGTGTTCCTCGGCGACGACGCCAACTCGCCCAGCCTGCTCTCCCTGCCGATGCTGGGCTGGTGCGCCCCCGACGACCCGCTCTACACGGCCACGCGTGACCTGATCCTCAGTGACGCCAACCCGTACTACTACAGCGGCACGGCGGCGTCCGGCATCGGCAGCCCGCACACACCTGCCGGGCACGTCTGGCCGATCGCCCTGGCGATCCAGGGCCTGACCACCACCGACCCGGACGAGTGCCACCGGCTCCTCGACCTGATCCTGGCGACCGACGCGGGGACCGGCGCAGTGCACGAGTCGTTCCACGTCGACGACCCGGCCACCTACACGCGCGAGTGGTTCTCCTGGGCGAACGCGATGTTCTGCGAGCTCGCCCTCCAGGCCGCCGGCCTGCGCACCTACCACCGTCCGGTCAGCGCACCCACCGCGGAACGGGCAGCCCGGTGAGCGCCGCCGTCAGCGCCACCCGGCGCCAGCAGACGATCAGCGCGTGGATCTTCCTCGCCGTGCCGGTGGTGCTGTTCGTGGTCTTCCTCCTGCTCCCCGTCGTCATGGCGATCGGGCTCAGCCTCACCGACTACGCCGTCATCGGCGACTTCGAGTGGGTCGGGCTCGCGAACTACGCGCGCATCGTCGACGATCCCATCTTCTGGGTCTCCGTCCGCAACACCGCGTTCTACACCGTCCTGTACGTACCGGCGGGCCTGGTCGTGGCCCTCGGCACGGCTCTGCTGCTCAACCGCAGCACCCGGGTGTCCCGGGTCTTCCGCACGCTGTTCTACATCCCGGTCGTCTCGTCCACCGTCGCCACCGCCGCCATCTGGTTCTGGCTGCTGAACCCGCAGTACGGCCTGCTCAACGCCGTGCTCGGCTGGTTCGGCATCGACGGGCCGGCCTGGCTGTACGAGTCGCGCTGGGCCATGATCGCCATCGTCATGATGAGCGTCTGGGCCGGCTTCGGCGCCAACATGATCATCTACCTCGGCGCGCTCCAGGGCGTCCCCGGCGAGCTCGTCGACGCCGCCAGGGTCGACGGCGCCGGAGCTCTCCGCGTGTTCTGGCACGTGACCCGGCCTGCCATCTCGCGGGCCACGTTCCTCATCCTCACACTGCTCCTGATCGCCGCCTTCCAGGTGTTCGACCAGGCCTACGTGCTGACCAAGGGCGGACCCGGCAACTCGACCCTCACCCTCGTCTACTACATCTACGACCGCGGGTTCGGGCGGCTCGAGATGGGCTACGCCTCGGCGCTCTCCTTCGTGCTGTTCCTCGTCATCCTCGCCTTCTCCATCGCCAACGCCCGAGCCACCGGACGGGAGAACGACCGATGAGCGCCCCCACCACGCCGGCCCCCACCAGGCCCCTCCCTGCACCACCCGTACCGGGCGCCGCCGTGCTGACCACCAGGCCGCTCACCGCCCGCGCGGTGCTCGGCAGGTCCGTGTGGACGCTCGCGGTGGTGCTGATCAGCCTGACCACCGTGATGCCGCTGATCTGGACCCTGTCCACGTCGCTCAAGCCCGAGGGCGAGATCCTCTCGTCCTACCTCCAGTTCGTGCCCGACAACCCCACCCTCGCGAACTACGTGACCCTGTTCACCGACGGGCCCTTCGGCCGGTACCTGGCCAACTCGGCGATCATCGCGCTGGGCGGCACGGTAACGAACCTGTTCTTCGGCGGCCTGGCCGGGTACGCCCTGGCCAAGCTCACCTTCCGGGGCCGCGGCGTCGTGTTCTCCCTGTTCCTCGGGTCGATGATGGTGCCGGCCATCATCACGATGGTCCCCACCTTCCTGGTGCTGCGCCGGTTCCCGCTCGTCGGCGGGAACGACCTGTTCGGCGAGGGCGGAGCCGGCTTCATCAACAGCTACGGCGCCGTGCTCATCCCGTTCGCCGCCGGGCCGTTCGCGGTGTTCTTCATGCGCCAGTTCTTCCAGGCGCTGCCCGACGAGCTCGGCGACGCCGCGCGCATCGACGGCGCCAGCGAGTTCCGCATCTTCTGGAACGTCTACCTGCCGCTGGCCAGGGCGGGCCTCGCCGTGCTCGGCGTGCTGACGTTCCAGGCCGGCTGGAACAGCTTCCTGTGGCCACTGATCGCCCTCAACGACCCGGAGATGCTCACCGTCCAGGTGGGCCTGGCCGGGTACGTCAACGAGTACCAGACCGAGTACGGGCCGCTCCTGGCCGGCACCATCCTCGCAAGCCTGCCGGTCCTGCTCGTCTTCGTCTTCGCCCAGCGCTACATCATCGAGAACTTCGCCCACTCGGGAACGAAATGAGCGACACCCTGCAAAGGAGCAGAGTCATGAAGCGTGCAACACGGTACGGAGCACGGATCGCCGGGGCCCTCGTCACGGCAGCAGTTCTGGCCGGGTCCCTGAGCGCCTGCGGCAGCGCGTCCGACGACGGTGCGGGCGGCGGGCCGGAGGAGGTCACCTTCTGGGGTTCCTGGTCGGGGGACCAGGCAAAGCAGCTCCAGAAGCAGGCCGACGCCTTCAACGCCGCGCAGGACGAGTACGAGGTCACGTACGTGGGACAGGAGCTCGTCGAGGAGAAGCTGCTGACGGCGCTCGCGTCCGGCAGCGTGCCCGACGTCGTCCTGTGGGACCGGTACAGCACCCCGCTGTACGTCCCGAAGAACGCCCTGGCGCCGATCGACGAGTACCTCGAGGCCGATGGCGTCGACGTCACGCAGTTCTACGACCAGGCGATGGGAGAGCTCGTCGTCGACGGCGGGACCTACGGCCTGCCGCTGCTCGTGGACAACCGGTCCCTCTTCTACAACACCGACCTGCTGAAGGCGGCGGACGTCGAGCCGCCGACGGACTGGACCTCGCTCCAGGCAGCGGCCGAGGCCGCCACCGAGGAGGAGGGCGGCAAGCTGAGCATCGCCGGCTTCGCGTTGGACGACCCTGGCCTGTTCAACATCTGGCTGAAGCAGGCGGGCGGGCAGATGTTCGGCGACGACGGTGCCACCACGGCGTTCAACAGCCCAGAGGGCCTCGAGGTGCTCGAGTTCTGGCAGGACCTGCTGGACGCCGGCGTGTACGAGCCAGGGTTCGGCGAGGGCGTCGACTCGTTCGCGGAGGGCAAGCTGGCGCTGAAGTACGACGGGCCGTGGGCGCTCACCGCGCTGGACGAGGCCGACGTGAGCTACGGCATCGTGCAGCCGCCGGTGGGCCCTGCCGGCGACCAGGGCGCCGGCATGGGAGGGTTCGGCCTGGTCATCCCTGAGGGCGCCCAGAACCCCGACGGCGCGTGGGAGTTCATGAAGTGGTGGACCACCGAGCCGGCCAACAGCGTCGACTTCGCGAAGATCTCCGGCTGGATCCCCGCGAACATCGAGGCGGCGAACGACGAGTACTTCACGCAGGACGACCGGTACCAGGCGTTCATCGAGACGATGGAGTACGCCGAGGTGCGCTCCAACATCCCCGGCGCGTCCGACGTCGAGGGCAAGGCACTCATCCCGGCGCTGGAGAAGTTCCTGAGCGGCGAGACCGACGCGGCCACGGCCCTGAAGGAGGCGCAGGAGCTCGGCGACCGGATCCTCGCCGACAACGCACAGTGACGACGCGCGTGCCACGCGCAATGACGACGCGCGTGCCACGCGCAATGACAACGCGCGTGCCACGCGCAGTGACAACGCGCGTGCCACGCGCAGTGAGGACGCTCGACGTACCCATGGACAACCCGAACCCCTGGCCCGCCCGCGCCGACCTGGCCCAGCGGAGCCTCGACCACTTCTTCGGTGCTGCCGAGCCGCAGCTGCTCGACAACACCTACCCGGTCGGGGACAACTCGACGTTCAACTACTGGTGGCTGGCGCACGTCCTGGACGTGCGGCTCGACGCGTACGGCCGCACCGGGGACCAGAAGTGGCTCACGGCGGCGGACGCGACGAACGCCAACCTGCGCGGCCGCAACGGGGGGTCGCTGTTCAACGACTACTTCGACGACATGCTCTGGTACGCGCTGGCCCTGGAACGGCTGGCGCGGGCGACGGGACGGGCCGAGCCCCTCGACGACGCCCGCGCCATCTGGGAGCACGTCGTCGAGCACGGGTGGAACGACACCCACGGCGCGAGCGTCGCCTGGCGCAAGCAGCAGCCGTACTACAAGAACACGCCGGCCAACGGCCCGTTCGCGATCCTGTCGGCCCGCCTGCACCAGCACGAACCGGACCAGCGGTACCTCGACTACGGCACGGTGGCCTTCGACTGGATCACGAGCACGCTCGTCGGCCCCGACGGCTTCGTCGAGGACGGGATCAACCGCGAGGGCGACGGCCGCATCGACACCCAGTGGCGCTTCACCTACAACCAGGGCCTGTACATCGGGGCGGCCGTCGCGCTGGACGAGGTCCTGCGCGAGCCGGAGCTGGTCGGCCGGGCGCTGCGCACCGCCGTGACGGCGGTGCGCGAGCTCGCGCCGGACGGCGTCGTCGGCAGCGAGGGCGCCGGGGGAGACGAGGGCCTGTTCAAGGGGGTGCTCTACCGGTACCTGGGTACGCTCCTGGACCGGATCGGCCCGACGTCCCCCGACGCCGCTCCGCTGCTGGACTTCGTCCGCACGAGCACGGACCGCCTGTGGGAGACGGGACGCCGCGACGGATACCTGCTGGCGGGCGACGACTGGCGCAAGCCGGCGGAGCCGCCGGTGTTCTACTCGACCCAGCTCAGCGCCGTCATGGCGCTCGAGCTGCGCGCCGGCGTCGAGGCGCGTCGGTGACCCAGATTGTGCAGCGGGTCACGGTAGATTCATTGGCCAGGTCCGACCGGTGAAAGGGCACCTGTGAGCCAGCCGCTCTACCTCGAGGTGTACGAGAAGCTCCGCGATGCGATCCACGCAGGCACGTACCGTGTCGGCGACCGGATGCCTGCAGAGGCCGAGCTGACCAAGCAGCTGGGGGTCAGTGCCATCACGCTCAAGCGTGCGATGGACCTGCTGCGCGCCGACGGCTACATCACGCGCAGGCCCCGGCTCGGCACCATCGTCGTCAGCGAGGCCGCCACGACCACGGTCAGCACCGGCAGCGGCCCCACGCCCCTGATCGGCTGCGTCCTGACGGACTTCGACGACACCTTCGGCACGCGGGTGCTCGCCGGGCTGCTCGACGCGTCGAGCACCGTCGCGAACGTCGTGGTCAAGCGCAGCCTCGGCAACCGCGAGGCGGAGGACGACATCGTGCGGGCACTCGTGGCCGACGGCGTCCAGGGGCTGATCCTCGAGCCGAGCTCGTCGCAGTACGTACCCCCTGCGGTGCTGGAGCTCATCACACAGTCGTTCCCCGTGGCCATCCTCGACCGTGTGTTCGACGGCGTACCGGTCTCGTCGGTCTGCTCCGACAACGTCTCGGCGGGGCGGCAGGCCGCCGACGTCCTCTTCGCGTCGGGGTACGACCACGTCGGGCTGGTGTCGGCGGCAAGTACCGTCTCGACCGTGCAGGACCGGCTCGACGGCGTCGTCGACGCCCACGCGACCCGGCACGTCCCGTTCGACCCGGCGCACCAGTTCCGGCAGGTTCGGTCGACGGTTCCCGGGAGCGGAGTCTCGCCGGACGACGACCTCGCAGAGCTCGAGAAGTTCCTGAGCGCCAACCCGGGCCTGACCGGCCTGGTCGCCACCGAGTACAACATCGCCGTCCTGCTGCGCGAGGCCGCGCTGCGCGCCGGCCGGACGGTGCCGGACGACCTCGGCATCGTCTGCTTCGACCACCCGGACGCCTTCTACGACCAGGCGCGGTACCGGTTCACCCACATCCGGCAGGACGAGGCGCGGATGGGGCACGAGGCGGTCGACCTCGTCCTCGCCCAGATTCGTGACGCCGGGCAGGTCACCAAGGTCACGCTGCCGACCGAGCTGGTGCCGGGCAGCTCGACGCGCTGAGCTCGTCGCGCCCACACGCGCGTGCCTGCGGCTCACTCAGAAGGGCGGCCTACGGGTGACGGGCGGACCGGTGGGTCGGGTCCGTGCTGTATCGGTGGGTCCTGTCTCGGTCGGCACCACGCCCGGCTCGGTGGTGGCGTAGGGACGCGGCAGCGACCGGCCGGTCAGGGCGCGGAGGGTGAGGTCGTAGCTGGTGTCGGGGTCGACCTGATCGAGCGCGACGCGCAGATCCAGCACCGTTGGTCGCCGGTCGTGAACGTGGCCGGTCGGGGCGACCCAGGTCGTGACACCACTGACGGGGTCACGGACGACGCCCCAGCCCGCATGCGTCTTGAGCAGATGGTGCTTGCGGCACAGGGGCTGGAGGTTCTGCGCGCGGGTCTGACCGGGGGTTCCCTGAGGCTGGGATGCGTGGTCGTGGTCGAAGGGTTGGATGTGGTCGAGGTCGCCCCAGACGGCCGGGGTGTCGCACGTCAGGAACATGCAGGTCTCGTCTCTGGTCTCGACCGCGGTGCGGAGGACCTTGCCGGGTTGGTAGGTGGTGGTGGAGTAGTCGGTCAGGATCCCGGTGAGTGACGGGGTCGGTCAGGAGGCATTGCCAGGCGGGACTGCGCCCGGCGACCTGGTCGGCGAAAGATATCCGCACAGTGGGTGCATTTCACCCTTTCCTAATGTAGGTTTTGCTGTGAATCCGGGATGCAACGTTGCGCCCGGGGGAGGAGCTCATCGATGACGATGCTGCGTCGCATCCGCCTTGTCCTGCTCAGCCTCGTCGTGCTCGTCGGCCTGCAGCCGGTGGTCGCCGTCCAAGCTGCCCCGCCGCCGCAGGATCCCGCGGTGGCCGGAGCTGCCGAGGTCGCCCGCGCACGGGTAGCCACCGAAGTCCTGCTGGACTCCTACGACGAGCAGAAGGCGTGGTTCCCGTCGAGCTGGTGGAACTCCGCGGTCGCCCTGCAGACCATCGGTGACTACATGAAGCGCACCGGTGACCGCAGCTATGTCGACGAGCTGGACCACAGCTTCGAGACCAACAAGGGCCCGTTCCCTGCCGGCGAGCGGTCCACGGACGAGATCTACGGCAACTTCACGAGCCGTGCCATCGACGACGCCGGCTGGTGGGCGCTGAACTGGGTCACCGCCTACGACCTGACGGGCGACCAGAAGTACCTCGACATGGCGGGCACCATCGCCGACTTCATGCACGGCTTCTGGGACCCGAGCACCTGCGGCGGCGGGATCTGGTGGAACGAGGAGCGCACCTACAAGAACGCCGTCACCAACGGCCAGTGGGTGCGCCTGACTGCCGAGCTGCACAACCGGATCCCCGGCGACACCGCCTGGCTGGAGCGGTCCCAGGAGGCCTGGGACTGGTACGTCGGCAGCGGCATGATCAACGCGGACGGCCTGGTCAACGACGGCCTGACCGACAACTGCGCCAGCAACAACGACACGGTGTGGAGCTACAACCAGGGTCTGGCGATCGGCGCCCCCTTGGAGCTGTGGCGGGCCACAGGCGACCCCGAGCTGCTGGCCACCGCGCAGCGGCTGGCCGACGCAGCGCTCGAGTCCGACGAGCTGGTCACGGACGGCGTGCTGACCGAGTCGTGCGATCCGCTGGGCCGGACGTGCGACGACAACCAGAAGCAGTTCAAGGGCATCTTCATGCGCTACCTCACGGAGCTCGCCGACACCACCGGCGCGCCGCGCTACGAGGAGTTCGTGGACCGCCAGGCCGAGACCATCTGGGCGAACGACCGCGACTCCTCCGAGCGGCTGGGGCTGCGCTGGACAGGTGCGAGCACCGAGGCGTCGCCGAACGTCTTCGACTGGCGCACCCAGGCCAGCGCGCTCAGCGCGCTGATCGCCGACGTCCCGCAGGAGACGCCTCGCCGGTCCCTGTCCGCGACCATGTCGCCGACGCAGCTGGTCATGATGCCGAGCCCGGGCGCCGCCTCGTCCGTGCGGACAGAGGTCCAGGTGGCAGCCACGTCCCCGGGCCGGCAGCCGGTCCGCGTGGACGTGCGCGTCACCGGTCCGGACGGCTGGACCGTCGACCCGGTCAGGAGCCGGGTCGACCTGGAACCGGCAGGCGCCGGCGTCCCCGCCCGGACGAGCGTTCCCCTGGACGTCTCGGTACCCCCGGACACCGAGGACGGCAGCTACCCGGTGGCCGTGACCGTCACCGCGCGGCCCGGCCTCAGCTACACCACGCGGGCCACGATCCAGGTGGCGAGCACCATCGACTTCGACGCCGGGTCGACGCAGGAGCTCGCGTGGCTCTGGGACGCCGGCGGCTCGGGGCTGAGCCACGTCGGTAGCCGGTTCGCCGACGGCACCAGCCACTTCATCTACAAGTTCCCGTTCCCCGCTGAGGCCACGTCGGCCGAGGCGACCCTGACCATCGACAACCAGTACGTGGTCGACGTCGGGCCCGACGGCGAGAGCTGGACCACGGTCCTGGCCGAGGACGAGCAGATCCGGGACAGCTCCAACAAGGCCGACCACACCCTTGACCTGACGCCCTACCTCGGGCCGGACAAGGCGGTCTACATCCGGATGACGGACGCCTTCACGCAGGACGGCTGGGGCGGCGGGGTCTATCACGTCTCGGCCCAGTTCGGGACGTCCTGACCCGACGTCCTGACCCGACGTCCTGACCCCTGGCCGGCCGGCGCCCGCAGTGAGCGGGTGTCGGCCGGTGTCGGCACGCGGGCCGTTTCGGCCAGGCCTGTCACGTCGTGGCGCGTGTCTCGCGGGCCACGGTCTCCAACTACTTGACGTGTGATGACAAGTACTTGCTATTGTCTGTCAAGTGAACACGGAGACGCATGTCGAGCTGGCGCGCGAGCTGCTGAGCCTGGTCGAGCGGCGGATCATCGATCCGCTGGAGATCTTGCTCGGTTCGGGCGAGGCGGTAGGGCCGGTGCGGGACCGGTCGCGGATCGAGGCCGAGGTGTGGGCGGCGCAGCTCCTCGGCCCTGATGACGAGCTCGCGGTACACACCGCTTCGCGGCTGATCGCCGCGCTCTTTCCTGCGGACGGCCCGTTCGACCCGCCCGCCGAGTGGTGGGGCACCGCCTTCGGGCGCGTGGTCGCGCGGCGGGTCGGGCATCCGGGTCGGGGCGCCGTGCCGTACAGCGTGGCGGCGGCGATGCTCGGCATCACCCGCCAGGGGGTCCACGACCTCGTCAAGCGCTCGAAGCTCGAGCGACATCCGGACGGCGGTGTGACGACGTCGTCCGTCCAGGCCCGGCTCAACCGACCGAAGGAGCGCCATGTCGTACGACGTGACCATCACTGATCACGAGATCCCCCTCGCGGTGCGCGACTCCGGCGGCGAGGGCGAGCCGGTGCTCCTCCTGCACGGCCTCGGCGGAACCCTGGACGACTGGGAGCGGCTGGAGCTCGACGGGCGCAGGTCCGTGGCCATGGACCTGCGAGGCCACGGCCTGTCCGGCGAAGGACCCTGGGAATGGGAGCGGGTCCTTGACGACATCGAAGCCGTCGTGCGCCACCTCGACCTGGGTAGCCCGGCGGTCGTCGGGCACTCGCTCGGTGGGATGCTCGCCGTGCAGTGGGCCCTGCGCCACCCCGAGTGCCCGGCTGTCGTCACGCTGGACGGCCTGCGGTCCGCCGAGAGCGCCCCGGAGAACTACCCCGGCATGGACCCGGTGTCCAGGGATCGGGAGCTGGCGAACCTCAAAGCCGCGTTCGATGCCCAGGCTGCGGCGATGGGCAGGCCCTTGCCCGTCGAGCTGCAGGGGATGGTCGCCCGGCGGGCGCTCGTCGAGCGGGACGGGCAGACCTACGCGCGGCCCGCTGTGCGGCTGCTGGAGGAGGTCCGCCGCACGCCGGAGTTCCGCGACACGATTCCTCTGCTGCACGGGCTCGCCTGCCGCGCCCTGGTGGTGATCCCGACCCGGGATCCGCAGGGGAGCCCTGGCGGGGAGCTGATGAAGGCGTTCAGGAGGGGCGTTCGCCGGGATCTTGCCGGGCTGCCTGCGCATGTCAGGGTTGCGGAGCTGGACGCAGGCCACGACATGCTCATGGCGCAGCCGGGGGAGGTCCGCGAACTCGTCGCCGGTGCCCTCTGAGGGTGCGGCACGCCAGGCAGGCCGGTCAGGCGGCACGGCCGGCCGGGGGGCCGGTCGGCAGCGGGTCGTCCTCCTGCGGGCGCTCCACGGGCCGGACGGAACCCAGCGCGTGCGCCAGCGTCTCCTGCGTGATGCCCGCGTGGTCGTCGTCGGCCTGCAAGGCGCACATGACCTGGTCGGCGGCGAGACGCACCGGGATGTGCGCCTTGCTGGCGGCGTCGAGCAGGATCCGTGCGGCCTCGTCCTCGTCGACGCGCCGGGCCACGACGACCACGGTCTTGGCCCGTTCGATCATCGTCTCGCCGAGGAGTGCCGCGGACACGGTCTCGTCCATCCGGTCGGGGCCGGCGGCAGTCGCTGCGCTGTCCGCGTAGGTTTCCCGAGGGTGGTTGAAGGATGACACGTGGACCTCCCAGATCCGCTGCGGACCTGGAGCCGCTTCCTGACTCCGAACCTCTGACTATAACGCGGTCCGGACGTTTCGGACAGGGCAGGATGGGGGCATGAGCGAATCCGATGTCACCGCAGCCGTCCACGAGGTCGAGGCCCAGGAGGCCGAGATCGTCCTGACCTCGTTCACGCACGACCAGGCCTGGCACCTCGGTGTGCGGCTCGTCGAGCTCGCGACCGAGCGTGACCTGCCCGTCGCCGTCGACATCCGCAAGGGCACGCAGCAGGTTTTCCACGCGGCCCGGCCTGGCACCACGCCGGACAACGACTCGTGGATCGAGCGCAAGGTGCGGGTCGTCTACCGGTTCGGGGCGTCGTCGTACCTGGTGGGCCTGCGCGCGCGGGCGAAGGACCGGGACTTCAACGCCGACAACGGCCTGGCGTTCCAGGAGTACTCCGCACACGGCGGGGCCTTTCCGGTGCGCGTCGCCGGGGTGGGCATCGTGGGCGTCGTCACCGTCTCCGGTCTGGCCCAGCAGGACGACCACGCCCTCGTCGTCGAGGCGCTGCGGGAGCTGGCCGGTTCGCAGCCCGCGGCGTAGCCCGTAGCGACGCGGGCCGCGGTGGCGTCAGGCGATCGGCCGCCACGGACCGTCGGGGCCACCCGGCTCCTGGTCGCGGCTCCACCACCTCGCCTCGTACAGCGCTCCGTCGTGCAGGACGACGTCGCCGTCGTCGAAGATGCGCGACGGCGTCCACACGGCGGTGCCGTCGAAGGCCTCGGTGACCTCTTGCCACGGCCCGTCCGGGCTGCCCGGCTCCTGGCCGCGCGTCCACCACGAGGCCTCCCAGACCGAGCCGTCGAACGTGACCAGGTCGCCCGCGGTGTAGGTCGCTCCGGGCGCCCAGGCCTCGGCCTGGGCGCCCGGGAGGACCCCCGGTGTCGCCGTGACCCGGAGGTGGTCGAGGTTGACGTGGCCGGTGTCCCCTGCGGTGTGGTGCAGCAGGATCTCGTGCCGGCCGGGTGCCAGGGTCATCGGCAGGGCGGGGGAGTGGTCCCAGCGCCGCCAGCGGTCGGCGTCCTGCCCCAGGTTGGGGAAGGCGACCGGCCGCGCCGCCCCGCCGTCGACGGACACGGAGAGCTGCCGGTCGAGCGGGGCGACGACCATCCCGTTGGCGTACCGGAACGACAGCTCGACGGTCATCGGTACCGCGGTCTCGTACGTGAACCGCACGCCGGCACCCACTCGCGTGAGGTCGCGGACGAACCCGGTGCCCGTGTAGCCGGGATGCTCTGTGGTGGTCCGCGCGCCCCCGACGAGCGTGCCTGCCTCGGCCTCCCCGATGTGCTCGGCGCTCTGGGCCCGGACGGCAGCACGCAGGGTCGTGAGAGTCGCCTCGTCGCCCTCGGCGGCCTCGATCCGGTCCGTCAGGTCCTCGAGGGCCGCGGCCCTCGCCGCGGAGTCGCCGGTGCGTGCGTGGGTCGCCGCTGCTGCGGCGGGCTCGCGCAGCGCCGAAGCGGTGGCTCCGTCGACGGCGCCACCGTGCTCGGCGTCACGGATCAGCCTCAGGATGCCGAACAGTCCGGCGGCGTCGCCGAGGAACGGTTCGACCGACTGCTCGATCTCGGTCCCCGGCTCCACCGGGACGTCGTCGACGCTCGACGTCAGCGTGACGTGGCGGACCGACTGCATCGCCAGCCGGGTCGCGGGAAGGTCGCCCTCCTCCGCCGCGGTGAGCGCCCGGTCGGCGTGCTCCACGAGGAGGGACGCCCTGGCGGGCGCCAGGTGTCGTGCCTCGCGCTCCAGCAGGTCGAGCAGCTGTCCGTCGGGGCGGGGGAGCAGCTCGACGGCGGTGGAGCCGTCGGAGCCCCCGTCGGCGTCGACGACGCTCAGCTCGTTCGCGGCCCGGTAGGGGACGGCGTCGGCAGGGAGGTCGAACGTGAACGTCCTGGTCCGGCCGCCGCCGACGCGTGCGGTGGCGTCCGGTACCGTCTCGCCGTCGACGGCGACAGCGGCCTGGCCCACCGTCGTCCCCTCGTTGCGGACGGTGACCGTGACGGTCACGGTGTCACCGACCGGGTCGTAGGAGACCTCTGGCGTTCCGTCGAGGGAGAAGGCCGGGGCGACGTAGTCGGGAAGCTCCTCGAGGTCCGCGGCGGTCGCCTTCCTCAGCCTCACCGCCTGCCCGCCGGCGCCGACCATGGAGGCCTCGAGCGTGTCGGTGGAGTCGACCAGGGCGCGCGTCACCTCGACGGCGGTCGGGTTGCCCTTCCAGGAGGCGTCCGCCGCGTCGGAGTAGAGGTCGGCGACGTAGGTCGTGCGGCGGTCGAGGAAGGTCAGCGGTACCCGCACGGCGCGGTCCTTCTCGTCGGTGACCGAGCCGAGGTACCAGGTGCCGCCGTTCCGGCGCGCTGTCACCGTATGGTCCCCGACCGCGGCGTCGAGCACGTGGGACTCGTCCCACCGGGTGGGCATGTCCTTGAGGTAGGCGAAGGCCTCGGCGTGCTCCGCGTAGTTCTCCGGGGTGTCGGCGAGCATCTGGAGCGGGCTGGAGAACGTCGGGTAGAGCGCGAGCTGGTTCGCCGTCGTCGACTGCACGCGGGTGCCGAGGCCCGCCGGGTCCCAGGTGACGGCGAGAACGCCGGGGGTGTAGTCGGCAGGGCCGCCGATCCAGCGGGTGAAGGGCAGGATCGTCGCCTGCTCGGGCGGGTTGCCGTTCGCGCCCATGTAGTTGTGCTGCTCCATGCCTGCGACGCCTTCCCCCGTCATCATGTTGGGGTAGGTGCGCGACAGGCCGGTCGGCTTGATGGCCTCGTGGGCGTTGATCGAGATCTCGTGCCTGGCAGCTGCCTCGATGGCCCGCTGGTAGTGGCGTACCGCTTCCTGGTCGTAGTGGCTGCGGTCCACGCCGCCCAGCTCGAAGCGGGTGGCGTAGCCGGTCTTGAGCGCGTGGATCCCCCAGTCCTGGTACTGGGCGAAGATCTCGTCCATGTGCTCGTCGTAGTAGTCGACGTAGCCGCGCGTCTCGTTGTGCGCCATGAAGCCGACGCCGTTCTCCTCCGCGTAGGCCAGCACCTCGTCGAGGTCGACGTCGGCCTGGGGCGTGACGAAGTCCTGGTTGGTCCAGCTGCCTCCGGCGTTCTCGTTCCAGCCCTCGGCCAGGACGTACTTGGCGCCCGCCTCGACGGCCAGGTCGACGTACTCCTTGATGCGCTCCGTCGTCGCGCCGTGCCGTGGCCCCGCGGTCCAGGTCGTGTGCCGGCGCTGGAGCTCCCACCACACGCCGACGTAGGTCCCCGGGTCGATCCAGTCGGTGGTGTCCGCCCTGCCGTCGCCGTCGGAGTCGACGTCGCAGACGGCACACGGGTCGTTGAGGTTCTCGATGAGGTGGGACTCCGCGAGGTCGCCGGCGCTCCGCCCGACGGTGACGGTGCGCCACGGCGTGCTGAAACCGTCGGCACCGACGTCGATCACCGCCTTGTCCCCGTTCGGGAGCGCGACGAGCTCGGCGGCCAGCGTGCCCGGTGCGCCCTCTCTGCGCAGGGTCATGCTGGGAAAGTCGGTGAGGTCGGCCTCGTGCACCGCGAGGAAGAGGTCGTCCGGGGTGCGCGAGAGGGTGATCGGGGTCTGCGCCGAGGCGACGTCGGGCAGCGGCTGGGTGCGGTAGTGCTGCTCGTCCGCGCTCCACCTCGTGCCGGCGGGGATCGAGTACGCCGTGAGGTCGGCGGGCAGGGCGAACTCGGTGGCCTCGTCCGCGACGACGACGCCGTCGCCGAGGGCCTCCTGCTCAGGGAAGTGGTAGCGGAACCCGACGCCGTCGTCGAACACACGGAACACCACGTCGAGCTCGACGCCCGATGCCTCGTGCACGGTGTGCACGGTGAGCTCGTTGGCGTTGTTGCGGATCCGCGCGTCGTTGCCCCAGGCGGGCGTCCAGGTCTCGTCGACGACGTCGCGCTCGGTGGACGTGACGGTCAGGCCGGTCGTCAGGTCGAGCGCGGGCTCGCGCAACCGGAACCCGAGCGCCGACGGCTCGATCACCGTCGTCCTCCTGTCGCGCACCACCTCGTACGTCAGCGTCCCGTCGACCACCTCGACACCGAGCTCGATCGACCTGTCGGGGGAGGCTGCCTGGTACCCGTCGAGGACCGCTACCCGGTCCTGCGCGTGCGCCGGGACGCCGGTGGCCACGGTGGCGGGCAGGAGCAGCGCGACGGCGGTGGCTGTCGCAGTCAGGGCCGACCCGCGTCGACGCCTGTCTCGTGGCTGGTCGGCGAGGGCACGCACACGTCGAATCACAGTTGCTCCAGGACGTCGTCGTCGATCGGTCGGCCAGCCGCTGATTGCCTCGATGCAGACCAGTGACTGTGGTGAGTTTTCCCCGGGACCGGACTGCTGTCAAGACCGGCCCGCGAGTAGCGGCCGGCGCCGTCGCATCAGCCCAGCGGATAGGGCAGCGGGGCATCGTCGGCTGGTCGGGAGTACCTGGCACGCCATGCCGGCGGCTCGTCGTCGCCAACACCGATCCAGTACTCCACCGACGAGACGAGCAGGCCCTCGCGGACCCTGGCGAACGCGGCGACACGAAAGACACCGACGCCGTCCATGGGGACCTCGACGTCGCTGGCGACCGTGTCGCCGTCGGCCACGACCCCGCGGACCCGGATCGACCAGCCCTCCGGGTACTCCCGGTTGACGCCGACGACGGCGTCCGGGCCGACGAACTGTTCGTTGCTGGCGGTCCACTCCACGACGACGTCGGGTGCGAGCAGCCGGCGCAGGCCCGTCCAGTCGCGAGCGTGCATGCGTTGCCAGTAGGCACGGACCACGTCTGTCGATTCGGTCATGGCGGCGACGGCATCGGGAGCCTGTGACACTGCCGGGCTCAGGCCGGGGTCACGGAGTCACGAGGTCGACCATCTCTGGTTGTCCCCGGCATGGCAGTCGTACACGATCACCGGCGTCGCGTTGTCCGTGCCCGCACCTGAGACGTCCAGGCACATCCCGGTGGCCGCGTTGCGCACCGTGCCGTCGGCCTGCGGGGCCCACTGCTGGTTCGCGGCGCCGTGGCAGGTCCAGATGGTGACCGGCCCGCCGGGCGCTCCGCCGCCCGGGTCGTCGAGGCACATCGCGCCCAGCGTGCGCAGCTCCCCGGAGGCCGAGGCGGTCCACTGCTGCCCCTCGGCTCCGGTGCAGTCGTGGATCTGCAGAGCAGCGCCGTCGACGGCCGCACCACCGGGCACGTCGAGACACCGGCCGGACGCGGCACTCCGCAGGGGGACGACCGCCGGCGGCGGGGGCTCGCTCGGTGCGGGTGAGGTGGACGGGGAGCCCGCTGTGGGCGACGGGTCCGGGGAGGCGGGGGCACTCACCCGGCTCGCCTCGGGTGTCCCTACGGCGGGCGGAGTGCTCTGCCCGGCCTGTGCCTGCGAGCCGGACAGGTCGCGGGTCAGCACCCAGCCCGTCCCGATCACCGCCGCGAGCGCCAGCAGGACGGCCAGCGCCCACGCGAAGATGCTGAGTGGGGTGCGCCGGCGTGGCGCGACCTGGTCGTACACCCGTGCGATTCCTTTCGTGCCTGACGGCATTGGCGCATGCGAGCCGCACCCTACTCCGTCGGGCGGGTCCTCCGGCGACGACGGCAGGTTCGAGGTATGGGACCGCACCATCGCACGCTGCCGCCTTCCGGGACGCGGCCATCACCGCCCCTCCGGCCGACGTGCTCGCACACATCATCGCGAACCTCTCGCTCGCGATCACGGGCTGCCATACCGCCGTCGGGCACTTCCTGGCCCACGGGCGGGGCGGGGCGATCGTCAACGTCTCGTCCCACAAGGCGCAGCGCCCGGTGCGCGGTGCCCTGCCGTACGCCACCGCCAAGGGGGCGGAAGTCACCTGAGCAGGCTCAGCCCGTCGCGCCCGCGACGTCCCGTACCCACGCGGAGCCCTCGGGACGGAAGCCGACGCCGCGCAGGTAGGCCTGGTCGCTGCCGTCCGCCTGCGGCACGACGACGCGGTCGAACCCCTTCGCCGCGAAGATCCCGCTGCGGCGGTGCACGAACTCACCGGGTGTGAAGTCGCGGAACCGCTTGGTCACCCAGTCGAGCTCGACGACGCCCACTCCTTCGCCGGCGTCGCGCACCTCCACCACACCCACCGTCTCGTCTCCACGCTGCACCAGGAACGCCGAACGCTCCTCGCCCGGCCCGGGAACCGGCATGAACCGCGGGGCGAAGGCGGCGATGTCCGCCGCATGGGTGCGCAGCACGTGCAGCAGGTACGCATCGTCGGGCGCCACCTCGACCACCTCGTACACGGCCGCGTCGTGGCGCTCGCGGTTCAGCCGCCACAACCAGTAGGTGTTGATGAGGCTGATCGCGGCGTTCATCGCGACGAACGGCCAGATCCCGAGGATCGCGTTGTACGCGGTCGCGACCAGGGAGCCGGTGAGGTTGAGCCAGCGGAAACGGAGCACGCGCGCTTGCGTGAGAGACAGCACGATGAGGGCGGAACCTACCCACCCGGCGATCTCGAGCCAGGGGAACATGCCCTGACCTTATGGCTTCGGTCCGGAGCCGCCATAGAACTGTGGATAAAGATGCCGTTTGGTCATGATGGTGGCGGATGATGCTTCTATGAACTCTGACGATGACCTGACCACCGAGCTGCGGTGCGCGTCCGCGCTGTACGTGAAGCTCCTCGACTACGCGCTGAGCCCTCCGTTCGCCGAGCGCACCGCCGCCAACGTGCGGCGCCTGGCACAGATGCACGGGAACCGCGACCCCGGGCTGTGCACGCACCATCACGGCGACCGACGAGTGCTCCAGGCCGTCGCACAGGTCGTTTTCGACGTGCCGCCGTACGGGATGCGCCTGATCGACCGCTACGCCGACTGGTCGGCGGACCTGGACGAGCCCGATCGGCGGCTGCTCGAGGCCTGGCGCACGGGCGGTGCCTACGGCGTGTTCGAGATCGTGCACCGTGCGGGGTCCGGAGTGCGAGCCAGGTGCCTCGGCGACGACCTCGAGTACACGCTGCACGTCGACCCGAGGACGCCCGTGCGCCGCGCGGACCTGCGGAGCGGACGGTACGTTGCCGGACACGTCCTCCCGGTCGGCGGCGCCTGGATGCTGGCGGGCGCCATCGATCTGTACGCGTCACGAGAGCGGCCGGCGATGCTCGGCCTGATGTCCGAGCTGGTCCGCGGCGCACCGGCGCTGCCGTTCCGGAACCCGGTGCTCGCCGAGCAGGCCCGTGCGGTGCTCCAGGCACAGCACCAGACGTTTCTGCGCCTGTTCGGGCGGAGCGGCGAGCCCGTGCCGGGCTCCCGGCTGGCCGATCTCCTCGACGAGCTCTGGGAGTCGTCGCAGCTCTGGGACGAGTGGTGGCCCGGCCTGTCGCTGGAGCGTGACCTGTGCGACCTCCGCGAGGCGCTGGACCAGCCGTGGGAGGACGGCGAGCCGTGGCCGGACGGCGGGACGTGGTACCCGGTGCACGACCCCGTCCAAGGGCTGCGCCTGCTCGGGGCTCCGTACGGGATGCTCGCCGACCTGCACCGGTCGACGGCGCCGGTCGACGCGTCGGCGGTGCGCGAGGTGTCGGCCCTCCTGGACGCGGGACACGTGCCCGGCTTCGCGCTCCGGGACCTTGCGGAACGGCACCCCGTTCGCGCGGGCGAGATCTATCGCGCGGTCCTTGGGCGGCCGGGTTTCACCTGGGTGGGGGAGGGTGCCGCCTGGCTTCGGGACCGGGCCGGCGACGGACCCGTGCACCCGGCGCTGGTGTGGCTGCCGGGGGGCGCGGCCCCCGCCGGGTCGGGCAAGCCCGACCGCTCGATCATGATGCCGCACCCCCTGGTGGTCATGTTTCCCCCGGTGCCTGCCGTGCCGGGGGCCCCGGGCAGCACTGCTGACGCGGGCTGAGCCCTCACCAGGACCAGCCGCGCGAGCTGAGCTCCAGCTCCTCCCGCAGCCGCTCACCCGCCGCGGCGTGGTCGCCCGCGCGCAGCGGTGCCGTCACCGTGGGCAGGCCTGCGAGGCGGCAGGCCTCCCGCAGCAGCCCGTCGTACGCGCCCTGTACGGCGAGCCAGTGGTGGGCCCGCGCGTACACGGCCGGATCCTCCTCCACGCGACGCAGCTCGGCCGCGAGCTCCCCGAGCCTGACCTGCAGGCGCAGCGTCACCAGAGGGTCCGGCGCACGCGCCGACCGCAACCGGAGGTTCCAGCTCATCAGGTGCCACCACCACGTCGTCGTCGCGGAACCATGGAAACTTCCAGCGTAGGTCGGCGGAGCCGGGATGGCTACGCGTCCAGGGGCTCGGCGAGCGGCCACTGCACGTTCCGTTCCCCCGCACCGCCGGTCACCCCTCGGGCAGCACCAGGGTCCCGTCGATCCGCACGGGGACAAGCGATGCGCCGTCCCGCAGCTCGGGAGGAAGGGCATGCTGCGGCGCCTGCTGCCACGCGAGCGGCCGCAGGAACCGGCGGACAGCGGTGGCGCCGACCGACGTGTGCAGCGTGTTGGTCGACGGCCACGGCCCGCCGTGGTGCTGGGCCCAGCCGACGGCCACGCCCGTCGGGTAGCCGTCATAGAGCACTCGTCCGGCGCGCGCCGTGAGCGCGGCGCGCGCCGCGGGCAGGTCACGGTCGCCCGCACCACCGGTGAGGATGCTCGCGGTGAGGGAACCCTCTACCCGCTCGACGACGGCCACCGCCTCGGCCTCGGAGTCGTACCGGACGACGACGGCGAGCGGCCCGAAGCACTCGTCGACGAGCCGCGCGGTGAGCGACCCGGCCGCGACCTCGAGCAGGGCCGGTCGCGTGGTCCCCGTGCCTGCACCCTGGCCCCGCGCCCGGACGGCGGCGTCGAAGGAGCGTGCCGTCACTCCCTTCTCGTAGGCGTCCGCCATCCCCGCCGTGAGTGCGGCAGACCCGGACGCTCGCTCGATCGCCCGGGCCAGCGCAGAGACCACCCGGTCGCCGGCTTCGCCCGTCGGGACGAGCAGCAGGCCCGGCTTGGTGCAGAACTGCCCTCCGCCCTGGAGCACGGAGGAGGCGAGCCCCTGGCCGTAGCCGTCGGCGTCCGCGCGGGCGCCGGTCGGCGTGACGAGCACCGGGTTGATGCTGCTGAGCTCCCCGTAGAACGGGATCGGCGCCGGGCGCGCCGCCGCGGCGTCGGCGAGCGCACGCCCGCCGGCCAACGATCCCGTGAACCCTGCCGCCCGGATCGAAGGATGGGACACGAGCCGGAGCCCCGCGTCGAAACCGTGCACCAGAGTGATCGTGCCGTCAGGCGCACCGCACGCCACGGTGGCCCGCTCCGCGAGCCTCGCGACGCGGTCGGACGTCGCCGGGTGCCCCGGATGCGCCTTCACGACGACGGGGTTGCCCGCAGCGAGCGCCGACGCGGTGTCGCCACCCAGTACGGAGAACGCGAACGGGAAGTTGCTCGCCGCGTACACCGCGACCGGGCCGAGCGGCACGAGCATCCGGCGCAGGTCGGGGCGCGGGCCCATGGGGGTAGGGCCCGCGTGGTCGATCGTCGCCTCGAGGTAGGCACCCGTGCGCACGACGTCGGCGAAGAAGCGCAGCTGGTACGCCGTCCGGGTGATCTCGCCGCCGAGCCGCTCCGGGCCGAGCGCGGTCTCGCGGTCCGCCTCCGCGACGAGAGCGTCGCGGTCACCCTCCAGGCTGTCGGCGAGCACGTCCAGCACGTCCGCTCGCCGTTCGCGCGGTACGACGGCGAGCGCGTCCGCCGCTGCGGAGGCGCGGTCCACCAGGGCGGTGAGCTCGTCCGGCGTGGTCTCGTAGGTCCCGAGCTCACGCTGCTCGCCGGTGCGCGCGTCGCGGCTCACCACCGGCTGCGCGCCCGGTGGTGTCACGTGCATGCCGTTCACCTCCGTGCCGTTCACCTCTGTGCCGTTCACATCCATGCCGTCGACCCGTCCGTGCGTACCGGGACCCTGCGCTCCCAGTGCACCCAGTCGTCGTGGGCCAGCGCCGCCTCGTCGATCTCGATGCCCCAGCCGGGCCGGTCCGGCCGTAGCTCGAGGTGCCCGTCGACCGGGACGTAGGGGTCGTGGCACCACGACACCTCATCGGGTTTGTACTCGAGGATCGAGAAGTTCCACGTCGCCGCCGCGAAGTGCACGTTGGCCGCCGTCGCGAGGGGCCCCAGCGGGTTGTGCGGTGCGACGGGGACGTCGTGCGCCTCGGCGAGGGTGGCGATCTTGCGCATCTGGGTCAGCCCGCCGACGACCGCGATGTCGGGCTGGATGATGTCTGCGCCCTGCGCGGTCAGGAGGGCGAGGAACTCGTTCGGCGAGTACAGCGACTCTCCGGTCGCGAGCGGCACCGCCATCTCGGCGCGGATCCGGCCCCATGCGGGGAGGTACTCGGGGCGGATCGGCTCCTCCAGGAACATCGGCTCGTTCGGTGCCAGCGCCGCGGCGAGATCGACGGCCTGCCGCGGCTCCCAGAGGCAGCCGTGCGCGTCGAACGCGAACTCCCACTCGTCGGGATGCGCCTCACGGATGTCCGCGAACCAGTTGCCGAGCTCCCTCGCGACCAGCCCGAAGCGCGACCGGTGCAGGTCGCGCCGGTAGGGGCTGAGCTTGAAGGCGTCGACGCCGAGCGTCGCGTGCAGCCCGCCCGTGCGATCGCGCAGCTCGGAGACGTCGGGAGCCGAGTACAGCCCGGCGTAGACCCGGACCCGGTCCCGGACGCGGCCACCGAGCAGCTGGTACACGGGCACCCCTGCGGCCTTCGCGGCGATGTCCCACAGCGCGTGGTCCACCGCTGCGATGGCCGCGAGGCCGAGCGCCCCCTGCGGGAACCGTGCCGACTGGTGCAGCAGCTGGTTCACGAAGGTGACGCGTGACGCGTCGATCCCGGCGATCTGGCCGGCGATGTACTCGATGATCGCGGGATAGGCGAGATCGGGTCCGTGGTTGTAGATCTCCGCCCAGCCGTCGATGCCGTCGTCGGTCGTGACTCGAAGCAGCACGCGTGGGCGGTCACCTACCCGCTGCCGGTAGGTGGTGAGCCTGTCGATCTTCATGCGCGAGCCTTCCGGTCGTTGCTGTTCCAGTCCTCGAGGATGCGCGCGATGTCAGCCCGGTCGGCGTCCGGCAGAGTCGTGCTCGGTGGCCGCACGGACCGGTCGCACAGGCCCAGCTGGTGCATGGCCTCCTTCACGACGGAGACGTTGTCGGCCGACCGGTCGCGGGCGCGCAGCTGCTCGAACCGGCGGATCCGGCGCCACACGGCCGCCGCTCGCTCCGTGTCGTCCTGCCGCAGGGCATCCAGAAGGCCGAACGAGATCTCTGGCGCCACGTTTACGAGGCCAGATGTGAAGGCCCGCGCTCCCGCATGCCAGGCCGACGGTGCGTACGATTCGGCCAGCCCCGCGATCCAGAGCAGGTCGGCATCGGTCTCCTGCACCGTCTCGGCGAAGGCGACAGGATCGGGTACGGAGTACTTGAGCCCCACTACGTTGGGCGCTTGCTGGACCAGTGCGGCGATGTCCGTGCCCCGGATCGCCGGCGAGCTCACGTACGGCAGGACGGCGAGACCGGGTACGGCGCTCGCGACCGCCGCCGTGTACTCGACCCAGCCGGCGCGCGACATGTACGGGAGCACGGGCTGGTGCACCATGATCGCGTGCGCGCCCAGCTCGGCGGCCTGCCGCGCCTCGGCCTTCGCGGTCGCGGGGTCCAGCCCCACGCCCACGATGACGACCGCGCGGTCGCCGACGACGTCGAGGACCGTCCGTGCGACGTCGGCACGCTCGGGCGGCGACAGGGCGTAGAACTCGCCGGTGTTGCCGTTGGGCGTGATCGCGCCGAGCCCCGAGCCGACGAGCCGGTCGGCGAGCGTGGCGGTCAGCGCGAGGTCGACGCCGCCGTCGGACCCGTAGGGGACGACGGGGATGCCGACGACCGTCTGGAGGCGCGCGACGATGTCGTGGTACCCGGTCATGATTCTCCGTTCTGCGGGGTGCCGGCGAGCTCCTGCTCGTCGGCCTGCTCGACAGGCTTGATACGGACCCAGAACCCGTAGATCGCGGCACTGAGCAGACAGCTGACCGCCGCGAACACGAGGGGCCAGAGATAGGAGCCGCCGGACACCGTGAGGAACAGGCCGATGGCGATCGGGCTGATGAGGTTGCCCACCTGCGACCCGAAGTTCTGGAAGCCGGCGAGCGACCCGACGCGCTCGGGGCTGGGGGACACCTCGGCGGGCAGGCTGAGGATCGCGGCTCCGGCGAAGGAGTGCGCGGCGCTCGACACGGTCAGGATGACCATCAGCACGACGTTGCTCTCCACGAAAGGGCTGAAACCGATGCACGCGCTCAGCACGAGCCCCGAGATGATCGGCACCTTGCGCGCGATGTTGGGGGACAGCCCGGACGCGAGCATGCGGTCCGAGACGATCCCGCCCAGCACCGTCGATCCGATGGCGATGACGGCAGGCAGGGCCCCGACCATCCCGAACTCCGCCTCGGTGAACCCGCGCTCGTCGAGCAGGTAGGTGGGGTACCAGGTCAGGAAGAACGCGCCGGCGAGGGACCGGAAGACGTAGCCGAGCATGAGCGCCCAGGTCTGGTTGTCGCGCAGCAGATCGCTCCACCGGACCGGCTCCCCGCTGTGCCGCACCATCTCGGCCTGGTCGGACCGGATGTACGCGAGCTCCTCCGCGTTCACCCGGCGATGGTTCTGCGGGGCGCGGTAGATCGCGAGCCAGCCGACGATCCACAGGAGCCCGACCGCACCGATGACGACGAAGGTCCACCGCCAGCCGGCGAAGACCGCGATCCACGTGACGAGCGGGATCGAGAGCGCGGAGCCGATCTGCTGGCCCATGTCGAACAGGCTGGAGGCGAAGGCCCGCTCGCGGCGGGGGAACCAGGTGGAGACCACCTTGATGTTCGCGGGCTGTACGGGCGCCTCGCCGATGCCGAGGCCCAGCCGGAAGACGATCAGGCTGGTGACGCCCGTCGCGAAGGCGGTGAGCGCCGTCCAGAGCGACCACCAGCCGACCGCGATCGGGTAGATGACGCGCGGCCCGAACTTGTCCAGTAGCCAGCCCGAGGGCACCTGGAACAGGGCGTACGTCCAGAAGAAGGAGGAGAGCAGCACACCCTGCACGGCAGGGCTGATGTGGAAGTCCTCCGAGATGAACGGCAGCGCGACACTGAGCGCCGCCCTGTCGAGATAGGCGATGGTGAGCCCGAGCGCGGAGAACGCGACGATCGTCCAGCGCATCTGGCTGCGGCGGGCGCGGGCTGCGGCGGGCGCAGGCTGCTTTGTACTATTGAGCATCGTTGCTCCTTGTTATCGAGTGACGTGTGGTGCTCCGTCTCGGAGCACTCGCTTCAGAGGTGCGGCCCGGGAACTTGGCGGTGAACGGGCCGTACCTCGCAGATCAGGACTTGCGGGTCAGACGGTCGCACCTCCCTGGCGGAGCCGGTCGAGGAAGCCGGCGATGTGCCGGCGGGTCAGGTCGGCCGCGAGGTCGGCGTCGGACGCCTCTGCGGCCGCAAGGATCTGTGCGTGCTCCTGCGCCTCGTCACGCCAGCTCGGCTGCCGCGCCCAGGTCGTGACGGCGGCGAGCGCCGCCTGGTCGCGCAGGCCCTCCAGGATGCCGACCAGGATCGGGTTGCTCGCGGCGGCCCAGAGCGCGGCGTGGAACGCGCGGTTCGCGAGGCTGCGCTGTGCGGGCTCGGTCGCGGCGTCGGCGCGCTCGAGCGCGGCCCGTGCCGCTGCGGTGTCGACGCCGCCCAGCACGCTGCGCCGCGTCGCCTCTGGCTCGAGCAGGAGTCGTGTCTCGTAGATCGCCACGGCGTCGGCCTGCGTGAGCTCACGCACGCGCACCCCGACGTAGGGCCGCACGACGACGAGCCCGCTCATCTCCAGGGTCTTGAGCGCCTCGCGCACCGGGGTCTTCGACATCGCGAGCTCCTGCGCGAGGTCCGCCTCGACGAGCGCCTGCCCGGCGGCGAGGCGGCCGCTCAGGATGCCCTCCTTGATGGTCGCGAGCGCGTGTTCGGTGCGCGAGGGCAGGGCGACCGGAGCGGAGGGAATCGTAGGCACGTCGTACATCATATATGACGCGCGAGGGCATGATGCGTCGCCTGCCCCGCCCAGACGCTGTGCCGGAACCCCGGGTGGTCGCTCCCTTGCGGCCTATTCCGGTGCGTGCAGCGCCGCCAGGATCCCCTCGCCGTACCGTTCCAGCTTGGCCTGGCCGACGCCGCTGATCCCGCTCAGCGCGTCCAGGTCCGCCGGACGCTCGGCGGCCACGGCGCGCAGCGTCGCGTCGTGGAACACCACGTAGGCGGGAACGCCCTGCTCCTTGGCCGCCGCCGCCCGCCAGGCCCGCAGCCGCTCGAAGACCGGCTGGTCGGCGTCCGACAGCGTGGCGGCCTCCGGGCGCGTGCCACCGGAGCGTGCGGGCCTGCGCGAACCGCCCTGGGGCCGCGGATCGCGCCGCAGCCGCACCTCGCGCCGCTGGCCGAGGACCTCCGCGCTGGCGTCCGTGAGCAGCAGCGTGCCGTGGTTCGAGTCCACCTCCAGCAGGCCGAGCGCCAGCAGCTGACGTGCCACCGACCGCCACTCGCCCTCCGCCAGGTCCTCGCCGACGCCGAACACGGTGAGCTGGTCGTGCCCCCACTGGGTGATCTTGGGCGTCGACTTCCCGCGCAGGATGTCGACCACGTGCCCCACGCCGAAGCGCTGGTTGCGCTCGCGGTCCAGCCGGAACACGGCCGACAGCAGCTTCTGCGCCGGGACGGTGCCGTCCCAGGCCTCCGGCGGGTTCTGGCAGGTGTCGCACGCACCGCAGCTGCCGGGGTGGTCCTGGTCGAAGTAGCGCAGGAGCTGGGCGCGGCGGCACTCGACGGTCTCGCACAGCGCCAGCATGGCGTCCAGGTGGGAAGAGAGCCTGCGGCGGTGAGCGAGGCCGCCGTCGGACTCCGCGATCATCTTGCGCTGCTGGACGACGTCGGCCAAGCCGTAGGCGAGCCATGCCGTGGACGGCAGGCCGTCCCGCCCGGCCCTGCCGGTTTCCTGGTAGTAGCCCTCGACCGACTTGGGCAGGTCGAGGTGGGCGACGAACCGGACGTCGGGCTTGTCGATGCCCATGCCGAACGCGATGGTCGCGACCATGATCACGCCGTCCTCGCGCAGGAACGCCGACTGGTTGGCGGCGCGCACGTGGGAGGGCAGGCCTGCGTGGTAGGGCAGCGCGCGGATGCCCTGGTCGTTCAGCTGCTGAGCGGTCTTCTCCACCGAGGCGCGCGACAGGCAGTACACGATCCCGGCGTCACCCGGATGCTCCGTGCGCAGCAGGTCCAGCAGCTGCCTGCCCGGGTTGTCCTTGGGGGCGACCCGGTAGGTGATGTTGGGCCGGTCGAAGCTGGCGACGAAGCGCCGGGCCTCGGTCAGACCGAGGCGGGTGGCGATCTCCTCGCGCGTGTGCTGGGTCGCGGTGGCGGTCAGGGCGATCCGCGGGACGCCGGGCCAGCGCTCGGCCAGCTCGCCCAGCCGCAGGTAGTCGGGGCGGAAGTCGTGTCCCCACTGCGACACGCAGTGCGCCTCGTCGATAGCGAACAGTGCGATGGTGCCCTGGTCGAGCAGCCGGGCGGTGGACTCGACCCCGAGCCGTTCGGGCGCGAGATACAGCAGGTCGAGCTCGCCCGAGCGGTAGGCCTGCTCCACCGCGCGGCGCTGGTCCGGGTCCTGCGTGGAGTTGAGGAACCCGGCCCGCACGCCGAGCGCGTCCAGTGCGTCCACCTGGTCCTGCATGAGCGCGATCAGCGGCGAGATCACCACGCCGGTGCCCTGCCGGACGAGCGCGGGGATCTGGTAGCACAGCGACTTGCCGCCGCCGGTGGGCATGAGCACGAGGGCGTCGCCGCCGTCGGCCACCGTCTCGATGATCTCCTGCTGGTCGCCGCGGAACGCGTCGTAGCCGAAGACCTCACGCAGCACATCGAGGGCCGGCGTGGTCAGGGCGGCGTCCGGGATCGTCATGGCGGCCAGTGTGCCAGGGGTCGCTGACACGGGCCGCCCGGCAGGCCGCCAGGTCCGGTCGGGCAGGAGGGCGTGTCAGGGCCCGCCCCTAAACTCCCGGTATGTACCAATCTGAACGAGAAATTGCCGACCCGGACGGTGGTGCGGACAGCTCGCACCGGGTGGCAGCAGCGGTGCGGGACTGCCTCGCGCCGCTGAAGGTGTCGCACGTCTTCGAGCCGGTGGTCGAGCACGTGCTGCGGGGTACCGAGCCGGAGGCGCTGGCGAGGCTTCGTACGCACTCGGTGGACGCCGGCATGGTCGCAGCGCCCGTCGTCCACCGGCGAGCCGAGCAGGTGGCGGCCGTCGCGGACCTGCATCCCGGATGGACCCGCCAGGCGGCCGACGCCGCACGGCGCACGGTCTACCGGACCGCGCCGGCCGACGTGCTCGCCCGGTTCGGGCAGGTGCTGCACGCGGCGTCCGGCCGTGCCCCGGACCAGGGCGAGCCGTCGTGGCTCCTGGTGCTGGCCGACGACGTCGTGCGGGCGAGCGGCGCCGTCGACGCGGCCGACGCCCAGAGCGTCCTGCGGCGGTGGAGCCCGGACGTCGTCGCGGAGGTCGCCCGCGCCGGTGCCGCCCCCGGACGGACCGCCGTGCACGCGACCCTGTCGGCGCTGCTGTACGCGGACTCCCGCAACGGGGCGCACCGCAGGCACCAGCTCCTGGCGGGCGACGCGGGCGTCGCGTTTCTCGCCCGGCACTCGGACGCGCTCGCGGAGGTCGTCACCGGGCTCGCCGACCACGTCCGGAGGGACGTGGCAGCCCGGTGCGCGCGCAGCCCGGAAGCGCACGCGGGCCTCGCGGCCGGGCTGGCGGTCGACGCCGACGCAGGCGTCCGCGCGAGTGCGCTGGCTGCGCTGTCCCGGCTCGACGGGCCCCGGCAGGTGGACCTGCTGCGGCCGCACCTGCGGACCGCGTCGTCGGACCGGCTGCCGGACGCCCTGGCGCGTCTCGCCGACCTCGCCGACGGCGTCGTGGCGATCGAGGAGGCCCTGGCTGACGGTGACGGTGACCGTGACCGTGACCGTGACCGTGACGGTGACGGTGACGGCCACGCCGACGGCGGGTCGGAGGACCCGGAGCGCGCCCGGCTGCTGCGCCGGGCCGTCTACCGCGTGCGGGTGCTGCGCTCGGCGAAGGCCGCCGTCCGCGTGCCCCCTGTGGCAGCGCCCCAGGACGCGGGCCTCGCGGAGGAGCTACGGATCCTCGCGGCAGGAAGCGGCCCCGACGAGGACCGGACCTGGCACGACGTCGTGGGGCGGCTGGCGCTGCTGCCGGACGTCCGTGCCCTGCGGGACGCGCGCCGCGCCGCCGGGACGCCCGACGCGGACCGGCGGACCACTGGGCTCCTGGTCACCCGCACGACCCACACCGGCCGGAAGATCGGTGCCGCCCTGACGCCGCAGGACGCCGAGCGCTGGTGGCCGCTGTTCGCCGAACGCCTGGACCTTGCGGACGAGTACCTCGACAAGGGCGACGGCAAGCGGCACCCGGACCAGTCCGCCGTCGACACGACGACGATGATCCTGACGATCCTCGAACGGTTCCCTGCCGTCCCCGAGCCGCTGGTCCCGCGCCTGACCTCGATGGCGCTCGCCGCGAACCGCCACCGCCTGTCGGCCCGCCGCGTCCTCGGTGACCACCCGGGTGCCCGGGCGTCCGCGCTCGACGCGCTGTCCGGCCCCGACGGGAGCACGCGCTCGTCCGCCGCGGAGTGGCTCGCGGAGCTGGGTGAGCCCAACGTGGTGGGGCCGGAGCCGGGATGGGAGTTCGGTCAGGGGGTGCTCCACCCGTCGGCGCGGACCCTGCCCGCTGCGACGCTGTGGTGGCTGGACAAGTTCCGGGAGCAGGCGCTCGACCGGGGAGTCCCGGCGGACGACGTCGACCGGTGGCTCGGGCTGGCACGCCCGACCCTGCGGACGGCGGCCGACGGCGGTGGCCCGGTCGTCGGCAGGCTCGGCAGCCCGCTGCTGCTCCCGCCGGACGTGGAAACACCCGCCACGGTGTACGGCCCCGACGACCGCTCGGAGTACCAGCTCATCGCGACGCTCGACCTGGCGGCGATCCCGCCGGGCGCGACCGACCTGCCGTTCCCGCCCGACGGCCAGGTGCTCCTGTTCGCGAACGTCGAGCTGGACGACGTTCTCCTGCCTGGTGGCGCCGTGTACGTCCCGGCGGGGACGCCGGTCGAGGAGCGGGAGGTCTCGCTCGACTACGAGCCCTACGGGTGCGACTCGCCAGAGGACCTGGACGGCGACCTGCGCCACACCGGCGACCTGCGGCTGGTCCCCGGTGTGTCCCTGCCGTCGTGCCCGCTCGACGACGAGACACTGGCCGGGCACCCGTTCGCGAGGACGCTGCAGGACGTGTGGTCCGAGCAGTCCGACGAGGGCGGTCGGTGGCAGCTCGGCGGCCACGCGTACGACTTCGACGGCTACGGGGACCCGGCTCGCGGCTCGGCGGTCCAGGAGCCCGGCGAGGAGCTCACCCGCCCGGAGGACTGGGTGGTGCTCGCGCAGTGGGTCGGGGTACCGATGGGGATCCTGTACTGGACCATCACCCGCCAGGACCTGGAGGCGCGGCGCTTCGACCGCGTCGTCGTGCAGCTGTACGCCAACCCCTGATCGGCCCGGCGCCCGGGCGTGCGCCCCGCCCTCGTGCCGGCTGGGGATCACCATCATACTCGAACAGGCGTTCGAGTATGATGGTTGTCATGCCAGTGTCCGGCGCCACGATCCTGCACGCCGACCTCGACGCGTTCTACGCGTCGGTCGAGCAGCTGCTGGACCCCGCTCTGCGCGGGCGGCCCATCGCCGTCGGCGGCGGGCCTCGTGGGGGAGTGGTGCTCGCAGCCTCGTACGAGGCCAAGGCGCACGGGGTGCAGGGCGGGATGCCCGGCTGGCGGGCGTCCCGGCTCTGCCCCGAGCTCGTGTTCGTCCGAGGTCACTTCCGGGAGTACCAGCGGCTCGGCGATGCCGTGATGGCCGTCCTGGCGGACGTCACGCCCACCGTCGAGCGGATCTCGATCGACGAGGCGTTCCTCGACGTGTCCGGCGCGACGCACCTGTTCGGCCCGCCGGCGGCGATCGGGGCGCGGATCCGGGAGCGCGTGCGCGCCGACGTCGGCCTCCCGATCTCGGTCGGCGCCGCGCGGACCAAGCACCTCGCGAAGATCGCCTCGCAGGTGGCCAAGCCGGACGGTCTGGTCGTCGTCGCCCCGGGCGTCGAGCGGGCCTTCCTTGACCCGCTCCCCGTCGGTCTGATCTGGGGCGTCGGGCCGGTGAACGAGCAGCGCCTCGCCGACCTGGGGATCCGGACGATCGGTGAGCTGGCGCGGACCCCGTCGTCGGCGGTCGAGCACATCCTGGGGCACGCCGTCGGGCACAAGCTCAGCGCGATGGCGCAGGACGAGGACCCCCGCCGGGTCGTCACCGCCCGCCGCGCACGCTCCGTCGGGGCACAGTCCGCCCTGAGCCGGCGCCGCCCCGAGCTCGAAGGCGTCCGGGCGGTCCTCGCGCACCTGTCCGACAGGGTGTCGCGGCGGCTGCGGGCCAAGGGGCGTGCCGGCCGCACCGTGACGGTCGCGGTACGTTTCGCGGGCATGCGCCGGGCGACACGGTCCCTCACGCTGCCGGTGCCGGTCGCGGCCACGCTCACGCTCACCGAGATCGCCGAGCGGCTGGCCTGGTCCGCGATCAAGGACGCCGCACCGTGCGAGATCACGCTCCTCGGCGTCTCGGTCTCGAACCTCGGTGACCAGCGGGCGGTCCAGCTCGAGCTGGACCTCGAGCCGCCGGACCCGTGGCGCCCAGGCTCCGCGCAGGGGGCGGCCCGGAGCGCCGTCGACGAGTCGATGGACCAGATCCGGACGCGGTTCGGCGGGGACGCCGTCGGCTACCTGCCCGTCGTGCTGCGCGGCGGCGGCGCCGTGCCCGACGAGTTCCGCGAGCTCGCCGAGCACGATCTCTGACCACGATCTCTGACGTGAAGGGGTCTCAGCCGGGTCCGAGCTCGCGCAGGGCAGGCAGCGCCCGCTCGAGCGTGGCGCTGGTGGCGGTCAGGCTGATCCGGAAGTGGTCCGGACTGTCGAACACGGTGCCCGGCAGCACGAACACGCCGCGCTCGGCGAGCGCGGCGACAAAGGCGACCGCGTCACCACCTGGTGCCGCGCCCCACAGGTAGAACGTGCACTCCGGGACGGTGAGCGCGTACCCGGCCTCGCCGAGCGCGCCCACCATGAGGTCGCGCGGGCGTCCGAGCTCCGCCACGTCGATGGAGACCGTCTCCAGAGCGGGTGCCGCGTACTGCATGAGGGCGTCGGGGAAGCCCCAGCCCATCCCCATCTGGAGCGGGAGCATCGCGGCGCGCAGCTCGGCACTCGGCGCGGGGGACCAGGGGCGAGAGCGCGAGATAGCCCAGGCGCTGGCCGGGGGCGAGCAGCACCTTGCCGTAGCTGTAGTCGATCAGGGTCCACGGGTAGCGGGCAGCGGCATCTCGTGCGGGTCGCCGAACGTCAGGTCGACCACGCCGGGCCGGCCGTCGTTACGCTCGCGGCCATGGGTCCGTACGACACCGGCCGGTTCGCCGACATCCCGCTCGACGATGCCGTGGCCGGCCTCGCCTCCCGGGGCTGACGGTCACGAGGTGGCGGTTGGTCGTGTCGTCATCGGGCCGGGACGCCAAGGCGACGACGACTCCGGGCGGGATGTCGCGACCGCTTCTGTGTTGCGCAGGAACACGATGATCCAGCTGAAGATGAGCACCGCCGCGACGAGCTCGACAGCCGTGAGGTTGTAGTACCCGGTGACGAGGAAGACCGCCAGGAGCATGATGACGCCGACGTACACGTAGCCGAGCAGGACGAAGATCCTCGGTGCCGACGGAAGCAGCCGGCGCAGGCGCACGACCAGCGCGATGTACACGATCACCATCCCGGTGGCGGAGGTGTTGTGCACCCCCAGGAACTCGTCGGCGGGGAAGACTCCCACGCAGGCGAGGAGCACGCCGATGAGCACGAGCGCCAGCCGGACGAGGCGCTTGCTCCGCGCCTCCGTGCCGGTCGAGCGCGGGAGGGGCGCGGTCGCGTAGTGCGCGATCGTCGTGACCATGACACCGGCGATGACGAGCGTCAGGTTGAACGCCATCGCGGAGATGTCGTCGCTGATCCCGAGCGCGCTGAGGTTCTCCTTCCACCAGGACGGGTCGGAGGTGCTGAGCATGCTGGTCAGAGCGCCGACAGTGAGGAAGAGCGCCAGGACCAGAGACAGCAGCATCGGGGTGAGGTTCACGGCGGAGAGGAACGCCAGATAGGCGGTCACGGCCAGGGCGACACCGGCGAGCAGCGCGGCGGACGTCGTGTACACGGTCGCTCCGACGAAGCTCTCGCTCACCACGGATGCGAGCCCGATCCATCCCAGCATCGCGATGGCCGCGTGCGCCATCGTCAAGGCCGCGACGTCGAACCAGCGCGGCCGTGGCAGGCCCGCGCCCCCGGACTGGTCGCTTCGCAGCTGGGCACGTCGCAGCACCCGTCCGAGGAGGAACGCGACGATCGCGGCGAGCGCTCCGCCGATGGCGACGAAGTTGCCGATCGAGCCGTGGCCCGAGATCGGCACACCGTCACCCCAGAACACGACGAGCCCCACGAGCGTACCGGGCACGAAGGCACCCGCGCCGGTGAGAAGTGCTGACGACTCACGCGACTCGGTGCTCGCGACGGGGTGACGAAGGATGCGTGCGATCGGTGACGGCTGGCTCATCTCGGTTCTCCGGTTCTGCTCGCCGCTGCGGCGAACCGGATCAACACTCTCGGCGGCGCCCTTCGCCCGCGTCACCCGAACCGGATGATTCGGTGGGGGAGGGAGCTGGCGGCCGGGCCGAACAAAAAAGGCCCTCGACCCTGCGTCTCCGCGGGTCAAGGGCCTTCTTCGTCGCTGTCTCAACGAGTGTCCGGAGGGGGACTTGAACCCCCACGCCCGATAAAGGGCACTAGCACCTCAAGCTAGCGCGTCTGCCATTCCGCCACCCGGACAGGTGGACCGTTCCCGGCGTTTCCGCCTTCTCGGTGCGTGGAAAAACATAGCACGCAGGTCGGGTCGGTTCCGAATCGAAAAGCGTGTGACCTGGGTCGCGTACGTCTACTCGGGCCGAGAGCCGGTCAGCGGAAGGCGTCGGCGTTCGCAGCGGCCCACTGCTCGAACGTCGTGGCCGGTTCCCCCGTCACGTCAGCGACGGTGGTCGTGGCGACCTGCGGGCGCTCGACCATCCCCGCGAACCCCTCGAGGTACCACCGGGCGTACTCGCCCATCACCGGGTCCAGCACGGCGGCGGCCTCGTCCAGCGGCACCCGCGTAAACGTCACGTCCCGCCCGAGCACGACGCCGAGCCGGCGGGCGCGCTCGGCGCGCGTCATCGTCTCGGGCCCGGTCAGGGTGTGGACCCGGCCCTCATGACCCTCCCCGAGCAGCACCGCTGCGGCGACGCGCGCGATGTCGTCCATGGCCACCGGCGCGTTCGCCGCGTCAGGGTACGGCTCACGCACCCCGCCGGTGGTCCGGACCTGGTCGGCCCAGACCGTCGTGTTCTCGACGAACTCCCCGGCGTACAGGTGCGTCCAGGCCAGGCCGGACGCCTCGACCGCCTGGGCGACCGGCTGCCAGTCGGTGGTCTCGTCACCCGACAGGTCGACGATGTGCCGCACGCCCGCCTCCCTGGCCAGCCGCACCGTCTCCGTCACGGTCTCGAGGACCGGGGCCAGGTACAGCCGGTCGACGCCGGCGAACGCCGCCGGCAGCGTCCCCGGCTCGCGCAGGTAGCCGACGGCGACCTCCACGCCGTCGGGCAGCTGCGCCCGCGCGGGGTTGGTGGTCAAGGCCCTGACGTCCTCGGCGCCGCGAACGAGCAGCTGGTCCACGACCATCCGGCCGATGTTCCCGGTCGCGCCGGTCACCAGAATCTTCATCCAGCCACCGTACGTGCCACCACCCACGAGCTGCTGGCACACTCACAAGGTGTGACGACCCCGCACTGGCCCCTGACCACCGAACGTCTCGAGCTGCGCCCGGTCACCCCCGCGGACGCCGAAGCGTTCCTCGCCTGGCGCTCGCGGCAGGAAGTGGCTCGCTACATGTTCCAGCCCCCGTGGACGCGGGAGCTCGCCGAGCGCAAGCTGGTCGACTGGTCGGGCGCCCCGTTCACCATGCCGGGCGACGTGCTCGTCCTCGCGGTCGTCGACCGCGCCGCTCGTTCGGTCATCGGCGAGGTGCTCCTGAAGTGGGCGCCCGGGACCGGGCAGGCCGAGGTCGGCTATGGGTTCCGCCCCGACGTGGCGGGCGCCGGGTACGCCACCGAGGCGGTCCGTGCGGCGCTCGGGCTCGCGTTCGGCACCTACGGCTTCCACCGGGTGTTCGCGCGTCTCGACGAGGAGAACACGCCGTCTGCCAGGGTGTGCGAGCGCCTCGGCATGCGACTGGAGGCACGCCTGGTCGAGAGTGACATCCGGCCCGACGACGGCGCCTGGGCCACCGAGCTGAACTACGCGATCCTCGCGAGCGAGCACGGATCCGGGCGGCCGCCGCCCGAGTACGAGCGGTGACCCGGCTCGTGGCCGTAGGCTCCGGTCGCGCGCCAGTTGTCGCGAGCCGCGACCTGCCGCTAACGTCCGCTTGGACAATTCGCCCAAAACAATAGTGGGAGCATGGCGATGACGGCTGACGCGCCGACGGTAGCGCCGACGACAGCGGCGGAGTCGCCGACCACCCCGCAGCCGGCAGCGCCGGACCCGGGAGCCACGCAGCCCTCGCAGCGGACCACCTTCGGCGCACCCTGGATCCGGTCCACCGGCGACCTGGCCTGGCGGCTGGTCGGCATCGTGGTCGCGGTGGCCGTGGTGTTCTACGTGGTGGGCCTGGTCCAGCTCGTGTTCGTCGCGTTGTTCCTCGCCCTGGTCTTCACCACCGTGCTGCTGCCGCTCGGCGACCTGTACGACCGCGTGATGCCCCGCGGGCTCGCCATGGCCGCCTCCCTGCTGACCGCGGTGCTCGCCGTCGGCGGGCTGGTGACGTACGTGGTCTCGTCGGTCGTGAGCCGCTGGGACGAGCTCGCCACCCAGTTCGGCACCGGCCTCACCGACCTGGCAGGCCTGCTCACGGGCATCCCGGTCCTGGCAGGCCTCGGCGGACCCGACGAGTGGCTCGCCGACGGCGGCGCCTGGCTCCAGGACAACGGCGGAGCCTTCGCTGGCACCGCCGCCGAGAGCGCCGGGTCGATAGCTGAGGGCGCCACCGCCGTCGTGCTCGCGATCTTCTGCACGGTGTTCTTCCTGACCCAGGGCGGCCGGATGTGGCAGTGGGCACTGTCCCTGGTCCCCGCGGACCGGCACGACCGCTGGCAGACCGCCGCGACCGCCGGCTGGACCGCGTTCTCCGGCTTCACGCGCGGCATGTTCTTCGTCGCGCTGGCCGACGGCGCCATGGCCGGGATCTTCCTGACCGTCGTCGGAGTACCGCTCGCGCTCCCGCTGTCCGTCGTGGTGTTCCTCGGGGCGTTCGTCCCGATGATCGGCCCCGTCGCCGCGATCGTGGTCAGCGTGCTCGTCGCACTGGCCGCCAAGGGCCCCGTGCTGGCGCTCGTGGTGCTGATCGGCATGGTGGTGGTGGCGCAGATCGACGCGAACGTGCTCCAGCCCCTCATCACCGGCAAGCAGGTCTCGCTGCACCCCGTGGTGATGGCGCTCGTGGTCGCCGGCGGCTCGGTGCTGGGCGGCCTGCTCGGTGCCGTCGTGGCCGTGCCGCTCACGGCGGTCACCTGGGCCGTGTTCAGCACGCTCCGCAGGACGGCGCTCGACGCAGCCGCCCCCGACACACCACAGGACCCGACACGGCCTCCAGCACAGGGCGCAGCGGCCGCCCATGAGGCAAACTGACTCGGTGCCTGACCCCGCACCGCCCGACCCCGCACCACGCGCAGCCGCCGCACGCCGCGGCCGGCTGCCGGACGAGCCTGTCCCGCCGTCCTGGCTGCGCACCTCCGCCGGCTGGTCCTGGCGGCTCATCGTGCTGGTCGCCGGAGTGGCCCTGGTGTTCTGGGCGGTCACCCAGGTGCTCATCGTCTTCGTGGCGGTATTCCTGGCACTGGTCTTCACCGCCGTGCTCAACCCGCTCACCGATCTCTACCACCGGGTCATGCCACGCGCCCTGGCCACGGCCGCCGCGATCCTGTCCGGCGTGCTCGTGGTCGGCGGCCTGCTGACCTACGTGGTCATCTCGGTCGCCGGCCAGTGGGAACGGCTGGCGGGACAGTTCAACACCGGCATCGACCAGATCGTCGACCTCATCGAGAACAACCCGCTACGGGTCGACGTCGACGTCGACACGCGTGACCAGTGGATCGACGACGCCGCCGACTGGCTCCAGCAGAACGCCGAGAGCCTCGTCGGCCGCGCCGCCGAGAGCGCCGGATCGATCGTCGAGGGCGTCGCGGTGCTGGTCCTCGCGATCTTCTGCACCGTCTTCTTCGTCGCGTCGGGCGCCTCGATGTGGCGCTGGTTCATGACCCAGGTGCCCGCCCGCACCCGGGACCGGTGGCACGCCGTCGCCGGCGCCGGCTGGTACACGTTCTCCGGCTACACCCGCGGCATCGTCCTGGTCGCCATCACCAACGGCATCCTGGCCGGGATCTTCCTGTCCATCGTCGGCGTGCCGCTGGCGGCGCCGCTCGCGGTGCTCGTCTTCATCGGTACGTTCATCCCGCTCATCGGCGCGCCCCTGGCCATGATCATCGCGGCGGTGGTGGCGCTCGCGGCCGACGGGCTGCTGGCGGCCCTCGTCGTCACGCTCGGCATCGCGGGCATCGGCCAGCTCGAGGGGCACGTGCTGCAGCCGCTCATCATGGGCAAGCAGGTCTCGCTGCACCCCGTGGTGGTCGCCCTCGGGGTCACCTGCGGCACGGTGGTGGGCGGCATCCTCGGCGCGATCGTCGCCGTGCCCCTGATCGCGGTGGCGTGGTCCGTGTTCACCACGCTGCGCACGGAGCCCGACGACGGCCCGCCCGACGACGGCCCGCCCGACGACGAGACGGGCCCGCCTGCCGCGGACCCGGCGCCGCGGGCCGAGCGTGCGACGGACGGCTCTGCCACGGACGGTCCCGCAACCGGCGCGAAACGGTAAAGCTGCAGGTCGGGGCCTCTTTCTGTGGCACGATCGACCCATGGAACCGTTCGTCCTGGCCACTGAGCACGTCCGCCTGTCCGTCCCCACCTACGCGGACGTCGACGCGATCACGGTGGCCTGTCAGGACCCCGACGTCGCCGAGTGGACGGTGGTGCCGGTGCCGTACGAGCGCAGGCACGCCGAGGGGTTCGTGCGCTACCACGTCGCCGACGGCTGGGCGAAGGGCTCCGTGTACACGTGGGCGGTGCGCGCGCCCGGCGACGTCGACGGGCCGCTGATCGGCATGGTCGGCCTCACGTGCGAGGGGAGCCCGGGGGAGGAGCGCGCCGGTGAGCTCGGCTACTGGATGGCGGCCGACGTCCGTGGCAGCGGCCTGTGCACCGAGGCGTCCCGGCTGGTCGTCGACTGGGCCCTCGACCCGGCGGGGCTGGGGCTGTCGGTCGTGAGCTGGGTCGCGTACGTCGGCAACTGGGCGTCCCGCCGGGTGGCCTGGCGCCTCGGGTTCCGCGTGGAGGCCACCCTGCGCAAGCACGCTCTGCAGCGCGGCGTACGGCGCGACGCGTGGGTGGGGACCGTCCTCCCGGAGGACCCGCGCGAGCCCAACGAGCCCTGGCCCGCCGACGCCCCGCGGACCCGGGTCCGGCCCGGCGTCAGCTGAGGCGGGCGTGGGCCCTGCGCACCGCGCGCGGAGCCCACCACGCCCGGCGGCCCAGCACGGCCAGGGCGGCGGGCCAGAGCAGGGCGAGGACCAGCAGGTCGACCAGCGCGGCGACGGTGACGGCGAACCCGGTCTCGTTGATGACCAGGCCGCCACCGGCCATGAACGCGGCGCACACCACCACGACCACCAAGACGGCCGCGAGCACCGACCGCCCGGAACGATGCAGACCACGGCGGACCGCCTCGGTGTCGGGCGTTCCGGCGGCGCGCAGCTCGGCCACCCGCGACGTCACCAGCAGCGTGTGCGCGCACCCGAGCCCGAACGCCAGGGCGGCGACGGTGGCGAGCACGTTCGCCTCGATCCCGCCGACGGAGGCCACCCCCAGCGGCAGCGTCAGCGCACCGAGCTGGAAGGCGAGGACCAGCACGCCGAGGGAGACCCCGAGCGTCAGCACCCCGGAGACGACGGCGGTGGCGGCGACGGTCGCAGAGCCCGTCGCGAGCAGCACGAGCAGCGCCGCCACGACGGCCACCGCAGCGGCGGCGGGCCACCCGCGCTGCGCGAGCGTCTCGGCAAGGTCCACCTGGGTCGCGGCCCGGCCCGTGACCAGCACCTCGTAGGGCGCCCCCAGCCCGCGCACCGCACGCACCACGTCCTGGGCCTCCTGGCTCGTGGCGTCCGCCGCACCGGTGTGCACCCCCACCACCGTGTGGTCGGTCCGCGTGGTGATCTGCGGGGTCCCCGCCTCGGCAGGGTCGAGGGCGCTCGGCTCGTCGACGCGGCTGACGCCGTCCAGCTCCCCGATCTCGGCGGCCAGCGGCCCGACGTCGTCGGGGGCCGCCCGGGCGAGGACCGTCACCTCAGCGCCCTCGCTGGCAGGGTAGGAGGCGGCGAGGGTCTCGACGAAGCGGCGCTGCTCGGCGTCGTCGGGCAGCAGCTCGATGGCGCTCGTCGAACGCACCTGCAGCGCCACGGCGGGGGCAGCGAGCCCGAGCAGCACGGCCAGGCAGCCGACGGCGACCGCCCACCGGCGCCGGCGCACGAAGCGGGCGACCACGCGCCGCGGGCGCGCCGCACCCTCCCGCGCTGCCCGGTACCGCTGCCCCAGCAGGCCCACCGCCGCGAGGTGGAGCGCACCGGGGCGTGCCAGCCGGCGCTCGGTGAGGGCCAGCAGCGCCGGCACGAGCGTGACCGCCGCGAGCAGAGCGAGCAGTGCCGCGGCCAGGGCGCCCGCCCCCGCCCCGAGCACCACAGCGGGGGAGAGCACGAGCAGCCCGGCCGCGGCCGCCACCAGCGCAAGAGTCGAGAGCGTCACCGCCAGGCCGGCCGTCGCGCTGGCGCGGGCCACCGCCTCGACCACCACGCCGTCGCGCCGTCGCCGCCGCAGCAGGCGTGCCTCGCCGGCCAGACCGGACAGGGCCGCCAGCTCCTCACGGAACCGCGCCGTCAGGAACAGCCCGTTGCCCAGCGTGACCCCCGTCGCGAGCATGGCGACGACCGCGGGCAGCGAGGCGTCGACGACGACGGCCTGGGTCGGCAGGAACGTCAGCACGTACAGGACGCCGAGCCCCGTGCCCAGGGCCGCGATCGCAGCGGCCAGCGGGACGGCAGCGGCCAGCAGCCCGCCGAGCGCGAGCGCCGCCACGACCAGCGCCACCGGCAGCGCGACGAGCGTGCCGGTGCGCAGGTCGTCCCTCGCCTGGTCGCGCACCGCGTCGTCCACCAGGTCGGTGCTGGTCACCAGACCGGACGCCGCCGCTGCGGCGTCGCCGGCGTCCCGGCGCAGCGCGGCAGGCACGGCTTCCAGCCGGTCCACCACGGCATCGTGGACGACGGCGCGCTCGGCCTCCGCGTCGCGTGCGGCGGCAGCCTCCGAACGGCCGGCCCGCGCCACGTTCCCGGTGCCGTCCTCCAGCAGGACGTAGGTGACGAAGCCGTCCCCGTCCTCCGACACGAGGTCACGTGCCGCCGGGTTGGCCGGCCCGCCGTCGAGCACGTACGGGTTGACGACGGTCGCCACGCCGTCGAGCTCGGCGATCCGAGCGCTCAGCGCGCCCATCGTCGACGCGACGGCGGGGTCGTCCGGCTCGACACCCTCCACCACGAGGGACACGGCGCCGCCGCCGGGCGCGGCGTCGGCGAGGACGGCCTCCGCAGCCGCGCTGTCCGAGCCAGGGGCGGACGGCGCGGAGACCGCGACCCGGTCAAGGAGGCTCGGTCCGCCGAGCCCGGTGGCAGCAGCGAGGAACCCGGTGGCGGCAAGGACGAACCAGACGGCGACTGTCGTCAGCGGACGGCGAGCGACGGTGCGGCCCAGCGCGTCGAACAGCGAAGTGAGCACCGAGCGACCATCTCACCGTGCTCGCCTTCTCGCGCGCCGAGCGCCGGAGCACACCAGAGGAGTGCCTCTGACCAGCGTCGACGGGCCGCGTGGCCGAGGATGTCGGTGGGCGTCCGTAGGCTGGGGGCATGGTTGACCTCTTCGATGCCGCGACGACCGACACGGCTGGTACCCCGGCCGCGCGGGCGTCGTCCCCCCTCGCCGTGCGCATGCGTCCGGCGTCCATCGACGAGATCGCCGGACAGAAGCACCTGCTCGTCCCCGGCTCGCCGCTGCGCCGGCTCATCGAACCGGCATCGGGCCAGGGCTCCACCCGCTCGGCACCGTCGTCGGTCATCCTCTGGGGACCGCCCGGCACCGGCAAGACGACGCTCGCCTACCTGGTCGCCACGGTGTCCGGGCGCCGCTTCGTGGAGCTGAGCGCCGTCACCGCCGGTGTCAAGGACGTGCGCCAGGTGGTCGAGGACGCCCGGCGCAGGCTCGCCACCGGCGGCGACGAGACCGTCCTGTTCGTGGACGAGGTGCACCGCTTCTCCAAGTCCCAGCAGGACGCGCTGCTGCCCAGCGTCGAGAACCGCTGGGTCACCCTCGTGGCCGCCACCACGGAGAACCCCAGCTTCTCGGTGAACTCCCCGCTGCTGTCCCGCTCGCTGCTGCTCACGCTCCGGCCACTGGAGACGGAGCACGTCCGCGAGCTGGTCCTGCGCGCGGTCGCCGACGACCGCGGCCTCGGCGGAGCGGTCGAGCTCGCCGAGGAGGCGACGGAGCACCTCCTGCGGCTGGCCGGCGGCGACGCCCGCAAGGCGCTCACCATCCTGGAGGCCGCTGCGGGCGCGGTCCTGTCCGACAAGGTCTCGTCGACGGCCGCCGAGGGCGAGGACGCGGTGCCCCGCATCGGCCTGGCCGACGTCGAGCGCGCCGTCGACGTCGCCGCCGTCCGCTACGACCGCGACGGGGACCAGCACTACGACGTCATCTCGGCGTTCATCAAGTCCATCCGTGGCTCCGACGTCGACGCGGCGCTGCACTACCTGGCCCGCATGGTGGCCGCAGGCGAGGACCCACGGTTCATCGCCCGGCGCCTGGTCATCTCCGCGGCCGAGGACGTCGGCATGGCAGACCCCTCGGCGCTGCAGACTGCCGTCGCCGCGGCACAGGCGGTCCAGCTCATCGGTATGCCGGAGGGGCGCATCGTGCTGGCGGAGGCCGTGGTGCACCTGGCTACGGCACCCAAGTCGAACGCCGCCTATCTCGGGGTGGACGCCGCGCTGGCGGACGTGCGCGCCGGGCGCGTCGGCACGGTGCCGCCGCACCTGCGCGACGCGCACTACGCGGGAGCGAAGGAGATGGGGCACGGCGATGGCTACCGCTACGCGCACGACTGGCCGAACGGCGTCGCGCCGCAGCAGTACCTGCCGGACGTGCTGGCGGGGTCGCGCTACTACGACCCCAGCGACCGCGGCTACGAGCGGCAGGTGTCGGAGCGCCTCGAACGCATCCGGGGGATCCTCGGCAGCGAGGACGGCCGGCAGTGACGAGCCCCACGGCGGGCCGAAGCGCTGACGTGCGCTAAGATATTCAGGTTGCCCATGGCAGCCCCTGGGACCTCGGCCCCGCGAACGTGACGGTCCGATCGCTGATCTGATCGCCACGCTCCATCGGCTGGTCCCGCACCCGGTGTGGTCTCCCTTGACGGGAGAGCCGTGTCCGGGTGTGACCTTCACTTACTACAGGACAGGACTTCACAGTGACTTCTGTGACCCGTGCGCGCCGTCAGGTGCGCCTGAGCCGCAAGCTGGGCCTCGCGCTCACGCCCAAGGCCGTCAAGCACTTCGAGAAGCGCCCCTACCCGCCCGGTGAGCACGGCCGTGCCCGCCGTCGCACCGAGTCAGACTACGCGGTGCGTCTGCGCGAGAAGCAGCGTCTGCGCGCGCAGTACATGCTCCGCGAGAAGCAGCTGCTCAAGGTGTACGAGAACGCCCGCAAGCAGGCCGGCCTGACCGGTGAGGTCATGGTCGAGGACCTCGAGACGCGTCTCGACTCCGTCGTGCTGCGCGCCGGTTTCGGCCGCACCATCCTGCAGGCGCGTCAGCACGTGACGCACCGCCACATCCTCGTGGACGGCAAGATCGTGGACCGCCCGTCGTTCCGCGTGAAGCCGGGCCAGACCATCCAGGTCAAGCCGAAGAGCCAGGCCACCGTGCCGTTCCAGATCGCAGCCGCCGGTGCGCACCGCGACGTGCTGCCGGCCGTCCCCGGCTACCTCGAGGTCCAGATCGAGAAGCTGACGGCCACGCTGAGCCGTGCGCCCAAGCGCGCCGAGGTCCCCGTGACCTGCGACGTGCAGATGGTCGTCGAGTTCTACGCTCGCTGATCCGGTCTGCCCAGCAGTCCAGGGCGCCCCGTCCGCGCTTCGGCGCAGGCGGGGCGTCCTGTCGTTGCGGTGACCTGTGGGGTGCGGCCCGGCGAGAAGGGGCTCGTGCTCGGTTGTGGGACCCGCGCGAACACGGCCCCGTCTCGCGGCGCGCTGGCGTCGGGCGGCGCCGGCGGTGGCGTCCGGGATAGGGTGACGAACGGTTCCGTGCAGACACATCAGGCCGGACACCAGCTGACCACCAGCGGACCTTCAGGTAGGAGTTTGCGCATGACCTTCGGCGACCTCGGAGACGTGGCGGGACTGATCGCGGCGATCGCGTTCGTGCTCCTGGTGGGGTTTCTCGCCGTCCCCCTGTGGAAGCTGGGCAAGCTCCTCGACGAGGCGCGGTCGAGCGTCCGTGACGTGACCGAGCACTCTGTGCCGATCCTCGACGAGGCCGCCAGCACCGTCGCGTCCGCGAACACGCAGCTCGTCAAGGTCGACACGATCACCACGTCGGCGGCGTCGGTCAGCGAGAACGTGTCCGCGCTGACGGGCCTCTACGCCGCGACGCTCGGCAAGCCCCTCGTCAAGGTCGCCGCCTTCTCCTACGGCGTCCGCCAGGCCTTCGGCCAGGCCAAGGGCCGGGCCGGCAAGCACGCCGACCCCAACGCGGGCGCCACCGGGGCCGGCGCATGATCCGCCGGCTGTTCTGGGTGGGCGTCGGGGTGACCGTCACGGTCGTCGTCATCCGCAAGGGCCGCCAGGTCGTCGCGCGCTACACGCCGGAAGCCGTGAGCGAGCGCGCCGCGGCTGCCGTGGACGACGCAGGCGTGCGGCTGAACCGGATGGCGCACTCGTTCCGGTCGGACTTCACCACGGCCCGCGCCGAGCGCGAGGCCCAGCTCATGGCGTCCCTCCGGGGCGAGCTCCCGCGCGACGAGCGGTAGCGTTCCGGCTTCGTCGCCCCGCCGGATCGATCAGCTGCCGATCATTCAGTTTCCGTCTGCCCCGCTACCAGCGGCAGAATAGGACCCGCGCGAGCTGCGTAAGGAACCTTACGCATGCCGTGCGCCCATTCCCCCGTACGACCGAGAAGAAGGACCACTGACCTCATGCGCACCGCCGAGATCCGCAAGCGTTGGCTCGACTACTTCGAAGCTCAGGGTCACGCGGTGGTGCCGTCTGCGTCGCTGATCTCCCCTGACCCGTCGACGCTGTTCACCATCGCGGGCATGGTGCCGTTCATCCCGTACATGACGGCGCAGCAGACGCCGCCGTGGAAGCGCGCCACGAGCGTGCAGAAGTGCGTGCGCACGCTCGACATCGAGGACGTGGGCAAGACGACGCGCCACGGCACGTTCTTCCAGATGAACGGCAACTTCTCGTTCGGCGACTACTTCAAGGCCGACGCGATCCGCATGGCCTGGGACTTCCTGACCGGCTCGCTCGACGACGGCAGGCTCGGCATCGACCCCGACAAGCTGTGGGTCACCGTCTACCACGAGGACGACGAGGCCCGGCAGCTCTGGAAGGACATCGTCGGCCTGCCCGACGAGCGCATCCAGGGGCTCGGCAAGAAGGACAACTACTGGCACACGGGCCAGCCCGGCCCGGCCGGCCCGTGCTCGGAGATCTTCTACGACCGCGGCGCCGCCTACGGTCCCGACGGCGGCCCGCTGATCGACGAGGGTGGTGACCGCTTCGTCGAGATCTGGAACCTCGTGTTCATGCAGTACGCCATCGACGAGGTGAAGTCCAAGGAGGACTTCCGGGTCCTCGGCGAGCTCGACAACAAGAACATCGACACCGGCATGGGTCTCGAGCGGGTTGCCTTCCTGCTGCAGGGCAAGGACAACATGTACGAGATCGACGAGGTGTTCCCCGTCATCGAGGCCGCCGAGAAGCTCAGCGGCAAGAGGTACGGCGAGAACCGCGAGGACGACGTACGCATGCGCGTCGTCGCCGACCACGTCCGCTCCTCCCTGATGATCATCGGCGACGGCGTCCGCCCGTCCAACGAGGGCCGCGGCTACGTGCTGCGCCGTCTGCTGCGCCGCTCCGTGCGCGCGATGCGCCTGCTCGGCGTGGACGGGCTCGCCCTGACGTCGCTCCTGCCGGTCTCGAAGGACGCCATGGCGCCGTCCTACCCGGAGCTCGCAGCCAACTTCGAGCAGATCTCCGCCGTCGCCTACGCCGAGGAGGAGGCCTTCCGGCGCACGCTGGTCTCCGGCACCACCATCCTGGACAACGCCGTGACGAACCTGAAGCGGCGCGCCGCCGACCAGGGCGGCACGGGCGACCGGGGCCTGGTGCTGCCCGGCGAGGCCGCCTTCCAGCTGCACGACACCTACGGCTTCCCGATCGACCTCACCCTCGAGATGGCCGCAGAGCAGGGCGTGCAGGTCGACGAGCACGCCTTCCGCTCGCTGATGCAGGAGCAGCGTTCCCGCGCCCGCGCCGACGCCCTCGCCAAGCGCACGGGCGGGGCCGACGTCGCGGCCTACGAGGCCCTGGAGAAGGAGCTGTCGGCCCCGGTCGAGTTCCTCGGCTACACCCAGACCGACGCCTCCGTGCGCGTGACCGGCCTGCTGAGCGGCGGCGTGCCCGCCCCTGCGGTCACGGCCCCCGCCGAGGTCGAGGTGATCCTCGACCGCACCCCGTTCTACGCGGAGGCCGGTGGTCAGCTCGCCGACCACGGCACCATCGTGCTCGACGCCGGCGCGACCATCGAGGTCGACGACGTGCAGCGCCCCATCAAGGGACTGAGCGTGCACCGCGGCCGCCTCATCGAGGGGACGGTGGCGCTGGGCGACCCCGGTACCGCCCAGATCGACACGGCCCGCCGCAAGGCCATCAGCCGTGCCCACTCGGCCACGCACATGATCCACAAGGCGCTGCACGAGCTGGTGGGCCCTGACCGTACGCAGGCCGGCTCGGAGAACGCCCCGAGCCGCATCCGGTTCGACTTCCGCTCGCCGTCGGCCGTGCCGTCGTCGGCCCTGTCGGAGATCGAGGAGCGTGTCAACGTGCGCCTCGCCGACAACCTCGAGGTCACCGACGAGCTCATGCCGATCGCCCAGGCCCGCGAGGCCGGCGCGATGGCGCTGTTCGGCGAGAAGTACGGCGACGTCGTGCGCGTGGTCTCGATCGGCGACGACTGGTCGCGCGAGCTGTGCGCGGGCACGCACGTCAAGCAGACGGGACAGCTCGGCCGCGTGACGCTGCTGGGCGAGTCGTCGATCGGCTCCGGCGTGCGTCGCGTCGACGCCCTCGTCGGCGACGGCGCCTACGGGTTCCAGGCCAAGGAGCACGCGCTGGTCGGGCAGCTCACGGGCCTGCTCAACACGCGGGCCGAGGAGCTCCCCGACCGCGTGGGCTCGCTGGTGTCCCGGCTCAAGGAGGCCGAGAAGGAGCTCGCGGCGGTGCGTCAGGGTCAGCTGCTGGCCGCGGCGGGCAAGCTCGCCGCCGAGGCTCCCCGGGTCGGCGACGTCCGCGTCGTGGCGCACGATGCGGGCGAGGCCCAGTCCGACGACCTGCGTGCCCTCGTGCTCGACGTGCGTTCGCGCCTCGGCGAGGCCGAGCCCGTCGTCGCCGCCGCCGGTGGTGTGTCGGCCGGCCGGCCGGTCGTGGTGGTCGTGACCAACGCCGCCGCGCGCGCCGCGGGCTACAAGGCAGGCGACCTGGTCCGCACGGCGGCCCAGACGCTCGGTGGCGGTGGCGGCGGCAAGCCGGACATGGCCCAGGGCGGCGGCACCGACCCGGCCAAGCTGGGCGAGGCGCTGGCGGGCATCGCCGAGAGCGTGCGCCTGGCCGCCGTCGGCGCCTGACGCCGGTGGCCGAACCCGTGTCCTCGGTGATCGGGCCCGTCGAGCCCGAGCCTGGCCTCCCGCGTGGGGCCCGGCTCGGGGTCGACGTCGGGATGGCCCGGATCGGGCTGGCCGCCAGCGACCCGGACGGCCTGGTCGCGACCCCGGTGGAGACGGTCCCGCGCGTCCGTGACGGCCGGGGGACCACCGCCGACGTGGCCCGGATCGTCGCGGAGGCGCAGGAGCGGTTCGCCGCCGTCGTCTACGTGGGGCTGCCCAGGCACCTGTCGGGCAAGGAGGGCGCAGCGACCGCGGACGCACGAGCCTTCGCGGCCCGCCTGGACGTCGCTCTGGCGGCGGCGGGCGAGGGCGCGCAGGTTCGCCTCGTGGACGAGCGGATGACCACCGTCTCGGCCCATCAGGCGCTCCACGCGGCCGGCCGGAAAAGTAAGCGGCACAGGTCCGTGATTGATCAGGCTGCAGCCGTTATCATTCTGCAATCTGCACTCGACGCGGAGCGGGCGAAGGGGGAGCGCGCCGGCGAGCTCGTCGAGGCGCGGACGGTGCACGACACGCACGACTGACCCAGTGGCCCCCCAACGAAGGACAGTGAGTCTCCGGTGACGGACCTCTTCACGGCGCCCCCGCGTAGCCAGGCAGACCCCGCGTTCCCAGAACCGAGATCCAGCAGGAGAGCCCAGCGTCGACGCCGGCGCAACCGGCACGGGCGCTCCTTCGTCGTGCTCCTGGTCGCCCTCGTGCTGGTCGGCGGGTCGGGCTACGCGGTCTGGATGAACCTCGACTCCCTGACGGGCCTGACGAACCCGCTCGAGTCCAAGGACTTCGACGGGCCCGGTGGTGACCCGGTCGACGTCGAGATCCCCGAGGGCGCCACGGGCACCGCCATGGGCGAGTCGCTCTACGAGGCCGGTGTCGTCGCGAGCGTGTCCGCCTTCGCGACGGCGTTCGAGGCCAACCCGGACTCCGTGCTGATCCGGCCGGGCACCCACACCCTGCTCGAGGAGATGCCCGCGCGGGACGCTGTGGCGCTGCTCGTCAAGAACGACACCGTGGACCTGCAGCTCACGCTCCCCGAGGGCTACACGGTCGACCAGATCGTCGACCGTGCCGTCCAGGTCACGGGGCTGCCCGCCAAGGACTTCGCGGCCGCGCTGAAGAAGCCGGCCAAGATCGGGGTGCCGAAGCAGGCCGACGGCGAGGTCGAGGGCTGGCTGTACCCCGACACGTACATGGTGAAGCCGGACGACACCGCGGTCGGCCTGCTGTCGCGGATGGTCGACCGCACCAAGGCCATGCTCGGGAAGAAGGAGGTCCCCGCAGAGGACTGGCAGGCGGTGCTGGTCAAGGCGTCGCTCGTGGAGCGCGAGGGCCTGCACGCTGAGGACAAGCCGAAGATCGCCCGCGCGATCGAGAACCGGCTGGACGACGACACGTTCCTCGAGATCGACGCGGCGGTCGCGTACGGAGCCGGCAAGCCCGGCACGGAGCTGACGCGGGACGACCTCAACGACGCGAAGAACCCGTACAACACGTACGAGCACACCGGTCTGCCGCCCGGCCCGATCGCCAACCCGGGCGAGGTGGCGATCGACGCGGTCCTGAACCCGACGCCGGGCGACTGGAAGTTCTGGGTCACGGTCAACCTCGACACCGGCGAGACCAAGTTCGCCGAGGACTTCGAGGAGCACCAGCGGAACGTCCAGGAGCTGCGCGCCTGGCAGGAAGCGCACGGGTGAATTCGCAGGTGAGGCGGGGTCCTGACGGTTCACGGCGGTGAATCCCGGGAGTTGGCCGGGAATGTACCGATCGGGGTAGCGTTCGCGGCACCCGGGCTGTGATGTGATCGTGACATGCGATCACGGTGTCGCGCGCCCGGTCGGTGACCAGGCGTGGATCGACCAGATCCAGGCAGTGCAGAGGATGGAGCGAGCGTGACCGAGGCCCTGCCCGGAGTGAATTATCAGGGGCCACCGCGGCACGCCAGTGGCTCTCGCGGGGGACGAGGGGATCGGGACGTGTACACCAGCCGGCGGGACAGGCGGCCGAACAGGCGGTCGAAGCAGTCGAAGCGACCGCTGGTCATCGCTGTGGTGGCCGTCCTGCTGGTGCTCGGCGCGCTCGGTGCGTGGACCCTGAAGAACGACGGCTACCTCTTCGGCCTGCGTACGCCGCTGGCAGCCGAGGACTACGAGGGCACGGGCGGCGAGCCGGTCACGGTCGAGGTCCCCTCGGGCAACGGCTACACGATCGGCGCCGAGCTCGCGGAGCAGGACGTGGTCGCCAGCGCCGAGGCGTTCGTGCACGCGTTCAACGCCAACCCGGACGCAGCGGCGATCCAGCCAGGCACCCGCGAGATGAAGCTGCGCATGAGCGCGGCGTCCGCCGTCGAGCTGCTGGCGCAGAACAACGTGGACCGCAGCGGCCTGACGATCGTCGAGGGCCACACGGTGGCGCAGGTCCAGCAGACGATGATCGACCAGGGCTGGCCTCAGGCGGACGTCGAGGCGGCCCTGGCGGACCCGAAGGCGCTGGGCCTGCCGGCGGAGGCCGGCGGGGAGCTGGAGGGCTGGCTGGCGGCCAACACCTACGAGGTCAGGCCGGACAGCACGAGCGCGGCGGACGTGCTCAAGCAGATGGTCGCCCTGACCGTGCAGGAGCTGGACGGCCTGGACGTGCCCGCCGACCAGCGCAACGATCTGATCATCAAGGCGTCGCTGGTCGAGCGGGAAGCGCCGGACGACTACCGGGGCGAGGTCGCCCGGGTGATCGAGAACAGGCTCGCCGCTGGCGAGGCGCTGGGCCTGGACGCCATCGACTCCTACGGCCGCAAGAAGCCGTCGCACGAGATCACGACGGAGGAGTTCCAGGACGAGTCGTTCCCGTACGCCTCACGGGTGGTCCCTGGGCTGCCCCCTACCGCCATCGGCGCACCGAGCAAGGCGTCGCTCGAAGCGGTCCTGAACGCGCCCGAGGGGCCGTGGCGGTGGTACGTGACGGTGAACCTGGACACGCAGGAGACGAAGTTCACCGACAACTACGACGAGTTCCTGGTCTTCAAGGACGAGTACCAGTCCTGGGCAGCGGAGAACGGCTACTGATCATGAGCACCACGACCACGCGTCGCGCCGCGGTCCTCGGCCACCCCGTCGCCCACTCCCTGTCCCCGGTGCTGCACACCGCGGCCTACCGGGCGCTGGGCCTGGACGGCTGGGAGTACGGCGTCCACGACGTCACGGAGGAGACCCTGCCGGGTTTCCTGCGAGGCCTGGACGAGCACTGGGCGGGCCTGAGCCTGACCATGCCCCTCAAGCACGCGGTCATCGGGCTGCTGGACCACGTGGAGCCCCTCGCAGAGGCGGTCGGCGCGGTGAACACCGTCCTGTTCTCCACCGTCCGCGGAGCGGTCACCACGACAGGCACCAACACCGACGTGCACGGCATCGTCGCTGCGCTGCGGGAGCGGCTCGGCCCGCGCCAGGTCGCGGCCGCCGTGGTCCTGGGCGGGGGCGCCACGGCGGCGTCGGCCCTCGCGGCGGTCGCGGAGCTCGGCTGCGCCTCGCCGCGGGTCTTCGTCCGGTCGCTGGACCGGATCGGGCCGCTGCGCGAGGCCGTGGCCCGGATGGGCGTGAGCCCGTCGTTCGAGGTGTTCGACGAGCACGCGACGACGTCGGCCCTCGCGACCGCGGACGCCGTCGTCTCCACGACGCCGAAGTACGCGGCCGACACGTGGGCGCCCCTGCTGACGGACCTGTCGACGGGTGCGGGAGAGAAGCCTCGCGGCGTGCTGCTCGACGTCGTCTACGACCCGCGGCCCACCGCTCTGCAGGCGGCGTGGGCCACGCTCGGGGCCGACGCCGTGGGCGGGGAACGCATGCTGCTGCACCAGGCCGCCGAGCAGGTGCGCCTGATGACAGGGCGTCCGGCGCCGCTGGCAGCGATGGACGAGGCGCTGCGGGCGGCGCTCGGCTGACGCCGCCCTCTGGACAGCGGGCGCCGACTGCGTGACACGCGTGAAACAATCGCGCCATGCTGCGTTGGTTGACATCGGGTGAGTCGCACGGTCCAGCCCTTGTGGGGGTGATGGAGGGTCTGCCCGCTGGGGTGGAGCTGACGACCCAGGACATTCAGGGCGCGCTCGCGCGCCGTCGCCTCGGCTACGGCCGCGGGGCACGGATGAAGTTCGAGCAGGACCAGGTGCGGGTGCTCGGTGGTCTGCGCCACGGGATCACGCAGGGCGGCCCGCTCGCGATCGAGATCGCCAACACCGAGTGGCCCAAGTGGACCGACGTCATGTCGGCCGACCCGGTGCCGCCGGAGGCGCTCCTGGTCGACGCGGGGACCGGTGACGAGCGCGAGGTGGCCCGCAACCGCCCGCTGACGCGCCCCCGCCCCGGTCACGCCGACCTGGTGGGTATGCGCAAGTACGGCTTCGAGGACGCCCGGCCCGTGCTGGAGCGCGCCTCCGCGCGCGAGACCGCGGCCCGCGTCGCGCTCGGCGTGGCCGCGGCGAAGTTCCTCGAGCAGGCCCTCGGCATCCGCCTGGTCTCCCATGTGGTCGCCATCGGGGGGGGCCGCAGCGCCCGACGATGCAGAGCTGCCGACCCCCGACGACGTCGCCGCGCTCGACGCCGACCCTGTGCGCTGCTTCGACGCCGCGTCCTCGAAGCTCATGGTCGAGGAGATCGACCTGGCCAAGAAGGACGGCGACACCCTCGGCGGCGTGGTCGAGGTGCTCGCCTACGGCGTGCCGTCCGGCCTCGGCACCTACGTGCAGGGCGACCGCAGGCTCGACGCGCGCCTCGCCGCTGCTCTCATGGGCATCCAGGCGATCAAGGGCGTCGAGGTCGGTGACGGCTTCCGCACCGCGCGCCGGCGCGGCACGGCTGCCCACGACGAGATCGTGCGGGACGCCGGGGCGGAGGGCACCGCGGACGGGCCGGGCCGGATCCGCCGCACGACGAACCGCGCAGGTGGCATCGAGGGCGGCATGTCGAACGGCGAGATCGTCCGCGTGCGCGCCGCGATGAAGCCGATCTCCACGGTGCCTCGCGCCCTGCCGACCGTGGACGTCGCGACCGGTGAGCCCGTCGTGGCGCACCACCAGCGCTCCGACGTGTGCGCGGTGCCGCCCGCCGCCGTCGTCGCCGAGGCGATGGTCGCGCTCACGCTGGCCGAGGCCGCGAGCGAGAAGTTCGGCGGGGACTCCGTGGCCGAGGTGCGCCGCAACGTTCGGTCCTACCTCGCCGCGATCCCGGAGCTGCTGCAGTGAGCGCGCCCGTCGTGGTCATGATCGGGCCGCCCGGGTCCGGCAAGTCGAAGGTCGGCCGCATCCTTGCGGCGGGCCTCGGCGTCACGGTCCGGGACACCGACACGGACATCGAGGCGGCAGCGGGCAAGCCCGTGAGCGAGATCTTCGTGGACGACGGCGAGCCCCGGTTCCGCGAGCTCGAGCGCGAGGCGGTGCTGGCCGCTCTCGCAGAGCACGACGGCGTGCTGTCGCTCGGGGGCGGCGCCATCATGAACCCCGCCACCCAGGAGGCGCTCGAGAAGTACGCGGCCGACGGCGGCCACGTCGTCTTCCTCGACGTGCCGCTGGCGATCGCCGCACAGCGCGTCGGTATGAACCAGGCGCGGCCGCTGCTCCTGGGCAACCCGCGCGCACAGTGGCAGAAGCTGATGACCGAGCGGCGGCCCACCTACGAGCGGCTCGCGACCCTGACCATCGTGTCGAGCGAGCGGCCGGGCGAGCAGGTGGCGGCCGAGATCATGGAGGCCCTGGGCCTCGACCAGGGGGTCCCCGAGCTGGTGGACCCGAAGCGCGGCACGCACGAGAGTACCGAGGAGAGCACCACGTGAGCACCGACAGCGCCCCCACACGGATCACCGTGCAGGGAGACGCCCCCTACGACGTCGTCATCGGCCGCCACCTGCTGGGTGAGCTGCCGTCGCTGGTGGGCGCGGCCCGCAAGGTCATGGTGATCCACCCGGCCGCGCTGTCCGCGACGGCCGACACGATCGCCGAGGACCTGAAGGCCGGCGGCTACGAGGCGTTCGTGGCCGAGGTGCCCGACGCCGAGGAGGCCAAGACGCCCCAGGTCGCGGCGTTCCTGTGGGGGCTGCTCGGCCAGCTGGACTTCACGCGGTCGGACGCCGTCGTCGGCGTCGGCGGGGGAGCGACCACTGACCTGGCGGGCTTCGTGGCCGCCACGTGGTTGCGCGGGATCCGCGTGGTGCACGTACCGACCACGCTGCTCGCGATGGTCGACGCCGCGGTCGGCGGCAAGACGGGCATCAACACGTCCGAGGGCAAGAACCTCGTGGGAGCTTTCCACCCGCCGGCCGGTGTGCTGTGCGATCTGGCGGCCCTCGGTTCGCTCGACAAGTGGGACCTGGTCGCGGGTCTGGCCGAGGTCGTCAAGACCGGCTTCATCGCCGACCCGGTGATCCTGGACCTGGTCGAGGCTCACGTCGACGAGCTGCGGAACTGGGCGGGTGCCGACGCGTCCGACGAGACGTGGGCCGTCGTCGCCGAGCTCGTCGAGCGGTCGGTCCGGGTCAAGGCCCAGGTGGTCGGCGAGGACCTGAAGGAGGCAGGGCTGCGCGAGATCCTCAACTACGGACACACGCTGGGCCACGCGATCGAGCTGGCCGAGCGCTACCAGTGGCGCCACGGCGCCGCGGTGAGCGTTGGCATGGTCTTCGCGGCGGAGCTGGCGCGCATGGCGGGCAAGCTGCCCGACGACGTCGCGGACCGGCACCGCGCCCTGCTGTCCTCGCTCGGGCTGCCGGTGCACTACCGGGGCGACCGTTGGGACCAGCTGCTCACGGCGATGCGCCGGGACAAGAAGACGCGCGGCGACCTGTTGCGGTTCGTCGTGCTGGACGACGTCGCCAAGCCGGTCCGCCTGGAGGGCCCCGACCCGACGCTCCTGGCCGCCGCCTACGCGGAGGTGTCCAAGGAGCCCCCGGCCAAGGGCCCGGGTACGCCGGTCACGCTCACGCTGGGCTGAGCGGGCCCCGAGCAACCAGGCCGGGGGAGACTGTACGAATTCGGGGTCGGTTGCCCTGAGTAGACAATGTCTACTCAGGGCAACCGACCCCGAATTCGTACAGTCTCCCAGCGCGCCCCCGCGCGCAGCGGGCGAGCTACGGCTGTCAGCTGGTGCCTGCGATCGCGGTGACCGGTCCGCTGACCTCGACGGAGACAGGCACGTCGGTGCAGCGCGTACCCCCGGCGAACCCCGTGACCGGGAGACATCGCGGGTGATCTTGTCCTACTTTGAGCGCTAAGTGGGTCCGTGGGGCCTACCGTCCGGGGCACAGGGGAACCGACGCATGCGGCCTCGGCCGTGCGCTCACCGAAGGGTGCTCACGTGCGCAAGGTCTACAACCTCCCACCCGGCTGGCCTGCTCCACCTGTGGACTGGAACCCTGATCTCGAGTGGAAACCCGATCCGAGCAAGTTGCCGCCCGGCTGGCAGTTGTGGGTCGACGTACCGGACACGGCGTTGATCGGAAGCGATGCCGTGTCCGTCGCCGTCCCGGACGAAGAAGCGCGGAGGTCGCCCCGGCGCAAGCCGCTGCTGGTCCTCGGCGGGGTGGCGGCGATGGTCGTGGTCTTCCTCTTCGGGCTCGGCATCGGCAGTGGCGACCAGGGTGCCGAGGCGATTGCCGCGGCCGAGGCGTCGGCGTCCGCGGTGGCAGCCGATGCGGACTCCGAGAGGGCAGCGGCAAAGGCTGAGGTCAAGGCTCTCGCGGGGGCCCAGGAAGCACTCGAGAAGGAGCAGGCGAAGCTCTCGTCCGACCGGAAGGACGTCAAGGCCAGAGCATCCGCCGTCGCGCAGGGCGAGGAGGAGGTGACGGGCCGTGAGGAAGCGGTCAGGACCGCCGAGGCTGAGGTCGACACGAGGGAATCAGAAGTCGAGGAACGCGAGGCGGCGGTGGAGGCGGCGGAGGCCGCCGTACCAGCGGGCGCGGCAGGCGGATCGTCGGACGAGGGCGCTGCGGAAACGGGCGGCGCGGAGTACTACGACAACTGCGACGCAGCACGGGCCGCCGGGGCAGCGCCGGTGTACAGCGGGGATCCCGGCTACGGCACCCACCTGGACAGGGACGGCGACGGCGTCGGCTGCGAGTGAGCGGGGGGCCGACGGCGCGGCGTCGGTTACTCCCAGAGGCCCCGCTCGATCAGGATGTCCTTGAGCAGGTCGGCGCGGTCGGTGATCAGGCCGTCCACGCCCTCGTCGATCAGCCGGTTCATCTCGTCCGGGTCGTCGATGGTCCAGACGTGCACCTTCTTGCCGAGAGCGTGCGCTGCGTCGATCGACGCGATGTCCACCACCGTGACGGCTCCCTCGCCCACCGGGACCTGCAGCGCGTCGACGTCGCGCAGCGCCCGGCGGGCCAGGGGCCGCACATGGAGCCGCACCCCGGTGAGGAAGGCCACGATCTCCTTGCGGCCGGCCGACGTCGTGACCGGGCGGGACAGCTTGGCGAGGGTCGCGCGGCGGCGCGCCGCGTCGAAGGAGGTGACGCACACGCGGTCCCAGGACGCGGTCTTCTCGATCGCCCGGGCGACGGGCCCGATGCTCGAGTTGTGCTTGACGTCGACGTTGACCCGCAGCTCCGGCCAGCCGCCCAGCACGTCCTCCAGCAGCGGGACGGGTTCGACGCCGCCGATGCGCGCCTCGCTGACCTCGGACCAGGGCAGCTCGGCGACGAGGCCCGCGCCGTCGGTGGTGCGGTCGAGCGACTCGTCGTGCAGCGCGACGGCGACGCCGTCGGCCGTGCCGTGCGCGTCCGTCTCGACGTAGCGGTAGCCGAGGTCGACGGCGGCGCCGAACGCAGCCAGCGAGTTCTCCAGGCCCTCGGTGCCGGCCGAAGCGTGTGCGAACCCGCGATGGGCGAGGGCTTGGAACGGCCCCTCGAAGTAGGTCACTGGCTGTCCCTCATGTCTCGGCAGCATCTCTCGGTGCTGCAGGTCTCGGTGCTGCGTCCTGGTCTGCTGATCGGTGCTGTGTCGTGTCGCTATGTCATTTCGCTATGTCATGTCCCGGACGCCGACGGCGGCGCCCACCCGGCTGTTCGTCCATTCCAACATGCCGGCAAGGTAGGCCTCGCGCGGTCCGTCGGCCGACAGCGTCAGGTCGTGCACGCCGCCGGGGACGACGAGCTCCGTGACGTCCTGACCGAGGCATGGCACGAGCGCGGCCATCTGCCGCACGTCGAGCACGGTGTCCTGTGCGTCGAGCAGCGGGTTGTCGAGCGTGTCCGGTCCGGACGAGTCGGACCGGGCGAGCAGCACGGGGCACGCGATGTCCAGCCCAGCGGCGACGCGCGCCTGGCCGCGCCGCACGGCGACGAACCAGGCGACCCTGCTGGGCACTCCCTCCGGACGCTTGAGGGTGGTGTCGAACGTCCAGCGCCCGCCGTTGGCCGCGAGCAGGTGCTCCGCGTACCGCGACGGGCCGTCGCTGACGACGGCGGTCGCGGCGAGATGGCCGACCGTGTCGAGCACTCGCGTCCCGAAGGTGCGCTTCCAGTGCGGCGCCTGCAGATCGAGGAACGGCGAGTCGAGCACCAGCAGGTCGGGTCCGGCGTCGGCCCCGGCGGCGTTGCGGTGGGCGTGCGCCCACAGCGCTGCGGTGAGCCCGCCCGTCGAGTGCGCGTGCACCACGAGCGGCAGCCCCGGCTCCAGCGCGCGCACCGTCCGGGCGGTGGCGGCGATGTCGGTGGCCTGCTCGCGCAGGTCCATGACGAAGTGGGGGAGCTGGTCGGGCTGCAGCGACCGTCCGGCGGCCCGCAGGTCGACGGCGTAGAACGCGTAGCCGGCCGCCGCGAACGCACGGGCCACGTGGTCCTGGAAGAAGTAGTCGTTGTAGCCGTGCACGTGGATGACGGCGGCGCGGGGCGGGGGAGCGTCGTCCGGGTGCGGGTACCGCACCAGCGTCGCGGGCCCCATGGGGGTCTCCTGGAACGGTTCGCCGAGCAGGCGGTCGGTGCGCCAGCCGAGCGTGACCTGCGGCGACGCGGGCAGGGGCGGGACAGGCACGAGTGGATCGTAGCCCGGTGGGAGCCTGGTGTGCGGTACGACGAGCCGGTCGGGTCGAGCTTCCCGTCCGGGTCGTGCACCGGCTACCGGGGTGCGGGCCCGTCGGCGGCAGCAGGGGGCCGGCCGGGCAGCTCGCGCAGCGGCCGCAGAGGGCTGATCAGCACGATGAAGCAGGCCAGGCAGTGGATGGCCGCCATCAGCAGGATGGTCTCCCGGACACCGAGGGATCCACCGAGCCAGCCCGCCGCGAGCCCCGCGAGCGGCATGGTGCCGAAGTTGATCATCTGCATGGTGGTCATGACGCGCCCCATGATCTCGGGCGGGACGTACCGTTGCCGCCAGGCGCCGCGGATCACGTTCCCCGCCACGATGAACAGACCGGCGAGGAAGCTGCCCAGCACCGGTACCGCGACGCCCCACCCGGGCTGTCCCAGGCCGACCAGCAGCGCCACGGGGCCCGAGCACAGCAGCAGGATCGTCGAGGCTCGGCCGTTCCCCAGACGCCGGCTGAGCCAGGTCGCGATGACGGCGCCGGGCAGCCCCCCGCACGCGGCCAGGGCGAACGTCAGCCCGACCTGGGCCGGCTCCAGGTCCAGGTCCCGGACCAGGTGGAGCACGAAGAGCGTGGTGTAGCCGGTGAGGCCGAAGTTCGACAGCCCACCGATCAGCACGAACCACGGCAGGTAGCGGTCGCTGCGTACGTACGCCACGCCCTCGCGGATCCGCGCCCACAACGGTTCGCTCGCCGTGCCGCTGTCCGACGGCGGCCGTGCGTGCGCCGGCTTGATGCGCCACAGGCAGACGGCGGAGACGAGGAAGGTCACGGCGTCGACCAGGAGGCCGAGGGCCGCCGAGAGCCATTGCGCCAGCAGGCCGCCGGCACCCGGCCCGACGAGCTGCATCGCCGACTCGGTGCCGAACAGGCGGGCGTTCGCCGCCTCGAGCTGTTCCGGCGCGACGACCTGGGGCAGGAACACGACGTAGGCGGTACGGAAGAAGACGGTGCACGCCCCGTTCAGCAGCGCGGCAACGACGAGGTGCGTCAGGGTGAGCTGGTCGAGAGCCCAGGCAGCGGGCACCGAGGCCAGAGATGCTGCGGCGACGACGTCTGCGACGATCATGACCCGCTTGGCCGGGAGCCGGTCCACCCAGGCGCCCGCCGGCAGGCCGATCACGAGCCACGGCAGCCAGGCCGCTGCCGTGATGAGCCCCATCCACAGCGGTCCCGCGTCGAGGGAGACGACCGCCAGCAGGGGCAGCAGCGCGGACGTCATGGTGTTGCCGAGCACGCTCACGCCCTCGCCGAGCCACAGCAGCGAGAACGAGCCGTTCCGGGACAGCGGCGTGGTCGTGCCGAGCGCCGCCCCGGCCGGTGCGTTGCCGGTGGGCGCGCTCACGGCTGGGCCGGGAACCCGCGGGCGAACAGGAAGATCGTCTCGCGCTCGCGGCCGTCGTCGGGCACGTCGCGGTGTCTCCACCGGTCGATGATGTCGAGCACCTCCTGGTTGACCTGCCGCAGCTCGTCGGACGTGAGGTGCAGCCATCCCTGGGTGGCGAACGCGGCCTCGTCCCACTCGTCCACGTTCTGGGCGACCTCCAGCCACTCGCTGGCGCGCTCCACCTGCGTGGCGAGCACGAACTTCTCTGCCGCGACCGCGGTGCGGGCGGAGGCCAGGTCGTGCGCCACCTGGGTGCGGGACCACGACACCCGCCCGGGGGTGATGCGCCACCAGCGTTCCCGTCTGTCGCGCGCGAGCTCCGGCGCCTCCTGGACGAGCCCTGCGTCGGCCAGGACCTTCATGTGGTGGCTGATGCTGCCGACCGCCTGCTCGGTCCGCTCGGCGAGAGCGGATGCCGTGCCGGGGCCGTCGACGGTGAGGATGTCGAGCAGCCGCGAGCGCGTGGGGTGGGCGAGCGCGGCGAGCGCCTTGGCCTCGGTGAGCTTGCGTACGTCGTCGGTGGGCATGTTCAGACGGTAGTTCCACAAGAGCAGTTGTACAAGAGGTCTTGTACATCGTAGGCGCGCGGCCGCGTGACAAGATGTCCGGCATGCGCAATATCGGCCGAACAGTGCAGTCGTCGATCTACCGCAACGGGGTGTACGGCCACCGGCCGGTCGTCCCCACCAGCCCGGATGCGCTCGCGGCCGCCGCCAGGCGTCGGATGACCCGTACCGCCTGGTCCTACCTCGCCGGGGGCGCGGGCGCCCAGCGCACCGTGGCGGCGAACCGGGAGGCGTTCGGCCGGTACCGGATCGTCCCGCGGCAGATGGTCGACGTCGGACAGCGGTCCCTGGCCACCACCATGCTCGGGCGAGACCTGCCCGCACCCGTGCTGTTCGCGCCGGTGGGTGCGCTCGAGGTCGCCGTGCAGCACCAGCTCGGCCGCGGCGGCCGGGGCGCCGCGCCCCGCAACGCCGAGCCGGCACTCGCCGACGCCGCCCGCGACCTCGGCCTGCCCCTCGTCATCTCCTCCCAGGCGTCCACGCCCATGGAGGACACCGCCGCGACACTCGGTGACAGCCCACGCTGGTTCCAGCTCTACTGGTCGTCCGACGACGCCCTGGTCGAGTCGTTCGTCGCCCGCGCAGAGGCCAGCGGCTGCACTGCGATAGTCGTCACCCTCGACACCCACGTCCTCGGCTGGCGCACGATGGACCTCGACCTCGGCTACCTGCCGTTCGCCCGTGCAGAGGGCATCGCCCAGTACCTGAGCGACCCGGTGTTCCAGCAGCTGGTCGAGGCACGCGTGCGCGCGACGGCGTCGTCGGACCCAGGAACGACGACGGCCCGGCCCACCGTCGCCGCCGTCCGCTCCCTGCTGTCCATGGCCGCCCACCACCCCGGCCCCACGCTGCGCAACCTCACCCAGCCGTACGCACGCGCCGCCGTCGAGACCTTCCTCGACGTCTTCTCCCGCTCCACCCTGACCTGGACCGACCTCGCCTGGCTGCGCGAACGCACCACCCTGCCCCTCCTCGTCAAGGGCATCCAGCACCCCGACGACGCCCGCGCGGCCCTCGACCACGGAGCCGACGGCATCATCGTGTCCAACCACGGCGGGCGCCAGGTCGACAACGCCGTCGCCGCCCTCGACACGCTCGCCCCCGTGGCCGACGCCGTCCGCACGCACGCGGGCACCGACCCGGCACAGCCGCCCGTCCCCGTCCTGTTCGACTCCGGCATCCGCACCGGCGCCGACGTCTTCACCGCGCTCGCCCTCGGCGCCGACGCCGTCCTCCTCGGTCGCCCCTGGGTCTACGGCCTCGCCCTCGCGGGAGCCGACGGCGTACGCGCCGTCACCGAGCACGTCCTGGCCGAGCTCGACCTCACCATGGCGCTCGCGGGCGTCACGGAGACCGGGCAGATCGGGCGGCACAACCTCGCCGTCTGACACGCACCTGGCGTGCCCTCACCCGCCGGCTGCCGCGCTCTGTCGTGCGGGGTCGGTATGAGATCGTGACCGGCCCAGCACCCACGATTCACGCGACGCGGGCAGACTGCGGCCATGACCGACGCCGCACCCCGATCCGACTCACCGGCAGGCCCGGTGGCGCCCCCCACGATGGGCCTGGAACTGCAGGAGGGCGTGCGGATCCCGCGCCGCCAGGTCTACTCCTGGGCGCTGTGGGACTGGGGCACCCAGCCGTTCAACACGGTGATCCTCACGTTCGTCTTCACCGCGCTGTACCTGACCACCGAGTCGTTCCTTGACCCGGCCGTCGTGGCCCTCGGCCCCGACGACCCCGCCTACGAGCGCGGCCTCGCCGAGCTGACCAGCGGCGTCGGCCTGTGGAACACCCTCGCCGGTGTACTCATCCTCGTCCTCGCTCCCGTGCTCGGGCAGCGGGCCGACGCCACCGGCCGACGCAAGGCATGGCTGGCCGGCGGCACGGTCGGCATGGTGCTGTGCATGCTGGCACTGTGGTTCGTCGAGGCCGACCCGGCGTACTTCGTGCTCGGCGCCGCCATGATCGGCCTCGGCAGCGTGCTCAACGAGATCGCGGGCGTGAACTACAACGCCATGATGGTCTCGGTCGCCACGCCGAGGACCGTCGGCAAGGTATCCGGCCTCGGCTGGGGCCTTGGATACGTCGGCGGCATCCTCACCCTCGTGTTCGTGGTGGTCGCCAACGCCGCGGACTGGTGGGGCATGCCCACCGACAACGGCCTCGCCTTCCGCGTGATCGCAGTGGGCTGCGCGCTCTGGGCGCTCGCGTTCTCCTGGCCGATACTCGCCTTCGTGCCAGAGCTACCACCGACGAAGGGCCGGCCCAAGGTCGGGTTCTTCGCCAGCTACGGGGTGCTCTACCGCGACATCAAGGGCCTGTGGCGGACCTCGCGCCGCACCTTCTGGTTCCTCCTGGCCAGTGCCGTGTTCCGCGACGGCCTGAGCGGCGTCTTCGCGTTCGGCGCCATCATCGGCGGCGTCAGCTTCGGCTTCTCCGCCGACCAGGTCATCATCTTCGGCATCGCCGCCAACCTCGTGGCCGGCATCAGCACGGTCCTGCTGGGGCGCGCCGACGACCGGTTCGGCCCCCGGGCGGTGATCCTCAGCACCCTCAGCATCATCGTCGTCGCCGGGCTCGCAGTCGTGTTCCTCCGCGACCTCGGGCCCATCGTCTACTGGGTGGGCGGGCTCGTCCTGTCCGCATGCGTCGGCCCGGCACAGTCCGCGTCCCGCTCCTACCTCGCCCGCGTGACGCCGGCAGGCAAGGAGTCGGAGATCTTCGGTCTCTACGCCACCACCGGCCGCGCCACCTCATGGATGTCGGGCGCGCTGTGGACCATCACGATCGCCGCCACCGGAGCGACCATCTGGGGCACCCTCGGCATCATCGCCGTCGTGCTCCTCGGCCTCATCCTGATGTGGTTCGTGCGGGAGGCTCCGCTCGCCGACGCGCGCTAGGAGGCGCGACGGCGCCGGCCCCCGGCTCCCGGACTAGCGAGCCGGCCGGCGCCGTCCCGGGCCCCGCAACCACGCCTGGATCCGGCCCAGATCCGCCAGAGGCGCCAGGTGCCGCAGCTTCTCCGGGTTGATCACCCCCCGGATTCCAGCGAGCTGCCCGTCGGACACCTCGAACGCCCAGGTGCCGATCAGGCCGCCGCCCATGGACTCGTCCGCCATGATGAGCAGACCCGGCTCACCACCGACCAGGGCCCGCTCGAAGCGGAACGGACCCCCACGGCGCATGAAGCCAGCGAGCAGACGCGCGATCGCGACCCGCCCCGCGACCGGCCGGGCGAGCGACATCCCCGGAGGCACGTTCCCGCCGCTGTCACCGGTGAGCACGACGTCCTCGGCGAGCAGCTCGAGGAACGAGTCCACCGCACCCTCCTCGCACGCCGCGAGGAACCGGGTCACGAGCTCGTCCGCGCGCGCTCTGTCCGTGCGTACTCTGTCCCCGCGCGCTCTGTCCGAACGGTCGCCCGGCCGGCTGCTCGACCGGTTGCCCGACGGGGTGCCGGACCGGACCGGATCGGCGCTCGCGGCCGTGTCCGCCGACGGCGCCCGCCCGCCGACGTCGCCGCGCTGCCGCGCGATCCGCCGTCGGGCCCGCGACGCCAGCTGACGGGCAGCGACCTCGCTCGTGCCGATGACCTCGGCCGCGTCGCTGTGCGGAAAGCCCAGGACGTCGTGCAGCAGGAACGCCGCCCGCTCGGTCGGCGTCAGGGTCTCCAGCAGCACCAGGAACGCCGTCGAGAGATCGTCGGCCAGCTCGGCGTGGGCGGCGGCGTCCGGCGGCAAGGCGGCCATGGCGACCGGGAGGTTCGACTGCACCGGTCCCACCAGGGGCTCGGGCAGCCACTCGCCCACGTAGGACTCCCGCCGCACCCGGGCGGACCGCAGCACGTCGATGGCGATCCGCGTCGTCACGGTGGTCACGAACGCATCCGGATTACGCACATCATCGGCCTGGGAGAGCCGGATCAGCGCCTCCTGCACCACGTCCTCGGCCTCGGCCACGCTGCCGAGCATCCGGTAGGCCACGGAGAACGCCAGGGGGCGCAGCCGGTCCAGCGCCGCGCCGTCGAGGCGGATGGCGCTGGCTCGTGCGTCGCTGGGCCGTGCGGTGTCGGGCTGTGGATGGCCGGCCCGCGCACTGCCCGGCTGCGAGGTGTCGGGTTCCGTCATGAGGACATGCTCTCGCGTCATGCTCCGATGACGAGATACGTGCGTCGAACGTGACAGCACGGCCGCATCGGGCTACGGGGACATCGATCAGCGCGAGCGCATCGCATCGATCTCGTCGCGCCGGAACAGGATGAGCCGGTCCAGGACGTCGTCGGGCAACGGCTGCTCGGGGGTGAACCGGATGGTTCCCTTCGACGTCGAGAAGCCCGCCAGGGCCGGAGCGAGCGCCTCGATTGCCGGCGGGCTGAACGGGTACAGCCCGATGTGCTTCGCCGTGGCCTGCGCCGACACGAGCGGGCTGTCGCGGTAGCGCAGTGCGGCCATGCCGTAGCTCTTGCCCTCCTCTGCCTCGGGTACGAGCTGGAGCGCCCGCGCTCGTACGTGCTCGACGGCGTTCCGCACTGAACCGTCAAGGCTCGCGATGTACGCGCTGAACTCGTCCATGACCACAGCATGGTCCCGGGGACGGTGCTCGGCGAGGCGGGCGTCGCCGTGCGGGTTCTGCTGGGGTCCCTGCCGGGAATTTCGGCGTGGCCCGGCGGCCGCTGCAATCTTCGGGAGGACTGGTTACCGCACTCGAAGAGTTATCCACAGATTTCAGAATGCACGTGCGCGTCGTACGAATGTTCGAGAGAATGGGGGGGTAGGTGGACCACAGGGTCACCGGACACGGGGCAGGGGGTGGGGACCAGTGGGTCAGTCGGCGAACGGCACGCCCGGTGGTCTGCCTCGTGCGGGGTCGATCGAGGAGGTGTTGGCTCGGATCGAGGACGCGGTGGGTGACCTGGCGAACCTGGCCGGTCCCGGGGTGCTGGATGGGTGGGACGCGCCGTCTGTTGCCCGGTTGGTGGAGGCGCATGCCCGGGTCCGTCGGGTGGCGGGTCGTTTGGATGGGGTGCGGTACACGTTGTTGCCGCGGATCGAGGCGGAGGGGTCGTGGCGCTCGGGTGGGACGGCGCGCACGTTCAGGTCCTGGTTGCGGCTGCAGGAGGGCGTGTCCGCCGCGACGGCGGGGAGGGATGTGACGATTGCCCGCCGCCTGGCGACCGCGCTACCGGTGACACGGAAGCGGTTGGTCGCGGGGACTCTGGGTGTCGATCATGCGCGGGTGCTGACGGAGGTCGCGCCGACCAGCGAGACCCGTACGGATGCGTTGGCGTGGCTGATCGATACCCGGACCGGGGAGGCGACCACCCCGGAGCAGTTCGTGCAGACGGTGCCGGTCGATTTCCCGGATCCGGTGGATGATCCGGACGGGACGTGCACGCGTGAGCTGGTTACCGCGGTGCTCGAGACAGCGGTTGCGGGTGGGGTGTTGGTGACCGGGGAGGGTCTGGTGCTGCGGGAGGCGGGCGGGTTGAACGCGGACCAGTTCCGGGTGGTGGCGCGCCGGTTCGCGTCGGTGACCGATCCGGACACCGATGACGTGGAGGACGACAAGGCCGCGGCGGGGGAGTTCTTGGACCTGTCGAAGACGTTTGGTGGGTATCACGTCGCGGGGTTCCTGACCGATGAGCACGGTCTGCTGGTCTCGGCGGCGGTGAACGCGGTCACGGGCGCACCTGCGGCGGAGGACACCCGCACGAGCACCCAGCGTCGGGCGCAAGGCCTGGCTGACGTGGCCCGGATCGTGCTGGACACGAACCAGGCCTCTCCGGGCGCGGCGATCGCACCTCATCTGAATGTCACGGTGTCGTGGACGGAGCTGGTCACCCAGGTCACCCGCACCCGTGACGGGTTGTGCGTGACGTGTGGGCAGGCGCCCGCACCCGGGAACCAGGCGGGCCCGGTGATGGTGTCCGGGGTGTTGTCAGCGGGAGGTCCCGTGTTCACGGAGACCCGCGGGCGTGCACCGCGGGCGTTGGTGCGCCGGCTGGCGTGCGACAGCGCGGTCACGAGGATCGTGTTCGGGCCGGACGGTGCCGCGCTGGATGTCGGACGTGCGCGACGGACGGTGACGGGGCAGATGCGTCGCGCGGTGATCGCCCGGGACGAGCATTGTGTGTATCCGGGGTGTGATCAGCCGCCGTCGCGGTGCGAGGTCCACCACGCGGTGACCCACTGGGCCGACGGCGGCGACACCTCGGTCGCGAACAGTGCGTTGCTGTGCTGGTTCCATCACCAGCTCGTCGACACGCGTGGCATCACCATGCACTGGACCGGCAAGCCCACTCACGCCGACACGCCCGGGATGCTGATCGAGACCGGGTGGGCCTTCACCGACGCCCGCGGCCACCGCATCCACCTACCCGACGCCATCGAGGGCCTACCGCCGCCGGACGCCGAAGCCGCCTGACCCGCAGGGACCCGGCAGCCGACGAGGCGGCCTGACCGGTGAGTCAGGCCGCCTCCGCGACCACCCGCTCCGGGATGGCACGAGTCCGGCCTGCCAGCAGCACGGCGACCGTCGACAGCAAGCCCGTCAGCCCGAGCACCGCCGCGTACGCGGGCAGCCCCGTGACGTCGTACAGCACCCACAGGAGTGCACCGGTCGCAGAGGACGCGACGGCGGCAGCGACGGCGTCGGCCACCTGCAGAGCCGACGACGCCGAACCCTGCTCGTGCGGCGCCGCCAGCTCCAGCGTCAGAACGGACAGCGTCGGGTAGACAAGACCCATCCCACTGCCGGACAGCACCCAGAACGCCATCCCGAACCCGGCGGGCACTCCCGGGAGCACGAGTACCGCCGCCCCGATCATCCCCAGGGCCAGCAGACCCCCGCCGAGCCGCACGTAACCTGCATGGCTCAGGTGCAGCCCGTCGCGGCCACGCACCCACGACGCCACCGACCAGCCGAGCGCCCCCACTGTCAGGATCAGGCCGGCACTCGCGGGGCTCAGCTGGCGCTCGTGCACCAGGACCAGGGGCAGCAGCACCTCGGCACCCACGAACGCCGCGGACACCAGGGCTCGCACCGAGATGACGGCCGGCAACCCGCGCCCGGCCCGCAGCACAGCTAGGGCGAGGCGCAGCGCGGGCAGCGGGGAAGGCGCCAGCCGTCCTGCCTCGGTCTGCCCGGCCTCGGTCTCTCCTGCCTTGGCCTGTGCTCCGCTGTCCTCGTCCGCGGAGGCGACCAGGGCGTCGCCTCTCGGACCGCTGGCCGACCCGGGCCGGTCGGCGCGGGCCGCAGCCAGGCCGGGCCGCATCAGGATTGCGGCCGGGACGGTGAGCGCTGCGGCGCCGAGGAACACCCAGCGCCAGCCCAGGTGCTCCACGATGAGCCCGGCCAGGCCGGGCCCCACGATGGCGGGTATCACCCACGCGGCGGCGAACGCCGAGAACACGCCGGCCCGCCGCTCGGGCGCGAACACGCGAGCCACCAGGACGTACAACGCCACCCCATAGAGTCCGTTGCCGACTCCCTGCACCGCGCGTCCCGCGACGAGGGCGCCCATGCCGGTCGCCGTCCCCGCGACGACGAGCCCGGCCACGAAGAGAGCCACCCCGGTCCACATCGCCGGCGTCGGGCCGCTGCGGTCGCACCAGCGCCCGGCCGCCAGCATGCCGACGACACTGGTGGCGAACGCCACCGCGAACGCGAGCGTGTAGTGCCGCAGGCCGTCCAGGTCGACCGCAACCGTCGGCATCGCCGTGGACACCGCCAGTGACTCGAACGCCCCGAGCGAACAGAGCGCGATCATGCCCGCCAGGACGAGGCGCTGCGCGCCAGGCCCCAGTGTGGCGGTCCCGAGCGTGGCACTCACGAGCGTGACGCCGCCCAGCGTGCTCGACGCCGCGGTGGGTGGCGCGTCCGGGGTCGGGGCGGTTGCGGTCACACCAGCACCACCTTGCCGGTGGTGCGGCGCTCCTCGAGCTCGCGGTGTGCCCGTGCAGCCTCGGCGAACGGCACACGGTGCGTCACCACGCGCCACTGGCCCGACGCGGCTCTGGCCAGCGCGCGCTCCTGGTACGGACGCTGGTCGGGCATCGGGGGAGCATCGGGCCCGAGGGCGTAGCGCACCTCGACGGAGGACTCGATCCGGTCAGCTCCTGCCCAGGACGTGTAGCGGTTGGGTGCGCCGGAGGCCCAGCCGTACGCGACGAGCCGCGGCGTCGCCGGGCCTGTGCCGCCGATGCCACCGAGCGCGCTGACGTCTGCCGGCGCGGTGTCGTCGGTCGCCTCGCCGTTCGTGCTCTCCCGCCCGAGCAGTGCGGCGGCGCCAGTGCCGAGCTCTCCGCCCACGCCGTCGAGCACGAGCGTGGCAGGGGCGCCCGCGAGGGCCGCGCGGGCGGCGTCGACCCAGTCGGGAACGGTGTAGTCGACGAGCGCGAGGCGGTCGGGTCCCGGGAGAGGAACCGCTTCTCCGTCGGACCGAGCACCAGGCTGAGCACCAGGCTGAGCACCAGGCAGGGCGTCGGGCAGGACGTCGGGCAGCAGCTCCCGCAGCAGCTGCAGCTTGGCCGCACCTCCGGCGAGCGCGACGACGCGTGCGCCGGAGTTCAGCGCCTCCTGGATAAAAAGTGTGCCAAGCCCGCCTGCGGCGGCCGTCACCACGACGACGTCGGCGGCGGTCACTGCCGCGATGTCCAGCGTGTAGATCGCCATCCGGCCGGTACCGATCATGGCTATCGCGTCGGCAGGATCGAGGGGAGCGCCGGTGTCGCGCTCGGGGATCACGTGCAGCTTCTCGGCCGCGACGGCGACCCGCCGGGCGTAGCCGCCGCCGTCCGGCACGCGGCCGAGATGGGCCGCCACGCGCCGGCCGACCCACGAGGCATCGACCCCGGCGCCGACGGCGGTGACCGTGCCCGCGATCTCGCGGCCGGGCACGGTCGGGAGGCTCGGCAGGGGGAGCGGGGGACCGCTCTCGCCGCGCCGCACGGTCGTGTCGACGAGGTGCACGCCGTGCGCTACCGCGTCGACGAGCACCTCGCCCGGGCCAGGGGTGGGGTCCGGGATCTGCTCGAGGGTGAGGACCTCAGGAGGGCCGAAGGAGTGGTGTCGGATGGCGTCCATGCCGTCATCCTTTAACCTGAACCAAAGTTGAGGTCAACTCCTCCCTGTCCGGTCCGACGCACCACGCGGCGACCGTCCGGGGCTACCGAGAACCGCTGGAGGCAGCACGTGGAAGCAGCCAACCCCAATGTCCCGTGGGATCGCGACGAGCTCACCGTCGGCGACCTCGCCGCGCGGAGCGGCGTGTCGGTGTCCGCACTGCACTTCTACGAGCGCAAGGGCCTGATCGCGAGCCGGCGCACGTCGGGCAACCAGCGGCGCTACCGACGCGAGACGCTGCGGCGGGTGGCGTTCATCCGGGTGTCGCAGCGCGTCGGGATCCCGCTCGCGGACATCGGCGCAGCCCTCGACACCCTCCCGGGGGACCGGACACCCACCGCAAAGGACTGGCGCCGCATCTCGCAGGCCTGGCACGACGACCTCGACGCGCGGATCGAGCAGCTGTCGCGGCTGCGCGACCATCTCACCGACTGCATCGGGTGCGGCTGTCTCTCGCTGCGCCGGTGTGCGCTGACCAACCCGCACGACGAGCTCGCCGAGGCCGGTCCCGGTCCGCGGACCCTGCTGGTGGAAGGGCTGGAGCCGGATCCGGTGTGAGTGTCGGTGACCACCGGTAGCGTGCGCGAACGTTGGACACCGACACCAGCGACTGCGCACCACCGATCAGCACGCGACCCGCCGGCAGGCGGGCGACGTCGGCCGTGCCGGGACCGAGGGAGAGCTGTGGGCACGTACTACGAGTGGGTCGCCGATCTGGACGCGACCGAGGCCGATGCGCCGGAGCTGGCGCGGCGGGTGGTGGAAGCGCTGGTGGCGCGCAAGGTCATCCTCCCTGAGCTGTCCCCCGACGCGGCGCTCGGCGCCGACGGCTACCCGGCGGGCCCGGCGTGGGCGGACACCGTGGATGTGTCGGTTTCGGGGGAGTCGCCGTGGGGCGTGGAGGTCCGGGTGGGCCGGGAGGTCCACAACGGTGCGCAGATCGGCGTCGACGCGGTGACCTGCCCGCGGTGCTCGGTCCGGCGCGAGTTCTACGGGCCACCGGAGGAGTTCGGCCCGACGTGCACGGACGACGAGGGCCTGCGCTGGTTCGACGACGCTGCGGCCGTCTGGCGCGAGGGCGGTGAGGCCGACCTGGAGTGCCGGACGTGCGGTGCCGTCGCGCCCGTCACCGAGTGGCAGGCCGACGGCGCAGCGCTCGCCCGGCTGGGCTTCGTGTTCTGGGGCTGGGACGAGCTCAGGGCGGACGTGCCGCGCTGGATCGCCGAGGCGACGGGCGGGCACCGCGTCGTGAACGGACGCGGGAAGATCTGACGCGGCAAGATCTGACGCGGGAAGATCTGACGCTGCGCGCTCCGAGGAGGTGGCGTGCGACGGCGACAGGGGTCGGCGCCGACTAGGCTCGCGGCCATGGCTTCTGCACTGCCCCGTGTCCTGGTGCTCAACGGTCCCAATCTCGGCAGGCTCGGCGTCCGCGAGCCCGAGATCTACGGTCACGCCTCCATGGCGGACCTCGAGATCGCCGGTGCGAAGTGGGGTGCGGAGCTCGGCCTGGAGGTCGAGGTGCGACAGACGGACGGCGAGTCGGAGATCGTCGGCTGGCTCCACGAGGCCGTCGACGCCGGTGCTCACGTCGTGCTCAACCCTGCGGCGTTCACCCACTACTCCTACGCGCTGCGTGACGCCGCCGCCCAGGTCACCACAGCGGACCTTCTGCTCGTCGAGGTGCACCTCTCCAACCCGGCCACCCGGGAGTCGTTCAGGCACTACTCCGTGGTGGCGGGGGTCGCGACCGGCACTGTGGCGGGGTTCGGGTTCGACTCCTACCGGCTGGCGCTGTCGGCGATCGCACGGAAGTTGGAGGCGTAGTCGTCCAGCTGGCTGCCGAGTACGGCGAGGATCACCGATGCCATCTGGTCTCGCGCAGCAGGTGATGGGCTGACTCTGCAAGATCAAGCCTGGAAGCTTGACCAGAAGAACTAAAGCTTTATAGCTTGATCAACAGTACTAAAGCCTTTAGCCTTGACATGTGATCGTCCTGACCGTCGACCAGCGTGGCTCGACCTACGCGGCCGACCGTGTTCCTGAGATTCTCGCCGAGATCGCGCACCTCATCCGCGACCGCGAAGGGCTCGTGGTGCCGTTCGAGCGCACGGTCGGCGACGAGATCCAGGGCATCCTCGAGGCAGGCCGTGCAGGCGCGGCCCTCGCCGTCGACCTCGCCCTCTATCTGCTGCGGGACCAGGGCTGGAGCATCGGCATCGGCGTCGGCCAGGTCGACGGACCGTTGCCTGTCGTCTCGCGGGAAGCGCGCGGGTTCGCCTTCTATCGTGCCCGCGACGCTGTTGAGCGGGCCAAGACCCGCAGCAAGGGCATGTCGGTGGCGGTGGAGGGCCCGTCGTCAGGTGCACCGGATCGTGTCGCCCCGGCCCGGTCCGCCGCAGCCACTCGCGCCGCAGGGGACACTGCGGAGGCCGCTGCCGAACCGGATCTCGCCGGCGAGGTCGAGGCCCTGCTGCGTCTACTCGCCGCAATTCGTGCGCGCCGGACTCCCCAAGGGTGGGAGGTCGCCGATACGCTCGCCTCGCTCGAGGACAAGCCGGGACGGCAGCGGATTGTCGCTCAGTCGCTGAAGGTCAGCGAGCAGGCGGTGAGTCAGCGGGTGCGGGCGGCCCTCTGGCATGAGGAGGAAGCGGTACGCCCGATAGTGGTGCGGCTGCTCGCCGAGCTGAGCAGCTCAGTGATCGTCGAGGCGGACGAGGTGACCGGGCCTGTCGCCGAACCGGGCAAACGCAAGAAGATGAAGCGCGCGAAGAACTGAGGGGATACGTCACGCCGTGACCTGGGAAATGATGGAGAACATCGACGGGTGGCGCTGGGTCGCGGCGGTAGCGATCTGGCTGGTCACCCTGCTGCTGAGCGTCGTCGTGGGGTCGTGGGTGGTGCCGTGGGTGCTCCGCCGGGCGAGCGGGGGAGACCTGCCCTGGGCGCGCTACGAGCCGCCGATCCTCCCGCAGGCGCTGGAGTCGGGCGACGACGGTGGGGTCTCTCTGCCGGGCGAGGCGGGAGACGGCGGTGAGCCCCCGTCGGGCACCATGAACCCGCACGCCATGGCGATCCTGCGTGGCGGCGCGTGGCTCGGCCTGCTGGAGCGCCTGGCAATCACAGGCGCGCTGCTCGCCGGCTACCCGTACGGCATAGCGGTGGTGGTCGCGATCAAGGGCCTGGGTCGCTACGCGGAGCTGCGTGACCAGCCGATCGCGTCGGAGCGGTTCGTCGTGGGCACGCTCGCCTCGCTCATCTGGTCCGTCGCGATGGGTCTCCTCGGGCTCGTGGCGATCAATGTGCTCGTGGTCTGAGTGGTCCGTTAGACTTGACCGCTGCTGCTTGACACCTTCGCTTGACCACCCCAGCCGCCTGCTCCCTGCAGGCGTGCCCTGGGTACACCTTCACCGACACAGGAAGACGAACGTGGCTACCTCCAACGACATCAAGAACGGCACCGTGCTCCGGATCGACGGCAACCTCTGGTCGGTCATCGAATTCCAGCATGTCAAGCCGGGCAAGGGTGGAGCGTTCGTCCGAACGAAGATGAAGAACGTGCTGTCCGGCAAGGTCGTCGACAAGACGTTCAACGCAGGCATCAAGGTCGAGACGGCCAACGTCGACCGCCGCGACTTCCAGTACCTGTACATGGACGGTGAGGACTTTGTCTTCATGGACACCGACACCTACGACCAGGTGAACGTGTCCGCGGCGACTGTCGGCGACGCGAAGGACTACATGCTCGAGGGCATGAACGTCATGCTGGCCTCGAACGACGGCACGCCGCTCTACATCGAGCTCCCGACGTCCGTGGTCCTGGAGATCACGTACACGGAGCCGGGCCTCCAGGGCGACCGCTCCACGGGCGGCACCAAGCCTGCGACCCTCGAGACGGGCGCGGAGATCCAGGTCCCGCTGTTCCTCGAGCAGGGTGTCAAGGTCAAGGTCGACACCCGCACGGGTGACTACCTCGGCCGCGTCACGGACTGACGCACAGCAGCCCACCAGTAGGTTTCGTAGCAGATTTCGTAGCAGAGAGAGACCATGGGCGCACGCACCAAGGCGCGTAAGCGCGCCGCCGACATCCTCTTCGAGGCGGAGCAGCGGGGCATCGACCCGTTGAAGCTCCTCGCCGACCGTGTGGCAGTTCCGCACACCGAGGCGGCCGTGCCGCAGTACACGGTCGACATCGTCGAGGGTGTGGTCGCCAACCGCGACCGCATCGACGAGGTGCTGGAGACGTACTCGCAGGGCTGGACGCTGCAGCGCATGCCGGCGGTCGACCGGGCGCTGCTGCGGATCGGCTCCTGGGAGGTTCTTTTCAACGACGAGGTGCCCGACGCCGTCGCGCTGGACGAGGCGGTCGACCTCGCCGGAGACCTGTCCACCGACGACTCGCCGGCCTTCGTGAACGGCCTGCTCGGCCGGGTCAAGGACCTGAAGCCGACTCTGCTGGCGTGAGGGTGGGCATGACCGCGGGCGCTGGCCGCCGGCACGCGTGAGCACCGGTCCCGGCGCTGAACGGTTCGACGAGAGACGTCTGCTCGTCGCACTGTTCGGCGCCGGGACTGCTGCGTTCGCACAGCTCTACGCGCCGCAGTCGGTCCTGCCCGACGCCGCCCGCGAGCTCGCGACGTCGGCCTCCGCTACCGCGCTGCTCGTCTCCGCCGCGACCCTCGGCCTGGCCGTGGGTGTGCTGCCGTGGGCCTGGGTGGCCGACCGCATCGGACGCGTCCGGTCGATGACCATCGCGATGCTGGGGGCGACCGCCGTCGGGCTGGCCGTCCCGTTCGCGCCGTCGTTCGGCCTGATCATCGCGGGCCGTGCCGTCGAAGGGCTGCTCGTCGCAGGGGTGCCCGCCGTCGCCATGGCGTACCTGACCGAGATGCTCACCGAGTCCGGCGCGGCGTCTGCCGTGCCGCGCGCGGCCGGGACCTACGTGGCCGGCACGTCCATGGGCGGGCTCCTGGGGCGCCTGGTGTCCGGCGGGGTCGCAGAGCTCTTCGGCTGGCGAGCGGGAGTGGGGGCCGTCGCGGTCGCGTGCCTGGTCGCGGCGGGCGTCTTCGTCTGGCTGGCACCGCGGGACCGTCCGCTGGGCAGGCGGTCGGGGGGCGGCGCAGGGACCGGCTCCGACGCAGGGGCCAGCAGTCCCGAGGCCAGGTCCGAGACCACTCCCGAGACCACTCCCGAGACCACCCCCGAGACCACCCCCGAGACCACCCCCGGGACCGGCTCCGGGGCCGCCCCCGGGAGCGACCGCAGCCTCGGGCGGCTGCGCGTGCTGCTCAGTCCGCGGCTGCTCGTGCTCGACGCCCAGGGCCTGCTGCTCATGGGTGGCTTCGTCGCGGTCTACAACTACCTCGGCTTCCGCCTGGCCGACGAGCCGTTCGGGCTCTCGTCCGGCGTGGTGAGCCTCGTGTTCCTCGCGTACCTGGCCGGGACGTGGTCGTCGGCGCGGACGGGGCGCCTCGTGGTCCGGCACGGTCGGCGCCGGGTGCTGATCGTCTCGACCGGGATCATGGCGGTCGGGGTGGTGGCCACGCTGTCCGGGTGGCTGCCGCTCGTGCTGGCGGGCCTGGTGGTGCTGACGGCCGGGTTCTTCGGCGCGCACGCGGTGGCGAGCGGCTGGACGCCGGTCGCCGCACCGCAGGCCAGGACCCAGGCGGCCGCCGTCTACAACCTGGCGTACTACGCCGGGTCCAGCGTGTTCGGCTGGCTCGGGGGTGTCGGCTTCGCCCTGGCCGGCTGGCCAGGGACCGTGGGGATGGTGCTCGCGCTGGTGGCTGTCGCGGCAGGGCTGGCGGCCATGGTGCTGCGGGACTGACGCCGGCCACGCCGGCCGGTGCCAGGTCCGGGCTGCCGCCCGCCAGCCTCGCCAACCCCGCCAACCCCGCCAACCCCGCCAACCCCGCCAACCCCGCCAACCCCGCCAGCCCCGTGCAACCCAACAGTTGCACCTGGGCCCTCCGTGGTGCATGATCGATGTGCAACCAGTTCATTGCACATTACTGTCATCGCACATCACTGTCTCGGAGGAACCCATGACCACCACCCAGCCCCGCGCGACCGTCGACCTCGACGCACGATCCGTCACCCGCACCGTCCGGGTCGCCGCCCACCCGGAGGCGGTCTGGCGTGCACTCTCCGAGCCCGAGCACGTCGCGGGCTGGTTCGGGGACGGGTGCGAGACCGACGACGGGGGACCGTTCGCCGTCGGCACCCACGGCCGGCTGCACTTCGAGGGGTACGGCTGGTTCCCCTTCGAGGTCACCCGTGCCGAGCCGGGCCGCCTGCTCGCCTACCGCTGGGGTCAGTCGCCCGACGAGCCCGAGCGCATGACGGAGGCCGAGTTCACCCTGCGGCCCGATGGCGACGGCACGTACCTCACGGTGCACGAGACCGGCTTCACCGGTGCCACCGACGACGCCCTGCGGGCCGCCCTGGACGGCAACCGCGAGGGCTGGGACGGCGAGCTGGACGAGCTCGTCGAGTACATCGAGGCGCGCGCGTGGTGAGCTCGGCAACCTCACCCGGATCGCAGGGCTCGCCGGTCGCGGCGTTCGCCGCCCTGGCCGACGAGACGCGTTGGGCGGTGCTGGAGACGTTGGCGCAGGACGACGGCGCGGCCGGCCTGACGGCGTCGGTCCTGGCCGATCGCCTGCCGGTGACCCGGCAGGCGATCGCCAAGCATCTGGCGGTGCTCGAGACGGCAGGGCTGGTCGAGTCGCGGACGGTGGGCCGCGAGCGCCGGTACCGCGCGCTCGGCGCCGAGCTGACGGCGCTGGGCCGGCGGCTGGAGCGTATCGGGGACGCCTGGGAGACTCGCCTGACCCGCATCGCGCGCATAGCGGAGAACCTCACCTGATCGTCGACCTCTGCGACGGTGTGGGAGTCGACGGTGCGGGAGGCGGCGGTGTGAGAAAGGCCGCCTTCCGCACCGGCATCCGGCACATGTCCGGCAGGTTAAGGTGGTGGCTGTCAGACTCCCTTTAATCCCGTCCAGTGAGGCGGAGAAGGAGGTCGCCAGATGAATCCTGGCAGCCGCATGCCCGAATCCAGCGCCCTACCGAGCCAGTCGTCGGGCCCAGCCCCGAGTACGGACCCCGGCGTCGTCGCCGAGCGGACGGTGCTCGGCGAGGCGGACATCGCTCGAGCGCTGACTCGGATCGCCCACGAGATCGTGGAGCGGAACAAGGGCACAGCCGACCTCGTCCTGCTGGGCATCCCGACGCGCGGCGTCCAGCTGGCCCACCGGCTGGCCGAGCGCCTTGCGCAGATCGAGCCCACCTTCGGCGGCGAGTACGGCACCCTCGACGTGACCATGTACCGCGACGACCTGCGCAGGCAGCCCACCCGCGCCGTCGGGCAGACGGTGCTCCCGGGCAGCCTCGACGGCACCATCGACGACAAGGTCGTGGTCCTGGTCGACGACGTCCTGTTCTCGGGCCGTACCATCCGCGCCGCGCTGGACGCGCTCAACGACCTCGGCCGCCCGCGGGTGGTGCGGCTCGCCGCCCTGGTGGACCGCGGGCACCGTGAGCTCCCCATCCGTGCGGACTACGTGGGCAAGAACCTGCCGACGTCGCGCCGAGAGCGCGTGCGGGTCCGGCTGGCCGATGTCGACGGCGGTGTGGACGCCGTCGTGATCAGCGGGGCCGCGACCGCCGGCACCGGTACCGGCGAGAGCACCGGCCACGGCGAGAGCGAGGCCGCGCTGTGAAGCATCTGCTGACCACCCAGGGCCTGTCCAAGGACGACGCCATCCTGCTGCTGGACACGTCCGCGCAGATGGCCGCCACCCAGTCCCGGGAGAACAAGAAGCTGCCCACGCTGCGCGGGCGTACCGTGGTGAACCTGTTCTACGAGGACTCCACGCGTACCCGGATCTCGTTCGAGACGGCGGCCAAGCGGCTGTCCGCCGACGTCATCAACTTCTCGGCCAAGGGCTCCAGCGTCTCCAAGGGCGAGTCCCTGAAGGACACCGCCCTGACCCTGCACGCCATGGGCGCCGACGCCGTGGTGGTGCGCCACTCGGCCTCCGGCGCAGCGCACCAGCTCGCGCACGCAGGCTGGCTCGACGCCGGCGTCCTGAACGCCGGTGACGGCATGCACCAGCACCCCACCCAGGCGCTGCTGGACGCGTTCACGATCCGCCGCCACCTGGTGGGCAACGTGGGCGCCGACGGCCGCGGCACGGACACCTCTGTGGGTGCGGACCTGGCCGGGCTGCGGATCGCGGTGGTGGGCGACGTGCTGCACTCGCGCGTGGCCCGCTCGAACGTCTACCTGCTGCGCACCCTCGGCGCCGAGGTGACTCTGGTCGCGCCGCCCACGCTGGTCCCGGTGGGGGTGGAGGCGTGGCCGTGCCGCGTCTCCTACCACCTGGACGAGACGCTCGAGCAGTGGCAGCCGGATGCGGTCATGATGCTGCGGGTGCAGCGCGAGCGGATGTCGGGCGGCTCGGGCTCGTTCTTCCCGAGCCCGATGGAGTACAGCCGCAAGTTCGGGTTCGACGCCCGTCGCCTGGCCGTGCTGCCCGACCACGCGATCGTGATGCACCCCGGGCCCATGAACAGGGGCCTGGAGATCTCGGCGGCGGCCGCCGACCACCCGCGCTCCGTGATCGTGGAGCAGGTGGCGAACGGCGTCGCCGTCCGGATGGCCGCCCTGTACCTGCTGCTCTCCGGCGACGACAGCGCCGGCACCGACGAGAGGAACACCCTGTGAGCACCGCTTCAACCACGGCCTACGTCCTGCGTGGGGTACGCCCCTACGGCACGGACCCGGTCGATGTCGTGCTCGCCGACGGTGTGATCGCCGCCATCGGCGCGGCCGGGACGGTCGACGTGCCGGAGGGCGCCACCGAGCTCGCCGCCGGCGACGGACCAGGCCTTGTCCTGCTGCCCGGGCTGGTCGACCTGCACACGCACCTGCGCGAGCCCGGCCGGGAGGACGCCGAGACGGTGTTCTCCGGCACCCGGGCCGCCGCGGCCGGCGGGTTCACCGCCGTGCACGCCATGGCCAACACGACGCCGACGCAGGACACGGCGGGCGTCGTCGAGCAGGTGTACCGCCTGGGCCAGGAGGCGGGCTGGGTCGACGTGCACCCCGTCGGCGCGGTGACCGTGGGGCTGGGCGGCGAGAAGCTCGCCGAGCTGGGCGCCATGGCCGACTCCGCCGCTCGCGTCCGCGTCTTCTCCGACGACGGCAAGTGCGTGCACGACCCGGTCCTGATGCGCCGCGCCCTGGAGTACGTCAAGGCGTTCGACGGCGTCGTGGCCCAGCATGCGCAGGAGCCGCGCCTCACCGAGGGCGCGCAGATGAACGAGGGCGTCGTCTCCGCGCAGATCGGGCTGACGGGCTGGCCGGCGGTCGCCGAGGAGTCGATCATCGCCCGCGACGTGCTGCTGGCGGAGCACGTGGGCTCACGGCTGCACGTGTGCCACCTGTCGACCGCCGGCTCGGTGGAGATCATCCGCTGGGCCAAGGGCCGCGGCATCGACGTCACCGCCGAGGTGACGCCGCACCACCTGGTCCTGACGGACGACCTCGCCCGTGACTACGACCCGGTGTTCAAGGTGAACCCGCCGCTGCGCACCGCGAAGGACGTCGAGGCGGTCCGTGAGGGCCTGGCCGACGGCACCATCGACATCGTCGCCACCGACCACGCGCCGCACCCCGTCGAGGACAAGGACTGCGAGTGGTCGTCGGCAGCCTTCGGTATGACGGGCCTGGAGACCGCGCTGTCGGTCGTGCAGCAGACCATGGTCGACACCGGCCGCATGACCTGGGCCGACGTCGCCCGCGTGCTGTCGGAGAACCCGTCCCGCATCGGCCGGATCACGCAGAGCCAGGGCCGCCCGGTCGCCGTCGGCGAGCCCGCGAACCTGACCCTGGTGGACCCGGACGCCATCCGCGCGATCGATGGCCGGACCCAGGTCACGGCCAGCGACAACACGCCGTTCGCCGGCATGGAGCTGCCGGGCCGCGTGGTCGCGACGTTCCTGCGCGGCCGGGCCACGGTCCTGGACGGCACGGTCGTCGACGGCACGGTCATCGACGACAAGAACCTCGAAGGAGCCACCCGATGAAGATCCTCGCCGTCGCCCTGCTGGTCGCCCTCGCGATCTTCCTTGTGCTGTACGTGACCCTCATCGGCCGACGCCGGCTCGCGCAGCGCACCACCACCCTCGTGCCCCGGCCACCGGCCGTGCCCGGTGCGGACGGGCCCGCCGACGGGGCGGAGGGGGTCGGCCCCGTGCGGTTCGGCCCGCTCGAGGCGGTCTACGTGTCCACCACGCTGCACGGCGACTGGCTCGCCCGCGTCGGCGCCCACGGCCTGGGCGACCGGTCGAGCGCACTCGTGTCCGTGCACGACGGCGGTGTCCTGGTCGAGCGCGACGGCACCGACGACCTGTGGGTGCCCGTGAACGCGATCCGCAGTGCAGGCCTCGCCCCTGGCATGGCGGGCAAGTACGTCGGCCCGGACGGCCTCGTCGTGCTGACCTGGGCGGTCCCGGCGGCCGACGACGTCGCGGCGGCCCTCGTCGACACCGGGCTCCGCACCCGGCGTGCCGAGGACCGGGGCGGGCTCGTCGACGCTGTCCGCTACCTGCTCGCCGCCCAGCAGCCGGCCCAGGCACAGCACTCCGAGCAGTACCAGCACGAGCAGTACCCGCACGAGCAGTACCCGCACCAGCAGGACCCGCACCAGCAGGAGGCCCGGTGACCATCCCGATGACACCCGCAGCTACGTCCGCAGCCACATCCGCAGCACTGGTACTCGAGGACGGCACCACGTATCGCGGCAGGGCGTACGGCGCCACCGGCACCACGTTCGGCGAGATCGTGTTCTCCACCGGCATGACCGGCTACCAGGAGACGCTGACCGACCCGTCCTACCACCGGCAGATCGTCGTCATGACGGCACCGCACGTCGGCAACACCGGGGTCAACGACGAGGACCCGGAGTCGGGTCAGATCTGGGTCTCCGGGTACGTGGTGCGCGACCCCGCGCGGCGCGTGTCGAGCTGGCGTGCGCAGCACTCGCTCGGTGAGGAGCTCGCCGAGCAGGGCATCGTCGGCATCTCCGAGATCGACACCCGGGCCCTGACCCGCCGCCTGCGCGAGGAGGGCGTGATGCGCGCAGGTATCTTCTCCGGCGACGACCTCGTCAGGGACGGCTACCCGCGGCCCGTCGAGGAGCTGGTCGCCCAGGTGCAGGCGTCCCCGCAGATGGCCGGTGCCGACCTGGCTCGCGAGGTCTCGACCACCGAGGCCTACACCGTCGAGCCGAGGGGCGAGTTCGAGGGCAAGGCCCCTGTCGCGACGGTCGTCGCTGTCGACCTCGGCATCAAGACCATGACACCGGTGCGCCTCGCCGAGCGCGGGGTGCGCGTCGTCGTCGTGCCGCAGGCCTCGACGATCACCGACGTCGAGGCCGCCCTGCCCGACGACGGCACCCCCTCCGGCGTGTTCTTCTCCAACGGCCCCGGTGACCCGGGCGCCGCCGGCCACGAGGTCGAGCTGCTGCGCGCCGTCCTGGACCGCAGGATCCCGTTCTTCGGCATCTGCTTCGGCAACCAGCTCCTGGGCCGGGCACTGGGCTACGGCACCTTCAAGCTCGGCTACGGGCACCGCGGCATCAACCAGCCCGTGCTCGACCGCACCACCGCGAAGGTGGAGGTCACCGCGCACAACCACGGGTTCGCCGTCGACGCGCCGCTCGACGAGTCCGGCTCGACCGCCCCGCACGACGGCGGCCGCTACGGCCGCGTCGTCGTCTCCCACGTCGGGCTGAACGACCGCGTCGTCGAGGGCCTGACCTGCCTCGACCTGCCGGCCTTCTCCGTGCAGTACCACCCGGAGGCGGCAGCGGGCCCGCACGACGCCGCCTACCTGTTCGACCGGTTCGTCGGCCTCCTGACGAACCCGGCGGCGTGGCCGCCGGTCATCAAGCTCAACACCGCTCAGCTCAACACCGAGGAGAACCACTGATGCCTCGCCGTTCCGACATCTCTTCGGTCCTGGTCATCGGGTCCGGCCCGATCGTCATCGGCCAGGCCTGCGAGTTCGACTACTCCGGCACGCAGGCCTGCCGGGTGCTCCGCGAGGAGGGCCTGCGGGTCATCCTGGTCAACTCCAACCCGGCCACGATCATGACCGACCCCGAGTTCGCGGACGCCACGTACGTGGAGCCCATCACGACCGAGGTCCTCACCACGATCATCGCGAAGGAGCGCCCCGACGCCCTGCTGCCCACCCTTGGCGGCCAGACGGCGCTGAACGCGGCCATCGCGCTCGACGAGGCAGGGGTGCTCGAGAAGTACGGCGTCGAGCTCATCGGCGCGAACATCCCCGCCATCCAGAAGGGCGAGGACCGCCAGCAGTTCAAGGACGTCGTCGCCAAGTGCGGCGGCGAGTCGGCCCGCTCCGAGATCGTGCACTCCATCGAGGAGGCCCTGAAGGCCGCCGAGATCCTCGGCTACCCGATGGTCGTGCGCCCGTCGTTCACGATGGGCGGCCTCGGCTCCGGCCTCGCCTACGACGAGGCGGACCTGCACCGCATCGTCGGCCAGGGCCTGCACTACTCGCCCACCACGGAGGTGCTCCTCGAGGAGTCCATCCTCGGCTGGAAGGAGTACGAGCTCGAGCTGATGCGCGACAAGGACGACAACGTCGTGGTCGTCTGCTCCATCGAGAACGTGGACCCCGTCGGCGTGCACACGGGCGACTCCGTGACCGTGGCCCCCGCGATGACCCTCACGGACCGCGAGTACCAGAAGCTGCGCGACATCGGCATCGCCGTGATCCGCGAGGTCGGTGTCGACACCGGCGGCTGCAACATCCAGTTCGCCATCGACCCCGCCGACGGGCGCATCATCGTCATCGAGATGAACCCCCGCGTGTCCCGCTCGTCCGCGCTGGCCTCCAAGGCCACCGGCTTCCCGATCGCGAAGATCGCCGCCAAGCTCGCCGTCGGCTACACGCTGGACGAGATCCCGAACGACATCACGAAGGTCACCCCGGCGAGCTTCGAGCCGACGCTCGACTACGTGGTCGTGAAGGTCCCGCGGTTCGCGTTCGAGAAGTTCCCCGCCGCCGACGACACGCTGACCACCACCATGAAGTCCGTCGGCGAGGCCATGGCGCTCGGTCGTAACTTCACCGAGGCGCTCGGCAAGGCCCTGCGCTCGATCGACAAGGGCGGCGTGACGTTCCACTGGGACGGTGCGGCCCCCGCCGGCGAGGAGCTGGCGACGCTGCTCAAGGAGATCGAGCGGCCGACCGAGCAGCGGCTCGTCCAGGTGCAGCAGGCGCTGCGCGCGGTCGCGACGGGCGACGCGACGCTCGAGCAGGTCTTCGACGCCACCAAGATCGACCCGTGGTTCCTTGACCAGGTCCAGCTCGTCAACGAGGTCGCCGCCGAGGTCGCCGCGGCGCCCACCGTCACGGAGGACGTGCTGCGGCACGCGAAGCGGCACGGCCTGTCCGACGCCCAGATCGCACGGCTGCGCGGCATGGGCTCGTCCGGCGAGGTCACGGTCCGCGAGATCCGGCACGCGCTCGGCGTCCGCCCGGTCTACAAGACCGTGGACACGTGCGCCGCCGAGTTCGCGGCCAAGACGCCGTACCACTACTCGAGCTATGACTCCGAGACCGAGGTGGCACCCCGCGAGCGCGAGGCGGTGATCATCCTCGGCTCCGGGCCCAACCGCATCGGGCAGGGCATCGAGTTCGACTACTCGTGCGTGCACGCCACCCTGGCGCTGAAGGACAAGTACGAGACCGTCATGGTCAACTGCAACCCTGAGACCGTCTCGACGGACTACGACACGGCCGACCGCCTGTACTTCGAGCCGCTGACCTTCGAGGACGTCCTGGAGGTCTACCAGGCGGAGCTCGCCGCCGGACCCGTCAAGGGCATCATCGTGCAGCTCGGCGGGCAGACGCCGCTGGGGCTCGCGCGGCGCCTGGCCGAGGCCGGCCTGCCGATCCTCGGCACCAGCCCCGAGGCGATCGACGCGGCGGAGGACCGCGGCATCTTCGGCCAGGTCCTGATGGACGCGGGCCTGCCCGCCCCGGCCTTCGGTACCGCACGGTCGCTCGCCCAGGCGCGCGAGATCGCCGACCGCATCGGCTACCCGGTGCTCGTGCGCCCGTCGTACGTGCTGGGCGGCCGTGGCATGGAGATCGTCTACAGCGAGGACCAGCTCACCGGGTACGTGGAGCGCGCGCTCGCCGCTGCGGCCGTGAGCCACGCGGACTCCGGCGCGCACGGCACGCTGGCCGCACCGCTGCTCATCGACCGGTTCCTCGACGACGCGATGGAGATCGACGTCGACGCCCTGTTCGACGGCGAGGAGATGTTCCTCGGCGGCGTCATGGAGCACATCGAGGAGGCGGGCATCCACTCGGGCGACTCGGCGTGCGTGCTGCCGCCGGTGTCGCTGAGCGAGGCCGAGATCGCGCGCATCCGCCGCTCCACCGAGGCCATCGCACGCGGCGTCGGGGTGCGTGGCCTGCTGAACGTGCAGTACGCGCTCGTGAGCGACGTGCTGTACGTCCTGGAGGCGAACCCCCGTGCGTCGCGCACGGTGCCGTTCGTCTCCAAGGCGACGGGCACGCCGCTCGCCAAGGCGGCGGCGCGGGTCATGGTGGGCGACTCGATCGCCGACCTGCGAGCCGAGGGGATGCTCCCGGAGCACGACGGCGCGACCCTCGACCTCGGGGCGCCGCTGGCGGTCAAGGAGGCGGTGCTGCCGTTCAAGCGCTTCCGCACCCGTGAGGGCCTGGTCGTCGACTCGGTGCTCGGCCCGGAGATGCGCTCCACCGGCGAGGTGATGGGCTTCGACAAGGACTTCCCGCACGCGTTCGCGAAGTCGCAGGCGGCGGCGTTCGGCGGGCTGCCGACGTCGGGCACGGTGTTCGTGTCGGTGGCCGACAGCGACAAGCGGCACGTCGTCTTCCCCGTCAAGCGCCTGGTGGAGCTCGGGTTCAAGGTCCTGGCGACCGAGGGCACCGCCACCGTGCTGCGTCGCAACGGGATCGAGGCCACCGTGGTGCGCAAGCACACGGAGGGCCGCGGGCCGGACGGTGAGCTCACCGTCGTCGGGCTGATCACCGAGGGGCAGATCGACCTGGTGGTGAACTCGCCCTCCGGCCAGGGCGCCCGCGCCGACGGCTACGAGATCCGGGCGGCCACGACGGCGGCGGACAAGCCGATCGCCACCACGGTGGACCAGCTGGCTGCCGCCGTGCAGGGCATCGAGGCGGTGCTCGCGGGCCCGTTCGAGGTGGCGAGCCTCCAGGAGCACCAGGCGGCGACAGTGGCTCGGCTGGCGGCGGCCAAGGTAGCCGCGACGGTGGCGGCGAACGCATGAGCGGTGCTGAGCCTGTCGAGACCGGGCCCGTCGAGGCCAGGCCTGTCGCGCCTTTCGGCGCACGGCTCGCCGCCGCGATGGACGCCCACGGCCCTCTGTGCGTCGGCATCGACCCCCACGCGTCGCTCCTGCACGCGTGGGGCCTGCCCGACGACGTCGACGGCCTGCGTGAGTTCTCCCTGCGGGTCGTGGACGCGCTCGGGGGCAAGGTCGCGGCCTTCAAGCCGCAGGCGGCGTTCTTCGAGCGGCACGGTTCGCGTGGGCTCGCGGTGCTGGAGGAGGTCGTCGCGGCGGCCCGCGCCGCGGGCTCCGGGGGCACCGGCACGCTGACGATCGTGGACGCCAAGCGCGGTGACATCGGCTCGACGATGGGCGCCTACGCCGAGGCGTTCCTCGCGGACGGCTCGCCCCTGGCCGGCGACGCGCTCACGGTCTCGCCGTACCTCGGGTTCGGCTCCTTGCAGCCGGCGGTCGAGCTGGCCGCTGCCACCGGCCGCGGGCTGTTCGTGCTGTGCCTCACCTCCAACAAGGAGGGCTTCGAGGTGCAGCACGCGCGCACCGGCGGACCGGAGGGTGCTCCGGGCGGTGCGGCCGGCGGCACCGTGGCTGCGCTCATGGCCGCGCGCGCGGCGGTCCTCAACGCCGGGGCAGAGCCCATGGGCTCCGTCGGGCTCGTGGTGGGCGCGACGATCGGTGACGCGGTCCGGGCCACGGGAACCGACCTGGTGGCCGTCAACGGCCCGCTCCTCGCCCCCGGGGTGGGTGCGCAGGGCGCGGGGGAGCGGGAGCTCGCCACGACGTTCGGTGACGCCCGGCGGAACGTGCTGGCGTCGTCGTCCCGCGCGGTGCTCGGCGCCGGGCCCGGTCCGGACGAGCTCGTGCGCGCCGCACACGCGGCCGCACGAGAGGCGCAGGAAGCGCTGCGGTCCTGACCGGTCGGCCCTGACCGGGCGACCGGGCGACCGGGCGGCCCAGCCCCGTCGGTCCTGACGAAAACTCTCCCGGCCAGACCGTGCAGGTCTGGCCGGGAGAGTCGTTCCGGGCCTCGGCTACGGGGCCGCCACCTCCAGGGTGAGGGCGAAGATCTTCAGTCGTGACTCGTCGGGCAGGGTCATGGCGGACACCGTCCGGGACGGGTCGAGCTCGTTCGCCCGGCCGTAGATGTTGACGGCAGGACCGTCCCGCCCCACCCCGGCACGCAGCCGGTACGGAGCCCGTACCGCCACGTGCTCGCCGCTCCCCGCGCCCTGGGCCCAGTCGCTGAAGGCGAGCGAGACGTCTGCCGTGCTGCCGTCGGTGTACGTGACCGTGGCGGTCTCGTCCACCGAGCCGTTGCCTGCGGACGCCAGCACGTGCAGGCGGTCCGACCTCAGGTCGGGGAGATCGATCGTCTTCCCGTCCGCCACGACGGTGTTGTCGTCGCCGTCGGCGCCGCTCGGGAACGCGTACGCCATCTCGGCCAGCATGGTGGCGCCTGGCGCAGGCAGGGTCTCTGCCGCGTAGCTCCACCCCTGCCCGTCGAAGTTGCCGTCGCGGTCGTCGGCCGCGCTGGCGATCGAGTCGTGGTCGTGGTCGTGGTCGACGGGGCAGACGTCGTCGTCCTGCGCGCACCCGACGGCCACCAGCTCCAGCTCGGAGGTCGTGACGGCCCGCCCGCCTCCCTCCACGGCGACCTCGAACCGGACGGTCCTGGTGCCCGGCCCGGCATCCTCAGGCAGCCGCACCGTCGGGCTGAGGTCGACCTGGGTGAGCCTGCCCTCGCTGGCCGTCTCGAACGGGGTCACCGTGCGGTGGCCGTCGACGACCGTGGTCAGGGTCCCCGCGACGGAACCCGGCTTCTGGACGACGGCCCGCACGCTGAAGCCGACCTCGGCGGGCCGCCCCGCGATGGCAACGGCGGACTGCGGGGAGCTCGCGACGCCGATCGAGCGCTCCACCGGTGCCGGCTCACCGGGCAGCACCTTCCCCGGCGTGCCGAGCCGGGTCAGGTCGACGGCCCCGGCCATCGCCGCCAGCCCCGCCTCACCCGGATGGAGGTGGTCGCCGCTGTCGTAGCGCGGCAGCATCCGCTGGGGGTCCTGCGGATCACGGATCGTCTCGTCGAAGTCGGCCACGGCGTCGAGCTCGTCGCTGGTCCGGATCCAGTCGTTCACCGCCTGGCGGGTGGCCTCCTGCTCGGGGCTGTAGCTGAACCAGCCCTTGAACGGGGTGATGGTTCCGCCGATCACCGTCAGACCGGCGTCCCGGGAGTCGCGGGCGATCTGCCGGAGGCCCGCGATGATCTTGTCCGGGTCGAGCTGGTGCGGGTCCTGCTGGATGTCGTTGATGCCCAGCAGCACGATCACGCTGCTGGCACCGGCCCGCTGGAGGACGTCGCGCTCGACCCGCTCGGTAGCGCGCACCCCCGCACCGTCCAGCAGCACCCGGTTCCCGCTGATGCCCGCGTTCAGCACGCCGATCCGGCCGAGGTCGCCACCTTCGGCGCGCAGCCGTGCGGCGAGCACGTCGGGGTAGCGACGGTTCAGGTCCCGACCGGAACCCACGCCGTCGGTGATCGAGTCACCGAGGGTGACCACGGCGCCGGGGCTCTGCCCTGGCTCGACGTCGACCTCGGTCACGTAGTGCAGTGCGGTGGTGGTCTCGGTCAGGGCGCTCCCGTCCACGCTCGCGGCATGGTCGGCCCCGTCGGTGGCGAAGTACGACGTCGCGAGGCCCTCGGCGTGGTAGGTGACCGGCCCGGACGGCTGCGGGGTGAAGGTGGTGACGAAGAGGTCGGAGGCGGCGCCGAGCCGCAGCGCGACCGGGTCGCTGTAGATCTCGGCACCCGCGGGGATGGTGACCGCCGTGGTGCCGTCGAAGGTGACGTCGCGCAGGGTGCCCGCGGCGACGGCGGCCGATCCGGGCAGCCGCTGGATGCCGACGGTGGTGTGCTCCACCAGCACCGGCTCGGTGCCGAACGCGTTGGACAGCTTCACCCGGACGCGATCGCCCCCGACGCTGGTGTGCACGAGGTTGCGGATCGTGAATCCGGCGTACCCGGTGGTGCCGGTGCCGCCGTTGGGGGCCGCCGACCAGGTGCCGACCCAGGTCGGACGGTCGGCGGAGCCCGGCGGTTGCTGGGACAGAGCGGGGGCAGGACTTGCCGGTCCGACGGCGAGGGCGGTGGAGAGGGCGAACACTGCGGTAAGGGTTGCGGTGAGCGAGGCGAGACGATTCATCGATCTGCTGCTTCGGGGCACGCGGCACTCCTCTGGCCATGACATCGGTGTCAGTGTCGATGGACGTTACGGCGACCGTTGATTCGTCGTCAATGGCCGGTCCACCTTCGTCGCGGGTCCTGGGCAGACAACATGCAAGGTCGAGGGCACGATGTGGCACTCGGTGCGTGCTCGCGAACAGCAGGCAAGTCGGCCGGAAGTCTCGCGCCTGTTCCGCACCCGGATCGCCTCAACGGTCGTTAATGGGGGCCTTTTCGTGCGATATGTACTAAATGACTAATCGCGCGTCTGCATGAATTTTCACGAAGTGGCGTTCTGCGATTGCCGACCACTGACCCGGTGGCTACTTTCGATGCAGCAGTTCACACCAGACCGGTTGCGGACCAGGTCACGGACTTGGGCATTGTGCCCGAGCGAGGGCCACGGGTGTCCGAGCCAGGAGACCGGTCGAGAGACGAGTAGGTGACTTGCGTGGCACTACCTCCACTCACACCCGAGCAGCGTGCGGCAGCACTCGAGAAGGCGGCCGAGGCGCGACGCGCGCGGGCAGAGATCAAGAACAAGCTCAAGTACTCGCAAGGGTCCCTCAAGGAGGTCATCGAGCAGGGGCAGAAGGACGACGTCGTCGGCAAGCTCAAGGTCGTCTCGTTGCTCGAGTCGCTGCCTGGGGTCGGTAAGGTTAAGGCCAAGGCGATCATGGAAGAGATCGGGATCGCCGAGACCCGCCGCGTCCGAGGCCTCGGACCGCACCAGTCGGCGGCGCTCATCGAGAGGTTTGGCTGAGATCAGTACGACACAACCCGCACGGCTGACCGTGCTCGCAGGCCCCACAGCAGTGGGCAAGGGCACGGTCTCCGCCGATGTGCGGGACCGTTATCCGCAAGTCTGGCTGTCCGTGTCGGCGACCACCCGGTCGCCGCGCCCGGGCGAGGTGGACGGAGTGCACTACCTGTTCGTGTCGCCGGAGGAGTTCGACCGTATGGTCGCCGCCGGTGAGATGCTCGAATGGGCCGTGGTGCACGGTCGCAACCGCTACGGAACGCCACGCCGGCCGGTCGAGCAGAAGCTCGCCGCCGGGGTGCCCGTCCTCCTGGAGATCGACCTCCAGGGCGCGCGCCAGGTGCGTTCCGCTGTCACGACCTCGGGCCTGGAGGCCCGATTCGTCTTCCTCGCACCGCCCAGCTTCGACGAGCTGGTGCGCCGGCTCGTCGGCCGCGGTACGGAGGATTCCGAGGAGCGTGAGCGTCGGCTCGCCACCGCCCGGGTCGAGCTCGCGGCGGAGGAGGAGTTCGACGTCACGATCGTGAACGACAACGTCCACCGCGCCACCGACGAGCTGGTCTCCGTCATGGGTGTGGGGTCTTCCACACCCGTCGCCGGCTAGGGCGGGCATGTCGCCCGACACCTCCGTGCGACAGAGCAGGTAGACTCGTCCTTCGGACTTTCCCCCACTCACCTCAGACTTCTGGAGCTTCACCATGGCCGGAACCGTCGCAGCCCCCGAGGGCATCACCGACCCGCCGATCGACGAGCTGCTCGAGCGCATCGACTCGAAGTACGGCCTCGTGCTGTACGCGTCCATGCGTGCTCGTCAGATCAACGCGTACTACTCGCAGCTCAACGAGGGCCTCCTGGAGAACGTGGGTCCGCTCGTCGAGACCCGCAACCAGGAGAAGCCGCTCTCCATCGCGATGCGCGAGATCACCCAGGGCCTCCTCACCATCGAAGAGGTCGACCCGGCGGAGGTCCAGGCGCAGGCCGACGCCGCCGCGGCCGCGAAGGCTGAGCAGCCGCTGCCCGAGTTCCCGGCCTGACCGGGGCTTGACCCGCGGTACCCGAGCTGGCTGATGAGCTGTCTGATGAGCGTGCCGAAGGGTGACCACCGATGAGGATCCTCCTCGGCGTGAGCGGGGGGATCGCCGCGTACAAGGCGGTGCTCCTGCTGCGCCTGCTGCGCGAGCAGGGGCACGCCGTGCGGGTCATCCCCACGCGCGCGGCTCTCGAGTTCGTCGGCGCCCCGACCTTCGAGGCGCTGTCGGGCGAACCGGTCAGCACCGAGGTGTTCGACGACGTGCCCGGCGTGCAGCACGTGGCGCTGGGCAAGGGCGCCGACCTCGTGATCGTCGCACCGGCGACCGCCGACTTCATGGCGCGTGCCACGCTCGGCCTTGCCGACGACCTGCTGACCACGACGCTCCTGGCGGCCCGCTGCCCGGTGGTGTTCGCCCCGGCGATGCACACCGAGATGTGGGACCACCCCGCGACACGGGCGAACGTCGCCACCCTGCGTGAGCGGGGCGTGCACGTGATCGAGCCGGCGGCGGGCCGGCTGACCGGCACCGACACGGGCCCGGGCCGGCTGCCCGACCCGGAGGACATCGCGCGCGAGGCGCTCTCCCTGGTCGGCGGGTCGCCGGCCGGACCGGCGCAGGCCGAGCCTCTGCTCGTCGAGCCCGCCGAGCCCCAGGACCTGGCGGGGCGCCACGTCGTCGTCTCGGCGGGCGGCACACGGGAGCTGATCGACCCCGTGCGGTTCATCGGCAACCGGTCGAGCGGGAGGCAGGGGGTCGCGCTCGCGCAGGCGGCCGCTGCCCGGGGCGCCCACGTGACCCTGGTGGCGGCCAACCTCGCGCAGGACGTGACCGACCAGGTCCGGACGGGCGAGCGGCCCTGCGCCGTCGTGCAGGTCGAGTCGACGGCCGAGCTCCGCGACGCGGTGCGCACCGCCGGTGCGGACGCCGACGTCGTGGTGATGGCCGCAGCGGTGGCGGACTTCCGCCCCGCCGCCACCCCCGACGCCAAGATCAAGAAGGTGCCGGGGCAGGGCCCCGCGCCGATCGAGCTGGTCGAGAACCCGGACATCCTCGCGGAGCTCGCTCGCGAGCGGCTTCGGCCCGGTCAGGTGGTGGTGGGCTTCGCCGCCGAGACCGGCGACGCCTCCGGGAGCGTGCTCGAGCACGGTCGTGCCAAGGCCCGGCGCAAGGGCGCCGACCTGATCGCGGTCAACGCCGTCGGTTCGGGACGGGGCTTCGGTACGGACACCAACGACGTCACGGTCCTGGACGGGGCGGGCGACGTCGTCGGGCAGGCCGCCGGGACCAAGCGCGAGGTGGCGGACGCCCTGTGGGACGCCGTCGTCAAGCTGCTGCCGTAGTTCTCGGCTCGGCCGTGACCGCCGTCTCACCTTTCAGGATCGACTGTTCGCTGTGCGAGACCGTAGGCTGGTGCGCATGAGCGAGCTGCGTCTGTTCACGTCCGAGTCCGTGACCGAGGGTCATCCGGACAAGGTGTGCGATCAGATCAGTGATGCGATCCTCGACGCGCTCCTGGAGCAGGACCCGGCGTCGCGCGTGGCGGTCGAGACCATGGTCACCACCGGCCTGGTGCACGTCGCCGGTGAGGTCACCACCGAGGCCTACGTCGAGATCCCGCAGATCGTGCGCGACGTGGTGCGCGGCATCGGCTACACGTCGTCAGCCATCGGGTTCGACGGCGACTCGTGCGGTGTCTCGGTGTCGATCGGCCAGCAGTCGCCCGACATCGCACAGGGCGTCGACAAGGCCCTGGAGATGCGCGACGACACGGGCGACCTCGACCCCATGGACGCGCAGGGCGCCGGCGACCAGGGGCTCATGTTCGGCTACGCGTCGGACGAGACCCCCTCCCTGATGCCCGTCGCCGGCTGGCTGGCGCACCGCCTCTCCGAGCGGCTGGCCGCCGTGCGCAAGTCGGGCGAGCTGCTCGGTCTGCGCCCCGACGGCAAGACCCAGGTGACCGTCGGGTACGACGGCGACCGCCCCGTCGCGATCGACACGGTGGTGCTCTCCACGCAGCACGACGCCGACGTCCAGCAGGAGAAGCTGCACGTCGAGGTGGCCGAGACCGTCATCGCCCCGGTGCTGGACGCGGCCGGCCTGGAGTGGGCCGGTGCCAAGCAGTTCGTGAACCCGACGGGCAAGTTCGTCATCGGCGGGCCGCAGGGTGACGCGGGGCTGACGGGCCGCAAGATCATCGTCGACACCTACGGCGGCATGGCGCGGCACGGGGGCGGTGCGTTCTCGGGCAAGGACCCGTCCAAGGTGGACCGCTCCGCCGCGTACGCCATGCGCTGGGTGGCCAAGAACGTGGTCGCGGCAGGGCTGGCGCGGCGCTGCGAGGCGCAGGTCGCCTACGCGATCGGCAAGGCGCACCCCGTGGGCCTCTACGTCGAGACCTTCGGCACCGAGACCGTCCCCGTCGAGATGATCACCTCGGCGATCCGTGAGGTGTTCGACCTGCGCCCTGCCGCCATAGTGCGAGACCTCGACCTGCTACGGCCGATCTACCGCGCGACGGCGACCTACGGGCACTTCGGGCGCGACCTGCCCAACTTCACGTGGGAGCGCACGGACCGCGTCGAGGACCTGCTGAGCCTCTTCTGACGGCTGCTCGGCACGCGCCTCGGGATGTCGGTGGCGCGTGGTGGGATAGGGACGTGAACGGGGACGTGGGGCAGGCGGTGTCGCCAGACGAGGCTGTGCAGCACGAGGCGGTGCAGCACGATGAGCTGCCTGACGGCGCGCTGCTCGGGCTGGACGAGGTGGGCGCGGCGCCAGCCCGTGGACGCGGCCGTGGCACGAACCCGCTCGACAAGGCGGAGACCAACGGCATCCCGATCAGCGAGACGCTTCCGGTGGCCCGGGTCGTGCTCGACCTGCAGCCGGCGCACCTCGACCAGCCGTACGACTATCTGGTCCCGGCCACGATGGCGCAGGAGGCCCAGCCTGGGGTCCGCATCAAGGCTCGGTTCGGGCGGCAGGATGTCGCCGGCTACGTCGTGGCGCGCCAGGAGACCTCTGACCATGACGGCCGCCTCGTGCCGCTGCGCAAGGTGGTGTCCGGCGAGCAGGTACTGACGCCGCAGGTGCTGGAGCTGTGCAGGGCGGTGGCGGACCGGTACGCGGGCACGCTCGCCGACGTTCTGCGCCTGGCCCTGCCGCCCCGCCACGCGCGGGTGGAGAAGGAGCCGGCGCCCGAGCAGCCCGCGGCGGAGGTCGCCACCACGCCGCCGCTGTCCTCCGCCTGGGTCCCGTACCGCGGGGGAGAGGCGTACCTGCGCCGTATCCAGGCGGGCGAGGCGCCGCGGGCCGTCTGGTCGGCGCTGTCGGGCGTGGGCACAGACCTGGGCACAGGCGTAGGCACGGACGCGAGCACGGACGCGAGCACCGACACTGGCACGCCGCACTGGGCGGCCGCCGTCGCGCAGGCAGTGCGGGCGTGCACCGCCGGCGGGCGCGGGGTACTGATGGTCGTGCCGGACGCCCGGGACGTCGCGCGGGTGACCGCCGCGCTGGCGGGCGCGGGGCTCGGTGAGGACGACGTCGTGCGGCTTCTCGCGGACGACGGGCCCGCTCCCCGCTACCGGGCGTTCCTGCGCGCCCTGCGCGGGACCGCGCGGGTGGTGGTGGGCACGCGGGCCGCGATGTTCGCCCCGGTCGCCGATCTCGGGCTGGTGGTCCTGTGGGGCGACGGCGAGGAGACCCTCGCCGAGCCGCACGCCCCCTACCCGCACGCCCGTGAGGTGCTGGCGCTCCGTGCCGAGCGGGAGGGCGCGGCGTTCCTGCTGGGCTCGCCGGGGCGCACCGTGCAGGCGCAGGCCCTGCTGGCCTCGGGCTGGGCCCGCGAGCTGGCGGCTACCCGGGACGTGGTGCGGGGTCGTGCGCCGCGGGTGCGGGCCCTGACCTCCGTCGAGCTGGCGCGGGACGGCGCCGCCGCGGCGGCTCGCCTGCCGTCGGCCGCCTGGAAGGCCGCACGGGACGCCCTGGAGCACGGCCCGGTGCTCGTGCAGGTGCCGCGGTCGGGCTACCTGCCGGTCGTGGCGTGCTCGCGGTGCCGGGTGGCGGCCCGCTGCGGGCACTGCCACGGCCCGCTGGGCCTGCCGCACGCCGACGGCGTCCCGCAGTGCACCTGGTGCGGGCGGCTCGCGGGCGGCTGGCACTGCGAGGAGTGCGGCTGGACGGGCCTGCGGTCGGTCCGCGTCGGCTCGGCGCGCACCGCCGAGGAGCTCGGGCGCGCGTTCACGGGCGTCCCGGTGCGGCTGTCGTCGGCGTCGGCCCCTGGTGGGGTGCTCGACACCGTCCCGGCCACGCCGGCGCTCGTCGTGGCGACCCCCGGTGCCGAGCCGGTCGCCGAGACCGGGTACGCCACGGCGCTCCTGCTGGACGCGGCCGTGATGACGGGCGGAACGGGCCTCGCCGCCGGCACGGAGGCGCTGCACCGCTGGCTGGCGGCCGCGTCGCTGGTGCGGCCGGGGCCGCAGGGGCAGGTGCTGCTCGTCGGCGACGGCGCCCCGGGCCCGACCCAGGCACTGGTGCGCTGGGACCCGGCGGGCTTCGCCGCGCGTGAGCTGGACGAGCGGGCCGAGCTGCACCTGCCCCCTGCGGTGCGGGTCGCTGCCGTGACCGGGGAGCGGACGGCGGTCGACGCCGTCGTCGCGCGGGTCGGGCTGCGCGAGGACCCAGGGACCGGTTCGGGTGTGCTGGGTCCGGTCGAGGTCGACCCCGACGCCACGGGGAGAGGACCGGCAGGCCGGGGCACCGGAGCACCGTCGGGTGGCAGGGGCAGCGGCAGGTCCGCCGTGCAGGCCCTCGACCTGCCCGTACGGACCGTGCTGCGGGTGCCGCTTGCCCAGGGCGACGAGCTGGCCCGTAGGCTCAAGGCGAGCCTTGCCGTCCGCTCGGCACGTCGCGAGGGCGGCACGGTCCGTGTCCAGCTCGACCCCAAGGAGATGCTTTGACGACCAGTCCAGTGACCCCGTCGGTACCGCACGACGGCCCGGCGATCGATACCGTCGTGTACGACTTCGGCAACGTGCTGATCGGCTGGGACCCCTTCGGACCGTACGAGGGCCGGCCGCGGGCCGAGATCGAGGCGTTCTTCGAGGCGGTGGACTTCGCGTCGATCAACCACGCCGCCGACGCCGGAACGCCCTACGCGGTGCTGCTCGAGCGCGTGGAGCGGACCCGGCCCGACCTGGTCGACGACCTGCGCCGGTACGTGGAGCACTACGAGCTGTCGCTCACGGGGCCGATCGACGGGTCGGCCGAGCTGGTCGCCGAGCTCAAGGGGCTCGGGCTGCGGCTGTACGGGCTGACGAACTGGCAGGCCGAGACGTTCCACAGCGCAGAGCCCGCCGCGCCGGCGATCGGGCTGATGGAGGACGTCATCGTGTCCGGCCGTGAGGGTATGGCCAAGCCGGACCGCCGCATCTTCGAGCTGGTCGTCGAGCGCTTCGGGGTCGACCCCGCCCGCGCGGTGTTCATCGACGACAAGGACGTCAACGTGGACGCGGCGCGCGGCGTCGGCTTCCACGGCGTGGTGTTCACGACCACGGAGGCCCTCCGCAAGGACCTGCGCGCCCTGGGGCTCCCCGTCGCCGAGTAGGTCGCCGAGCAGGTCGCCGAGCAGCCGGCGCCGCCGGGCCGCCATCAGCCCGTGGAGAGATCCACGGTGCGTTCCTCCGCGGCCGCCGCCCGGAGATCGTCGAGCGTGCCTGTGTCGGCCTCGGGGTGGTGGTCGGCGGCGTTGTTCGCCGCTATCGCGTCCGCGACGGGCCAGGTGATCGCGCCGTCGTCGTGGACGTCGCCAAGGAAGCCGCTGTTGAACACGATGACCCACTCCGGCGGCGGCCAGGGCTCCGGACCCACGTGGTCCAGGAACAGGACCAGATCGTCCAGCCCGAGGAGCTCCTCGGCCACGCGGTCGACGTCCGCGCAACCGTGGACGCTGACGTGCACCGTGACGGTGCCGCCCTCGAGCACGGTGAGGTCGCCCAGTGCGTCGACCACCTCGTCGACGGCGAACGTCAGGTCGACCGTCGTGAGGGTCGGGTGGTCCGGCTCGCCGGGCTCCCAGCCGGTGAACCGGCCGACGGCAGCCAGCTCGGAGGCATGCGCGTCCCCTGCCCCGCCGCCGGTGTACGTGACCGACGGCAGAGCGGCGGTCACCGTCTCCGGGTACCAGGCGTAGTCGGCGGTCGGCGCGGACAGGGCGAGCACCTCGGCGAAGCCGGCATCGCCCGCACGGGCCCCCGCGCCGGTGCCGCAGCCACCTGCGCTCACCGGATCACCAGCGCTCCCCGGATCGTCGGCGCACCCGGCCAGCAGGCCACCGGCGAGCAGCACGAGCACCTGTGGGACGAGCACACGTGGACCTGGCACGGTCCGCCGCACGGTTCGACGCATCATGGTCCTCCGACCGGGTAGCCGCTGGTAGGGCACGAGTAGCCGCTGGTAGCGCTGCTACAGCGTCTCTGTGCCGAGGGCCACGGCCCTTGCAACCCCTGCGAGAACCCGCGTGCGGTGTGCCGAACCTAGACTGACCTGGTGCGTCTTCTCTTCGCAGGAACCCCCGAACCCGCCGTCGCCTCGCTGGAGGCACTGATCGGCTCGCGCCACGAGGTCGTGGCCGTCCTGACCCGCGCCGACGCGCCGTCGGGCCGCGGCCGCAAGCTGACCCCGAGCCCCGTGCGCGCACGCGCAGAGGAGGCCGGGATCCCCGTCATTACGGACGTCCCGCGCGGCGACGAGTTCATCGCACGCCTGGGCGAGCTGGAGATCGACGCCGCCCCCGTTGTCGCCTACGGGCACATCCTGCGGCCCGCCGTGCTCGCGGTGCCCCGCCTCGGCTGGATCAACCTGCACTTCTCCGTGCTGCCCGCCTGGCGCGGAGCCGCTCCCGTGCAGCGCGCCGTGATCGCCGGCGACGAGGTCACCGGCGCCACCACGTTCCTGCTCGACGAGGGCATGGACACCGGCCCCGTGCTCGGCACGGCCACCGAGACCATCCGTCCCACCGACACGTCCGGCGACCTCCTCGGCCGCCTCGCCGTCTCCGGCGCCGAGCTACTCGTCGCGACCCTCGACGCCCTGGAGGACGGCACCCTCCAGCCCCAGCCCCAGCCGGCCGACGGCGTCTCCGTCGCCCCCAAGCTCACCACCGACGACGCCCGCGTCACCTGGACGGCACCGGCGCTCGCCGTCGACCGCCTCGTGCGGGGCTGCACGCCGGCTCCCGGCGCGTGGACGGTGCTGCCGGACGGCTCCAGGCTGGGGCTCGGTCCCGTCGCGGTGCGGCAGGAGGTCACCGACCTGCGGCCCGGCGAGGTGCGCGCGCTGAAGCACGAGGTGCTGGTCGGGACGGCGACCCACGCCGTCGCGCTCGGCGAGGTGCGACCCGTCGGGAAGAAGGCGATGCCCGCACCCGACTGGGCCCGTGGCGCAGGGCGCCCGCTCGTCGAGGCCGGCCTCGTGCTGGGCGGCTCCACGACGGACGCGACGGAGGTGTCGGCATGAGCGCGTACGAGGGCGACGGCGGCGCGCAGGACGGCGGGCCCAGCGGCGGCAGCCGGAGCTTCGACGACGACCGCCGCAACTCTTCCGGGCGCCAGCGCTCCGCGGCGCGGTCCAGGGGCGGCGACCGGTCGCGCACCTCGCAGGCGCCGTCGGAGCGGCGCAAGCGCACCGACCCGGCCCGGATGGCGGCCTTCGACGTGCTGCGCGAGGTCGACGAGTCGGACGCGTACGCGAACCTCGTGCTGCCCCCGCTGCTGCGCGAGCGGCACATCCGCGGGCGCGACGCCGGGTTCGCGACCGAGCTGACCTACGGCACGCTGCGCCTGCGCGGCCGGTACGACGCCATCCTGTCGACCTGCGTGGACCGTCCGCTCCCCGGCCTGGACCCGGCGCTGCTCGACGTGCTGCGGCTCGGCGCGCACCAGGTGCTCGGCATGCGGGTCCCCGTGCACGCCGCTGTCTCCGAGACGGTCGGCCTTGCCCGCAACCGCGTGGGCGCCGGACCCGCACAGATGGTGAACGCGGTGCTGCGCAGGGTCTCGGAGCGCCCGCTCGACGAGTGGATGTCGATCCTCGAGAAGGACGCGCCGGACGCGCTGACCGGTCTGGCGGCCACCGAGTCGCACCCGCTGTGGATCGCCCGAGCCATGCGCGAGGCGCTGGCAGGCAACGGGCGCGACGCCGACGAGATCGGCGAGCTGCTGGCCGCGGACAACGTCTCGCCGCGCGTCACCCTGGTGGCCCGGCCCGGCCTGGTCGACGTGTCCGACCAGGACGCCTGGGGTGACGTCGACCTCGTCGCCGGCCGCTGGGCGCCCACCGCGCTGCGTCTCGAGGCCTCCGACCCCTCGGGGATCCCCGCGATCCGGAACGGCCTCGCAGGCGTGCAGGACGAGGGCTCCCAGCTCGTGACCCTCGCGCTGGCCGGCGCGCCTCTGGAGGGCCGTGACGAGCGCTGGCTGGACCTGTGCGCCGGTCCTGGCGGCAAGGCGGCCCTGCTGGCGGCGCTGGCAGGCCAGCGCGGCGCGACGCTGGTTGCCAACGAGGTGGCGCCGCACCGCGCCCGGCTGGTGGAGAAGGCCCTCGCCGCGCTGCCCGACGGCGTGGTCGAGGAGGTCCGGACCGGGGACGGGCGCGAGGTCGGCGCCGACGAGCCGGGCACCTACGACCGGGTGCTCGTCGACGCGCCGTGCACCGGGCTCGGCGCGCTCCGCCGTCGGCCCGAGAGCCGGTGGCGGCGGACGCCGTCGGACCTCGCCGCGCTCACCGCGCTGCAGCGCGAGCTGCTCGCCTCTGCGCTGGACGCCGTGCGGCCCGGGGGAGTCGTGGCCTACGTGACGTGCTCCCCGCACCTGGCGGAGACGCAGCTCGTGGTCTCCGACGTGCTGAAGAAGCGCGACGACGTCGAGCGGCTCGACACACCCGCCGCCGTGCGGTCGGCCGTGCGTGCCGGCGGCGCCGCGGACGAGATCCCGCTGTCGGACCGCGACGACGTGCAGCTCTGGCCGCACGTCCACGGGACGGACGCGATGCACCTGACGCTGCTGCGGCGCACGACCTGAGCGACGCGCACTCACCGTGCCCGTCAGTCGCCCGTGGTGGGCCAAGGCGCTTGGGATGGGTTGCTGCGAGTGGACAACGTCCGCTCTGAGCAACGCACCCTACGGGGGTGTCTGCTACCTCGAGCCTGGAGCGAGGATTCCGCCCGCTGTCTGACTGACGCTCCTGGAGCGTTGGACCAGGGCGACGAGAGCCAGCGGGACGGCCACCACCGCTGCGGACGCACACACGATGAACAAGCTTCTGAGGACCCATTCCTCGGACTGCCAACCGCTGTCTCCTGCCGCTTGGGCGTTGTGGGGTGCGGCAGGTTCGTAGACGACCAGGATGGAGTCGCCCTCGTAGTAGACGTGGTCCTGGGCTGCCAAGGTGGTCCGTGTCTCGGTGCCGTCCGCGGGCGTGAACCGCACATCGAGCCAGCTTCCGCCGTCCCAGTCACTCTTCTCGACGATTGCTCGTGCATGGGTTCCGGAGGTGCGGAGGGCTTCGGCATCGCCGGTGGTCTCCGCGGCGAGCAGGCCGAAGGCAACCGTGCCCACTACGGGGGCGACCATGAGCAGGAAGACGATCTGTCCCGTCTCGAGGCCGGCGAGGACGCGGCGTCGGCGTCCGAGGGGAGGTCGGTGTCTGAGGATGCGGTCGCTGTGCGGCGCACCATCCCCGCGTACGCGTGCCCAGGCGCGGCGAACGAGCTCGCCGGCCGGTAGAAGCGCAACGAGCAGGAACGCGCCGCCCAGGACGTCGAAGAGGGCGATGACGATGACCCCTCCGTCGACCGCTGGGGCATCAACGGTGACCGCCAGTCCTGGGTTGCGGGGATCGAAGACCACCTCAACACGGTCGCCGACATCGGGCCTGCCCAGCCAACGGTCGAGTGTCGTCTCGAAGTACGGCGGATCGACAGGCCTGACAGTCACCGTGTCCGAGCCTCGCGCATGCTCGCGGTAGTCCACCACCCATGCCTCGACCCGCACACCGCGGTCCTCCAGGATCATCCCGTCCCGGATGTAGTTGAACGTGAGTATGCCGGGGAGCATCGGGAGCGCGAGGAGGAAGCAGGCCATCGACACGAGAGCACGGGAGCTCGAACTCCTGAGAGCGGTCCGTGTCCTCGTCGACTGCGCGGCCGCGCGAGCACGCGTCCTGTCCCAGAAGGAGGTCCGCGGCGGCCCTTCCCGAGCAACGATCTGACGTTCCCTCGCCTGGCGCGCTTCCCTCTGGCGCCGCGTCACTCCGGCAACCTGTGGTCGATCCTCGCGGTGCCTGCGGCCGGATTCTCAATCACGCTGGGAGACTAGCGCTCCGCGGGACAGCCGCCCCGTGATCTACCAGGACGTCGGCGGGTGAAGTCTCGCGCTGCGAGGCCGTGTGGCAGCAGGTGCGGCCGCGGGACATCAGACCTCGCTGAACGTCCGTCGGTAACGGGCCGGCCCGCAGCGTCAGACGCCCGCCGGCGGCCACACCCCGATGATCACGGCGATGACCAGGATCGTGACCAGCTCGTGCCCCAGGTTGAGGATGGTGAGCGCGGCCGGGCGGCCCTCGAAGGCGTCGTGCATGGCGATGCGCGCGACGGTGAACCCGATCCAGAGCAGGACGCCTGTGACGATCGCGGCCATGAGGAAGGTGCCCTCGTAGAACTCCCACGAGATGTACGTGGCGCCGGCGAGCACCCAGGCGGTCACGAAGCCGCCCACGATCGCCACGACGAACGGCCAGACGGTCGGCTGGTTCGGAGACTTCGGGCCGACCCTCGTCAGCTCCGTCCAGCGGCCGCCGAACACCTTGGGCGTGTACCAGACGACGCCCACGACCACCGTCGACAGCGTGGCGACGATGACTGCCCAGTAGTTCACTTCGGGGATCATCTTGCTCCCGGTCTGTGGGGACTGCTCGTTCGGACCCGCGGTGAATTGCGCTCTACGCTGGCATCATGGCAGCCCTCATCGCCCCGAGCATCCTGTCCGCCGACTTCGCGAACCTCGAGCGCGACCTCGGCCGGATCGCCGACGCCGACTACGCGCACGTCGACGTCATGGACAACCACTTCGTGCCGAACCTGACGCTGGGGCTGCCGATCTTCGAGCGGCTCGCGAAGGTCTCGCCGATCCCGCTCGATGCGCACCTCATGATCGAGAACCCCGACCGCTGGGCACCGGCCTTCGCCGAGGCAGGGGCCGCTTCGGTCACCTTTCACGCCGAGGCGGCGCAGGCGCCGGTGCGCCTGGCGCGGGAGCTGCGCAAGCTCGGCGCACGCGCGGGCGTCGCCCTGCGGCCGGCGACGCCGGTGGAGCCGTACCTGGACCTGCTCGCAGAGATCGACATGATCCTGGTGATGACGGTCGAGCCGGGATTCGGCGGGCAGTCGTTCATCGAGGGAACCCTGCCGAAGATCCGCCGCGCACGGGAGGCCGTCAGTGAGTCCGGCCTGGACGTGTGGATCCAGGTCGACGGGGGAGTGTCCCGCGACACCATCGAGCGGGCGGCCGACGCCGGCGCGAACGTCTTCGTGGCGGGATCGGCGGTGTACGGGGCTGAGGACATCCCGGCCGAGATCGCGACCCTGCGCGAGCTGGCGGCCGAGCACACCCACTAGGGCACGCCGAGTCCCTGGGACATCGCCCTCAAGCGGTCACCTGGCATAAATAGTGTGCCAAGCACACTCCTTCAAACCTCGTACCTTCGCCCGATACGGTCACCAGAACCGCCCCATAGGCTGGGCCCGTGCCCCCAGGTCGCCCCGTGACAACGCGCAGGACCCCGCTCGCCCGGGCGCGCCGAGCCTGGTCCGCGGTCTGGGACGAGCCGCCACCCGCTGATCCGCCGGTGCGCGTCTGGCGGGACTGGGCGCTGGTGGGAGCCCTGGTCCCGGCCGTGGTGATCGAGGGGATGGTGCGCCCCGACCTGCCGGGGCGCTGGCTCCAGGTGGCTGCCGCGCTGGTCCTGGTCCCCACGCTGCTCTGGCGCCGGACGCACCCCCTGCTGCCCGTGGTCGCCACGACGGCGGTCACGACCGTGGTGATGCTCGTCATGGGGCGTACCGGTGACCTGGTCACGGCGGTGTTCGGCGTCGTCCTGATCTACGCGCTGTTCCGGTGGGGGAGCGGGCGGAACATCGTCGTCGGCGCCGGCCTCCTGGCCGTTGCCCTCGGCCTGCCCTGGGCGCTGGGCCACGACACGGGTGGCGACGCGCTGGGTGGGGCGTCGGTCGTCGCTGCGCTCGGCGCCACCGGGCTGGCGGTCCGCTTCCGGGCGGCTGCCCGGCACCGTGCGCTCGCGCAGGCCCGGTCGCAGGAGCGGGAGCGCATCGCGCGGGACATGCACGACGTCGTGGGCCACCACGTCTCGGGCATCGCGGTGCGAGCGCAGGCCGGCCTCGCCCAGGCCGCTGCCCGGCGAGGTCGTTCCGACGGCGGAGCCGGCGGTGTGCGCCCTGCTGGCGGCGACGGTGGCGACGGTGGCGACGGTGCCGACGGCAGCGACCCGCTCGAAGCGGCGCTGCGCGTCATCGAGACCGAGGCGAAGGACACGCTCGTGGAGATGCGTGCCCTGGTCCGCACCCTGCGCGAGGACGAGCCTGGCGCGGACGGCCTCGTCATCCCCGGTGCCGTCATGCCCGGTCCCGTCGAGCACGGCGCTGTCGAGCGCGGTCCCGGCGGGCATGGTCCTGTCGGGCACGGCCCGCAGGCCGCCGACGTCGTCCGGCTGGCCGCCGGGCCGCCGTCACCCGTGATCGTCACGGTCCGGGGCGAGGTCGGCGGCGTCCGGGCCGACGTCGGCGCGGCGGCCTATCGCATCGCGCAGGAGTCGGTCACCAACGCGCGCCGCCATGCCCCTGGCCGGACGCGGGTCGAGGTCGCGCTCACGGTCGAGGCCGAGGTGCTCCGGCTGCGCGTCTCCGACGACGGCGTGCCGCCGAGCCCGCCGTTCGCGCCCGGGAACGGGATCGCAGGGATGCAGGTGCGCGCCCGGGAGCTGGGCGGTGACGTCACCGCGGGCCCGGAGCCGGCGGGCGGCTGGGCCGTTGCGGCAGTCCTCCCGCTGACGGGCGGGCACGCGTGACCGGCCCGACACCAGGACCAGGTCCGGAGCACCCTGCGGGCCGCGCCCTGACCGTGCTGGTCGCCGACGACCAGGAGATCGTCCGCACGGGCCTCAGCATGATCCTCGCCGTCCAGGACGGCATCGAGGTCATCGGTGAGGCGGCCGACGGCGCAGCCGCCGTCGAGCTCGCCAGACAGCTCCGGCCCGACGTCTGCCTGTTCGACATCCGGATGCCCGTGCTCGACGGGATCGAGGCGACCAGGATGCTGGCAGGCCCCGGAGTCGCCGACCCGCTCGCCGTCGTCGTCATCACGACGTTCGACCTGGACGAGTACGTCTACGCGGCCCTCCGTGCGGGCGCGCGAGGCTTCCTGCTCAAGGACGCGGGCCCGGCCCTCCTGGCCCAGGCCGTGCGAGCCGCCGCCGTCGGCGACGCGCTCATCGCGCCGAGCATCACGACTCGCCTGCTGAGAGCCTTCGCCGACGCCGGGCTCGCCGCGCCGCCCGCGCAACTCCTCGACCCGCTGACCGCACGCGAGGAGGAGGTGCTGCGCGCGGTGGCACGCGGCCGGACCAACACCGAGATCGCGCACGAGCTGTTCGTCACCCTGAGCACCGTCAAGTCGCACGTCGCGAACGTCATGACGAAGGTCGGCGCGCGCAACCGCGTCGAGGTGGCCCTCTGGGCGTACGACACCGGGCGGGTGCGGACCGGACGGCCCTGACGTCCCACCGGGCAGCTCGTACTTTCGGCCGGGCCGGACCGGCCGGACGACCGATGACGCGGCCCTGCCCGGCCGCGACGCTCGGTACATGACAACGACCAAGGCAACAACGTCCGAGGCGAAGAAGACCCGGGCCGGGAGCAACGAGTGGCTCGTGCTCGCGGGACTGCTCCTGCTGACGATCGTCCCCTCGATCGGCGGTGCCGTCCGCGTGAGCGAGCTCGCTTCCGACCCCGCTGTCACGGCGGCGAACGCCCGGTTCGTGACCCAGCCCCTGCCGGTCCTGATCCACATCGTCTGCGTGACGGTGTACGGGATGCTCGGCGCCCTCCAGTTCGCGCCCAGCCTGCGGCGGCGCAGCTGGCACCGCCTGGCCGGGCGGGTCCTGGTCCCTGCGGGCCTCGGCGTCGCGCTGACCGGGCTCTGGATGACTGCGTTCTACGACCTGCCGGCCAAGGACACGGTGGTCGTCAACGGGGTGCGCTACGTGGTCGGCACGGTGATGGTCGTGGCGATCGTCCTGGCTGTGCGGGCGGTGCTGCGGCGTGACTTCATGACCCACTCGGCGTGGATGACACGTGCCTATGCGCTGGCCATGGGGGCCGGTACCCAGGCGGTCCTGCTGGGGCCGTACACGCTCGTCGTCGGTACCCCGGGCCCGGTGCCCGTCACGATCCTCATGACCGCCGCATGGGTCATCAATGCGGTCGTCGCCGAGCTGGTGATCCGGCGGCGCCGGGTGCGCCGCAGCGTGTGACAGGTCTGTGACGCACGCCATGCCGCTGGCCCCGCGAGATATGGCATGCTGGCAAGCAGCAGTACGCACACACGTGCTCCGGGGTCGGTGTAATTCCGAGCCGGCGGTAACAGTCCGCGACCCGCGTCCTCCGCAAGGGGGACCGGTTGATCTGGTGGAACTCCAGGACCGACGGTGAAAGTCCGGATGGGAGGAAGCACGTGCGGCGTCGCCGTCCCCTGGGGCGTGCGTCGCCGTGACGTCGTGCGCGCGGGCCGAGGCCGAGAGGCCCCGTCCGCGTACCCGTCGTCCACCCCGGAGCGCCGAAGCTCGGGGAGGACAGCATGATCAACGCACCGCAGGGCAGGGCCGTGCAGCACACGGCCGGACCCGCCGTCTCGACCGCGGTCGAGAGCGCCATGCGCCGCGCCCTCGCGCTGGCCGCGCAGGGCCCGTCCCACGGCCCGAACCCGCGCGTCGGCTGCGTGCTCCTCGACCCGGGCGGCCGCCCGGTCGCCGAGGGTTTTCACCGTGGCGCGGGCACCCCGCACGCGGAGGCGGCGGCGCTGGCCGCTGCCCGCTCGCACGGCATCGACCCGCGGGGCACGACGGCGGTGGTGACACTCGAGCCGTGCGCCCACCACGGCCGCACCGGCCCGTGCGCCGATGCCCTGATCGACGCGGGCGTCGCGACCGTGCACGTGGCGGTCAGCGACCCGAACCCGGTCGCGGCGGGCGGTGCGGCCACGCTGCGAGCCGCGGGTATCGAGGTGACCACGGGCACCCTCGCCGACGAGGGCGAGGAGCTGCTGCGGCACTGGCTGCACGCGGTTCGTACCGGCCGGCCCTACGTGACCCTGAAGCTCGCGACCAGCCTCGACGGCAGGGTGGCCGCAGCGGACGGGACGAGCCGCTGGATCACGGGCCCGCAGGCACGTGCCCACGCCCACACGATCCGTGCTCAGGTCGACGCGATAGCGGTCGGCACGGGGACCGCGCTGACCGACGACCCGTCGCTGACCGCCCGGACGATCGACGGCGGGCTCTTCGAGCACCAGCCGCTCCGGGTGGTGCTCGGCCGCACCGCGGTGCCCGACGACGCCCGCCTGCGCGGGCCTGGCGGCGCCCTGCTGCACCTGCCCGAGCACGATCTCGCCGTCGTGCTCGGGCGGCTCGCGGAGCGCGAGGTGCGCCACCTCCTCGTCGAGGGCGGCCCGACCCTCGCGACCGCGCTGCTCGCGACCGACGCCGTCGACGAGGTGCACGCGTACGTCGCGCCGGTGCTGCTCGGCTCGGGGCCGACCGTCGTAGGGGACCTCGGCATCACCACCATCGGCGCGGCGGCGCGCTTCGCCACGCACGACGTGACCCGGCTCGGGGACGACGTGCTCATGGTCGCGCGCCGTACACAGCCCGTCACGAACTCGCTCACGAACCCACAGCCTGCTTACCCACGCCAGAACGGTCGGCCCAGCCGGCCCACCACGGAGGAGATCTGATGTTCACCGGAATCATCGAGGAGCTCGGCTCCGTCGTCGCACTCACCCGGCCCGACGGCGACGACGGCTCCGACGCCGTCCTGACGGTGGCGGGCCCGCTCGCCGCGTCGGACGCCCGCCCTGGCGACTCGATCGCCGTCGACGGGGTGTGTCTCACCGTCACGTCGGTGACCGACGGCGCGTTCGTGGCCGAGGTGATGCCGGAGAGCCTGCGCCGCAGCTCGCTCGGCGGCCTCGTCCCGGGCGCGGCGGTCAACCTGGAGCGTGCGATGCCCGCCAACGGCAGGCTGGGCGGGCACGTGGTCCAGGGGCACGTCGACGGCGTCGCGACGCTCGTGCGGCGCACGCCCGGCCCGCGGTGGGACGACCTCGCGTTCGGTGCGCCCGCCGCACTGACCCGGTATATCGCCGAGAAGGGCTCCGTGGCCCTTGCGGGCGTCTCGCTCACCGTGACGTGGGTGTCGGACGAGGGGTTCGGCGTGTCGCTCATCCCGACCACGCTCGACGCGACGACGCTCGGCCGGCTCGTCCCTGGCGACCTGGTCAACGTCGAGGTGGACGTGCTCGCGAAGTACGTCGAGCGGCTGATGGCGGCCGGTGTGCAGGTCCCAGCGGCGCCGGCGACCGAGGTCGCACGATGAGCGCCGGGCTCGTGGAGCAGGCCCTCGCCGAGCTCGCCGCGGGCCGACCGGTCCTCGTGGCCGACGACGCGGGCAGGGAGAACGAGGTGGACGTCGTGCTCGCCGCGAGCACTGCGACCGCGGAGTGGGTGGGCTGGACGGTGCGGCACTCGTCGGGGTACCTGTGCGCGCCGATGCCTGCCCACCGGGCCGACGCGCTGGAGCTGCCCCTGATGGTGGAGCGCAGCGAGGACCCCCGTGCCACCGCCTACACGGTGTCGGTCGACGCAGCGGTGGGCGTGACGACGGGCATCTCGGGTGCGGACCGGGCGCGCACGCTGCGGGTGCTGGGCGACCCGGCGTCGGGCGCGCGGGACCTGATCCGGCCGGGACACGTGCTGCCGCTGCGCGCGAGGCCGGGCGGCGTGCTGGAGCGGGCGGGCCACACGGAGGCCGCCGTGGACCTGGTGCGGCTCGCCGGCGGTGCGGGCAAGGACCTGGGCGAGGTGGGCGCGATCGCCGAGCTCGTCCGGGACGACGGCGACGTGCTGCGCCTGTCCGAGGCGCGCGTCCTGGCCGCCGAGGCCGGGCTCGTGGTCCTGACGGTCGCTGATCTGGTGGCGTGGCGGCGTGCGCACGACCCCGTTCAGGTGCCGATCGACCCGCTGCCCGGCGTCCCTGCGCCCGACGACGTCCCGGCCGCCCGGGTGCTCCGGGTCGGGGAGGCGTCGCTGCCGACGCGGCACGGCGACTTCCGGGTGGTGGCGTACCGGGACCTGCACTCGGGTGCCGAGCACCTGGCGCTGACCCCGGTGGCGCCGTCCGGGCCATGGCGCGACGGACCGGACCGCGGGACCCTGGTGCGCGTGCACTCGGAGTGCCTGACCGGGGACGCGCTGGGCTCCCTGCGGTGCGACTGCGGCCCGCAGCTGGAGGCCTCCCTCGCGGCGGTGGCCGCAGAGGGCGGCGCCGTGGTGTACCTGCGGGGTCACGAGGGCCGGGGGATCGGCCTGGCGGCGAAGATCCAGGCGTATGCGCTGCAGGACGGCGGCCGGGACACGGTCGAGGCGAACGTGGACCTCGGGCTGCCGGTGGACGCGCGTGAGTACGGAGCGGCGTCGGCCATGCTGGCGGACCTCGGGCTGGACGGCGTGACGCTCCTGACGAACAACCCCGAGAAGGTGTCGGGCCTGCGGGCGGCGGGCACGGACGTCGCCGGGCGGCGCGCGCTCGTGGTGGGGCGTGGGGTGCACAACCACCGCTACCTGGAGACGAAGCGCGCCGTCCTGGGACACCGCATCGAGAAGCTGGACCTCACCGAGGTAGGGAGGACCGCGCCCGCCGGGGGCGGTCCAGGCTTCCCCGACCGGAACGGCGGCAGGAACGCCGAGATGAAGCTGGCGATGAGCCCAGTCGTGAACGAGGACGAAGGAGCATGCGCATGAGCGGCGCTGGAGCACCGAAGGTGACTGTCGACGGGAGCGGCCTGCGGGTCGTCGTGGTGGCGGCGAGCTGGCACGAGCAGGTGATGGACGGCCTGCTGGCCGGGGCCCGCAGGGCGCTGGCGGAGTCCGGCGCCGACTGGACGGAGGTCCGGGTGCCCGGCTCGTTCGAGCTGCCGGTGGCGGCGGCGCGGGCGGCCGCCGGGGGAGCGGACGCCGTCGTCGCGCTGGGCGTGGTGATCCGCGGCGGGACGCCGCACTTCGAGTACGTGTGCTCCGCCGCGACGACGGGCCTGACCGACGTGAGCGTGCGTACGGGCGTCCCGGTCGGATTCGGCGTGCTGACGTGCGACGACGAGGCGCAGGCGCTGGACAGGGCCGGGCTGGAGGGTTCCCGCGAGGACAAGGGTGCCGAGGCTGCCGAGGCGGCGGTCGCCACGGCGGTGACGTTCAGGGACCTGGTGCCCGCGCCACGGTGACCTGCATGTCGGAGTGACTCACATTAATAGTGTGCCAAGCGTTCCAGACGCACCCATGGTTCACGACATGACCCACCCATGCCTGCAAGAACGGGGGGCTCGGCACACTTACCGGGTATGAGAACCTCACGCGCTCGAGGGCGGGCGGTGTGCTCGGCCGGCAGGTCGGGTCTGACCACGACGGTCCTGGCGTTCGCCGTCGCGGTGGCCGCTTCAGGCGGACTCGCAGGCTGCGCGACGGCGGAGCCCGCGGGTGGGGGCGGCCCGGGTACCGCGGCCCCGATGGGCGAGCCAGGGGTGGCGTGCGTCGACTGGGTCTCCTTCGAGACGCCCCGGGAGGCGGCCGCCGACGCCGGCGCCGTGCTCCTGGGGACGGTGGTGGAGCAGGCGGGTACGGTCCGGCTCTTCGGTGTCGACGCGAACCGCTGGGTGCTCGACGTCGAGCGCGTGCTCGAACGGCCCGAGCCCCTGCGGGACGGCGCGGAGCCGCCGCCCGAGCTGGAGGTCGCGGCGGGGGACCGGGTCCACGTCGTCTCCACACCGGAGACGTGCACGGAGGGTGACGCGTATCCCGACGGCGACCCGCTCGACCCCGCCACGGGTCTCGGGGGAGAGGGCGGCGCCGTCATCGTCCTCCTGTCCGGTGCCCAGGAGGTCCAGGACCCGTCACTGCTCACCCCGTACCAGGGCGTCGTGACGCCCACCGCCCAGGGCGCGCTGCCGCTGGAGTGGCCTGCGCCATAGGCCTGACGTGGTCAGAACGTGGGACGGCGGCGGGTAGAGCCCCCCGTGCCCGACTAGGCTGGGCCCGTGAAGACCTTCGAGACCTTGTTCGCCGAGCTGACCGAGAAGGCCGAGACCCGTCCGGCGGGCTCAGGCACCGTGGCCCAGCTGGATGCCGGCGTCCATGCGATCGGCAAGAAGGTGGTGGAGGAGGCTGCAGAGGTCTGGATGGCAGCCGAGTACCAGTCGGACAGCGAGACCGCGGAGGAGATCTCCCAGCTCCTGTACCACCTGCAGGTCCTGATGGTCGCCAAGGGACTGACCCTCGAGGACGTGTACACGCATCTGTAGCGAGGTCCCCTGACCTCGCGCTCACAGATCCGACGTACACCCCAGAGAGGAACCAACACATGCTGCGCATCGCCGTCCCCAACAAGGGAGCCCTGTCGGGCCCCGCATCCGAGATGCTGCGCGAGGCGGGCTACCGTCAGCGCCGCGACACCCGCGAGCTCGTGCTCGCCGACCCGGAGAACGACGTCGAGTTCTTCTTCCTGCGCCCGCGCGACGTCGCGGTCTACGTGGGCACCGGAACGGTCGACGTCGGGATCACCGGCAGGGACCTGATGCTCGACTCGGGCGCGGACGCCGTCGAGCACCTCGGGCTCGGGTTCGCCCGGTCCACGTTCCGGTACGCGGCGCCCGCCGGACCCGGCGAGACCGCGCCGGTGACCCAGGTCAGCGACATCGCCGGGCGTCGGGTGGCGTCGTCGTACACCACGCTCGTCGCCCAGCACCTCGCGAAGCAGGGCGTCGAGCCCGCCGCGATCGTGCACCTGGACGGCGCCGTGGAGTCGAGCGTGCGGCTCGGCGTCGCGGACGTCATCGCCGACGTCGTGGAGACCGGCACCACGCTGCGGGCCGCCGGCCTCGAGGTCTTCGGCGACCCGATCCTGCGCTCCGAGGCCGTGCTGATCCGGCAGGCGGACGTCGAGCAGCCGGCCGGCCTGAACATCCTGACGCGGCGGCTGGAGGGCGTGATCACCGCCCGGGAGTACGTGCTCATGGACTACGTGGTCCCCGCGGCGCGGCTCGAGCGGGCCGTGGCGATCACTCCGGGCAAGGAGTCCCCGACCGTCTCGGCGCAGCACCACAGCGACGCCTGCGCGGTGCGCGTCATGGTGCCGCGCAGCGAGACCAACCAGATCATGGACGCCCTGTACGACGTCGGGGCGCGCGCCATCATCGTGACCTCGATCCACGCCTCCCGGCTGTAGACCTCATGGGCGCGGAGACCGGCAGCAGCGCTCCCGGCCCTGGCGGGGGCGGGAACCGCTTCCGTGCCTTCCGCGGCCGCTTCGGCACCCCGACGGCATACGGGCTGGCGCTGCTCGTCGCCGGGGGATGCACGTTCGTCGCGCTGGCCGCCGACACCGCGGACGCCGCGAACCGGGCGGGGATCATCGTGTTCGGGCTGCTCGGCGCCGTCATCGCCTGGCGGTTCGGTGCCGTGCGTGCCGTCCCTGACCCGACCGGTCTGACCGTGGTGAACTACGCGACGCGCCGTCGGCTCGACTGGGCCGAGATCGTGACCGTGCGGTTCGGTCCGAACGACCCGTGGGTGCATCTCGACCTGGCCGACGGCGACGTCCTCGCCGTCATGGGCATCCAGCGTGCCGACGGGGAGCACGGCATGGCGGAGGCCCGCCGCCTGGTGGCGCTGATCGCCGAGCTGGGCGAGGCCGCCGAGCCGGACCGGGACGAGCCCGACCAGAGGTAGCCCTAGGCACGAGGTGGGACCTAGGTGGGTCCGAGGTGGACCCAGAGGCGGCCCCCACCTCTGGGCGCGGCCCACCCGGACAACAAGAACGGCGGTCGAGCTTGCCGAGACCTGGTCTCGGCAAGCTCGACCGCCGTCGTCATGCGACTGCTCGTCGAGCGTCAGCCGGCTCAGCGGCTGCTGCGGGCCTCCCAGTGGGCGGTGGTGCTGCGGCCGCGGGGGCCGCGCTCACCGTCCGGACGGCGGTGGTCGCCACCGCTCCGGGGTGCACGGTCCCGGTCGCCGCCGGTGCGTGCGGCCGGGCCCCGGTCGAGCGTGATGCGCAGCGGCTTGCCGGCCACGCGGGCACGGGCCAGACGGTCCAGCGCGTCGTTGTCGAGCGGCGCGATGATGTCCACGAGGGAGAAGCTGCCGAAGATGTCGATCTTGCCGACGTCGGCTCCGGTGATGCCACCCTCGCCCGTCAGCGCACCGACGATCCCGCCCGGCTGCACGCCGTGCGTGTGGCCGACGGCGATGCGGTAGCGCGTGCCGCGGGCCGGACGGCGGATGCCGCGCTCGCCCTCGGAACGGGCGCGCGGGGACCGGTCACCCGACCGGTCGTTGCGGTCGCCGTCGCGGGTGTTGCGCCGGGCCGCTGCCGACTTGGCCTCGGTCCGCTCACGCTCGTACTCCTCCTGCTCCGCACGGGCACGGGGACCGTCGTCGCCGACCGCGAGCGCCGCCATGGCTGCTGCGATCTCGACGGGGTCGACGCCGGTCTCTTCGGCGTAGGTGCGGATCATCTCGGTGTACATGTCGAGGCGGCCGGCTTCGCGGCGTGCTGCGACCTTGCCGAGGGCGCGCTTGACCTGGTGGGCGGAGACGTCCCTGGGGGAGGGGATCTCGACCTCTTCGAGCGTGGCCCGGATGGTGCGCTCGATGCTGCGGAGCTTGCCGCGCTCGTGGGGGGTGACGAAGGTGAGTGCTTCGCCGGTGCGTCCGGCGCGGCCGGTGCGGCCGATGCGGTGGACGTAGGCCTCGGGCTCGCCGGGGACGTCGAAGTTGACGACGAGGCCGATGCGGTCGACGTCGAGGCCGCGGGCTGCGACGTCGGTGGCGACGAGGACGTCGAGGGCGCCGGAGCGGAGTCGCTCGACGATTCGCTCGCGTTCCTTCTGTGCGACGTCGCCGGAGATGGTGGCGGCGGAGATGCCCTTCTCGATGAGGGCGGAGCCGACGTCTTCTGCGGCGCCGCGGGTGCGGGTGAAGACGATGGCGGCGTCGGCGTCGGAGGTGGCGAGGACGCGTGCGAGGGAGCCGACCTTGTGGCGGAAGGGTACGACGGCGTAGGTCTGGCGCACCGAGGTGACGGTGGAGGCCTGCCGGGTGACGGCGATCTGCACGGGGTCGGTCATGTGGTGGTCGGCGACCTTGCGGATGGCCGGCGGCATGGTGGCGGAGAAGAGGGCGACCTGGCGCTTGGCGGGTGCCTGGCCGAAGATCTCCTCGACGTCCTCGGCGAAGCCCATGCGGAGCATCTCGTCGGCCTCGTCGAGGACGAGGAAGCGGATGTCGTCGAGCTTGAGGGCGCCGCGGTCGAGGTGGTCCTTGATGCGGCCGGGGGTGCCGACCACGACGTGGACGCCGTCGCGCAGGGCGCGCTGCTGGGGCATGTAGGGGGCGCCGCCGTAGACGGGGAGGACGCGGACGTCGTCGAGCTTGGACGCGAACGACTCGATGGCGTCGGCTACCTGCATGGCGAGCTCGCGGGTGGGGGCGAGCACGAGGGCCTGGACCTTGCGGAGCTTGGGGTCGACGGCGGCGAGCAGCGGGAGGCCGAACGCGGCGGTCTTGCCGGTGCCGGTCTGGGCGACGCCGGTGATGTCGCGGCCGGCGAGCAGCTCGGGGATGGCGCGGGCCTGGATGGCGGACGGCGTCACGAAGCCGAGCTCGTTGACCGCGGCCATGAGGGGCGCGGGGAGGTTGAGGCTCGCGAAGGTCGGGCCGGTGGGCTCGGGGGCGGGGGCCGGTTCCGGGGTGCTGGCCTCGGGCGCGGTGGCCGGGGCGGTGTCGGCCTGGTCGGCGTCGGCCTGGGGCGCGTCGGTCTCGGCGTTCGGGGCGTCCTGTGCCGGGGTGGTCTCAGCCGGGGTGGCCTCCGGGGCGGTGGCCTCGGTGGTCGTGGGCTCGGAGGTGGTGGCGGCCTCGGGGGCCGTCTGGTCGCCGGTGTCGGCGATGGCCTGCTCGATGTCCTGCTCAGCAGGCGCGATCAGGTCATGGGTGTCGATAGACATGCAGTGCTGCACCGTTCGTCGTCGGGTGACGGAGTCAGGGCCGAGGTGAGGGCCCTCGCGTCGCTCGCTCCCGAAACACCTTCCCCGCAGCCAAGGCTGCGGGCCTGCCTCGCACGTTGTGTGCACACACGGGAAGACGACGAACTCCATGGGGATGTGTCATCACTCTATCCGCTGGTGGGGGCTTCGGCACAGGTCTTGGGAGCGTGACGTGCAGCACGGGGGTGATGTTGTGCGTGGTGAGGGGCCTGGTTGGGCGGTTGGACGGCGCGCCAGTGTGGATACGCAACGCCTGCCCCGTAGGATGGCGGCCGAGACGAACCGGCGTGAACAAGGGCGGTGTGCGTGTCTACTGGGGCGGAGATGAGCTCCCGGGTCCTGACCGTGCCCAACGTGATCAGCCTGGTGCGGCTGGCGCTCGTGCCGGTCTTTGCCGTGCTGATCGTCCTGGGCGAGGACGGTTGGGCGTTGCTCGTGCTCGCGGTCTCGGGCGTGTCGGACTGGCTCGACGGTGTGTTGGCCCGTCGCCTGAACCAGGTCACCCGGTTGGGGCAGATTCTGGACCCGTTCGCCGACCGCCTGTTCATCTTCGTGACGCTGATCGGTCTGGCCTGGCGTGAGGTGGTCCCGCTGTGGCTCGTGGTGGCGATCGTGGCGCGCGACGTGCTGCTGGCGGTGACGGTGCCGGTGCTGGCCCGTCTCGGGTACGGCACGCTCAACGTGACCCTTGTCGGCAAGGTCGCGACGTTCGCCCTGTTGTACGCGTTCCCGCTCCTGCTGCTCGCGGAGGTCCCCGGCTGGGTCGGCGCGAGCGCCCACGTGGTGGGCTGGGCGTTCACCTGGTGGGGTGTCGGTCTGTACTGGCTGGCGGGGCTGCAGTACGTGGCGCAGGTGCGGCGGCTGGCGGCCGGGGCATGACCGTACCGGGTGCGGCGGGCCGTCGCCCGGACGAGTCGATGACGCTCTTGCGCGAGGTCACGGAGCGCCCGCTGGACCCCGGGTACGCGCAGATGGCTCAGCGGCTTGCGGAGGCGGGGGAGACGACGTCGCGGCGGGGTGGGGCGAGCATGGTGACGTGGCTGCTGGTGGCGATCCTGCTCGGCGCTGCGACGACGATCGCTGTACGTGACCTGCGAGCGCCGCAGCCGTCGGTGGCGAAGGGGCGCACGGTGCTGATGGAGCAGATCCAGGAGCGCAGTGCCGCGGTGGAGTCGTTGTCCCGGCGGTCGGTGGAGCTCCGTTCGGAGGTGGACGGGTTGCAGGGGGGTGGTTTGCTGCCGTCTGCGTTGGTGGAGGTCAACGAGCTGGACCGGTGGGTGAGTGGTGCGGTGCCGGTGCGGGGTCCTGGCATGGTGGTGGAGCTGACGGACGGTTCGGGTGGCGGGCTGGTGGATCCGGGTGATGCGCCGGCGGATTCGCGGGTGCGGGACGCGGACGTGCAGTTCGTGGTGAACGAGCTGTGGGCGGCGGGTGCCGAGGCGGTTGCGGTGAACGACGAGCGGTTGACGTCGTTGTCGGCGATCCGGAACGCGGGTGACGCGATCCTGGTGGATCTGCAGCCGTTGAACGGGCCTACGTACACGGTCGAGGCCGTGGGGGATCCGGAGGACATGCAGGTGGAGTTCGCGCGGTCGGCGGGGCTGGGTTTCTTGCAGCTGCTCAGCGCGGAGTACGGCATCGAGAACGAGGTGAGCACGAGCGAGGGGATGTACCTGCCGGGTGCGGGCTCCCCGACGCTGCGGTATGCGCACACATCAGAGGACCGATCCGAGGAGGACAACGGATGATCGCGATCGTCGGGCTCGTGGTGGGGGTGGTCGCCGGGCTGGTGCTGCAGCCGACCGTCCCGTTGATACTGCAGCCGTATCTGCCGATCGCGGTGGTGGCGGCGCTGGATGCGCTGTTCGGTGGTCTGCGGGCGATGCTGGACGGGTTGTTCGACGACAAGGTGTTCCTGGTGTCGTTCCTGTCGAACGTGGTGGTGGCCGCGTTCATCGTGTTCCTGGGGGACCAGCTCGGTGTGGGTGGGCAGCTGTCGACGGCCGTGGTGGTGGTGCTGGGTATCCGGATCTTCTCGAACGCTGCCTCTATCCGTCGGCACATCTTCAAGGCGTGAGCAAGGCGTGAACATGGACGACGAGCGTGACAGGGCTCCTGGCGAGACCGAGGAGCCAGGGCCGGACGTGCCCGCGAGCGCGGACGGGGCGCCGTCGGTGTCCGGCTGGAAGCGGGTGGTGCGGCTGCTGCGGCCGCGCGGTACGCGGTCGGAGCTGCTGACGGGTCTGCTGTGCCTGCTGCTGGGCTTTGCCCTGGCGGTGCAGGTGGGGCAGTCGACGGGGGACCAGCTCAGCAGCCTGCGCCAGGACGAGCTGGTGCGGCTGCTGGACGAGGTGACGCAGCGTGCGGACCAGCTCGACGCGGAGGTGGCCGACCTGGAGGAGATCCGGGACGAGCTGCGGTCGGAGGACGGTCGTGACCAGGCTGCGCGGGATCTGGCGCAGCAGCGTGCGGAGCAGGAGGGCATCCTCTCGGGCAGGCTGCCTGCCCATGGTCCGGGGGTGCGGATCCATGTGGCGGACGGTGAGCGTCCGTTGGAGGCGCAGGTCTTGTTCAACCTGCTGGAGGAGCTGCGTAACGCGGGGGCGGAGGCGATCCAGGTCAACGGGGTGCGGCTGGTGACGACCAGCTACTTCGTGGACTCCGGTGGCAGCGTGGTGCTGGACGGGTCGGGGATCAGCTCCCCGTACGAGTGGACGGCCATCGGCGACCCGGAGACGATCGATCGTGCGCTCGAGATTCCTGGCGGTGCGCTGCCGCGGATCCGTGAGGCGGGCGGCGAGGTGACGACGACGGTCTCGGACCAGGTCAGGGTGGATGCGTTGCGTATCCCGGGGGAACCGGAGCATGCGGAGCCTGCCGAGGAGGAGTGACCCCGGCCACGTTCTGGGCCCTGATCCGGGGTGCGGTGGCACGGCCTGCGGAAACTGGCATGCGGAACCGCCGTGACGTGGGTAGTTTTATCCGGGTTGGTTCCCAACTTTGGTTCCCGTGTCCATCGTGGTCGGGGTAGGTTGAGTGGAACCCGGACACGGTCCCAGCCGTTGACCGAACGTAGTAACCCAGCACATCATCACCGCACCCGAGGAGACCTGATGACGGACCCCAGCGCCCATCCGGTCGGGCCCGATACCACGGCCAACCTGGGTCGCATCGCGTTCCCGACCTCCGACGAGCAGGCGCCGCGTACGGCGCTGAGCCCGGAGGAAGCCGCCGCCGTCGCCGCCCTGCCGCGGCACTCCGCGCTGCTGATCGTGCAGCGCGGGCCAGGGTTCGGTGCACGCTTCCTCCTGGACACCGGTCGCTCGGTCGCAGGCCGTAGCGAGCAGGCCGACATCTTCCTCGACGATGTCACCGTGTCCCGCAAGCACGCGGAGTTCGTGCGTGAGGGCGACTCGTTCGTCGTACGCGACATCGGCTCCCTGAACGGCACCTATGTCAACCGCGGTCGTATCGACGCCGCCACGCTGGTCACCGGCGACGAGGTGCAGATCGGCAAGTTCCGCCTGACCTTCCACGCCAGCCCGCAGTCGCCGGCGCAGTGGGGCGCGGGGACGCCCGCCCCGTGACGACAGGCGCCGCGCGCGACCATCGTGGGGTCCACGGCCCCGCCGTCCCGCGCCACGACCGGGCTCAGGACACCGGGCATGGTCAGGACGAGAACGGCCACGACCAGGACGACCTCGATGCGCCGTGGCCCCGCGGGATCTCCCGCCAGGCCACGATGCGCATCAGTGACGTCCTGCGCGCCCTGGGCCAGGAGTTCCCGTCCGTATCGCACTCCAAGCTCCGTTTCCTCGAGGAGCAGGGGCTGATCGAGCCCGTGCGCACGCCGTCGGGCTACCGCCAGTACAGCCAGGCCGACGTCGAGCGCCTGCGGTTCGTCCTGACCGAGCAGCGCGACAGCTACATGCCGCTGAAGGTGATCAAGGAACGCCTCGCCGCGATGGACGCCGACCCCGACTCGGCGGAGCATCCCGCGCCGCGCCTGGCCGGCGTCGCCGCCCCCGCGCGGCGCCGCTGGACCGCGCAGTCGGTGGCCGACGCCGCCGGCGTCACCGAGGAGTTCGTGCAGGACCTGGCGCGGGCGGGCCTCCTGCCGGCGTCGGGCAGCACGTTCGGGTCCGGGGCCGTCGACGTCGCCCGCATCGCGGGCGCCCTGGCCGAGTTCGGCATCGAGCCTCGTCACCTGCGCTCGTTCCGCACCTCCGCCGACCGGCAGGTCGCGCTCGTCGACCAGGTCGTCGCACCCCTGCGCAGCCAGCAGGCCAGCGCGGCACGCGGCCGTGCAGCGAGCATGGCCAGCGACATGGGCGAACTGTTCACCCGCCTGCACGCCGCGTGGGTACGACAGGGCATCGACGAGCTCGGCTGAGCAGCATCCGCGCACCGCACGGCCCGTGACACACCCGTTCGCGCGGCGCGTCCACGCGTAAAGATCACCCACCTTTGCCGCCGGACGACCGGTCTGTGACCAGGAATTTGTCCCGAGCGCGCGACGAGTGACCGCGAGAAGCCGTACGGTGAAAGCGTGAGGCCGGACGACGTGCCGATGGTCCCCGTGGAGATCATCGGTGTTCGACAGCAGCAACGCGATCAGGAGATCGTCGTGCTGCTGCTGGACAGCGCCGCGGACCTGGCCATCCCTATCGTCATCGGCGCACGCGAGGCCAGCGCCATCGCGATGGCTCAGGCAGGTCTCGCCACACCCCGCCCCATGACCCACGACCTCCTGCGCGACGTGCTCGGCGCCGTCGGCGTCACGCTCGAACGCGTGGAGATCGTCGCCCTGGAGGGCGGGATCTACTTCGCCGAGCTCGTCCTGAGCAACGGCGTGCACCTCGACTCCCGGGCGTCCGACGCCATAGCGCTCGCCGTGCGCACCGGCAGCCCTGTCCTGTGCTCCGCGGAGATCGTGGCCCTTGCCGGCGTCGAGATCGTCGACGTCGACCAGCAGGCCGAGGTCGAGCGGTTCCGCGACTTCCTGGACCACGTCACCCCCGAGGACTTCCTCGGACCGCCGGGTGGCCCCCAGGGTGGTGGCCGAACCGGCTGAAAGCGGACCAACTCGCGACACGCCGAACCTTTCACGGCGCGCATCTTTGAAATCACCTTCGACGCGCCATAGCGTGGTCACGACACCCCAGGAGGCACAGTGAACACCAGCGGTGAGAGAGCCACACGCGCTACGGTCCCGCACGGCGCGCAGGGTCTCCTCTTCGGTGAGGACCTGACGGAGCAGGACGCCACGACCGGCTATCGCGGAACCACGGCATGCCACATCGCCGGCATCACCTACCGCCAGCTCGACTACTGGGCACGCACCGGCCTCGTCGAGCCCAGCATCAAACCGGCCACCGGCTCCGGAACCCACCGGCTGTACAGCTTCCGCGACATCCTCGTGCTCAAGGTCGTCAAGCGCCTCCTGGACACCGGTGTCTCCCTGCAGCAGATCCGCACCGCCGTCACCGCCCTGCGCGAGCGCGGCGTCGACGACCTGGCGCAGATCACCCTCATGTCCGACGGCGCGAGCGTGTACGAGTGCACCTCACCCGACGAGGTCGTCGACCTCGTCGCCGGCGGACAGGGCGTGTTCGGCATCGCCGTCGGCCGGGTGTGGCGCGAGATCGAAGGCACCCTCGCCCAGATGCCGACCGAGACGCTCGACCCGGGCGAACCCGGCGACGTCCCCGTCGTCGAGGGCGACGAGCTCGCACAACGCCGGGCCGCACGGTCCGCCGTCTGACCCACCACCGCACCGCACCGCTCAGCCGTCTGGGACGGGGGCCGCTACGCACCCCGACCAGGCGGTCTGCTGTATCCGGCGCGCGGGCGTAACCTGCCAGCATGCAGCTCACCTTCCACGGTCACGCGTGCGTCAGCCTCACCCTGCCCGACGGCGGCGGCACCCTCGTCATCGACCCCGGATCCTTCTCCGACACCAAGGGCGGGCTCAGCGGCGCCGCCGCCGTGCTGATCACGCACGACCACGCCGACCACCTGGACGCGCAGGCCGTGCTCAGGCACCTCGGCTCCTCTGCCGACACCCACGTGTGGGGCCCACGCTCCGCCATGGACGAGCTGACCTCCGGCGGCGCACCCACCGAACGCGTGCACGAGGTCACCCCCGGTGAGGTCCTGCAGATCGCGGGCACCCAGGTCACCGTCGGCGGCGGCGACCACGCCGAGATCCACCCCGACGTCCCCCGGCTCGCCACGAACGTGACCTACCAGATCGAGACGGCCGGGGGCAGGATCTACCACCCCGGCGACTCCTACACCGCACCAGAGGCGCTGCCCGACGGCGGCCTGGACGTCCTGCTCGTGCCGGTCTCCGGACCCTGGGTCAAGCTGGCCCACGCCATCGACTTCGCGCGGACCGTCCCCGCCGCCGTCGTCGTGCCGATCCACGACGCACCCCTGTCCGAGGTGGGCCACACCCTGACCGCACGGTGGCTGGACACCGCACGGCTCGGCGGGGAGTACACCTACGCGCGACTCTCGGTGGGGGAGTCGCTGACCGTCTGACGCGACCCCGACTCCCCGCCCCGGTGTCTGCCCCGGGTGCCGCGGCCCACGCCCCACGGCGCCCGGGGGTGAAATCCGCAATGTCCTGCTTGAGGAGTTTGCGGCGTGTGGCGCCGATGGGCGACGCTGTGCCCGTGGCAGAGGAAGAGATCGAACAGGCAACCAACCTCGCCGTCACGCTCGGGTGGGTGGCCCTCGCGATCACCGTCGCGTTCTTCGCCGTGATGCTGGCCTCGAAGCTGGTGCGGTTCGCCGCACGCGGCAACGAGACGGTCCGGGAGATCGCCGTGCGGCTGCGCAAGCCCGCCCACGCCACGTTCATGGTCCTCGGCATGTGGATCGCCGTCTGGTCCACCGCGAACCGCGGTGACCACTGGTTCCCCGTGCTGGAGCACGTGGTGGTCGTGTCCGTGATCCTCAGCTCGGCCTGGATGGTCACCACGATCGCACTCGTGATCGAGGACCGGGCGCTGCACCGGGTCGGTTCCAGCATGGTCGGCCGTGACGCCCGCCGGCTGCGCACCCAGATCATGGTCGTGCGCCGCCTGACCATGGGGCTCGTGTCGGTGGTGGCATGCGCCGCCGTCCTGTTCACGTTTCCGGAAGCCCGGGCCGCCAGCGCGAGCCTGCTCGCGTCCGCGGGCGTGCTGTCCGTGGTCGCGGCCCTGGCGGCGCAGTCGTCGCTGGGCAACGTGTTCGCCGGGCTGCAGATCGCGTTCAGCGACGCGGTCCGTGTGGGCGACGTCGTGGTCGTCGAGGGCGAGTGGGGCACGATCGAGGACATCACTCTCGCGTACGTGGTCGTGGCGATCTGGGACGAGCGCAAGCTGATCCTGCCGTGTACCTACTTCACCTCGACGCCGTACGAGAACTGGACGCGGAAGTCGTCGGAGGTCATGGGGACCGTCGAGATCGACGTGGACTTCCGTGCGCCGTTGGACCCGATGCGGGCGGAGCTGCGCCGCATCGTCGTCGAGTCCCCGCTGTGGGACGGGCGCGTGGTGAACCTCCAGGTCACCTCAGCGGTGTCCGGCGTGGTGCGGGCCCGGGCGACGATCAGCGCGGCGGACAGCTCCGCGTTGTGGAACCTGCGGTGCCTCGTGCGCGAAGGGCTGGTGACCTGGCTGCAGCGCGAGGCGCCGGACGCCCTGCCCAGGACGCGGTGGGAGGACGGTAGCGCCGGCGCCCTCGTGCGGGGTACGGCGGAGGCCGTGGCGTAGCCCGCCGGGCGGCCGACAGCACCAGGGAGGGTTGCTGCCCCCATGACGCGCCCATGTGGTTACAGCAGGGGGCGCAGGGGGATCAGGAGGTACTCCCCGATCTTGGCGAGGGCGCCACGTTCCTCCCACTGCGCCAGGGTGAGCTCCTGGGCGTTGGACAGGTCCATGGCGAACACGTCCTCCATGCGGCCGGCCAGGCCGGGGTCGACGATCTCGAGGTTGACCTCGTAGTTGCCCGTCAGGCTGAGCCGGTCGATGTTGGCGGTGCCGATGGTGGTCCAGCGGCGGTCGATGGTGGCGGTCTTGGCGTGCACCATGGCGCCCTGGTACAGGAAGATCCGCACGCCGCCGCGCAGCAGGGACGCGTACTGGCCGCGGGCGAGCCAGTCGGCCACGACGTGGTTGGAGCGGTGGGGGACCAGTACCCGGACGTCGACGCCGCGCGCGGCCGCTGCGAGCAGCGCCGCGTGGATGTCGTGGTCCGGGATGAAGTACGCCTGGGTGATGTAGATGTGGTTGGTGGCGCGGTCGATCGCGTCGAGGTAGAGGCCGCGGATCGGGAACACGAGCTCAGAGGGCGCGTTGCGGGCGGCCTTGAGGTGGGGGAGCCAGGCCTCGGAGCCGACGTCCGGGAGGATGGGGTGGCGCGGCTTGCGGTGCCGGTTCCAGAAGTCGACGAACGCGTTGCGCAGCTCCCACACGGACGGCCCGGCGAGGCGCACATGGGTATCGCGCCACTGCGTGGCGTACAGGGAGCCGATGTTGTACCCGCCCACGAACCCGATCTCGTCGTCGACCACGAGGATCTTGCGGTGGTCGCGCCCGGAGGTGCGGATGTTGAGGTAGGCCATCCCGGGGCGCAGCACGGGGAAGCGCAGCATGTGCACGGCGGGCGGGAAGCGGAAGAACGAGTACGGGACGACGAGGTTCGCGAAGCCGTCCACGATGACGTAGACCTCCACCCCGCGGGCGGAAGCGTCGATGAGGGCCTGCTTGAACTGCTGGCCCACGTGGTCGCTCTTCCAGATGTACGACTCGAGCATCACGGTGCTGCGAGCGCCGCGGATCGCCTCGAGCATCGCCTCGAACAGGTCGGCGCCGTAGGTGTAGACCGTGGTGGCCGTCTGGTCGATGTGCTCGGTGAGCGGCTTCTCCGTGGGGAACTTCGCGGTGAGCGGGTGCACGCGCCGTCGGACCATGTCGGTGACGGTGAGCGCGACCGCTGCCCCGACGGGTACGGCGGCCGCGATGATCGCGGCCCGGGTCGCGAGGCTGCGGGCACGCTGCATGAAACCGTTCGGGAAGTCGAGGGTGAGCTTGGGGAGGTTACCGGGGACCTTGCGAGACGCCACGGGCTCACGGTACCCGGTATCGGAGATTCGGCATCGGATTTTGACGCGGTCTCAGTCGATGGCGGCTCCCAGGGGGTGTGAGCGGATGGCGGCGGCGAGCTCGCCCTCGATGCGGTCGAGGTAGACGCCGGTGGTGGCGATCGATGCGTGGCCGAGCAGCTCTGCGACGACCTTGACGTCCCACCCGTCGGCGACGAGCAGGGTGGCGGTGGTGTGCCGCAGCGCGTGGGGGGTGGCCTCGCGCTGGTAGGGCGCCGGCATGCGGGAGACGGCACGGGACAGCAAGGCCCTGATCGCCTGCGTGTCGATCCGGCGGCCGCGCCAGGACAGCAGGAGGGCGCGTTGCGCGTCGGCGTCCTGGGGCCGCTTGGCAGCCAGGGTGGGACGCAGGCGGGTGAGATAGTCCTCGAGGGCACGGGCGAGAGGTGCTGAGAGCGTCACGGTGCGGGTGTTGCCGCCCTTGCCGCGGATCCGCCACGTGGTGCGCTCGGGCTCCCGCGCGACGTCGTCGACATCGGTGCGGACGAGCTCAGAGACCCGCGGCCCGAGGACGAGCAGGAGCGCGACGACCAGCCGGTCACGCAGGGCCAGGTCCTGGTCGGTGCGGGCAGGCGTGTCCGACGGCGCCGTGGTCAGCAGGCTGCGTGCTGCACCCGCCGACAGCGCAGTGCGGGCCGTGCGCAGGGTGCCGCGCACCTTGGCCGGCGGGGCGGCCCACTGCATCGGGTCGGCCTGTACCCAGCACTCGCGGGCGGCGTACGCGAAGAACCGGGTGACGGACTGCCGGAACCGGTTGACGGTGGCCGTGCTGCGGCCAGGGCCGGGCTTGCGGTCCGGGTCCGTGTACCGGGCGTCGGGCGCGGACTGGTAGCGCACCAGGACGCTGTCGACGTCGGGCCCCGTCACGTCGTCGAGGACCCGGTCCCGCCCCGTCAGCCGGCCGAACTCGGTGACGTCACGCGTGTAGCTGCGGGCCGTGGCGGGGGACAGGACACCACGGATCGTCTCGACCTCCACCGCCGCCAGATAACGACGGGTGGCTTCGGCGACGGTGATGCGCTCAAGGCGCGGAGGAGCGACCATGTCCGTCACCCTAGGCGGGACCACTGACACTCCCGATATGCCGGAATGCGCCGCTGACCTGCGACGCGACCCGCACCTCTCGACAGGTCGCCACACCCGCACCACACACAGGGCCGCGCGCAGGACCCCACTGCGCTCGCGGGTCGGCGACCCGGTGCCCCTGCGCCTGAGCCGCGACTGAAGATGTCACCGGGGACGTGATTCAATCCGGTGGTGCGTGCCATCCTCTTCGACGAGTTCCAGGGTCCCGCCGTCGTCCGCGAGGTGCCCGATCCGAGCGCCCCCGACGGGGGAGTGGTGGTGCGGGTGCACGCCACCGGCCTGTGCCTGAGCGACTGGCACGCCTGGGCGGGGCACGACGCCGACATCACGACCCTGCCGCACGTCCCCGGCCACGAGCTCGCCGGCACGATCGCCGAGGTCGGCACCGGTGTGACCAGATGGCAGGTGGGGGACCGGGTGACCGTGCCGTTCGTGAGCGGGTGCGGTACCTGCCAGTGGTGCCGCAGCGGTCAGGCGCAGGTCTGCCCCGAGCAGACCCAGCCGGGCTTCACGCACTGGGGCTCGTACGCAGAGCTCGTGGTGCTGCACGCGGCGGACGCCAACCTGGTCGCCATCCCGGACGGCGTCTCCTTCGAGACGGCGGCGAGCCTCGGCTGCCGCTTCGCGACCGCCTACCGGGCGGTGGCCGGACGCGCACAGGTCCGGGCAGGGGAGTGGGTGGCGGTGATCGGCGCGGGCGGCGTCGGGCTCAGCGCGATCATGGTCGCCGCGGCTCGCGGGGCACGCGTCGTCGCGGTCGACCGCTCCGCGGTGGCGCTGGAGGTGGCCCGGCGGGCAGGGGCCGAGCGGACGGTGCTCGCTGACGGCCTCGACGTCCCTGTCGTCGTGCAGCAGGTGACCGACGGCGGCGCGCACGTCGCGGTGGACGCCGTCGGGAGCGAGCAGACGTGCGCCGACGCGATCGGGAGCCTGCGCCGCCGTGGGCGTCACGTCCAGGTGGGCCTGTTCGCGCCGGTGGACGGCGGCCCACGCGTGCCCATGGGCCGGGTGATCGCCTGGGAGCTGGACGTGCTGGGCAGCCACGGCATGGCCGCCGCCGACTATCCCGAGATGCTCGACCTGGTCGCCTCCGGGACTCTGCGGCCCCAGGACCTGCTGGACCGGGTCGTCGGGCTCGCGGAGGCGGCGGAGCTCCTGCCGACCATGGACACCGGGGCACGCGCCGGGATGGTCGTGCTCGACCCGCGGCAGGCCTGACCGCCGGCCGCGTTACCGAGCACCCGTAGAGCCGCGCAGGTTGCGGCTCGGCCACGGCAGGCGTTCAAGGCGGCCCGGGACTGCCCGTACGCCTCAGACCGCCCAGCGCAGGAGCGCATCGAGCGGAGCCGGCACCCGGTCCAGCGGCAGGACCTGTGCCAGACGGCGCCCGTAGCGCTCCTTGCGGCCGCCCTTCGAGCCGATGAAGCGGTGCAGCTGCTGGGTGGTGGTGCGCTCCCGCTGCGCCGGCTGGCCCTGGAGACGTTCGAAGCTGCGCAGCTCTCCCTCGGCATCGATCAGGGCGAGGAACCCGTCGACGCCGATCGCCCGGATGAGCTCGTCCTCGAGGTCCCGGTCGCAGCAGAAGAAACCGAGGTCGGTCAGGGGAGTGGTGGAGGCGAACGGACGCAGCCCCACCCGGTCGAGGCCCTTGACGACGAAGCGTTCCTCCGCGGCGTCGTACAGGCCACCCAGACGGACGTTCTCGTCGCCGAGCGCGACGAGGTGGTGCCCGATGTTCGTGATCCCGCCCATCGCGAGGACCTGCACCCCGAGGTCGGCAAGGGGGAGGCCCAGGCGGGCGGCGAGCGTCTCCACCGCTGCCCGGTCGCTCTCGCCCTCCACGAGCACGGCGGTGCTCGTGGAAGCAGCGAGGACTCCTACGAGGTTCATGTCTCCGGATCGTATGCCGCAGGGCCGGGGACGGGCCGCAGGATTTCCGACCTGCTACCGTGTTGGCCTTACTTCATGTTGGTTAACCGTTGTGTTGCGCTATACACAGTGCTTTAGAATTGTTGGTGCGTCACGAGCGGGGCGGTGGGGGTGAGGTTGTCGCGGCAGGCGGGCACGCGGCGTGGGTGCTGCAGTGGGGGGCACTGCACTCCGGGCGCGTCTGGGCGGCTGCACGGCCGTGAGTTCGGTCAGGTGGGCGTTCTGGTCTATGAGTTCGGTCAGACGGTATGAGATCGGTCGCTTAATGGACCGATCTCATACCAACCGACCGAACTAACGGGCCAGGACCAGCAAGCGACCGAACTCGGCGGCCCGAACCCGCCAACCTGGCAGGCGGGCTGGCAGGCTGGTGGGTATGCGAATGTCCGGGCACGCACGGTCAGCCGCGGGGGTGCGGCCCGGAACGCAGAGGTGCAGGGCTGGCTGCAGGAGATGGGGCACAGGGTTGCGGGCGCGCCACACCCGCAACTCAGGGCCTCTCCAGCGCCGTAATGACATAATGTGCATTATCGGTTCTGTCCACAACGGGCGTTCCAGCCGCCGGACGCCAGGAACCGGCACCAACGGGTCACCGCGCCGGGCAGAATCGCACTGATGACTTCCGAACCCACGATGCACCGCCTCGCACGCAGGCTCCGCAGCCACCCCACGGTCCGCCTCGGCGACGACGTCGAACCGGGCTGGCGTGACGCGCTCGTCAGCTGGGCGCGCTCGCACGGCCTGGAGATCACCGACCGTGACGCGACCCTCGCCATCACGACCCGTCCCGACCAGGCGCCCGGCTCCGCCTGGGTGCACTCACCCTATGCAGGTATAGAGCGCCTGGCGCCTGTCCTGCCGGGCGACACGCTGCTGACCCGTACGACCGGGACGATGCCGCAGCGCATCGCCGAGTACGTGCTCGCCTGGGTCCTCGCAGAGCGATGGCAGACAGCCCGCTACCTCGCCGACTCCGCGTCGGGCACGTGGGACCCGAGCGACCCGCCCACACCACCGGACCGCCACGGGGCCGTCGTCATCGGCACGGGCGCCATGGGTCGCGCGATCGCCCGGGCGCTGACCGGCATCGGCCACCGGGTCACCGGCCTGAGCAGGAGCGGACGCCCCGACGACGCCTTCGACGCGGTACTCCCCCTCGTTCCTGCCCGCGACACGCCGGCACCCGACACACCGGCACTCGACGGGGCGCACACCGACGTCGTCGTGCTCGCCCTCCCCCACACCCCGCAGACCGACGGCCTGATCACCCCACAGCTCCTGCGGACGTTCGACGGCGTGCACCTGGTCAACATCGGGCGCGGGTCGGCCCTCCGCACGGACACGCTGCTGAACGCGCTCGACACCGGCCTGGTACGGCACGCGACCCTCGACGTCACCGAGCAGGAGCCCCTCGGCCCCTCCTCTCCCCTGTGGCGTCGGGCCGACGTCACCGTCACGCCCCACATCTCCGGGCTCACGCTGCCGTCCGACGTCGTGGCAGCCCTCGAGGAGGCGCTCGAACAGATCCGGGCCGGCGTCCGTCCGACGTCCGCGGCGGTGCGCGAGCGAGGCTACTGAGTCGAGCCCTCACACCGGGTCACGCCGACCGGTTACGCCGGGCCGGGCCCCTCGTCGGACCGCGGTGCGAACGGCCACTCCTCGAAGGCGGTGCAGCGACCGTCGTCAGCGAGGTCGATGACCCACAGGTCACGCCAGCGATCACCGGAGGCGCCGTACTCGACACCGACCCGGACGACCGCTGTCGAACCGTCCACGGCGACGACCTCTGCGTCCATCGTGAAGGGCTCGTCCGGCCCGTCCCGCTCCGCGTCCCAGAACGCCGCGAGCGCCGGCAGCCCTTCGATGGGTGGTGCCCAGGGTGAGGTGCGGTAGGTGGCGTCGGGGGTGAAGAGCTGTGCGAGGCCGTCGGTCCCGGCGGTGCGCCAGAGCCGTTCGTAGCTGTTGACCCAGGCTTCGGCGGTCGCGTGGTGTGTCATGTGTCGAGGCTACTCAGCGTGGTGTGGTGCTGCCGGGCGGTGTACCTGTGCTGCGAGGTGCTGGGGTGCCTGGATGCAGTAGGAGTCGGTGAGCAGCTCGGTCAGCTCGTCCCAGTCGGTGTGCTGGTCGAGCACGATGCCGACGACGTTGGTGCCCCAGCTCGCTTTGAAGTACTGGGGGCCGAGGTGCTGGAAGGCCTGGACCTCGTCGGGTTCGGCGCGGAAGGTGATCCGGACCAGGCCGTCCTCTCCCCCGAACACGTGGCCCACTGTCGCGTCGCGGGTCTTCCAGGCGACGCCGGTCCAGGCGTCGTGCTCGTTGCATTCCGGGAGGCGTTCGAGGATGGCGGCGATCCGGTGGATGGTCTCGGTCGGGACGGGTGCTCGTTCGCTCACGGCAGGAGTCTTGCACCCGTCACTGACACGGTCCGTCGTCGGAGGTTCCGCGGCGTTCAGACGAGGCCGAGCTCGCGGGCTCGTACTCCGGCCTGGAAGCGTGACTCGGCGCCGAGGGCGTCCATCAGCTCGGCGACGCGGCGGCGGTACGTGCGTACGCCGAGGCCGAGGGTGCGGGCGGCGGCCTCGTCCTTGATGCCTTGGCCGAGCAGGTCGAGGACCTGGGGTGCGAGGTGGCGGATCTCGGCGATCTGGGTGTCGTAGACGGACAGGTCGGTGGCTGAGCGCCAGGCGGCCTCGAACAGTGAGATGACTCCCTGTACTGCTTCGGGCTGGGTGATGATGCTGAAGCTGCGCCGTCCCGCGCTCAGGTCTCCGGCCAGGATGACGAGCCGCTGGTCGAGCACTATCGTCTCGTTGATCTCTCCGCTGGTGATGCGGATCTGTGCGCCGTGCTGGTCGCGGGCCCTGGCGAGGGCCTGCGCGGCCACCGGGTCGAGCAGGGTTCCGGATCGGTAGACCTTGCGGATGCGGACGTCGTCCGGTCGCCGTCGGCGGTACATGGCGCTGTGCTCGTCCGTCATCCGTGCGCCCGCCCACGTGAAGAGGTCGTTGGCGGCGCACGCGACGTCGGAGGCGGAGGCGAACAGGTGCATCGTCCGCGCGACCAGCTCCTGCTCGTCGCGCACGATCGTGACGACCTCACCCGTCTGCATGGCTCCGAGTCTGCCTGCCGTGGCGTCGTCGTGCCAGGCTCGGCAACAACCTGCCATCGTCGTGGGATCGGCCGGGGCCGGCGTGATGGTGGCTGCATGACGACGAACCTGACGACGACCAGCACCACGATGACCAGCACCACGACAACAACCTCTCCGGACGCGGCGGCGGCCGGCACCTGGCAGCTCGGTGACCGGACGGTCAACCGCATCGGTCTCGGTGCGATGCGGCTCGTGGGCATGCCCTGGGACACGACGCCCCGGGGTCGCGACGGCTCGATCGCCGTGCTGCGGCGCGCGGTCGAGCTCGGCGTGGACCACATCGACACCGCCGCGTTCTACTTCACGCCCGTGCGCTCGGCGAACGAGCTGATCAGCACCGCTCTGCAGCCGTACGGGGACGACCTGACGATCACCACGAAGGTCGGGCCGTCCCGGGTCCGGAACGGCGACTTCGAGGAGATGGCACGGCCCGAGCAGCTCCGTGGCCAGGTCGAGGAGAACATCCGTCAACTGGGCCGGGACCACCTCGACGTCGTGAACCTGCGCTGGGGCACCCGGATGGCCGGCGAGGGGCGTGCACCCGAGTCGGTGGCCGAGCACTTCGGGGCGCTCGCGGAGCTGCGCGAGGCGGGCCTGATCCGCAACCTCGGCGTCTCCAACGTCCTGTCGGAGCAGCTGACCGAGGCGATGGCCATCGCACCGGTGGTGTGCGTGCAGAACCAGTACGGCCTGACCAGCAGGGACGACGACGCCGTGCTCGCCCTGTGCGGTGAGCACGGGATCGCGTTCGTGCCGTTCTTCGCGGTCGGGGCGGCCGTTCCGGGTGCCTCACCGCGGGGCGGCGCCGACGAGACCGGTCAGGCGGAGGTCGCCGCCGTCGCCGCAGCGCACGGTGCCACCCCCGCCCAGGTCCGGCTGGCCTGGACCCTGCACCGCGGCTCGCACGTCCTCGCGATCCCCGGGACAGGTAGCCCGGCGCACCTGGAGGAGAACGTCGCCGCCGGCGCGCTTCGCCTGACCGACGAGGAGCTCGCACTGCTCGACGGGATCGCGGGGCCTGCATAGGGCCGCGCGCCACGGCCGGGTGCCGCGACGATCACCGAAGCCGTCACAGACCCGCGGGCAGCGGGACCGTCGGCGTCCCGGGGCTGGAGGCCGCTCCCCCGTGGCACCCGGCCGGTAGCCTGACGGCCGTGAGGATCGCGGTCACCGGTTCGACCGGCACGCTCGGCAGTCAGGTCGTCAGCGTTCTCGCGGGCGGCGGCCTGACGACGTCTGCCATGGCGTCTCCCACAGTGGGGCGTGTGGCGGGGGGCGTGCGCGAGGTCGTGGCGCTCGCCCGTCGTCCGGACGCGGTGCGGGCGGCGGTGGGTCCTGTGGCGTGGGGCTCTGGTGTCGTGGTGCCGGTGCGTGCCGACTACGACGACGCGGCGTCGCTGGTGTCGGCGTTGCGGGGCGTCGACGTGCTGGTGTTCGTCTCGAGCGACGGTGAGGCGGCGCGCATGATGGTGCACCATGCCAACGTCGTGCGGGCGGCCGTCGAGGGCGGGGTGGGGCACGTCGTGTACCTGAGCGGTGTGGATGCCGACCCTGGTTCGCCGTTCTGCTACGCCTTCACCAACGGGTGGACGGAGGGTCTGCTCAGGCGCAGCGGGTGCGGTTTCTCGTTCGCCCGGGCGTCGTTGTTCACCGAGTTCGTCGCGGCGTTCCTGCGTCCGGCCGTGGTGTCCGGCGTGCTGCGGGTGCCGGGTGGCAGCGGGCGGGTCGCTCTCGTGTCCCGGGCTGACGTGGGGCGGTGCCTGGCGGCCCTGGCGCTGCTGCCGCCGAGCGGTGGGCACCACGACCTGACGGGGCCGGCCGCCTTGACGTTCGACGCTGTCGCGGAGGTGCTGACCGGGGTCGCGGGGATCCCGGTCAGCTACCGCGACATACCGGCCCACGTGCAGGTCGAGGAGCTGGCCAGGGCCGGTGAGGACCCGTGGTGGACGTACGCGTACTCGACGATGTTCGCGTCCGTCCGCCAGGACCGGTGGAGCAGCGTCTCCGACGAGGTGCTCCGGCTGACCGGACGGACTCCTGTGTCCGTCGCGGACGCCCTGCGGCCCACCGCCTGACCGGCCACGAACCGGCCACGAACCGGCTACCGGTACTGCGCGGCCACGGGGCAGTCCATCGGGTTGGCGTGGCCGAGCCCGACGCGGTTGAGGTAGTCGACGATGATGCCGTAGGACTCGAACAGGCCGGTCTCGGTGTACGGGATGTCGCGCTCGGCGCAGAAGTCCCGCACGAGCGGGCGGACGTGGCGCAGGTTCACGCTGGGCATCCGCGGGAAGACGTGGTGCTCGACCTGGTAGTTCAGGCCACCCATGGCCCACTCGACGAACCGTCCGCCACGGATGTTGCGCGAGGTGAGGACCTGTCGGCGCAGGAAGTCGATGGAGGTGTCCTTGGGGAGCAGCGGCATCCCCTTGTGGTTCGGCGCGAAGGTGGCGCCCATGTACACCCCGAAGACGGCGAGCTGCACGACCATGAACGCGGCGCCGAGGGCGGGGCCGAGCGTGAGGAAGACGAGGGCAGGGAACCCGATGAGCCGGACGGCCAGGAGTGCGCTCTCCGCCCCGCGCTGCTTGACCTGCGGCATCGTGGCGAGGGTCTGGACGGAGTTGTAGTGCAGCACCGGGCCGAACAGCGCCAGCATCGGGAAGAACAGCCAGCCCTGGCGCCGGGTGACCCAGCCCAGGAACCCGGTACGCCCGACCTCGTCGCCCGGTACGAACACGAGCGCTCCGGTGGCGATGTCGCCGTCCTTGCCGATCACGTTGGGGTTGCCGTGGTGCCTGTTGTGCTTGCGGTTCCACCAGCCGATGCTGAGGCCGACCACCAGGTTGCCGATGATGCGGGCGAACCACTCGTTGTGCCGGCTGGCCGCGAAGACCTGCTGGTGCCCGCCGTCGTGGGCGAGGAAGGCGAACTGGGTCAGGACGACACCGAACAACGCTGCCACCGCGAGCTGCCACCAGGTGTTGCCGAGGGTGAGCAGCAGGACGAACGCGAGCGCCAGGCTCGCGGTGAGCACGACGGTGCGACGGACGTACCAGCCGACGCGGCGGCCCATCAGGCCTGCGGCGTTGGCGCGTTCGACGAGGTCGAAGTAGTCGTTCGTCTGCTTGTTGCGGGCTGACCGGGGCTGGCGTGCCGGCGGGGCCGGGAGCGGCGGTGCGGCGATCGTGGTCGTCATAGGCGTCAACCTAGGAACCAGGTGGTACTTCGCGCGTCCCCCGCTGGAGCCAACCTCACCCCCTACGTGAGTAGTGGGTGGTCGCTGTCGGCGACGGGCAGGGTCGCGGTGAGCTCGAAGCCGCCGTCCCTCGTCCGTCCAGCGGTGACGCTCCCGCCGAGGGCTGCGGCGCGTTCGCGGGTGCCGGCCAGGCCGAGCTGGGCGCCCGGTGTGGGCTCGTCGTTGCGCTCGGGGGGCGAGTTGGTGACGCGGACCCGTAGGTCGTTCCCGTCGTCGGTGATGGTGACGGTGATAGCGGACCCTGGGGCGTGCCGCAGGGCGTTGCTCAGGGCCTCCTGGACGACGCGGAACGCGGTGAGGCCGACGGCGTCCGGTACCTCGGCGTCGGTGCCCGCGTAGGCGATCTCGACGCCGGAGGCGCGGGTGGACTCGATGAGCCCCGCGACGTCGGACAGGCCGGGCAGGGGTGCGGTGGGTGCGGTGTCGTGGCCACGCAGGATGCCGAGCAGTCCGCGCATCTCGCTCAGTGCGCGGCGGGACGAGGCGGCGATCTCCTCGAACTCCTGCTGGATCGCCTCGTCGAGGCCGGGTTGGCGGTAGCGCGCGGTGGAGGCCTGGACGGTGATGACGGACATGCTGTGCGCGACGACGTCGTGCAGCTCTCTGGCGATGCGGTTGCGCTCCTCGAGCTCGCGGCGGCGGCCCGCCTCGGCGGCGGTGAGTCGTTCCGCCTGCTCCATGCGGACCACGCTGAGGATCCACAGCCGGACGATGACGCCCACCAGGGCGACGACGCCGCTGAGGGAGACGAGGACGACGCCGTTGGCGAAGGCGGTCTCGCGCGGGCCGTCGAGGAGCGCGGCGGGGACGAGGACGGTCAGCATCGCGCCTGCCGACCAGAGGGACGCCGCCCAGTACCACGCGTGCCGCAGGGCGAGGACGAACACGGTGAGGCAGTGCGAGAGCAGCACGGTGACCGGCCACGGCCAGGGCCAGTCGGGGGCGGCGTCGGCGGTGACCACCATGAGCGCGAGGGCGCCGACGATCGATGCGGGCAGTCCGGCCCAGGGCCAGCGCACGGCGAGGATCGGCGCGGCGCAGTGCACGAGGGTCCATCCCATCGCCGCTGCCGGGTGGGTGCCGTACCCGGCAGCGGTCAGCGGCCACCCGACGGCGACGAGCGCTACCGCTGCGATGGAGACGACGCTCCACATCCAGACGACCTCGCGCCGGGCGATCGAGACCGTGGGGACGTCGAGCCGGGTCAGGGAGCGCAGCACACGGGGCAGCCTTCGCCAGCGGCGCTCACCGTGGCCGGGTGCGGCAGCGTCACGCGGCACCGGCGGAGCGACATGTGGGTGGTCCATTCTCTGCAGGTTAGGCGGTCGGGCACGTGCGCCGCGTCACCCCTGAGGGCTAACCGGCGTGATACCTGGGGTTGGTCCGATAGTTTGTTCCCATGCAGCCAGCCCTCGATGTCGCCGAGAACGCGATCCGGGTGCTCATCGTCGACGACCAGTCGATGATCCGTGCTGGCTTCGCAGCGCTCCTGGATGCGCACGAAGGAATCACGGTAGTCGGCACGGCCGACGACGGCGCGGGAATTTCCGAGGTCGTGCGCCGTACCCGGCCCGACGTCGTGCTGATGGACATCCGCATGCCGAAGGTGAACGGGTTGGACGCGGCCCGCACGATCATCGGGATGCCCGGCACCCCGCCGAAGGTGATCATGCTGACCACGTTCGACGCCGACGAGTACGTGTTCACCGCGCTGCGTGTCGGCGCGAGCGGGTTCCTGCTGAAGGACTCGCCGCCCGAGGAGCTGACCCAGGCGGTCCGCGTGGTGGCCGCGGGCGAGGCCCTCCTGTCGCCGAAGATCACCCGGGCCCTCATCGCGGACTACGCGGCACGCCCGACCTTGCCCGTCTCGCCGGACGCCACGCTGTCCGCGCTGACCGACCGTGAGCTCGACGTCATGAAGCTGGTCGCGGCAGGGCGGTCGAACGCCGAGATCGCCGGCGAGCTGCACCTCGCCGAGCAGACCGTCAAGACGCACGTCTCACGCATCCTGAACAAGCTGGATCTGCGCGACCGTACACAGCTCGTGGTCTGCGCGTACGAGTCGGGCCTGGTGCGGGCCGGGCGCTGACCGCCCGGCCCGGTACCGCGGCTACTCCCCCACGTACTGCGCCAGGTGCTCCCCCGTCAGCGTGGGTTGCCCCGACCGGGTGCGGGCCACCAGATCGGCGGGCGTGCCCTCGAAGACGACCGTGCCGCCGTCGTGGCCCGCCCCAGGACCGAGGTCGATGATCCAGTCCGCGTGCGCCATGACCGCCTGGTGGTGCTCGATCACGATGACCGACTTGCCCGACTCGACGAGGCGGTCCAGCAGGCCGAGCAGGTTCGCCACGTCGGCCAGGTGCAGACCGGTCGTCGGCTCGTCCAGCACGTACACGCCCCCCTCGCGCGCCATCTCCACCGCCAGCTTGAGGCGCTGCCGCTCCCCACCCGACAGGGTGGTCAGCGGCTGCCCGATCCCGAGATAGCCGAGCCCGACGTCGGCCAGGCGCTGCAGGATCCGGTACGCGGCGGGGACCGGTGCCGGCCCGTCCTTGGCGAAGAACGCCGCGGCCTCCGCCACCGGCATCGCGAGCACCTCGCTGATGTCCTTGCCGTCGCCCGCACCAGCACCCGTCTCCCCCAGCGTGTACACGAGCGCCGAGGCGTCGAACCGCTTGCCGCCGCAGTCCTCGCACGTGGTCGAGACGGTGTCCATGAACCCGAGCTCCGTGTAGATGACGCCGGCGCCCTTGCACGTCGGGCACGCGCCCTCCGAGTTGGCGCTGAACAGCGCCGGCTTGACCCCGTTGGCCTTGGCGAACGCCTTGCGGATCGGGTCGAGCAGGCCCGTGTACGTGGCCGGGTTGGACCGCCGCGACCCCTTGATCGCGCCCTGGTCGACGGTGACGACGCCGGCGCCGTGCGGGAGCGAGCCGTGGATGAGCGAGCTCTTGCCCGAGCCGGCCACGCCCGTGACGACGGTCAGCACCCCGAGCGGCACGTCGACGTCGACGTCGCGCAGGTTGTGCGTGCTCGCCCCGCGGATCGCCAGCGTCCCCGACGCGGACCGCACCGCGTCCTTGAGCCGTGCGCGATACCCGAGGTGGCGCCCGGTCAGGGTGTCGCTGGTGCGCAGCTGGTCGACGGTGCCCTCGAACTGCACGGTGCCGCCAGCGGACCCGGCCCCCGGACCCAGGTCGACCACGTGGTCGGCGATCGCGATCGCCTCCGGCTTGTGCTCCACCACCAGCACCGTGTTGCCCTTGTCCCGCAGCTCGACCAGCAGGTTGTTCATCCGCTGGATGTCGTGCGGGTGCAGACCGATCGTCGGCTCGTCGAAGACGTACGTGACGTCCGTCAGAGCCGAGCCAAGGTGCCGGATCAGCTTGGTGCGCTGCGCCTCTCCCCCGGACAACGTGCCCGACGGCCGGTCCAGCGACAGGTAGCCCAGGCCGATCTCCACGAACTTCTCCAGCTGGTGCAGCAGGTTGGTCAGCAGCGGGCCGGCCGACGCCGCGGCGTCCGACGCGGCCAGCTTGCGGACCCACGCCGCCAGATCGCTGATCTGCATCGCGCACGCGTCGGCGATGCTGACCCCGTCGATCCTGGCCGACCGGGCCGCCTCCGCCAGCCGCGTGCCGGCGCACTCCGGGCAGGTCACGAACGTGACCGCCTGCTCGACGAACGCCCGGATGTGCGGCTGGAGCGAGTCGACGTCCTTGCTGAGCATCGACTTGCGCACCTTGGGGACCAGGCCCTCGTACGTGATGTTGATGCCCTTGGCCTTGATCTTGGTGGGCTCCTTGTACAGGAAGTCCTGCCGCTCCGTGTCGGTGTACTCGCGGATCGGCTTGTCCGGGTCCAGGAACCCCGACTCGCTGTAGCTGCCCACCATCCAGCCCCCGGGGGTGTACCCAGGGATCTTGATCGCGCCACCGTTGAGCGACAGCGAGTCGTCGAAGAACTGGCCGAGGTCGAGGTCCGAGACCTGACCGCGCCCCTCGCACGCCGGGCACATGCCGCCGTGGTACACCTGCTCGCGGACGATGGTCTTCTCGCCCGTCGCCGACGTCATCACCCCGCTCGCCTTGCGCGCCGGCACGTTGAACGAGAACGCGATGGGCGGCCCGATCTGCGGCTGCGCGAGACGGCTGAACAGGATCCGCAGCAGCGCGTTGGTGTCGGTCACGGTGCCGAGCGTCGAGCGCGGGTTGGCACCCAGCCGCTCCTGGTCGACGACGATCGCCGTGGTCAGCCCGTCCAGCCGGTCCACCTCCGGCCGGTCCAGCGACGGCATGAAGCCCTGCACGAACGCGCTGTACGTCTCGTTGATCATCCGCTGCGACTCCGCGGCGACCGTCGCGAACACCAGCGAGCTCTTGCCCGAGCCCGAGACCCCCGTGAACACCGTGAGCCGGCGCTTGGGAATCTCGAGGCTGATGTCCTTGAGGTTGTTCTCCCGCGCACCCTGGACGCGGATCAGGTCGTGGCTGTCGGCCGGGTGCTGTTCCATGACCGTCACACTAGGGGCGGATCGAAGTTCCATCTTCTGCTCTCGTTCGAGGAGGGCGGCAGCGTGCACGCGCGGTCAGCGGGCCGACGCCGGCGGGGCGGCAGCCGCGGCGGGCACGGCGAACGGCTGAGGGGCAGCCGCCGGGACGGCCGGCTCACCGGGACCGGCCGGCACGTGGTCGGGGCGAAGCGTCCCGGTCGCGTACACGGACGCCGTCAATCCTGGGATGCACATGGCCTGGGACTCAGAGCTGCTTGATGCGGACAGTGTTTCCCGCAGGGTCGCGGAAGGCGCAGTCGCGGAAACCGTACGGTTGGTCGACCGGCTCCTGCATGACCTCCGCGCCGCTGGCCTGCACCCGCTCGAACGTACCGTCCAGGTCCTTGGTACCCAGGATGACGGCGGCGAAGGTGCCCTTGGCGATCATCTCGGTGATGGTCCGGCGCTCCTCCTCAGTGATCCCCGGGTCGGCGGCCGGCGGGGTCAGGACGATCGAGGTGCCGGGCTGACCGGCTGGACCCACGGTGATCCAGCGCATGGTGCCCTGGCCCACGTCGAGGAGGACCTCGAAGCCGAGGGCGTCGCGGTAGAAGGCCAGCGAGGCCTCCGGGTCGGTGTGCGGAAGGAATGTCTGGTGGATGGTGATGCCGGTGTCTGTGCCCATGGCAGCCACGCTAGATCCCGCCCGGGTTGTGCGCTTCTCGATTCCTGACCAACTTCCTGCTCGAGCCCCCGACCGCGTCTCCGTTCGATCGGCGGGCCGTCACCGCGTCGCCGCATTCGCCGCCGTCCTGCTGGGCGTGATGCGCACGGGCCTGGTCACCTGCTTCGCGATGCACGCGGGAATCCCCGTGGTGTCGATCGACCCGGCTGCCAGCATCGGATCGCTCCGGTAGACGCTCGGTGGCACGCCGACGAGCTCGGTGAAGCGGGTGCTGAACGTGCCCAGCGACGAGCAGCCGACCGCGAAGCACACCTCGGTCACGCTCAGGTCGCCCCCGCGTAGCAACGCCATCGCACGCTCGATACGCCGCGTCATCAGATAGGCGTACGGCGACTCGCCGTACGCGAGCCGGAACTGGCGGCTGAGGTGCCCCGCCGACATGTTCGCGCCGCGAGCGAGCATCTCGACGTCCAGCGGCTGCGTGTACTCCCGGTCGATCAGGTCGCGGACGCGCCGCAGCCGCGCCAGGTCGCGCAGGCGCTCCTGCTCTGCTGCCTTGGCTGCTCTGCCGGCCGCGCTGTCCGCGGCATTGCTGGTCACGTCTGTGATGTTCCCACGTCGGACGGTGGTTCAGCGGGTGAAGAACTTCAGGCTGTTGGTGTCGCCCCAGCCGTTGTCGGCTCCGTCGCCCTGATAGTCGACGGCCACGGGGCCGCGGGCATTGACGGCGACGCCAAAGCCGGAGCCGTTGAAGTAGCCCCCGACGGCGACGTCGTTGAGGGGTGTGCTCTTCCGGTCGAGCGTCACCAGCCGCGCCTTGTTGTTCGCGCAGAGGGTGCTGCCTGCGTCCGCGACAACACCGAGCGCCACGTAGGAGCGTCCACCGGGTGTGATACCGAGGCCGGTGTTCACTTGCTGGCGGCACTCGGCGGGCACCGTGGCCGGGAAGCTCTTCGCCCAGGCCGTCGTGGTCGGGCCCCAGGACTCGGTGGCGTCCCGCTCCCTGAACTGTCTCGTGCGGACGGAGAGATAGCGGCCGTTCTCGTACGGCCAGATGACGCGGGTGTCGTCGGTGCCGGCTGCGATCTCGGCGTACTGCCCGACGGTGAAGGCGTACGCCGGGGTGGAGTTGGTGGTCCGCTGACGCCAGAGCTTTCCGCCCGCCACGATGGTCTCGCGTCCGTGCCCGTCGGTCACGATCCGTGGTGAGCCGTCGTGGGACGAGATGGTGCCGAGGGTCTGCGGGCTGGTCCAGGTGGTCGCGCCGGGCCGGAGCACGGAACGTCTGACCGTGCGCGAGGTACCGTTCGTCCCTTCGCTCCAGACGAGGGCGACCTTGCCGGATTCGTTGATCGCGGCAGAGAGCGGGGCGTTCTGGGGTGCGACGGTCACGGGGAGCGTCGACCACGAGCCGCCCCGGGGGTGGACGCCGGCCATGAACCCGTCCGGTGACCGCCACACGATCACGGCGTCGCCGTCGGTGTTGGTGTCGAGGCTTGTCGTGTTGAGGAACTCGCCGATGCGCTCGGGCTCGGTCCACTGCCCGTTGATGAACTCACGTGACACAAGGTGTGAGCCGTCGTTCCATTCGCTCCAGGAGACCACGATCCCGTACGGCCCGAAGCCGGCGCGGACCACGCCGCCGACCTCGGGAAGCTGTGTCGGGGTGGGCCAGGTGCCGTTGTAGGAAGTGTTCAGGCTGATGCTGCCGGGAACGTCCGGAGCGGGATGCGCGAGCGTGAACACACGCCCGGACTGTGCCACCGCGACCGACCAGGCGCCGTCGGACCGCTGGAGCGGCCAGGCCGGTGCAGGGTCGCCAGGCGCAGCCTGTGCTTGAAGGGGTGCCCCGGCCACTACGATCGCTGTCGCCAGGACGCCGGTGATCCACCGTCGCATCAGGGCTTGCCTTCCCCTCGGTCCTTCGTCGAGGTTAGCGCCGGACGCTCTGACGTGGAGGGGTGGCCCCGGGTGAACCTGCGGCTGGTGGTGCACGACACCGCCACCCGCGAGCGCCGTCGGGAGACCCAGGGCCTGTTCGCGCGAGCGCGGGGATGGGATCTGGTGGTGGTCGCGGTCGACGCGGGCTGCGTGGTGCTGGCGTTCGGAGCGTGCGTGGAGGGTGATCGGTGCTCCGACCTGCGGAGACCGGTGTGCTGGTGTGGGAACAAATGTGACTGTTTCTTCCGTTCAAAAGGGTGGAATGAGTATCTGTCCGACGTTGTGAGCCGGGGGCTGGTGCCCTGTGCCCGTCGTCGTGGCTCGTTTCGGTCCGTGTGCCGGTTCAGCACCCTCTCAGGGTGTTCCCGGGAACTCTGGATCGGCTCGCGCGATGCTGCTCACCCGGCCCCCTACGAATGGAGGACCATGTGACAACACCCGTTCTGCGGCGCAGGCCGCGCACCGTCCGCGACGTTGCTGTGCCCGATGGCGTGCCTGATGCGGAGCCCGACCGTGTGCCCGACTCGCCCGATGGGGCTCCCGGCCCGTTGATGATCGTGGTGGGCGGGGTCCCTGGTGCGGGCAAGAGCACGCTCCTGGCCCGGATCGCTGACGACGTCCCTGGTGGGGTGGTGCTCGATCCGGACCGGTACCGGCGTCGGATCGCAGGGCGGGTGCCGTCCTGGGTGCCGTACGGCGCCTACCGGTGGGCGGTGCACACGGTGCACGCCGTCGTGACGCTGTGGCGCATCTTGCGTGGGCCTGGGTCGGACGTCCCGCTGCTGGTGCACGACACGGCGACCCGTGGGCGTCGGCGGGAGGCCCTCGGGCTGCTGGCGCGGTCACGGGGGTGGGACCCGGTGCTGGTGGCGGTGGACGTGTCCCTGGCCGAGGCGCTCGACGGGCAGCTGGATCGTGGCCGGGTGGTGCGGCCGGAGCAGTTCGTGCGGCACTGGTCGCGGTGGACGGCGCAGCGGCCGGCGTTCGCGGTGGCGGACGGTGGTCCGCGTGGCCCGTGGTCGGGCGTGTACCTGATGGCTCGGTGCGACGCGTTCCGGCAGGTGCGGGAGCTGGCCAGGCGGCGGGTGGCCGCGCTGGCCTAGCGCCGGTAGGCCTGCTCGACCACGGTGCGGGCTGTGGCGGACAGGGGTTTGCCGTCCTGGGCTGCCCGGTCCACGAGGGCTGCGTACGCGGCCTCCATGTCGACGGCGAGCTGGTGGGCCAGCACGCCCTTGGCCTGTTCGACGACCACCCGGCCCGCGAGGGCGCGCTCGAGGCGGTCGGCGACGTCGTGCTGCTCCAGGCGTTCGGGCTGGAGCAGCACGAGCGCTGCCATGTCCGCGAAGGACCGGGCGGTGGCCGCCACGTCGGTGTCGTCGGCGCGCTCGTCGTGGCGGAACAGGTTGATGCCGCCCAGGACGCCGTCGCGCCAGCTCACGGGGTAGGCGTGCACGGCGTTGAAGCCCGCTCGGACGATCGCAGGGCCGACCGTCGGCCACCGGTCCAGGATGGTGTCGGCGCCGACTGCCTCCACGGCCTCTCCGGAGCCGAGCAGCTCGACGCACGGACCCTCGTGCTCCTGGGCCTGGTAGAGCTCGAGCTCGACGGCGGCGTGCGAGGTCGCGCTCAGGAGCTCCAGGGCACCGTCCGGGGCGCTGACCAGGAGCCCGGCCGCGGCGGAGCCGGTGAACCGGGCGCAGTCGCGCACGATGCGGTAGAGCAGGTCTGTCACGTCGTGGTCGCGCAGCAGCGCGGACGTGGTCAGCGCGAGGGTGTCGGCGGGGGTGCGCGGTGTCATGGCTCCTCGGTTCGTGGGTGCTGTTCGGAGACGATGCCGTCGTTGTCGTTCTCGGCGCCGTCGGAGGAGAAGACCAGCCGGCTCGCGAGGACGTCGTCGACGACGGACTCCAGGGTCGAGGCGCGCGCGAAGGCGTGTGCGCGCAGGACGGCCAGCGCGTCGGTGGGCGCGATCCCGAGCTGCGCGACGACGACCCCTGTGGCCTGGTGCACGAGCGCCTGCTGCGGCCACGCCGGCTGGGAGCCGATGTCGGCGGTGTCGGGGTCGCCGAGGAGGGCGGCGCCCGCGGCGTCGGCGAGGAACTCCGCCTCCTCGATGGGTCGCGCCAGCTGTCCGCCGCTGAGGTAGAGCGTCAGGATGCCGACGACGCGGCCGCTGGGCCGCATCGGCACTGCGTACACGCTCAGCGGTCCGTCGATGGCGGCCGCCATGGTCGCGAACATGGGAAACGCGGCGGCGTCCGCGTCGTGGCCGTCCAGGTGGACGACGACGGTGCGGCCCTCGGCGAACGCGAGCTCCGCAGGGCCTTCCCCGAGCACGACCTGGAGGTCCTCGACCTGGGCGACGGCGGACCCGGCGAACTCAGCGGTGCGCACCGTGAGGCGCTCGGCGGCCGAGGTGAGGGTCAGCATGCCCGCCTCGGCACCAAGGATCTCCGCGCACGCGTCGCACAGCCGGGCCGCAAGGGGCCTTGCTTCCTGGCCTGTCGAACGCCCTCGCGCCAGCAGCGCCAGGATCTCGGCACTGTCCATGACTGTGGGTGTCCTCCCTGCCCGCAAGTGTTCCATCGGTGGCCGCCGCTCGCGCTCACACCGGGATCACACCGGGATCACCTCCAGCCGAGGGCCGGTGCCACGTGCCGCAGGACGTTCTCGATGACGTGCGCGTTGTAGTCGACGCCGAGCTGGTTGGGCACGGTCAGCAGGAGCGTGTCGGCGGCCTGCACGGCCTCGTCGGCGCGCAGGTCCTCGACGAGCTCGTCGGGCTCGCCCGCGTACGTCTTGCCGAACCGGGCCGGGCCGGTGTCGAGGCGGCCCACCTGGTCCTCGCTGTAGACCTCCATGCCGAAGTACTGCCGGTCGCGCTGGTCGGTGATCGGGAAGATGCTGCGGCTGACGGAGACCCGCGGCTCGTGCCCGTGCCCCGCCTCGGCCCAGGCGTCGCGGAACCGCTGGATCTGCTCCGCCTGCAGCCGGTGGAACGGCACCCCGGTGTCCTCGGTCAGCAGCGTGGACGACATCAGGTTCATCCCCTGCGCCGCGGTCCACTCCGCGGTGGCGCGGGAGCCGGCGCCCCACCAGATCCGCCGGCGCAACCCCTCGGAGTGCGGCTCGATCCGCAGCAGGCCCGGCGGGTTGGGAAACATCGGTCGCGGGTTCGGCTCCGCGAACCCCTCACCCTCGAGGACCTCCAGGAAGCGAGCCGTGTGCTCGCGGGCCATGTCGGCGTCCGACCCGCCGCCCGGGCCGGACGGCTCGTGCCCGAAGTGGCGGTACCCCTCGATCACCTGCTCGGGTGACCCACGGCTGATGCCGAGCTGCAGCCGCCCGCCCGAGATGAGGTCCGCCGCCCCGGCGTCCTCCGCCATGTAGAGGGGGTTCTCGTAGCGCATGTCGATGACGCCCGTGCCGATCTCGATGCGGCTGGTGCGGGCACCGATCGCCGCGAGGAGCGGGAACGGGGAGGCGAGCTGGCGCGCGAAGTGGTGCACGCGGAAGTAGGCGCCGTCGGCGCCCAGCTCCTCGGCCGCCACGGCCAGGTCGATCGACTGCAGCAGGGCGTCGGACGCCGAGCGCGTACCCGACTGCGGATGCGGCGTCCAGTGGCCGAACGACAGGAACCCGATGTTCTTCATGCTGACCTCAACCCTCCCAGGACACGTGCGTCGTCCGGGACCCCAGGAACGTTCCCGAACCGTTATCAGTACCCGGGCATCGTTTCGCTGCCCCCGAGCGTCTCTATCAGTGTGAGCAACAGTGTGAACAACAAGAACGCCTTCCGTCCCCACAGCTACACCCAGCAGGAGCCCGTCCGCTGGTGGATCCCCCTCGTGGCCTCCACCGGCGCCCTGCTCGTCCTGGTCCTCGGCACCGCCGCGGTGGTCAGCAGCCTGGTGAACTCCACCATCAGCGGGATCGGCTGATCCCCTGAACCGCTAGCGGTCAGGGGCCGGCACCGAGCCGGTGCCCCTGCCGAGCCGGGAGACCGCACGGCGCATCATCGTGCGGGTGACCGGCCCGTGCAGCGCCCCGGGCGGCAGCCGGACGGTCTGGACGTCGATCACGTCCGGGCAGGCATCGATCGCGAGAGACCTCACACCTGCCTGCGTACCGCATCCGCGACGGCCTCGGCAACCCGGTGGTCGAACACCCCAGGGATGATGTACGCGCTGTTCAGCTCCTCCGGCCCCACGACCTCGGCGATCGCGACCGCCGACACCCGCAGCAGCTCCGTGGTGATGTCCTTGGCGCCCGTGTCCAGCAAGCCACGGAACAGGCCAGGAAAGGCAAGGACGTTGTTGATCTGGTTCGGGTAGTCGCTGCGCCCCGTGGCGACGACCGCGGCCGTCTCGGCCGCCTCCAGCGGGTCCACCTCTGGCGTCGGGTTGGCCAGGGCGAACACCACCGCACGGTCGGCCATCTGCGCCACGTCCGCACCCGACAGGATCCCGGCCGCCGAGACCCCGATGAACACGTCGGCACCCTTGAGCCCCTCCTGCAACGTGCCCGCGAACCCGTCGACGTTCGTGTTGTCCACGATCCAGCGCCGGTGCGGGTCGTCGATCACCACCCCGGGGTGCAGGGCGCCGTCGCGCCCGAACGCCACGATGTGCCGCGCACCCTGCGCCTTGAGCAGCCGGATGATCGCGTTGCCCGCCGCCCCGACGCCGGACACCACGATCCGCACGTCCGCCAGCTCCTTCTCGACCACCTTGAGCGCGTTGACCAGGGCAGCCAGCACCACGATCGCCGTACCGTGCTGGTCGTCGTGGAACACCGGGATGTCGAGCTCCGCACGCAGCCGCGCCTCGATCTCGAAACATCGCGGCGCCGCGATGTCCTCCAGGTTCACACCCCCGTAGACCGGCGCGATCGCCTTGACGATCCGCACGATCTCGTCCGTGTCCGTCGTGTCCAGGCACACCGGCCACGCGTCGACCCCGCCGAACTCCTTGAACAGCGCAGCCTTGCCCTCCATGACGGGCAGCGCCGCCGCCGGACCGATGTCCCCCAGGCCCAGCACGGCGGTGCCGTCGGTCACCACGGCGACCGTGTTCCGCTTGATCGTCAGCCGCCGGGCGTCCTCCGGGTTGTCCGCGATCGCCAGGCACACCCGCGCCACCCCCGGCGTGTACGCGCGAGACAGGTCCCTGCGGGTCTTGAGCGGCACCTTGTTCGTGACCTCGATCTTGCCGCCCAGGTGCATCAGGAACGTCGAGTCGCTCGACTTGAGCACCTCAGCACCCTCGATCGCGTTCACCGCCGCCACGACCCGCTCACCGTGCTCAGCGTCGATCGTGTCGCACGTGACGTCGACGACCAGGCCGTGCGACGTCGAGTGCGCGATGTCCACCCCCATCACCGCACCCCCGGCGTCGGCTACCGCGGCTACCACCGTGCTCGTGGCGCGCTGCGACGCGGCCACCTCCACGCGCAGGGTGATCGTGTAGCTCGGGCTGGGCAACGACATCGTGGTCTCCTCGGTCACGGGCGCGGAAGCCCGCGCACGAAGAGATTCCTACCGCCGCGGCGTGACGTGCGCCACACGGGCCCGCGATGCGGACGCAGCGGCCGCCGAGCACCGGAAAATACTGCCGTGCACATCGCCATCGACTCCCCCGCCCACGACGACGTCCGCCGGCTCCTGGACGAGCACCTCACCGACATGTACGCCACCTCACCGGCCGAGAGCGTGCACGCCCTGGACCACTCGGCGCTGCTCGCCCCGACCATCACGTTCTGGACCGCGCGCGACGCCGACACCCTGCTCGGGTGCGGTGCGCTCAGCGAGCTCGGCCCGCCCCCGCCGGACGGCACCATGGCAGGCACCGGAACCCGGCAGGACGAGTTCCGGCAGGGCGAGATCAAGTCCATGCGCACCGCCACGCGAGCCAGGGGACGGGGCGTGGCGTCGACCCTGCTCCAGACCCTGCTCGCAGAGGCAGCACGGCGCCGCTACGCGCGCGTGAGCCTGGAGACCGGGTCACAGGACTTCTTCGCCCCCGCACGCCGCCTGTACGCCCGCAACGGGTTCACCGAGTGCGGACCGTTCGGGGACTACGTGCCCGACCCGCACAGCGTGTTCATGACACTGGAGCTACCGGCGCCCGCAGGCGGTCCCGCAGGCTCGTGAGGCGACGCCCGTCCAGCCCGGCGTACCGGAGGTAGGCGGCCGGGTCGAGGTCCGCGAGCCACTCCAGGAGAGCCGCACGGCGCTCGCGGACGCGCGCGTCCAGCTGCTCGGCGGTCCAGGTCTCCCCCGGGTGCTGCACCCAGGCGCCCTGCTCGACGTCGTACGCGATGCCGCCCCGGTGGGTGGTGCCGCGGAACGCCTGCTCGTAGTCCTCGGCGATCGCCTCGTGCTCCACCCCGACCAGGGCCAGCAGCATCGCGCTGATCATCCCCGTGCGGTCGCGGCCCGCTGAACAGTGCACCAGCACCGGACCCGGTGCATCGGCGATCGCCCGGAAGACGGCACCGAACAGGTGCGGGTACATCGCGGTGTTGGGCGCATAGGACCGCGGGTGGTCCAGCCACGGCCCACAGGTCTCCAGGAAGTGCGGGTCCCCGGGGTCCTCCGTCGGCGTGCTCCGCGTGACGACCCCGGCCGGCCGTTCTGCGCCGGGCACGAGATCGTGCGCCTGCCCGATCTCCGCCGCGTTACGCAGGTCGACGACGGTCGTCAGTCCTGCCGCGAGCGCCTCGGCCCAGCCGGTGGGCGTGATGGGTTCCGGAGCTCCGGAGCGCCAGACCTGGCCCGGTGTGGTGCTTCCGCCGTCGTCGAGCGGGAGCCCGCCGAGGTCTCGGAGGTTGACGGCGCCGTCCCAGGTCCGGAGGTTCGCTGGGTTGCTCATGGGCGGCATCGTGCGTCGGGGCCGGGGCCCGGTCAACGGGGAGAACTGCCCCTGGACACGGGAGGGTCAGGAGGTCCTCCGGGTCCGGGGCGACGTGGACGCCGTTGTCTGGTGCGCTCAACGGCCGCAACGGCCGCAACGGCACACCAGGCCTCACCGCCTGCGTGGCACCGGCACCCGGTCCAGGTCGGCCGCCACGGTGAGGTCGCCGTCGAACACGGTGCGCGCCTCCTTCTCGAACTCTGCCGGGTCGGTGTACCGCTGTGAGAAGTGGGTCAGCACGAGGCTGCGCACGCCGCTCTGTGCGGCGACGGTCGCGGCCTGCAGGGCGGTCAGGTGCCCGTGGTCGCGCGCGAGGTCCCGGTCACGGTCAAGGAACGTCGACTCGATGACGAGCAGGTCGACCCCGTCCGCGAGGTTCCACACCGCGTCGCACAGGCGGGTGTCCATGACGAACGCGAAGGACTGGCCCGGCCGGGGGTCGCTGACGTCCTCCACCCGGACGGTGCCGTGCGGGGTCTGGAGGCTGCCCTCCCGGACCAGCCGCCCGACGTCGGGCCCGGTGATGCCTGCGGTGGCGAGCAGGTCGGGGTCCATGCGCCGGCCGTCCGGTTCGTCGAGCCGGTACCCGTAGGCCTCGAGGGAGTGGTCCAGCCGGGCGGCCCGCAGCGTCGCGGGGCCGTGCACCTCGCCGGGGACGCGCTGCACGACGCCGTCGTGCGACAGGCCTTGCAGCGCGAGGCGCTCCTGGTGGTGGTACGCGGTGGAGTCGCACAGGGCCTCGACCCACCGGCGGCCCGACTCCGGGAACGTCACCGGTACGGTCTGGGGCACCCCGTCGAGGCTGATCCGCTGGACCACGCCGGCCAGGCCGAGGCTGTGGTCGCCGTGCAGGTGCGTGATCGCGATGCGGGTCAGGGCCGTCGCGGAGATCCCTGCGTGCAGCATCTGGCGCTGGGTCCCCTCGCCGGGGTCGAACAGGATGACCTCGTCGTCCCAGAACAGCGCGTAGCCGTTGTGGTTGCGGGTTCGCGTGGGTACCTGGCTGGCGGTGCCGAGGGTTACGAGCTCACGGCTCGAGACGCGGTGGTTGGCGGGGCGCTGGAACACGCTCGCATTGTGTCCCGAAGGGCGCCGAACCGGCGCGAGAAAACCTGGTACGGCGGGCATGACATCCCATTTTCAAAAGATCACCCGCAGCCGGGCAGCACGTTCAGCGGGTCGCAACCATACTGCGCCTGCACCAGCACCAGAACGGCCCAGCCGAAGCCCAGCAGCATCGCTCCGCCGACAAGTAGGTTCAGGACCGGGTAGGTTCCATCCTGTAGCACCGGCGCTAGTGCAAGGGCTGCTCCTGCCAGCAGGCAACCCAGTGTCACAATGGTGATCGGGCTGGTCAGAGCATTGGAAGTGGATAGCTCGAGCCATCCGAACCGGTCCCCCAGGACCACCAGCGCCACGTACGGCAGAGCGAATCCGAGCGCCGCGATGGCGCGCCAGTCCATGACCGAAAGCTTCGACAGCACCATGACCTCCCCTTTTGACCCACCCCAGACGGTGGCCAAACACCCACGACAAGTGTTAATAATCGGGGGGCGGTCCGCTAGTTCCGGTAGTGATTTTCACAGAATCCGACATATTCGTACTATCTCCACTTTCAGGACCCCCGCGCTGATGGCACCCTGTGGCGCGTCGTAGCGCCACCGGCGGCACGGCTGTCGAGAAAGGACGCGCATGGCGAGGGACGAACGCGTAGGCAAGCCCGCGTACGCAGCGGTGTCGACGCGCATCACCGGCATCCAGGTGGCGCGTGCGCGCCTGCGGGAGATCGCCGTCGTGCGGGTCGACGAGCGGGGCGGCATCGTCGACGAGTGGTCAGCGGTACTCCACCCGGACGGCGCCTGGATCGCGCTCGCCGACGTCGCGGCGACCCTCCGCCAGCGGCTGTCCCAGATGGCGATCGTGACCCACAACGGACGGCTCGGCATCGAGGTGCTGCGCGCGGAGCTGGCCCACCTCGGGTGGCAGCTGCCCGCGTTCGCGCAGCTGACGACCATCGACGCGAGCTATCACTACCTGCCCAACCTGGTGCACCGGCGGCTGTCGGACTGCTGCACCGCCGCAGGGGTCCCGTTCGAGGGCGGCGGCATCCCGCCGAACTCCAGCCCCGTGAACGAAGCCCGTGCCGTGGCCGGTCTGCTGTCGAGGTTCGTCCAGAGCGTCGGCGGGGTACCCGACCTGGCCGAGCTGCTGCAGGTCACCCTCCGGGCGTGGGTCTACCCGTGGCCCCAGACGCCCAGCCGGGTGGCCGACGCCCCCCGCCCCTGGCCGGGCCGCCGCGGTCCCGGCATCCTCACGACGCTCGCCGGACAGCCGCTCGCCGACGCGATCGCCGTCGTCGCCGACGTGCACACCCACGGGTACCTGGCGCTCATCGCGGAGACGCTGCACGACGGGCGGCTGACACCCCAGACGGCGGCCGGCCTTGCCGACGCCGAGCCGCTCTACCGGCTCACGCCCCAGGCGGCGTCCGACATCCGCAGGCGGTTCTTCGACGCCCTGGTGCACCAGGCGATCGAGGCGGACCGGTACCACCTGGAGGCCCGCCAGGAGCTGTGGCGCGTCGCGGACACCCTCGGCTGCCCACGGGACGCCGTGATCGAACCGATCGTCGAGGCGACACCCGTCGAGTTCCCCAAGCTGGACGACGAGACGGGGACCAAGAAGCCGACCGACGGCCGCAGCGTCGCCACGCCGGCACAGATGCGCGCCTGGGCCATCGCCAACGGGTTCGACGTCGAGGGCTACATCCGGCTGCCCTGGTCGATCGTGCGCGCCTTCGAGGAGGCGCACGCCGAGCCCGTCGACCGCACCGTACGCCCGGCCGGACGTGACCAGCAGGCGCCTCCCGCGCGCCGGTTGCACGACCAGAGCGTGCCGACGGCACCTCCTGCGGCCACTGACCCCGCCCTCCGGCCGGACCCCCGGCCGCGCGGAGCCGGCACGCAGCCCGTCCTGCGCCCCGCTCACCGCCGCGACCGCGAGCCCGACCCGGACGACGGCGTGCCCCAGCTCGAGTTCGACCGGCTGGAGACCCCGCCCATCGGCAACCCCGTGGTCTGACGCCGGTTGCCGACGGGCCAGCTCCGCCTCAGGAGTCCGGGAAGCCCTCCGGGTTCTTCGACTGCCAGCGCCACGTGTCGGCGCACATGTCGTCGATCGTCTTGGTCGCGCGCCAGCCCAGCTCGGTGTTGGCGCGCGTCGGGTCCGCCCAGAACGCCGGCAGGTCCCCGGCCCGGCGCGGCCCGATCTCGTACGGCAGCTCACGGCCGACCGCACGCTCGAACGCCTTCAGCAGCTCCAGCACCGAGGTGCCGGTCCCGGTGCCAAGGTTGAACGCCCGCGCCGGCTCGGCCATGTCGTCCAGGTGCTCGAGCGCCGCCACGTGACCGGCCGCGAGATCGGTGACGTGCAGGTAGTCCCGCTCCGCCGTGCCGTCAGCCGTCGGGTAGTCGTCGCCGAACACGGTCAGCCTGTCCCGGCGCCCCACGGCGACCTGCGCGATGAAGGGCATCAGGTTGTTCGGGATGCCCTGCGGGTCCTCACCGATCTCGCCGCTCTCGTGCGCGCCCACCGGGTTGAAGTACCGCAGCAGCGCCACCTTCCACCCCTCGGAGATCTGCGCGATGTCCGACAGCACCCGCTCGATCATCACCTTGGTCTGCCCGTACGGCGAGGACGAGGACAGGTGCTCGTAGTCCTCCCGGTACGGAACGGGAGCCTTCTCGCCGTACACCGTCGCCGACGACGAGAACACCAGCTTCGTCACCCCGTACTTCTGCATCGACGTGGCCAGGGCGAACGTGGAGTCGAGGTTGTTGCGGTAGTACTCCAGCGGCTTGGTCACCGACTCCCCCACCGCCTTGAACCCGGCGAAGTGGATCACCGCGTCGATCCGCTCGTGCGCGAAGAGCGCCTCCGTCTTGTCGGCGTCGGTCAGGTTGAACGCATGGACCGGGATCGCCCGGCCCGCGAGCGCCTCGAGGCGGCCCTGCACGGAGGGCTTCGAGTTGGAGAAGTCGTCGACCACCACGACGTCGTGACCAGCGGCAACCAGGGCAAGGACGGTGTGTGAGCCGATGTAGCCGGCACCACCGGAGACGAGTACGCGCATGGTCCCAAACTACCGGGTGACACAGCGCGACCCGCTCCCCCGGCAGGGGCCGTTCGGTAGCCTCGCGCGCATGACGGTGCCAGAGGCCATGCTCCTGTTCGCGCTCGTCGCGATCCCCCTGACGGTCATGCCCGGCCTGGACAGTGCGCTCGTGCTGCGCACCGCCGTCGTCCACGGCAACCGGCACGCCTACGCGACAGCGCTCGGCGTCAACGCGGGCGTCCTGGCCTGGGGCGTGGCCGCCGCGGTCGGCGCGACGGCGGTCCTCGCCGCCTCGGAGACCGCCTACCGCGTGCTGACCCTCGCCGGGGCCGCCTACCTCCTGTGGCTCGGCGGGCAGATGCTGTGGTCCAGCTTCCGCCCGGGCCGCTACGACGCCCTGCCCGACGAGGTGCGGCTCAGCTCCGCGCACGTCGTGGCACGGTCCCCCTGGCGCTCGTTCACGGTCGGCGCCACCACCAACCTCCTGAACCCGAAGGTCGGCGTCTTCTACCTCGCCACGATCCCCCAGTTCCTGCCCGACGACGTCCCCCACCTGCTCATGGGCGTGCTGCTCGCCGTGGAGCACGACCTCATCGGCTTCGCGTGGCTGGCCCTCCTGATCAACGCGGCAGGGCTCGCCAAGCGCTGGCTGTCCGGGCGCGCGATCGCCCGCGTGACCGACCGGGTGACCGGGGTCGTGCTGCTCGCGTTCGGCGGCCGCATCGGCTGGAACGCACTGGCCGGGAACGCCCGCCTGGTCTGAGCCCTGCTCTGCCGCCCCCTGGCCTCCACCAGCCGCGGCGACACCGGCGCCACGCTCCCTGACCTGCGCCGTCAGTCCCGATACCCTCACCTCGTGGCGTACACCGAGCAACGTACCGACTCCGAGGGCCGCACCGGCTACGTCGGCCGGTTCCGCGTCGACGGGCGCCTGCGCAGCACCCGCCGCTTCACCGCAAAGCGGGAGGCGCTCGCGGAGGCCCGGCGCCAGGAGGAGGCCGGCAAGCACGCCGAGTGGGTCGACCCCGCAACGAGCCGGGTCACGGTCGCCGAGTGGTTCGCGATCTGGCAGGAGTCCCGCGTGGACCGTGCGCCGCGCACCATCGAGGCGGAGCACGAGCGGTTCCGTTCGCTGGTCGCCCCGGTGTTCGGCGGGCGCCCGCTGCGGCAGGTCACCCACGAGGACGTCGCGCGCTGGGCGGCCACCATGACCTCACCCACGACCGGAGAGACGGCCTCGCCGGCCCGGCGCAGGGACGCGGTACGCCTCCTGGTCGCCCTGCTCGACGCCGCCGTCGACGCCCGGCGCCTGCGCACCAACCCGGCGCGGACGCCGTCGGGCAAGGTGCCTGCCCTGCCCCGCGCGCCGAAGACCAAGCCGCACCGCTACCTCTCCCACGAGCAGCTGCGCCGCGTCGCCGACGCCACCAGGTCGAGGCAGGCCCGCACGCTCGTCCTGCTGACCGCGCTGACCGGACTGCGCTGGGGCGAGGTCAGCGCGCTGACAGTCGCCGACGTCGACCCGTTGCGCCGCCGGGTGCGCGTCACCAAGGCGTACACCCGGCTCGACGACGGCACCCTCCTGCTCGGCGACACCAAGACCCACGCCCGGCGTGAGGTGCCGCTGCCCGGTGCCCTCGTCGAGGCGGTCGCGGTGCAGGCCGCCGGCCGCACACCCGCCGACCTCCTGTTCACCGGGACCAGCGGCGGTCCCCTGCGCAGGGAGAGCTTCGACCGGTCGGCGTTCCGGCCCGCCGTCCTGGCGGCCGGCCGTGCGGTCCGCACGCTGCGCGAGGCCATGGGCCTGCGGGCCACCGGCCTGTACGACGACGACGTGGTCGCGACGGTCCGGCGTCTGCAGGCCGACGGCGGGCTCGCGCCGACGGGCGTCTGCGACCCGGCGACCTGGGACCTGGTGGCCGACGCCGACCGCGCCCGGCGGGACGGGCGCGCCGCGGCGCCCGTGCTGACGCGCGGCGAGAAGGTGAGCCGTACCCGGCTGCTGTCGGCGCTGTCGGGGACGACTCTCGGGCCGGGCGCGGAGGACTTCGACACGCTCACCCTGCACGACCTGCGCCACACCGCCGCGTCGCTCGCCATCTCCGGGGGCGCCACGGTCAAGGCGGTACAGCGGATGCTCGGGCACGAGTCGCCGGTGCTGACGCTGTCGACGTACGCGGGCCTGTTCGAGGACGACCTCGATGCGCTGGGCGACACGATGAGCGCGGCGTTCCAGGCGACCGCCGTCGTGCCCGGACCGGGACCGGGTGCGAACGTCACCTCGATCGGGGCGGCACGCGCCTCGGCCACGGGCTGACCCGACCGCCCAGGGACTCGCCGCACACGTTTCCGGGAATCCGGTCATGCTGATGTCGAGAACCTCCGGACGGCTCCGTCCTAGGGTCGAGGGCGCGCACCGCGTCCCCGACCGATGGCCCGGTGACGGGCCCATGACCAGGGAGACAACCATGGTGAAGTACCTGCTGCTGAAGCACTACCGGCACAACGGCCCCAAGCCCGTTCCCGGTACCGAGACGATGATGGACCAGTGGACGCCCGAGGAGATCACGGCGCACATCGACTACATGAGCCGGTTCGCCGACAAGCTGACGAAGAGCGGTGAGTTCGTCAGCGAGGGCGCACTCTCACCGGAGGGCACCTTCGTCCGGTATGACGGCGAGGGCCGGCCGCCGGTGACGGACGGGCCGTTCGCGGAGACCAAGGACCTGATCGCCGGCTACATGATCATCGACGTCGAGTCCCAGGAGCGGGCCTACGAGGCCGCCGCAGAGCTCTCCGCTGCGCCCGGCCAGGGCGGGCGCCCGATCTACGAGTGGCTCGAGGTGCGGCCCTTCTTCGCCGAGCTGCCGGCCACGGCCGAGTAGGAAGAACGGCCGAGCAGAGGCGGCAGCGTGCACGAGGACCAGGTGAACGAGCTGATACGGACGCTGGCGCCGCGGGTCCTTGGCGTCCTCGTCCATCGCGGCGCGGACTTCGCGATGGCCGAGGACGCCGTCCAGGAGGCCCTGATCGAGGCGGTGCGCCACTGGCCCGACAGTCCACCGGACGAGCCGAAGGCGTGGCTCCTGCGGGTCGCCGGCCGCAAGCTGATCGACGCGCAGCGTGCCGAGGCGGCCCGACGGCGGCGCGAGGAGCGGGTCCACGAGGAGCCGCTGCCAGGACCGGCCGAGCAGACGGACGACACGCTGCTCCTGCTGAGCCGCTGCTGCCACCCAGCACTGAGCCCCGCTTCGGCCATCGCACTGACGCTCCGTGCCGTCGGCGGGCTCACGACCGCGCAGATCGGGCGCGCCTTCATGGTGCCGGAGGCCACCATGGCGCAACGCATCTCCCGGGCCAAGCGCACGATCACCGGCGAACGGTTCGACACCCCGGGCGACGTCCGGGCGGTGCTGCACGTGCTGTACCTGATCTTCAACGAGGGCTTCACCGGCGAGATCTCGCTCGCCGACGAGGCGATCCGGCTGACCCGACAGCTCGCCGCGTCGGCCACGCCGCACGCCGGCACCTCGCCGACGGGCGCAGAGGCCGGGAGCACAGAGGCCGGGGGCACAGAGCCCGCCGGCTCGGCGGACCCCGAGATCGCAGGCCTCCTCGCCCTGATGCTGCTGCACCACGCCCGGCGCGACGCCCGGTACACCGCTTCGGGCGAGCTCGTACCGCTGGACCAGCAGGACCGGTCGGTGTGGGACACCTCGATGATCACAGAGGGCGTCGCCGTGCTGCAGGCCGCCCTGGCGCACGACCGGCTGGGGCAGTACCAGGCGCAGGCGGCGATCGCGGCGTTGCACGACGACGCTCCGACGGCCGCCGAGACGGACTGGCCGCAGATCCTGGAGTGGTACGACGAGCTGGCCCGGCTCACGGACAACCCCGTCGTCGCGCTCAACCGTGCGGTCGCGGTGGGGCAGGTCGACGGCCCGCGCGCCGGGCTCGCGGCCCTGGCCGACGTCGACCCGGGCCTGGCACGATGGGACGCCGTGGCAGCCCACCTGTACGAGCGGGCCGACGACGTCGACCAGGCCGTCCAGCACTACGCGACGGCAGCGGAGCGGGCGACCAGCCTGGCGGAGCGCACCCACCTCATCAAGCAGACGGCACGACTGCGGGCGGGCCCTCAGGCCTGAGCCGGTCCGGGCGACGGCGCTGCGGGCCGGTGGCGCCGGCAGTCCCGTCGGGTCGCCCGCAGGTACAGGGCGGTCAGCGGGGCCAGGGTCAGCCCCCAGACGATGAAGCAGCCGTAGACCAGGTAGAAGATCCACGCCATGAGCTCGCCGTCCGCGGCCGGCGGCGCGACGACCATCAGCACGACGCCCGCCACGCTGACCGGCAGCAGCATGAGCGAGCCGATCACACCGAGAGTCCCGCTGACGGCGTGCAGCACCCTCTGACGGGTGGTGGCCGGGATGACACCAGCCCCCATCACCACGGACGCGAACACGGACGCCGCGCCCATCACCACGGTGTCGCCGTAGCCGGGCGACGCAAGCGTCACGCCGTCGAACGAGTCGCCGTTGGCGCCGATCGTCGAGCCCAGTCCCCAGGCGAGCTTGAGCACGAGGTAGGGCAGCGCGGCCAGCACGGCGACGAACGCCAGCCGACGCAGCGTCCGCCGGGTCCCCTCGGCGACGGCGGGCGCCTCGGCCGCCACCCGCCCGCACCACGGGCACCTGCCGTGACGCAGGCGGTGCTGCACCACCGACCAGGCGACCAGGAGGAACCCCGCCCCGGTGACGACCAGGTGGGTTCCGGCCGTCGCCCACGGGATCCCGACCTGGAACGGTCCCTCGGCGCCGGTGAGCCGGTTCAGGATGCCGACCACGAGCATCAGGATCGAGTGCGGCACGGCCAGCAGGCTGCCGCTCAGCATCCCCGCCCCGGTCCCGGCGGCCAGGATCGTGCGCCAGTGCGGGGCGGGCCGCCCGGTGGGCAGCGTGAGCAGGGCGGTGGCGCCCGCCATCCCGGCGGCGAACCAGCGGGGTGTGGTGGGCATCTCGACGGGATCAGCGAGCCCGGCGAGCTCGATGGCGACGAGCGCCCCGCCCGCCAGCAGGCAGACGAAGGTGACCACCCACCGCAGCGCCGTGGCCCGGCTCGGGGCGTGCGGCGCGGCAGACGACGCGGCAGGCGACGGGTCAGGTGCGGTCGGGAACGGGCGCAGGCTCATGTGGTCGAGCCTGCTCGATCACGGGTCGGCGATGCTCCCGTTCACGGGTGATCCGGCTCCCCCGGGCGGGGGAGCTGCTGCAGGTAGGCCTCCAGCGCAGCGGCGCCCCCCAGCAGCGCGCGCGCCCGGTCGGACAGCCTGCCGCGCCAGTCGTGCACGGCTGCCTCCACCGGCTCCAGGCCGCCGGCGTCCCGCACCTGGGCGATCAGTGGCTCGATCTGGTCCAGGAGATAGCCGCCGCGCCTGAGCTGGTGGGTCAGCTTGGCCTCACGCACGTCGGCCGCGCCGTACACGCGGTAGCCGGTCTGCGGATCGCGGCGCGGACGCACGAGACCCGCACGTTCCCACGTGCGCAAGGTCGCGGGCCGGACCCGCAGCTGCGCCGCGAGCGGGCCGATGAACGTGTCGACGGCGCCCCGCCCACGCGTCGCGACAGGTCCGGGGCCGGCGCCGGGTGCCGGCGGTGCGGCGTCCAGGTCGCGCAGAGCGTTCTCGACGGCCTGCAACGTGCGCCGGTCGTCGAGAAGCTGGGCGTGGCTCTCGTCGATGAGACGAAAGGCCTCGCTGTCGACGCCGTCGTTCACCGCCCGCAGGATCGCCGTCGCCGTCCGGTGGCCGTGGCCGGGCGCGAGCGCGAGGAAGGCGCGCAGGGCCCGCGCGTGCAGCGCGGTGTAGACGCGATAGCCCTGCGGTGTTCGTTCGCTGGCCGGGAGGATGCCGGCGTCCTCGTAGTTGCGGATCGCCTGGGTGGACAGACCGTGCTCGCGTGCCAGATCGATCGGCCTGAACCGCCCCCCGCTTTGAAGGTTCCGGCGCATCCACCCACCTATTCCGCGAAGAAGTCTCAACCGTTCCTTCAACGATACCTTTGAAGGAATGACGACAGACATCAAGGAGACCACTCGCCCCGTCGACTCCACCGCGGTCATGGGGCTGCTCCCCTCCAGACCGCGGCTCCTCGCGCTGGGCGAGCCCACCCACCGCGAGGGCGCACTGCTCGACCTGCGCAACGAGCTCTTCCGCCAGCTCGTCGAGCAGGAGGGCTACCGCACGATCGCCCTCGAGAGCGACTGCCTGAGGGGCCTGCTCGTCGACGACTACGTCACCACCGGCAAGGGCGACCTCGACTCCGTCCTGGACCTCGGCTTCAGCCACGAGTGGGGCGAGCTCGAGGCCAACCGCGACCTGGTGCGCTGGATGCGCGCCTACAACGAGGACCGGACAGCGGCTGACCAGGTCCGCTTCGCGGGTGCGGACGGCCCGCTGGAGATCTCGGGCGCCGAGAGCCCTAGGCAGGCGCTCACCGCGCTCCACGGCTACCTGTCGGACCGGGTGGACCCGGGACTGCTGCCCTGCACCGCCGAGGTGCTCGAGAGCCTGACCGGCCCCGACGACCGCTGGACCGACCCTGCCGCGATGATGGACCCGGCCCGGTCCGTCGGCCGGTCGGCCGAGGCCAGGGAGCTACGGCTGCTCGCGGACGACCTGGTGGCGCTGCTCGGCACCCAGGCGCCCCAGCTCATCGCCGAGTCCACGCAGGACGACTGGGACCGGGCCCGCCTGTTCGGGCGCACCGCGACCGGCCTGCTGCGCTACCACTTCTGGCTGGCAGACGCGTCGCCGGGCCGCATGACCTGGCTGCTCGGGGTCCGTGACGCGATGATCGCCGCGAACCTGGTCTCCCTCGCCGAGCGCGGCTCCATGCTCGCGTACGCCCACAACACCCACCTGCAGCGCGGCAAGAGCACCATGAGCATGTGGGACCACCCGAGGCTCGAGTGGTGGGGCGCCGGCGCGCTCGTGAGCGCAGAGCTCGGCGCGGACTACGCCTTCGTGGCCACGGCCGTCGGCACCATCCGGCACCAGGGGGTGGACACCCCGCCGTCGGACACGGTCGAGGGGCTGCTGTACCGGCTGCCGGAGGACCAGGTGCTCGTCGATCCGCACCGCCTCGCCGGTGTCCTGGGCGAGACACCGCCCGCCGCGCGGGTGTCCCCCTGGCACGGCTACTCCGGCCTCGACCCGGCCCACCTGGCGCAGATCGACGGTCTCGTGTTCGTCAAGGACGTGCGGCAGCAGCCGGTACCGCGGTGAGCCGGCGCGCGGCAGGCGCGTCCCCACCAGCGGTGCCGGCGCGCCGGAAGGTGCTCGGGCTGACACCCCGTGTCCGCTTGAAGGCCGCGCTGAAGGCGAACGCGTCCGAATAGCCGACGTCGCGGGCGATCTCGGCGACCGTCGCCGCCTCGCGCTCCGTCAGCAGGTCGGCCGCGAGCGTCATGCGCCAGCGGGTCAGGTACGTCAGCGGCGGTTCGCCGACCAGGTCGGCGAACCGCTTGGCCAGCGTGGAACGGGAGACGCCGGTCCGGACGGCGAGCGCACCGACCGTCCACGGCGCTTGCGGCTCGGCGTGCAGGAGGCGCAGCGCGTCGCCGACCACCGGGTCCCGCTGGGCGGCCCACCAGGCCGGTGGCTCGCCGCCGGGCCGGTCGAACCAGTCGCGCAGGGTGCACACGAGCATCCAGTCCAGCAGCCGGTCCAGGACGACCTGCTGGCCCGGCGCGTCGACGGCGACCTCTGCGGCGAGGTGCTCGAGCGCGGCGTCCGCGCTTCCCCCTGCGCCGACACGCAGCACCACGGGCAGCGCGTCCAGCAGCCGGCGGCTGATCTCACCACGTACCGGGTAGGCACCGACGATCAGGGTCGTGGCGACCCCAGAGTGCTCGCAAGGGTGCTCGCCGGGGTCGTGCCAGCCGAGCCGGTGCCTGGTCCCGCCCTGCTCGGGCGTCGCGCAGTCCACCCCGCACGCGATGGCCTCGGCCCGCGTGCCGATCGCGTCGACGAAGGTGAACGTTCCGGGGCCACGCACGACGATCGTCTCGCCGGAGCGCAGCGCCTCGGCAGGGCCGTGCTCCGGCACGATCCAGCCCTCCCCGCCGATGACCGTGCACAGCGTCAAGGGCGCACCGTCCACGAAGTGCAGCGCCCAGGGCGCGGACAGCGTCGAGCTGCCGAACAGCGAGCCCTGGGCTCGCACCCCACGGATCAGGTCACTGAAGGCGTCCATCCCACCGAGGTTAGACGATCGAACAGGTATTCCGGCTCCTGACCCATGAATTCGTCCGATCGGTTGCCGTTGGATCGTAGCCATGAGCAACGACACCACCCTCGTCCTCGGCGCCACCGGCAAGACCGGTCGACGGGTCGCCGCCCGGCTGCGGCTGCACGGAACGCAGGTCCGCACCGCGTCCCGGTCGAGCCGCACCCGGTTCGACCGGCTGGAGCCGGACGGCTGGGACCCGGTCCTGCGCGGCATCACGACCGCCTACGTCGTGCCGCCGACCGTGCCCGGACCGGTCCACGACTTCGTGGCGCGCGCGCAGGGGGCGGCACGCCCGCCTACAGGGCTGGCGGGACCCGGTAGACGGAGACGTGCGAGGTCGACTCGGCGGTGAACTCGGCTCCGGCCCAGTCAGCGTGCCTGGACTCCAGCTCGAACCCGGCGAGCTGGGCCATCAGGTCGAGCTCGGTGGGCCAGACGTAGCGGTGCGGGCTGCGGAACAGCTGTGCCTGCTTGCCGTCGCCGAACCGGAAGTGGTGCGACACGACGTGCTGGCGCAGGACGTCGAAGGTGTCCAACCCGATGTAGCCGGGCTCGGACTGGAAGACGGTGGCCGACCTGCCCGGGGGCAGTCTGCGCAGGTCCGGCACCCAGAGTTCGACGACGAACCGGCCGCCGGGCTCGAGGTGACGCGCGGCGTTGCGGAAGCACGCGACCTGCTCGGCCTGGGTGAGCAGCAGCGAGATCGCGTTGTAGACGATGTAGACGATGGTGTACCGCCCAGGGGCCACGGCGGTCGCCATGTCACCGATGACCACGGGGATCGTCGCGTCGTCGGCCTTGGTCCGTAGCTGTTCCACCATCGGCGGCGACAGCTCGATGCCGACGACCGGAACTCCTCGCGCGGCGAGCGGGACGGCCACCCGCCCGGTCCCGATGGCGAGCTCGAGCGCCGGCCCCTCCCCCGCCAGGTGCGCGAGACGCTCCACCGCTGGGCCCAGGACCTCCGGCGCGAACATGTCCGATCCTGGCGTGTCGTAGTGCTGGGCGACATCGGCGTCCCAGACTTCCTCCTGCTGCATGCCGGCAACTGTCACTGGTCCTGGCGGGCGTGTACAGGGATTTTGCACGCTGCGGCGATCCTGGAAGGAGCCCGCTGCTGGTCTTCGGGAGGCCGTGCAGGAGAACGAGGAGGTGGTACCCGTGAACGTATCGACATGGGTGCTTCCCTGCGGGGTCATGGTCGGGCGATAGGCGTCCGGGAGCGCCGTCCACGCACTCCCGAAAGGCACGACCATGCGCTTCACTTCTGAACAGCACCTCGACGACGGCGTCCTCGAACGCGAGTTCATCCTCGGCGAGATCCCCGGCACGCTCTGGACGCCCGGATCCGCCGTGGGATGCAGGCCGGCGAGCCGGTCGACGAGCTCTTCGAGTCCTTCACCGGGCCGCTCGTCGCGCAGGCGGTCCCGGACTGGCAGACGACCCTGGACGCCCTCCTCGCGCTGCCCGAGATCGGTGGGCCCGTCGGGTACTCGGGGTGGACCGCCCTCGGTATCCGGCTGGCGGTGCTCGAGCCGCGCATCGCTGCGGCCGTCCTCTTCGCCGGGGGTTTCGTACCGGCGCCCAACGCGAGGAGGCCCGGCAGGTCAGCATCCCGCTGCTGCTCCTGCTCCAGTGGGACGACGACGGAAACCCCCGGCAGCGTGCGCTGGACCTGTTCGACGCCTTCGGTACCGAGGAGAAGACGCTGCACGCCAACCTGGGCGGACACCTCGGTACCCCGTGGTTCGAGAGGGAGGACGGGGACCGGTTCTTCGGCAGGCACCTGAGGTGAGCCGGTTCGGCGGCTCGCCGCCGCGTTCACCGGTGTGCGGCCAGCACTGCCGCGAGGCCCTCCTGCAGGTCCTTGACGAAGTACTCGGGAACTTCCAGCGCCGGAAAGTGGCCCCCGGTCTCGGGCGACCCCCATCGGACGATCTGCCGGTACCGCTCCTGCGCCCAGGGCCGAGGACACTTCTCGATATCGCGGGGATACATGGTGATCGCTGCGGGGACGTCGACCCGAAGCCGGGGGTCCATCGCGGCGTGGCTCTCGTAGTAGATGCGAGCCGCCGAGGCGCCCGTGCGCGTCAGCCAGTACAGCGTGACGTCGTCAAGGACGCTGTCCCTGGAGATCGTCTCGAACGGGATGTCCTCGGTGTCCGACCACTCGGCGAACTTGTCGAGGATCCAGGCAAGGAGCCCGACCGGAGAGTCGACGAGCGAGTAACCGATGGTCTGCGGTCGGGTCGCCTGCTGCTTCGCGTAGGCCCCGCGCGGGCCCGCGTAGAAGTCGCGGGTCTCCTCGGTCCACCTGCGCTCGACCTCCGTCAGTCCGTCCGTCGTCAGCCCGGGCGGCGCGTCCGCGAACGTCGTGTGGATGCCGAGGACGTGCTCGGGGAACCTGCCGGCGAGCACCGTGGTGATATTGCCTCCCCAGTCACCGCCGTGGGCCAGGAACCTGCCGTAGCCGAGCCTGCTCATGAGCTCCACCCAGGCGGCCGCGATCCTTTCCGTCCCCCACCCTGTGGTGGTCGGCCTGTCGCTGTAACCGAAGCCGGGGAGCGACGGGACCACGACATGGAACGCCGGTGCCGCGGTATCGGCCGGATCGGCCAGCTCCTCGACGACGTGGGTGAACTCGGCGATGCTGCCGGGCCAGCCGTGCGTCAGGAGCAGCGGGGTGGCATCCGCGCGCGCGGATCGGCGGTGCAGGAAGTGGATTCCCAGATCATCGATGGTCGTGCGGAACTGGCCGATCCGGTTGAGACGGTCCTCGAACGACCGCCAGTCGTACCCGGTGCGCCAGTAGTTCACGACGTCCGCGAGGTCGCCGAGCGGAACGCCCTGGTCCCACCGGTGAGGGTCGGGTGCCGTGTGCTGGACGGTCTCAGCCTCCGGCAGCCGCGCCGCGGCCAGCCGGGCGCGCAGCTCGTCGAGGTCGGCGTCGGGCGCGTGGGCTTCGAACGCGTGCACGTCGCTGGTCGGACGGGACATGAGACCTCCTGGCCATCGTGGAACCGGCTGCGGCCTGCGAACCGGCTAAGACGGTTCTAGCAGGCCTCCTACTGCCGTGGCTGAACGGCAGCAGGGGCACGGGAGGCTGCCGTACGAGCCCGCACGTCGGCGGCAACCAGCAGCACGGCCGGGACCAGCGCGAAGCTGAACCCGCTCGCGGGGCCCACCAGAAAGACGCACAGACCGACCCAGGCAAGCACCGTCCAGCCGACATAGGTCGGCAGCCGCTCACCTCGGTTAGCGGTCCGTACGGCGAGGAGGCCCAGCAGCAGCACGACGACCGAGAACCCGCCCGGCTGCGCCCAGAAGAAAGCCACGGACTCGGCGCTCGCGGTGCCGTCCCGCAGTTCTCCCGCGAGCCAGCCGGCCCAGTTGGGGCTGCTGGTGAAGACGACGTGCACCACCGCGATCAGGATCATCAGGGCCCCTCCGGCGCGGGTGAGCGCGGAGCCGGGCGTTCCAGGGGTTCTCTTCGAGGTTCGCATGGATCCAGCGTGCCGTCGCACCAGCGGGCAATACCTCCCCTGATCAGGTGAATCGCCTCCCCTGCTCGGGGGAGGCGCGTGCCGGGGCGAGCCAGGTCCCCGACCGGAGCGCACCCTGGGCGTCCAGGGTTCGAGCGAGAGGACAGGGACCGGTTGTCCTTGGCAGGCCCTGGGCCTTGCCCGTGCACCGATCGGGGCGCACGTCGATCACCATGCCTGAAACCGCCACCCTCGCGGACGAAGCAGTCCGGGACGTGCTGCCGCGGACCGTCCGCCGTCTCCAGCATCATGCTGAACGGCTGCGAACCGACTCCGACCACGGCGGGTGTGAAGTCCAGCAGCATCAGGTTGTTCGCTGCCGTCGCACCCGCGCTTCTTATGCTCACCATGTGCTCTTGGCAGCCCGATGCGGGCTACCTCAATCGCCCAGGAGCGGCACTATCTAGCCGATCACTCCATTACTGCACACCCGCTTCAGGAAAGCGGGTGCATAGTGTGTAGGGCGTGGAGTAGGAGTAGTATCGTGCTACTACGCGTACTCCTACGAGTGGCAGACAGAATGATGCGGACGAGCTGAGCGGGGAACAACGTGCGGGACAAGGAACGGGTCTTCCAGGCAGCCGAGGACCTGGCGGCCGACGGCATGGCGGTCACAGTGACGAACGTGCGCGAGCGGGCCGGCTGCTCGAACGCCGCAGCGACGAAGTACCTTCGCGAGTGGCGTGACACGAAGGCGGCGGAGAACGAGGCCCGGCAGGCGCTCCCCGACCTGCCCCCGGCGGTCACGGCCCTGATGGACCGCGGGCTCGATGCCCTGTGGGGCGCGGCCGTCGAGGTCGCCCGGTCCGAGCACGAGTCGGCCGCGGCGGCACAGGACGAGGCGCTGAGCGCCGTCGTCGGCGAGGCGGACGCGCTGGCCGCCCGGGTGGACGAGGCGGACGCGGAGCTCGCGCAGTTCCGTGCGGTGCTGGAGTCGGCGCGTGAGCATGTTCGTTCCGCGGAGGACGAGCGCAGTGTGGCGGAGAAGGAACGTGCGGACGCCGTCGCGACGTCAGCAAGGCTGGAGGGTGACGTGGCCGCGCTGCGACAGGCCCTCGACGCCGTGCGGGACGAGCTCGCCAAGGAGCGGGCCGTCACCGCAGCCGCCGAGCGCGCACGGTCCGACGCCGAAGCGGCTCGCGCGCAGGCTGAGGGCGCCGCCGTCGGGCTGCGGGAGTCCCTGGCCGACCTGCGGGGGGCACTGGAGAGCGCGCGGAACGACGGCGCCACGGCGCAGCGCGACCGGGCTGCCGCCGAAGCCGCCCGCTCCACCGCCGAGTCCTCTGTCGCACGACTCGAGGGCGAGCTCTCGGCCTCGCACGATGCGCTGGAAGCAGCCCGCAGACAGGTGGCGGAGGCGGAGAAGGAGCGAGTGGGTGCCATGGCCGCCCAGGCGAGGGCCGAGGGCACGGCGGCTGGGCTGTGGGAGGCACTGGAGGCCCGGGCAGCGGCGACGGCGGAACCGGAGGCGGAGCCGAACAAGGGCTGAGGAGCGCGCGCCAGTAGGCAGGAGCGGGTGTCGGTGTCCGGTGTTTCGATGGGCGCATGAGCCTTCGAGGATTTGCCACCATCAGCTACTGGGCCGACGACGTCGGCGCGGCCGCCGCCTGGTACACCGGTCTGCTCGGCGTCGAACCGTACTTCAAGCGCAACGGACCGGACGGCGCGCTCGCCTACGCCGAGTTCCGGATCGGTGACACCCAGGCCGAGCTCGGCATCATCAGCAGGGCGTACGCGCCGCCCGGTGCGTCAACGGAGCCGGGCGGCGCGGTCATGTACTGGCATGTCGACGACCTGGAGGGCACGGTCGCGCGCCTCCTGGAGCTGGGCGCCACCGAGTACCAGCCCATCACCCCACGCGAGGAAGGGTTCGTCACGGCCGCTGTCGTGGATCCCTTCGGCAACGTGCTCGGCGTCATGTACAACCCGCACTACCTCGAGCAGCTCGGGCAGCAGCGGTAGGTCGAGCGCGCAGAAGGCTGATCGGTCGTGCGAGCCTGCCATGGGGCAGATCTACTCCCGGACCGCGCTCCCGGACCGCTCAACGGTTGTCCACAGATTCCAGATCGGGCAAGAGAATCGTACGCACGTTCGATAGAATCGGGGCGGTGGAGAGGCCACGGTGACGGGAGGCGGATCAAGATGACACGTGCGGTCCCCTCTGCGTCCGGGTCCAGGCGAGCGCCCCGGCCGCGGGCACTCGAAGAGGTGTTGGCGGAGCTGGAGTCCCTGGCCGATGAGCTGATTGCTGTCGGTGGTCCGGATGCGGTGGCCGGCGTCGGCGAGTTCGCGGGCGCCGGAGGCGTGGTGGCCTCCCGCCTGGCGGAGGTCACCCCTCGCCTGCGGGCCCTGGGCACGCGGCTGGACACGGTCCGGCTGACCTGGCTGCCGGTGATCGAGGCGGAGCATCCGTGGCAGACGTCCGGTGCGCGAACCTTCTCGGCGTGGCTTGCCCGCTCCGAGAACGTCAGCACGACGACGGCCAAGCGGGAGGTCCGCACGGGTCGCGTACTGCGGGACCACCTGCCCTCTACCCGTGCGGCGGCCCTCTCCGGCGGGATCGGCGCCGATCATCTACGTGCCCTGGTAGACGTGGCGCCCACCAGCGACGCACGCAGGGCCGCCCTCGTAGCCCCGATCGAACCTGAAGAGCGGCCGGAGGCGCCCCTCGCGGTCGTGACGGAAGAGCCCGCGGAGAAGGACGAGGGCGATGTCGCTGACGAGCCTCCCAATGATGGGTCACCGGGGAGTGTCCCGTTGGACAGCCCCACTCCCCCGGCCATCACGGGCGAGGAGTACCTGACCGGGCTCGCCGGCGCGTGCGACCCGTCGCGCTTCCGCAGGGTGCTGAAGCGGTTCGGCCAGGTCGTGGACCCGGACGCGGACGACCGTGGGTACAAGGAGGCGACCGAGCGCGAGCACCTGGAGGTGTCCCCGACCTTCGGCGGCTGGCACGTGAACGGGTTCTTGACCGAGGAGCACGGTCACCTCCTGTCCACGGCGCTGGGCGCCATGATGGGTGCGCCGACGCCAGGCGACGACCGCACGCTGACGCAGCGCCGTGCTCAGGCGCTGGCCGACCTCGCCCACGACGTGCTGGACAACGGCCGGGTCGGTTCCGGTGCGGCCGTGCGGCCGCACGTGCACGTCACGGTCTCGCTGACCGAGCTGACCGAGCTGGCCGGGCGTCCGCGTCGGAGTGGAGCGGGTGCTGCCGCCACGAGCAGCGCCACGGTGGGAGGGAAGGCCCCTGGCCTGCGCCCCGGCGACCTGACCTCGTTGACGGCGCAGCCCGCTACGTTGACGGGCGCCGCTACGACAGGCAGCGTTGTCCCGCGCGACCTGCTGCGTCGCCTGACGTGCGATGCCGAGATCACCCGGGTCGTGTTCGGCCCCGACGGCACGGCCATCGACGTCGGGCGTGCGCAGCGCACCGTGACCGGTCAGCTGCGCAAGGCCGTGATCGCCCGAGATCAGCACTGCGTCTACCCCGGGTGTGATCAGCCGCCCAGCAGGTGCGAGGTGCACCACGCGCTGCGGCACTGGGCCGACGGCGGTGAGACGTCCGTCGCGAACTCGGCGTTGCTGTGCTGGCATCACCACACCCTGGTGGACACCACCGGGATCACGATGGCCTGGGAGCGCGGCACGACTCCTGACCAGCCCGGCAGGTGGACGTTCACGAACCGGCACGGCCACCGGATCGAGCTGCGTAACGTGTGGCCTCGGGCCGCGTGATCCGATGCCCGACGGCGCCCGGACGAGTCATCTCTGGCACGCCGTTGACTTCGCGCTGACTTCGCGCTGACTTCGCGCCGCGGGTCCCGGTCGCGGAGGCGGCCGATTCCAGCCGAGACCATGGGCACGACCGGATCCCGGCGATAGCCTCTGGGCGTGACCCGCGAGGAACGCCGCCTGCACCTGTCGATCGACGACCAGATCGAGAACCGGTATCTCGAGGTGCCGTTCGAGCTCCCGGTGGGCGGCGCAACGGCCCTGGAAGTGACTCTCGCCTACGACCGCGACTCCGCGGTGATCGACCTGGGTTGCCGGGACCCCGAACGCTGGCGGGGGTGGTCGGGCGGTGCGCGGTCCCGCTTCGCGATCACGCAGGGCTCGGACATACGGGACTCGACCGCGCGGGGCTCGACCACACAGAGCTCGATCACACAGAGCTCGTTCACACGCAGCTCAGCCACACCCGGTTATGAGCCGGGTGAGCTGATCGCCGGCCGATGGGCGGTCGTGCTCGGGCTGCACGGCATGCCGTCCGAGCCGGTCGACGTCACGGTCACGATCGCCACGGGGAGCGACGCCGGCGGGGTCGAGGACGAGCCGGCGGCACCACCCCCGCCGTCGGGCGCGGGGCCCGGAGCGGGCGCGACGAGCTCCTCGGGGGCGAGCGGGCGCGGTCGGACCCGGCTCGGGCGGAACCTGCCCGCGCCCGACGGGCTGACCTGGTACGCCGGCGATCTCCATGCGCACACCACGCACTCCGACGGGACCTTGAGCATCGCGCAGCTCACGGCCGCCGCAGCGGGCCGGGGTCTGGACTTCCTCGCGGTCACGGACCACAACACCGTCTCGCACCACCCGCATCTGCCCGCCGTGGGTGCGGCGTACGACGTGTGTCTCCTGCCCGGCCAGGAGGTCACCACCCATGCGGGGCACGCGAACGCGTTCGGTGACATCGGCTGGATCGACTTCCGGCGCCCGGCCGCACAATGGCTGTCCGACGTCGAGGAGCGGGGCGGCCTGCTCTCCGTCAACCATCCCGTCCAGGACGACTGCGGGTGGCTGTACCCCGTGCAGACCGGCTTTCTCGAGCTGTGGCACATCTCGTGGTTCCTCGACCTGACCGCCACCGGCCCCTGGGCCTACCTGCGAGCATCCGCAGTCGCCGCCGGCGCTCGCGGGCGACCGCCTCGGCCCGTCCTGCTGGGCGGCAGCGACTTTCACACCCCCGACCAGGGCTACCCGCCCGGCACGCCCACCACCTGGGTCGCCGCCGAGGAACGCACGCCCGAGGCGATCCTCGACGGCGTCCGCAACGGACGGACCGCGATCAGCCGCTTCCCCGGGCCCGGCGAGCCCGTCCTGGTGCGCCTTGGCGACGACCTGGTTGCCGTGGACGCGGACGGCACGGTCCTGGTGGACAGCACCGATCAGGCGGGCGGCACCGGCCGACGACGTCGGGTGCGGGGCGACCGCGTGACGTTCTCGGCCCCGCCCGAGCACGGTCCTTACCGGCTGGAGGCCGTCGACCGGACTTTGCTCGCGATCAGCGCGTGACCGGTGCGGTGCCGGCCCCGGAGTCCGGCCCGGCGCCTGGTTCCACGCCTCGTTCCACGCCTCGTTCCGAGCCTGGTTCCGAGCCTGGTTCCGAGCCTGGTTCCAAGCCGGGTTCACCTGGTCGTACCGCCGGGCCGTACGGCGCCACTGCCTCCTGTGGCGCGGGTGGCAGGCGGATGAACCGGGAGACGGCCGTGCCGAGCACGAGGAGCGCGAACGGGTACAGGGAGAGGTAGACCCGGAACGCCTGCCCGGGGTCGGGACCGGGGTCGGTACCCGAGCGGTAGCCGAACCACAGCGCCAACGATGCCAGCGCCCCCGCGGTGACCAGGCCGTTGAGCCGGCCCAGCACGCCGAACGCCGCCAGGAAGAGGCCGCTGCGGTGTGTGCCGTGGCGCGCGGCGTCGGCGTCGAGCACCCGGGCGATGACCAGGTCGTTCGTCGCGAGCAGCCCGGAATACCCGACAGCTACCGACAGGCCGCCGAGTATCGCCGTGGTCAGGTCCGTCGCGAAGTACATCGGCACGAACCCGACGGCCGCGACCGGCAGCGCGAGCCGCCACGTCCAGGCGGCACCCTTGCGCCGCACCACGGCGGCCCACACGCTCAGCATCCCGATCGACACCACGATCACGACCAGCTGGAGGATGCTCGCGTCCAGCGCGGAGCCGCCGAGAGTGTGGTGGACGTACAGCTGCAGGCCGCCGAGGACCAGCGCCATCGCGGCCCCGTAGCAGGCGTTGACGAGCCCGACCGTCCAGAAGTGCGAGGTCGAGAGGATCTGTCCCACCGACCGGAAGAACACCGGTCTCGGCTCCGCGTCGAGCGCCGGATCCTCCCGCACGCCGAACGCCATCCAGAGGATCACCACCGCCGACACGACCCCGAAGATCACCGCGAGCCGCCCGTAGCCGACGGTCGAACCCTCCGTACCGAGCACGTTCCGCGCGAGGACCGGCGTCAGCGCCAGCGCGATGACCAGCGCGATCAGCTGCGCACCCTGCCGCACCGCGTTCGCCGTCGCACGACGCCGCTCGTGGGAGAAGAGCTCGGGCAGCAGGGCGCCGTAGCTGGCGTTGATCAGCGAGTCGGCCATCTCGGTGGTGATCGCGAAGACCGCGAACCACACGGCCAGCCCCACCGCGGAGTCGGCCACCGGCCCTGGCACGGAGAACAGCGCGATCGTGGTGGCGGCCAGCACCAGCGCACCGGTCACCAGGTACGGCCGACGCCGCCCCCAGCGCGACCTCGTCCGGTCCGACAGGTACCCGAACACCGGGTTGTCCAGGGCGTCGAGCACCCCGTACACCGCGTACACCGTCGCGTAGACGACGGCGTCCAGGCCGAGCAGCTCCACGTACACGTAGAGCATCGAGCCCTTGACCAGGTTGATCGGCAACGACGTGCCGAACATGCCGACGCCGTAGCGCAGCGGCGACGTTCCTTCCCGCGGCGCGTCCGACGACGTGCCCGGTGCCGCTCGGTCGGCGTCCACGCCGGTGAGCCTACTCACCACCGGGCGACGAGGTCGATGCCCTGCCGCTCGATCTCACGGATGAAAACCGGGTCACCCAGCAGGCGCAGCTCCCACGTCCGCTTCCGCCACCAGCCCGCCGACAACGCCCGCAGCCGCGCCGTGTCCGGGGCCGGATGCAGAAAGACCTCGCTCGTACCCTCTGGCAGCCGCTCCAGCAGACGCAGGTAGTGGTCACGCAACGTCCCGTAGTCCCTGATCTCTGCGTCGCCGCCCCGGTGCGTCGCGATGACCCGCGGCAGGCGTACCCCCGCGGCGTCCGCCGCAGCCACGGCGCTCGCGTGCCGGGACCGGACGGCGGCGGTGGCCAGCACCGGGTCGTCATCGCCGTACAGCTCCAGGCCGCGCGGCAGCCGGAACGCCAGGCCCCGCCGCGCGCACACCGCGATCGCCTCCGCGAGGTAGGAGCGGCCTTCCAGCCCGTAGAGCGTGCCCGCGTGGGAGTCCAGGCGGTCCGGCGCGGGAGAGCCGACGACGGCGGTGGCCCTGTCCAGGGCGTCGACCTGAGCGGCGACCCGGTCGACGACGTCGTCGAAGCCGCCCTCCGGCGCGTGCGGCGGCAGCACCACGTGGACGCCGGGCGCGACGTCCGGGGCCGAGCGGGCGAAGAGCTCGACGGCGCGTGTGGCGCCAGGGTTCGCCGGCTCGTCGGGTGCCGGCTCGTCCGGGGACGGCTGGTCCTGCGTCGGCCCGTCCTGCATGCGCCCGTCCTGCGCGGCTGAGCGCTCTGCGAACCAGGGCTGCGGCTCCTGTTCGCGCCAGTGCACCGGATGCGCCGTGATCACGCCGACCGCCGTCAGCGGTGAGCCGGCGAGCAGTGCGGCGATCTCTCGGTCGGCATCGGGGTCGGTGCCGGCATCGTCAGCGGTGACCACGAGGCTGCGCGTCATGCGTCCAGTCTGGCGCAGGTGCCGCCTTTGCCTCCTGCTGTGGGTCGGGTCGGCCGATCTCGCTCGTGCCGAGGGCCTCCGCGGCCTTGCCGAGCTGGACCTCGAGCTCCCAGGGCGTGGTCACGCGCGGGATCGCAGCGGGGACGCAGGTCAGGGTCGCCGCGTGCAGGGTCAGGCTGGCCCCGAGGGTGTCCGCCCGCCACACGCCGGGTCCGACCACCTCGAACTCCCCCGCAGCGGTGCGATGCAGGACGACCACGTACTCCTGCCCCTCCTGCAGCACGGCCGACAGTCCCGCCCCCGGCGGTGACTCCGCCGACCCGACCTGGGTGACGGCAAGGCTCGCGTTCTTCGCCACCGCGCCGAGCAGCACCTTGCGCAGCTGGAGCTCGGTGCGGGTGAACGGCACCCGGTCGACGACGTCGACGTCCGCGTCGCCCGCCTGCACCACTGCGACGACGTCGGCGTCGGCGACCAGCTGCTCGACCGTGCCGTACTCCTCTGGCGCGGGGAAGTTGGCGGCGTCCGCGTCAGACGTGCAGCCGCTGAGGAGCCCGACCAGGCCGAGCACACCGAGCAACAACCTCACCCGCCGTCGCATTGACCGACCTGCCTCCCCTCGTCCCGGTCGCCCGGCGCCTCGATCGGCGCCTCTCCTGGAGAGAGCGACGGGCCGCAGCGCGTAGTGCATCGTTTAACGAACCCCATGCAACGCGCTCGTTCGTGCAACGAATGTTCCTCCGTTGCACAGAGTCAGGACAAGGGGTTACGAGGACGAACTGAGCCCCGTCCCGCAGACGATTTGCCACGATGTGAAAACCCGGCCGAACACGCGGGAAAAGTCCGGTGACCTGGCCCGAGGGGCCGGCCGTCACCGGGCTCGGTGGGAGCGTGCGTGGGAGTACCGCTTGGGAGTGCCGGGCGAAGCGGGTCCCGTCAGGCGGCGTGCGCCCTGCCGATCGCACGGACGAGACCCGACGTGGAGATCGAACCCTTGCGATAGCGCTCCACAGCAGCGACGAGCGCCTCTCCGACATCGCGCGGCACGCGCGAGGACCCGGCTACCGGATACCAGATCTCGCGCTCGAACACGCCGGTCCGCCGAGCGGGGCCCCGGTAGAGGCGTCCGGCGAGTGCGGGTGGCGGCGGGACCGCGACCGCTGCTGGAGACGCTGCGGGAGGTGCGGGTACCGGCGTCGGGAGCGATGATGCCGGGGCCTGCGTCGAAGCCGGGGGTGCCGGAACAGGTGGTGTCTGAACGGGTGGTGTCTGAACAGGTGGTGTCTGAACGGGCACCGCGTGTCCGGCCACGGCTTGTCCGGGCGGGCCCGGAACGGGCGGGAGAACGGGCGGAGCTGGCGCCGACGGCGCGGGAACAGGCGCGCGATCGGCAGACGGACCCTGCGGCGCGGGCCGGTCCGCGAGGCGCGACGCACGGTAGCGGGACCCGGGGTTCCAGCGCAGGGTGGGCACCGGCGGCTTCGCAGGCCGGACCCCACTGGTCTCGCGGCGCGGCGCGGGCGGGTCAAGGATCTCCGCGGTGTCCGTGTTGGACGCCACCGGGGACGCCGTCGGAGAGATCACAGAAGACACCACCGAAGACGCCACGGTGGACTCCGCCATGGACTCCGCCATGGACTCCGCCATGGACTCCGCCATGGACTCCGCCATGGACTCCGCCGCGGACACGGCGGGAACAGCAACCGCCGCGGCGCTCGCTGCCTGTTCGGCATGCGCCTTCCGCAGCGCCGCCACGATGCGGGCGACGCGGCCGGGATCGGTGTTCAAGCGGTGCGCGTGCGTTCCCTGCGTGTGTGTTTCCTGGGGGCTGTCTGCGCTCGAACCGTCCGAGACCTGGCTCTCCGTACCGTCCGCCATGACCGCTCCCTCACCATCGACCCGGCCACGACCAGCGGTGACCGCTGTCCCATATGTTCCCTGGCCTGACCTGGGCGTGCAAGCCCCGGCCGCGATGAGCGGCCGGGTGGCGTCATCTGTTCGTCGAGCGTCGTTCTCTCGGCTCGGGCCCTGCCCGACCGCGCGTCTCGTCGAGGCTCATTCGCCGCCGAGCATGTCCAGGAAGCTCGGGGTGCTCGAGAACGGGTCGGCCGGCTTGTTGTGCTCGCCCCGTGCGAACACGAGGCCGGCGAGGGAGCGGCCCGCGCGCTCGATGCGCTGCGGCAGGGAACTGCCGTCGCTGCCGCGACCGCTGGTGTCCGCCGCCTGTGCCCAGTCGTCCGTGGCGGCGAAGACCGAGGTCGTGACGACGTCGGCCCGCAGGTAGGTGAACAGAGGCCGCATCGAGTACTCGAGCGCGAGGGAGTGCCGCGGCGTGCCGCCGGTCGCGCCGAGCAGGACGGGCATGCCCGTGAGTGCTTCCTTGTCGAGGATGTCGACGAACGACTTGAACAGCCCCGAGTAGGTGGTCGTGAACAGCGGGGTGACGGCGATGACGGCGTCGGCCTGCGTGACCGTCTCGATGGCCCGGGCCAGGTCCCCCGTCGGGAACCCGGTGAGCATGGCGTCGACGATGGCGTGGCCGTGGTCGCGCAGCTCGATGACCTCGACGGTCACGTCGTGCCCCAGGGCCTCGAGCTCGCGCGCCGTGGCGCCGGACAGGCGGTCGGCGAGCAGCCGTGTGGACGACGGCTGGCCCAGCCCGGCGTGCACGACAGCGATGGTGCGCTGGTCGCGCTCCTCTGCGGTCTCGGCTGTCGCGCTCTGGGCTGTCGCGGTCCCGGTCGTGGTCGTCTCGGTCATGACAGCAGCTCCTCTGCCCGCTTTCCGGTGTACTCGTCCCCGCCGTCGCCGACGTGCGTGGCGCCTGCCTTGCCCTCTGCCTGCGCGGCGGCGACGCGTTCGGCATGGGTGGGCGGAGCCGCCGGCACGCCCTCGGGGCGCTTGGCGTCGGCGATCTTGCGCAGCTCCGGCACGACGTCGGAGGCGAGCAGGTCGATCTGCTCGAGGACCGTCTTGAGCGGAAGACCCGCGTGGTCCATGAGGAACAGCTGACGCTGGTAGTAGCCGACGTCGTCGATGAAGGACCCGTAGCGGTCGATGACCTGCTGCGGCGAGCCGACCGTGAGCGGCGTGTCGCGCGTGAAGTCCTCCATGCTGGGGCCGTGGCCGTAGACGGGCGCGTTGTCGAAGTAGGGACGGAACTCGTCCCAGGCGTCCTGGCTGTTCTTGCGCATGAACGCCTGACCGCCGAGGCCCACGATCGCCTGGTCGGCGCGGCCGTGGCCGTAGTGCTCGAACCGCTGGCGGTAGAACTGCACCATCTGCTTGGTGTGGGTCATGGGCCAGAAGATGTTGTTGTGCAGGAACCCGTCACCGTAGTAGGCGGCCTGCTCGGCGATCTCTGGGCTACGGATCGAGCCGTGCCACACGAACGGCGGCACACCGTCCAGCGGGCGGGGGGTCGAGGTGAAGCCCTGGAGCGGGGTGCGGAACTTGCCCTCCCAGTCCACGACGTCCTCGGTCCAGAGCCGGCGCACGAGGGCGTAGTTCTCGATGGCGAGCGGGATGCCCTGGCGGATGTCCTGCCCGAACCAGGGGTAGACCGGGCCGGTGTTGCCGCGGCCCATCATGAGGTCCATGCGGCCGTCCGAGATGACCTGGAGCATCGCGTACTCCTCGGCGATGCGGACCGGGTCGTTGGTCGTGATCAGCGTCGTCGCCGTCGACAGGGTGATGTTCTTGGTGACGCCGGCCAGGTAGCCGAGCATCGTCGTCGGGCTGGAGGCCACGAACGGCGGGTTGTGGTGCTCGCCGGTGGCGAAGACGTCGAGGCCCGCCTCGTCCGCATGCTTCGCGATGGTGAGCATCGCCCGGACACGTTCCGTGTCGTCCGGGGTGTGCCCCGTCGTCGGGTCCGTCGTCACGTCGCTGACACTGAAGATCCCGAACTGCATGATGCCGCGCTCCCCTGATAGTGGTGCTGATGATGCTCTGTACCGAGCAGTCCATGCAGATGCATGCACGTCCGCCACAACCTGCTGCTAGTCTCGATTGTTCCCACCTGGCATTGTTCCTACCTGGTCCGTTCCCACCAGCCGCGACGCACGTGAGATCGCGCACATACGCGCCCATTTTGCCCGGAGTGCGCTTGCGCGCGCACATCCGACGCGTAGCCTGATTAGACGGCTGGAAAGATGACGGCCGGAACGGCTGGAACATCACAGAGGGTCCCCGCGTTGGCACTACGGACCTTTTTCCGCCACCTATCCCGACAACCCTCTGGAGGACATCGTGCCCGACCGGTCCCTGCGCGGTATGAGCATCGGTAGTAAGAGCATGGAGTCCGACGAGGGCGTGGACTTCGCCCCTCGGTTCCAGGCCTACTACGACTGCCCCAACGGCCACACCATCATCCTGCCCTTCGCCACCGACGCGGACGTCCCCCCGATCTGGGAATGCCGCTGCGGCGAGGAGGCACTCCTGCGCGACGCCGAGAAGCCGGAACCCAAGGCGACGAAGCCACAGCGCACCCACTGGGACATGCTGCTGGAGCGCCGCACGGTCAAGGAGCTCGAGGACCTGCTCGACGAGCGCCTCGAACTCCTCCGCGCCGGCAAGCTCCGCCGCTCCGCCTGACAGTCCCCCAGCCGGCCGTCCACGCGACCGCCGACCGCGACTGACAGCAAGAAGACCGTCGGGTCCTGGCCTCATGGCCAGGACCCGACGGTCTTCTGCTCTGCCGACGGGCACGGACCCGACCCCGTCCGACCCGCTCAACCCGCGCTAGCCCGCACTGCCGCGAGCCCGCCGACGCGCACCCAGACCGCCCACGACGCCCGCCAGCACCAGCGCCACCGCGAGACCACCGACCACCCAGCCCGGCCAGTACCCCGCAGCCACCGCCGGCGTGATCGACGACCGCAACGGCAGGTTCGCCACGAACACGTCGTCCGTGAACAACCCGGTCCGCCGCACCACGGTGCCGTCCGGCGTGATCACCCCCGACACACCCACCGTCGAGATCTGCACCGTCGCCCGCCCCGTCGTGATCGCCTGCATCCGCGACATCGCCAGCTGCTGCGTCGACTCCGCCGTGAACCCGAACGACGCGTTGTTCGTCGGGACCACCAGCACCTGCGCCCCCTCGAGAACCGCATCCCGGATGATCTCGTCGTACGCCACCTCGAAACAGATGACCGTGCCCATCCGGTAGTCGCCCTGCCCCAGCCTGCTCGGCACATCCACCACCGGCGGATTGACCCCCGCGATCATGTCCGTCCTCACCCGGTCCACCTGGTCGGAGAACAGCCGAAGGACCGACCGCATCGGGATGTACTCACCGAACGGCGCCGGATGCTGCTTCGCATACCGCCCGACCACCCCGCTGCCCGCCTGCCACAACAGCGACACGTTGTACCGGCCACCCGACTCCGGGAACTCCTGCGCCCCCACCAGGATCGGCGCCTGGACCGCCGCGGCCGCCGCATCAAGACCCCGCGCCACATCCGGCGTCGTCTGCGGATCCAGGTCACTACCGTTCTCCGGCCACAGCACCACGTCCAGCTCGCCCGCGTAGTCCTCGGCCAGCGTGTACGTACCCTCCAGGTGGTTGTTCAGCACCTCCGCCCGGTTCGCGAACGCCCCAAGACCCGGCTCCCCCACATTGCCCTGCACCGCACCCACCCACAGCTCACCGTCCTGCGCCAGATCACTCCCGGCGTCATACACCTCGTCACCCTCAGGCGTCTCGACAGGACCGGCGCTCGCGGACGTCGGCAGCGGCAGCACGAGCGGCCCGACGGCGACCGCGGCACCCAGCGCGAGGGCCCCGACGGCGCGGCCCACTGCGCGGCCCACGTCGCGTGCCGCGGTGCCGCGCCGGGCCGCACGGACCAGGCTCGCGACCGCCAGGGCGAGCAGCACGCCGGCGAACGCGACGAGCAGGCTCACCGCGACGGTGCCGCCCAACCAGGCGGCGCGCCCGGTCGGGGTGCCTGCCATCGACCACGCGAGGCGGCCCCATGGAAACCCGCCGAAGGGGATCTCGGAGCGCCACTGCTCCACGGCGACGAAGAGGACGGAGAACGCGGCGGCGAGCCGCCAGCCGCGCCGGCGCAGGAACCTCGCCCGACGCACCCAGGTCCACAGCGCGCCGAACGCGGCGAGGAACAGGGCCTCGACGGTCGACACGGCGATCCAGGGCGCGGTCTCGGTGGACTCGTGCGCCCACCACAGGTGGGGCAGGAAGAACGCGAGCCCGAACAGGAGGCCCATCAGGAAGTTCCACCAGGCGCTGTCCCTGCCGAGCGACCAGTACAGGACGGCCACGGCGACGAATGCTGCGGGCCACACCCCGGCGTCCGGGAACGCGGTCCAGAGGACGAGGCCACCGGTCACCGCGAGGAACAAGGACAGCAGCCGAGACGGCTCAGGCAGACGCACGCTCGCAGCCTACCCGCGGCGATCTCCCGGTCGTGAGCACGATCGGTGCGACGATCAGCCCGTCTCGGGCGCAACCGTCACGCTCACGACAAGGGGTCAGAAGGTGTCGTGGAGGACGACGCCGTCGCGGAGGGTGTGCAGGCACTCGGGCTCGACGGCGTCTGGAGAGAGGTCCGGGAGCAGCGGGGTACCCGCGCGGGCTTCCTCGCTCCAGGAGCTGAGGCGGCCGGGGGCGGCCTGCACACCGAGCTGCTCGGCCCGCCAGACGGCGAGGTGGGCCGGCGCACCGACCCGGAGCTGCCCGGCCCCGGTGTGGTCCAGCCCGGCGAGGCGCCAGCCGCCGCGGGTGTGGGCGCGGAACGCTGCGCCGGCGGAGATCCGCTGGTCGGGGTCCTCGTGGCTGGTGGCCGCGCGGACCCCTTGCCAGGGGTCCACCGGCGTGACGGGGGTGTCGGAGCCGAACGCGAGGGGTACGCCGGCCTGGGCGAGGTCGGCGAACGGCATGAGGGAACCGGCGCGCATGGCCCCGAGGCGGGAGGCGTACACGCCCTTGCTGCCGCCGAAGGCCGAGTCGAACGCCGGCTGGACCGACAGGCCGACGCCCTGGACCAGCAGCGCGGCGAGGGTGGCCGCGTCGACGAACAGGCCGTGCTCGATGCGGTGGTGCCCGGCGCGCACGGCGCTCTCGCTGGTCAGCTGGGCGGCCATCTGGAGCCCGAGCACCATGGTGTCCATGGCACGGTCCCCGATGACGTGGAATGCGGCCTGCGTACCGCCGGCCTGTCCGCGTGCGCCCTGGACCGCGGCCAGGTGGTGGGCGATCTGCTCGGCCGACAGGTACAGGTTGCCGGTCCAGGGCGTGCCGTCGGGGTTGGTCAGCGCTCCGGTGAAGGTGCCGGCCGACGGGTCGACGGGCAGGTCGGCGTACGGGCTGCGCAGGGCGGCGGTGCGTGAGCCGATCGAGCCGTCGACGTTGAGGTCCCCGCCGATGCCCGTCAGGAACGGCAGCTCGGCGAGCAGCGCGCGGGCGTCGTCGGTGGTCCGGCAGAGCTCGCCGCGGTAGGCGGCCAGGTGCGGCAGGGCGGGCACGCCGTCGTCGGACAGGGCCTGAGCGGTCATGGAGTCGACGGTCATGGCGTGGAGCTCGGCCAGGCCCGCGCGGCTGTCGAGGTGCTCGCCGCTCATCTCGTGCACGGACACGACGCCGCGGGCGGCCCAGGCTGCGAGGGTCTCGCGGTAGAGGCGGGTGCGGCGTTCGGGCGAGAGCGCGTGGGCGACGTCGCGCACGGTGTGGTGCAGGGCGGCGGTGACCAGCCCGGTGTCGGCGGGGGCGTCGGACCAGCCAGAGCCGGACATGCCCATGCCGGTCCAGGCGGGGTCGCGTTCGATCCCTGCGCGGGCGGCCATCGACGTGGAGACGACGGCCGAGTGCACGTCGACGCGGGCCGCGTACACGGGCCTGCCGCCGCACGCGTCGTCGAGCTCCTGCCGGGTGAAGGTGCGCTGCTCGGGCCAGGCCTGCTCGTCCCAGCCGAATGCGAGCAGCACCTGGTCGCCGGACGGGTCGGCGGCGGCGAGCCGCTGGGCGCCCTGGTGCAGGGCGCCCAGCGCGTCGGCGAGGGAGTGCACTCCCCCGGTGGACGTGAGGTCCACGGCGTCGCTCGCGAGGCCGGTCTCCAGGACGTGGGCGTGCGCGTCGACGAATCCGGGGGTCACCAGCGCGCCGTCCAGGTCGATGACCCGGTCGGCGCGCGCGGCGAGCCCTGCCGCGGTGTCGTTGGCGCCCAGCCACGCGACGACGCCGTCGTCGACGAGGATCGCCTCGGCGAAGGGGTCGGCCGAGGAGTGGATGACCCCGTTGCGGTACAGGATCGATCGAGCGGTGCTGGATCGGGCGGGCTGGCTCACGATGGGAACTGTATGCGATCCCCCGGCCGGGTGCCGATATCAGCGGGTATCGGTCACAGGCTGGAGTACGCCACCACTCCTCGCAGCACCGCGTCCTGGGCCTTGCGGGCGGTCGTGCGCAGCTTGTCCGACGGCGCCGCGCCACCGAGCTGGTCCAGGACGTCGATGACCTGCTTGCACCAGCGCACGAAGTCTCCGGCGGCGAGGTCGGAGCCGCGCAGCACGCTGTCCAGGCCCTTGCCGGACGCCCAGCGGTACATCGCGCCGACCAGGCCGAGGTCGAGCGGTCCGGTGGCTTCGATGCCGTGCGCCTCCTCGAGGTCGTCGACCTCTGACCACACGCGCTGGGTGTCGTCCAGCACGCCGGCGAGGCGCCCGGTGGGCCCGCCGGGGATGTAGGGGTCGGGGGCGTCGTCGCGGCGGGACTGGTAGACGACGGTGGAGACGACGGCGGCCAGGCCGGCCGGGTCGAGCCCGTCCCAGACGCCGCGGCGCAGGCATTCGGCGAGCAGGAGGTCGTTCTCGGCGTACAGGCGGCGCAGCCACCGGCCGTCGTCGGTCACCCGGATCCTGCCCGGTCCCTTGGCGACGCTCCCCCGCCCTGCGCCCGCCCGCCCCGGTACGGTCCCGTCGGCGCCGTCCGGACCGGTGCGCTGCAGGTAGCCGAGGGTGAGCAGCACGTCGAGCGTGCGGTCGAAGGTGCGGGCGATGGAGCCGGTGCGGCCCTCGACGCGGCGCACGAGCTGGTCGTGCTCCCGCTTGAGCTTGTTCCAGCGTTCGGCCCAGCGGGCGTGGTCGTCGCGCTCGGGGCAGGCGTGGCACGGGTGGGCCTTGAGGGCCTTGCGCAGGCGGGCGAGCTCTGCGTCGGTCGAGGCGTCCGACCGGCGCCCGGGCAGGGCCTTGCCGCCGCGTGCGGCGGCCCCGGCGCGGCGGCCTGCCGGGCTGGTGGTCGAGTGGGCTGCGGGGACGTCGTCGGCCAGCGCGCCGAGCGCGTTGCGCATGGAGGAGACGAGGTCGCGGCGGGCGTCGGGCTTGCGGGGGTTGAACGCCTTGGGGATCTTGACGGTGGTGACGGTCTCCAGGCCTGCGGGGGCGTCGGCGAGGGTCAGCTTCTTGACCTGGCGTTCCTGGGTCAGGACGGTGGGGCGGGGCCCGTCGAACCCGCCGGGCTCGCCGGGGTCGAGCACGAGGACGTACCCGCGCCGTCGTCCGGTGGGTACCTCGACGACGTCGCCGCGGCGTAGCTGTTCCAGGGAGGCGACGATCTCGGCCCGCTGGGCGCCGGACGCCGCACGGGACAGCTCCTTCTCGCGGTCCTTGATGGCGTGGCGCAGGTCCATGTAAGCGCCGAAGTCGCCTTCGGTGCACGACATGGCCTTGGCGTACCCGTCGAGGGCCTCGGCGTGCGCCTGGGCCTGCTTGGCGAGGCCTACGACGCCGCGGTCGGCCTGGAACTGCGCGAACGAGGTCTCCAGGACCTCGCGGGCGCGGTCGCGGCCGACCTGGGCGACGAGGTTGACGGCCATGTTGTACGTGGGGCGGAAGCTGGACTTGAGCGGGTACAGGCGCTTGGACGCGAGGCCGGCGAGGGCGACCGGGTCGAGGGCGGGGTGGTCGACGACGACGGCGTGGCCCTCGATGTCGATGCCGCGGCGGCCGGCCCGGCCGGTGAGCTGGGTGAACTCGCCAGGGGTGACGGGCACGTGGCTGGTGCCGTCCCACTTGACGAGCTTGTCCAGGACGACGGACCGGGCGGGCATGTTGATGCCGAGCGCGAGGGTCTCGGTGGCGAACACGACCTTGACCAGACCGCGGGAGAAGAGGTCCTCGACGGTCTCCTTGAACACGGGGAGCATGCCGGCGTGGTGGGCGGCGACGCCGCGGGCCAGGGCCTGCGACCAGGACCAGTAGCCGAGCACGTCGAGGTCTTCCGGCGGGATCGCGGCGGTGCGCTCCTCCACGACGGACCGGATGGTCGCTTCCTCCTGCGGGGTGGTCAGCCGCAGCCCTGCCTTGAGGCACTGGTCGACGGAGGCCTCGCAGCCGGCGCGGGAGAAGACGAAGTAGATGGCGGGCAGCAGGGCGTCCGCGTTGAGGGCGTCGACGACGATGAACCGTGGTGGGGTGCGCCGGCTGGGGCCGATGCCGCCCTCGTTGTCGCCGGTGCGCCGCCCGCCGGCGCCGCGGTACCCGCGGTCGCCGCGCCCTCGGCCGCGCCGTCCGCCGGACCCGCCGCGGTAGTCGCCGGGGCGGTTGCCGCCACGCCCGGACCGGAAGGCGGCGGACAGGTCGGGGTTGATGGGCGGGCTGGTGCCGGGGTCGGTCGGGTCGACGTGCCCGGCGTACAGGTCCAGGAGGCGCGGTGTGCCGCGCGGCTCGGGGGAGGACATGAGGACGTGCTGCCACAGGGGTACGGGCCGGCGCTCGGAGACGACGACGGCGGTGTCGCCGCGCACCATCTCGAGCCAGTCGCCGAACTCCTCCGCGTTGGACACGGTCGCGCTCAGCGAGACGAGCTGCACGTCGTCGGAGAGGTGGATGATGACCTCTTCCCAGACGGGGCCGCGGAACCGGTCGGCGAGGTAGTGCACCTCGTCCATGACGACGTAGGCGAGGCCGTCGAGGGTCGTGGAGCCTGCGTAGAGCATGTTGCGCAGCACCTCGGTGGTCATGACCACCACCGGTGCTTCGCCGTTGATCGTGGTGTCGCCGGTGAGGAGGCCGACGTTGTCGGGTCCGTGCCTGCGCACGAGGTCGGCGTACTTCTGGTTGGACAGGGCCTTGATGGGCGTGGTGTAGAACGCCTTGCGGCCGGAGGCGAGGGCCAGGTGGACGGCGAACTCACCCACGACGGTCTTGCCGGCTCCTGTGGGTGCCGCGACGAGCACGGCGCGTCCCTGCTCCAGGGCCTCGCAGGCCTGCACCTGGAAGTCGTCGAGCTGGAACCCGACGACCTCACGGAAGCGGGTCAGTTCGGGGTGCTCGGCCGCTGAACGGCTCTGTGACCGGAAGGCCGTGTACCGCTCGGCGGGGCTCAGGTCGCTCATGGGCACAGCCTACGGTCCGAGTCCGACAGTCCGGGTCCGACAGCCCGGGCGCGACAGGGCCGCGCCCGGGCTGTCGGTCAGACCTCGACCTCGGCGAGCCGCTTCTCGACGCGCTTGTCGTGCAGTATCGAGACGCCGACGGCCCCGAAGTACAGGACGCAGATCGGCAGCGCGACGAGGATCATCGTGAGCGCGTCCGGTGTCGGTGTCATGATCGCGGCGAACGTGAACGCGACCAGGATGGCCCACCGCCAGCCGGCGAGCAGCGCCTTGGCGGACATCAGGCCCGCGAAGTTGAGGCCCACCAGCAGCACCGGGGACACGAACGCGAGACCGAAGGCGAGCAGGAGCCGCATCACCAGGCTCAGGTACATCTGGGCGTCGGTGAAGTTGGTGGCGTCGTCGGGCAGGAACCCCGTCAGGATGCCGACGGCGTGCGGGATGACGACCCATGCCATGTAGGCGCCGCCGACGAACAACGGCACCGAGGCGCCGACGAACCCGTACGCGTAGTGCTTCTCCCGCTTGTTGAGCCCTGGTGTAATGAACGCCCACACCTGGTAAAGCCACCACGGGCAGGACACGAACACGGCCAGGAACAGCGACGCCTTGACCTTCAGGTCCAGCGCCGATGCCGGTCCGGTGAAGTTCAGGGTCACGTCGTTGCCCGTGGCCTCCGCCGCGGACTCCAGGGGTTGCTGGAGCGCGACGAGCAGGGGCTCGTACAGGATCCAGCCGAGGATGGCCCCCAGCAGGAGCCCTGCCGCGATGAGGACGAACCGCTTACGTAGCTCGAGAAGGTGCTCGAGCAGAGGCATGCGGCCGTCGGTCGGCCGCCTCGTTCGTGCCACCGGTTCAGGCCTTGGGGATGTCGCGGTCCCTGTTGTTGATCAGGCCAGGTACCGAGTCCGTCCCCGTGCTCGTACCAGCGCCCGTCGTCGAGCCGGTGGTGGACGTGGTCGAACCGCCCGGCGCGTTGTCGGCGGGCCGGTTGTCGCGTCCGTCCCGGCCGGCGGTGCCGTCGGCGTTGTCGGAACCGTCTTCGCGCAGGTCCTTGATCTCCTTCTTGAAGATCTTCATCGACTGCCCGATGCTCTTGGCCAGCCCCGGCAGGCGGGTGGACCCGAAGAGCAGCAGGACGACGACGAGCAGGACGATCCAGTGCCACGGCTGCATTGCGCCCATGGTGACTCCTTACGGTGCGGTGCTAGTACGCGGTGGTGATGCGGATATGACCGATCCTACGCGGAACGACCGGGCACAAAGGTAGCCCCCCGGTGGACGGAAGGTGGCGGCGGTCCAGAACGCACGCGACAACCGCGCGGAACCGGGCCTGCGAGGCCGGTTTCCGTACGATCAGGTCCGTGGCCGTCAGTCGTTGAAGTGCTTCCACTTCTGCCACGTCACCACGTGCCTCGCCCGGCGCGCGTCCTTGCGCATGCCGCGGGCGGACCGTTGCGCGTTGACGCGCTGGTAGTGGATGGTCACGTCGTCGAACAGGCTCGGTCCGGCGTGCTGCGAGGTCGCCGCCTCGCGTGCACGGTCGGACAGCTCCTGGAGCCGGTCGCTCGCCTCGCCGATGCGGCGCGACGCCCGGCCCAGCTCATCCATCAGGCCCATTGCCGACCGCCAGAGATAGCGGGCCAGAAAGAACGCTCCGACGAGGCTGCCCACGATCAGCAGGGTCCACACCCAGAACCACATGGTCGCCAAGCCTAGTGCCGATTTGCCGATGTGGCTGCGTCCGGGGTCATCGGACCGGCTTCGGGCCCGCGTCGTAGAGGGCCAGCGCGTCACTGGCGGCGCCGGCTACGTCGTCGGCCAGGCTCTTCGGGGACACCGACCGCACGTACGGCGCGAGCTGGATCAGGGTGCTGCGCAGCCAGCCGGGGTTGGTGACGCGCAACGTGACCTCGAAGTCGCCGTCGGGCAGGTTGCGCACCGACTCGACCGGGACCTCCTCGGCGAACCACCGCGCCCGCGGCGCGAACCGGATGGTCGCCAGCGGGGCCGACCCCCCGGCGAACAGGGCGGCGAAATCTATCTCGGCCGCCGGCTCCCCCGACCCCGGGTGGCTCTGGACGGGCACGTCCGTCTCGGTGGCCTCCAGGATGCGGTCCACACGGAACGTGCGCGGCGCGGCCGCCCGGTAGCACCACGCGGCGAGGTAGGCGAACTCGTCCTGCGTGTGCAGCCGCACCGGGTCGACCTCCCGTTCGCTGACGACGTCCGACGACGTCACGTACCGGATCCGGAGCCGGTGGCCGGCCGTCAGCGCCGACGTGATCGCCGCGACGACCTGCCGGTCGCCACCCGGAGCGAGCCGCACGTCCACCGCGTTCGCGGCCTCTCCGGTCGCGTCGGTGAGCTTGCGCAGCGCGGACTGGACGACGGCCGACCTGGCCGGGTCCGCCTGGACGGCACCGGTGGCCTTCATGGCGCGCAGGGCCGCGACGAGCGCGACCGCCTCCCGGGTACCGAGCCGCAGCGGCCGGGTCATGCCACGCGCTTCGGTCAGGTGCACGACCCCGCGGTCGATGGACGCGGCATCGAAGTCGATCAGGTCGTCCGGCCAGTACCCGGGGGTGCCGGACACCCAGAGCGCATCGACGTCCTTCTGGATCTGGGCGGGCGTCGTCCCGAACCTCCTGGCGAGGTCAGCCACCGACACGGGCCCGGCACCGTCCAGGTAGGCGACGATGCCCAGCAGCCGCAAGAGCCGGTCGTCAGCGCGCTCAGCCACGGGGCACCTCCCCCTCCACGTTCTTCGCCACCGGCGCACCACCCAGCGCCGCCGCGGCGACCAGCCGACGCAGCGTCTCCTCCCGGAGGGCCTCCGGCTCCAGCACGACCAGCGCCGCCCCGTACCCTGCCGCCTCGGACGCCATGCCACTCATCGACCGGTACGGCACCTCAAGGATGTCCCAGCCCTCCCGGTCACCCGCCGAGGCTCCCGCAGGGTCGGGCAGGCGCTCGCTGTAGGTCTCGCGGTCGCCGTCGGCCACCGGCTTGGCCCGGGCACGCAGGGCACCGGCACGTTCGGGCCGCACGGCGACCACTGCCTGCCTGATCTCGCCGTGCGCCTTGCCCAGCATGACGTCGGTCTCGAAGTCGGGGATCTCGTAGGCGCCGGCCGGGCCCGTCACCCGCACGCGTGACTCGATGCGCGACATGCGGAACACGCGAGGGGCCTGCCGGTCCCGGTCGAAGCACATCAGGTACCAGCCGCCGTCACGGGCCGCGATGCGCCACGGCTCGACGTGCCGGATCAGCACGGCCCCGTTGTACGCCGCCCGGTAGCTGAAGGTGACCGCCCGGCGCGCCTCGATCGCCTCCATCAGGGGCCCGTAGGCGTCCCCGACGGCCCGCACGGACGGCGCGAGCCCCGCCAGCGCATCCGCCGACGGATCGCCCGCACCGGCAGCACGGAGCTTGACCATGGCTCGGTTGATGTCGGTCTGCAAGGTCTTGTCCTGCCAGAACTGCGCGGCCAGCGACAGCACGCCGAGCTCGGCCGGGGTCAGGTCGATCGACGGCAGCGCGTAGGCGTCCTGGTCGATCCGGTACCCGAGCTCGTCGGTGTGCCCACCCGTCCCGACCGTCACCACCGGGATACCCAGGGCACGCAACATGTCCTTGTCCCGCTCGAACATCCGCTCGAACGCCTCGTCACTTGGCGCGTCCGCATACCCCGCCACAGCGGTGCGGACCTGCTGCTTGGTCATCGCCGCGTTCGTGTTCACGAGCGCGATGACAAGGTTCAGCAGCCGCTCGGCCGGATTCAGGCCGGGCGACGACGAGGACTGCGCTGAGGGCGACGGAGTCGGAGACGGATCGATGGGCATCAGGACAACGGTAGCGTTCGGTAGCCTCCACCCTGTGATGACGTGGCGGATCGGGACCGTGATTTCCACAGGCAGGTCGTGGCAAGGGGCACGCGAGCTCGAGGTGACCCTCGACCGCCCCCTACCAGGGCACGGCGCCGCACCAGGGGACGACGTGGGCGGCGACGGCACCGCAGGCCCCGTGACCGTGCGCGCCCTCGCCTACACCGACCTGGTGGGCGACCCCCGGCCCGGCGACGCACTGCTCCTGAACGTGTCCGCCCTCGCCCGCGGGCTCGGCACCGGCGGGTACGCGCTCGTCGTCGGACCCGCCGCAACCGCCACCCACCTGCCACCCGACCCGGCCCCCGGTCCCGGCCACCTCGTCAAGGCCCGCTACACGCCACTGCAGACCATGGTCCTCGGCGTCGACGAGCAGGAGTCGCCCCACCACGCGACCCTCGCCGACGCCGACACCCTCGACGGCATGCCCGTCGTCGTCGCAGACCTGCACTCCGCGCTCCCCGCCATCATCGCCGGGATACGCCACGCCGCAGGCACCTCGGCCACCACCCTGAAGATCGCCTACATCATGACCGACGGCGGCGCCCTGCCCGCCGCGTTCTCCCGCACCATCGCCGCCCTGCGCGACGCCGACTGGCTCACCACCTGCATCACCGTCGGACAAGCATTCGGCGGCGACCTCGAAGCCGTCACCGTGCACACCGGCCTCCTCGCAGCCCGACACGTCGCCCGCTGCGACATCGCCGTCATCGCCCAAGGACCCGGCAACCTCGGCACCGGAACCCGCTGGGGCTACTCCGGCGTAGCCGCCGGAGAGGCCGTCAACGCCGCCGCCACCCTCGACGGACGCCCCGTCGCATCCCTGCGCGTCTCCGGAGCCGACCCCCGCGACCGCCACCTCGGCATCTCCCACCACTCCCTGACCGCCTACACCAGGGTCGCCCTCGCCCCCGCCGACATCCCCGTCCCCACCCCCACCACCGACGTCGAGAACCTCCCCACCTGGGGCAACCCCCTCACCCAGCGCCTCCGCGCACAGGCACAGACCCTCACCGCACCCACAGGCACCCCCAGGCACACCCTCGTCGACATCCCCGCCGACACCACCCTCCTCGACACCCTGCGCACCTCCCCCGCCGGGCTGCGCACCATGGGCCGCACCCTCGACGACGACCCCGCCTCCTTCGTCACCGCCGCCGTCGCAGGCATCCACGCCCACCACCTCACCACCCCCCACGACACCACACCCGACACCACGACCCAGCCCGCATGAGGGCCGCCACCCGCGTGACCAGCACCCTCCTGCTGGTCACCGTCGTCGTGCTCGGCGCAGCCACCGCAACACCCTGGAGCTTCAACCCACCCCAGCCCGCCACCCTGGAACCCCCCATGCCCGAACAGCTCCAGCCCGCACCCACCAACAGCCCCAGCACCCCCGCCACACCCCTCGACACCCCACCCGCCGACATCCGCTGGCTCGGCCTCGTCGCAGCGATCCTCCTCGGACTCCTCATCGCCACCATCCTCACCCTCGCCGTCCGCAAGCTCCTCGCCATCCTCCGCCAACGCACCACCACCACACCCGACAAGCTCACCAGCGGCACCGCCACCACCGGCACCCTCGCCGACGACGTCGACCTCCCCGAGCTCCAGGACGCCGTCTCCCGCGCCCTCGCCCACCTCGACGGACACGCCCGCCCCGCGACGCCGTCGTCGCCGCCTGGGTAGCCCTCGAAGACGCCGCAGCCCGCGCCGGAGCCCACCGCAACCCCGCCCAGACCCCCACCGAGTTCGCCGGCGCCGTCCTCGCCACCACCCCCGCACCACCCACCGCCGTCGCCCACCTCCGCACCCTCTACCAACGAGCCCGCTTCACCGACCGACCCATCGACCGCACCAGCGTCGACCAGGCCCGAGCGGCGCTCGCGGACATCGCCCGCAGCCTCGACATCGACGACAGGCAGCCCGACGACCCCGCCGCCGGCCCGGACACCGAGCACGACACCCCACGCGACACGCCACGGCAGGGACACAGTTGAGGACCTGGAACTGGCGCCGCATCAGCACCGTCACCGTCCTCGCCGCACTGGCCGCCACCGGACTCGTCATCTGGCAGGTCGTCGACCCCTGGCACGCCGCAGCCGCCGCCACCCTGGCCACCGCGACAAGCATCCTGTGGTCCGCCACCGGATCGACCACCGGATCGACCACCAGCGACCCCGAATGGCCCCGCAACCCCGTCGAAGCACGCGCAGGCGGACGACACGACGTCTCCGACCTCGGCTGGTCCGTGTTCGGCCGCGACGGCCACGTCACCGACCGGGTCGTCCGCCGCATCCGAGCCCTCGCCGCCGACCGGCTCCGCGCACACGGCATCGACCCCGCAGACCCCGCAGCAGAACCCGACGCAGAACGACTGCTCGGCGCTCGCGTCCTGCGACAGCTCAAGTCCCGTCAACCCCCTACGGCCCGCACCGTCAAGACCTGGCTCGATGCGATCGAACGCCTCGGGGCCGCACCCACCACCGAGGAGCACCGTGCCTGACCGGAACACACCAGCACCCCTGCCCGTCGCCGACGTCGCAGCGCTGGGCGAACGAGTCCTCGCCGAGGTCGGCACCGCCGTCGTCGGCATGCGCGACGCCCTCCAGGTGGCCCTCGCCACCATCCTCGCCGGCGGGCACGTCCTGTTCGAGGACGTACCCGGCCTCGGCAAGACCCTCGCCGCGCGCTCCCTCGCCACCGCCCTGGGGCTCGACTTCGCGCGCCTCCAGTGCACCCCCGACCTGCTGCCGGCCGACATCACCGGGTCCTCCGTCTTCGACCCGGCCACCCGCACCTTCGAGTTCCGCCCCGGCCCCGTCTTCACCGGCCTCTTCCTCGCCGACGAGATCAACCGCACCGCCCCCAAGACGCAGTCCGCGCTCCTCGAGGCGATGGCCGAACGACAGGTCTCCATCGAAGGCACCAGCAGGCCCCTGCCCAACCCCTTCCACGTGCTGGCCACCTCCAACCCCGTGGAGTACGAGGGCACGTATCCGCTGCCCGAGGCACAGCTCGACCGCTTCATGGTCCGCCTCGCCGTCGGCTACCCCGACCGCACCCAGGAGACCGAGGTCCTCACCCGCCGCCTCGCCCGCGGACAAGAAGCCGCCCCCGTCAACAGGGTCGTCGACCCCGCGACGGTCCGCGCCATGCAGGCGGGGACCGAGGCAGTCCTCGTCGACCCCGACGTCGTGCGCTACTGCGTCGACCTCGCCGCAGCCACCCGCGGCCACCAGGCCCTCGAGGTCGGCGCCTCACCCCGCGGCTCACAGAACCTCGTCCTCCTCGCCCGCGCGATCGCCGTCCTCGACGGACGCGACTACGTGCTGCCTGAGGACGTCAAGCGCGTCGCCGTCGCCGTCCTGGCCCACCGCATCACCCTCAACCCCACCGCCTGGGCCTCCGCCACCCGTCCGGAGACGATCGTCGCCGACCTCCTGCACACCGTCCCCACCCCCGCCACGGTCCCCACCCGATGACCGTCGGCGGCATCATCGTCGCCCGCGGACGCACCTCCCAGGGCACCCCCACCGACGGGCACCACGGCTGGCGACCCACCTCAGCCCACACCGCCGCCGCCGTCACCGGCGTCCTCCTCCTGACCATCAGCGTCATCGCCGGCCGCGCCGACATCGCCCTCATCGGCATACCCGGCCTCCTCGCCGCCACCTGGGCCCACGCCGCCCGACCCACCACACCCCCACCCGCAACGCTCCACGAACCACCCGGCACCGCCACACCCGGCGAGCTCACCGCCACCCTCCACCTCCCCGGCACCCCCACCACCGCCGACGTCGTCCACCTCCGCATCACCGCCACCGGCCACCGCGACACCCACCTCGCCCTCGCAGCCCACCCGCACGAACGACGCGTCCCCCTGCGCCTCTCGTCCGTACGCACCGGACCACAGGAGACGTTCACCGTCGACCTCCGCGGCTCCAAGCACCACACCTGGGAAGAAGAGCCCACCCAGGTCGGCGGCACCCCCCGGCTCGTCCTACCCGCCTCCGCACCACTGGGCCGCCTCCCCCTGCCCCACCGCCTGCGCGGACTGACCGGACCACACTCCGCACGCCGCCTCGGCGACGGCGCCGAGCTACGCGACATCCACCCCTTCACCCCCGGCGACCGGCTACGCAGGATCGACTGGCGCACGACCGCCCGCCGCTCACCCGACCTCGACACCCTCTACGTACGCCGCACCTACGCCACCGCAGAGGCCACAGCCGTACTCGTCGTCGACTCCCGCGACGAGGTAGGACCCGACGTACGCACCTGGCGCGGCTACGGCACCCTCCGCGTCGACGAACCAACCTCGCTCGACCTCGCCCGACACGCCGCAGCCTCCGTCGCCCACGCCCTCGTCGAAGCAGGCGACCGCGTCGGCCTCGAAGACCTCGCCCGCCGACGCCGCCCCCTCCCACCCGCCGCCGGCCGCCGCCACCTACGCCGCCTCGTCCACGGCCTCGCCCTGGCACACCCCAAGGACCGCGCCTCGGTACACCGCGTACGCCCACCCCAGCTCCCCGCCGACGCCATCGTCTACCTCTTCACCACCCTGCTCGACGACGAACCGCTCCACCTCGTACGCACCTGGCGCGCCGCCGGGCACCCCATCGTCGTCATCGACACCCTCCCCGACGTCCACCCCGTCATCGAGAACCACCTCGCGATCGCCTGGCACATCGCCCGCCTCGAACGCGAGGACCGCATCGCCACCCTCGACCGCGAAGCCATACCCGTCATCAGCTGGGCCGGATCCGAACGCGACCACGCCACCATCCGATTCGAAGCCCTCGCCCGCGCAGCACAACGCCACGTACCCGGACGCGTCCCATGAACCCCCTCACCGAACAGCTCCACCACCTCCGGCTCCGCCTCACCCACCCCGCCAACCGGCCACTACCCGAGATCACCACCGAGACCGGCCCCACCCTGCGCGGCTGGGTACTCCGCCTCGCCCTCCTCGTCCTCACCCCCCTCCTGCTCTTCACCGCCGCCGGTCGCACCCCCGACATCCCCGACGGCGTCACCTGGACCATCGCCGCCCTCAGCACCGGCCTCCTCCTCGCCCGCCCCACCCCCACCACAGCAGGCGGCACCGTCGTCGTCGCCGCCGTACTCTTCTGGGGCTTCACCACCGAACCACTCGACCCCTGGGCCCTCGCCGTCGCCCTCCTCGCCTACCTCCTCACCCGCATCACCTGGTGGGCAGCACACGTCCCGCTCCACGGACGCGTCGAGATCTCCGCACTGCTCGTCGGCTGGCGACGTGACCTCGCCGTCCTGGCCTGCACCGGCCTCCTCGGGGCGCTCGCGATGCTCGTGTCCGGCGCCACGGTGCCCGGCGCCGTCCTGATCGCCGCGCTGGCGATCGTGGGAATCGCGTTCCTCGCGCTGGCGACCGGCGGCGCCACGCGTGACGATGGACGGAGCTGACCAGCCGTCCCGACCAGTCGCCGCACGAGAGGACCCCTCATGCCCCGGAAGCTGCCTCGCTACACGGTCCCGTCCCTCACCCCCGAGGAGGGAGCCAAGGTCGCGGAGATCCTCCAGCAACGGCTGCACGCGCTGAACGACCTGCACCTCACGCTCAAGCACGTGCACTGGAACGTGGTGGGGCCGCACTTCATCGGCGTCCACGAGATGCTCGACCCGCAGGTCGACGACGTCCGCGCGATGGTCGACGAGATCGCCGAGCGCATCGCGACGCTCGGCTCCGTGCCGATCGGTACCCCTGGTGCGCTCGTCGCCGCGCGCAGCTGGGAGGACTACAAGCTGGGCCGCGCCCCGGCGATCGAGCACCTCGGGGCCCTCGACGAGGTCTACGACTCCGTCATCACGGTCCACCGCAAGGCCGCCGACGACACCGCGGGCGTCGACGACGTGACGAACGACCTGCTCATCGGCCACCTGCACAAGCTGGAGCAGTTCCACTGGTTCGTCCGCGCGCACCTGGAGTCGTCGTCGGGGGCGATCCCCGAGACCTGACGAGGAACGGGTCAGGCGCCCCGGTCACTCGGGTGACCGGGGCGCCTGACCCGTTGCCGGGTGCGCCTCCTGGCATGTGACGCGAAGGGTGTGACGCCCGGCGTCAGCCGACCGGGGTGAAGTCCCGGGTCCCGAGGAACGTCGGGCGTGCCGAGTCCGCCGCGAACGGCTCGACCGCCGTGTTCTCCACGCTGTTGAACACGAGGAAGATGTTCGACCGCGGGTACGGCGAGATGTTGCCGTTCGAGCCGTGCATGCAGTTGCAGTCGAACATGATCGCGCTGCCGGCCTTGCCGGCGAGCACGTCGATGCCGTTCTCGTCGGCCATCCGCGTCAGGATGTCCTCGTCCGGGGTACCGGCGTTCTGCATCACGAGTGACGACTTGTAGTTGTCGTTCGGCGTCTTGCCGGTGCAGGACACGTACGTCTTGTGCGTCCCCGGCATGATCATCAGCGGACCGTTGAACGAGTAGTTGTCGGTCAGCGAGATCGAGATGCTGACCGTCCGCATCCGCGGGAGACCGTCCTCGGCGTGCCAGGTCTCGAAGTCCGAGTGCCACGCGAAGTCCCCGCCACCGAAGCCTGGCTTCAGGTTCACGCGGCTCTGGTGGATGTACACGTCCGAGCCGAGGATCTGGCGGGCCCTGCCCACCACACGGGGGTCGTTCGCGATGCGGGCGAAGACGTCGCTCGACCTGTGCACCTCGAAGATCGTCCGCACCTGCTGCGACGTCCCCTCGATGATCGTGCGCTCGTCAGCGCGGATCTCCGGGTCGGTCGACATCCGCTGGAGCTCCGCCCGGAACTCCTCGACCTCCGCCGGCGTGACCAGGTCCTCGAACACGAGGTACCCGTTCCGGTCGAAGCCGTCCAGGAGCTCCTGCTCCAGCGGGCCGTCGGCCGCACTGCCCCAGACGACCTTGTCCTGGCGGGGTATCTCGGAGGCAGGGCCCTCCACCCGCGTCGGGTACAGGTCGGCGGGCTGGGCCGTGTTCTGCTGGGTCTGGGTCTGGGTCGTGCTGAGTGCATCCGTCGTCATACGGCGGCCTCCTCTTCCTTGATCAGCGGGTACACGCCATCGGCGTCATGCACCTCCCGCCCGGTCACCGGCGGGTTGAAGGTGCAGATCAGGCGCAGGTCAGTGGTGGGGCGCATCGTGTGCTTCTCGTTGCCGTCCAGGAGGTACATCGTGCCGTCGGAGATCTCGTGGATCTCGCCCGTCTCCCGGTTCTCGAGCTGTCCGGTTCCGCCGACGCAGTAGACGGCCTCGAAGTGGTTCGCGTACCACATCTCCGTCTCGGTGCCCGCGTACATGGTGGTCTCGTGGAAGGAGAAGCCGACGCCCTCCTTGGCGAGCACGAGCCGGCGGCTGCGCCAGTTCTCCGACCTGACGTCGCGGTCGGTGCCTTCGAGATCGGCCAGTCGGGTGACGATCATTTGGTGTTCCTTTCCTCGGGGGCTGTTGTCGCCCCTGCGGTCCGGGGCCCTCGTTGCGGGACCCCGCAGCGCAGGGCCCTGCGCCGCAGTCGAGCTGCGGCGCAGAGCCCTGCGGCAGTCCTACTTCGCTGCGGCGAGATCCGCGACGGGCGCGCCGAGCACCTCTGTGGCCGCCGCCGCGATGATGTCCACGCCGGAACGCAGCTCGTCCGACGAGATCGTCAGGGCGGGCATGGTCTTGAGGACCTCGTCCTCGGGCCCGGACGTCTCGACCAGCAGGCCGCGCTGGTACGACGCCGCGGCGATCTTGGACGCGGCGGACGTGTCGGGGAACTTGATCCCGGTGAGGAAGCCGCGCCCCTTGACGACGGCTCCTTCGTATCCGTTCGCGATCCGGCTCAGACCGTCGTGCAGCTCCGCGCCGCGCTCCCTGACCTCCCCGACGAACGTGTCGTCGGACCAGAAGTGGTTCAGGGCTGCGGTCGCGGTGACGAACGCCGGGTTGTGCCCGCGGAACGTGCCGTTGTGCTCGCCCGGCTCCCACTGGTCCAGCTCTGGGCGGATCAGGGTGAGCGCCATCGGGAGCCCGAAGCCGGAGATCGACTTCGAGAGGCACACGATGTCCGGGGTGATCCCGGCCTCCTCGAAGCTGAAGAAGTCGCCCGTGCGGCCGCAACCGGCCTGCACGTCGTCGAGGATCAGCAGGATCTCGTGCGCGCGGCAGAGCTCGGACAGGGCGCGCAGCCACTCGGGTCGCGCGGCGCTGAGGCCGCCCTCGCCCTGGACCGACTCCACGATGATCGCGGCGGGCTTGTCGACGCCGGAACCGCTGTCGCTGAGCACGCGCTCGAGCCACAGGAAGTCCTCGGTGGCGCCGGAGAAGTAGTCGTCGTACGGGATCTTCGAGCTGTTCGTGAGCGGCAGGCCGGCGCCGTTGCGCTTCATCGAGTTGCCGGTGACGGACAGGGCGCCCAGCGTCATCCCGTGGAACGCGTTGGTGAACGACAGGATGTGCTGTCGGCCGGTCACCTTGCGGGCGAGCTTGAGCGCGCTCTCGACGGTGTTCGTCCCGGTCGGCCCGGGGAACATGACCTTGTAGTCGAGGCCGCGCGGCGCGAGGATCCGGTCCCGGAACGTCGTCAGGAACTCGCGCTTGGTAGCGGTGTGCATGTCGAGCGAGTGCACGATCCCGCCGCTCCGCAGGTACTCGATCAGCGCCTCGAGCAGCACCGGGTGGTTGTGCCCGTAGTTGAGCGCACCTGCCCCGGCGAAGAAGTCGAGATAACTTCGGCCGTCCTCAGCGTGCAGCGAGCTGCCCGCAGCGGTCGTGAACGTCGCGGGCCAGTTCCGGCAGTAGCTGCGGACCTGGGACTCGATCTCGTCGAAGATGCTGGTCGAGGACATGCCAGTGGGCATAGCGGTATTCGGGCGCATGGCTCCTTCCACGGTCCGGTCTCGTTGACCGGACTCGGCTGTGGTAGATCGGTTTTCTGCAGTTATGTGGGTTTTGACCTGAGCGCGGTCAGGAGAGCGGGCCGATGCGGAACACCAGCTCCGCGTCGTGGCCGTCCGGGAACGCTTCCGTGGGGAAGACCGTCCGCACGTCGACGGGCGCACCCTGGGCCGACGCGAAGGACATGAACAGGGCGATGGATGCCGTGTTGTCCGAGGTGATGGTCGTCTCGACGTGGGTGCACTCAGGGTGCCGCTCGGCGAGATGCGTGAGCATCCGGGAGGCGAGCCGCTGTCCACGGTACGCGTGGTCGACGGCCACCTGCCAGACCATCAGGGTGGTCGGCTCGTCGGGCCGGATGTAGCCGGTGACGAACCCTCCGGGTTCGCCGTCGACGCTCACGATCACCGAGGTCCGGGCGAAGTCTCGAGCCCAGAGGAGATACGCGTAGGACGAATTCAGGTCCAGCGTCTTGGAGTCGCGCGCAAGGCGCCACATCGCTGCTCCGTCTGCGACGGCGGGCTCCCTCAAAGCCACCGTGGTTTCGGTCGGATGGATGTGCTTGAGTTCCTCTTCGAGGTTCTGCATGACAAATCGACCGTAACGAACTTGCGCGGAGATTGCACATTGCGATCCTGTGACGATCCCGTTACTGGCGTGTTCGCGCGGCAAATGCGCGGTAACGCTAGAGCGCCTGATCTGCCGCTGACCAGCACCAGCACGCGGCTCCCGCGGGGTCAGCGCATGACCCAACGACGGCCATGTCACAGCACGGTCACATTCTGAGACGTCCGGCCGGGAGGGCAGGCTAGTGTGCCGGGGTGACCGAGCCATTCATCCGCCCGTACCGCGTCGCCGACCGCGCCGACGTCGCCGAGATCTGCGTCCGCACCGCCGCGGCCGGAGGCGATGCACGTGGCATCTACTCCTCCGACCTGCTCATGCCCGACGTCTACGCGCTGCCGTACCTGGACCACTCCCCCGACCTCGCCTGGGTCGTCGAGCACGAGGGCCGCGCCACCGGGTACATCATCGGCGTGGCCGACACCCCGGCCTTCGTCGACTGGTGGGCCCGTGAGTGGACGCCGGGCTTCGTCGCCCGTCACTCCGGCCCCGGTCCGGCGACCGGCCGGAACCCCGCCTACACCGAGGCACAGCTCGTGCACGACGGCGCGGACCCGGAGCGCATGGTTCGCGGCCTGCGCCACGGCGAGCTGACGACGCACCCCGCCCACCTGCACATCGACCTGCTGCCGGTGCTGCAACGCCGCGGCCTGGGCTCGCGCCTCATCGACACGCTGCGCGGCGCGCTCGCTGAGCGCGGTGTACCGGGCGTGCACCTTGGCTACGCGGCCGAGAACACGGCCGCCCGGCTCTTCTACGACCGGTACGGGTTCACGGAGCTGCCGTCGTCGACGCCGCAGGCGCCGCTGCTGGGCATCGCCACCACCTGACCCGTTCGCTGGGTGCGGGTTATCTGCGCTGCCAGGGGCCTTGAGCACACAAGTACCCCTGGCGACGGGGCGGTCAGTCCTGCCGGGACGCGTCCGTCCACGCCCGCCGGACCTGCTCGAACCGGGTCGGCAGCGGCGGTCGCAGCGCGCCGTAGCGCGCGTTCGTCCGGTGCACGAACCGGCGCCACGACAGCACCAGCCCCTGCCGGGTGATCGGCAGACCGGAGGCGACGGTGGTGCCGTTGTCGTGCGTGTGGTGCACCGTCAGCAGCAGCGCCCGCGGCACCGTGCCCTCCAGGTCGGCGGCGAGCTCCTCGCGCACCACCATCCAGTGCTTCAGGAGGACCACCAGGTCCGCCGACAGCAGGTGGCGCCGCGGCGTGCGGTGCTTCCCGTGCCGTACGAGCACGCTGCCCTCCGCCGCCCGGGCGCGAGCCGGCCCGAGATCGATGTCCTCGACCCGTACCCGCAGCAGGTCCCCGTACCGCGTGCCGGTCGCCCGCACGAGTCCCGTGACCACCGCCAGCCGGACCGTCTCCGGCTTGGCACCCGGCCGCATCGCCTCGGTGGACAGCTCGCGCCAGACCCACTCGGCCTCCTCGAGGCTCACGGGTGGCCGTGGGTAGCGGTCGAGCTCCCGGCTCCTGGCCTGTGGTGAGGGTATGTGGTTGCTGCTCATGACGTGAATCTACGCTTGGCACACTATTAATGGAAGGGGAAACGCCGCGTACTCTCGTGCGGTGGACCTCCCCCGTACGATCGCCCGGCCCGTCGACCACGAGGTGGTCATCAAGAAGTCCCGCTTCCTGGCCCACCTCGCCCCCGCGGCCGACGTCGCGGAGGCCGACGCCGTGATCGCCCGCCTCCGCAAGGAGCTGTGGGACGCGCGCCACCACTGCGTGGCGATGGTGCTCGGCACCCGTGCGGACCAGGCCCGCTCCTCCGACGACGGCGAGCCCAGCGGCACCGCGGGCGTGCCGATGCTGGAGGTGCTCAGGCAGCGGGGCGTCACGGACCTGGTCGCCGTGGTCACCCGCTACTTCGGCGGCGTGAAGCTCGGAGCCGGTGGACTCGTCCGGGCGTACTCCGGCGCGGTGGCCGCCGCGCTCGACGTCGCGGCCGACACCGGTGCGATGCTGCGCAGGGAGCTGCTGTACGAGGTCGAGGTGGCGGTCCCGCACGGGGACGCCGGCCGCATCGACAACATGCTGCGCGACTGGGCGTCGTCCCACGGCTCCGTGATGGAACCACCCGCCTACGACGCCGTCGCGCACCTGCGCCTGCTCGTGCCACCGGACCAGCTGGACGCCCTGTCCGCCGACGTCGCCGCTGCGTCGGCGGGGGCCCGCTCCCCCGCCGTCGGCGACGCCCGGGTGGTGGACGTGCCGGACCGTCCATAGCGACCCCTACGCGATGCATCCCATCATCGGCGTGTCGCGTGCCGTGCGTTGGGGTCGACGGGCGGCTCGGCGGGGCGGAGAACGACCGACCGGACCGCCTCGCCGACCCGGCCGGGTTCCCGGACCTCGTTCCAGGTGAACCGGAGGATCATCACGCCGCCCAGCGCGACGAGGTCGTTCTGGCGCGACCGGTCACGGAAGAGCGCGGCGAGCTCGGAGTGCACCCCTGCACCGTCGATCTCGACGACGAGGAGCCGCCCGTCCGCCAGACGGAAGCCCATGTCACCCCGACCGAGCAACGCCCCGTCCGGACCGAAGACCTTCACCTGGAGCTCGTCGGGAGGGACACCCGCATCGACGCAGTCCGTGCGTGCCAGCGACTCGAGCACCGACTCGGCGTTCTCCACCGATTCGTCCCACCAGGGCGCTGCCCGCACCGAACCGCGTCGCCCCCTGGCGAACTCCCTGGCCCGGGCCAGCCCGGCGGCGTCGACGACACCCCGGAAGCGGGCGCTGTCGATCACGGCGATCGCCGTCCGACGGTTCATCCTCGGGACGGCCTGTCCAAGGGCCCGCTCCGGTTCCGTGTACCGGAGCCCGTTCCGTTCGAAGTGGCGGTCGCCCAGATCCACCTGCCGGATCACGACGTGCTCGCTGCTCCGCCCGTACCGGCCGTCCAGGTACGCCACCTCGGGGACGAACCGCCACGGGATGCCATGCACTCCGGCCGCCACGAGGGCGGCCTGTCCCACCGCCACCGAACCGGGGCCGGCCAGGAGCTGGGCGAGCCACACCTTCCGGAGCCGGACGTGGTCGTACTCCCGCGCGGCGATCCGGTCGGCGATGCAGGCCGCACGGGTGTCCACGATCCCCCGGGCGACGCGGCGCAACGTCCCCGCCGCGACGAGCCGTGCCCTGCGCCCACGGTCGACGCCGGACGCGTCGCACTGGGCGATGGTCAGGAGGCCCTGCTGTCCGGCCGCGACGTGCAGCAGCCTTCTCGGCAGGGCAGGAAGGGGACGGGGCATGAGGACAGTTGACATCGCCGGCCGGCCCGTCGGTGGACCGTCCCGACGTTCCTGGGGACAGAGCGAGGAATCCCCGGTCTGTGGTCGCACTCGGGCCGGAGGCCGTTTCCGCGAGCCCAACGTCCTGCATCCCATCATCGGCGTGTCGCGTGCTGTGCGTTGGGGTCGCGCACCCGGGCCGGGGGTGGGGTCGACGGGAGGCCCGTCGGCGCGTCGGCCTTGACTGGCTCCCCGCGCGGGTGAAGTCTCTGGGACACCTAAGGAGCATCCCAAGGGGCATCCCCAGGGCACCCCACGGCCACCAGCACCGAGGAGGGACCATGCATCGTCGCATCCGCTCGTCCGCCGTCGTCGTCGCACTGACCGCCGTAGCCACCCTCCTCGCCGCGTGCGGCGGCTCCGCCGACCAGGAGGAGCAGGCCGAGTCGATCACCTTCTGGACGCCGCAGTCCACGCCGGAGCGGGTGGCCGCGCAGGAGGCCGTCGCGGCGAGCTTCACCGAGCAGTCCGGGATCAAGGTCGACGTCGTCCCGCTCGCGGCGGCCGACCAGGACCAGGCGCTGGTCACGGGCGCAGCGTCCGGGGAGGTGCCGGACGTCATCCTGGCCGGCGCCTCGCAGATCACGTCCTGGCAGGCCCAGGGGCTGCTCGACACCGACGTCGTCCAGGACGCCATGGGAACCCTCGACCCGGCCACGTTCAACGAGAACGCACTGGGTGCTGTCACCGTGCAGGGCGACGGGGCGGGCACTGTCGCGGCGGTCCCCAGCGACGGCTGGGTGCACCTCATCGCCTACCGCACCGACCTGCTCGAGGAGGCGGGCGTCGAGGTACCCAGCACGGTCGCCGAGCTCGCCGAGGCGGCGACCACCGTCAAGGAGGAGCTGGACGTCACGGGCATCGCGCTCGGTACCCAGTCCGGCACCGCGTCCGGCACGGAGGGCATCGAGTCCATCTTCCAGTCGGCGGGCTGTGAGCTGGTGTCCGACGGCGAGGTCACCATCGACGCGCCCGGGTGCACGGAGGCGGCCGGGCACTTCAAGGAGCTGCGGGACTCGTCGGTGGCCGGTGACTACGACGTCGAGTCGGCGCGCGCCGCCTACATGGCAGGGGACGCGGCGATGCTGCTCTTCTCCACGCACATCCTCGACGAGCTGGCGAACCTCGACGAGGCGGTGCCGCCGTCGTGCAAGCAGTGCGCCGACGAGCCGGCGTTCCTCGCGGAGAACTCGGGCTTCATCACGGTGCTGGAGGGGGACGGCTCGGCGCCGGACCAGGGACCTGCCCAGTTCGGCGCCACGCTCGCCTACGCGGTCCCCGCGCACGCGGACAGCGACGAGGCACGCCAGTACATCGAGTACGTCATGAGCGAGGGCTACGCCGACACGCTCGCCGTCGCCACGGAGGGCCGCCTTCCCCTGCGCACCGGGACCCCGGAGAGCCCCACGGAGTACCTCGACGCGTGGGGCGGCCTCGGCTTCGGGCCCAAGGTCGAGTCCTCGGTGGCCGAGGTGTACGGCGACGACCTGGTCACCGCCATGGGCGACGGTATGGCCGCCGTCTCCCGCTGGGGCCAGGGCACCCCCGACGCCACGCTCGCCGGACTGGTGGCCACCCAGGGCACGCTCGCTCAGCAGCTGGACCCGCTGTACCGGGGCACCGACCCGGCAGAGGTGACCCGGCAGATGGCCGCTGAGGTGACGGCACTCCAGCAGGACCAGTGACCGCCAGGCCGGTGGTGGACCGCCCGGCAGCGGCCCGGCCGGCGGCGCCCGCGCGGTCCCGGACGACGGCGGCGCAGCGCGCGAACCGCTCGGGGTGGCTGCTCGTCTCGCCGTCGCTCGCGGTGGTGGGCCTGGTGGTGCTGCTGCCGTTCGCGCTGGTGGTGGTGTTCGGGTTCTCCGAGATCCGCCTGATCGACATCCCGTTCCTCGGGACGGAGCCGATCGAGTGGACCCTGGACAACTTCCGGCGGGCCGCGGCCTCGCAGGCGTTCTGGGGCGCCCTCTGGACCACGGTGCTGTACGCGGGCCTGACGGCGGTCGGGTCGCTGGCAGTGGGCCTCGTGCTGGCACTCGCGTTGCGACGGCCGTTCCGGGGGCGCGGCCTCGTGCGCGCCCTGCTGCTGGTGCCGTACGTGCTCCCCGTGGTGGCCGCGGCCACCATCTGGAAGACGGCGCTCAACCCGCAGTACGGCGTCGTCAACGCGTTCGGCCGCGCCTACCTGGGCTGGGACACGCCGGTCGGCTTCCTCAGCACGACGTCGGCCGACGTCTGGGGCGTCCCCGTGCCGGTAGCGCTGCTCGTCGTGGTGCTGTTCGACATCTGGAGGTCGGCGCCGCTCGCGTTCCTGTTCCTGACCGCCCGGCTCCAGTCGGTGCCGGGCGAGATCGAGGAGGCCGCTGCGCTCGACGGCGCGAACCGGCGCCAGGCGCTGCGGTTCATCCTGCTGCCGCAGCTGCGGGCCGTGGCCCTCCTGCTGCTCCTGCTGCGCTTCATCTGGTCGTTCCAGACCTTCGACGACGTCTACCTGCTCACGGAGGGCGCCGGGAGCACGCAGGTCATGGCCATCCAGGTGTACACGGAGCTCGTGACCAAGGCCGACATCGGCAGCGCCGCCGCGTTCGGCCTGCTCATGAGCCTCATCCTGGTCGTGCTCCTCGCGGGGTACGTGCTGCTGTCCCGACGGACGGAGGAGTCATGAGCGGTGTCCGCCCCACGCGTGCCGCGCGCGTCGGTCGCGCGGCGCTGGTCACGATCGCGCTCGTGTGGTCGCTGGGTCCGGTGGCGTACGGCGTCGTGCTGTCCGTGCGGCCCTACGCGGAGGTGACCCGAGATCCCCTGGGGCTGCCGTCGCGGCTTGACCTGTCAGCGTTCGCCACGGCCATGCGGGACGAGTCCGACGGCGGGTTCGGGCTCGGCCGGTTCGTGCTCAACTCGCTCGGGGTCGCCCTGGGGACCGTGGTGCTGAGCATCCTGGTGTGCGTGCTCGGCGCGTACGCCGCCGCCCGCCTGCGGTACCGCGGCCGGGGCCTCACGAACGGCATCATCCTCGCGGTCTACCTGTTCCCCGGGATCGTGCTCGCCGTGCCGAAGTTCGTCATCCTGTCCCGCCTCGGGCTGACGAGCACCCTCGTCGGCCTGCTCATCGTCTACGTGGCTGCCACGGTGCCCGTCGCCCTGTACATGATGCGGAACTTCTTCCTCGCGCTGCCGCAGAGCGTGGAGGAGGCGGCGATCATGGACGGCTGCACGCTCGGCCAGCTCCTGGTCCGCGTGGTGCTGCCGATCGCGATCCCCGGTGTGGTCGCCACCGCGATCTACGTGTTCATGATCGCCTGGAACGAGTACTTCTACGCCCTGCTGTTCCTCGTGCAGCACCGCGACCTCTGGACGGCGCCGCTCGGCATCGCGCAGCTCGGCGACTTCCAGGTGCCGGTCACGGTGCTCCTGGCCGGTTCCATAGCGGTGACCGTGCCCGTGGTGATCGTCTTCTTCCTCGCACAGCGGTACATCGTGTCGGGCCTGGTGCAGGGAGCGGAACGATGAGCGCTGCGGTGGACGGCGACGTCAGCGGAGCGATGGGGACGGCGGCATGACGGCGACGCCGGTCCGCCTGGCGGTGCTCGGCGCGGGCGGCCGCGGAGCCGAGGCGTACGGCGGCTGGGTCCGGGCGCATCCGGGCCGCGCCAGGATCGTGGCTGTCGCCGAGCCCGACCGCGCGCGGCTGGACGCCCTGGCCGGCACGACGGCGGCGCGCTACCCCGACTGGCGCGCCCTCGTCGCCGACCTGGGACGGCTGCGGCCCGACGCCGTGGTCGTCGCGCTCCCCGACGCGCACCACGTCGCCGCTGCGGCGGCCGTCGCCGACGCGGGGCTGCCGATGCTGCTGGAGAAGCCGGCCGCCCCCACGCTGGACGGCCTCACCGAGCTCGCGGGCGTGGTGCGCCGGACGGACGCCCGGATCGCCGTCGGGCACGTGCTGCGGTTCACGCCGTTCTGGCGCGCCGTGCGCGCCGTCGCCGCCTCAGGGACCCTCGGCGACCTAGCCACGATCGAGGTGCGCGAGAACATCGGGTTCTGGCACTTCGCGCACTCGTTCGTGCGGGGGAACTGGCGCAGCGCCGCGGCGTCCAGCCCGATGGTGCTCGCCAAGACGTGCCACGACCTCGACCTGATCCGCTGGCTGGCGGGCGCCGCGCCCCGGACGGTCTCCAGCGAGGGTTCGCTGCTGCACTTCCGCCACGAGAACGCGCCCGACGGCGCCCCCGACCGCTGTACCGACGGCTGCCCTGCCGCAGCGGACTGCCCGTTCTACGCGCCCCGCTACTACGTCGACGCCCTGCGGGACGTCACCGGGCACCCCGTCACGATGCTCGGCGACGACCTGTCCCCCGCCGGCCGCCTCGCCGCCCTGCGCCGCGGGCCGTACGGCCGCTGTGTCTACCGCAGCGACAACGACGTGGCCGACCACCAGCAGACGCTCCTGCGCTTCGGTTCCGGCCTGACCGCGACCCTCACGGCCAGCGCGTTCACGGCCGAGAACACGCGGCACCTGGCGATCACGGGCACCCGAGGGCAGCTGCACGGCCACATGGAGTCGGGCGAGATCCGGGTCGACCTGTTCTCGCCGTCGGGCCGGCTGCCGGACGCCCTGCCCGACGTCGAGCTGGTCGCGTCCGGCACGGACGGGCCCCTCGGGCACGCGACCCACACGCTCGTGGCGCGACCCGTCGGGGATGCCGGACCCGACGCCGGCGGCCGGCCCGGCGCCGGGCCGGCCGGCAGCTCCCGTCACGCGGGCGGCGACGACGGGCTCATGGACGCGTTCTGCCGCGCGGTGGTGGACGGCACCGTCGGTTCGGGTGAGCTGTCGTTCGCCACCGCGCTGGACAGCCACCTCATGGCGTTCGCCGCCGAGGAGTCCCGGGCGGGCGCCGGCGTCGTCGACTTCGGGCCCTGGACCGCCACGGCGCTCGGTCCAGCGGGCCGGGGGTCGCCGTGAGCCCGCCGAGCGAGGGTCGGGCACCCGGCCCCGCGACCGGCGCGGCCTCCGATCCGGTGCCCGTCCCCTGGGCCGAGGCCGTCCGTGGTGTCGCCGAACGGGCCGGCCTGGACCCGCGGCTGGTCACCGTCGAGCGGCTGCAACCGGAGCGGCCAGGTGCCGCCTCGTCGGGCGCCGCTCGGGCCGCCGCTTCGCACCGCACCGCCCCGCACGGCACCGCCCCGCACGGCACCGCCGACTACCGGGCCGAGGCCGGGCGGCTCACGGTCCGCGGGACGGACGCGGTGGCCGCGTCGGTCGCCCTGTCCCGGTATGTCAGGACGCACCTGGGCACGCGCCTGACCTGGCAGCGTCCCCAGGTGGGCTTGTGCCCGCTGCCGGACGCGCCGCGGACCGCCGTCTCGTCGCCGCACGAGGTGCGGTACTACCTGAACGTCGTGACCTTCGGCTACTCCACGCCGTTCTGGGACTGGGACCGCTGGGAGCGCGAGATCGACTGGATGGCGCTGCACGGCATCACGCACCCGCTCATGCTGGTGGGGCACGAGGCGGTGCTGGGCGAGACGTTCCGCCGGTCCGGGCTGCCCGACGCCGAGGCCGCCGAGTGGCTGGGCGGCGCCGCGCACTTCCCGTGGACGTTCATGGGCGGTATGCACTCGTTCGGTGGCCCGCTGCCGGTGCGCTGGGCCGAGCGCCGGGTGGACCTCGCCCGGCGCATCCTCGGCCGGATGCGCGAGCTGGGCATGACACCGGTGCTTCCCGCGTTCGGCGGGCACGTCCCGCCCGCCCTGGTGGACGACCCGGCCGCCCGCCCCGAGGGCGACCCGGACGCCGACCCGAAGGCCGACCCGGACGCTGATCCGGACAGCGGCGCCAGGCGTCCGGGCAGTGAGCACCCCGCAGGCGAGATCGAGTGGCAGGGCTGGCGCATCCCGCTCCTGCACCCGGAGTCACGGCGTTTCCAGGAGCTGTTCGCGACGTTCGCGCAGGTGCAGCGAGAGCTGCTCGGGCCGGGCAGCGGGTACTTCGCCGTCGACCCGTACATCGAGTCGGTGCCGCCGTCGGGCGACGTCGAGTACCTGCGGGCCGCCGGGCGCGGAACCTACCGGGCGCTCGCCGCCGCCGATCCCGACGCGGTGTGGGTGCTCCAGGGCTGGCCGTTCCACTACAAGGGCGCGTTCTGGACGCCGGACCGCGTCGCCGCGTACCTGCGCGACGTGCCCGCCGACGCGACGCTCGTCCTGGACCTCTGGGGCGAGCACGTGCCGCTGCACACCGCGCTCCTCGCCGACGGCGCCCCGCTCGCCGGACGGCCATGGGTCTGGTGCGCGCTGCACAACTTCGGCGGTCGGCCGGCGCTCTTCGGCGACCTGCGCGGCCTCGTCCGGGACGCGCACACTCTGCCCGACGGCGTCCCCCACCTCCGCGGCGTCGGGCTGGCCCCGGAGGCCATCGAGAACAACGAGGTCTTCTACGAGCTCGCGACCGACCTCGCCTGGGACGACGCGCCCCGCTCCCCCGCGGACCTCGACGCCTGGCTGGACCGCTTCGTGCTGGACCGGTACGGGCTCACCCTCCCGGAGGTCGGGGGGCCGGAGCCGGTGGCCTCTGGGCCCGCCGGTGAGAACGGTTCGGACCCAGCTCGGGTGGCGCTGCGCGCTTGGCACACTATTACTGCGACCCTCTACGCCGACGGCCGCACCCGCTCCGTCCCGACGCCTGTCATCGCCCGCCCCTGGGCGGCCGGCCTCCCGTTCCCCGCCCAGCGCAGCGCGGGCGAGGCGATCGTCGGGGCGCGGCCCACGCCGTCGTCCGACGTGGACGCCGAGAACGACCCCGCCATCGCCGCAAGCCTCCCCCGCCTCGCCGAGGCGGCCCGAGACCTCGGCGCCGTGCTCGACACCCTGCCGGACTCCGTGCCTGGACCCGCACGTGACGTCCTGGCCGCCGACGTCGCCGAGCTCACCGGCCATGTCCTCGCGCAGGGCACCCGGGTGCACGTGCGGGGGATCCTGGCGGCGGCACGGGACGGCGACCCCGACAACGTCCGCGCCCACATGGACCGGCTGCGCGCCGACCTGCTGGCGCTCGACGACCTGGCCGGAGCCCGTCCGGAGACCCGGGTCGCCACCTGGACGGACGCCGCCCGCGCCTGGGGTGCCACCGACGCCGAGCGGGCCGCCATGGAGCGCGAGGCGCGAAGCCTGGTCAGCGTCTGGGGCGAGCAGCACAACGGCCTGCACGACTACTCCGGCCGGCACTGGCAGGGCCTCGTCCGCGACCTCTACCTGCCGCGCTGGCAGGCGTGGGCGGACTGGCTGGCCGACGCCGCGGCGTCGGGTCCTGTGCCGCCCGACGCCGACCCGGGCGTGCTGCGCGAGCGGATCGTCGCGATCGAGGAGGCCTGGCGGAACGGCACAGCGCCGGGTCCCGGGGCCGGGACTGGGGCCGGGACGAGTGATCGGTAGAACGTCAGAAGATCGGCACCTCGAGGAGCCGACCTTCTGACGTTCTACCGATCACGCCGCCGCGGCGCACGCCGGCGCCGCACCGGGCTCAGAAGCCGTCCGCGCCCACCGTCGCTCCGTCCGGCACCGTGCCGCCGTCGCCCGCGAGGGACGCCTTGCCCTCGACCCGCACGCCCGACCCGAACGTCCAGTCGCCCCGGACGGTCAGGGAGTCGGCGTCGCGCAGCGACGGCGCACCCGCGGCGAACCGCTCGGTGAAGCCGTCGATGAGCTTGTAGTGCGCCTTGTCCAGGTCCACGAGGGGCGCGTGAGCCTGCGCCTCGAGCCGGTAGTCGGACGTCAGGTCGTAGACGTCAGAGCGCAGCACCAGCAGGTCGTTGGTCGTCTTGACCGGCAGGAACCGCGACCGCTCCACCTCGATCGCCGTCGCGCCCTCGAAGACGGCGACCGCCGCACCCATCGCGGACTCGATCTGGACCACCGCGGGCGACGACGAGTCGGCCGGGTCGACCGTCTTGTCGTTGCGGATCAGCGGCAGCTCCAGCACGCCCGACGTCCGCTCCAGCTCTGCGGCCAGCGCCTCGAGGTCGAACCAGAGGTTGTTCGTGTGGAAGAAGGGATGGCGGGTGGCGTCGAGGGACGCGGTGACGTCGTCCGGGTGGGTCTGCGCGGTCTCTCGCTGGACGATGCGGCCGTCGGCCTTGCGGACCACGAGCTGGCCACCCTTGACGTCGGCAGGCGTCTTGCGGCAGAGCTCGGCGGCGTACGGGGCGCCGGAGGCCGCGAACCAGCCGGCGATCGTGGCGTCCGGCGTGGCGCCGAGGTTGTCGGAGTTGGACACGCACATGTACCGGAACCCTGCCTCGAGCAGGGCGACGACGACGCCGGACGCGTGCAGCGCCGGGTACAGGTCACCGTGGCCGGGCGGGCACCACTCGAGGTCGGGGTCCTGCTCCCAGGTGACCGGCGTGAGGTCGTGGCTCAGGAGCTTGGGCTCCCGGTTCTGCAGGAAGTCGACGGGCAGCCCGTCGACGGCGATGTCCGGGTAGCGCTCCAGCGCGGCCAGCGAGTCCTCACGGGTGCGGAACGAGTTCATGAACAGCAGCGGGAGACGCGCTCCGGTGGCCTGCCGGGCGGCACGGACCTGCCCGACGATGATGTCGAGGAACGTGAGCATCTCTGCCTCGCCCGAGCCTGCGTCCTGGCCCGAGGTCGGCGCGACCCGGACCGGCAGCAGCGACTTCGCCTTGTCCATGCCCATGGACGTGCCGAGCCCGCCGTTGAGCTTGAGCATCGCGGTCCTGGCGAGGGCCGCGGTGGCGTCGTCGTCGCTGATCGCGAGCTCGGCGCGGTTCGGGATGTCGACCAGCGGCTCGATGTCGTCCTCGCGGATCAGGCCGGTCTCACCCGCCTGGAGCAGGTGGTAGAACCGCGTGAACGTCTCGATGGCGGCGGGCGCCACGCCGGCTTCGGTCATCTTGGTACGGGCCTGCTCGAGCCCGGTGGGGTCCGTCATGGGCACAGGCTATGCGAAGCCGGTGTCACTCGAAGCGCGTGGTCGCGCGACGTGCGGCTACTCGAAGCGCGCGGGGTCCCCAGCGCCCTCGCGGACCACCTGGGGGTAGCCGTCGGACCAGTCGACGACGGTGGTCGGCTCGGTACCGGCGTCCCCGCCGTCGAGGACGGCGTCGAGCAGGTGGTCCAGCTCTTCCTTGATGGTCCAGCCGTCGGTCAGCGGCTCGGTCTGGTCCGGGAGGATCAGCGTGGAGGACAGCAGCGGCTCCCCGAGCTCGCGCAGGAGCGCCTGCGTGACCGCGGAGTCCGGGATGCGCACGCCCACCGTCTTCTTCTTGGGGTGCGCGAGCCTGCGGGGCACCTCCGCGGTGGCCGGCAGGATGAACGTGTAGGCGCCCGGGGTGGCCGCCTTGATCGCGCGGAACGCCGAGTTGTCCAGCTTCACGAGCTGCCCGAGCTGTGCGAAGTCCGAGCACACCAGGGTGAAGTGGTGCTTGTCGTCGAGCTTGCGGATGCTGCGGATGCGGTCCGCGCCGTCGTGGTACTCCATGCGGCAGCCCAGCGCGTAGGACGAGTCGGTCGGGTAGGCGACCAGGGCGTCGTCGCGGAGCATGGCGACGACCTGCGCGATGCTGCGCGGCTGGGGGTCGACGGGGTGGACGTCGAAGTAACGGGCCATGCCGCCGAGCCTAGTCCGGCGCCCGCACGAGTGCGCAGGCTCTACGGTTATCGCCCGAGCCTGCGGTTCCGCTCCAGGCGCGTGCCTCGTTCCTCGACCCGCACCCTGCGCTGCACCTCCGGCTCAGGCGAGAGCCCGCCGCAGCTCGTCAGCGCTGGCGTTCCCGCCCGTGCAGACGATGCCGACGCGGCGTCCGGCGAACCGCTCGGGGTCGGCCACGACGGCCGCGAGCGCCGCGGCGCCGGCTCCCTCTGCGACGGTGTGCGCCCCGGTGAGGTACAGGTGCTGTGCCGCGGTGATCTGGTCGTCGCTGACGAGCACGAAGTCGGCGAGGTGCTCGCGCATCAGCGCCTGGGTGACCTCGAACCCGCAGCCGACGGCGAGGCCCTCCGCGCGGGTGGTGTTCGCGCGCTCGACGAGTGTGCCGGCGTGCCAGGAGTCGTGCGCGGCGGGTGAGGCGGTGGACTGGACGCCGATCACCTCGGTGTGCGGGGCGACGGCGGCGGCGACGAGGCTCGCGGCGGCCGCGCCGGACCCGCCACCGACGGGCACGACGAGCACGTCGAGCCCTGGGGCCTGCTGGAACAGCTCGAGGTAGAGGGTGCCGACGCCCGCGATGATGGCGGGCTCGTTCGCCGCGCCGACGAGGCGGGCCCCTGAGTCCTGGGCGAGGGCGGCGGCCTGGCCCCGGGCGTCGTCGAAGGTGGCGCCGTGCAGGAGCACGTCGGCGCCCTGGTCCAGCACGGCTCGCAGCTTCACGGGGTTGGGGTCGTCGGGCATGACGATGGTGCACGCGGTGCCGGTCAGGCGGGCCGCGTAGGCGACGCCCTGGGCGTGGTTGCCCGTGGAGTAGGCGACGACGCCGCGTGCGCGCTCGGCGTCGGACATGGACAGCAGGAGGTTGCTCGCGCCGCGGGCCTTGAAGGCGCCGGTGCGCTGCTGGTTCTCGTGCTTGACGACGATCGCGGCGTCGGTGGCGCGGTCGAGCTCCGCGTACTCGCCCACCGGGGTGCGGACCACCGTGCCGTCGAGGCGAGCCTGGGCGGCGAGCACGTCGGCGATGGTCGGGTGGGCCGCTGACGAGAGGAAGGCCGGGAGGGTCGCGAGCGTCATGAGACCAGCGTGACCCGCACATGACCCATAGGTCCAATACCTGTTACGAAGACTTTCGATCGATAGCGCCTATCTTTCTGGGTTAGCCTGGAGACATGACCGCAGAGCTCGACCTCACCCGGTTGCGCGTCCTGGCGGCGGTGGCCCGTACCGGCTCCGTCACGGCCGCGGCGAAAGAGCTGCACTACGCCCAGCCCTCGGTGAGCCACCACCTGTCCCGCCTGGAGGCCGACGCAGGCCTCCCCCTGCTCCAGCGCCACGGCCGCGGCGTCCGCCTCACGGAGGCCGGCCGCCTGCTGGCGAACCGCGCGGAGGAGATCCTCGGCCGCGTCGAGGGCGCCCGCCGCGAGCTCGACGCGCTCGCCGGCCTGCGCGCCGGCCGCGCTCGCCTCGCCGCGTTCCCCTCTGCCCTTGCCACGGTCGTGCCCGACGCCGTCGCCCGGCTCCAGCAGGAGCATCCGGGCCTCTCCGTCGGCCTGGTCGAGCACGAGCCGCCGGACGCCCTCGCCGCCCTGCAGTCGGGTGCGGTCGACGTCGCGCTCGTCTTCGAGCACATCGACGTGCGCCACGCCCGCTCGATGGAGGACCTGTCGCGCTACGAGGCGACGACGATCCTCGACGACCCCGTCCACCTCGTCACGGCGGTCGACCTCGAAGCGGCTCCGGTCCCCGGGTACGTGCCCGACCTGAAGGCGCTCGACGACGCGGAGTGGATCGCGGGCTGCGAGCGGTGCCGGGCCGACATGGTCGCCCGCTGCGCCGCAGTGGGGTTCGCCCCGCGCATCGCCTTCGAGACCGACGACTACGTGGCGGTCCAGGCCCTGGTCGCCGCCGGCGCCGGCGTGAGCCTGCTGCCGGGGCTCACGCTCCGCGCCCACCGCCACCCCGGGATCGCGACAGCCCCTCTGCCTGGTGCGGTGCGCCGGGTCATGGCGCTGACGGTCGGCCCGCCGGCGCCGCCCGCCGAGGCGCTGATTCGGCAGCTCGTCGCCGCGGGGGCTAACGTCCCACTGTGACCTGGACCACCCACCCGAGCCTGGCCGGCTGAGAACAGACCCGGCCCGATGCTCCTGCTCTCCACCTTCTTCTACTCCGCGGGCGCCGCCGTCGCGGCCTTCCTCGCGCTCGAGGCCTACCTCGCGGTCGCCGCGGTCGACGACACCTACCCCAGCGTGGTCCTTGCCGCCGTGGCAGCGGCCGGTCAGGTCACCGGGAAGCTGCTCTGGTACTGGGCAGGTGCGGGGACCACCCGGCTGCCGTGGCTGCGCAGCAAGCTGGAGTCCCCCAAGGTCGCCGCCGCGATGACACGCTGGCGCGACCGCACGGACGGCCGCCCTGTGTACACGGGGCTCGTGCTGCTCGCCTCCGCGTTCGCGGGGCTCCCGCCGTTCATGCTGATGTCGGTGGTCGCGGGCGTGCTGCGGGTGCGGATGTGGCTGTTCCTCGGCACCGGCCTGGTGGGCCGGTTCTTCCGGTTCTGGATCGTGCTCGAGGCCGCCGACTACGCGTGGTTCCTGCTCTGACGAGCTCGGTCGTGGTCAGAGGTCGGTAGCGCCGTCCAGGGCCTCGCGCAGCAGGTCGGCGTGACCTGCGTGCCTGCTGTACTCCTCCACCATGTGCACGAGGATCCAGCGCAGGGAGATCTGCCCTCTGCGCCCTTCCCGCACGGCGTTCCGGTCCAGGACGCCCGCCCCGGGCGGCGGCGTCTCGGTGAGCACCTTGTCGAGGATCCGCTCGGAGGTCGCGACCGCGTCGTCGAACAGGCCGGTGAGCTGCTCGGGGCTCTCGTCGAGGGCGCTGTGCCAGTCCCAGTCGGCGTCCGCCGCCCAGTCCACGGTGTCCCAGGGCGGGGCCGGCTCGTTGCCCGCCAGCCGCACGTTGAACCACACGTCCTCGACGTAGGCGAGGTGCTTGAGCATCCCGGCCAGCGTCATGGTCGACGGCGGGTGCGGCGTGCGCAGCTGTTCCACCGTCAGGCCGTCGCACTGCCGCCGGATCGTGGCGCGGTAGAAGGTGATGAACGACCGCAGCATCGCCACCTCGTCGGCGGCCAGCGGTGGATCGGTCCTCGGCACGGGTGCCGCGTCCGGCTGTGAGCTCATGGCGCGACAGTACCGATCGCCAGGATGTGCTGGCTCATGTCCGGCACGCCAGGGGTGGTCGACAGGGTGCGGGCGAGTGTGAGCGCCGCATCGATCAGGGCGGGCGCCTCCGGGGCGTCGAGGGCCACCCGCTCCAGCGCCCCGCCTGCGGGTCCTTCGACGCCGTGCACGACGACGTCGGTCAGCCCTGCGTCGGCAGCCTCGGCGGCGAGCTCCGCGGCGTCGTGGAAGTGGGCTGCGGGGAACGCGATGTCGTCCGGGGCCACGCCGTGCTCCAGCACCGCCTGCCAGGCCGCAGGCGGGAACAGCTCGTAGCCGCCGCCGACCAGCGCCGCGAGCCGGGTGATGCCTGCGGCTGCCACGGTGCCGCCCGGACGGGTCACCCGGACGGCCTCGCGGAGCGCGCGCACCCGGTCCTCGCGGGTGGCGAGGTGGTAGAGCGGCCCGAGGAGGAGCACGGCGTCGAACTCGTCGTCGCCCAGGTCCAGGCCGGCCCCGCCCAGGTCGCGGGCGTCGCCGACGCGCGCCTCGAAGGTGCCGTGCTCCGCGGCACGGGCGACCTGGCCGGCGACCGGGTCGACCAGCAGGACGTCGTAGCCGTCGGCCGCCAGCGGCGCGGCGTGCACCCCGGTGGCGCCACCGACGTCGAGCACCCGGGCGCCCGGGGCGAGCCGCCGCCGGACCAGCTCCTGGGTCCTGATGTGCTCGACCGGGCCCTGCGCCGTGCGGGTGGTGAGCCGGGCGTGCTCGTCCCAGCCGGTCTGTCCGGCGTAGTACTCCTGGACCCGCAGGTCGACCGTGCGCTGGTCCGTCGCGCTCCGGACCGCTGCCGGTTCCCTCGCGGTCTGCCCGCTCCCGCCGTCGTCGTACTGTCCGCTGTGCTCCATGGCGAGACCGTAGCGGCGCTCTTCGACGGGCCGCCACGTGTTTCCGGCAGGAAAACACTTCGGCTTTTCACCCGAGCCGAATCGTTACGTGTCCAGTACGCCTCTTTTGCTCGGAGTGTGAGCATGGCAACATGCGCAGGGTGCACCTGATCCGAGAATTCGCACCTGACGCCTACGAGTTCGCGCTGTCGTCCTGGTCGTGGATCGGGGCCGGTGAGAAGACCCCGCGCTTCGCGTCCTGCTTCGGCGACATGTTCCTCGAGTCCCCTGAGGGGTGGTGGTTCCTCGACACCGTCGAGGGCACCATGGAGCGCCGCTGGAGCTCCATGGACGCCATGTTCGCGGAGCTCGAGGGCGAGGAGGGCCGCGCCGAGTTCCTGCTCGAGGAGACCCTGAACGCCGCCCTCGGCCAGGGCCTGCGGCTCGGTGACGACGAGGTCTTCGCGTTCCTTCCGCCCCCTGCGGTCACGGGCACCATGTCCGTGGACTCCCTCGCGCCGCTGCGCTTCGCCATCGCCGCGAACCTCGCCGGGCGCATCCACGGCGAGCTGAACGGCGTGCAGCCCGACGCCGGCGCTTCCGCGCTGTTCGCGGCACAGCAGGCGGCGGCACAGCAGGCCGCGGCGCTGAAGTACGCGGAGCAGACCGCCGCCCAGACCACCGCCCCGGCGTTCGACGCGCCGAACCCCCAGACCGACCGGTGGGAACCGTCCGCACAGCAGGTCAACACAGGTGCCTATCCGGCCTACCGGCCCACACCGGCCCCTGGCTACGTGGACGCGAGGCACGAGGGTGCCGGGCAGGCAGGGCACGCGCAGGCCGGGCACGGGCAGGCCGGGTACGAGCATGCGGCGCACCAGCCCGGCTACGAGGCTCAGTACGCGGCGGGGTCGGAGCTGGACTACGGCCAGCCGCACGCCTACGGAGCGGGGGCGTACACCGCTGCGCCGGCCACCGCCTACGCGGCACCAGCGGGCGCCCACGCCGCCGCACCCGGCGGATACTCCGGGCACACCGGTTACGACTACGTGGACAGCTCGCACACCGCCGACTCCGGCCAGTTCAGCCAGTACATCGCCGACCAGTACAACACCGGCCAGGTGGCGGCCGTCGAGCGCGGCGCGTCCGCCCCGGCACAGCAGAAGCCGCACCAGGACGGACGCTGGTCCTACGCCTGAGGTGCGCTACTCGTCCAGTCCCGCGACGGCGGCCAGGATCAGCACGGAGCCGACGATCCCCGGCGGCCCGAGCCGCTCCCCCAGCACGACGGCTGCCGCTACCGCCGCCGTCACCGGCTCCAGCAGCGTCGCGACCACTGCCGCGCCGCTGCGCGTGGTGCGAAGGCCCGCGTAGAAAAGCCCGTAGGCCAGCGCCATCGTGAAGATCCCGAGATAGGCGAGGGTGCCGAGCGTGACCGGGTCGCTGGGGAGGAACGGTCCCCCACCGACCAGGGCCACGGGGACGAGCCCTGCGGCGCCCGCCGTCGTCGCCACGGTGGTCAGGGCGAACGGGTCGACGCCGTCCGTCGCCAGCAGCGTGCCGCCGAGCGCCGTCGTCGCCGCGTAGACGGACCCGGACGCGACGGCGAGCAGCAGGCCGAGCACGGGCCGCGTGCCGACGGCGCTGGCCCCTGATGCCGCGCTGACCAGCACCAGGCCGGACAACGCTGCGCCGACGACCAGGCCCAGACGGACGGTGCCACGAGCCGCCGTCCGGCGTCGGGCACGGCGCAGGTCGACGACCGCGAGGAGGACCGGTGCGAGGCCAAGGCTGACGACCGTCGCTACGGTGACGCCGGCGGTGGCCACGGACCCGAAGTAGAGGGCCTGATAGGCGCCTGTCCCGAGGCCGACGACGGCCGCCCGCCCCGGGTGCGCCCGCGCCAGCGCGACGAGCTGGGGGCCTCTTCGCAGGACGAGAGATGCCGCGACCAGCGCGATCGCAGCAATGAGCATGCGGTAGGCGCTGACCGTGAGGACGGTCATCGACGAGTGGTCACGAAGGATCTCGAGCGCGAGGCCGCCGGTGCCCCAGAGAATCCCGGCGAGGCATACGGAAAGTAGCCCTGTTCGAGTGGATGACATGTGTGCTCCTGGCCGGACCGCATCGCGCCGGCCTGTCCGAGGGACGGGGAATCGTCGTGGAGCACGCCCCTGGACCGGCCCGCACGGGCCGGTCGTGGTGCCGCTCCGGTCAGATGACCGGGGGCGGCAGGACGGAACGCAGAGGAGTCACGATCCGGATGTTAGCAGCGCTCTGCGGGGACGTCGGTGGGCGCGGACAGAGTCGGTGAGTTCATGGTCCTGGCGGCTCGTGGGTTTTCCACAGCCGAGGAACTGGGGGTGCGACGGTGCTCGACCGAACATATATTCGATGGGTAGACGATGGATTCCATCGTCGAGAGCCATATCGTTGTCGGCGAGAGGGGTGTAGCCATGCTCGAGAGCACCGACGCGGGCCAGGCCCTGACGACCGTGCTGGAACGATCGCTGGGCCGTGCCCTGGGCTCGTCAGCCACCCTGACCTCTGCTTCGGCGACCCGCAGTGCGCCGGAGATGCCACCCCCGCCCACCTGCAGCTGGGGTTCGGTCTCCATCGACGGGGAGGGCGCGCTCCCGACGGCGACGGTGTCGTGGCGCGGTCACGAACCAGTTGGCGCGGCTGTGACCACGGACGGAACCAGCACGACTGGCGGCACCGCCACGGCTGGCATGCCGATCGCGAGCACGCGGACGGCGGGACTTCCGACGGAGGGGCTAGATGGTCTTGCCGTCGGTGCAGGCCTGGTCGAGACGTTGGCGAAGGTCGAGGTTGCTCACCTCGGGGACGACGTGCTGCTGGACGTGGCGGCGCGCTGGCAGGAGGTGGTCTCGTGGGCGACCGCGATGCAGTCTCGAGCCCTGGGCGAGATCGCCCGGCGCAGGTCCTGGACCGAGGAGCACAACGCTGCCGCTGCAGAGATCAGCGCCCGGCTACGCATACCGCAGACCGAGGCGAACAAGCACCTGGCCCGGGGTACCGGCCTGGCCGAGCATCCCCAGGTCCTGACCGCCCTGCACGACGCGGTGATCGATACCGCGAAGGCCGACATCCTGCTGCGCAGCGGGAACCCGTTGAGCACCGAGGAGCGCCATGAAGCGATCACGCGGTACCTCCCGCAGGCGCCCGACCACACCCGTCGGTGGCTGCGGGACAAGATGAACCAGTTCGCCAACCGCCTGCACGGCAAGACGGAGGTGATCAAGCAGGCGATGAAACGCCGTGCGGTGTTCCTGGACCCGGCCGACAACGCGATGGCGTGGCTCAGCGCGAACCTGCCGGCGACAGACGCCGCCGCGGTCTGGGACGCGATCGAGCAGGCGGCCCACGCCCTACGCCGTGCCCCCGGGTCAACCCGAACCCTGGCACAGGCCCGGGCCGATGCTCTGGTTGCGATCACGACCGGTCGCCTCGTCGTCCCGCCCCAGGCCCCCTGCGGCCCGCCGGAGGGTTCCGCGCCGGAGGGCTCCGCGCTGCCTCGCACGACCGTGCCCGCGTCGGGATGCACCTGTGGTGGGTGCACCTGCGACGGGGCCAGCGTGCGGGTGATCCCGGTCAAGCCTCAGATCCGCGTCACGGTCCCCGCCAGCATGCTCCTGGGCCTCGACGACACCCCCGGACAGCTGGACGCCTATGGGCCGATCCCGGCCGACCTCGCCGCGCAGATCGCCACCGACGCCACCTGGCAGCGGCTTGTCACCGACCCGGTCAGCGGGATCCTGACCGACTACTCGACCACCACGTACCAACCCGGCAAGGTCCTCCGTCAGGCTGTGATAGCCCGGGACGAGGCATGCGCCTTCCCGCAGTGCGACCGGCATGGCCGCTGGGCCGACCTGGATCACATCGTCCCGTTCGACCACGGTCTCGACCCGGCCGCCCAACCACCCGGCACACCCGGACAGACACGCGCTCAGAACCTCCAGCCCCTCTGCCGGGCACATCACCTGGCCAAGACTCACCACGGCTGGACCCCCGTTCGTGACCCCGCGACCGGCATCACGACGTGGACAGCACCCACCGGACACCTCTACACCCGCCCGCCCACGACCACCGATCCGACGGACGGGCCCGAGACCACGCAGCCCGCCCGACCTCCCGCGCCGGCCGTCGGAACCACGGCGCCCCGACCCGGCCCGACCGGACGCGTCAGCAACGACATCACCAGCCTGACCGACGACACCCGCGCGCGCCTCGGGCAACACGCGCCCACCGTCAGTCACAACGCGCCTGCCACCGGGCCCGGGGTCAGTGCCAGTGCCGCGACTGAGGCCGAGACCGACAGAGCGGCTACCCAGGGCTCGCCGGCCACAGCACGGGCGCCTCTCTTCCCCGACGAACCACCGTTCTGACAACCACACGACCAGAAGGACGGACTGACGGGACGCACGGGACAGGGGGAGGCGGACTGACGGTACTGGCGGACTGACGGTACTGGCGGACTGGCGGGACGGACCAACGTCCGGGCCGCCCCCCTTCGGGGCCTCTCTGCTGGCACAGCAGATGGCACAGCAGCTGGCACAGCGGTGCCGTCGCCCCGTGGACGGGGGCTGCACCGTCGTCTGACTGCGGCGACGCGAGCCACCCGTTGACGCTCACCACGCCGTTGCCCACCACGTTGACGCTCACCACCTCGGCTCGTACGATCGGTACGCGGCTAACCCTAATAGCCAACCGGCTAGCATGAGTTGCCCAGCACGAGGAAGAGTGAACATGGCAACGGCATCCGAGAACCATCAGCTCCTGACCGATTACTACGCCGCCTACGGGGACGGCGGCCCCGAAGGCTTGGCCCGCATGGCGAGCTTCTACGCCGAGAACAAGCCGTCCTACACCGCGGGTCGCTCGGAGCTCTCCGGCGAGACCAGCAGCCCCGAGGAGTCGCTGCAGGTCATGCGGCGCCTTCAGGAGCTGAGCGGTGGCAACATCACGTTCGCGGCGCCCCCGACGGTCCTGGTCGCCGGCGACGCGGTCGTCGCCCTGCTCGTCCACGAGAAGCATGCACGGACCGACAAGCCCGAGCTGGTCGTGCCGAGGCTCTATGTCTACGAGATCGCCGACGGCAAGATCAGCCGGTCCTTCGGCTGGCAGCTCGAGTCACAGGCGTTCGACGAGTACTACCCCGCGGCGTAGCACCAGACCCGGCACGTGTCAGACGTACAGGTCACGGGAGTGACCTGTACGTCTGACGGCGGCGAGGTCGGTCCTGGTCCGGGCCAGGACTCGTTGACCAGCGCGATCGCCTGCCCCTGGACACAGACACGAGCTAGCCGTCTTAGCTAGCCGTCTCCCGCACGACTGCGACCGCGTGGTGGTCGCTGCCCACCCGGCGCAGACGCGGGCGTTCCCTGGTTCGTGGCGCGAGAGAGCACCCGCGTCTGCAGGATGTGGGCATCCGGCCGACCCCGACAGCGCCCAATCCCGACGGCGACGGCGTCATCGTTGTTGCGTCACCGAAGCTTGACGTACCTGATCGCCGCGAGCGCGAGCACGACGACGCCCGCAGCCCCGATGACGGCGCTCGCGAGTATCGGCAGCGTGTCCGCGATCGTCAGCCCGCCCGACTCCGCGATTGCCGTGGATCCGAGGTTGAGGGCCCGCGTGTTCAGCGCCTGGGGCACGACGTACGACGCCGGCCGGAGGGCCGTCGACGTCACGCTTGCAATACCGAGTACACAGCCGAGAAAGCAGACTGCGACCGGGGCGGCGAACGACTTGAAGAGCATGGACAACAGCGACTGGATCGCGATGAGGGGCAGGGCAGCGACGACGGCGATCAGGCCGACGAGTGCGAGGCTCCACGGAACCTCGCCCGGAAGGCGCAGCACCGTGGTCCCCGAGATGAACGTCCCGACCACGAGCACGACCTGCATCAGTGCCACCGGTGCAGCGATCGCGAGGATCTTCGCGAGCACGAGAGCCAGCGGTCTCGTGGTGGTCGTGACGAGGCTGTTCCAGTTGCCACCGCGGTGCTCGGCACGCCAGACGGTCGCGGCGAGGAGCCCGATTCCGAGAGAGTAGAACAACAGGCCGTAGAACAGGACGACCTGGGAGGTGAAAGACGCCCATCCGGCGTCGAAGGTGTCACGGTTGTTGGCCAGGTTGAGTGTCCCCGTGGTGACGGCGACGAGTGGCAGGACCACCGCGATCAGCCAGGTGGAGGACCGCTTCAACTTGGTGAGCTCAGCCCAGATCATGGTTGTCCTTCCAGGCGATCGAGGCGCCGGGTCACGACGGCAAAAGCAACACCGACCAGAACAAGAAAGCCCCCGACCCACACATACTGCGGCTGCGTGTAGGACGCCTGGTCTCCAGACTGCGTGGCGAACGAGATCACGGCGTAATAGCCCCACGGGATGAACGTGGCGACCACCGGGGGCAGGAACAGGGTGAAGACTGCGACGAACGCACCGAGCATGCCGACGCCGACACTGATCAGCTGGTTCTCCACGACCGTAGCGAGCCAGATGTGCAGGGCGCAGAGCGCGATATCGACAAGGATGAGAAGGGCGGTGTACCCGATCCATGGCCCGAGATCGAGCGGTACCCGGATCCCTGCCAGGTATCCGGCGGCGACGACCAGCGCGCTCTGTGCTGTCGCCGCGAGCGTGATCACCAGGCCGAGTACGACGAGCTTCGCGCGACACACCATGCCGGGCAGGTATCCGGCGGTCGCCGCAAGGATCCAGCCGCTGCTGGAGTGCTCGATGTCGGTCTGTCTGCTGGCCAGCACGGCGACCAGGATGGACGAACCCATCGCGGACATCAGCGTGTAGGTCAGCAGGAGCGCAGCCCACGGGTTCGCTGCAGGATCGTCGAAGGTACTTCTCGCCGCTTCCGAGAACAGAGAGATGCTGCTCAGCGCAGCCACTGCCAGGACAAGGACGAGGACGACGGGCAGCGTGTGCAGGCGACGCATCTTCCGAAGCTCCAGTGCGACGGACCGCCTCACAGCTGGCCCCCGCGGCCGGTGAGGTCGATGAACACGTCCTCGAGGCTCTGCTGGACCCTGCGCACCTCGTGGATCGGGAGCCCTGCCATCGCCATCCGGTGCACCAGCCCCGCCGTCTGGTCCTTGTCGATCCCGCTCAGCCGGATCCCCTCGGGCACAGCGACCGCAGCGGGCTCCAGCTCGAGCGCAGCCTCAGCGTCCGGGGTCTCGATGACCAGGTCCGGGATGCTGTGCTTGAACAGCTCTGCACGCGTGCCCTGGAAGATCATCCGGCCGCTCGACAGGATGCCGAGGACATCGGCCATCTTGTCGACCTCGTCGAGCAGGTGGCTGGACACCATGACGGTGATGCCCTTCCGCGCGAGCTCGACCAGCAGGATCCGGATCTCCTCGATACCGGCAGGATCGAGACCGTTCGTCGGCTCGTCGAGAACGAGGAGCTCCGGCTCGCGCACCAGGGCGATGGCGATGCCGAGGCGCTGCTTCATACCCAGGGAGTACCTGCGCACCAGCTTGTCCTGGTGTTCGGTCAGGCGCACGGTGGCCAGGGCCTCCTCGACGCTGGACCGCGGGAGGCCGAGCATCTCCTGGACGATGCGCAGGTTCTCCTTCCCCGTCAGGTGCCCGTAACCGGGGGGTGCCTCGACCATGGACCCGATCCGGGAGGCGAGCGACCCTCGGGTCGCCGCCGTCAGGCGGCTGCCGAACAGCACGACCTCGCCCCGGCTGGGCCGCGTCAGGCCCAGCAGCATCTTCATCGTGGTGGACTTGCCCGAGCCGTTCGGCCCGAGAAACCCGTAGACGACACCCTCCGGCACGTGCAGGTGCAGAGAGTCGACGGCCGCGTGTCCCCGGTAGGACTTCGTGAGGTCAGCAGTGGTGATGACGGCGCTCATCAACGGCCCTCCCATGGTGCGATCATGTCGCCGATCGTTCCCGGAACCTCGACCCTTCCGGATCGTGCCGGAGCACGAACCGAAACTCGTACCCAGGTATGACGACCGCGCGGGCGGCCGTCGATAGTCTCGTTCGGACATGGGAACTCACGCCTGGGACCGGCTGATCGACGGTTTCCTCACCGGCATCGTCCAGCGCCCCATCGTGCTCGACATCGCGCTGGCACTGGTCGCCGCCGGCATAGGTCTCGTCGGTCAGCCCAGCGCGGCCGCAGGGACGCAGGCCGGCTACTGGATCGTGGTGGTGGGCAGCTGCGCCGCGCTCGTCGCGCGGCGATCCGCGCCGCTCGCAGCCATGACGGCGCTGGCAGCGATGCTCGTGCTGCACATCGTCGTCGTCGCAGAGGTGGGCGTCTTCGCCGCGGCGATCTGCATGGTCGCCGCCCATACGACACAGACCCAGCTCGCCGGCCTCTGGCGATGGTCCTTCGTGGGCCTGCTGTACGCCGGGACGGCGGGGGTCCTCCTCTACCCGTCGGACCAGGTCGTCCCCGTGGATCCGGCTTCGCGTCCGCAGCTCCTGGCCCTCAGCTGGGCGCTGCTCACCGTGGCCGCACTCGGCGGGGCGCTCCGTCGCCGCCGGCAAGCCGGTATCGACCTGATCCGCGAGCGCGCCGCGTTCCTCGAGACGCAGCGGCACGCCGAGCGCCGCCTGGCGGCCGCGGAGGAGCGGGCCGGAATCGCACGCGACCTGCACGACATCCTCGGCCATTCGCTCAACACCATCACGGTCCAGGCCGAGGGCGCTCGCAGCGTCATCCGCAGCGACCCGGACGTCGCCGACCAGGCCATGGCCACGATCGGGCGCCTGAGCCGCGATGCGGTGGACGAGATCAGGGGCCTGCTCGACGTGCTGCGCGCCGACGCCGACGCCTCGGACCGCCGCCCCACGCTCACGTTGGACGACCTGCCCCAGCTCACCGAGGCGTACCGGCTCTCGGGTGTCGGCCTGCGCTTCACCATCGACGGCGATCCGCGCGAGCCCCCTGCCCTGATCGGTCAGACCGCCTACCGAATCGCCCAGGAGAGCATCACCAACGCGACCAGGCATGCGCCAGGAGCGCCGATCGCCGTCACCGTCGTGGTCCGGCGCCGCCACGTCGAGCTGTCCATCTCCAACGAGTTCCCCCGCAAGCCGACGCACAACGCGCGCTCTCTCGGAGGGCACGGCCTGGTCGGGATGGAGGAACGCGTGCACGCCCTCGGCGGCACGTTCAGCGCTGGACCTTCCCACGCCCCGGACGCCTGGCGAGTCGCGGCCGTCCTCCCGTGGAGGCGCTCATGATCACCGTCGGGATCACCGACGACGAGCCCCTGTTCGCTGCCGGGCTGTCGATGATCTTGAACGCCCAGCCGGGCATGCGCGTGCTCTGGCACGCCGGCGAGGGTGGCGAGGCGTTCCGGCGACAGGAGGAAGAGCCGGTGGACATCGTCCTGATGGACATCCAGATGCCGGGGATCGACGGGATCACCGCCACCCGGCAGCTCGTCGCCGAGGCGACTCCCGCACGAGTCATCGTCCTGACCACCTTCGACACCGACCGGCACGTCCTCGGTGCGATCGAGGTCGGTGCCGCCGGATTCCTGCTCAAGAACACACCGCCGGCAGGGCTCGTCAGCGCGATCGAGACCGTTCACCGCGGGGACGCCGTGATCTCCCCCGGGCCCACGCGGAAGCTGTTCGACGCGTATCGCGGAGATCGGTCGTCGCTGAAGTGGCACCAGGTCTCGCTGTCCACCGACCAGCGAACCGTGGATTCCCTCAGCAACCGCGAGAGGGACGTCCTGACCCTGATCGCCAAGGGCCTGACCAACCAGGAGATCTGCGACCACCTGTGGCTGTCGATGCCCACGATCAAGACCCACATCGGGAACCTGATCGCCAAGACCGCCTCGACCAACCGCGTACAGCTTGCCCTGTTCGCCTTCCGCACCGGCGTCGTCGCCACCGGTCCGTAGACCGGCGTCACGCGGGCCCGAGCTCCGCCACCCGCCGCAGCACCGACTCCGGCACCGGTTCGGACACGTAGTCCTCGGTGACGGGCGCGTCCGCTACCCGCCGCAGCGGAACCTGCCCTGCCCATCCGGTGAGCTCGAGGTCTCCCGGCTCGAGCGACGCGCCGCCGGAACGCTGCTTCATCGAGGCCTCGGCCAGCGGCAGCGCCAGCACGGCCGTCGCCGCGAGCTCCTTGCGGGTCGCCGCAGGGAGCGTCCCGGCCCGGCCCGGCATCATGTGGTCGACGAGTCTGTCGAGCGCCCGAACCCGTTCCTCCTGGTCCGTGACCTGGCGCGGCCGCCCGATCACGACCGCCGAGCGGTAGTTCATCGAGTGGTGGAAGCCCGTCCGCGCCAGGACCAGGCCGTCCAGCTCCGTCACGGTCACGCACACGTCCTGCTCGAGGGTCGGCCCGAGCCAGCCGGCGGCGACCGAGCCGTGCAGGTAGAGGCTGCCGCCGGCATCGGGTCCGTCGGCGTCCACGGCAAAGGCGACGGGCAGCACCACCGGGTGCGTTCCCGCGACGACGCCAAGGTGCGCCACCAGCGCGTCGGAGAGCAGCGCCATGAGCCGGGACCGGTCGTCGACCTGCCGGTTGCGGCCACGAGTCGGGGTCGTGCGTGCGGTGGGTGAGAGGTGCTGCGTCGTCATGCGGATAGCCTGACGGTCGAGTGGCCCGTAGGCACGGGCCAGTTCGTGGCGAATCAAACAAGCCACTTGCCCACCGGCGACCGGAGAACACCATGCTTCCCGTCCACCTCGACCGCACGCGCGCCGAGCCGCTCCCCGCGCAGCTCGCGGCCACCGTCCGCAGGCTCGTGACCGACGGAACGCTCACGACCGGCGACCGACTGCCCTCCAGCCGGGCCCTGGCGGCGGACCTCGGGGTGGCGCGCGCCGTCGTCGAGCAGGCCTACGACCAGCTCCTCGCCGAGGCCTGGGTGGAGACCAGGCGCGGTTCGGGCACGTTCGTCGCGTCCGGCGAGGCACTTCCCGCGCCGGCTCCCCCGCCCCGCCCGGCGGCCCGCGGGCCCCAGCACATCCGCCTCGACGCGGGCACGCCCTGGATCGATCCGCGTCATGTCGCAGGCTGGCGGCGGGCCTGGCGCGAGGTCTCCGCGACGCGGCCGCCGCGGGGCTACCCCGACCCGCGCGGTCTCGCCGAGCTGCGCGACGCCCTCGCCGAGCGGCTCGCCCGCACCCGTGGCCTGACCGTGGAGCCCGACGAGGTCCTCGTGACCGCCGGCTCGACGGACGGCCTGCGCCAGCTCCTCGGCGCGCTCGGGCCCGGGGGCGTCCTCGTCGAGGACCCCGGCTACCGCGCCGCCGTCGAGACGGTCCGGGCGGCCGGCCGCGCCGTCGTCGACCATCCGGCGCTCGCTCCGGTCACCGGCCTGGCCGGCTGCGCCGCCGCCTACGTCACGCCGGCCCACCAGCACCCGTTGGGCCGCGTCATGCCCGCGGCGGACCGGCTCGCGCTGCTGGCGGCGGCCCGCTCCGCCGGTGCAGTGGTGGTCGAGGACGACTACGACTCGGAGTTCCGGTACGACGTCGCCCCCGTGCCCGCCCTCGCGGCCCTCGACCAGTCGCGCGTCGCCTACCTCGGGACCGCGTCGAAGTCGGTCAGCCCGAGCCTGCGGCTGGGCTGGCTCGTCGCACCGCCGGAGTTCCACGAGCTCCTCGTCCGACGCCGCACGATCACGCACGACACCCCGCCCTGGCCCGCCCAGCGCGCCCTGCTGACCCTGCTGCGGGACGGCTGGGCCGACAAGGTGGTGCGCACCGCCCGGCGCGTGTACGCGGACCGCGCGCCGCGCGTCGCCGCCGCCATGGCGCCGCACGCCGAGCTGGCCGGGCCGCTGGCCGGGATGTACTCGACCTGGCTCACCGACCCGGCGTCGGCCACGGCGGCGCGGGCGGCCGCCCGCGCCGCCGGCTTCGACCTCCCGCTCCTGGCGGACTACTGCCGCACCGCGCGCCGGACCGGGGTCGTGCTCGGCTTCGGCGGCGTGACCGACGCCGAGCTCGACCGCGCGCTCTCCGCGATCACCGGCGGCCTGGCCGGCACGCCGGCCAGGTCGCCCGCCGGGGTACCGGCCGGCCCGTCAGACCAGTGAGTCCTGCCAGGCCTCGTGCAGGCGGGCGTACTGCCCGTCGCCTTCGATCAGCTCGGCGGGCGTGCCGTCCTCGACGATCCGCCCGTGCTCCATCACCAGCACCCGGTCGGCGATCGCCACCGTGGACAGGCGGTGCGCGATGATGATCGCGGTCCGGTCGGCGAGCAGCGTCTGCAGGCCGCGTTGCACGAGCCGCTCACCGGGCATGTCGAGCGACGACGTCGCCTCGTCGAGCACGAGGACCACCGGGTCGGCGAGGAACGCCCGGGCGAACGACAGCAGCTGCCGCTGCCCCGCCGACACCCGCCCGCCGCGCTTGTTCACGTCCGTGTCGTACCCGTCGGGCATGTCGAGCACGAACTCGTGCGCGCCCACCGCACGGGCCGCCGCCTCGATCTCCTCCTGGGTGGCGCCGGGCCGGCCCAGCGCGATGTTCTCCCGCACGGACCCGCTGAACAGATACGCTTCCTGCGTGACCATGACGACGGCCTTGCGCAGGTCGGCCGACGCCAGGTCGCGCACGTCGACGCCGTCCAGCCGCACTGCTCCGGCCGACGCGTCGTAGAACCGGGTGACCAGCTTGGCGACCGTCGACTTGCCTGCCCCCGTTGTCCCCACCACCGCGACGGTCTGCCCGCCGGGGATGGTGAGGTCCAGATCGGGCAGCACCACCGGGCCGTCGCCGTACTGGAACCGCACGTGGTCCAGCCGCAGCTCCCCCCTGGCCTGCCCGTCCGCCGGCGGCAGCGGGGTCGGGTCGGCGGGCTCCGTGACGGTGGGCTCCTCTGCGAGCAGGCCGGACACCTTCTCCAGCGCTGCGGTCGCCGACTGGAACGAGTTGTAGAACATGCCGAGCTGCTGCACCGGCTGGAAGAACCGCTTGCAGTAGAGCAGCACGGCAGCGAGGGCTCCGACGGCCAGCGTGCCCTCCAGCACCCGCCAGCCGCCGACCGCGAGCGCCGCGACGACGGTGAGGTTGCCGATCAGGATGAGGCCGGGCTGGAACCGTCCGTTGACGCCGAAGATCTGCAGGTTGGCGTCACGGTAGTCCTCGCCGAGCTTGCGGTAGTCGGCCTCGGTGGTGGGCTCGCGGCGGAACGCCTGCACGGCGCGCATCCCGGTCATGGTCTCGACGAACTTGACGATGAGCCGCGCCGACGCCGTCCGCTGTTCCCGGTAGAACCGCTGCGACATGCGCTGGAACCAGCGGGTGAGCAGCCAGGCGGGGATGAACGCGAGGGCGAGCAGGAGGCCGGAGCGCCAGTCGATGAGCAGGAGGCTGACGAAGGTGAACACCATGAGCAGGAGCGACGAGACGACGCCGGTCAGGCCGCCGTCGAGCAGCTCGCGCAGCGCCTCAAGGTCGGACGTCTGGCGGGAGATGATGCGGCCGGAGGTGTACGACTCGTGGAACTCGAGCGACAGGCGCTGGGTCTGGCGGAACACGCGGCGGCGCAGGTCGAGGAGCACGGCCTGGGCGATGCGCGCGGCGGCCCGCACGTAGGCGCCCGCCGCGACGCCGCCGAGCACGGCGGCGGCGAGGTAGCCGGCGCCGCTGAGGACCAGCGGCGTGACCGACCCGTCCTGCAGGGCGGGTACTGCCTGGTCGATGGCGACGGCGACGAGCCACGGGCCGGCCACCTGACCGAGGGTGGAGGCGACGACGAGCACGGCGGCCCAGGCCAGGGCCTTCTTGTGGGGGCGGAGCAGGTCGCCGAGCAGGTGCATGGACCGGCGTCGGACGCTGCGGGAGGCCTCCTTGCCGAGGCTCGTCTCGTCGTCCGCTGCGGCGTCGGTGGGCCGACGGCGGTCGGCCGGACCGGTGGTGGGCTGCGTGGTCGCGGTCATGACAGCGCCTCCTGGCTCTGCTTGTCCTGGCACGGCTCGTCGGGGCCGCGCTCGTGGTCCCGCTCGTGGTCCCGCTCGTGTGCCGCGTAGTCCCCTTCGAGGCTGGAGATGATGTACCGGTAGTGCGGGTCGCTCGCGAGGAGGTCGTGGTGCGTCCCGACGGCGGTGATCCGGCCGCCCTGGAGCACCGCGACCCGGTCGGCGAGGGCGACGGTGGAGGGCCGGTGCGCGATGACGAGGGTGGTCGTGGCGGTGAGCACGTCCCGCAGGCGGGCCGTGACGGCTTCCTCCGTGGTGACGTCGAGCGCGGACAGCGGGTCGTCGAGCACGAGCACGCGGGGCCGGGCAGCGATGGCCCTGGCCAGGGCGAGGCGCTGGCGCTGCCCGCCGGACAGGGACATGCCCTCCTCGCCGATGCGCGTGCTCACGCCGTCGGGCAGGTCGAGGACGAACTGCGCCTGGGCCACGTCGAGGGCCTGGGTCATGAGCGCCTCGCGCTCGGCCGGCGGCAGGGTGTCGGAGACGCCGAGCAGCACGTTGTCCCGCACGGACGCGGAGAACAGCGTGGGGTCCTCGAACGCGACGGCCACACGCTCGCGCACCTGGGCGCGCGTCATGTCGCGGACGTCGACGCCGTCGACCTCGACCACGCCGTCGGTCACGTCGAAGAGGCGGGGCGGGAGCATGGCGAGCGTCGACTTGCCGGAGCCCGTCAGGCCGACCAGGGCGGTCGTGGTGCCGGGTGGCAGCTCCAGGTCGACGTGGTCGAGCACGGGGCGTGCTGCGTCGTCGTACCGGAAGGTGACGTCGCGGAACGCGACGTGCCCGCCCTCCGTCCCGGTGGTTCCCGGCGTGACGGCCGGGACGTCGGCGGGCGCTGCCGGGTCGGTGAGCGGGTTGGTGGTGTCCATGACCTCGAAGAACCGGTCGACGGCGGTGCGTGCGTTGAGCGTCATCGACAGCGTCATGCCCAGGTCGACGACGGGACCGTTGATGACGGCCGTCGTGGCGAAGAACGCGACGAGGGCGCCGATCGTCATGTCGCCGGACGCGACGAGGTAGGTGCCGACGACGAGCGCCACCGCCTGGGTGGCCTCCGGGATGACGCGCAGGGCGGTGGTCAGCCCCGCGTCGGTGGTGGCCTTGCGGATCTCGGTGTCGCGCAGCCCCTCGGCCTGGTCGGTGAACTGGTCCAGCGCGTCGGGGCCGCGCCCGAACGCCTTGAGCACGCGGATGCCGTGCACGGACTCCTCGACGGTGGTGGCGAGGTCGCCCGACTGGTCCTGCGACAGCCGCGAGATCTTGCGGTACTTGCGGGAGAACCGGAAGGCCAGGATGGTGACGGGGATCGACCCGCACAGGAAGATGATGCCGAGCCAGCCGCCCGTCGCCACGAGCAGGCCGACGCCCACGACGATGGTGACGAAGCTGACGACGAGCTGCAGGATGCCGAACACGAGCCAGCGCCGCAGCAGGCCGAGGTCGCCCATGATGCGGCTCAGCAGCTGCCCGCCGGGCCAGCGGTCGTGGAACGCGACCGGCAGGTCCTGCAGGTGCTGGAACAGCGCCATGCGCATCGCGGCCTCGACCCGCGTGCCCGGGAACATCACGAGCGTGCGGCGCAGGAGGATGAGGCCTGCCTCCCCCACGCCGAGCAGGGCGACCAGGACGACGGACCAGATCAGGCCGGACCAGTCGTGCTCACGGGCGCCCGCTGTGAGCGGGCCGTCGGTGACCCACTGCAGGACCCGTGGGATGGCCAGCGCCATGAGGCTGGCCCCGAGCGACGCGACCAGCCCGCCGATCAGGCGGGGCAGGGCCGTGCGGACGTAGGGGTAGAGACGACGGATCGAGGCGAAGGTGCTGCGCTCGGACGAAGGATCAGATCGATTCGAACTGTCGGCTGTTGGAGGCATCGGGTCCATTATCGCGCCGGCCGCAAGTTGTTAGTTTGGGTAAGCACCTTCTTCTGGTGTGACCCGCATCACATCCTCCCGCACCCGGCGCGCTGCCCCTCAGCGCACCCGCACCGACAGACAGGTCACGCAGCCCTCGAGCTTCTCGAACTCGGTCACGGGCGTCGTCAGCACCGTGAGACCGCGCCCGCGCAGCAGCTCGGCGGTGCCCGGAGCGGCCGCGGACAGCAGCACCGTGGTCTCGTCCAGCACGACGACGGCGCTGCCCTCCGCCTCGGGAACCGCCAGGAAGCCGTCGAACCGGCTGACGTCGTCGACGACCGGCTCGTACCCGATGACCGTGCCGTCGGGCAGGGCGGTGACCGCGGACTTCAGGTGCAGCGCCCGGGTCACCGGCACCTCGACCACGCGCCACCCGCGCGGCTCGAGCAGCGCGCGGAGCTGGTCCGCGCCGTCGGCGTTCGTCCGCACCGTGCGCCCCACGTACACCGTGCGACCGACCTTGAGGATGTCGCCGCCCTCGAGCGTGCCCGGCTCCGTGATCTCGGCGATCTCGCGCACGGCCGCCTCGACGACCGGCCGCACCGAACCGACCTCGCCGCGCCGGGTGGGCGCGCCCGGCCGGGTCAGGACGGCGAGGTCGTCGAAGACGACCACCGCGTCCTCGACGAACACCCCGTCGGGGTGCCCCTCGGCCGCTGGCACCGCGCGCACGTCCCAGCCGAAGCCGCGGAACACCTCCACGTATCTCTGCCACTGCTCGGCCGCCAGGTCCACGTCGACGGGGACGCGGTCCAGGTGGGTCAGCTCGCCGTCGGCCAGGCGGGCCGACGGCGGGCGGACGAGCAGCGTGCGACGAGCCCGCTCGCCTGCGGGCTCGGTGCTCGGCCCCGTGCTCGGCCCGGCGCTCGGCGCAGTGCTCGCTTCGGCCGGCGGCGCGGCAGTCGGTTCGGTCGTCGGTTCGGTCGTCGGTTCGGCGGTCGATGCGGCGGTCGATGCGGCGGTCGATTCAGCCGTCGGTTCGGTGGACATGTCGCGACGCTATCCGACCACCGCTCCCGCGAGCGCGCGCTCGCGCGTCAGATAGGCCATCCGGGCGTCCTTGGGTCCCTGCGGCGACGTGAACGACACCCGCTCGCCGGGGGCGAAGCCCATGGCGATCATGCGGTCGAGGGCCTTCTGGTTGTTCGCGTCGGGCTCCCCGACCACGCGTCGGGTGCCTGGCCCGGCGAAGAGGAACTCGCGCATGGCGGGCCCGAGCACGGTCCACGGGTCGTCGGGCGAGCCGTGCCGCGCCGTCGGCCCGCGGCTGCCGAGGAAGAAGTGCATCCCGAGGTCGCCGGGCTGCACGTCGTAGGCGGCGGCGACCGGGTCGTGCTCGGGGAGGTATGCCTGGACGAGCACGACGGGCTCGCCGTCCCACCGCACGAGGTAGGCGTGGTGGGTGGGCAGGGACTCGACGAACGCGTACGTGTCCCGCACCTCGTCGCGCGTGGACCGGCCCATGCCCCAGAACGCGGCGCGGGGCCGGGTGAACCAGCCGTGCAGCACGTCGGCGTCGGTGTCCGGGTCGAGCATGTGCACGGTGATGAGCCCGTCGGGGCCGAAGTCGCGACGCCACACCTCCTGGCCGCGCGCCCCGTTCAGCAGCCGGAGCGTCGTGTCGGCGGGGTGCAGGCGGTCCCAGTCGGTCACGACGCGGGTGGTGGCGGCGTCGGCCCAGGCGGCGTGCTGGTCACCGAAGTGCGGGCTGCCCGGGCGGCCGTCTGCGCCGAAAGGCACGCCCCAGCGGCTGTTGGTGCGGTCCGCGAGGTCCCAGACGTAGCGGGCGACGGAGCCGCGGTAGGCGGTAGGGGCGACGCCGGGTGATCCGCCGGTGCAGCGGACCGACTCGTTGTTCCCCGACACGAGGGCGGGCACCACCCCGAGAGCCGGGTCGAGCCGCGCGGCCGGCACCGGGTGCAGCGGGGCGGGGACGTGCAGATCCCCCCAGGTGGGCTCGTTCCGGCCGGGCGGCTGCCCGACGGCGGCCCGGGTGACCTCGTCCAGCGCACCGCTCGCCTCGGCGCGGCCGTCGATGCCCAGCCAGCCGGCCGCAAGGATGCGGGCGAGCCCCGCCCCGACCGCCGTCGGGACGTCGAGCGCCGCGTCGAGCACCTGATCCTGCCCGTGCGGCTCGTGCAGGGCGGCGAACACCGGGTGGCGGGCGAGGCGGTGCGCCATGGCGTGACGCCACCGCATGTACAGGGCGGCGTCGGTGGAGCCGGCATCGACGTGGGCGCCCGCGGCGACCCAGGCGCGCAGGCGGCCGGCGGCCGGGGAGGTGTCGTCCGTGAGGTGTCCGACCAGGCCGGCCGCGCCCAGGTCGCGGGTGTCGCCGTGGATCCGGGCCTGGGTCTCCGGCGACTCCGGGACGGTCGCGGCGGCGAGCAGCTGCCGGATCCGTTCCGCGCGGTACGGCGGGTAGGACCAGCCCAGGTCGTGCTCCTCACGGCCGGGGCGCACGTCGCGGGGCCCGAAGCCGGGCCGGCCGTCCAGCTCGGCGGGCGCCTGGGTCCTCGGCCGCTCGTTGGCGTCGACGGCGACCTGGGTCACCTGCGCCGGCGCCGGCAGGTCCACGTAGCCGTCCGCCGGCTTGAGGGCGGGCAGCGCGCGGTCGGCGGCCGCAGGGACCTTGCCTGCGGTCATGCTCAGCACGTCTCCGCCGCTGTCCGCCGCGAGCACCCGGTTGACCGGGTCGACCCAGCCGCGGAACGCGCCGGTGACGTCCCGCGCGGTGCGGGCGTGCAGCAGGCTGCGCCAGGAGGCGACCCCGACGTCGGCCAACTCGCGCGCCGGCCAGTGCAGCCGCCAGCCGTCCGGCCCGGCGCTCTCCGCGCCGTCGGAGACGACCTCGACGTGGTGCGCCAGCGCGTTGGTGATGCCCCACGCGACGGACGACGCCCTGCCGGTGCCCCGGTCCGGGGACACCGCGTGCCCGAAGTGCGGGATGCCGGGCACGCCGGGGAAGGCGAACCCCAGCACGTCGTAGGGGTCTGCCGGGTCGGTGCAGACCAGCCGGATCTGCTGGTACGGCCCGGGGAGCTCGAGGGTGCGGTGCGGGTCCCCTGCGACGAGCGGGCTCCCGGACTCGGTGAACGACCCGTGCACGGCCCACGCGTTCGAGCCGGAGCTCGCCCCGGCGTCGGCCGCGAACAGGGCGAGGACACGGTCCAGCGGGACGCCCGGCACGCGCAGGTGCCGGGCCACGTGCGCCCGCCACAGGACGCCGGGGAACCCGTTGAACAGCACGTGCGCCGCGAGGAACACCCCGATGGGCGTCCACGGCTCCCACGGCCGGTGCGGCACGCCCGCCAGCTCTGGCACGTCCCGCCCGCCGGCGCGCAGCCCGTCGGAGACGCCGTCGGCGTACGCGGCGAGCCAGGTCCGCTCCGGCGGCGCCAGCACGTCGTGGATCTCCCGGGCGGTCACGGCGAGCCGCTCGCGGGCGGCGAACCGGTCCCAGGCCGCGCCCGCCTCGCCGGCGAGGTCGGCGAACCGCTCCTCCGCCCGCATCCGGTCCGCCTCGATCTGGAGCCCCCGGTCCTGTGCGGTGACCCAGCCCTGGCCGTAGGCCAGCGCGGTCTCGGAGGCGGCCCGCACGTGCGGGATGCCGAGGTCGTCACGGAACAGGTCGAAGTCGTGAGTCTCTGCTGCCACGTTCTCCATCATCTCTCTGTGCGCCGGTCTGCCCGTCCGGCCGCCGGGTTGGCGAGGGTGCCCGCGTAGATCAGGGACTCCGACTGGTTGGTCAGGTCCACCATCTGCAGGGTGTTGCGCAGCTGCAGGCGGTTGAGGCACGAGTGCGCGAAGCGTGCGGCCCGCAGGTCGACGCCGGAGGACAGGTCGGGGTGCTCTGCGGCGTGCCGGTCGATGGTCTCTGCGACGAGCGCCCAGAACCGGTCCTCGCCCAGCACGCCGTCCTCGGCGAGGATCCCGGACAGGTGCCGCAGCACGCCGTCGAACACGTCGGTAAAGATCGCGAGCGCCTTCTCGTCGTCGTCGACGGCCTCCCGGATCCGCTCGACCCGGTCGGGCAGCGGCCGGTCGCCGAGCAGGACGACCTCCTCGCCGATGTCCTTCATGATCGCGCGCCGGACCACGCCGTCGCGGAGCACGAGCATGAGGTTCTCGCCGTGCGGCATGAACGCCAGCTCGTAGCGCAGGAGGCAGTGCACGAGCGGGTACAGGTAGGCGTCGAGGTAGGCGCGCAGCCACTGCTCCGCAGGGACGCCGGACTCCCGGACCAGGGCGGTGGCGAACGAGGCCCCCGCGGCGTCGCGGTGCAGCAGGCTCGCCATGGTGACCAGCCGCTCCCCCGCGGCCAGGCGCGGCACGGGCGACTCCCGCCACAGGGCGGCGAGCATCTTGCGGTGCGGGTTCGGCTGTGCCTTGTTCAACGGAGCCCGGTGGTAGACGTCGCCCGTGTAGCCGACGGAGGCCACCTCGCGCAGCACGCCGAACCCGGCGCCGCGCAGGGTCTCGTCGCCGGCGACCAGGTCGGCCACCCAGTCGTTGATCGCTGGGGTGGCCCGCATGTAGGCGGGCGACAGGCCGCGCAGGAACCCCATGTTCTGGATCGCGAGCGCCACCTTGACGTAGTGCCGCTCGGGACGGGTGCGGTTGAACAGGGTACGGATCGACTGCTGGGGCTGGTACTCGTCCGACCCGGGGCCCAGCGGCACGAGGTCGCCGCGGGCGACGTCCGCGGCGAAGGTGATGGCGACGCGGTGCTCCCACTGCCAGGGGTGCACGGGCAGGTAGAGGTAGTCGGCGCTGTCGTGGCCGCGGGCGGCGAGGCGGTCGGCGAAGGCCGCACGCTCGGCGTCGGACAGCTCGCCGGGCGTGCCGGGGCCGCCGTAGTGGCCGGTCTCGGTCTGGTCGGCGGCGAGCGCGAGGTGGGTGTGCTCGCGGCGGGCGGCGAGCCACAGCAGGCGCATGCGCGCGCCGCGCTCGGGCGCGTAGGCGCGGTAGTCGCTCAGGGAGAAGCCGATGCGGCCGTTGTTCGCGACGAAGCCGGGGTGCCCCTCGGACATGGCGGCCTCGACCTGCTGGAACGTCTCGGCCACCGCACGGCTGCCTGACGCCGTCCGCAGCGCCTGGAGGAGCCCGCGCACCGACGGGGTGTGCCCGTCGAGCTCGCGCTCGCGCTTCGCTGCCGCGCCCGCCAGGGTGGCGGACAGCTCTTCCAGGTAGGTGGCGAGCAGGGTGTCCGGGACCTGGAGCAGGGACTGCAGCTCCGCGATGAGCTCGAGCGCGTCCACGGGGAGCTCGACGTCGCCGCGCATCCCTGCGCTGGCCGTGCGCCGGACGGACGCCGGGTCGACCACCCAGTGCTCCAGCGCGTACCGGCGTGCGGTGAACCGGTAGGTGACGCCGTCCACGGCGAGGCGGTGGCCGTCCGGCGGTGCGTCGGGCGCGGCGTCCGGCTCGGGCTGGAACAGTCGCTCGTGCGCGAGCTCGGCGAGCGCCTTGGCCACGAGGTGCCGGTGGGCGTGCTCCATGTGCTCAGCGGTCAGGTGCGTGGCGAGCATCGCAGAGCCCGGTAGCTCGGTGCCGGCCAGTGAGCCGTCGCCGAGTGCGGAGGCCGCGAAGTCGGCGCGGGTGGCGACGCTCAGGGCGGCGCGCTTGGCGTGCGCGCCACGGCCGAGGTCGATCTCGCGCAGCACGCGGAACCCGGCGGCGGCGTTCTTGGCCGCGATCTTCCGGTTGCCGACGTCGGGCTCGACGACGACCCGGGTGGCCCCCAGGCCAGCGTCGGCCCCGGCGGGCCCGCCGCCGGACAGGCAGAACCGCATGACGGCGGTCATGACGGCGTCGGTCAGGCCGTGCCGTGGTGTGGCGGGCGGCGCCACGAGCAGGTGCATCCCGAGGTCACCGGGCAGTGCGTCGTGGACGTCGGTGAGCAGGACCCTGGCCGGGTCGTAGGTCTCGGTCAGGAACACCGGCTCGCCGTCGAGGCGGCCGAGCCAGGCAGCCTCGTGCGGGCCGGCCTGGATGCCGGCCAGGTACTCGCGTACCTCGTCGACGCGCAGCCCTGTCATCTGCCAGTAGGACGCGGCGGGGTGGGCCAGCCAGCCCTGGACCAGCTCGGCGTCGCGCACCGGGACCACCGGTTCGAACGTGATCTCGCCGAGGCGGGTGGTGGTGGTGAACGTGTGCACCGTGGTGGGAGCGGTCACCGGGCGACCTCCATCGTCTCGGCCTCCGTCGTCTCGGCCTCCGTCGTCTCGGCCTCCGTCGTCTCGGCCTCGGCGGGCCGCGCGGCGGGCAGGCCGAACTCCTGGAACGCGATCCGGCGCTCGGTCGGGTACGGCTCGCGCCCGGTGACGTCGGCGAGGATCACCGAGCTGCGCCAGGGGCCGAACCCGAGGTCCGGTGCGGTGACGCCGTGGGTGTGCTCCTCGCCGCCCACCACGTGGATCCGACGGTCGTCGTCGACGGTGTAGCCGCGGGTGACGGCGTACCGGCCGCGGTGGTCGAGGTTGACCAGGCCGGGCGCCAGGAACTCTGGCACGGAGGCGGCGTAGCCCGTCGCGGCGACGATCGCGCGGGTGCGGTGCTCGGCCGTCGTGCCGAGCTGGGCGTGCCGCAGGGTCAGGACGTACTCGCCCGCCCCGCCCGCGCCGTCGGCGTCGAACCGGGCGGCGACCACCTCGGTGTCGGACAGGAGCGTGGTCGGCACCTCGGTGCCCAGGGCTGACTTGCGGTAGAGGGTGTCGTAGATGTCGTCGACGAGGTCGCCGCTGATGCCCTTGTAGAGGTTGCGCTGCTCGCGCCCCAGGACGTCGCGCTGCTCGATGGGCAGGGACACGTAGTGGTCCGTGTACTCGGGCGACGTCATCTCGAGCGTCAGCTTCGTGTACTCCATCGGGAAGAACCGCGGCGAGCGGGTCACCCAGTCCAGCCGGTGCTCCCCCGCCCCGGCGCCGCAGCCGTCCAGCAGGTCGCGGTAGACCTCCGCGGCGGACTGCCCGCTGCCGACCACGGTCACCGAGCCGGACGCCGCGAGCTCCGCTCGGCGCGGCAGGTAGTCGCTGGTGTGCACCACGGGGCCGGCGCCGTCGAGGCCCTGGAGCCGCTCCGGTAGCCGCGGCTGGGTACCGGTGCCGAGCACGAGGTGCTTGGCACAGTATTTCTCGACGCCGCCGGGCGTCTCGGCCGTCACCTCGAACAGGTGGCCGCCGGGTGCCCCGGGATCGGCGACCCGCACGACGCTCGTGACCCGCCGCCCCCAGCGGAGCTCCGGGAGCTGGTCGGCCACCCAGCGGCAGTACTGGTCGTACTCGGCGCGCAGCGGGTAGAAGGACTCGCGGATGTAGAACTGGTAGAGCCGCCCGGTCGCCTTGAGCCAGGCCAGGAACGAGTAGCGCGACGTCGGGTCGGCCATGGTCACGAGGTCCGCCAGGAACGGGACCTGGAGGGTGGTGCCCTCGATCAGCATCCCGGCGTGCCAGGAGAACCCGGGCCGCTGGTCGAGGAACACCGCGTCGACGTCGTCGAGGGGTTCGGCGAGCGCCGCGAGGCCGAGGCCGAACGGGCCGATCCCGATGCCGAGCAGGTCGTAGGTCTTCATCGGGCGTCTCCTTCCGTACGGGCGAGCCGGGGGTGCACGTCGCGGCACGGCGGCCCGTCGGTGTCGGCGAGGGCCTCCCCCGCGAGCAGTCCGTGCGCGGCGGAGCGGACCAGCTCGAGCACGCCGCGGACGTCGGCGAGCGTGGCGTCGGGGTTGAGCAGCGTCAGCTTGAGGCAGGGCCGGCCGTCGATGACGGTCTTGGCCACCAGGGCGCGGCCGGAGTCGAACAGCACGCGCCGCACCTGCGGCACCAGGGCGTCCGCCCGCTCGGCGTCGAGCCCTGCGGGCTGGTAGCGGAACAGGACGGTGGACAGGTCGGTGGTGCCCACCACCCGGAGGTCGGGGTCGGAGGCGAGGTCGTGGTGCACGGCGGCGGCCAGGTCGCACACCGCGTCCACCATGGCGCCGACGCCGTCGGCGCCGAGCGCGCGCAGCGTGACCCACAGCTTGAGCGCGTCGAACCGGCGCGTGGTCTGCAGGGACTTGTCGACCTGGTTGATGTCGGGGGTCGGCTCGCCGGCTTCTTCGCGCGGGTTCAGGTAGTCGGCGTGCCAGGCCACCGGTGCGAGGTCGCGCCGCTCGCGCACGATCAGCGCGCTGGACGACACGGGCTGGAAGAACGACTTGTGGAAGTCCACCGTCACGCTGCGGGCCCGCTCGATACCGTCCAGCAGGTGCCTGCGCGTGGTGCTCACCAGCAGCCCGCAGCCGTAGGCGGCGTCGACGTGCAGCCAGGTGCCGACGGCGTCGCACAGGTCGGCGATCGGGCCGAGCGGGTCGATGCAGCCGCGGTCGGTGGTGCCTGCGGTCGCGACGACGGCGATCACCGTGTCGCCGGTGCGCTCGGTGTCCACCAGCGCGTTCCCCAGCGCGTCGGGACACATGCGGCCGTCCGCGTCGGCGCCGACGGCGACCACCGCGTCGTCGGGCAGGCCGAGCAGCAGCGCCGACTTGGCGATGCTGAAGTGGCCGGCCGCCGTGGCGAGGATGCGCATCGACTCCAGGGCGACGCCGGCGCGCCGGGCCTTCTCGCGCGCCAGGAACAGCGCCTGGAAGTTGGACTGGGTGCCGCCCGACGTGAACACGCCGTCGGCGCCGGACCGGGTGTCCGCGCCGACGTCGGTCCCGGCGTCCCCCGTGACCGCGAACCCGATGCGGCCCGCCGTCCACTCCACGAGGCGGCGCTCCATCAGCGTGGCGACGGTGGACTGGTCGTACGTGTCCACCGACGTGTTGATGGCGGCCAGCATGGTCTCCGCCCCGACGGCCGGCAGCGCGACCGGGCAGTTCAGGTGCGCCGTGTAGGTGGGTTCGTGGAACCAGATCGCGTGCTGCGCGTACAGGTCCGCCGCCTCGCGCAGCGCCTCCCGCGTGCCCGACGGCGGGCCGTCGAGGTCCACGGCGTCCACCAGGCCCTGCAGCTCCGTCCGGCTCGCGCCGGAGAAGGGCTGGGTCACGGAGACGAGCCGCGCGGCGACGTCGTCGGCGACGGCACGAACCGTGTCCGCATAGGTGCTGGCGGTGGCTCCGCGCAACAGCGCCGTCGTGTCGTGGCGCGCGCCGGGCGACGGCTCGCTGGTCACAGGCTGCGGCACTGCGGGCAGGCGTGAGGGCATGCGGAAGGCTCCTCGTGGAGACGAAAAGGAACGCCGCCCGGACGGGACGACGGAGCGCAACTTAGGTTTGCCTGACCTAACTTAATCGCTCGCGAACCCGCGTCAAGCCACGACGGTGACCCGAAACGTGGCGAGGGTCACTCCGGGCGGCCCGCCTGCCGGAGGTGTCAGCCGGCCACCGTGGTGACGACCGAGTAGATCCCGAGCGCCATGATGGCGACGGCGCTGACGATGAGCGCGAGGTAGATGAAACGCCCTCCGCGCAGCTCCGGCTCGATGCGGCTGCGCAGGTAGAGCGCCGAGACCGCGACCGCCGCCAGGAAGATCCCGCCCGCGATGCCGCCGATCATGATCATCACCAGCGGGGAGTTGATCCAGAGGAAGGTCAGCAGCCACACGGTCGGCAGGGCGGCGATGAAGACCCGCATCCACCGGTTGCGCGCACGGCTGTCGGACCAGTCGAAGACCCCGACGATCGACAGCGCGTTGGCCCAGGACCGCGACCACGACGGGATCGCCGCCCAGATCGTCGACCCGAGGGCCGCCAGTGCGCCGATCAGGAACACGATCCGGCCGGTCTCGCCGAAGACGCCCGCGAAGGTCTCGGACAGCGTCAGGATCATCTCGTTGCCCTCGGGGAAGAGGCCCTGCGGGTGCAGGACCGCCGCCCCGAGGACGTAGAACGCCGCGGTCGAGACGGTGTAGATCACCCAGGAGACCAGCGCGTCCTTCTGCATGACGGCGATCCAGCCGCGAGCACGACGCCGGTAGGCCTCCGAGCCGTCGTTCGGCCCGGACCACCGCGCGTACCCCTTCTCGAGGCACCAGTAGGTGTAGGCGGTGATCTCCTCCGATGCGACGCCGGTCAGGCCGAACATCGTCAGGGCGATCCCGATCGCACCGATCGGGAGCTGGAGACTGAGCCCGGACCCGAGGTCGGCGCCGGAGTAGGCGAAGTCGCTGAACGGCAACGCGATGACCACGAGGACCGTGACGACCACGAACGCCATGGTCAGGAAGGTGGCGACGTTCTCGATCAGCCCGTACCGGTTCGCGATCAGGCTCGCGATCGCGACCAGGGTCACGACGACGGCCCAGATCGCCACGGCGGCCGGCGAGAGCGGTCCGAGACCCAGCGGCAGGAGGATCGAGAGGCCGGCGGCCATGCCGCCGATCAGACCTCCGGTCTGGATCAGCTTGCTGATCGCCATCAGCGCCCACATCAGGAAGACCCAGCTGACCCGCCCGATCCGTGGCGGGACGCGGTTGTAGCCCTCCATGCCGCCCTCGCCGGTGACGATGGAGTAGCGCGCCATCTCCATCTGGACGGCCACCTTGACGATGGTCGAGACGAACACCAGCCAGAGCAGGACGAAACCCGCCTGCGCGCCGAGCGAGGTCGCGGTGATGAGCTCGCCCGCACCGACGACGGACGCGGAGACGATCAGGCCTGGGCCGAAGAACTTGGAGGAGGCACGCCAGCCGACGGGCGGCTCCTTCACCGCCGCGGCGTCCAGGGCGTACGGATCACCCCTGACGAAGCGCTCGGGGGGTGTGTTCTCGACGTCGGAGTGAGGGGTGGGTGCGGTCAACGGTGACTCCTGGGCGTGACGTGGTCCCCCGGTGAGCCGAGGGTGCCCAGCACCCTACCCCCGGATTTCACCCGCGACGGTGCGGGGCCACGGAGCGAACCGAGGGCCCCGTACGCCGCCATCGCACGGTGCGCACCGTGATGAGCAGGACGCCCACCACCCCGGCGACGAGGACGAGCGTCGTCGCGGCAGGCCACAGCCCGAAGGCGTCCACGGGGGTGGCCGGGTTGTCCGGACCCGCCGTCAGCCCGAGGAAGAGAATCGCTGCCAGGACCGGCATGACGGCCTGCGGGAGCTGGCGCAGCACGAACCGCCACACCGGGAGACCCGTCCGGGAGGCGGACCACTGCCTGGCCCGCAGGACGCCGCGCGCCCCGAGCACGATCACGATGATGGTGAGCCCCGCCAGGGTCAGGTCGATGATCGTCGCGGTCGGGGCGCCCGGATCGGGTGTCCGTCCCTCGGCGAGCTCGATGAGGCCGGTACTGATCTCGAACGGGTGCTGGAACGTCGGCGTGTAGCTGTCGAGCAGGACCACCACGCCGTACCCGCTCGACGGCACGAGGTCGACGCGCGCGCTCCACCGGGTCAGGGAACCGTCGTGCCCCACCCGCGGCGGCTCGGCGGTGGACGTGTGCTGCCAGCCGAGCCCGTACGTCCCGGCGTTCGGCTGCACGGTGTGGGACTCCTTCACGAGCGCGGACGAGAGCAGCCGCTCCCCCTGCGCGGTGGTCCCGCCCCGCTGCTGCATCCCCAGCCAGCTGGTCATGTCGCGCGCGGTGCTCACCACTCCCCCGGAGCCGACGACGCTGCCGGCCAGCTCAGGGATCCGCAGGCTCGTCCCGTAGGCCGTCACATGGCCCTCGTCGAAGACCTCCGAGCCGGCGGCGGTGACGAACGAGCGTGTGTCGTGCATGCCGAGCGGGGCGAAGACCTCGTCCTGCAGATAGACGTCGAACGACTCCCCCGACACGACCTCGACCAGGTACGCAAGGGTCCAGTAGTTCAGGTTGCTGTAGCCGTACGCCTGGCCCGGGGCCGATGCGACGGTCAGCTCCGCGATGTGCCCGACATCGGCGGCGAAGTCACCGGTGGCGGGCACGATCATCGGGTTCGGCAGGCCGGAGGTGTGGTCGAGCAGCATCCGCACGGTGATGTCATCCGGATCGGTTCCGCCCACGGAGAACGACGGCAGGTAGTCCGTGACGGGCCCGTCCAGCTCCACCAGGCCACTGTCCACGAGCTGGAGGACGGCGAACGCGGTGATGGACTTGGACACCGAGGCCACCGGCATCGGGGTGTCGGCCGAGGCACCGCCCGCGCCGCCGGCCGTCACCACCTCTCCGTCCTTGACCACCGCGTAGGCGGCCCCGGGCAGTCCGTGACGCTGGACGTAGTCACCGACGTACGCGGCCGCCGGTCCGTCGACGACGTCCGTACTCGCGTGGGCGGGCACGGACCACGTCGTGACCAGCAGGGAGACCCCGAGCGCGGCGAGCAGACGACGGATCCGAGGCGGAGAGACGAGAGGCACGCGGCCAACCTACGGTGTCCGGCTCAGGGACCGCGACGCGCTGGGTCGAACGGCCTCGCACCCGTTGCGGCGTCGGGCAGAATCGCGGCCATGACCGAGGCCATCTCGCACACCCGCGCCTGGGGCTGCGGCGTTGCGTTCCTGTACGACCCTGTCCACGGCGACATCGTCGACACCGACCCTGACGTGCCGGTGACCACGTCACCGACAGGACTGGACATCAAGGTGCGGCATGCCCAGGACTACGGCTGGGCGAACGGGGAGGAAGGCCCCGCCGTGACGACCATGCACATCGCACGACCCGGCGAGGACGCCCCTCCGCACCGCGCGGTCGTCGTCCGCGCGGTCGTCGTCGAGGCGACGCTCGAGACGCGTGGGGAGGGCTCCGGTCACGCTGCGGGCCGACTACCACTCCGGCCTGCCCCTGCCTGGGTTCGTGGCGGCCACTCCCTATCTCGTCGGGCAAATCAGGTCCCCGGCGGCGGTACGTTTTGACCGTGTCCGCGCAGGTCCGGCCCGGTAGCTCGCTCCGGCCCGCACGAGCTGCCCTTACGACCACTGGAGACGATCCGATGCCCGCACGCCCGGCCGAGACGGCCGAACCTGACACCCTGTCCGAGTTCGGGCCCTGGGAGCCTCTCCTACGCGTCGTGCGCGAGGCGCACCCCGAGCTGTCCGAGTGGTCCGCGACCGTTGGCCCGGGAGCGATGGGCGGTCTTCCCGGCCCGGTCGGCGACCCGTCGGAGTACTACCTGAAGGTCATGGAGGCAGCGCGACCCCTGAACGATGCCGTGACCGAGGCCGGCCGATCCGACGTCTCGTTCTCCGTCCGAATCGGGCCCGGCGAGCACGTCCTCGTGACGCTCGCTGCTGAGTCGTCGAGCGCTGCCATCCACCGCAACTTCGGAGTCAACACCGCCGGGCACGTGGTGCTGACCGACGACGCCCGCCCCGAGCCGGTCCGGCGTACACCGCAGGACTACCCCGAGCTCCGGCCGGCGGCGTCGACCGACCCGGCGCAGCTCGAACGCGTCCTGCGGGAACGGATGCCGGACACCGTGGGCGCGAGCGAGCGTGACCTCGCCGCACTGGAGGAGCGCCTCGGCGAACCGTTGCCCCCAGAGCTGCGTGCGGTACTGCGTGCGACTCCTACTGCGATGAGTGACAGCGGCCCGCCCGACGAGGATGACGAGCACCGCTGGGAGCGGGGTGTCCGAGCGCTCGGTGGGATCGAGCTGTTCGAGCTCGACGGCATCGAGTGGGCCTCGCACGCGGACCTGCGCAAGGGCATGCCCTTCGACGTCATGGCCCGCAGCGCCGTGGTCACCCGGCCCGACGCGGCAGTACAGGGCCTGGTGGACTCGCCGCGGTGGCTGATCATCGGCGACCACGGTGGCGGCAGCGGCGACTGGGTCGCGATCGACCTGGCGCCCGGCCCGGCCGGACACGTCGGACAGCTCGTGGTGCTCGACCACGAGTCCGACATCGGTGCGTGGCTCCTGGCCGAGTCGTTCACCGGCCTGGTGCTCGACGGCCCCATCTCGCCACCCCGGAAGAACCCGGGCCACGAGCCGCCAGCCGTCGTGATGATCAACAGCGCCGAGAACATGACGATCGAGGCGGCGGCCACCAGCGACCTCGAGGTGCTGCAGATCGGCTACTGGGACAACGAGCAGGCCGACCTGACCCCGCTGCTGGGCCTGCCCCGGCTGCGCACGCTGACGGCACAGCCCGGCAAGATCGCCGACCCGTTGGTGATCGGAGGACTCGACCGGCTCGAATACCTCGAGATCGGTCTGACCGAGTGGCAGGCCCTCCTCGCGGCGGACGCCATCCCGGACACCCTGCTCGCGGCGGGGATCTCCGGGTACAGCCTCGACCGGGACCAGGTCGACGACGTCTACGACCGCCTGATCCGGAGCCGGGGCGGCAGAGCCCTCACCGCCGTAACGATCGAAGGACGCCTCAGCTGACCCGAGCGCGTCAGTAGCTGTTCGGCGCCTTGACCGACTCTGCCAGTGCCACGGCTCCAGGTTGCACCCGGACGGCCCGGCGAACAGCGGGTACACCCCGCGACGCGAACCGGTTGAGGCCCGGGTCGTAGTTCCGGAACCTCACGTCATAGGTGCCCGACGCGCTTTCGAAACGCTTGGAGTTGTACCGGTACGCATTGAACGGCTTCGCCCCGGTCGCCGGGTCCTCAACCATCGGCTTGTCGATGCCCGTGGTTTCCGACTCATCAGTCCTTGAGGCTACGACCTACGCGTTCGATCCCTTGACCGTGCGTGGGAAGCCCGGAGTCAGGCACGCTGCGGAGCGCCGAGAGCACACGGTCCGGGTCCTGGGGGTCGTAGATCTCGATCCGGTGCTCGGGATAGCTGGCCTGCGCCCAGAGATCGAAGGTGGCGCTGAACTCTCCCGCAACCGGATGCCGAAACTGCTTGGTCCCGGAGATGCACTCACCGACGCGGCCCTCCGACCAAAGTGCCGCGAACGCCGGGTCCTTCATCACGAGCTCTCCGACGAGTGCCGCGAGGGCGGTGTCGTCCGGGTGCTTGCCGCTGATCATCCGGTGATAGGCGACGAGCTCGCCGGCTTCCTTTGTCCAGTCGGGATACAGCGCACGGGAGCGGGGGTCTAGGAAGAGCAGACGCGCCATCGACGGTCGCTCGCTCGCGATGCTAGGCGCGGACAACGGCAGGTGCGGCGCAACGAGAGCGTGCCCGAGCCGGTTCCAGGCGAGCACGTCGTTGCGACGCCCGAGGAGCAGGGCAGGGCGATCGGTGATGAAGTCGAGCATCGCGAGAGCTGCCGGGGCGGCGACCTCGGCGGGTGGCACCCCACGGCCTCCCGTCGAGGACCTCGCTCTCGACAGGTCCAGCAGGTGCTCAGTCTCGGTGACGGTGAGCTGAAGAGCCCGCGCCACCGCGAGGAGCACCTCGTCCGAGGCGTGCCGGCTGTGACCTTGTTCGAGGCGGGTGTAGTAGCCGATGCTCACGCCGGCGAGCTGCGCAACTTCCTCGCGCCGCAGTCCGCGCACCCGTCGACGGGCACCGTAGCCGGCGAGCGGGGTGTACTCGGGCAAGAGCTCGGCACGCTTGGCGCGAAGGAACTCACCGAGGGGGCCGGGACTCGTCATACAAGAAGGCTACGTACGTCGTTCTTGGCTAACCATTCCCTGTGATGAGTAGGAAAAAGGGGTATCTGGAAGCCGGTCGCACCCCGGCTGACGATGGCCGGCATGACATCGAGAACGCCGCTCCCTATCTATGCCCTGGCATTGACCTCGTTCGCGCTCGGCACCGCCGAGTTCGCCCCGAACGGCCAACTGCTGTCGGTCTCTGACGGCTTCGCCGTTCCGGTCGCCGATGCGGGGCTGATCACGACAGGGTTCGCAGTTGGCGCGACCATCGGCGGTCCGCTCGTCGCAGCGGCGACGCTCCGGGTGCCGCACAAGCGACTCGCCGTGCTACTCGTGTCGGTCTTCCTGGTCGCGAACGTCATCACCGCGCTCTCCCCCACGCTCCTCGCCGCTGTCATCAGCCGCGCCGTCGCGGGCGTCGTCCTGGGCACGTTCATGGGGGTCGCGGTCACCATCGCCAGCGACCTCGTCTCCGCGGCCCGACGCGGTCGCGCGATCGCACTGGTCTTTTCGGGCCTGACGATCGCGAATGTGCTCGGCGTGGTGATCGGCAACCTCGCCGGCAACGCCTGGGGATGGCGGAGCGTCTTCTGGTTCGTCACCGGTCTCGCGATCGTCTCGCTGATCGGCCTCGTCGCGGTGCTGCCCAGGCGGACCGAGGCCGGCGCCGCGCAGTCCGGGAGCGTCGGTACGGCGCTGCGGACCGGGCGGCTCTGGATGACGTACGCCGCGATGGCTCTGGCTTATTCGGGCCTGTTCACCATGTTCACCTACATCGAGCCAATCCTCCAAGAACGCACGGGCGTCTCGTCCGACAACGTGGTCTGGCTCCTCCTGGTGTTCGGCGTCGGACTTGTCATCGGCACCCACTTCGCGGGCAGCTTCGCCGACCGCTCCATCCGCGCCACCACGGTGACCGCGATGATCGCGCTCGTCGGCGTCCTCGTGGCGTTCTCCGTCCTCGACACCAACCTCGTGGCCGTCATCGTGCTGCTTCCCCTGCTCGGCGCCGCCGGGTACGGGATGGTTCCGCCGTTGCAGTCGTTCGCCGTCGAGATCGCCCGGGTGACCTCACCGTTCATCTCCGCCCTCGCGGCGGCGTCGTTCATGGCAGGTGTAAGCCTGGGCTCCGCCATCGGGGGCGAGATCCTCCGCCAAAGAGGCGGTTACGACGTTCTTCCGCTCGTCGGTGCCGGACTCACCATGGTCGGGCTGATCCTCTTCCTCGTCGTCACCACCGTGCACCAACGGGTCGTCCGGGCAACCCTTTGACGTGCACGCCGCGCCCACCGGGCGAGGTGCGGTCCAGCGGTCGGATCCGCCAGGAACGCGGGTCTCCGCCTGGCATACGGCGGCCGGATCGTCGCCGGTCCGCAATATCTCAGACCTCACAGGCGTCTTGAGAATGCCGCGAAGGGTTATCCACAGGTTTCAATGAGCGCGTGCCAATCGTACGGTTGTTCGAGATAATGGGTCAGCGGACAACGGCGAACGGGGCAGGGGGTGGGTACGGATGGGTCAGTCGGCGAACGGCACGCCCGGTGGTCTGCCTCGTGCGGGGTCGATCGAGGAGGTGTTGGCTCGGATCGAGGACGCGGTGGGTGACCTGGCGAACCTGGCCGGTCCCGGGGTGCTGGATGGGTGGGACGCGCCGTCTGTTGCCCGGTTGGTGGAGGCGCATGCCCGGGTCCGTCGGGTGGCGGGTCGTTTGGATGGTGTGCGGTACACGTTGTTGCCGCGGATCGAGGCCGAGGGTTCCTGGCGGTCGGGTGGGATGGCGCGCACGTTCAGGTCCTGGTTGCGGCTGCAGGAGGGCGTGTCCGCATACACGGCGGGGAGGGATGTGACGATGGCGCGCCGCCTGGCGACCGCGCTACCGGTGACGCGGGAGCGCCTGGTCGCGGGGACTCTGGGTGTGGACCACGCAAAAGTGATGACCGAGGTCGCCCCGACCAGCCAGACCCGCACGGACGCGTTGGCGTGGCTGATCGACACCCGCACCGGAGAGACGACCACGCCGGAGCGGTTCATCCAGACCGTGCCGGTCGACTTTCCCGACCCGGCCGACGACCCGGACGGGGCCCGGACCCGTGAGCTGGTCACGCAGGTGCTGGAGGGCGCGGTCACGCAGGGCACCCTCGTCACGGGTGAGGGTCTGGTGCTGCGGGAGGCGGGCTGGTTGAACGCGGACCAGTTTCGGGTGGTGGCGCGCCGGTTCGCGTCGGTGACCGATCCGGACACCGATGACGTGGAGGACGACAAGGCCGCGGCGGGGGAGTTCTTGGACCTGTCGAAGACGTTTGGTGGGTATCACGTCGCGGGGTTCTTGACCGATGAGCATGGTCTGCTGGTCTCGGCGGCGGTGAACGCGGTTATGGGCGGTCCTGCCGCGGAGGACTCGAGGACGCCTGCGCAGCGTCGGGCGCAAGGCCTGGCTGACGTGGCCCGCATGGTGCTGGACACGAACCAGGCCTCTCCGGGGGCGGCGATCGCGCCTCATCTGAATGTCACGGTGTCGTGGACGGAGCTGGTCACCCAGGTCATCCGCACCCGTGACGGGTTGTGCCTCACCTGCGGACAGACAGCACCGGGCCGCGGCGCCCAGGCCGGCACTCCAGGCGGTGGCGTGGCAGGCGCGAGCAACCCCGGTACGGCCGGTGGAGGCGCAACCATCTGGGATGCAACCAGCACGGGCGGGGGCGCGACGGGCGCGGCGACGATGTCCGGGTTGTTGTCGACTGGCGGTCCGGTGTTCACCGAGACCCGCGGGCGGGCGCCGCGGGCGTTGGTGCGCCGGTTGGCGTGCGACAGCGCCGTCACGAGGATCGTGTTCGGACCCGACGGTGCCGCACTGGATGTCGGACGTGCGCGACGGACGGTGACGGGGCAGATGCGTCGCGCGGTGATCGCCCGTGACGAGCATTGCGTGTATCCGGGGTGTGACCAACCGCCGTCGCGGTGCGAGGTCCACCACGCGGTGACCCACTGGGCCGATGGTGGGGAGACGTCGGTCGCGAACAGTGCGTTGCTGTGCTGGTTCCATCACCAGCTCGTCGACACGCGTGGCATCACCATGCACTGGACCGGGAAGCCCACGACCGACACGCCCGGGATGCTGATCGAGACCGGGTGGGCGTTCACCGACGCCCGCGGCCACCGCATCCACCTACCCCAAGCCATCGACACCCCACCCCCAACCACCAACGACCCCCAGGACATCGACCCGACCGCGGAGCCACCGCCGGACACCGAAGCCGCCTGACCAGCAGGCCGCCGCCTCCGGCGAGGCAGGCAGGCCCGCAGCCTGACCAGCACAGCAGGCGCTCGAGACCCGACTACCGGACCGGTCCCCCTTGGCGGACCGGGTGATGCAGGAACACTCCACGCCCTGAGCCCACCCACCAGCCCCGCCTCGACCCAACCGGCGCGACCCAGCCCGAGAACAGCCCGGCTCAGCCCCGGCTAACCCCGCAACCGCGCCGCCAGGCCCGTCGCCCGCCGCGCCCGCCGCTCGACCGCCGCCCGCACCGCGTCCGGGGTGCCGACGACCCGCACCCGGCGCCGCGCCCGCGTGACCGCCGTGTAGAACAGCTCGCGGGTCAGCAGCGGTGCGGCCTCGTCCGGCAGCAGGACCGTCACCGTCTCGGCCTGGCTGCCCTGGCTCTTGTGCACGGTCATGGCGTGCAGCGTCTCGACGTCACCGAGCCGCGAGACCGCGAACGACGCGCCACCCACGTGGGCGCGCAGCCTCTCGCCCTCGGCGACCACCACGCCGGTATCGCCGTTGAACAGTCCGAGGCCGTAGTCGTTGGCCGTGATCAGCACCGGCCGCCCGGGGTACCACTCCGCGCCGGCCGCGGCGCCGAGGTAGGCGCCGGAGGCCTCGCCGAGCCAGCGCTCGACCTGCCTGTTCCAGTGCGCGACACCCCACGGGCCCGCACGGTGGGCGCAGAGCAGCCGGTGCCGTTCGGCCATGGCGAGCGCCCCCGCCGCGTCGCCCGCCAGCGCCAAGCCGCGCACGTCGAGGGCGTGCCGCGTCAGCTCGTCCTGGAGACCGGTGAGTCCGGCCTCGTCGTCGGGGTGCACGAGCTCCACGACGCCGTCGCCGGCCGCCAGGACCGCGAGCACCGCTTCGGGGTCGCCGCCCTGGATCGCGGCGGCCAGCCGGGTGATCGCGGCGCTCTCCGAGCGGTGGTCGGTGACCAGGGCCGCGACGACGTCGCCGTCGCGCTCACCGAGCCCGGTGACGAGGTCGGCGAGGACCGCGCCTGCCTCGACGGAGGCGAGCTGGTCCGGGTCGCCGACGAGCACGAGCCTCGCGTCGGGGCGTACGGCCTCCAGCAGCCGGGCCATGAGGGTGAGCGAGACCATGGACGTCTCGTCGACGACGACGACGTCGTGCGGCAGGCGGCCCACGCGGTCGTGCCGGAACCGGGTGCTCGACCCGGGCCGCCAGCCCAGCAGCCGGTGCAGCGTGCCCGCCTGGAGCCCGGAGAGCCGGCGCCGGTCGTCGGCGGTGAACTCCGGCCGCCCGGGCTCCGGGCGGGCGCCGAGCGCATCGGCCACCGCTTCCTGCAGGCGCGCGGCCGCCTTCCCGGTCGGCGCCGCGAGCGCGATGCGCAGCCGTCGCCCGCCGCTGTGCTCGGCCTGCTCGGCCAGCAGGGCCAGCAGGCCGGCCACCGTGGTCGTCTTGCCGCGTCCGGGGCCACCGGTGAGCACCGTGGTCGAGCGGCGCGCGGTGGACAGTGCCGCGGCGCGCTGCTCGGCGTAGGCGTCGCCGGGGAACAGCCGGGCGGCGCTGCGCTCGAGCAGCGGCTCGTCGACCGCGGGCGCCGGCGCGCCGAGCCGCGCGACGAGGTCGTCGTGCACCTGCTGCTCCTCGCGCCAGTACCGGTCGAGGTAGAGCAGGCCGAGGTCGGCCCGCACGACCGACCGCTCGGCGAGCGGGCTGGCCGCGACGCGGTCGAGCCAGCCCCCGGCCGCCGGCCAGGGCAGCGGGACGTCGTCGGTCCCGGCCCCGCCGGTCCCCACAGCATCGACGGCCCCGCCACCCCCGCCGTCGCCGAACGAGCCCAGGTCCACGCAGACCGACCCCTGCCGCACCGCGCGCACGGCGAGCGCGACGGCGAGGCGCACGGTCTCGTCGTCCTCGCCGACGACGTCGGCCGTGCGGCGCGCGACGTGGACGTCGGCGGCCGTGAGCACCCCGGCCTCGTTGAAGGTGCGCAGGAGCCCGGTTGCGCCCCTGGCCAGGCGGGCGTCGTGCGGGTCGTCGCTGGTCCACCGCTCGATCGCCGGGGTCATGCTGCGTCCTGACCCGCGGCGCCGTCGAGCAGGTCGGACAGCGCGACCAGGAGTGCAGCGGGCGTCCGCCACGAGAACACGCCGGTGGGGCTGCCGTCGGCGTCTGGGCTGTCCGGCCCCGCCATGCCGCGCACGAACAGGTAGAGCGCCCCGCCCAGGTGGGTGTCGGGGTCGTAGCCGGGGAGCCGCCAGCGCAGGTAGCGGTGCAGCACCACGCCGTACAGGAGAGCCTGCAGCGGGTAGTGCGAGTGCAGCATGGCCTCGGCCATGCGGGGCCGCGAGTAGTCGGAGACGGCGCGGCCGAGGAAGTTCGTCTTGTAGTCGACGACGAGGAACCGCCCGCTCGGCAGCCGCAGGACGGCGTCGACGGAGCCGGTGAGGTAGCCCCGCAGGGGCTGGTCGCCCAGGGCGGGCTGCCCGAGGCGGTCGGCGTAGGCGGCGAGCGGGTCGTCGGCCGGCAGGTGCGCGCGCAGCAGCGGGCCGAGGTCGCCCAGCCTCGCCTCGGACCTGCCGGGTCCGCTGAGGTCCCCGCCGGCCAGCGGCAGCTCGAACGTCAGCTCCCGCAGCCGGTCCGGCAGCCCGATCTCGCCGAGCGTCAGGCAGTCGGCCAGCGGCCCGAGGGGCGTGCGGTGCAGCGGCACGAGCCCTTCGGCGAGTGCAACGGGGTCCGCCTGCACCGGCCACCAGCGCAGCTGTTCGGTGACGTGCTCCAGCAGCTCCGCGCGGAGGTCGGGGGCGTGCGGGTCGGTGTCCTCCAGCACCGCGTGCACTAGCGACCCGAAGGCGGCGCCCATGGGCAGGTCGGCCATCGGCGACGCCGCGGCGTCGGGCGCCACGAGCTCCTCGACCTCGGCCACGACCTCGGCCTCGGGTGCGCCGGGCTCGTCGTCCTTGCCTGCGGCCTCTGGCTCGCTGCTCACGTCTGCGCCGTTCACCCCTGCGCCGTTCACCCCCGCGCCGTCGGCGGCCTGGATGAGGCCGCTGTACGACGTCCGACGCCACGCGGTGTCGACGCCGCGGCCGAACGTGCGCGCCTCGAACGGCGCGTGCCGGCCGGCCGGGGCGGGGGCGGACGCCGCCGTGGGCACGGCGAGCTCGGCCGCCGGGCCGCCCAGCTCCTCGAGCAGCCCCAGCACCCGGGTGGCGTAGTCGTCATTCTTGACCGGCTGCGTGTCCGGTACCTCCCGCGTGCCGGGGGTGCGGCCGAACAGGAGGCGGTGCAGGCCGCTGGTCGGGGTGCTCGACGTCGGCGCCCACCACGCCACGACCTGCGACTGCGCGCGGGTCAGGGCCACGTAGAGCTTGCGCAGCTCCTCGCCGTCCTCCTCGGCGCGGTGCCTGGCGCAGTGCGCGTCCCAGTGCGTGCCGGAGCCGGAGACGTCGATCGTCCGTGCGCCCCCCTCGTCGTGATAGAGCGCGATCTCGACCGGACGCGGGTAGTTGTCGTAGCCGAACGGCAGGTACACCACGGGGTACTGCAGCCCCTTGCTGCCGTGCACGGTGACGATCTGCACGGCAGCGGCGTCGGAGTCGAGGCGGCGCGGCCGCTCGGCGGTCCCGGTCCGCCGTCGCTCGTCGCGGAACCAGGCCACCAGGGCGGTCAGCCCCAGCGACTCGGTGGCGCTCAGCTCGTGGAGCAGCTGCCCCAGGTGGCGGACGTCGGTCAGCAGACGCTCGCCGTCCGCCTGGGCGAGCAGCCGACCGCTCAGGCCGCGCTCCTCCGCGGCCTCGAGGAGCGCGGCGACGCCCCGGTGGCGCACCAGGAGTGCCCAGCCGTGCAGGGTGTCGGCGTCCCGTGCGGTCAGGTCCTCGCCGCCGGCGTCGAGGTCGGCGGCGGTACGGCCGAGGAAGCACGTCAGGGCGGCTGCGCGCACCAGGCCGGAGCGGTGGGGCGACTCCAGCGCCTCCAGGAGGGTCAGCCACTCGTCGGCGGCGGGTGTCTCGAACACGTCACCGCCGGACATCACGGCCGCGACGCCGCGCTCGGCGAGCGTGTCCTGCACGAGCCGGCCGTGCGCCCGGGTCGAGACGAGCACGGCGACGTCGCCGGCGACCAGGGGGCGCCCGTCCCACGTGGCACCCGAGGCGAGCAGCTCCGCGACGTCGGCGGCGAGGTCGGCCGCGACGTGCTGGCGCGCCGCGCCGACCTGGATCAGGCTGCCCTTGACCTTGGGCAGCCCGTCGCGGAGCACCTGCCGCAGCCGGACCGGTGCGGGGTGCGGCGCGCCGGCCAGCCGGCTCCCGGCGCTCTCGGCCGTCACCGGGTGCACCACGATCTCGTCGTGGCCGAGCGCCGCGTTGCCCAGCAGCACGCCGAGCGTGTCGACCAGCGGCGCATCCGAGCGCCAGTTGGTGCCGAGCGTCGCGCGCGTGCTGGCGCCCCGCGCGGCGTCGAGGTAGGCCACGACGTCTCCGCCGCGGAACGCGTAGATCGCCTGCTTCGGGTCGCCGACCAGCACCATGGCCTGGGCCCGCGCCTCCGGCTGACCGGCCGCCTCCGGCTGCCCCGTCATCTGCCCCGCCACCGGACCCGCGCCGAAGGCCCGCTCCAGCACCTGCCACTGGACGGGGTCGGTGTCCTGGAACTCGTCGACCAGGACGACCTTCCAGCGCTCGCGCATCCGCGCGCCGACGGCGGTGCCACCGTCGCCCGACGCCGGGTCGAGGGCGTCGGCGAGCCGCCCGAGCAGGTCGTCGTAGGACAGGATCCCGAGGCGCCGCTTGCGTCGCTCCATCTCCGTGCGCACATCGTGCGCGAACGAGACGCGGGCCGAGCCGACGGCGTCGGCCGGGTCGGCGTCGGCGAGCGCGGCGCGCGGGTCCTCGACGGCACGGACGGCGACCTTGAGCGCGCTCGCCCGGTCGAACGGCGGCGGTTCGGTGTCGTTGCCGTACCGGCGCAGGTACAGGTCGTCGACCACCTCGACGGTGAGCTCCGCGAGGGACTCGACCAGCTCGGCACCCGGCTCGGTGTCCCCCGCCACGCCCAGCGAGCGCAGCACGAGCTGGCAGAACTGGTGGATCGTCGCGATGGTGGCGTGGTCGAACGCGGCCAGCGCGTCGGCCAGGCGCCGGTGCCGGGCGGCCCGCTCGGCGTCGTCGACGTCGAGCAGCGCCGCGAGGACCGCGTCCACCGGACCGGTGTCGCGGCCGGCCAGGGCGGCGGCGAACGTGCGCTCCGCCCGCAGCAGGGCGCCGCGCCCCCGGTCGCGCAGCTCCTGGGTCGCGGCGCGGCCGAAGGTCACCACGAGCATCTGGTCGAGCGGTACGACGCCCTCTGCGACGTACCGGGTGACGAGCGCGCCGATCGCGTAGGTCTTCCCTGTACCTGCGCTCGCCTCCAGCAGCGCCGTTCCCCGCGGCAGCGGGCCGGCAGGATCGAAGACACCGTCGAAGACGTCCATCAGTCGCTGAACCTCTCGTTCTCCAGCAGCGGGCCCCACACGCGCATCGCGAGCGCGCCGAAGCGGGTCGTCTCCCCCGGGTGCTCCTCGCCCGGCCGTGGTTCCCCGCCGGTCCCGGGCAGCGGGGCGGCCGGTCCGTGGACGCGCACGTGCTCGGGGTCGGCACCCTCGCCGTCGAACCGGCCGTCGGACCATCTCTGCCCGGCCCGGTACCGCGCGTCGGCGGGGTCTGCGCCGGTCCGGCGGGCGTCGGCGTAGGCGGCCGACGCCTTGACCGGCAGCGGCAGGGGCTCGGTCAGCCCGCGGTCGCGCAGCGCGACCAGGTCGCGCAGCAGGTCGAGGGCCGTGTGGTCGAGCGGCCCCAGCCGCGAGCCCTGCCAGGTCTTCGGCGACCGGGGGTTCGCGGGCCGGCCGAGCGTGTAGGCGACCCAGGGGCGGTCGTCGTCCGACGCCGCGAGCGCGAGCAGCCGGAGCCAGGACTGCAGGCGGTGCCTGCCGCCGAGCCGGCTGTACGACACCGCGATCGGGCGGTCCCCGTGCACCCCTGGCACGGTGCCGCGCAGGCTGCGCCCGTCGCCCAGTTCGACGGCGACGTCCACGCCGCGCGCCGGGCTGGCGCGCAGTCCCGCTGCGGCCTCGGCGAGCGGGCCTACCTCGTCGGCGATCCCCCGCAGAAGGCGCCAGCCCAGGCGACCGGGCGGGAGCTGCCCGCGCCGCCACTCCTTCTGCACGGCGTCGGGGAGGGCGGTGCCGTCCAGCACGTCTCGCAGCACCCGCTCGCCCGCGGCCCAGCGGCCCAGGCCGTCGAGCTCGACGGGCAGCCCGTCGTCGAGCGGCTCCTCGTCCCAGGCGCGGCCGACGTCGAGGCGCTGGGTGAGGAACCCGCGCACCGGCGAACGGTAGAAGGCGAGCAGGTCGTCGAGTGCTACGACGCCGTCGCTCTCCGCGGCTGGGCGCTCCGGGAGCGGCTCGGCGAGGAACGGCGCTGCCGGCGTGCGCGGGCCGGCCGCTGCGCGGGCTCCGGCCAGGGCTGCGTGGTCGAACGTGAAGGCAGAACCGGGCACGAGGGCGCCGGGCTCGACGGTGCGCCGGTCGAAGGGCTGCAGCGGGTGACGGACCGTCACGGCCCGGGACACCGGGTGCCCGTCCGGCGTGTGTGCCGTCTCGTCGAGCGCGTCGAGCAGCTCGCCGAGCGGGACAGCGGGGGGCCGCTCCTGGCCCGAGTACTCGTCGGCGCCGCTGTAGGTCACCACGAGGGTCTCGGTCGCGGCGAGGATCGCGTCGAGGAACAGCTGCCGGTCCTCGCTGCGTGGGTCGCGCTCGCCCGTCCGTGGGTCGCGCGCCAGCAGGTCGTCGCCGTCGGTGACCCCGACGCGTGGGAACACGCCGTCGTCGAGGCCCAGCAGCGCGACGACACGGTGGGGCACGGACCGCATCGGCACGAGCGTGGCGACCGTCAGCGTGCCGGTGCGGAAGTTGGCGCGGGTCGGGCGGCCGGCCACCCGGTCGGCGAGCAGGGCCCGCACGTCCGGCAGCCGCAGGGACACGGCCGGGTCTGCCGCGCCGGCCCGCACCCGGGCGAGCTCCCGCCGCACCTGCGCGAGCTGCCACGCGTCGGTGGCCGACACGGAGGTGAGCGCCGCGACGCCGTCCTCGAGCACGGTCAGCCAGTGCTCGAGCGGATGCGCGCCGACGAGCGCGTCGGTGACGTCACGCAGCCGTTCCACGAGCTCGGTCAGCCGGCCGACCAGCTCGACCTGCCCGCTGCCGACGTCGTCGAGCGGCAGGGTGCGCTCCAGCCAGGTACCGGTGTCGTCCGACATCGCTACCCCCGCAAGAAGCCGGTCCACGCCCGCCTGCCAGGTGCCGGAACCGTAGTCGGCGAGGCCGTAGTCCGCGCGGTGCTCGGCGTCGAACCCCCACCGCACGCCGGTCTCGCGCGCCCACCGCGCGAGCTGTTCCAGGTCGTCGTCGCGCAGCCCGAACCGGCGGCGCACCGGCCCGGCGTGCGCCAGGTCCACCACGTCGCCGACCCCCGCCCGCCCGCCCGCGAGGTCCAGGAGCCGGGCCACGACGGCGAGCAGCGGGTTGGTGCGGTCCAGCGCCCGGTCGGCGAGGCGCACGCGCAGACGGTGCGCGGGATGACCGTGCGGCCCGACGACGTCGGCGAGCCCGAAGGTCGCCGTGACCAGGGGCGCGTACGTCTCGATGTCGGGGCACATGACGAGGACGTCGCGCGGCTCGAGGGTCGGGTCGTCTGCCAGCAGGCCGACCAGCACGTCGCGGAGCACCTCGACCTGCCGCACCGGGCCGTGGCAGGCGTGCACCTGGACCGAGCGGTCGGCGGGATCCAGCGGGCGCGCGCCCGCGTCGCCGACGGCGTCGGCCCGCAGGTCGTGCTGGAGCATGCCCAGGAGGGTGGAGGGCTCCGTGCCGACATCGTCGGCCGGGTCGTCATTGGCCGAGTCGTCATGCAGGTCGATCACCGACAGCGTGCGCTGGAGCTCGCGCGTGTCGCGGCCGAGCGTGGCCAGGAGCCGGTGCCCGACGCGTTCGTGGGAGCGGTCCGTGGCGCGGTCGACGGGGCCGCCGAGGTCCGCGAGCGCCGACCAGAGCGTGGCCGAGGGGTGTGGCAACCACAGGTGCACGTCGCGGTGCGCGCCGAGCGCACCCACCAGCTCCACCTCGGTCGAGGCCAGGCGCGTGTGGCCGAACAGGGACAGGCGCGCGGGCAGGTCGAAGGCGCCGGGTTCGGCGCGCAGCCGTTCGACGACGGCGGTCCGCCGCACCTGCGGTGGTTCGGCGTCGACCCGCTCCGCCAGCGCCCGCCACAGCGGCGGCTGCCACGCGAGGTCTGCGGGCACGGGGCGCCCGCACCCGTCGGTGTCGCGGCCCTCTGCCCAGTCGGCGACGAGCGCCGGCCGCTGGGTCGCGTAGCCGGCGAAGAGCCGGGCCAGCCGTCGGGCGACGGCGAGCCGCCGGCCACGCCGCAGGTCGCCCTCCTCCCCCGGCATGCCGTGGCCGAGGTGCTGGGCGAGCAGCGCGGCCCACGGCTCGTCAAGGCACTCGTCGACCGCCGTCAGCAGCGGCCAGGTCAGCGCCTCCGGCGCCCACGGGTCGTCGTCACGGGTACCGGTGACCTCGGCGAACAAGGACCCCGGCGAGCGCAGGTCCACGCCGGCACACACCCCGTCGTCGCGCCCGGGAGCTGCGCCCAGCCGGTGGCTGAGCCGCTGCGCGAGCCAGCGCTCGACGCCGCGGGCCGGCACCACGACGACCTCCGTCGCGAACGGGTCCTCCGGTGGCACGGCCAGCAGGTCCCCCAGCCCCTGCACGAGCAGGTCCGTGCGCGACGCACGGTGGAGGACGACTGGCATGGCGCCAACGTATAACGCGCCAGCTACCTGCCGCCGTCGTCGTCGGGCGTGTCCGGGACGGGACGGCCGCGCCGTCCGACGACGTAGCCGGCCGCACCGCCGAGCAGGAGCGCGCCGGCGCCCGAGAGCAGCGCCACCGTGCCGGCCGACGAGGGGCCGACCGACGAAGGGCCGGCCGGCCAGAGTCCGCCCGGGGCGTAGGTCGTGTCCGACAGTGGTGCGTACGCGAACCAGCCGTACGACGGCGTGCGGCTCTCTGCCCACACGGCGGCGCCCAGCAGCACGAGACCGAGGACGACGAGGGCCGCGAGGACCACGCGTACGGTGCCCGCCGGACGGGACGACGAGGGCTGGGGTGCTGTCATGTCGGCCATCTTCCCGGGGCACGTCGCCGAGGACAACCGAGATCCTCAGCCGTTGGCTACAGCTCCGGTCGCCGCACCGCCCAGGTGGTCGGCCAGGGCCCGGGCGCGCTGCTGCACCCTCGCGACGCCCGCCGCATCGTTGTACGCGGCATAGGGCGGCCATTCGAAGACGTAGACGGCGAGCTCCTCGAGCAGGGCCGCCCGCTCGAGCTCTGCGGGGTCGGCGACGGTAGGCCGGTGGGCGAGATAGTCACGGACGAGCGCCGACGGGACCTGCACCCCGGCGGGCGTGGCCCGGACACTCAGGAACGCGAGGTCCGCGGAGGCTCTGCCGAGGCCGGCGGGCTGCCAGTCGCAGAACGCCGGCCCCCGTTCGCCGTGCACGATGTTGCCGGTGTGGCAGTCCCCGTGGACGAAGGCCGTCGGCTGAGCATCGAGCCGGGCGAAGATCTCGTCCCGGTTCGCCAGCAGCCCCTCGAGGGCGGGCAGGACCGGCGCCCAGAACGCACGGATCTGGTCGTGGTCCGGGGTGGCCAGCGCCGTCCCCAGCGGGTCCGGTCGCGACCAGTCCCCGTCGGGCAGCGGCATGCTGTGGACCTCGGCGAGATCGCGGGCGAGCCGCGACCAGTCCTGGTCGGTCCAGGCGGACGCCGGGCGCTCCGTCCCGACGTCGGACAGCAGGAGAGCGATGCCCCCGGAGGTGCACAGGATGTCGAGCAGCACGGGCGTCGCGACCGGCGTCGTGGGCGCGACCTGCTGGTAGAACCGCAGCTCGCGCTCCGCCTTTGCCATCGCCCCCGTGCCCAGCCCGACGGGAGTGGCCTTGAGGTACCCGCGCTCCCCGTGCGGAGTTCGTACCGAGTACACCCCGGCACCGGACCTCGCCTCCGTGGGCGGGGCCGCGTCCGTGCGCACGGCCCCGAAGGCGCCCAGCGCCTCGGTCAGCAGATCAACGGTCATCGACATCCTCCAGCGAACGGGCTGCCCCGTAGCGATCGAACACTACTGGAGAGCACCGGGACGCCCGTCCGGCCGCTGCCAGGGAGGATGGGGCCCATGGAAACACTGTTCGCCGCCGCCGACGGGTTCCCGTTGGCGGTGCAGACAGGAGGCCCGCAGGACGCCCCGGCGCTGCTGCTGCTCCAGGGCCAGGCGAACTCCCACTCCTGGTGGCGCGGGCTCCGCGGGGCGTTCGAGGGTAGCTTCCGGACGATCACGATGGACTATCGCGGCACGGGACGGAGCCGCGGCGAGGTGGGCCCGTGGACGACTGCCGGCTTCGCGGCGGATGCTGCCGCCGTGCTCGACCACGTGGGCGTCGACGCTGCGCTGGTCTACGGCACCTCGATGGGCGGACGCGTCGCCCAGATGCTCGCCGTGGACCACCCTGATCGTGTGACGGCGATGGCACTGGCATGCACCTCCCCCGGCGGCACCCACGCGGTCGAACGAGGCCAGGACGTCCGCCGCGCACTCGCCAGGGCGTCGTCGGGCGAGCGGCTGCGGCTCCTGCACGACCTCTTCTACACGCCGCACCGGCCGCGCCCTCCGCGGGAGAGCGACCTGCTGGGCGATCCGAGCATGGGCCGGCGGGAGGCCGGTGCCCATCTGCGCGCGAGCGATCAGCATGACGCCTGGGATGCCCTGCCCTCGATCGCCGTACCGACGCTGGTCCTGCACGGCGGGGACGACCGGATGACTCCCGCGGCCAACGGCGTCCTTCTGGCGGAACGGATCCCTGGTGCCCGGCTGGAGATCTTCCCACGCGGACGCCACGGGTTCTTCGACGAGTTCTCGGCAGAGGTGAACCCCGTCGTCCTCGGCTTCCTGGAGCCCCACCTCGTTCGCTGAACCAGCCTCCTGAGCTCATGTCCGCACGACGACGTCCGCACGACCACGTCCGCTGGAACGGCGAGCCATTCGACGTCCCGAGCACGAGCCGCCCCTTGTCGATACGGCGGTCACCCTCTACTGTCTACCGTTAACGGTAAACGAAAGGGTGACACAGTGGTCACAGTGAGGCCCTCACGGGCACCCGCGCTCGGCGATCAGCTCGCCGGAGCGTTGCGCGACCAGATCGTGCGGCGCACCCTCGGGCACGGAACGCATCTCGTGGAAGACCTGCTCGCTGAGCAGTACGACGTCAGCCGCGGCCCCGTCCGCGACGCCCTGCGACAGCTGGAGTCGCAGGGTCTGGTCGAGTCCCGGCGACGGGGCTACTTCGTCGTCGGGCTGAGCCAGCGCGACATCGACGACCTGTACGAGCTTCGGGAGTCGATAGAGCTCACCGCCACCCTGCGGGCGATCGAGAACGTCACGCCCGACCTGCTCGCGCAGGGTCGAGAGATCGTCAGGGAGATGACCGCGTGCGCCGACCGGTCGGCGGCCGCCGACTTCGCGGACGCCGACATGCGGTTCCACGCGCTGCTCTACCGGATGAGCGGCAACCGTCGTCTGGTCGACGTGTGGAAGGCCTACGAGCCGCTCCTCGCCAGCCTCATGCAGCTCACGGTCGAGGAGGACGTCGACCTGCACCCGTCGGCGAACGACCACGGCCGGCTGCTCGACCTCATCGACGAGGGCGACGTCGAGCAGGTCCGCGCGGAGCTGCGTGAGCACCTCGACGGCGCACGGGCGCGCATGGCCACCGCCGTGCAGGCGCTGATCGACGACGGCGCAAAGGAGGGTGAGCCGTGAGCGTCGCAGCCGGAACCTCTCACCGGCCGTCCCTGTCCGAGGTACGCGGCGACGACGCGCCGCCCGCACCCGCGCGCCGTCGGCTCGCCGGGGTCGGGCAGTCAAGGGCGCTGCTCGTGCTCGCGATCCCCGCCCTGCTCTTCTACGGGTTCGCGGTGGTCGTACCGTCGGTCCGCGGCGCGGTGCTCGCCTTCACCAACTGGGACGGCCTGTCACAGACCTACGACTTCGTCGGCCTGGACAACTTCGTCCGGATCTTCACCACGCAGAGCTCGCTCGACGCGCTGAAGATGACGCTCGTCTTCGCCGTCTCGGTGACCGTGCTGCAGAACGGCATCGGCCTGCTCCTCGCGCTGGGGGTCAACAGCGGCCTGAAGTCGCGCAACTTCCTCCGCGTGCTGTTCTTCGCACCGGTGGTCGTCACGCCGGTGGTCGTCGCGTACCTGTGGAAGTTCATGCTGACCCCCGGTGGCGCGGCGGACGGGGTCCTCGCCGCCGTCGGCCTCGGCGGGGCGGCGCCGAGCTGGCTCGGTGACCCCGGCTGGGCGGCCGTGTCGGTGGTGATGATGATCGTCTGGCAGCACGCCGGCTACTCGATGGTGATCTACATCGCCGGCCTCCAGTCGATCCCGCAGGAGGTGAACGAGGCGGCGCTCGTCGACGGCGCTGGTCCGTGGCGACTGTTCTCGTCGGTGACCTGGCCGCTGCTCGCCCCGGCTACCGCGATCAACGTCATGCTCACGATCATCGGCGGGCTCAAGATGTTCACCGAGGTGTTCGTGCTCACCGCTGGTGGTCCTGGCGGGGCCACCGAGACGCTCTCCACCCTGCTCTACAAGTCGGCCTTCCAGTTCAGCGAGTTCGGCTACGGCATAGCGCTCGCGCTCGTGCTGGCCCTCGTCGTCGGCGTGTTCTCGGTGACGCAGCAGCGCATGGCGCGAAGGGGGGCCTACTGATGCTCCGCTACTCGAAGCGCGTGTTCGCCCGCGAGATCGTGATGTTCCTCGTGGCCCTCGTGTTCGTCTTTCCCGTCTACATCCTCGTCAACATGTCCCTGCGGCCCGCGAACGACGCCTCGTCGCCCCTCACCCCGGTCACGCAGCCGACGTTCGACAACTTCGTCGCCGCGTGGCAGCAGGCGGGCCTCGCCTCGGCGCTGCTCAACAGCGCGATAGTCACCGTGACGAGCGTGGTGCTCATCGTGGCCATCTCCTCGATGGCGGCGTACCCGCTCGCTCGAGTGCTCTCCCGGCTCTCCACCGCCCTGTTCTGGCTGGTGCTGGCGGGGATGATGATCCCGTTCCAGGTGGCGCTGATCCCGCTCTACCAGACGATGCGCGACCTCGGTCTCCTCGGCTCGCTGGTCTCGCTCATCCTCTTCTACACCGGCAGCCAGGTGCCGTTCTCGGTGTTCCTCTACACCGGGTTCGTCCGCACCCTCGAGCGCGACTACGAGGAGGCGGCCGCGCTCGACGGCGCCGGCACCTTCCGCACGTTCCTCAGCGTCGTCTTTCCGCTGCTCCGCCCGATCACCGGCACCGTCATCATCCTCAACGCCATCACCGTGTGGAACGACTTCCTCGTGCCGCTGCTCTACCTCAGCGGCACGCCCCAGCAGACGGTCACGGTCGCGCTCTACGCGTTCGTCGGGCAGTTCGTCTCGAACTGGCCGGTGGTGTTCGCCGGCCTCGTGATCAGCGTCGCGCCGGTGCTCCTCGTCTACTTCCTCATGCAGAACCAGATCATCAAGGGCTTCGCGGGAGGGCTGAAGGGATGAGCGACCACGGAACAGGAGTCGAGGCCTACGCGCTGCGGGCCGACGGGCAGCACGAGCCGCAGGGCATCGTCGCGGGTCCGGCCTTCTCGTGGCGCCTGCGTGCCGGGCGGCGCGGCGCACGCCAGGTGGCGTACCGCATCGTCGTCACGCACCTGACGCCGTCCGGCGAGACCCCTCGGGTCTGGGACTCGGGCCGCGTCGAGGCGGCGGGGACGGTCGGCGCCCGTTATGCGGGAGCGCCGCTGATCAGCTCCGCCGACTACGGGTGGACGCTGGAGGTGGAGGACGAGCACGGCGTGACGACCACGGCGAGCGCCCGCTTCGCGACCGGGATCGTGCACCGCGACGAGTGGCGGGCCGCCTGGATCGGCCGCAGCCCGCTGGCCCGCCGGACCGCGCTGCCTCCGCAGGACATCGACATCAGCTACACGGTCAACAAGCTGACGCCGGTGCGACGGTTCGTGCGCCATGTCGACCTGGACGACGTGCCCGCCCGCGCCAAGGTGCACGCCTCCGCGAAGGGCGTCTACCGGCTGTACGTCAACGGCCACCGGGTCGGGAACGACGAGCTCGCGCCGGGCTGGACCGAGTACCGCGACCGCATCACCTACCAGTCGTGGGACGTGACCGACCTGCTGCACCCTGGACGCAACAGCATCGCGGCGCTGGTCGGCGACGGCTGGTACGTCGGCTTCATCGGCACGGACCGACGGCACCAGGCCCAGCACTACGGCAAGGAGCCGGCGCTCCTGGTGCAGCTCGTCGCGGACGCGGCGGACGGCGGCCGCGTGGTCGTCGGCACCGACACCGCCTGGCGGGACACCGAGAGCGACATCCTGTACGCGGACCTGCTGATGGGCCAGTACGAGGACTCACGGCGGGCGCAGGCCGACTGGCACCTTCCCGGCTGCGACCTGTCCGGCTGGTCGGACGCCGTCGTGGTCGACGACGACACCTCGCTCCTCACCCCCGAGGTCGATCCGGGCGTCCGCGCGACGCGACGGCTGGCCGCCGTCTCGGTGACGCCGAAGGGCGAGGGCCGGCACATCGTCGACTTCGGCCAGAACCTCGTTGGCCGGGTGCGGCTCACGCTGCGCGGCCAGGCCACGGGCACCCGGGTGCAGCTCGACCACGCGGAGGTGCTCGACGACGGCGAGCTCTACACGGCCAACCTGCGCACCGCCGAACCGGTCGACGTGTTCTGGACCAACGGCGAGCAGGAGCAGGTGTTCGAGCCGCGCTTCACGCTGCACGGGTTCCGCTTCGCCGAGGTCCGCGGTGTCTCGGGCACGCTGGACGCCGCAGACATCGAGGCAGTGGTGCTGCACAACGATGTCGAGCTCGTCGGCGGGTTCTCGTCGTCGAGCACCGACCTGAACCGTCTCTACCACAGCATCTCGTGGTCGCTGCGGGGCAACTTCGTGTCCATCCCGACCGACTGTCCGCAGCGCGACGAGCGCCTCGGCTGGCTCGCCGACGCGCAGGTCTTCGCGCCCACCGCGCTGGCCATCGCCGACGTCGGCCCGCTGCTGAAGCGCTGGCTCCGGGACATCCGCAGCGCGCAGTCCGACGACGGCGCGTTCCCCGACATCGCGCCGCACCTGATCCACCTGCGCGAGGGCGCGCCCGCGTGGGGCGACGGCGGAGTCACGATCCCGTGGCACGTCTACCGCGCGACGGGCGACCGCACGGTGCTCGAGGAGGCTGCCGACTCGATGGTCGCGTGGGTACGGCACATCGAGCGCCACAACCCCGGCCTGGTCTGGCGCGAGCTGGTCGGCAACAACTACGGAGACTGGCTGCAGATCGGCGAGGAGACCCGCAGGGACGTGCTCGCCACCGCCTACTTCGCCCACAGCACCGACCTCACCGCCCGCTCGCTGCGGGTCCTGGGCCGGGACGCGGAGGCCGCGGAGCTCGAGGCCCTGGCCGAGCGGATCCGCGACGTGTACCGGAGGGAGTTCGTCGCCCCCGACGGCACGGTCGCCGGGGACACCCAGGGCGCCTACCTGGTCACGCTCGCCTTCGGGCTGTGCTCGGACGACGCGCAGCGCCGTATCGTCGCGGACCGGCTGGTGACCGCCGTCGAGCGGCGAGACGTGTCGCTCACCACGGGCTTCATCACCGTGGGGCTGCTGTGCCCGGTCCTCGCCGACCTCGGACGGGAGGACCTCGCGTTCCGCCTGCTGCACAACGACCGGTACCCGTCCTGGCTGTTCTCGATCCGCAACGGCGCGACCACGATCTGGGAGCGCTGGGACGGCTGGACACCCGAGAAGGGCTTCCAGTCGGCGCGGATGAACAGCTTCAACCACTACTCCCTCGGCTCGGTCGGCCAGTGGTTCGCCGGGGGCATCCTCGGTATCGGCCAGGCGGAGGGATCGGCCGGGTACCGGGTCATCGAGCTCACGCCCCGGTTCGATCCCTTCCTCGACAGCGCCGCCGGGTCGCTCGAGACGCCTCGCGGGCGCATCGAGAGCCGATGGCAGCGCGACGGCGGCCGCATCACCTGGTCCGTGACCGTTCCCCCCGGGGCGGCGACGACCGCCGTCCTGCCCTGCGGGAGCGGGGCCGACCTCACGGAGGGGGGCAAGAACGCGACGAGCTCGGAGGGCGTCACCGTGGCGGACCACGACCTGGGCCGCACCCGGCTCCGGCTGGAACCCGGCACCTATGACCTCGGGTTCCCGGCGACCTGACCCGCCCTCCCCTCCCCCATCTGCCCACCACGACTCCCCCACCGACGGGGAAGCCCACCCACCTCTTGGAGTCCCAGCACCATGAACTCAAGGAACATCGCCACAGTCGCCGGTGTCGCCGTATCGCTCGCCCTGACGGGCTGTGCGTCCGCGGAACCGACCGCCGGGTCAACCGAACCCACTGATGCCCTCACCATCGCGACGACCTCGAACAACCAGGCCCCGATGGAGGCGGTCATCGAGGCCTACAAGGAGAAGACCGGTCACGACGTGAGCCTGACCGTCTCGGACACCTCGCAGTTCCAGACCACCATCCGCACCCAGCTCTCCAGCGGCACGGCCCCCGACGTGTTCACCGTCTGGGCCGGCGGCGGCAACCCGGGCGCCATCGACGTGCTCCAGGGCGGCGGCTATCTCGCCGACCTCTCCGACCGCGAGTGGGTCGACTCCGTCGACCCGGGTACGGCCGAGACGCTCCAGATCGACGGGAAGACCTACGGGCTCCCGTCCAAGCTCGATGCGATCGGCGCCATCTACGACGTCGCCACGCTGGACGAGCTGGGCCTCGAGGTGCCCACCACCTACACCGATCTGCTCGCCTACTGCCAGGACGTGCGGGACGCCGGCAAGGTCGCCTTCGCTCTCGGCATCCAGACCGACTGGGTCACCCAGCTCATCCCGTACGCCCTTGTCGCCTCGACCGTGTACGGCGAGGCGCCGGACTTCGACCAGCAGCTCGCCGACGGCTCGGCGACGTTCGCAGGTTCCGGCTGGTCCGACGCGTTCGAGAAGTACCAGGAGATGAGCGAGGCCGGCTGCTTCAACGACGACCCGCTCGGCACCGACGTGACCGCCTCGTACAACCTGGTCAACTCGGGTGAGGCCGTCGGCGTCGTCCAGGTGCTGGCCTCCTACCCGCAGATCGCCTCGACGGCACCCGAGGGCACCGACTTCGGGTTCTTCCCGCTGCCCGGCGACGACTCGGGAGCCAACCCGATCCCCCGCGGCATCGGCGTGAGCTTCGCCGTCAACGAGTCGGCGACCAACAAGGCCAACGCGCTCGACTTCGTGGACTGGCTCGCCACCCCCGAGGCCACGAGCGTCTGGTTCGGGGCGGCTCCGGGCATCCCGGCCCTTGGCGACGCGGACGTCGACCTCGACCCGGTCATGCAGTCCGCGTCCGACCTCATCGCGGCAGGCGAGACCGCGCCCATGCCCGACCAGGGCTGGCCCGACGCCAAGCCTCAGTCCGCCCTGTTCATCGGCACCCAGCAGCTGTTCTCCGGCCAGGCGGGGGTCGACGACGTCCTCGCCTCGATGGACGAGGCATACACCGGCTGACGCGACCGCTCAGCCGCTGACGAACCAGAAGAACAGGTACACATGCGTTCGCACGACATCATCACCGCCGTCCCCCTCTCGTTCCGCGCCGACGGCGGCCTCGACCTCGACGGCTCGCGAGCGATCCTCGCGTACGTCGCGGCGTCCGGGGTGCAGGGCGCCCTCGTGCTCGGCACGACGGGCGAGTTCCCTGCCCTGTCGATCGAGGAACGGAACACGGTGGCCGAGCTCGCGACGGAGGTTCTCGGCGACCTGCGCGTCATCGTGCACGTCGGCGCGGCGAGCCGGTTCGAGGTGTCGCAGCTGATCGAGGGAGCCCGGCGCGCCGGGGCCCGCGAGATCGCCGTGCTGACGCCGTACTACCTTCCCGCACCCCCGGACGAGGTGTACGAGTTCTTCCGCGACGTGGTCGCGGAGGCCGAGGGGCTCGACGTCTACGTGTACATGTTCGAGGCGCGCACCGGCATCCCCGTCGACGAGGACCTGATCGTGCGCCTCGCCGGGCTGGACGGGGTGGTGGGCGTCAAGGTGAGCGGCGAGTCGCTCGACCTCATCTCGGCGTTCCGGGCACGGCTCCCGGAGGACTTCGTCATCTACACCGGGGCGGACGGCGACTTCGCGCGCGCCGGCCACGCCGGTGCCGACGGGGTCATCTCCGGCGTCGCCTCGGTGTTCGCCCGGCCGTTCGTCGCGATGCGGGAGGCCCTGCTCGCAGGGGACGAGCAGCGGATCGCCGCCTTGCAGGCGGACATCGACGAGGTCGTCGAGGCCGTGGACGGCTCCTCCGCGCGGATGCGGGCGGTCCACCACCTCGCCGGCCGCCCGGTCGGGGGCAAGCGGATGCCGATCCCCGACCCGGACGAAGAGGTGCGCGCGCGCCTGAAGCGCGCGATACCTACCCACCACTGAAGAGGAGAAGCAGCGTTGCTCTCACACACCTCACGCTCCCGCCGGACCGCCGTCCTGGGTTCGCTCACCGCTGTCGTGGCGCTGGTCGCGACCCTCACGACGGGACCGGCCGCCGCACAGAGCGACGATCCGCCGTTCCGCGTGGTCGACGACCTGATCGACACGACCGACACGGTCGCGCTGGGCCTTCCGCAGCACGAGGGCGCGGAGACCACCACGGTCTTCGCGCCCGGCGCCGACGACCCGAAGTTCAACCACGGCGTCGTGCTCATGCCGTTCAAGGGCAGGCTCTACGCGCAGTGGCAGAGCTCGGCGCTCGACGAGGACGCACCGGACACCGTGGTCACGTACAGCGTCAGCGACGACGGCGACGCGTGGTCGGAGCCGGCCGCCCTCACCGAGCCGCGTTCCGACGGCTACACGTCGAGCGGCGGCTGGTGGACCGACGGCAAGACGCTCATCGCCTATCTGAACGTGTGGCCGGCGGACCTCGACCCCCGTGGCGGCTACACCGAGTACGTCGCGAGCCGCGACGGCGAGACCTGGTCGGAGCCGAGGCGGGTCACCGGTGCCGACGGCCGGCCCGTCGAAGGCATCATCGAGCAGGACGTCAAGGCGCTGCCGAGCGGCCGGGTGCTGACCGCCTTCCACGTGCAGCCGGGCCTCTTCGTCAAGCCCTATTACACCGACGACCCGCTCGGCGTGACCGGCTGGACGCAGGGTGAGCTCGAGAACCAGCCGAACACCGACGCGATGTCGCGCGAGCTGGAACCGAGCTGGTACGTGCGGGAGGACGGCGCCGTCGTCATGGTGTTCCGCGACCAGGGCGGCAGCACCCTCCGCAAGCTCGGCTCGGTGAGCGAGGACGACGGCGAGACCTGGACCACGTCCGTGCTCACGAACGTGCCCGACTCCCGCACCAAGCAGAGCGCCGGCAACCTGCCCGACGGGACCGCCTACCTCGTCGGCAACCCGACGGGTACCCGCGACCGGTACCCGCTGTCGATCCTGCTGAGCGCCGACGGCGAGACCTTCGACACCGGGTACACCCTGCGCGACGCGAACGACCTCCAGCCGCGGCGGTACGAGGGGCTGTACAAGAACCCCGGCTACAGCTACCCCAAGAGCGTGCTCTGGGGCGACGACCTGTACGTCGCGTACGGCACGAACAAGGAGGACGTGGAGATCACGAGGGTGCCCCTGGACAGCATCTCGCTGCGCGAGGCGCCCGACGCCGTCGACCGGCCCGACGCCACTGGCGGGCGGGAGTCGCTCGCCGTCTCCTGGCGGCCTCCGGTCGGCACCGGCGATGCCGCGCTCACCGGCTATGTCGTGACGGCGGTCAACCGGTTCGGGGCCGGCGCGGCCTCAGAACCGTCACACTGGACGACGGTGGACCACCGGGCCTGACGCCGCACCACGGCCAGACCTTGGGGCCCTACAGCTCGACGGCCGGCTCCGCGTCGCGCAGATCGAGGCGGTCCAGCAGGCGGTTGTACGGCGCGAACGTCTTCTCGACCTCGGCGGGGTCCAGGTAGTGGGACAGGTCGTACCGGTGCGAGGGTGTGCCCTTCGGCCTCGCGATCACCTCTGCGAGGTGCTCCTCGTCGCGGGCGCTCCAGGTGGCTCCGATCGCGCCGTACAGCCGAGGGACCTCCGTGAAGGGGTCCGAGCTGAGCCTGTTGTACGGCACGTCCACGATCGAGGACGGCGGCAGCTGCTCGCGCAGCTCCAGGCCGCGCTCGACCTGAGCGACCAGGTGGTCCAGGGCGAACCGTCCGATCACCTCTCGGTCCGTGTCGTGCTGGTACATCCCCCAGAACGTCTCCACGAGGCTGCAGAACGACCCGATGACCGCGACCGGGTCACGGTGGGTCCACACGAACGTCGCGTCCGGGAACACCTTCTTGATGGCGTCCATGTCCTGCAGGTGCGCCGGGTACTTCAAGAACCACCGCTTGCGCACCCGCCCGTGCTGCAGCACCTGCAGCCCCAGCTTGAGGTACTCGTAGTCGCCGGTCACGTCGCGCTGGGCGGCCCAGGCGCTGTAGGACGGCATCAGACCGTGCAGGATCGGCCAGTGGCTCCCGTGCGGCAGGAGGAACATCGACTCCTCCGGCCTGTCGATGCTGATCGGGTGGATGTGCGGGATGTCGGGCGCGAACCGTTCCATCATGGCGGCCCCCTGCTCGAGCTGCTTGATCAGCTTTCGAGCCGCCTGCGGGTCGTCCAGGCCCGTGTTCTGCATCTCCCACAGCAGCGGAGCCCTGTGGTCGGGCGAGACGGACAGGACCCGGTGGGCAAGGGTCGTCGCGGTGCGCGGCAGCCCGCACACGATCACGGGCGCGGTGATCGGCTCGTCCGCGACCTGCGGGTGCTCCGCCAGCACGCGGTTGACCCGCAACCGGTTGGCATACCTGCCCTTGACGTCGCTCATGACGAGGAACCAGCCCAGCGGCGAGAGCCGGGGAATCTCGGCCGCCGCCTCGACGACCATGCCGAGGCCCTCGGCGAACTGCCGGTCGGCGGTGCCGGCCTCCTTCTCGACCTGCACCACCGCCTGTGCCCAGGAACGGGCAGGGTCCCGGTATCCCTTGATGACCGGGGCGAGCACGGTGTTCAGCACACGGGTCGTACGGGGAGTGCGGCTCACACGTTCTCCTGGGTTGTCTTCGGGACTACTGACGCAGAAGCGACAATAGCGACATGCCGCACCTGTCGGCGCAGCTTCACCGCCTCGGATCAGCTCCCGCGAAGGTCGGGCGTCAGCGCTGCCGGGCGATCCACGACGGATGGGCGTCGCGCACCGCGATGACCTGGTCACGGGGCAGCACGCCGCACCGGTCCGCCCAGGTCTGGTAGGCGCGAGCGAGCTCCGCCACGGTCTCCGGATGGTCCGCTGCCCGGTCCCTGGTCTCGGTGCGGTCCGCTTCGATGTCGTAGAGCTCCCAGTCACCGGGGTACTTGCGGACCAGCTTCCACCGTCCGCGTCGCAGCGCCGCGTTGCCTTCGTGCTCCCAGTACAGCGTGTGCCCCGGGTCGGTGCGGTCCGTGCGCCACGCGTCGAGCATGCTGCGTCCCTCCGGCGGCAGCGGGGCACGGTCCGGGTCGGAGTCCTGGCCGGTGTCCGGGCCACGGTCCGGGCCGGAGCCCGGGTAGTCGACGCCGGTGGCGTCGAGCACGGTGGCGAGGATGTCGGGGAGCTGGAACGGCTGCTGACGGATCACCCCGCTCTCGGCGATCCCCGCCGGCCAGTGCACGACCAGTGGGGTGGCGATGCCGCCCTCGTGGACCCAGTGCTTGTACTCGCGGAACGGGGTGTTGGACAGGTTCGCCCATGCCCTGCCGTAGCTGCCGTAGGTGGTTTCCGGGCCGGGCAGGACCCCGGGCACGTTGCCACGGTAGATCCGCTCGCCGCGGCGTGTGCGCACGCGCATGGAGTCGATCCGGTCCCCCACCTCGTCCATGTACCCGGCGCCCTGGCCCTCGGCGCACCCACCGTTGTCGGAGAGGAACAGGAAGATGGTGTCGTCCAGCTCGCCGGCGTCGTCCAGGGCCGCGACGATGCGCCCGATCCCGCGGTCCATGGCCTCGACCTGGGCGGCGTAGACCTCCATCCGGCGCGCCTCCCACGCGCGGTGCTCCGTGTCCGCCCACGCGGGGACCTCCGGGTCGCGGTCGTTCGGGGTCCAGGCCGGGTCGAGGATCCCCTCGTCCACGAGACGCCGGTGACGCCGTGCCCGGAGCACGTCCCAACCGGCGTCGTACCGGCCGGCGACCGCGGCGACGTCGTCGTCGGGTGCGTGCAGCGGCCAGTGCGGGGCGGTGAACGCCGTGTACAGGAAGAAGGGCCGGTCGTCGGCCCGGCCGGTCGCATGGTCGGTGATGAAGCCGACGGCGGCGCCGGCGATCGCCTCGGTGTAGTAGAAGTCGTCGGGAAGCTCGCTCTCCGGCACCGGGGTCTCGTCGCGGTGCAACGACGTGGGGTTGAAGTAGTTCGCCGCACCGTCGATCGTGCCGAAGAAACGGTGAAAGCCACGCCGTGTCGGCCAGGCGGCGTCGGGCTCCGCACGCGAACCGGTGAGGTGCCACTTGCCGGCCATCCACGTCGAGTACCCCGCGGCTCCGAGCACTTCGGCCAGGGTCACGCACCGGTCGTTCAGGACCCCCGGGTACGCGTCGGGCAGGTCGGCGTAGGTGAGCACCCCGACCCCGGTCTGGTGCGGGTGCAGCCCCGTCAGCAGGGAGGCGCGGGAGGGTGAGCACCGGGCGGTGTTGTAGAACTGCGCCATGCGGACACCGTGCGCCGCCAGCCGGTCCAGGTTCGGGGTGGAGATCTCACCGCCGTAGCAGCCGATGTCGGAGAACCCCATGTCGTCCGCCAGGACGAGGACGACGTTCGGACGCGAGATGGGACGAGACACGAGAGCGGCCTTTCGAGACGTACGTGGAACAGGACGACGAGCTCGGCAGCTCTCGGCCGGTGCTACTCCCTCGCCTCGCGTCGAGCGGCGTCGATCGCCTCGGCCGGTACCGAGCGGGCCGGCCGGTGCAGGATCGCGCGGACCTCCTCGAACGGGATCTTCGGCTCGCGCCCGGCGGTCAGCAGCCCGTTGGTCTCCTGCTCGGTGTCCGTGAGCTGCGTCCAGCAGAACCCCGCCACCTCCGGGCTGTCGAGCACCGCGTCGACGATGTCTCGAACGCGCTCCTTCAGCTCCCCGGCCGATGCGACGGTCGCGTACCCGTGCCATGCCTCGTCGTCGCGCGGGCGGAGGCTGGTGCCGCCGATCTCGGTCAGCATGACGGGCTGTCCGCGGTACACGGGGTCACCGAGCAGCGCCGTGCGGCGTGCCGGTGGCCGGTCGCCGAGGATCCGGTCCATCCCGTCCCGGTCGGCGTAGCGCTCCCGGAACGGCTCCCCGGTCGGGGCGTAGTCGTGCAGGCCCCAGATGTCGCTCTCGGTGTGCTCCCACCCGTCGTTCGAGATCACCGGCCGGTCCGGGTCGAGCGACTTGGTCAGATGGTAGAGCGCTCGTGTCAGGGACCGCTGGGCCTCGACGTCGAGCCCGTGCCAGACGCCCCAGCTCTCGTTGAACACCACCCACGTGATCACGCTCGGGTGGCTGCGGTCTCGTTCGACCAGCTCCAGCCACTCGCGGGTCAGTCGCTCCACCATCCGGTTCGAGTACTCGTACGCGCTGGGCAGCTCGTCCCACACGACCAGGCCGAGCCGGTCGCACCAGGCCAGGAACCGGGGGTCCTCGATCTTCTGGTGGATCCGGACCCCGTCGAACCCGAGCTCCTTGGCGAGCTCGACCTCGCGGCGCAGCGCCTCTGCCGACGGAGCAGCGAGATGGGATCCCGGCCAGTAGTTCTGGGCGAGCACGAGGCGCAGGTAGCGGGGCTGCCCGTTGAGCAGGAACCGGCCGTCCTTGATGCCGACGCTCCGCAACCCCACGTACGACCGGGCCGCGTCGACGACCTGGTCGCCGTCGCGCACCTCCACGACGGCGTCCAGCAGGGTGGGACGTTCCGGGCTCCACAGCAGCCGCGCCAGCTCCATCTGGTGCCGGGCCGCCGGGAGCGAGATCGCCCACCGGTCGCGGCGGCGTCCGGTGCGGAAGGCCTGGACCGCGAGCACCTCGTCGTCGAGCGTCACCGTCACGTGGACCGTCACCGGCGACGTCGGCACGCGGGAGAGCTCGACCTCGCACACCACCGCCGCGCCGGGGACGTCCGGCGTCCAGTGCACAGCCCGCACGTGCAGGTCGGGTACGACCTCTGCCCAGACCGGCTGCCAGATCCCGGTCGTGCGGTGGTACCAGATCCCGTGGGGCTCCGTGCGCCAGTCCTGCTTGCCCCGAGGCTGGGACGGGTCGTCCCGCTCGTCCTCGGCCCGCACGACGATCACCTGCCCACCGGCGGGTACGAGCGCTTCCGTGACGTCGAGCGTGAACGGCGTGTGACCTCCCTCGTGGTCACCGACCCGGACGCCGTTGACCCACACCCGCGCCACGTAGTCGACCGCCCCGAAGTGCAGGAGGAGCCGTTCCCCCGGACCGGGGACGCGGTCCAGCGACACCTCGCGGCGGTACCACACGACGGAGGGGCAGTCCGGGTCGTGGATGCCGCTCAGCTCGCTCTCCGGAGGAAAGGGCACGGTGATGGTCCGGTCGAACGGTGCGGCGTCCTGATGCCATCGGTAGCGCACCCCCTGGTCCTCTGCGTCGGTCGCGAACCCCCACGGCCCGGTCAGGTCCTGCCACCGCGGGCGGACCAGCATCGGGCGGGGGTAGTCCAGATCGGTCACGTCGGTTCCCCTCGTCGTCGTGTCGTCCTCGTGTCGTCCTCGGGTGTTGCGGTCACCAGTGGGCGAGCCGGCGGTTGCTCCGGTCCTCGACAGCCACCAGGACGTCGATGAGCTTCTCCTGCAGGTTCGCACGTGTGGGCCAGGCGGCGCCGTCCTCCCACAGGTTCGTCAGCTCGTCCGGGTCTGCCTCCAGGTCGTACAGCTCACCCGTCCGGGCGCGGCCCGACGCCGGCGCTCCGTGGTGCACCACGAGCTTCCACCGGTCGTGCCGCAGCATCGTCACGTGCACGGCGGGGTCGTCGGGGTGCCCGCTGTCGCGGTACTGGCACAGCGCCCAGTCGCGCCAGTCGCCGTCTCCACCGCGGATCAGCCGCTCAAGGCTGTCCCCCTGGACCGACGCCGGTACGTCAACGCCTGCCGCCTGCAGGAGCGTCGGTGCGAGGTCGATCCACTGCACGAGCTCGCCGCGTCGGTCTCCCGGGCGCGCGACGCCGGGCCACCGGACGACGAGGGGTACGCGGACCGCGCAGTCGTACATGAACGGGCCCTTGAGCATGAGCTGGTGGTCGCCGAGCATCTCGCCGTGGTCGCTGGTGAACACGACGACGGTGTTCCCGGCGAGCCCTTCGTCCTCGAGCGCGTCGAGGATGCGGCCCACCTCGTCGTCGACCAGGGAGACCATCGCGTAGTACGCCCTGCGGACCTCGTGCAGCTCCTCGGCGCTGTACGAGGTGTAGCCGCGGGCGTGCCCGCCGTACGACGCGTGCGACGCCTCGGTCTGCACCGGAGGTTTGCTGTCGAGCTCGCCGGGGCGCGTGACGACCGGCGGGAGGTCCACGTCGTCGTAGCGGCGCAGGTACTCGTCGGGGGCACCGAAGCCGTGGTGCGGGTCGAAGAAGTTCGCCACGAAGAAGAACGGCTTGTCCTTCTCCCGGTCGGAGCGGAGGAAGTCGATCGTCTCCTCGCCGATCCAGTGGCTGTAGTGCGCCTGGGTCGGCATGGCATCGAACTTCGCGCGCTCGTCCAGCGCCGCCGCGTACAGGTCGGGGTGCCGGGCCCTCAGCCACCGGTGGTAGGCGTTCTCGGACGAGCCCGGATACGGGTCGTGCGCCCAGCGGAACACCCGGAACCCGTCGTCCAGGCGCGGCTCGGTGCGCCCGGCGAAGGCCGAACCGAGGTGGAGCTTCCCCACCAGCCCGCAGTCGTATCCCGCGTCCGCGAGATGCCGGGAGAACAGCTCCTTGTCCGGTGCCAGGTCGACGCCGTTGGCGTGCAGGCCGTGCGCGGACACGTACTGACCCGTCATCAGGCTGGCTCGCGACGGCGCGCAGACAGGGTTCTGGACGTAGCAGTTCTCGAAGACCACACCCTGCTCGGCGAGCCGGTCGAGGTTCGGTGTCGACACGGCAGGGTTCCCGTACGCCCCGACCATGTCGAACCGCTGCTGATCGGTGCTGATCAGCAGGATGTTCGGACGCGGCACGTCAGCGCCCAGGTCAGCGCTCATCTCAGTGCCCATCTCAGTGCCCATCTCAGTGCCCATCAGGGTCAAGGGTCAGCACGTTGACCGAGTGCGGCGGGATCAGCCAGCCACCGTCCGTCGCCTCGACGCGGCCGAGGTCCCGGACGCCCACCACGTCCGGCGCCCCGAGGCTGTTCGACGACGTGACCTCGGCATCCGCGCCGATGCTGCGGACGAGCGCGGACCGAGGCGTGCGGTCCGCCTGCCCGTCGAGCACGGGACGGAACCGGATCGCCTCGTCGCGATGCCGGTTGATGACGGCGACCCGGACGGTCCCGTCCTGGGCGCGGGTGGCCGAGACATCGATGTACGGCACCGTCATGGTCGCGGTCTGCAGCCCTCCGGACGGCAGGCGGTTGTCGCCCTGCGGGACCGACGCGGTCCGGGAGGGTCCGTCCACCTCCGCGCGCAGCGCGATGCGTCCCAGGTGCCGGCCGTACAGGTGCCACACGGGATACAGGGCGGACCCGAACGCGCCTCCGGGGCGGGCGACGACGATGCCGTTCGCGTTGACGAGGTTCACGGGGTTCGCCATCGTCACCGCCGTGTCGTGCCCGGTGGTGCGGTGGATCGCGTGGAAGACCCCTGCGCTGAACAGCGCGTCGCCCACCGTGCGCGGCGCGTAACGGTTCACCCGGAGCCCGTCGGGCCACCCGCCGACCCCGGGCGTCTCGCGCGCCGCGACCCCGCCGTCGGCGCCGGCGAGAGGCGCCGACCAGGACGTCGGCTCGAGGTGGCGCATCGTCCACTCGTCGAGGGCGATCTGCGGGGGCTTCGCCAGACCGAGCTGGTCGGCGAGCCCGGTGACGAGGCGGGAGTACGTGCTCATGCCCTGCTCGAAGTACAGCGACTGCGCGACGATGTTCTCGTAGTCGTCGCCGGTCCACAGCTGCGTCGTCGCGCCGTAGAGGTGCAGCGAGAGGTAGTCGAAGTACGTCCCCGCGTGCTCGAGCGCCGCGCGTGTCCAGTGCTCCTGGTCCCACGGGATCCCGACGCCGATGAGTTTTAGCTCAGGGTCGACCAGCCGCATGAACCGGGCGTGCTCGCGGGCGGCGACCCCGTACTCCTCGGCGGTCCGGTGCCCCATCTGCCAGGGGCCGTAGACCTCGTTGCCGACACCCCAGTAGCGGACCTTCCACGGCTGCTCCCGGCCGTTCGTCCGGCGGGCCCGGGTGAGGGTGGTGTCCTGGGTGGCGTTGGTGTACTCCACCCACCGCACCGCCTCGTCGACGTCGCGGCAGGAGTGCACCAGGTACGGCTCGGCACCGACCGCCTCGGTCCACGCGAGGAACTCGTCCGTGCCGAACCGGTTGGTCTCGGTGTCGCCCCAGGCGAGGTCGAGCCGGGTCGGGCGTTCGTCGCGCGGACCGATGCCTTCCTCCCATCGGTACCCGGAGGTGAAGTTCCCGCCCGGCCACCGGATCGGGCCGGCCGCGAGGTCGCGGACCAGCTCGAGGACGTCGCTGCGGACGCCGTTCAGCAGGCCCGGCTCACCGACCGACAGCGGCGACCCCTCGTCGAAGACACCGCCGTCGATGTTCCCGAAGAACGCGGACTCGAGGAAGTGGCCGTAGACACCGTCGTCGATCGTCCCCAGTGGCCGCATCGTGTCGATGGTGACGCGGGCCTCACGTCGTGCGGTGCTGTCGTTGGTCGGCATGTAGGTGGTTTCCTCCTGTGGGTTGCGGCTTGTACTGCACTCAGCTCTGCGCTCAGTACCGCGCTCACTGCTTCACGGCTCCCGCGATGCTGTCGACGAACTTGCGCTGGAGCACGACGAACACGACGACCACCGGGATCAGGGAGATCACGGCGGCTGCCGCCATTCCGGACCAGTCCTGGCCGTACTCACCGACGAACACGGTCATCCCGATCGCCAGGGTGCGCAGGTCCGGCTCGCTCAGGGTGAACACCAGCGGCAGCAGGTAGGTGTTCCACGCGAACAGGAAGGTCAGGATCACGACGGTGGCCGTGATCGGCCAGGCCATCGGCATCATGATCTGGAAGAACGTGCGGAACGGGCCCGCACCGTCCAGCTTCGCGCTCTCTTCGAGCTCCTTCGGCAACCCGCGGAAGTACCCCGCGTACAGCAGGGTGGACGCGATCTGCCCGCCGGCACCGAGCCCGAGGATCACACCGGCGTGGGTGTTGAGCAGACCGAGCTGGTCGGTCAGCTGCGTGACCGGGATGATCGTGTATCCCTCCGGCAGGAAGAACGTCACGAGGAAGACCCCGATGAGCAGCTTCTTCCCTGGGAAGTCGTACCTGCCGAGCACGTATCCCGCGAGAGCGCTGCGGACGACCACCACCAGGACCGTCCCCGCGGTGATCAGCACGGTGTTGACGAAGTAGGACGCGAACCCGGCCTCGGTCCAGGCCCGCAGATAGTTCTCCCACACGAACTCGTCGGGGATGAGGTCGAGCCCGCTCCCGAAGATCTCGGACGAGTCCTTCACGGAGGCGGAGAGCAGCCAGATGAACGGGTAGATCCACACCAGCGACAGGACGAGCAGACCGACGAAGGTCAGTATCCGTCCCGGTCGCAGCGGCCTGCGGCGTCCGAGCCGGGCGGGCGTACGCGTGCCGCTCCGTCGTTGTGTCACCGTTCGTGTGTCCGTCGCGGTCACGATCCGCCTCCCATCCGGGCGCGTGCCCACCGCACGCCGACGCCCTGTGCGACCGCGAGGACCACCGTCAGCAGGCCGAACAGCACGGCGGCGGCAGACGCGTAGCCGAGCTCCGGAACCGTCGCGGCGAAGGCAGTGCGGTAGATGAAGATCTCGATCACCTCGGAGGAGAAGGCGGGACCACCCGCGGTCAGCGTCTGCATCAGGTCGAAGACGTTGAGCGCGCTGACGGTGTCGATGAGGGTGATGATGACCAGGAACGGCACGAGCAGCGGCAGCGTGACGTGCCAGAACTCCTTGCGCCCGTTCGCACCGTCGAGCATCGCGGCCTCGTGCACGTCCTGCGGGATGGTCTGCAGCGCGGCGAGCCAGTAGATCATCGTGATGCCGAGCCATTTCCAGACCCACACCGCGATGCCCGCGTACAGGGAGGTGCCCGCGTTCGCGACGAGGTTCGTCGGGCTCTCCGTGAACCCCGCCCACACCAGCCCGAGGCTGATCGGGCCGTTCGCGTCGAGCAGCAGCGTGAAGACGACGCCGATGATCGCGCCGGTCGTCACCACGGGGAGGAAGAACAGCGTCCGGAAGAAGCCCGAGAACGGCGTGCGCTTGCTGTTCAGCCACAGCGCGAGCAGCAGCGCCAGGCCCACGCGGACCGGGACGGCGATCACCAGGAACAGCAACGACTTGCCGAACGCGTTCCAGAACTGGACGTCGGTCAGGAGCCGTTCGAAGTTCTCGAGACCGACGAACTGGCCCGACACCGCGAAGCCCGGCCAGTCGAGCAGCGCGTACCACCACGACGCCAGCAGCGGGTAGATGGTGTAGGCGCCGTAGCCGAGCAGGGTCGGGAGCAGGAAGACGTAGATCCACCAGATCTCGCGGAAGCCTCGCTTCCGCTTGGGGTGTGCGGAACGCGCGAGCCCGTTCGTGCCGGGTGCGGACGGCGGCGCGGAGGTCGTGATCGTCATGGGTCAGCGCGCCGCGTAGGCGGCCTGGTCGTAGTCCGTCGCCGGGTCCCAGTTGGCGAAGACCCAGTCCTCGAGGCCGACGACGGCGCCGTCGTCCTGCACCACCTTGATGGCCCGGTCGCGTTCGGCGCTCATGGCGTCGTTGAGCTTCGTCAGCTCGGCCTTGATGCCGCCGCCGCTGCCGGTCAGGACTGCCTGCGCCACCTCCCCCAGGTTCGGGTGGATGTCCTTCATCTCGGCGGCCACTCGCCACGTCGACGGGTTGCCCGCCTCTGGCACCGGGGCGATGCGCACGTCCTTGGCCAGATGCTCGATGTTGCGGGCGTAGGCGGGGTGCACGTCGGCCTCCGCGACGACGTCGATGAGGGCCGGCGGCTGGTCCATCGCCGAGGCCAGCTGGACCTGGAACTCCCTGGAGCTCATCTGCAGCAGCAGCTCCGCTGCGTCTGCCGCCTGCTGCGACTCCTTGTTGACCCAGAACACCCCGACCCCTGGGCCGCGGCCGATCGGGTTGCGCGTGGTCTCGGCGCCCGGCAGGCGCCACGCGTCGATCCCGCGCTCGACCGCTTCCGGCTCGTCGACCATGAGGCCGCCGATGATCCACGGGCCCCACGGGTAGATGCCCGCCTCGCCGGCCGCCCAGCGTGCGCGGGCGTCCCTGGCCCCCATGGACGCCGACGACGGGTGGACGACGCCGTCCTCCTGCAACGACACGAGGAACTCGAGGGCGTCGACGAACGGCTGCGAGCTGAAGACGTACTCCCCCGTCCGCCAGTCGATCGTCCCGGGCGCCCCGGCGCTCTGCGCGAGCGCGGTCACAAGGGTCGTCAGGTACGGGACCTCCTTCAGCGGGATCACGAGACCATGGACACCGGTCTTGTCGGTGATCCGCTTCGCCGTGGCGCGCAGGTCGTCCCACGTGGCCGGGCTCTCGGCGGGGTCGATGTCGGCCCTGCCCACCAGCTCCGTGTTGACCCACGGCGTGGCCTCGTGGAAGCGCCCCGAGAACAACGGCACCGAGTACACCTCGCCGTCGAAGCGGTGGATGCCGTCGAACAGCTGGTCGCCCAGTGCGCTGCCCTCGAAGTCGGCGTGTGCGCCGACCGACTGGAACCAGCCTTCGCTGACCAGCGCCGCCGGTGTCGCCTGGAGACCTGCGAGGGAGTGCACGTCCGGCATCTGGTTGCTGCGGCGAGCGACCTGGATGGCCTGCGCCAGGTCGTCCCCCTCCATCTGGCGCCGCTCGATCGTGACACCGCTGTTCGCCTTCATGTACGGCTCGAACAGACTGGCCTCGAGCATCCCCGTCAACGGGCGGAACTGGTCCCACCACTGCAGGGTGCCGTCATCCTGCGCGGCTTCCTCGGCCGACTGCCCGCCACCGGTGCAGGCGGCGAGCATCGCCGTGAGGCTACCGACGCCGACGGCTCCCAGGAACCCGCGTCGTCTCATCTCGAAGGCCCCACCCCAGGGTGCGGCGACTCCGCTGGCGCCGTGCATGCTGCTGGTCATGGTCGTTTCCTGTTCGTTCGGGGATCAGTCGTGCACCTGGTCGAAGGAGCTCAGAGAGACGTCGTCGTCCATCTCTCCGACCGGGTACATCGACGCGATCCAGTGGTAAAACCGGTGGTAGAAGTTGTCGCCCGCGGCCGCGCGGACGCGGTCACGCCGTCAGTACGTTCTCGTCGTGTGCCGACCTGGACGTCGAGCGACGGCCGACCGGGATCGAGCGGTCCCGCAGGACCAGCGCGACGCCGCCGAGCGCACCATCGAGGTTGCCGAGCTCGGCCGTGCGAATCTGCAGCCGTTCGGTGCCACCGCCGTGCGCGTGGCGCACGACCATCTGTCGCACCGCGCGCACGAGGCGGTCACCGACCTGCGCCAGTGCACCGCCCAGGACCACGGAGGAGATGTCGAGGATGCTGCACGTGTTCGCCAGGACCAGTCCGATCCGGGCACCCGCATCAGTGGTGACGGCCAGCGCCCGTGGTTCTGCGCGGTCCAGAGCTTCCGTCAGGTCGCCGACGGACGCTGCGCCGGCGCGGGCGAGCACCGCACCCAGCCCGACATACGCTTCGAGGCAGCCCCGGTTCGCGCACCGGCAGACCGGCCCGTTCGGATCGACGCAGACGTGCCCGAACTCGCCGGCGGAACCGGTGTTCCCCAGCCGCGGTTCGTCGTCCACGATCAGCAGGCCCCCGACGCCCTCGGAGAGCCGGAGGTAGACCAGGTCCGGCATGTCTCGTCCCGCTCCCCAGGAGAACTCGGCGAGCCCGGCAAGGCGTGCGTTGTTCTCCACACGGACCGGCACCCGGTACCTGTCCCCGAGGCACCGTTCGACACGTTCCACGACCCTGGGACGTTCCGAGATCGCACCGGGCACGCCCGACCCGATGGCGATCAGCGTCAGCGGGGTCACGACGAGCGCGTCGATGAAGCCGATCGCCGTTGCCAGCCGCCGCTCCCACGGCTCGTCATGGTTGTGCTCGCGCACCCTCGACCCGAGGACCCGATGGGTCACGTCGCAGACCACCACCGTCACGCGGGTGTGGCTGAACTCCACACCCACGATGACGCGGGAACCGGGGTTCAACGTCAGCCGCTCCGGGGTCCTGCCGACGCCAGAGGTCTCCACGACCGCATCCGAACGAACGATGAGCCCGGATCGTCGGAGGTTGGCGGTGATCGCCGAGATCGTCGCCCGCGAGAGGCCTGTGCCTGCGGCGATCTGCGCACGGCTCGCGCTGCCCTGCACACGGAGCAGGTCCAGCACCTGAGCCTCGTGCTGTGCGCGCGGAGATCGCTGCGAACGGAGTGTCGTCTTTGCCACGACGCCAGGATGAGAAGCCGATTCTCATTACGTCAATAGAATGACGGAAGTTCTGCACAAGCCTCGACACAATTCGACAGAAGGTCTTGAACGAATTCCGCACGTGGTTACGGTGTCGGACATCAGCTCCCCATCACAAAGGAGTGCTGTCGAGGAATTCAATGGATTCGGTGCTCGCGTGACCTCGCCGGGCGGACAGCGAGGCACGGTCCGGCACCGGTCGTCGCCCGTGGCCTGCGCGCGCCGATCAGGTCGCAGGCGCGACGCTCTGGACGCCGATCACCCGGAGCAGGTCGAGCCGTCCGGCGTCCGCGCTGCCTTCGGCGGCCGTGTACGTCACGACGCGTAGGTCGGCGTCGGGTACCAGCAGGACGTCGCAGTCGAGCGTGACGTCGCCGACCTCCGGATGCCGGATCGTCTTCCGGTCCGCGAGATGCCTGGCGGCCTCGCCCGTCGTCCAGTGCCGGTCGAAGAGGGCCGACTCGCGCCGCAGCTCGGCGACGAGCGCGCCGAGCTGTTCGTCAAGCGGGTAGCGGGAAGCCGCCTCGCGCAGGTCGGCCACCACGGCGGCGGCGAACACGTCCTGGCCGGCCTGCGAGACCGACGGCCGCAACGCCGCCCGCCCGCGCCCGGAGCCGAACACCGTACGGGCCAGGTTTCGTTCGCCCTCAGGGAGTGCTGTCGGGTCGCCGTGCAGGGCCGTCCACACGGTGTTCCACCACAGCAGCGTCCAGTCGGCGGCGAACACAGCTATGGGGTAGTCCCCGAGCCGGGACGTCAGCCGCTGGACGCTCGCCGGGACGTGCCGGCTCACCGTGCCGTCGCGCGGCGGCAGGTGGCCCGCTGCCGCGTACAGCTGGTCACGCTCGGCCCGGGAGAGCTGCAGCGTCCGCGCGATCGACGCGACCACCTGCACCGACGGCCGGGTGGCCCGGCCCTGTTCCAGCCGCAGCACGTAGTCGACCGAGAGGCCGGCGAGCTGGGCCAGTTCCTCCCGGCGAAGTCCCGGTGCCCGACGCCGGACCGAGCGGGGCAGGCCGGCGTCGACCGGTGAGAGCCGGTCACGCCACCGGTGCACCAGCGCCCCGAAGGTCAGCCCGGTCGTCGTCATGCCCACCATCGTGACAGCCCGACGCCGGGACAGCGTGGGTACTGCGGATCCACAGGCTCCCCAGGGTGCTGGTCGACCTCCTGACGGGCGACGACCGTAGGACCCGTCAGCACGAACCACCACACCATGGAGCCACGATGCACACGATCGTCATGACCGGTGCGACCCGAGGAATCGGCCGGGTCGCCGCGGAACGCATCCTTCGCGACGCCCCCGACGTCCACCTCGTCCTGATCGGCCGCGGCACGTCGGGGGAACGCCGGGCCGCTGAGCTGGCGTCCGCCCTGCCCGGGACGGGTGCCGCCCGGGTCTCGCACGTCTCGGCCGACCTCGGATCCCTCGCGGAGGTCCGGGCGGCCGCCCGGACGATCACGGCACGGCTCGACCGCGGGGACCTGCCGCCTCTGCGTGGCTTCGTCGGCAACGCGGGCATCCAGTACACGAACGCACGCACGGAGGGCGCCGACGGGTACGAGGCGACGTTCACGGTGAACCTGCTCGCCAACCATGTGCTGCTCCGGACCCTGATGGACCGTTTCGTCGCCCCGGCCCGCATCGTCATCACCACGAGCGACACCCACTTCGGCGACTTCGCCCACACGCTCGGCATGGTCCCCGCACCTCGGTGGCAGGCCCCGGAGGTGCTCGCGCGCACGGGCGCCTACCCGGCGTCGGACCGCGCGACCGGAGGCAGGTGCGCCTACTCGACGAGCAAGCTCGGCACCATCTACCTCGCCCACGAGTACGCGCGCAGGCTGCCTGCCGGCGTCGGGATCGTGACGTTCAACCCGAGCCTCGTCCCGGCGACCGGACTGGCGCGCGACGCCGGTCCGGTCAGCCGGTTTCTCATGCGCCGGATCTTCCCCGTGCTGAACCTGACACCGTTGACGAACAGCGCGTCGGTGGCCGGCCAACAGCTTGCCGACGTGGCCCTCGGCGTTGTGGCCGCGCCGACCGGCTCGTACGTCAACAGGGACCGGGTGGAGCCGTCGTCGGACGAGTCGTACGACCCCGAGCGGGAACGGGAGCTCTGGGCGGCGGCCGACCGGATCGTCACGGAGCTCGAGACGACGACCAGGTAGCCGCCGGGGCCGGCGCGCTCGCCGGCGGACGTCGTCCTCGGGCGTGACGAGCCGCGCCGGTGATCACTTCTTCGCCAACTCCGGTGGCGAGTCCCGCGACCGCCAAGACACGAGGTCTTGCGGTGCGCGGGACCCGACGTCGAGTTTGCACCGGCGTCTGTTTGCCCTCAACTGGCGCGTCGTCGGGGGGTCCAGTGGGTCAGCGCCGACGACGTGGCAGGGATCGGAAGATCTGCTGCAGCCGTCAACAGCGAACGCCGGCTCCACTTCGATGTGTTCTCGACGTGTGCTCCTCTGGGCAGCCGCGGTGTCTGCACCCTGCCTCATGCCCGTGTGCGAGTGAGTCTCGCCGGTGACGACAGTGGAGACGCCATTCGGTGCGGTGGTGGACCGCCTGGTCCACGCCTGTGACGAGCGGACCACATGACAGGCAACCTGAGGGAGTACCAGCATGTTCTTCCACCGCCAGGAACTGCAGCACGCCGCCAAGCCAGAGAAGCCCGACGCCGTCTACGCCCGCAAGCTGCAGGAGGTGCTCGGCGGCCAGTACGGCGAGATCACCGTCGCCATGCAGTACGGCTTCCAGTCCTGGAACGCGCACATGCCCGGCAAGTACCGCGACCTCCTCTACGGCATCGGTGCCGAGGAGATGGGCCACGTCGAGATGCTCGCGACGATGATCGCCCAGCTGCTCGAGAACGCACCGCTCGGTGTCACCGAGGGCGCCATGCAGGACGATCCGACGATCGCGGCGATCATCGGCGGGACAGACCCGCAGCACGCCATCGTGTCAGGCGCCGGGGCCCGGCCCGTCGACTCCAACGGCAACCCGTGGAGTGCCGGCTACGTGACCGCGAGCGGGAACCTGCTCGCCGACTTCACCTCCAATGCGAACGCCGAGATGCAAGGCCGGCTCCAGGTGGCCCGGCTCTATCACATGACGGACGACCCGGGCGTCCGGGATCTGCTGTCGTTCCTCCTGGCACGCGACACCATGCACCAGAACCAGTGGATCGCCGCGGCACGGGAGCTGCGCGAGGAAGGCGTCGAGGACCTGCCTGTGCCGAGCACCTTCCCGGCCAGCAAGGAAGACCGCGAAGCCTCTTACCAGTACATCAACTTCTCCGATGGACAAGCTGCCGCAGAGGGCAGCTGGGCCAGCGGACCGACCCCGGACGGCAAGGGCGAGTTCGAATACCTGGCCGAGCCGCCGGCCGGCGTGCCGGCGCCCCCGCCCACCAAGCCCGACGTGCGCTTCCACGGGACCACCGGCAGGGCCGAGTCGGTCGAGAAGGCCATGGGCGTCGTGAAGGACGCGCTCCACAAGGAATAGCCGAACCTGAAGAGCCCACCAGCAGGCAGAGGACACACAAGGAGGGACACACGAGGAGGGACACACGAGGAGGCCGGAGCGAAAACTGCGTCATCTGGCCTCCTCGTGCGCTCGCTGTGCGCGCAGCAGCTCGTGTGCCTGACCCCCTTCGGCCTCTCGCTCGAGCGCGCGCAGGGTCTGGCGTACCTTCTGCTCCGGCTGACGCGGTGGCAGGAGCGGGACGTCGGGGTCCACCACCGCCTCGACGACGACCGGCCGGTCGGCCGCCAGTGCCTCGGCCCACACCGGGCCGACCCGTGCGGGATCCTCGACCCGGAGGCCCCGCAGCCCGAGCAGGTCCGCGTAGGCGGCGTACGGGAACGACGGCACGGCCTGCGACGTCGGGAAGCGCGGGTCGCCCTCCATCTCCCGCTGCTCCCAGCTGACCTCCGCCAGGTCGCCGTTGTTCAGGACCAGGACGACGAAGCGCGGGTCCGCCCACCCGCGCCACCGGTCGGCGACCGTGATCAGCTCGGACAGCCCGTTCATCTGCATCGCGCCGTCTCCGGCGAGGGCGACGACGGGACGGTCAGGGTGGAGCAGCTTCGCCGCGATGCCGTACGGCATCGCGGAGCCCATGGAGGCGAGCGTGCTCGACAGGTGCGCCGGCACGCCGGGAGGCAGCCGGAGGAACCGCGCGTACCAGTAGGTCACCGACCCGACGTCCACGGCCACCTGCGCGTCGGCGGGCAGGTGCTCGGACAGCTCATGGACGACGAGCTGCGGGTTGAGCCGGGACGGCCGTTGCGCGACGCGCTGCCCGGCCACCTCACGCCACGCCGTGACCGAACGCTCGACCTCGGGCCGCCAGCCAGCCTGCGCGGGCAGCAGCGGAACAAGGGCGTTGAGCGTGCTCACCGCGTCGCCGACGAGTGCGACGTCGACGGGGAACTTCGTGCCGATGTTGCGAGCCGCCACGTCCACCTGCACGGCCTTGGCCTGCCCTGGTGCGGGGTAGTACTCGGTCCACGGATCGTTGCTGCCGACGATGAGCAGGGTGTCGCAACCCGCCATGAGATCGGCCGACGCCGTGGTGCCCAGGTGGCCCATGACGCCGCAGTGGTACGGGAGGGACTCGTCGAGCAGCGGCTTGCCGAGCAGCGACGTCGTTATCCCCGCGCCGAGGCGCTCGGCGATCTCGCGGAGCGGCCCTTCTGCGCCCGCAGCTCCCTGGCCGACCAGGATCGCAACCCGCCGGCCGGCGCAGAGGAGGTCCGCCGCGGACTCCAGGTCGTCGACATCGGGAATCGTCCGTGGCCGTGCATAGGCCGTCGACGACACCACGATCCCGTGTTCCTGCTGACCCGGCTCCGGGGCCTGCGCCTGCTGGACGTCGTGCGGGACGATCACGCAGACCGGGCTCGACGTCGCCAGGGCAGTGCGGAAGGCGTTGTCCAGAACGTGCGGTAGTTGCTGCGGGGATGCCGCGACCTGCAGGTACTGCGCGCACACGTCCTTGAAGAGGGTGTGCAGGTCGACCTCCTGCTGATAGCCGGAACCGAGCGCGGTGCTCACCACCTGCCCCACGAGAGCGACCACGGGCCTACGGTCCAGCTTGGCGTCGTACAGTCCTTGGAGCAGGTGGATGGCACCGGGTCCCTGGGTTGCGAGACAGACCCCCGGCCCGCCGCCGTACTTCGCGTTGCCGGTCGCCATGAAGGCCGCCATCTCCTCGTGGCGCGCGGTGACCAGCTCGATGCGGTCCTCCTTGCGGCGGAGCGCGGCGAGGATCGGGTCGACCCCGTCGCCCGCGTACCCGAACACTCGCGCCACGTCCCAGTCGATCAGCCGGTCGACGATGCCGTCGGCCACAGTCGTGGAAGCCATTCGCCCTCCCCGCTCTCGCCCGCCCATGACGGCAGGCTGCCGTCCCGGCGTCGGCTCCACCAGGATTGCCTTCCCACCATGGTGGTCGGGGTGCGCGGAGCTCGCCAGGGGTCGCGCAGGCGAACGAACTGTGACGGAAGCCCGCGTGTCAACGCCTCGCTACATGGAGCGTGGGTGGCATCCGCAGCTCTCGCGGATGACCAGCTCGTGCGGGAACGTGCTGTGCATCGGCTCGGCGGAGGGCACGGAGGTCAGCTTCTCGATGCAGAGCTGGGCGATCCTGTCCTGCGGGATCCGGATGGCCGTCAGCGGCGGCGAGGTGAACGCCGACGCGTTGGTACCGTCGAAGGAGACGATCGCGACGTCGGCGGGAACGCTCAGCCCGAGGTCCCTCACGGCGGCGAGCGCGCCGAAGGCCTGCACGTCCGTGGACACGAAGATGGCGCGCGGCGGGTCCGGCAGCTCCAGCAGCGTCGTAGCGGCGTCGTAACCGCCCTCGCGCGTGAAGTCGCCCGTCACCCGCAGCTGCGCCAGGCGCTCGGGGGTGCAGCGGGTCCGCATCGTGTCGGACCACGCCCGGACACGGAGGGTGAGGTCGTCGGTACCGGCGATGAAGGCGACCTCGGAGTGGCCGTGCCCCAGCAGGTGCTCGACGGCCTGTGTCGTCGCTCCGTAGTCGTCGATGCCGATGGACGGTACGTCGGATGCCGTCAGGTGCCAGTCCATCGAGACAGCCCTGACGCCCGACCGCACGATGGCCGACAGGGTCTCGGGTCGACGGGCGCCGTAGACAGCGATGCCGTCGACCCCGCGCGCGAGCATGCTCTGCAGCTCTGCGGTCTCCTCAGCGTTCTCCTGCCGGGTGTTGGCGATCATCAGGCCGTAGCCACGGGCATGCGCCTGCCCCTGGAGGAACATCGCGAACTCGGAGAAGAACGGGTTGGTGATGTCGCTCATCAGCAGGCCGATGACACTCGTGCGAGCCAGCTTCAGCGCCCGGGCCGACGCGTTGGGCCGATAGCTCAGCTCGTCCATCGCCGCCAGCACGCGTTCACGGGTCGCCTGAGCGACGGGGCGAGGGCCGTTGTTGATCACATAGCTGACGACTGCCGTGCTGACGCCGGCGAGACGCGCGACGTCGTCACGATTGGCCCTGGTCATCCCCCTACTGTAGAGCGCCCACCGGGCACGCCGGCGCCGTCCCCTGAGACGATCAGGTCGGCGCGCGACCTGGTTGCCTCGATGAGCACGGCGTTGCGCCGGTCCACGTCCTCGGCCCACGCACGTGCGTCCTCCTCCGAGCGTCCACCCTCCTGATGGCGGGCGACCAGGCGGTCCGCCCGCACGTCGTCCGCGGTGGAACAGAACCACGACTCGTCGAGAAGGCCTTTGACCCGAGCCCACGGGTCGTCCGTGGCGAGCAGGTAGTTGCCCTCGACGACGACGAGGCGCGTCCCGGGTTCGACGGCGATCTCGCCGGCGATCGGCTCCTCGACGCGCCGGTCGAAGCCGGGCGCGTAGACCGTGTGCTGGGTCTCCGCACGCAGGCGCTCCAGCAGCGCCACGAAGCCCCAACCGTCGAACGTGTCGATCGCGCCCTTCCGGTCCAGCCGGCCGAGGCGGCCGAGCGTGGACTCCGCGAGGTGGAACCCGTCCATCGGCAGGTGTGCGGCGAACGGACCGGGCGATCCGTCGCGCCCTTCCTGGAACCGGGCGTTCAGCAGCTCGGTGAGCCGGACGGCGAGCGACGTCTTGCCGGCACCGGGGCTGCCCGCGATGCCCAGCACTGCTCGGCCTTCGGCCGGTACGAGGGCGCTGGCTCTGTCGACGAGGGCGTCGAGCGGATCGGGGAGGCCGTGGGCTCGCACGGTGTCGAGTGGTCCCGTCATCGCGTCAGCCGCGCGAGCTCGGGACGGGGGTCGTTCGAACCGCGCAGGGCGGTGAGCGAGGTGACGAAGTCCGCGGCGAACCGGACGTCGTCGGCAAGGTCGCCGAACCACTCACGGTTGCGGAGGAACTCCACCGGGTCGGTGTCCAGGTGTGCCACCGCGGCACGCACCGCGGCCTGCTGCCGGTCCGGCAGCGTGCCGCCCCGCGCGATCGTGCGCTCCGCGTAGCACGCCCAGCCCGCCACGACGGCGGCGCACAGCGGTGCGTCCGCGCCCGTCGCACGCAGCTCGCGTGCGACAGGGACGACGAACTTCGGGATGCGGTCGGACGCGTCGGTCGCGAGCCGCACCAGGGTGTCCCTGACGTACGAGTTCGCGAACCGCTCGACGAGCCGCTCCCGGTACTCCGCCAGGTCCACGCCGGGCACCAGGTCCAGCGTGGGCACCGCCTCACGGGCCATGTAGGCGCGCAGGAAGTCGGCGATCACTCCGTCCGACGCACCGTCGTGCGCGTAGTCGTAGCCCGACAGGATGCCCGCGTAGGCGAGCGCCTGGTGGCTCGCGTTGAGCATGCGCAGCTTCATCAGCTCGTGCGGCCGGACGTCCTCGACGAGCTGAACGCCGACCTGCTCGAACGGCGGGCGGCCGAGCGTGAACTCGTCCTCGAGCACCCACTGCACGTAGTCCTCGCACAGCACCGGCCAGGCGTCGTCGACGCCGTACCGCTCACCGACCCAGGTGCGGTCGGCGTCGGTGGTGACCGGCGTGATCCGGTCGACCATGCTGTTCGGGAAAGCGACCGACGCGTCGATCCATGCGGCGAGCTCCGGGTCGACGAGGCGGGCGAACGCCGTGACGCTCCGGCGGGCGGTGTCGCCGTTGCCCTCGACGTTGTCGCACGACATGACCGTGAAGGGCGCGACGCCGCGTTCGCTGCGCAGGCGAAGACCTGCCACGAGAATGCCGAACACGGTCGCCGGGGCCGCTCCCGGCCGGGCGTCGGCGACGATCGCCGGGTTCGTGGTGTCGAACTCCCCCGTCACGTCGTTGATGTTGTACCCGCCCTCGGTGATCGTCAGCGAGACGATCCGGACACCGGGGTCCGCGAGCCGTTCGAGCACGGCGTCGAGCTCGTCGGGTGCGTGCAGGTACTCGACGATCGAGCCGATCCGCGTCGCGGGTGCCGAACCGTCCGGATGGCGTTCGACGAGAGTGAACTCGTGGTCCTGGCTCCTGAGCGCGTCGCGCATCCGGGCGTCCGACGGGAGCACGCCCACACCGCAGATCCCCCAGGACCGTGCGGCGTCGAACTGCGCCGGGTCCCGTAGCAGCCGGTCGACGTACATCGCCTGGTGCGAACGGTGGAAGTTGCCCACGCCGAGGTGCACCATGCCCACGCTGACGACGCTCCGGTCGTACTCGACCGGCACGATCGAGGTGGTCATCGGGCCTCGGCTCCCTGGGCGGACGCCGCGACGATCCGACGCACGATCTCGCGGCGGACCGTCTGCGGGTCAGGCACGTCGAGCACCTGGACCAGGCCTGCCTCGTCCGGCTGCTCGATCGTCCTGCCCTCGTCGTCGACCGTCACGGAGACGCGCTGCGCCGTGAACAGCTCTGGCATCGCGATCCAGAGCGCGAGGATCGCGTCGTGCGGGGTGTTGCGGTCCTCGTGGTTGAACTCCCACCAGACCTTGGTCTCCTGCGCGATGACGTCACCGAACGCACCGGACCGGGCGATCTGCGCGACGTCGGCGGAGTCCAGCCAGACCTTCGTCGTGAGGTCGAGACCACCGACGACGATGTCCAGACCGGACGAGAAGACCCGCTGCGCGGCGGTGACGTCGCACCGGATGTTGTGCTCGGCGGTCCGGCCGTCCCCGAAGTGACCACCCATCACGACGAGGCGGCGCACGTTCGACGCGAACGCCGGGTCGGCGTCCAGGGCCTTCGCGATGTTGGTGAGCGGGCCGATCGCCAGCACGTCCACCGTGCCGGGGGCGTCCGCGACGGCGCGCACCAGCATGTCGACGCCGTCCTCCCCCACCTGCTCGGTGTCGAGGTCGGCGAAGAGACCGCCCTCGTGACCGGCCCACCACACCTCGCGACCGCTCAGCGTCGCCTCGGCGCCCGCGGCGACGGGCGGCGATCCCGCGCCGGCGAGCCGGAGGTAGCGGCTGGCGAGCTGCGCACGCAGCCGGGTGTTGCCGTAGACGGTGGAGACGCCGTCGAGCTGGAGCTCGGGCGAGCCGACGACGAGGGCGAGAGCGAGGGCGTCGTCGACGTCGGAGCCGATGTCGGTGTCGAGGAAGAGGTTCATGGTTCCTTCTGTCAGCCCTTGCTACCGGTGGAGGCGAGGGAGGCGGTGAACTGGCGCTGGAAGACCAGCAGGAGTACGAGCGGGACGATCGTGAGGAGGACCGCTCCGGCGAAGATGGCGCCGAAGTCGACCTGCTGCGACGTCGCCAGGTTGGCCAGGGCGATCGGGCCGAGCATCACCGAGGGCGAGGTTCCCACCAGCAGCGGCCACAGGTAGGCGCCCCACTGGAAGAGGAACAGGGTGAAGCCCGCGCCGATCAGGGCGGGCCGGGACAGCGGGAGGTAGATCTTCCAGAAGATCCCCCACCACGACAGCCCGTCCATCCGCGCGGCCTCGGCAAGCTCTCCCGGCACGCCGAGGAAGAACTGCCGCAGCACGAAGATCGCGAACCCGTTGGCGATGCCCGGGAGGATGAGCCCGACATAGGTGTTGGACAGCCCCCAGTCGCGGAACACGTTCGCGAGCGGCACGGCGATCGCGTCGAACGGTACGAGGAAGCTCAGCACGATGACCGCGAACACGACGTTCGCGCCCCGGAACTTCATCTGTGCCAGCGCGAAGGCGGCCATCGCGCTGAGGAGCAGCCCGACCACCACGGTGACGGCGGTGACGAAGACCGAGTTGAAGACACTGAGGCCGAACGGCCCGGCGAGCAGGGTCGTGTAGTTGTCCAGCGTGAAGGTCTGCGGCACGAGGATCGCTGGGCTGAGCGGGTACACCGACGCGAACATGTCGCCGGCCGTACGGAAGCTGCCCGAGAGCATCCACAGCAGCGGGAGCGCGAACAGGATGCCCACGAACCAGGCCACGATCGCCACGATGATGCGGCGCGGCCGGGTGGTGCCGATCCGGTTGGGTAGTGCGGCCATTACTTTTCCCGTCCGAGGAGCCGGAACTGCAGTGCGGTGACGGCGACCAGCACGATCAGCAGGATGGTCACCTCGGCCTGGCCGAGGTTCACGTCACCGAGCACGAACGTGTTGTTGTAGGTGTCGTACATGATCAGCCGGGTGCTGTCGGCCGGGCCGCCCTTGGTGAGGATCGCGACCGGGACGAAGGCGATGAGGCTCGAGACCGTGTTCGCCACGATGACGAACGACAGGGTGCGACGCAGGTTCGGCAGCGTGATCGAGAAGAACGCCCGCCACCAGCCGGCGCCGTCGAGCGAGGCCGCCTCGTACAGCTCTGTCGGGATGTCCTGCATGCCTGCGACGAGGAAAAGCGTCCAGTAGCCGACGCCGATCCAGGACATCAGGATGATGATCGACATCAGCGCCTGGTCCGGCGAGGTCAGGAAGGGCTGGCCGGGCAGGCCGATCCCCTCGATGACCGCGTTGATGGGCCCCTGCGGCTGGAACGCGACGCCCCAGATCACGGTGGCGACAGCGGCAGGCGCCGCCACCGGGACGAAGATGAAGGCACGGACGAACCCCAGGCCGGGGAACCGCTCGTTCAGCAGCACAGCGAGCAGCACGGCGAGCGCGATCTGGAACGGGATGATGATGACGAGGAACAGCCCGGTAGTGGCGAGCACCTGGACGAAGTCGCCGTCGGCGAACAGGTCGACATAGTTGTCGAACCCGACGAACCGCGGCGGTGCGATGCGGCTGGCGCTGCGCTGGAAGCTCTCGATGAGTGCGCCGACCGTTGGGATGATGCGGAGCACGAGCAGCAGCACCAGGGTGGGCGCCAGGAAGACCAGGGCGACCTTCCAGAGGCCGGAGCCGCGCCGGCGGCGCCGGGTGGCGGGCTCAGTGCCCACCACCCGGCCCGCCCGAGTCTCGGTGGTGGTCATCTGAGGCGGTCCCACAGGCCCTGCAGCTCGTCCTGGGCACCGCTCAGGGTGTCCTCGACGTCCTGCCCGTTCCGGATGTCCTCGAAGGCGCGACCGGTCACGTCGGTCATCTGCGTGAACCCGGGTGAGTTCGGCCGGTTGACGGCGATGGTGTTCAGCTGCTCAGAGGTCAGGGCGCCCATCCCCGTGGTGTTGGGGGCGTCGCGCTCGTCCAGGCCCTTCACGAACCCGTCGAACGACGCGGTGAAGGTGGGCGCGATCCCGCCTGCCTCGGCGGACGCCGTGTTGCCGTCCTTCGTCAGACCCAGGTATTCGACGAGCGCCTTTGAGGCTTCCATCTCGTCGGTCGCTGGGTTGATCCCGACGTTCCACGAGCCCGTCGACATGGCCGGCTCACCGCCTTCGAAGACCGGGTTGGCGGCGACGCCGTAGTTCACCTTGCCCTCAGCGGCGTTCGCCGTCGCCTGCCACGGGCCGCTCACGATGTAGGCGGCCTGTCCGCTGGCGAACAGCGCGGGCATCTGCTCGGTCGCGACACCGCGCGGTGCCACGCCGTCCTCGAAGAGCTGGGCGTACCAGGTCATCGCCTCGACCCAGCCCTCGTTGGCGAGGTCGGCGGTCAGCAGGTCGTCACCGGTCACACCGGATCCACCGCCGGCCGACTCGATCACCGGCTGCAGCTGGTAGTACCGGTTGATCTGGTCGAACAGGAGACCCCACTTGGCACCGGAGGCCTGGGCCTTCTTGCCGTTCTCCAGCAGCTCCTGGTAGGTGGTGGCGTCGCTGACGTCCGACGAGGGGTACGGGACGCCTGCCTCGTCCAGCAGGTCCTTGTTGTAGTAGAGGAACTGCGCCGACGTCCACATCGGTACGCTCCACAGCCTGTCGTCGAAGGTGTTGGCCTCCGCCGTCGCGGGGAGCGCTTCCGACGCCACCTGGTCGCCGAAGTCGTCCGTGAGGTCTTCGAGGTAGCCCTTGTTGGCGAGCGCCCCGACGGCGCCGGAGTCCACGGCATAGACGTCGACACCGGCGTCGCCGCTCCCGATCCGCTGCTCGATCAGGTTGTTGTACTGGTCGAACGGCACGTACTCGTACTCGATCGTGATGTTCGGGTTGGCCTTCTCGAAACCGTCGATGGCCGGCTGCAGGTTCTTCTGCGGGTCAGCGGTCAGGAAGGTGATCGACACGGGGCCGCCGTCGGCACCGGTCGCTCCCGAGCAGGCGGTGAGGCCGGCGGCGACGGACGCCGCAGCTACTGCCACGGCTATGTAGCGGTATTGCCTTCGCATGTTTGTCTCACTTCTTTCAGGGTGTGCAGGATCTCGGGTCAGTGCGCGGGCAGGCCGGCCTGCCGAGCTCGTCGGCCGCCGGCAGGGGGCGCCAGTGGTGCTCTGGCCCCCTTCCACTCGACCGACCGGGCCGCGGCCGCCGAGGCGAGCGCGACTGCGGAATCGATGTCCTCGCCCAGGGCGAGGCCAACGGAAAGGGCGCCGACGAACGTGTCGCCGGCCCCGGTGGTGTCGACCACGCGACGCGCGGCGACAGGAGGGTGCGCCCGCGCCCCGTGGGCATCGGCGACGACGGAGCCCTCGCTGCCGAGGGTGATGATCACCGACCTCACGTCGTGACGGGCGCGGAGCTCGGCGGCCAGTGCCGCCTGCTCGCCCTCCCACGTGTCGAGCCCCATCAGGTCGAGCGCCTCGTGCTGGTTGACCACCAGCGGGTCCGCGGCCCGGAGCGCGGCCACACTGAGCGGCACCGCCGGTCCGTCGTTGATGATCAGCCGGGCGCCGACCTCGACCGCGAACGCGCAGAGCGCCTCGACCGCTGCGGAACCGAGCTCGGTCTGAGCGACGGCCACGTCGGGACGCTGAGCGAGGACGAGGTTGCTCGGCGACACGTAGGCGTTCGCCCCGAGGCCCACGACGATCGTGTTCTGGCCGTCGTCGCTCACCGTGATGTAGGCGCGCCCGGTCGGCCGGTCGATGACCTGCTTCACGAGCGTCGTGTCGACGCCTGCGGCCGCCAGGGAGTCCACAGCGGCCTGTCCAGCCGCGTCGTCGCCGACGGCGCCGACCATCTGGACCGAGACACGTGATCCCCCGGCGTTCGCGGCCGCGTAGGCCTGGTTGGCCCCCTTGCCGCCCTGGAAGAACTCGATCGAACCGGTGACCACGGTCTCACCGGGCATCGGATGCCGCGGCACGCGGGCCACTTCGTCGTGGTTGATAGCCCCGAACACGAGGATCACCGGACGGTCACTCACGAGGGCGTTCTCCTTTGATGGCTGCTCGGTGCACGCGAGCGAATCTACAGAATGTCTACTGGAGTAGATTCGCAAGGCAATGCTTACCAGCAACGCGCGACCGGCACAAGTACGCGCCAGGCCAGGCCGGGTGCGGCCGGCCGCGCAGCACGGGTGAAGAACTCTGCGGCAGCAGGCGGCTGCACCCTCTCCACCTGGGCAAAGACCCCGGACGCGGAGTTGGCGCCTCGCCCGATCCGGACCGAGCCCTCCGGCGCATAGGGTTGAGAACGGTTCTCAGAACTGGTTGACTGGGAGATGAGAACGATTATCAATCGTGGGCCACAGGGCTTCTTTCGCCGCACCGAGCACCAGACGTGAACGGTCTCGACCGTCAGAAAGCAGGCACGATGCGACTACTGCTCCTGTCCAACTCCACCAACCACGACAGCGGCTACCTCGAGCACGCCCTGGAGATCGCGTCCGGCTTCCTCGGCGGCGCGACCGTGACGTTCGTCCCCTACGCCCTGGCCGACCACGACGCCTACACCGCGAAGGTCGCCGACGCGCTCGCACCCCGCGGCATCCGGGTGAGCGGGTTGCACGCTGCCGCCCATCCCAAGGCGGCGGTCGAACAGGCCGACGCCGTGTTCGTCGGTGGCGGGAACACGTTCCGCCTGCTCGACACGTTGCACCGCCTGGATCTGCTCGCCCCGCTCGCGGCACGCGTCCGCGACGGGCTGCCGTACCTGGGCTCGAGCGCCGGCACGGCCATCGCGAGCCCCACCATCCGCACCACGAACGACATGCCGATCAGCCGGCCGACGTCGTTCGAGGCGCTCGGCCTGGTGCCGTTCCAGCTCAACGCGCACTTCGTCGACGCGGACCCCGCCAGCACCCACAGCGGTGAGACGCGCGAAGAGCGTCTGAACGAGTTCCTCGAGGTCAACGACGTGCCGGTACTCGGCCTGCGCGAGGGGACCTGGCTGACCGTCGCGGACGGCACGGCGCACCTCGGCGGGACCGCCGTGGGCGCGACGGCGCCCGGTCCGGCCGTCGTGTTCACCCGTGGGGCCGCACCCCTGGAGGTGAGCGGAGAGGTCAGCGAGCTGCTGTCGGCCACGGCACGGTTCGATGCCCCGACGGCGCCATCGCCGCGTGGGGCCATTCCGTCAGGAGGAGCACGTGGATCCCGCTGAGTTCAGGACGCGCAGGTCACCGATCACCAGGAGGATTCGCCGTCGCTCGTAGGTGCACCTGCCGCGGATCGAAGTAGAGACGCCCGACCGCGACCGTGTGCAGCACTGAACCCTCGTCAGCACTGCGCAGGGCCGCGTCGACGACGAGCACCGGGCTGCCCGCGGCGACGCCGAGGTCACGCGCGAGCGCCTCGTCGGCCGGCACGGCAGACGTGATGTGCTCGACCTCGTCGGTGCTGATGTTCTCGACGTCGGACAGGAACGTCGAGACGCCGTCGGTGAGCGCCTCGATATGGATGCCGTGACCGCGTAGGACGCGCGGGATGACGTGCTCGCTGACGGCAACCGGTATCCCCTCTCGGACGTAGGTACGGCGGACCCGGTAGACCTCGTCGCCCGGGGCAAGGGCGAGCCGCGCGACCAGGTCGGGACTGGGCTGCTCCTGCACCACCGCGACCGAGGTGACCGTCACAGGCTGATCGATCCCGGCAAAGAACGCCGGGATCGACAAGATGATGTCGAGCGGGTACGCCGGCAGCGCGGGCGCACCGACGCGCTCCGGCTCCTTGTTGATGACGGTGCCCAGGCGACGGCGGCGCGTGACAGCGCCCTGCGCCTCCAGCTGCGCCAGGGCCTCGCGCAGCGTGTTCCGGGAGACGCCGAGCTCTGCGCTCAGCTCCGTCTCCGGAGGGAGCCGAAGGTTGCCGGCTCGTCGGTGCTGCGTGATCAGCTCCACGAGCTGTGCGTGGGCACGCTCCACCGCGGCACGGGTCATTGGTGTGGGCACAGGCAACCTCAGGCTTCCGCGACTCAATGAACGATCTAAAGGTAGAACCATAGTGGACTGGCCCCTGACTGTCTAGCAAGGGCTTGACAGCACTCCGGCGCTGAGGCGATGGTGGATCACGACCATAGATGGGACCAAGGTTCCATCAATGATCCAACTAATGCGGAGGCCAACGAAGTCCATGCATCAGCAACTAGCTGTCCCACCGTCTGCGTCACCCGGGGGTGACACGCCGCCGACCCGACAGTCCGAGCGGTCCGCCGAACGGGCCCGTCGGGTTCGCCGAACGGTCGTCGACACGGCCCTTGGCATGCTCGGGTTCGTCATCATCGTCAGCGCCTGGCAGCTCGCCTCGTCGCTGGGCCTCATGCAGCCCGGCCTGCTTCCCACACCAGGAGAGGTCGGGCGGGTCCTCGTGGAAGGGCTCTGGTCCGGCAACCTGCTCAACGACCTCCTCATCAGCAGCCGGCGCGTCGTCATCGGGGTCACGATCGGTATGGCGGCCGCCATCCCCATCGGCTTCGCCCTGGGCTGGTTTCCCCGGGCACGGGTGACGTTCAACCCGCTCGTGAACTTCTTCCGCGCCCTGCCGCCGATCGCTCTCGTTCCACTGGTCGTCATCTACTTCGGCATCGGGGAGGTCGCGCGCGAGGTGATTCTCGTCTACGCAGCCTTCTTCGCCACGATCATCGTGGTCTACGAAGGGATCGGCGGGATCGAGGAGAAGTACGTCCGCGCCGGTCGCACGCTGGGAGCAGGGCGGCTGGAGCTGTTCACCCGGGTGGTGCTGCCGTTGTCCACGCCCCACATCTTCACCGCGGCACGCATCTCGCTCGGTATCGGCTGGTCCTCGCTCGTCGCCGCAGAGCTGGTAGCCGCCCAGGACGGCCTGGGCGCCGCCATCCAGAACGCCAGCAACTACCTCGACGTCCCCACCATGTACGCCGGAATCATCCTCATCGGTGCGGCGGCACTCGCGATGGACCTCGCTATTCGTGTAACGGCCAGTCGCGTGCTGCGCTGGCAGGACAGGGGAGAACGATGACCACAGCTACCGATCTCAACGTCCGGGAGATCAGCGTCGGCTTCGGCCGCGGTGCCAAACGGGTCAGTGTGCTGGAACGGATCAGCCTCTCCGCCGCCGAGGGGGAGTTCGTGGCGATCGTCGGCCCCAGCGGTTCGGGGAAGAGCACGCTGCTCAACGCGGTCGCCGGCTTCGTCGCACCGGACGACGGAACCGTCGAGGTCGGTGGGGAGACGGTCACGGGACCAGGACCGTCCCGCTGCGTGGTGTTCCAGGAGTACGCCGTGTTCCCCTGGCTATCTGTCGAGCGCAACATCGGGTTCGGCACGCGCCTGCGCGCATGGCGCGGCGACCCTGCACGACGGGCCGAGACCGTGGACAAGTACCTGGACCTGATGGGGCTGACCGCCTTTCGCGACGCGCTCCCCAAGACTCTCTCGGGTGGTATGCGCCAGCGCGTCGCGATCGCCAGGGCGTATGCGGTGGATCCAGCGATCCTCCTGATGGACGAACCTTTCGCCGCGTTGGACGCCCAGACCCGCGAGCACATGCAGGAAGCACTGCTGGACATCAGCCGGCGAGAACGCCGCACCGTCCTCTTCGTCACCCACCAGGTGGAGGAGGCGCTGTACCTGGCCGATCGCGTGGTCGTCATGGGCGCCCGCCCAGCCCGCATCCAAGCGATCATCGACGTCCCCTGGGGTGCCGAACGCGACCACGACCTCAAGCTCACCGAAGAATTCATCGCCCTGCGCCGCCAGGTGGAGCACCTGCTCCACGACGTCGAGCGGCCGGCTGCCGGAAAGGACACCCCGTGATCACCACACGCACCACCGCGCTCGCGGCCGCTGCGGCGGCCGCCGCACTCACCCTGGCAGGTTGTGCCGGCTCCCCTGAGACGGCGCCGGTGTCCGAGGACGGTCTGACCACCGTGAAGGTCGGCTACATTCCCGGTGCGCACGATGTCGCGCAGCTCTTCGTCGCAGACGAGGCGGGGTACTTCGCCGACCAGGGGATCCGGATCGAGACGACGGCGTTCCAGACCGGCATCTCTCTGTCCCAGGCGCTGACGGGCGGCAGCCTCGACGTCGGCGTGATGGGCGCCGTCGTGGCGAACTTCCCTGCGAAGGGGCAGGGCCACGTCATCGTCCTGAACAACCAGCAGACGGATGTCCACCAGATCTGGGCCGCGCCCGACTCGGGGATCACGAGCATCGACGACCTCGAGGGGTCCACGGTCGCCACCACCTCCGGCACCGCGTCCGACCTGGTCCTGCAGGTCGCCCTGGATCGAGCTGAGATCTCGAGGGACGACGTGGAGATGGTGAACCTGGAGATGCCAGCGGTGGCGAACACCTTCGTGACCGGCGGCGTGGACGTTGCATCCCTGTGGGCACCGTTCGACCAGCAGGTCACCGAGATCATGCCGGACGCGAACCTGATCGCCAGCGCCGCCGACCTGGACGCACCGATCTCCGGCGGCTGGGTCTCCTCCAACGGGTTCTACGAGGACCGGCCCGAGCTGGTGCAGGGCATGGTCCGTGCCTGGCAGGAGGCAAACACCGACATCGTGAACGACCCGGATTCTGCTCTGGACGTCTTCTGCCCGCGGATCGCCGAGAACATGGACCAGGAGCAGTGCGAGTCGCTCTATGCCCGGACCGAGGCCTACACGAACGACGAGTGGGCGAAGTTCTACCAGGACGGCACGGTTCTGCGGTGGATAGGAACGATGCAGTCGACGTTCGAGGACATCGGCGCCCTCGAAGGGGCCGAGCTTCAGCCCGAGGACTACGTCGACACCACGACGTTCCTTGATGTGCTCGATGACTGAGCCGGGTCTGGCCGCCGGGCCCTTGCCCCCGACCATGCTCGGTATCAACAACCAGACGGTCCCCGAGGCGACCGCGCTCGAGGTCATCAGGGGCGCCGCGCAGTACGGCCTGGGGGGCGTCGAGCTCACCGCGGAGGTCCTGGGGTCGGACACCCGTCGCCTCACCGCCGCGCTGCGCGAGCACGGTGTTCAGCTCCTTGGCGTCTCCCCCACGACCGCACTGCACGGATGGCATGCGCAGTGGGACGACGAGCTCGAAGCCAGCATGCGAGCGGAGATCTACCGCGCCGCAGAAGCGGGTGCCGGCTACTTCGTGATGCCCTTCATGCGGCCCGCCGGCGACTCGGACACCGTGACCGCAGGGCTGCGCCGCGCCATACCGATCGCAAGGGACGCCGGCCTGCGGCTCGCCGTCGAGCCGATCGGCCATCACGATGTGCTGCGCCGTACGGACCAGCTCGCGCCCGTGCTGACGGCGCTCAACGACGGCGTGATCGGGATGCTGCTCGACTCGTTCCACTTCTTCCGTGCCGGCCAGTCCCTCGACGACCTGGAGCACCTCGACGGCGTGGACGTCCTCGCAGTACAGGTCTCGAACGCCAACCACCGCCCGACGAACCAGCTTCTCGGATATCGAGACCGCACATTTCCGCTGGACGGCCCGTTCGACGTGACCGGGCTGTGCCGGGAAACGGCACGCCGCTGGCCGGCAGCACCGGTGATCGTCGAGGTGATCGGGGAGCTGGCGGCGGCCACTCCGTTCGCGGACGGTCTGCGGACAGCCGCCATGCAACTACGCGAGATCACCCAGCTCACCGAGCGAGAGGATGCCCGACGTGCCTGACCGTCCCAACGTGCTGGTCATCATGGCCGACCAGATGATCGCAGACCTCACCGGCGTGTACGGCCACCCGGTGGTGCAGACTCCCAACCTGGAGCGGCTGGCCCGCCGAGGCGTGCGGTTCGACGCCGCGTACTGCCCGGTCCCGGTGTGCTCACCATCGCGCAGCTCGATGCTCTCCGGGCGGTACGCGTCCACGAACTCCGCCTGGGACAACGCCGCGCCGATCAGCTCGGACATCCCGATGCTGCCGCACTACCTCGCCACGGCAGGCTACGACTCCGCCCTGGCCGGCAAGATGCACTTCGTCGGCGCCGACCAGGTGCACGGGTTCGCCAAGCGGCTCACCACCGACATGTTCCCGAGCACACTGGCCTGGACACCCGACCGCGACGCCGTCGGCAGGTTCGCTCACCCAGGAAACCCGGACGGGCCACCGATCGCGATCGACTACGTCACCTCGGGTCCCGTGCAATGGACGGAGCAGCTGCAGTTCGACGAGGAGGCCCATTACCGAGCACTGGAGTACCTCCGCTCCCGGCGCACGTCCCGGCGCGGTTCCTTGCAGATGCCGGCCACAGAGCCGGAACAGGACCCGTGGCTGCTGGTGGCTTCGTACCACCACCCCCACGAGCCGTTCCTCGCCCCGCAGAAGTACTGGGACCTGTACGCCGATGCCGACACGGATCCCGTGCGAGTACCCGCGAGTCCGGAACTCCCCCGGTCGCCGATGGACGACTGGGTGGACGCCCTGCACGGCGTCGACGGCGTGGACCTCACCGACCCGGAGGAGGTGGCCCGGACCCGCCGGGCCTACTACGCCCTGGTCACCTACATCGACGACAAGGTCGGCGAGCTGCTCGACACGCTGGAGGAGACCGGCCACGCCGACGACACGGTGATCGTGTTCACGAGCGACCACGGTGACATGCTGGGCGAGCGAGGAATGGTCCAGAAGCGAACCTTCTACGAGTGGTCGTCCCGGGTGCCGCTGATCATTGGCGGAGGCCCGATCGAGGCACAGGGTGTCACCTCCACGACTCCCGTGTCCCTCGTGGACCTGACGTCGACCCTGTGCGAGCTGGTGGGGGTCGAGCCGGTGCGGCAGGACGGGCGTAGCCTCCTCGGCGAGCTGCGCAACGCGCCGATCCCCCCGGCACCCGTGTTCGTCGAGTACCACTCGGAGGGGGTCTACGCCCCGTGCTGGATGCGCCGCGAAGGCGATCTCAAGTACGTCTACGTACATGGGCACGGGCACCAGCTGTTCGATCTCGCGACCGACCCGGACGAGCAGCACGACCTCGCCTCCGACCCCCGGTACGCCGACGCGGTCGCCACGTCACGGGCCGACATCCTCGGTCGCTTCGACCCGGACGACATCGAGCGCAGGATCCGGCAGAGCCTCGCCGACCGGCGACTGGTTCGGAGCGCCATGGCGGCCACGGGAACGGTCTGGGCGTACGACCCGGCACCGGGGATGTTCACCCAGTACTGGCGAGAGACCTAGAACCAGAAACGTTGGCGTGGGGCAGGGGCCAGCACGCTCCACGGCTGTCCCGGCCCCACGCTCATCGAAGGTCGTGGACGACGTGGTGTCCCTCGACCGGATTCACGGGGGGCGCGACCCGATGAGCCGGGCTGTCTCGCCCCAGGGCTGACAAACGACTCGATCTCGTGGCCTCAGCCCGGATGGTCGAGCCACGGTCACAGGGCCGCCCCGTGGGCACGGCGTACCGAGATCCCGGTCGTGAGCTTCCGCTGAGCGTTCAGGCCTGCATCGTCGTCGACGCCGACGCCGAGCCGGTCCACGAGCTCCCCGCCCAGCCACCCCGTGCCGGCCGTGAGCACGAGCGCGACCAGTGCGAGGGTCAGGGCCGCGGCGTCCGGGACGTTACCAACGGTCCCAGCACGCACCAGCCAGCTCACGGTGAACAGGACGAGGACGACGAGGTTCCCGGCGCCGTGCAAGATCCCGATGCGCCTGGCCACTCGCTCGGCGTCTCGGGCCGACCACAGGAGGCCGCGTCGAGCCACACGACGTACGGTCCGGGCGGGTCAGACCATCACAGAAGGGGTGGTTCGAGAACTGCGATCACGTCCGCCGCCGACCGCTGCTGGGTTGCGATCATGTCGACGACCCGTCGGGCGACCTCGCGTACGGCGACATTCGTGACGTTGGAGGTGCTGCGTAGACGTTCGAACGCCGCCTCGGGATCGATGCCCAGGACGAAGGCGATGATGCCCTTGGCCTGCTCGATCTGGGCACGTGTCGCCGCCGACGCGCGGATGGACGCGTTGGCCACCGCTCCCGCCCGAGCCTTGACCGCGGGAGTCACGTCGACGAAGTAGCCCGTCAGCTCACGAACCTGCTTGGTGCGGGAGTCGCGTCGGCCCTCCCCCACGACAGTGAGCGTCCGCTCGCGCCCTTGCGCGTCCGTGATGCGATGGACGCTGCTGAACGGCTCCCCCGTCACGACCGCATTTGCCAGCACCTGCGACACACGGGCTCGGTCGTCCGGGTGCTTGTGCGCCAGGACGAGGGTCGTGGTCGGCACCACCTCGCCGGGTTCGAAGCCGTGGATCTGGAAGGTCTCGTCCGACCACCACCATCGGTGCGTCGCAACGCCGTACCGGTAACGCCCCACCACCTGATCGACCCCGAGCATCAGAGCACGCTCAATCTCCATCGGTTCTGCGGTCATCGTGCAGCCCCCTCATCGCTACCCACGCTGATGAGCCGAGGCCTGACTCACTTCGACCGTAGCTGCGAAGCGGCTCTCCCGATACTCAGGGTGGAAATCAGCGCTCCACCAGGTCCGTTGCCCATCCTTGACTGTCGGCCCGCTGCTGTGAGCAGATTCAGCCTTCTGGCGGGCGCAGGGTCGGTATGGTCTGGGCGCATGGAAGAGCACACATGACGGAGCTGATCTTTGTCCACGGCGCACTGGTGCGTGACGGGCGATGGTGGTGGCAGCGGACCGCGGACCTGCTCCGGGAACGCACGGGCATGCGTAGCCGAGCCGTCGCGCTGCCGTCATGCGGCGAGACGACGCCGGAGCAGGTCGCCGGTGGCCTGGTCGCCGACGCGGCGGCGCTACGTGCCGAGCTCGACGACGTGGAGAGTGCCATCGTCGTCGGACACTCCTACGGCGGCACCGTCATCGCAGAGGCGGGTCAGCATCCCGCCGTCGCGCACCTGCTCTACGTGTCGTCCTACCTCCCCGAGGTGGGACAGTCACAGGCCGCGATCATGAGCGGCGAGAGCGACCCTGTGTCGATCGGTGACAACGGCGACGGCACGCTTGGCGTGACCGGCTACGACGCGGCCTCGTTCGGCGAGCGGTTCCTCCAGGACGCGGACGAAGCGACCCAACGCCAGGCATGGGCGCGGGTTGCGGCCCAGTCGGCCGCTGCACTGATGACGCCGTCCAGCGCTGCGGGCTGGCAGGGAATCGACTCGACCTACATCGTGTGCGCTCAGGACCGCAGCACGTCGGTCGAGCTGCAGCGTGTCCACGCGGGCCGAGCGACACGTTCCGTCGAGGTGCAGACCGGGCACCACCCGTTCATCTCGCGTCCCGACCTCGTCGTCGAACAGCTGCAGGCCCTGGTGTAGCGAGGTCGCAGCGCCACATGCCGTTCTCTGCGATACGGCCACCGAGCCGTATCCACGATCACCTCGCTCGACGACCCGCCTCGCCGGCTGCCCCGCGGAGGAACTGGCGCACCGCGGTGTCGGTGAGCTCGTCGAGCCGCCCTGCGGGCACCCTGTTCGTGTTGACGAGCATGGTGATGCCGTTGACGGTGGCGTACAGGATGAGCCCGAGATCTTCCGGCTCGCCGGCTTCAAGAACGTTCTCGGCCTGACCCTCGCGGATCAGCTCCACGATCGGCTCGAACGCGGCCTCGGCAGCGCGTGCGGTGCTCGGTGCGCCCTGGTGCTTGGTCGAGTTCATCAGCTCCAGCAACGCCGGGTTCTCGGTCGCGAAATGGGCGAACGCGGACACCGCGCTGCGCGTGCGCGCCGCGAACCCTCCGCCCGCTTCCTCCATGGCGCGCCGGATGCTCTCACCCAACCGAGTGAAACCAGCCTCTGCCAACGCGTCGAGCAGCTCCTGCCGATCGGCGAAGTGCCTGCGCGGGGCCGCATGGCTGACTCCGACCTCCCGGGCCAGGTCTCGCAGCGACAGCTGCGCAGCACCGTGCGTGCGCACACCGTGCTCCGCCGCATCGAGCAGGGCAGCCCGAAGGTCCCCGTGGTGATACCGCCGCTGCCCGGGCTGGTCGCTCATGTCCGACACGGTACGCGAGCAAAGTAGTCATTGACAACACTGTTGTCAGTGCCTACATTTCTGGCCTGGCTTCGTTCACCATCGCCGAAAGAGGATGCACAGCTCATGACCCTGGAATCCGACCGCGCCGAGATCATCGAGCTCTTTGGCCGCTACGCCGACATCGCAGACACGAAGAACTTCGACGAGCTGCCCCGCCTCGTCCACACCGACCCGTTCACCGCCGACTTCCAGTCGGTCGCGGACGTTCCACCGACAGAGATCCCGCTCCACGCCTACGCCCAGCTCCTCCGCGGGTCCTTCGATCCGTTCGTCGCGACGCACCATGCCATCACCGGCCATGTCATCGACCTCGACGGCGACAGCGCCCGAGCCCACGCGCACGTGCGCGCCGAGCACTGGGTGCCGGACAGCGTCGCCGACGGCGGGCCCAACCGCTGGCTCGTCGTCGGCTTCTACGACAACGAAGTGGTCCGCACCGCGAAGGGCTGGCAATTCAGCAGGGTCAAGCTCACGGCCGCCTACCAGGAGAACGCACACCTGCTCGCACGGGCCGCCTGAGATGGCCCCGGCGACGGCGGCCCAGGTTCTGGGGACGTTCCAGCTGTGCGCCGGCGTGCCCGAGCGACACGCTCATCAGGTCCAGAGTCCTGCCAGCAGTCCGATCGTCATCCCGACCGCGACACCTGGATTGGTGGTGGATCTCATCGAACTCGGCTGTCGCACAGGCCGGACGCCGCCCGTCGGTCGGGTTCGCCACCGCTGTTTCACCCAGGCTTCGGGACGTGGCCATCCCGGCGTCTCCTGGCCACACTAGAACGGGGCACATGAACTCTGGTCCCGAACTGAACCGCCGCGCCCTGCTCGGCGCCACCGGACTCGCCGCCGCCGGACTGCTGCTCCCCGGAGCGCCCGCCTTCGCACGGTCCGGCCGCCCCGTGCTGACCCATGGCGTGCAGCTCGGCGACCCACGCACGGACGGAGCCGTGGTGTGGACCAGGGCCGACCGGCCGTCGCGGATGTTCGTGGAGGTCTCCCGCGATCCCGACTTCCGTCGCGCGGCACGGATCCGCGGCCCGCTGCTGACACCGGAGACGGATGGCACCGGCGAGGTACGCCTGACCGGCCTGCCGGCAGGACAGGAGGTGCACTATCGCGTCGTGGCCGAGGACCTGGACGGCCGTGCCGACAGCCAGGCCCTCGTCGGACAGTTCCGGACCGTCCCGCGCGGCCGCCGCGACGTGCGCTTCACCTGGTCGGGTGACGTCGTCGGCCAGGGCTGGGGCATCAACCCCGACATCGGCGGCATGACGATCTACGATGCGATGGCTGCCCGCACGCCGGACTTCTTCCTGCACAGCGGTGACACCGTGTACGCCGACGGACCCCTCCAGGAGTCGGTGGCCCTGCCCGACGGCCGGATATGGCGCAACATCGTCACCCCGGAGAAGTCCAAGGTCGCAGAGACTCTCGCCGAGTACCGCGGCCAGTTCGCCTACAACCTGCTCGACGAGAACGTCCGCCGGTTCGCCGCGCAGGTCCCGCAGATCGTGCAGTGGGACGACCACGAGGTCACGAACAACTGGTACCCGGGCGAGATCCTGAACGACGACCGCTACACCGAGCAGCGCGCCGACGTGCTCGCCGCGCGGGCCTACCGAGCGTTCCACGAGTGGCAGCCGGTGCGGAAGCAGGACGCCGTCGACGGCCGCGTGTACCGCAAGGTGTCCAACGGCCCGCTGCTCGACGTCTTCGTGCTCGACATGCGCACCTACCGCGACCCGAACTCGACCGGCACCACGCCGGAACGGATCCTCGGAGCCCGCCAGGCACGCTGGCTGGTGGACTCGCTCGCCGGCTCCCGAGCGACCTGGAAGGTCATCGCCTCGGACATGCCGATCGGTATCCACGTGCCCGACGGCGACAAGATCGAGGGCGTGGCCAACGGCCTGCCCGGCGTTCCCAACGGCCGCGAGGCGGAGCTGGCATGGGTGCTCCAGGAGATCAGCCGCCGGCAGATCAGCAACACCGTCTGGCTCACCGCGGACGTGCACTACTCCGCCGCGATCCACTACGCACCCGAGCGAGCCGCGTTCGAAGGGTTCGACCCCTTCTGGGAGTTCGTCTCCGGCCCTCTGCACGCCGGCGCGTTCGGTCCGAACGCGCTCGACCCGACGTTCGGTCCGCAGCAGGTCTTCGTCAGCTCGCCGCCACGCGCCAACACCTCACCGCTGGAAGGTTTCCAGCACTTCGGCGAGGTCAACATCGACGGCGGGACCGGGCAGCTCCGCGTCGACCTGCGGGACCAGGCAGGTCGATCGCTCTGGGCCACCACCCTCGACCCGAGGCGCTGAGCCGCGGCCGTGCCCGCACTCACAATTGTCGCCGGCGCACACCGGTGCGCCATCCCCTGCACCGACCGCTCACAGCACCGGCCGGGTCAGGGGCTCGGCGAGGACCGGATCGGATGGTGGGTGGTTCCCCCGGGCGCCGGTGCACGGCAGGCCAGTAAGGTCTGCTGGTGACCACCGAACCGGCGTCCGCACCACCCGTCCCGAGCGGTCTGACACCCGCGACACGGACGCTGCTGACGCTCGGCGCGGCCGTGGTCGTCCTCACAGGCATACACCTCGCCGCCGACGTCCTGGGGCCGGTGCTCCTCGCCGCGGTGATCGTGATCATCTGCCACCCGCTCCGGCACCCGCTCGAGGCCCGTGGCTGGCCGCGATGGGCGGCGACGACCGTGATCATCGTGGTCGCCTACCTCATCCTCGCAGGGCTGCTCGCGATGCTCGTGTTCGCCGGGTTCCAGTTCGCGGGCCTGGTACGCGACTACATCGGGGAGCTGCAGCAGTCGGTCAACGAGGTCACCGGACAGCTCGCAACCCTCGGGCTCGACGCCCAGATCGCGGACGCCACGGCCTCAGCTCTCGAGCCGTCCCGGCTGCTGGCCGTCGCGGGCAGCATCAGCGGCATCGTGCTGAGCATCGCGACGGCCTTCTTCTTCGTCCTCGCCTACGCGATCTTCATGGCCGCCGACGCCGCCCGGTACTCAACGGCCTCGCGCCTGTTCGGCACCACTCACGCCGGGCAGATCGCCCGCGCGACGCGGTTCAGTACGGGAGTGCGCCGCTACTTCGTGGTGAACGCGTCGTTCGGTGCCGCCGTCGCCCTCGTCGACGGCGTCGCTCTCGCCCTGATCGGCGTGCCCGCGCCGGTCGTGTGGGCGATCCTCGCGTTCGTCACGAACTTCGTGCCGAACATCGGCTTCGTCCTCGGTCTGATCCCGCCGGCGATCATGGCGTTCGTCGTCGGGGGCTGGCCGCTGGCCCTTGTCGTCGTGGCGATCTACTGCGTGGTGAACGCCGTGCTGCAGGTCCTGGTGCAGCCGAAGTTCGTGTCCGACGCCGTGAGCCTGAGCCTCACCCTGAGCTTCATGTCCGTGGTGTTCTGGACGTTCATCATCGGACCGCTCGGCGCGATCCTCGCCATCCCGCTCACACTGCTCGTCCGGGCGCTGGTCCTGGAGGGCGACCCGGGCACCGTCTGGCTGCGCTGGCTGTCCGGGGACGCCGTCTCGCCGACCAGCGATCCGACGCCCGAGGCTGTGCCTCCCCTGCCCCAGACGAACTCCGAGGGGAACGCCGAGCAGGCTGTGGAGCAGGACGCCCCCCGGGACCCTGCGGAGGACGCTGGTGCGGAGGCCGACGCGCCACGCGCCAACGACGCACTCTGATCCGACGTCCGCGCGCTCCCCGGACAGACACTTTCTTGGGACGGGACGGGCGGCACTCGCGGCGGCTCGTTGCACTCGGCAGCCGCTGCGTGACGGTATGGCAACCCGGCGCCGCATGCGAGTGAGGGTTCGGCACGGCATCGTATGCATCTCGCAAAGCAACGCGTTGTTGCGCCTACCGCTGGAGGACCCCAGATGGCAACTGACTACGACGCACCACGGACGACCGACGAGGATGTCGAGCAGGACTCGATCCAGGAGCTGCAGGCGCGCCAACCTGACAAGTCCTCGGGCGTCGTGGACCAGGACGAGACCGAGGCGGCCGAGGGCTTCGAGCTCCCGGGTGCCGACCTGTCCGGCGAGGAGCTCGCGGTTCGCGTGCTGCCGCGACAGGCGGACGAGTTCACGTGTTCCAGCTGCTTCCTCGTGCACCACCGCAGCCAGCTGGCCTACGAGAGGACCGGCCAGCTGATCTGCACGGAGTGCGCCGCCTGAGCCCGCCCAGGCACTGACCATGCGAGGCCGGATCGGCCGGACCGAGTCCGCGCCGCCGGGACCCGCCACGCCGTCCTCGGTGGCGACTCGAATCCCTACGCACGAGTCGGACGATGAGTTCCATGTCGTTACTCGTCCGTTACAGTAGGGCCCACCATGCACCTGACACGTCGCTTCCGCTCGCTCCGGACCGGTTCCCGGCATGGAGCAACGGCCGCGACCGCCGTCATGCTCCTTGTGCTGGCGGTCTCGGGCACGCACCTGGCCTGCAGCGTGCATCTGGATGAGCACCCGGGCGGCGCCACGCACGCTCATGGCGGACACGGCCACGCTGGTGCGCACGCGCGCAGTGGCGGGGAGGCACCGGCCATCGACCACGTGACGACGGTTCGGGCCGACGCCGTCGAGCCCGCAGTCGGCGGTTCCTCGGAATGTTCCGAACGCGACACGGTCACTGCGCAGTCCGGCTCGCTCCTGTTGCCGTTCCCGGTCCTGGCAACGGCGCCGGAACCCACCGCCATCTGGCTGGCGCTCCCTGTCGTGCACACGAACCATCAGACGGCATCCGGCGTAGCCGCGGCGGCCGCACCATCGCTGCATGCCCTGGGAATCTCCCGGACGTAGACCGGCCACCACGTCGGCACACCCCCGTTTGAGTGTCGACCGGTTCAGCGCGCCCGTAGACAGGGTCGCGCCAGTGGTACTACTCCGATCCGAAAGGTCCTAGCACTTATGGAGCCCAGCTTCACCCAGAGCCGAAATGTGAGCGGCCGTGGTCGCCATGCGGCACGCCTCCCCGTCCCGGCAGACGTCGCCCGAGCCGGCTCCGAGCACGTCACCACCTTCACCGGGCGCATCGCTGCGCCGGCCAGCGCGCCGGTTCGGGGTGCGATCAACGGGGGGAACCTCAGCGCCGGCTCGGCGACGCGGACACGGCGAAGCGGAGGACGCCATAGCAAAGGCCGGCACGCGGCCTCGCCATCTCGGGCGCCGTCCCCCGCGATGGGTTGGTGGCCGGTGACGCTCGGCCTGGGAATCGCTCTGGCCACCACCACGTCGTTCACCGTCGCCGCGGTCGGCGGGCACGGGCAAGAGGGCGGCCACGCAGGCGGAGCCGACGCCGCGGCGGCGCTCACCGGTCCGAAGTCGTCGAGTGCCGCATCGCTGATCCCCGATCGGCAGAGCGGTGCGTCACGTAGCCAGGACCGTGACCCGCGCGGCACTTCTGCCGCGGGTGTCACCGTCCCCGGTGACGCGTCGATGCCTGCCGAAGAGGCGGGCCCCGTGAAGGTCGAGGCCCCGCCGGCCCTGCCTGGCTGTGATGGTGAAGCGACAGGTTCGGAGCTCAACGGTCAGGTGCCGGAGAGCGAGCTGTGCGACTTGTGGGACGGCTACCCGCCGATCCGTGCCGACGCGGCCGTCGCCCTGGCTCGTCTCAACCAGGAGTACACCGACCAGTTCGGCGAAGCGATGTGCCTCACGGACGGTTACCGCAGCTATGCGCAGCAGGTCGCGGCGAAGGCGGCAAAGCCGACACTGACGGCAACGCCGGGTCGGTCCAATCATGGCTGGGGCCTCGCCGTGGACATCTGCGCCGACAGCTACGCCGGTGAGCGCTGGGACTGGCTCAAAGCACACGCCCCGGAGCACGGGTGGGACAACCCGCAGTGGGCGCAGTCCGGCGGCTCCGGACCATATGAGCCCTGGCACTGGGAGTTCGCTGCGGCCGTGGAGCAGATCGAAGCTCGCCACTGAAGGCGGTCGCTGGTCGCTGCGGCCCTCCCCGGTCAGCTCGGCGGGTCGACCGGCTCGGCACCACGTTCGATCGGCACCCCTGCGAACTCGACGTCGACCGGTCTCGCGAACCGCCGTCCGTTGATCTCGTCGTGCCGCATGAAGGTCGGCGGCTCCACGTGCACGCGCAGGGTGTACTCGCCGTCCTCCGGCAGCTCCCAGTTGCGCGCGTAGTGGTACAGCATCGGGTGCCAGACCAGCTCCTGCGGGAACGGCCCGAGCTCCCGCCCGCCGGGCGTCACGAGGGTCGCGCTCACGTCCAGACCGGGGACGAAGCGCCCGTCGGCGCCGTCGCAGACGACGACCTCCACGTGCGCGTTGGCGGCACCAGGGTTGTGCCACACCAGCTCCCCGCCCTCCAGGTGGTACATGCCCTCGGCCTTCTCGATGGCGTAGCCGATCAGGTAGTCGCCGGCCTGCTGGGTACCTCCGGCGTCGGCGACGTCCTGGGCCATGTGGTCGAGGGCGTTGCGGTAGGCCGTACCCTGCGCGACGGCGAGCTGCAGCTGGCGCTCGGTCGCCTCCGACGAGCCGGGGTCCCTCGGCGGTGTGCTGGCTGGTGTCGTCATCTGGCCCTCCTCGTCCAGGGGTGGTGGGTGCTCTCGATGCTCCACCGTCCGGCGGGGACCCGCATCCGGGATCGCGTGTCCGTCGCGCCCGAGGACCGCGGGCTCTGGGCGTAGCCACCGCTGAAGCCAATCCCGCACCAGGGGATGATCTCGGTCAGGTCGACGCGGTGGCCGCGGTGCCGCCGGGCGCGGCCCGGTCCGGCAGGACCTCGGCCCGGCCGTAGCCGCCGAGCTTCTCCAGCGCGAAGTCGAGCAGGGCCGAGGCGCGGGGCGTGAGGTTCATGTCATCGGGCCAGATTCCCACCACGTGGGAGACCGTGACGGGCGGGTCGAGCGGCCGGATGACCACCGGCCGGCCCTCGAGGCTCATCGGGAGCGCGTTGGGTCGCGACATGAGCAGGCCGTACCCGAGGCCCCGACCCACGAGTGCTTCGACGAGGCCGATCTCGGTGACCCGGGCTGCGATCGTGGGTTCGAGACCGCGCGCGGCGAACGCATCCGTGACGTTGACGGTGCTCGGGGTCGCGTCGAACTGGATGTAGGGCTCGCCGGCGAGATCCGGGAGGTCCAGCGTGCTGGCCGTCGCAAGGGGATGGTCCGGATGCAGGTGGACCTCGAGCTCGGTCCCGTAGACCTTGCGGCGGCGGTAGCCGATGGGCAGAGACACGTCGTACACCAGAGCCACGTCGAGGCGACCTGCCTCGAGCGCCGAGAGCAGCTCCTCCTTGGTGCCCACCATGATCTCGATGCGCACCCCCGGATGCCGCTTCGGAAAGCCCTCGAGGAGCTCGGGGACCACATTGGTGGCGAAGGTCGAATAGCAGCCGAGCTTCACGGGTCCCCGCAGCTCCTGCCCCCGACCTGTGCCGAGAACCAGTTCCTGCGTGTCGGCGACGATCTGGCGGGCCTGCCTGGCGAACTGCTGGCCGGTCGGGGTCAGCGTGAGACCCCGCGCCTTACGGCGCACGCACAGCTGCTCCCCCACCGCACGCTCGAGGCTCGTGACGGCCTGGGACAGCGCGGACTCCGAGATGTGCAGATGGGCCGCAGCCGCACTGAGGGTGGTGAAGTTCGGCAGGGCCGCGAACAGCTCGAGCTGCCGCAAGCTCACCTCCGCCATGGCGACCTCTCTGCTCGACAGCTTCTTCAGTGCAGTCGAACTATATCTTCAGATAACCGTGATTTACATGTAGTGGTGCACCTCGTAACACTGGGCGAACCGCCTTCCCACCCTCTCTGCCGGAGGGACGACAATGACGTTAGGGACGCACCATGAGCTCCTTGCCTGCCGCAGGCATTCCCACCTCGCAACGCCGAATCGCCTTCGCGACGATCATCGGCACCACCATCGAGTGGTACGACTTCTTCATCTATGCGACGAGCGCCGGGCTCGTGTTCGCCCAGCTCTTCTTCCAGCCGGCCGGTGAGGACATCGCACTCCTGCTCTCCCTGGCCACGGTGGGCATTTCCTTCCTCTTCCGCCCGCTCGGCGCGTTCCTGGCCGGGCACTTCGGCGACATCATCGGGCGGCGGGCGATGCTGGTCATCACGCTCGTCCTCATGGGCGCTGCGACGACCCTCATCGGCGTCCTGCCCGCCTTCGCCCAGATCGGCATCGCGGCGCCGATCCTCCTCCTCCTGCTGCGCATCCTCCAGGGCCTCTCCGCCGGCGGCGAATGGGGCGGGGCGGTACTGATGGCCGTCGAGCACGCCCCAGCGCACCGGCGCGGGCGCGCCGGTTCCTGGCCGCAGCTCGGCGTCCCGCTCGGCTTCCTGCTCGCGTCGGGCATGACCGCTCTCATGACCGGGGTCATCTCCCCGGGTGAGGAGTACCTCCAGTGGGGGTGGCGCGTGCCCTTCCTCGTGAGCGTCGTCCTCATCGTCGTCGGCTTCGTCATCCGCCGTTCGGTCGAGGAGAGCCCGGTGTTCGCCGAGATGGCCGAGCGCGGCAAGCAGACGCACGCCCCGATCGTGGCACTGTTCAAGCACCACTGGCCCCTCGTGATCCTCGCCGCCCTCGTGTTCGTGGGCAACAGCACCCTCGGCTACATGACCACGGGCGGCTTCCTCAACAACTACGCGATCGCCGAGCAGCACCTGGACACCACCGCAGTACTCGTCGCGGCGGCCGTCGCTGCGGTGGTGTGGTTCTTCTCGACGCTCCTCGCGGGCGTCCTGGCGGATGCGATCGGACGGCGAAGCACGTTCCTCATCGGCTTCTGTCTGCAGGCCGTCGTGGTCTTCCCCATCTTCTGGCTGGTCGACACCGGAGGGCTGCCCGGGCTCTACGCCGCGCTGGTCCTCATCTCGACCGGACTGGGCCTCACCTACGGCCCGCTGGCCGCGTGGTACTCGGAGATCTTCCCGGCCTCCATGCGCTTCTCGGGGGTGTCGGTGACCTACGCGATCGGAGCGGTCCTCGGCGGGGCGTTCGCCCCGATGATCTCGCAGATGCTGCTGGAGGCAACGGGCACCACAGCCGCGGTCTCGTGCTACCTCCTCCTCACCACCCTCCTGGGAGCGGCGGCGACGCTGTGTCTGCGCGATCGCACCGGGATCCCGCTCGGTCCAGACCACGAGGCCGAGCAGGCGAGCGGGGCCACGGTGTTCGCGCCGCGGGAAGCCGCCGACGAGCTGTCGGGGAAACGGTAGAGAAGTGCCCGTACTGCGCAGTTCAGTCAAGGAGGAGCAATGCTAGACAGCACCACCAGAATCGCGATCATCGGCGGAGGGATGGGCGGACTCACCGCAGCGATCGCGCTCACGCGGATCGCCGGGGTCCAGGTCACGGTGTTCGAGCAGGCCAGCACGCTCGGCGAGGTGGGAGCGGGCGTCACCGTCGCACCGAACGCCCAGCGCGTGCTCGACCAGCTCGGCATGCTCGAACCGGTCAAGCGCGCCGGAGCTGTCCCGGACGGGCACGGTGTCTACCGGGATGCCATGGGCAACATCGTCACCGACGCGGCCTGGGAGGATTCGGCGCGGAAGTATCAGAACATCGGAATGTACCGACCAGACCTCATCGAGGTGCTGGCTCGAGAGGTCGATCCTGAGAGCCTCCGTCTCGGCCACCGGTCGGCGTCGGTGCGGACGCTGGACCCCGGCGTCCGCGTCGAGTTCGAGAACGGCGCGCACGAGGACTTCGATGCCGTGGTGGGAGCGGACGGCATCCACTCAGTGGTGCGGAAAGCCATTGATCAACATCCGGAGCCCGTCTACTCCGGATACATCGTCTATCGGGGTGTCGTCGACGCGTCTCGCCTGCCCGGGGACTGGCCCATGATCAGCCAGGTCTGGATGGGTAACAGCCGGCACTTCATGTGCTATCCGCTGCAGCAGCGCAGGCTGTTCAACTTCGTCGCCGGCGTCCCCAGCGACCGGCCCCTCGACGGGCCCTGGTCCGGCCCGGCGGAGGTCGGCGAGCTCGCCGCCGAGTTTGCGGGTGATGATTGGGACCCGAAGCTCCGTCGCTTCATCAGGGCCATCGAGAAGACCTTCTGGTGGGGCCTGTTCGACCACGAACCACTCACCAACTGGTCGCGCGGACCGATCACGCTCCTCGGCGACGCCGGGCACACCATGCTGCCGCACCAGGGCCAAGGGGTGAACCAGGCAATCGAGGACAGCATGGCCCTTGCCACGTTCCTGAGAGCGGCCGACGACGTCTCCGACATCCCGGAGGCGTTCAGGCGCTACACCTCGGTTCGGATGCAGCGCACGGCGATCCTGCAGCACGGATCACGTCGAGCCGGCGCCATGTTCGATGCGCAGCACGAGTTCACGGACCTCGAGAAGCGCGACGCCGACATACGCGTCGGTCGGGACTTCCGCCGAAGCGCGGTGTTCGACTACGACGCACTGAAGGTCGCCGAGAGGGCGCTCAATCGATTCCGGAGGAACTCGTTCGCATGACATCGATCAGCATCATCGGGAGCGGCAAGATGGGCTCGGCGATCGCCGAGGTCGCAGCACGAGCCCGAGCGAGCATTCAGATCATCAGGCGCAGCACCGCGAGCTCGTCGGGAGAGCGTTCGGATGTCGCGTACGGGGCGATCGGCGACGAGCTCACCGGCGACCTCGTCGTGCTCGCGGTTCCGTACGGCGCGTACCCGAGCATCCTCGAGCACTATCGTGATCAGCTCGGCGACAAGGTCGTCATCGACATCAGCAACGCCATCGATTTCAGCACGTACGACGAGCTGCAGGTACCGGCCGACTCCTCCGCTGCCGCCGAGCTCGCGCAGCTGCTCCCCGCAGGCGCGGCAGTCGTGAAGGCGTTCAACGTCAATCTCGGCGACACGCTCACCAGCGGCACGAACGGCACCACGACCACGACCGTCCTGTTCGCCGGGGACTACGCCGAGGCGAAGATCGCGGTTGCCGGCCTCATCGAGGCGGCGGGGCTGCGAGCGGTCGACGTCGGCCCGCTGTCGCGCGCGAGGGAGCTCGAGGCGATGGGCTTTCTCCAGATCGTGCTGGCGGCGCTCGGGAAGACGCGCCAGGAGTCGGGGTTCACGCTGCTGCCGTGAGCGGCCGGCGGGGATCGTGATCCCCGCCGCGACTGCTCACTGAACTAGCTCATACCAGTTCGACGCTGTCGGCCTGCGGCCCCCGGTCACTCTGGCGCACCTTGAAGCGAACCCGATCTCCCTCCTCCAGGACCTCGGTGCCCCGCACGACCGACACGTGCACGAACAGGTCCGCGCCCCCGGCGTCGGGGGTGATGAAGCCGAAACCGCGCTCCCCGTCGTAGCGCGCGACGGTGCCCTGACCCCCGCGCACAGGCCCGCTGGATGCCGCGGGACGGCTCGACCGACCGCCGGCCGTGGCCGGGCGCGCAGTCCCGGACCCGCGCACGAGCTGCACGTTGCGGGCGTTCGGCCCCTTGTCGCCGTCGACGACGTCATACGTCACGCGTGCGCCCTCGGAGAGCTCGGTCAACCCCGGGCCGAGCGCACTGCCGTGGACGAAGACGTCCTCGCCGCCCGAGGCGGGAGCGATGAACCCGAAGCCCTTGGTGTCGTCGTACCAGGACACCGTGCCGTCCGCGCCGTCGGATGCCGGCCGTGCGGCCTCCGCCGCGAGCGGGAGCAGGTGGTCCGCCTGCGGCCCCTTCTCCCCGTCCACGACAAGGAACGCCACCCGCTGCCCCTCCGAGATCACACCGCCCCCGACGATGGCCGAGCTGTGCACGAAGACCTCGGCGCGACCGCCGTCGGGCGTGACGAAGCCGTATCCCTTGGCCGGCTCGTACCAGCTGACGGTGCCGAGCACGCCCACGGGCGCGTCGGCGGCCCGGTCGCCCGTGACCCGGACGCGGCGCGCCTGCGGGCCACGCTCACCCTCGCCCACCTCGAACTCGACGGCCTGCCCCTCGCGGAGAAGCTTCGGTCCGTCGTCGCCGACGATCTCGGACGCATGCACGAACAGGTCCTCGGCCTCGTTCCCGAGGTCGATGAAGCCGAACCCTCGGTCGGCGTCGAACCATCGGACAGTTCCCTGGGGCACCTGGTACTCCTCGTCTCGGCAGAATTGCTGTTGCCCAGTGTCCCAAACAGAACCGCGGCCGGCTGCGTAGGTCCGCGCCATGACATCGACGACCCGCGCCTCAGCCCTGGGTCCACGGTTCGCTCTGGGTCAGCCGGAACAGGTACACCAGCGGCGGTATCACGATGATCCCTGCGAGCACCGCGACGAGCAGGAGTGCCCGCAGGGTGGCAGGGGCTCCCGCCGCGTCGGCGATGGTGACCTCGTCGACGAGCAGCCACGGGTACTGTGCCGCGCCCCATCCGACGACGACCGAGGCGACAGCGACGACGGCGCTGACCCGCGCGGCGGCGGGCTTCTGCTTCCAGAGGAGCGCGAGGGCCACGAGCCCGCCGAGGATCGAGGTGATGATCAGGGGAGCCGCTCTCCCGGTCAGGCCTTGGGCCAGCGTGGGCGCGTCGCGGGTGATGGGGAGGAGCGAGCCGAGCACCAGGACGCCGGTGACTGCTCCGACCAGCAGAGTGCGTCGACGCAGCTCGGCGGCGAGCGATTCGTGGCCCGCACGCGTCGCGTCGGCGGTGAGGAACGTTCCGGCCAGGAACGTGCAGCAGGCGACCGTGATCACGCCCGCCAGGAGCGAGGTCGGGTTCAGCCAGGAGGACCAGCGGTCACCCTGGCCGTCGGCCGGCACCCGTCCCGAGGCGATCGCGCCGGCGGCTGTGCCGAGGAAGAACGGCGCCATGAGCGACGAGCCGGCGAACAGAGCGCCGTAGAACCGAGCCTGCGACAGCGTCGGAGAGTACTTGCGGAACGCGAAGCCGGCGCCGCGCAGCACGATGCCGAGCAGCGCGAACAGCAACGGAAGGATCAAGGTGGACATCGCGGCGGCGAAGGCGGTCGGGAACCCTGTCCACCAGGTGACGAGCACGTAGATCAGCCAGACGTGGTTGGCCTCCCACACCGGGCCGATGCTGTGGTCGATCTCCGTGCGCAGCTCCGCGCCTCGGGCAGCGCTGCCCGCGGTGATGTCGTAGAAACCGGAGCCGAAGTCCGCCCCGCCGAACACGGCGTAGGCGACCAGCCCCACGAACATGGCGATGGCCACCGCGAGCTCGACAGTCACGGCGCGGCCCGCCCGGAGCTCTCGTCGGACAGTCTGGACTGCGGGCCGTACGGGCTGGGCAGGTCCTTTTGTCCCTGCCGCCAGCGGCGCGACATCGACCGCAGCACGAGCACGGCACCGACGGTCAACCCGGTGTAGACGACCACGGTGATGGCCAGCAGCCACCACAGGGCGGGGTAGTCCCCCGCCGCCTCCGAGGTGCGCATGATGCCGTAGACCACCCAGGGCTGGCGTCCCACCTCTGTGGCGATCCAGCCCGACTCCACGGCGACGACGGCGAGGGGCCCTGCTGCGGCGCAGAACCTCAGGAACCACGTGTGGTCGAGCAGGTCACGCTTGCGCACCCACCGAAGCGCCCAGTAGACGACGACGGCGAGGGCCAGCAGCGTGCCTATCCCGATCATCGTCTGAAACGCCCAGTGCGTGATGTTCACCGGCGGCTGGTCCCGCAGCGGGATGGTGTCCAGGCCGCGGACCGGTGCGGTGAGGGAGTTCTGCGCGATGAGCGACCCGAGCACCGGGATGTCGAGGGCCCAGCGCACCTCGCCGTCGACCAGTACGCCACCGATACGGAGCGGCGAGGGGCTCTCCGTGGTCGTGGCGAGCTCGAACGCGGCGAGCTTGGCCGGCTGTCGGTCGCCGAGGCCGCCGCCGAGGAGGTGCCCGACGACGGGTTGGACGACTGCTGCGACGCTCGCGAAGCTGAACGGCAGCAGAAAACCGAGCCGGTGGTGTGCGTCGCGGCGTCCGCGCAGCATGCCGACGGCGTAGACCCCCGCGATGGTGAAGCCGACGAGCATGTAGGCCGCGAGCCACATATGGGCGAACTGCCACCCTGCGATCGGGTTGAACATCGCCGCCCACGGGTCGACATCGGTGACCTCGCCGTCGACGATGCGGAAGCCGGCGGGGGTGTTCATCCAGGCGTTGACCGAGATCACGCAGAACGTGCCGACCACACCGGCCACCGCCATCGGAACGACCATGAGCAGATGGCGACGCGGCGGCATGCGCCCCCATCCGTAGAGGTAGATACCCAGGAAGATGGCCTCGACGAAGAACGACAGCCCCTCCAGGGCGAACGGCAGGCCCAGTACGTCGCCGAAGGTCCCCATCAGTCCGGGCCACAACAAGCCCATCTCGAAGCTCAGGACCGTGCCAGACACGGCGCCGATCGCGAACAGGACCGCAGAGACCTTGGCCCATCGCTGCGCCAGGACGAGCGCGACCCCGTCGTCGCGCGCCACACCCCGCCAGTGCGCCACGAAGATCATCGCAGGGAAGGCCACACCGAACGACGCCAGGATGATGTGCCACCCCAGGGTGAACGCCATCTGCTGGCGCGCCGGAAGCAGGCCGGCCGGGTCGGCCGCGACCACTGACAGGGCGTCGTGGACCAGCACCTATGGAACCCCCGGCAGTGCGCCGACCGCGGCGCCGCGCGCGAGGCCGGCCACGCACGCGGGGCGGACGCCGGACCTCACGTCCGTGCCCGCCGGACCACGGCCCGGACGCCTCGGTAGATCACCACGCCGGCCAGTACCCAGGGCCCCACGACGACGACGGGGTCGAGGACCTGGTGCCGCACGTCCACCCGCCCGGCCCGGGAGCTGAGCGGATGGTGGGAAGGTTCCGCGAGCACGCCGGTCTCGGTCACCGGGTTGTCCGGGCGGGTGGTCGCGAAGGAGGCGAGGTGGCTCTCGACGGCGTCCACCCGGTCGGCCGCGATCAGCAGCAGCCAGTGTGCGGCGCGGCCCTCGCTGAACCGCTGGTACGCGAACCTGCGGACCACGCCCGACAGGCCCTTCAGCGGCACCGACGTGCCGAAGACCGGCGTCAGGCGTGCATGCTCTATCGAGCGCTCGCGCGGCCGGTGCTCCTCCTGCTGCTCGGGCAGGTCCCAGTGTGCGCCGGTCTCCAGCCCACGCACCTCGCGGGGGTAGGACGGGCGGTCCGCGGGGTCGAGATCGGCGCCCCAGCCCGGTATGCGGGCTCTGAGCTGCTCCGGCGTCTCGGGCAGAGGCGGCTTGTCGGCGGTGTACGGCACGCTCGTCCCCTCTCTCAGTCGGCGCCGGGCACGACGAGCGGCTTGATGCAGCCGTCGAGCTTGGCGGAGAACATGTGGTACCCCTCGGCGATGTGCTCCAGGGGGATCCGGTGGGTCACTATGTCGTTCGGCTTGAGGTAGCCGCTGCGCATGTGCTCGAACAGCCGCGGCCACTGCCGTTTCACGGGCGCCTGGTTCATGCGCAGGGTGAGCCCCTTGTTCAGGGCGTCACCGAACTTGACCGCGCTGAAGATGGGCCCGTACGCACCCATCACCGAGACCGTGCCGCCCTTGCGCACGGAGTCGATAGCCCAGTTCAGTGCGATCGGCGATCCGCCCTGCAGCTTGAGCTTCGCGCCCGTCACGTGCTGCAGCAGGTTTCCGTCCGCCTCGGCGCCCACGGCGTCGATCACCCGGTCGGCGCCGAGCCAACCGGTGACGCGCTTCAGCTCCACGACGATGTCCTTGTGCCGCGTGAAGTTGACGGTCTCGGCATAGGCGAACGTGCGGGCCATCTCCAGCCGGTCGTCCAGGTGGTCGACGACGATGACGCGGCCGGCTCCCATCAGCCACGCCGACCGGGCGGCGAACAGCCCGACCGGGCCCGCACCGAACACGACCACGACGTCGCTCTCCGTGATGTCGGCGAGCTGCGCGCCGAAGTATCCGGTGGCCAGCGCGTCCGTGCACAGGACGGCGTCCTCCTCGTCCATCCAGTCGGGCACGATCGTGGGCCCGACGTCGGCGAACGGCACCCGGACGTACTCGGCCTGCGCGCCGTCGTAGCCGCCGGTGGTGTGCGAGTAGCCGTAGATGCCACCCACTGCCGTGGCGTTCGGGTTCACGTTGTGGCAGTTGGAGTACAGACCGCGCGCGCAGAAGAAGCAGGTTCCGCAGTAGATGTTGAAGGGCACCATCACCCGGTCGCCGACGGCGAGGTTGCGCACCGACGGGCCGACCTCGTGCACGACCCCCACGAACTCGTGGCCGAACGTCGACCCGACCCGCGTGTCCGGCATGAGGCCGTGATACAGGTGCAGGTCCGACCCGCAGATGGCCGCCGTCGTGACCCGCACTATCGCGTCGTTCGGATGCTCGATCCGAGGTACGTCCTTCTCCTCGACGCGGACCTTGTACGGTCCGCGATACACCATCGCTCTCATTGCGACCCCCGTACCGAGATCCAGGCCATGAGGTGTGCCGGAGCGTCCGGTCCGGCGTTCGGGCTCCCTGCACCGGCCAGCGTGCTGCCCGTGAACAGGACCAGCATGACGTCGTGGCCCTGCTCCCCCGAGTAGTCGCGCTCGTGGTGTGCTGCATTCATCCGCGTCCTCGGCGAACGACCTCTCCACTGTCGTAACCGGGCCGACCACTCGCACGTCGAGATCTCAGGTCACGAAGCGGAACCGCTCGGCTCGGACGGCGCGGGCGCGACGGCCCGTTTCGTGGTCAGGGTCCGCGGGGCCTTGTAGTGCCACTCGCGGTCGGCTTCCGTGATCTCGCGCAGGACGCGTGCGGGCACCCCACCCACCACGACCATCGGCGGGACGTTGGCGGTGACCACGGAGCCCGCGGCGATGACCGAACCCTGACCGATCGTGACGCCGGGCAGGATGGTCACGTTGCTGCCGACCCACACGTAGTCCTCGATCACGACCGGCGCGGAGAACTGCTCGCCGTGGGGGCGGGCCGCCGGGTGCAGCGGGTGCCCCGTGGCGGTGATGGTGACGTGCGGGGCGAACATCACGTTGTTGCCGATGGTGATCGGTCCGTCGTCGACGAGAGTCAGGCCGGTGTTGGCGTAGACCCCGGAGCCGACCGTGGTGTGCGCCCCGTAGGCGACGAACAGCGGCGGCTCGAACCATGCCTGGTCTCCGAGCGCGCCGAACAGCTCCGTCAGCACGCGTTGCCGGTTCGCGAGGTCGCGCGGCTCGAGCGCGTTGAACTCCCGGGCCAGCTCCTTGCCCCGCACCCGTGACTCCTCCAGGGCCTCCAGGCCTGGGCCGACGTCCAGGTACAGCTCCTGGTCGCCGATCCGGCGCCGCACCTCCTGCTCACGCTCGTCCACCACCGCACACTCCTTTTGCTTCGACATCACGTTTTGCTCCGACATCACGCGTCCGGCGGGCCGGCTCGGGTCGTCCTGCGAGCCGGCACCACGCCTTGCGTACGGTCGCACACGCCTGGGCTGACCGCGCTGCTCGCGGCGACGTCCGGCGACGCTGCTGACCACACCGAGACGTGACCTCGGCGGCGAGGCGTGCAGCGGCCTTGCGCTATTCCTTTCACGGTGGAAAGATAACCGCCCGTGAGCCAACGGAGTGCGACCATCCCCATCCCTGCCGACACGGACGGCATCGTGGTGCTGCGGTCCGATCGCCTGAGCGCAGCCCTGGACGTGACGGGTGGTGTCCCGCGGATCCTGCACTGGGGTGCCCCGCTGACCCGCGCCGCCGACCACCTCTCGTTCCTGCGCTCGCTCGCGGAGTCGCAGAGCGGGGCGGACTCCCTGCAGGACGCCGCGCCGCCCGCGCTGCTCCCGGAGCAGTCGGCCGGCTGGGCGGGTTCGCCGGGCCTTGAGGGGCATCGCGACGGCACCCGGTTCTCGAGCCGCTTCGTCGCGACGGGGCACGACCTGGACCAGGGCGAGGACGGCACCCAGACGCTCGTCGCGCACGGCGCCGACGATGATGCGGCCCTCACGCTGACGTCGACCGTCCAGCTGCTCCCGGGCGGCGTCCTGCGCGTCCGCGCCACCGTGACCAACACCGCGGCGGCCGGTGCGTACACCGTCGACGCCGTCCGGGTGTGCCTCCCGGTCCCGACCGAGGCGCAGGAGATCCTCGACTTCGCGGGGCGCCACCTCCGCGAGCGCACGCCGCAGCGACACCCGTTCGTCGTTGGCACACACCTGCGGGACAGCCGCCGAGGGCGGACAGGCTCGGACGCTGCCACCGTGCTCGCGGCCGGGTCCGAGGGCTTCGGGTTCCGCACCGGCGAGGTATGGGCGGTTCACACCGCCTGGAGCGGCAACCACACGACGTTCGCGGAGCTTGGCCTGACCGGGTCCCGCGTCCTGGGCGGCGGCGAGGTTCTCCTTCCGGGTGAGGTCGTGCTGGCGCCGGGCGAGTCGTACTCCTCGCCGTGGCTGTACGCCGCCTACGGCAACGGTCTGGACGAGGTGTCCCAGGCATTCCACCAGTACCTGCGTGCGCGTCCGCAGCACCCGTCGACGCCGCGCCCCGTGGTGCTCAACACGTGGGAGGCCGTGTACTTCGAGCACGACACCGATTCGCTGGTCGACCTGGCCCGCGTCGCCGCGCGCGTCGGCGTCGAGCGGTTCGTGCTCGACGACGGCTGGTTCCTTGGCCGGCGCGACGACCGGGCCGGGCTGGGCGACTGGCAGGTCGACCCCGCCGTCTGGCCGGACGGTCTCGGCCCCCTGGTGTCCGCCGTGCGCGCCCACGGCATGCAGTTCGGGCTCTGGTTCGAGCCAGAGATGGTCAACGAGGACTCTGAGCTGGCGCGCGAACATCCCGAGTGGATCCTCGGCCCCGCCGAGCGGCTGCCGGTGCGCGGCAGGAACCAGCAGGTGCTGAACCTGACGTCTCCGGGCGCCTTCGCGCACGTGCTGGAATCGATGAGCAGCCTCGTGCGGGAGTATGCGATCGACTACATCAAGTGGGACCACAACCGGGACCTTGCCGAGCCCGGCCACCGGGACACGGGACGCGCCGCCGTGCACGAGCAGACCCTTGCGGTCTACGCGCTCATGGACGAGCTGCGCCGCCGCCACCCGGGGCTGGAGATCGAGTCGTGCGCGTCCGGCGGCGGACGGGTGGACCTGGAGGTGCTGCAACGGACAGACCGGGTGTGGGCCAGCGACTGCATCGACCCCCTCGAGCGGCAGCAGATCCAGCGCTGGACCGGCCTGCTCCTGCCGCCGGAGCTGGTGGGCTCGCACGTCGGGGCGCCGACCGCCCATACGACCCAACGCACCCACAGCCTGGCGTTCCGGGCGGCCACCGCACTGTTCGGCCACTTCGGGATCGAGTGGGACATCCGGACCGCCACCGAGAAGGAGCTCGACGAGCTCGAGGCCTGGGTCGAGCTCTACAAGCGGGAGCGCGATCTCCTGCACACCGGCACGACCGTGCGGGCGGACTACCCCGACGAGTCGTACTGGGCACACGGGGTCGTGGCCGATGACCGGTCCCGGGCGCTGTTCGCCTTCGTCGCGACGCAGACCACGCTCGCCGCCCAGCCCGGGCGCGTCCGGCTGCCCGGGCTTGACCCGGAGGCGCTCTACCGCATCGAGCCGGTCGAGCTCTCGTCGTCCGCGCTCACCAGGACGGCGGGCGGGCCGCCGTCCTGGTGGACGCGCCCCGCCTCCGTCCCCGGCGAGCTCCTGGAGACGGTCGGCCTGCAGGCACCCATGCTCTACCCCGAACAGGCACTGCTGTTCCGTCTCGTCCGCGAGGACACCACCACCGGCACGGGCGGCGCCTGAGCCCGCCGGGCACAGCTCCTACCCGTACACCGCACCGACCCGGAAGGACCCATCCCGTGGGACGTCTCGTTCGCTTCAGCTCACCGAGAAAGGCCGAGGTCGTCGACGTCGACGACGCGCCGTTGAACGCCGGGGAGGTGCGCCTGGAGACCCTCTGGTCCGGCATCTCTGCCGGGACCGAGCTCACCGCGTACCGCGGCACCAACCCGTACCTGAGCAACCGCTGGGACACCGAACGGCGCCTGTTCGTCGCCGGTGAGCCCACCTACTCGTACCCGATCGACAGCTTCGGGTACGAGGAGGTCGGCCGGGTCGTCGAGGTCGGTCCGGCCGTCGAGCAGGAGCTGGTCGGCAGCGTCGTCTGGGGCGCGTGGGGCCATCGGTCCACCACCGTCCAGGACGCCGACCGGGTCCGGACCCGGCTGATGCCCGCCGGCTCCGCCGACCGGTCCGGCGTCTTCGCGAAGATCGGTGCCATCGCCCTCAACGCGGTGCTCGACGCCGACGTCCACGTCGGTGAGACAGCCGTCGTCTTCGGTGCCGGCGTGCCGGGCCAGATCACCGCTCAGCTCGCGCGGCTGAACGGGGCGAGGGTCGTCGTCGTGGACCTCCTGTCCAAGCGCCGGGAGCTTGCCGCTCGGCTCGGCGCCGACGTCGTCCTCGACCCTGTCGTGGACGACGTCGCGGAGCGCGTACGTGAGCTGACGTCGGGCCGGGGTGCCGACGTCGCGATCGAGATGAGCGGAAGCCACCAGGCGCTCAACGAGGCGGTGCGGTCGGTCGCGTACAGCTCACGCGTGGTGGCCTCCGGCTTCTACCAGGGCGGAGCCACCCCGCTGCGGCTGGGTGAGGAGTTCCACCACAACCGGGTCGCCGTCATCGCCTCCCAGATCTCCGGGGTGGCGCCCGCGCTGCAGCACCGGTGGGACGAGATCCGGATGACCCGGACGGTGCTGGACCTGGAGCGTGCGGGAAGCCTGCAGCTGGAACCGCTCGTCACGCACGTGGTCCCCGCTGACGACGCGCCGACGGCGTTCCGCATGCTCGACGAGGCGCCGGACGAGGCCCTGCAGGTCGTGCTCGACTACCGAACGGGCGACCTGTGACTGCCAGCGACAGCGGGGTGCGGCCGCTGCGCTGGGGCATCCTGGCGACCGGCGGTATCGCGCGGCTGTTCACGAGCGACCTGCTCGCGCACGGGCACAGCGTCCACGCCGTCGGGTCCCGCTCCGCGGAGAATGCGGCGCGCTTCGCGGGGGCGTTCGGCATACCACAGGCCCACGGCTCGTACGAGCAGCTCGTCGCCGACCCCGACGTAGACATCGTGTACGTCGCGACGCCCCACTCGATGCACGCCGAGAACGCGCACGCGGCACTCGCGCACGGCAAGCACGTGCTGGTGGAGAAGGCGTTCACCCTGAACGCGGCCGAGGCGCAGGACGTCGCGTCCGAGGCTCGTCGGCGCGGCCTCGTCGTGATGGAGGCGATGTGGACGCGGTTCCTGCCCCATATGGTGCACGTGCGCGAGCTCCTGGCCCAGGACCGCATCGGCACCGTCCGATCCGTCCACGCGGAGCACGGCCAGCTGCTGCCCTTCGCCGACGACCACCGGCTGCGCGCCCCTGCCCTCGGCGGGGGCGCACTGCTCGACCTCGGGGTCTACCCGCTGTCGTTCCTGCACGACGTCGTCGGGGAGCCGGACACGATCGACGCCCGGGCGATCCTGACACCCACCGGCGTCGACGCGTCGGTCGCGACGGTGTCGACCCATGCCGGAGGCGCCATCGCCACGACCTTCTCCTCGATGGAGGCCTGCGGGCGCAACGAGGCCACGGTCACCGGGGACGACGGGCGGATCGAGATCGCCGCCACGTGGTTCGCGCCGGCCGCTGTCACGCTGCGGGACGCGACCGGCTCGGTCGTGGAGGAGTTCCGCGCCGACGTCACCGGTCGGGGCATGCAGTACCAGGCAGCGGAGGTGGAGAGGCTCGTGCGGGACGGGCACGTCGCCGGCGAGATCATGCCCGCCGAGGAGTCCGTCGCCGTCATGCGGACCCTGGACCGCGTGCGCGAGCGCATCGGCCTGCACTACCCGGGCGAGTGAGCGCGTGTCCACGCCTGCGCCCCTCGTGATCGCGCACCGTGGGGCCTCGGGGTACCTGCCGGAGCACACCGAGGCGGCGTTCAGGCTCGCGCTCCAGCTCGGCGCCGACGCCGTGGAACCCGACGTCGTGCCTTCGCGCGACGGCGTCCTGGTCGTCCGGCACGAGAACGAGCTGTCGATGACCACCGACGTCGCCGACCGGCCCGACCTCGCCGACCGCCGCACCACCAAGGAGGTGGACGGCCGGCCCGTCGAGGGCTGGTTCACCGAGGACCTGACCTGGTCGGAGCTGGCGACCCTGCGGGCAAGGGAACCGCACCCGGACCTGCGCCCGGACAGTGCCCGCTGGGACGGGCGCTGGCCGGTGCTGCGCCTCGCTGACGTGCTGCGGATCGTCGCGGAGCACGGAGCACCGACAGCCCACGTCGTCGTCGAGGTGAAGCATCCCACGACGTTCGCGGCGGCCGGCCTGCCGATGCCGGAGCTCCTGGACGCGGAGCTCGACGTCGCCGAGGTGATGGGCTCCTCGGACTGGCTCACCGTGGAGTCGTTCGAGAGGTCGGTGCTGATGGCGGTGGCGGCGCGCGGTCTCGACAGCCGCCGCGTCTACCTGACGGGGGCCGTCGGCGCGGCGTTCGATCTCGTCGCCCGGGACGGCGAGGACGCCACGACATATGCCGCCGAGCTCGCTGACCCGGCCTCGCTCGCGACGCTGGAGGCTCCGGAGCGTGCTGGCTCCGAGCCGCTGCTGCACGGCATCAGCGTCGCGAAGGATCTTCTGCTGCGAGACAGGGACGGCGGACGGCAGCTCGTCGACCACGCGCGGTCGGTGGGCCTGGAGACCTGGGCCTACACGCTGCGGCCCGAGAACCGGTTCCTGGCGCCCCGGCACCGCGACGGGCCGGAGGCGGCCCACGGACACTGGCGCCAGGAGCTCTCCGCGCTACTGGACACCGGGCTGGCGGGCGTCTTCGCCGACCATCCCGACCTCGTCCGCGCGGCTCTCCCCCGCGAGACCCGGACGCCGGGATAATGGCGGCCACGCGGCGCACGGACAGGGGCCACATGCTCGACCTCCCGGAGGGGATCAGCCTGGACATCGCAGAAGACTCCGCACTCCCGTCACTGGCGCGCGCGGTGGCTATCGACATTCTCGTCAACGGCGCCCAGCCGCGCGCGAACCTGGGCGAGCGGCTGGGGATCTCGGCGGCGACCGTCACCCGGCTGGTGCGTCCCCTGCTCGCGGCCGGCGTGCTGGTCGAGGCCGAGATCCTGCGGACCCCCGGCCGCGGCCGGGCGGCAGTCGCACTCGACGTCGTCCCGGACAACTATCGGTTCATCGGCGTGAAGCTCACGACCGACTCGGTGTACGCCGTCGCGACGGACCTGCGGGCTCGGATCGTCGACCGCGAGATCGTGCCGCTGCTGTCGCTGGACGTCCCCGACGTCGTCGAGACGGTGTGCACGGTGGTGCGCGGGATGCAGGCACGCGGCGGACCGGTCCCGGTCCAGGCCGTTGGGGTCACGGTCGGCGGCCTCGTCGCCGAGGGCGAGGTCGTCGCTGACTCGCCGTTCCTGCACTGGCACGACGTGCCGTTCCGCCAGCTGCTCGCAGAGCGACTGGGCGTGCCGGTACGGCTGGAGAACGACGTCGTCGGGCTCACGACGGTGCAGCACTGGTTCGGTGAGGGGCGCGGCTGCCGAAGCTTCGCCCTCCTGACCGTCGGGGCCGGCATCGGCTACGGGCTCGTCGTCAACCACCAGCGCGTGCCCACGGGCATCGCCCCGATGAGCCACTACCTGGTCGACCCTGCCGGTCCTCCGTGTGCCGCTGGCCATCGCGGCTGCATGACCGCCCTGCTGACCTCCGGCTCGATCGCGACGGCCGTCTCGATCGGCCACGGCCGCCTGGTGTCGTTCGAGGAGGCGCTCGGCCTGACCGCCGACGGCGACGCCGTGGCGACCCGGGTGGTCAGCGACGCGGCGCGGGCGCTCGGGAGGTCTGCTGCAGCGGTGAGCGCGATGACGGGCGTAGAGCGAATCGTGCTCTCGGGTGAGGGCGTGGGACTCGCGGAGCTCGCACCGGACGCGCTCCGGGCCGGATACACGGAATATGACGTGGGTGAGGCGCAGCAGGCAGAGCTGGTGGTCCGTCCGATGGACTTCATCGAGTGGGCCCGCGGCGCGGCCGCCGTAGCGATCCAGGCGGAGTTCCCGGGCTGACGCGCGTCTGCCGCGTCCACATCGAAGGGACATGACGAACAGAACCGCCGCACCCTCCGGGGCGTCGGGAATTCGTCGTGCGCACTGCCCCGGGCTGTTGATCGGCGGGCCGAGAGCCTCGGGTTGACACTTATCATTTCGCGCTGCAAATATATCAACGGCCCACAACGGCGTCTGGCCCTCGAAGATCGACCCGGCGCCTCGGCACACCACCGACCGAGATATCTCGACGCGAGGAGATCGCGCTCATGAACCGTTCGACGCCCACAGCCGCCGTCGCAGCACTCGCGACCGTGCTCGGGCTGGCTGCCTGCACCGGGGTGCCTCCTGAGGGAGCCGCCGACACGTCCAGCGACGGCGAGGTGACCATCCGCTACCTCGTCGAGCAGCTGGAGGACGCCTCGGCCGAGGACCGGCTTCGCGGGCGGCTCGACGAGTTCGAGGCTCAGAACCCCGGAGTCACCGTCGAGCTCAACACCCTGCCGTACGACACCATGCGTACGATCCTGCAGACGCAGCTCCGGTCGGGCGATGCCCCCGACGTGTTCAACTGGGGCTCCGGACCTGGCTTCGGCGGCGCCCTGGCCGATGCCGGGCTGCTCTACGACCTCACCGACGAGTACGAGGAGCGCGGCTGGGAGGTCTACCCCTTTGCCAAGGAGCGCGTCACGACGGATGACGGTGTCGTCTACGGCATCCCCGGTGAGATGGAGACGCTCGGTGTCTTCTACAACCGCGAGGTGTTCGACGAGCTCGGCCTCGAGGAGCCGGAGAACCTGGCCGACCTGGAGCGGATCGCGGACCAGGTCAAGGACGCAGGCCACGAGCCCTTCGCGGTCAGTGATCAGGAGGGCTGGCAGGGAGGCCACCATCTGAGCATCGCGCTGTCCAGCGCCGTCGGTTCCGAGCGAGTGACCGAGCTGATCGAGGGCGAGCGGCCGTGGACCTCGCCCGAGGTCGTCGAGGCGATCTCGCTGTGGCAGGACTGGCAGCAGGCCGACTACCTGACCCAGTTCCCGACCTCGGTCTCCTACGACTCCGGCAACGCGCTGTTCTTCTCCGGCGAGGCCGCCATGATCCCCATGGGGAGCTGGCTGGCGGACGCCATCGCGACCACCGCGGAGTTCGAGGCCGGCTACTTCCCGTTCCCCGCACAGGACGGTCCCGGCGTCTACTCGTCCGGTCTCGGTTCAGGTCCGATGATCTCGGCCACCACCCAGCACCCTGAGGAGTCGCTGGCGCTGCTGGACTTCCTCTCCACGCCGGAGCACGGCCGGTGGATGATCGAGAACCTCAACGTGATCCCGCCGTTCCCGGCCGACACTGACGACATCGACGTCTCGCCCCTGTTCGGGCAGGTCCTCTCCGACGTCGAGAAGGTCGGCACCGGCACGGGCGACTTCGGGATCAACATCGACGTCCTCATGGACGACGCGTTCAACGAGGCGATGTCCAACGGCATGCAGGGGATCTACTCCGACCAGTCGACGCCGGAAGAGGTCGCCCAGGCACTCGAGGAGGCGTCGAAGAAGTGACCCGTATCAGCACCGGCATGCCTCGAGTGACCCGTCGCGCACAGATGCGCCTCGGCATCCTGCTCGTCGCCCCGGCGATCGCAGTCATGGCTGTCTTCTTCCTCTTCCCGATGGTCAACGCCGTGTACTTCGCGTTCGTCGACTTCGACGGGCTCGATCCGGCGCCGCCGTTCGTCGGCCTGGACAACTTCACCGAGATGTTCAGCGACGAGCGCATGTGGGCCGCGCTGGGCAACAACGCGGTCTGGATCGCCCTCGGCACCGCGGCACCGCTGCTCATCGGTCTCGCGCTCGCGCTGCCGATGTGGACCGTGCGGCGCGGGAGCGCCTTGTACCGGGTCGCGTTCTTCATGCCGTACGTACTGCCGCAGGTCGCGATCGGCATCGTGTGGAGCTGGATCTACGACCCCGTGCGCGGCTGGCTCAACCGGGTGCTCGAGGTGATCGGTCTCGGAGGGCTGCAGACCGGGTGGCTGGGCAACCCGGACACGGCGCTCTTCGCGGTGCTCGCCACGGCCGTCTGGGCCACGTCCGGCTTCGTCTTCGTGATCTTCCTGTCGGCTCTGCGCAACGTCGACGTCGAGCAGGTCGAGGCGTCTCGCCTCGACGGTGCCAACGCCCTCCAGCGGCTCTGGCACGTGATCCTGCCGCAGATCATGCCCGTGTTCCTCATGGTCACGACCATCACGCTGATCGGTGGGTTCAGCGTCTTCGACATCATCTTCGTGATGACCGGCGGTGGCCCGGCAGGCGCCACCGACGTGCTGGGCACCTACGCCTACACGAGCGCCTTCGAGCTCAGCCGGATCAGCTATGGCATCACGCTGGCACTGTTCATCACCGTTCTCGCGGTCCCCTTCACCATTGGCCTCAACCGGCTGCAGCGCCGGCTCTCGATGCAAGGAACAGGCGCATGAAGGTCCAGCCGCACACCATGTCCCCGCGTCGACGGTCGGCTCTGGCCGGCAAGCACACGCTGCTCGTCGTCCTGTCTTTCCTGGCGCTGTTTCCGGTCTTCCTGACCGTGTCGACGGCGTTCAAGACGCCGCAGGACGTCCAGGTCAACCCGTTCGGGTTCTTCTCCTCGTTCTCCACCGAGAACATCGTGACGGCATGGACCGTCGGCGGGTTCGGCAGGTATCTGGTCGACAGCATCCTGCTCAGCGTGCCGAGCACGCTGTTGGTCGTCGTGCTCTCCACGATGGCGGGGTACGCCTTCGCGCGCCTGCCGTTCCCCGGGCGCTCCGTCGCGTTCTACCTGGTGATGCTCGGCCTGCTCGTGCCGTTCTTCACCTACATGATCCCGCTCTACTTCCAGCTGCGTGCCATCGGACTGCTCGACACGCTCCTCGGCGTCAACCTCGTGCTCGCCAGCACTGGCCTTGCGTTCGGCACCTTCTTCATGCGGGCGTTCTTCACGGACCTGCCCACCGAGCTCGAGCAGGCAGCGCGCATCGACGGGGCGACGGAGTGGCAGATCTTCGTGCGGATCATGGTGCCGCTGGTCAGCTCCGGTGCCGGAGCCCTGGCGGTGTTCACGTTCCTGCAGAACTGGAACAACTTCCTCGTACCCCTGCTGTACCTGCCGGGCGGCAGCTACCAGCCGCTCACGACCGGGCTGTACCTCTTCCTGGGTGGCCGCTCGATCGATATCGGTCCGCTCGCCGCGGGCACCCTGATCACGATCCTGCCCGTCGTCATGCTCTTCGTGCTGCTGCAGAAGCAGGTCACGCAGGGCTTCCTCTCCGGCGCCGTGAAGGGCTGACCGAACCAATCATGACTTCCACAGACTGGACCACCCATGCATGACGTGACCGACCCGCGCGACATCGTGCCCGACGAGGCGGAGCAGCGCAGGCTGACCGGCTACGACGTCGACACCCTCGAGGCCGACGCGCACGAGGCCGCCCAGGCCGGCGACCTCGGCCGCCTCGCCGAGATCGCAACCGCCCTCGACCAGCTGTCGCGCCGCTCCGACTGGACCTACACCGAACCCGACGACGACGCCTCGCTGCACCAGATCGCCGCAGCAGCCGGCCGGATCCCGGTCGACGCGGCTCAGCTGCCCCACCGGATCCGAGGCGCCTGGCTCGGCCGGGCGGTCGGCAACACGATGGGCAAGCCGATCGAGGGGCTGACCAGGCAGCAGGTGGAGATCTACCTACGGGCCGCCGGCGCCTGGCCGCTGCGGGGCTACGTGCCGCTGGTGGACCCGCTGCCCGAGGGCGTGCCCGCACTGCACCCGTCGGCGCCGGTCTCGACCACCGGGAACTTCACCGACGTGCCGCGCGACGACGACATCGACTGGACCATAGTCGGGCTACACATCATCGAGTGCTACGGCCGCGACTTCACCACCGAGCAGGTGGCGGCCGAATGGCTGGACCGCGTGCCGTTCACCCAGACGTACACCGCGGAGCGGGCCGCCTACCGCAACCTGGTGCACGGCCTCAAGGCCCCGGAGACCGCCACGACCGGCAACCCGTACCGCGAGTGGATCGGCGCGCTGATCCGCGGCGACGTGTTCGGCTACGTCAACCCCGGCGACCCGGGCACCGCAGCCCGGACCGCTCTGGTGGATGCTCGGCTGACCCACACCGGCAACGGCATCTACGGTGAGCTCTGGGCTGCGGCCCTGTGCGCCGCAGCGCTTGCGGCCACGGACATGGGCGAGGTGCTGCGGGCAGCGTCCGGTGTGGTTCCGACCGGGTCGCGGCTGGCCGAGGCGCTGGCCGGCGTCGAGCGGCTCCACGCGAGCGGTGCATCCTCGACCGAGGCGCTGGACTGGGTGGACAACCATCTGTCGCAGTACCCCTGGGTGCACACCATCAACAACGCGGCGCTGATCGCCGTCGGGCTGCTCTGGGGCGAGACGTTCGTCGACGCGGTGGCGCTGACCATCGCCGGTGGGCGCGACACCGACTCCAACGGGGCGACCGTCGGCAGCGTGTACGGCGCGCTTCATGGTGCAGCCGCGGTCCCGGAGGACCTGGTGGGGACCACCCATGTTCAGGTGCGCAGCGCAGTCCGGGACTTCGACCGGGTGACTCTTGACGAGCTCGCGGACAGGACGCTCGCGCTCGTGAACGTGCCGTCGAACACACTGCGGTAAGCGACAGGGCAGGCCCGGACGGTGGACGTTGCGCCGCCCGGGCCACCGCCCACACACTGTGCAGGTAGCGATGGTCATGCTGGTGTCCCCAGGTGGGCGACTTCTGGACCGATCCATGTTCACCCAGGGAACGACGAGCTCAGAACCCGTGCGTCGAGTCCCCCGATGGCGAGGCAACAGCCGTGCGGTCCTTGGGCTGAACGGCGAACATGGTCACTTCTCCGGGCCGTCGGGCGCATGCTCTCGCCGACGAGGTCCTCCCGATCCGGCCGATAGCAGGGGCCCGCTCCGGGGTGCGATCCCTCACGGGTGCAAGACGATCTTGCCCACGTGCTGTCGTCGGGCAAGCTCCTCCTGGGCGAGCGCGGCCTGCCGCAGCGGGAACGTGGCGGCGACGACCGGCTGGATCTCCGCCCGGCGCGCAAGGTCCATGAGGATCTCGAAGTGGGCGGGAGTGTGCATCGAGGAGCCGATCACCTGCGCGTTGTGCAGGTAGAGGCGCCGCACGTCGAGGTCCACGCCGTAGCCACCGAGCGCGCCGGCGATCACCCACCGGCCACCTTCGCGCAGCAGCGGCAGCCCCGCGCTCACCAGGTCACCCGCGACGACGTCGAGCGCGACGTCGATCCCCTGCGGAGCGGCGGCAGCGATCTGCTCGACGACGTCTCGCGCGCGGTCGACGACCTCGTGCGCACCCGCCTCCCGCACCGCTTCGATCTTTGATCCGCTGCTGATGGCGATCACCGTCGCACCGCGCGCACGGGCGAGCTGCACCAGCGCCAGGCCGACGCCGCCGGACGCGCCCGAGACCAGCGCGGTCTCCCCCTCGCGCAGCCGGCCACGCTCGATCATGCCCAGCGCCGTGCCGTAGGCGGTGGGCAGGCTCGCCAGCTGTTCGTCCGTGAGCGGCGACTGCGTCACGTCGTGCACACGCTCGGCGCGCGCCGTCACGTACTCGGCATATCCACCGTCGCGTTCGCTGCCCATCAGACCAACGGGATTGGCGTCCGGCCCGTCCCCGTCGTAGATCGCCGGGTCGACGACGACGCGACGGCCCACGAGACCCTCGTCAACACCCTGACCGACGGACGCGACCTCGCCCACGACGTCGGCGCCCTGGATGCGCGGAAAGTCGATCGGGCCCCGCCAGCCCGCCAGCGCGTCCGCGTCCTCCGGGCGGCCGTACGCACCCTGCCGCGTCCACAGGTCGGTGTTGTTCAAGGCCACGGCACCGACCCGCACCAAGATCTCCCCCGTCTGCGGGGCAGGCACTGCCACGTTCGCCGCTTCAAGAACCTCCGGGCCTCCGTGGCCGGTGATCCGTACTGCACGCATGGTCGTCGGCACGCTCATCGGTGCACCCTTCCTAGGTATACTGATCTGTAAAGCTGTGACGAGAGTACACCGATCGGTAAAGGAGCGCACGCATGCAGGCATCGCCAGCGGTATCACCGGCGGGCCGCCGCATCCTGACAGCCGCCGAGGAGCTGTTCTACCACCGCGGCATCACGGCGGTCGGCGTAGACCTGATCGCCGAGCGGTCCGGCGTGACGAAGCGAACCCTGTACAACCAGTTCGGATCCAAGGACCACCTGGTGGCGAGCTATCTCGCCGAGCGTGACCAGCGCTGGCGCTCACTCGTCCGTTCGACCGTCGACGCCTGCACCGACCCCGTCGACGCGGTCACCGCCCCGTTCGACGCCCTGCGCACCTGGAGCACGACCAACGCCCGCGGGTGCGCGTTCATCAACGCACTGGCCGAGCTCCCGGACGCCTCTCATCCCGCGCACCGCATCGCATCGGACCAGAAGCGCTGGCTGCTGGACCTGTTCACCGAGCTCGCCTCCGCGGCAGGCCGCACGAAACCCGCCTCGCTCGCCGCCCGGCTCCTCGTACTGCACGAGGGCACGCTCGCCCTGCAGCCACTCGCGCTCGACGTCCTGGCGGAAAGCAGCGAGCTCGCTCGAGCGCTCGTCCGGGCGAGCGCGGTACAGGACGTCAGACCCGCCTAGAGGCCGAAAGGCTGCGTCGCCCCGACCGGGGCGACGCCGGACGGCTCCCTCGACCTCCAGGCGGACGCCGCCGCCCGTGGCCGCACACCTACAGTGGGTGCGTGCCACGTACCTACCGTTCAGCCGTGCGAGAGCAGGCCGCCGCATCGACCAGGGCCGCCATTCTGGACGCCGCGGAGGCGCTCTTCGCCGAGCACGGCTACCCGCGAGTGACCATCGCGCGGATCGCACAGGGGGCCGGGGTGGCACAGGGCACCGTCTACGCGTCCTTCGGGAACAAGCTCGCCCTGGTGCGCGAGCTCACCGAGCGCGCAGCGGAGGACGACAGCATCGGCACCGCTCTCTCCGCCATCGCCAAGGCGTCGGACGGCCGCGAGATCGCCGGCCTGGCCGTGCAGAGCACCGGCGAGGTCGTCCGGCGGCACGGACGCCTCATGGCCGTGCTCGTCAACAACGCCGCGGCCGACACCGAGATAGGCGAGATCTTCGGCGGCACGGAGCAGCTGCTGCGCGACCGGTTCCGTCTCATCGCAGCCCGGCTGGCCACCGTCGGAGCGTTGCGCCCTGGCCTGACCACCGCCCGGGCGACCGACGTCCTGATGTACTACCTGAGCCCCGAGTCCTGGTTGCGGCTGCGTGGGCTCGGCTGGGGCTGGCCCGCGTGCCAGGACTGGCTCCGGCGCGAGCTGCCTTTCGCGCTGTGCGGAGACCTGGGCATCGTTGCCGACGAGTCACCCCGAGCAAATCCGATGGAGTAGTACGCTAATCAATATGCGGATACTCTTCTCAAGTACGCCCGCCCACGGCCACCTGCTGCCCCAGCTCCCGCTGGCACGAGCCTTCCGGAACCGTGGTGACCAGGTAGCGGTCATGACCGCCGACCTCTTCGCCCCGGTGCTGGCCCCCGAGGGCATCGAGCTGCTCCCTGCCGGCCCCGGCGCGGACGTCCTCTTCGCGGAGTCGGCCCGCCGCACCGGCGTCGACGCGGCCGCGGACCCCACGCCGGAGGCCGTCGCCGAGTTCTTCGCCGGCACCCGGATCGACCTGACGGCGGACGATGCCCTGGCCGCCGCTCGGACCTTCGCGCCCGACCTGATCGTGGCCGAGGCGATGGACTTCGTCGGGCCCCTGGTGGCGGCGGCGCTGGAGGTCCCGCTGGCGACACTGGCGTTCGGGCCGGCGATCCCCGCGGAGTTCACGGACGGGGTCAACCGGATGGCCGCCGACCGCTACGCGAAGCGCGGGCTGACCCCGATTCCTGCCCGGTGGTACCTCGACCCGTGCCCGGACCTGCTCCAGCCGCCCGGCTGGGACGCCCCGCAGACCCGGCTGCCGCTGCGGCCGGAACCGCACCAGGGTCCCGGCCCGGCGGCGGTCCCTCCCGCCGTTCCCGAGCGCGGCCAGGGACCCCGAGTGCTCGTCACGTTCGGCACCCACTTCTCGGACCCCGCGGCCCTGATCCCGATCCTCACCGAGCTGCGGGATGCGGGCGTGGACCTGGTGGTCACCCTCGGCCTCACCGCGCGGGCCGAGGACTTCGGCGCCGCAGGCGACGGCGTCACCTTCACCGGCTTCGCCCCGCTGGCCGAGCTGCTGCACGACGTCGACCTGGTGGTCACCCACGGCGGCGCCGGCACCACTCTCGGCGCGCTGGCCCGCGGCCTGCCGCTCGTCGTCGTGCCACAGGGCGCCGACCAGTTCCTCCAGGCAGCAGTGGTCGACGCGTCGGGCGCCGGCATCGCCGTGCAGCCGGGACCCGACGTGCCGCAGGCCGTCGCCAAGGCCGTCGGAACACTGCGCACGGACGCCGCATACGCCGCATACGCCGATGCGGCCCGCGCCGTGGCCCAACAGATCCAGGCCATGCCAACACCGGCCGAGGTCGCAGAGCAGCTGGCCAACGCCCTGAACTGACGCGACGTCACACCACGCGGGTGGGACCGAACGGCCGGATTGCTCCCCGAACAGCGGTCGCCGTCCCTGCGAGGCCCGGCCGGGCGTTGGACTACTCCTCGGCAGGGGCGTCGCCGTCGGCGACGAACGTGGCGTGCGCTGCGACGATCCTCCACCCTGCCCGGTCGTCGCGCGTCCAGGTCCGGGTGTAGCGCATCCGGGCAGCCAGACGCTCACCGCCGAAGGTGCCCTCGAGAGTCCCGAGGAACCAGGTGACCCCGGTGCGGGCGGTCACCAGCACCCTGAGGTCCTCTTCCTCGACGCGACTCATCACCTGATAGCCGGAGGCGTGCGCATCCAGGTCGTCCCGCTTGGACAGGACGTTCCCGTCCGGCCCGGTGAACAGAGCCGTGTCCTCGATCAGGCCATCCAGGGCGTCGACGTCGGACGCGAGCTGGGCGGCCTGTAGGCGCCTCTCGGCTTGACGGAGGCTTTCAGCGGGGTCGGCGATCATCATGGACACAGCGTGCCGAGCCGAAATGCCCCGCACCAGGAGATTCGCTCACGGCAGACGGCTGCAAGGCAGTGGAAGCCATCGACGACCGGTCACCCGGAACCCGTGCTGCACAGGGACTGGACTGGCGGACGACCGTCGCCGGTAGCCTGCGAGAGTCAGCAGGCCCGATACTCGTGAGGAAGGCGGCGGGAGAATGCCTCCGATCACTGAGATCCATGCGCTGTTGATCGCCGACCGCGAGCGCACGACGGACCTGATCTCCTCTCTCTCCGGCAACATTGCCTCGATGGTGGAGGCGTCGCAGCTCACCGCGGCCGACGACGAGCACGACCCTGAAGGGTCGACGATCGCCTTCGAGCGCTCACAGGCGAGCACGCTGCTCGCTGCGGCCAGAAGCCATCTGGCCGACGTGGACGCCGCACTCGCGAGGATCGCCGCCGGCAACTACGGCTACTGCGAACGCTGCGGACAAACAGTCGCACGTGACCGCCTGCTGGCCCGGCCCACGGCCCGCACCTGCATCGGCTGCGCCGCCGCCGGTAGCTGACGCCCGCTCAGCCCATTCGCTCCTCCAGGAACTCGAAGCGGTCGGTTCGCAGGGAGGCTCATCCTCGGTCCGGAGGACAGGCCCAATGGCGAGCGCACGAGCCAGGTCGGCAGCCCGGTTCCAGCGACGCCCGTCGGTGGAGCAGCGCATCGAGGGTGACCGCAAGGTCGACGGTCCATGCCTCAGCGGGAGGCGATCTGCGCCGCGTCGCTGACTTCTCCGACCAGGCGCTCGACGACGTCCTCGAGCATGGCCACGCCGGTGACGGCGCCGTCGACGGTGACGAGAGCGACGTGGGTGCCACGCGACTGCATCGCGGCCAGCGTGGCCTCGAGCGTGGTGTCGTCCGGGATCGAGCTCAGCGGTCGGACGAGGTGGCTACCGATCGGCGACTGGATTCGGTCCGCGGCGAGGCCAAGGATGTCCTTGACGTGCAGGTAGCCGACGATCTCGCCGTCGGACGCGGTCAGTGGGAAGCGGGAGTACCCGTTGCGTACGCACGCGGCCTCGGCGCCGGCGGGAGTGACGTCGCACGGGAGGGTGACCAGGTCGTCTCGGGCCACCGCGACAGACCCGACCGTCTCCGTACCGATCGTCAGCGCACCGGTCAGCAGTGCGTGCTCGTCCTCGTCGAGCACGCCCTGGTCGCGGGACTCGGCGACGAACGCCGCGACCTCGTCAGCGGTGAAGGCAGAGGCGACCTCGTCACGCCGCTCTACGTTGATGGTCCGCAGGACGATGTTCGCGATCCAGTTCAGGAAGACGATGAGTGGTTTGAGGGCTGTGACGACGACGTACAGGGCTGGCCCGAGGACGAGGGCGGACCGTTCCGGGCCGGCGATGGCGATGTTCTTGGGGACCATCTCGCCCAGGACCATGTGCAGGAACACCACGACGCCCAGCGCGATCGTGAACGCGATGGTGTGCAGGAGCGCGCCGGAGATGCCGAGAGCGCCGAGCGGGATCTCCAGTGCGTACGCGACGGCCGGCTCACCGATCGCGCCGAGGCCCAGGGAGCACATGGTGATCCCGAGCTGGGCGCCGGCCATCATCAGCGACACGTTCTCCATGGCCCGCAGCGTCAGACGCGCGGCGCGTGAACCCTCGGCGGCGCGCGGCTCGATCTGGGTGCGGCGGGCAGCGATGAGGGCGAACTCCGCACCGACGAAGAACGCGTTGCCCGCCAGGAGCGCGATGGTGATGGTGATCGCCCAGCCGTCAAGCACGGTCCGTCTCCTCGTCGAGCTCCTCGACCGTCATGGTCATGCGGTCCACCCGCCACCCATCGACGCGCTCGACCCGGAGCAGCGCCTTCACCGGCAGGGGGATGTCGTCCTTGTCGTGCCGCTCGGCGTGCCTGGCGGTGAGCGTGATCTCGTCACCCGGCTGCGGAAAGCGTTCGAGCTGCTCGGTGACCAGGCCGCTGACCGTGTCCGACTCGCGCGCCTCGGGGAGCTGGACGCCCGTGAGCTCGCCGACCTCGTCGGGTCGCAGGAGGCCCGACAGCGACCAGCGGTCCTCGCCGAGCGCCCGCGCACCACGCATCGGACGGTCCTGCTCGTCCTCGATCTCCCCGACGAGCTCCTCGACGAGGTCCTCCAGGGTCAGGATGCCGTCGGTCCCGCCGTACTCGTCGACGACGAGGGCGAGCTGCAGGCCCCCGCGCAGGACCTCGAGCGCAGAGTCGAGGGGCATCGTGGACGGCACGGCGCGGATCGGCCGGACGACGTCGCGCACCTCGCGCCGGTGCCGTTCGTCGCGTTCGACCGCCAGCGCGTCCTTGAAGTGGACCACCCCGATGACGTCGTCCACGTCACGTCCCAGCACGGGAAACCGGGCGTGACCGGTCCGCGCGGCCAGGGTCAGGACTTCGGCGACCGGCCGGTCACCATCGATGAACTTGACCCGTGGGCGCGGCGTCATCGCGTCGGACGCAGTCCGTTCGCCGAGCTCCGCGGAGTGCGCCAGCCGACGCGCCGTCACCTCGTCGATGAGGCCTCGCTGCGCCGAACGAGCCACCAGGGAACCGAGCTCCTGTGCGGACCGCGCCGACGCCAGCTCCTCCTGCGGCTCCATCCCCAAGGCACGCACGATGCGGTTCGCCGAACCGTTGAGGAACCAGACAAGCGGCGAGGTGACCCACGTGAAGCCACGCTGCAGGCCGGCGACAGCGCGGCCCACTTTCAGCGGCTCGGCGATCGCCCAGTTCTTCGGGACCAGCTCACCGAAGACCATCTGCACCACGGTCGCGATGAGGAAGGCGATCGTGAAGGCCAGCGGGCTCGCACTCTCCGTCGGGAGCCCCGTTGCCTCGATCGGACCGAGGAGCAGGGCCGCGATCGAGGGTTCGGCGATGAACCCGACGACCAGGCTGGTCACCGTGATGCCCAGCTGAGCACCCGAGAGCTGAGTAGAAAGCTTGCGGACCGCCGCATGGAGCGAACCCGCCCGGCGGTCTCCCTCCTCGGCAAGGCGCGCCACCGTGGGCCGGTCGACCGTCACCAGCGCGAACTCGGCAGCGACGAAGAGAGCGTTGGCACCGATCATCACCAGGACCACCAGGAGCAAGAGCCACTCGACGATCACAGCGTGCTCACTTGCTCGATCGAGGACGCGCCACGACAACCGCTCCAGGGCGGCCCACTACCTGATTGCGCCATGACGGAAGGCTAACCCGACCGCATGGTTCGGCGTCGAGATACCAGGCTGATTCCCGCAGCGGTCATCGTGGAGGCCGTTCGCAGACCGAGACGTCGTTGCAGGAGCGACTCACGGATCACGATCGTCCTCGGGCGCTCAGGTGTAGACCTGCACCTACCGCGCGGCATAGGCGAACTCCGCCCCCCAGCCAGGCCCAGCTACCCGCCGGACAAGCCGTATGCCCACTTTCTGTCGGCGGCGTGCTGTCCTCCTCGGACGAGTTGGGCCGAGCAGCGCCCTGCCCTTCTTCAGCCCGAGCCCCGCGCCCAGCACCGCCATGACCGCGAAACCTCTCCGGAAGGTTGCCCGCACCCTAGACCCGCAACCCTGCGGTTGCACATGTCCCGCGATTGTGCAACCATCAAGTTGCACCTAACCGAGGGAGGACATCATGGAAGCGATCGGCAGGCCTCGCGGCGGGACCCGTGCGGTCCTGGCCGTGCTGTTCGTGGGGGCATTCGCGATGGGCAGCGCAGAGCTGCTCGTCATGGGGATGCTCGACCTGATCTCGGCCGACCTGGCCGTCTCGATCCCAGCGGCCGGCGTGCTGGTGACCGCCTTCGCGTTGGGTATGGCGTTCGGTGGGCCGCTGCTCGCGCTCGTGACGGCGCACCTCGACCGTCGAGCGGTGCTGGTCGGTGCCGTGGCGGCGTTCGCGCTGCTCAACCTGATGCCGGTACTGGTGGCTGACTACACGTTGTTCCTCGTCGCGCGGGCTGGAGTCGGAGCAACAGAGGGCCTGTTCGTCGCCGCGGCGCTTACCGCGCTGGAGGGTGTCGTGCCGCGGGATCGTGCCGGCCGCGCGATGGGCGTGGTGATCACCGGTTTCGCTGCTGCGAGCGCTCTCGGGCTGCCGCTCTCGTCACTGCTGGGGCGGGAGTTCGGGTGGCGTGCGTCGTTCGTGGGCCTGGCGGTCATCGGCGTCGGGGTCATGCTCGCCGCCATGCTGGTCCTGCCTCCGGTCCCGGCATCGAGCGCGAGCCGGACGGCCCGCGCCCAGCTGCGCCACGCGTTCGCGCCGCGAGTGCTCGCCGTGCTGGCGCTGTGCTGCCTGGTCTTCGCTGGTGTCCAGTCGGCCCTGACATACCTGGTGCCGTACCTGGGCGACGTCACAGGAGTCACCGGCCCGCTGGTGGTGGGTGTGCTGTTCGCATTCGGGGTGGCGACGACGGTGGGCTCCGCGGCAGGATCCCGCTTCGCCGACACTCACGCCGCGCGGGCGTTGCAGTGGGGGACGATCGGGCTGACGGTCTCGCTGCTCGCGATGTTCCTCTTCGGCGGGCAGGTCGTGATCACTGTGCTGGCGATCGTCGGCGTGGGACTGTTCGCCATGGGAATGGCGCCCGCCATGCAGAGCCGGGTGATGAACCTGGCCGGACCAGGAGCGGCCCTCGCCGCATCGCTGCCGGCGTCTGCCAGCAACGCCGGGGACGCAGTCGGCGCCCTGCTCGGGGGCTCCGCGATCGGGCACGCAGGCCTCGCCGCCGCCGTCTTCGCGGGAGCCGTGGTCGCGGCGACCGCAGTGGTTGCGGCCATCGCCACCGGCCGACTCCGCCCGGAGGCTCCCGCCACAGAGGCGGCCCGCCGGACCGCCGAGCCGCTCGCCGCACGTAGCTAGTCTGGTTGAGGAAGGGACGAACAATGACCGACAATCCGCTATCCATCGCCGAGCAGGACACGTTCACCGTGCGCCGTACGATCCGGATCGCCGCTCCGGTGGAGAAGGTGTGGATCGCCGTTACGGAGCCGGAGCACATCTCCAGCTGGTTCGGGCGAACGGTGCTCGTCGGGCACGGCACCGGAGCCCACGGCACGGTCGCATGGCCGGACGAACCAGCCATCCCGATCCGTGTCGAGGAGGTCGACCCGCCGCGGACCATCGCCTACCGGTGGTGCAATGACGAGGGTGCCGAGTCCGTCCCGAGCGAGGTCGACCCCGCACACTCGACGGTGTTCACCTTCACCCTCGAGCCGGTGGCCGGCGGTACACAGCTCACCGTGGTCGAGACAGGGTTCGAGACCACCAGCGATCCCGCCCGCAACCTTGAGAGCCACCGCCTCGGCTGGGACGAACAGCTGGACCGGCTGGTCGAGGCGACGGAGGCGCTGCGATGAAGGGGGCTCTGGTTCCGATGTGCGCTGCGCTGGGTGACGAGAACCGCTGGAGCATCCTCACCAGACTGGGTGAGGCTCCGGCGTCCGCGTCGACGCTGGCCGCCGCGTTGCCGATCAGCCGCCAGGCGATCGCCAAGCACCTCAGGATCCTCCAGCGGGTTGGACTGGTCGAGCCGGAGCCGGTCGGCCGTGAAGTGCGATATCGCGTGCTGGGCTCGGAACTCAGCGCCACCGCACGACGCCTCGAAGCGATCGGCACGGTCTGGGAGCGACGCCTCCTGGACATCAAGGCGATCGCGGAGGACCTCTGATGGCCCCGCGCGCCTCGGCCCTCAACGGCGCCGGCCTACCGCGGCCTGCCGACCGGACGGCCTACGAGGGCGAGATCGAGCGCCTGCGCCAGCGGGAGAAAGCGCACACGCGTGAGGCGGACGCGATCGCGGCGGCCCGTCGTCAGCTGCCGATGGTGGAGGTGGACGGCGGCTCGGAGCTGCTCGGTCCCGAGGGGTCGACCACACTGCTCGACGCGTTCGAGGGACGCCGCCAGCTGCTGGCCTACTACTTCATGTGGTGGCCGGGGCATCCGGCGGCCGACCAGTGCGAGGGCTGCACCTATTACACGAACCAGGTGTCCGATCTCTCGGCGCTGCACTCGCGCGACATCACGTTCGCGGTTCTCCTCCAGGGCCGCAACGTGACGTTCGGTCCGGCGGACGCCCGCGAGTCGTACGACGCGAGCCGGCACTACCGCGAGTTCATGGGCTGGACCATGCCCTGGTACTCCGCCCAGCCGTCCCTCGAGGAGCTGCTCCCCGATCGTGAGCTCGGCCTGTTCCACCTGGTGTGCTACGTCCGCGACGGCGACCGCGTCTTCGAGACCTACTGGACGAGCCGGCGCGGCGTGCAAGCCATGGACTACAGCTACGCACTGATGGACCTGACCGTTTGGGGACGCCAGGAATCCTGGGAGGACTCACCCGCCGGCTGGCCGCAGGACTGCACCAACGTGCGCACCGACTCCGGCGCCCCGGCCTGGACACCCACGCCCGACTGGACGGGCCGACCGATCAGCCAGTGGACCCGCCTCGACGCCGGACACGGCGACGACCTCGGGCCCAGCCACCCGGCTCCTTCGCCCGCACCGCCGCACTGCCACTGAACAACTGCTGCTGGACAGTGCACCTTCGCCATGATCGGCGCCGATGAGAAATGGCACCGTCGGCAGTCTGAGGACGGTCCGGTAAAAGCGCGCTGCACGCATCAGGGAGAGCAACGAGATGAGACCACTTCGGTATTCGATCAACGTCACACTCGACGGCTGCTGCCATCACGAGGCAGGGCTTCCCCCGGACGACGAGTCGATGCGCTACTGGACCGCTGAGATGGAACGAGCCGATGCCCTGCTGTTCGGCCGGGTGACCTACGGGATGATGGAGTCGGCGTGGCGGCTGCCTGCCACGGGCACGTGGCCTGACTGGATGGGTGAGTGGGAGATCCCGTTCGCCGAGACGATCGATCGGGCGAAGAAGTACGTCGTGTCGAGCACGCTGAGCGGGGTCGATTGGAATGCCGAGCTGGTGCGAGGCGACCTGGGGCAAGCGGTTCGGCAGCTCAAGGAGGAGCCCGGCGGGGGCCTGTGGGTGGGTGGTGTGACGCTCCCTCTTGCGTTGGCAGATCTGGGACTGATCGACGAGTACGTGTTCCTTGTGCAGCCGGTCCTTGCCGGACATGGGCCGACGTTGCTCGGCGGTCTGCGCGAGCGCATCCAGCTCGAGCTCCTGGATCGTCATGAGTTCCGGTCGGGGGCGGTCGCCCTGCGATACCGGCCCGCGAGATGAGGGGCTTGACGTGGCTGGTCCCGCACGTTGCCCGCCGCCTGGGTTTCAGGCGGCCCCTGAAGGCAGTCTTGATCTGGGGGCACTCTGGGGCACGGAGCCGCTCCGGCCGGCTGGCGGTCGCCGCAGCACTCATTGTCCTCGCCGTCGGCGCTTGCGCCTCAGGCGCGACCTCTCCCCCGCCGAACGACGTAGCGCACTACACACCCGAGAGCTGGGCGGAGGCGAAGGATCATCCGGACCCCCTTTCGTGTCGGTACCAGAGGCATGCGACACGGATGTACCGCTGTTCACCGTGAACACGTAGCGTCAGTTCCTGGTGCAGGGCGCCCGGTTCGAGGTCCATTCGCTGGCGCATCCGCAGAAAAAGGTCGCCGGATATACGTGCCGATAACCGGACACATTTTGGTGCCGTTTCACCGCAGCGCGATCTCGGTCGACGCACATGCCTGTTCCGGCGACGGCCTGACGGGCTCCAGCAGGTGCCACCTGGCCGTCGAGGCGGCCGCCCACCGAGGCAGCTGTAGGTCGCACGGCGCAGACAGGATCACCGCCGGCCGGGACAGACCATCGTAACGATGACGTCCGCGACCGGCTCATTGACGAGTACGTGACATTGACCATTATGAATAAAGTGCATTCTCATCGACTTTTTCGGCACGACCTTCCCGTCGCATTTCCGTCATGCCTCACGTAGGTTACCCGTGTCCAATCTTCATTCGAGCGCGATGAAGAGTTGATAGGAGCAGCACAGTTGTCGGCCGGTGAACTGGCGGGCGGACGCACCGCAGGAGCCGGCAGGTGCTTGGACACCCTCACGTCGTAGCCCACTCAAGGAGGCACTCATGAGCCATTCCGACGGGCCGTCTACCGGCCGCCCACCCTGTCGGGCGCCGAACGGCGTGGTCTCGACCCCGCACTACCTAGCCAGCTCCGCCGGCCTGCACGCGCTGCGGCTGGGCGGTAGCGCAGTCGACGCGGCGATCACCGCCAACGCCGTGCTCTGTGTCACCCACCCCCACATGGCGGGGCTGGGTGGGGACGGATTCTGGCTGATCGCCGACCCGACGACGGGCCAGGTCCGGGCGATCGATGCCTGTGGGCCGGCGGCGCAGGGCGCGACACTCGACTACTACCGGTCGAGAGGCGTCGTCGACGCGATCCCGGAACGTGGCGCGCTCGGCGCCCTGACGGTTCCGGGTGCGGTCGACGGCTGGCGGCTCGCCCACCAGAGATACGGCAAGCTGCCATGGGATGCCCTGTTCGAGGCCGCGACGGGCTATGCCCGCGACGGCATAGCGGTCAGCCGTTCGCTAGCAGAATCACTGGCGCGCCACGAACAGATCCTCGCCAGGACTCCCGAGGCCACGTCGATCTACCTGCCGGGCTGGCGCACACCCCGCGAGGGCGAGAAGATCCTGCAACGCGACCTCGCCCGGTCGTTCCGCGAGCTCGCGCGCCGCGGTGCACGCTCCGGTTTCTACGAGGGCAGCATCGCCGAACGCCTCGCCTCCCTGGGAGCTCAGGGCTCCCCGCTGGCAGCGGACGACCTTGCCGCCTACCACGCGCGGTGGGTCGACCCGATCTCGACCACCTACCGCGGTTATGACGTGTACGAGCTACCGCCCAGTACCCAGGGCTTCACCGCGCTCCAGCTCTTCAATCTGCTCGAGGGCTACGACGTGGCCGCCTGGGGCGACGGAACGGCCAACTACTACCACCACATGGCGGAAGCCACGAAGATCGCCTTCGCCGACCGCGACGAGTGGCTTACCGACCCGAGCTTCGTCGACATACCCCTCGACCGGCTGATCAGCAAGGGGTACGCCGACGAGCGGCGTGTCCTCATCGACCCCGAGCGCGCGCTCGACGGCGACGCGGTACCCGCTGGCATTCCGTACCCGCTGCCTCACGCACGGCTGGCGGCCAGCGGCGGCACCTGCTACCTGAACGCCGCCGATTCCGACGGAATGGTCGTCTCGCTGATCCAGTCCGTCTACAAGGACTTCGGAAGCGCCATCGTGGCCGACGACACCGGCATCATCCTGCAGAACCGTGGTGCCTTCTTCTCTCTCGACGAGAACCATCCCAATCATCTCGAGCCCGGAAAACGCACATCCCACACGCTGATGCCCGCGCTGATGATGAGAAATGGCGAGCCGTACCTTGCCTTCGGCTCGATGGGTGGCGATGGCCAGCCACAATCGCAGGCGGCCATCGCCACCCGAATCCTCGACTTCGGCTACGACGTGCAGCAGGCGATCGAAGCTCCGCGGTGGCTCATGGGCCGCTCCTGGGGCAGGCCGTCGCGCGGCCTCTCGCTCGAGGGCCGCATCTCAGATGTCACGGCGCGCGAGCTGAAGCGGCGCGGACAGCCTGTACAGATGGTCACCGACTGGGACGACACCATGGGACATGCCCAGGCGATTCGCGTCGACCGGGGGCAGGGGCTTTTCGAAGGTGGTGCCGACCCGCGCGGCGAGGGCATGGCCCTGGGGTTCTGATGCGACCTCACCGGTCCTCGAACATGACATGAACGAGAGGGCTGCTCAGTATTGCGATCCAATCGCAGAAGCCTTGAACCACACATTTCATCATCTGAGATCGGATCCCGGGGCTGTGTCCGAGTGTTTCGACGAGCGGTGAAGTGACGAGCGCGGGGTTCTCGCGCGACATGAGGGTGTCGCCCGGCATGGTCACCACGGGAGCTCTACACCGTCCCAGAGGGTGAAGGTGCCGGTCGGGCCGTCCTGCCCCAGGCGTGCGACGCGCACGATCTCGCGGCACGCGTCCTCGACCGGCTCCGTCCCCTCGAAGTTGACCAAAGCGGTGTTCGCGAACCCCGGCGAGACGAGGTTGACCTTGATGCCGGTCCCCTCCAGCTCAATCATCATGGACAGCGTCACGGCGTTGAGCGCGGTCTTCGACGCCGAGTAGACCGGCTCGAACGTCTTGTGGAACGGAAAGGCCGGATCAGCCATTGTCGTCAGCGAGCCCTGCGCGCTCGTGACGTTCACGATGCGCGCGTCCGACGACCGGCGCAGCAGCGGCAGCATCGCCTGGTACACCGCCACGACGCCGAAGACGTTCACCTCCCACACAGCCCGTACCTCGTCGAGCGAGACGACACTTGGCTGCCCCGAGGCACGGAGCTCCTCCATGCCACGGACGTCGGTGCGAGTGGTGGAGATGGCGGCGTTGTTGACAAGCAGGTCAAGCCGGCCGACCTCCTCCTGGATCCGCTCGGCGGCCCTGGCGATCGAGGCCACGTCGGTCACGTCGAGCTGGAGAGCGGTGGCGCCTTCGCCGATCTCGGCGGCCGCCTTCTCACCACGGGCGAGGTCCCGGGCTCCCATGAACACGGCGACCCCGTCGGAGACGAGCTCCTTCGCGACCTGCTTGCCCATGCCCTGGTTGGCTCCGGTGACGAGTGCTGTGCGGTTCGTGGGCACGAGGCCCTCCCTCTGTCCGATGTGGCTTGTCCGATGCGGTTGTCCACGACCACTGTGCGGGCCTCCCGGCAACCGGGGAAGGCCCGCTCGAACGTGGTACTGCCAGGACCACCCGACGGACTCGCAGGCATAATGGGGCTCATGCCGACGGGGATCAGGCCGGGCTTCGGGACGTACCTCCGCAGCCGGCGAGCCATGGTGGAAGCCCCCGAGCAGCCGGCTGCGATGCGTTCGTCACGACGACGGGTCCCGGGGCTGCGACGGCAGGAGCTGGCCGAGGCCGCCGGCATATCGGTCGAGTACTACATCCGCCTCGAACAGGGACGCGCGCCGCGTCCATCGCGGGAGGTCCTCACCGCGCTGGCCCGAGCCACCGGTCTCACGACCACCGAACAGGACCACCTGTTCCGCCTCGCGGGCGAGCTGCCGCCCGAGCCTTCCGCGCCCGGCAGCACTGTCCGGCCAGGGCTCCTGCGGCTGCTGAACGGCTTGGACGACGCGGTCCCCGTGACCGTCCACGACGGGCGGCTGGAGGTGGTCGCGCGCAATGTGGCCGCCACCGAGCTCCTCGGGCCGATCTCCGGCACGGGCCGGTACCGGCACAACATCGTGCAGCACGGCTTCACGGCCACGGCACGCCACGTCCTCGGTGACGAGGGTGCGCACCGGTACGCCAGGTGGGCCACCGCCGAGCTCCGCTCCGCGCTCGGCCGCTACCCCGACGACGAGCACCTCCGGTCCCTCGTCCGCGAGCTCTCGACGACCAGCACGGCCTTCAGGGACCACTGGTCGCAGGGTGAGGTCTCGCTGGGGCGGTCCGGCGAGAAGCGCCTGCACCACCCGACCCGGGGTTGGCTGGCCTTCCAGAGCGAGATGCTGCATGACCCCGAACGCGACCACTGGGTAGTGATCTACGCACCCACCCCGTGAACCGCGGGTGCCGACCCATTACCACAGTCACCGGCGAGGGCCCTTGAAGCTGGGCGTGGTCGGCTTGGACGAGCCGCAACGATGCGGCAGATCATCGAGTCCGTCGAGGCGACCCAGAAGTCCCAGCTCGACCTCGAACGCCACGGCGGACGCACAACCGGCGGTGTCATCGTCCGTGTCTGGCCAAGGCTCCTGACTCCGCCTACGACCGACTGACCCCTCGGAAACAACCATCTAGGGCTGATCTTGCGCCGCCCCTCCCCCGTGGGCCTACCCCGTCGGCCCGTCACCCCGCAGCCTCACCCGCAACCCGCCTCAGCTGATCCCTGTCACTCGTGGCCGATTCCAGCACCTACGATGGTCATATGCGAACGATTATCATTCCCAGCACGATGCTCGTCGTCGCGCTGTCGGGCTGCGCGGCGGCCACCGCCGCGCCGCCCGCGTCGACGTCCACCGGAGCCGCCGTCACGCTCCAGAGCTGCGGGATCGACCTCACGATCGACAGTCCCCCGCGACAGGCGGTCACGCTCGAGCAGGGCGCCACCGAGCTGCTTCTCGCGCTCGGCCTCGGCGACCGGCTGATCGGCACGAGCTATCTGACGGACGCCGTCGCCCCCGAGTACGCCGACGCGTACGCCGCCGTGCCCGTGCTCGCCGACCAGTATCCGACCGCTGAGCAGCTGCGCGAGGCCGGCCCGGACTTCGTGTACTCGATGCGCGCCTCGGCCTTCGCAGCGGACGCCGTCGGCGACCGGGCCGAGCTCGTCGACCTCGGCGTCCCGGCCTACCTCTCCGCGAACGACTGCGAGGACCCGGACCTGGTCGCCGACGAGGTCGGGTTCGACCAGATCTTCGCCGAGATCACTGACCTGGCAGCCGTGTTCGACGTCGAGAGCCGCGGCACCGAGCTGGTCGGCGAGCAGCAGGCCGTGCTGACCGAGGTGGCCGCCGCCGCCGCACAGGCCGAAGGCCTGGACGTCGCCTGGATCTACTCGACGATCAACGGCGCGCCGATCGTGGCTGGGAACGCCGGCCTGCCGCAGACGCTCACCGAGCTCGCCGGCGCAGGCAACGCGTTCGAGGACCTCGACGCCCAGTGGTCGGAGACCAGCTGGGACGAGATCGCCCAGCGCGACCCCGACGTGCTGGTGCTCGCCGACCTCTCCCGCGGTCTGACCGGCGACAGCGCGGACGACAAGATCGCGACGCTCCGCTCGGATACCGTCACCGCCCAGCTGTCGGCCGTGCGCAGCGACCAGCTCGTCGCCATCCCGGCGACCGAGATGGATCCGTCCGTCCGCAGCATCAACGCGCTCGCGGCCCTGTCCGGAGCACTGGTCGAGTACGCGGAGGTGGACAAGTGAGCGAGAACCTGACGCGCTGGGCGCGCGCGCACCTCACTGCCTGGGACCAGCAGCAGGCGGCATACATCAACCGCCGCGAAGACCGGTTCGCCGTGATGCTGGACGTCCTGGCCGAGGCAGTGCCCGCCGACGCCCTCGTGGTCGACCTGGCCTGCGGCCCCGGCTCGATCTCGGCCCGGGTGCTGGACCGGTTCCCGGAGATGACCTGCGTCGCTGTCGACTTCGACCCACTGCTGGTCGAGCTCGGTCGACAGGCGCTGTCAGGCCACGACGACCGGCTGCAGTTCCAGGAGGCCGACCTGTGGGACCCGGCATGGACCGAAGTGCTGGACGGCCGCAGGCCGCACGCCGTCCTGTCCTCGACCGCGCTGCACTGGCTGCCCGCTGACGTGCTCGCACGGGTCTATCGGGACGCCGCGAACATCCTGGAGCCCGGCGGCGTGCTGCTGAACGCCGACCACCTGCGTCAGCCGGACGGCCGGCCACTGTTCGAGGAGCTGAGCCAGAAGGACGACGCCGCGACCCAGGCACGCGACCAGGCAGCGGGTGCGCTGCGCTGGGACAGCTGGTTCGCCGAGCTCGTCGCCCACCCGCACTTCGCACCGCTGGCTCCCGAGCAGGCGCGACGTTTCGCGCACCGCCCGCCCAACCCGGACCTGAGCCTCGCCTTCCACGTGTCCGCGCTACTGGCGGCGCAGTTCCGTGAGGCTGGGCCGATCTGGCAGCACCTCGATGACTATGTCGTCCTCGCGCAGCGCTGAGCTCGCGCGGCCGATAGCCGCGACGGTCGGCACGGCGTTCGTCCTGGCGGCCGTCGTGTTCGCCGCCGTCGGGACGGGCGGCGGCGACATCACCTGGAGCGAGACTGCTCGCTCGCTCGGTGCACACCTCGGCCTGCCCGTCGCCCCTTTGCCCGCGCTCGTCGACTCCGTGGTCTGGGAGCTGCGCGCGCCACGCGCGCTGCTCGCGGCCGTGGCCGGTGCCGGCCTGGCCACCTGCGGTGTGGTGCTCCAGGCCGTGACGCGCAACGCCCTCGCCGAGCCCTACCTGCTGGGCATCTCCTCCGGTGCATCGACCGGCGCGGTGCTCGTGCTGGTCACCGGCCTGGGCTCGGGCGCCGTGTCACTCGCCGGCGGCGCTCTCGCCGGTGGCCTCGCGGCGTTCGGTCTCGTGCTGCTCCTGCTCGGCCGCAACGCGGCAGGCGCCGACCGCCTCGTCCTCACCGGCGTGGTCGTCGGCCAGCTGTTCGCGGCCCTCACGTCGCTGGTGCTGCTCGGCTGGGGTGACGCGGACGCGGCGCGGGGCCTGACCTACTGGCTCACGGGCTCGCTCGCGGCCGCGCGCTGGCCCTCCGTCCTGCTGTGCACGACCGTGGTCGGCGTCGCTCTGCTCGCCCTCCGCCTGATCGCGTCCGACCTCGACGCCTTCGCCTTCGGTACCCGGACGGCGGCCTCGCTCGGGGTTCCGGTCGCGGCGGTGCGCGCCGTGGCCCTCGTCACGACGGCGGGTGTGACCGCCGTCGTGGTGTCGAGCGTCGGGGCGATCGGGTTCGTGGGGCTGATCGTGCCCCACGCCGTCCGCGCGCTCGTCGGGCCGCTGCACCACCGGCTGCTGCCGGCCAGCGCGGTGGGCGGAGCGGTCTTCCTCATGCTCGCGGACACGGTCGCACGGACGGCGCTCGCCCCGAAACAGCTGCCCGCCGGGGTCGTGACCGCCCTGCTGGGTGTCCCGGCGTTCCTCCTGATCCTGCACCGGAGGGAGCGCCAGTGAGCCCCGGCGCGGCGGTCCCCGCCCGCGGCGTCCGAGCGGTCGAGATCAGCGGACACGGCCTGACGGTGCGCGTGCGCGGCCGCACGGCGCCGATCCTCGACGATGTCGAGTTCACCGCACCCGCGGGGTGCGTCACCGGGCTGGTCGGTCCCAACGGCTCCGGCAAGTCGACGCTGCTGCACACGCTCGCGGGGTCGACCTCACCGCAACGCGGGGTGGTGTGGCTCGACGGCCGGCCCTTCGGCAAGCTGCCTCGGCGCGAGCGCGCCCGCACGGTCGCCGTCATGGAGCAGAACAGCGACTCGGACACCGACCTCGCTGTCGCGGACGTCGTCGCCCTCGGGCGACTGCCCCATCGCGGTCGCATGGCACCCGCCGGCCCGCAGGACGCGGCCGCGTGCGCTCGCGCCCTGGACCTCGTCGGCCTGACGGGGACAGAACAGCGACGCTGGCGCACCTTGTCCGGCGGTGAACGCCAGCGCGTCCAGGCGGCTCGGGCACTGGCCCAGGAGCCGGCCGTGCTGCTGCTCGACGAGCCGACCAACCACCTGGACGTACAGCACCAGCACGAGCTGCTGTCCCTGCTCGCCACCACCGGTCTGACCGTGGTCGTGGTCCTGCACGACCTCGCGCTCGCGGCGCGCTACTGCGACCGGCTCGTCGTCCTGCACGAGGGACGCACGCACGCAGCGGGCCGCACCCACGAGGTGCTCACCGCCGACACGCTCCGCACCGTCTTCGGTGTGCGGGCAGACGTCTCACGGCACGCGGAAACGCTGCGCGTCGAGGTGCTCGGCTCCGCCGGGGACTGACGGGCGCGGGGTCCTGGCACTGACTGTCCGTGGCTGCACGCGAAGTTCGCGGCGACACCGAGCAGGGTCGCATGTGGCTGGACCCGCGCCTGATGCCGGCCCCATTCCGAGTGGTGAGCGGCAGCCGTTTCTGGAAGCGTGACTTGTCATAGCGGCTGACGAATGGAGGATTGATACCCATGATCGGGTTCATCGTCGCAGGTCTGGTTATCGGCGCCCTGGCGCGGCTCTTCAAGCCGGGCAAGCAGAATCTGGGACTGTTCGCCACGCTCCTTCTCGGGCTGGTCGGGTCGGTGATCGGCGGCGTCGTCGCCAACCTGCTCGGTACCGGGGACATCTTCGAGCTGAACGTCCTGGGCTTCATCGTCGCGGTGATTGCAGCCGTCGTGCTGATCGGTGTGGCGGAAGGGCTGGCCGGCCGTCGCAAGGGAGCCGCCTGACGGTGCCCGTACGGCCCATCTACCGGGTCCTCGACCCGCGACGGTCCACCAGGGCGCGCCTCCTCATCGGTCGCTGAGGCGCGCCTAGAGGTTGCTGAAGATCCAGGTGGACGGCGCGTCGTATCCCGTGAGCCCACCCGGCTGGCTGCATGCCCCCAGGTCGAGCGTCACGAACGTGACCACCTGCGTGAGCGTCGATCCGGCAAGAGCTCCGCTGGTGATCGGCCCGGTGACGGTCAGCACGTAGGTGCCGTTGACCGTCGTCGAGGTCGAGGACCACGACCAGGCCCTCCTCCAGCGTCATCGTCCAAGAGGCGCTACCCGAGACGGAGCAGCTCGTGAAGACCTTCAATCACCTCGGCTACCACCAGGTGAAGAGCTCCCCCGACCCGCCGGAACCCTCGACCGCACCGCTCTCGCCACCGCCGGCGACCGTCTGACCTTTCACGTATCAGCTGCCGCGCTTCGGCTCGGGTGGCGCCCGATCCGTTCCGCGACCGAGATGGTCTCGTCAGAGGTGTACGCGCTACGGGTTCCCGAGATCGACATCCCCGCCGCCGCAAGCGTCTTGAGCGGGTACGGCTGTGGCACCTCGCGCGCGTCGACGGGCACCTCAGCCGGCCGGCGGCAGCGCTTAGCCCGCACCTGGATAAGAGGCGATCTTGTCGGCCATGACAGTCTCATCGCCGACCTGCCCGGTGACGGTGACCTTCACCTCGCCGGCCGGGATGGACGCCTGGCGCGAGTTCATCGACACATTGGCCGACGCTCCCGGCTGCACCGCGGTGAACGACTTCCTGCCATAGGTCGTCTCCACCTCCAGGTCGAGGGCGGTATCCGCCCCGTTCGTCACCGTGACGGATATGTACTGCTTCCCCGCCAGGGCGCGCGTCGTGGCGGACACCGACACCTGCCGGACGGCCCTCCACTCGAGCTGACCTGTTGCGACGTCGAGCACGCGCTGCGCTTCGTCGGCCTCGTCCTGAGTCGTCTGGTCGGCGACGGCGATCCGCTTCGCCTCGTCGAGCGCGGCGCGGAAGACGGCGAAGTCGATGGAGACGTACCGGTCCTCGCTCGCGAGCAGCGGTTCGGCGTCGTCGATGGCCGCGTTCAGGCCGGTGAGGTCGACCTCGGTGACCTCCTGCGGTTCCGGGCCGAGCTCGAACCACTGCAGGTTTGCGACGTAGTTGAACTCCTGACCCGTGACGGCGTCCGCTCGCATGACGACGATCAACGTGTGCGTGCCCGAGACCGGCTGATCGAGTTCCGCGGTCGTCTCCACGTAGTTGCCCCACCCGCCGGTCTTCGACAGGTCGATGGTCCCGACCCTCGTCGCCTCGCTCACCTCGTCGAGATAGAACTCGAGTCGGCGGTTGTCGCCCACGCGGTCGTCGCGGGTGGATGCGCTCACCGTGACCTGGGTGAGGGGATCCTGGCCCAGATCCCGGCCGTCGTAGGTCAGCCGGCCACCGTCCCAGGTGCCGCCGACATTGCCGGCGGGCGGCTCACCGCCCTCCTTCTTCAGGCCGTTGCCGTTGTCGGCGTCATAGGTCTCGGCTTCGATCCGCACCGGTTCGGCCGTCTCGGGACCGTCCTCGGCCGTCTTGACGAACTGCGCCCGGTCCACGTTCGCGACCCACGAGTTCGGTCGGGACGGGTCGGGCGTACCGCCGAAGACGAAGTAGATCCGGTTCGATCCGTCGAGCGCCTCGGAGTGGTCGATCGTCGCCTCAGTGGTGACGTAGTCGTTCCACCCGTCGGTGGTCTCCAGATCGACCCTGGCGGCGACAGGACCGTCCACGGCGCCGACGCGCACCTCGACATGTTCGTCCGTAGCGCTGTCGTCGGGGTGGTTGGCGTAGCGCAGCTTGACGCGCTTGGGGAGCTTCCCCACGAAGTCGATGCCGTCGTACGCGATCCAGGAACCGACCTGGACGCCGCCGATGTTGCCGTTCTCGGGGCTCAGCCTCCCGCCGGAGGAGTCGTCGAACTCCTCCGCCTCGAGCACCCGGTAGGGCGTCCCCGTGATCTGCAGGGCGTCCGCCGTCCTCGTGAGCCGGTCGAGCGCCGCCCGGAGGTCGTCGTCCGAGGCCGACTCGTTCGCGAGCGTCTCCGTCGCCGTGTCGCGGGCCTTCTCGAATGCGGAGAAGGACGCCGAAGAGTAGGCCCCGCGGACGACGAGCTCGGCCTCGGCCAGCAGCGCGCTCAGCTTCTCGCGCCACCTCTGGTCCCGTTCGATCGTGATGGTCGCCAGGCCCGAGATCCCGTCGCCGCGGACGCTTGCCGCCGCCGCTGAGTCGAAGGCGGCGTCGGCGAGGTCCAGGCCGAAGGTCGCGTGCTGCGCGTCTCCGAGCGAACCGGTCAGCCGGAGCGTCACCCTGTGCGCGTCGTCCAGGACCGCGGTCGCTGTCACGCTCTCGGGGAGACCAGGAAGTGCCAGGGCGCCGTCTGCGACGAGATCGCGCCCGTTCGCCCCTGCGAAGCGTGCGCCGCTCAGCGCGAGCGTCGCGGAGACGTCGACCGCACCGTCCGCCGCCGCCTTGAGCCGAGTCGGGTCCATGCTCAGCGTCGCGTCCTCGAAGTCCACCCTGAACGCGAACTCGCGGGTGCCGGTCGAGGGCGCGCGCGAGAAGGCCTCGTCGGAGATCGCCACCGTGAGGTCGTCGATACCGTCGAGCGCCCCGGAATGCTCCGCCGAGCCCTCGAGCGACAGCTTCACGCGGCGGTCTCCCGTGCGTTCTGCTACGAGGGTCAGCCCTGGGGGCACGTCGGCGGCGGTGATGGCTTCCGAAAGACTGCCGCCGTCCGCACCGGCGAACGTGCCGTTCGCGAGGCTCAGGTCGATGCTGTTGCCGATCGATCCGTCACCGGCCCGCGCCTCGGTAAACGTCCGCGACGACACCGAGACGGCGCTGACGGGGTCGTAGACCGAGCTCGGCAGCTCGTCGCTCAGCGACGGCGCCACGACCGAGTCGGAGGCCCAGCCTGAGGCCTCCTCCCCCATCCGGAAGCTCAGCTCGCCCCCGGCGGTGAGCTGGTCGTACGTCAGCCAGGTGCGTTCGAACCCCTCGCCGTTCAGGGTCGCCGACTGGATGTAGTAGGCGTCGGGCGACACCCCGTCCGCGGAGATGTCGAAGGTCCGGCCGGAGGGATAGCTGATCCGCACGTTCTCGAAGAACGGCGTGCCGATCTGGTACTCGTCGGATCCGGCGGCCACCGGGAACAGCCCCAGTGCGGCCGCCACGAAGGTGGACGACATCGTTCCGGTGTCGTTGTCCATCGTGGGCAGGAAGCCCTGCGGATCGTTCTTGAACACCCTCGTCCTCACGGGCGGGGTGAACTCGCCGCCGCCTGAGGGCGCCTCGTGGGTACTGCCGGTCGCGATGTAGCGGTTCCACGTCTCCTTGGTGTAGATGCTCCGCACCCAGTGCTGGGTCTTCGCAGGGGCGCCGACATAGTTGAACAGGTACGGCCCCTGCAGGTCGATCTCGTTCGCGTTGGCGTGCAGCATGCGCTTGCCGTCATCGGGCGCCTGCTCGCCGAACATGAAGCTGAGCGCCTCCCGCGTGGTCTCCTCGCCGCCCATCTTGTCGATGAGCCCGCCCATGTCGGCCGCGGCGTACCAGTGGTACTGCCACAACGTGCCCTGGTAGAGGTTCGCGGCTTCGAACCGCTCCGGATCCGCGCCGATCCAGGCGCCGTTCGCGTCCTTGGGGAAGATCAGCCCGGTCGTGGTGCCGTCGGCCAGGGTGACGGCGTCCGACTTGAACAGGTTCGTCCAGTTGGCGGCGCGCAGGCGGTACTGCTGCGCCTCGTCCACCTTCCCGAGCGAATCGGCGATCGTCGCCATGGCCCAGTCGTCGTAGGAGGTGCCGAGCGTGTCGTCGACCTCGTTCGCGATGTAGCCGCGGCGTGCGTTCCCCTCGTCGGCGTAGCCGCCCTGCGACTGCGAGACGAGGGCGGGCCACGCCTGGGCGAGGCCGCGCAGCTCTGCGCCCTTGGCGATCGCGTCGGCGACGACGACCGCGGCACGCTCGAACCGCACGGTGGGCACGGAGTGGGTGACGTTCGACAGGGATCCCTTTCCGGTGCTCGCGAACGATCCGTAAAGATCGACGACCGACTGGGCCATGTCGCGGAACACCTCCGGGTAGCCGATCGCGAGGATCTCGTACTTGCGGAAGTCGTCCCAGAATCCCCAGCCGTCATAGTGCGTGTAGCCGTCGGCCTGATGCACCTCGCCGTCCAGGCCGCGATACGTGCCGCTCGTGCTCGTCGCGTTCACCGGGGTCCCGAACATGCGGTACAGGTGCGTGTAGAACAGTGTCTGCAGCTCGCCGTCCGGATCGCTCGTCCCGGATGCCGTCACGGCGAGCCGGCCGAGGATCTCGTTCCATGCCGCCCTCGTCTCCTCGCGCACCTGCTCGAAGGAGCGGTCCCCCATCTCGGCAGCCAGGTCGACCTTCGCCTGCTCGACGCTGATGGGCGAGACAGCCACCGTGAGCCCGACCTGCTGCCCCGCGTCCACCTCGAAGTCGAGGACCGCGCCGATGTCGGTGCCGTCGCGAAGCGGTTCCTGGGAGAGGCCACCGGACCCACCCCAGGTGCGCACACCCGCCGCCGGTACCGTCGTCTCGACGTAGTAGTGCATCTGGTAGTCGTACCCGTTGAAATGGCCGGTGAAGTCGCCCGAGAGCGCGACGCGTCCGTCGTCCAGTGTCTCGTAGCCGAGCGTGGCGCCCCTGCGGCTCGTGAAGTTGTTACGCAGGTCGACGACGAGAGAGGCGGTTCCTGCCGACGCGAAGGTGAAGCGGTCCTGTCCCGTGCGCACGTCGGTGGTCGCCTCGGCGCGGATCGCGCCGGCGTCGGTCGTGAGGTCGGCGGCGTAGTACCCCGGCTCGGCCTCTTCGTCCGCGTGGCTGTAGTCCTTCGCGTACGTGCCGGTTCCCGGACGGCTCGTGTACTGCTGATACGTCGGCACGACGAGGAGGTCGCCGCCTGCGCCCGAGCCGCCGACGCCGTTGAGATTGGTGTGCGTGAAGCCCGCGATCTGGTCCTCGGCGTAGTCGTAGCCCGAATGAGAGCGGCCCGGAGCCGTCATCGGATTGATCTTGACGATCGAGTTCGGCGCTTCCGCACCGACGAGGTCCTGACCGAAGTCGTCCTCGGTCGAGACGAAGGGGTTGACGAGGCCCGCGTAGTCGGTCTCGTCCGCCACCGCAGCAGCGGCGGACGGTTGGTTACCAGGGGAGACGCTGGAAAGACCGGCTCCGACCAGCGCGACGGCCGCGACCGCGGCCGTCAGACGAAGAGTACGAGATGCGAGGGACATGACCAGTCTTTCTCAGGATCGGGTGGTGTCAGCTGTGGTGGTGTGGGACGGCCTCGGCCAGGGCCTCTTCGCGCGCCTCTTCGCGCGCTTGTGCGACCAGCTGCTCGGTCCGTCGCTGATCGCGACGACGGCGCCAGACGCTCCAGGTCGTCAGCAACCCCGCCAGGACCAGGACGAGGAGCTGCGGCCAGGGCACGGCGAGAACTGTCGTCTGCGCGCTCCCGCGCTCGGCGCCGTCGAACGAGAGCTCGTCGGAGATGGGGAGGGGCTGTGCCACCACGGTCACGTCGTAGGCGACGAGTGGCCAGGCGTCCGGGAAGCGGACGGTCCCGTGCCGCGTCTCCCCCGGCGCGATCTCGACGATCTCCTCGCCCCGCAGGGTGAGCTCGCCGAGGCCGAACGGGCCGGACAGGGAGATCTCCGGCCGAGCGTTCAGGCGGGCGTTCCCCGTGTTCTCGAGCTCGTACGCGACCTCGACCGCGCCCGGTTCGAAGGGATTCGCGTTGCCTGTGTAGGACGCCGATGCCGTGAGGCCGAGCGAGGGCGCGAGCTCGCCCAGCACGCGCGTCATCACTCGGAACCCCACCCGCGACTCGACGGCGACCTCGCCTCCGCCCGTCGAGCGCACGCTCGCGGCGACGCCCGCGGCGTGGTCGCCCGGCTCGGCGTCATCAGGAACAACCACCGTGAACGGCACGACCTCGGCTGCACCTGCGGGGACGGTCACGCTCTCCGGCAGCTCGATCCATGTGCCGGCCGCGACCGACTCCTGGTGGGAGGGAAGCATGTTGAAGCGGCCGTTGTCGGTGAAGTATCCGTCGGCGGAGGACAGCTGGAACTCCACCGCGTCGTCGCTGTGGTTGGTGACGACCATGTGCTCGGTGCGCGACTGGCCCGGATCCGCCGCCCACTCGACCCAGGCACGACCGTCCTCGCGGTTCTCGTCGCCCGGGCGCACCGACCACGTCACGACGTCGTCCTCCGCGGCGGTGGCAGGCGCGGCCACCAGCGCCGAGGCGGCGACGAGCGTCAGGACGGCGAGCGGGACGAGTGGGTTCTTCACGGGACGAGCTCCTGGGATCGGGGCAGGGCGACGAGAGTCGGGCGGGGAGCCGGAGGCGTGCTCCGGTCTCCCCGCCGACGTCACTCGAACAACGACAGGGTGATCGTCGAGGAGTAGCTTCCGGCCGCCACGTCCGCCGGGACCACGAGCTTCAGGTCCGCGGCCGCGCTGAACCTGCCGCCCCCTGCATTGGCGTCGGCCGACTCCGCGAGGTACAGCAGCTCCTGGTCGCGCAGACCCGGCTCCGACGGAGCCACGTCGCCGCCGACCTCGACGAAGGGCTCCCCCTCCCCCTCGCCCTCGACCAGCTGCGGCGACCAGCCGAGGTGGCTCGCCTCGATCGTGCTCTCGCCCCGCTCGTCGTGGAAGTCGCTCGCCGTGCCCATCACGTACCAGAAGGCGCCGGCCGGGATATCTTCCGGCGCACGTGTGTCGGTCACCGTGACCTTCGGCAGCGTGCCCGTGAAGACGCGCTTCAGATCAGTCGACTCGCCCTCCGTGAGGGCGGTCGAGTCGCTCTCGACCGTCATCGCGAGGGATCCCGGGCCCGTGAGGGGCTCGATCTCGACGTCGACGTCGACGCTCTGGGTGTTCTTCTCGTCGTCGGCCATGGCCGCCGAGCCCGCCGACGCCAGCAGGGCGGCGCCGAAGGCGATCATGCTGCCACGCAGCATGAGGGAGTTCTTGTTCACGTCGTTCTCTCCTCGTTCCAGGTTCTCTCTCGCGAGGCCGCACGGCGTCGCGCGATATTTCAGGGGCGACGGCTCAGCCGGCGGCCGGGTAGGAAGCGGTCGTCGAGGTCGTCACCGTCTCGCCGCCGACCCGTCCCGTGACGGTGACCGTCACGTCGCCGGCCGGGATCGCCGCCTCACGCGAGCTCATCGACACGCTCGCCGACTTCCCTGGCTGCACCGCGGCGAACGACTTGGCTCCGTATGCCGTCTCCACCACGACATCCACCGGGGCGTCCTCGTTGTTCGTCACGACCGTCGACACGTACTGCGTGCCCGCCAGCGTGCGCGTCGACACGTCCACCGACACGTCCAGGTCCGTCGTCGCGTCCGCCTTGGCGAGCACGACCTCGTCCACGACGCTGTTCACCGGGCTGGCGATGCCGTTGGCCTGGCTGCGCAGGGTGCGCACCGTGAGCGTCTCGTCGGTGACCTCGATCGCCGAGTAGTTGCGCACCTTCTCCTGGTTGATCACCGAGGCGAACCACGCCTCGGGTGCGCGGGTGTCGTAGTACTTCGAGCCGCTGGCCGAGTTCGCCGTGACGTACAGCGCCTCGCCGTCCTCGGCCTCGACGCGTTCCTGGCCTGCGACCTCGGTCGGGTCGGCGAGCTCGCCGTCCTTGATCAGGTAGCTGCGCGTGTAGTTGTGGTCGTGCCCCATCAGCACCATGTCGATGCCCAGCTCCGAGATCTTCGCCGGCATGTTGTTGCGCCGATCGATGATGTCGCCGTCGCTCGTGTGCGCGGCGACCGAGTAGATCGAGTGGTGGAAGGCGAGCACCTTCCACTTCGCCTTGGGGCCCTGCTCCGCGATCACCTTCTCCATGAAGGCGTTGTGGGAGGCGAAGTCGCGGCTGTTGGAGTTGATGTTGAGGAACAGCACGTCCTTGTAGAGGAACCAGTAGTCGCCGCCCGACGACGTGCCGTTGGACGCCTCGCCAGACTCCAGGTCCTCGTTCGGCACGTTGAAGTGCTGCTCGTACGCCTTCGAGCCGACGTCGTGGTTGCCGTTGGTCACGACGAGCGGGACGCTGCGGACCTGCTCCGGCTTCAGCAAGGTGTCGTACTCGGCTTCGCTCGAGGCGTGGTCGACCTGGTCGCCTGCCGAGAACAGCATCTCGGCGTCCGGATAGGTCTGCGTCGCGACGTTCAGCGTGTCGATCCAGCCTGCTTCGTCGCGCGCGAGGTTCCCGGAGGCGCCCACCTGCGGATCGCCGAAGAACAGGAACGAGAAGTCGCCCGCGAAGTCCTGCGTACGGAAGGTGTGGACGTCGGACCAGCCCGTCTCCTCGCTGCCGACGCGGTAGGCGTACTCGGTGTTCTCCTCGAGGCGGTCGAAGGTAACGTCGCGGAAGAACTCACCGCTCGTGGTCGCGCCGCTCTGCGTCACCTCGACCGTGCGGGCCGATGCGGGGAAGACGCCGTCGACGACGTCCGCCGCCTCCGCGAGCTGCGCGCCCTGCGGCACGTCGACGTTCGAGTACCACGTGAGGTTGCGTTCGGCCTGGGTCGCGCCGACGTGGAGAGCGATGTCAGCGATCTCCGGTTCGGGAGCCGGGCCCGTCGGGGCCAGCGACGTCAGATCGAGATAGATGTCGCTGCTGGTCTCGCGGTCCTGGTAGAGCGCGACGGCGATGGTGTTCCCACCGGGCTCGAGCGCGTCCACCGGGATCGTGAACGTGCTGGTCAGGGGGTCGCCGTTGCTCGCGCCGGCGTAGGTCAGGTTCTGGTTCGCGGCCTCGTCCACGCGGGCGTCCACGAACCCGGCGACCTTCTCACCGTTGACGTAGACGCGCACGGCGTCGTCATAGGTGATCGTCCCCTCGAGCGACTCGAGCTGCGCGAGCTGCGCGTCCGAGATCTCGAACTCGTTGCGCAGGTGGTAGGTCGGCACGGTGTTCCGCGAGCCGTCCAGCGTGTACTGCAGCAGCGTGTTCGCGACGAAGCCGCCGCCGAGATCCGCTGCGCCTCGCTTCGATCCGAAGGGCCCGACGGCCTCCGTCCACGCGGAGTCGTCGAAGTCGGCCGTCGTCCAGGACAGCGAGCCGTCACCGGACGGATCCGTGCCGTCGTCGGAGTACATCCAGGCGTCGGCAGTCGTGAGGAACGTCTCGGGCAGCGGCTCGGGGCCGAACTCGAGGTAGTCGAGGTTGCCGACGTAGTTCGGGTAGCTTCCGCTCTCGCCCGGCTTGGGGTCGACGTGCATGACCACGATCACCTTGTGCTCGCCGGAGACCTCCGTCAGCAGGTCCGTCGTCGTCTCGCCGTACGAAGCCCAGTCGCTGCCTGTCGCCTCCAGCGCCATGGTCGCGACCTTGTTCTCGGCGCTCTTCTCGTCGAGGTAGACGTCGATCGACGGGTTCACCCCACTGCGGCTCTCGTTGACGATGTAGCGCAGCGTGAGCGCAGCGTGAGGAGTGGTCCCGAGGTCGACATCGTCGAACCAGATCTCGGAGCCGTTGTAGGTGTTCTTCACTCGCGACCCGCCCGAGGCACCGGCATCCGATTCGATGCCGGTGTTCATCACCCGGCCGTCGATCACGTCGCCGTTGTTGCTCCCCGTGTACGTCTCGGCCTCGATGCGGACCGGCGTCACGCCGACCTCCGCGGACGGCGCAGTGGAGGTCTCGTCGGCCGCCGCGGCGGGGAGTGAGGGGGCGAATGCTCCCGCCACCAGCGAGAGGAGGGCGAGGCCCGCAAGCCCACGCCGCCCGCTCCTGTGCTTACGCGAATCGCCGACCGGAGTCGGCGACGCTTTGGTCTTCAGCAAGAGGTCACACGCCAATCTTGAGTTTTTGTGCAGCAGGATGAGAGCGCATCCATGACGCCCGACCGTCACCCTGCTCACCTCAAACGACTCGGTCGAGACGATCCGATGAACAACAGGTGCCATACAGCGGAAAGATGACGAAACGCTGTCTCGCGCGATGTCGACGCACCCGGTTCGACACTCAGCCCAGGTGCAGGACAGCGCCGGTGATGCCGTCCTGGATGCTCGCCAGTCCCGCTTCGAACGCATCCTCACCGCGTTCCTCGGTGATGCTCGCGTCGTCGAGCTCCCCGTCTGAGCTGGCTGCGGATCCGCGAGAGGTCGCACCGTCCCAGACCACGGCGGCGACGTTGTCGGTCGGCTCGGCCAGCTGCGCGCCGACGATGAGGAACTGCTGGTCGAGTCGCTGCGCGCTCTCGAAGCTGAACACATCCACGACGCCGTCCCCCAGACCGACGATCAGATCCGGCCGCATGGCGAGAGCCCGATCAAGGGCCGCACCGACCGGGTCCTCGCCGTCCTCATCGACGGGAAACTCATGCAGGTTCGCGCCGTTCTCGGAGACCACTGCCCTGGAGGCCGACAGCAGGGCCGCGGAGGCCGCCGAGGCGTCAGGAATGATCGCGGCGATCTGGTACCCGTCCAGACCGGAGATCGATGCGGGCGGCGCCTCGATCGTTCGCCCTGGCTCAGGCACGATCTCGTGTGCGGCACCCGTCGGCTCAGGCACCACGTCGTCGCTCGCCGAGCACCCCGACGACAGCGCGGCCAAGGCCACGAGCACCGCAACGCCACATCTGATTCGCCTATGCCTCACCGCGGCAGTGAAGCCCAGCACGATGATGCGCCGGTAGCCATCAGGTGTCCGGCCGGCGAACGCGCGCTCGAACGGCAGAGCGCCCCCATCCGCCCCACCGAGCCGAGGACACCGCGCTCTTGGACGGCGTCCTCGCAGCCGGTCGTAGGACCGGGGAGTTGGGTGATCTCGACTCGGTCGTTCCGCCTTCGCCTCGGTCACGATCGTGCTCTGGCCCCGAAGCGACCGCGTTGGTTCGGCGTGCAACCGTGAACATTGCGACCCCGCACCGGCGCGGTCGATGGACGCATCGGGACGGCGAGCAGCGGAATGGCCGGCAGGTCAGCTTCGCCGCACCGCCTCCAGCCGGGTCAGACGCCGACCCCGTACTGCGGTGACGACCAGGTCGAGCCCCTCGACCTGGACGGTGTCGCCGACCTCGGCGACCCTGCCGAGGCGGCTGACGACGTAGCCCGCGACGGTCTCGTACGGACCGTCGGCCAGCCCCACCCCGGTCTGCTCGGCGAACTCCTCGATGGTGATGCCGGCTTCCACGCACGTGGTCCCGTCGGCCGCGGCGGGTTGCGCGGCCTCCAGCGTGTCATGCTCGTCGCGGATGTCGCCGACCATCTCCTCCACGAGGTCCTCGAGCGTGACGATCCCATAGGTGCCGCCGTACTCGTCGACCACCACGGCCAGGTGACGCCGTTCCCGCCGCATCAGTGACAGCGCCGGGATCAGGTGCGTGGTGGTCGGCAGGTAGAGCATGGTGCGCGTCAGCTCGCGCACCGGCGTCGTGCCCGCGACCCCGAACAGGTCCCGGACATGCAGGACGCCGATCACGTCGTCGAAGTCCGCGCCGGTGACCGGGTAGCGCGAGTACGGGCTGGCCTGGACGAGCTCGAGCACCTCGGACACCGGCAGGTCGCCGGCGACGAAGGTCACCTCGCCGCGGGGGCGCATCACCTCGCTGACCGACCGGTCGGCGGCATCGAAGACGTCACGCAGGATGCGACGCTCCTCCTCGGGCAGCCCTTCGTGGGCCACCACGACGTCCCGCAGCTCCTCCTCGGACATCTCCTCGGAGGTGGCCCGCGGGTCTCCGCCGAGCAAGCGCACCACCGCGTTGGTGGACACCGACAGCAGCCACACCACCGGGCGCATCAGGGTCGCGAACCGGTCCAGCGGAGGTCCGACGGCCAGCGCGACACTCTGGGAACGCTGGAGCGCGAACCGCTTGGGGACCAGCTCGCCGAGCACGAGCGAGAGGTAGGCGATCACCAGCGTCAGCACGATCAGCGAGAGGGTCTGTGCGACGTCGTCGGGCATCCCGAGGCCCATGAGAACGGGGGCAAAGTCGGGGGCCAGCGTCGAGGCGCCGTAGGCGGCGGAGAAGAATCCCGCGACCGTCACGCCGATCTGGACGGCGGCGAGGAACCGGTTGGGGTCCCTGGCGACCGCGGCTACCCGGGCCCCGCGACCGCCCTTGGCCTCCAGGCGACTGATCTGGCTCCCGCGTAGTGAGACCAGGGCGAGCTCCGTGCCGGCGAAGACGCCACCGACCAGGATGAACAGCAGCACGAGCGCGATGTTGACCCACGTGTCCTGGTCCATCAGACGCCCACCTCCCGCATCCGGCTCGGGCGGTGGGCGCAGGGACTGTGTGCGTCATCCATGGCGACGAGTACATGGGCCGAGAACTCATGTGTCAAGCCGGGTCACCCAGCCGGCCACACCCCCGCGGGACGTGGCCGATGGTGCCGAGGCAGACAGATCCAGCCGCCTCGCAGCTTTGCCCGGGACAGCCTGGCGCACCTACCCGCGCCGATCCGCCCGCCCCGACAAATACGACGAGAACCTACAGCCGTCCTGCCCGCCACCAGCGGCCTCTGCGCCGGTGCCGGACGGCACATAATCCGGTGCCGGACGGCACATAATAAGGAGCAGAATCCAGACTTGTGCGACCAGCAGGGCCGGAAGGAGCCGTCCATGGAGGACTGGCGGAAGGTCAAGCGGGTGGTGTTCGCGCGGCACAGCAATCCGTGGAGCATGTGGACGAGGTGGGCGAGCACACCGTTGATGCTTGTCCCGGTGTGGCGACGTAGCCGTCGCGACGCCGCCCTGGTCGGCCTATGGATGGCAGTCAACCCGGTGGTGTTCAGGGAACCCGCGCACGACCGGGCATGGGCGACCCGGGCGGCTCTTGGTGAGGAGCAGTGGATCGCCGAGCGGCCGATGGACGCCGCGCTGGCGGTCAACGTCGCCGCGACCGCCGCCCTGCTGGTCGCGATGGTCGCCGCTCATCAGCGCCGCGCAGTACCGGCCGCGGCAGCGACAGCACTGGAGATGGGGCTCCTGATGGCGTACTGGGAACTGATGTCCCGCTACTACGACCGCAACGGTGGCGTGAGTCGAACATCCCGGCCATGACGCTCGGCTCCGCAGCCGGGCGCAGCGCTGGCCGACCCCGACGGCGGGCAGCGCTGGGTCATCTACGACGAAGCATGGCGCCTCATGGCGACGCTGGCTCCGCACAACGCGCACGTTCCCGCCATTCCGCACTCAGTATCACTACGTTTCTAGATTCAGACTGTTACGTTTGCCTCATGGTTGTCCGTCTGAGTCGAGCCGCCCAGCAGCAGCTCACTCACGAACGTCTGCTCGAAGCCGGAAGAGCCGTGTACCTGCGGCGGGGATTCCTAGCGGCGACCGTCGAGGAGATCGCCGAGGAGGCCGGCTACACGCGAGGCGCCGTCTACAAGCACTTCGGGGGCAAGGAAGGCCTGTGGCAGGCGATCACCGATGCCACGGCGGACGCGCACCTGACCCGGCTCTGCGCGGCGTTGAACGAAGCCGCGACGAGGGGGCAGCTGGTGGCGGCCCTGCTTCCGGACGTGAGGTCGGACGACGGGACCCGGTGGAGCCTTGCCGCCGTCGAGTACATCGCGGCGATCAACGGTCGGCCGGCCGACGCCGAGCGTGCCATGGCGGCCCAGCGGCGCAATGACGAGCTCGTGACGGCGGCCTTGGCCGGGTGCTGCACCAGGCTGGGCATCCGTCCGGTGATGCCGCTCCCCGATCTGGTCACCGTCCTGGCGTCTCTCGGTGGCAGCCTGACTCTCAGGAGCGCGATGGACCCCGACACGGACGTCGCGGCGATAGTGTCCGGGTTCATCGAGGCGATGTTCCCGGCTCCCGAAGAGTCCGGGCGATGACCATGCGGCTCCGGGACCGGTCGCTGGACGCGTTCTTGCGTTTTCTCACCCGCTCCGAGCGTGCGGAGGCAGAGAGGGTCGTCTCGCTCGTGGCGGCAGCCCGAACCCATGCGAGTCGGTTCGCTGCGTTGAGCGACGCCGAGATCGGCGCCGAGGCCGCCGGCTTTCGCCGGTCCTCGGGTCCGGCCTGCCCGGTGATGCGGGACGACGAGATTCCTCGCTGGTGTGCGCTCAACGTCGAGGCCGCGCAGCGTTCGCTGGGTCTGCGGCCGTTCGACGTGCAGTTGCTCGCCGCGGTCCGGATGCTTCGCGGGGACGTGATCGAGATGGCCACGGGAGAAGGCAAGACCCTGAGCGGTGCTCTCGCCGCTGCGGGCTACGTGCTCGCGGGCCGCACGGTACATGTGCTGTCGGTCAACGACTATCTGGCCCGGCGTGACGCGGAGTGGATGGAGCCCATGTACCGGTTGCTCGGGGTCTCCGTCGCGTGGGTCGGCACCGGTTCGTCTCCGGGCGCGCGCCGATCGGCGTACGCGGCAGATGTCACCTACGCGGCGGTGAGCGAGGTCGGGTTCGACGTGCTCCGTGACCGGCAGTGCACCCGCGGAGCTGATCTGGTCTCGCCGCGACGTGACGTCGCCCTGGTCGACGAGGCGGACTCCGTGATGGTGGACGAAGCCCGCGTCCCTCTCGTCCTGGCAGGCTCCGGTAGCTGGACGCCTGAGAGTGACACGACATTGCAGGCGGCTCGCGTCGTGGACGCGCTCGAATCCGGCCGGCACTTCGAGATCGACGGCGAATCGCGCAGTACCTGGCTCACATCGCTCGGCGAGACGTTCGTGGAGACCCAGCTCGGCGGCGTCGACCTCTACGGTGCGGACGACCGCACGGCTACGGCGATCAACCTCGCGCTGCACGCACGCGCGCTGCTCCACCGCGACGTGCACTACGTGGTTCGTGACGAGCGGGTCCAGCTCGTCGATCCGGGGCGTGGTCGGATCGCGACGCTCCAGCGCTGGCCGGACGGCCTTCAGGAGACCGTCGAGGCTAAGGAGGGGATCAGCGCCTCCGAGCACACCGAGATCATGGACTCGATCACCGTCCAGGGCCTGCTGAACCGCTATCGCAACCTGTGCGGGATGACCGGCACCGCACGGTCCGCCGCCGAACAGCTGCGGACCTTCTACAACGGCTGGGTGAGCATCGTCCCGCCGAACGTGCCGAGCAGGCGCGAGGACGAGCCGGACCGGGTCTACGCCACGCTCAAGACCAAGAACGACGCCATCGTGGCCGAGATCGAGCGGGCACATGCCACGGCGCGTCCCGTCCTGGTGGGCACGCTGGACGTCGCCGAGTCCGAAGAGCTCGCCGAATGCCTCGCGGATCGTGGGATCGACTGTGCAGTGCTCAACGCGAAGAACGACGCCGACGAGGCAGGATTCATCGCTCGTGCCGGCGAGCTGGGAGCGGTCACGATCTCGACCCAGATCGCAGGCCGAGGCACCGACATCCGGCTCGGCGGCCCTGACGGCCGTGACCGCGAAGTGGTCGCCGCGCTCGGCGGGCTGTACGTCATCGGAACCGGGCACCACCCGAGCTCCCGGCTGGACGACCAGCTGCGCGGCAGGGCGGGCAGGCAGGGAGACCCCGGCTCGTCGGTGTTCTTCACAAGTCTCGAGGACAAGCAGATGGTCGGCTTCGGCGACCCCGCCTCGATCGACGTCGAACCGGACATGGACGGCCGACTTCAGGGCATGGGCGTCATCCGCGCGATCGAGCACGCGCAACGCGTGGCGGAGGGCGCGAACCTGGCGATCCACGCGAACACCTGGCGCTACAGCCGCGTCATCGAGCACCAGCGCGGACTGGTCGACGAGATCCGCGAGCAGGTACTCCACCAGACCGAGGCGAGCGCCGTTCTCGCGCAGCGCTGCCCGGAACGGTTCCAGGAGCTCCGCGAGTCGGTTCCGGCGAAAGTCCTCGACGATGCGGCCCGCGTGATCATGCTCTATCACCTGGACCGCCGCTGGGCGGAGCATCTTGCCTTCCTCGCCGATCTCCGCGAGAGCATCCACCTCAACGTGCTCGCCGGGAAGGACCCTCTCGCAGAGTTCAACCGAACGGCAGGGCCCGCCTTCCAGGCGTACCTTGACGATGTGTATGACCGGTCGGCATCCACGTTCACCGGCTCCGCGATCACCGCGGACGGGCTCGACATGGATGCCGCCGACATGAACCGCCCGACCTCGACCTGGACCTACATGGTCCATGACAACCCGTTCGGATCAGCGCTGGACCGCATCATTCGTGGGCTTCACACGGCCCACAAGCGCCGCGTGACGGCGTGGCGCGACGCGCTGAGCCGCATCAACGCGACTCTCCGACACCGCCGTTCGTAACTCACCGCCTCTGCGATCGAAGATCGGCCGAGATTCTGGCCAGCCTTCCAACGTTCGCGCGCCGTCACGGTCTGCTGCGACGGCGCGCAGGCGCGGCGCCCGGATCAACCGTGACGGTGTAGCGCCCGGCAGCTTCGATGCTCATGCCGAATAGGTCGCACAAGGCCCGCACATCACCACCGTTGGCCTGCTCGGCGAGGATCCGATCCTCACGACGGGCTTGGGCGCGCAATGTCGTCTACGAACCGGGGAGCGGTCGCCGACCTGCAAGCAAGCCCCCAACTGGCACGACTCCCTCGGGCCCAACTCGCGGCAATAGAGGCAAACTCTCCGAAGTTCCCGTGATTTCTCACCGTTCTGCGCGGAACTTGAGCGCAGTCGCCTGCCAGGTGTCCTGTGCACGCTCAGGTTCGCCAGACCCGAGCCTTCCACAGCATGCAGGGTCCCGACATTTGCCATGTCCCTCGGTCACCTTTGCGCAGTTGCCTCGGTTCGGGCGGTCGTGCGGTTGCTGCGCCGGGTGAGCGCGATGGTCCAGATGATGCCGGCGAGGAGCAGGGCACCGCCGGCGGTGTTCCAGGCGATGTCGTACGGCAGGACCTCGACGCCGTAGCGGATCTGGTGCAGTCGCAGGAGCTTGTGGTCGATGATGCCGTCCCACAGCTGGAACATTCCGAGGCCGACGAGGAACCCGGTCCAGGCTGCGGCGGCCCAGAAGGTGCGTCGTCGTCGCGCGTCGAGCATGAGGAAGAACCCGAAGGCGAAGAAGAGCAGCTCACCGGCGTGCAGCAGTCCGTCCGAGACCAGCGCGATGTCTGGTGTGGCGTTGTCGTAGAAGTGGTGCCAGGCGAGGATCTGGTGGAACACGATCTCGTCGATGGCAGCCATCGTCGCGATCCCGAGCAGGAATGCTGCCCAGTACGACCGGTTTCGCAACGGTGAAGGCGCCGTACGGTTCGAATCACCCCTCATGGTGGTCCTCCCTCCGCCAGCCCGATCCGTCCGGGCGGGCGATTGCTCGATCTTGCCTTCACGGCTGTGCCACTGCTGTTGTCGGCGCAGTGGGCAGTTGTCGTCCGGTGACGCGGTACCACTGTGCGCACAACAGCCAGATCAGCACAAAGTCGACCAGGTCGCCCCCGTAGAACATCAGCTGCGCGCCCGTGTGTGCGTCCGCGGTGGTGACGTCCGGCGGCGGATAGGCGTAGAGCAGCTTCGCCAGCACACCGTGCGCGGCCAGCGATACCACCAGCACGACCGCGCGCAGGACGAACCCGGTGCGGTGCGGAGACGGGTCGACCGGCACCAAGGAAACGGTGTACAGGTACCCGGCGAGCAGGAAGTGCACCATCACCAGCACGTGCACCAGCATCCCCTGCTGCATGAGCCCATACAGGGGGCCGCGGTAGAGGACACACAGGCCACCCACGTTCAACAGCGCTGCCACGACCGGATTGGTCAACACTCGCCCGACCGGGCAGTGCAGCACCCGACTCAGCACCCGCGCCGGCTTCACGTCCATGACCCGCAGTGCCAGCGTGACGGGAGCGGCCAGCACCAGCAGCAGCGGCGCCACCATCCCCACCACCAGGTGCGCCCCCATGTGTGCCGTGAAGCTGTCGTGGGCAGCCGTCGCGAGCGGACCGACGAATCCCGCCGCAGCGGCCATCACACCGAGCACCCACATCAAGCTGCGGTACCACGGCCAGGTGCGCCCCTGACGGATGTCGCTGGCCACTGCGGCCAGGTAGACACCTGCGGCCAGCAGGAACGGCACGAGGAAGACCCACTCCACTGTGGCCCCGCTCGTGCTCCCGCCATGCAGGTGCTCGTCAACACCGATCACCACAGGCGCCCCCTAAAGGCCGAGGGACCATCGTTGCTCCGCGGGAAGCCACTCGCCATCAGCGAGGTCGACCAGCTCACCGCGCACCCCCTCCCGCGCGACCACCGCCCACCTCGCGGATTCCTGTCCGTCATGGCTGGATGGCGCTAGGGCCTGTTTCGGAACTGGTTACCGCTGTGTGATCCCGTTCAGGTCGTCGGTGGCGATGGTGGGGTCGGCGACGACTACCCAGTCGCCGATCGCGGCGACCTTCACGGTGGGCTCGCCCGGACCTCGGAGGTGTCGATGTGCCGCCGCTCAGGCCAGCGGGACCACCCGGAGGTTCGCCTCGCGCACCGGTCGGCTGGTCATCCGGCGGACGCCCGAGTCGTCGCCGTATCGGGAGCGCAGCGCCCGGTCGATGTCGGCCACGCGTCCGCCGTCGGGCATGAACGCCACAGGGATGCGGTGGCCGTCCACCTCGATCTCGCCCAGCCCCGACGCGACCGCTGCCAGGTACCAGGTGCCGTCCGGGCCGTTGAGCGAGCGGACGAACTCGTCCTGGCCGAGGCGGACGTGCCCGATCGTCACGAAGGGGCGGAGCGTCCCGTCCGTACGCGCGGGTGCGACGTGGATGAGCGCCGCCCGGTCGAGCAGGTCCAGCTCGGCCGCGCTCCAGGGCCGGGTCTCCGGCAGGTCGTTCGTCATGAGGTCTCCATGGTCGGGTCCAGGAGGGCGAGCAGGATGCGTTGCAGCTCCTCGCGGTCACGCCCCGCGATGCGGTCCAGCCTGCGATCGAACTCCCGCGCGAGCGCCACCAGCGCACGGTCCCGGGCCGCCTCGCCCTCCCCGGTGAGCACCAGCCGGTGCCGCCGCAGGTCAGCGTCGTCGATCTCGCGGTGCAGGAACCCCTTGGCCACCAGGTTGCGGACGTAGACCGTCACGCTCGCCTTGGGGATCACCAGCGTCGTGGCCAGTTCCGCAGGGTAGGGCGAGTCTGCTACCTCGGCGAGCACGAAGAACTCCTTCGCCTCCAGGCCGAGCTCGGCGAGCTCGTCGCCGCAGGCATCCAGCACGACAGTCAGCAGGCGGTGGTTCAGCTTCCAGAGCTGTGCGGCATCGACGGACACGCGAGCCCCTTTCCTTCTCGTTCCCTCTGATGGTCAGTCCTGTGATGGGTCAGTCCTGGACTAGTTCGATACTGTACTAGTAACGTTGTCGAACTAGCTAGTTGTCGAACTACCCTAGGCGAAAGGTGTCAGCAGGTGCTTCAGCACATCACGATCCCTCGCGGGCCGATCCGGCTCGCGGCCGACCTCTACCTGCCCGACGACGCAGCACCCGCCGCCGGCGAGCCCACGCCGCTGCGCGCCGTGGTGCTCTCGACACCAGGCAGCAGCGTCAAGGAGCAGATCGGCGCGAACTACGCCGTACGCCTGGCCGCCCGGGGCATCGCAGCGCTCGTGTTCGACCCCGCCCACCAGGGCCAGAGCGGCGGCGAGCCCCGTGACCTGGAGGACCCGTACCGGCGCGGCGAGGACATCTCCTACGCGATCGACACACTGAGCACCTTCCCTGGCATCGACCCGGGCCGCATCGGTGTGCTCGGCATCTGCGCCGGCGGAGGCTACGCGGTGCACACCGCCCGAACCGACCACCGCATCAAGGCGGTCGGCACCGTGGTAGCGGGCAACATGGGCAGCTCGTTCCGCAGCTTCCAGCCGGACGGCACCGTAGCGGCACTTGACGCCCTCGCCGAGGCCCGCATCGAAGAGGCCCGCACAGGCGAGCTGAACCGCCAGAAGTGGCTGCCGGACACCCTGGAGGAGGCCGCCGCGGCCGGCGCCACCGACATCGACACGACGCAGGCGATCACGTACTACCGCACCGGGCGGGGCGGCAACGAGCACTCGACGAACCGTCGCCTGTCCCGCGGCGACTCGTTGCTCCTGGGCTACGACGCCTTCCACATGGTCGACCAGCTCATGACCCAGCCGCTCCAGGTCATCCTCGCCGGACGCAAGGGCAACACCCGCTCCTACGAGGCCGGCATGAAGCTGTGGGAGATGTCGCCCAACCCGGTCGACCTCATGGTTGTCGAGGGCGCCGGCCACTACGAGATGTACGACGTGCCCGAGTACGTCGACGCGGCGGCGGACCAGCTGGCCACCTTTTACACCGAGTACCTGTAGGGCACACGAGGCCGTGGCGGGGCCGACGACCGGCGCGGGGTGCTCGTGGCGGGACGCCCCGCAGGACCGGTACGGGTCCTGGATGTCGGTCGATCGGCGGTTCCGGGACTGGCAGCGCAACGGTTCGTGCGCGCTGCTGGCTGACCGGTTGCGGACCCTGGCGGACGGGGGCCGGGCTGATCGAGTGGGACCTGAACGTGGACTTCACGGTCGTCGCCGATCCCGACCACCGCCGCTGACCCGTTCCAAAACACGCCCTCGTCACCTTCCCGGACTTCGGTTGCACCAATGACCACAGAAGACGAAGCATCGACACAGGTAGAACGCCACTCCAGCCGAGGTAGTCGACGTACAACGGGCAGAGCAGTACGTTTCCCCCATGAGCAGTGACAGCGACGCGCCTCCGACCGAGGGCGGCGAGAAGACTGAGCGGATGGACCGCCTCCGGGCTCTGTTGACCAAGCCCATCAAGATTCCCGAGTCCGCGTCGAGCGACAACGAGGACGCCGACTACGCCGCACCCGTGGCAGCCGCCGCGGCACCCAAGGGGGCCAAGCCGCCGATGACAGCCGAGGGAACGACGCCCAAGGGCGCCAAGACCCCGGTCGAGACCCCGCCGGCCGTGAAAGCGGCGGCCGAGGCGCTCGACCGTCTCAGCGACGAGGAGAAGGAGGCGGTCGTCGACGGCGCAGGGCAGGCGGGCAGGCCGAGCCGGTCACGCCGCACGTGGGCCGACGCCTACCTCGCCAAGCCCGACAAGCCCCTGACCCCGGAAGAGGTGCGCGCAGAGCTCACCGTCACACTCAAGGAGCAGGGCACCGAGCTGCGCGAGCTCGTCGCCAAGCAGGGTGCCGCACAGGAGAAGGCGCAGGAGCAGGCGCTCACGCAGGCCATCGAGCAGGTACGGGAGCAGGCCTCGGCGGACCTCGCCGCGTCGGCCGAGCAGACCGCTGCCGCGGCACGCCAGGAGGCGGAGCGGCTGCAGGGGCGGATCGACGAGCTCACCTCGACGACCGGCACGCTCCGCACCGACCTCGACGCGGCCCGCGCCGTCGCCGTGGCGGCCCAGGCCGCCGCCGACTCTGCCACGACGGCAGCATCAGCAGCCCGCGAGGCCGCGGACGCCGCCGCCAAGAAGGCGGCCACCGCCACCACGTTCGCCTGGGCCGGCATCGCGCTGGCGCTGGTGGCCGCGGTGCTCGCCGTCGTGATGTGACGACACGGTGACGAGCACGGCAGGAGCCTCGCTCAGCTCGGATCGTCGAGGTCGGCACCGGCGCGCAGCACGAAACGCCGGCGCCTCGGCCTGCCGTGGCGGTGACCTCCGTAGTACGTGGGCGGCTCCCCTACCGGCGCGTACGTGACCCGAGGGCCGGTGAACAGCTCGTCGACCAGCGTCGCCAACGCTGCGTCGACCGACGACCCCAGCGCCTGCGTGCCGGAACCGCCCGACTCCTGACCCTTCGCTGATTCGTACATGTGTTCGACTCTACCCCGTCGCCCACACTGGAGTCCACCGAATGCGTTGGCCACCGTTCCGTCGCGCCGGTTACCGTCGGCGCATGATCCTCAGCCATGACACAACGGGGTCGGGCCCCGCCGTCCTGCTCCTGCACGCAGGCGTCGCCGATTCCCGGATGTGGGCCGCGCAGCGGGCCCCCCTTGCCGAGGCGCACCGCGTGATCCGGTGCGACCTGCGGGGCTACGGCGACACCCCGCTGACCAGCGAGCCGTTCGACAACGCCGGCGACGTGAAGGCTCTGCTCAGCTCCTTGGGCGAGCGCCCCGTCGCGATCGTCGGTGCGTCGTCGGGTGGGAACGTGGCACTCCAGATCGCCTCCGAGTGGCCGGACCTCGTGTCGCACCTCGTCCTGCTGAACTCCGCCTTCGCCCTGCCCGCCACCCGCTCCCTGCAGCGGTTCGCCCGGCGCGAGGACGCGCTGCTCGATGCGGGCGACATCGACGGCGCGACGGAGCTCAACGTGGCCACGTGGCTCGGACCGGACGCCGACGACGACGCCCGCGAGCTGCTGCGCACCATGCAGCGCCACGCGTTCCAGGTCCAGCTCGGTGCCGGGGACGACATCCACCAGAACGCCGGTCCGGACATCGACCTGGGGGCCGTCACGGCCCACACCCTGATCGTCTCCGGCGGCCAGGACCTCGACCACTTCCGCGCGGTCGCGAACCACCTCGCCGGGCACATCCCCGGTGCCAAGCACACCCAGCTCGGCTGGGCCGGCCACCTGCCGAACCTCGAGCGCCCCGACGAGATCACGAAGCTGGTCACGGACTTCCTGGCCGAGTTCCCCGGCTAACAGCTCCCCGGCCGGCAGTTCTGGGCCGGCAGCCGAGATCAGGCACCGGCGCTGCTCAGATAGCCGCGCGTGACCCGGTCCTGGACCCGGTGGGCGATCAGCGGCAGGATCCGGGAGCCCCAGAAGTCGTGCCGGGCCACGGCGTGGATCTCGAAGACGACCCGGTCGCCGTCACGCACCACCCGGAACGACTCCACGCCGGTCTCCGGGTGGTGCGGCAGCGCGGCGTAGGTGAAGCCGGCCACGTCGGGCTCCCGGACGACGTCGACCACCCGGCACGGGGCCGCGAACCAGAACGGGCCCGCGCGCACCGCCTGCACCACGGTCACGCCCTGCGCAGCGGGCCCGGTCGGTTCGATGGCCAGCCCGGCACCCCGGTGGATACGCCAGCCGAACAGCGCGTCCGCCGTGGCGGGGACGGACGCGCCCGGGCCGAGCACCACCCGCTCCCGCAGCACGCGAGCCCTCGCAGGCGGCGCGTCGAGCCAGCCGAGGTCCGCCGTCGGGCGCTCGGCGAGCGAACGTTCCAGCAGGCGCGCGAGGTCAGGTCGGGTCAGCTGCACCGCCAGAGCCTATCGGCCGGCCCCGACGCCGTTGCCTGTACCTTTCTCACCCATGGCGACCGAACACGACCCGAGCGCACTCGACGCCCCGATCCAACCCGGCGGTGTCCCCAGGCACGCCTCCGCCAAGGAGCGCAAGAGCCGCGGTATCAAGCCCTTCCTGTCGGACCTCAAGGCCGAGGTCCAGAACCAGTTCTCGCGCGCCGACGCCGCGGAGCGGCCCAGCGAAGCACCGGAGCACCCGACCCAGGTCGTCTACGCCGCACCCCAGGCACCCCAGCTCACGGCCGGCCCGCAGGCGCCCGCACCACCCCCGCCCGTCGACGACGGCGCCGCACTGGCCTCTGCCGCCCTTGCGGCCGCCGACCACGCGGGGGCCGCCGCCGATGCCGCGCGCACCGAGGCGGCAGCCGCCCGCGCCGACGCCGGCGCGGCTCGCACCGAAGCGGCAGCGGCCCGTGCCGACGCCGTCACCGCGCAGGCCACCGCCGGCCGGGCCGACGCGCGCCTCCAGGCCGTCCGGGCCGAGATCGAGGCGGCTCACCAGGAGTTCGGGGCCCTGCGCGCCGAGGTCGACGCGGTGCGCGAGCGCGCACGGCAGCACGTCCTGATCGCGTGGATCGGCGCGGGCGTTGCCGCGCTGCTCGCCGTCGCCGCCCTGGTCCTGCCTCTCTGACGCCCCGCCTCGTTGAGTGCTGGCCATCTGTTGGCCCCGCGTACCGGCAGACTGCCCGCACTCGACCAGGTCCTGGATCAGCGGACGGGCCGATGAGTTCGCGTCGGCCGCGGCGTCGGACCTCCATGACCGAGACTCTGCTCGACGTACCGGGCGCACAGCTGTGCGCAGAGACCTTCGGCGATCCGGCCGACCCGGCCATCCTCCTGATCGGCGGGATCACGAGCGCCATGGACTGGTGGCACGACGACTTCTGCCAGGCGCTGGCCGCCGGCGAGTCCCCTCGTGGGCACGGACGCTTCGTCGTCCGCTACGACCACCGTGACACCGGGCGGTCCCGGACCGACCCGCCCGGGGCGCCGTCGTACACGGGGGACGATCTGGCGCGCGACCCGGTGCGCCTGCTCGACGCGCTGGGGGTCGGGCGTGCGCACCTCGTCGGGGTGTCGATGGGTGGCGGGATCGCGCAGCAGACGGCGATCGAGCACCCGGACCGCGTGGCGTCGCTGACGCTGATGTCGACGAGCCCGCTCACAGGCGGGGCGCCGGAGAGCGGCACCGACTCGGACGCTCTGGTCCTGCCCGGTCCCGCCCCAGAGGTGCTGGCCCTGTTCGACAGCCCGCCACCGGACCCCGACTGGGGCGACCCGGACGCCGTCGTGCGGCACCTGGTCGAGGGCGAGCGGGCGTTCGCGGGGCCCGGCTACGATGCGGCGGCCACGCTGACGACGGCCCGCCGCGTCGCCGCGCGATCCATCGACCCTGCCGCCGCGGCCAACCACTTCCTGGTCGAGAGCAGCCCGCTGCGCGGCACGCTCGCCGACGTCGTCGCGCCCACCCTCGTGCTGCACGGCGAGGACGACCCGCTGTTCCCGCCGGAGCACGGCGCCGCGCTGGCCGAGGCCGTCCGGGGCGCGCGGCTGGTGCTGCTCGCCGGGGTCGGGCACCAGTACCCGCCGCGGATCGCGTGGGGCGTGGTGGTGCCGGAGATCCTCGCGCTCACCGCGCCGGGCGGTGCTCCTCGAACCTGACGGGGAGCGTCTGGGGCACCGACGACCACAGCGTCCCCGTAGCGCGCAGCGACTCCGGCGGGACGGTCAGGGCGACGCCGCCCAGGCGCCGCAGCGCGGCCCCGACGGCCACCTGCGCGATCACGGTGGCCGGGCGGCGCGCGGGGCAGGCGTGCGGTCCGGCGCCCCACGTGAGGTAGGACAGGTTGCCGGACTCGAGCCAGATGTCGTCGCCGGACGCGCGCGACTCCGCGCTCGCGCCCATGATTCCTGGCACCACGGCGTCGCCCGCCCAGATCTTGCGGCCGCCGAGCGTCGTGTCCGCCAGGGCGAAGCGCGGTCCGGTGTTGGTAGCGGGCGGCGCCGAGCCGAGCGCGGCCTCCAGGGTGTCCGACGCCGACAGCCGCCCACCGGAGCGGCCGTCGAACCGGGGGTCGGTGAGCCGCAGCCGCAGCGCCTGCGTGATCCAGGCGACCTCGAACTCGCTGCCGAGGATGAGGGTCGCCGAGACGGCGCTCTGCGCGTCCACGTCGGTGGGCCGGCTGGGGTGACGCAGGATCGCGGAGGTCAGGTCGTCCGACGGGTCGGCCCTGCGGCTGGCGATCAGGTCGGCGATGAGGCTCCGCTGCGCGTTGAGCGCCTCGCCCCCGGCCGCGCCCTTGGCCTGGAACACCCGCTGGGCGTGGCTCAGCATGGCGCGCGCCTGGTCGGCCTCGAGCCCGAAGATCGTGGACATCACCAGGAGCGGCACGGCCCGGGCGTAGTCGCCCACGAGGTCGGCCTCACCCTTGGCCAGCACCCGGTCCAGCGCGAGGGCGCACCACTGCTCGACGATCGCGGCGAGCCGGTGCTCGTCGATGCTCTCGAACGCGTCGTCGATGAGGCGGCGCAGGTGCCGGTGCCGTACCCCGTCCACGTAGTAGATGCCGTCGCGCGGGGCCAGGACCCCGCCCACGCCGCTGTCCGCACGCACGGTGCCGTCGGCGAGCAGGCCCCAGTTGCGCGAGTCCCGCGCGTACAGGCTCTCGTTGCGGAGCACCGTGACGAGCTCGCGGTGCCCCAGCACCAGCCAGGCCGGGACGCCGGGCTCCAGGAGCACGGGTGCGACGTTGCCCCACCGGGCACGCAGCCGTTCGTACACGCGCGCGGGATCGGCGCTGGTGGTGGTCTCGGTGAGCGGGGTGAGGTCGTCCAGGTCGACCAGGCGCTCCGACTGGGTGGTCGTCGTGACTGTCATGGCTCCCCGGGGTTCTGCGCGCGACCAGGTCGCGCGCCGCGTTGTTTAGGCGGAATGTACCGCATGTCCCATGCGAGGTAATGAATCCCGGTACGGGTGAACCGGACAAATCGTCACGCGCCTGCCATCCGGTCGTCGCCCAGCGGTCATGCAGCGGGTGAAGTCTTGCCCCGACGACCACCGTGCCCGACCGACCGGAACGAGGAAGACATGCCTGGACCCGCACGAGCACTGAAGCTGGCAGTGGGCACGACGGTGGCCTCGGTCGCCCTCGGCATCACGGCGGCAGGAACCGCCGTCGCCGACCCGGCGGCGGTCGCCGGACAGGGGGCCGCGGCGAGCGACGCCGACGTGGCCCAGCGCTGGGCACCCATCCACTACCAGGACGTGGACCAGACCGGCACCAACGCCCTGGGTGGCCGCTCGGACTACATCGCGGCCTACGACTTCGACGGCGACCTCGACGGCCGGAACAACTGGGACAACACCGGTCACCATGCACTGGCTGCCACCGCCTACTACTCGGTGCTGGAGACCGGCACCCACTGGTTCGTCACCTACATGTTCTTCCACCCCCGGGACTGGTCCGACTCGATCTTCGACACGGAGCACGAGAACGACGCCGAGGGTGTGCTGGTCGCCGTCCAGAAGGACGGTTCGACCTACGGCGTCCTGCGCGCCGCCGTCACCGTGGCGCACACCGACTTCTTCTCGTACACGCCGTCGGGCAGCACGTGGGGCGCGGGCGCCGAGAACATCGACGGCACGCTACAGCTCGCCACCAGCCCGCACGACGGGCTGGCCCACCCGGTCACCGCACAGGAGGCCAAGGGACACGGCCTCAAGGCCCGCCCGGGCTACGACATCCGGGGAGACGGCGTCGTCTACTACCCGGCGGGCCGCGCCGAGGTTCCCGAGCACCCGGACGACCGCGACGTCTCCTACCGCCTGGTCGACGTCCACACTCCCGGCGGGCTCTGGGAGCAGCGCGCGAACACCCAGCTGTTCGCGGGCCACGGCACGTTCGCGGGCGACCGCTCGGGTGGCTGCGGCAACGGCGGGATCTCGTGCGGCCAGAACTCCGCGAACGCCCCGTGGGGCTGGGACGACGGCGACGACGGCCCCGGCCGGGGTGCCCTCGCCACCGATCCGGCGGGCCTCGTCGCGAGCTACTTCCGCGTCCCGGAGCCCCTGGACCGCACGTACGTGCACAACCCGTACTGAGGCCGGCCGGGGCCGGCCCGTGTGGTCGGTAGGACGTCAGGTGATCGGTAACCCCGGGTTGCCGATCACCTGACGTCCTACCGACCGCACGACCTCCCCATCGCCCGGCGGCTCAGCCTCGACCTGAGGTCGAGGGTTGGCCCAAGGTTCAAGGTGAGGTTGAGGGTGAGAGCGCGGCAGCCTCAGGCCAGCCGGGCGCTCACCACGAGCTCCTGGCCCACGTCCAGCCGTACGTCCGCCAGCCGCACGCCGGCCGGCAGCTTCTCGGCGAGATCGATGTCCCGGCTCGTCGCCGCGTCGACCCGGCCGCGGATGGTCCCCAGCAGCGCCGCCACGAGCGGGTTGCCGCTCGCGAGCTGCACGTCGCGGACCGCGAGCACCATGTTCGCGTCCACGCTGACCGACGCCGTCGCCTGCACCCGGGCCGACAGGAACATGCCCTTCTTGATCGCTGCGTCGACCCGGAGCGTGGCCGCTCGGGGGCCCTTCGAGACCAGGTCCACGTCCAGGCCCGTCAAGGTGATGCCCTGCTGGGCCAGGACGACGGTCAGCAGCCCGCGTGCCGTCGCGACCAGGCCGGCCTTGTCGACGGCGACGCGGGCGTGCCCGGAGACCGGGTGCTCCTCCGTCGGCTCCACCGGCAGGATGCCGACGCGGCCGTCGGAGCCCTCGACCCAGTCGAACCGCAGACCCTCGAGCTCGGCGGTGACGTCGACGGGCAGGTCCACCGCGACGATCCGGTGCGCGTCCACGCGCAGCCGGCGCAGCGTCCCGGGCTCGCGCCGGACGATCTCGGGGTTCCACCGCTTGCGGGAGTCGGCCGAGGCCGCCGCGCCGTCCGTGCGCACGACGACACCGGACAGGTCGACGTCCGCCGACGCGACGGAGGCACCGTCGAGCACCGTGGTGATCGACGCCCGGTCCAGGCCCGCGGCCGAGCCGCCGAGCTCGTCCGCGAGCGCCGTCCGGATGCGGTCGGCCAGGTCGGCACCGTCGGTGGGTCGGGGCGCTGCCCCTAGCGGGATGGGGTCTGGGGTGCGGCGCTCGGCCGGCGGGTGGTCGGGTACGGGGCGCGGGGCGGCGTCGGTCATGGACGCGAGACTAACCCGCCCCTGCGCTCAGACCCGCCCGTCGTTCAGGCGCCGCTGCAGCGCCATGACCGCACGCGACTCCCGGGAGATCACGCCGTCGACCGGTGTGCCGAGGTGCCCCTGGAGGGCGCGGATCGTCTGCGGGCCGATCTTGCCGTCCCGCTGTCCGGGGTCCATCCCGATCCGGGCCTGCAGGGCGGCGATCACGCGGGAGCCGTCGGCGTCGGAGACCCACTGCCAGCCGGTCGTCAGGCCGGGGTTCCTGTCCCGCCAGTACACGCTCTGCGACGAGACGACGCCGTCGACCGTTGTACCGAGCTCCTGCTGCAGCCTGCGGGTGGTGGACGAGCCCCAGAAGCCGTCCACGACCAGGCCGCCGGGCTCCCCCGGGCTCGGCGGGGTGGAGCCCGATCCAGTGCGGATGTCGTCGATGCGCGCGTACAGGTGCCGGCCGGGGCACGCGGTCTGCGAGACGTCACGGTGCCCGCGCAACGGAGCGCCCTGCGTCCACCACCGGTCCTTGCCCTCGCGGTAGATGGCGGCGGCCGTCGAGATCTGGGCCGCGGTCGGCGTGTTCGTCTCGTAGTTGCCCGCGAAGCAGATGGACCGCGAGGTGCTGTTGCGCCCGCCGGTGTGAGTACCGCGGCGGTTCCAGCTCACGCCCTGGTAGGCCCTGCCGGACGGGAAGATGACCACGTTGTAGGAGATGCCGGTGCCGAACCGCGACTGCCCGACGCTCTCCAGCGCCCGCATCTGCTCGGCCTCCGCCGCGATGCTCGCGTCGGTGGACAGCTGGGCCGTGACCGAGTGGTGCACGAAGACCTCGACCGCCGGTCCGGTCAGCGTCAGGTCGCCGTCGGGGTGACGGGCGCCCCAGGAGCTTCGCGGCGCGATGCTCGGTGCGGCCTGGGTCTCGACCTCGGGCGCGGCCGTCGGTTCGCCGACCGGCGCCGCCGTCGGTTCGCCGTCGGACGGCGTCTGGCCGCCGGTCTCGCTCACTGTCCCGTCCACTTCCCCGGTTGCCGTATCACCCTGCGGTTCGTCGTCCGCCGCCAGTACCTCCAGCACGATCCCCGTGTCGTCCTTGATCTCGTACGGCTCAGCCATGGTGCCCCCCATGTTCCAGAAATGTCCTACATGTCTACCATTGTGCGTGGGCCAAGGCGACCCCTTCCGGAGAACCTCCGGCGAGCAGTACCGGCCGCCGCCCGTCGTTCGCGTGAGCCTCCGTACTTGTACTGTTGCTGGCGTGATCAGCATCGACGCCGACTCCCCCGTCCCGCCGTTCGAGCAGGTGCGCACGACGCTCGCCCAGCAGATGGCGGACCGGACGCTCCCGGTCGGCACCCGGCTGCCGACGGTGCGAGCGCTGGCCGCGGAGCTCGGCATCGCGGTCAACACCGTGGCCCGCGCGTACCGGGAGCTGGAGGCGGCGGGGCTGGTCGAGACCCGCGGCCGGGCCGGCACCTTCGTGAGCGCGGCCGGCGACCAGCGGCTCTCCCTCGCCCAGGGCGCGGCCGCCACGTACGCCGACACGGTCCGCGCGCTCGGCATCGGCCGGGCCGAGGCGCTGGAGATCGTCTCGGCGGCGCTGCGGTAGTGTCCACCCGCCTTCGCGCTCGCGGGGCACCCCGGTCGATCTGCGCAGGGCTCGTTCGTCGTAGTGGTAGGCGTCCGACCGATGACCTTTCGTCCGGCCGGTCGTCAGTACTCCAGGGAGAGCCTTGCCCTCCGAGAGAACCTGCGAGCGAACGAGGAGCACACCATGACCACAACGCACGAGAGCCACACCGACCGGTCCGAGACGGCCGCCGTCCCGCCCGTCGTCGACCGGGAGGCGTGGCAGGCCGCTCGCGACGAGCTGCTGGTGCGCGAGAAGGCGCACACGCACGAGGGGGACGCGATCGCCGCGGCCCGACGCCGGCTGCCCATGACCGAGGTGGACGGGACGGTCACCGTCGTGGGACCGGACGGGCCGACGACGCTGCTCGACCTGTTCGAGGGCCGTGAGGAGCTGGTCGTCTACAAGCACATGTGGCACCTGGGCGAGCCGTTCGAGCACCAGTGCGAGGGCTGCACCCTGACCTACTGGGCCGTGCAGGATCCCGCCTACCTCAACGCGCGCGGCGTCTCGTTCGCCGTGTTCGCGAAGGCGCCCTACGAGGACCTCGCGCCGTTCGTCGAGTTCATGGGGTACCCCCAGCACTGGCACTCGGTGTTCGACACGGAGGACGAGGTCGTGGGCGGCGGCGAGTTCGGCACCTGGGTGTGCTTCTTGCGCCAGGGTGACCGGGTGTTCCTCACCAACTCCGTCACGGGCCGCGGGGCCGAGGCGACCATGCCGGCGCTCGCGCTGCTCGACATGACGGTGCGCGGCCGCAAGGAGGCCTGGCAGGACAGTCCGGAAGGCTGGCCGGAGGGCAAGGCCCCCGGGTGGTTCTGGCGCACGGACGAGGACGGTGTCGGGAACGGCGGGAACGGCGGGATCGGCGGCCGCCCGGCCGTCCAGTGGAGCCGCCCTGGCGCGACCCCGGTGGCACCGGGCGAGCGCCACCGCCACTGACACCGACGCTCGCCGGTGCGCGCCAGCGGCCAACCCGCCGCTCGCGGCGGAGAGCGCCGAGGTCCGCATGGCCGGGCTCGTCGAGCGGATCCGGGAGGTCTCGCCGCGCACCGACGTCGTGCTCCCGCAGTACCGCACGCCGCTGCAGCTGCTGTGAGGCCGGAGCAGGACGGTGTCACGCCGAGCCGGGCCCGCCGCTGCCGTGCCGACCCCCGGCCCGGTCCCCTGGCAGGACGCCCGAGAGGTCGAGGCCCACCAGGCGGGCTGGGTCCGAGAGCACGTCGATCGCCACGATCCGCCCGCCCGCCACGACGAACGCCAGCACGGACACCGCCCGGCCGTCGACCAGCACGAGCGCTCCGGCGGCCCCGTTGACGAGCACCGGGCGCACGAACGGGGCCAGCTTCGAGTACATGGGCGCGCTCGAGGCGACGCCGTGCGCCCCGGTGATGACGGTCGGCCGGCCGTGCGCGCCCTCCGCCCGCAGCACCACGTCCGGGTGCAGGACGGCGACCAGCCGGTCGAGGTCGCCGTCCCGTGCGGCGGCGAAGAACGCGTCCACCACCGCGCGCTGACGGGGGACGTCGGGGTCGGGCGCCGTCGTGGAGCCCCGGACGCGGCGTCGGGCGCGGCTCGCCAGCTGACGCGTGGCCTCGGGCGTACGCTCGATCATCGGCGCGATGTCCGCGAACGGCACGCCGAACGTGTCGTGCAGAACGAAGGCCAGCCGCTCGGCGGGCGCCAGCTGCTCGAGCACCACGAGCAAGGCCAGGCCCACCGAGTCGGCGAGCACCGCCTCGGTCTCCGGGTCGGCACCGGACTCGGGGGTGACCAGCGGGTCGGGGACCCGGACGTCCAGCGGCACCTCGCCGCGGGTTCCCCTGGACCGCAGCATGTTGAGACAAACGCGCGACACGACGGTCGTCAGCCAGCCCCCGAGGTTCTCGACGGTCCCGGTGTCGGCGCGCTCTACCCGTAGCCAGGCGTCCTGGACCGCGTCGTCCGCCTCGCTGAGCGAGCCGAGCATCCGGTAGGCGACCGCGCGCAGGTGCGGCCGGTGCTCCTCGAAGCCGTCCCGCCACCACGTCTGCTCGTCCATCGCTGTCACGTTCCTCCTTCGTCGCGTGTCATGCCAGTGAAGACCCGACACCGCTCGTCACGGTCACGACCCGCTGACCCGTTGACCCGTTGACCCGCGAGTGACGCCCTATGTGACCAGGAGCCCAGTCTCCTGCAGAAGGAGGAACCATGACCGCAACCATTCTCGTCACCGGCGGGACCGGCACGCTCGGCCGCCACGTCGTACCGCTGCTGCGGGCGGCGGGCCGGGACGTCCGCGTCCTGAGCCGCACACCGCACGCCTCGCGGCCCGGCGTCGAGCACGTCGCCGCCGACCTGAGCACGGGTGCCGGCGTCGTCGCCGCCGTGACCGGGGTGGACACGATCATCCACCTGGCGGGCAGCAACAAGGGCGACGGGGACAAGACCCGCACCCTCGTCGAGGCGGCCCGCGCCGCGGGCTCCCCGCACCTGGTGTACATCTCGGTGGTCGGCGCCGACCGGGTGCCCGTGACCAGCGGCGTAGACCGGGCGGCGTTCGGGTACATCGCCGAGAAGCGGGCCGCCGAGCTCGTCGTGGAGCAGTCAGGGCTGCCGTGGACGACGCTGCGCGCCACCCAGTTCCACGACCTCGTGCTGACGCTGGTCGAGGCCCTGTCAAAGCTGCCGGTCGCGCCGTCGTTCAGCGGGTACCGGATCCAGCCGATCGAGGCCGCCGAGGTGGCCGACCGGCTCGTCGAGCTCGCGCTGGCCGAACCGTCCGGCCTGGCGCCCGACCTGGGCGGCCCCCATGTCTACGAGATGCGCGACCTGCTGCGCTCGTATCTCGACGCGGCGGGCCGACGCCGTCCGATCCTGTCGATCCGGCAGCCCGGCGGCGCCGCCAGGGCCCTGCGGGAAGGCGCGGGCACGGCACCGGACCGGGCGGTCGGCCTGCGTACCTGGGAGGAGTTCCTGGCCGACCGGGTGGGCGTCGCGGGCCGTGCCGCGAGCAGTCGGTAGTTCGTCAGGTGATCGGCACCCCGGGAGTGCCGACCACCTGACGAACTACCGACCATCCGATCCCGGCCTCCCTGCGAGACTGCCAACATGCGCGACGATCAGTGGGCTCGGGAGCGGGCCGAGGCGGTCCGCCTGCAGGGCGAGCGGCTGCAGGCGCGCCAGGACGCCGAGCACACCCGCGCCGAGGCCCTGCTGCGCGAGTTCGTGACCGCCGCTCGCACCGCGGGCCTCGCGCCCGTTCCGCTGCAGGTCCAGGGGTACGGCGGCCGCGGCACCGCACGCACGCCGCTCGAGGGCTGGTACCTGCGCGTCGACCGCACCGCCGGCGTCAGCACCGACGGCGACTTCTACGTGCTCACCGCCCCGATCGGCCTGCTCGACCGGGTGCGCGGGATCCGGCCCGAGCCACGCCGTCCGCCGTTGCTGCTCGGCGCGGGCGGCAAGGACGGCGACTCCGTCCCGCTGGTCGACGCCCTCGAACGCCTGCTGCCGGGCTGGAACGCCGGCTGAGCCGCAGCTGGTTCCGGCCGCGCCGCCCCGACGAGGGCGGCGGGGACACCTCCCGCAGCGTCTCAGCCGCCCGTCAGCAGCCGCTCGCGCCGGTCGTCCAGGTCTGCGAGCCGCGCCTCCAGTGCCGTCGCCCGCTCGGTCGCGCTCTCGTGCACGTGCCCGACGGCGCCCAGCGCCTCGCGCACCCGGTCGCGGGCCTCGCTGATGCGGTTCATGACCGTCCAGTCACTGAAGATGTCGTCGAGCCAGACGTCGAACGACCCGACCAGGTCGTTGACCTCGATCCCGCCCACGCCGTCGCGGCCCAGGTCGCCGAGCTCCCGCGAGAGCGCGCGCAGCGACTCGTCGGCGGTCCGCATCAGGCCGACGGCCTGGTCCATCTTCTGGCGCTTCATCATGTCGGCGTAGAAGCCACCGCCGAACGTGTCGTAGGTGGCCCAGCTGCCGGCGCTGTCCAGGTGGTGCCACGCGCCGGCCAGCGCGCTGCTGGCGCTCCCGGCCGCGCCGAGCACCTCCCGCAGCTCGGTCAGCTCCCCGCGCCCGGTGCCGACCTCGGTCGCCAGCCGGCCGAGCTCCGCCGCGCCGTCGGCTCCTGCGGCGACCACCCACGCCTCCTTCGCGGCCAGCGCGGCGGCCCGCCGCGCGGCGACGTCGCCGAGACCGTCGAGGGCTGCTCGGACCGCTGAGCGCTCCCGCTCGGCGCTCCGCACGGCGGCCTGCGCCGCCGCCGCCTTGTACTCGGCTGCCCGGTGCTCGGCCCGCTCGGCCTCGAGCCGCTCGTCCCGGTTGCCGCGCATGGTCGCCCAGATCAGGGTGGGGCTGAAGTCCTCGAGCTTCTGCACGTCCGCCGCCTCGCCCGCGAGCGCCTCCGTGGCCCGCGCGAGCTGGGCCTCGGCGGCGGCGAGGGCCGACTGCGCCGTACCGAGCCGCCCGGTGAGCCGCGCGTGCTCGAACGCCGCCTCCTGGGCCGCCTCGAGCTCCGCCTGGGCCTGCTGTGCCTCCTGTGCCATGCGGGTCAGAGTATGGCCCGGCTGTCCGGTGCGGTACGAAAACTGGTCAGCGCGGGACGGGCCGACGGCGGCACCGGTACCGTCCCGGGTGTGAACCCTGGAGGCACCGGCATGTCGACGTCCGACTCCCCCGCACCGTCCGTCGCGAGCGGCGGTACGGCACGCGAGGTGTTCGTGGTGTTCCTGCGTCTCGGGCTGACGTCGTTCGGCGGGCCGGTGGCGCACCTCGGCTACTTCCGCGACGCGTTCGTGGTGCGCCGCCGGTGGCTCGGCGACCGCACGTACGCCGATCTGGTGGCGCTCTGCCAGTTCTTGCCCGGGCCGGCGTCCAGCCAGGTGGGCATGGCGATCGGGCTGAGACGGGCGGGCATCGGTGGGCTGCTGGCCGCGTGGGCGGGGTTCACGTTGCCCTCCGCCGTGCTGCTGGTCGCGTTCGCGTACGGGGTCACGGCGTTCGGTGGCGACGCCGGGTCGGGGTGGATCGGCGGCCTCAAGGCGGCGGCGGTCGCCGTCGTCGCGCAGGCGGTGCTCGGGATGGCCAGGACCCTCGCCCCGGACGCGCGCCGCGCGACCATCACGGGCGCCGCCGCGATCGCGACGCTGCTTGCCCCGTCGGTCCTGGGGCTGCCGGTCGTGCTGAGCCAGGTCGGTGTGATCGTCCTGTCGGGCGTCGCAGGGCTCCTGTGGCTCTCCGACCCGGCCGACGACCGCGACGACGAGCCGTTCACCGTGCCCGTCCGGCGTCCCGTCGCGGTGGCCTGCCTCGCGGTGTTCGGTGCGCTGCTCGTCGCCCTGCCCCTGCTGGCGGCTGCCACCGGCGGCGGCGCGGCCCGGCTCGTCGACATCTTCTACCGCGCCGGGTCCCTCGTCTTCGGCGGCGGCCACGTGGTGCTCCCCCTGCTGGAGGCGGAGCTGGTGCCGTCCGGCCTGGTGGGGCACGACCAGTTCCTCGCGGGCTACGGCGCCGCGCAGGCCGTGCCGGGCCCGCTGTTCACGTTCGCGGGCTACCTGGGCGCTGTCACCACGTCAGGGCCCACGGGGATCGCCGGCGCGACGATCGCGCTCCTGGCCATCTTCGTGCCGTCGGCCCTGCTCGTCGTGGGCGCGCTCCCGTTCTGGGAGCGGCTGCGGGGCGCTCCGCGCGCCCGCCGCGCCCTCACCGGCGTGAACGCCGGCGTCGTCGGGCTGCTCGCCGCCGCGCTGTACGACCCGGTGTTCACCCAGGGTGTCCTGGCCGCCGGCGAACCGCTGGTCGCGCTGGCGCTCGCCATCGGGGCGTACGTCGCGCTGGCGAAGTGGTCGGCGCCGCCGTGGGCCGTGGTGATCGCGGCGGGGCTGCTGGGCTGGGTGGTGCTGTAGGGCGTCAGCCCGCGGAGCGGCCCAGGCCCTCCCAGCGCCGCCAGCCCACCAGGCGCTCCTCGGTCAGGGGCAGGACGGCGTCCGCCGCCAGGTCGCCCACCAGGATCCGCAGCGGCGGCTCGTCCGCGTCGACCACGGCGAGGACCACCCGGGCGACGTCCGCCGGGGACGACGAGCCGGGCGGGTGCCACGCGGCTGACCGCAGCGCGTCGTACGCGGGCAGCCGCGCCGCCCGCACCGCCGACTCCGCACGCCACTCGGTGTCCACGGGACCTGGCTCGACGAGCGTGACCCGGATCCCGAACCCGGCCACCTCCTGGGCGAGCGCCTCGGACAGTCCCTCCAGCGCCCACTTGGAGGCGCTGTAGCCCCCGAGCCCCGGCCAGGCCGCGACGCCGCTGGAGCTGGACACCTGCACGACGTGCCCCGAGCCCTGCGCGCGCAGCACCGGGAGGGCCGCCTGGGTCACGTGCAGCACGCCGAAGAGGTTGGCGTCGAGCTGGTCGCGCAGCTGCTCCGGCGTGATCTCCTCGACGTACCCGAACAGCCCGTGGCCCGCGTTGTTCACGACCACGTCGAGGCGGCCGAGCCGCTCGGTCGCCGACCGGACCGCGGCCGCCGCCTCGGCCCGGTCGGTCACGTCCAACCGCAGCGGTACGACGGCGTCGCCGTGCTCGGCCACCAGGTCGTCCAGCGCGGTGACGTCGCGTGCCGTCGCCGCCACCCGGTCGCCGCGCTGCAGGGCCGCCGTGGTGATCGCGCGGCCGAGACCGCGGCTCGCGCCCGTCACGAACCAGGCCCGGCTCACCGGGCACCGCCTGCTGTCATGGTGGACATCGTGCCAGGCGGACCGCCAGGTCGGCGTGCGCGGTTAGCACTAGGCTCACGGCATGCCCGTGGACGACGACGACACCCGGCCCCCGACCCGGCGCGAACGGCTCCGGCGGCAGACGGTCGACGAGATCGTCCAGGCGGCCCTCGAACTCGTCGACGCCGGCGGTGCGCACGGCCTGTCGCTCGCCTCGGTGGGCAAGGCGATGGGCATGACACCGCCAGCGCTCTACCACTACTTCGCGTCCCGCGAGGCACTGCTCGACGCCCTGGTTCTGGCCGGGTACACCGACCTCGGCGCCGCCGTGCAGGCCGCAGTCCGCGCGGCTGCGGACCGTCCGGCGCCGGAGCGGCTGTCCGCCATCGCGCACGCCTGGCGGCGCTGGGCGCTGGACCACCCGCGCCGGTACTCGATGCTCTTCACCGGCAGCCGGCGCGAGGCGGTGGACCCGCTGGAGCATGTCAGCACGATCAGCCAGAGCATGCTCGCCCTGGTCACGGCGCTCCAGGAGGTCGCGGCCGACGCCGGGGCAGCCGCCGGCCCGGTCGCGAGCTCGGTGCTCGACGAGGACCTGTGCCGGTGGGGTGCGTCCCTCGGCCTCCCGACGGCGGCCGCACCGGCCCTCCGGCTGGCCCTGTCCACCTGGTACCGCGTGCACGGCCTCGTGTCCCTGGAGATCGTGGGCGCGTTCGGCACGATGGGGCTCGACGGCAAGCGCCTGCTGGCCGCGGAGCTGGAGAGCCTGGTCGGCGAGGCCGGCCCCCGGACCGCTCACGGCACGAGCACCACCTTGCCGCCCGTGTGACCGTCGTCGACCAGGCTCTGCGCCCGCCCGGCCTCCGCCAGTGGCAGCACCTTCGCCACGGGCACCGACACCTCGCCGCGCGCCACCAGGTCGATGATCCCCGCGAGCACCTCGGCCGAGTGTTCCGACCGCTCCGTGAACTCGACGCCCAGGGCGAACGCCGCCGGGTCGGCGAGAGTCAGGACGCGTTCGGTGCCGCCCCGCAGCTCGATGCTGTCCGTTAGGACGCCGCTGCCCGCGGTGTCGAGCACGGCGTCGACGGTGGGCGCGAGCGCGCGGACCCGGTCGACGAGTCCTTCGCCGTAGGTGGTGGGGGTCGCCCCGTAGGACGCGACGCGCTCCTGGTTGGCCGGAGAGGCCGTGCCGATCACGTGCACGCCGGACGCGACCGCAAGCTGGGTCACGAGCCCGCCGACCCCACCGCTGGCACCGTGCACCAGCAGGGTCTCCCCCGGCTTGACGTCGAGGATGCGCAGTGCGCGCCGGGACGTCTCGCTCACCACGGGCAGAGCGGCGGCCTGCGGTGCGTCGAGCGTGTCGGGAACCGGCGCCCACAGGTCCAGGACGGCGAGCTCCGCGGCGCCACGACCCGCCGGTCCGGTGACCCGGTCTCCTGTGGTGACGCCGACGACGTCGGCCCCTACCTGGTCGACGACCCCCGCGACCTCCAGGCCGGGCACGCCAGGGAGCTGCGTGCGGAACACGGCCTCCATGGCGCCCGAGCGCACCTTCCCGTCGAAGGCGTTGACGCCGACGGCCTCGACCCGCACCCGGATCTGGCCGGGACCCGCCTCCGGTTCCGGGACCTCGCCCAGGTGCAGGACCTCCGGGCCACCGAACTGGTCAAAGACTGCTGCTCGCATCGTGCTTCCTCTCTTCGGACCGACTTTGCTGTTCGAGACAGGTAACTGTCCGGAGCGGCTCGTCTATTCCCGACCGTGTCACGGGACGCGACGAGTTCTATGGTGAACGGCATGGCATCTGCCCAGGACAGTGAGTCGAACCCGTTCGTCACCGGGCCGCTCAGCCTCGCGGTGTTCTCGCTCGCGCGGGCGCACCGGGCGCTCGCCGCGGACCTCCTGCGCCCCATCGGGCTGCACCCCGGCCAGGAGCTGCTGCTCATGTTCCTGTGGGAGCACGGGCCGCAACGGCAGACGGACCTGGCGGAGCACGTCGCCACGGACTCGGCATCGATGACCCGGACGGTACAGCGGCTGGAGCGCGCCGGGTTCGTCCGCCGCCGGTCCAGCCCGGACGACCGGCGGGTCACCCTCGTGGAGCCCACGCCCGCCAGCCGGGCGCTCCAGCCGCGCGTCGCCGAGATCTGGGCACAGCTCGAGCAGGCGACGGCGGGCGGCCTCGACCGGTCCGAACGCGAGGACGCGGCGACGCTCCTGCGCGCGCTGGAACAGAACGTCGGCAACACGGCGGCCCCTGCTACGTCGCCGGTGCCTCGGAAGCCGGCCGGGCCGCCCACGCCTCGGACACGGGCGCCATCAGCTCCGGGTCGGAAGCCGGCTCGTACGTCGGCGAACCTGCCGCCGGATCCGCCGGCCCGGGGACGGTGAGCGTCGCGATCGCGGTGGTGACCGGGATGGCGAGCACGAGCCCGATGGACCCGACGAGCGTGCGTACCACCTCCTCGGCGATCTCGCCGGAGCTCAGGGCCGTTGCCGGCGACTGGTCCACGAGCCAGACCATCATCAGCAGCGGCAGCGTGGCACCGACGTAGGCGAACGCGATCGTGTAGACGGTCGAGGCGATGTGGTCGCGCCCGATCCGCATGGCTCGCGTGAACAGCTCGGACCGCGACGCCGCCGGCGCGACGCCCCGCAGCTCCCAGACCGCAGAGGCCTGGGTGATCGTCACGTCGTTCAGCACGCCCATGCCGGCCAGGACGATGCCGCACAGCGCGATCCCGCGCAGGTCGGCCCCCGGCGCGCTGGACGGGAGGAACGCCGAGGCCTCGTCGGTGGTGCCGGTGATCTGCGCAGCGCCGGAGGCCCAGGACGCGAGCAGCGCGGTGAGCCCGAGGCCGACGAGCGTGCCGAGCAACGCCGTCGACGTGCGGGCCGACAGGCCGTGCGCCAGGTACAGGGTCACGAACATCACCAGCGACGACGTCACCAGCGCCACGCCGATCGCCGACTCCCCCGCCAGCAGCGCGGGCATGGTGAAGCCGAGGATCACGACGAACGCCATGCCGAGCCCCGCCATGGCCGCCAGCCCGCGCCAGCGCGCGACCAGCAGCACGACGGCGGCGTAGGCGAGAGCCAGCAGCGCGATCGGCAGCTCGCGCTGGTAGTCCATGAACACGAGCGGGTCGACGCCGGGCTGCGAGACCTGGGAGATGTCGACGGCGGTGATGCGGTCGCCGTCGGCGAGCGGGACCGACGGGCCCGGCGACTGCATCCGGGAGACCTCGCCGCTCGGCAGCTCGACCGGGATGCTGCCGGTGGCCGGGTCAGCAGGGCCGGCGACGGTGACGTCGACGAACGACGTGCCCTCGGCCTTTGCCGGCACCCGGTCGGGCACGTCGCCGGCGTTCGGCCACAGCAGCCACAGGCCGGCCAGGGTCAGGAGCAGCGCGGAGACCAGGGTGATGACCAGGAGGAACGTCGTGCGTGGCGCGGCAGGACCGGCCGAGCCGTGCGAGTGAACGTGCGCCATGCGCACATCCTGGCCCAACGGCGCGGCCGCGGCGCGGCGAGCGGGGCCCCGGCTCAGCCGGTCGGCAGCAGGAGCGCGTCGAAGAGCGCCTCGGCGGCGCCGTCCTCCTCCACGGTGCCCGTGATGCGTGCTGCGGCGGCGCGGACCGCCTCGGGAGCGTGGCCCATCGCGATCGACACGGCCGCCCACGCCAGCATCTCGAGATCGTTCTCGCCGTCGCCGACCGCGACGGTCCGGGACGACCCGACCCCCAGCCCGGCGCGGATGCTCTCGAGCGCCGTCGCCTTGGTGGTGCCGGACGCCGTGACGTCGACCCAGTCCACTCGGGCAGGGATCGCGGTGACGCCGGACTCGCGCAGCGCGGGGGCGAGCCGCTGGGCCCACTGCCCGTGGACCACCACGCGGGGCGTCGGCCGAGCCCAGAGCCCGTCGACCGTATGGGTCACCTCCTCGTGCCCGCTGAGCCGGCCCTCGGGAAACCGCCGGGTGACGCGGTATCCGGTCCCGACCACCTCCGCGGCGAGCCGCAGGTCCGGTCGCGTCCTGGCGACGAGCCTGCACACGGGCTCCGCGTCGAGGGGGACCACCTCGGTGATGGAGTAGCCGTCCGGCCGCAGCCGTGCGGTCACCGCCCCGTTGCCTGCTACCACCCAGCCGTCGCGGATGCCGAGCTGCCGAGCGGCCTGCACGGCGCTCGACAGCGATCCTCCCGTGGCGACCACCAGGTGATGACCGGCAGCGTGGACCGCGGCTATCGCATCGAGGACGGCCGGCGTGGGCCTGCGGCCGGCACGGACGAGCGTCCCCTCGACGTCGCAGGCGACGAGAGCGGGTGTGGACCTGGGCGCGTCCGACAGTGCTGCGGCCCCTGAGGCGGTCGCGGTCACGATATTCCCCTGGTGATAGGCGATATGACGCATCCTGCCGCATACTGTGACATTTTGAAACTCTCGCCCAGGTCAGCGCCGTGCCCCCGCCGCCACGGGCTACAGGTTGAACCCGCCCGACACCTCGACGTCCTGCGCGGTGACCCAACGGCCGCCGTCGGACAGGAGGAACGCGATGACCGAGGCGGCGTCGTCGGGGTCCCCCAGCCGTCCCAGGGCCGTGCGCTCGACGAGCTCCGCGGTCATCTCGGGGAGCTCCTCGAACGCTCCCCCGGCGAACGGCGTGTTCGTCGGGCCGGGGGACACCGAGTTCACGCGGATGCGGCGGCCGCTCAGCTCTTTGGCGAGGTAGCGGGTCAGCACGATGACGGCGCCCTTCATCGACCCGTACGCCGAGTACCCCTCCGACAGGCCCGACGGGAGCGCCGAGTTGCTGGACGTGTTGACGATCGCCCCGCCGTCGGCGATCAGGGGGAGCAAGGTCTGGGTGATCAGGTACGGGCCCTTGAAGATGACCCGGTAGAAGCGGTCGAGCTGCTCCTCGGTGGTCTCCGCGAACGGCGTGCCTCCGCCGAACCCGGCGTTGTTGACCAGGCCGGTGACCTTGTCTGCGGCCCAGGTCTGCGCCAGGGCCTGCTCGACGGCGCCGCGGAACGCGGGGAAGGTCGAGCTGTCGCCGACGTCGAGCGGGAGGGCCACCGCGGTGCCGCCGACCTCCTCGACCCGGGCGACGGTCTCGGCAGCGCCGTCCTTGTTCGAGTTATAGGTGACGATGACGCCGGACCCGCCTTCTGCGGCGCGGATCGCGGCAGCCTGCCCGATGCCGGAGCTGGCTCCGACGACGACGGTGACCGGTGTGGTGCTCGTGGTGCTCGGTGTGGTGCTCGACATGGTGTGCCTCGTGTCCTGGTGGTCGTGGAGTGGTTGTCGAATAGTGCTGCTGGCCGATGCTCTGAGTCCGGCGCGGTGGTGCCCCGGCTCCTCGACAAGTCAAGGCGATCACTGGGCCCGATGGTGATAGCGTTCCTCGCGCGTTCTTGCCTGATCCTGCTCGGGCGGCGAGAAGCGGACGTCGGACGAGGAGGGTGGCCCGCATGGACCTCGACGAGCTGCGCGTCCTCATCGACCGGCACGCACCACCGGGTACGAGCGAGCCGCTGCCCGGCGTCTCGCTCTGCCGGGAGGTCCGGGCCGGACCACCGGAGACGTCGACGACCGGCACCGTCTTCGCGCTGATCGCCCAGGGCGCCAAGCAGCTGCGGCTCGGCAACCAGACCGTCGACTACGGGCCCGGCGAGTACCTGGTCACGTCCATCGACCTGCCGGTCATCGGACAGTTCACCGAGGCGAGCGAGGCGGCCCCCGCCCTGGGCTTCGGCATGGCGCTGACGGGACCGGCGATCGCCGAGCTGCTGCTGTCGGCGGGCGCGTCAGGGCCAGGGCCAGGGCGAGGCGGGCCCGACGTGCCGGCGCTGGCGACCAGCAGGGCGCCCGCCGAGCTGCTGGACGCCGTCGGGCGGCTCGTCCGCCTGCTGGGCAGGCCGCGCGACCTGGCCGTGCTCGGGCCGATGCTGCAGCGGGAGATCCTGTGGCTGCTGATCACCGGCCCTCAGGGCGACACGGTGCGGCAGCTCGGCCTGGCCGACAGCAAACTCAACCGCGTCAACCAGGTGGTGCAGTGGATCCGTGACAACACCGCCGAGCCGCTCCGGGTCGAGGATCTCGCCCGGCGCGCCGGCCTGAGCGCCTCCGCGTTCCACCGCACGTTCCGCGCGGTCACCGGATCGAGCCCGCTCCAGTTCCAGAAGCAGCTCCGGCTGGTCACGGCGCGGCAGATCCTCGCGTCGCAGGACTCCAGCGTCACGCAGACCGCGTTCGCCGTCGGCTACGAGAGTGCCGCCCAGTTCAACCGGGAGTACCGCCGGTTCTTCGGAGCACCACCGGGACGCGACCGGACACGGCTGACCGAGGCCGTCCCGTCCGGCCACGCCGACCCGCGAGACTGAGCGGACCGCCCCGCCTAAGACACGATCCGCTGCTGCTCGGTCCAGCCCGACCACCCGCGTTCCACGAGGAGCGCCTCCAGGCGGCGGCCCGCGGGGATGGAGTCGAGGGCGAGCGAGTCGAACAGCTCGACGATCCCTGCCTCCGCCCGGCGCACCGTCCCGCTCGACGAGTCGGCCGCCGAGCCGTTGGCCCAGTCGGCGTGCAGATCGAGCAGCGCCGCCACCTTGTCGGCCAGACCGGCCAGCCTCGCGTCGTCGGGCGCCCAGTCGACCGCCGCGCTGATCGACCGGAGGAGGTCGACGAACTCCGGGTCGTCGAGCAGGCGGCCCTTCTGCGCCATCGCCTCGGCCACCTCTTCCGGCGACAGCACGGCGAGGGTGAGGATCCAGCTGTCCCGCTCGATCTGCACGACCCGCTCGGGAACGCCGAGCTCACGCCACCGGTCGAGATAGGCAGCGCCCTCGGGGGGCAGGGCCAGGCTGTCTCCGGCGGCGAGCCTCGCGATGCGCTCCCGGTGCCGCTCCCGTTCCGCGATCTCCTTCCGGAGCCTGGCGTCGATCTCGGCGACGGCCGCCGCGAACTCCCGCTCGTCGGCGTGCAGGAGCTCCTGCACGCGCGCGAGGGGCACGCCGGCGGCAGCAAGGACCCTGATCCGGATCAGCTCCACCACGGCCTGCGCGCCGTACCGCCGGTAGCCGGAGTGGTCACGCTCAGGCTCGGGCAGCAGGCCCTCGGCGTGATAGTGCCGTACGGCGCGCGCCGTCACCCCCGCGTAGGACGCGAGCTGGCCGATTGTCAGCATGGCTGAAGTCTCCTCCCTCGTCTGCCCGGCGCCCCGCCCGCTCGGTCTAGCGCACCGGGACCTTCGCGAACAGGTGCCGGGCCCACAGGTACCCCGTCACACCGATCACCGTGCACCAGCCGACGGCGATCCAGCCCTCGGAGCCCACCGGCGTGCCGGCGGTCAGCGCCCGGAGCGTCTCGATGACCGGCGTGAACGGCTGGTGCTCGGCGAAGTGCCGCAGCCCGGCCGGCATCTGCTCCGTCGGCACGAAGCCGCTGCTCACGAACGGCAGCACCATGAGGACCAGCGGGGTGTTGCTCGCCGTCTCGATGCTGCCGGCGGCCAGTCCCATGGCCACCGTCAGCCACGTGAACGAGAACGCGAGCAGCAGCACCAGCCCGGCCGCGCCGAGCCAGCCGGCGACCCCTGCGTCGGACCGGAACCCGAGCAGCAGCGCGAAGACGATCATCACCGAGAGGGCGAGCAGGGTCCGCGTCACCGCGCCGAGCACGTGCCCCGTCAGCACCGACACCCTGGCGATGTCCATGGTCCGGAACCGGGCGAACATCCCGCCGGTCCGGTCGATGGCGACCGACACGGCGGTTCCGTTCGCCACGCTGGCCACGGTCATGATCCAGATGCCGGGGACGAGGTAGGTGAGGTAGTCGGCCCGGGTACCGCCGCCGTCGACCGGGAGGCCCGCACCGAGCGTGCCGCCGAACACGTACACGAACATCAGCAGGAACACGATCGGGATGGCGAGCAGCATGAGCGCGAGCGACGGGTAGCGGCTGAGGTGCCGCAGGTTGCGGCGGAGCATGGTCATCGAGTCGCGGACGACGTAGGCGGTGCTCATCGTGCGGTCATCTCCTGGGTGGTGTCGGGGCCTGCGTCGGGGCCTGTGTCGGGGGTTGCGGACCGTGGCGCGTGGCCGGTGAGCGCCAGGAACACGTCGTCCAGGTTGGTGCTGTCGCCGGGGACCCGTGCCTTGAGCTCCGCCGGTGTTCCCTCGGCGACGAGCTTTCCGGCGTCCAGCACGCCCACCAGGTCGGCCAGGGCGTCCGCCTCCTCCAGGTACTGGGTCGTCAGGAGCACGGTGACGCCGTCGGCCACCTGCTCCCGGACCACCTGCCAGACCTCGCGGCGGCTGCGCGGGTCGAGCCCGGTGGTCGGCTCGTCGAGGAAGATGAGGCGCGGCCGCGTGACGAGCGTCATCGCGAGGTCCAGCCTGCGCTGCATCCCGCCGGACCAGGTCAGGGCGCGGCGGTCGGCGGCGTCGGCCAGGTCGAACCGCTCGAGCAGCCCCGCGACGTCCCGGGCCGCGGTGGTCCGGTCGAGGTGCGTGAGGTCGGCCATGAGCCGCAGGTTCTCCCGGCCGGTGAGGAACAGGTCGATCGCCGAGAACTGCCCGGTGACACCGATCGCCGCCCGGATCCGGGCCGGCTCGCGACGCACGTCGTGGCCCGCGACGCGCAGCTCGCCCGCGTCGGCCGTCAGCAGCGTGGACAGGATGTTGACCAGGGTGGTCTTGCCCGCGCCGTTCGGCCCGAGCAGCGCGTAGACGGAGCCTGCGGGAACGGCCAGGTCGACGCCGTCGAGCACCTGGTGGTCGCCGAAGGACTTGCGCAGCCCCACGATCTCGATCGCCGCGTGCGCCGGGCCGGCCGGTGGGACGGGGGGTGAGGTCTCTGCCGTTGTCATGACCGCAGCGTGCAGGGTTGACGCTGCGACAAGGTCAAGCCCTGGTGGAGCTGCCCCTGCTGGACGCGTGGTTCGCCCTGGACCGGGCGGCCGACGCCGGGACGCAACAGGCCTGGCTGTTCTCCCGCCGGTCGGGCGGCTTCTGGCAGAAGCTCGGCTTCGCCCGGACGACGACGAGCGCCCTCGCCACCGCACTGCCCGATGCCCACCAGGTGCTGCTGTTCCGCTCGACCGGACAGCTCGACCACGAGGTCGCGTGGCAGCGGCCGCTGCCGGCGTCTGGTAATTTCGCCGCATGAGGTCTCCAGAAGCATCCAGGTTCGGGCTGCCGGTACTCCGGTAGCCCGAGATGCCCCTGTAGAGACCGCCGAGGTACCACCTCGCCCGCCCGCTCCCCGTGACCGAGGTCCGCTGAGCCGGCGCCGTCCGTGCGCATCCGAAGGGCCCCCGTAGTGCCGCTCCGGCCTACCCGTCCCCCTTTCTCCCTTCGGAGCCGCTCATGCCTGTCCTGCTCTACGTGCTCGCCGTCGCGGTCTTCGCGCAAGGCACGTCGGAATTCGTCCTCGCCGGGCTCGTGCCTGGCATCGTTACCGACCTCGGCATCACCCTCGCCCAGGCCGGGTACCTGACCTCGGGCTTCGCGGTCGGCATGGTCGTCGGCGCACCGCTGACGGCAGCGCTCGGCCGCCGTCTGCCGCCCCGCTGGACCCTGTCCGCGTGCCTGCTGGTCTTCGTCGCCGCGCACCTGGTCGGCGCGCTCACCGACCAGTACGCCGTGCTGCTCGGCACCCGGTTCCTGGCCGCCGTTGCCAACGCCGGGTTCCTCGCGGTGGCGCTGTCGACCGTCACGACCATCGTCCCAGCGGGCAGGCAGGGCCGGGCGCTCGCCGCGATCCTGAGCGGCACCACGCTCGCGCTGGTCGCCGGGGTCCCCGCCGGCGCCCTCCTCGGTGAGCTGTGGGGCTGGCGCTCGGCGCTGTGGGCGATCGCGGGGGTGTCGGCACTCGCGCTGGTCGCCGTCGTCGTGCTGACGCCGGCGAGACCGAGTCCGGCCGAGCCGCACGCCCGGGTCGACCTCCGCGCCGAGATCGGCACCCTCCGGTCCCCCGACCTGCTGCGCCACCTCACGCTCGGGGTCGTGGTGAACGGCGCGACCTTCTGCGCGTTCACCTACCTGGCGCCCCTCGTGACGGACGGCGCCGGGCTCGACTCCGCACTCGTGCCGGTCGTCCTCGCGCTCTTCGGCCTGGGCGCCTTCGCAGGCCTGTCGGTGGCAGGCCGCCTCGCCGACGCCCACGGGCACCTCGTCGTCGGGGTGGCCACGCCGGCGCTCGTCGTGGCGTGGACGCTGTGGGCGGCGCTCGCGGACAGCGCCCCCGCGGCGTGGGTGCTCGCCCCGGTGCTTGGCGCACTCTCGTTCGCCACAGGCGGCACGCTGATCGCGCGCAGCATGGCAGCAGCGCAGGGCGCACCGACGATGGGCGGGGCGTTCTCGACCGTCGCGCTGAACCTTGGCGCACTGGTCGGGCCGGTGCTCGGCGGCGCAGCGCTGGGGCCGCTCGGGCTTGCGGGGCCGCTCGTGGTCAGTGCGGCGCTGGCCGCCGTCGCCGTGGTGCTGGGGTGCGTGGCAGGCCGACGTCGGACGGCGGTCCCGGCGAGCTGACCGGCGAACCCGCGCGCACCCGGGGAGCGCTCGGCGCCTGGCACACTTTTAGTGTCAGGCATCGAGCGCCGTCCTCGCCAGGGCCAGCGTCGTCCCGAGGCGTGGACGGGTTTTCGACCACATCGCGGGCATGCTTACGATCCAGGCTCATCATCCAGAGCGGTCGAGAGTCCTGGCTCCACGACACCGCAGCAACCTGCCTCCGGATCGCCGAAGCCGGGCAAGGTGCTAACGCCAGGTCCGATGGAGCTGATTACGCATGGCAGTCGAGTTCACGCACCTGTCCCCCGCCACGATCCTTGGCTACCCGCGCATCGGTCGACGCCGCGAGCTCAAGCGAGCCGTCGAAGCGTCGTGGGCCGGACGCACCACCACCGACGAGCTGGAGACGACGGCCGGCGAGCTGCGGCTGGCCACCGCGCGACACCTCGTCGACCTGGGCCTGGACGCCGGCACGGCCGCCGTCCCCGGCTCGTTCTCGTACTACGACCAGGTGCTCGACGCCGTCGCACTGCTGGGGGCGGTGCCCGAACGGTTCCGGGATCTGGTCCCGACGGACGGGCCGCTCTCCCTCGACGGCTACTTCACGCTGGCCCGCGGCGAGGGCGACAAGCCGCCGCTCGAGATGACCAAGTGGTTCGACACGAACTACCACTACCTGGTCCCGGAGATCGGGCCGGGCACCCCCATCGGGTTCGTGGACGACCGGGTGGTGCGCCAGTTCAGCGAGCTCGCCCAGCCGTCGGACGGCGGCCAGGCCGTCGTGACCCGCCCCGTGCTCGTCGGACCGGTCACGTTCCTGCTGCTCAGCAAGGCGGCCGACGATGCACCCGACGGGTTCCGCCCGCTCGACCGGCTCGACGACGTCGTCGCCGCGTACGCCGACCTGCTGCGCGCGCTGGCCGCAGCGGGCGCGCCCTGGGTGCAGCTCGACGAGCCCGCCCTCGTCACCGACCTGCTCGACGTGCCCTTCGACGAGGTGGCCGACGCCGTCCGCCGGGCCTACGCACGGCTCGCGACGGACCTCTCCCCCGCGTCCCGTGCGGACGGCCTTGCGGAGCGGCCGGCGATCCTGGTCACCGCGCCGTACGGCGACCTGCGCAGCGAGGCCGGCGACGGGCTCGCCCTGCTGGCCGGGACCGATGTCGAGGCAATCGCCGTCGACCTGGTCCGTGGCACGGTCCCTGCCGGTCCGGTGACCGGCCTGGAGACCAAGACCCTGGTCGCGGGAGTGATCGACGGGCATAACATCTGGCGCGCCGACCTCGACGCCCGCCTTGCCACGCTCGAGGGTCTTGCCACGCTCGGCGCCGGGGCGGTCGCCGTCGGCACCTCGACGTCGCTGCTGCACGTGCCGCACGACGTCGCCGAGGAGCCGCGCCTCGACGCAGGCCTGAAGTCCTGGCTCGCGTTCGCCGACCAGAAGGTCGCCGAGGTCGTCACGCTGGCCACCGGCCTGGCGGACGGCCGGACGGCGGTCGCCGACGCGCTCGCCGAGTCCACGGCGGCTGTCCGGTCCCGCGCTCAGGCGACCGGCGTCGTCGTGCCGGCGGTGCGCGACCGGACGGCGGCGCTGACGCCCGACGACGTGGAGCGCGCGCCGTACGCGGAGCGCGCCGCCGCCCAGCAGGCGAGGCTGAACCTGCCGCCACTGCCGACCACCACGATCGGCTCGTTCCCGCAGACCGCCGAGATCCGGACCACCCGCGCCGCCTGGGTGCGGGGCGAGCTGTCCGACGCCGACTACACGGCCGCGATGCGCGCCGAGATCGCGAGCACCGTCGCGCTCCAGGAGGAGCTGGGCCTCGACGTGCTGGTGCACGGCGAGCCCGAGCGCAACGACATGGTGCAGTACTTCGCCGAGCAGCTCGACGGGTTCGCGACCACGGTGCACGGCTGGGTGCAGTCGTACGGCTCGCGCTGCGTACGGCCCCCGATCCTGTGGGGTGACGTGTCCCGGCCCGCGCCGCTGACCGTCGAGTGGACCGCCTACGCTGCGTCACTGACGGACAAGCCTGTCAAGGGCATGCTCACCGGCCCCGTCACCATCCTGGCCTGGTCGTTCGTCCGCTACGACCTGCCGCTGGGCGACACCGCCGACCAGGTCGCCCTCGCGCTCCGCGACGAGGTCACGGACCTGGAGGAGGCGGGCATCGGCGTCGTGCAGGTGGACGAGCCCGCGCTGCGCGAGCTGCTGCCGCTGCGCAGGGCCGACCACCCGGGCTACCTGGACTGGTCGGTGCGCTCGTTCCGGCTCTCGACCGCAGGGGCCGACACCGCCACGCAGGTGCACACCCACCTGTGCTACTCGGAGTTCGGCCAGGTCATCGGCGCGATCGACGGGCTCGACGCCGACGTCACGTCGGTCGAGGCGGCGCGGTCCCGCATGGAGATCGTGCCGGAGCTGGCCGACGCCGGGTACGCGCGCGGTATCGGTCCGGGCGTCTACGACATCCACAGCCCGCGGGTGCCGTCGGTCGAAGAGGTCACCGAGCTGGTCACGCTGGCCGCGAAGTCCATCGACCCGCGGCTGGTCTGGGTCAACCCGGACTGCGGCCTCAAGACCCGCGCCTACGCGGAGACGAAGGAGTCCCTCCGCAACCTGGTGACGGCGACGCGGTCGGTGCGCGCGGCGCTCTGATCCTCTTCGAGACCTGGGTTTCTCCGCTTTGGGCCGCTCCAGAGCGGAGAAACCCAGGCCTCGAAGGAAAGGTCGCGCGCTCAGCAGCGACCGAGGGTCAGCCGACCCGCCACTTCTGGGCCGACGTGCCGTTGCAGGTCCAGATCTGCAGCTGCGTGCCGTTCGCGCTGTTGCTGTTCGGCACGTCCACGCATTTGTTGGCGAGGATGGAGACCAGGTCCCCCGCCCCGCTCAGCGTGAACTGCTGGGCCGGGTTGCCGCTGCAGTTCGCGAGCTGCACCGCCGTGCCGTCGGCCGTGCTGGCCCAGGCGACGTCCATGCACTTGCCGCCGGCGCGCAGCGTGCCGTCGCTGTTGAAGGTCCAGCGCTGCGCGGCCGAGCCGTTGCACGTCCAGAGCTGCAGGCGCTTGCCGTCCGAGAAGTCGGAGTTCGGCACGTCGATGCACTTGCCCGCCAGCCCGACCAGCGCCTGCCCGCCACCACCACCGCTGGTGGTCAGCTGCAGCCCGTAGGTGCTCAGGATCGGGTTCACCGGCTGGTAGATGAACCGGCCGTTCGACGAGCAGTCGCCGATCCGGCCCGACGTCACGCCCTGCGCCTGGTTGCCCGACAGCACCGAGCCGCCGGAGTCACCGCCCTCGGCGCACGCGGAGCCGGTCGCCATGCCCGGGATGTCACCGCTGCCGTAGTTGATGGTGACGTTCTTCTCCTGGATGTTGCCGCAGCGCCAGCCCGTCGTGCGGCCCGAGCGGCACACCGTCGCACCGATGCCCTGCTCGGCGGAGCCCGCGACCGTCGCGGTGCCGCCGGCATAGTTGTTCACGGTCGGGGTGGGGGTCCAGTTGCTGTTCGTGGCGACCCACGCCCAGTCGCGGCCAGGGAACACCGACGCCCGGTAGGTGCCGAGCGCGGCGCCGTCGGCCGCGTTGACCGGGTTGCCCGCGGCGCCGCAGTGCCCGGCGGTGACGAACCCGCCCTGCACGGCGAAGCCGATCGAGCACAGCGTGACGAACCCGTCGCCGGTCGGCCGGCGGAACTCGTCGCCACCGCGGATGTCGCGCGCGAGCTCCGGCGCCACCTCGGACTTCTCGATCCGCACGACGCCGGCCGGGGTGTCCGCCTCGGCGATCATGGCCTTGGCCGCACCGACGTCGGCGGTCTGGACGACCACCTCGTTGGTGGTCGGGTCCGCGTACCAGGAGTGCACCGACGCGGGAGCGCCCACCTCGTCGAGCGACTCCTTCCACGCGGTGAGGGCATCGAAGCTGTGCTCGACGACGACGGCGTCGGCCCCCGCCTGCTCGGCCACCGTGGCCGCCGCGGTGCTCGTGACGGCGACGCGCGGTGCGTCGGCGCCCTGGGGCAGCCAGGTGCCCGCGTACTCGTCGCCGAGCGCCGCGGTGAGGTGCGCCTCGATCAGCGCCGCGTCGGCGTCGAGGGCGAGGCGGTCCGGGATCTCGGCACGGGTGAGCCCGAGGTCGCGCTCCATCGCGCGGACCTGGGCCTCAGGAAGCTGGGCGTCGGGCTGGGTGGCGGTGGGCGTCTCCGGGGGCGGCGCTGCCCCCGCGACACCGGCACCGGTGAACGCCGTGCCGACCACGAACGCGGCGGCTGACAGCGCTATCAAGGGACGTGACGCTCTCAGGGATCGTGACATGGTGCGCTCCTCATCAGGCCTGGGGAACCTTGCGTGCCTCGGAGCGTATTGACGCGGCACCGCCACCAGAACGGCTCGTCAAGCCTCGTGTGGAAAGTACCTATACATCCCGTATGCGCGCGGTGCGTGCGGCACGACACCAGAAGTCCGCTTCGAGAATGCGATCTGGCCTGGTTCCGGCGTCAGAACCAGGCCAGATCGCATTCTCGAAGCGGACCTCGCGGATCCGGGTCGGGTCAGCCGCACGCTCCCGCTGCGTACGGGATCGTGAGCGTCTCGGTCGCCCGCTCGCCGTCCACGGCCGCCGTGACGACGGCGGTCACCGCACCGGTGCCTACGTCGGCGGAGCCCGCCTCGAACGTCACGTCACCGGAGCCCTCGAGCGTCCTGCTCCCGAAGTCCGACGTCACCGCGACCGACGTGCCGACGCCGTCGCCGTCCGCGCCGTCGACCTGCACCCGCAGCGCGGCGTCGCCGTCAGTGCAGACCGGGACGGCCCACACCGTGATCCCCGAGGCCGTGTCCTGCGCCTCGGCGGCGGCCCGGGTCTCGGCCCGGGTCTCCGCATCGGGCGTCGCCTCGGTCCCGAGCGGCACCTCCGTCGTGGCGTCGCCCTGCTCGGCGAGCAGTTCGAGCTCGGCCAGCGACAGGTCGCCCTCGCCCGCCGACTCCTCGACGACCATCCGCAGCCGCGTGAACGGCTGCGGGTCCGCCACCTGGAAGGCCCGCGTCTGCAGCGCCCAGCGGAACTCCTGGCCGGCCCGCTCGTCGAGCACTGTCCAGCTCTCGCCGTCGTCCGACCCTTCCAGCCGCCAGGCCGACGGCGCGGCCGTACCCGCTGGGCCCGAGGTGAGCGTGTACGTGCCGACGGTCGCCCCGGAGCCGGCACCAGCACCGTCCCACGTGATGGTCGGCGTCCGGTCGCCGAACGTGGCGCGCGACGCCGAGGTGTCGTCGACCAGCGCAGCGGGCCCGGTGCCGTCGTCCACCGTCACGGTTCCGGTCCCCGTGACGTCCCTGGCCGGGCTCGGCGGCTCGTCACCCTGCGTGAGCGACGGCGGCGCGTCGTCCTCGCCCGTGCCCCACGCCGACGGCTCCGGTCCCATCACGAAGTCCAGCCGGGCACCGCCGGACAGGTCTGCCTGGGAGAGGGACGTCGACGTGCGGCTCCTGCCGTCCACCCGCAGGGACTGCACGTAGACGTTCTCGACCGAGTTGTTCCGCGCGGTGACCACGAGGTCGCCGTCGGGCAGGTGCACCGTCGCCTTGTCGAACAGCGGCGAGCCGACGGCGTACTGGTCGGAGCCGACCTGCATCGGGTAGAAGCCGAGCGCCGCGAAGATCCACCACGACGACATCTCGCCGTTGTCCTCGTCGCCCGGGTAGCCCTGGCCGATCTCGCTGCCCACGAACAGGCGGCGGGTGACCTCCCGGACGATCTCCTGGGTCTTGTGCGGCGCGCCGGCGGCGTCGTACAGCCACGGGATGTGGTGGGACACCTGGTTGCTCATGCCCCACTGGCCCAGGCGGATGTCCCGCGCCTCCCGCATCTCGTGGATGACGCCGCCGTAGCCGCCGGTGTGCGTGGCGTCCTCCGGCGTGGCGAAGAACTCGTCGAGCTTCGCCTCGAGCCCTTCCTGGCCGCCGTACAGGTTGCCGAGCCCGCGCGGGTCCTGCGGCGCGTGGAACGAGAAGTTCCAGCCGCTGGTCTCGGTGTAGCCGCCGCCCCACGTGCGCGGGTCGTACTCGTCGGGCGAGCTGAGGAACTCGCCGTCGGCGTGCCGTGGCTGGAAGAAGTCGATGGCCGGGTCGAAGAGGGCGCCGTACTGCGTGGTGCGCTCCAGGAAGTAGGCAGACTCCTCGCGCAGCGCCTCGCGGCGCTCGTCGGGCGTGCCGGGGTCCTCGGCGAGGGCCGCGGCCATGTTGCCGATGCCGAAGTCGTTGATCAGGCCCTCCAGGCCCCACGACACCGACTCGTGCGTGCTCTCCGGCGTGAAGCCGAGGAACGGCGACGACTCCAGGCCCTTGCGGCCCACCGCGTCGTTCGGCGGGGAGACGGTGCCGTTCTTCAGCGCGGCGTCGTACGCGTCGAGCGCCTTGTCGACGGGCAGCGAGCCCTTGAGGTAGGCGTCGGCGAACGCGACGTCGGACGACGTTCCCGTCATCAGGTCGGCGTAGCCCGGCGAGGACCAGCGGGCCACCCAGCCGCCGTCCCGGTACTGCTGCACGAACCCGTCGACCAGCTCGGCCGCGACGTCCGGGTACAGCAGGGAGTACGCGGGCCAGGCCGTGCGGTAGGTGTCCCAGAACCCGTTGTTCACGTAGACCTTGCCGTCGACGATCTTCGCGTTGGTGCGCGTGTCCGTCGCGTCGCCGGTGGGCGCGCTGACGGGGCTCGCGTACCGGTACTCCGGGTCCTTGGCCGTGCCGGTGTTCTCGAACTGCGAGTTCGGGTACAGGTTGAGCCGGTACAGGTTCGAGTAGAGGGTCACCAGCTCGTCCTCGCTGCCGCCCTCCGTCTCGATCACGCCGAGGCGCTCGTTCCACTGCCCCCTCGCGGTGCGCTGCACGTCCTTGAAGGAGCGGCCGGTGACCTCGAGGTCGAGGTTCGCCCTGGCCTGGCCCAGCCCGATGAACGACGTCGCCACCCGCAGCTCGACCGTGCGGTCCTCGCCCGTGTCGAACGTGGCGTAGCGCGCACCGTCGCGGTCGCCGGCGGCGTCGCCGACGGACGACGGCGCCCGGTCGAACGTGCCGGCCACGTACATCCGGGTGCGGCCGACGGACAGGCCGCTACCGTTCTCGACCCAGCCGCTCAGCTCGCCGGTGGCCGCGTCGAACGACAGCTTGGAGCCGCCGGCGACCCGGTCGACGAGCACGTGGCCCGCGTCGCCAGGGGTGTCCCGCGGGAAGCTGAAGCGCAGCACCGCCGCGTGGTCGGTCGGCGCCACCTCTGCCTTGATGCCGTCGGCGAAGGTCACGCCGTAGTAGTCGGGCCGGGCCGTCTCGTCCGCGTGGCTGAACGGGAGGCCGCGCGCGCGGAGCCCGGCGTCGGGCACTCCGGCTCCGGTGGCCGGCTGGAAGGCGAGCTGGTTGCGGTCGCCCATCCAGGGGCTCGGCTCGTGCGAGATGCCGATGCCCTGCAGCACCGTACGGTTCTGGTCGTCGTTCGCTGCCTGGTACTCGTAGAGCCAGGTCTGCGACGACGCGTTCGTCATCGGCGTCCAGAAGTTGAAGCCGTTCGGCACCGCGGTGGCCGGGACGTTGTTGCCGCGCGAGAACGAGCCGCTCGACAGCGTGCCGCGGCGCGTGTCGACGTAGTTCGTCAGGCTCGACCCGTCGATCGTCGCCGGGGCGGCCTCCAGCGCCACGTCGTCCAGCCAGCCCGCGAACCGGGTGCCCGCCGCGCCGGCGTCGTTGTCGTAGCCGATGAGCACCTGGTCGATCTTCTTGCCCCGTGCCACCGCTCCGACGTCGACCCGCACGGAGTTCCACTGGTCCGCGTACAGGATCTTGCCGGCGCCCTGGCCGGCCGGCGTCGCAGCGGTCCCGTGGGCGTCGCGCGCGTCGAGGTCCGACAGGTAGGTGCCGTCGGTGAACCTCAGGTCCACCGCGGCGTACGTCGAGGGGTACTGCAGGTCGCCGAGCAGCTCGGGAAAGATCTTCCAGCTCAGCCGGGTGCCCGGTCCGACCCGGACGTTCACGTCGTCGTACAGGACGTTCGTCGCGTGCGCGGCGCCGTCGCCGAGGTGACCGCCCTCGTAGCGCAGCGACCGCGTCCCGGTGAACCCGACCTCCTTCTTGTTGGTGAAGCTCACCGTCTCCGGCCCCGAGCCGACGGCGGTGACCATCGGCTGCTCGGCGGGCTGCTCGGCCAGGTCCTCCGACAGGTCCCAGTCGGCGAGCTGGGTGCCGTCCGAGCCGTTGTTGCGCGTGATGTCGAGCCGGTAGTACGCGTAGGCCGTGGTGGCCGCGTCCAGCTCGTACACCCGGCGCTGGAACCGCTCGCTGAACGTCTCGCCGCTGCGCTCGTCGAGCGTCTCCCAGGTCTCGCCGTCCGTCGAGCCCTGCAGGGTCCACGCCTGCGGGTCCCGGTCGGCGAAGTCGTTCGCCGAGGTCAGCGAGTACGCGGTGACGGCGGTCGGCTCGGTCATCTCGTAGGTGATCACGCCCGTCCGGGCGAACGTGAGCCACTTGGTGGCCGGCGACCAGTCCGCGAGATTCGCCGCGACCTCGTTCGGCGGGTTCTCCCCGCTCGCGGTGGCCGCGCCGACCCGCTCCAGCACGCTGCCGGGCAGGCCCGGCACGAACTCACCGACGTTCTCCTGCCAGGGCGCTCCGTCGCGCTCGGCCGGCGTCGACTCGACCGGGGCCGCCTCGTCGGCCTCGAACGAGGTGGCGAAGTCGCCCCGCTGGGCCTGACCAGGGGCCGTACCTCCAGGGGCCGCACCCTCCGAAGCCGTACCGGCGGGCGCGGTCTCGTCCGGGGCGGCGAGCGCGACGCTGGTCGGCATCGCGAGCAGCAGGGCGAGCGCGCCGGACAGGGCGGCGGCCGCCCGCCGGGGTCTGGCCCGGCCGGTGACTATGGACATGGTGGTCTCCCTCGTCGGCTGACAGCGCTGTCAAATGCAGAACGTAGGTGCGGGGCCCGCCCTCTGTCAACGGGGCGGGCGTTCGCCGCTTCCTCTCGGCAGCACCCGGGTCGGCAGCACGACGAGCTCGACCGCCCGGTCGGGCTCGGCGGACCGCGCGACGGCGAGCTCGGCGGCACGCCGGCCCATCTCCACGGCGTCGTACGCCACGACGGTGATGCCCAGCAGGTCGGCCAGCTCGAAGTCGTCGAAGCCCACCACCGCCACGCCGTCGCCGCCCGGCACGTCCCGCAGCGCCTGAAGGGTGCCGACGGTCGCCCGGTTGTTCGCGGCGAGCACCGCCGTCGGTGGCTCCGGCGCCGCGAACAGCTCCGCCACCAGCCCCCGGGCGGCGGCCGCGTCGTGCGCGCCTGAGCGCAGCCACCGCTCGGCGTCGGGCACGCCGGCGTCGTGCATCACGTCCAGGAACTCGGTGCTGCGTTCCTGGTAGGTCCACAGGTGGGGCTCGTCCCCCACGAACGCGATGCGGCGGTGGCCGTGCGCCAGCAGGTGCCCGACGGCGGCGCGGGTACCGCCGCGGTTGTCGATGACCACCGTGTCGACGTCGATCCCCGCCGCGGGACGGTCCACCACCACGACCGTCAGCCCGGCGGCGATCTCGCCGCGCAGCGCCGAGTGGTCGGCCCCGGCCGGCGTGACGATGAGCGCCCCGACCCGCCGTTCGAGCAGCTCCCCCGTCAGCGAACCCTCCCGCTCGGGGTCCTCGTCGGACGACGCCGTGAGCAGCTGCAGCCCATGCTCCCGCAGCTCGCGCTCGATGCCGCTGGCCAGCGCGGAGTAGAACTCGTTGGCGAGGTCCCCCGTGATGAACCCGACCAGCCGCGAGAAGCCCCCGCGGGCGAGGTCGGCGGCCACGGCGTTGCGCCGGAAACCCAGCGAGGTGGCTGCGTCGAGCACGCGCTCGCGCGTGGCGGCCGCCACGTTCGGCTCGCGGTTGAGCACCCTGGACGCGGTCTTCAGGCTCACCCCCGCTGCCTCTGCGACCACGGCCAGCGTCGGACGACGGATCATGTCAGGCCTCCCGGCGCTTGCGGATCAGCATGTCGATGACGATGGCCAGCAGCAGCACGGCCCCTGTCACCATGTAGCGGGCCGCCTGGTCCACGTTCATCAGCGTGAGCCCGTTGGCGATGGACTGGATGACGAGCACCCCGAGCACCGCCGACCACGCGCTGCCCCGCCCCCCGAACAGGCTCGTGCCGCCGATCACCGCGGCGGCGATCGCCACGAGGTAGGTGTCGGCTCCCCCGGTCCCCTGGTTGGCGGCGCCCAGCCGGCCGGCCGCGAGCACGCCGCCGAGCGCGGCGAGGGTCGAGCAGGCGACGAAGCACAGGACCACCGTGCGCCGCACCGGCACGCCGGCGAGCATCGCCGCCCGCCGGTCCCCGCCGACCGCGCGCACCGACCGGCCCCACCGCGTGCGCCGCAGCAGCACGTCCGTCACCACGACGAGCAGCGCGAACAGCACCACCGACCAGCCGAGCCCACGCGCGGAGCCCAGGTACAGGTACGCGACGACCGACGACAGCACGGCGGCCAGCACGAACGTGCGCACGGCGATCTGCGGCACGGTCGCGCAGGCGAGCTCCGCGCTGCGCCGTCGGGCACGGGCAGCGAGCCGCAGGGCGGCGAAGGCGACCACCACGACGAGCACCACCGCCCACGCGGCGCCTGCGGGCAGGAAGCCCTGCTGCACCGACCGGACGAACCACGACTCGAACGGCAGGTTGATCGAGCCGAGCGGCCCCAGCACGCGCAGCTGCACCCCGGCGAGGAACAGCAGCCCGGCGAGCGTGAACACGAAGCTGGGCAGCCCGAGCCGGGTCGAGAGCGCGCCGTACCCCAGCCCGACCACGACCCCGCAGGCCAGCGCCACGAGGATCGCGAGCGCCACCGGCCAGCCGAGCGTCACCGAGCCGACGGCGACCACCGCCGCCGCGAGGCCGCTCACCGACCCGACGGACAGGTCGATCTGCCCCACCAGGAGCACGAGCACGACGCCGAGGGCGATGACGCCGACGGGGGCGCTCTGCAGCGTGAGGTTGACGAGATTCTCGGGGGCGAGGAACGCGGGGTTGATCGCGCCGAGGATCAGCCAGATGCCCACGAGCGCCGCGACGATCGGGAGCAGGCCGTTGCCGACGCGTACCCGCTGCCAGACGGCGCCGGGCAGGCCTGCTCCGGTCGGTCCGGCGCCGGCTCCGCCCGGTTGCGCGCTCATCGGCGCACCCGCCGGTTCGGCGTCCCCGGCCGTACGGCGCCCGTCATGGCGGCGAGCAGGTCCTCGTACGAGGCGTCGCCGTCGAACACGTCGTGCACGCGGCCGAGGCGGAGGACGAGGATGCGGTCGGCGACGGCCTGCAGGTCGCCCGCCTGGTGGCTGACCAGGACGACCGCGTGCCCGCGCTCGCGCAACCGGACGATGAGGTTCAGGACCTCGGCCGTCTGGCGCACACCGAGCGACGCCGTCGGCTCGTCGAGGACGACGACGCGCGGCGAGCCGAGCAGCGCCCGCGCCACCGCGACGACCTGGCGCTGGCCACCCGACAGCGTGCGGACCGGGTCGCGCACTTCTGGCACGCTGGCGGCGAGCTGGTCGAGCAGGCGCCAGGCCTCGCGCTCCATGGCCACCTCGTCGAGGAGCGGTCCGCGCAGGGTCTCGTGGCCGAGGAATACGTTCTCGACCACGTCGAGGTCGTCCACGAGCGCCAGCTCCTGGAACACGGCGGCGATCCCGAGGGACCGCGCGACCGCCGGCGAGTCCAGCAGCACGGGGCGGCCGTCGAGCAGGACCTGGCCCGCGTCGGGGCGGTGGGCGCCCGCGAGCACGCCGGCCAGGGTCGACTTGCCCGCGCCGTTGTCACCGACGACGGCCAGCACCTCGTGCTCGTGGACGTCGGCGTCGACGTCCACGAGGGCGCGCACGCCGCCGAACCGCTTGGAGACGCCGCGCAGGGACAGCACCGGGTCGCTCATCGGGCCGCCTCCCGCACCGGTGGCTTGGGGACGGCAGAGGCGTCGGGCCCGATCAGGCCGGCGTGCTCGCACGCCGCCTCGTACGCGGGCACGCAGATCTCGTCGGTGGAGTAGACGCGCCCGTCGACGATCACGTGCTCGACGTCGGCGGCACCCACCGCGCGGGGTGCCAGCAGCTGGGTGGGCACGCCGTCGATGACGGCCGTCGCACGGGGGTCCTCGCCGCGCAGCACGCGGACCGCGAGCTCAGCCGCTGTCCGGGCCTGCTGGTCGGTCGCCTTGTAGACGGTCATGTACTGGTCGCCCGCCAGGATCCGCTGCACCGCGGCGAGCTCACCGTCCTGGCCGGTGGTGACCGGCACGGGATCGAGGCCCGCCGCCTTCGCCGCGGCGATGGCGCCGCCCGCGACGCCGTCGTTGGCGGCGAGGATGCCGTCGACCTGGCCGGGGTACCGGGTGAGCATGGCCTCGGTCCACTCGGTCGCCTTGTCCGGGCTCCAGTCGGGCGTGTAGTACTCGGCGAGCACGTCGATGTCCTCTCCCTCGAGGGCGCGGCGGGTTCCTGCGGCGATCGCGAGCGCGTTGGGCTCGGTCGCGGAGCCGTGCACCAGCAGTACCCCCGGTCGGCCGTCGTCGGCCCTGCCCTCTGCTCGGTCGGCGATCCCGCCGACCAGGGCCGAACCCAGCAGGAAGCCGATGAACTCGTAGTCGTACGACACGTAGTAGTCCGCGCCGTCCAGGAACCGATCGTAGGCGATGACCTGCGCACCCAGCCGCTCGGCCTGCGCGATGATCCCGGCGGCGGCCACCGTGTCGACCGCGCCGAGCACCAGGACGTCGGCGCCCTGGGCGAGCATCGACTCGGCCTGCTGCAGCTGGGCGGCGGCGTCCTGCCCCGCGTTGGCGTACAGCACCGTGCAGCCCGGGCAGCGGCGGTCGGTGACGGAGACGAAGGTCGGGCGGTCGGAGGCCTCGTAGCGGGCGGTCTGCGCCTCCGGCAGCAGCAACCCGATGGTCCCCTCGGGCGCGGCACCCGCACCCCCGCCGTCGTCGACCCCGCCGCCGGTACACCCGCCGAGGAGGAGAGCCGCCGCGAGGCCGGCCGCGACCCACCTTCGCCGAGTGCTGGCTCTCTGCGGCGCCGAGACGGTTCGGCGACGCGGATGTCCCGCACTCACCGGGCGAAGGGTCACGACGTCACCCCGAGGGAGCCGAACATTCTCGCCTGGTCCAGGGCGGCCGCCAGGGCGCCGCGGACGCCTGCGTCGGCGCCGAGGGCCGAGGGGACGACCTCGACCGGGCCGCGCGAGGTGGCCACGACGCGCTGGCCGAGCGAGGTGCGCAGCGGCTCGAGCAGCAGCTCCCCCGCCTCGGCGAGCTTGCCGCCGATGACCACGACGTCGGGGTCCACGAGGTTGCACAGGTTCGCGAGGGCGACGCCGAGGTGACGTCCGGCGTCGAACACGACGCGGCGGCAGCCTGCGTCGCCGTCGCGTGCCCTGGCCACGAGGTCCGCGAGCGTGAGGTGCCCCGCCTCGGGCGGGAGCATCGACAGGAGGCTGGAGGCCCCGACGAGCATCTCGAGGCAGCCGCGGTTGCCGCAGCGGCAGACGGGGCCGTGCTCGTCGACGGACACGTGCCCGATCTCGCCGGCCACCCCTGACCTGCCGTGCACGGCGCGGCCGCCGAGGACGAGGCCGCCGCCCACACCGTGGGACACGCGGACATAGGCCACCGAGTCGTGCCCGGCGCCGGCACCGAACCGCGCCTCGGCGATCGCGGCGAGCGTCGAGTCGTTGTCTGCGGTCACGGGGACGTCGAGCTCAGCGCCCAGGATCTCGTCGACGTGCACGCCGTCCCAGCCCCGCATCATCCCGACGGTGACCACCTGGCCGGTGCGGATGTCGACCGGCGCAGGCACCCCGACGCCGACGGCGAGCAGCTCGGAGGGGTCGGCGTCCACGGCCTCCATCATCTCCCTGACCAGCATCGCCGTGCGCTGGAGCCCGGCGTCGGCGCGGTGGTCCGGGGCGAGCGGCATGCGCTGCTCGGCCAGGATCCGCATCGACGCGTCGGCGAGCGCGACGCTGAGGGAGCGCATGCCGAACCGGATGCCCGCGACGAGCCCGAGGTTGCGGGCGAGGGTGACCTGGAGCGCGCGGCGGCCGTTGCGGGTGGACTGCGCGGTGTGCAGCACCCCCGCGATCGTCAGCTCCTTGACGATGTTGGAGATGGTGGCTGGGGACAGCCCTGTGACGCCGGCCAGCTCGATCTGCGTGAGCGAACCACGCTGCTGGACGGCGCTCACGATCCGAGCTCGGTTGGCCTCACGCAGTGAGGTCTGCGAACCCGGTGTTACCCGATCCGCGCGCACAGCGCCCAGGGTAACCGCCTTCCTGTGCAGAATGACGGCTTTGGATACACGAACTGAACGTTCAGGTCACGATCGGGCGTCGCTTGCGTTCAATTCTTGACACCAAGGACGCCTGGCCGTTCGATAGGGACCGGGTTCACGGGCGTACAGGCGCGCCCGGCCGGTCCAGCGGAACGACGTCATCCCTGAGTGAAGCGACTTCACCCTCGGCGCTGACGACGGCGTCCCGGGTCGGTGCTCCAGCGACCGAGGAAGGTTGAGGGACCCCAGATGCGAGTGAACCGGAGGATGACCGCGACGGTGGCGACAGCCGCTGTTCTCGGTCTCACGCTGGCCGCGTGCGGCGGCGGCGACACGGGTGGCGAAGGTGGCGGCGAGGGCGGCGGCAGCCAGGTCGAGGTATTCACCTGGTGGGCGGCCGGCTCGGAGAAGGCCGGACTCGACGCTCTGGTCGGCGAGTTCGAGAACCAGCACCCGGACATCGAGTTCGTCAACGGGGCCGTCGCCGGTGGCGCGGGCTCCGCGGCGAAGGACCTGCTGCAGACCCGCCTGCAGGCGCAGGACCCGCCGGACACGTTCCAGGCGCACGCTGGCATGGAGCTGCAGGACTACATCGACGCGGCGCAGATCGAGGACGTCTCCGACCTGTACGAGGAGTTCGGGCTGACCGACGCGTTCCCGGCCGACCTGGTCGACCGGCTCTCCGCGGAGGACGGCGCGATCTACTCGGTCCCGTCCAACATCCACCGCGCGAACGTCGTCTGGGCCAACCCGACGGTGCTCGAGGAGAACGACATCGACCCCGAGGCGGAGTACGCGGACCTCGACGCCTGGATCGCCGACCTCGAGAAGCTCGACGAGGCGGGCGTCACGCCGCTGTCGGTCGGCACCACCTGGACGCAGGTGCACCTCCTCGAGACCGTGCTCCTCGCCAGCCTCGGCGCCGAGGCGTACACCGGGCTGTGGGACGGCAGCACCGACTGGGAGGGTGCAGAGGTCACGAGCGCGCTCGAGGACTTCGAGACGCTCATGGGCTTCACCAACGACGACCGTGACGGTCTCGACTGGCCAGAGGCCACGCAGATGGTCATCGACGGCGGCGCCGCGTTCAACGTGATGGGCGACTGGGCCGTCGCCGCGTTCGAGGAGCAGGACAAGGAGCTCGGCACGGACTTCACGGCGGCCCCGGTTCCGGGCACCGACGGGACGTTCGACTTCCTGGCCGACTCGTTCACCCTGCCGGTCGGTGCCCCCGACGCAGAGGGCGCCAAGGCGTGGCTCGAGACGGTCGGCTCGCTCGAGGGCCAGGTCGCGTTCAACAAGGCGAAGGGCTCCATCCCCGCCCGCACGGACGCCGACCCGGCCGAGTTCTCCGAGTACCAGCAGACCGCCATCGAGTCGTTCGCGAACGACACGATCGTGTCCTCGCTGGCGCACGGTGCGGCCACCCCGGTCGCGACGCTCAACGCCGTCTCCGACGCCACGAGCAAGTTCACGACCGGCGCGTCCGACCTCGCCGGGTACCAGTCCGAGCTGGCCGCCGCCGCTGCGGGCTGACGCCCGAGGCTGACAGCTCCAGCGCAACGCACACTGCCGTACGTCGCGCGCCGTCGGGCCCACCCGACGGCGCGCGGCTGCGCCCACGACCGAGGTACCCACATGCTCAACAAACTGCGGCGGCTCGGGCCACCGCTGCTCATGCTCGCCCCGTCCCTGATCCTCGTCGGCGTCTTCGTCTACGGGCTGATCGCGGCCAACTTCGCCACGTCCTTCACGGACGACCACACGGCCGCGCAGGCCGTCGGCCGGGAACCGGCCGCCTTCGTCTGGTTCACGAACTACCTCGACCTGCTGGCCAGCGAAGATTTCCAGCACTCGCTGATGAACCTCGTCCTGTACACGGTCGTGTTCCTCGCCGGGACCATGATCATGGGCTTCCTGTGGGCCTGGATGCTCGACAAGCCCGTGAAGGGCGAAGGGCTCTTCCGCTCGGTCTACCTCTTCCCGATGGCGGTCTCGTTCGTCGCCTCGGGTGTGGTGTGGCGCTGGCTGCTCAACTCCAACCAGGGCGAGCAGGCCTCTGGCCTGAACCGGCTGTTCCAGATGGTCGGGCTCGACGCCCTGCAGAACAACTGGTGGAACAACGTCACCTTCGGCATCATCGCCATCGCCATCCCCGCGATCTGGCAGCTGTCCGGCTACGTCATGGCGCTGTTCCTCGCCGGGTTCCGCGGCATCCCCGAGGAGCTGCGCGAGGCCGCCCGGGTCGACGGCGCCAGCGAGTGGAAGCTGTACCGGTACGTCCTGTTCCCGCAGCTGTCCCCGGTCGCGCTGTCCGCGCTGATCATCATCGGCCACATGTCGCTCAAGGCGTTCGACCTCATCATGTCGATCTCCAAGCCGGCCAACTACCAGACCAAGGTTCCGGCCGTCGACATGTTCGTGTTCAAGTCGAGCTTCGACTACGCGAACGCCGCCGCCGTCGGCTCGATCCTGCTGATCATCGTCGCGCTCGTCATCGTGCCGTACCTGATCCGCACGCACCGCGAGGAGAAGCGATGACCGCCGCCACCGACCAGCTCGCCGCGCCCCGCACGCAGGTGAACCGGCCTCGGCCCACCAGCAAGAACCGGTACGCGCTCGGCCGCACGCTCAAGTACGCGGGCCTGATCTTCTTCCTGGTCATCGTCCTGATCCCGGTGTACGTGCTGCTGGTGACCAGCTTCAAGGGCGCGGGCGACGCCGACCCCAGCCGCGCGTGGGCCCTGCCCCAGATCTGGACCGTGGAGAACTGGACCACGGCATGGACCGCACTGTCCCCCTCGATCCTGCGCTCGGTCGCCGTCGTGGTCCCCAGTGCGATCATCGCGGCGTTCCTCGGTTCGCTGAACGGGTTCGTGCTGGCCCGCTGGAGCTTCCGCGGCGCGGACATCGTCTTCACGCTGATCCTGTTCGGGATGTTCATCCCCTACCAGGCGGTGATGATCCCGCTGACCCAGCTGGTCCTCGGCCTCGGCGTACCGACGGGTGTGCCGACGCTGATCCTGCTCCACGTGGTCTACGGCATCCCGATCACCACGCTGATCTTCCGCAACTACTACATGACCGTGCCGCACGAGCTGATCGAGGCCGGCCGCGTCGACGGCGCGGGCATGCTGCGCACCTACTGGTCCATCGTGCTGCCGATCTCGGTCCCGAGCTTCGTCGTGGTGCTCATCTGGCAGTTCACCTCGGCCTGGAACGACTTCCTGTTCGCGGTGTTCTTCTCGTCGTCCCAGAACGGCCCGGTCACCGTGGCGCTGAACAACCTCGCCAACGGTGCCCTGCTGCAGAACTACGGCGTCTCGATGGCCGGCGCACTGTTCGCGTCGCTGCCGACGCTGCTGGTCTACATCGTGCTCGGCAAGTACTTCATCGGCGGGCTGATGTCCGGCTCGGTCAAGGGCTGACCGCGCCGGCCCGCGGCCCCGCGGCCCCGCGGCGGACGTGTGGTCGGTAGAACGTCAGGAGATCGGCAACCCGGGACTGCCGATCTCCTGACGTTCTACCGACCACCTGACGTCCTGCCGACCACGTCAGCCCTGGTCGTGGGCCACCCAGCCCGGCTCGCCCGTCCGGACCGCTCCGTCTCCGACCAGGGCGGCCAGCTGGGCCTCGAGCGTCGCAAGCTCCGCGGCCCCGATCTGCCGCTCCCACCTCTGGCGCAGCTCGTCGAAGATCTCCTCCCCCTGCCGCAGGACGGCGAAGCCGAGCGGAGTCACCTGGAGCCGCTTGCGCCGGGCGTCGACGGGATCTGGCTCCCTTGACACGTAGCCGCGGCCGACGAGCACGGCGATCGTCTTCGCGGCCGCCTGCTTCGAGACGGACGTGCGCCGCCCCACCTCGGAAGCGCTGTCGGCGCCCGCGGCGATGGCGCGCATCGCGAAGTCGTGGACCGGGCGGAAGTCCTCGTACCCCCGGGCGGCCAGGTCGGCCGTCGCGGCATCGACGAGCGTGCGGAAGCCGCCAAGGAGGAGGAGCGCGAGATCGGCACCGGAGCGAGACATGCGCTCAGCGTAGAACCCTCTGGACACCGACAACCTGGTTGCCTATTGTTAGACAACACGGTTGTCCATATGAGGAGCGCCACGCATGAGCACCACGATGTCGAGCCCGCCCGTCCCCGGGGTCACGCACCATACGGTGCGGGTCGACGGCGCCGAGATCCACTACGTCGCCGCTGGCACGTCAGGTTCCCCGATCCTGCTGGTCCACGGGTTCCCGGAGACCTGGTGGGCGTTCCACCGGCTCATCCCGCTCCTCGCCAGGAGGCACCGGGTGTTCGCCGTCGACCTGCGCGGCTTCGGCGACTCGAGCGCCGCGCCGGACGGCCACGACAGCACGACGGCGGCCGCCGACCTGCACGGCCTCGTCGAGCACCTCGGCGTGGGCCCGGTCCACCTCACCGGGCAGGACATCAGCGGAGCCACGGTGTTCCGCCTCGCGGCCACGCATCCGCAGGACGTCCGCAGCCTCACCGCCGTCGAGATGGGCCTGCCCGGGTTCGGGCTCGAGAGCCTCGGCGACGTCACGCAGGGCGGGTCCTGGCACATCGGCGTCCTCGCGGCCCCCGGCATCCCCGAGCTGCTGCTGACCGGCCGCGAACGGGAGTTCCTCGGCGGCTGGGCGTTCCCGGCCATGACCGCGAACCAGGGATCGGTCACCGACGCCGACGTCGACGAGTTCGCCCGCACGTACTCCCGCCCCGGCGGCTGGCTCGGCGCGATCGGCCTCTACCGGTCGATGCTCGCGGAGGGCGACAGCATCAGGGAGCTCGCAGCAGCGCGGCCGCTGACGGTCCCCGTCCTGGCCGTCGGCGCAGGCGGCGGCCCGTTCACCGCGCACACCCTCGACCAGGTCACCGCAGGGGCGGTCCGGGTCGTGCAGCTCGACGGGGTCGGTCACTACGCCGCCCTCGAGGCACCCGGCGCCCTGGCGACGGCCGTCCTGGACTTCCTGGCGGACGTGGACGAGACACCGGCCGCACCCGCCCGCTGATCCCGCCCGGACCACCCCGCGTTCAGGGCCGGATCGCCGGGCGGGCACCCACGGCGGGCCTACGCTGGCGGGCATGGCACCCGACCCCGACCTCGGTCCCGACAACGGCTTCGACGCCGTCGGGATCGACGACGACACCCGCCTGGTGTACCGGTACGTGCTCGCCCAGGGCACGGTCCGGGTGGACGACGTGGTCAAGGACGTCCCGCTGGAACGCACCGACGCCGGAGGCATGCTGGCGCGGCTGCGGGCCGCCGGCCTCATCAACCGCACCAGCGGCAGCGAGGGCGAGTACACGGCCGTCGACCCGCGCATCGCCCTGCGCGCGCTGACCGAACGCACCGAGGCGCACCTCGACCGCGTCCGTGCGGCGATCCCGGACCTGGCGGAGCTGTTCGAGCACACCGCCGACAGCGGCGGCTCCGGGGCAGGGGTGCACGTGATCGACGACCCGGCGCTCATCGGCGCCTGGTACACCCGCCTGGAGCACGAGGTGACCAGCGAGTTCATGGCGTTCGACCGGCCGCCCTACGTCCTGGCCGGCGAGAACCCCGTGGAGCCGCTCGTGCTGGAACGCGGAGTGCTGTGGCGGGCGGTCTACGCGGCGGAGGTGCTGGAGCGACCCGGCGCCTGGGCGGAGATGCGCTACGCGGCAGCCCAGGGCGAGCAGGCCAGGATCGCCCGGACGCTGCCCACCAAGCTGGCCATCGCGGACCGCCGGACGGCGCTGGTCAGCTCCACGCTCGACGCGCACCGGCCCACGGCGGTCGTCGTCGAGGGCGGACCGCTGGTCGACCTGCTGTGCGCCGCCTTCGAGGCGATCTGGGCCGACTCCGTCGAGGTCCCTGCCGAGGACAGCCTCGACGGCACGGCTCCCCCGGACCGCGGACCGGGCAAGGACGACCGGGCCCTGCTCGCCCTGCTCGGCTCCGGCGCGAAGGACGAGGCGATCGCGCGCGAGCTCGGCCTGTCCGAGCGCACGCTCCGGCGGCGCAGCGCGGACCTGCTGCGCCGGCTGGGCGCGGCCAACCGCTTCCAGGCCGGCGCTCAGGCGGTCCGCCGCGGCTGGATCTGACCGCCGGGCGGCTGAGCGGCCGGCTCCGCCGTCCGGTGTGTGGTCGGTAGAACACGTCGGCGTGTCGCCCCACCAAGACGCGCAGCGTTCGCTCGGCGGTGGGATCGTTTGGCCCATGACGCTTCCCCCTGCGGTGTCCGGAACGGTACTCGCGCCGCTGGCGGCGATGCGGCAGAGCCTCCACGAGACCTACGTCGACCTCCACAGCAACCCGGAGCTGTCCTTCGAGGAGCACCGGACGGCGTCCCGCGTCGTCGAGCGGCTCGCGGCCCTTGACTACGTGGTGCACGCGGGCATCGGCGGGACCGGTGTCGTTGGGGTCCTCGTCAACGGTGACGGCCCGTGCGTCCTGCTCCGCGCCGACATGGACGCGCTCCCGGTCACCGAGGACACCGGCCTGCCGTACGCGAGCACGGTCCGCGCCACCACGGCGGACGGCGTCGAGTCGGGGATCATGCACGCCTGCGGGCACGACGTGCACGTGACCGCCCTGCTCGGCGCGGCCGACCTCTTGGCGCAGGGGCGATCCGCGTGGTCAGGCACCCTCGTGGTCGTCTTCCAGCCCGCCGAGGAGCTCGGCCGCGGGGCCCGCGCCATGGTCGACGACGGGCTGTACGACCTGGTGCCGCGCCCCGACATCGTGCTGGGGCAGCACGTCGCGCCCGTCGCGGCGGGCCTGCTCGGCGTCCACGGCGGGCCGGCGTTCGCAGGCACCGACAGCGTGGACGTCCGGCTCGTCGGGCGGGGCGGACACGGGTCGCGCCCGGAGGCGACCGTCGACCCGGTGGTGATGGCGGCGTCCACGGTGCTGCGCCTGCAGACGATCGTCTCGCGGGAGGTGGCCGCCGGCGACGCCGCCGTCGTGACGGTGGGGACGATGCAGGCAGGGACCAAGGACAACATCATTCCCGACGAGGCGTACCTCGGGGTGAACATCCGCTCGTACGACGAAGGGGTGCGGGACCGGGTCCTGGCCTCCATCGAGCGCATCGTGCACGGCGAGGCCGCCGCGGCGGGCGCACCGCAGCCGCCACAGGTCACGGCGCGTGACTCGTTCCCGCCGGTGGTCAACGACCTCGTCGAGACCGAGCGCACGCGCGCCGCACTCGCCGCGCACTTCGGCGCCGACCGCGTCATCGACCCGGGGCCAGTGTCGGGCAGCGAGGACGTCAGCGTGCTTGCCACCGCCGCCGGCGCGCCCATCGTGTTCTGGCTGCTCGGGGGCTGGGACCCCGCCGCGTACCAGGCGGCGGCCCGTGCGGGCACCGTCGACCGGGACATCCCCTCCAACCACTCGCCGCGGTTCGCACCGGTCCCCCACCCGACCCTGGAGATCGGTGTCGAGGCCCTCGTCGTCGCCGCCCTGGACCACTTCGGGCGGCCGGCGACCGACTGACCGCGCTACGCGGCCGGCCGGGGCAGGAGCACGTGCTCCAGGTCGCTGGGATCCACCAGCGGGTCGTCCAGGTCGACTGTGATGCGCGAGTGCGCGATCAGCCGGGCCCGGCCGGTGATCGTCGAGTGCAGCGCCGCGTAGTCGCCCACGCGCGCCTCGTTCAGCACGGTGCCCACGAACCTGCTCCCGCGCGGCGAGATCGTCTCGAGCGACTCCCCCTCGTGGATCTCACCCCTGCGGGCCATCAGCGCCAGCCGCGCCGAGGTACCCGTACCGGTGGGGCTCCGGCAGAGCACGCCCGGGTGGACGTAGGTGGCCGACGGCGACTCCAGCTTCCCGGTCGACACGGTGCGCACCGGACCCATGAAGTGGGCGAACGGCAGCGGGCCGACGTCACCCAGCTCCGGGTGCTCCTGTCGCAGGTCGGGCCGAGCAGCGCGGACGAAGGCGTCGCCGAAGGCGGTCAGCGCGATCTGCTCCTCTGCGCTGATGCTGAAGCCGTGCCTGGACGCGTCGATCATGGCGTAGTAGGCGCCGCTCCACACCAGGTCGAAGTCCACCCGGCCGTAGTGGGGCACCTCCACGCTCAGCCCCTCGTCCGCCACGTACGCAGGCTCGCCCTGCGTGGTGATGGAGTCGACCCGGCCCGCGGTGACGCGCGCGGTGATCAGGGCCAGGCCGGCCGGCGACTCGAGCACCACGTTCTGCAGGCCCTCCTCCATGGGGATCGCCCCGCTCTGCAGCAGGGCCGTGGCGGTGCAGATGGTGTTGGAGCCCGAGTACAGCGGGTAGCCCATCGCCTCCATGATGATGTAGCCGGCCTGCGCCCCCGGGCGGCTGGGCTCGACGATCAGGTCGATGGACATCGCCGGGTCGCCGTACGGCTCGGACAGCAGCAGCCTGCGCAGGCCGTCGCCCTCGTTCTGCAGGTAGCGCGCCTTCTCCAGCACGCTCGCCCCCGGCAGCGGCTCGACGCCGGCGATGACGATGCGGCTGACGTCGCCGCCGGACTGGGTGTCGATCAGCTCCAGCGTGCACTCACGATGCTGCATGCGGGGCTCCTGTGTCGTCCCAGTGGCGGTCGGGGACGACCACCAGCTTGCCGATGTACGACTTGGCCATGAACGCGGTCTGCGCCTCGTGAAAGTCCGACAGCCGGAAGGTCCGGTCGAGCAGCGGCCGGATGGCGCCGTCCTCGATGTAGCGCACCAGACGGCGGAACGCCGTGCGCGTCCCCTGGGACGAGCCGTGCAGCTCGAGCTGCTTGAGGTACATGGTGCGCAGGTCGAGGTTGACCACCGGCCCGCCGATGGCTCCTGCCGTGGTGTACCGGCCCTCGGGCCGGAGGATGCGGAGCAGGTCGTTGAACATCGGGCCGGCCACCAGGTCGGCCACGACGTCGACCGGGCCGTCGACGACGCGCTCGGCCTCGGCCACCAGGTCCGGCGCGTCGCGCAGGATGACGTCCTCCGCACCGATCCCGCGCAGGGCGTCCTCCTTGCCCGCGCTCGTGACGGCGTACGGCACCGCACCGCGCACCCGAGCCAGCTGGATGATCGCCGACCCGACGCCGCCGGAGGCACCCGTCACCAGGACCCGCTCGCCCTGCGCCAGCCGGGCGCGGTCGAGCATCTGCTCGGCGGTCAGGTAGGCGCAGCAGAACGTCGCCAGCTCGGCGTCGGAGATGCCGGACGTGATCTCGTAGGCATTGTCCGACGGTACGACGACGTACTCCGCGTACCCACCGTCTCGGCCGTGGCCGATGTAGTCGATGTCCGCGAGGCTGTCGTCTCCCTCGGGACGGTTGTAGATGCTGAAGTCCACCATCACGCGCTGCCCGATCCGCTCGGTCGGCACGCCCTCCCCCACGTTGACGATCCGGCCGACCGTGTCGGTGCCCTGGATCCGGGGAAACGTCAGCGTGGACCGGCCCCGCCGCCAGCTGGACACCTCGGCGGCGTCGGTCTCCGTGCCGTAGGCGCCCTCGCGCACCCACACGTCGGTGTTGTTCATGCCGCAGGCGTACACGTCGATCAGCACCTCGCCGGCATCCGGCGTGGGCGTCGGCACGTCGTCCCGAAAGACCAGCTGGTCGAGGCCACCGTGGCCGACGAGCTGCACCGCCTTCATCACTTCAGGGATCGCTGCCATTTTTCGAGTCTAGGGGCGCGTGTTCCGACGTCGCACGCGCGGACTCGGCGAACACCGATCGCGGCGTGAGCCGCCAGACGGGCCGGGGAGAACCCTCGCGGGCGGGACATGTTGCGCTGAGTCGACATTGCCAACTCTCAGCAACACACCCCGCTGAGTACCTGTCTCCTCCGAGCACCCCGACCGACGTCGCACGACCGGGCCGGGCTTCTCGATGGCGACGCCACATGGTTGGCTTCCGCCATGGAAATCATCGTGACCAGCACCGTCGCGGTCGTCGGGACGTTGCTCGGCTCGCTCGCGACGCACTACTTCCAGCGGCGGAACCGGGCGGACGCCGAGCGTTTCGAACGCAACGAGCGCCTGCGCCAGGAGCGGGTCAGCGCCTACACGACGTACGGCGGCGCACTCGTCAGCCTGCGCAGGGCACAGATCGACCGCTGGTACGCGGTCCACGAGCAGCGCGAGAGCGCCGACCCCGACGCGATCCGCTACGAGACCTACCGGCTGCGGACGAACGCGCTCGAGGCGATGTTCCGGGTCCAGCTCGTCACCGGGTCGCCGGACCTGATCGAGCGGGCGCAGCAGGCGATCGACAGCGTCGACCGCCTGACCCTGCGCACCCCGGCAGAAGAGTTCAAGAACGCCCGCGACGTGTCCCGGCAGGGCATCTTCAGCTTCGTGGAGGCGGCACGGGCGCACGTCGAGGTGGCGTAGCGCGCATACTCACCCCGACTGACCGTCGGATCGCGATCCACGCATGATCTCGTCGAGCTCCAGCTGTGCGCTCGCCTTGATCGCACCTTCTGCGTCAGCGACGATCCGCTCGAGGAAGTAGACCGCGCGCCGAGTCGATTCCTCGCTCAGCGACGAGCACATCGACATGAGATCGATGCTCTGTGCGACCTCGTCGTCCGAACCGATCTCGGCGATCTTCCCGAAGAGTGGAAGCGCTGCTGCGAGCGCCGACCGCGCCGAAGCGGCCACCGCCTTGTCATCCGCCTCGGCGGACCCCGCGATCTGCGTCAGCAGCAGCAGCGCTTCCGGTCGCGTCTCGGTCCTCATCCACGGGAGCCCAGCCACGACGCAGGTCAGTACCGCGACCACGTCCACGCTCAGTCCCCCGCTGACCGGTGCGACAGCGGCCTCGATCAGGACCACCAGGTCGCCGGCCCGGTCCGGGTCGTCGGTCGTCAGCAGTTCTTGCACCTGCGCGGCCAGCTCAGGACCGAGCTGTCCCCCGGTGGCCTGGAACTCGACCTCCCACATCAGCCGCCCCCCATCAGATCGGATTCGAACGTCGTGGCCGGATCAGGAAACGCGCCACGACCGTAGGCCGGCTCGCAGAACGCAGCACAGACCGGCTGCACCTTTGGTGGGCGCCCCGATCCGCGTGGCCGCAGCGCGACGGTGAACATTACCTCGTCCTTGTTCCCTCCGAGCATCCTGAGCGCGCACGCTTCAGCGCACTCCTCCAGGGTCTTTGAACTCACCCCCGCAGCGACCTCGCCGGTGCGGGTGTTGTATGCACCGACGACGACAGAGTGCTTTGACCGACCACTGGCCGGCCCGGCAGCGAGTTCCGCAACCTTCGCGTCGCGTGCCGCATTCGCCTCCGCCAGCTTCTTCTTCGCAAACGCCTCCGACTCCGCCTTCTTCTTGGCTGCATCGGCGCGCGCCTTCTCTTTCGCCTCAGCTGCCAGCTTCTTCACCTTGGCGTCCGCAGCGGCCTTCGCCTTCGCCGCCTTCTCGGCTGCTTTTCTCGCAGCCTCGGCCTTCGCCGCCTTCGCCGCTTCGCGGGCCTTCTTCGCGTCCTTGGCCCCCGACAAGATCTTCTTGGCCCACTTCAGCTCGCTCGCGAAGGTCATCACGGCTTTGCCGGCCTTGTAGATCGCCTCGCCGATCTTCGCCGCCTTGAAGATCTTGCCCCAGGGCAGCGCGCCGACCACCAGCATCACGCAGGCTCCGAGGTCGCCGTCCAGGCAGTCCATGAGGTCGTTGATCCCCAGGAACTCCATGAGGATCTGTCCACCGGCTTCGAGGATGACGTCCAGCATCGACTTCGACTGCAGCGACTGAGCCTCGGCGATCTCCTCGGCGCTCGGCCCTTCGTCCACCGCGTTGTCGTCATTGGGATTCGACGTGGTGTCGCCGCCGGTCGGCCCGGCCTCCATGATCTCGCCCGTCGGGTCCGTGTAGACCATGGGGTTGTTGCCCGCATACGCGTAGGGCGAGGAGCCCATCGGCTGGGCGCCGGCCGGGTCCTGGGTCGAGAACCGCCCGGTGCCCGGATCGTAGTTCCGGGCTCGCAAGGCGTAGTTGCCCTCGCCGGTGGTCGAGTCCTGGTACGCCCCCGTGAACTGCATCGGGTTCTCGATCTCGGCCGCCGGTCCGGCGTCCCCGGCTGTCGCGTCGCCCGACTCCGCAGCCTCCTTCGTCACGGCTCCCGCGAGCGTTTCTCCCTCGCGCGGGTTGCCGAACGGGTCGTAGTCGTACCCCGCCTCGACCTGGCCGTCCGCCGACAGCATGTTCGCGACGCCGCCGAGCCAGTCGTGCGTGTATACGTGCGCCCCGCCCTGTGCCTCCAGCAGCGCCAGCGGCTCGTCGGTCGGCCCGTAGGTGAAGGCCTGGCGGCCCGTCACGGTCCCACTCGCGTTCGTCACCGTGTCGACGGCGATGTTCTCCAGCGACCCGTTGACGTCCCACGACCAGTGCCGCGTCTTCTGGCCCGCCCCCACGCCCGTGACGGAGTCGAGCCGCATGCGCGTCGCGTCGTACGCGTAGCGGGTGACGACCCCGCCGACGTTCGCCTCGGCGAGGGTGTTGTCGATGTTGTACTCGTACCGGTCCTCACCTGCGCGCGTCTGGTTGCCGAGCACGTCGTACTCGTAGTTCGTACGCTCGACGTGGTTCGCGCCGTCCTTCTTGCCGACCACGAGCTCCCGGACCAGCTGGCTCGCGTCGTCGTACGAGTAGCGCGTCAGGTCCTGGCCGGCCGTGCCCGTCCGCTTCTGCTGGGTCCGGTTGCCGAGCAGGTCGTACTCGTAGGAGATCCGGCCGGCCGCCTTGCTCGTCCTACCGCAGTCCTCGGCCCCGTAGCAGGCGTCCGTCACCCGGTTCGCGTCGTCGTACGCGTAAGCGACCTTCTCCGTCACGTCGCCGCGCGTCGTCTTCACGTTGGTCGGGTTGCCGACCCCGTCCAGGGTCAGGTCGAACGCCGACACCGGGTCCTGCACGCCGTCCGCCGGGTCCCCCGTGCGTTCGGTGCCGATCGCCGTGAGCCGCCCGGCATCGTCGTACTCACGCCGCTCGGTCAGGCCCGTCGACGCCGGGAAGGTGGTCGCCGTCCGGTGACCCGCCGCGTCGTACGCGTACTCCCAGCGCACATCCGTTCCGCCGGTCGAGCCGCCGGACGCCGTCGCGGAGATCGGCCGCGACTCGTCGTCGTACGTCGAAGTGATCTTCGTGCCGTCCGGGTACGTCCGCGCCGTGATGTTGCCGCGCTGGTCATACCCGTACGTGAAGGTCTCCTCGGCCCGGCTCGCTTCCTCGCGCACGACCTTCGTGATCTGGTCCTCGTCGTCGTACGTCATCGTGCGCACGCCCAGCGGGTCCCCGTACGACGTCGTCCGGTCCTTCGCGTCGTACCCGTAGGTGTACTCCGGCCCCGTGGAACCGACCTGCTGGCTGGTCAGCCGGCTGCGCAGGTCGTACTCCGAGGTGATGGTGCGCTGCGCGCGTTCGTCAGCCGACAGGTCGTCGAGGTCCTCGTGCCGGTCCGTCGTGATGGTCGCGACCGAGTTCGACTCGGCGTCGTAGGACATGTGCGTGGTCCGGCCCAGCGGGTCGGTCGTCGTCGAGGCGCGGCCCGCCTCGTCGTAGGTCACGCCCGTGTGCCCGCCCTCCGGGTCGCGGATGCCGACCACGCGGCCGTCGGCGTCGTACTTCAGCACCGTGGCGAAGGCTCGGCTGAACAGCGGCAGCTTCGGCGCGTCCGGCTGTCGGACGTGGCTGATCTGGTCGTCGTCGCGGTAGGCGTAGTAGGTGGTCCCGCCTCGCGCGTCGGTCAGCTCGGTGGGCCGGCTGTTCGCGTCGTACTTCGTCGACATCGTGTTGCCGAGCGGGTCGATCTCCTTGATCCGGCTGCCCGCGAGGTCGTACTCGTACCGCGTGGTGAACCTGTCCTTGTCGGCACCCTCGACGTTGCCACGTGGCTCTGTGAACGCCGCGAGCAGCCCGTCGTCGGTGTACTCGAAGGTCGTGATGCCGCCGGTCGGCGAGACCTCCTTGATCTTGTTGCCCGCCGCGTCGTACTCGGTGCGGGTCGTCTTGTCGCCCGAGTCGGTGCGCTCCGTCTGCCGGCCATTCTTGTCGTACCCCATCGTGGTGGTACGGCCCTTGGTGTCGGTGACCGAGTCGACCTGGCCGGTGTTGCTCCGCTCGAAGCTGGAGGTCTTGTTCAGCTCGTTGATCGACGCCGTCGTACGGTCCAACGCGTCGACCTTGATGTCCCGGTCCGTGTGCCCGCCGCCCGGGTACGGCATACGCATCCGGATCGGGTTGTCGTTCGCGTCGTAGAAGTACTCGGTGGTGAAGTCCGCCTTGTTCGCGCCCGGCGCGTTGCCGCCCGGCGACGTCACCGTCTTGACCAGACCTTTCGCGTCGTACGTGTACGACGTCGTCAGGTCGTCGGCGCCCTCGCCCATCTCGACGCTCTGAGACGCGCGCCGCCCGGCGTCCGTGTACGCGTACGTCGTGACCGTGCCGCCACCCTCGACCCGGGACTGCAGGCCGTTGTCCAGGTAGGTGAGCTCGCTGACCGTGTGCTCCGGCGAGATCTGCTTCACGAGCCGGCCCACGTCGTCGTAGACGGTGCGCCAGCCGTGGTGCTTGCCGGGCTCCTCGACGTGGACCACGCGGTCCTGCTCGTCGTAGTGCGTCTCGGTCGTGTAGTGCCGCCGCTGGCGCGGGTCCGCGGTACCACGGGGGTCCGTGGCCGCGACCTGGCGACCCGTCCGGTCGTAGAGGTACTCGCTGCGCCGCCCTTCCGGCGAGACGACTGCGGCCAGCAGCCCGGCGTTCAGCTCGCCGTCCGGCAGGTACTCGTACGTGGTGACCTTGTCCCTCTGATCGGTCACGGAGGTGCGCAGGCCACGGTCGTCGTAGACGTGCTCGATGTCGTTGCCCTCGGCATCGACGCTGCGGACCAGCTCGTTGAACTCGTTGTACGTGTTCTTCCAGACGTTCCCGTTGGCGTCCGTGTACTCGATCGGGTTGTTCCGGTCGTCGTACTTGGTCTTCTCGTCGAAGCCCTGCGGGGCCACGGCCTGCGTCGGGTTGCCGCGTTCGTCGAACCGCACCACGTGCTGGTACTGGTTGCCGTTGACCACGAGGTTGCGGTCGAGGCGCCGGTTGTAGCGGTGGTTGTCGGCGTCGCCGGTGCTGCGCTGGCTGTAGATCAGGACGTTGCCGTGGTAGCCGTCGTAGACCGAGACGTCGTCCTCGTCGGTGCTGCGCGCCTCCTGCTTCCCGGCGTCCCACGCGAACGTCATGCGGGCACCGACGCCGTCGCTCTGCGCGACCACGCGGCCGCCGGAGCCGTACTCGTTGTGCACCGCCACGACCTCGTGGGGGTCGACGACCTCCGCGAGCCTGCCCTCGGCGTCGTACCGGTACTGCCACTCGTTCCCCCGCGCGTCGTCGACCTCGGTGAGCAGGCCGTCGGTGTACTCGAAGCGCACCTGGCGGCGGTCCGGGAGGGAGAGCTTCTCGATCAGCCCGTCCACGAGGTGGGCGACGGCGGTGCGCCCGGAGGCGTCGGTGATCGTGATCTCGTCACGATCCTCGTCCCTGCCCCTGTCGTCGACCTCGACGTAGGCGAGCCGGACGCCGTCGTCCCGCGGGCTGAGCACGGCGCCGAGCCGGCCCGTCGCCTCGAACCGGTACGTCACCTGCTGCGGCGTGACCAGCTTCCAGCCGTCGCCGTCCCGCTCGAGGTCGGAGCGCACGCCCGGCGGCCGCGTGTAGCCGTCGCCGTCCGGCGTGTAGACCGCCTCGGCACCGTCCTCGGCGCGCACGATGACGCCGTCGTCCGTCTCCGTGACGCGCATGTCGTACGACCACGCCCAGCCGACGCCGAACGGGCCCTGCCGGTTGTTCGCCGACGAGTACGTGCGCGCGCTGGCGAACGGGATGCCGAACGACGCCATCTGCATGTCCCGCTCGACGCGCACGAACGCGCCGGTGCCCGTGTTGACGCCCACGCCACGCTGCGCCTGGCCGACGGAGGTGGGCGCCAGCGCGTTCTCGCACCCGCAGCCGGCGGCCTGGTCGTCCGGGATGCTCGGCGGAAGGATCGTCGCACGCGGCCGGGCCTCGCCCGACGGCTCGGAGACCACCTCGTCGCCGCCCGGCAGCACGGCAGCGACCGTCACGAAGTAGTTCTTGTCCTCGTCGAGCTCCCAGCCGTCCTCCGCCCCGAAGCTGCGGCAGAACTCGGCATCGCCGCAGAACCGCGGCCCCTCCAGCTCCGCGCGGGTGAGCCGCACCGACACCTGCTCGGTCTGGTCGCCACCCTCGTACAGCCGCACGACGGCATGCGTCCAGCCCGGGTCGACGTCACCGTCGTCGAAGTAGAGGACCACCGACGTATCGCCGAGCAGGAAGCCCGGGCGCAGGTCCAGCCCGTCGAAGCCCCCTTCGGCGGCGAGCTGCCGGACCGGGGAGGTGAGCGTGCGCCACTCCCCCGCGGTGACCGCGGCGGGCTCCGCGCCGGATGCCACCGCCTCAGGGACCACCGGTGGGCGTTCGTCCTCCGGCAGGGCCGTGGACCGCCGCACCCCCTCCGGCATCGGCCGGTCGGTAGGCCCTTGGCCTGCCGTGGCCTGCGGCACGTCCGGAGCAGCCTGGGCCGACTCCTGCGGTGCGACGGCGATCAGCAGCGATGCCGCGAAGCCGATGGCGACAGCTCCCGCGAGCCAGCGCCGTTCCAGCCGGGTGATCACAAGGTGGTGCGCACGTGCCTCGGACATCGCCAACCCCCGTGTTGGTGTGATTCCTTGGTGTGTTTCCTGAGCAGCAACCCGAGACCGAGTGTGACCTCGCTGGACAAGGCCGACAACTGATTTATCCGGCTCTCCCTATTCATATGCATTTAGGCCGTCACAAAGCCACAGGTCAGAACGCTGCGACTATCCCGAAAAGACGCTGAAATTCATTTCCGGGACGTGCACGGAGAAACGATTCGAGCCTCGAGCTCAGTCGCGGGGCCCGACGGCGGCCATGGCCCGGTCGACCATCACCGCGAACTTCTCCGTGGCGCCACCGGCGAGCCACGCGTGCTCGGCGGCCAGCACGCAACCCAGCGCGGCCGCGACGACCGCACGCGGCGCGGGATCGTCGTCGGCCCAGGGTTTGCCCGCCGCCTCGGCACGCTCGCGGACGACGAGCACCGCCGCGACCTCGATCCGCTCGAACTTCTCGAGGTAGCGCGCCCGCAGGCCGGGCGTCTCGAGGATGATGCGCTGCATGGGCACCGCGAGGCCCGAGCTCGCGGCGGCGTCGAGGTGCGCGATCATCCCGTCGAACGAGTTCCGCAGGGCGGCCCAGACCGGTTCTCCGGCGGGCCGCTCGCGCAGGGCGACGAGCACCTCGTCCGCCACGACGTCGAGCTTGCCGAGCACCACGTCCTCGCGGGTCGAGAAGTACCGGTAGAGGGTGCGGCGGGACATCCCGACGGCCTCCGCGATGTGCCCGATGGTCGTCGCCTCGTACCCGCGCTCGACGAAGAGCCGCTCGGCGGCCTCCGTGACCTCCCTCCGGATCGCCCGTCGAGTGCGCTCCCGGAGGCCGGTGCGTGGCTGGTCCGTCGTGCTGTGCGTGGTGCCGTGCGTGGTGCTGTGCATGGTGCCGTCCATGCTGCGGACGTTACACGATGCGACGCTGTTGACACACTGTGCCATTCGATGCATGCTGTGCGATATGGACAGCACAGCCCCCAGAACGATCGTCATCACAGGCGCGAGCGACGGGATCGGCGCCGCCGCGGCCCACCTGCTCAGCACGGCCGGCCACCGCGTCGCCGTCGTCGGACGCAACCCGGACAAGACCGCACGGGTCGCCCGCGACGTGGGCGGGGACCACTTCGTCGCCGACTTCACCCGCCTGGCGGACGTGCGTCGCCTGGCGGCCGAGCTCGACGACGCCTACCCACGGATCGACGTGCTGGCGAACAACGCGGGCGGGCTCCTCGGCGACCGCGCCAGGACCGTCGACGGTCACGAGCGCACGCTCCAGGTCAACCATCTCGCGCCGTTCCTGCTGACCGGCCTGCTGCTGGACAAGCTCCTGGCGAGCCGGGCCTCGGTCATCCAGACCTCGAGCGCCGGAGCGCGGATCTTCGGCCACCTCGACGTGGACGACCTCGACCACGACCGGGACTTCACCGCGCACCGCGCGTACGGCACGGCCAAGCTCGAGAACATCCTGTTCACCACTGAGCTGCACCGGCGCTTCCACGATCAGGGGCTCGCGTCGGCCGCGTTCCACCCGGGCGGCGTCGCGACCGGTTTCGCCAGCGAGAGCACGAGCCCCTTCCGGCCTCTGTACCGCAGCCGGATCGGCAAGCTCTTCCTGTCGACTCCGGAGCAGGGGGCCGCCCAGCTGGTCCGGTTCGCACGGACGACGCCTGGCGTCGACTGGCGCTCGTGTGAGTACTACGAGCGCGGCCGCGTCGCCCGGCGCGTGCACCCCCAGGTGCGCGACGCCGACCTGGCGCGCCGGCTCTGGGACCGCTCGGCCGAGCTGGTGGGCGTCGCGGCGAGCTGAACCGCGCACCCGGCCGGCGTCCGGGCCGGACCGCTCAAAACCCGCGGCTGTCCCAGCGCTCGACGACGGCGCGGCAGGCCGGACCGTCGTCGTCGGCGACCAGCAGCACCAGGTTGCCGACATGGTCGCTGTACTGGACCAGCACGTTGACCCCGGCATCACCGAGGCGGCGGGCGAGCGTGCCGAGCTGGCCCGGCACCTCCTGGTCCAGCCGGGCGAGCACGACGTCGCGCACGACGGCAGGCCCCAGCCCGGCAGCGCGCACCGCGGCGAGCGCGCGGGCGCCGTCGTGCACCAGGTAGTGCGCGACGGCGCGACCGTCATGGGTGAACACGCCGCCGCCCTCCAGGCTGACGCCGGCCTCACCCAGCGCCTGCCCCAGGTCGGCGAGCGCTCCGGGCCGGTCGGGGAGGTGGACCTCGAGATCGTGCATCGGACGGGTCGCGGTCGGTCGGGTCATGGCGCGACCGTAGGGCCGCAACGCTTCGGTGGACGCCGAGATGTCCCCGCCGTACGGTCGGCCTCATGAGCCGGGACCGGGACTTCACCGCCGTGGGCAGGGCCTTGTCGACCCCTGCCCGGTCCACGTTCCTGAACCTGCTCATGGACGGCACCCGGCGGCCGGCCGGCGAGCTGGCGCGGGCGGCAGGCGTGAGCGCGTCCACCGCGTCGGAGCACCTGGGCGTCCTGGTGGGCGCAGGGCTGGTCAGCTGCCAGCACCAGGGGCGGCACCGCTACTACTCCCTCGCGGACGGGGAGGTCGCCGCCGCCCTGGAGTCTCTCGGCATGCTCGCCGACGCGGCGCCCGTCTCCGGCTACCGGCGCAGCCGGCGGGCGGAGTACCTGGCCGCCGCACGGTTCTGCTACGACCACCTCGCCGGGCGGCTCGGCACCGGTCTCACCGAGGCCTGGGTCAGGTCCGGCTGGCTCGCCGGCCGGGACGAGCTCGCCCTGACCGACGCAGGCGCGGTCGGCCTGCGGGAGATCGGGGTGGACGTCGACGGCGCCGTCACCGCCCGCCGCGCCACCACGCGGGCGTGCCTCGACTGGACCGAGCGACGTCCACACCTGGCGGGTGCACTGGGCTCCGCGGTCGGTTCCCGGTTCCTCTCCGCCGGGTGGGTCACCCGGCACCGGTCCGGCCGCGGGCTCGACGTCACCGCGGCGGGGCGCGAGCTCGTCCGCACGGCGTGGGGCGTCGACCTGGCGGGCGCAGGCGCCTGACCCGAGCGGGGTCAGCGCTCCGCGGTGGCCCCGTCCTCGTCCGCGCCGTCGGACTCCTGCGCCGGTGACCACGCACCCTCGGCCGCCGTCGCCTCCAGGAGATCGGCGAGGGCCCGCAGCTTCTGCGCCACCCGTTCGCCGAGCGGCGTCAGCGAGTACTCCACGCGGGGCGGGATCGTCGTGACGACGTCGCGCGTGACCATGCCGTCCCGTTCGAGGGCCTGCAGCGTCTGGGACAGCATCTTCTCGCTGACCCCCTCGACGCGGCGGCGCAGCGCGTTGAAGCGGTAGCCGCCCTCCCCGAGCGCGAGCAGGGCGAGCGAGGCCCACTTGGACGTGACAACCTCGAACGCGGCCCGCGAGGTGCAACCGCGTGCGAAGACGTCGGTCACCAGCTCCTGCGGCGGCCCGACGGCGGCGCCGCCCCCCGGCAGGCCGTCGGGTTCCAGGCCGTCGGGTTCCAGGCCGTCGGGTTCCAGGCCCTCGGTATCCAGGTCGGCGATGCTCACGGGACCAGGGTACCGCCACGCGCTCGGAATGTGGTGTACTTTCGATTCGTTAGTGCTAGCTGATCGCAACTGCCCAAGCAATGGAGAGTGTCATGACCGTCTACGCCGTCACCGGAGCCACCGGACACCTCGGCCGCCTCGTCGTCGGGGAGCTCCTGTCCCGCGGAGTTCCCGCGTCCGACCTGGTCGCCGTGGTCCGCACGCCCAGCAAGGCCGCCGACCTCGCCGAGCGTGGCGTCCAGGTGCGCGAGGGCGACTACTCGCGTCCCGAGACCCTGCCGACGGCGCTGGCCGGCGTGCAGCGTCTGCTGCTGATCTCCGGGAGCGAGCCGGGCGGGCGCGTGGCCCAGCACACCGCGGTGGTCGATGCCGCGAAGGCCGCCGGTGTGGAGCGCATCACCTACACCAGCATCCTGAAGGCGGACGACACCACCAACCCGCTCGCGGGCGAGCACCAGGCCACGGAGCAGGTGCTGCGCGCGTCCGGTATCCCCGTCACCCTGCTGCGCAACGGCTGGTACACCGAGAACTACACCGAGCAGCTGGAGCAGTACCTGCAGCGTGGCGAGATCGTGGGCGCCGCCTCCGACGGCAAGGTCTCGGCCGCACCGCGCGCCGACTTCGCGGCAGCGGCCGCGGCAGCCCTTCTGGCTGACGAGGACGGCGACGTGGTCCACGAGCTCGGCGGGCCCCCGTTCGACTTCACCGAGCTCGCCGCGACGATCACCGACGCGACGGGAACCAAGGTCGCCTACCGGAACCTCTCCGTGGAGGACTACCAGGCCGAGCTGCAGGAGGCCGGCCTGGACGCAGGCACCGCCGGGTTCGTCGCCGGCATCGACGCCTCGATCGCCGCGGGCGACCTGGAGACCGACAGCGACGACCTGGCCCGGCTCCTGGGCCGCCCGGTCACGCCGCTGGCCGACGCAATCACCGCCACCCGCCCCTGACCGGCAGGGCCCCGGCCGTGCCCGCCTCGGCGGCCGGTGGTCGGTAGAACGTCAGGTGATCGGCACTCCGGAGGTGCCGATCACCTGACGTTCTACCGACCACGAGACCTCGACCACGATCCGCGCTTGCGCAGCACGTGTTGAATGGGCGCATGCGAGGAGCAATCATCCATGGCCCAGGGGACGTCCGCTTCGAGGAGCGGCCCGACCCCGTCGTCGTCGAGCCCACCGACGCCGTCGTCCGTACCGTCGCGTCCTGCGTGTGCGGCTCGGACCTGTGGCGCTACCGGGGGATCTCACAGGTCAAGCGGCCCACACCGATCGGCCACGAGTACGTGGGGGTCGTCGAGCAGGTCGGGTCGGCCGTCACGACCATCAAGCCGGGCGACTTCGTCGTCGGAGGGTTCCTGCACAGCGACAACACCTGCGCGGTGTGCCGCAAGGGCATGCAGGCCAACTGCCTGCACGGCGGTGGCTACGACGGCTGCCAGTCCGAGAAGATCCGTGTCCCCAACGCCGACGGCACCCTCCTCGCCACCCCGGGTGAGCCGGACGCCGACCTGATCCCGAGCCTGCTGAGCCTCTCCGACGTGATGTGCACCGGCTGGCACGCGGCGGTCTCCGCCGGGGTCGGGCCCGGCTCGAGCGTCGTGGTGGTGGGTGACGGCGCCGTCGGGCTGAGTGGCGTGCTGGCAGCGGCTCAGCTCGGCGCCACAACGATCATCGCGATGAGCCGGCACGAGTCGCGGCAGGTCGTGGCCGAGGAGTTCGGCGCGACCCACATCGTCGCGGAGCGCGGCGAGCAGGGTCTGGCACAGGTCCTGGAGCTCACCGAGGGCATCGGCGCGGACGCGGTGCTGGAGTGCGTCGGCACCGAGGAGGCCAGGGCGCAGTCCGTCGAGCTGGTCCGTCCGGGCGGCCTGATCGGCCTGGTCGGCGTGCCGCACGGGGACCTGCCCACCGACGCCCTCTTCTGGGGGAACAAGGGCATCCGCGGTGGGGTCGCCCCGGTGCGCGCCTACCTCCCGCACCTGCTGGACCTGGTGTGGAAGCGCGAGATCGACCCGGGCAGGGTCTTCGACCTCACCCTGCCCCTGGCCGACGTGGCCGACGCGTACCGCGCGATGGACGAGCGGCGCGCGATCAAGGTGCTCCTGCAGAACTGACCTGGGCGGGCGGCGCCGGCGGAGGTCAGACCGTCGACGCCGCCGCGCGAGCCCGTGCAGCCCGTCCTGCCCGGCCGCGCCGGGGCCACCAGAGCTCGACAGCTCGACGCCGTGCTCGTGGGCGCGCAGGTCGGCGATCGTCACCACCGAGGCCGCGCCGCCTGCGATGGCCACCAGGTCGAGCAGCGATCCGGAGCGGGCGCAGTCGAGCACCGCGTCGACGCCGTCGGGCACCAGGGCCGCCACGCGGCCGGCGAGGCCGGGACCGTAGGTGGTCGGGATGGCGCCGAGGCCGACGAGGAACTCGTGGTTGGCCTCGCGGGCGGTGCCGACGACGGTGGTGGGGCTCTGCGACCTCGGCGAGGTGGAGGACGTCGGCGGGTTCGTATGCGGAGAACTGGAGTGCGATCATGGTCGGGGCGCTAGTGGAACAGCCCGTCCGTTTCGGCGAAGTGAGAGCGATGACGAACCCTTTGACTCAGGCGCCCGGCCCCGAGGCGCTCGAACCGGCACCGCCGGTGCACGCCCTGCGCTCCGACGCGCGCGACAACCGCGAGCGCATCCTGCAGGTGGCCCGCACGACGTTCGCGACGGAAGGCATCGGCGTATCGATGCGCGAGGTGGCCCGGCGCGCCGGCGTCGGCCCGGCCACGCTGTACCGGCGCTTCCCGACCAAGGAGGCACTGGTCACCGAGGCGTTCGGCGAGCAGATGGTGCGGTGCACGACGATCGTCGAGGGCGGGCTCGCGGATCCCGACCCGTGGCGCGGGCTCCGTACGGTGATCGAGCAGGTGTGCGTGCTGCACGCCCTCGACCGGGGCTTCACCGCCGCGTTCGTCACGGCCTTCCCCCAGGCCGTCGACTTCGCCAGGGAACGCACGCGGGTCCTGCGGTCGCTGGCCGAGCTGGTCCAGCGCGCCAAGGACTCAGGGGACCTGCGCCGTGACTTCGTGCTGGACGACCTGATCATGCTGATCATGGCCAACTCCGGCATCCGGGCCGCTTCGCGTGAGGCCGCGGCGGCGGCGTCGCGCCGGTTCGCGGCTCTGGTGATCCACTCGATCAGCGCCCGCCCGGCCGTCGGGCCGCTGCCGCCCGCCGTGCGGCTCCCGCTGATGGCCGCCATGCACTGATCCGAGGCGGTAGGCAGCCCAGCCCACCTCGAAATGCACTATATTCAGAGGATGGTGAATCTGACCGAGATCCTCCGCCGGCCCGGTGCCACGATCCGGTTCGCCGACTCCGGCGGCCCGGGGCGCACCGTGGTGCTCAGCCACGGCGCCGGCGTCGACCACACGATGTTCGGGCCCCAGCTGCCGGTGCTGCGCGACGCCGGCTTCCGCGTGATCGTCTGGGACCTGCGGGGCCACGGCACCTCCGTGCTGGATCCCGGGACCCGGTTCACGGCCGGCGACGCGCTCGACGACCTGGCGGCGCTGCTCGACCGGCTCGGGCCGGTCGAGCACGCGCCCGGCACCCCGGGGCCCGACGACCGGCGGCTCGGCCGGCCGGTGCTGGTCGGGCACTCGCTCGGCGGCAACCTCGCGCAGGCGCTCGTGCGGAGGGCACCCGAGCAGGTCGGCGGCCTCGTGGTTCTCGACTCGACGTGGAACGCCGGTCCGCTCGGCCGCCTCGAACGACTGGCGCTCCGTCTCGCGGCTCCCCTGCTGTCGGCGATCCCCGCGTCCCGGCTGCCAGGGCTGATGGCCCGCGCGTCGGCCGTGCACCCTGCGGCGGTCGCGGAGTCCGAGTCGCTGTTCGCGCGGATGCCGAAGGAGACGTTCCTCGACGTCTGGCGGGCCACCGTCAGCCTGGTCGACCCGCAGCCCGGCTACCGCACGCCCGTCCCGCTCGGTCTCGTCCGAGGCGCCGAGGACCGCACGGGCAACATCTCCACCGCCATGACCCGCTGGGCCGCGGCCGAGGGCATCACCGAGCAGGTCGTCGCTGCGGCCGGGCACATCGTCACGCTCGACGCGCCCGACGCCGTGAACGACACGCTCCTGAGCCTCCTGGCGACGATGGACGCCAGGGCCGACGAGAGCCCGGCCGCACCATGACCGACGAGCCCACCGAGGAACGGGGCGAGGAACGCACCGCCGAACGCGAGCAGTTCGTCGACGCGATGGGCGACATCCTCGCGTCCTGGAACCTCTCCCGGTCCACCGGGCGCACCTACGGCTACCTGCTGACCCGGGCGGCCCCGGCGTCGTCCGACGAGATCCGCGCCGAGCTCCGGCTCAGCGCGGGTGCGGTCAGCACCGCCATGCGGGAGCTGGTCTCCTGGGGCCTGGCCCGCACGATCCCGCAGGCCGGCAGCCGCCGGCTCCTCATCGAGGCAGCCGGCGGCTTCGAGCAGCTGCTCGCGGCCAGCCAGGAGCGCTCCCGCGCGTTCATCCGCACCCTCCGCTCGGGCCGGAGCCTCACGGAGGATGCCCGTGCCGCGCGCCGCCTGGACGCGGTGACGGACCTGTTCGAGGCCTACGTCGACGCCGGCGAGCGCATGCTCCGCGACCGCGGCTGACACCCTGCCGCGGAACGCCCTGCCGCGGAACGCCCTGGCCTACCTCACCCCGGCCGGCCAGGGCTCACAGCACCCCGGCCCGGCCGTCTGAGGAGGCCGACCAGGACGTCCGCGACGACGAACCCGGCGAGCGTCCAGCCGACCAGCGGCAGCCACCACCCGAGGGCGACCGCCACCCCGAGCACGGCGGCGATCCCCCACCACGGCGCACCGCGCAGCACCCCGCGCCGCGGCGGGGTGCCTGCCAGCGGACGCGGCTCCCGCGTCGGACGCCGCTTCCACCACATGAGGTAGCCCAGCACGACCATGGTCGCGATGCCGCCGGCGAGGAGGAACAGCACCAGCTGGTTGGGCAGGCCGAACAGCGAGCCCATGTGGGCGTCGATCCCCCAGCGGGCGAGCTTCGCCGCCAGCGGGAACTCGGCGAAGTCGACCCGGTGGAGGACCTGCATCGTGCCGGGGTCGACCGCCACGGCGTCCACCTCGGTCGGGTAGCTGCGCTGGATCTCCTGCACCACCCAGGCGGTTCCGGGCTCGGCCGGCGGCGTGATCTCGACCAGGCCGGTGTTGATGTTCACCGCCTCCGCCGTGGCGAGGACGGCGTCGAGCAGGGCGGGGTCGGCTGCACCGCCGGCGCCGGGCTCCGCAGTGCCAGGCTCCGCAGTGCCGTGACCAGCGTGCTCACCGCCACTGCCACTGCCATTGCCGCTGTCGCCGTCACCGTCACCGTCCGCCGCGCCCTGCTCCGTGCCGCCGCCCGGCAGCCGCGCGTCCACGCCGGGTGTGCTCCAGTCGAACGCAGCCCGCAGGGTGTCCACGTTGCTGCCCGCGTGCTGCGACCAGGTGATGCCCGTCGCCGACAGGAACAGGGCTCCGAGCAGCACCCAGATGCCGACGGAGGTGTGCCACGTGAACAGGCGCCGGTACCCGGTGCGCCCGCGGCCCGGCCGCACGAAGTCCTTCTTGGTGCCGGACCTCCGGATCCGCCGGATCCAGAGCCCGAGTCCCGCGACCGCGACGATGCCGAGCCACGAGGCGGCGAGCTCGCTGTAGAGGCGGCCCACGTCGCCCAGGTGAAGGTTGCGGTGGAGCTGGTCGAGCCAGGCACGCAGCGGCAGGGCACCGCTGGTGCCGTAGACGGTGAGGTCTCCCCTGACCTCACCGGTGCCAGGGTCGACGAACACCGCGCGGGACTCGCTCTCGCCGAGCCCTTCGTCGGCGAACATGATCCGGGTGGTGTCCCCGGGCTCGGGGGCCGGGCGCACTGCCGACGGAGTCGCGGCGGCGTCGCCGATGTGGCTCCTGGCGATCTCGGTCTGTTCGGCCAGGGTCAGCTGCGTGTCCGTGACCGGTGCGCGCAGCTCGTGCCGGTAGACACCCTGCTCGATGGCGGGCGTCAGGGCGTACAGCGCGCCGCTGACCGCGGCGACGAGGATGAACGGGCCGACGAGGAGGCCCGCGTAGAAGTGCAGCCGGAGGAGCAGGGCGCCGAACCAGCGGGGGCGCCCCTCTGGTCGGCCCGCTCCGGGCGGTCGGGGTCGGTCACGGTCGCTTTCGGGCGTGACGGAGACGGTGGTGGTCATGATCGGTGTCGCTTTCGGGTCCTGAGGGCAGCACAGACGTCTCCCGCCCGGGCGCGTCCGGACAGGACGGCGGGCGTGGCAGAGCTGATCGGTGCTCGGGAAGGTCAGATCGCGAGCACGGCCGGCGGTCCCCGCCGTCGTGACTCCGACACCTCAGGACGAGCGGGGACGGAACCGGTGAACCAGTCGGGCGCCGGCACGCGCACGACGGGGAACAGCGGCACGACGTCCGACGGGGCGGTGAGGCGGTGGCGCAGCCAGTCGGCCAGGCGCCCGGCCAGCTCGTGCAGGCGGGTCAGCACGCGCTCACCGCTGTACAGGGCCGCCACGGTGGCCGCCGCACCGACGCCGTGCCAGCTCCACATGGTCGCGTCGGCGCCGATCAGCGAGGAGGGCGACGCCCACCCCGACGACGCCGGGAGCGCGTCGTGCATGCCGTGCCCCGCCGGGTGGCCCGCCGACCCAGCCCCCGCGCCGGCCGCAGCAACCGATACGCCAGGGGCACCCGCCACGAACAGCGTGTGGAACAGGACCTGGCTCGCCACGACGGACGCCGTCGTCCGCCACAGCGACGGCCGGCGGGCCGCCAGCGCCGTGCAGACCGTCAGCGAGAGCACCCACGGGACGAGGATCCCGAGCCAGCCCGGCATCGCACCGCCGCCCAGGAGGTGCGACAGCAACGCGGCCCCCGTCGCGGCCGACGCCACGACGGGACCCCGCGCGTCGCGGAGCCGTCGGGGCCGGTGGGTCAGGGGCACGGCGACATTCTGGTGCACAGGGGGCAGCCCTGCCCAGGGCCCACAACGATTAAGCGGCCGGACCCACGGCAGGGGGCCGGCCGAGCGCCCCGCGCACCTCGCGGACGATACGGGCCATCGCCTCCTCGGCGGCCGCGCCGTCACCCCTGGCGACGGCGAGCGCCACCGCCTCGTGCGCGTCGAGGGCCTCCGGCTCGGGGTGGGCGGGCATCAGGCCGAGGTGGGTGCGTCCGGAGATGACGACGGCGACGACGTCGGCGAGCGCGCTGAACAGCTCGTTGCCGCTGGACCGCATGAGGAGCTCGTGCAGCCGGATGTCCAGGGCGAGGAACTCCTCGCCGTCGCCGTGCCCTGCCTCACCGAGCTCGCGCAGCCGGCGCCCGGTGGCGACCAGCTCGTCGCGGACGGCGGCCGAGGCACCGCGGGCAGCGCACGCGGCGGCGAGGGGTTCTACCGCCTGGCGCAGCTCGGTGAGGGAGCGCAGCTGCGAGGCGCGCCCCGGCCCGTCCAGCCGCCATTCGATGACCCGGGGGTCGAGCACGTTCCAGGCGTCGTGGGGCAGCACGACGATCCCGACGCGTGGGCCGGAGCGGACGAGGCCCAGCCCTTCGAGCAGGCGCATGGCCTCGCGTGCGACCGTGCGCGACACCTCGAACTCTGCGCCGATCCCGTCCAGCGTCAGCACCGCCCCCGCGGGGAGCTCGCCGCCGGTGATGCGGCGGCCCAGGGCCTCGAGAACTGGGCTGTGCAGCACTGGGGGCATCGTCCAAGGATAGGACCGTCCCCTGGCGGCGTCGGCGGGGACCTCATTGGTGACATGAATCACGCGTATATGGTGTCACCAATAGGTGAGGATAGATGGATGGACACAGACGTCACCGAGACAGCGATGGTCTCGACCCAGACAAGCAACGGGACAGCCACCGGCGGGACGGACCGCAGACCCAGGGCGATCGTCGTCATGGGTGTGGCCGGTTCGGGCAAGACGACCGTCGCCGCCCTCCTGGCCGGCCGCCTCGGCGCGTCGTTCGCGGAGGGCGACGACTTCCACTCGCCCGCGAACGTCGCCAAGATGGCCGCCGGACACCCCCTCGACGACGACGACCGCTGGCCGTGGCTGCGCGGGATCCGGGACTGGTTCGCGACGGAGCTCGGCGAAGGGCGCAGCGCGGTCGTGCCGTGCAGTGCCCTGCGGCGCAGCTACCGCGACCTGCTGGAGACCGCGGGCGACGTGCGGTTCGTGCACCTCACCGGTACCTACGACCTGCTCCGCGAGCGCATCCAGGGCAGGGCAGGGCACTTCATGAAGCCCGAGATGCTCGACAGCCAGCTCGCCACCCTGGAGCCCCTGCAGGACGACGAGCCCGGGTTCGCCGTCGACATCGGCCAGCGGCCGGACCAGATCGTCGACGAGATCCTGCGGCTCCTGGAAGATCCCGCCGGCGAGCGCCGGCCCCTGGCGTCCGCCACCGAGCCGGAGGACCGCTGATGCTCCACACCGACCTGCTCACCAGGGGCTCCGTCGCAGCGGCCGCGCTCCCCCAGGCGGCCGACGCCGCGCCGAGCGCCTCGACGCCACAGCTCGTCGTCGCGGCCGTTGCCGGGATCGCCGTCATCATCGTGCTCATCGTCTGGCTCAAGATGCACCCGTTCCTGGCGCTCGTGCTCGGGTCGGGCGTGCTCGCCGTGGTGGCGGGCATCGGCCTGACCGACACGTTCACCAGCTTCTCGGCGGGCCTCGGGTCGACCGTCGCCGGCGTCGGCGTGCTCATCGCGCTCGGGGCGATCATCGGCAAGCTGCTCATCGACTCGGGCGGCGCCGACCGCATCGTCGACACGATCCTCGACCGGACCCCGGCCAGGCGGCTGCCGTGGGCCATGGCCCTGATCGCGTTCGTGGTCGGCATCCCGCTGTTCTTCGAGGTGGGCGTCGTGCTGCTCATCCCGGTCGTGATGATCGTGGCGCGCCGGATGCGCACCAACCCCGTCCTGGTCGGCGTCCCCGCCCTCGCCGGCCTCTCCGCGCTGCACGGCCTGGTGCCCCCGCACCCCGGGCCGCTGCTCGCCATCGAGGCCCTCGGTGCCGACCTGGGCATCACGCTCGGGCTCGGCCTCCTGGTCGCCGTCCCGACGGTGATCGTCGCCGGCCCGCTGCTGGCCGTCCCGCTCACCCGCTGGGTACCGCTCGCGCCGCCCGTCAGCATCCTCGGCATGTCCGACGACGACACCCCGCCGAACGCCACGGCGGGGCTGCGCAAGCCCACGTTCGGCATGTCGGTTCTCGTCGTGCTGCTGCCCGTGCTGCTCATGCTGGCGCGGTCCGTCGTCGAGGTCGCCGGCGCCACCGGGACGGGCTACGGGACGGTGCTGGAGTTCCTGGGCGAGCCGCTCGTCGCTCTGCTCCTCACCGCGCTCTTCGCCCTGTTCGCCTTCGGCACCGCCGTCGGGCGCACGCGTCAGCAGCTCGGTGACCTGGTCGGCTCGTCGTTCGCGCCCATCGCGGGGATCCTGCTCATCGTCGGCGCCGGTGGCGGCTTCAAGCAGACGCTCGTGGACTCGGGCGTCGGCGACGTCATCGCCTCAGGGATCGCCGGCGCGGGTATCACCCCGCTCCTCGCGGGGTGGATGGTGGCAGCGCTCATCCGGATCGCCACCGGCTCGGCGACGGTCGCGACCATCACCGCCGCCGGCATCATGGCGCCCCTGGCCACGGGCCTCGAGCCGACGCACGCCGCACTGCTCGTGCTCGCCATCGGCGCGGGATCGGTGTTCCTCTCGCACGTGAACGACGCCGGTTTCTGGCTCGTCAAGGAGTACTTCGGCATGACGGTGGGCCAGACGTTCAAGACCTGGACCCTCATGGAGTCGGTACTCTCGGTGGTCGCCCTGCTGGTGGTGCTGCTCCTCGGGGCGGTTGTCCAGGTGTGACGTCCAGGGACGTTGGTCGGTCGGCCGAGGGGTCGCTGGCTGGTCCGGTCAGCCGGCCGACTGCAGACCTGGTTGCCGCCTCGCGCGCCGACTGCAGATCTGGTCGCGGTTCAGTGCCCCGTACCCGCAACGAAGTCTGCAGTCGAGAACCGGGGCAGCAACAAAGTCTGCAGTCGACCACGAGCCTCGCGCCGGACATGATCGCCCTGGACACGACGTTCGCCGGCTTCGCCGCGACGGCACGCCCGTCGAGCAGCTGAACGGCCGCTCGCGGGCGGTGGCTCGTCGGTCCGACAGCAAACGGCTGTCAGCCGGCGGTCTCCAGGAGACGGCGCATCGCCGAGTGCGCGGGCGGGCCCCACGACTGCTTGCCGCCCGGGCGTCCGGTGCTGCCCGCCTCCCCGATGAGGATGCCGCTCAGCGCGGCGAGCAGCGCCCAGCCGCGAGCGCGCCGGAGCATCTCGGGATCCGGGCCGTCGCCCACGCCGGGCCGGTACGCGGCGTGGAAGGTCTCCGCGGCGCCGTCGGGCAGCAGCGCCCACACCGCGGCCAGGTCGGTGGCCGGGTCCCCCGCGCACAGGTCGCCGAAGTCGATGACGCCGCAGAAGGTTCCGTCAGCGGTGAGGATGTTCGCGGCGTGCAGGTCGCCGTGGAGCCACACGGGCGGTCCCGCCCAGTCGGGTGCAGCCACCGCGTCGTCCCAGACGGCGCTCACCGCGGCCGGGTCGGCGACGAGCTCCAGCTCGACGGCGGCGGCCAGCCGCTCGGTGAACTCCCCCGTGCGCTCGCGCAACGGGCCGCCCCGGCTCCGTCCGGCCGGCGCCCCCTCGGGTGCCGGCCGGTGGAGCGCCGACAGGAAGGCGGCCAGGGCTTCGGCGGCCTCGACGGCCCGCGTCGCGGGAGCATGGTCCGCGGGCGTGCCTGGCACCCAGGTGGTGACGATCCAGGACCGCGGGAAGATCTCGGCCGGCTCGCCCAGCCGCTGCGGCACCGGGACGGGCAGCGGGAGCCGCTGCGCGAGACCGGGCACCCACGCGTGCTCCTTGCGCAGCAGCACGTCCGCGGACTCCGTGGCCCACGGCAGCCGTACGGCGAGATCGTCGCCCAGCCGCCACAGCTGGTTGTCCCACCCCTTCGCGCCGAGGCGCACCGGGCGGTCCGCCAGGTCCGGGTGCTGCTCGCGCAGCAGGTCCCGGACCAGGTCCGCCGTGATCGTGACGTTGCCATGGCTCATACGAAGCAACGGTACGTTCCGTAGCGGGCCTCGGACACCGAACGCGCTCCCCCGCCCGGGCGCTGTGGCGTACGCGACACCCTCGTCGCCTACCCCGCCCGGCAGATGCTCAGCCGCGCAGGTATGCCAGCACCGCCCGCACGCGGCGGTGGCCCGCGTCGTCGACGGTCAGCCCGAGCTTGGCGAAGACGTTGCCGATGTGCTTGGCCACCGCCGCATCGCTCACGACCAGCCGCTCGGCGATCTCCGGGTTCGACCTGCCCTCGGCCATCAAGGCGAGCACCTCGCGCTCGCGCGGCGTCAGTGTGCCGAGCGGCGACGAGCTGCGGTCGAGCAGCGAGCGGACGATCTGCGGGTCGATGACGGTGCCGCCGGCCGCCACGACCTCCAACGACGTCATGACGTCGCTCACGCGCCCGATGCGATCCTTGAGCAGGTAGCCGATCCCGCCGGACGCGCCCGCGAGCAGGTCCCGCGCGTACGCGTCGGCAACGTACTGCGACAGCAGGACCACGGGCAGCGCCGGGTGGTGACGTCGGAGCTCGGCCGCAGCATCGATCCCGTCGTTCTGGAGCCGCGGCGGCATCCGGACGTCGGTGATCACCAGGTCGGGCAGCTCGCCGTGCGCGCCGTCAGCCAGCACCAGCCGAACCAGCTCGTCCGCGTTGTCCGTCACGTGGACCACCTCGTGCCCCACCCGTTCGAGCAGCCCGACGAGCCCCTCGCGCAGCAGGATCGAGTCCTCGGCCAGCACTATCCGCATGTCAGAAAGTCTCCGTCACGGTTGGCACGGCGTCCGGCCGCTCCACGGTCGACGCGGCTCGCGGCGCACGGGCCGGCAGGAGCACCACGACCATCGTCGGCCCTCCGGCCGGACTCGACAGCGTCAGGCGCCCCTGTGCGGCCTCGGCCCGCTCGCGCAGCCCGACCAGCCCGGTCCCGGACCGGAAGTCGGCGCCGCCGACACCGTCGTCGTGCACCCGAACCGCCAGCACGTCGCCGTCGCGCTCCAGGCGAACCTCCGCGGCGGGTGCCCGGCTGTGCCGCGCGATGTTCGTCAGCGCCTCGCTGACCACGAAGTAGGCACACAGCTCGACCTCCGTGTCGAAGCGCTCCTCGACCGTGCTCGCCAGGGTCACCGGGACCGGCATCCGGGAGGTCAGCTCGTGCACGGCCGCCGTCAGCCCGTGGTCGGCGAGCACCCGGGGATGGACGGCGCGCACGGTCGAGCGCAGATCCTCGAGTGCGGCCTCCGCGAGGTCGTGGGCCCGGTCCAGATGGCCCCGCAGGCGTCCCACGTCGACCCCGGACCGCGCCAGATCCTCGGCGTCGAGGTCCGCCGAGCCGAGAGCTACCGCCAGGGTCACGAGCTTCTGCTGGGCGCCGTCGTGCAGGTCACGCTCGATGCGGCGCAGGTCACCCTCGAACGACCGCACGAGGGTCGTCCGTGAGGCGGTGAGGCGCTCGATCTGGTGACGCAGCTCCGCGCCGCGGGGGGCCAGGAGTGTCCGCGCGAGCGCCGCCTGCGCCTCCGCGAGCAGGCCGAGCACATACCCGAGGGCGGGGACGCCCAGCACCGAACCGACGAACGCCAGCACGACGCCCACCGGATTCTGGGCCCAGACGTCGTCGCCCCCGACGAAACGTCCTGGCAGCGACAGGACCAGGATCACGGACCAGACGGTGAGGATCTGCACGGCCGCGCCGACCCAGCCCAGCGGGATGCAGACCAGGACGTAGGCGACCTCGCGCCACGTCGCCCACTCCCGAAGCCGGAAGACCACCCTGCTCAGGCCGCGGCGATCGGTCGGCACGTGCGGGTCGACGATCGGTTCCCTGCCGATCAGCCGCACCCGCGAACGGTCGAGCCGTGCGATCAGCGGGCTGAACGACAGCATCAACACGACCAGCGCACCCACAAGGAAGGGAAGCGGCTGGGCGTGGAGGAGGCCCCCGAACACCAGGATCGCGAACGGGCCGGGAAGCAAGGCGCTCACGAACGTGAACAGCCACGCCCGCGGTGGCCACCGCGAGACGAGGTAACCCGGGCGTCGCAAGGCAGCGGCGAGGTAGTCGGGGCGGCTCACCCGCTCACCGTACTGCCGAGGAATCCGACCCGGCATAGTGCCCGGTGGACCCGCGGGGTAGTGCCTGGTCTACCTCCGGTCTGGTCCCCGGGCCAGTGACCTTCCCGCTCGCCGCCAGTGGGATGGGAGACATGCTGATCACCGGCCCCGACGAGCCCTGTCCGGACGAGCCCGGCCCCCGGCCCGGCCGTCCTGCCCGCCATACCGGATCCGGCGAGAACGTGCCCGGACCGCTCTCCGCACTCGGTCCGGCGCTCGCGCTCGCCGTGACCTGGGCCGCCCTCGCGACGGTCGCCTGGCTCGTCCTCGTGTCGGCGACCCGTCCGACAAGCCCGACGACGTGGACGACGACGACCCTCGCCGCCGTCGCGATCGCCGCGGCCTGGCTGGTCGGGATCCGGGCGGCCGTGTTGCTGATCGCCGCGGTCCGGCGACCGCACCCCTCCGTCGGGAGCCGCGCCAAGGTCCCCCGCCCGGAACTCGACGACCTGGTGGTCGCCCTGCTCTGGACCACGGCCGACGACTTCCGCGCCGACCTCGTGGAGCGCAGCATGCGCCAGACCCACCCGCGCACACGGACCGTCGTGCTGGACGACTCGCGCAGCGCAGCGGGTCAGGCCGCCGTTGACGCTTTTGCCGCCACCGCGGCAGGCCCTGTCGAAGTGGTCCGCCGACCGGACCGAGCCGGCTTCAAGGCGGGCAACCTCAACAACTACCTGTGCCACCACGCGGTCGGCGTGGACGCCGTCGTCGTCATCGACGCCGACCAGGAGATCGACCAGGACTTCGTGCGGACGGCGCTGCGCCACCTGTACGCGTACCCCAAGGTGGCGGCGGTGCAGGGCGCCATCCGCTCGCGGCGGGGCGACACCAGGTTCGTGCGCGACTTCCGTGGCATGTTCGACGCCCACCTGCGCGCGATGTCGGCCGGCCGGGTCTGGTGGGGGACGGCGACCTTCGCCGGCCGCGGCGCCCTCCTCGATGTCAGCGCGCTGCGCGACGCCGGCGGGTTCCCGGAGGTCGTCGCGGAGGACGCGGCGCTGACGCTCGAGCTCGCGCGTCGCGGTCGCACCGTGCGCTACGTGCCGAACCTCGTGTCGGTCGAAGACGCCCCCACCGACTACACGGCGTTCACCACGCAGCTCGGCAAGTTCACCGAGGGCGCGATGCAGCTGCTCGGGCGCAACCGCGGTCTGCTGTTCGACACGCGCCTGCGCCCCGCACGACGGCTCGACGTGTTCCTGGACCTCGCGTCCCCGCTCGTCGGCGCAGCCTTGACGGTCGCCCTGTTCGCCTTCGCGCTGGCGACGGCCGTCGAACGGCTGCCAGGTCTCCCGGTGCCGCTGGGCGCCTCGCTCGGCCTTCTCGGGGCGGTACCGCTGCTGCCCGAGGCGGTGCGGCGCATCCGGCGGCGCGGCCCGCTGACGGCGTCCCTCTTCCTCCTGCGCGGCGCCATGCTCTACGCGTCCGTGGCTGTCGTGGCGCTACGCGCGGTTCTGCGGGTGGGCCTGGGGCTGCGGGCCCGGTTCGTGGTCACCCCCAAGGCCGCCGACCGCCGAAGCCTGCGGACCACGGTCGGCCGACGGCGGCCGGAGCTCGCCGCCGCCGCTGCTGCGGTCCTCGTCGCGATCCTGGTGAGCGGGACCGTCGCACCGGCGGGGGTGTTCTGCGTCGTGGCGGCCACCGCCGTCGGCTACTCGCTCCTGGGCGGTCGCCCTGCACGGAACGCGCGCTGAGTGCGGGGTATGTGTTGGGTCAGCGGACGTGGACCCAACACATACCCCGCACTCAACGTCCCGCTCTGGTCAGCCGCAGGTCGCCTGCGGATACGTGTGCTTCGTCGCGACACCCGCCGCGGTCAGCGTGACCGAACCGGCCTCGATCGCCGACGACCGCGCCGGGAACGTCTGCCGCCAGGTGTCGCCCGGCGCCAGGTCCTCGGTGGACCGCTTGCCGAGCTCCCCCTCTACCCGGACGTCGAGCTGATCGCCCGAGACGTTCGTGGCGCTGACCACGAGGAAGGCACGCGACCCCCGGCAGACGGCCTCCGTCGTCACCTCGGCCCGGAGCGCCGCCGCCAGTGGCGACACCGTGATCCGGTCGACGACCGGTGCCCAGCGCGACCGCAGCGGGAAGTCGGGCCAGACGTCCGAGGCGTAGGTGACACCGTCGAAGTTCGGCGCCTCCTCCGAGCTCAGCGTGATGGTGTTCGCGCCCTCCTCCAGGTCGAGCACGACCGTCTTCTCCCAGAAGCTGTTCTCGTGGAACGAGTGGGGGAAGAGCACGGGGGACGACGCGCCGCCGTTCACCGAGATGTCCGCCCGCCGGGCGATCGGGTCGGGGTTGTAGTGCGAGGCAGGCGACTGCTCCGGGTTCGAGTACCGCAGGACGACGGCGTGCGGGCCGGCCTGGCCGGCATCGACCTGGAACGTCAGGGTGTTGCCGTTGCCCGGCTCTCCCCCGACGTCCGTCACGGCCTTGCCGCCCTCCGCGAGCGAGAGGTCGGACACCGTCGCCGAGCCGGCGAGCTCGGCGTCCTCTGCCTGGTACTCCAGCGCCGCGAGCGCCTCGGTCCCGGGGGCGGTCGTCACCCGGTCGACGACGACGCCGTCGGCGCCGCCGGTCACGACCACCTTGTTCACGCCGCCGGTCAGGTGCGCGGCGACCTGCCGGCCCGCCGGCCCGCCGGGTGCGAGGTCGAGGACGTCGCGGCCGTTCACCGCGAGCGTCCCGCTGCCGTCGCCGAGGGTGTCGACGCCGAGCGCCGCCTCGCCGTCGGTCGCGGAGTAGACCCAGAACGTCGCGGTCTCGCCGTCGGCCAGCTCGACGCCGCCGGCGCCGGACACCCCGGCCGGGTCGACGCCGTCGGGCGCCTCGTACAGCGCCTGCCCGCCGTCGAGTGTCGCAAGCTCGGCCTCGTACACCGACGTCGTGGCGTCGGTACCCGGCAGCGCGAGCGTGACGCGGTCGACGATCGCGTCACCCCGGGTGGCACCGCTGCCGTCGAGGCTGCGGGCGGCGAGCGAGATGGTGTGCGTGCCCGCCGTGAGCTCGACCTCCGTGTCGGCGTGGTCCCAGACCACCCACTTGTAGCCGAGCGGCAGGTGCAGCTCCTGCTCCGCCGCACCGTCGACCCGCACGAACACGTTGGTCGGGCCCTGGTCCGCCACGGCCTCGAAGGTGTTCTGGCTGTTGGCGAAGACGGACAGGTCGTAGGTGCCGTCCTGCGGCACCGTGACCTCGAAGTCCAGGACGAGGTCGGAGCCGGTCCGCAGGCCACCGACGTCGTACCCGCCGGAGGTGTAGAACTTGCCCACGTCGGACGGCGAGCCCTCCGGGCCGTTCAGGCTGTAGCCCGAGCCGGTGTGCGTGGCGTCCTCGGCCTCGTAGCTGCCCTCCCAGGCCGTCGGTGCCGTGCTCGTGGCCTCGCCGACTCCCGCCGGCGTCACGACGATCTCGTACGCGGAGGACTCCCGCAGCAGCGGCAGCGACTCTCCGTCGAAGTCGACGGCGATCTTCCCGTCCGTCACCGGCATCGTCGTCTCGGCGATGTGGCGCGGCTGCGCGGAGTCGCCGAGCTGGCCGGTCCAGGGGATCTCACGCACCGTCACGCGGACGTCGTCGCCGAACACGGCTCCGGGGACGTTCACGAGCTCGACCGGTGCCGCGCCGTCGGTCCCGCCGACGATGGTGCGCGCCATCGCGCGCTCCTCGTCCAGGGTGGCGACGCCCTGCAGCGTGTAGTTCTCGCCGAGGAACGGCGGCGTCACCTCGACGGTGTGCCCGCTCATCTGGGCGTACGCGTTGAACAGCCACCACTGCCCGTTACCGCGGTCGGACTGGACGGCGGAGTCGGAGAGGTTCCCGTCGATGTTCCAGTACGCGATGTCGGCGTCGACCTTGGAGTCCTCGATGGCCGAGATCCACTGGATCATCTGCCCCGGAACCGACGTGTGGTAGTTGAACGCGTACTCGTTGATGTTGATCGGCAGCTCGGTGCCCGCCAGCTCCGTGCCGGCGAAGACCTCGGCCTCCCAGTCACGGTAGGTCGCCACGGACTCGCGGATCTTCTCGGGGTGGGACAGCTCGTGCCAGGTGATGATGTCAGGGACGGTCCCGGCCTCCACCGTGTGCTCGAGGAAGCCCTTGACCTGGCTGTAGAGGATGCTGGTGTTCGGGCCGGCGATGCGCGCCCCGGGCATCTTGTCCTTGATGAGCGCGTGGACCCGGTCCCAGGCGGCGAAGTAGTCCGTCGGGTCGTTGAGCCACGACGTGCGGTCGTAGCTCCACTGCCCGGTACCGAACATGTTGCCCTCGGGCTCGTTGAACGGGACGAAGACGACGTTGTCCTGGTACTCCTCCGGGAGCTCGAGGACCTGGTCGACCTGGGTGCCGATCTTCTCCACGAAGCCGTCGAGCTTCTCCTGCGGGGTGTCACCCGGCCACTCGTACGGGAAGCCCCTGTGGATGTCGGTCATGTAGATGTAGACGTCGCCGTCGGTGGCGTCGGTGAGCGGCCGGACCACCTCGAGCGCGTCGGCGCCAGGGTGCTGTGGCCCGTCCTGCGCCTTGGTCGAGACGGTCCGGATCCCCATCCCCTCGATGAGGTTGTCGCTGGGCAGCCCGTCGCCGTAGAGCCCGTACAGCGTGCCGGACGCCCCGCCGTGGAACGCCCCGGTCGCCGCGCCGAGGTCGACCCGCAGCTCGCCCCGGTGCACGGTCACCGTCGCGGTCACCGGCGTGCCCGCCGCGTCGCCCGCGACCGTGAAGTCCCCCGGCTGCGCGTACTGCGCCGGGTCGATCTCGTCCCAGACCACCGGCACGGCACGGTCGTAGCCGTCGGTGTAGGAGGCGCGCACCGCCTCGGGCAGCTCCGGCGCGCTCGCGACCGTGGTGCGCACGTCGAAGGAGTCCTCGGTCAGCTCCACCAGGTCAGGGGTCTCCCCCACGAGCTGCGCCACCTGGTCCTGCGTCAGCGCCGAACGGTAGACCTGGAAGTCGTCGACGGCGCCGTCGAGCAGCGGATCCGGGTAGAACGACCGGCCGATGTAGCCGGCGGACCCCGCGGCGTCGGTGAGCAGGTCACCGGCAGCCACGGCGGACCGCGCCGAACCGACGGCCACACCGTCGAGGTAGGTGGTGAGCTGGTCGGCCGCCGCGTCGAGCGTGACCGTGAGCGTCACCCAGTCCTCGGCGCGCAGCGGGCCGTACCCGCCGACCTGCGCCTCGCCGCCACCGCCGTTCGTCGTCAGGGCGGTCCGCAGGCGCCCGTCACCGTTCGACGGCGTGGCGAACAGGTAGCGCGTGGAGTCCGTGCCGAGGTCGAAGACCCGCTGCCACGCCCCGCCGGCGCCGTCCCAGCGGACGCGGGCCGACACGGTGAGGTCCGACGCGCCCTCCAGTGCGGCACGCGGGACCGTCACGTACCCGCCGTCCGCCCCGCCGGGCAGGTCGAGCGCCGTGCCGCCGCCCTCTGCGTCGACCAGGCCGGTGGTGCCGGAGATCGCACCGTCCAGCCCGTTCCCCGAGGCGTCGGGCACGACGTCGCCCGCTACGTCGTCCATCGTGTAGTGCAGGTCCGGCGTCGGCAGCTCCTGCTCAGCCGTCCGCGTCGTCGTGCCGGTGGTCGCGGTGGCCGGTGCCGCGAGCGCCGCTCCGGCCGTGCTGCCGGCGAGCGCCAGCGTGGCGAGCGCCGCTACGGCGGTGCGCAGGGGTCTGCGCCTGGCTGGTCCGCTGCGCGGGCCGCTACTGCGTGAAGGTGTTGAGCTCATCGTTGAGTGCCTTCCTTCTCATCGGGGGTGGAACGGGGATCGTGGGTGGGCCGGGGCTCATGAGGACGTGGCTCGGTCAGTTGGCCCGCGTCTTCGAGATCGTTCGGGGTGCTGGGTTCGGCTCCTTGAGATCGGTCGGTTGCTGACCCGGATCTTCGAGATCGGTCCTTTGCGTCGAGATCGGTCGTTTAATTGACCGATCTCGACGCAAAGGACCGATCTGACGCCCGGCGCAGTGCACGTGACCGAACCCACGCCGGGACGGCGCGGCAGACCGGTCACGTCGCAGACTCCTTCGCCAGGCGAACCGGTTCGACGATGCCCAGACGGACGGCGACCCCGAAGCTGAGCCCCGAGGTCGGCAGCCCGCTGCGGTTCCCCCACCAGGTCGACCGCCCGCTGCGTCTCCCGCAAGGTCGACGAGACCCGTGTCGGGCCGCGCCGGGCGCACCTAGGCAGCCCCCGCAGTGGTTGCCCCCGCAGTGGATGGGCCTGCAGTGGATGGGCCCGCCCCGGACGGTCCGGCAGCACCCGGCCCCGCCGTCGACGCCTCGACAACAGGTGCGCCAGGGGCCACCCGGCCGGTCGTGCGGCCGACCACCTGGGGCAGCGCACCGTCGCGCAGGAACACCGGCACGACGTCGAGGGGGGCGTCGGCGCGCACCGTGGTGCCGCCGTCGTGCACCTGGCCCGTGGCCGCATCGGTCCAGCGCGCGCCGGCGGGCAGGTACACGTCACGTTCGCGCGCGCCGGCGGTCAGCACGGGCGCGACGAGGACGTCCGGGCCCAGCAGGAACTGGTCGTCCACGTCCCAGGCCCGCGCGTCGTCGGGGAAGTCGTGGAACAGCCCGCGCATCACGGGCTGGCCGTCGGTGTGCGCGGCACGCATGGCGTCTCGCACGTAGTCCCGCAGGGTCTCGCGCAGGTGGACGTAGCGTTCCAGCACGCCGTACACGTCGTCGCCGAAGCTCCACAGCTCGTTCGGGCCACCGGAGGCCAGGCGCGGCGAGCCGTCCGCCGCGACGACGTCCTCCTGGGGCAGCCGGTCGCCGTGCAGCCGCATCACCGGGCTGAAGGCGCCGAGCTGGAACCATCGGACGAGCAGCTCGTGGAACGCGGGGTCGGTGACGTCGCCCCGGTGGAAGCCGCCGATGTCGGTGGTGAACCACGGGATCCCCGCCACCCCCATGTGGATGCCTGCGGTGACCTGGCGGGCGAGGTCCCCGAACGTCGAGGAGATGTCGCCCGACCACGCCAGCGCCCCGTAGCGCTGGCTGCCCGCCCACACGCAGCGGACCAGGTTGACGACCTCGCTCTCGCCGTCGGCCACCTGCCCCTCGTAGAAGGCACGCGCGAACGCCTGCGGGTAGACGTTGCCCACGCGCAGGGCCGGGCCGAGGTGGTACCGGAAGGCGTCGTAGTCGTAGACGCCGTACTCGGGCTCGGCCTCGTCGAGCCAGAACGTGCGGATCCCGTGGGCACCGTAGTTGCGCCGGCAGGTCTCCCAGAGCCAGCGGCGCGTCTCGGGGTTGGTCACGTCGAGGAAGGTGCTGGGGCCCTGGAACGCCATCTGCACGTCGATCCCCCGGTCGGCGCGCACCAGCAGGTTGTTCCGCCGCAGGTGCGAGTCGTTCTCCGACTCCAGCGAGACCTGCGGCCAGACCGAGACCATGAGCTCGACGCCAAGGTCGCGCAGCTCGGCGACCATGACAGACGGGTCGGGCCAGAACTCGTCCTCGAACCGGTAGTCGCCCATCTTCGGCCAGTGGAAGAAGTCCGCGACGATGACGTCCAGCGGCAGCCCGCGCCTGCGGTGCTCGCGCGCCACCTCGAGGAGCTGCTCCTGGTTCCAGTACCGCAGCTTGCACTGCCAGAACCCGAGCCCTCGCTCCGGCATCATCGGGGCGTGCCCGGTGGCGTCGGCGTAGGCGCGCGTGATCTGCGCGGGCGTGCGCCCGGCGGTCACCCAGTAGTCGAGCTGCCTCGTCGACTCGGCGTGCCACTCGGTGCGGTTACGCGCGAACGTCGCCCGGCCGATCGCTGGGTCGTGCCACAGGAACCCGTACCCGCCGCTGGACATCACGAAGGGCACGCTCGCCTGGGAGTTGCGGTGCGCCAGCTCGAACGTGGAGCCCTTGAGGTCCAGCACGTGCTGCTGGTACTGCCCCATCCCGTACAGCTTCTCGTCCGGGTCCGACTCGAACGATGCCGTGAGCGTGTGCCCGTCGTCGCCGAGCCGCGGGCGGAAGTTCCGGGCGCGCAGCTGGAGCGAGCCGCCCCGGTCGAGCTCACGCAGCAGCAGGCGGCCGTCGGCGTCGTAGAAGGCCAGCTCGCAGTGCGACACCTCGTAGCCGACGACCTCGCTGAACCCCGTGGTGGTCGTCAGTTCGACGCGGATGCCGCCGTTGACCAGCGTTGCGCCGTCGGCCCGGAGCTCGACGCGCGCGGCGTCACAGGCCTCGGAGTCCGGTGGCAGCAGGGCCCAGTCGGTGTCCTCGACGTCGCCGAGGACGACCGCGCGCACTCGCACGCTGTCCCGGCCCCACGGCTCGACCACGACAGTCTCGCCGCCGCTCCGCCAGGTCAGGCGCGTGCCGTCGGCACGGACGGGCAGCGCGGCGAGCACTGCGGCGGGGACCGGCGTGGTGGGGTCGGTCATCGGATCTCCTCGGGTCGTGCAGTCGGGACAAAGACGCGCATGGTCGACGGGCCGCGTTCGGCCCAGCGGTGGTAGGGCACCAGGGTCAGGTCGAGCGCGGCGGGTGCACCGGCGTCCGACGTCGGCGCGGGTGCGCCGTCCCGACCGCCCGAGACGAACGGCGGGGTGCCCGCTCCGCCCCCGGGCAGCGGCACGACGACGGCGCGGACCACCGCACCGTCGCCCTGTGCGCGAGGCGCGACCGCCGGGTCGAGCCGCACCTGGTCGAGCAGTACGCCGTCGGGCAGGTCCACCGACTCCAGCGCGAGCACGAGCGGGCCGCGTTCGACGGCGACGGTGCCGCGCACGGCGTCGACCCGCGGGTCGGGCCAGGTCAGACGGGGGGCCACGGGCAGATCGAGCGTGACGACGTCGCCCACCGCCAGCGTGGGGGGCCCGGCGGCGCCGGCCGTCGCCCACCCCGGCCGGACCGCGGCGCTGGAGCCGTCGGGGCCGCCGAGCGTGGCGCCGTCGGCCCAGTGCGGCACGCGCAGCCGCAGGGCGACCGGCCGCTCGGGCACGGCGGTGACCTCTACGCGGATGCGGCCGTCGTGCGGGTACTCGGTGGTCACCCGCAGGGCGAGCTCGCCTCCGCCCTCCCCCGGTTCGCGGTCGTCGACCGAGATCCGGAGGTCGCCCGCGGCATACTGCGCCAGCGACACGACGACTCCGCCGTCGGCGGCGTCGCCGTCGGGGCCTCCGTCCGACGCGCCAGACGCCTCCTCGACGAACGCCGCGTACGCCTGCCACGACGCGAGGGTGCGCGCCACGTTGGTGGGGCAGCACGACACGTCGAACCACGGCGCGCGCACCCCGCCCTCGGCCCGCGGGTTGACGGCGTCGGGCCGCACGTCCGCGCCCGGCTCGCGCTGCTGCAGGGGGTTCGCGTAGAAGAAGGCGCGCCCGTCCGCGCGGGGCGAGGTCGCCACGACGTTGTAGAGGGTGCGCTCGATGAGGTCGGCGTAGCGGACCTCGCCCGTGGCCAGCAGCAGCCGCCACGAGACCATGACCGACGCGACGCCCGCGCACGTCTCGCAGTAGGCGCGGTCGGGCGGCAGCTCCCAGTCGTCGCCGAAGCCCTCGTCCTGGTGCCGGGACCCCATGCCGCCGGTGAGGTACGTGCGGCGCTCCACGGAACGGGTCCACTGCCGTTCGACGGCGGCGCGGAGCTCGTCGTCGTCCGTGTCCACGGCGACGTCGACCGCCCCGGCCGCCAGGTACAGGGCGCGCACGGCGTGGCCGCGCCAGACGTCGGCGTCGCGCACCGGCACGTCGTCCTGGAAGTACGCCGGGCTGAGCAGCGCGATCGGCGCGAGGGTGCCGTGCCCGCGCCGCTCGACGAAGATCCGTGCCTGCTCGGTGTACCGCGGCTCGCCGAGCGCGCGGCCCAGCTCGGCGAGCCCGACCTCGATCTCGGGGTGACCGCAGAGGCCCGCCTGCCCGCCCCGGCCGGCGGCGCCGAACTCCCGACACACGTGGTCGGCGGCGCGGCGGGCGATCCCGACCAGGGCGTCGTCCTCACCCGCCACCCGACCCAGCGTGCGTACCCGGGCGACCGCGGCCTGCAGCAGGTGGCCGGTGCAGTACAGCTCGTGGCCGGTCGAGAGGTCGGTGTACCGGCCGGGCCGGCCGGCGTGACCGAAGCACGTGTTGAGGTAGCCGTCGTCGTCCTGTGCTGCCGCCACCCGGTCGACGACCTTCGCCAGCAGCCCTTCGACCTCCGCGTCACCGGTGCGACCGTGCTCCCAGACCAGCGCCTCGAGGAGCTTGTACACCTCGGAGTCGGAGAACTGCCAGCCCGGCCGCTCCCCGCCGGTGGCGCCCTGGGCGACCCGGTCGAAGTTGCCCAGCCAGCCGAGCTGCTCCATCCAGTCGAGGCAGTGGCGCAGCGTGGCGCGCGCGTTCGTCTCCTGGAGGGTGCCCCAGAAGCCGCCGTCGAGCCGCAGCTCGCCGACGCCGAGCCCGCGGCGCGGGCCGGGAGGGGCGACCGGGGCCGCCGTGGCCGCCCGGAGCCGTGGCGCGACGGTGCGCGTGGTGAGGTGCTGGGTCACAGGGTTCCTTCGTCTCTCTGCTTCATCGGCGTCAGTCCTTGACCGCACCGGCCGTGACGCCCGCCGCCACGTAGCGCTGGGCCACGACGAGCAGGATCGCGGCGGGCACCGACGCGACGACGGCGGTCGCCATGATGGCGTTCCACTGCGTCGTGTTGTTGCCGATGTAGTTGTAGATGCCGAGCGTGATCGGGATGAGCTCCCCGTTGCGGTTCAGGGTCGAGGCGAAGATGAAGTCCGACCATGCCCACAGGAACGCGAACAGGGCGACCGTGAGCGTCGAGTTGCGGCTCACCGGCAGCACGATCGAACGGAAGGTGCGCCAGGCGCCCGCGCCGTCGACCCTGGCCGCCTGCAGCAGCTCGCGCGGGATACCCGACATGAACGCCGTGTACAGCAGCACGCCGAACGGCACGGCCACCGTGGAGTCGGCGATGATCAGCCCGCCGACGGTGTTGAGCAGACCGAGGCTGTTGTAGACCGCGTAGAACCCCATCGCCATGACCACCGCAGGGATCATCTGCGCGACCAGCAGCAGGAAGTTCAGCGTGCGGCCGCCGCGGAGGTTGAGCAGCGCGAGCGCGTACCCGGCGGGTGCAGCGATCACGACGGTGAGCGCCACGCAGCCGAGCCCCACCAGGAGGCTCGTGCCGAGGGCCGGGAGCTGCTGCTGGAACACCGCCGTGTAGCCCTCGAACGTGGGGTCCCAGGGGAACCAGTGCGGCGGGTCGGACCGCAGGTCGCTGGTCCGCGTCAGGGAGACGTTGACCATCCAGTAGACGGGGAACAGCATGAATGCGGTGAGGACGACGCCGAGGGCGGTCTTCCACCAGGGCTTTCTCGGTCCTGTCCGGTGGGGACGGGTGCTGGTCATGAGTCCTCCTGTCGGCGCTGGAGCTGGAGGTGCAGGAACCCGAAGACCAGGGCGATCAGGATCAGCAGGTTGCCCACCGCCGCTGCCGGCGAGAAGTCCGGCTGGCCGGTCCCGAACGCCTCCCGGTAGGACCAGATGGCGAGCGTCGTCGACGCGTCACCGGGCCCGCCCGTGGTCATGATCCAGATGACGTCCACGACCTTGAGCGTGTAGATCAGCCCGAGCAGGAGCGTGATGGCCGAGACCGGGCGCAGCAGCGGGAACGTGATGCTCCAGAACTGCTTCCACGGGCCGGCACCGTCGAGCGAGGCCGCCTCGTACACCTCGCCGGGGATGTTCTGCAGCCCGGAGTACAGGATCACGAGGTTGAACGGGATGCCCAGCCAGATGTTGGCGATGGTCACCGACAGCAGCGCGGTGTCCGGGGACGTGAGCCAGTTGATCTGCCCGATGCCGAACGCAGCGAGCACCGAGTTCACGATGCCGTTGTCGCTGTTCAGCATCCACGCCCACGTCGAGGCGGACACGATGAGCGGCAGCAGCCACGGCACGAGGAACATCGCGCGCAGCAGGCCGGACAGCCGGAACCCGGACCGGAAGAACACGGCAAGCGCCAGGCCGATCGCGTACTGGAAGACGATCGAGACGACGGTGAAGACGGCGGTGTTCCACAGCGCCGTCGGGAACGTCGTCGAGCCGAACACCTCTGCGTACTTCTCGAGCCCGACGAACTCGGCGTTGCCCTGGACGAACGCGCGGATCGTGTAGTCGTGGACGCTGAGCTCGATGTTGCGCCACAGCGGGTACGCGTAGAAGACGATCAGGTACACGAGCAGCGGTGCGGCAAAGCCGGCGGCGGTCCACTGGGAGGCCGCCGGGCCGCGGCGGCGGCGTACCGGCGCTGCCGTGGCTGCTCCTGAGCCCGCACCGGGGGGCGCTCCCGCCGCGGCCGTGGCCTCGGTGGTGGTCATCACGAGATTCCTCACGTCTGTTCTTCCGTTGGGTGCTGGGTATCTGCGGCCCGGCGGGCATGTTCTACACAGACACCCAGCACTCGACGAGGGCGGGTGGTCGTCAGTTCGTGCCGGACTCTGCTTCCGACTGGGCCGTCTTGAGGGCCTCTTCTGGCGTCGCGGCACCGGACAGGGCGTTCTGGACGGCGGTCCACAGCGCCTCGGAGATCACCGGGTAGTCGGTGCCGAGCTCGTCGCTGGTGCGGCCCTTCGCGTTGTGCACGGCCTCGACCCACGGCTCGAGGTCCGGGTTCTCCTCCAGCAGGGCCTCCTGGCCGTCCGCCGTCGGCGGGACGTAGTAGGCGAAGGTGTTCGCGGTCTCGACGAAGCCCTCTGGCGTCGTCATGCACTCGACGATCTGCCGGGTGACCTCGTAGCGAGCGGTGTCCTCCTGGACGGGCGCCATGATGAACTCCCCGCCCGTCGGTGCCTGCGCGACGCCGCCGTCGCGGGCCGGGAGCTGCACGATGCCGGTCTCGAACTCCGCCTCGGCCGCGCTGTTGACCTGCCACGTGCCGTTCTCGGCGAACGCGAAGTCACCGGTGAGGAACTCCTCCCAGACGGTGTTCTGCGAGTTGTTGATCACCGAGTTGGGCGCGTAGCCATCGTCGAGCCAGCCCTTCCAGAGCTCGAGTGCCTCGACAGCCTCCGGCGAGTCGAGGTCGCGCAGGTCGGCGCCGGCGCCCCAGAACCAGGGCAGGAACTGGAACGAGCCCTCCTCGGTGCCGATGCCGGCGAAGGTGATGCCCTTGTCCCCGTTGTCCGTGACCGACTTCAGGGCTGCCGTCAGCGAGTCCCAGTCGGTGATCGAGGCGGGGTCGACGCCGGCATCCGACAGGACGTCCGCGTTGTAGTACAGCGACAGCGTGTTCGCGCCGATCGGGATCCCGTACGTCTCGCCGCCGACGACGCCGGCCGCGAGCAGGTTCTCGTCGACGCCGGAGACGTCCAGCCCGAGCTCGTCGACCGTGCTGATGATGCCCGTATCCGCGAGCGTGGACACGGCGGGGTTGTCCAGCAGGATGACGTCCGCCGACGTGCCCTCCTGCGCGGCGAGCAGCGCCTGGTTGGTCAGCGCGGTCGTGTCGTACGTGGTGCGCTCGATGGTGGCGCCCGCTTCCTCGCCGCAGGCCTGGACGCGGCCGGCCCAGTCCGACGAGTCGTCGTGCTGGGGGTACGGGTCCCACCAGGTGTAGGTGTTGTCGCCGCCGCCGGGCTCGCCGGCCGCGGCTCCGCCGGACGAGCACGCGCCGAGTACGCCGACCAGGGCGAGCGCGGCGACCGCGGCCAGGGTGGCGGGCTTGCGCCGTGGGTGCTGCACGGTGTGGTGCATGGTTCCTCCTTGAACTCGTCGGCCCGACTGCGTCGTCGGCCGGCTGGGGTGCTGCGTGTGGGTGCGCTGCGTGCCTGTGTGCGCGCCTGCGCTTCTGGTTTCGCTGGGTGGTGGCCGGGTGCGGTCAGGCCGCCCGCGGCACGCCGGTGCTGCCGCGGTCGACCAGCTCGGGGGTCACGAACCGCACGACGTGCGGCTCGTCCGCTGCCACCTCGCCCTCGATGCGGCGCACGAGCTGCCGCACGGCCATGCGACCGAGCCGGTCGGGGGCGCTCTCGATCGAGGAGTACGGCAGGGAGAAGGTGCGGGCGAACTCGTCCGAGTACCGCCCGACGACGGACAGGTCGCTGGGCGCCGTCAGCCCGCGCTCGTGCAGGACGGTCGGCAGCGCCGCGGCAGCGGCCTCGTTGTTGATCAGCAGCCCGGTGACTCCGGGGTACGTGTCGAGCAGGGCGCTCAGGTCCTGGCCGACGTCGGGCTGGCGCGACGAACCGGCCACGGTGTGCAGCGTGATCCCCCGCGCCCTTGCCGCCTCGAGCGCAGCGTTCTGCAAGCGCCACACGTAGGCGCCACCGCGCTCGATCACGTGCTCCGGCTGCGACACCAGCGCGACCTCGCGGTGCCCGAGCCGGTGCAGGTGGTCCACCATGAGCCGGCCGGCCTCCTCGAAGTCGAGGTCGAACACGTCCACCCCCGTGCAGTCGGCGGGAAGTCCCACCAGCGCACCGGGCTGGGCCGCCGACCGCAGGATCGGCAGCCGCTCGTCGCGCTCGGCGACGTTGAGCAGCACGATGCCGTCGACCATGCGGGAGTCGGTGATGCGGCGCAGGGCACGCGTTCCGTCGGCGTCGGACACCAGCAGGATGTCGTAGCCGAGCTCGCGGGCCGTGTTGGAGACGCCCAGCATGTACTGGAGCATCGCCGGCGCGAACTCGTCCTCGAGGAACTGGGCGAGCAGCCCGATGACCATCGTCTGCGACGTGGCGAGCGCCCGCGCCCCGGCGTTCGGCGTGTAGCCGAGCTGCCGGACGGCGTCCTCGACGCGGCGACGCACGTCCGCCGAGATCGCCCGCTTGCCCGACAGCGCATACGACGCCGTGCTGCGCGACACCCCTGCCGCCTGGGCGACATCCCCGATGGTGGCCACTTACGCCTCCTTGCGTTGCTCGCTCCGTTGCTGCCTGGCTCGCGTCCGTTGCGAACCGGTTCGACTCTAACCACACCGATCCAGGCTCCGCAAGGTCGAACATTTTGGACTCTTGCGGCGCACAGCGTTCGAAACTAGCGTCGTGGCAGGCCTGAACGTCGAACCGGTTCGCACGATCGTCGCGAAAACTCGTCGCACAAGTCACCCGCACCGCTCACCGTGCTGGTCACCCGCACCGCTCACCGCAGTCTCAATGAGGAGATGTCATGAAACGAGCCCTGCCCCGACGTGCTCTGTCCCGGATCAGCGTTCTCGCGCTGGTCCTTGGCGTCACGCTGGCCTCCCCCGCCGGTCCGGCCCAGGCCGCCGGCAACACCCTCACCGTCGACGTCGGCTCCGTGGTCCGGCCGGTGACCCACGTCGGGTCGGGCGGCCTGTACGGCGTCGGCTCGGACACCAAGCCCACGACCGCCCAGCTCCTGCCGCTGAGCCCCAACGGGTTCACGCAGCCCGCACCGGGCACCACCCACCTGGGCAACGGTGCCACCGAGCCGTGCTGCGACTCGCTCGACGTCGCGGGCAACATCACGCGCGCCGGAGCGCAGCAGCTCATCCGCATGCCGGACATCTACCCGACGTTCCCCTACCGGTGGCAGGGCTGGGCGGACTGGGAGCAGAAGGTGCGCACGATGGTCCAGGACCGTCTTGCAGCCACGTCGACGACGAACATCCGTGGCTGGGAGCTGTGGAACGAGCCCGACTGGACCTGGGACACCGCCGCCGCCGGATCGTTCAACGCCGGCTGGACCCGCACGCACCGCCTGATCCGGTCGCTCGACACGGTGACGCCGATCGTCGGCCCCAGCGACTCGTACTACAGCCACGACCGGATGCTGTCGTTCCTGCGCAACGCCCGGGACACGAACACCCTGCCCGACGTCATCGTCTGGCACGAGCTCACCGACATGGACTGGAACCAGTTCGACGACCACGTGGCCGACTACCGGGCCATCGAGAGGTCGCTCGGCATCAGCCCGCGCGAGATCGCGATCAACGAGTACAACTCGCTGGGCCAGATGGACATCCCCAGCGTGGCCGTGCACTGGATCTCGGTGCTGGAGCGGCACGGCGCCCGCGAGGCACACCGCGCGTACTGGTTCGAGGCCGGCACGTTCGACGGCCTGTTCACCACCGGCGGCCAGCCGACCGCCTCGTACTGGGCGTACCGCTGGTACGGCGCCATGGCGGGCAACGTCGTGCGCACCACACCCCAGAGCTGGCTCGACGGCGTCGCGGCGTACGACTCGAGCCGACAGATCGTCAACGTCGTGCTCGGCGGGGACAGCGGGAACAACAGCGTGCGGGTCAACGGGCTGGGCTCGTTCGGCTCGTCGGTCCGGGTCACCGTGAACGCGGTGCCCGGCAGCGGGCGGCACACCCAGGTGTCGGCGCCGACGGTGCTGTCGACGTCGACGATGACCGTCTCGAACGGCAGCGTCACCGTCCCGGTCAACGGGATGACGGCGGAGGGCGCCTACCAGGTGGTCGTCACCCCGGCCGCCGGCCCGACGTCGAGCTGGCAGCAGGTCTACGAGGCCGAGAACGCGAACGTCGTGAACGCGCAGACCCGCGGCTCCTCGGCCGCGTCGAACGGCTCGTACGTCGGCGGCATCGACGGCACTGCCGACATGCGCTCGCAGAGCTTCGTGGACTTCACGGTGAACGTCCCGACGGCCCGCACCTACACGATGGCGGTCCGGTACGCGAACGGCACCGGGTCGACGTCGACCCACGGGCTGGCCTACAACGGCGGCGCGTTCTCCACGGTGTCCTACCCGCCGACGGCGGGCTGGGGCCAGTTCGGGACGACGAACGTGACGGTCTCGCTGCGGGCGGGCTACAACGTGATCCGGTTGGCGAAGGGTTCGCCGAACTTCCCGGGCGGCACCGGCTACGCGGAGCTGGACAGCATCACCCTCTCCTGACGGCGCACGTGACCAGCGCTTCTACCCAGCGATTCGGCCCGAAACCACGACGAGTTCGGGCCGAATTGCTGGGTGCCGACGCACCACAAGACGCGGCCCGGATCAGGGCAGCCCGCAGCGGGCGGGCGTGAGACGGCCCTTGACTACGTAGTCAGACCCGTGGTTCGCTCCCTGCATTGACTACGTAGTCAGAGTTGCCGTCAGCGTCGCTGCCGTCAGCGTTCAGCAAGGGAGCTGCACATGGGTGCCACACCACGGGTGTCGATGACCGACGTCGCCCGCCGCGCCGGCGTCTCGCAGAAGACCGTCTCGCGCGTCGTCAACGGTGAGCCCCACGTCGCCGAGGCGATCCGGGCCAAGGTCCAGGCGGCCATCGCGGAGATGGGCTTCCGCCCGAACGCCGCGGCCAGGGCCCTCGTGACCCGCCGGAACCAACGGATCGGCATGGTCACCATGGGCACGTCGCTGTACGGACCCGCCTCGATCCTCGAGGGCGTCGACAATGCGCTGCGGGGCTCGGGGTACTACCTGAGCGTCGCGCGCACGCAGGGCAACGACGTCGCCCACCTGCAGGCGGCGATCGACGAGCTCGTCACGCAGGACATCGCCGGCCTGGTGCTCTCCGAACCGATCGACCTGGGGCACCCAGAGCTGCGCATACCGAGCGGACTGCCCGTGCTCAGCTTCGACTCTCCCGCGGACGGCTCCCCCACCTCCGGGTCCCGTCCGGACGAGCTCGTGATGGGGGCCGACGAGCGGGCCGGCGCCCTGTCCGCCACCGAGCACCTGCTCGCGCTGGGGCACCGCACGGTCCACCACATCGCGGGGACCAGGGGCTGGGCCGCGACGGCCCGGCGCGTCGCCGGCTGGCAGGGCGCCCTGCAGGACGCGGGGGCGGCCGAGCCGCCCGTCGTGCACGGCGACTGGAGCCCACGGTCCGGGTACGAGGCGGCCACCGAGCTGCTGCACCAAGGAGGGGTCACCGCCATCTTCGCCGCGAACGACCAGATGGCGATCGGCGCGATCCGGGCCGTGGAGCGTGCCGGGCTGCGCGTCCCGCAGGACGTCAGCGTCGTGGGGTTCGACGACGCCCCGGAGGCCGAGTTCCTGTCCACCCCCCTGACGACGGTGCGACAGGACTTCGCCGAGGTCACCCGCCTGGCCGTACACCGCCTGGTGCGCACGATCGAGGGCCGGCCGCCTGCGGAACGGCACCGGCTGATCCCCGCCCAGCTGGTCATCCGCGAGAGCGCTGCGCCGCCGTCGGCCTGATCGCAACGGGTCACGCCGACGGCCGGCGGGTCCGTCACGACGCGGTGCCGGCGCCGGCACCGCACCGCACCGAGAAAGCACCGACACAGCACTGCCACGACCACCACGCACAGGAGCGCTCGATGAAGAGAACCCTGACCAGCACGAGACCAGGCGGCACCGAGCTGTCGCGCCGCGACCTGATGCGCTGGGGCGCCGTCACCCTGGGCGGGGCGTCGATGAGCGCCGTGCTCGCGTCCTGCGCCCGCGCCCCGGCCGCCGCGGTGACCCGGGGCGCCGTCGACCTCTCGTTCTGGACGCACGACGAGGCCTATGCGACGTTCTTCAGCGAGGCGCTGCCGCTCGCCGAGCGGGCCACCGACTTCGCCTACTCGCTGTCCGTCACCCGGGCCGGTGCCGCCGACCTGGTCACCAAGCTGCTCGCCCAGGCGATCGCAGGCACCGGCACGCCCGACGTCGCGGGCCTGGAGATCGGCAGCTTCGCCCGGCTGTTGCGCGGGACCATCGCGACGGAGCTGCTGGAGGACCTCACCCCGCTCGCCGACGAGTTCGGCGACGACCTGATCGCGGCACGCAAGGCCCCGTTCACCAAGGACGGCGCCCTCTACGCGCTCGACTCCGACACCCCGCTGACCGCGTACTACTACCGCGCCGACCGGTTCGAGGAGCTCGGCCTGCCGCTGCCCGCCGAGGCAGGCACCTGGGAGGAGTTCCTCGCCGCCGTCACGCCGGTCAGCGAGCGCGACGGCGTCGCGTTCGGCGCGTACAGCGTCGGCAGCGACCTGGGCCAGGTGGTGCAGGGGTTCCAGCTCATGCTGCTGCAGCGCGGCGGCAACCTGTTCACGGCCGACGGCGACCTGAGCATCGAGACGCCCGAGGCGGAGGACGCCCTGCGGGTGGTCACCGACGCCATGCGCTCGGGGGTGTTCACCACGGTGACCGACTACTACGGCGGCAGCATCCAGACCGCCCTCGGCGACGGCCGCATCCTCGGCATCGCGATGCCGTCCTGGTACGCGTCCTACGGCATCAAGCCGAACGTCCCCGACCAGGCGGGGCTGTGGCGGGTGGCCGAGCTGCCCCGGTTCGCCGGCGGCGGCGGGCGCACCGCCGTCGGGGGCGGGACAGGGTTCGCCGCCCTGCGCGACAAACCGGGCACGACGGCGGCCGTCGAGCTGCTGCGGTCGGCCTACCTCGACCCGGCGCAACAGGTGAAGCGGTTCCAGGACATGGGCTACCTGCCCACCCTCCGGTCCGTCTACGACGCCCCGGAGATGCAGGGGCTGACCGACGAGTTCTTCGGCGGCCAGGACGTCTTCGCCGTCTACCGGGAGATCGTCGACGACGTACCCGACATGTACCAGAGCGAGGACGTGACGGTGCTCAACACCGTGCTGAGCGGGGCGCTGCTGCGCGCCTACCGCGGCGACATCTCGCCGTCCGAGGCCCTCGCCACGGCGGCAGAGGACTTCCACGGCCAGGTCCAGGACACGAGGAGCGACGGATGACCGCGACCACCGTGGCGCACGGCGCCCAGCACCGGCCGACCAGGGCTCCCGCACCCCGGACCCCACCGACGAGGGACCGTCCGTCGGCCGGCTCGGGCGGACGCGCGCCCTACCTGTTCATCGCCCCCTTCTACGTGCTGTACACGCTGTTCATGATCCTGCCCGTCGGCGCGGCGCTCGTGCTCAGCCTGACCGAGTGGGTAGGTCTCGGCGCACCGCTGTTCGTCGGCGCCGACAACTACGCGCAGCTCGCCGGCGACACCAGCTTCCACACCGCCCTGCTGAACACCGGCGTCTACGTCCTGGTCTCCGTGCTGATCACGGTCCCCTGCGCCCTGTTCATCGCGCAGGCGCTCAACGCCGAAGGGCTGCGGGCCCGCGACGCGTTCCGGGTCGCGTACTTCGTGCCGATGGTGCTCTCACCGATCGTCATCGCGCTCGTCTACGGGCTGCTCCTCGACACCAGCTACGGCGTCCTCAACTCGGTCCTGTTCGCCCTGTTCGGCACCCCGCCGCTGGACTGGCTCGGCGACCCGACGCTCGCCAAGGTGGCGATCAGCTTCGTCCTGGTGTGGCGCTGGGTGGGGTACCTGACGATCTTCTTCCTCGCCGCGCTGCAGAACGTGCCGAAGGAGCTGTACGAGGCGGCCGAGCTCGACGGCGCCGGGCCGGCGCGCCGGTTCACGGCGGTGACGCTGCCCGCGATCAAGCCCGTCTCCAGCTTCGTCATCGTGACGTCGTTCATCGGCGCCGCGCAGATCTTCGACGAGCCGTACCTGCTGACCAAGGGCGGTCCGGGAGAGGCGACGCTGAGCGTCTCGATGTTCGTCTACCGCGCCGCGTTCGAGCGGCAGCAGTTCGGCTACGCGGCGGCGGCCGGCGTCGTCCTCTTCGTGGTCGTGTTCGGCGTCAGCAGGCTGCTCAACCGCCTGCTCGGGATCGGGAGTGCCTCATGAGGGCTCGTCGCGGACTGCTCTACGTCACGCTCGTCGCGCTGGTCGCGGTGTTCGTCCTCCCGCTTTTCTGGGCTGTGAGCGCGTCCTTCAAGGACCGCGGCGACATCTTCTCGGTGTCCGTGCTGCCCGAGAACCCGACCCTGGACAACTACCAGCGGCTGCTGGACGGCCAACCGTTCTGGAGCTGGTTCGGGATGAGCGTCGGCACCGCCACCATCTCCACGGTGGTCTCGGTGTTCGTCTGCGCGCTGGCAGGGTACGGGTTCGCCAAGTTCCGGTTCCGGGGCCGCCAGGCCCTGTTCACGGTCATGTTCAGCTCGCTGTCGATCCCGTTCGCGGTGATCCTCGTGCCGCTGTTCGTGCTGATCGTCAAGAGCGGGCTCTCCACGCCCTGGTTCTCGCTGATCGTCCCGTGGGTGGCGCCGGCCTTCGGCATCTTCATGATGCAGCAGTACATCGTGCAGGCCGTGCCCGACGAGATCCTCGAGGCCGCCCGGATCGACGGCGCCCAGGAGTTCGCCATCTTCTGGCGGGTGGTGCTCCCGCTGTTGCGGCCGTCGCTGGGCGCGCTCGCCGTGTGGAGCTTCCTGCAGACCTACAACAGCTTCATGTGGCCGCTGGTGATCGTCTCCGAGACCAGCCAGTACACCCTGCCGCTCGGCCTGAACATCCTGTTCAGCGCGGAGAACCGGTCGTTCGACCTCGTTCTGGCGGGTGCCGTCCTCGCCTCGATCCCGACCATCCTGGTCTTCCTCCTGCTGCGCAAGCAGCTCCTGGACGGGCTCTCGGCGGGTGCCGTGAAGGGCTAGGCAACGACTGCACGACCCACCCGAACCCCTTCTTGTACGACCCCTTCTGAGAGGACAGCATGGATCCGCTGCACCACCTGAACGACGGCGTCCTGTTCGGCGCCGCCTACTACTACGAGTACCACCGCGCCGAGGACCTCGGCACCGGTCACCGCCGAGCACGCCGGCTGGAGCAGGACCTGGACCTGATGGTCGAGGCCGGCTTCACGGTGATCCGGGTCGGCGAGTCCGTCTGGTCCACCTGGGAGCCGGAGAACGGCCGCTTCGACCTCGACTGGCTCCAGCCGGTGCTCGACGGCGCGCACGAGCGCGGCATCAAGGTCGTGCTCGGCACGCCGACCTATGCGGTACCGATGTGGCTGGCGCGGCTGTACCCGGAGATCAACGTCGTGCGCGAGGACGGCAGCCCGATGGGCTGGGGCGCACGCCAGGAGATCGACTACACCCACCCGGCGTTCCTGTTCCACGCCGAGCGGATCATCCGCGCCGTCGTCGCGCGGTACGCCCAGCATCCAGCGGTCATCGGCTACCAGGTGGACAACGAGCCGGGCAACGAGATCTTCCACAACCGCCAGGTCTTCGAGCGGTTCGTGGACCACCTCCGTACCCGCTACGGCACGGTGGAGCGCCTGAACGACGAGTGGGGCCTGACCTACTGGTCGCACCGGCTCAGCACCTGGGCGGACCTCTGGACGCCGTCGGGCAACGCCCAGCCGCAGTACGCGCTCGTCTGGCGGAAGTTCCAGGCCGAGCTCACCACGGACTTCATCCACTGGCAGGCCGACGTCGTCCGCGAGTACGCCCGCGAGGACCAGTTCGTCACCACGTGCATCTCCTACGAGCGGCCCACAGTGCACGACGACGCGCTCACGCGCGAGCTGGACGTGACGGCCGGCAACCCCTACTACCGCATGCGGGACCACCTGACCCTGCCCCCGAGCGTGGACGAGAACAACACCTGGATGACGGCGGGCACGTGGTCGCTGTACGCGACGGCGGACCGCATGTACTCCTCGAAGCAGGCTCCGTTCCTCGTCACGGAGACCAACGCCCAGGCGATCGGGCACCCCTGGCTGAACGAGCCGGCCTACGACGGTCAGTGGCGCCAGGCAGCCTGGGCACTGGTCTCGCGCGGCGCCACGATGATCGAGTACTGGCACTGGCACACGCTGCCCTACGGCACCGAGACGTACTGGGGCGGCGTGCTGCCGCACTCCCTGGAGCCCGGGCGCGTGTACCAGCAGCTCGCGGTCCTCGGCGGTGAGCTGCGCACGGCCGGCGCCACGGTCGCGAACCTGACCCCGGACGCCGACGTCGCGCTCGTCTGGTCCAGCGCGAGCAAGTGGTCGCTGGCGGAGTTCCCCCAGATCGGCGGTGGCGCCGGACCGGACCCGCGCGGCTTCAACCGGATCCTCGACAGCTTCTACCGCGGTGCCTTCGACGCCGGGCTGCAGTCGCGGCTGGTGCACGACGTCCGGCTCACCGACAGCAGCCCCGAGAAAGCGGCGGCCGAGCATCCCGTGCTGGTCGCCGCCGGAGTGACCATCGCCGACGACGCCTGGCTCCAGTGGCTGGAACGCTACGCGGCGGCCGGCGGCCACCTGGTGCTGGGCATCCGCACCGGCTACGAGGACGAGGAGGCTCGCGCCCGGCCCGAGCGCAAGCCCGCGCACCTGAGCGAGGCGGCCGGTGTCTGGTACGACGAGTTCGCGAGCATCGACACGCCGCTCGCCGTGCACGGCGTGGACGGCTTCGACCTCCCCGCCGACGCCCGGGCGACCCGCTGGGTCGACGGGCTGCAGGTGCTCGACGCCGAGGTGCTGGTCCGCTACGACCACCCCCACTTCGGCCGGTGGCCCGCGGTGACCACCCGCACGCACGGTTCCGGGCGGGTGACCACCGTGGGCACGATCCCCGATCCGGCACTCGCCCGGTCGGTGCTGTCCTGGGCCGTGGCGCACGGCGGGCCGGCGGACGCCGGGCCGCAGTGGCGGCCGCAGGAGCCCTCGCAGACCGTCACCGGCGCGACGAACCCCGCGGGTGAGCACGTGCGGTTCGTGCACTCGTGGTCCTGGGAGCCGAGCACCTTCGTGCTGCCGGCCGCGGTGCGCGACGTGATCAGCGGTGCGGAGCTGGCTGCGGGAGCCGAGCTCGAGCTGGGCCCGTGGGACGTGCGGGTGCTGCTGGAGGTCTGAGGCCGGTGGCCGGCCCGGGCCTGCGCGCTGCCGGGCCGGCTACCGAGGTGGACCGCGGAGACACCTGGTCTGCGGGGTGTGTTGCCCCGCGTAGACATCGTCCACTCGGGGCAACACACCCGCCGGAACAGGTCTTTGCGCGCGTCCGGCACGGCCCGCCGTGCCCGGTCAGTGGATCCCTGAGCCCTCGGCCGCGTCGTCCGTGTCCGCGCCCGCGCCCGTGTCCGTGTCCGTGTCCGTGTCCGTGTCCGTGTCTGTGTCCGTGTCCGTGTCCGTGCCTGCCAGGTCGTCGAGGAAGCGGGTGACGATCTCCCGCTCGTCGGCGGTCAGGCGGGCGGCGGCGTCGAACCGGCGGGCGTGGCTGCGCCCGACCGACTCCCGCGCCGCGCGTCGCGTCTCCTCGGTGACCTCGATCGCGAGGCTGCGCCGGTCGGAGGGGTGCGGAAACCGCCGTACGTGGTCGCCCGCGGCAAGCCGGTCGATCAGCTTGGTGGTCGACGCCGTCGTGATGCCCAGGTGCTCGGCGATCGCACCAGGCGTCACGACGCGCCCGTGGTTCTGCATGGCGATGACGAAACGGAGCGCACGCATGTCGGTGTCGCCGAGCTTCATGTAGCGCTGCGAGGCCTCGCTCATCCGCCGCTCGGTCTCGCGCCAGCGGCGCAGCGCCTCCAGGACGCCGACCACCTGGTCGACGTCGGCGTCGTCCATGCCGGCCCGCCGCACGATCTCCTGCTCCGGATCCATCACGCGCGGATCCATCATCGACGGCTCGTTCTGGTCGCGCGGCACGGGTTCGGGGCTCACGATCGGATGGTACTCCGATCACCTTATAGCGTCATGTGCTTGAATATAGCCTGGCTAGCTAAATCCGGCTGGCGACCTGAGATGGAGGTTCTGCCGCATGCGGATCTGGTCCCTCGACCCCGCCCTGCTCGACCGTCAGGGCCTCGTCGCGTGCTGGCGCGAGGCGCTCCTTGCGCAGGCGGTGCTGCTGGGCCGCACCCGCGGCTATGTCGCGCACCCGCAGCTCGACCGCTTCCGGGAGCACCCGCAGCCGGCGACCGCCATCTCCGCGTACCTTCACGGCGTACGCGAGGAGGCGACGCGGCGCGGGTACCAGTTCGACGAGCTGCGGATCTCGCAGCAGCTCGACCAGCACGTCCACGACACCACACGGATCCTGGTGACCGCCGGGCAGCTCGACCTGGAGTGGCAGCACCTCCTGCACAAGCTCGCCGTACGCTCTCCCACCCACCGCGCGCGTCTCGTCGCGACCGGGTCGCCCGCTCCCCACCGGCTGTTCGTCGTCGTACCCGGCGACGTCGCGAGCTGGGAGCGCGCCTCATGAGCGTCGGTTCGCGTGTACCGCGCTGGCTCCGGGTCACCGTGCCGGCCGTGCTCATCATCGTCTGGTTCGTGGGCGCGGCGATCGGGGGCCCGTACTTCGGTCGCGTCGACGAGGTCTCCTCCAACGACCGCACCGCCTACCTGCCCGCCAGCGCCGAAGCGACCGAGGTGCAGGAACGGCTCTCCGGGTTCACCGAGGGCGACGCCGTACCCGCGATCGTCGTCTTCGTCGCTTCCGGCGACTCTGCATCCGGCGACTCTGCATCCGACGGCACTGCGGACGAGCTCACCGACGACGACCTCGCCGCCATCGGCGAGCAGCTCGAGGCCGTAGCCGACCTGGACGTCGTCGACGGCGACGTCTCCCCGCCCATCCCAGCAGAAGACGGCGCGGCCGCACAGGCATTCGTCCCGCTCTCCGGCTCGGCCGACCTCGGTGAGGCGACGACCGAGCTCCGGGACACCCTGCGCAGCGGCCTGCCCGACGGCGTCGACCTGTACATCACGGGACCAGCGGGCTTCTCCAGCGACCTGTCGTCCGCGTTCGCGGGAATCGACGGGATCCTCCTCGGCGTCGCCCTCGCGGCCGTACTGGTCATCCTCGTGGTCGTGTACCGCTCGCTGCTGCTCCCCCTCGCAGTGCTCGCGACCAGCATGTTCGCGCTCTGCCTTGCGCTGCTGACCGTCTGGCACCTCGCCCGGTCGGGAGTGCTGCTGCTCAGCGGGCAGACGCAGGGCATCCTGTTCATCCTCGTCATCGGAGCGGCGACCGACTACGCCCTGCTGTACGTCGCGCGCTTCCGCGAGGAGCTGGTGCACACGCCGGACCGGTGGACCGCCACCCTCCGTGCGCTGCGCGGGTCGTTCGAGCCGATCCTCGCCTCGGGCGGCACCGTCATCGCGGGCCTGCTCTGTCTGCTGCTGAGCGAGCTGCGCTCCAACAGCACGCTCGGCCCGGTCGCCGCCGTCGGCATCCTGTTCGCGATGCTCGCCGCGCTCACGCTCCTCCCCGCCCTGCTGCTCGCCCTCGGCCGCGCGGCGTTCTGGCCCCGCCGTCCCAGCTACGACCCGGCGGCCGCACGAGCCGGTACCCAGGACGGAGGCGTGTGGGGCCGGCTCGCGCGCGGCATCCGCGCCAGGCCCCGCACCATCTGGGTGACGACGGCGGCGGTCCTCGCCCTCGGCTGCGTGGGGATCACGCAGCTCCAGGCCACGGGCGTCCCGCAGTCGGAGCTGGTCCTCGGCGCATCCGAGGCCCGAACCGGGCAGGAGCGTCTCGCGGAACACTTCCCTGCGGGATCAGGGAGCCCGGTCTACGTCGTCGCACCGGAGGACGAGATGCAGCGCGCGGCCGACGTCCTGCTCCAGGAGGACGGGATCGCCCAGGTGGCGATCACGGCCGAGACCCCGAGCGGGACGGCCCCTGTGACGGGCGACGGCATCCAGGCCTTCGGCCCGCCGGAGGGCTCGGCGGAGGGCTCGGCTGGTGGTCCGCCGGAGCCGGTGGTCTCCGACGGCATGGTGCTCCTCCAGGGCACTCCCAACGACGCAGCGGACTCCGCGGCCGCCGTGCAGACGGTTCGCGACCTGCGCGCCGCCTACACCGACGTGGTCCCCGAGGCCCTGGTGGGCGGCGAGTCCGCCACCGACCTCGACACGAACGAGGCGTCGATCCGGGATCGCACTCTCATCGTGCCGATCGTGCTCGTCGTGATCCTCCTGATCCTCATGCTGCTGCTCCGCGCGGTGCTCGCGCCGGTCCTGCTGATCCTGACCACGGTGCTGTCCTTCGGGACGGCGATGGGCGTGGCGGCACTCGTGTTCAACGACCTGCTCGACTTCCCCGGCGCCGACCCGGCCGTGCCACTGTTCGGCTTCGTCTTCCTCGTCGCGCTCGGGATCGACTACAACATCTTCCTCATGACCCGCGTCCGCGAGGAGTCGCTCACCCACGGCACGCGTGAAGGCGTCCTCCGCGGGCTCAGACTGACCGGGGGCATCATCACGTCGGCGGGGCTGGTGCTCGCCGCGACCTTCACGGCACTCGCAGTGATCCCCGTCCTCTTCCTCGCGCAGCTCGCCTTCATCGTCGCCTTCGGCGTGCTGCTCGACACCTTCGCGGTCCGCTCGCTCCTCGTCCCCGCCCTGGGGTACGACATCGGACGGGCGATCTGGTGGCCCTCGAAGCTGGCCCGCGGACGCAGGTAGCCGGTCGCCGGTCGCCGGACGCCGGACGCCGGACGCCGGACGTGCGCACGTGCGCGTGCGGCGGCCCGGGGCCAGCGCGTGTCGGCACGGGCCCGTGGCAGCCGCGCCCGTCTGGTCCCACTGGTTCGAACCAGACGGTTATCCACAGATGCTTCTTTCGCCCATCCGTGCGGACGTTTGTTCGATAGAATCGGAGGGTGCAGGCGGGTGGGTCGCAGCCACTCCGCCTGGCGACGGGTCGGACCGCAAAAAGGGGGTGGAGACCGTGGCAGACCAGTACGAGGGCGATGTTCCGCGCCCGGTCGAGAGCGTCCTCGCCGATCTGGAGCACCTGCTGGGAGAGCTCGCTCACGCCGTCGGTCCGGAGGCTGGCGCTGGTGCTGGGCCTGCTCACCGTGCGGGCCTCCGCGCTGGCTTCGAGACTGACCCTGGCCTCGCTACGCGCCGACCGATGGCGGCCTCGCGTCTGGTGGGGGTTTCGGCGCGGTTGCGGGTGGTGGGTGCTCGGGTGGATGCGCTGCGGTGGTCGGTGCTGCCCCGGATCGAGGCCGCGGGGCTGTGGGCGCGGTCCGGTGCTCGGACGTTCGCGGTCTGGCTCGCCCGCACCGAGGACGTGCGGACCACGACCGCCAGGTGTGACGTGCGTACCGCTAGGGCGTTGCGTGACCACCTTCCCGCGACCTTGACCAGGGCGCTCGCCGGACGCATCAGCCAGGACAAGGTGCGGGCTCTGGTCGATGTCGCGACCACCAGCCCGGAGCGCACCCAGGCCCTCAGGGCGCCGGCGGTCGACCTGGCCACCACCGGACCGGGCACCACCGGACCGGGCACCACCGGACCGGGCACCACCGGACCGGGCACCACCGGACCGGGCACCACCGGACCGGGCACCACCGGACCGGGCACGGACGGGCCTGCCGCAGACGGCACGGACGCCGCAGACGCGGACGGGCCCGGCGCCGGTGGTGGCACCGGTGGCGGCACCGGTGGCGGGAGCGATGGTGGGGTCGACGACTCGACGACGCAGAACGCTCTCCCACCGGGGGTCGGGTTCCCGACGTGGGAGGAACAGCTGCTGGACTGGTCGACCGGCAACGGACCGGACCGGTTCCGGGGTCTGGTGCGCTACTTCGCGCGTCACGCCGATCCCGAGGCCGACGAGCGTGGTTACCTCAAGGCCAAGGACCGTGAGTACCTGGATGTCTCCCCGACGCTGGGCGGGTATCACCTGTCCGGGTTCCTCACCGAGGAGCACGGTCTGGTCCTGACCACCGCGATCGGTGCGGTCATGGGCGCGCCGGCCACCGGTGACGACCGCACTCCCGGACAGCGTCGCGCTCAGGCCCTGGCCGATATCGCGCGCGTCGTGCTGGACAACGCCCACACCGGTACCGGGGCCTCCGTGCGGCCGCACCTGTCGGTCACCGTGTCCTGGACCGAGCTCCAAGCCCTGGCGGCGAAGAAGCAGATCGGCGAGGCCCGACCCACCCCAGGCACCACCGCACCAACCGGCCCCAGCACCACGTGCATCACCAGCACCAGTCCCGGCGCCACGGGGGGTAGCGGCGCGGGCCTGGCCGGTACCGGTACCGCGGGTGTGGTCGGGCTCAACGGTCTGGGCGTGCCCGCGATCAAGACACCCGCGGTGTTCACCGAGACCAACCATCCGGTCCCGACCAGCCTCCTGCGCCGCCTCGCGTGCGACAGCCAGGTCACCCGCATCGTGTTCGGACCCGACTCCCAGGTCCTGGACGTCGGCCGCACTCAGCGCACGGTCACCGGACAGCTACGACGGGCCGTCATCGCCCGCGACAAACACTGCGTCCTTGGCCAGTGCGACCAGCCGCCCTCACGCTGCGAGGTCCACCACGCGGTACGCCACTGGGCCGACGGCGGCGAGACCAGCGTGCACAACGCCGCCCTGCTCTGCTGGTATCACCACGACCTCGTCGACAGCCAAGGCATCACCATGCACTTCGACAACGGTTGGCACTTCACCGACCGCAACGGACACCCACACCACACCACCAGCCCCGGCACCTGACCCGACAGCACCGCGCTCGGCACCACCGCCCCTCCTCCACCAACCGCGGCACACGACCTGGCCTCAACCCGCTCGGCACGAGCCTCATCCACCACCAACCGCGGCACACCACCCGGCAGCGCCGCATTCAGCACCCCCGTAAGCACCATCACCGCCCCCTGCACCATCACCGCCATCTGCACGATCACCGGCCTCGGCACAGACCCGGGCAGCGCGGCGTTCGGCAACGTCCCAACGCCCTCGTGTTTCTCGGCACCACGACCGGTCCGCCCCTCGGCAGACCCGGTCGTCAGGACTCCCGCTCCGGGACGACCTCAGTCCGCCGCCGGACCGAAACGCTCGGTCCGGACCCTGGCCGGGTCATGACCCTGGGCCACGACCATGCGCGAGACTGCCTCGACGAATCCCGTCGGGCCGCACACGTACACCCGCGGCTCCAGCTCGGGCGGCCAGCCCCACGTCGCGAGCTCGGACGCGGTGAGGCGGCGCGGCCCGCGCAGCTCGGTGAGCGAGACGGCCCGCGTGAAGATCGTGTGGGCCTCGAAGCCGTCAGCACGAGCGGTGAGCGCCGTCAGCTCGTCCGGGTACAGCTGGTCCTCCGCCGTCCGGACCGAGTAGATCAGGCGCACCGGCGTCCGGTCCCCTGCCTCGCGTCGCGCCCGGGCCATGGACATCACCGGGACCAGGCCCGACCCTCCCGCCAGGAGCAGGACCGGCGTGCCCGCGTCGGCCACCGGATCCCAGACGAACCAACCGCCGACGGGTCCGCGCACCTCGATCCCGGAGCCGGGCGGGAACTCGTCGACGAGGTACGGGGAGACCTCGCCGTCGCGCACCCTCTGGACGGTGATCTCGACGCGGCTGGTGCCGGGCGCCGTCGGTCCGCTCGCGAGGGAGTACGACCGTTCGGCCGTGTAGCCGTCGGGCGCGGTGAGGCGTAGGTCGAGGTGCTGACCGGCCTGGTGGCCCGGCCAACCGGGCACGTCGAGCACCAGGGTCACGGCCGACGAGCTCTCATGTCGCCGCTCGACCAGGGTGGCGACCTGCCAGCCCGACCGGACGGCATACCGCTCACCGAGCCGGGCACCCTGCTCGTCGACGGAGCGAACTCCCTCGCGTGACAGCTCAGTCACCCTGATACCTCTGCTCGCGCCACGGGTCGCCCAGGTCGTGGTAGCCGAGCTTCTCCCAGAAGCCAGGCCGGTCCATCGGCATCAGGGTGAGCGAACGCACCCACTTGGCCGACTTCCAGAAGTACAGGTGCGGCACCAGCAGCCGCGCGGGGCCGCCGTGCTCGGCGTGCAGCGGCGCGCCGTCGAAGGTGTGCGCGATCCATGCCTTGCCGCCCAGCAGGTCTGCCACCGGCAGGTTGGTGGTGTAGCCGCCGTAGGAGCCCACCATCGCGAAGTCCGCGGTCGACTCCACCTCAGCGAGCAGCACGTCGAGGGAGACGCCACGCCAGCGCGTGCCGAACTTGGACCACCGCGTGACGCAGTGGATGTCCACCGTCGGTGTCTCCTGGGGCAGTGCCATCAGCTCGGCCCAGGTCCAGGACTTCGTAGCGCCTGCCTCGTTGGTGACGGTGAACGCCCAGGTCGCCGCGCTGACGTTGGGTGTGGGCCCCGCGGAGAGGACTGGAAACCCCTCTTCCGCGTACTGCCCCGGCGGCAAGGTCACGCCTTCGGGACGTGCCCTGCCTCGGAAACCGGGGGTCAGGGTGGCGCCAAGGCCGTGGTCGAGCCCGGCAGGGTCGGAGCCGCCTGGTGCGGGCGGGGGCGCGCTGGTCATGCCTCAAGGTAGTGCGCCAGAGACCGCGCCGTCATCCGACGAGCGGTCATCCGACGAGCGGCCAGATCCCGTCGGGACGACTCCCTGTCCACGCACTCGGTCTACGCACCCGGTCTGCATGGTCGGCCTACGTAGTCGCCCTCATTGCCCGGCATCTGCCTCGCCCATAGCATCCAGGTGCCTGCTTTTCACCCGCCCACGACACGCTCAGAACCCGCTCAGGACCCGCTCGGAACACTGGAGCCGACGGCGCGCGTCCCGGTCGCCACCACGCACCGGACCCGACCGCCGACGTCGGAGCGGCCGCCGGCACCGGAGAGGTCAGTCATGAACAGTCCGACGTCCCACCCGTCCCGAGCCGGCACGGCGCAGCCGACCGCGCGCCCCAGCTCGCCCCGAGCCACGTCCCACACTCAGCCACACACCCAGCCCCACACTCAGCACCGGACCCAGCACCGCAACCAGCCCCCGACCCCGCGCCGCACACCGGCCCGTCTCGTGGCCACCGTCGCGATCGCCGCGATCGCCCTGACCGCACCGGCCGCCGTCGCGCACGCGGACCCGCCGCCCAACCTGCCGCAGAACGCGTCAGGGACCGAGCAGTCCTTCTCCCCCGCCTACGACTACGACGGCGACGGCTGCTACGCGACGCCAGCCATCGGACCAGACGGCACCATCGCGCCCGGCCTCGACATCGGCGGCGCCGTCAACGGGAGCTGCCGCGACCAGTGGGACCTGGACAACTCGCAGACCTACTCTCGCGAGAAGTGCAACAACGGCTGGTGCGCCGTGATGTACGCGAGCTACTTCGAGAAGGACCAGACCATGGCCGGCCCGATCGCGATCGGCAGCCACAAGCACGACTGGGAGCACGTCGTCGTCTGGGTCGACCAGGGCTCGAACCAGGTGGAGCACGTCTCGATCACCGAGCACAGCGGGTCGGCCACCTATCCCCGGTCCGACGTCCTCTTCGAGGGCTCGCATCCCAAGGTCGTCTTCCACAAGGACGGGCCGAGCACCCACCTGTTCCGGCTCGCGAACGGCAACGACGACCCGCCGGAGAACCACTACGGCGACTGGCGCTATCCGCCCGTGGTCGGCTGGGACGGCTGGCCCAGCACGTCGCTGCGCGACCGCCTCATGACCGCCGACTTCGGCGGGGCGACCATCAAGATCGACGACGGCGACTTCAGCTGGTGGCTGGAGCGGATGAAGCCGGCTGGGATCCCGTTCGACCCGGCGGTATGACGCACGCGGGCCGCCGGCGAGCGATCGCCGCACGGCGAGCTGAGCCGGGTTCATCTGCCACAGAACCTCGTCCATGCCTGGGCCCGAGGCGGTCAGCGTCAGCACGCAGAGCGGGACGCCGTGCCGTTCCAGACCCATCGCTGTCTCTCCGTGGACCTTCTACGGCCACGCGGTCACGCCGTCCAGAATGCTGCCGAGTACACCTGGAGCAGTCGTGCGACCTTGCGGCGGCCGACGACGGGGACCCGCGCCCCCGGACCGCACCGCCTCTGTCGGCCCTGCGGACGACGTCGTCGGCGAGGAGCCGCTCCAGGCCGGCGAGGTCTCCGGCCCGGGCGGCGGCGACGAACGCGTCGAGGAGCGCCCGCCGTTTGCTCGCGACAACCGTGCTCCGCTTCCCTGAGGCGATGTGCTTGCGCGCGCGGCTGACGAGCTGGCGTGCGGCGGCCTGCGAGAGGTGGACGATCCGGGCGATGTCCGCGTAGGCGTACCCGAAGGCCTCGCGGAGCACGTAGGCAGCGCGCTCCGCCGGTGTGAGCCGTTCGAGCAGGACCAGCACTGCCACGTCCAGCGCCTCGGCCTGCTCGGCACCGAGCGCGGGGTCCTCGCTCGTGTCGACCGGCTCGGGGAGCCACGGCCCCGTGTACGTCTCGCGGCGGGTGCGCGCGCTCTGGAGCACATTGATGGCCAGGCGCGCCGTGGTCGTCGTCAGGAACGCCTGCGGGTTGCGGACCGCCGACCGGTCGGTCAGGTGCCACCGGATCCAGGCCTCCTGGAGCACGTCCTCAGCCTCGGCGACGGAGCCGAGCATGCGGTACGCGATCCCGAAGAGCTGCGGGCGGACCTCGATGAAGGCGAAAGAGGCGTCCGCCGGCCCCATGCCGTCCGGCCCTGTGACGCCAGATGTCGTCATGAGTCTCCCTGCGATGGATGAACCGTCACAGCCGGCGCCCCCGACCGGTCGTACCTGTGAGGCCGAACAGAAGACGGCCTCGGAGATCAAATCTCCCACCGCGACCCACGTCTGTCTCAGCGCAAAACCGGATGCAGCGGACACGCGCCAAGAGATCACCCGGCAGGAGCCCGAGGCCCACCTCACCGGGCTTACGAAACAGGCCCACGAAGCCAGGCCCACGAAACCGGGCCCGCAGGACCGAGCAACCGAAACAAGCAATCAGCAACCAGCAACCAGCAACCCAAGCAAGCAAATCCGAGCAAGGAGAGACCTATGAGCGAGCACGTGCTCGAACCGGCGGCCCAGGCGTTCGCCGACGCGACGTCCCACTCCCCGTTCCTCTACGAGCTGGGCGTCGAAGGCGCCCGCAAGCTCCTCGACGACGTCCAGGCGGCGCCGATCGAGAAGCCCGACGTCGACGAGAAGTGGATCACCGTCCCCGCAGAGGTCGGCGACGTGCGGGTGCGCATCGTCACGCCTCTCGACGCGCGCAGCGGGTCGACGGACCTCCTGCCCACCATCCTCTACGTCCACGGCGGCGGCTGGATCCTCGGCGGCACCGCCACCCACGACCGGCTGGTGCGCGAGCTGGCCGTCGGCGTCGGCGCGGCCGTCGTCTTCGTGGAGTACACCCGCTCGCCGGAGGCGCAGTACCCGGTCGCCATCGAGCAGGCGTACGCCACGGCGCGATGGATCACGACCGACGGCAGTGCCGAAGGGCTGGACGCCGCCCGACTCGCCGTCGCCGGCGACTCCGTCGGCGGCAACATGACAGCCGCACTGTCGATCCTGGCCAAGCAGCGCGGGGACGTGTCCTTCGTGCACCAGTCGCTGTACTACCCGGTGACCGATGCCGCACAGAGCACCGCAAGCTACCGCGAGTTCGCCGACGGCCCGCACCTGACCGCCAAGGCCATGGCGTGGTTCTGGGACGCCTACCTGCCCGACCTCGATCGGCGGGGCGAGATCACCGCGTCGCCGCTCCGGGCGACCGCCGACGACCTCGCGGGACTGCCCGAGGCGTTCGTGATCGTCGACGAGAACGACGTGCTGCGGGACGAGGGCGAGGCCTACGCACGGAACCTGACGGCGGCCGGCGTCCCGACGACGAGCATCCGCTACAACGCCACGATTCACGACTTCATGATGCTCAACCCCGTCCGCGGCACCGCCGCGACCGCGGCTGCTCTTGAGCAGGCCATCCATGTCCTGCGCAAGGCACTGGGCATGACCGCACTGAGCATGACCGCACTGAACATGGCGGCGCCCAACGGGACCGCGGCCAGCACGTCCGCAGCCAACACGTCCGCAGCCAACACGTCCGCAGCCAACAAGGGAGATCTGTCATGACCGCACCAACCGTCGTCTTGGTCCACGGGGCGTTCGCCGAGTCGTCGAGCTGGAACGCCGTCATCGGGCACCTTCAGCGCGAGATGCTGGAGGTGGTCGCCGCCGCCAACCCGCTGCGCTCGGTCGCCGGTGATGCTCAGTACGTCCGCGACGTGATCGCGTCGATCGACGGCCCCGTCGTCCTGGTCGGCCACTCCTACGGCGGGATGGTGATCACCGAGGCCGCAGCCGGCAACACCCAGGTCGTCGGCCTCGTCTACGTCGCCGCGTTCACGCCGGAGAGCGGGGAGACCGCGTTCGCGCTGTCCGCGAAGTTCCCGGGCAGCACTCTCGGCGAGGCGCTCACCGCCTACCCGGTCTCGACCGGCGGCAACGAGCTCGCCATCCGTCCGGAGGTGTTCGGCGAGCAGTTCGCCGCCGACGTCGACGCCGACCTCAGCGCGCTCATGGCCGCGACCCAGCGGCCCGTGACCGAGACGGCCCTCACGGACGGCCTGGCCGCGGCCGAGCCGGCGTGGCGCACGATCCCGTCATGGTTCGTGTTCGGTTCCGAGGACCGCAACATCCCGGCCGAGCTGATCCGCTTCATGGCCGAGCGCGCCGACGCCCGGACGTCCACCGAGGTGCCGGGGGCCTCGCACGCGATCGCCGTCTCGCACCCGGTCGTCGTGGCGGAGACGATCCTGGCCGCGGTCCAGGCGACCAAGCAGTAGGCGGTCATTGCCCCAGTGGTCATCCGGCCGGCCGCCGGGGCGATGAGCTGATTCGGTGGGTGCCAGGTGGGCCGAACTGACCGTGGAGCTGAACGGAGTTCGGCAGACCTGGCACCCACCCCCTGGGGACACCTTGCCCCGCCGCACCGCCCGGAGCCGGAGCCGCATCCGGAGCCGCAGCCCCGAGCCCCGAGCCCCGAGCTCAGGGCGCGCCGACCACCGAGAGCAGCCGGAGCCGCTCGTGGCTCGCCGTACCAGGGACCGCTGTGAAGACGGTCAGGGCCTGGAACTGGTCCGGGTCCAGCAGGGTCTGCCCGTGCAGCTCGACCAGGCCTACCTCGGGGTGGTTCAGTCGCTTGGGCTCGCAATAGGGCCCGACGACGGGGTGTTCGTCCCACAGCCGCGCGAACTCGGTGCTACGGCTGCGGAGCCCCGCGGCGAGCTCACCGGCAGGGGACGTCTGGCCGGTCTGTGCCTGGACCGCCGCCAGCCGAGCCGTGAGGGTGCGGCCGTGGCGTTCGTGATCCTCGGCGGGGATCCGGTCCCGGCTGCGGTGATCGGTGAACCACCGGTAGACCCGCGAGCGCTCCGGACCGGTGTACGACGTCTCGTCGCCGAGGAGCGCGACCGCCAGCCGGGTCTGGCGGAGGGTCACCCCCAGGACGTTCTCGACCTGGGCGGGCGCGTCCGCCAGGCCGTCGAGGATGCGCATCATCCCTGCGTTGATGTGGTCACCGCGCTGAGTGCGCCGGGGCAGGGCATGCCCGGCGAGCTCGACGAGCCGGTCCCGCTCCTCGAGGCTCAGGTGCAGACCGTGCGCGATCGCAGCGAGGACCTGCTCCGAGGGAACCGGACCGCGCCGCTGCTCGATGCGGCTGTAGTAGTCCGCCGAGACCCCGCTCAGCGCCGCCACCTCCTCGCGTCGCAGGCCGGCCGTGCGCCGTCGCGCTCCACGCGGTAGCCCTACGTCCTCCGGCTGGAGCGCCGCCCGACGCTTCCTCAGGAAGTCGGCCAGCTGCTGGCGGTCCATGTCGTCATCTCACTCTCGTTCTGCGGGAACTGCATCCGGCACGCCACCCGAGGCTCCGCCCGAGAACCCGCCCGAGGATCCGCCCGAGGATCCGCCCGGGAAGCGGACGCCCGTCATACCCTCGGAGACGTCCCACAGCCGGGACGCCGCCGCCTCGTCGGTCGCCGCGCGGTAGAGGCGCTGCGGCGCGGAGCTACCGGTGAAGTGACCAACGCCGTCCGGCCCGAAGAACGTCCCGCCGCCCGCCGCCGGATCGGTAGCGGCCTGCAGCACGGGCAGCAGCCCTTGCTCGACCGGCTGTACGAAGACCCCGACGGCAAGCAGCCGGCGCATGACGGCGTCCGTGCGCGGGGGCTTGGCGCTACCGAGGCCGGGGCCGGCCGCGTACAGGCCCGAGTACGTGGTCCCTGGATGGGCCGCGTTGCTCACGATGCCCCAGCCGTGCGCCGTGCTCCTGCGGTCCAGCTCGAGGGCGAACATGAGCTGGGCGAGCTTCGAGAAGTTGTAGGCGCGAACCGGCGAGTAGCTGCGCTCGCTGTTGAGGTCCTCCCAGTCGAGTCGCCCGAACCGGGCGGCCGCGCTCGACACGGTGGTCACCCGCGCACCGACGGAGCGCCCGTCAGACACGCGCAGGAGCGGGAGGAGCCGACCGACCAGGGCCATGTGCCCCAGGTGGTTCGTGCCGAGCTGGAGCTCGTACCCGTCGGTCGTCGTGTTCCGGGTCGGCGGGGTCATCACCCCTGCGTTGGCCACCAGGAGATCGACCGGTCGTCCCTCCTGCAGGAGCCCGTCCGCCAGGCCGGCCACCGAGTGAAGGGAGGCGAGGTCGAGCGGCCGGGTGGTGACCACGGCATCCGGGACCGCGGTCCGGATGCGCTGGACGGCCAGCTCGCCCTTGACCGGGTTGCGCACCGGCAGCACGAGCTCGGCCCCGGCCCGCGCGAGCCGCTCGGCGAGCCCGAGGCCGATCCCGTCGCTGGCCCCGGTCACGACGGCGCGCCTGCCGCTCAGGCCAGGCACGACGACGTCGGTGTACTTCCGCACGGCTCTTCTCTTGCTCACGGCTGGTTCCTCTCACGCCCGATGGCTTGTCGTCACCAGCGTGCGTGCGGCCGTGGACCGGATCCAGGTTCGGGTTGTCCGTGGCTACGAAGGTGCCCGTCCCGCCAGCGGGACGCCGGGGCGCTGTGACCACCACCACGTCACATCTCGCCGCGCCACGTTGTCGAAAGGGTAAGACCACCAGGAGGTTGTCATGGAGAAGATCCTGATCGTCGGCGGCGGCTACGCCGGCTTCTACGCCGCGTGGGGACTGGAGAAGAAGCTTCGCCCTGGCGAGGCGGACGTCACCCTCGTGGACCCGCACGGCTACATGACGTACCAGCCGTTCCTGCCGGAGGTCACGGCCGGCTCCATCGAGGCGCGGCACGTCATGGTGTCGCTGCGCAGGCACCTGCACCGCACCAGCATCATCGCCGGGCACACGACGTCGATCGACCACGCGCACCGCACCGCGACCGTCCGGACCAAGGACGGCGCCCTCCGGGAGATCGAGTACGACACGATCGTCGTGACTGCCGGCGCCGTGACGCGCACGTTCCCCGTCCCGGGCATCGAACAGGAGGCGATCGGGCTCAAGCACGTCGAGGAGGCCGTCGCGATCCGCGACCAGCTCCTGACCGCCTTCGACCGCGCCGCGCTGCTCCCGCCGGGCGTCGAGCGCCGTCGGCTGCTGACGGTCACCGTCGTCGGCGGTGGGTTCACCGGGGTCGAGGTCTTCGGCGAGCTGCTGTCCCTGGCCACGAGCATGCTGCGCGCCTACCCGGAGCTCAGCCGTGACGACCTCGGCTTCCACCTCGTCGACTCGAACGACCGCATCCTGCCAGAGGTCACCGACGAGCCAGGCCGCTGGGTGGTGCGCCACCTGAAGAAGCGCGGTGCGCACGTGCACCTCGGCACCCAGGTGGTCTCGGCCGCCGACGGCCGGATCATGCTGTCCACCGGCGAGTCGTACGGCAACGGGCTGCTGATCTGGGCCGCCGGCAACGGAAGCAACCCCGTCGTCGCGCGCAACACCGACCTCCCGGTCGACGGGCGCGGCCTGGTCCGGGTCCGGGCCGACCTCCGGGTCGGTACCTCCGATGCACCGGTGCCGAACGCGTGGGCCGCCGGCGACAACGCAGCCGTGCCTGACCTGGCCTCGCCGGTCCCTGGCGCGCGCACCGTGCCCAACGCACAGCACGCGGTACGGCAGGGCAAGCTGCTGGCGGCCAACGTGACGGCGGACCTCCGCGGCAAGCAGCCACGGCAGTACCTCCACCACAGCCTCGGCACGGTGGCCACGCTCGGCATCGGGCAGGGCATCTTCCAGTACCGCCGGCTGGTCATCAAGGGGTTCCCGGCCTGGCTCATGCACCGCGGCTATCACGTCCTCGCCGTCCCCACCTGGGAGCGGAAGATCCGTGTGCTGCTCGTCTGGGCCTCTGCGGTGCTCTTCGGGCGGGACATCATCCCGCTCGCCACCGTGCAACGACCGCGGGCCGCCTTCCTGGCGGGCGGCGACCCGTTCGCCGGGTCCGACGGCGAGCGGGCCTGCGCCCCGCGCGCGGTGGCGGGCGCCGACGAACCTCCGGCCGACGTGCCCGCACCGCACGGCAAGCCCGAGCTGAGCGTGGTGCGCGATGCGGGTTGACCGTCACCAGCTCCAGGCGCGGGTCACGGACCTCGGCCGACGACGGGTGCGGCTGCGCTGGTCGAACCTGTTCGGCGTCGTGACCTTCGCCTGCCTGCTCGTCCTTGCGGTGACCGGGGTGCTGCTGGCGTCCTGGTACACGCCGTCGAACGAGCTCGTCACCTACGCAGGGCCCTACGAACCGTTGCAGGGCGCGACGGTGACCGCGGCCTTCGACTCGACCATGCGCATCTCGTTCGAGCAGACGGGCGGCCTCCTCCTGCGCCAGACGCACCACTGGGCTGCCCTGGTCATGCCTGCGTCGATGATCATGCAGCTCCTCGTGACGTTCTTCACCGGCGGGTTCCGCCGTCCGCGGCAGCTGAGCTGGGTCCTGCTCGTCGTGGCCTTCATCCTGGTGCTCGCCGCGGGGTGGAGCGGCTACGCACTGCCGGACGACATGCTGTCCGGCACCGGCCTGCGCATCGTGGAGGGCGTGGTCCTCAGCATCCCGTTCGTCGGCACCTGGGTGGCGAACTGGATGTTCGGTGGGCCGTTCCCGGGCCAGATCATCGAGAATCTCTACCCCGTGCACGCCGTCATCGCGCCGGGGCTGCTCGTGCTGGTCCTGGCGGTGCGCGGGGTGCTCTTCGTCCGGCACGGGCAGGCGGCGCACCCGCGGCCGGCACCCGCCCCGTCACTCGGGCTGCGCCTCTGGCCCGACGCCGCCCTCCGGGCCGCCGGGATGGTCGGTCTGACCAGCGCGGTGCTGGTCCTGCTCGGTGCGACGTCGACGATCAGCCCCGTCTGGTCCTACGGGCCCGCGTCCGTCGGCGAGGTCGGTGCCGGAAGCCAGCCGGACTGGTACATGGGCTTCCTCGACGGCGCGCTGCGCCTCGTCCCGGTCGGCTGGGAGACGGAGTGGATGGGCTGGACCGTCACGTTCGCGACGCTGGTCCCCCTGGTCGTGATCGGTGGGTACTTCGCGATCCTGATCGTCTACCCGTACCTCGAGGCGTGGGTCGACCAGGACCGCGAGCTGCACCACGTGCTCGACCGGCCGCGGAACGTCCCGGTCCGCACGGGGATCGGCGTCGCCGGCGCGTTGTTCTACGGCATCCTGTGGGGCGCCGCGAGCGCCGACATCGTCTCCACCGAGTTCAGCGTGCCGTTCGAGACGATCATCACGACGCTCCAGGTCGCACTGGTGATCGGCCCGCCGCTGGCGTTCGAGGTCACGCGCCGCCTGTGCATCGGCCTGCAGCGCAAGGACCGCGAGGTGGCGGTCCACGGGCACGAGACGGGCCGGGTGGTCCAGATGCCGAACGGCGGGTACGCCGAGATCCACCAGCCCGCCGACGACGCGGAGCGGGCGCTGCTGTCCGTCGTCCCTGTCCCGCCGGTGCCGGGCCGCCCGGACCGCGCCGGTCGACTGAGCGGGCGGGAACGGCTGCGTGGGGCGCTGTCCCGGCAGTTCGGCACCGGGCATGTCGTGCCGGTGGTGGAACGCGACCGGGCGCCGATGCTCGCTCCGGGAGTCGCTCCGGGAGTCGCTCCGGGAGTCGCTCCGGGAGTCGCTCCGGGAGTCGCTCCGGGAGGTGATCCGGCAGCCGATCGAGCAGTCGAACCGGTACCACGGCCCTGACTCGGCGTACCGCGTACGCCGAGTCAGGGCCGCGGGCCCACCGGCTCGACCGGTCCTCACTGCGACGACCGCTGACCGCCCACCGCGTGGTCCTTGCGCCGGGCGCGGCCGAGCAGGTCGGTCAGCAAGGGCTGCTCGGCGTCGATGCCCTCCGACAGGCGCGCAGCGAGGTGCACCACCAGCCATGACTCCAGGTGCTGCAGCCGGGCGGGCGAGCCCCTCCCCTGCGTCTGCCGCCGGTGGGCCCGTGCATAACGGTGGGCGTATCCGCGGACGAGCAGCGAGCGCCCGCCCGCCACCACCGCTCGCGTCGCGAGGGGTGCGTCGGGCATCGGGTCGGCCCACCGCATCAGCAGGAGCGCTCGGGCATGGTCTGCCTCGGGCACGCCGCGTGCGGCGTTCGGCCAGTCGATGACGCTGACCCCGTCGGCCGTGACCATGACGTTGCCGGGGTGGTAGTCGCCATGGCACAGGCGGTCGCCGGACGGCAGACCGTCGAGCAGCCGCAGGGCGAACCCCCGGAGCTCACGTGGCACCGCGGCGGCTTCGATGCGGGTGGCGAGGACCTGGCGGACGTCGGGCAGCTCCGCCGGTGCCCGGACGCCCTGCACCACGACGTGCGCGTCGGCCAGTGCTCGCGCCAGCGTGCGCATGCGCCATGGCCGGCGCTGCAGCAGGTCCAGCATGTCGGTCCCGATGACACGCTCGAGCACCAGGCCGGGCCTGCCGTCGTGGTCGATGACCTCGACCAGGCCCGGCGCGACGCGGTGTCCCGCCAGGCTGGTCAGCGCCAGGGCCTCGGCGTGGTGCCCGTGCTGTCCGGTGCGGTAGAGCTTGACGACGGCGTCGTTCCCCCGTGCGTACACCTCGGCCTCGCGCCCGGAGCCGAGCAGGACTCCGATCCCTGCGTCGTCTCGGGTCGCATCGGTCATCCGGCCAGTCTGGTGGGCCGGCCGATGCCTCCGCCACCTAGTTTCCGGGTGACGATCCTGCAGGTCACAGCACTCGCTCAGGGCGGATTGCTCGCCAGCACCGGCCCCGCAGTCAACGCACCACCGATCGTCGTCGCGGTCGCGGGGCTGCTCGCCGGAATCGGCCTCATCGCCACCGGTGCCCGGATGCACCGCACCAAGCCCTGACACGACTGGTCGGTACGGTGGACCCGGCTACCACCGGGAGACGCCATCTGGTCAGGGCGCGTCGAAGTGCGGCGTGCTCGTGAGCAGATCGCTGACCTCCCGGGGCGCAGTCCCGCGGCAAGGACGACGGCCGGCTCAGCGGCAGCGCTGCGGACGGTCGGCGGCGCAGCAGGCGGTCTGATATGGACGGACGCGGTCCGCGCCGCGTTTCAGCCCTGCCGGGTGGGCCGCACGACGATCTCGCCGATCTCGACGTCGCGCGGCTGCTCGATGGCGAACGCGATGGTGCGGGCCACGGCGTCCGCGTCGATCCCGAGCTCGGCCATGTTGCGCTGGACCTCCTTGCGGATCTCCGGCGACATGTCCATGGAGTCGATGAGCTCGGTGCGCACGTACCCGGGCGAGACCGAGGTGGTGCGCAGGACCCCGTCTGTGGACTCCTGGCGAAGGCCCTCGAGCAAGGTCCGTACCGCGTTCTTCGTGGCGGCGTAGACGGCCTGGGTCGGCACGATCTGCAAGCCCGACGTCGAGACGGTCGTCACGAGGTGTCCCTCGCCCTGGCGGCGGAACACTGGCAGTGCCGCGGCCAGCCCGTTCAGCACGCCGTTCAGGTTCACGTCGATCATCGCCTGCCAGCCGTCGACGTCGACATCCGCCACCGGGCTGAGCCTCGCGATGCCCGCGTTGCTGACCAGGACGTCGAGCCGGCCGAACTCGTCGACGGCGTGCTGGACCAGCCCGTTCAGTTCCTCGCGGCGCGTCACGTCGACAGCCCGGGCGGTCGCGCCCCCGCCGTCCTTTCGGATGCGGCGGACGATGTCGTCCAGGCGGTCCGTACGTCGCGCGCCCAGGACGACGCTCGCGCCGCGCTCCGCGAGCAGGAGGGCGGTGGCCTCGCCGATACCGCTGCTCGCGCCCGTGATCGCGACGACCTTGCCCTGGATTCCCGTCATGATGTCAGTCATGTCTGTGGTGCTCCTCGACGATATAGTGGACACGTGTCCGGTTTCAGAACCGTAACGGACACGTGTCCGTTTGTCGAGAGGCTGGGAGCTCATGGTCAAGACCGCCCGTAAGGACGCGGTGGAGAACCGCGCCCGGATCGTCGAGGTGGCCCGCCGGGAGATCGCGGCGTCGGACACCACCGAGCTCCGGCTGAACGCCATCGCCAAGGAGGCCGGCGTCGGGCAGGGCACGCTCTACCGGCACTTCCCGACGCGGGAGGCGCTGCTGGTCGAGGTCTACCGGCAGGAGGTCGACGAGCTCGTCGCCCTCGCGCCGCGGCTCCTGGAGACCACCGAGCCCGTGGACGCCCTTGCCCGATGGTTCGACCGTGTCGCCGAGTACGCGCGCGTGAAGCGCGGGGTGCTCGCGGCCGTCGAGGCATCGGTCTGGCGGGAGCTCACGAACCACAGCCTCGGCCCGATCGGCGACGCGATCACCGTGCTGCTCGACGCGGGCAAGGCCGCCGGGCAGATCCGTGACGACGCCGACGCCGGCGACGTCATCCTCCTGATCGGCTACCTCTCGCGGCTGGACGAGGACGAGTGGGACCGGCGTGCGCACCGGCCGCTGCACATCGTGCTGGACGGCTTGCGCCGGCGGTGAGGCAGGGACCGACCTCACCCGCAAGGTCCACAGGCTCCTGACCGGGTAAAGCCCTCGGGCGTGAGTGCCGACAGCTGGCTTCCTGACATGAAGCCCGCATCCGGGTCTTCGCTTCGCAGGCTGCGTGAGCGTCTCGGGCCGGGCGACGTTGGTCTGGCCGCGGTGTCGAACCGGCCGTGGCGTAGACCTTGCCACACTACTACGTGTGACCACAGCAAGGACGCCGCAGGCTGGGTCCATCGTCCCGCCTGCGGCGCTCACGGTTGACGGCATCGCAGGTATCGGCGGCAGATGCGGTACGTCGATGGCTGTCTCCCGTCGTGCTGTCAGCGGCGCCCGGCTCCTCCCCCGTTACTGGTCCTGCGCCGCCCGGAGCGTCGCGACGACGGAGGGCCACCGGCCGGCGGTCCGCACCAGGACGACGTCGGCCCGCGCACCCGGGACGAGCGACCCTCGGTCGGTCAGCCCCGCCGCTCGCGCCGGGCCCGAGGTGACGAGGGCGACGGCGCGCGGCAGGTCGGCCAGGCTTTCCCGGACGAGCACCTCGATCACGGCCAGCAACGTGGCCGGCACGTAGTCGGACGCGAGCGCGTCCACGAGCCCGAGGGCGACCAGCTCGCGTGCCGAGACGTTGGCGGTGTGCGAGCCCCCGCGTACGGCGTTCGGCGCGCCGGCCACGACCGCGAGGCCGTTGGCACGGGCGGCGCGGGCCGCCTCGACGGTCGTCGGGAACTCCGCGACGACGCCGCCCCTGGCCGCGAGCGCCTCGATGTCGGCCTCGGACTCGGGGTCGTGACCCGCCAGGCGGATGCGGCCGGACCGGGCGAGGTCTCCGAGCCGGGCCAGGGTCGCGGCGGCGACGTCGGACCGGTCCTCGCGGTCCTGGCGCCAGCTCCGGACGTGGGTGCGTGCGTCGCCGGCGGAGAAGCCTTCCCTGCCCACGAGCAGGCGTTCCATGTCCGCCGGGTCGGCGTACTGCCCGATGCCGGGGGTGTGGTCCTCGTGGGAGACCAGGGGCGGGATGTCGAGGGGCGAGGCGTGCGCGAGCGCTGCCTCGAGCTCGGGCAGCGCGGCGGGGCTGCGGATGTCGAGCCGGTGCAGCACCCGCGTGCCGGACGCCCGGGCCTCGGGGTCCTGGAGCGCGTGGAGGAGGTCCTCTGGTCCGGGTAGGCCGGCGGGCAGGCCGACGGGAGTGTGCGCTCCGAACGGCACCCCGTGGAAGGCGGTGAGCACCCCGCAGCCGGCGAGGCGTTCGGTCGCGGTGCGGACGGCGAGGTCGAGCGGGAGGTCGGCGCCGGGGCGCGGCTTGCGCTCGTGGGCGAGGACGTCGGTGTGCACGTCCACGAGGCCGGGCAGGCAGAGGGCTCCGCGGCCGTCGAGGTCGGCGCGTGCGCCCGGCGGTCGCGCACCCACCTCGACGATGCGACCGTCGCGCACGACCACCCAGGCGTCGTCGACCACCCGGTCGGGCAGGACGGCGGTGACGCCTGCGAGGGTCCAGTCCCCCGGGGTCGCCCCGAGCGGCCAGCCGCCCGCCTGCGCTGCCGGCAGCCCGTGCCCTGCCGACGGCCCGTGCGCAGCCTGCGGCGTGCTCGTTGCATGGTTCACCGCCACATGTTGTCCGGACGACCTGGCGGGACGGTGAACGACCGTTCACCTGCCGTTCACCACCGCAGGGCCGACGGTTCTCCCCGTCCTCGCAGACTCGGCGACGGCGCCCGACCCGGGCACCGCCTGAACGGCTACGACCGGAGAGATGATGAAGAGCACCACGACCCTCACCGCGGCGGCGTTCGCCGCAGCGACGGCGCTGACGATGTCCGCGTGTGCCGGTGGTTCCGGGGCCGCCGCGGAGAGCACCACCGCCGAGGGCTTCCCGTCGGTCATCCGGCTGGCCGCGATCCCTGCGGAGAACTCGACGGATCTTGCCGCCGGGTACGACCCCATCGTCGCGATGCTCGAGGAGGAGACGGGCGCCACCGTCGAGGTGAGCCAGGCCTCCGACTACGCGGGCGCCATCGAGGGCCTCATCGCCGACAAGGTCGACATCGCGTTCCTCGGGTCGTTCGCGTACGTGATCGCCACGCACAACGAGGCGGCGATCACTCCCCTCGGCGCGGCGATCGAGGCGAAGGACGCCGAGCCCGGCTACTACTCGCTCGGGATCGCTCCCGGCGACAGCGACATCGACAGCCTCGAAGACTTCGCCGGGCACAGCGTGTGCTTCGTCGACCCCGGCTCGACGTCGGGCTTCCTGTACCCGAGCGCCGGGCTGATCGACGCCGGCGTCGTCGCCTCAGGCAAGGAGGCCGACGTCGCAGCGGGTGTCCAGCCCGTCTACGCCGGCGCGCACGACGCCTCGGCACTCGGCGTCGCCGCCGGCGACTGCGAGGCGGGCTTCGCCATGGAGTCCATGGTCACCGAGACGCTCCCGGCGGCGGGCGACCTGGCCGAGGGGGACCTGAAGGAGGTCTGGCGCTCGCCCAAGATCTCTGGCTCGCTCTTCGTGGGCAACGACGCGCTCGGTGAGGACGTCAACGCCAAGCTCACGAGCCTCATCACCGAGAAGGCCAACTCGGAGTACCTGCTGTCGGAGGGCTACTGCGACGGCGAGTGCCTGCTCACCGACGAGGACGCGTGGGGCTTCGCGCCCGCCGAGGACGCGGACTACGACGGGACCCGCGAGGTCTGCACGCTCACCAAGTCGGACAAGTGCGAGGGCTGACCGTGCAGCCCGACACCGTGCAGCCCGACACCGTGCAGCCCGCAGGCGAGCCCATCGTCCGGGTGCGCGGCCTCACCAAGGAGTTCGACGGGACGACGGCTCTGGCGGGCGTCGACCTCGACGTGGCACGCGGCGAGCTGCTCGTGCTGCTGGGCCTGTCGGGATCGGGCAAGTCGACGCTGCTGCGCTGCCTGAACGGGCTGCACCGGCCCACCGCCGGTGAGGTCACCGTGGCGGGCACGCGGGTCGACCGCGCGTCGGGCCGCGAGCTGCGCCGCCTGCGCACCGAGGTGGGCTTCGTCTTCCAGCAGTTCAACCTGGTCGGTCGGCTCACGTGCCTGGAGAACGTCCTGATCGGCGGGCTCGGGCGGGTGCGCGGGCCGCGGTACGGCGTCACGACGTACTCGCGCCGGATGCGCGAGGAGGCGCTCGCCCACATCGACCGGGTGGGCCTCGCGGACCACGCCTACCAGCGCGCCGACACCCTCTCTGGCGGCCAGCAGCAGCGCGTCGCCATCGCCAGGACCCTCATGCAGCGCCCTCAGCTCGTGCTGGCCGACGAGCCCGTCGCGTCGCTCGACCCGGAGAACGCGGGGGCGGTGATGGACCTCCTCGTGCGCGTGTGCGCCGAGGAGGGGCTGACCGTCGTGTGCACCCTGCACCAGGTGGACCTGGCGCTCGGCTGGGCGCACCGGCTGGTCGGGCTACGCAGCGGCGAGAAGGTCCTCGACCGGCCGGCAGCGGGCCTGACCAGGGACGACGCCATGTCGATCTACCGGCGCGTCGAGCCGGCGGAGGCCCTGGCGTGAGCGCACCGACCACCCGGGAGCGCCGCGGCGTCGAGCACCGCGACGGAGCGCACAACACCGGCGGGCGCCTCCCCCTGCCGCCGACGCCGCAGCAGCGCATGCTCCGCTGGATCGCCGGCGCTTCGGTGCTGCTCACGCTCGTCGCTGCGTCGTCGATCGGCCTCGACCTGCCGACGCTGATCGCCGGCGGCGAGGACGTCGCGTCGCTCGTCGAACGGATGCTCCCGCCCCGTGTCGACGACCCCGCGCGCATCGCCGCGCTCACCCTCGACACGGTGCTCATGGCGTTCCTCGGGACCGTGCTCGCGACGTTCCTCTCGGTCCCCCTCGCGTTCCTCGCGGCCCGGACGACGACGCCGCACCCCGCCGTGGCCGCCGTCGCGCGCGGCCTGATCACGTTCTGCCGCGCGGTGCCCGACCTCGTGTTCGCGGTCCTCTTCGTCCGTGCGCTCGGGCTCGGCGTGCTGCCCGGCGTGCTCGCCCTCGCGCTGCACTCCGTCGGCATGCTGGGCAAGCTCTTCGCCGACGCGATCGAGGACGCCGACCAGGGCCCCCGCGAGGCGGTGCGCAGCGTCGGCGTCGGCCCGCTGCGCGAGCTGCTCAACGGTGTCGTGCCCCAGGTGGTACCCGCCTGGGTGTCGGCATTCGTCTACCGGGTCGACATCAACCTGCGCACGTCCGTCGTGCTGGGCTTCGTCGGTGCGGGCGGCATCGGGTTCGCCCTGCAGGACGCCCTGCGCGGCCTCGTGTACCCGAAGGCACTGGGCATCGTCGCGATCATCCTTGTGGTCGTCGCCGCCATGGAGCTGTTGTCGATGGCGGTCCGTCGCGCGCTGCTGGCCCCCCGCAACCCGCGCTTCGGACGCGACCGGGTCGTGCGGTTCCTCTCCGGCGGAGCGGCGATCGCCCTCACGGTGTTCGCTTTCGTCCGCCTCGGCATCGACCCGATCGCCGTGGTGACGTCCGTGCCAGACCTGCTGGGTGTCGCCGGCCGCACCTTCCCCCCGGATCTCACGTCGCTCGGGCCGGTGCTCTGGGAGGCTCTGCTCCAGACGCTCGCGATCGGGCTCGTGGCGACGGCGATCGGCGTCATGCTGTCGCTCCCGCTCGGGCTGCTCGCCGCCCGCAACGTGGCGCCCCACCCCGTGGTCCATGCCGCCGCCCGCACGGCGGTGCTCGTGGTGCGGGCCGTCCCGGAGCTCGTGCTCGCGGTGATCCTGGTCGCCGCCGTCGGGCTCGGTCCCGTCGCGGGTGCGATCGCGCTCGGCATCGGCTCGATCGGGTTCCTCGGCAAGCTGGTCGCCGATGCCGTCGAGGAGGTTCCCGCTGGGCCCGCCGAGGCGGTGCGGTCCGTCGGCGGCGGCTGGTGGAAGGTGCTCTTCGCGGCGATCCTGCCCCAGAGCATGCCGTCGGTCGTCGGCTCGACGCTCTACCTGCTCGACGTCAACATCCGGACCTCGACGATCCTCGGGATCGTCGGCGCGGGCGGCGTGGGCTTCCTGCTGTTCGAGGCGGTGCGCACGCTCCGGTTCGAGGTGGTCGGCGGCATCGTGCTGCTGGTGTTCGTCGTCGTCCTGCTCATCGAAAGGCTCTCCGGGTGGATCCGCGCACAGCTGACCTGACCACTGACCTGGCTCCCGTCCCGCACGGCGCCCCTGCAGCAGGCTGGACCACCGTGGCGCTGTGGGAGGGCGGCGACGCCGTCCGGCTCGTCGAGGTGCCGCTCCCCGAACCGGGCCCCGGTGAGGTGCTCGTCCGCATCCGCCTCGCGACGGTCTGCGGGAGCGACCGGCACACCGTGTCAGGGCGGCGTGCGGCCCCCGTCCCCTCGGTCCTCGGGCACGAGGCGGTGGGTGACGTCGTCGCGACCGGTCCCGGCGAGGCCGACCGCGACCGCGACGGCCGCCCGCTCGTCGACGGCGACCGGGTCGTGTGGGGCGTGACCGTCGCGTGCGGGGCCTGCGACAGGTGTGCTGCGGGGCGCACTGCGAAGTGCCGGTCGGTCCGCAAGGTGGGGCACGAGGGGTTCGCGTCGGCCTGGCCGCTCAGCGGGACCTACGCGCAGCACATCCTGCTGCCGCGCGGTGCGACGGTCGCCCACGTGCCGGACACGCTGCCCGACGAGCTGGCCTCCCCCGCCGGCTGCGCCACCGCGACCGTCATGGCCACCATCGAGGCCGCAGGACCGCTCACCGGGCGCCGTGTCCTGATCAGTGGCGCGGGGATGCTCGGGATCACCGCGGTGGCCGCCGCACGCGCGGCAGGGGCTGCTCAGGTCCTGGTCACGGACCCCGACCGGGGGCGGCTGGACCTCGCGGTGCGCTTCGGCGCCACCTCGACGCACGGTGTCGACCTGCCGGACGGCGCTTCCGCGCTCGGCCTCGTCGACGTCGCGATCGAGCTGTCCGGGGCGAGCTCCGCGGTGGCCAGGTGCCTCGACGCCCTCGACATCGGCGGGCGGCTCGTGCTGGCCGGCTCCGTGGCGCCGGCACCGCCGGTACCGCTCGACGCGGAGCGGGTGGTGCGCGGCTGGCTCACCGTCACGGGCGTGCACAACTACGAGCCGCGACACCTCCGGGCTGCGCTGGACCTGCTCGACCGCACACACGACACCGTGCCGTGGCACGAGCTCGTCACGCCCGCCGTCGGGCTGGCTCAGGTCGGGCGGCTGCTGACCGGTCCGGCCGGCGTCGCACCGCGCGCTGCGGTGACCCCATGAGCGGCCGTCTCGTGCTGAGCCGTCTCGTGGGCACCGAGCTCCACGATCACGCGGACGGCGTCCGCGCGCACCCAGCGCTCCGTCGAGAGCACGGGCGGCCCGTCGGCGCCGTCGCGCGCGAGGCTCGCGATCAGCCAGGCGGGGTCGCCCGGCCGGCAGCCGAGACCGGCGCTCGCGTCGTCGGGGGCGGACTCCATGCTGGCCCGCGTCCACGCGCGCTCCGGCCGCACCCTTGCGACGTCGCGCAGGATGGCGTCCAGCGACTCCTCGTGACGCAGGGCGGCAGGCAGCTCCGGCACCAGCGCCACGGTCAGCCACTCGACGCCCCACGCGGCGGGCATGCCGTCGATGAACGACCGGCGCACGAGCCGGAACGCGGGCTCCCCCGCCTGCGTCCCGAGCTCGTGCGCGACGGACGGGGGCAGCGGAACCTCGTCGCACGCCAGCACGACGGTGCGCGGCGTCGCCCCGGCCTCCCGGACCGTCCGGCTCCAGGACGGGGCGCGGCCCGGCGCGACGAGGTAGTCGACGCGCCGCCGCGTGAAGGTGCCGCCGCCCTGGATCCGGCTCACCAGCATCCGGCGCTCGAGCTCTCCGAGTGCGGCGCGTGCGGCTGCGCGTCCGACGCCGAACCGCTGGCCGACGTCCGCCTCCGACGCGACCCGGGTACCCGGTGGGACGTTCGCGAGCTCCTCCGCGAGCACCCGGACGATCTCGGTCGACTTGGTCACCCGCGGACCGTAACCCGACCAGGTGACTCCCGCATGAACTCGTGCTCCTCCTGCACCGCGCACCCGACCCACCGAGAGAAGGGCCTCCGATGACCAGCTCCCGCCCGGCCCCGGCGTCCGCAGGGCATGTCGTGGTCGTCGGCGCCGGCGTGGTCGGCCTCGGCGCCGCAGCCGAGGCCCACCGGCGCGGCTACCGCGTGACCGTCGTCGAGCAGGCCGCTTCGGTGGTCGGTGCGTCCGTGCAGAACTTCGGGCACGTCGGCGTCACCGCCCAGGCGGGCCCGGCACGTGCGTACGCTCTCGCGGCCCGCGAACGCTGGCTGTCCCTCGGCTCCGCCGCGGGGTTCGCCGTCGCCCGGACCGGCACGCACGTCGTCGCGCGGACGAGCACCGAGCTGCGGCTGCTCGAGGAGTTCGCCACCGAGCGCGGCGGCGACGAGGTCCACCTGCTCGACGCCACGCAGACCCGGACGGCCGCGCCGGTCCGCGCCGAACCGGTGGTCGGTGGCGCCCACCTGCCGCTGGACCTCCAGGTCGACCCCCGGGTCGCGGCGCCGGCGCTCGCCGCCTGGCTCGAGAACCAGGGCGTGACCTTCCGGTGGCGGACGGCGGCCCGCGCGGTCGGCACCGGCCGCGTCGAGACCACGACGGGACCCCTCGACGCCGACGTCGTGATCGTCGCCGCCCACCACGACCTCGACCGTCTCCTGCCCGACGTCGCCGCACAGGCCCAGCTGCGCCGCTGCCGCCTGCACATGCTCCGGGTCCGGCCCTCCGGTGCGGCGGCGTTCACCGGCCCCGTGCTCACGGGCTGGTCCATGGTCAGGTACGCGGCCCTCGCTGCCTGCCCGTCCGCGTCCCTGGTCGCCGACGAGCTTGCGGCGGCAGATCCGGTCGCGACGGCCTGGGACGTCAACCTGATGCTGACGCCCCAGCGGGACGGGACCCTGATCGTCGGCGACACCCACCTGCGCGCGGTCGACGCACCGGTGTTCCAGGACGAGGAGGGCTACGCCGTCCTGCTGCGGTTGGTCGCCGACCTGCTCGGCACGGACCTCGACGTCGTCGAGCGCTGGCAGGGCACCTACGCGACGGCGCCCGAGGAGTTCCTGGTCGCCGAGCCCGACCCGGGCGTGCACGTCGCGACGGTCACGACCGGCATCGGCATGACGACGGGCCTGGGGCTCGCTGCCCATGTGCTCGACCTGGCCGGGCTGACGAACTGACGGACTGACCGCCCGCTGCCACCTCTTGCCGCACCCGTCGCGCGTCCACCCTCGCGTGACCCCTCTGGAAGGAATCACTCATGATCGCTCTCGCCGCCCTGGACATCGCAGGCACCACCGTGGAGGAGGGAGGCGCCGTCTACCACGCGCTGCACGACGCCGTGCGTCGGCACGGCAGCACGGCCGGGGTCTCCGACGTCGCGCACTGGATGGGTGCCGACAAGCGCACCGCCATCCGCTCCCTGCTCGCGCTCGGCGGCGACCCGACCGCCGTGGAGAAGGCTTTCGCCGACTTCGAGCGGCTGCTCCGCGAGGCGTACGACGCGACGCCGCCCGTGGCGATGCCCGGCGTCGTCGAGGCGTTCGCCGCGCTCCGTGACCAGGGCGCAAAGATCGCGCTGACCACCGGGTTCTCTGCAGAGGTCACCGACCTCCTGCTCGAGCGCCTCGGCTGGCGGGACGGCACCGTGGACACTGTCGTCTGCACCGACGACGTGCCCGCGGGCCGCCCCGCGCCGTACATGGTCCACCGCGCCATGGAGCGCACCGGGGTGCTGCGGACGGCCGGCGTCCTCACCGTTGGCGACACCGTCCTCGACCTCGAGGCAGGGTCCAACGCCGGGGCGGGGGTCGTGGTCGGCGTCCTCAGCGGTGGCGTACCCCGGGAGACGCTCGCGACCGCGCCGCACACCCACCTGATCCCGTCGGTGGCCGACCTGGTGGACCTGCTGGCCGGGCGCCAGGTCCCGGCCGCCGCCGGACCGGTCAGCGCACGGCCCTCCTGACGAGGTCGGCGATCGTGGCCTCGCCGGCGTCGTCCAGCCCGGTCAGGGCGTACGACGTCGGCCACAGGCCGCCGTCCTGGTCGAGCGCCGCCTCGACGCTGAACCCGAACGTCGAGTAGCGCTCCTTGTCCACCTGCCCGCTGCGGAAGAAGCAGATCACCTTCCCGTCCCGGGCGTAGGCCGGCTGCCCGTACCACAGCTTCGGTGCCAGCTCCGGGGCGGCGTCCGTCACGATGTCGTGCACCCGAGCGGCCAGCTCCCGGTCCGGTGACGCCATCTCAGCGATCTTCGACAGCACCGCCGCCTCGTCCTTCGCCGCCTTCTTCGCGCCGCGGCCGCCGGCGGCCTCCGCCTTCAGCTCCTTGGCACGTGCCTTCATCGCGGCGCGCTCCTGCTCCGAGAACGCCCCGCTCGAAGACTCTTCCCGCTTGCCCGCATCTGCCCTGGATGTGCTGCTCATCGCGATCTCCTCCTCAGGAATGGGCACTCGCCCGCTGGTCGGTAGTTCCGACGCTAGTCCGGGGCGCCGCGTCGGGCTTCTCGATTCCTGACCGACTCGGACCCGTCGCGCCGCCCGCCACGCCGTCCGTCGCGCCTCGGCGGTACTGTCCGACAGTTGCCCACGAGCGCGGCCCCGGCACACGGTGCGCGACGTCGGCCCTGATCCTGTCCGCACCCTAAGGACGACGCATGCCGTTCACGCTCTCCCATCCCGCAGCCGTGCTGCCCCTCCTGCGGCGCCCGTTCAGCGCCGCCGCCCTGGTGGCCGGAGCCCTGGCGCCCGACATGCCGTACTTCGCCCGCAGCGTGCCGGTCTCGGTCACCGCCGAGTCCTGGTACGAGCCGTACCTGAACGCGACGACGTCGCACGGTCCGCTCGGCGCCGTGACCGTCGCCCTCCCGTACGCGCTGGCCCTGTGGGGCCTGTCCCTGGTAGCCCGCCGGCCGGTCGGTGCTCTGCTGCCGCCCGGCACGTCGCCGGCTCCCGGGCCGGGCGGCAGGGGCGCGCTGCTGCGGCGCGGCGGCTGGGTGCTGCTGTCTCTCCTGATCGGTATCGCCACCCATCTGGTCTGGGACTCGTTCACGCACGTCGACGGATACGTCGTGCTGCACGTACCGTTCCTGAGCACTCAGCTCGCCGGCGACCTCACCTGGGCGCGCGCGCTGCAGCACGTGAGCACCGTCGGCGGGCTCGTGGTCGTCGCGGTGTACCTGTGGCGACGCCGAGCGCGGCAGCTGCCCGACCGCACGACCCAGCGCCCGACCGCACGCGACGCCGGCGCACACCGGACCACACGCACTGCCGCCTGGGTCGCGCTCTGTGTGGTCGTCGCGGGCGCTGTCGCGGGCACCGTCGAGCTGCGGGGCGAGACAGACCTGTCGGTGAGGGACACGATCGAGACCGCGCTCTCCTCCGGCGTGACCGGGGCCGGTGCCGCGCTGATCACAGCGCTGTGCCTGTACGTCGCGGCATTCTGGGCAGTTCGCGGCGTCGCCGCGGTGCGGAGAACGCGAGCAGCTACGCGTGACCGCTGACACCGACTTAGCTGACACCGACTTAGCTGACACCGACCTAGAAGGGTGGTTCGTCGGGGTCGGTCGGTGCAGTCGGGTCCGTCGGCACCGCCTCGGTTGGTATCGCGCCCGGCTCGGTCGTCTGGTAGCTGCGGGGTAGGCGTTGGCCGGTCAGGGCGTGCAGGGTGAGGTCGTGGCTGGTGTCGGGGTCGATCTGGTCGAGGTCGATGTGGGTGTCCAGGACGGTGGGTGGCCTGGTGTGGACGTGGCCGTTCGGGGCGGTCCAGGTGGTGATCCCGGTGATGGGGTCGCGGACGACGTCCCAGCCGGCGTGGGTCTTGAGGAGGTGGTGCTTGCGGCAGAGCGCGTGCAGGTTCTGCGCGCGGGTCTGCCCGCGCTCACTCCCACGGTCGCCGTTCTGTCCGCCGTCGTTGCGTTCGTTTCTGTGTTCGTGGTCGAAGGGTTGGATGTGGTCGAGGTCGCAGCGGGTGGCGGGGGTGTCGCAGCCCCACAGGAAGGTGCAGGTCCCGTCTCGGGTCTCGATCGCGCCGCGTAGTACTTTGCCGGGTTGGTAGGTGGTGGTGGAGTAGTCGGTCAGGATCCCGGTGACGGGGTCGGTCAGGAGGCGTTGCCAGGTGGCGTCGTTGGCGATCTGGCGGGCGGTGTCGGCGGGGATGGGTCCGTAGCCGGTCAGGTCGCCGGGTGCGTCGTCCAGGCCGAGGAGGGTGCTGGCCGGGACGGTGACGCGTACGACGGGTCGGGTCGGTGTGATCCGCACGACCTGCACCGTCTCGTGCACGACGGGCGCCCGCCCACCGCACGTGCACACGCGCGTGTCCCCGCTGTCCGTACTCTCGGTGCTGTGGACCTCAGGCTCGACCTCGGTGTCGACCTTGTCTGCGGGGTCGGTGCCGTCGGCGAATCGGCCAGCGGGTAGGAGGCGGCCGGTGATGATTGCGGTCAGGGAGTCGGCGCGGAGCTGGCCCAGGGTCCGGTCCTCACCCGAGACGTGGCGGAGCTGGTGGGCCATGTCGTCGATGACGCCCCAGACGGCGGCGGCGTCGGTGGCGGCGAGGTAGGCGGTCAGCCAGCCCATGTCGTTCTCGGCGCGGTCGAGCTGCACGCACCGGCGTTCTGCCTCGGCTCGGGCGTTCTGGGCGGCGCTGTGGCGGGTCTTGGCGAAGGCGAGCATCCGAGTCTGTAGCCATTTCCAGGTCCGGTGGGGTGCCTGGGGCAGGTACCGGTCGATCGCTTCGGCGCGTTCGGTGGTGGTCAGCTGTGCTGCGGAGCGCAGCAGGGTGTGTGCCTTACGGACATCGATGCGTCCGGCGATCAGTGCGGTGATCACGGTGGGGTGCTGGGCGCCGGACTCGGCCCGGACGACAACCTCACCGGCCTCGGTCTCGGTCACGACGAGCTCGCCGGTGACCTGGGCGACCAGCGAGGCGTGTGCCAGCGCGTGCGACTCCCGGGCCGCGCGCTCGGCCACGACCCGGGCCTGGAGACCCGCGGCCCAGGACTGCAACCGCCCGCACGCGGTTGCGAGGTCACCGAGGGCATCGTCGGGCAGCCCGGCCAGGAGGTCGGGGTCCAGGTCGGTGGGCCGATCCATGGCTTCGGCGACGACCCGTGCCAGCTGCGCGCCGGGTGCACCGGTCAGTGCCTGCTGGAGAGTCTCCACCGGCCACAGCACGACCGGAACCACGGACGGCGGCCAGTCCGGACCCGCGTCCGGACCGGTGCCGGGCTCCAGGTCGGGCGGGAAGTCGGGCGGGAGGTCGCCGGGCACCGTGTCGTCAGGTGTCCGGCACGCACCGTCATCCAGGAGCGCACCGGCCACGCCGCCGTCGACACCGCCGTCGGACCGTCCTGCGTACATACCAACCACCCCCTCCCGAAAGGCCGCATGACATCATCAGTGATGTCAAACCTGCGGACCTGTGTTCGACCATAACCCCAGCCACCGACACCCGCTCGTCCTTCTGCCGTCTGCGTAAGAGTGCGCGGACACTGCCCCGTTCCTAGGCCCAGCTGCAGGAAGCACCCCGACCTGTCCCTTGGGCGGTGTAGTTCACCAAGGAGTTGACCGACAGGCCACTGATGGCCCAGCCCTGATAGGCCTCCCGCAGCAAAGCGCGCATCTTGAACTGCTGGACGGCGCCCCCGATGCGAGCGACGCAGAGATCGCCTATGCCGAACGTCAGCTCGGCAGGTGGCTCTCGGACTCGGACCGGCCCATCGAAGCTCTGCCACACACCCGACGCGCCATCGGCCTCTTCGAACGGTTGGCCCAAGCCGACCCTGCAGGCCGTCGATATCTACGAGCGGCTGGCCCAGACCGATCCCGACCGCCACGAACCCGACCTCGCTGGCACTTTGAGCAACCTCGGAGTCCAGCTCGCCTATATGGAACGATCTGCTCAGGCGCTGTCGGCCACGCAGAGGGCCGTGGACATCTATGAGCAGCGGGCCCAGACCGATCCCGACCGCTATGAGTCCGACCTTGCCCGAACGCTGCACAATCTCGGGACCAGACTTTCGGCTCTGGGCGAGTCGGGCCGAGGTCTGTCGGCCGTCCAACGGGCCGTCGACATCTATGAGCGTCTGGCTCAGTTGGATCCCGACCTTCACGAACCCGACCTCGCCCGGGCGCTGACCAGCTTCGGGATTCAGCTAAGAGCCCTGAGCCGGTCGAGTGAGGCTCGATCGGTCGCTCGACGGGCCTACGGCATCAGAAGGCCTCAGAATGCCCGGTAGTCCGCGATCGGCAGCTTCGGCCCTCGGCGGGGCGCCTTGTGCCGGCCGTCCAGCATGAGCAGCCGGACCACCCGGTGCCGGTGCGGTGCGTACGGCGCCAGCAGCCGCAGCATGCCGTCGTCGTCCGTACGCTCGCCGGACAGCGCCCAGCCGACGGCAGCGGGCAGGTGGAAGTCGCCCACCGAGACGGCGTCCGCGTCGCCGAACGCCCGCTGCGCCGCCTCCGCCGACGTCCACACGCCGATGCCCTGCACCTTCTCCAGGCGTGCGCGGGCCTCGCCAGGTGCCATCGCGCACGCCTCCTCGAGCCGCGGCGCCACGAGCGCGCACCGCGCGACGGTGCGAGCGCGCCCCGGGTCGACGCCGGCGCGGTGCCAGTCCCAGACCGGCACCCTGGTCCAGGTGCGCGCGTCGGGCACGACCCGCAGGCCGCCCCGCACCCCGTCGGGCTCAGGGCCCGGCGCCGGCGAACCGTACCGCCGTACCAGCCAGCGCCACGCCCGGTGGGCGGTCACGGTCTGCACGCGCTGCTCCAGGACGGCGGGCACGAGCGCCTCCAGCACCCGGCCGCTGTACGGCATCCGCATCCCTGCCCCACGGCGGTTGGCGTCCCGCACCTGCGGCGGCGGCGCGAACCCCGTGGTGTCGTCGTCCTCACCGAGCAGCACGGGCAGCGACTCCGCGGCCTCCCGGGAGCCGTCGCCCCACAGGTGCACCACCACCTCGTGCGGCCCGGCCGGCACGAACCGCTGCGTCACGGGGCCGGTGCGCAGCAGCGACGTGCGCCAGACCGTCCCGTCGGCGGCCCGGTGGAACGTCGGGTCCGCCGGCCCGTGCCCGAGCGGCCCGAGCGTCAGGCCGACGTCGAGCCGACGCGTCGAGCGATGGCGGACGGTGAGCACCTTCCCAGTGGACCACGTGCGGGCGGGCGGGTGGGAATCCCGGGCCGACGGCAGGCCGCCCCGAGCGTCAGCTGACCGCGTGCTCCGTCTCGACCCGGGCCACCTCACGTACGACCGTGTCGACGAGCAGCGGGTGGCCGAGCGGCCGGAAGTGGCCGGACAGCGGGAGCTCGACGTTCCGCGCACCCGGGAGCCGGCCGGTCTCGGGGATGTGCGGGTCGAACCGGGGGAACACAGCGGTGATGCGTTCGTTGACGAGCAGCTCGCCCGCGAGCGCCAGCAGTACCGGGTCGCGCGGGTCGAACGACCGCAGGGCCCGGGAGAGCATGTACCGCGCCCAGCGCGAGCCGGTGAACGGCGTAGCGACGGCGACCATGCCGAGCAGCCGGTCGCTCGCGGGCGAGAGCAGCACACGCTTGCCGATGAGACCGCCCTTGCTGTGCGCGACGAGCACCGCACCGCTCAGGCCGGTCCGTTCGAGGTGCTCGACCACGATGTCGGCCGCCTCGGGGACGGGCCGTGCGTTGTGCTTGAGACCCGGTACGGCATGGACGGGGTGTCCCGCCCGCGCGAGGCCCGTCGCAGCGGCCTCGAGGAACTCCCACGTCTCGTAGATGCCTGGCAGGAGCACGACCGGCGCCCGGGCGCCGGTCGCGGTGGGCAGGGGCGGCCGCCGGACGAGGTGTCGGAGCTGCCGGTCGGTCGCCCAGGCGTAGTCGGCGGCCCACGCACCGAGCCGGGCGAAGGTGCCGCCCGGTGAACGACGGCGCTCGGTCACCCGATGCCCCGTCCCGCCGACCGCCACGCGTCGAGCACGATCTCGGCGACGCCGGCGGGATCCGTGTCCATGGCGTGGTGACGGCCCCGCACGGTGCGGTGTCGCCCGAACGGCGCCTGGGCGGCGAGCAGCTCGACCCAGCCCTGCGGTGCGACGGGGTCGCGTTCGCCCCGGACCACGACGACCGGGACGGTGCTGCGCGGCAGGACGTCCTCCAGCCGGTAGTCGATGACGTGGTGCAGCTGCCCGAGGTAGTACGGGATGCTGCAGCGCACCAGCGCGTCGACGAGCAGCACGCCGATGGTGCGCGGCCGCTCGCCGACCGCGTCGACCGCGAGGCGTGCCGCCTGTCCGCGGAGGCTGCGCGTGCCGGGCTCCGCCGTCGGGCCGATGAGGACGCCCGTCGACGCGACGTCAGGATGGTCCGCGAGCAGCTGGCCCACCACCTGCGCTCCCATGGAGTGACCCACCACGACCGGGGCGGGCAGGCCGGCGTCGAGCACGTGCTCGCGCACGTACCGCGCGACGGCGGCGGCGTGCTCCGGGATGGTGACGTCGCGGACCAGGTGCGGTGACGCGCCGAAGCCCGGCAGGTCGACCGCGTGCACCTCACCGTGCGCCACGAGGTGGTCGGCCAGCTTCTGGTAGGCCCGCGACGACGAGCCGACGCCGTGCACCAGCACCACCGCGCGGTCCGCGTCGCGCGGCGCGTGCACGTGCCCGACGACCGTGCGGTTGCCGTCTCTGGACCGGTTCACGCGGTGGACGATAGCGCCTGGCATACCGCCAGCATGGGCGCACACGCGTCCGCCCGCGAGACGCGCCGCCCGGTGGCGCCGCCCCCGCGGTGCGTCCGTGCGCCGGACGGAACGATGCCGGATGCGAGCACCCTGCCCCGGTGCGACGGTGGCTCCATGCGTGTCGTCGTCGTAGGAGCCACAGGGAACGCCGGGACCGCCCTGCTGCGCGCTCTCCAGGAGGAGCCGCAGGTCACGTCGGTGCTGGGGATCGCCCGACGGCTCCCCGACCGGAGCGCCGAGCAGTACCGGCACGCCGAGTGGGCAGCTGTCGACATCGCGGCGCAGGACACCGCCGCCTCCACGGTCGCACGGCTCACCGAGCAGTTCCGGGGCGCCGACGCCGTCGTGCACCTCGCGTGGCTCGTCCAGCCCAACCGCGAGCGCGACCTGCTGCGCCGCACCAACGTGGAGGGCACCCGCCGGGTGGCCGAGGCGGTGGTCGGCGCGGGGGTGCCGCACCTGGTGGTCGCCTCGTCGGTCGGCGCGTACTCCCCCGTCGACGACGACACGCCCCGGCACGAGGGCTGGCCCACCCGGGGCATCCCGACGTCGCACTACAGCGTGGACAAGGCTGCGCAGGAGCGGGTGCTCGACGAGTTCGAGGCTGCGCACCCCGACCTCGCCGTGGCGCGCCTGCGCCCTGCGCTCATCTTCCAGGCCGACGCCGCCCAGTCGGTGGTGCGCTACTTCCTCGGACCGCTCGTGCCGGTGCGGCTGCTGCGGCAGGGCAGGCCGCCCGCGCTCCCGCTGCCGGCGGGCCTGCGCCTGCAGGCCGCGCACGCCGACGACGTCGCGGACGCCTACCGGCGCGTGGTGGTCGAGCGGGCGAGCGGCGCGTTCAACGTCGCGGCGGACGACCTGCTGCACGGCGAGGACCTCGCGCGGATCGCCGGCCACGGCAGGCTGGTCGAGGTGCCACCGGCCGTCGTCCGCACGGCGCTGGCGGCCGCGTACGACAGCCGTCTGGTCCGGGCGGACCCGGGCTGGCTCGACATGGCGATGGCCGTTCCCGTGCTCGACACCACCCGGATCAAGGAGGAGCTCGGGTGGGCACCGCGCCGTACCGCCGCCGAGGCCGTCGAGGACCTGCTCGGCGGCATGGCGGTCGGTCAGGGACTGCGCTCGGCCCCGCTGCGCCCCGCGACGCCCCGGCCTGCCGGGGCGTCGGTGCTGCCGCTGCGGTACCGCGGCCCGGTCGGGATCCCGGACTCGATGGACGGTGGCCTGCTCGGCCTCTACCTCTCGGACCACCTCACCGGCGTGACGGCGGCCCTGGAGCTCCTCGAGCGCATGACCCGCAGCTACCGGGACACCCCTTTCCACGCCGAGCTGGCCGAGGTCACCGAGCAGCTCCGCGGTGAGCGTGAGCTGTACCGCGACCTGCTGCACCGCCTCGGTGCGCCGCCCCGCCGGCACCGGCAGGCGGCGGCGTGGCTGGGCGAGAAGGCGGGCAGGCTGAAGCTGAACGGCCGCCTCACCCGGCGGTCACCGCTGTCCGCGGTGCTCGAGGCCGAGGTCCTGCGCGCGGCGGTGGTGGGCAAGATCGGTGGGTGGCGGACGCTGCGCGACCACGCCGACCAGATCGGGCTGGACACCGGACAGCTCGACGAGCTGATCGACCTGGACCTCCGCCAGCTCGACACGATCGAGCGGTTCCACGCCTACGCGCGGGAGCGGTCGTTCCGCACCGCGTGAGCGTTCCGCACCGCGTGAGCGTTCCGCGCGAGCGAGCGCGCGACCCACGGGATCAGCCGTCGGAGCGGTAGCCGTTCACCTTGTGCGTCCCGTCGCACCAGGGCGCGATGGCGGTGCCGCCGCAGCGGCACAGCGCCACGGTCGCCCGTGCCCGCGGCACGGGCTCCCCGTCCGGACCCAGGATCTCCGCGGGGCCCCGCACCAGCAGCGGCCCGTCGGGGCAGGCCGTGACGGTCACCTCCTCGGTGCGGGTGACCCGGGCGTCGTCCGACGTCGGCATGCGGCCCTCCTTCAGGTTCGGTGTTCCGTGGTGTCCCCTGCGCCGGACCGGTGGGCGGCGGACCGCAGCTCGCGGCCGCGCTCCACCTCCTTCTGGCGCTTTGCCGCCCGCTTCTCGCTCGCGCGCGCGTCCTTGGGCGGGAGCTGCACCGACTCCTCCGCCGCGATACCGGCCTGGAGCTCGCGGCCGCGCTCGAGCTCCGCGTCGAGCTCGGCACCGAAGAGCAGGGCGAGGTTCGTGATCCACAACCAGAGCAGGAACACGATGATCCCGGCCAGCGACCCGTACGTGGCGTCGTAGCTGGCGAACGTCGCGACGTAGAGGCCGAACGCGGCGGAGGCCAGCATCCACACGAGGATCGCGACGAACGCACCGACGCTGAGCCACCGCATCCGGGGCTGCCGGACGTTCGGCGTGACGCGGTACAGGATCGCGACCAGCACCACGACCAGGAGCAGCACGACCGGCCACTTGGCGATGCTCCAGACCGTCACGGCGGTCGAGCCGAGGCCGACGGCGTCGCCCACCGCGCGGGCGACCGGCCCGCTGAGCGCGAGCGACGCGACGATCACTGCGGCTATCACCACCGCCACCAGGGTGACGAGGAGCATCACCGGGCGCAGCTTCCACACCGGGCGGCCCTCGTCGATCTCGTAGACCCGGTTCATCGCGCGGCCGAAGGCACCGACGTACCCGGAGGCCGACCACAGGGCGAGGACGATACCGACGACGAGAGCCAGCCCCGCCCCGCCCCCGGCGGCGGCGGCGTTCTGGATGAGCGGTTCGACGACGGACAGCGCGTCGGGCGGCACGACACCCTCAAGGGTGCCGAGGACCCGCTCGACCGCTTGGCCTCCGCTGCCCACGAGCCCGAGCACCGAGACCAGCGCCAGCAGCGCGGGTGCCGCCGCGAGCACCGCGTAGTACGTCAGGGCCGCCGCGAGGTCCAGGCACTGGTCCCGCGAGAACTGCCGCACCGTGTTGCGCAGGACGTACGTCCAGGTGGTGCGGTGCAGGGTCTGCGGGGTGCCGGGCTTGTGCCGGTCGTCCGGCGCCGGTGCGTCGACCCGGTCGGACGCATCGTTGGTATCGGTCATGTCATCTCCCAGGACGGGTCGGCCGGTGCCTGCCGGACGGACCGGCGCCGGCACCGGCCGACAGCAGAGGGCGACGCCCCGTGTCTCAGCCGTTGCCCGTCGTACGTGAGCGGACGTCGGAGGCGGCCTCCCGACCGTGCTCACCGACCGACTGCGCCGCGTCCTTCGCGGCGTCCCTGACAGCCTCCATGCTCTCCCGCGCAGGTTCCTTGAGGTCCTGCGCGACCTCGCTCGCCGTCGACTTCATGTCGTCGACGAGCGGAGCTGCCTTCTCCTGGGCGGCCGATGCGGCCCGCTGCTCGGTACGGCTCGACGGGATGAGGGACGCGACAGCGAGACCGACGCCGAAGGCCACCAGGCCGACGGCAAGCGGGCTGCCCTGCGTCTGCTCCCGCATCGCGCGCGGTGCGGAGCCGACGGACTCGGCGACGGACGAAGCGGTGTGCCGGGCCGAGTCGGCGACCGAAGCCGCCTTCTCGCGTCCGCGGTCCGCCGCATGGTGCGCCGTGCCACCGGCCGACTCCTTCGTGTGGTGGGCCGTGCCCATCACCCGGTCCTTGACCTGGGAGACGCGGGACCGCACCTTGTCCTTCTGCCGCCGCGCGACGTTGCCGGGGCTCACTCGGTCGCCGAGCGTGTCCACGTCGTAGCTCAGCTCGTCGCGCGTGCGCTCGATGTTCGCCCGGATCTCGTCAGGATCGCTGGTGCTCATGAGTTCTTCTCCTCGTGTCCTCGCAGTGCATCGGGGATCTTCTTGACCGAGTCCGCCGTCTGCGGCATGCCCTCCACCGACTTGATCTCGGCGCGCCCGCGCGCGGCGAGCACCGCCGCGATCACGGCCCAGACCGCGGCGACGACGACGGCCGACCAGCCACCGCCCATGAGGTAGCTGAGCGCCCACCACAGGGCGAGCGACAGGAACAGCAGGACCATGTGGCCCGCCACACCGGCGCCGCCGAACATCCCGGCGCCCTTCCCTGCCCGCTTCGCGGACTGCGCCGCCTCGGCCTTCGCCAGCTCGACCTCCTGCCGGATCAGCGTCGAGAGGTCTCGGCTGACCTCACCGAAGAGCTCTCCGATGCTCTGGTCGCCTTCCCTGGCGTGCCGGTCCACCGGCCTGGTCTCGCCGACGCCGCCGGTCGCACCGACGCCGCCTGCCTCGAGGGGCACCTGGCCCCTGCCGGTCGTCGTGGGCTGTGCCGCGCTGGAGGCGGCGAACGGGTCACGGTCGCTCGGCATCGTGCTCACCCCCGATGGTCTGCGGTCGGGTGCCGTCGGGCGCCGTCGGCGGGAACGCCGGCGGCGTCTCCCCCGCTGAGGTCGGCACCTGCGGGTCCTGCGGAAGGTTCTCGTTGGCGAGGGCCGGGAACGCACCGCTCCGCCCGATGTCCGGTTCGCCGCCCTGCGCGCCCGACCCGACCGGCCCCGCGCCGGTGCCGCTCAGGGCCCCGGCATCCGTGCCGCCGACCGAACCGCCGGACGTCCCGCCGGACGTCCCACCGTACGGACCCCCGTACGGACCGGCCGACGTATCGGGGGACGTGCCCGGGTCCCGGCGGGCCACCTCGCCGCCGTCGCCGGAGGCATCCTTCGCGCCGCGCAGGAACCGACCGACCAGCAGGCCGGCTCCCGCGGCCATCAGGACGAACAGGCCCGGCCGGCGCCTGGCGAAGTCCTCGACCTCGTGCAGGACGTCGGTGGGCTGCCGGTCCTCGAACCACTGGGCGGCGCGGCCGCTGGCGTCGCCCGCCCGCTGCACCAGGTCGGTGGCGTAGCCAGGGTCCTGGCTCCCGTCGGCCATCTGGCGCAGCTCGTCGCCCAGCCCACGGAGCCCGCCCGCGAGGTGCTGCTGCTGGGACTCCATCTGGGAGCTGAGCTCGGTCCGCGTGCGGTCCATCAGCCCGCGGGTCCGGTCCGTCGCCTCGTGCGCGACGGCACGCGCGCGTTCCTTCGCGTCGTGGGCCGTCTCCCGGCCTGCGTCACCCGCCTGCGACGCAGCCTGGGTGACCCGCTCCTTGACGCCGGTCGTATCGCTGCCTGTGTCACCACCTGCACGGCCGGGTGCCCAGGCTCCCTGCGAACCGGCCCCTGAGCCGTACGGAACATTCGTCTCGCTCATGGTCGCCACTCCTGTCGTCGTCCACGCCCGGTACCAGCCGGGCGAGTTCGCAGAGCACGAGCCACGGTGGCCCTGCTCCACCGGTGCGGCCTCTTCCTGACCTCGGCCCCAACGTAAGACGCCGGGTGGCACTCGCAACCCGGCAGTGGCCGACGGCGGACAAGCCTTGCGAGCCGACCGCTTCGCGTCCACGATGGGCAGGTCGTCGAGCAGAGGCGCGGCCGTGCACGATCAGGAGCCTCCACATGACCTCAACCTCGGTCCGGTACCCGGCGTCGGCGGGAGACGCCGACCGGCGTCCCGCGGACGCCGCGGCCCGCCTCCCGCTCCCACGTCCCCGCGGTCCGTTGAGCGCTGCACTGCTTGCGGGCCTCACCGCCGGTGGGCCCACACCCGACGCCCACGACCGGCTGGCGCCGGTGCGCGCGGCGGCCACGGAGGACCTGTCCGGCACCGACGGCGACCCTGCCGGCGAACCGGGACGCGGCGTCCTGGGCGACGGCGACCTGCAGCTTGCCCTCACCGTCCTGTACGAGCTGCACCACCGAGGTGTCGAGGGGATCGACGACGCGTGGGAGTGGGAGCCCGCTCTCCTGGCCGTACGACAGCTGCTCGAGCGCCCGTTCGAGGTGGCCGTGCGCGCACGGGCGGGACAGCCGGTGTGCGACGAGGCCGACGCCGCCGGCGTCGCACGGCGACTGTTCGAGCTGGCCGAGGCCGACGGGGCCCCGAGCCTCGCGCGGTACGTCGCCAAGCGCGCCGACGCTCGGCAGGCTCGCGAGTTCCTGGTCCTCCGATCGATCTACCAGCTGATGGAGGCCGACCCGCACACGTGGGCGATCCCGCGGCTGCACGACGTTCCCAAGGCGGCGCTGGTGGAGATCCAGGCGGACGAGTACGGCGGCGGCAGGCCGGGCCACCTGCACTCGGAGCTGTTCGCGCGGGCGATGCGCGGCGCCGGCCTTGACGACACGTACGGCCGGTACCTCGACGTCGTGCCCACGCCGGTCCTCACCTCGCTGAACACGATGTCGCTGTTCGCGCTGCACCGCCGGCTCCGCGGGGCGATCGTCGGCCATCTGGCCGCGTACGAGATCACGTCGTCGATCCCGAGCCGACTGTACGGCGACGGGTTCCGGCGGCTCGGGTACGACGCCGACACGACGCACTACTTCGACGAGCACGTGGAGGCCGACTCGGTGCACGAGCAGATCGCCGCACGCGACCTGGCCGGCCGGCTCGTCGAGCAGCAACCGGGGCTCCGCGACGACGTCCTGCTCGGCGCGGCCGCCTGCCTGGCCATCGACGGTGACGTCGGCGCGTATGCGCTCGACCGCTGGAAGGCGGACGCGTCCGCGCTGCTCGTCCCCCTGGACGACACGCCGCTGTGACCTGGCAGGACAGGAGGCGCGCACGAAGAATCTCGGACGACGGGCTGTCCGAATCGTCCGAACGGCTCTACACTCGAGGTCTCGGAGTCATGAAGCGGCTCCCGGTCCGAATCGGATCTGGGAGGTTCACATGTCATCCATCACACAGCCCCCGCCCGCCTTCTCGGACGGTGCCGGGAGCGACGTAGCACCCCCCTCGCCCCCCTTCTCGGCAGGCGACCTGTCCCGCGCCCTCGGCCTGGGGACCAACCTCCTCGTCGGCCGCTACAGCGTGGAGCTCGCCTCGGGAACCTGGTGGTGGTCCGACGAGGTCTACACGATGCACGGGTGGCGGCGCGACGAGATCGAGCCGGGCCTCGAGGCGCTCCGTTCACGCAAGCACCCGGACGACCGGGGCCGGGTGGTCCGCGCCGCCGGCGAGGCCCTGCGGCTCGGCCGCCCGTTCGCCTGCGCACACCGGATCGTGGACCGGAGCGGCAGGACCCGGTCGGTCGTCGTGACCGGGCAGGGATCACAGGGAGCAGGTGGCCGCTCGCCCGAGCTGGTCGGCTACGTCGTCGACGTGACGCCGGTCCAGAAGGAGGCGCTCGCCCGCCGGTCCGACGGCGTGGTGAACCGCGCCTTCGTCAGCCAGGCCATGATCGAGCAGGTCAAGGGCGTGATCGTCGCGGTACGCGGCGTCGACGAGGCCACGGCTACCGACGCCCTGGTCGCCGTGGCGAAGGAGACCGGCGTCTCCCTGCGACTGGCGGCCGACCAGGTGATGGCGGCGCTGCGGGCCGGCGACGACGGCGCGGCCGTCACGCACGACATGCTGACGCGTGCTCTGGAGGCGGTCCAGCCCGTCGGCCGGCCGCGGAGTCACGACCCTCTGCTGACCCGGCGGCCGCGCAAGCCGCAGGGCTGAGCCGGTCTCACCGCTGCCCCCAGCAGAGACCGTCGGCGGCCCCGTCGCTCCCCTCAGGAGCGGCGGGGCCGGCTCGCGGCCGCGGGTGCTCAGCCGAGCGGGATCTGGTCCTTGCGCACCGTCAGCCAGTCCTCGAGGCGCGCCAGCCCTGGGTTGAGCTCCGCACGGATCAGCTCGGGGTCGCGGGCCCCGACGAAGTACTCGCCGGCCTCCGCGTAGAACTGGTACATGTTGCCGATCTCGTCGGCGGCCGGGAACCCGGCGGACCGGAGCTGGTCGTGCGTCACGGGACGGTACTCGACGGCCTCGCCAAGGATCCGGGCGAACATCTCGGCGAGCTCGACGCCGGTGGCGTGGTCCCCGGCGAGCCCCACGGTGCGGCCCACGTACTTGGCCCCGGCACGGAAGATGCCGTACGCGGTGCGGCCGATGTCCTCCGCTGCGACCACCGCGAGCGCCGAGTCGTTCATCGGGTTGCTCAGCACCAGACGCCCGTCCTGCTCGCGGTGCGGGCCCTGCCCTCCCGTGAGGAACGACTCGTAGAACATCGTCGTCAGCAGGAACGTCGTCGGGACGCCGAGGCTGGTGAAGTGGTTGTCGGCCACGCTCTTCGCGTCGAAGTGCGGCACCTTGTAGCCGTCGACGAGCGTGGGCGGCTCGCTGCCGAGGTGCTCGAAGTGCGGCCTGGTGTCCTCGAGCGTGGACCAGACCACGTGCTTCAGCCCCGCGGCCTTTGCGGCCCGCGCCGCGGTCCCCGCCTGGTCGATCTCCATCTGCGGACGGCTCCGCGCTGCTTCCTCCTCGGGCGTCCGTTCCACCCAGAAGTTGGTCACGACGAAGGCGCCGTAGGCACCGTCGAACGCGCGGCGGACGCTCGCCTCGTCGTCCAGGTCGGCCTCGACGACGTCGGCGCCACGTTCCGCGAGGGCTCGTGCCGCCGCGGACCCCGGATTGCGCGTCAGGACGCGCAGGGCGAACGGCTGGTCCGGGTCGTCGAGGATCGCTCGGGCGAGGCCGCCGCCCTGCTGCCCGGTGGCTCCCACGACGGTGATGATCTTCTGGTCGGTTGCTGTCGTGCTGTTCTCGGACTTGCTGTGCTCGGACTTGCTGTTCTGGGACTTGCTGTTCTGGGACATGCTGTTCTGGGACATGGCGGCATCGTGCGCCGGTCGGCGGTCGGGGCACCACGCCATGCGGTGGGTACCCACGCCAGGGGATGGCTCGCTGCGTCGGGGCGGTGGACCATGTGGGCATGAGCGAACAGCGGAACGTCGGGCTCGCGGGCTTTCTACGCTCTCGCCGGGAGGCGCTCACACCGGCGACCGTGGGCGTGGAGACATACGGAGAGCAGCGCCGTGTGCCGGGGCTGCGGCGCGAGGAGGTGGCGCGGCTCGCCGGCGTGAGCGTGAACTACTACACGCGCATCGAGCAGGGCGAGAGCCACCAGATGTCCGACTCCGTGCTGGAGTCGATCGCCGGTGCGCTCCAGCTCGACGAGAACGAGCGCCTGCACCTGCTGCGGCTCGCCTGGCCCGCGCAGCTCGCCCGGCGCGAGCTCCGTCCCGAGCACCTGCGGCCCACGGTGCAGGCTCTCGCCGAGAGCCTGACGGACCAGGCGGTGATCGTCGTCGGACGCCGTATCGACCTGCTCGGCGGCAACCCGCTCGGCTTCGCGCTGCTGGGGCTGGGGCCGGAGCAGCGGCCGAACCTGGCCCGGCAGATGTTCCTCGACACGGCGATGCGTGACCTCTACGTCGACTGGGAACGGGAGGCCACCTACCTCGCGTCCTATCTTCGGATGGCCTCGGGCGACCAGCCGGACGATCCGCTGCTGAACGAGCTCGTCGGGGAGCTGAGCATCAAGAGCCCCGACTTCGTCCGGATCTGGGCGGCGCACCCGGTCGCCGAGTGCACGCACTCCGTCCAGGAGTACGAGCACCCGCTCGTCGGCAGGATGACGCTCAACACGGAGAGCTTCCACCTGCCTGACGCCCCCTCGCAGCGGATCATCTTCGTCGGGGCGACGCCCGGCTCGGACTCGGCCGAGCGGCTGCGGCTCCTTGGCTCGCTCGCCTCGGGCTGAGCCGGCCGCTCAGCCGCGCCGCCGCGAGATCGTCCGCCCCAGCCACACCAGGGGGTCGTAGCGCCGGTCGGCCACGCGCTCTTTCATCGGGATCAGCGCGTTGTCGGTGATCTTGATGCCCTCAGGGCACACGTCGGTGCAGCACTTCGTGATGTTGCACTGGCCGAGCCCGTGCTCCTCCTGCGCCGCGGGCACCCGGTCGGCGACGTCGAGGGGGTGCATCTCCAGCTCCGCGACCCGCATGAGGAACCGCGGGCCGGCGAACGACTCCTTGTTCTCCTCGTGGTCGCGCACCACGTGGCAGGTGTCCTGGCAGAGGTAGCACTCGATGCACTTGCGGAACTCCTGGGACCGCTCGACGTCGACCTGCGCCATGCGGTACTCCCCCGGCGCCAGGTCCGCCGGTGGTGTGAACGACGGGATCTCGCGCGCCTTCGCGTAGTTGAACGACACGTCCGTCACGAGGTCGCGGATCACGGGGAACGTCCGCATCGGGGTCACGGTGACGACGTCGCCGGGTTCGAACACCGACATCCGCGTCATGCACAGCAGGCGCGGCTTCCCGTTGATCTCCGCCGAGCAGGACCCGCACTTGCCCGCCTTGCAGTTCCACCGCACGGCGAGGTCGGGCGTCTGCGTGGCCTGCAGCCGGTGGAGGACGTCGAGCACGACCTCGCCCTCGTTGACCTCGACCTCGAAGTCGGCGAGCGCCCCGCCGTCGGCGTCGCCTCGCCAGATCCGGAACGTGCCCGTGTAGCTCATGCGGTACCTCCCGCTGGGTCTGCCGGATGCCCGGGGTGCGCCGTCAGCTCGGCATCCGTGTAGTACTTCTCGAGCTCGGAGAGGTCGAACAGCGCGAGCAGGTCCTCGCGCATCGGGACCCGTTCGGCCGGTTCGACGACGACCTGCGGCAGCACCGGGTCCGCAGGGGCGTCGCTCCCGTCGTCACTCTCGCCGGCACGGGCGAGGCGCGTGACGAGGACCCGGTGCCGCCACTCCGCGTCGAGCCCCGGGTGGTCCTCCCGGGTGTGCCCGCCGCGGCTCTCGGTGCGCAGCAGGGCCGACGACGCCACTGCCTCGCTCACCATGAGCAGGTTCCGGAGGTCCAGCGCCAGGTGCCAGCCGGGGTTGTACTGCCGGTGCCCCTCGACGAAGACCTGCCGCACCCGGGTACGCAGCTCACCGAGGCGGACCTGGGCGTCCCGCATCTCCGACTCCGTCCGGATGATGCCGACCAGGTCGTTCATCATCCGCTGCAGCTCGGCGTGCAGCGTGTACGGGTTCTCACCGGCACCGTCCGCACCGTCCGCGCCGCCCGGCCTGGCCGACGGTGGGTCGAACGGCGCGAGCGTCATCTGCGCGGCGACGTCGACGTCCGCCGGCCGGACGTCCGGACGGTGGTCCAGGCCTGCCACGTAGTCGGCCGCGCCGAGCCCCGCCCGCCGGCCGAAGACGAGCAGGTCGGACAGGGAGTTGCCGCCGAGCCGGTTGGAGCCGTGCATCCCGCCGGCGCACTCCCCCGCCGCGAACAGCCCAGGCACGCGGGACTGCCCGGTGTCCGGGTCGACGTGGATACCGCCCATCACGTAGTGGCACGTGGGGCCGACCTCCATCGGCTCGGCGGTGATGTCGACGTCGGCCAGCTCCTTGAACTGGTGGTACATCGACGGCAGGCGGCGCTTGATCTCGTCGGCGGGCATGCGGCTCGCGATGTCGAGGTAGACGCCCCCGTGCGGCGAGCCGCGCCCCTCCTTGACCTCGGTGTTGATCGCACGGGCCACCTCGTCGCGGGGCAGCAGGTCGGGGGTGCGGCGATTGTTCTCCTGGTCGTCGTACCAGCGGTCCGCCTCGTCCTCCGACTGGGCGTACTGGCCCTTGAACACGTCAGGGACGTAGTCGAACATGAACCGCTTGCCGTCCGAGTTCTTGAGCACGCCGCCGTCGCCGCGCACCCCCTCGGTCACGAGGATGCCCTTGACGCTGGGCGGCCACACCATGCCGGTCGGATGGAACTGGACGAACTCCATGTCGATGAGCTCGGCACCGGCACGCAGCGCGAGGGCGTGGCCGTCGCCCGTGTACTCCCACGAGTTCGACGTCACCTGGAACGACTTGCCGATCCCGCCGGTGGCCAGCACTACGGCAGGCGCCGAGAACAGCACCAGCCGGCCTGACTCCCGCCAGTACCCGAGGGCGCCGGCGACCGCGCCCGGCCGGGCCGGGTCGTCCGACGGTCCGGTCAGCAGCTCCGTGACCGTGCACTCGGCGAACACGCGCAGCCGGGCCTCGTAGTCGCCGGTCTCCGCGTGGTCGTCCTGCTGCAGCGCGACGATGCGCTGCTGCATGGTGCGGAGCAGCTCGAGCCCGGTCCGGTCGCCGACGTGCGCGAGGCGCGGGTAGGTGTGCCCGCCGAAGTGTCGCTGGCTGATCCGCCCGTCGCTCGTGCGGTCGAACAGCGCGCCGTACGTCTCCAGCTCCCAGACACGGTCGGGCGCCTCCTTGGCGTGCAGCTCCGCCATCCGCCAGTTGTTCAGGAACTTCCCCCCGCGCATGGTGTCGCGGAAGTGCACCTGCCAGGAGTCGTTGTCGTTGACGTTGCCCATGGCGGCGGCGCACCCGCCCTCTGCCATCACCGTGTGCGCCTTGCCGAACAGCGACTTGCAGACGACCGCGACCCGCAGACCACGCTCGCGCGCCTCGATCGCGGCGCGCAGCCCGGCACCCCCGGCCCCGATGACCAGGACGTCGTACTCGTGCCGTTCGATCTCCGTCAAGGCCGGGTTCCCTCTCCGCTCGGGGTCATCCGACCAGGCGCAGGTCGGTGATGGTTCCGCTGGCGACGAGCGCCACGTACAGGTCGGTCAGGATGAGCGTGGCGAGCGTGATCCACGCGAAGGTCGCGTGCCGCGCGTTGAGCGCGGACACCCACGTCCACAGCCGGTACCGCACCGGATGCTTCGAGAAGTGCGTGAGCCGCCCGCCCATCACGTGCCTGCACGAGTGGCACGACGCCGTGTAGCACCACAGCAGCGCGACGTTCACCAGCAGCACGAGGTTGCCGACGCCCACGACGAAGCCGTCGGTCGGGTGCCGGAACGCGACGACGGCGTCGTACGTGTTGATCAGCGAGATGACCACCGCGAGGTAGAAGAAGTACCGGTGGGCGTTCTGCAGGACCAGCGGGAAGCGCGTCTCGCCCGTGTACGTCCCGTGCGGCTCCGGCACCGCGCACGCGGCGGGCGAGAGCGCGAACGAGCGGTAGTACGCCTTGCGGTAGTAGTAGCAGGTCAGCCGGAACAGCAGCAGGAACGGCAGGCTGAGCGCCGCGTACGGGATGAGCGGGTGGTCGGGCAGGAACATCCCGAAGTGCGACGCTCCCGGCTCCGACGCACACCCCAGCGACACGCACGGGGAGTAGAACGGCGTCAGGTAGCGCTCGTCGGCGAAGAAGTACTGCTGCTGGAACGCCCGCACCGTCGCGTAGACGACGAAGATCAGCAGGCCCACCGTGGTCGCGGCCGGCGGCAGCCACCACCGGTCCGACCGCAGCGTCCGCGCACTGATGGCTGCGCGGCCCGGGCTGTCGACGCCTCGCGCGCCGGTGCCATGGGCGGTCGCGGTCACGACCGGTCGCCGTGGTAGCCGCCGAGCCCTTCGTCGTCGGCATCGCTGAACATCGCCTCGTCCAGCGGGGTGTCCGGCACGACGACGTGCTCGGGCACCCGGTTGTTCGGCTGCCGCACGGGCTCCGCCGACGCGAGCTCTGTCGCGTCGATCTCCAGCCGCTCGAGGTCGTTCATGAGCCGGCGCACCTCCGGCCCGTCGCCGAAGGCGCTCCGCACTCCGGACACGCTCTGGCGCAGCTGCTCGATCGAGCGGCGCAACGTGGCAAATTCGGTGGTCGTCATTCGGCACCTCCTTTGGCGACGCCCCTCACCACGGTGTGAGGTGCGTCACGACAGACTCTGCCGTGAACGCCTGCGTTAAGCAAGAGCGACGCGCAGGCCGGGCGCGGTAGCCTCGACTCAGCAGTGCACGCCGCCGGCCAGGCGCGGCGTGCTTGGGAGCTCGGCTCCCGGGTGGGTGGTCTTCCAGGCCGCCGTGGCGCTCGGCCCGCTGCTCGCGAGCGCGTGCGTGGTGCTGGCAGGACCCGAGGCGGGGGCGCTGGTCGCCGCCCTCCTCATCGGGATCGCGACGGCGCTGTACCTCGGCAAGGACCGCGCGGCCTGCCCGCCGCCCGCTCCGCAGCGGCCGGGGGCGGGTTCGCCACCCCCGGGCTGCTCCTCGTGCTGGCCGTTGCGGGCCTGACAGGGCTCGGGCTCGGCTACGCGGTGGCGGTGGCGGCCTCCGCCGCACCGTCGGTGACGCCGCTGCTCGTGGCCGGTCTCGTGGTCGCCGGACGGCGAGCCAGGTGAGACCCTGGCTCGCCGCGGCGTGCTGGGACGGGCGGGGTCAGTCGCGGTCGAGCTGCTTCTCCGGCTCGCCACCGGGCCCGCTCTGCAGCTGCTTGTCGGCGCGGAGCTCCCAGAACGTCGCGTTCTCGATGCCGAGCTTCCGCGGGTCGAACTGCGGGTCCAGGCCCTGCCGCTTCTGCTGGCGGTAGTCCTTGAGCGCCTTCAGGGCGGGGCCCTGGAGGAACAGGATGCCGACGATGTTCAGCCACGCCATCGAGCCCACACCGATGTCGCCGAGACCCCAGGCCGCTCCGGCGGTGGTCACGGCGCCGTAGGCCACCGAGACCAGGACCAGCGCCTGCAGCACCCGCTGCATGGCCCGCGCCGCGAGACGGTTCTCCATCTTGCGGGTGAGGTAGTTCAGGTTGGTCTCGGCCATGTAGTAGTACGCCACGATCGTGGTGAACACGAAGAACGACAGGGCGATGGCGATGAACGTCGGGCCGGCGCCGGGGAACACCGAGTCCAGGCCCTGCTGCACGAAGCCAGGGCCGGGCTCGACGTCGGTGCTCAGACCGCCGTGACCCTCGTGGATCACGTCGCTCGGCCAGGTCTCGCCCGAGAAGGTGTTGAACATGCCGGTCGAGATGATGATGAACGCGGTAGCGGAGCAGACGAACAGCGTGTCGACGTACACAGCGAAGGACTGTGCGAAGCCCTGCTTGGCCGGGTGCGAGACCTCAGCGGCCGCTGCGGCGTGGGGCCCGGTGCCCTGGCCGGCCTCGTTGGAGTAGATGCCGCGCTGGACGCCCCACTTGACGGCGAGGCCGAGGATCGCACCGAACACCGGCTGGGCGCCGAAGGCGCTGCCGAAGATCAGCCCGAACACGCGGGGGATGTCGGTGAAGTTCATGAAGAACACGACGACCGCGATGAGGATGTAGAGCAGGGCCATCGCGGGGACCACGACCACCGCGAAGTGGGCGATGCGCTTGACGCCGCCGATGACGATGAAGCCCAGCGCGATCACCAGGCCGATGGCGGTGACCCAGGTGGGGATGTTCCAGGCGTTGTCGATCGCCGAGGCCATGCCGTTGGCCTGCACACCCGGCAGGAAGAAGCTCATCGCGACGATGGTGACGACCGCGAAGATGATCCCGTAGGCCAGCGACAGGCCGCGAGCCTTGTGCTTGTACGCCTTCTCGAAGTAGTAGGCCGGGCCACCGCGGTACTCACCGGTGTCCGGGTCCTTCTCCTTGTAGATCTGGCCGAGGGTGGACTCGATGAACGAGGTGGCGGCCCCGAGGAACGCGGAGGTCCACATCCAGAACACGGCGCCGGGGCCGCCGAAGGCGATCGCCGTGGCGACGCCGCCGATGTTGCCCATCCCCACGCGACCGGAGAGCGACATCATCAGTGACTGCAGCGAGGACGTGCCGTCCTCCGACTCCTTGCCCTTCTTGAGCTGGTTGAGCATGTCGGGGATGTGCCGGACCTGGAGGAAACCGGTGCGGAGCGAGAAGTACAGGCCGGCGAGAAGGCAGAGGGCGATCAGCGGGATCGACCAGATCAGCTCGTTCGCGGTGCTGATGCGATCGGCGAAGCTCATGGTTACTCCTGGATAGGAACAGTCGGGCACTCGCACCGGCGGGGACCAGCCCGTCCGCGGCGACACACCGCGCACCTGGCACCCTCGGCAGCAAGCGACCTGTGAGTACGGTCACGACAAAGCAATGGCGGAACACTAGCGGGTCACTCGCCGACGGGGTGAATTCCGGGGCCTGGACGACCCGGAGGTGGGTCGGCTTCAGCAGGGCTGCGGGCACTCCTCCGGCCGCGTCGTGGCACGATCGACGTGGGCGCCCCCGCGATGCGGCAGGGCGACAGCAGGACCCCGCGACCAGGAGGAGGGACCGTGCCCGACGCACCCCGACCCGCGAGCGGGCCCGACGGCGGGGACGCCGCCTGCTGGCTGTCCGAGGTCTGCGCCGACTGCGGCGCCCTGAACGAGAGCCCGACGGGTCCCTGCTGGCGCTGCGGCGCCGTCCGCGGTGAGGAAGACAGGGACGCCGACGGCGCAGGCACCCCGGGCTAGGGCCGGATCACGCCCAGCCGGATCACGCCCAGCCGGGTCACCCCACGGGGCGGGGCTCCGCCGGCTCGTCGGCGGGGGTCTGCTGCGACCTGGCACCCCGCGCGGCGATCGCCGCGACGACCAGCAGCCCCATGACCACGAGCATCGCCTGCCGCAGTCCTGCGTGCTCGCCGAGGAACCCGAGCAGCGGCGGACCGACGAGGAAGGCGAGGTACCCGCACGTCGCGACCGCGCTGACCCGCTCGGCGCCGCGCTCCGGGTCGTCGCCCGCAGCGGAGATCGCCACCGGGAACCCGAGCGAGGCGCCGAGACCCCAGAGCGCGACGGCGATCCCGGCCAGGACCGGGTTCGGCGCGAAGGCGACCCCGGCGACGCCGATCGCCCCGCCGACGGCGCTGACGGACAGGACTGCCGCACGCCCGTACCGGACCACGAAGGGACCACCCGCGAAACGGCCGACCGTCATGGCGAGGGCGAAGCCGGCGTAGACCAGCGAGCCGCTGGTGGCGGAGACGCCGTGCCCGTCGACCATGAGCAGCGGGAGCCAGTCGTTGGCCGACCCCTCGGCGAAGGCCATCGCCAGCACGACGACACCGATGAGCAGGAGCCGGGAGTCGCGCCACACGCTGGGGCGGCGCACCCCGGCGCGCGAAGCGCCGTCGGCCCGCCGCCCGCGTGCTCGCGGAAGGGCGGCCACCTGGCCCGTACCGGCGGGGATACCGGGGAACGCCCACGCGGCGAGAGCGGCCATGACGGCCGTCACGGCCAGCAGGTGCCAGAAGACCGGGAACTGCGCGGCCGTCAGCCCGATGCCCGCGAGAGCGCCCACCACGGTCCCGAGGCTGAAGCAGCCGTGCAGCACCGGGAGCACAGGCCGTCGGGTCACCGTCTCCACTGCGGCGGCCTCGATGTTGAGGCCGATCTCGCCCAGCCCTCCGCCGAGGCCGACGAGCAGGAGCCCCACGAAGACCCCCACCGCCGTCGACGCGCCGGCGCCCAGGCCGACGACCGCGATGCCGGCGACCGTGACCACGGCGCCCACCACGATGACGGGCCGCGCACCGTAGCGGCGGACGAAACCACCTGCCGACAGGACGCCGACCATCGATCCGACCGAGAGCCCGAAAAGGATCAGGCCCATCCCTGCCGTCGACGCGTCCACGGCATCTCGTACCGCGGGCGTGCGCGTCACCCACGAGGACAGGCCGATCCCGGTCAGGAGAGTCAGGGCGAACAGGGACAGTCGGACACGGCGGTACGGGTCGGCCATAGGGGCGATGGTACGCAGGGAATGTACGAACGTACACATCTGCGCCGGAACGATTCGACGCCGCGGCCGGCACGGCCACCGAGCGGGGTCACCACCTGCGGCCCTGTGCCGCGACGGAGTCCATCCCCCAGCGGACGGCCCGGACGGCCGCTCCCCCGGCCGGACCGCCGAGCGTGCGGCTGAACCACGTGTCGACGCCGAGCTGCTCACGTGCCCACGGCGGCAGCAGCGCCACCGACCCGGCGGCGAGCAGGCGGTAGGGAGCACGCGCCGCTCGGGGCAGCGGTGGCTCACGCAGCAGGAAGCGTGCGGTGTCCGCGGCGGCCGGCGTGACCTCCAGCTCGCTGCGGTACTACGCGATGCAGTCGGCCAGGTCCGCCACGGACTCCGGGACGACCTCGGCGCCGAGTGCGCGCGCGACGCGCCCGGACTGGGCGACGTACTCGTCCGCCTCGCCCGCGCTCAGCGGTCGTACGCCGTACCGCTGGTGGGCGGCCAGGAACGAGTCGGCCTCCGCGACGTGCACCCAGGTGAGCAGGTGGGGGTCGCTCGCGCGGTACGGGCGGCCGTCGGGAGCCTTGCCGCGCACCCGCGCGTGGACGGCGCGCACCCGGTCGACCATCTCCTGGGCGTGCTCAGCGGTCGCGAACGTCGTGTAGCCGAGGAACGTCGAGGTGCGGGCGAGGCGGCCCCACGGGTCGCCCCGGTACCCGGAGTGGCCGGCCACACCCGCCATCGCGAGCGGGTGCAGCGACTGCAGCAGCAGCGCCCGCAGCCCGCCGACAAACGTGGCCGAGTCGCCGTGCACCCTGCGGATCGGACTGTCGGGCGCGAACCAGCGAGGACCAGGGGTGAGGTGGATCCGGTCCCGCGCCTCGTACCCGCCGGGCCCGGCGACCCGCATGAAGAGCGCGTCTCCCACCCGGGCACGCAGACGCTCGACAGGGCTCGTGTCAACCGGCATACCACCAGTATCCGCCCTGGGATCAGACCAGCTCACGCTCCCGGTCCGCCGTCGGCACCGTCCACCCGCTGCCCGACGCCGAGAGCGGTGCGCCGCCCGTCAGCCGACGCCGATGTGCGGCATCAGGTCGAGGCGTTCCAGGATCACACCTTCGCGCAGCGCCCAGGGGCAGATCTCGAGCTCGGCCAGGTCGAACACGTCCATGCAGGCCTCGGCCACCAGGGCGCCCGGCACGATCTGGTGCGCCCGGCTCGGCGAGACGCCGGGCAGCCCTGCCAGGTCGTCGGCCCCCATCGCGATGAGCTCGTCGACGCGTTCGCGCAGGTTCTCGAGCCGCAGCACCCGGCGCACCAGCGGCCCGTCGCCCGCCGGGGCGGCTCCGCAGATGCGCGCAAGGGAACGGAACGTCTTCGAGGTCGCGGCCGCACGGTCGGGCCGTCCGCTGCGCAGCAGGTTCCCGGCGTTCTGGGCGATCTCTGCGCGCAGGTCGCGGCGCAGGGCGCGGAGCGCCCCGGCGTCGGGCACGCTCCCGAAGTGCGTGCGGGCGAGGCGCGCAGCCCCGAGCGGGAGCGACCACGCGGTGTCGGGCGCCTCGTCGGCCCCGCCCGCGATCTCCAGGGAGCCGCCGCCGATGTCGAACACGGCCAGCCGTCCGGCCGACCAGCCGAACCACCGGCGCACCGCCAGGAACGTCAGCCGGGCCTCGTCCTCGCCGCTGAGCACCTGGAGCTGCACCCCCGTGCGGTCGAGCACGGTCTTGAGCACCGCCTCGGAGTTCACGGCGTCGCGCACGGCGGACGTCGCGAACGCCAGCGTCTCGGCGCAGCCCCGCTCCTCGGCGACGCGCATGGCCTGCGCGGTGAACTCCACGAGGGCGTCCACCCCCGCCTGCCCGACGGCGCCCTGGTCGTCCAGGTGCTCGGCGAGCCGGAGCGGCTCCTTGTGGAACGAGGCGGGCAGCGGCGCCGCGCCACCGTGGGCATCGACCACCAGCAGGTGCCCCGTGTTGGAACCGATGTCGAGCACCCCAAGACGCATGGCACAGACGCTACCCCGATCGGGCGGGCGACCGGGAGCGGGGTCAGCAGAAGCCGGAGCGGGGCGCCGTCCATGGTGGGCAGCGCCCCGCCCGGCGCTCATTTCCCGCCGGTCGTCGCGATGCCCTGCACCAGGTAGCGCTGGCCCACGAGGAACACGATGAACACCGGCAGCAGGCTGACGACGGACATGGCGAACAGCGGTCCCCAGCTGCTCGCGCTCGTGGCGTCCACGAGCGAGCGCAACGCGACCGACGTGGTGAACATCGCCGGGTCGGTCAGGTAGATCAGCTGGGTGAAGAAGTCGTTCCACGTCCAGATGAAGGTGAAGATCGTCGTCGTCACCAGCGCCGGCCGCATGAGCGGCAGCAGGATCTGCGCGTAGATCCGGAAGAAGCCCGCGCCGTCGATCCGGGCCGCCTCGTCGAGCTCACGAGGAATGCCGCGGATGAACTGCACCATGAGAAAGACGAAGAACGCGTCGGTCGCAAGGAGCTTCGGCACGATCAGCGGCCAGAACGTGTTGACCCAGCCGACCTGGGAGAAGAGCACGTACTGCGGCACGATCACCACGTGGATCGGCAGCATGATCGTCAGGAGCATGATGCCGAAGAACACCCGCCGACCTCGGAACCGGAGGCGCGCGAACGCGTAGGCCGCCATCGAGCACGAGACGAGGTTCCCGACGATCGCGCCGAGTGCGATCAACGAGGAGTTGACCAGGTAATGGCTGAACGGGAAGCCTGCGGCGTCCCACCCCTCGACGAAGTTCGCGAAGTCGTCGCCTACCGGCCAGAGGCCTGGCGTCTGGAAGATGTCTGGTTCGTCGCGTACCGCGCTGACGAGCATCCAGGCCAGCGGGTAGGTCATCGCCAGCCCGATCAGGATGACGATGAGGTGCTTGCCCACCCGTGTCGCCACCGCCCGGTCGCGGCCAGTACGCCTGGTGCGGGAATCAGTCGTCATAGAACACCCAGAATCGAGAGGCCCAGAAATTGACAGCGGTGAACACCGCGACGATCACCAGGAGTACCCAGGCCATGGCGGAGGCATAGCCCATCTGGAAGTTGCCGAAGCCGCTCTGGTACAGGTACAGCGTGAAGAACATGGTCGAGTCGGACGGGCCGCCGGTCCCACCGGACACGATGAACGCCTGGGTGAACGCCTGGAAGGCGTGGATGATCTGCAGGACCAGGTTGAAGAAGATGATCGGTGTGAGCAGCGGCAGCGTGATCCGCACGAACCGGGTCCATCGACCGGCACCGTCCACGGCCGCCGCCTCGTAGAGCGCGACGGGCACCTGCCGCAGCCCGGCCAGGAAGATCACCATCGGCGCTCCGAAGGTCCAGACGTTCAGCACGACGAGCGTGCCGAGCGCTGTCGAGGGTTCGGAGACCCATGCGGGCGCGCTGTCGATCCCGACGAGTGCGAGCGCCTGGTTGACCAGGCCGTCGCTCCCGAACAGGCGTCGCCACAGCACGGCGATGGCGACCGATCCCCCCAGGAGCGACGGGAGGTAGTAGACGGAGCGGTAGAAGGCCAGGCCGCGCATCCCCCGGTTGAGCACGACGGCGATGCCCAGTGCTGCGGCGAGCTGGATCGGCACCGAGACGAAGACGTAGACGAACGTGACGCGGAGGGAGTTCAGCAGGCGCTCGTCGCCCAGCATCGCCGTGTAGTTCTCCATCCCGACGAACTGCGGCACCTGCAGCAGGTTGTAGTCCGTCAGGGAGAAGTACAGGGAGACGCCCATCGGCCCGGCCGTGATCAGGACCAGGCCGGCCAGCCATGGCACCAGGAAGAGGTAGGCCGCGCGTTCCTCCTGCTTCGCGGCCTGGCTCTGCACCCTGACCCGGGACTGCGAGCGCAGTGTGCGCAGCTCGCCGAGTGCGGTCACGTGCTGTTCCCGTCTTCGAGGGCCGTCGCGGTCGTCGTCGGCGCCGTCGTCGTCGTTATCGTCGTCACGAGAGGATCCCGGTCGACTGGTCGAAGAAGTCGCTCGTGGCGGCCTGCACGCTGGTCTCTCCGAAGCCGATGTCCTGCCCTAGCTTGGTGAACAGGGTGAGCAGCTGGTTGTAGCCGACAGGCCAGGCCGGCGGCGCGGCCGGGACCTCGGCGGCGACCCGGCCGACGTACGCGACGGCCTTGCCCTCCGCCGTGCTGGGGTCGAGGGACAGCAGGTCGATCGCGCGCTGCGAGGGCGGCACACCGAGCACGACGCCCAGGGCCGTGATGGCCTCGTCATCGTTCACGAGGAAGTCGATGATCTTGGCTGCTTCGTCGGGCTGGGGGCTGGTGGACGCTACCGACCAGAAGTCGAGGCACTTGACGAACAGACCCGAGGTTCCGGTGCCGGTGGTGGGGGGCATCAGGATGTCGAGCGGGCGGTCGACGAACGGCTGGACGAAGGCGATCTGCTGCACCCAGCCGAAGCCCACCGGGGTGATCCCCTTGGCGATCGGCCACGTGTCGAAGCCCGCGACCTCTGCGGAGACCGAGGCGGGCGGTGCACCTCGACCGGCACGCAGATCGTCCCAGTACGCCCACCACTCCTCGAGCACCTCCTGGTCGAACGCGAGTGCCGTGCCGTCGTCCGTGAACAGCTCGGTACCGAACTCCCGGACGTAGGACTCGAAGAGCTGGAAGCTGCCGGCCTGGTCCATCGACCCGTATACGTCGTCGCTCGACGAGCCGACGCCCTTGGCCCACTCGCCGAACTCGTCCCAGGTCCACGACTCGTCGACGTCGGGTGCCCCGAGCCGGGCGATGAGCTCTCGGTCCACGAAGGCGGCGTTCGCGATGGAGCTCTGGCTGATGCCGTAGTACTTGCCGTCGAGGCGGGCGCTGTCGGCGACGTCGGAGGCCATGTCGTCGATGCTGATCGTGGATCCGACGAGCCCGGTGAGGTCGTGCAGCGCCCCGCGGTCGGCGTAGTCGGCGAGGTAGCTCATCGACATGCGCATGATGTCCGGGGCGGAACGGCCGGCGGTCTGGGTGGCGAGCTTGTCCCAGTAGTCGGCGAAGGCGGAGTACTGGGCGGTGACATCGATGTCCGGGTATTTCTGCCCGTAGACCTTGATCAGGCTCTGCATCGCCTCGTGCACCGGGTCGCCGCCGTACCAGGTCAGTCCGAGCCGGCCGGTGTTCGCTGCGCCGGGGGCGCAGGACGCCAGGCTCGCGGCTGCGATGCCTGCGAGGGCAACCCCGAGCATCTGACGACGTGTGATCTCTTGTGTCATGCCGGCTCTCCTTGAGCGGTGAAGTCTTGAGCAGTGGAGTCTTGAGCGGTGGAGTCTTGAGCGGTGGAGCTGGGTTCGTGGTGGAACATCCAGTTGTGCGGGGCGCGCTTCAGGGTGTAGGCGCCGCGTGGCAGCTCGTCCTGGGCGCGCAGCATCCACTGGGCGAGGCGCCACAGGAGCTCGGACCGGTGCCCGGCGTACCGGGGATCGTCGAACCTGTTGTCCACCTCGGTCGGGTCGGCAGCCAGGTCGTACAGCTCGCCGTTGCCGTCGCTGTGCACGATCAGCTTGAGGTCGCCGTGGCGCAGCATCCGCGAGCGTCCGCTCTGGGTGACCGTGTTGAGCTCGTCAAAGGAGCGCCCCTCGTACGGGAAGTGCAGCGGCGGATGCTCGTGGGCGCCGTACGTCACCCCGCCGAAGCCGCGCTCAGCGTAGATCTCGTCGAACTCGGCAGAGGTGAGCTCGTCGTCGAGCAGGAGCGGGGCGAGGCTGCGGCCGGTGACGCCGTCGGGGACGGCAGACCCCACGAGTTCGGCGACGGTCGGCAGGATGTCGACGATCGACACCATCTCGTCGCGCCGGCGTGCCGCGACCGCGCCGCCGCTGACGAAGAAGGGGATGCGCATCAGGACCTCTGGCATGCCTGCGCCCTTGCGCTGCAGCCCGTACTCGGCGACGTAGTCGCCGTGGTCGCTCACCATGATGACCAGGACGTCGTCCCCCAGGGTCGACCACATGTGCTCCATGAGCCGTCGCACCTGGTCGTCCAGGAGCCGGAGCTGCCCGCAGTAGTTCGCGCGGTACCGCCCGCGCTCGTCGTCGTAGCCAGGGCGCTTCGTCTCGGTGAGCTCCTGGAGCCAGGCCCAATGTCCACCCTTTGCCGCCGCGACCTCGGGCCCGTGCAGGCGGTCGGGGATCTGGTCGGGCGGAAACATGCTGAAGTACGGCTCGGGCACCTGGTACGGGTTGTGCGGTTCGGGGAACGACACCCAGAGGAACGTGGGACGGGAGGCATCCGCGTCCGAGATCGCCGCGACGGCGTCGGAGACGATGCGGTACGGGAGCGACGCCTCCAGCGGGAACGGCGTCGGCTGGTGGGAGACTCCGTGGTCGAGCTCGTCGAGCCACTGGTCGAACGCCTCGTGCTCGGGGTTCTTGTCGGGGCCGTCGGTGTGGAAGTAGGGCCCGCGGTAGGCGTCGAAGTCCTCCGGGCCGCGGTGCATGTGGGGCTTTCCTGCGAAGACCCGGTGGTAGCCCGCCTCGCCCAGGACGTCGAGCAGGTCACGGTCGAACGATGCCGCTCCCGGCGTGCTGTTCTGGGTCACCCGGTGCGCGGACGGGAACCGGCCGGTCAGCAGGCTCACCCGCGCCGGAACGCACAGGGGCGAGCTCGTGTAACCCCGTTGGAAGTCCGTCCCCTGCCGCGCGAGCTGGTCGAGGAACGGGGTCGTGTCGATCGGGAACCCGGACCGGGCCGAAAGGTCCGCTCGGTGTTGGTCGGTCATGATCAGGACGATGTGTGGCGCGTCCGCGGGCGCGTTCATGTCTTGCCTCTCGTGCTGGAGCGATTGGTGTCATGGCGAGGCAGGTGGGAGTGGTCGTCGCCCGCCTGCCCCGCCGCTCAGCGTTCGGTCACCGTGATGTCGCGCCAGCTTGCGGTGCCGGTCTGTGCCCGAGTGCCCACGGCCCCGTGGGTGAAGCACCCCGGGTCCGTGTGGGTGAGCTGGACCGGGTCGGCGCTGCCATCGGCCGGGTGCCCCGTCATGGTGAACGTGCACCCGTCGGCCTCGACCTCGACGTGGTACCACTCCCCCCGCGCGAGCCCGCCGGGGATCTCGGTGCGGGCCAGAGGTGTCCAGGTCCCGTCCATCCGGCCGAGGGTCAGGGCGGTCGTCGAGACGCCGACGTAGTACCCGTCGAACCTGTCGGCGCCGACGCGCGGATCGGTGACCCGCACGACGAAGCCCGCCTGCGGCCCGGAATCGATGCGAACGTCACCCTCCAGCGAGTAGTTCCGCCAGCCCGTGGAGCCTGCGATCGCTTTGTTGCCGCCGTTGCCGCCGCAGGTCTCGGAGAACACGCCACCCGACACCGACCAGCAGCCGCCGTAGTCGATCCAGCCCGACTGGCCACGCTCGAACGCGCTGGCGTACGGAAGCTGACCGACAGAGGTCTTCCCGGTCCCCTCCATGCACCCGGTCTCGCCCACGGCCGTGGCAGCGGTGTACCGGAGGGCCTCGCCACCGTCGTCCAGCAGGAGGTTGGGGCTGTAGCTCGTGCTGCAGGCCTCGGCCGACGCCGTACGCGGCTGGAACGGGGCAGGCATCCACGACCACGGCCCCTCGCCGTCGGCCGGCCCCACAAAGATGGCCTGCCGGTCCTCCCGCGTGAACGCGTTGTTGTCCGCGAAGCGCGTCCGCATACCGGTCAGCATGAGCTGGCCGTCGGGGCCGCCCGCCGGGCTCCACACCACATAGGGGCTGCTGCCGAGGTAACGGCCGTCCGTCGTGACCGCCATGGTCCCGAGGTCGGACGGACCGGACCCCCAGGTCTCCCCGCCGTCGGTCGAGGTCTTGACGTATGCCTCGCAGTTTCGCCCGGCTCCGCAGATCTCGTAGGCCAGCACCATCGTCCCGTCCGGGAGGGTCGCTACCGTGGGCATGCCCGGCCGGTCGGTGGCGACGTCGCTCCGGACGTCGACGACGAGCCCCGGGCTGAAGTTCGTCGATCCGTCCGGGTTGGCACTCCAGGTCACGCCACCGTCGTTCGACACCATGTGCGCGAGCACCTGGGCGTGCTCCGGCTCTGTCCGCTCGTCGGAGAAGAACATCGCCAGCTGCCCAGCGCCGTTGACCGTGAGGAACGGCTCCCAGACCCCTGAGCCTCCGTGCGGCGCACCGACGCTTCCTCCGCCGGTCTGCAGGATCGACTGGAAGTCCCAGGTCGCACCGTGGTCGGTACTACGCCAGAGGACGAAGTCGGTACGGACCTTCTCGCTCGGCGCGATGTTGCCGGCGAGCAGCAGCGTCCCCGCGGGGAATTCCCCCATCGCAGTCGGCAGCTCGAACAGGAACGGCTGCCAGAACTGGTCGGACGGATGATTGGTGCCGGTCAGCGGGTCGGTCAGGGTGGTGAGCGTCGTCCAGGTCCGACCGTCGTCCGTCGACTTCCGGATGATGAAGTTGCTCGGCGTGCCGTCCGTGGTCGCGTGCTCGAACGTACCGATCAGGGTCCCGTTCGCCGAGCCGCTGTGCTCGAGCCGGATGATGCGTGGGTAGGCGAGCCGTTCGGTGGTCGACGACCGGGTGTACATGCTCTCGCCCAGGTCGTTGGCGGACGCACTGGGGATCTGGGCACTCACCATCCCGCCCAGCACCAGAGCCACGGCGGCGAGTCCGCTCGCCCACCTCATTCCCAGGCGCGCAGAGACCTGTCGCACGATGCCCTCCCTTGGGTCACAGGTTTGCCTCGATGCAATCCTGCTGCCACGCACAGTAGCCAGTATGCTTGCCACGATGCAATAGGAGGACCTAGTGAGCCAACGCGAAGACGTCGCACGCCTCGCCGGCGTATCGGCGCGCACCGTGTCCAATGTCGTGAGCGGCAGCGTCAACGTCACCCCCGGTACCCGGGAGCGCGTGCGTGCCGCCATCGAACAGCTCGACTACCGGCCGAGCGAGATCGGGCGCATGCTGCGGTCCGGCAGGTCCGGCATGGCCGCGCTGGTCGTCCCCGACCTCGACAACCCGTACTTCGCGGAGCTCGCCCGGGAGCTCATCGAGGCCGCGCGACGCCACGGGTACACGCTGATGATCGAGCAGACGGACGGCGTGCGCGACCGTGAGCGCGAGCTGCTCGCGAGGGCGGACACCAAGGCGATCTTCGACGGCCTGATCGTGAGCCCGCTGGACCTGACCGACGACGACCTGTCCAGAGCGTCCAGGACGCAACGGCCCGTCGTGCTGCTGGGCGAGGAGTCGCATCCCGGCTTCGACCACGTCCAGATCGACAACTTCGCGGCCGCGCGCGAGGCCGTCGAGCACCTGCTGGCGATGGGCAGCGAGCGGGTGGTCGCCGTCGGCGCCCAGCGCACCAGGCGATCCTCGAGCTCGCTCCGGCTGAGCGGGTTCGAAGAGGCGATGGGCTCGGACGCAGGGGCCTCGTCCGACGTCGCCTACGTCGACTCGTTCAGCCGGCGCGGCGGGGCGGAGGCGACCCGCCGCATCCTGGACGGCCGCACCCTTCCGGACGCCCTCTTCTGCTTCTCGGACCTGCTCGCGCTCGGCGCGATGCGCGCACTGCACGACGCCGGGGTGTCCGTCCCCGAGCAGGTGGCCGTCGTCGGGTTCGACGACATCGAGGACGGCCGGTACGGCCGGCCCAGCCTCACGACGGTCTCGCCCGACAAGGCAGCGATCGCGGACGCCGCGATGGACGCGCTGGCACGGCGGATCGGCGGCGACGACAGCGAGCCGCGACGAGTCCTCGCGCCGCACCGTCTCGTCGAACGAGAGAGCACCCGCCGGTAGCCGCCGGCCCGGCGGCCACGGGTCAGGCTCCGGCCGGCGCGCGCTCCTCCGCTCTGGACACCGCGGCGCCGGTGTCCAGCCGCAGTGCGGCCACGAGCTCGCGGTAGAGCTCGTCCACCTCCAGCAGCTCGGTGTGCCGGCCGACCGCCCGCACCCGGCCGTGCTCGAGCAGCACGATCTGGTCGGCGTCGATGACCGTCGAGATCCGGTGCGCGATGGTCACGACAGCTCCGGTACCTGCGACGTCCCGGATCGCCGCGGCCAGCGCTGCCTCGGTGAGGCCGTCGAGCTGTGCCGTCGCCTCGTCGAGCAGCAGGATCTCCGGCCGCGCGACCAGGGCACGCGCCACCGCCACCCGTTGCCGTTCACCACCGGACAGCTGCGACGCGTTGACCTCCGTGTCCAGGCCGTCCGGGAGCGCCGCCACCCGCTCGGTCAGCCGCAGGGCGTCGACGGCGGCCTGGATCTCGGCGTCGGTTGCGTCCGGCCTGGCATAGGCAAGGTTCTCCCGCAGGGTGCCAGGGACGATCGGGGTGTCCTGCTCGACGTAGGCGATCCGGGACCGGATCTCGTCGGTGCTCCAGTGCTCGTAGGGGTGCCCGTCGAGCTCGACCCGCCCGCCGTCCGGGCGGAGGAACCGGAGCAGGAGCGACATGATGGTCGTCTTCCCGGCGCCCGAGGGTCCGACGATCGCGGTGTGGCCACGCCGTGGCACGTCGAGGTCCACGCCGTCGAGCGCCGGCCTCGCGGCGGCGTCCGCGCCGGCATAGCTGTAGGTGACACCGTGCAGCCGCAGCACCGGTGGTTCGACGCCGACGCCCGTGGCTCCCCCGCCACCGTTGCGCGAACCCGGCCCGGCGCCGTCGTCGTCCGTCTCCAGCTCCATCTCCTCGACCTCCGCGATCCGTGCGGCTGCCGCGAGCCCGGACTGGAGCGACGTCAGCGACATCGTCAGGAGCATGACCGGCATCATCAGCTGGAACACGTACAGCAGGAACGCGACGAGCGTGCTGACGGTGATCGCCTCGGTCGACACCCGCCAGGCGCCGACGCCGAGCAGCAGCATCACGGCCAGGTTGACCGCGACGCCGGTGATCGTCCAGGACACGTTCTCGAGCTTGACGGCGCGGATGCCGCTCCGGGCCGAGGCCTTGGCGTGCTCGGAGACCCGGTCGGTCTCGCGCGACTCGGCACGCGCCGACTTCACCGTCCGCAGGGCCCTGACGACTCCTTCGAGGCGCCCGCCGAGCGCGCCCACGTGCTCCTGCGCCTCCTGCTGCGCCTTGGACAACCGCGGCATCAGCGCGACCACGCTGATGCCTGCGAGCACCAGGACGACGAGCGTGACGCCGAGCAGCACGACGTCCAGGTAGGCCATGAGCACGATCGCGCCGACCAGACCGATGATGCCGTTGACGAAGTTCACGACGCTGGACGTCGTCGCCTCGCGGATGAGCAGGGTGTCCGAGGTGACACGGGTGACGAGCTCGCCCGGCGGCCGGGCGGTGACCTCGGGGACGCGAGCGTGCAGCAGGTGGCGCACGAGGCCGGTACGCGCCGCGAGGATGATCCGCTCGGCCAGCGTGCCGAGCATGATGCCCTGGACCAGACCCATGACGGTCCCTGCCACCAGCAGGACGCCGAGGATCGTGATCGGGGTGCGCAGGGAGGCGGACGCCTCCAGCCCGTCGAGCACCGCCTTGGTGACGAGCGGGGTCGCCAGCTCGGCAGCGGTCGCCACCGCACCGAGGATAAGGGCGACGACCAGTACCGCCTTGTGCGGGCGGGCGTAGGCCCAGAGGATGCGCGCCTTGTCCCGCGTGGTCCGTTCGTCGACAGCTCTGCCCTCTGGCACGTCACCACTCCATCTGCTCGGTTCGCGGTCCACTGCACTTGCGCGAGCCATTCTGCGACACTCGCGTCGCATTTAGCAACTGAATTGTCTCCCGCAGGATGACGGCATACCCTCGGCCTCGTGACGACGGAGCAGATCGAGCGGGGAGCGCGCGCACGGACCCGGCAGGCCGTGCTGGACGCGGCTGCCTCGTTGTGGGCGCGCGACTTCTCCGCCTCGCTGAGTGCGATCGCCGAGCGGGCAGAGGTCAGCCGCTCGACCCTCCACCGCTACTTCACCGATCGCCAGGCACTCATCGACGCCCTGCTGCTCGACTCGCTGGCGCGGCTGGAGACGCTGGACGACGGCAGTGCCGCCGCCGCGTCAGCGATGGACACCCTCGAGCAGTACCTGCGCGCGGGCGTCGAGATGGGCGACCGCGTCATCTTCCTGTTCTCCGACCCGACCAGGTTCGAAGGCAACCCCCACTGGTCCGCCGAGGACGGCGACGAGGAGATGCGGGTGCTCATGGACAGGGCGCGCGCGGAAGGGTCCGTCGACCCTGAGATCCCGACCTCCTGGGCGGTCACCCTCTACTACGCGCTGCTCTACAGCGCAGCGGAGGTCAGCAACCAGGACCTGCCCCGGCACGTCGCCGCGGACCTCGCGGTGCAGTCGTTCCGGCGCGGCGTGGCCCCCTGAGCACCTGCTCGTCCTCGGCCCCCGGCCGGCCGTCGGGGCGGGCCGGGGCCGACACGGGTCAGCGCGGGCCGCGCACCTCCGCCACCTCGGGCGCCTGCGGCGCGTCCGACAGCGGCACGGGCGCCGGCCGGTCGCACGTGCTCTCCACGCTGACCGTCGTGCCGGTGTCGGCGGCCGCGAGCAGTGCGGTCATGATGTCGAGGACGTGGTACGCGACCTCGCCGTTCGCACGCGCGGGCACACCCGCGGGCGTGGCCGCGAGGTCGGCGACGCCGTAGCCACGTGCCGCGTCCCGGTAGCCGGCGGCGGGCGGCAAGGTCCGCCAGGCCCCGCCCAGCTCGTGCAGCTGCACGTCGCCGTCGAACTGGTTGGGATCGGGAACGACGAGCGAGCCGGCCTGGCCGTGGACCTCGATCTGCGACGCGCGGGTGGCGACCGAGTCGAAGCTCATCACCAGGGTCGACAGCACGCCCGACGCGTGCCGGAGCACCCCGGTCACGTGCGTGTCGACGTCGACGGGGATGACCTGTCCCTCCCGGGAGCCCGAGCCGATCTCGCGGGTCGCCCGGGTGTGGCTCGCCGCGCCGACCACCGACACGACCGGGCCCAGCAGGGTGACCAGCGCAGTCACGTAGTACGGGCCCATGTCGAGCAGCGGGCCACCACCGGACTGGTAGTAGAAGTCAGGGTTGGGGTGCCAGCGCTCGTGGCCAGGCGTCATCATCGTCGCTGTCGCTGCGACCGGCTCCCCGATCGCGCCGTCGTCGATGGCCTTCCGCGCCGTCTGGACGCCCGTGCCGAGCACGGTGTCCGGCGCGCACCCCACCCGCACACCGGCCGCACGGCCCGCGTCCAGGACGCTGCGGGCGTCGTCGAGCGTGACCGCGAGGGGCTTCTCGCCGTACACGGCCTTGCCGCCCGCGATGGCCTTGAGCGCTATCTCGGCATGGGCGGCCGGGATCGTGAGGTTCAGCACGAGGTCGACGCCGGGGTCCGTCGTCAGCTGGTCGACGGTCAGCGCGCGCACGCCCCGCTCCGCCGCGACCGACGCAGCGCGGTCCGGATCGAGGTCCGAGACGGCGACGAGCCGGACGGAGTCCAGCCGTTCGAACGTGGACAGGTACGCCCCGGAGATGGCGCCGAGACCGACGATCCCGACCCTCAGCGGCTGGCCCACAGGATGCCCCTCTCGATGATCGTGCGGACGTTCTGGTCGCTGACGGTGGCCAGGTCGTGACCCGGCGTCGAGACGAACACCCGGCCCTCGCCCCACAGGCGGGTCCAGACGGCCGGACAGGTGACCGGCCGGTGCCACGGGTCGAAGTCGCGGGCGGCGAGGGTCGTGGTCGCGAGCACGTCGTTGTAGTCGTCGGACAGCACCCAGTACTGCTCGGTCGTCAGCTCGAAGTCGGTGATCCCCGCGACGATCGGGTGGTCCGCCCGCTCGGGCACGATGTCGATCGTGTGCCGAACGAAGTTGTCGGCCGCTTCGCCGGCCAGGTGGTCGGGGGCGGCCTTCGGCGGGTGGCAGGCGAACTGCCCGCCGACGAGCTGGAGGTAGTCCGAGCTGCTCCGGTAGGAGTCGGCGATGCCGCCGTGCCACCCGGCCAGCCCCGTGCCGTTGCGCACGGCCGAGACCAGGCCCCGCAGCTCCTCGCCCTCGATCGTGCTCATCGTGGTGGTCTGGACGACGACGTCCACGCCCGCCAGGTAGTCGACGTCGGCGTACACGGCCGTCGTGCCCTCGACCCGGACGTCGTACCCGTGCTCCCTCAGGAAGGGGAGGAACGAGTCGGTCGTCTCGACGGGCTGGTGCCCGTCCCACCCGCCGCGCACGATCAGGGCGCTCTTCGTCTTCGAAGTTGTCATCTCGCACTCTCCCAAAGTTGCGCAACATCCAGGCATCAGCAGCGCTGCTCCCCTTTGATACACGACCGGTGGTGGGAGAACAAGGGGCAAATAGTTGCGCAACATTGACGTCGCAGCTAGCGTCACCCGCATGGCGAACCCACGTCGGACGACGCTCGCGGACGTCGCGAAGGCGGCCGGCACGACGACACCCACCGTCTCGAAGGTCCTGAGCGGCCGGTCCGACGTCTCGACCGAGACCCGCGCGCGCATCATGCAGATCGTCGCGGAGCTCGGGTATCGCGGTCGCTCCGGCCGGGACGCGCCGGCGCGCTGGGGCAGCTCCCCGTTCGTCGACCTGGTGCTCAGCGGCGTCGAGGGCACCTGGGCCAACCGCGCGCTGAGCGGCGTGGGACGTGCAGCGGAGGGGGCGGGGGTCGACATCGTCGTCTCGGTGGCCCGGCCGCCCGACGACGCCTGGCTCACCCGGCTGCTCGCGCGGAGGCTTCGCGGCGCGGTGCTGGCGCTCGTCGACACGACGACCGAACAGCTCGCAACGCTGGCGGCGGCGCAGGTGCCGATCGTGCTGCTCGATCCGGTGACCCAGCCACCGAGCACGGTCGCCAGCGTCGGTGCGGCGAACTGGGCCGGCGGGCGCGTCGCCGCCGAGCACCTCCTGTCGCTGGGCCACCAGCGCCTCGCGGTGCTCGCCGGGCGGCGCACGCACCTCTACAGCCAGGCGCGGGTCGACGGGTTCCGCTCCGCCGTCACGCAGGCAGGGCTCGAGCTCCCGGACAGCCGGGTCGCTCACACCGCCTGGCAGCGCGAGAGCGCCGCCGAGCTGGCGGCCCAGCTGTTGCGGGGCACGCCGGCGCCCACGGCCGTCTTCGCCTGTTCCGACACCATGGCGCTCGGCGTCTACGACGCCGCGGCCGCGCTCGGGCTCCGGATCCCCGACGACGTGAGCGTGGTCGGGTTCGACGACCTGCCGGAGGCGCGCTGGGTCAGCCCGGCGCTGACCACCGTGCGCCAGCCCATCGCCGAGATGGGTGAGGCGGCGTTGCGGATGCTGCTGCGCATCAGCGCCGACCCGCCCCGCGAGGCGCCGCGCGAGGAGCTCGCCACGACGCTCGTCGTCCGGGGCTCCACGGCAGCGGTGGGCGCAGCGACCGCCGCGGACCGGAGCTAGGGCTATAGGCTACGGCGCCGCCAGGCGGACGAGCGGGTCCGGGCTGTGCACGCCGCGCGGACGATAGCCAAGGGCGTCCGACAGGCCGAGGTAGTCGGCCAGCAACCAGACGATGCTCAGCCACATCTCGGTCCCCTGGAGGCCGGCGACGCCGTCGGGTCCGTCGCTGTGCGGTGCGAAGGCGAAGCCCTCGGCATCCGACCAGCTCCCGAGCGCCCGCCGAAGCTGGTCGTGTGCCCACGCGCTGCCCTCGGTGCGCCGGTGCCCGGTCTGCTTGGCCGCGAGCCAGAGCGGGTGGATCACGTCGAGGATGTTGCAGGCGGTGTAGCCCTCAGGGGTACCGAGGTGCGGGTCGCTCGCGTGCACCAGGACGGTGTCGACGGCGGCCTCCGGATAGGGCAGCGGCAGACCGAACTGGGCATACGAGCCGCGGGTCAGCCGGTAGAACCCGTTCACGGCCTGCAGCCAGCGCGGCTCGGGCGCCGGCTGCGGTGCGCCCCAGAGCCCCGTCTCGGGGTTCGCTCGTGCGGACAGCCAGCCCAGGAGACCGTAGACCGGGCCTGCGCCGCCGTCGGCGAGATCCGCCGAGAAGTCGGTGATGTTGAGGGCGCACGCGGTGGCGAGGGAGTCGACGGCGGCCCCGCTCCCCCAGGCCCCGGCGCCCCAGTCACGTGCTTCGAGCGAGGCGATGACCTCCTGCTCGCTCAGCTCGTGCACGGCGCGGACGGGATACGGGAGACGCCCGCCGAGCAGCCGGACCGCGTAGCCCACGCTGAGGACGTGGTAGCTCGCGCTGCCGTCCGCTGGGTCGAGCGGCTCGTCGGACGTCAGTGGTCGCGCCAGGCCCTGGTCGGAGAGGTCTGCCGCCGGGACGAGCCCCGTCGCCGGGTCCTGCCGCGTGGTGAGCCGCCGGACCAGGTCCGCGGCGTCGAACCCCGGGGGCGGGGTGCCGAGCAGGACGTCGGCGATCTCGACGGCGTCCGCCCACGGGCGGATGGCCGGCTCCTGCGTCCCCGCCGCCGCCGACGGGCGGTCCACGAACCGGCCGTCCTCGTAGCAGCGGGCCAGCAGGTCACCGGCCTGTTCGCGGGCCCGCCTCGCGAAGGCGTCGAGCTCCGCCTCGAGGTCGCGTTCCCGGGCAACCCGGGTCTCCGTGCGCCGGTCGCGGATGACGCGTGCGGGGTTGCCCGCGACGACCGCCCAGTCCGGCACGTCCTTGGTGACGACGGCGGAAGCCCCGATGATGACGTGGTCGCCGACCGTGACCCCGTCGAGGATCGTGGCGTTGGAGCCGATCCACACGTCGTCGCCGAGCGTGATGCCCTTGCTCCAGGTGCCCTGCTGGTGGATCGGCAGGTCGTTGGACATGCGGTGGTTGAACCCGAGGATCGAGCTGTGCGCTCCGATCCGGACGCCGTCCCCCATCCGGATCTCGCCGCGGACCACTGCGTAGGGGTTGATCGAACAGTCCGCGCCGATCGTCAGGTCACCCGTGACATAGGCGAGCGCGCCCACGTAGCTGCGGTCGCCGATGGAGAGCTGGTCGCAGAAGACCGCCGCGTTCTGGGCGATGAAGACGCCGTCGCCGAACGTCGCCCCCTCGGCGGCCAGCTCGAGCTGACGCGCCGCCTGCACCTCGCCCTCCGAGGACGTGGGGTCGTACTCCCAGGGAAAGTAGTCGATACGTCGGACGCCCGCGGCCGGTGAGTGGTGCACGGCGCCAAGACTAATCGCAGGTGGTGTCGACGTTCAGGTGGCTGAGCTCGCGGACCTGACTGCTGACGCACTTGCCTTCATGCTCACCACAGCGCCGCTCCCGGGAGCACAAAAACGCCCCCCACCTGCGTAACAGGTGAGGGGCGATCGGTCGGGCTGACAGGATTTGAACCTGCGACCCCTTGACCCCCAGTCAAGTGCGCTACCAAGCTGCGCCACAGCCCGCGGCGTTCCCGAGCACGCTCGAGACTACCGGTTTGGTCCCCGTGGGGACGACCGAAATACTACCCCACCCCCGGCTGTGTGCCCGACCACGGCGGCCGCGAAGCGTCACTCAGGTTCCAGATCACAGCTCTACGCGCCAAACGCTCGAGGGAGACATGCTTGTCGGGCGAGCTGTGCTGCTGTGAGTAGACCTTGTCGACTCTCGGCAACGCACCCTGCGGACGTAACCACTCCCCGCGGATCCGGGTCCCAGGCCGGGCACGGCTCAGGTCAGGGAAGGTGGAGCTCTTTGAGCTCTCGGCGCGAGGTGATGCCGAGCTTGCGGAAGATGTTGTGCAAGTGGGCTTCGATGGTCCGTGGACTGAGGAACAGCTGTGCGCCGACCTCACGGGAGGTTGCTCCGGTGGCCACCAGCCGCGCGACGTGCAGCTCCTGGGTGGTGAGCTCGTCGGTCGGCTGGGCGGTTCGTGCGCGTGGGCGCTCGCCCGTCGCGCGGAGCTCGCGTGCAGCGCGGGCGGCGAACGCTTCCGCGCCCATGTCGGTGAGGAGCTGGTGGGCGGTGCGGAGCTGGTCTCGGGCGTCTCTGCGGCGACCTTCACGGCGAAGCCACTCGCCGTAGACGAGATGGGTGCGAGCGAGGTAGCCGCCCATCCGGCTCTGCCCGAGCTGCCGGATCGCCTCGCGGTACTGACCCTCGGCTGCCGACCCGGTGCTGAGGAGCGCCTGCGAGCGCGCTGCCATCCCGAGCGCCCACGGCGTGCCGCTGGCATAGGCCCGGGAGGAGAGCTGCTCCATCGCCTCGACCGCGCTCTCCGGCTGACCGGTACGTGCCGCTGACTCGATGAGTTCCGGGTGGGCCAGGTTGCTGTGGGTCAGCTCATCGGACTGGAACGCCCGCGTCGCGGCGGTCCGAGCCGCTGCGTACTCTCCAAGACCGTTGTGGAGCACCGCCAGGGCGTACTGCGCCAGCGAGACCTCGGTGTCGTCGCCGCGTCTGGCAGCTTCTCGGACGAAAGCCGCCTGGACCGCGCCGGTCTCGTCCGAGCGGCCGCGCCAGGCGGCGAGAATGAGCTGGGCGTGGAGCAGCGGCGCGGCCGTCGTCGAGGCGGTGATCGAGACCTGCTCGTCGGTCAGCTCGGCGGCACGAGCGAGCTCACCGGCGAGCACCAACAGGACGGACTGGACGAGAAGTGCGGTCGGGAGCGTCGAGAACGCCCCGTCACGTGCCAGTCGCACGTGACGGTCCGCGAGGACGTGGGCGAGCTCGTCATCAAAGACCGCCATGGCGGTCCTGCTGACCAGCCACAACCAGCGGTGGTCGTCGCCGTCGGGCTCCGCGTTCGGCTCCTGGCGGGCGAAGGCGAGCAATGCCCGGCGAAGCTCGGGTACGCCCGACTCGTACCCGCGCGTGAAGGCGGTCACGAGGCCGTCGAGCAACAGGTCCGGCGGCCGCGGCAACCCGGGCGGTGCAGGGGCGGCCAGCGCGGCCTTGGCGACCTCCAGCACACCGCGGTCGGGGTCACCGGTGACGAGCGCCGCGTCGAGTGCGTGCAGGTACGTCTCCCGGGCCAGACCCGGATCGAGCGGAGTGAGGGCCCTGGCGGCGTCCAGCAGCATCCCCGTCGCCCGACCGCCTCGGCTCTGGTAGAACGCGACCTGGGCGCGGAGCAGCTCGAGGCGGGCGCTCGGCAGGGCGTCCAGCGGCCCGGCGGCCGCGAGCGCCAGCAGGTCAAGGGCGGCCTCGGGCGCACCGACCTCATACTTGGCGTGGGCGGCCCCCAATGCCCGCCTCGCGCGTGCGGCAGGCTCAGGAGACAGCTCGGCTGCCCGCTGCAGGAACGCGGCCGCGGCGGCCACACCCCCGCGAGCGCGCGCCCGTCCGGCCGAGCGCTCCAACCCTTCGGCGACTTCTTCGTCAGATCCCAGCACCGCCTGCGCGCGATGCCAGGCACGGCGATCCGGGTCGGCCTGTGGGTCGGTCGCCTCGGCCAGCGCGCCATGGGCTCGGCGACGATCCGGTGGCATGGCCGCCTGATACACCGCTGACCGCACCAGCGGGTGGCGAAACCGTATCCCGACGCCGATCTCCAGCAGCCCGGCGGCCTCCGCGGGCGTCGCAACCTCGCGAGCGAGGCCCAGGTGTGCTGCCGCGCGCCACAGCAGCGCAGCGTCGCCCGTCGGCTCGGACGCGGCGACCAGCAGCAGCTGCTGCGTCTGCGGGGGCAGGTTGCCTGAACGGCGTCGGAAGCTCTCCTCCAGGCGACGCGGGACGCTCAGCGCGTCGGGCAGCTCGAACCCGCCGGCAAAGTGCGCCGGTCGCACGTTGCCCAGCTCGAGCAGCGCCAACGGATTGCCGCCCGCCTCGGCCAGGATCCGCTCGCGCACCCTCTCGTCCATAGGTGTGCGCACTGCAGCGCTGAGCAGCGTCCGGGCATCGGACTCGCGGAGCCGCTCCAGCCGTAGCTCTGGTAACCCCGCGAACGGACGGCTGTCGGCGTCGTCAGAGTCGCGCACCCCGAACATGAGGGCCAACCGCTCGGCCCCCACCCGTCGGGCCACGAAGGCCAGGACCTGCGCCGATGCCTCGTCCAGCCACTGCGCGTCGTCGACGAGACACAGCAAGGGCTGTTCCTCGGCCACCTCGGCCAACAGGTGGAGCGTCGCCAGCCCGACCAGGAACCGGTCCGGCGCGGCGCCGCCGCGGAGCCCGAACGCCACTCCGAGCGCGGCCTGCTGCGGCTCGGGCAGCGTGCCGGTGCGATCCAGCAGGGGTGCACACAACTGGTGCAGCCCGGCGAAGGCGAACTGCGTCTCGGACTCGGCGCCGGCCGACGACTGCACTCGGAAGGCTGAGGCGAGTGCCGTCCGGCGAGCGTGCTCGAGGACGGCGGTCTTCCCGATCCCGGCTTCCCCTCGCACCACGAGTGAGCCGCTGTGCCCGGACCGACCGCGGGACAGGAATTCCTCGACCGCTTCACGCTCTGAGCGCCGGCCCACGAGATCCGCCAGCAGGGGTGCTCCAGTCGAAGTAGGTAGCAACCACTGTAGTGGACCCTGATGCGGAGCGGGCGGGTGGCCCCTCACCACGATGAAGGCCAGGATGGGCCTTCATCGTGGTGAGGGGTAGGGGCCGGTCAGTCGATCCCGTAGGCCCGTGTGACCGATTGCGTGACGGTGTTGCCGTCCGAGTCCACGGCCCGCACCTTCAGGGACACCGCACCCTCCTGTCCCCGGTGCCGGACCTGGGCGTCGAAGGTGTCTCCACGGTGGTTCCGGTCCACCCGGAGACGGTCCCATGTCTCACCGTCGTCGAACGAGGCCCACGCCTCCAGGGCGGCGACCCGGTGCGATCCGGGGTGATCGATCGTCAGGCGTACCTCGTGGGACGAGCCCCTGGTGCTCACGTGGTTGTCGAGGCCGACCGGGACGTCGTAGTCGATCCGCATCATCGGCAGCCGCTCGGTGCGTCCCGTGCGGGGACGGTCCGACTCGAACGTCCACACGGTCTCCGAGGCGGTACCGAACGTCCAGTCCGGCTCGTCACGGGTGGTGCTCAGCTCGACGCGGTAGTCCGCCGACTTCTTCGTGGTGGCGTAGGTCCCGGAGACCCCGCTGCCCTCACGGATCACCACGCCGTCCTCGAGCACCCTGCCGACGGCTTCCTCGGGCAGTGCGGCACGCTGGTAGGTCTCTCCGGTGCCCTCGGCGAACTCCGCGACGTCGAGGGTCAGCTCGTCGCCGGTACGCACCGCGCCGTCACCGACCACGACCGGTCGCTGCACCCCGCCGTACCAGTCGTAGGTGAGGCGTTCTCCCGGCCGATAGGTGCGCAGCTCATGGAGGGAACCACCGATGATCGGGTTGAACGTGTCCCAGGAGTTGAAGTGCAGCACCTGCTGGCGCCAGAGGGTGTCGCTCGCCCCGGAGGAGACGTACTCGGTGCGTGACTGCGCCTCGCGCAGCTCGTGCTGGGTCTCCACGATCGTGGTGTCCTGCCAGGGCCGCCAGGCGAACCGCTGCTCCTTGGCCCACTCCTCGCCGCCCAGCGAGTGGTAGTTGGCCGTGATGGTGGCGGTGTTCCGGGCCGAGACGGTGTGCACCACGCGTTCCGGGACACGGTTCGGCGACACCTGGACGACGTCGTACCGGTACGGGACCTGCTGGTCACCGCTGAACCGGAGCTTCAGGTCCGTGGAGCCGTGACCGTGGCCCGGACGCGTGCCGCCACGACCGTCGTCCGACAGCCGCTCGGCCACCTGCTCCGCCTCGTCCTCGGACAGCACCGCGACCGGCAGGGGCAGGCGTGGGCCCTGTCCCGAGAAGTTGATCCACCACAGCGCGGTGGCATCCGGGACGATCAGCAGCACCGCGGCTCCGGCCTCCAGCGCGGCTTCCACCGCGGCGTCGGTCTGCTCCTTGTCCTGGAGGTGGGCGACGACCGCCGCCCCGCGGACGTCGCGGCCACGGTAGTCCGCCGGCCGGCCGCGTCCGACGTCGACCACCGGGACCGCGCGCCGCAGGTCCACCTCGGGCGAGGACCTCTCGTAGTTCGGCCACAGCGTCAGCCCGCGAGAGCCAGGCTCCTCGGCCTTCAGCATCGGCGCGGCGAGCTGCCAGCGCGAGGTGAACTCGAAGTAGCCGTCCTTGGCGGCGTCGGTGGGTGTGACATAGACGTCGGAGGTGAGGTCGAACTTCATCGTCGAGTTGCTGAAGGTGCGGTCCCCGACCTGCCGGTAGGTCGTGAAGCCGAGGTGGCCGCGCGGCTCGGCCGGCAGGGGGGTCTCGATCCGCACCCGGTTCGCCTCGCGGGCGTCCAGCACCAGCTCCATGTCGCCGGTGACCTCCAGGTCGGGGTCGACGACGACGGACACGTCCTCCTCACCAACGCCGTCGATCATGGCGTGCAGGAAGTAGGTACCCTCGGCCATCTCGACCTGACGGGTCTCGACCGCTGTGTCGTAGGTGACCACGTCGAACCGGGGATTCTCGCCGAACAGCGCGACAGGCGTCGCCATGGCGTCGGCCCCGTCCCTGCCGATCGCACGGATCGTGACCGTGTGGACGGGCGGGTCCTTGACGACGGCTACCGTCGTGCGGGTGAGGTCGCTGCCGTTCGTGGCCACGAGCGACCCGGAGAACTGCCCGTAGGGCAGGGCTTCGACGTCCACGGTGACGGGCGCCGTGACGGTCCCGCCGGCGGGAACCACTACGGCGTCGGCACCGAGCGAGACGGCTGCACCGGGGGCCTCGCCCTGAGCGTTCGTGAGGCTGAGGTCCAGCTCGAGCTCGACCTCCGTGTCGCCGTCGTTGGACCAGGACACCTCTCGCGTGACGGTGCCGGTCTCGCCGTCCTCGAACGTGCCAAGGCCGAGGGTGCCGGTGGCGCTGATCTCCTGGGTGACCGCCCGTGCGACGTCCACCCTGCCGCTGCCCTGCTCGTACACGCTCAGCTCGCCCGGCGCGGCGGTGCTGATCAGGCCGTCCTTGAGGCGGGACCACGACCAGCCGGAGTGCTGCGAGGCCAGGAGGGCGGCCGCCCCGGCGACGTGGGGCGTGGCCATCGACGTGCCGCTCGCGGACGTGTAGAGGTCGTTGACCACATTGCCCATGGACGTGCCGCCGGAGCGCGCGGCCACGATGCCCACGCCTGGGGCCGTGACGTCGGGCTTGACGGCGAGATCACCGAGGCGCGGGCCGCGGCTGGAGAACTCGGCCAGGCTCTCGTCACGGTCCACCGCACCGACGGTCAGGGCGCTGTCGGCGGCGCCCGGCGAGCCGACCGTCATCGCCCCGGGCCCGCTGTTGCCCGCGGCGATGACGAACAGCGTGTCGTGGTCCGCGGACAGCGCGTCCACGGCCAGGCTCATCGGGTCGGCACCGTCCGTCGGGCTACCGCCGAGGCTCATGTTCACCACGTCAGCGCCGGACCGGGCGGCCCACTCCATCCCGGCGATCACCTCGGAGTCCGAGCCGCTGCCCGAGTCGTCCAGGACCTTGCCGACGATCAGGTCGGCGCCCGGAGCGACACCGGCCCGCAGGCCGTCGGAGCCCGCCCCCGTCCCCGCGACGGTCGCGGCCACGTGGGTGCCGTGCCCGTGGCCGTCGTACGCGGAAGCCTCAGCGGTGAAGTTCTGCTGGTCGACGACCTTGCCGACCAGGTCGGGGTGGGTGGCGTCCACGCCGGTGTCCAGGACGGCGACGGTCGCTCCGGTGCCGTCGATCCCGGCCTCCCAGGCGACGGGTGCGCCGATCTGCGCGGTGCTCTCGTGCAGGTCCGCCTGCACCTGCCCGTCCAGCCAGAGCTTCTCGACACCACCGTTCAGGCGGTGCCGGCCTGCGGCCGCCGCGCCGGTCTCGCCTCCCGTGATCGCCTGCCAGAACTGCTCGGCCTCCTCCTTGTCGACGTCCAGGGCCTGGGCGTCGATGCTCTCCAGCCGCTCGGTCGGGTCCGCGGCGGCCAGCGCGCCCGCGTCCTGCACGCGCGCATCGGCGGCGTAGGTGGCGATCACGGGCAGCGTGTCGACCGACGTGTCGTCGTACCCCTGGTCGATCAGGGCGTCCACGCTGAACAGCTCCATGTCCAGCAGGTCGTCCGCCACGTACGGGACCACGTCGGACGGCAGCACGTGCAGCTCGCCGTCGATCTCGAGCTGATGGACGGTGACCCGCTCGCGACCTCGCGCCGGCTCGACCACCGCGGACCGGCGACCGTCGACCGTGGCGAGTCGCACCGTGTCGCCGGTCAGCAACGTCACCGCAACAACCTCCCCGCCGTCAGAGGGGGAAGCAGTCGGGGTACCGCCCGACGCGGCAGCCGCACCCCCGGTGGTCAGGCCCACCGCCAACACCGCAAGCACAGCGATCGTCCTCCGACGCATGACGTCTACCTCTCCTCGACCTGGCGGCCCGCGGGCCCTCGAATGTCCTGAGCGCTGTCTAGTCGTCGCCGACGAACCAGGGCAAGCGCATCCGTGGCCGGTTTAGGCCACTGTCCACTACCGGCCAGAAAGGTTTACACGGCTGTCACGCAGGAACGGACATTTCGCCTGGCGGCAGGAGCTCGCCACCACTCGTCGAGATCGAACAGAACGCCGTCCAGGCCGCGCCCAGCCGCCGCCAGGCGGGTTCACGGGGCCTGCCGCACCAGGTAGGCGTCCTTCACCGTCTCGGTGGCCGTCTCCCCCGCGGTGTTCGACGCCGTGGCGCGCAGGGAGACGGTCGAGGCGCCTTCCGGGGCGTCCACGGTGGCGACGCCGTCGGTCAGCGTGGCCTTCGTCCACGTCGCACCGCCGTCGGCGGACCACGACAGGTCGGTGACAGACGCGCCATCACCGCCCACTGCGTGGACCGTGACCTGGGTCGTGCGCGGGGCGCGGCCCTGCAGCCCGATCCCGGCCACGTCGTAGCGCAGGTCCAGCAGGTCGTGCCTCGTGTACGGCGCTGGTCCGGGCTCGGCTCGGAAGCTCCACCCGCCGGAGACGACTGCCCCGGTGTACCACCGGTCGGAGCCGCGGGCGCCGTCGAAGGTCACCTCGTAGCCGGCCCCCGACGGTGGCACGGTCACCGTGGCCCAGCCCGTGTTCTCGTCCGCGACCACCTGCCCGTCCTGCCGCACCACCAGGTGCACGTCGTCCAGTCCCCAGTCCGACCCGAGGCTTCCTGCCGAGTCCGACCAGTCGGTGAGGATGTCGAGCTGGTCTCCCGCGAGCCCGCGGTATCCAGCGGGCGAGTGCGGAGCACTGCCGACGGTCGTTGCGGTGCTGGAACCTGGTTCGAGGCTCAGCTCGTCGGTACCGAACTGGCCGACGGGCGTGCCGTCAGTGGCGGAGTAGAGGATGCTCCTGGTCCAGCGGACGTCTGCCGCGTTCACGTACTCGGTCCGGGTTCCCGGTGCGACCGGGCTCGAGAGGCCGGCGGCGGTGTCGCGTCCGCCCGGTCTGCCCGACCAGGACAGTGCGGCCGTCACGTCGCGCGCGGGGTCGGCGAACGTCGTGGTGAAGGTGGCGAGGTCGGCCGGCTCCACGCCGAAGGCACCGGTCGTGACCGGCGCCTGCCGGAAGGCGAGGTCGTAGGTGTACGACGGCGGTGCGGCGCCCGCGACGGGCTCGGCCAGACGGGCCCTCGTGACATGGTCGAACGTTCCGACGGTGACCGGGTCGGTCGCCGTGACATAGACGTCGGCACCGGCGACCTCGGAGATCCCCGTGGCAAAGGCACGCCCCTCCTCGTCGGTGTGCGTGCCGTCCAGCACCAGCGCGGTCCGCTCGGCGGCGCGCGGCACGTCGAACGAGACCGGCAACGCCTCGCGGGCATCCAGTGTCACCGTGGTGTCGTCGGCCACAGCGACCTGCGATGCGTAGGACTCGACCACCTGGTCGACCGTCAGGTCATCCGCGAGCCCCATCATCACCGAGCCCACGAAGTAGGTGCCCGCCGGGACCTCGAACGTCGTCTCGGCCGCGTCCGTGCCCTCGACGGGGAACGACTGCTGGAACCTGGTGTGGTCGGCGGAGTCGATGACACCCAGGTAGGCACTCTCGTCGAACGGCTCGCCGTCCCGCCCCACCTGCTTGACCGTCAGGTCGAAGGTCTCCGGCTGCTTGTCCCAGCCGACCGGCGTCCGCACAGAGGTGCCGCCGGCCCCGGTCGCGACGACCGCTCCGCTGTACCGGCCTAGGGCACCCGTGGCCTTGGCCACAGAGACCTTCACGGATGCGGTCCCGTTCGCCGGGACGGTCACGCGGTCCTTCGAGAGCGACGCGGCCTCGACCGGGTCGCCGTCGGGCCCCGTGGCCGAGAGCGCCAGGTCGAGGACGACCTTCCTGGCGGCGGTGTTGCGGTACGTGACGGTCTTCGACAGCGCCCCCTTGTACGGCGGCTCGAACTCCCCGAACGACACCGATGCCGGACTCGCCAGCAGCTCCTGGTCCAGTGCACGGGGCACGAAGACCCGACCTGCGCCCTCCTCCCACACCGTCCCGCCTGTGGTGTCCGACGAGCCCATGAGGACCGACCTCGCCTGCGTCGCGGTCAGCTCGGGCCGCATCTGGAGCAGCGCGGCCGCGGCACCTGCGACGTGCGGCGCCGCCATCGAGGTGCCGCCATCCGCGACGTGGTGTGCGTCGACGACCGTGCCGAGCGCCGTCCCGTTCGCGCGGGCGGCGACTATGTCGTCGCCCGGCGCCGCGATGTCGGGCTTGATCGCCCCGTCGGCACGCGGACCTCTGCTGGAGAAACCTGTCACCTGGTCCGCGTCGTCCACGGCGCCCACCGTCAGGGCGGACGACGCCGTGCCCGGCGAGCTGATGGTCTCGTGATCGCCGGAGTTCCCCGCCGCGACGACGAACAGCGTGCCGTGCTGCTTCGTCAGGACGTCCACCGCGACCGATGCCGGGTCGGTGCCGTCCGAGGCGTTCATGAAGCCGAGCGACAGGTTCACCACGTCCGCCCCCTGTGCGGCTGCCCATTCCATGCCCTCGATGACCGCCGACATCGTGCCGACGCTCTGGTCGTCGAGCACCTTGCCGACCATGAGATCGGCGTCGGGCGCCATGCCGCGGTTCTCGCCCTCGGACGCGTCGCCGGAGCCGGCCGCGATCGATGCCACGTGCGTACCGTGGCCGGTGCCGTCGACGACGGAGCCCGTGCCGGAGAAGTCCTTGGTGGCCACGACGTTCTCGTCCAGGTCGGGATGGGTCGGGTCGATGCCGGTGTCCAGGATCGCGATCCGTACGCCCTTGCCCGTGGCGCCCGAGTCCCACGCCTGCGGCGCGCCGATCTGTGGCGCGGAGTCCGCGTCGAGTGCCTCGGCAGGGGCGTCCAGCCACACTCGGTCGATCACGGGCGTGTCCGCGGTCCTCGCGCCCTCGTTCCCGTCCTGGGCGCGCAGCGTACCGAGCAGCTTCGCGCCCTGGCTGGCATCGACATCGTCGGCGACCGCACCGACAGACTCCAGCCGACGGTCCGGCGTCAGGCCGGCAGCCTGCCATTCGGTGGCTGTCGCCAGGGCCGTGAGCCCGCCACCTTGCTGCACGATCACCCGCACCGTGTCACGGTCCTCGCCCGTCGCAGCCAGCCCGGCGACGTCGAACAAGGCCTCGTCCAGGCTCGTGCCCACCAGCGGGGCGATGTCGGACGGGATCACGAGCAAGCGGTCCTCATCGGTCTGCTGGAGGAATGCGATCCCCGAACGTCCCTCGGCCGGGTGGATCGTGGTGGATCGGTGCCCGTCGGTCATGGGCGTCACCGTGACCCGGTCGCCGGTCAACAGGGTGACCGTGACCGGGTCACCGGTGGATGATGCCGGCGCGGAGCGGCCGACCGTGCTGCCCTGGCCGTCGGGTGAGGCCAGCGTGCCGGTCAGCGCTCCAGCGCCCGTCGTGACCGCCACGGCGAGTGCCGCAGCGACGATTGCTCTCGTGCGCAAGGGAAGTCCTTCCAAGGGTGTCCAGCGGCGATCACTGCTCGCCAGGGGTACGGCCGACGTGGGATGCGTGACCGGGTAGTGCTTCAGCGGTTCAGACGGGAACGACGAGCGGCAGCGCGAGCCAGGACGACGTGGTCGCCACGACCGTCCGGAGAACGATCGCTATTGCCTGCCAGAGCAGTACCCACGCTCGCGAGGTCTTTCCCAGTAGAGACCGTGTCCATGGAACAGGGTCAACTCGTTCGGTGGGGCGTGTCCCGGGCGACTACCGGCTCGCTGCAGGCATCGGCGCGATGTTCGAACGGTGGGCGCCGGCGGGCGGACCTCGCGACGCAAGGCATGCTGTACCCATGCCGAAGACCTTGCCCTCTGGCCCCACCGTGATCGTCGACGACAGCGAGGTGCGCTTCGTCGCCGGGGCCGACCAGTTCGCGATCCGCCTCAAGGACGGGCACCTGCACGTGCGCGCTATCGACACCGACGGCAGCGAAGCCCAGCTCGCCGTGATCCCGACGTCGCGCAGCACGCTCAACCTGCAGATCGAGCACCCGGTCGCACACGGGCCGGTGGACGTGGACGGCCCGACGTTGCGCGTCTCCTGAGACTCAGCGAGGCGGCGCGACCGTAGCCCCCTGACGCTCCGGACCTTCCGCGCCGCGACCTGAGTGGGATCCGCGACTGGAAGCCGCAGCACCGAGCTTCGCCCCCCACGGGGAGCTCGGGTGGAGCTCACGACGAGGAACGAGCGGACCAGGGCATGCGCTAGGTTTCGGTGTCCTGCCTGCCCCTTTGTCGATGGAGCACGATGCGCCGCCTGATCACCACGTCCTTGGTCCTGCTGCTCGCGAGCGGGTGCGCAAGCGCCGCGGGCGGCGCGCCAGAACCGGCCGCGCCGACGGCTCGGACGGCAGAACCGGCCACGCCGACGCCTCAGACGTCGGGTCCGGCCTCCGCACCGCCGTCGGAACCGGCGCGTCTCGGTGCCGAGGAGGCCGCCGTCCGGTACCTGGACATCGTCCGCCCGTACAACGAGGCGCTCGAGGCGCTGGAGACGGCGATCAACACGGGGCAACCCGTCGATGTCCAGCGGGAGCAGGCGACAGCGACCTTGGCTGCGCTGCGCGCGGAGATGAAGGAGCTGCGCGGAGCGCGGTGGCCGGCCAAGGTCGAGCCGCACGCCCTGAGCCTGGCCGACGCGGGTGATCGCGCGGTTCCGTCCTGGGAGGCGGCCACCGCCGCGACGACGTCCGAGGACCTGGTCACCGCTGTGCTGGCCGCGCTGGAGCACGACGATCAGGCCGCTGCGGACGCGATCCGCCGGCTGCTGTCCCTCGACCAGTACGACGAGGGCGACTACTCCTCGTAGGAGTGCCTCGCCCCGGGTTCAGCGGAGGCTCTGGTCTACCCCGGGGCGAGACAGGACGGGCGCGCTATCGCGCGACGGCCTCGAGAAGCTGGTCAACAGTGTCGTGGACAGTGGCCTGCGGTCCGATGATGATCTCCCCGGCGAGGCGGAGGTGGTCGTCCTCTGCCCACCACTGGGCCATGAGCTCTGGCGTGAACTCCGTAGCCTGGGGGCGGCCGGCGTGCCTGCGCAGCGTCTCGTCGAACGGCACATCGAGGTACGCGACCGCGCTGATGCCCCTGTGGTCGGCGACGAGGGCCCGCAGCATGTCGCCGTACCGCACCTCGTGCAGGATGCCCTCGATGACGACGCCGTACCCGGCGTCGAGTGCGTGCCGGGAGAGCGTGTCGATCATCGAGATGGTGACGGCGCCAGGGGTGTCCTTCTCCCACATCAGCGTCCGACGCACGTAGTCCTGCTCGACCAGTGCTGTGCCGCGACCCATCCGCGCACGCAGATCACGCGCGACGGTAGTTTTCCCCGATCCCGAGGGGCCCCGCACGATGACAAGGCGCGTCGAGTCGTTGCCGGTCATGGGATCTCCGGCCCCGGCCTGCCGTGGGAGCGGCGGCATCAGCGGCCGTGCCTGACGCGGATCCGGGTCTCGGCGGACGAGTCACCAGCACCGGCCCGCACGGTCAGCACTCCCACGCGCAGGTCCTCGGGGAGCCTGACCGTCGCAACACCCGCACCGTCGGCACCGGTCCGGATCCGGCCCAGCTCGATGTCCTTGCCCTTGCGGGCTTCGGCGACCAGCACGTACTCGGTGTCCGCCAGTGCTCCCGTCAGGCCCACCGGGATCTCGGCACCGGGCCTGGACCGGTCGGGTGCTTCCAGCCCGATCGGCAGGTCGAGGGCGCAGGTCGCCGCCGACCCGACCGCCTCGCGAAGCTGAGCGATGACAGGTGTGCCGTCGTCGGCTCCGGCCAGGAGCAGCTGCAGGTCGCGGACCGCTGCCGCGACGGCCCTGTCCCGCCCGTGATGCCGGGCCTCGGAGATCCGGTCGAGGCCGTCGCGGACATCGCCCCTGAGCTCGGCCGGCAGCTCGGCCGCTGGGTCGCTGTCGATGATCTCCCGGGCGACCTCGAGCTCACCGAGCAGCAGGTCGGTGGTGGGGGTGGTGTACGGCCTGTCCGTGAGGCACTGCCGCGTCCCGGCGTTCAGGAACCGGGTGAGGAAGGTGTGCGCCGCGATCTGCGCGGTGCGCTCCTCGCGGAGCTGGTAGTTGCTCTCGGTGGTGTCGAGGTAGGTGTGGCCGTCCGCGAAGCGGTTCTGCAGGTCGATCGCGGCCCGGAGGTGCAGGGCCGCCCACTCGTCCGGGGGCGCGCTGAGCTCGCCGCCGATCCCGTAGCCGTCGGCGATCACGTCGGCCTGCGCGAAGTAGAGGGGGAACGTCGTGCCCCAGTCGTTGCCGTCCGGGTAGTGGATCGTCGGCTCGCCCGGGACGTAGATCGTGCCACCCGGCGGAAGCCACGGCGGCGCGGGGAACTCCAGGTCCACCAGCGCGGCGTAGGTCAGGTCCACGTTGCGGAGATACGCCGCCGCGGGCAGCTGGCCCGTCAGCTGCTGCGCGAGGGCATTGTTGACGTTCTGGTCGAACGCCAGCATGTAGATGGGGTGCATGAGGTTGTGGTTCTCGACGGTGCCGTCCGTCCAGACGTTCGAGCCGTCGAGCAGATCGTCCAGCCGCCTACCGTTGACCACCTCGGAACTCGTCACGTCCTCGGGCGTCGCCCAGGCCGCCAGTGCAAGGGCGATGGCGTCGTCCCGCCACCGCGCGCTGTTCTCGGCGTCGGGCATCATGAGCCCTGCGAGGCCCGAGAGGGAGCTGCGCCACGCGTTCTCCTCGGCCTGGGTGTTACCCGGCCGGATGATCACGCCGTCCGCGTCCCGGTAGTACGCGGGATCCGGCATCTGGTCCGCCTCCATCACCACCATGTTCGTGACGCACGCCTGCTGCGCCTGGCTCAGGTCGTCCCACAGCAGCCACGCGGCGAAGCCGTTGTAGTAGGCCCACAGGGACGACTGCCACAGCCGCTCCTCCGGCCCCCAGCCACCGGGGTCGTTGGCGCGGTGCTCCGCGGCGGCGGAGCTGACGAGCCGCACCACGCGGTCCCGCGCCTCCGCGGCGCTGACCCCGGTGTCGGCCGGGTCGTACGCCCCCGTCGCGAGCAGGATCGCGGTGCTCACCGCCGTCATCGCGGGCCCTCGCATCGCGTACTCGGTGTTGCCCAGGCGCTGGGCGAGGTTGATCCGCTCCCCCGTCTCGTCCGCGAAGTGCTCGTCCCAGTACGTGGTGCTGACGTAGCGGTTGGCGTTGCGGGCAGCTTCCAACGAGAGCCCGCTGATCTCGTCGGCCGGGACGGGCCGGTCCAGGGCTGCCGGGTCGGGGGGCGTGACGACGGGCGCGGCGCCGCCGTCGGTGCCGTCGGTGCCGCAGTGCGACCAGGGATCGGTCCGGGGCGTGGCGGAGATCGTGATGCCGCCGAGCGAGCCGTTGTAGAAGAACTCGCTGCCGCGGTCCCCGCCGTTGCCGACCCGGACCGGACCGCTCCCGTCGTTGATGACGGGCATCGCCAGGTCAAGGGTCAGGTCCCTGGTGGCGTCACCGCGCACCTGGATCTCCACCGCACCGGGTGCCCACGTGACGTCGACGTCGTAGCTCGCTCCCTGGCGCACGGTCACGCCGGTGGACAGCTGCTCCCAGGCGCTCTGCCCTGCGACGCGCGACCAGAACCGGAGCTCACCGCTGGGCATGATGTAGAGCGCCCAGCCCTGGTTGACGGCGCGGCTCGTCACGATCGCCTGGTGCGCACCGGTCGGCGCACCGGGCACGATGTCGGTCACCTCCAGGCGCCACCCTCCGTCACCCGGCTCCAGGAGGCGGTCGAACGGCAGCCGGATCTCCGAGTCGTCGCGCCTGGAGAAGTGCGCGCTGCCGTCCGAGTACCTGACGCCGGGAAGGGACTCGCCGTGGCGCTCGCCCACGGAGTCCCTGGCATCGCCGTCGAAGTCCCAGGTCGACGTCGTCGTCCGCACCTCTGGTTCGCGCGCCTCCGCCGTCGGCATGCCGTGCGCCAGACCGAGGACCAGCGACAGCCCGAGGGCTGCGGCCACCGGACTGATGACCTTCGTGCTGCCGCGGGGCGCTGCCTGAGCTTCTCTTCCGCCGACCCGATCAGGTAGTGACATGTGCACGCCTCTCGTCCGCCGGGTCGCCCCCATTGGCGATGCCCGAGATATGTCGCAGGTCACATATGTACCAGCGCACCGAGGACTTACGCAAGGTCCTTTCGTATGTCCTGGCTATGATCGTGCGATGCGGCAGCTCCCGATCGACGACCAGGCGCGCGGCACGGTTCAGCTTCGCCTGCTGAACACCCGGCGGGTGCTGACGGCGCTCCGCCAGGCCGGCGGGCCGGCCCGGATCGCGGAGCTGGCCACCATGACGAACCTGACCCGGCCGACCGTTACCCAGATCGTCTCGGCGCTGGAAGGGCGGACACTCCAGCGGTACGAGCCGGCCGGAGCAGCCGGACGGCCGGCAGCCCGCTACGGGCTGGCCAAGGAGGCGTTCGTGGTCTTCGGCGCGGATGCCGGAGCGCACCGGGCGGTCGTGGAGATCGCGAGCCTCGACGGCACCGCGCGGGCACGACGCGAACGGCGCCGCACGCCACCGCTCGGCGCCGACATGCTCGAGCTGCTGGTCGAGCTGGGGCGGGAGTGCCTGGAAGAGCTAGAGCTACCGCCGACGGCCGTGATCGCCGGCACCGTCGCCAGCCCCGGCATCGTCGAGCAGCCGACGGGACGGATCACGCTCCGGGCCGGCCTCGGCGGCTGGGACGGGGCCCAGGTCGTCTCCGTCCTGAGCCGGCACTTCACCGGCGAGATCACCGTCGAGAACGACGCGAACCTGGCGGCGCAAGCGATGTGCGCAGTACCCGACATGCCGCGGACGTTCCTCGGCCTGCAGTGGGGACAACGGCTCGGCGCCGGCATCGTGCTCGACGGACGCATCTACCGCGGCCAGCTCGGAGCTGCGGGAGAGCTCGGTTCGCTCCTCGTCCCCGACCCCGTCACCGGCGAGATCCGCCATCTGGAGGAGGTGTCGCACGCGGGCAGGCTTCCGCTGCTCGGTGGCACACCCGACCTGTCGACCGAAGAGCTGATCGGCGCCGCCGCCGACGGGGACGCACGATCCACCCGAGCGCTCCGGCGCGGCGTCGACGTGCTCGCCGCCGCGGTCGCCCCGACCTGCCTGGCGCTGGACCTGCACACCGTCGCGATCTCTGGAGCCATCGCGCGCTCGGGGCCGGCACTGACAACAGCGTTCCGCGAGAGCCTGGCGGAGCGCGGCGCCGTCGGCATCGACTGCAGGCTGTCGCCCTTCCACGAGGACACCGTGCTGCGAGGAGCGGTGGGCCACGCCATCGACGCGGGATGGGAGCGGCTCATCGAGCAAGCCGGGCCGCAGGCGTCGATGGCAGCCACCGAGGTCTCATAGGGCGCCTCCGTCGGATCCGTGACTCACGGTCCGATGCTCCTGATCACCCGGGCGGGCACGCCCGCGACCAGGGCACAGGGCGGCACGTCATGGGTGACGACCGCGCCGGCAGCAACGACCGAGCCTGCACCGATGGTCACGCCCTGGGTGACCACCGCGGCCGCGCCGATCCAGACGTCGTCCTCGATGACGATCGGCGCGCTGGTGACGTACTCCCGACGCTCGGCCAGTGGCAGGGGGTGCCCGCCGGTGATGAGGCTGACCTTCGGGGCGATCATGACGTTGTCGCCGATGCTGATGCCGCCGTTGTCCATGAAGGTGCAGCCCTGGTTGACGAAGACGTTCTTCCCGAACGTCGTGCCCAGCCCGTACTCGGTGAAGAAGGGCGGATAGATCGTCACCGACTCCGGCAGCGGGCCACCGAAGACAACCGAGAGTAGTTCCGCACGACCCTCCGTATCGCTGAACGGCAGCATGTTCAGGCGGGAGGTCGCGTCGGTGACGTGCGCGATCCGCTCCGCATAGGTCGCGAACTCGGGCGTGCGGACAGACATGACCTGCTCTGTGCGGGTAGACATACGTTGATCCCAGCACCCTTGACCATGCCCGATCAAACAACCTCGCACCCAACCGGACACAACCAGTGGTTGTGTTCGTAGGGTGGTGGTGTGGACATCGAAGCACTGCGCACCTTCGTGACCGTCGCCGGAGCCGGACAGTTCCAGGCCGCGGCCGACGAGCTCAGGATCAGCCAGCAGGCGGTCTCCAAACGGATCGTCGGGCTGGAGAAGAACCTCGGGGTCGCGCTCCTGGTGCGCACCTCCCGCGGCTCCCGGCTGAGCCTGGACGGACAGGTCTTCCTCCCGCACGCCAAGAAGGTCCTGGCCGCGCTCGACCAGGCAGAGCAGGCCGTACGCCCCGGCAGCCGGCCCCTGCGCGTCGACGTCCTCAACCGGCGCATCGCCCCGGCACAGGCCGTCTACCGCTTCTACCGCTCCCTGCCCGGCACCGCTCTGGACACGGTCGCTCTGGACACGGTCACTCTGGGCGACGAGAACGCCGCTCAGGCTGTGCGGGCCGTGCTCGAAGGAACCATCGACGCCACCTTCCGCGCCCTGCCCGCACAGCAGGTCCCGGCCGGGATCACGGCCGAACGCCTTCTTGATGCGCCCCTGCAGCTCCTGGTCGGCCCCGGTCACCCGTTGGCCGGCGCGGAACGGGTCCGTCCGGCGGACCTGGCCGGTCACCGCATCTGGATCCCCGGTATCAGGCCGGGCAGCGAGTGGGAGCAGTTCTACCGGTCGCTCTCAGAGGCCTTCGGTCTGAGCATCGACGCGCTCGGCCCCAGCTTCGGCGACGAGGCCCTCATGGACGCCCTGGCCGACTCGGCTTCTCTGGCGACCCTGGTGGGCAGCGGGGACCGGTACCTGTGGCCGGAGAGCTACGGCCTGCGGCGTATCCCGCTGCGCGATCCGACACCGGTCTACCCGCACGTGCTGCTCACGCGCACCGACCACCAGCATCCCGCGCTGACCGAGCTGCGGGCCCACCTGCGAGCCTCGGTACCGCCACCCACCGACGGCGTATGGAGCCCGGGCTGGGTGGCCTGCTGACGGTCTCGTCCAGGCCACGCCGCTACTGCCGGAGGTAGGTGAGCACCGCTTGTACTCGCTTGTGCCGGCTGTCGTCAGCGCTGAGCTCCAGCTTGGCGAAGATGCGGTTGATGTGCTTGGCGACCGCCGCTTCGCTGATGACCAACGCGCCCGCGATCGCGGTGTTCGTCCTGCCCTCGGCCATGAGAGCAAGCACGTCCGTCTCGCGGGGCGTCAGCTCCTCGAGACGGGATCGGCGTCGGAGGAGGTGGCGGACGACGAGGGGGTCGATGACCTCGCCACCGGCGACGACGGTGTCGAGCGCCCGGAGGAAGTCGTCGACGTCACCGACCCGGTCCTTGAGGAGGTACCCGATGCCGCCGGCGTCCGTGGCGAACAGTCCTGCTGCTGCCTTCCCGGAAACGATCTGGGACAGTACGAGGATCCGCTCGGAGGAGTTCCTCGCCCGTAGCGTTCGCGCAGCCTGGATACCTTCGTCGGTGTGTGTCGGCGGCATGCGGACGTCGATGATCGTGAGGTCGGGGCGGTGCGCCCGTACTGCTTCCAGGAGGGCTTCCCCGTCAGCGACCGCTGCGACGACGTCGTGGCCCGCGGTAGCGAGGAGCCGTACCAACCCTTCCCTGAGGAGGACCGCGTCCTCCGCTATGACGATGCGCACGGCACCTCCAGGGTGATCCGGGTCGGGCCCCCGACCGGGCTGGCTATCGTCACGTGCCCTCCAAGGGTCTGGATACGGTCGACGACGCCGACGAGGCCGGTGCCGTCGAGGTGCGCGCCGCCGCGCCCGTCGTCCTGCACGGTGACGAGGACCGTGCCGTCCGGTGTTCCGTGCGCCGACAGGTGGACCGTCTCGGCCCGTGCGTGTCTCGTGAGATTGGTGAACAGCTCGTTGGCCGCGAAGTACAGCCCGACCTCGACACCAGCAGGCAGGCCGGACGGAAGGTCGAGGTGCGTGGTTGCCCTCAGCCCGGCAGCTTCGGCTCGTGCGGCGAGGCTGTCGAGAGCATCGGCGAGATCGTGCTCCCGGAGTGCGGCGGGGTAGATGCCGTGCACGATGTCCCGGAGCTCGTCGATGGCCCGTTGCGCATCGGTGTGGGCCTGGTCGATGAGCGGCGTGATGTCGACTCCCCTGCCGTACTGATAGCGCAGCGTACCCAGTGTCATGCGGAGAGCGGTCAGCTGCTGCTGGGCGCCGTCGTGCAGGTCACGTTCGATCCGTCGTCGTTCGTCGTCGAAAGCGGTCGCCAGACGCGCGCGCGAGCGAGTGAGGTCGTCCAGCTCCTCGGTGATCTCGGCGGTGGGCTCGCTGACGAGGAGGCGCGTGAGGTATCGCTGGCCCTCGGCGACGAGCGTGACGAGATACAGCCCGAGTACCAGGATCAACAGTCCGAGAGCAGCAAATCCGACATGGGTGAGGGGACCGTCGTTGACCGTCGGCGGAGGCGGGGCGGGCAGAGCGGTGACGGCGGCGGGATCAATGCCGAGAACGACGATCACGAGCTGTGCGGCGCTGCTGGCGATGATCATTCCCGGCACCAGGAGCACGACGCAGACGAGAGCGAAGCTGAGCACGGACAGCGGAATCAGGAGCACTCCGTGCAGCAGCTCGGCCCAGGTGGCATGTTCCTTGGCGCGGACCCGGACCCAGGCCGGCAGACCCGAGGATGCACCGTGAGCGTGCGGACTCGGGGCAGGGCGGCGGTCCACCCATCGCAAGCGCCACCGTTCGACGTGGCCAAGAGGCACACCCGCCAGCACCACCAGCGGCCAGCACGTCAACGCCCACAGCGCAGCCACCGCCGGGGTGGCCGCGACGTAGGCAAGCGATCGCCAGGGCCAGGATGTCATCAGGAGCCGCACCGGATGACGGCGCAGCGCCAGGGCCGGGGTCGAGACCGTTGCGCGTGCCAAGGGCTCTGTCGTCCGCGCCGGCATCCTCACGCCGTCCATCTTCGCGCGCCCGTCCAGCCGGGGACCGGGCTCACCATGCCCGTACTCCCGCGAGCGGATCGGCGGTCATCGCGGTCCGGACCGGCGCGAGGGTTCCGATCAGAGCCGCCAGGTAGGCGCATCCGACGATCACCAGGTAGCTCGGTCCCACGAAGGGCAGCCAGACCGTACCGGTGAGCAGGTACCCGTAGCCGGTCATGGTGGCCGCAGCGACGACAGTTCCGGCGAGGACCGCGATGGTGCCGACCACAAGGCACTCGACCAGCAGCGACCCGATGATCTGAGGGCGGCGCGCCCCGGCGAGCCGGAGCAGCGCGAACTCCCGTCTGCGCGACATCGTGGAGGCGACCAGCACGTTGATCGCTGACACACCCGAGTATCCGCCGAGGAGGACGACCACCATGAGGACGATCCAGTTGTCACCGGAGGCCTGCGTCGCTACCTGGGCAAGGTGCTGTTCACGATCCACGGCCTGGGTGCCCGGAGCGGCGGTCGAGAGTACGTCGTTGATCGCCGCCAGCACGTCGTGCTCATCGGTGCCGGGTTCCACTGCGACGTACACCGCGGAGGCGAACGGCTCCAGGACGTGCGGGACCAGCTCTGGCAGCGGCAGCAACGTGTCGCTGACGCCCATGGGATCGACGTAGGTGGTACTGAGCACGGCGCTTCCTGGGGTCCCGTCCGGGTACAGGAAGCTCGCGGTGTCACCGATGTCCCATCCTTTTTCGTCGGCGACGATCTGGGACACGGCGATGCTCCCTTCCGCGAAGTCGGCCCAGCTCCCGGCGGCGACCTGGTAGCTGAGCACACGATCAAGTCCGGCGGGGTCGACGCCGGTGACGGTTCCGGTGGAGCGCATGGTCGGAGGGTCGTCGAGGATCAGCTGGGAGGAGATGCTGCCGGACGCCGCCGCTACGCCCGGCACATCATCGAGCGCATCGACGGTGCTGAGCGGCACGCCGAGCTGTACCCCACCGGTCACCACGACGTCGGCGGTCACCTGGTCGGCGTACACGTGAGACCGAGCCTGGTAGTTCGCGCTGTCCTGAAAGAGAAGCACGGCGCTGACGGCGACGAGCAAGGTCAGGGGAACGGAGACCCCGGCGGCCCGGCGCAGGTCGGAGCGGATCGACCGCTCCGCGACGAAGCCCCCGAACCATCGGCGCAACAGCACGCCCAGGGGCGCCAGCACTCCCCGTAGCAGGGTTGGTCCCAGGAGGACGCCGGCGCCGATCAGGAAGGCGAACGCCGAGAGGACGAGCATCAGTGCGATCGTGCCACCAAGGGTCGTCACGGGTCCGCCCAGGACAAACGCGCCCGTGAGGCAGGCTGCGGTCGTGCCAAGCAGCACCCAGCCGACGATCGCTCTGGTTCTCCCCGCGGCGATCGTCGGCACGTCGGCCTCTCGGAGCGCCTCGAGCGGCGCGATGCGCGTCGCGCGGCGGGCCGGAAACCACGCTGCTGTCAGGGCAGCCACCACTGCGGCAGCGACGCCGGCCACCACGGGGAGCGGCTCGACCGACACGACGGTGCCTCGGGCCATCACCCCTTGCGCAACGAAGAACCGGCGTGCGAGCTCCGCCAGACCGATGCCGACAGCGGCGCCGACGGCACCACCGAGGGCTCCGACGAGAACTGCCTCCCAGATGATCATGCGACGGATCAGCCGTGGCTTCGTGCCGACGACCAGGAGCATCGCCAGCTCGCGGCGCCGCTGCCCGATCGAGACGGTGAGCGTGCTGGAGATGACGAACACCGTGATCGCCAGAGCAAGGAAGGCCGTCACCATCAGGAACTGGCCGGACCCGCCGGCAAGCTCGGCCTGACGCAGATCGAGCTGCAGGCTTCCCGACCGGTCCTCGCCGGTCAGGACCTGAAGTCCGGGGACGGCGTCCCGCAGCCCCTCGGCGTCGGGCACGGAGACGAGTGCCGCGACAGGCGCGCCACCGAGTCGTGCAGCTGTCTCGTCCGTGAAGAACAAGGCGTGCTCGAACTGTTCTCCAGGACGTTCCACGATGCCGGTCACCGTGAACTCATCGGTGCGGGCGGCGAACACGACCGGAACCCTGTCGTTGACGCTGATCCCGTCCGCGACAGCCACGGACTCATCAACTGCCACCTCGCGCGGCCGGCTCGGCGGCCGCCCCTCGGCGAGCGACGCGCTGTCAGCGACTGCCGTCGACCACGGGTGCCCCCACGAGCGCGTGAAGGCGTTGCCGATCACCGTGCCGCCCGACGTGGCCAGGTACGCCGGGAACGGAGACTCCAGCGTGACCGCCGCGACTCCCGGCGCACCACGAATCTCGTCGATCTGCTGCGGGCTCAGCCGAGGCATGGACGGCAGGTCAAGGGTGAGGCCGCTGCTCAGCTGAACGCCGGCGGGCGGCTTCACCACGGCATCGACACCGCCGAACCGCCAGCTCGTCACGCTCGCCGCACCGTGCTGCTCCTGTGCGCTCGCGATCGACAGGGCCGCTGTCACGAGCGACGAGCCCACGACGACCGAGAGCAGGGCCGCGAGGATGGCTGCCTTTCGCGCCGCCAGACTGCGCCAGGCCAGGACGATCATGCCCCCGACCCCGTGGAGGCCAGACGCGCCAGGACGTCGTCGACCGACGGGTCCCGCAGCTCACCGTCCACGCGCCCGTCCCGGAGGAACACGGCCCGGTCCGTGCGCGCGGCAGCCGCGGGATCGTGCGTCACCATCACGATGGTCTGGCCGAAGCGCTCGACCGCCAGGCGCAGGAAGTCCAGCACCTCACCGCTGGAGTGCGAGTCCAGGTTGCCCGTGGGTTCGTCGGCCAGGACGACCGCCGGTCGGTGTGCCAGAGCCCGAGCGATCGCCACACGCTGCTGTTGTCCACCGGAGAGCTCACTTGGCCTGTGCTCGAGGCGGTCGCCGAGCCCGAGGACCTCCGTCAGGTGAGACATCCATTCCCGAGGGATCCGAGGACCACCGATGCGTTCGCTCAACGTGATGTTCTCTCCGGCGGTCAGGGTCGGGACCAGGTTGAACGCTTGAAAGACGAAACCGAGCCGGTCGCGTCGCAAGGTCGTCAGCTGCCCGTCGGACAGGCTCGCAAGGTCAGTCCCTGCGACGAGGACCGAACCCGAGCTCGGACGCTCCAGACCGGCAAGACAGTGGAGCAACGTCGACTTCCCCGAGCCCGACGGCCCCATGATCGACGTGAACCGGCCTGCCTCGAACGCGACGGAGACCCGATTCAGCGCGGTGACCACCGCTGGCCTCTGTCCGAAGGTGCGGGTGATCTCCACCGTCCGCACCGCGATCGACGACCCGGCGCTCGCCGAGGCTCCGGACGCGGACGATGGAAGAGCTGGCGACGAGGGGAACGACATGCCCTCATCCCATGCCACGGGGGCGCTGAGGTCGATGGCCCAGGCCACCGTCTCGACGGTAACGCTGGCACTACCGCCCTACGTCTTGTTCCGGTAGATCCACATCGCGACCGGGCCCAGCACCGCCGTCAGGACCACGGACGCGATCAGCACCCAGACGATCTCGGTCATGTCGGGGTTGCCCGCCATCAGGCCGCGCTCCGCCGTTACCAGGTGGCTCACCGGGTTGACCTCGACGAACGCCCGCAGCCCCGACGGCATGGTCGCCGGGTCCACGAAGACGTTCGAGGCGAACGTGAGCGGCATGAGCACCATCATCGACACGCCCATCACCGCGTTGGGCGAGCGCACCAGCAGCCCGAGGATGATGAAGGTCCAGCTCAGCGCGAACGCGAACACCAGAAGGAGCAGCACCCCGAGCAGGACGCCGAGGAACCCGCCGGCGGGCCGGAAGCCCAGGAGCAGCCCCAGCGCGATGGTGATGACCGACGCGATCGTGTAGCGCACCGTGTCACCCAACAGCGCACCCACCACGGGCGAAGGTCGCCAGATCGGCAGCGAGCGAAACCTGTCGAACACGCCCTTCGAGATGTCGGTGTTGAGCGTGTAGCCGGTGTAGATCGTCACGAACAGGATGGTCTGGACCAGGATGCCGGGCAGCAGGAACTGGATGTACGCCTCCGTGGACCCGGCGAGGGCGCCCCCGAACAGGTAGGTGAACATCAGCGTGAAGATGACCGGCGAGACGAGCACGTCGAAGAGCTGCTCCGGCACGTGCTTGATCTTCAGCAGCGCGCGCCAGCCGAAGGTCAGCGTGGTCGACACGGGCGACGGCCGGGAGGGTCGCTCGGCGAGGGCGACGGCGTCACGCAGTGTCGTGGTCATCGGGGTGCCTCCGTCGTCTCACGAGTGCCCGGCTCCGCGGAAGCCCTGTCCCCGCTCGGCTCCTCGTCGTCGGGCAGCGGCTGACCGGTCAGGGCGAGGAACACCTCGTCGAGGCTCGGCTGGCCCAGGCTGAACTCGGGCACGCTGATCCCGGCCTCGGCAAGGGCGGGCAGCAGACCGGGCACGGCGTCGGCCCCTGCGTCCGGCACGCGGGCGGCGATGGCGTGCGGGTCGGAGTCGAAGGTGACCTCGGCGCCGAGCACACGCTCGGTGATCTCGGCGGCCCTGGCGCGGTCGCTGACCTCGGCGACGCGGAGATGCACGGCGCCCTCCCCCACCGACCGCTTGAGCTCGCTCGCGGTGCCCTCTGCGATGGTGCGCCCGTGGTCGACGACGGCGATGCGGTCGGCCAGCTGGTCCGCCTCGTCGAGGTACTGGGTGGTGAGCAGCACCGTGGCGCCGTCGTCCACGAGCACGCGGACGATGTCCCACACCTGGTTGCGGCTGCGCGGGTCCAGGCCGGTGGTGGGCTCGTCCAGGAACAGGACCCGCGGGGCGAGCACCAGGGAGGCGGCGAGGTCGATGCGGCGGTGCATGCCGCCGGAGTAGGTCTTGACCTGCCGGGACCCGGCGTCGGCCAGGTCGAACGCCTCCAGCAGACCGTGGACACGCCGCCGTGCGGCAGCGGGTGCGAACCCGTACAGCCGCGCGAGCATGAGCAGGTTCTCGGTGCCGGTCAGGTCCTCGTCCACGGAGGCGTACTGCCCGGTGAGGCCGACGGCGGAGCGCACGGCGTCCGCCTCACGCACGACGTCGTGCCCGAGCACGCTGGCGGTGCCCGCGTCGGGCCGCAGCAGGGTCGCGAGCATCCGGACCACCGTGGTCTTGCCGGCTCCGTTCGGGCCGAGCAGGCCGAACACGCTGCCCTCGGAGATCGAGAGGTCGATGCCGTCGACCGCCTTGGTGACGGACCTGCGGCTGGTGAAGTGCTTGACGAGGCCTCGCGCCTCGACGGCGAACGAACTGGACATGTGATTCCTCCTCGGTGCCACTGTTCCACCGAGGGCACCGATGCTCAATCCGTTTCGGTCTGACGCCGGAACGGCGCTGCGTCCGGCCGGGGCGTCCATTGACGCACCTCCACACCGATCACTAGCCTCCGATGGCCGGTGCTGCGCGTCGCCGCTCACACCGGCACCGTGGCCCCGGACAAAGGAGTTCCGCCATGCGCACCCCGATCACCCGCCGCACCCTTCTCGTCTCCGGCGCCACCGCAGGCGCCGCGGCCCTGCTGGGCGTCCCTGCCGCGAGCGCCGATGGCCGCGAGCACCGCGAGGCGGTGGTGACGCCGCTCGCCGAGGTGCTCGACGGCGGCGAGCAGGTGACCTCGCTCGCCATCTCCTCCCCTGCCCTGCACCGCGCGGACCGGTCGTCGCTCGCCGTGTCGACGTTCGCAGTGCATGTCACCGCCACCAACCCGCTCAGCGGGGAGATCGCCTACGAGCAGGATCGCGTGGTCACGGCGGCGAGCTGGACCCGCCGCGGAGCGGTCGCCCTGGAGCTGGAGCACGGGTGGGGGGTCGACGGCGGCGGCACCCTGCAGTACATGGGCGCGCACGGCCGCAACGTGGTCCTGGACCTCGACTACGCGATCACGCAGGTCGAGCCGTTGCGCGGCAGGGGTGGGGGCGGCGCGGTCGTGCTCGACTCGTTCCGCCAGGGCCGGCTGTCCGATCCGGAGGTCGACGCGTTCGCCCACCACGCGACGGCGTCGGGTCTGAACTACCGTCTCTTCTCCCCTGTGGGCGGGGGCGGGCGCGACGGCGCGGCGCTCGTCGTCTGGCTGCACGGTGGCGGTGAGGGCGGTCTGCTGACCGGCGGGTACGACTACTACGACAACGAGGCGCAGCTGCGGGCCAACCGGGGTGCGCTCGGCTTCGCCACGCCGGAGGCGCAGGACGTCTTCGGTGGCGCCTACGTGCTCGCCCCGCAGGCGACGTCGGCGTGGATGCAGGACGGCGACGGCTTCGCGCCGCTCGTCCTCGAGGCGATCGAGGAGGTCGTCGCGGCGCACCGGATCGACCGGAGCCGGATCCACGTCGTCGGCTGCTCCAACGGCGGGTACATGTCGCTGAAGCTGGTCGCCGAGTATCCGGAGACGTTCGCGAGCTCCGTGCCGATCTGCTGCGGGATCGGCGCCCGTGACGGATCGGGCGGCTACTTCGTCTCCGACGACGAGCTCGCGGCGATGACGACGCCGACGTGGCTCGTGGCGTCGGCCGACGACACCACCCTGGACCCCGAGGACAACACGGTGTACGCGCACGAGCGGATCGACGGCTCGATCATGAGCCTGTACGACGACGTCACCTGGGACGGCAACACCTTCCCCGGGCACTGGTCGTGGATCTACGTGGCGCGCAACGACCCGCACCACGACGGTGCGAGCATCTGGGAGTGGATGGCGACCACGAAGCGCTGAGCCCATCGCTCGGGCACATGGACAAAACGAGCATTCCGGAAAAGACTGTGGCTCCTGATGTGGCCGTTCTTTCTGAGGAGTGCTCGTGGAGACGCTGGTCCTGGATGCTGCGGGCAGGGCACCGCTGGAAGAAGTGGGACGACTGCGCGAGCGGGGGCCGGTCACGCGGGTCGCGCTGCCGGGCGGCGTCGAGGCATGGGCGGTGACCGACCTGGCCCTGCTGCGGCCGATGCTGGTCGACCCGCGGATCTCCAAGGACTCGCGCCAGCACTGGACGGCGCTGCTCGACGGCGAGATCACCCCGAAGTGGCCGCTGTACACGTGGGTCACCGGCAAGTCGATGTTCAACGCGTACGGGAGCGAGCACCGCTCGATGCGCAAGGTCGTCGCGCGGGGTTTCACGGCACGCCGCACCCGGGCGATGGAGCCGCGGGTCACGGCGGCCACCACCGCGGCGCTCGACCGGCTCGCCGTCGCCGGCGACGGCGGCGCGGTGGTGGACCTGCGCGAGGTCTTCGCCTCCTCGATCCCGGTCGAGGTCATCTGTGACCTGCTCGGTGTCCCGGAGGGCCAGCGCGACGACATGCGGGGGTTCGCCGACGTCCTGATCAACACCGGTGTGCCCCCCGAGGTGGCGATGGCCGCCCGCACCGGGCTGGTCGAGCTGCTCGCCGCCCTCGTCCAGGCCAAGCACGAGCAACCTGCAGAGGACCTGATCAGCACCGTCGCGGCCGAGCTGACCGTCGAGGAGGCGGTCTCGACGGCCAACCTGATGCTGGTGGCCGGCCACGAGACGACCGTCAACCTGCTGGCCTCGGCCATCCGGCTCCTGCTGACGCACCCCCACGCGCTGGCAGCGGTCCGCGCGGGAGAGGTGACGTGGTCGGCAGTCGTCGACGAGACGTTGCGCGTCGCCCCACCGGTGATCTACATCCCGCTCCGGTTCGCGGTCGAGGACCTCGAGCTGGGCGGGGTGCCGATCAGCAAGGGCGACCCGCTCATCGCCGTGTTCGGCGCCCCTGGGCGCGACGGGAGCCTGCACCACGAGCCCGCGACGTTCGACCCGGCGCGCGGTGACCGCACCCACCTCGCGTTCGGTGCGGGCGCGCACCACTGTGTCGGTGAACCGCTGGCCCGGATGGAGGCCGAGATCGCCCTGGCGGCCCTCTTCGAGCGTTTCCCCGACCTCCGGCTCGTCGAGCCGGACGGCGACCACGGGCAGGTGCCCGGGTTCGTCGCCAACGGCCCGGCCGTCCTGCCGGCGGTCCTGGGCGCGTAGCGCCGGCCTGCGCCCGGGCGTGGCCTGCCTGCGCCCGGGCCGGCCGGCCTCACCCGACGACGCCGCTGCCCGTGGCGCGGTGCCAGGTCACCGGAAGCTGCTCGGGGTGCCTCACCCACGGTGAGGACGCCCAGGGCAGCCCGTCGTCGGGCGCCCGCAGGGTGACGTCCATGTGCCGCAGCAGCTGGTCGACGGCGGTCCGGGCGATCAGCCGGGCCAGCCGCGGCGCAGGGCAGGCGTGCGGTCCGGTACCCCAGGACAGGTGCGAGCGGTTGTCGACCTCGTCCCACAGGTCGTCGGTGTGCACGGCGGGGTCGCCGTTCGCCGCCGCGATCCCCATCACCAGAGCGTCGCCCTTCCGGATCAGGCGTCCGCCGAGCTCGACGTCGTTGCGCGCGAAGCGCGGCGCCGGTGAATGGCCGATGGGCGACCGACGCCACAGCACCTCGTCCAGCGTGCCGTCCAGCGTGAGGCGCCCGCCCGTGACCCGCGCGGCGAGCCTGCGGTCGGACAGGACCTGGTGCAGCGTCTGGGTGATCCACGCGGTCAGGAAGATCGCCGCGGCGGACACCGGCACGATCGCGCTGGTGGCGATCTCTCCGTCGTGCGCGAAGTTCTTGTGGTCCGCCAGGTGGGAGGTCAGGTCCCGCCCGCCGTCCCGCCGCCGCAGGCGGATGTGTTCGAGGACGGTGGCGGCCGTGCGCGCCTGGGCCTTGGCGACCTGGTCGCCGTCGCCGCCCACGACGGCCGCGGAGTCGGCCATGAGCCGTGCACCGGTCTCCAGGTCGAACCCGAGGGTGGTGGTCATCGCGAGGAACCCGACGGGCTGGCAGTACGACCGGACCAGGTCCCCGGACCCGGAGTCGCCCATCCGCTCGATGACCCGCTCGCACATGTACGTGGTCTGGTCGCGCACCGCACGCTCGTCGAGCGCTTCGAGGGCATCGTCCAGCGGCTCCCGGAGCCGCTTGCGCTCGGTGTCGTCATGGTAGAAGGCCGTCGGACGGGGTTCGGCCGGCGCGAAGGTGCCGATCGCCGTGCCGGCAGGCAGCAGGTCGTCGTAGTTCCATCGCCAGTTCGCGGCGTTCCTGCTGAACTCCAGCTCGGAGCGCATCACGTGACAGTTCTCCGCGTGCCCCATGACCAGCCACGCCGGGATCACGGTGTCGTCCTTGCGCTCGATCTCGACCGGCGCCACCTCTCCCCACCTCGCGCGGAGCGCGGCGTAGTGCTCCTGCGGGTCGGGTGCGCTGGTGATCTCCGTCAGCGACGTCAGTCCCGACAGGTCTTCCAGCCGTTCCGCACCGGCCCGGATCGTTCGCTGTGTCATGGGCGCCATCCGACCATGCGGACCGTCCGGCCGGAAGGCCCTGAACGGCCTCGCTGTCGGCGAGGATTTCTCATGTCGAACACGGTCCGTCCTCGGGTCGGTGACGCGGTGACCTGGGTACCAGCCGCACCGTCCGGCGCGAGTAGCCTGGGGCGGCCGCCGCCGCCGAAAGGTCACCGATGATCACCCGTACAAGCCTGTCCACCGGCTGGACGCTCCGCATTGCCTCCGACGCCGTCGCCTCGGGCGTCCCCGAGCACGTGCTCGCAGCGCTGCCGGTGCCCGCGACGGTTCCGGGTACCGTGCACACGGACCTGCTCGCGGCAGGCCTCGTCCCGGACCCGTACGTCGATCGCAACGAGATCACCCTGGACTGGATCGGCCGGACCGACTGGTGCTACGAGCGCTCGATCGATCTGTCGGCGGCGCCGGAGGAAGAGCTCGTCATCGCCTTCGACGGGCTGGACACCGTCGCGACGGTCACCGTGGACGGCGAGGTGATCGCCCGTTCGGAGAACATGCACCGGCGCGTGGAGGTCTCCGTGCCGGTCGGCCTGCGCCGCGAGGACGCGGTGCTCGCCGTCCGGTTCGACTCGGCGTGGCGGTTCGGCGAGGCCGAGCGCGACCGGGTCGGCGCCCTGCCGAACGCGTACCCTGCCCCGTTCAACTACCTGCGCAAGGCCGCCAGCAACTTCGGCTGGGACTGGGGACCGACGCTCGTGACGGCCGGGATCTGGCGCGACGCCCGGCTCGTGCGCGGCACCGCCCCGGCCATCCGTCGCGTGTCCCCGACGGTGCTCGTCGAGGGCCCGGTCGGGATCGCGAGCCTCGCCGTGGAGCTCGACCGCCCCGCCCCGGTGCCGCTGCGCCTCCGTGCCGAGCTCGCCGGGACCCATGTCGCGGTGGACCTGGAACCGGGTGCGCGGACGGCGACGGTGCGGCTCGAGGTGCAGGACCCCGAGCTCTGGTGGCCCCACGGGCTCGGGGCGCAGCGCCTCTACGACGTCGTGGTGCGGCTCGACGAGAGTGGCCACGACGGCGGCCCCGACGGCGGTACCCCCGTCGACGAGTGGACCGGGCGCGTGGGCTTCCGCTCGCTCCGGCTGGACACCACGCCGGACGCGGACGGCACCCCGTTCGTCGTCGTCGTGAACGGGGCGACCGTCCCGATCCGAGGGGCGAACTGGATCCCGGACGACTGCTTCCTCCCCCGGGTGACGGAGGAGCGCCTGCGGGTCCGGATCGGCCAGGCCGTGGACGCCAACACCAACCTGCTGCGGGTGTGGGGCGGGGGTGTGTACGAGAGCGAGGCGTTCTATCGCGTGTGCGACGAGCTCGGCGTGCTGGTCTGGCAGGACTTCCTGTTCGCCTGCGCCGCGTACCCGGAGGACGAGCGGCTCGCCGCCGAGATCGAGGCGGAGGCCCGCGACAACGTCGAGCGGCTCATGCCCCACCCGAGCCTCGTGCTCTGGAACGGCAACAACGAGAACATCTGGGGCTGGTTCGACTGGCACTGGCAGGAAGCGCTGGACGGCCGGGAGTGGGGGCTCGGGTACTACCTGAAGCTTCTTCCGGAGGTGGTGGCGGACGTCGACCCGTCGAGGCCGTACTGGGCCGGGAGCCCGTACTCGGGCTCGATGGAGCTGCACCCCAACGACGACGACCACGGGCTGACGCATGTCTGGGACGTGTGGAACCAGGTCGACTACACGGTCTACGCCCACCACCGGCCGCGTTTCGTCTCCGAGTTCGGCTGGCAGGCCCCGCCCGCCTGGTCGACGATCACGCGCTCGGTGCGCGACGCGCCGCTCACGCCGACGTCGCCGGGGATGCTGCACCACCAGAAGGCCGAGGACGGTAACGGCAAGCTCGAACGCGGGCTCGTACCGCACTTCGCCGTTCCGGAGTCGATGACGGACTGGCACTTCGCGATGCAGCTCAACCAGGCCAGGGCCATCGCGTTCGGCATCGAGCACTTCCGCTCCCTGCGCCCCCGGAACTTCGGGACGATCGTCTGGCAGCTGAACGACTGCTGGCCCGTCACCTCCTGGGCGGCCATCGACGGCGACGGCCGCAAGAAGCCGCTCTGGTACGCGCTGCGCTCGTCGCAGGCGACCCGGCTCCTCACGATCCAGCCGACCGACGGACCCGGGGGCGCGGCGGCCGCAGGCACCGACGGCCCCCGTGGTCTGGCGCTGGTGGGCGTGAACGACGGCGGGGAGGCGTGGCGCGAGTACGTCACGGTCCGCCGGCTCCGCTTCGACGGGACGGTACTCGCGGAGCTGACCACCCGTATCGTGACCGACCGCTTCGGGTCGGCCCGGGTGGAGCTCCCGGACGCCCTCGCCCGCCCCGACGAGCCCGGTGCGGAGCTCCTCGTCGCGGAGACGTCGACCGGAGTGCGTACCGAGCGGTTCTTCAGGGAGGACCGGGACCTGGCCTACTCCCCCGCCCGGTTCACGACGACGGTGGAGCGCGTCTCGGACGACACCGTGCTGGTCACGGTCACCGCGACGACCCTGCTGCGCGACCTCGTCCTCCTGCCCGACCGGCTGAGCCCCTCGGCCGAGGTGGACGACGCGCTCGTCACGCTCCTCCCTGGCCAGGCCCATACCTTCACCGTGCGAGGGCTGCCGCCCGGTCAGGACTCCGACCTCGTAGAGCGTCCGGTGCTCCGGACCGCGAACGACCTCGTCGTGCCGAGCCGCGACCGATAAGTTGTGGCACATGTCCGCACAGGCCGATCCGCTGGCAGGTCTGGACGAGGTCGCGTGGGAGTGGCTCGTCCACGCGTACGGTTCCGCCAAGGACGTACCGCCCAACCTGCGTGCTCTGCGCAGCCAGGACGCGCGGGTGCGACGCGACGCGCTGACAGGCCTCAACAGCTCCGTGACGCACCAGGGCAGCAGGTATTCGGCGTCTGCTCCCGTCGCGCGGTTCGTGGTGGAGCTTGCCCTGACCCCGGACGCACTCGACCGCGAGAACTTGCTCGGGTTCCTCTGCACTCTCGCGGTCGGGCTGGACGACGAGCGGCTGCCGGCCGGCGTGCCGGTCTCCGAGTGGCGGTACGGAGCCGCGTGTCTCGAAGCAGAGCGCGATTCGTTGGCTGCTCGCGCCGCAGAGCGTGCAGACCATGAGATGAGGCCTTGGCCCGAACGTGAGCTCTGGATCCGAAATCCGTTCAGCGGCCTGACCCCGAGCCCGGACACGGTCGCTGCGTACGACGCGGTACGTGACGGGCTCCCCCGCCTGGTCCGGTTCCTCGCTTCGCCCCGGAGCGTCGAGCGTGCACGCGTCGCGTACCTCGTCGGCATGTTCCCCGAGTCCGCCGCGGAGACCGTGCCCCTCCTCGTCGACCGTCTCGACGTCGAAGCCGACGAGCACGCACTGACGTCTGCCCTCGTCGCACACGGGTTGATCGCGGTCCCGTCCGAGACGCTCGACCGCGTAGCACGGTTTCTCGACGACGAGCGGCCACTGGTTCGCTGGGGTGCGGCAACGGCGCTCGCGCGAGCCTCAGCAACCGGCTCCGAACCACCAAGCCGACCGACGATCGGCACACTTGTCGAGTCGACCGTCCTCGAGGATGTGCCCGACCTCCGGATCCATGACGGCTGGATCGGGTCCTGTGCGGCCAAGAGCCTGGCCTCGATCAGGCGCTGGCTCACCACCGACGACATCAGGGACCTCGCCGACCGGCTTCCGCTGACCAGCTCCAGCTTCAACTGCGACCAGCTGCTCGACACCGTCCTGTCCGCCGCGTTTCCTGTCACAGGCCCGGGAGCCACCGCCAGGCTGGACCACCTCACACCTGTACAACGGCACGTCCTGCACGCGGTCCTGCCGATCTGGGAGCTGAACGACTCGTGGCTGAGCGAGGTCCCACGAGTCCTGGCCAGGCATGGGCTCACGGGTACCCGCACCGAGATCGAAGCAGCTCTGGCCACCCGGTAGCACTGCTTCCGCCCGGACGGCGGCCCGGCTCGCACCCGGCCGGCTGCCCTCTACGCCAGCTCGGACAGCCGGCCGGCGAGCAGCTCTTCGGAACGCTCCCACAGCCGACGAGCGAGATCGGCGTCCAGAGCCTGCGGGTTGCGCGGTGTGCTGGCCTCGCGCTTGTAGTAGTAGGAGCCCGACTGCCAGTCCGTCCCCGGGGTCCCCTCGGCGAGCCAGACGATCTGGTCGGCGCCCTGGTCCGGCGTGGTCAGCAGCAACCGCCCGAGGCCCGGGAGGTGGCCGAGACGCCGCACGACGCGCATGATCGGGCTGGTCGTGTCGGACGCGAAGTTCGTCGCGACGTTGCCGGGGTAGAAGGACGCCGCCGAGAGGCCGTTGGCCTGGTGGCGCCGGTGCAGCTCCGTGGTGAAGAGGATGTTCTCCAGCTTCGCCGCACCGTAGGCGTGCACCGGGTCGTAGTCGCGGTCGTGGTCGAGGTCGTCCAGGTGGATCTCCTTGGCGAACCGCACGGTGCTGGAGGTCTGCAGCACCGAGGCCCGCGACGCGACGAGCGTGTCCAGGAGCCGCCGCGTGAGCAGGAAGGGTGCGAGGTGGTTGACCTGGAACGTCTTCTCGAACCCGTCGACCGTCTTGGCCCGCGTACCGAACACCCCGCCGGCGTTGTTGGCGAGCACGTCGATCCGCGGGTAGGCGGTGCGGAGCTCGCCGGCCAGGCGTTCGACGTCGTCGAGGCGGGTGAAGTCCGCGACGTAGCTGTCGACGTCGAGCTCGCCGGCGACGGCGCGGGTCTTCTCGACCGACCGACCCACGACGACGACGGTGTGGCCGGCCGCGTGCAGCTGCCGCGCGGCCGCCGCCCCGATGCCGTCGCTCGCGCCGGTGATGACGATCACCTTGTTGTCACTCATGACTCTCCGATTTTCGAGGCACTGACTTCCTAACATGAGACACAGTACCACTTGTGGCAGGTAGTACCATCGACCCATGAGCCCGAACCAGGCCGTGCGCGGCGTACGAGCACGAGCGCGCCAGGCCATGCGCGCCGAGGTGGCTGCGGCAGTCCAGGACCTCGTCCTCGAGCGTGGCTACGACGAGACGACCATCGACGACATCTGTGCGACCGCCGAGATCTCGCGCAGCACGTTCTTTCGCTACTTCCCCTCGAAGGAGGACGCGCTCTTCGGCGAGACCGTCGACGCTGGTGACCACCTCAGGGACGCCCTCGTCGCCCGGCCACCGAGCGAGGAGCCATGGGTGGCCATGCGACGGGCCCTCGACGCACTGATCGAGGAGTACGAGGGACACGACGAACGCACCCGGCGGCTCACCCGTCTGATCGTGAGCACGCCCGCGCTGGCCGCTCGGCACCGGGAGAAGAACGGCCTGTGGCTGGAGCTGCTCCGGCCCGAGGTCGCACGTCGCATCGGCGCCGATCCGGCCGACGGCTCCGACCCGCGTGCGCACGCAGTGATCGCCGCGGCCCTCGGGTGCGTCGAGGCGGCGCTGACCGCGTGGACGGCCAGCGCTCAGCCGCAGCCGCTCTCGACGATCCTTGACCGCGCGATGGGAGCCCCCGCCGGTCTTACTGCAGCCTCCTGAAGTCGTCGATCCAGGCGTAGCCGGGCGTCGACCTGCCCTGGCCGCTCGGCTGCACGGTCAGGTCGGCGAACACGCTGTTCAGGAGCCACGGCGGCTTCGTGGCGCTCCAGCGCGTCGTCATCGACGGGATCTGGTTGAACCCGTAGGTCGCCACGGCGAGCCGCCCCGTGCTCCGGAACCGCTCCATCTCGTCGCGCAGCAGGTGCTTCTTGGCCTCGAACCATGGGCTCTGTGAGAGGAGGTCGTTCCACTTGTGCGAGGGGAAGGGCCGCTCGATCGCCTCGTCGATCACCTGCCACACCTGGGTATCCGGCGCGTAGCCGTAGCGCTGGGCGAACGCAGCCGGGACCCGGTCGGTCATGTGCTGCTGCCAGTACCAGACCAGGGAGAACTCGGTCACCAGGAAGGTCTGCTCCGGGCGGAGGCGAGGCAGCGTGTAGTCCAGGAAGTCCTGGATCCGCGCCTGGTCGGCGACGTGCGGATGGAGGTCGACCCCCTCGATCTCCGGCGTCTCGCGGACGAAGGCGAGGAACCGCTCCACGGCGGGCGTGCGGTTCCTCGGCAGGTCGAGGCGGTTCAGCGCCCCCATGTAGAGATGGGTGGCGCAGCCGGCGCCGCACAGCTCCGAGCGGCGGTCGATGACGTGCCGCGCGACGGTCTCGTAGAACTCGTTGAGCCGCTCGTCCCGCTCTGCCGGGATGCTCTCGATGAACGGCTCGTTGCCGATGGTGACGACGTCGACCGTGTCGAACACCAGCGGCAGCACGCGGTCCAGCCGGGCCAGCTCGGCAGCCATCTCCGTGCTGCCAGGACGGGGGAACGAGCTGTCGGCCAGGGGGAACTTCAGGCTGAGCACCGTCCGGAAGCCCGCGTCGTGGGCGGCGCGGACCGCGAGCAGGGTGTCGCTCTGCGCGGGCGGGACGGTATCGGCCTCCGGCAGGGTGTAGAAGCCCCGGACCCAGCTCGCACGTGCCGCGCGCAGCTCCCGCTCGTTCAGCCGGTCCAGGTTCTCGTTGAAGTTGGCACCGAGCACGCCCAGTGGGGGCAGCGGCTCGACCTCGACAGCGGACGCCTCGCCCGCCGCCGGCGCGGGGACACCGAGAGCCAGGGCGAGCGTCGCAAGAACACCGGCGACGGTACGTATCCGGGTGGTGAGGCTCGCCGCCGAACCGGTTGCACGCCGATCAGTGGTCGGCCTCCGTGTGCCTGCTTCTCGTGACCAGTCAGCCATCAGGTATCCACCCTTCCCGTGCCCGCGGCGTCGTTGCCGCGCGTCGAACGAGACGCTAGCCAGCAGGATTTCGACACTCAAGAACTGGCAGAAAGGTTGCGGTCAGCGCGCTTCGTCACGCCGCGCGATCAGTTCGGCGAGCGTCGGGCACGGACGACACGGACCGCCAGGACGGCCAGGCTCAGGACGGTTCCCCACATGAGGATCCCCTGGACCCAAGGACCGAGCACGGTCCCGGCCGTCAGCCCGTCGCGTAGCTCGACCTCCTCGACCATCAGCCCCGCCTCGTCGCTCGCGAGCGCCTGGACCGTGCTCCCGTCGGGCGCGAAGATCTGGCTGGTGCCCGTCGTCGAGACGTTGACGACGCTGCGCCCGGTCTCGATCGCACGCATGCGGGCGATGGCGACCTGCTGCAGGTTCTCGTCGGTGCCGCGGAAGTCGGCGTTGTTGGTCTGGAACATGAACACCTGCGCGCCGTCGTGCACGCCCTCCTGGATGACGTCGTCGAAGGCGACGTCGAAGCAGATCGCCAGCCCGACGCTCGTCTGGCCGAGGTCGAGCGCCGGAGAGTCCGTGCCGGGGGTGTACTCGCGCTGGAGGAGGCCGACGAGGCCGGGCACGATCGCGCCGTACACCTCCCGGTCGGGCACGTACTCCCCGAAGGGGACGGGGTGCCGCTTCGCATGCGTCGCCTCAGCGCCGTCCTCCGTCCACAGGAACGAGGTGTTGTAGAAGAGGTCTCCGACACCGGACGCGGCGTTGACGAGGACCGGTGCTCCGTAGGAGGCCGCCGCCGCGCTCAGGGCCCGCGCCGTACCCGGCTGCGCGGCAGGGTCGCTGTCGACGCCGCCCTCCGGCCACAGCACCACGTCCACCGGCTCGCTCGTCAGGGGCGCGGAGGCCGCCAGCTGTGACTCCAGCACCTCGTGCGCCTCGCGCTCGTCCGCGTAGGCGGCCGGGCCGTTGCCCTGGACCGCACCGACCCGGATCGTGCCGGCGTCGTCGGTCGGGAACTGGGGAACGATCAGCATCGCCACTGCCAGCGAACCCACGGGGATCGCCCCCACCAGGCCACCGGCGAACCGCGTGCGGGGCGTGCCGCCGGCGTCCGGCACCGCCCGCGCGCGAGCGGCCCACCGGGCGGCCTCGACCGCTCCCGCACACAGGACGACCATCAGGAAGCCGAGCCCGGACACGCCGAGCCAGGACGCGACCGGAGCGAGCGGGCTCTCCGACTGGCTCATCCCCAGCCGACCCCAGGGGAAGCCGCCATAGGGCCAGGAGCCCAGGACGAGCTCCCTGGCCGTCCACGCCCCTGCCACCAGCACCGGGAGCACCACCAGTCGCACCGTGCGGGTGTCGCGCCACCGCGGCAGCCACCGGTAGGCGAGCACGACGAGCGGCGAGAGCACCGCGAGGACGAGGGTCTCCGCGGTCGCCAGCGCCACCCACGGCACCCAGCCGAGGGGGTTGTCGCCGAGGAACCGTGCTGCCCACGACAGGTGGGGGAAGTAGAACGCCGCGCCGAACGCCGCACCGACGAGCACGCCGCCCCACACGGTCCGCCCGATGAGCGAGACCAGCGCGAGCGGGACGGCGACAAGAGCGAGCGGCCACCAGCCGAGCGCGGGGAACGAGGCATCGAGCGCCAGCCCTCCGGCCACTGCCAGGGCGAGCGCCGCCGGCAACGGCACGAGGGGCCGTTCGGTGCCCACCGTGTCCTCGGCGGCAGGGCCGGGCCGACGGCGCAGGAGCCCGACGGCGGCGGCGGGCCGAGCCGTCGGGCCAGCGGTCCGCCTCAACGGCTTGACCCGTCCGCGTTCGAGTCGTGTCCGAGCATTGCGGCTCCGTTGCTGGTGATGTGCGTGGCCGACCTGATCTTGCCGCCTTCCCTGGCATAAGGGAAAACGACCAGGCCTGCTCCGCCGCGTCGGACGAGCATCACCGGCGCGGGCCGCACAGCGGCGAGGCGACCGAGGTGTCGAGGCGCGTCGCGGGCGCGCGGAGTGTCGAGCGGGACGCGTCGGGGCTACGGTCTCACGAAGGGGCCCTACCGGAACGGCGCGGAGGAGGTCGCGAGATGCTGAGCGAGGTCGCTGACCGGGTGCACCGCATCGAGCACGCGTACGTCAACCTCTACCTCGTCACGGACGACGACGGCCGCGTGCTGGTGGTCGACACCGGCCTGCCCGGCACCTGGGGCCTGCTGGGCCAGGCTCTGCGTGACCTCGGGCACCGCCCCTCGGACATCGCAGCGGTCGTGCTGACGCACGCCCACTTCGACCACACCGGCTCGGCGTCAGCGCTCCAGTCGCGCCTGGGCGTGCCGATCTGGCTGCACGAGCAGGACTCCACGATCGCCGCTCACCCGTACCGCTACGCCCACGAGAACGTCCGGGCGACCTACCCGCTGCGGTACCCGGCGTCGTTGCGCATCCTCGTGGCGATGGTCGCCGCCGGTGCCCTGCGGGTGCGCGGTGTCCAGGGGCTCCGTCACGCGGAGCCCGGCGAGACGCTTCCCGTCCCCGGTGCTCCCCATGTGGTCTTCACACCGGGCCACACCTCCGGGCACTGTGCCCTGCACCTCGCGGACCGCGACGTCCTGCTCACCGGGGACGCGCTCGTCACGCTCGACCCGTACACCGGGAGGCGCGGCCCGCAGATCATCGCCGGCGCGGCAACGGCGGACAGCTCGCAGGCTCTCGTGTCGCTCGACCGCCTGATCCCGTACGACTCGGGCAGCACGGCAGTGCTGCCGGGCCACGGCGAGCCGTGGAACGGCGGTGTGGCCGCAGCCGTCGAACGGGCACGTGCGGTGGGCGCCCACTGAGCCGACGTCGTCGCCGCCGTGGCTCGTCCCGCGCAGCCGGCCTCAGGACCTGAGGCGCAGCAGGCCCCGCCGGTAGGCCGACGCGACGGCCGCGGCGCGGTCGCTCACCTCGAGCTTGGCGTAGACGCGGACGAGGTGGGTCTTCACCGTCGTCTCCGAGATGTGCAGCGTGCGGCCGATCTCCCGGTTGGCCGTCCCGTCGGCCACCAGACCCAGGATCTCGAGCTCCCGGGGGCTCAGCGACACGCCGTCGGCCTGGCCATCCGTTCGGTAGCGACGGACGAGCAGCTCGGCAACGGCCGGGGAGAGCACCGTCTCGCCACGGCTCGTCATCCGGACGGCGTGGAACAGCTCCTGCCTGCTCGCGTCCTTGAGCAGGATGCTGGTCGCCCCCGCCTCCAGTGCGGGCAGGAGATCGGCTTCCGTGCCGTACGTCGTGAGGACGAGGACGGCGACAGCGGGAACCCTCCGGCGCAGCGCCTCGATCAGCTCGACGCCGTCGCCGGTCCGCATCCGCAGGTCGGTGACGACCAGATCGGGTCGCAACCTCTCCACCAGGGCCAGCGCCTCGTGCCCGCCCCCGGCCTCGCCGGCCACCGTCAGGTCGTCCTGACTGGCGATCTGCCCGGCGAGGCCGTCACGGACGACCGGGTGGTCGTCGACCAGGACGACCCTGATCATCGTGGTGCTTCTGCCCGAGCAGGGACAGGGACCGCGACGGGGGCGGGCACCGTCGCCGTCACCGTTGTTCCTGCGCCGGGTGCTGACTCGATGCTGAGCTGCCCGTTCACCGCCGCCAGTCGTTCGCGGGCGGCCGTCAGCCCGTAGCCGCCGCCGGCGTCGCCTGGTCCGAGGGCTGCGACCTCGAAGCCGACGCCGTCGTCGAAGATGTCGATCATGACCAGGTCGCCCATGCCGGACACGGTGACGGTGGCCTGGGCCGCCCGGGCATGGCGTCCTATGTTGGCGAGCCCCTCCTGCGTGAACCTGAGCAGGGCGGTCTGCACCGCCTCGTCGGTCGGCTCGACGTCGCCCGTCACCTCCAGCCGGACCGGCAGGGCATGCTCCTGGGACCAGAGGTCGACGGTCTGCCGGATCGCGGCGATCAGGCCGTCACCCGACAACGGCCCGGGTCGCAGGGCCTGCACCGACCGCCTGGCCTCGGCCAGGCTGGTGCGCGCCAGCCGCAGTGCCGTGCGCACGCGCGGGCCGGCGGGGTGGTGCTCGGGGAGCAACGTGTCGGCGTTCTCCAGCTGGGAGCCGATCCCCGCGAGCCCCTGAGCGAGCGTGTCGTGGAAGTCCCGGGCGAGCCGGGCACGCTCGGCGGCCACGCCGGCTTCGTGGGCCGACCTGGTCAGCTGCGCCCGCAGCGCGTCCTTGTCGGCGTTCGCACGGCGAAGCGCCACCGTGAGCGCCATCAGCTCGGCATGAGCCTCTCGTCGCCGGACCCCCTCCGCCTCGATCCGGCGGATCGCCCAGCCGACGAACCCGGCCAGGACGGAGGCACCGACCGCCTGCGCGACGAGCGACCCGTCGACCACCGGCCAGGTGATGCTCAGCATCGCGCAGGGGCCGGTCACCGCGACGGCCAGATAGGCCCACCGCCCCGGGAGGGCCACGAAAGCCATCGGGAAGCAGCCCACCACGACCAGGGCGAACGGCCCCGCGCGCCCGCTGAGCACCAGCGCAAGGGTCAGCAGCCCCACGAAGTAGACCGCCATCGGCACCAGGCGACGCTCCGGCCAGTGCGGGTGCCGCGTGACGAACCAGTAGTGCCACCCGAGCAGGGCCAGCACCAGGGCGACGATCACCCACCGGTCCGAGGGACTCGTGTCCAGCGGGATCATCGAGGCCACGAAGGCGAGACCGATCAGGAGGTACGGCAGCAGGGCCCACGTCCGGTCCCACCGGCGTTCGAACGCCAGGAAGCCGGCCTCCGTGTCGGAGGCGGTCGCGGCCGGCGGCGAGGCTGCCCTCATGCGACCTACTTTCCCACGGGACGGGGGCGGCCCACAGGCTTCGCGACCATGAGCCGCCGCTGGAGCCGCTCGGCCGGACCGCGGATCCCGCGCCGGCTCAGCGCACTCGACCCGAGGACGGTGGCCGCCCACACGGCAAGGGCGAGCGCTGCGGCCGACGCCGATCCGAGGTGCGCGCCCAGGCCGCCGAACGGCAGCGTCAGGAGCAGGACGAACACGACGGACTGGCTGAGGTAGGCGCTCAGCGAGCGCCTGCCGGTGGCGGCGACCGCTTCGACGATGCGCGAGGAGCGGACCGACGGCCGGCCTGCGACGAGTCCGAACGCCGCCGCGAGCCCCAGGCCTCCGGCCACCCCTGTGGCCGCATGGAGCACGGCGAGGAGCACGGCGGCGGACGCCCCGGGTTGCGGAAGGTATCCGCCCACGACGAGCCCGCTCGGCACTCCCCCTGCGACGGCGAGCGCCAGACCGGTCCAGGCGACCCGGCGGAGCAGCCGCTGGTGCTCGACCGGCTGCTCGAGCACGCGGTGACGCGCTGCGACGACCCCGATCAGCGCGGTGCTGATCACGAGCAGCAGCCCGAACGGGGCCAACAGCCACTCCGCCGACCGCCAGGCGACCGCCGCGAGCGGGTCGGCGATCTCGAACGACCAGAAGAAGCCGCGCTCCGGACCCGAGGCCGTTCCGTAGACCACGCCGGTCACGACGGCGGCGGGCAGGAGCCACAGGCCGGCGGTCCAGAGCATCGCCCGGTCGGACAGCCGGAGGAGCGCGACGATCACCAGCCCGACGACGCCGTACCAGCCGAGGATGTCGCCGGGGAAGAGGAGGATGCCGTGCACGGCTCCGAACGCGATCAGGACCAGGCTCCGGCGACGAAGGAGCCGCTGCACCTCGTCGGGCGTCGCGCCCTGGCTCAGTCGCTGCCTGGACAGCTGGACCATGCCGTAGCCGAACAGGAAGGCGAACAGCGGATAGGCGCGCCCGTCGACCAGCGCGACCATGAGGGCGGACACGGCGTGGTCGATCGCCCCCTGTTCGACGATGTGCTGGCGGAATCCGTACGGGCGGCCGATCAGGTAGACCATCACGTTCGCCAAGGCGATCAGGGCGAGCATCAGCCCGCGTGCCAGGTCGGGGGCCAGCGCTCGTTCGGGACGAGGCAGCGTCGTGGGCGGTTGTGCGGTCGCGGAGCGGGGAGGTGAGGTCACCCGACCACGCTATGCAGGCACGACGCCGCGGAAGATCCTCCGATCGGACGCTTGGCGTGCTCGTTCGGACGACGGTGGCGTCCACCGATCGGACGACAGGGCGCGGCGTCCGCCCTGGGGCGACGACGGCGACGGTCCTGTCGCCTGAGGTTCTCCGTGCCGTGGGGAGGACGACAGCCCAGGTTCATGACCGGGCGGCACCGTGATGGCCGACCGGCCGGAGGGCCGGCTCGCGATCACGACAGGAGAACTCTGTGACATCGACTGCCAACCGATCGACCACTCGCTCGCTCCGGACGCTCGGCCTGACCGGAGGAGGGCTCGCGCTCGTCCTCGCCGGCGCACTGCTGCCGTCGGCCTCGGCCGCCCCTGCTACCAGCCAGGGCTCCGGTTCGTGGGCCGAGTCGGCCTACCGTGGCGCCGTCGACGTGGTCCCCGGACCTGACGAGGACCAGCAGACCGTCGACGGTGTCGTCTTCGACGACCGCGACAAGGACTCCGTGCAGGACCGCAACGAGCGGGGCCTGCGGGGCGTCACCGTCACGAACGGCCGGGACGTGACGACGACGGACCGCCAGGGCCGCTACGAGCTCCCCGCCTTCGACAACATGACGGTCTCCGTGACCCAGCCGCGCGGGTACCAGGTGCCGGTCGACGACGACAACGTCGCCCAGTTCTTCTACCACCACCTGCCGGAGGGCTCGCCCGAGCTGCGCTACGGCGGCATCGAGCCGACCGGCCAGCTCCCCGACGCGGTGAACTTCCCGCTCGCGAAGAGCACCCTCACCGGGTCGGCCGCGCAGCACTGCCTCATCGGCGGCGACATCCAGACGTACGACCAGGACGAGGTCGAGTACGCCCGCAACGGCGCGTTCGCGGACCTCGCCGCACGGACCGACTACACCGGCTGCGGCGCCCTCTTCATCGGCGACGTCGTGGGCGACGACCTGTCGCTGTACCCGCAGACGCGTGAGCTCGTCGGCACGCTCAACGGCCCGGCGCGTTTCCTGCCCGGCAACCACGACCTCGACTTCGACGCCACGAGCAGCGAGCACACGTTCGACACGTTCCGGGCCAAGCTCGGCCCGGAGTACTACTCCTACGACGCCGGCAAGGCGCACGTCGTCGCGCTCAACACGGTCGAGTACAAGTCGGGGACCTCGTACACCGGCTCCCTCGACGAGCGCCAGCTCGAGTGGCTGCGCAACGACCTCGCGCAGGTGCCGATGGACCGGCTGATCGTCATCGCGGCGCACATCCCGCTCCTCGACTACGCCGACGAGGGCAGCAGCAGGCACCAGGTCGCTCAGGTCAAGGAGATCTACGAGCTGCTGGAGGGCCGCGAGGCGGTCGCGCTGGGCGGTCACACGCACAGCATCGAGAACCTGCGCGCGGGCGACAGCCTGCAGGGCTGGTCGGACGTCATGGGCATCGACGAGCTGCCGTTCACCCACATCACGGCCGGCGCGATCTCCGGCGACTGGTACTCGGGCACGGTGCTGCCCGCCGGCTACCCGGCCGCGCTGCAGCGTGACGGTGGCCAGCCCGGTGTCCTGACCCTCGACATCACCGGCACCAAGGTCAAGGAGCGCTTCACCGTCCGCGGTGCGGACGACTCGCACCAGATGGCCCTCGGCGCGAACACGCCCCGCTACCGCGAGTGGTTCGCGGCGAACCGGTCCGACGTCGGATCGGCGCCGGAGTTCACCGACCCGCTCGTGGTGTCGCAGGCCGACCTGGTGGACACCACCTGGCTCACCACCAACTTCTGGATGGGCAGCACGGGCTCGACCGTCACCGCGACGCTCGACGGCGGCGAGGCCGTCGAGGCCGTCCGCACCCAGCCGATGCAGGGTGAGGCACCGAAGGTCGGCGCTCAGTGGTCCGACCCGGTCGCCGTGCAGCAGCAGCTGGTGCACGGCGGCAGCGTCGCCGAGCGCTCCATGCACCTGTGGCGCCTCGAGCTGCCCGCCGACCTCGCCGTCGGCTCGCACACGGCCGAGGTGACCGCCACCGACGTGCACGGGCGTGAGTTCACGGAGACCCTGACCTTCGAGGTCACCGGCTGACACACCGCTGAACGACGTCGGCACGGGCCGGCGGCACCACGACGGGAGACCCCTGCCGTGGTGCCGTCGGCCTGTTGCGTGCCAGGGAGTGCCACACCCAGGTGCGGCACGGCCTTCTCCGGTGGGCACCGTCCGGCGAGGGTGGTGGCCATGACAACCCGACCGACCGATGGGCCGTTCGTCCTCAGCGGCGCGCACGTGATGGAGACACCCCGGACCCTGGTCTCGCGCGACCTGCACGTCTCGGGCGACGTCTTCGTGCCCGGCCCTCCGGAGCGCGGGGTCGCAGTGCTCGCCGCCAGGGGCGCCTACGCCGTCCCGCTCATGGTGGACAGCGCTGTGGCGCAACGACCCGAGTCGCAGCATGGGGCGTACGACCTCGTGCCGGGCAACTCCGCCACCTTTGCGCTGATACGCCACCCGGTCAGCGAGTCGCAGGTCCGCACCATGCTCGTCGTCGACCCGGACGACCTTGCCGCGGTGTACGTGTCCGGTCGGCTGGAGGTACGTGACGGAGAAGCGACCCGGCCGGTGGGAGCGGACCTGGCCGACCCCGCCGTGCGGGACGACTGGGTCGGGACGTGGGAGGACCCGGGTCGCGGGCTGCAGCAGCACCTGGGAGCCGACGGACGCTACGCCGAGACCCGGGGCGGTCGCGCGAACGCCTACACGGGCCGGTACTGGGTCCGTGACGGCCGGATCACCTACCTGGACGACTCAGGGTTCTGGGCGTTCGGCGAGCTGCTGGACGGGACCCTGCACCATGCGGGGTTCGTGATGAGCAGGCAGCGATGACCCGCTGAGCTCGTCGAGCGTACTGTCGAACCGACGTGCCGCGCTCAGCCCGGTGCGTGGCCCGTCGCCCGAGAGTCTGCACCGCTGCCCTGGACGAGCTTCATCGACACGAGCTCCGAGAAGCCGGCGCGACGGGCGAAGCGCGCCTTCCGACGCTTGTACACCGTGAAGCCGAGCTTCGTGTAGAGGCCGAGGGCTGGCACGTTGGTGTCCTTGATGTCCTCGAGCACGTACTCGCGATACGCGGGCAGCGCCAGCAGGTGACGCAGCAGCGCGGTCGCGACGCCGCGGCCCTGGTAGGCCGGCTCCGTGGCGACGAACCCGATCTCGGCGAGCCCCGGCCGCGCGGTGTCGGAGGCGCCCATGAACCAGGTCCGGACCACCACGTAGCCGAGCAGTCCGCGCACCGGTCCGAGGTGACGCAGGATCTCCCGCCGGCGTGGCGCGAACAGCACCTGGTCGCCCTCGGTCAGCGAGGCGAGGCCCGCGGGCTCTCCGTCGACGAGCACGACGTAGAAGCGGTCGAGCAGCAGCATGTGCTCGAACGCGTCGGCCAGCTTGCCGGTGTCGCGCGAGAACGCAACGAAGTCCTCCGCGAAGCTGCGCACGTATACCTCGGTGATACGGCGCCGGTATCGCTCGCCGAGCACGTCTCCCCGCTCGACCACGAACTTCGTCTCGGCCATTCGGTCCACTCCGCTCGTCGCGCATCGATGCGGACCCGACCCTATGCGCCGCACACGCCCGACACGATCCATGTGCCGGACCGGTCCCGGCCGGACCGGTGGTGAACCACTCCCCTGGCAGGCCAGTCCCGCCGGCTGGACCGCGCTCGCCGTGCGGCGCCGGTCCATCGACGGGACTGGTCCGGGCCTGTCGCTCAGTCGGCCCGGCGCAGCGCGCGCCGGCGCGCCGCGAGCAGGAGTACTCCGCCGAGGGTCAGCAGAAGCGCTCCGCCGACGAGGAGCGGAAGGTCTGCCGAGCCCGTGGCGGCGAGCATGCCCCCCGGGGTCGGTGACCCCTGGTGCTTCGGACCGGTCGACCGGTCCTGCGGTGCGGTTGGCTCCGGGCTGTCACCGCCCGGCTCGTCCGTACCGGGCTCGTCCGTACCCGGCTCCTCTCCACCCGGCTCCTCTCCACCCGGCTCCTCTCCACCCGGCTCCTCTCCACCCGGCTCCTCTCCACCCGGCTCCTCGTCGGCCTCGGTCACCGTCAGCGCGATCGCCGGGGAGGGCCCGTAGCCGACCTCGCCGCTCGGCGTCATCGCGGTCGCGCGGTACTCGGCACCATGGTCGTCGCGGGCCGCGTCGAAGGTGAGGATCCGGCCGGCCTCGCCCGCCACCACCGAGAACTCGTCGGCCGATGCTGCCTTGCGTTCCCACCGGTACGCCGTGAGCACCGTCCCGGGCGTGACCTCGGCGGACAGCGTGGCGGCCTCGCCCTCCTGGTAGGTCGCCGCACCCAGCACGGCGACCTGCTGTCGGGGAGGGGCGCCGTGGTCGTCCACGTGGACGGTCCGGGTCTCGGAGACCGCAGGCGCCGTCTCCGGGTCGGCGTACGTCAGGACGGCGCGGATCTCCACGCCGTCGAGCGCCTGCTCGACGGCCGCCGCGAAGACGTTGTCCTCGACACCGGTCATCACCTTCCAGTCCTCGGCGCCGGGCCACTTCCACTGCCACTCCAGCACGTCACCGTCCAGCGGTGCCGGGTCGACCGTCAACGCGAGGCGGAGCGAGTCACCCTGGTGGTAGTGGCCGGACAGGGTCCCGAACTCGAGGATCTGGGACGTCAGGTCGTCGGTCACGTTGACCGGGAAGCTGGGCGACTGCTGGGCGAGCTGCCCGTTGTTGTACACGTCCAGCCGTAGCGCTCCGCCGTCGTGCTCCGCCAGGGAGAGGTCCGGGCCGGTCAGCGCGCCCGAGGCCTGCTGCTCGCCGCCCCAGACCTCGCTCACGTCTCCCTTCGTGAAGGTCCACGTGTAGGTGAGCTCGTCGCCGTCGCGCACCGGGTAGACGCTCGCGTCTACCGCGACGGCACCACCCTCGCGGTAGAGGTTGCGGTGCCCGGTGACGTTCACCTCGCGGTGCCCGGTGGTGATCGCCTGGAAGTCCGAGCGGGCGATCGTCACGCCGTCCTTGACGACGCTCGCCGTCAGGGGGCCCTGGTACGGCCGAGTCTCCGGCGCGTTGACCTTGGACCTCAGGCGCACCGTGGTCCGGGTGTCGTCGGCGTAGGTGGCCTCCCACTCGTAGTCGGGGATGAGGGCGCCGAAGTACCCGCCGTAGGGCACGAAGCCCCACGCGATCGACTCGCCATCGCCCAGCTCGCGCCCGCTGACCGTGAACTCGATGACGTCCCCCGGCAGCAAGGGGTCGTGGAAGCCCTCGGTCGCCGTGATGACGGGCTCGGCACCCTGCCCGACGACGGTGATGGGCACCCACGGGCTCTCCGCCAGCGTCGTACGGGTGGCCGAGTCGTAGACGGTCACGCTGAGCTCGGTATCGTCCTCCAGCGCGTCGAGCTCCTGGGAGTACGTGGGGCTGGTGCCGGACTGCGGGACGACGGTGGAGGCATAGCCCTGGGTGCGCAGGAGCCAGCGGAAGACCTGGCCCTCCTTCAGCGTCGCTCCGACGGCGGTGGCGGTCAGCGTGTCGCCCGGCGCGTAGGAGTCGGCCACCCCGACCACACCGAACTCCCTGCCCGAACCGTCGACGACGGCGACCGTGACCGGGTCTGAGGTCGATCCGGTCGTGAAGTTGGCGACCGACGGCACGAACACCGCGCTGATCGAGCGGGTGCCGACCCCCAGGCCGGAGACCTCCAGCTCCGCCGCACCGGTGTCGGACACCTCGGAGTGGCCCAGCACCGCCGAGCCGTCACGGAACTCGACATGGCCCTCGACGCCCGCAGGGGCCACCGCAGCGGAGAAGGTCACGGGACTGCCCTCGACGATCTCGGTCGCCGAGGCCTCCAGCGTCGTCGTGGTCTCCACGGTCCGTGGCAGGCCACCGACCACGAACGTGTACACGGCGGTGTCCGTGACCGGCTCGCCGCCGATCGTGGCCGCCCCCTCGACGGTCAGCCGGTACGTCCCCGGCTCGGTAAACCCCCAGTTCGCGTGCATGTGGGTGCGGCCGATGGCGAAGGTGTCGACCCCCTCGTCCGACGACCACATCCGCGTCAGGGCGGGTCCCGAGCCGCGCCATACCTCGACGTCCCCGCCCTGTGGCCCGTCGACGGAGACCAGCCGGAGCTCCGTCGCGTTCCCGTCGACGGCGCCGGCCGGCACCGCCTCGGTGGAGAACCCAGGCCACAGCTGGGTGTACCCGTCGCCGCCCGCCGGGTTCGACTCGGGGGCGATCCAGACCGCCGTGCCTGCCGGCGCCACGAACTCGTAGCCGGCCGGCACGCTCTGCCGCGACGCGTCGTCGACGTGGAACAGCGTCTCCGCGGGATCCAGGCGCGTGCCGTTGCCCTCCGGCAGGTCGGCTCTCGTGCCCAGCGTGAACGTCCCCTCGTCCAGGAAGGTCGACACCGCGTCGGTATGCACCTTCTCCAGCACCCGGTACTCGACCGGGTCAGGCGCCGCGCCGTCGTCGGCGCTCGCAGGGCCGGCCGTGCCGAGGGCCGCTGCGGCGAGGAGGGCCGAGGCGGCCAGCGCCCCTACCGGTCGTCGGGCCGACGGTCGAGCTGCACGTTCGTTCGGACGCATCGCTCTCACGATGAACCTCTCATTCCATGCGTGGGGACGCGGGCGGCTGGTGCCACCCGCGGGGAATCGGGAACGACGCTCAGGACGGGCCCGTCCGGGCTACCCGCCCCGTCCGGCGCTCACGTCGTCCTACGGCGCTGGTCAGCACCCCGTGCCGGGGCGCGAGCAGCCAGGCCAGGAGGAACACGGCGGTGGCGACGAGCACGATGGTTCCGCCGACCGGGAGGTCCAGGCTCCACGACAGGTACAGGCCGACGAGCGCCGATCCCCCGCCGATGGTCGGGCCGAGCAGCATCATCGGGCCGAGCCGGTCGGTCAGCAGCCGGGCAGCGGCGGCCGGGGTGACCAGGAGCGCCAGGACCAGCACGTTGCCGATGGTCTGCACGGAGATGACGATCGCCGACGCGACCACCACGTAGAGCAGCAGGTCGAGCCGCAGGACGGGGAGCCCGAGAGCCCGCGCGGTCTCCCGGTCGAGGCTGACGGCGACCAGCTCCTTGTGGAACGCGAACAGCACGGTCATCAGGACCAGCCCGACCACGACGGCGGTCAGCACGTCCTCGTCGGGGATGCCGACGATGGACCCGAACAGGAAGTCCTGCAACGAACCGGCGTACCCGGGGGCGGCCGAGATGATCACGATCCCGAGCGCGAACGCGGCGACGAAGAAGACACCGATCACGGAGTCCTCGCGCAGCCGGCGGTTCTGCGCGAACAACGCGACCAGCAGCGCAGTGGTGATCCCCGCGATGGCCCCGCCGAGCACCAGGGAGCCCTGCAGCACGAACGCCACCGCGAGCCCTGGAAACACGGCGTGGGCGACGGCGTCGCCGATGAAGGCCATGCCGCGCAGCACCACGTGGGTGCCGACCACGCCGCACACCACGCTGGAGAGCACGGCCATGAGCAGTGCCTTGGGCAGGAAGGCGAGGTCGGGGTTGAGCAGGTCGTGGACGAAGTCGACGGGCGAGATCATGCGCGACCACCCCCGTCCTGCGCCTCGGCCGGCCGGCCCTTGGCGACCTGGGCGATCGCCGCGAGCAGCGGGGACCCCGCCGAGACGCCGAACGCCGCCATCCACGGTTCGGGCCCTGCGAGCTCCTCGGGCGTGCCGGACGCGACGACGGTCCGGTTCAGCAGGCACAGGCGGTCGCACGCGTGGACGGCGCCCACCAGGTCGTGGTTCGTCATGACCACGGCTCGCTCCTCGTCCGCGAGCTCGCGGAACAGCTCGGTCAGGTGCTCCTGCGTCGGTACGTCGAGGCCCGTGAACGGCTCGTCCAGCAGGAGGATCCGTGGGTCGAGAGCCAGGGCGCGGGCCACCAGGACCCGCTGCCGCTGGCCGCCCGACAGCTCACCGACGGGTCGTCGCCGCAGGTGCGTCATCTCCACGCGGTCCAGCGCCCGGCGTACCGCTCGGTAGTCCTCCGTCCGCGCTCCGCGCAGCCAGCCGATCCGCGCGACCCGACCGGTCAGCACTGCCTCCTCCACGGTGACCGGGAAGTCCCAGGCGAACTCGTGGCGCTGCGGCACGTAGCCGATCGACCGCGCCGCGCCCGCCCACCCCGTGCGGGCGCGGCCCGAGCGCGCCTCGCGCCCCTCGACGCTGATCCGGCCGGACGAGGGCACCAGGCCCAGCACGGCTCGCAGCAGCGTCGTCTTGCCCGCTCCGTTCGGGCCGACCAGGCCGAGCAGCTCCCCCGCTGCGACCTCGAGCCGGACGTCGTCCAGCACCGGCCGCCCGCCGAGCACGACGGCGAGGTCGCGCACCTCCAGCACCGCGGCCGGCGCGGGGCGCGCCGACGTGGTGGTGCCGTCCGCGACGGTCGCCGTCACGACTCGTCCCCTGCGTCGAGCTCGGCAGCGGCCCGTGCCCGGCGCGCGCCGAGGACGCGGCCGACCACCACCAGGAGCAGCATCAGAACTGCCAGCGCCGCTCCCCCGATCAGCAGGGCAGAACCACCGCCGTCCGACGCCGGCTCGCCCGCCCCGGGCGCGCCCGTCACCGCGGCGTCCGGGTCCGCGGCCGGCGAGGCGCTGTCCTCGGCCGTGTCGGACGCGGTGTCGGACGCGGTGTCGGACGCCGTGTCGGACGCGGTGTCTCCCCCCGCCGCCGCGAGCGCCTCGGCCGGGTCGGTGTCCTGGCCGACGGCGAACACGAGGGTGCTCTCGTCCTCGGCCACGGTCCCGTCGGTCAGGTCGGCGAGCGTGGTCACGTCCAGGCGGTAGATGCCCGGTTCCGTGAACACCCAGTTGGCGTGGACGTGGGTGTTCACCTCCATCCACAGCTCCTGCGGCAGGGGTTCACCCGAGTCCCACAGCACGTTGGGCGGCCCGGTCACGCCCTCCTGCAGGAACACGAGGAGCTTTCCGGGGCCCTCCAGGCCGTCGAGCCGGAGCGTCGCTCCCTGCTCGATCGAGTCGACGACGCGGGGGTCCTGGGTGTTCCAGCCGAGCCACACGACGTCGGGCGCCTGCGTCTGCGGTACGACGTGCAGCGGCGTGCCCGGCTCGACGCCCAGGAACTCGTAGTCCGGCCCGTCCGGTGCGGGCAGGACCGCCGTGTCACCGAGGTGCAGGACGGTCCGCGCCGGGTCGCGCCAGACGGACGGGACCTCGCGGTCGTCGCGCGCGAGCATCGTCCACCGGTCGTCGAGGAACCGTGGGCCCACGTCGACGTGACCGTCGGTCACGACCGCGTCCTCGGTCACCACCTCCTCGCCGGCGTCGACGGTCTGCTCGAGCCCCGGGTCGTCCGGGGCGTCGGCCACAGCGGCCGGTGCCGCGCCGGCGACCAGTGCGGTGGCCAGGAGAACCGCGCAGGTGGCCGCTCTGCGGCCGCGCGTGGTGGGGGGCGTCATGGGTGCTCCTTCTGCTTGCCGGCGCGCATCCGCGCCGTGGCCGGTCACGTCAGGCACCGGCGGAGGCTGTCGGCATTGGCGCGCATCAGGTCGACGTAGGTGGTGACGCGGTCGTCGAACGCGTCGGAGTAGATCTCGCAGACCCGCAGGTCGTTCTCGTGCGCCACCTCGGTGAGCACGGTGGACCGCGCGGCGAGGTTGGGCTCGAGGAACACAGCGGGTACGTCCAGTGCCTGGACCGTCCGGGTGAGCTTGATCCGGTCGGCCACGCTGGGCTCCGCTGCTGGGTTGGGCGTCACGAAGCCCGCGATGTCGACGTCGTACGCCCTGCCGAGGTAGGCGAACGCGTCGTGCGTGGTGACCAGGTGCCTGCGGGAGCGCGGGATCTGCGCGATGGTGCGCTCGACGTAGGCGTCGGTGCGACGCAGCTCGGCGAGGTAGGCCTCGGCGTTCGCCCGGAACTGGGTCGCCTGGTCCGGCGCGGCCGCGACCAGGGTGTCCCGGACGACCTCCACGTAGGCCTGCGCGTTGCGGACGTCCTGCCACAGGTGAGGATCGATCTCGCCGTGCACGTGCTTGCCCAGCACCGCCTGTGGCAGCAGGTAGACCTGGTCCCCCGGTCGGCCGAGGAACCCGAACCCTGGCTCGGCCGGCACGGGCGCGAGCGCCTTGTTCGGTACCGAGACCACGGTCGCGGCCGGGTCGAGCGTCTCCGCGTGCGTGTGCGTGGCGGCGCCATGGGTGCTCGGGGACGCGTCCGCGTCCTGGTCCGGGCTCTCCCCCGCCGGTGTGTCGGCCTGCAGCACGATCGCTCCGTCGTCCAGGTCCACGGTGACGTCCGCGTGCCCGCCGTCGAGCACCCGGGCGCCCGCCAGGCCGGGCACGGAGTACGGGTCCACCCCGACGGCGAAGGTCACCGACGTCTCCGCCAGCTGCCGCGGATCCTCGTCCGGCTCGACCACCAGGTCCGACTCCATCGCCACCGTGTAGATCCCAGGTTCGGTGAACGCCCAGCTCATGTGGGTGTGCGCGTCCGTGGGGAGGGTCGCGGTGTCCCGGGCGTACCCGTCGGCGGCGTCGAACCCGTCGCCCGAGTCGAAGTAGACCCGCGGCTGCCCGAACGTCTCGGTCAGGTAGCCCGCGAGGCGGCCCGGCCCGTCCACGCCCGTCACCCTGAGCCGGGCTTCCGACGCCCGCGTCGCACCGAGCTCCGCACCGGTCCCGCTGACGCGGAGCCCGAGCCAGACGGTGTCCAGGTTGACGTTCTCGACGAGCGGGATCACCTCGGCGGCGTACTGGGTGGCCGACTCGGCGAGCGAGATGTTCGGTGCCCCCTCGGGCAGGTTCGCGTCCAGCGTGGTGACCACCGAGTGGTCCTCCAGCAGCAGGTAGTTGCTGAAGGCCACGTCGGCGTAGACGACGTCGCGCACGTCGCGCAGGGTCGGGTCGTAGGAGTGCGGATCGCCGGTGGGCGGCACGATCGAGGTGACCTCGACGTCGTCGCCGGCCACGTTGCGCACCAGGTCGGCCAGGACTCCGGTGGTGGTGACCACCCGGAGCCGGCCGTCGTCCGCCGCACCGCTGCCGCCGGCGCAGCCGGTGAGAGCCAGCGAGCCCGCCGCGATCATGCTGACCGCGGCGGCCCGCCACGGTGGGGTCGTGGTCATGCCCGGCGTCGCCGCGCCACGACGACGAGCACCGCGCCCATCAGCACGAGGAGACCTGCCAGGGCGAGGGGCTGGAGCACGCTCGCGCCCGTGCTGGCGAGCGCTGCACGCTGAGCAGCGCTCAGGTCACACTCCTCGCCGGACGCCGTCCGTCCGACGAAGCTCGTCTGCGTCGTGGTTCCCGACGTGGGCTCCGACGTGGGATCCGGCGTGGTCCCCGACGTGTCACCCACCGAGAACTTCAGCGTGGCCGCGTCCGATGCCGTTCCGCCGCTCTTCAGGGGGACCGACTGCGTCACGGTCACGGAGTAGACACCCGGCTCGGTGAATGCCCAGTTGGCGTGCACGTGCTGGTTGAGCGGCACGGACAGGGACTTCGGGAACCCGGGCATGGTGCCGAAGCTCTTGGCCCCCACGCCCCCGAACGTGCCGGTCGCGTACACGCCCAGCTCCCCTGGGCCCTCGACGTCGTCGAGCGTGAAGGTGACCGGACCGTCCGCCGCCTTGTTCAGGCTGGGATGCTGCGTGTTCCAGCCGATCCACGGGACACCCGGCTCCTGGACCTGGCCGACCGACCAGATCGTCGAGCCGGGCGTGCCGAGGAACGCGAACTCGCTGCCTGCCGGCACCTCGTGCTCGGCGGCCTCGCCCAGCCGGAAGGTGAGCGAGGCCGGGTCGACCCAGGACGAGGGCTGCTCGCGGTCGTCCTTCACCCGGGCGACGAGCTCGCCGTCCCGCACCATCGAGCCGAAGTCGAAGTGGCCGGAGCTGATGCCGCCCGCCTCGGACGTGCTCGCCTTCGGCGTGCCCACCTTCGGCGTGCTCACCTCCCGCTCGACCGGGTGTGCGATGCACTGCTCTGGCTGACTGCCCGGACCGGTCCCGCCGGCCCCCGTGTCGCCGCTCGGACCGCTGCCCGGCCCCTCGCCGTTGCCGGGCTCGCCGTCCGGCGTCCTGCCCGGGTCTCTGTCGGTGCCTCGGTCGGTGCCTTGGTCGGTGCCCTTGTCGGTGCCCTGGTCCGGGTTCCTGCCCGGGTCGTCTCCGCCGGGGCCGTCCGTCTGCTGCGCTCCCGCCCGGAAGTGATAGTCGGCGGCCGGCCCGGTGATCGTGCGACCGTCGTCCGTCCGCAGCCGCGGCGTCACCTCCAGGTGGTAGTCGCCCTCCGCTGTGAACACCCAGTTCGTGTGCACGTGGGCGTTCGCGGCGACCGGGATGGTCCCGCCGTCCGACGTCGTCGTGTCGAGGTACCGGTTGACCGGCTGCCCGAACGAGTCGTTCTGGAACGTGAACACGTCGCCAGGACCGTCGACCTTCACCACGAGCGAGACCGGGGTGCCGGAGGCAGGCGTGATCCCCGTCCCCGCCAGCGACGAGACCAGCCGCTCGGTGCTCCAGCCGGCCCACGGCAGGTACTCCTGGTCACCACCCGTCTGGGAACCGAGCCAGGCGGTCCGGCCGCCGTGCTCACCGAGGAACGACCAGGCGCCGGTCGCGCCGGGCAGCTCGACCTGGCCGCGGGCGTCCTCGTACGCGAACGTCACGTCCTTGGGCGAGCGGTGGACCGGGCGGTCCGCGTGGATGCGGGTGTCGTCCCTGACCGACAGGGTCAGGCGTTCCGTCTCGGCGTCGTAGGTGGTCTCGAACGCGTCGACGTGCCCGTGGTCCAGCACGTACTCGCGGTCCTGGCCGGGGCCCGGGTCCGTCCCGGGGTCTGTCGGCGTGGGCGTCGGATCCGGGGTCGGGGTCGGGGTCGGGGTCGGGGTCGGGGAGGGCGTGGGCGTCGGTGTCGGCGTCGGAACCGGCAGCGACCTCACGGAGAGGATCACCGGCTCCGAGGTCCCGGCCACGCGGTCGCCGTCGAGCAGGACGGCACGCACGCGTGCGCCGTCGTCGGCGAGCTCGAGGCCGCGTTCGTAGGTGGCGGACTCCTGCCCGTCGACCGGTGCGAACTGGTCGCTGCTAGCGGGAGCGACCTCCCACCGGTAGCGCGACAGCTCGGTGGGCGGGTCCTGGACGGCGGTCAGCACGGCGGCGTCGCCTTCGGTGTGCTCGGCCCGGTCGGCCGATACGGTCACCGCCGTCGTGACGGGCCGCTCGCCCACCCTGACGTGGTAGGTCGCAGGGTCCCCTGTCACCGTGCCGCCGTCGGCCGTCGCGAGGGACGGGCGCACGGTCAGCGTGTAGTCGCCCTCTGCGGTGAAGACCCAGTTGGTGTGCACGTGGGCGTTGGCCGCAACGGGTATGGTCCCGCCGTCGGACGTGGTCGTGTCGAGGTACCGGTTGACCGGCTGCCCGAACGAGTCGTTCTGGAAGGTGAACACGTCTCCAGGCCCGTCGACCACGACGTCGAGCGACACGGGCTGACCCGGCGCCGGTGTGATGCCGGTCCCGGCCAGCGAGTCCAGCAGCCGCTCCGTGCTCCAGCCGACCCAGGGCGCGTGGTCCTGCTCGCTGCCCGTCTGCGAGCCGAGCCATGCCGCGGCCCCGCCGTGCTCGCCGAGGAACGCCCAGCTGCCCTCGGCCGCGGGAAGGGTGACCTGGCTCCGGGGGTCCTCGTAGGCGAACGTCGTCGACTCGGGTGCCCGGAAGACGGGATCGCCGTCGTAGATCCGTGTGTCGTCCCGGACCGACAGGAGGAGCTTGCCCGCGTCGGCGTCGTAGGTGGTCTCGAACCCGTCGACGTGGCCGCGGTCGAGGACGTACTCGCGGTCCGCGACCGCGGTGCGGACCGGTGTCGCCTCGGCGGTGCCGCTCGTGGGCACGGCGAACGCCGCGAGGAGCGCAGCCACGCCGACGAGCGCCGTGCCTGCACGAGGTATCGCAGCCGGCGCACGGCGCAGGGCAGTAGTTCTCACCACTAGGGATCCTTTCTGGGGGTGAATCTTCTAGGGCTCGGACAATCGGGAGATTGATAATCATTCCCGTTAATCGGGTACAGTGAAGCAGAGTTGAGAACGGTTCTCAACTAACTGCTTGTCCGACCGGAGGTCCTCGATGCACCCCGCGCGCCCTCGCTCTCCGCGCGACCTGCGCCGCCACAGCCCCCGGGCCGCCGTCCTGACCGCTGCGCTGATCGTCCTGCTCGTCGTGTCCGCCCTCGCGGCGATCGGCATCGGTTCCGCCGGGGTACCTCCCGCGGACACGGTGCGGTACCTGTGGGCGGCGCTGACCGGCGGGACCATCACGGCCGACGACGTCACGCGCTACCAGATCGTCTGGCAGATCCGGACCCCGAGGGTGCTGCTCGCGGTCCTGGTCGGCGCCGGCCTGGGCACGGTCGGTGTCGCCGTCCAGTCGTTGGTCCGCAACGCGCTGGCCGACCCGTTCGTGCTCGGCATCTCGTCGGGCGGTGCCGTCGGCGCCGTGGCGGTCTCGACGGCGGGGGCCCTGGCCGGGTTCGGCATCTACGCCACGTCGATCGGCGCCTTCGCGGGCGCGATGCTGGCCACGGTGCTCGTCTTCGCGATCGCCTACGCCCGGAACGGCACCACGCCCCTCCGGCTGGTGCTGACCGGCGTCGCGCTGTCGTTCGGGTTCCAGGCCGTGATGAGCGTGCTCATCTACGTCGTCCCCGGGAACGAGGCCACCAGCACCCTGCTGTTCTGGTCCATGGGCTCGTTCGGCGCCGCGACCTGGGGTGTGCTCCCCGCCGTCGCGGCGGTCGTGGTCGCCGGGTCGATCGCCCTGCACCGCTTCGGCCGGACCCTCGACGTGCTGAGCCTCGGTGACGAGACCGCCGTGTCGATGGGGGTCGACCCGGCGCGCCATCGACACGTGCTCTTCGCCGTCACCGCCGTGATGACCGGCGCGATGGTCGCCGCCAGCGGCGCGATCGGGTTCGCGGGGCTGGTGGTGCCGCACGTGACCCGGATGCTCGTCGGAGCGCGCCATGCCCGGGTGCTGGTCGTCGCACCGCTGCTCGGTGCGGTCCTCATGGTGTGGGTCGACCTGCTCGCCCGCACGCTCGTCGCCCCGCGGGAGCTGCCGCTCGGCGTACTGACCGCCCTGATCGGGGTCCCGGTGTTCCTGGTGCTGATGCGTCGCCGCCAGTACGTGTTCGGAGGCACCTCATGACCGACCTGACTCTCGACAAGCTGTCCGCGAGGCTCGCCGGTGTCGAGATCGTCCACGCCCTCGACCTCCAGGTCGGCGCAGGGCAGGTCTTCGGCCTGGTCGGCCCCAACGGGTCCGGGAAGTCCACCGCGCTGCGCTGCGTCTACCGGGCGCTGAGGCCGTCCGGCGGGGTCGTCCGGGTCGGCGGCGACGACCTGGCCCGGCTGACCGCGCGCGAGAGCGCGCGCCGGGTCGCCGCCCTGACCCAGGACGGCACCGCCGACCTGGATCTCACCGTCGCCGACGTCGTGGCGCTGGGCCGGGTCCCCCACCAGCGCGGGAACAGCCGGCTCACCGAGCACGAGCACGAGCTGTGCCGGTCGGCGATGGCTCGGACCGACGTCACCCACCTGGCCGCGCGCGGCATCCTGAGCCTCTCCGGCGGCGAGCGGCAGCGGGTGCTGCTCGCCCGCGCGCTGGTGCAGGAGCCCGGCGTGCTGGTCCTGGACGAGCCGACCAACCACCTCGACCTGCGCCACCAGATCGAGCTGCTCAGCCACCTGCGGGCCACGAACCTCACGGTCGTGGTGGTGCTGCACGACCTCAACCTCGCCGCCGCAGCGTGCGACCGGCTGGGCCTGCTCGCGGACGGCAGGCTCGTCGCCGCCGGAACACCCGCTCAGGTCCTGACCCCCGAGCGCATCGCCCAGGTCTACGGCGTGGACGTCACCGTGACGGAGCACCCGTTGACCGGTGACCCCCAGGTCCTGTTCTCCCTCGACGTCCCCCCGCCCGGCGAGGCGTCCGGTCCGGCCGCCCCTCGCCCCGCCCTGGAAGGAAACCCCACATGAGAGTCACCACCCGAGCCCGCCGCGTCGCTCCGCTGCCGGCCCTCGCCGCGATCGCGCTCCTGACCGCGTGCGGCGCACAGGTCGAGCCGACGTCCGGCGCCGACGACGCCACGACCACCACGGTGCGTCGCTGTGCCGAGCCGGTCGAGTACACCGTTCCCGAGCGCGCCGTCGTCTACGAGGGCGGCAGCGCCGACAAGATGTTCGCGCTCGGTCTGACGGACCATGTGCACGGGTACGTGATGCCGCCCGCCAACCCGCCGGTGAGCGAGTCGCCGTGGGCGGCCGAGTACGAGGAGGTCGAGCTGCTCTCGCAGGACCTCCTCAACCGGGAGCTGGTGGTCGACGCCGACGCCGACCTCGTGGTGGCGGGCTGGGGCTCCGGATTCTCCGACGAGCGGGGCATCACTCCGGAGATCCTCGACGGGCTCGGCATCCAGACCTTCATGCACGCCGAGTCCTGCTACGGCTATCCAGTCTTCCCCGAGCGGCACTCACCGTTCGACGGGCTCTACACCGACCTGGAGCGGCTCGGGCAGATCTTCGGCGTCGAGGACCGCGCTGCCGCGCTGGTCACGGACTACCGGGAGCGCGTCGCCGCCGTCCAGGAGCAGGCACCCGACGGCGATCCGGTGCCCGTCTTCCTGTACGACTCCGGCACCGACAAGCCCTTCACCGCCGGCGCCCAGGTCCCGCCCGACGACATCATCCGGTTCGCCGGGGGCGAGAACGTCTTCGGGGACCTCGACGAGCGCTGGACCGAGGTCACCTGGGAGTCCGTCGTCGAGGCGCAGCCGGAGGTCATCATGATCCTCGACTACGGCGACCAGCGGGCGCAGGACAAGATCCAGTTCCTCAAGGACAACCCCGTCACCGCCGAGCTGCCCGCCGTGCGGGACGACGCCTTCTTCGTCCTCGACTACAACGAGGGCATCTCCAGCCCGCGCAACATCGACGGCGTGGAGAAGTTCGGCGCCTACCTGCGCGACCGCGCGGCAGGCCGGTGAGGCGGGCCGACGCCACGGCGGCTCCCCTGCCACGGCACACCCCTGATCACCGGATCGTCCGCCTGATCTGGCCGGCGATGCTGGCGGGCGTGGTGAGCCTGTTCCCGTTCACCGTCTACTCCACCTTTCTGGTGCCGATCGCCGACGCTGCGCACTCCGACGTCGCCGCCGTCGGGACCCTGCGCGGCCTGGGCGGGATCGCGGCCCTGCTCACCGGCGTCGCGCTCGCTCCGCTGCTGGGCCGCTGGCCGCGCGACCGGACGGTGGCCGGGGCGCTCGCGCTGCTGACCCTGAGCAGCATCGCTGCCACCACGGGCAGCTTCGCCGCCCTGGTGGCGTTCTGCCTCGGCATCGGGGTCGCCACCGCTGCTCTGACGCCCGCACTGCTCGCCCTGGCGACGTCGCAGTTCACCGACCGGGGCGACGGCGGACGCGCCGCGACCCTCGTCACCTCGTCGACGACCCTCGCCGCCGTCCTGGCCGGCCCGGTCGTCGGCGGCCTCGCCGCCTGGCGGGGCTGGCAGGGCGCGCTGTGGGCCACCGCAGCGCTCGCCGCGCTGGTGGCCCTGCTCTTCCTCCTGCGCCCGGGTCGCCGGACCGCCGAGGCGACCCCCGCACCGAGCTACCGGCAGGCGTTCGGGCTCCTGCGCGCCCGGTCCGACCTGCTCGCCCTCGTCGGCATCGCGGCCCTGCGCACCACGTCGTTCATGGGCTACCTCGCCTTTCTGGCGGCGGCCTATCACGACAGGTTCGAGCTGGACGCGGGGACGTTCACCCTGGTGTGGACCCTCAGCGGTGCGTCCTTCTTCGTCGGCGGCTTCCTGGCGGGCCGCTGGGCCCGCGAGGACGGACCAGCCGCCGGACGCCGTTCTCCGGTCCTGCTGCTCGCGGGACTGGGCGGCGGCCTGGTCGCCGTGCTGACGGTCTTCCTCGTCCCTTCGCTGCCCGCCGCCCTGGCCTCGACGGCGGTCATGGGCTTCAGCCACGCCGTGGTCGGCGCGACGGTGACGAGCCTGGTCGCCCACCGCGCCGGGCCGCTCGCCCCGACCACCTTCAGCCTGCAGGCTGCCGGCATGAGTCTTGGCGTCTTCGTCGGCGCAGCGCTCGGCGGCGCGGGCCTGTCGGTCGCCGGCGACGTGGGGCTTGCCGCCGCGCTCGCCGTGCCGACCGCACTCGCCATGGCGCTGGTTCGCCCGGCAACGCTGCGCGTCAGGCGACGGCGTTGAGGACCCCGCTGATGATGACGGCGGTGACCGTCGTCCAGCCGATGATCGCGACCGCCTGCCAGATCAGGATGCGGGCCTTGCCCACGCCGGAGGCAGCGAGCATCGTGGCAGTGAAGTGCGTGGGCAGCAGCAGCGGGCCGAGCAGGCTCACGCCCGGCACTCCGTAGCGCTCGTAGGCGCGCTGGAACTTCGCCCTGCGCGCGGCGCTCCGCGAGTCCTCAGCGCCCTCGCCCGGCGCGGTCATCAGGACGGTCTCGCCACCGGACGCCGCTCCGGCACGCGTGGCTGCCTTCGCCCGGTGCCGGGTCACGACGGCGTTGCGCGCACCGGAGCCGAGCAGCACGAGCGCGGCCACGACGACGAAGTTGCCGACCATCGCGGCGATCGCGGCGACGACCGGGTTGATGCCGCCGAGGATGCCGATCGCGACGCCGCCCTCGCCCTCGATGAAGGGGATGGCGCCCGCGACGGCGACGATGAGCGGCTGGACGAGCTCGGGCACCTGCCCGACGAGGTCCTGGAGGGTTCCGACGAGGTCCATGGTGTGCTCCTGTGGTTGTCGGCGTCGAGGTTGGTCCTCGGCGCTGCATCCATTCCACCGCTCGGACGCGCAGCCCAGAAGTGCCGGCCTGTCACCGCTTCCCGGGCCCTTCGCCTGGCGCAGCCATGACATGTGTCATGCCCGTAACCTGGGCGGATGAGCAGCCAGCCCGAGCGCGCCGCCGCCGCGTCCGCGGCCGCCGAAGCCCGCAGCGCCCTGCGGCTCACCTGGAGCATCAGCGCGACCTGGTGGTATGTGGCGCTTGCGGTCGTGGTCTTCGAGCTGATCGTCGTCCTGCTGGCGGTGAGCGCCCTCGCCGAAGAGGGCTTCAGCAGCCGCGCGGTCTCCGTCATCGGCATCGGCGGGCTGCTGTGGTGCGTCGCGACCCTGCTTCCCCTGGCCGACTACCGGCATCGGACGGATGCTGCGCCGCTACTGGTCTGGCGGCGTCACCTGGCGCCACTGCTGGTCGGCGCGGTCTACGGGCTCGCGGCCGGCGGCGTCACCGGGATCTGGGTGCTGGGTGCCCTGCCCGCGATCCAGGTGGTCATGCTCCTGAACTGGCCCCCTGGGGTGCGCTTCCGCGTGGTGCTGGCCGTGACCGCTCTGCTCGTCGCCCTGTCGGTGATCGACGCCCAGACCATCCTCGGAGCCGGCACCGACGCGAGCTTGCTGCAGCTCGTCTTCCTGTCGGCCGCACTTCCTGTCGTCACCGTCTCCTCGCTGTGGTGGTGGGACGTGCTCGTCGCGCTCGACAGAGCCCGCACCTCGGAGGCGAAGCTCGCGGCGACCCAGGAGCGGCTCCGGCTCGCCACGGACGTGCATGACCTGCAGGGCCACCACCTGCAGGTCATCGCCCTCCAGCTGGAGCTCGCCGAGCGGCTCATGCCGGCGGACCCCGCGGAGGGCATGGAGCAGCTGCGCGCCGCACGCGCCAGCGTGGACGACGCGCGGCAGGGAACACGCGACCTGGCCACCCGCTTCCGCTCCGTCCCGCTGCGGGACGAGCTCGCCAACGCGGTGGACCTGCTGCGTGCCGGGGGCATGAAGGCCGAGGCCGCGGTGGATCCGGATGCGTCCGCGGCACCGGCCTCCGCACTCGGACCGGTCATCCGCGAGACCACGACGAACGTGCTGCGCCACGGCAGCGGCGGCTGGGCACGCCTCTCCCTCACCCGCTCGGACCGGTCGTGGCGCTACGAGATCGCGAACGACGCCGGCAGGGACGTACCGGCGAACACCGGCGGCTCTGGCCTGGCGGGTGTCGGGCGGCGGGCGGCCGAGGCCGGCGGGGACGTCGAGGTGCGCCACGACGACGAGACGTTCACCGTGATCGTCACGGTTCCTGCCGGGGAAGGGGATCGCGGATGATCCGGGTGCTGCTCGCCGATGACGAGGGGATGATCCGCTCCGCCCTGGCCGCGCTGCTGCGCCTGGAAGCGGATATCGAGATCGTGGCGGAGTGCGCCGACGGCGCGGAGGCCGTCGCCGCCGCCGAGCGGCTCACGCCGGATGTCTGCCTGCTCGACCTCGAGATGCCGCAGCTCGACGGCGTGCAGGTCACCGAAAGGCTGAACCGCACGGTCGCCACCCGGTGCGTGATCGTCACCCGCCACGCCCGGCCAGGTGTCCTCCGCCGCGCCCTCGCTGCGGGCGCCGCAGGGTTCCTGCCCAAGTCCCGCGGCGCCGACGAGGTCGCGTCCGTCATCCGGCGCGTGGCGGCGGGCGGACGGTACATCGATCCGGAGCTCGCGGCCGACGCCCTGAGCGACGAACGCTCGCCGCTGACCGATCGCGAGCTCGACGTGCTGCGCGCCGGCCGGCACGGCGAGACGACGCGGCAGATCGCGCGCACCCTGTCGCTCGCCCCCGGCACGGTGCGCAACCACGTCTCGACCGTGCTGGGAAAGCTGACGGTCGACACCCGGCAGGCGGCGGTGCTGCTCGCGGAGGAACGCGGCTGGATCTGACGCGGACGGAGGCACAGGGGACGGCCCGGCAGACCGACGGCCCTGCCCGGCGCACCAGCGGCTCACCGGGCGGGCCGTCCTCCCGCGTCAGGCGGGCTGCGCCGGTTCGACGATCGCGGTCACGCGGATCTCGACCCGCATCCCCGGCGCTCCGAGCGCGGAGACGCCGAGCTGGGTCCAGATCGGTGCGCGGTCGCCCATCCGCGCGCGGAGCTGCTCGACCATCACGCGGCCGTGCGTCTCCCCGATGAAGCCAGGAACCTCTGGCACGTGGTACGAGTTGACGTGCACGACGTCGCTCCAGGTCGCGCCGGCGGTCGCGAGGGTCCGCTCGACGTTGTCGAAGGCACGGACGATCTCCTCCTCGAGCGACTCCGGGAACCTCACGTCGTCGTCCCAGCCGCCCTGGCCCGATATCTCGACGCGGTCTCCGACGCGGAGAGCCTGGCTGTAGTGCATCACCTCGAGCATGTGGTCGCCGTAGCCCGGCGTCACGAAGAACTCTGGACGTGCGGTGCCCTGCTGAACGGTGGCCTGTGTGGCGGTCATGATGGTGTCTCCTTGGCTCGTGGTCACTTTCGGTTACTCAGGAACCATAGGAGAGTTATGATCGCGGCGGAAGAACGCACTTTTTGGTGACGGAGGAACCTGATGGTGACCACACAGCTCAGCGAGCCGGCCCGGGACGACGACATCATGCGCGCGGGCACGCTGGCCCGCGAGATCTTCTCGGACGTGGCCAACAAGTGGGCCCTGCTGATCATCGAGACGCTGGGGACCGAGACGCTGCGGTTCAGCGAGCTGCGCGATGCGCTGGAGGGCATCAGCCACAAGATGCTGACCCAGAACCTGCGCATGATGGAGCGCAACGGTCTGGTCCAGCGCACGGTGCACCCGACGGTCCCGCCACGGGTCGAGTACCGGCTGACCGGTCCCGGCCTGGGGCTACGGGCCACGGTCGACCTGATGTGCGAGTGGACCCGGCACAACATGGAGCACATCGAGTCGGCACGCCACCAGTTCGACACCTGAGACCGCCTGGCGGGCCGGGCCACGGAGACGCACGAGCACTTTCCGGCCGACGGCGGAACTGGGCCTGGCCGCCGGTGCAGGGTGACCCCTACACTGACGACGGCTGGTTGAAACGATGCAATGGAGCAACTCTCTCAACCCGGACGATCGATGACGATCGCATATGCCTGGAGGCGCCATGACCCTGGACCGCAGACTGTTCCTGAAGACCGCCGGCGTCGCGTCCACCGCCGCCGCGCTACCCGTCGGCACCGCCACCACCGCGGCGGCGGCACCTCGGCACGGCAGCATCGGTGCCGTGCGGTTGGACGACCCGCTCGTCGAGAAGAAGACCAGCCCGCTCGGCATCGACGTCGACCGCCCCCGGTTCTCGTGGACCGTCGAGTCGAACCGGCGTGGTGTCGAGCAGGAGTCCTACCGGGTGCGGGTCAGCACCCGTGGACCGGGCGCCCGCGAGGTGTGGGACAGCGGCGTCGTGCCGTCCCGCGAGTCGGCGAACGTCGAGTACGAGGGGCCCCAGCTGCGCGCCGCCACGGACTACACCTGGCGGGTGGACGTAGCGACCACGCACGGGACCAGCACGACGACGTCGGACTTCCGCACCGGGCTGTACGCGGAGGGCGACTGGGCCGGCGCCGAGTGGATCGGCAACGAGCGCCGCCCCGACCAGGTCACCGACCTGAGGTTCGACGGTGCCTCGTGGATCTGGGCGGCGGAGGGCCGGCTGCCCGACCAGGACCGGGCGTTCCGGCTCACCCAGGCCGCCCCTGGCGCCCTGTCCGCCACGCGGGCGGAGATCCTGATCACGGCCGACGACTCCTTCACGCTCTGGGTGGACGGCACCGAGATCGGCGGGACCGAGCCGGCCGACAACGGTTGGCAAGGATCGCGGTTCTACGAGGCGGACGTGTCCGGTGGTAGGACCGTCGTCGCCGTGCGCGGGACGAACGACGCGGTCAGCGCGGGGGCGGTGCTCGCCGTCGTGCGCCTGACGTACTCCGACGGGACCACGTCGACCCACACGACCGGGAGCGACTGGACGGCCGCGACCCAGTTCCCGGCAGACTTCGCGCGGCCGGACCTCGACGACTCCGGCTGGGACCAGGCCGCCGAGATCGTGCCCTACGGTTCCGGGCCGTGGGGCAGCGGCGTGCGGCTGCCTTCGCTGCAGCCGCTGCCTGCGCCGCTGCTCCGGAAGGAGCTCGAGGTCGGACCACGCCTGGAGCGCGCCACTCTCTACCTGGCCGCGGGCGGGTACGCGAACGTGTCGCTGAACGGCAGGCCTGCCGACGACCACGTGCTCTCGCCCGGGTTCACGGACTACGACGACACCGTCCAGTACACCGCTGTCGACGTGACACGGAAGCTGCGGCGGGGCCGCAACGCCCTCGGCATCGAGCTCGGCCGCGGCTTCTACGGGATGACCGGGGGCAACGTGTGGCGGTGGCAGGCGCCGCCGTGGCACGACGAGCCCGTGGTGCGCGCGGTGCTGCACCTGCAGTACTCCGGTGGCGCCGTGGAACGCGTGACCACTGACGCGAGCTGGCTCGTCCACGACGGGCCGACGGTGTTCGACGACCTGTACGGCGGCGAGGCGTACGACGCGCGCCGGACCCTGCCCGGCTGGGACACGGTCGGGTTCGACGACGGCGGGTGGACGGCCGCGTCGGTGGCAGACGGCCCGCAGGGCGTCCTGGTCAACCAGCGCCAGCAGCCGATCAAGCTGATGGAGTCGCTGCCCGCCGTCGACGTCACCGAGCCGGAGCCGGGCGTCTACGTGGTGAAGTTCCCGCGGGTGCTCGCGGGATGGGTCAGGTACACCGCGACCGGTCCCGCCGGGGCGACGGTCCGGGCCGCCCACGGCGAGAAGCTCACCGCCGGCGGGCGCGTCAACATGAGCAACAACGGCGGGTTCCAGGCCGGTTTCCAGACGGACCGCTTCACCCTGGCCGGGACCGGGGAGCCGGAGACGTGGGAGCCGTGCTTCTCCTACAAGGGCTTCCAGTACATCGAGGTCACCGGGTGGCCGCAGGACGGCCCGCCCCCGCTGTCGGCGTTCACCGCGCAGGTGGTGCACACGGCCGCTGAGGAGACCGGGACGTTCGACAGCTCCAGCGAGATCATGAACCGGACCCACCGCGCCGTCGTCGACACGCTGAAGAACAACATCCACGGCATCCCCACCGACACGCCGATGTTCGAGAAGAACGGCTGGACCGGCGACGCCGCCGTCGGCGCGGAGATGTTCCTGATGAACCTCGACGTGCACGAGCTGTTCGCCAAGTGGCTGCGCGACGTGCACGAGACCCGGGACGCCCAGGGCCGGCCGCTGGTCATCGCGCCCAGCTCCGGCGACTGGGGCGAGTGGGGCGTGTGCCCGCCGTGGCACGCGGCCTACGTGATGATCCCCTGGTGGCTCTACCAGTACGGCGGCGACCGGCGCGTGCTGACCGAGTACTACGACGGGATGAAGACGTACGTCGACCTGGAGTTCGAGCGGTCCACGGGCGGCATCGTCCCCGACGCGCGGCTCGGCGACTGGGTCAGCCCTGAGGCGAGCCCCGCTGGCGGCAACGCGCCGGAGGACCTCCGGGTCTCCGCCACCGCGTTCCTCTACGCCATGACCACCTCCATGCGGCGCAGCGCAGGGTTCCTCGGCAAGGCGGCCGACGTCGAGCACTTCGCACGGAACGCCGCCACGATCAAGGCCGCGTTCAACGAGACCTTCCTCGACCGCGGCGCGGGCCACTACCGCGGCGACGGGGACCGGGGATACCGGCAGACGCACAACGTGCTCGCCGTGGCCTTCGGGCTCGCGCCCGACACCGCGACGACGCAGCGGGTGGTCGAGAGCATCGTCGCCGACGTGCGGGCGAAGGGCACCACGCTCAACACGGGAGTGCTCGGCACCAAGTGGCTGCTGCCCGTGCTGACCCAGCACGGGCATGCCGACGTGGCCTACGAGCTCGCCGTGCAGACCAGCTACCCGAGCTGGGGCTACATGATCGAGAACGGCGCCACCTCGATGTGGGAGCACTGGTCGCTGGAGGCACGCTCCTACGGGCACTACTTCCTCGGCACGGTGGACGACTGGCTCTACCAGCACGTCGGCGGCATCCAGGCGTCGGCGGAGACCGGCTACCGGGACATCACGATCGCCCCGGCGGTCACCGAGCACCTGGACTGGGCCAAGGTGGCCACGCGGACGCCGTTCGGCACGGTCGCCAGCGAGTGGCGGCGCACGGGCGGACGGCTCCGGCTCACCGTGGCCGTCCCCGTCGGGGCGACGGCCACGGTGCGCCTGCCGACCGGTGATCCAGACGCCGTCACCGAGCAGGGCCGTCCGCTGGCGAACGCGGAGGGCGTCACGGGGGTGTCCGTCCAGGACGGCGCCGTCCTCGTGCGGGTCGGGTCCGGCCGGTACACCTTCGTGGCGTAGCGCCGCCGAGCCCGACGACCCCTACAGGATGCACGCGACACGCCGACGGTGACGTGCATCCTGTAGGGGTCGTGGCTCACGCCCGGCGCAGCACCGAACCGCCCGCGAAGCGCGCGGACTCCCCCAGCTCCTCCTCGATGCGGATCAGCTGGTTGTACTTCGCCGTGCGGTCGGAGCGGGAGAGCGAGCCGGTCTTGATCTGACCACAGCCGGTCGCCACCGCCAGGTCGGCGATGGTGGTGTCCTCCGTCTCGCCGGACCGGTGCGACATGACGACCGTCCAGCCCGCCTCGTGGGCGGTGGTCACAGCGGCCAGCGCCTCGGTCAGGGTCCCGATCTGGTTGACCTTGACCAGCACCGAGTTGCCGACCCCCGTACGGATGCCATCGCGCAGCAGCGCCTCGTTGGTGCAGAACACGTCGTCGCCGGTGAGCTGGCAGCGGTCGCCGACGCGCGCAGTCAGGTCCCGCCAGCCGTCCAGGTCGTCCTCCGCCATCGGGTCCTCGATGGAGACGACCGGGTAGGCGTCGATCAGTGTGACCAGGTAGTCGGCGTGCTCCGACGGCGTACGACGCACGCCTTCGCCCGCGTAGTCGTACACGCCGTCGCGGAAGAACTCCGACGTCGCCGGGTCCATGACCAGGCCGATGTCCGTGCCGGGGCGGTAGCCGGTGCGCTCGATGGCCGCCATCACGAAGTCGAGCGCCTCCTCGGCGGTGCGGAGTGCCGGCGCGAAGCCGCCCTCGTCGCCGACGCCCGTGGAGTGCCCGGCTGCCAGCAGGTCGCTGCGCAGGGTGTGGAAGACCTCGCTGCCCATGCGCACGGCCTCCGCGAACGTGTCGGCGCCCACCGGCGCGATCATGAATTCCTGGAAGTCGAGCGGGTTGTCGGCGTGCGCACCGCCGTTGACGATGTTCATCATCGGCAGCGGCAGCAGGTGGGCCTCGGCGCCACCGAGGTAGCGGTAGAGGGGCTGGTGGTGGGCGGCTGCGGCGGCCTTGGCGGCGGCGAGGGAGACGCCGAGGATCGCGTTGGCGCCGAGCCGGGACTTGGTGGCGGTGCCGTCCAGGGCGATCAGCGTGGCGTCGAGACCGGCCTGGTCCGTCGCGTCCCGGCCGCGCACGGCCGTCGCGATCTCCCCGTTGACGTGGGCCACCGCGCGGTCGACACCCTTGCCGTGCCACCGCGCGGGGTCTCCGTCGCGCAGCTCGACGGCTTCCCTTGCGCCGGTGGAGGCACCCGACGGGACAGCGGCCCGCCCCAGTGACCCGTCCGCAAGGACGACGTCGACCTCGACCGTCGGGTTGCCCCGGCTGTCGATGATCCTTCGGGCGATGACGGTCTCGATGGTGGCGCTGACAATTCCGGCTGCGTTCGCGGACATGGGAGTTCCTTCCCGTTGTCGTGTGCCTGGCCCCGGCTGCGACGACGCTGGCGCTGAGCCCGACGACGCCAAACCATACAGCAAGACTGTGCAGATACGCTGCACAGATTTGCTGGCCACCGGGTAAAGTGCCGTATGCCCTCCTCTGAAGCCGCCGCCATCGCCGCCGACCTGCGCACCGCGATGGGCAAGCTCAGCCGGCGGGTCAAGCACGAGGACCGCATCCCGCTGGGCCAGGTCGCCGTGCTCGGTGCGCTCGACCGTGACGGGGCCATGACCACCAGCGATCTCGCCACCGATCAGCGCGTGCGCCCCCAGTCGATGGCCCGGGTGGTGGGGCTGCTCATGGATCAGGGCCTGATCACCCGCCGGGCGCACCCGACGGACGGCCGCAAGTCGCTGGTCGACCTGTCGGAGGCGGGCCATGCCGCGCTCGAGGCGGAGCGTGGCCGCAGGGCCGGCTGGCTCGCGCAGGCCATCGAGGTCGAGCTCACGAACGAGGAACAGGCGCTGCTGGCGCGGAGCGCCGCCCTGCTGGAGCGGCTGGCCGCACGCTAGCCCGGCGGGTACCGGTGCTCACCTCCCGACGGTCTGCCCGCCGTCGACGACCATCGCGTGGCCCGTGGTGAACGCGCCCAGGTCGGAGCACAGCCACAGCACGGCGGAGGCGATCTCCTCCGGACGACCCATCCGGCCGACCGGCTCCTGCGCGATCACCCGCTCCCGCCCCTCCGGCGTGCCACCGGAGAACCGGCCCATCATCGGGGTCTCCACGATGCCCGGACAGACCGCGTTGATCCGGATCCCCTCCCCCGCGTAGTCGAGTGCTGCCGACCTGGTCAGGCCGATGACCGCATGCTTGGCGGCGGCGTAGGCAGCCTGGCCCCGGAACCCGATCGTCCCGGCTCCCGACGAGGTGTTGACGATCGCACCCCCTCCGCTCGCGCGCAGCAGCGGGATCTCGTGCTTCATGCACAGGAACACACCGCGCAGGTCGACGTCCAGGATCCGGTCCCAGTCGGCGTCGTTGATCTCGGCCAGGGGTGCGGGCGGCTGCTCGATCCCTGCGTTGTTGAACGCTATGTCGAGGCGCCCGAACGTCTCGATCGTCTGCCCCAGAGCAGAGGCGACGTCCTCCCCGCTCGTCACGTCGCACAACAGGGAGAGCACCTGGCCCCCGTGGACCGCCGCTAGACGCTGCGTCTCCGCGTTGCCCTCCTCGTCGAGGCCGGTGACGACCACGTCGGCCCCCTCTGCGGCGAAGGCCACCGCGGCCGCCCGTCCGATCCCGCTGCCCGCACCGGTGACGAAGACGACCTTCTCTGCGAACCGCCCGGCACCCCGTCCGTTGGTCATGCCGTCCACGGTAGGTCGCCACGGCCGGCGGCGCCCGGCCTCCGACGCCGCGACCGGTCGTGACCGTCGCTCCGGTGCCCGCCCGCACCAGGGGCGGGGCCCCGGCGCGCACGACGCCACGGCCCCGCCCGTCCAGGGGGTTCGAGGTCAGCCGATCGCGGCCTCTGCCTCGGACCGGAACTGCGCGGCCGCCTCCTCGGGCGTCTGCCGCTCGAACAGCACGTCGCTGTTGATCCGGTTCATGATGTCGGCGAGGTCGCCGGCGCCGTTCGGCAGCGGGGCCGGAGCGTCCTCGATCTCGTCCGCCAGGTCGACGACGTAGTCGGCGGCCACCTGCTCGCTCTCCGGCAGGTCTGCGGTGACCGCGTCGCGGACCGGGGCGCTGCTCGGCAGCCCCAGCTCAGTCAGGAAGATCTCGCCGACCTCCGGGCTGTTGACGAAGAAGTCGATGAACTTCGCCGCCGCCTCCGGGTGCTCGGTGTCCGCCGCCTGCGCCATGTACATGCCCGGCTTGAAGAACATGCCGGTCCGCTCGAACTCCGACTCCCCCGGCATCCGGAGCGGAACCAGCTCCTGGCCCGCGGCGGTCGAGACCGGCCCGAGCTGCGCGGACCAGGTGATCGTCATCGCTGCGACATTCTTCGCGATGGGCGAGTCGAGCAGGTCCAGGTTGAGCGCCTCGTCGGCCGGCGGCTGGCCGCCCTCCTCCTGCAGCCGCAGCGACCGCTCGAACCACTCGACGAGCAGCTCGTCGTCGTACCCGAGCTCACCGTTCTCGTCCAGCAGCGACTGGCCGTGCTGGCGCGCGTAGACCGTGAACGCCGTCTCGTTGTACGAGTAGTCGGACGTCCCGTAGATGCCGTCCTCCGAGCCGTCGGAGATGGCGTTCGCGATCTCCTCGTAGTCGTCCCACGTCCAGGTCGCGTCGTCCGGCATCTCGACGCCGGCGGCCTCGAACATCGCAGGGTTGGCGAGGACCGTGTAGACGTTGGACCCGGTCGGGACGCCGTACTGGGTGCCGTCGATCTCGCCGCTGCCGAGCAGCGTCGGGTCCATGTCGCCGGTGGCGATCTCGAGCTCGCCGAGGTCGGCGAGCACGCCGCGGTTGGCGTAGTCACCGAGGTACCGGTCCTCCTGCATGAGCACGTCGGGGGTGTTGCCGCCCGCGACGGACGTGGCGAGCTTGTCCCAATAGCCCGACCAGTCCACGAAGTCGCCCTCGACCTGGATGTCTGGGTTCTCCGCCTCGAACAGGTCGATGGCCTCCTGCATCCGCGCGGTGCGCTCCTCCGAGCCCCACCAGGAGAACCTGATGGTGGCGGTCCCGTCGTCCTCGCCACCGCCCGAGCAGCCGGTGGCCCCGACGAGAACGGCGAGGGACACCGCTCCTGCCGCGAGCCGCACCAGGGGGCGTCGTCGGAATCGTGCTGTGTTCATGATGCTCCTTTGCAACAGTGATTACTTGATACCGGTCGTCGCGATGCCCTTGACCAGGTACTTCTGGCCGAACAGGAACACGAGGAAGATCGGGACGAGGGAGACGAGGGACATGGCGAAGAGCGAGCCCCACGAGCTGTCGCCCGTGGCATCGACGAAGCTGCGCAGCGCGAGCGGCACCGTGTAGTTCTCCGGCGAGGTCAGGAAGACCAGCTGCGAGAAGAAGTCGTTCCACGTCCAGATGAAGGTGAAGATCGCGGTGGTGGCGAGGGCCGGCGTCGCCAGCGGCAGCATGATCCGGGTGAAGATCCGCACGTGACCGCACCCGTCCAGCCGTGCCGCCTCGTCCAGCTCGCGCGGGATGCCCCGGAAGAACTGGACCATCAGGAAGATGAAGAACGCGTCGGTGGCCAGCAGCTTCGGCACGATCAACGGCAGGAACGTGTCGATCCACTCGAGCCGGGCGAAGAGCACGTACTGCGGCACGATCACCACGTGGATCGGCAGCATGATCGAGAGCAGCATGATGCCGAACCACAGCGTCTTTCCCCGGAACTCCAGCCGCGCGAACGCATAGGCCGCCATCGAGCACGAGATCAGGTTGCCGACCACCGACCCGAGCACCACGATCGCCGAGTTGATCAGGTAGTGGCTGAACGGCTGCCCGAGCGCGTTCCAGCCTTCGGCGAAGTTGCCGAGGTCGAGCGCGGTGGGGATAAGGCCCGGCTCGCGGAAGATCAGCTCGTCGGGCTTGATCGAGCTCGCGATCATCCACAGCAACGGGTACAGCATGGTCAGCCCGAAGCCGATCAGGAGCAGGTGCTTCCACCAGCCGCGCCACCGCCCACGACGACGTGGGGTGCCTGCGGGCGCGTCGGACGGTGCGGGTGCTGCGGCGTCGGTGCGCACAAGAACGTCAGTCATCGTAGAAGACCCAATATCTCGAGGCGGCGAAGTTGAGCGCGGTGAACCCACCGACGACGAGCAGCAGCACCCACGCCATCGCGGACGCGTAACCCATGTCGAGCGAGCCGAAACCGCGCAGGTACAGGTAGAGCGTGTAGAAGAGCGTCGAGTCGGACGGGCCGCCGGTGCCGCCGGAGACGACGAAGGCCTGCGTGAACGACTGGAACGCGTTGATGATCTGCAGCACGAGGTTGAAGAAGACGATCGGCGTCAGCAGCGGGAACGTGATGTTGCGGAACTGCCGCCACCGCGAGGCGCCGTCGATCGAGGCGGCCTCGTAGTACATCTCCGGGATCTGCCGCAGCCCCGCCAGGAAGATCACCATCGGCGACCCGAAGGTCCAGACCCCGAGCGCGATGATCGTCATCAGTGCGGTGTCAGGGTGGGCGATCCAGCCGGGGCCCTCGATGCCGACCAGTCCGAGCACCTGGTTGACCAGCCCGTCCTTGCCGAACACCTGCCGCCACAGGATCGCGATGGCCACGCTGCCGCCGAGCAAGGACGGGAGGTAGTAGAGCGACCGGTAGAAGGACAGGCCGCGCAGGCCCTTGTCGAGGAACATCGCCAGCGCCAGCGCGAACGCGAGCTGCAGCGGGACCGATACGGCCACGAACGTCGCGGTCACCCCCAGTGACTTGAGCCAGCGCGGGTCCTGGAACATCTGGACGTAGTTCTCGAGGCCGATCCACCGGGCGGGCGAGAGGAGGTCGAAGTCGGTGAACGAGAGGTACAGCGAGGCCACCAGCGGCCCGGCGGTAATGACCGCGAGCCCGACGAACCACGGGGCGAGGAAGCCTGCCGCGGCGCGGCCGTCCCTGCGCAATGGGGCCTTGCGCGGCGGCGCGGCCCTGCGCTCCACACTGGTTGCGGTCATGCCGTTCTCCTGTCATGGCAACGGTGCCGACCAGGCTGTAATCCACACCGTCGAGGATCGAAACTTTTTCGTTCAGACTGCCTGCCAGGAAGTGTGCATCAGGCACGACAACGCGGTCAAGGGCCGTCTCGAATCGTTGAGACAGGAAGGACTTCGACCAAACTGCGGGGCAATGTCCGGGCAACCCACCTCCAAACAGGGTCGATAACGTTATCGAAATATTCAGCATCGTTGATCTCACGGAAGTAACCAAGGATCCGATGCCGTCAGGGCTCGAACCGCTACCGGCACGAGCTCGAGGAGCGCGAGATGACGAATCTGCCCTGGCTGAAGGTCGACGGTGACCGGCCGGTGGACGAGTCCGGCAGCACTCGGTCCGGATACCCATCAGCTACAAGCACTTCGAGGACGACGACCGCCCGTTCGAGCTCAAGGAGGAGGGGTTCGCCCGCCCCGGGCGTCACGCGCGGCAAGCACGTCGACCGCGGCGTGCTGGAGGAGACCTTCCTGCGCCGGACCGAGTACATGCGCGAGACGGGCACGCCGGTCCGGGTCGGCGGCCCCGTCTACCCGCCCGACCAGGACTACTCGTGGCGGTACCAGATCCTGGCCGACCAGCTCGACATCGGCGCGGAGCACGGCGCGGGCTGGGCACTGTGGACCTACAAGGACGTAGGCCTGCACCCACCACGGCGTCGCGCCCTGACGCCAGGCCCGCACGTGTCAGGCCCTCAGGTCACCCGGGCGACCTGAGGGCCTTGACACCTGACGCCCTGCTGGGGCGGGTGGCTCAGGCCGGGGCGGGGCCCATGGACCGCAGGAGCCTGCCCATCTCGCTGTAGGCCTTGTTGCGGTAGTCCACCAGGGCCTTGACCTGCTCCGGTGTGTAGTCCCTGGTCAGACCCTTGCCGTTCTTCACGCCCTTGCGGTCGCCGTCGACGGCCTCCTTGATGAGGTCCGGCGTCGCGAGGCGCTCACCGAAGTTCTCCTCGAACGTCCTGAACCCGCCGGCGTACACGTCGAGCCCGGCCTGGTCCGCGATGGCGAACGGACCGAAGAAGCCCAGCCGGAATCCGAACGTCGTGCGCACGACGGTGTCGATGTCCTCCGGCGACGCGATGCCCTCCTCCGCGATCGACATCGCCTCCTTCAGGAGCACGTACTGGAGGCGGTTGAGGACGAACCCTGGCACGTCGGCGACGAGCGCGCCCTGCCGGTCGGCCCGGGCCAGCAGCTCCCGCACGACCGGTACGACCTCCGGGTCGGTCTGCTCGCTCAGGACGAGCTCGACCCCCGGGATGAACGGGGCCGGGTTGGAGAAGTGCACGGTGAGGAACCGCTCGGGGTTCGTCACCGCCGTGACCAGCACGCGAGCCGGGATCGTGGACGTGTTGCTCCCGATGATCGCGTCCGCGCGCGCCGCCGCCGAGATGCGGCCGAGCACATCGTGCTTGACCTCGATCGACTCGAACACTGCCTCCTCGACGAAGTCGACGTCCGCGACGGCCTCCTCGATCGATCCGGCCGTCCTCAGGTTGGCCCGGATGGTCTCGGTGGCGCCTGCGTCGTAGAGCCCGTCGTCCTCGAACTGCCGTGCTTCGGTGAGCAGCCGCACATAGGCGGCTTCCGTCGCCTCGGCGGAGACGTCGGCGATCGTCACCGGCAGGCCGGCGAGCGCGAGCGACTGCGCGATGCCGCCGCCCATGTAGCCGGTCCCCACGACGGCGACGGAGCTGATGGTCGTGACCATGATGTCCTCTCTGACAGGTGTGCTTGGTGAGTGGGCGGGAAGGTCAGCCGCAGGACGCCGCTGCCTGCGCCGGGTCGCTGTCCGCTGCGCCGGTCTCGATCTCCCCGATCGCGGCGACCTTCGGCGCGGACGCCGAGCCCGGGTCGAACCGGTAGCCGAGCCACTCGCGGGCCAGCCTCCGGGCCAGCTCGAGGCCGACGACGCGCTGGCCGAAGCAGAGCACCTGGGCGTCGTTGGACAGCACCGAGCGCTCGACCGAGAAGGAGTCGTGCGCGGTCACGGCCCGGATGCCCGGCACCTTGTTCGCCGCGATCGCCACGCCCAGCCCGGTTCCGCAGACGAGCAGGGCACGGTCCGCGTCCCCTGCCGCGACCAGCCGCGCCGCCGAGGCCCCGACGTGGGGATACGCGGTGTGCTCGTCACTCGCCACACCGACGTCGACGACGGAGGCGACCCGCTCGTCCGCCTCCAGGTCTCTCTTCAGAGCCTCCTTGTACTCGTACCCGGCGTCGTCCGAGCCGATCACGAGCCGTAGACCGTCCGTCATCACGATTCCACCTTCGGGTTGACGGGCGCGGGGATGCCGAGCTCGGCACCCGCCTCGCCCAGGATCAGGACGAGCGAGGTGGCCCCGGGGTCCGGGACCCCCAGGCTCTTGTCACCGAGCACACGTGCGCGGCCACGGCGCGCCGCGATGTTCTCGGTCGACGCCGCACCCGCGCGGGCCGCGAGCACGGTGCTCTGCCACGCCTCGGCGGGGGCGTCGCCCCGCGCGGCGGATGCGGCGAACGCCTCGACCGCCGGGTGCAGCGCGTCGACGAGCGTCTTGTCGCCGACCCGTGCACCGCCGACCGCCTGTATCTGGTCTCGTGCCGCGGTGATGCCGGCCACGAGATGGTCGAGAGCGACCGGGGCGTCCGCCGGGAGCGCGTCGGCCAGCGCCAGCAGCCCGACGCCCCACAACGCCCCCGACGTCCCGCCGGCCCGGTCGGCCCAGGCGTCGGCCGCGCGGCGCAGCACGGACGGTGCGTCGCCTCCTTCGTCCGCCGCGGCGTCGGCGGCGTCGACGGCTGCGTCGATCCCGCGGCGCATGCCCCGGCCGTGGTCGCCGTCGGCCGCTACCGCATCGAGGTCGCCGAGCATCTGCTCGGCGTCGTGCAGGGCGACCTGTGCCCTGCGCAGGATGCGGGTCACGGTCTTGGCGGCGGCCGCCCCCTCCGCGGTGGCCGCCGGCACCAGCTCGGTCTCCGCGTCGGACGCGATCTCGGCCGGTACGGACGCCGGTGCCGGCCGCCAGCCGCCGTGCTGGAAGCCGGGCGTGTCGGCGGGCGCGAGCCACAACCGTTCCAGCTCGTCGTCGAGCCACGTGACGGTCAGCGAGCAACCGGCCATGTCCAGGCTGGTCACGTACTCGCCCACGAGCGGGGCCACGAGCCGCACCCCCCGCTCGAGCAGCAGGTCGTGCACCCCGTCCCACAGCACGAAGAGCTCCTCGTACTTGACGTTGCCGAGGCCGTTGAGCAGCACGGCGGCACGGCCGTCCGCGTCGGCCGGGCGCTCGGCGAGCACCCGGTCGACCAGCTCGGCGGCCAGCGCGGCAGCCGTCGGCAACGGCTCCTCGCCGATGCCGGGCTCACCGTGGATGCCGAGGCCCCACCCGACCTCGCCGGGTTCGAGGCTGAACAGCGGGTGGTCGTGGCCCGGCAGGGTGCACCCGCCGAACGCGACGCCGAACGACTGGGTGCGTTCGTTCGCCCGGGTGGCGAGCCGGTTGACCTCGGCCAGGTCGGCGCCCTCCTCGGCCGCGGCCCCTGCGAACTTGAACACCACGAGGTCGCCGGCGACGCCGCGCCGCTCGGCTGCCCGCTCGGCGGGGGCCGACGCGACGTCGTCGGTCACCAGGAGGATGGTGACGTCGGTTCCCTGCGCCCGCAGCCGGCTCGCCGCCGCACCGAAGTTGAGCACGTCGCCCGCGTAGTTGCCGAAGGTGACGAACACGCCGGCGCCTGCGTCCGCCGCGCGGCAGACGTCGAGGACCTGGCGCGTGGACGGCGACGTGAAGATGTCGCCGCAGACTGCTGCGTCGGCGACGCCGTCGCCGACCAGCCCCGCGAACGCCGGGTAGTGCCCGGATCCACCGCCGACGACGACGGCGACCTTGCCGGGCCGGGTGCCCTCCACGCGGGCGATGCCGCCGGGGACCGAGCGGAGCCTGCCGGGGTGGGCCTTGACGAGACCACGCAGGGCCTCGGCCACGAAATCTTCCGGACGATTGTGAACGTAGGTCATCTCACCTGCACCTTTGCTAGTGGACCGAAAACGATTCAGCGACCGGCGCCGCGGAGCACACCCCGGATGTAGTCGCGGTTGAGGGCGGCGACCCCCAGACTGTCGGACCCGTAGTGCTCACACACGAAGACCCCGTCGAACCCGAGCTCCAGCGCCTGGCGGATCACGGCGCGATAGTTCACGACACCCTGCACCAGCGGTGTCGGGTGCGTGGCGTACGAGCCCGTCGCCGGATCCTCGTCCCGCGTGTAGTTCTTGATGTGCCAGAAGTTCGTCAGCGGCAGGACCTTCTCGAACATCGTCGGGATGTCCTCGATCGGCCGGTGCAGCCGCACCAGGTTGCCCAGATCCGGGTTGAGGCCGACGTTCTCCCGGTCGACGTCCTGCAGGAACCGGACCGCGAGGTCGGGTGTCCCGATGTACGTGTCCTCGTACATCTCCAGGCTGACCTGCACACCGAGCTCGCCGGCGTGGTCGGCGAGCTCACGGATGCGACGCACCGCGAGCTCGTACGTCGCCGTGTCGGAGAGATCGTCGTGGTGCCCGTCGGCCAGCCAGAACCACAGCGCCCGCTCCTGGGCAGGCGTCAGCGCCTGCATGAATCCGAAGTTGACGACCTCCGCACCGAGCTCCGGCGCACGATCGATGATCGTGTGGCCGAACCGCAGGTAGTCGTCCCCGTGCTGCGCGTCGATCACGCTCCTGCGCGTGGTCGACACCGACAGGACGGACAGCCCAGCCTCCTTCAGGACCGTGCGCAGCTCCCCGAAACGGGCATCGCTCAGCTCTCCGATCGACAGCCACGCATCGGTCGGGTCCACCTCCGTGAAGCCGAGGTCCGCGACCTGCTGGAGCTGGGAACGCCAGGACTCGGCCGGCGCATCGACGTTCGGGATGCCGTCCGCGGTCCTCGACCCGAAGGAAAGCATGTTGGCCGCGATGGGCCAGCTGTCGGCTGTGCGCATGTGATCTCCGTCGATCTGGGATGCCGGGTGGCATCTCGGTTGTCGTTCGATGGTTCGTGTAGAACGTTTTCTGCCGCCGAGCGGGGGTCGCGTCACCGCTTCCCCTACCCCGGCGGCAGTCTAGGACCGCGTCATTCTGACCAGGTCGGTCCGGGGCGGTGCCGTGGAGTCCCGGACGACGAGCGTGGTGGCGATCTCGATGTGGTGCGAGTCGACCGGGTTCCCGACGTGCAGCTGCTGGACCGTCAGGAGCGCCCTCCGGCCGATCTCCTCGAGGGGCTGCCGGACGGCGGTCAGCGGAGGGTTCGCCCAGGACGCGATCGGGGTGTCGTCGTACGCCACGAGACTGACGTCCTCCGGCACCAGGAGGCCCGTTCGACGAGCCGCCTCGAGCACCCCCATCGCCTGCGCGTCGCTGCCCGCGAAGATCGCCGTCGGCGGATCGGGCCGGCGGAACCACTCCTCCGCGACCTGCACGGCCTGGTCGTGGTCGAAACGGATGGGGCGGACGAGGTCCGGCTCGACCTCGACACCCTTCTGCCGGCAGTAGCTCAGGAACCCGTCGAGGCGGGCCACCGCGCTGATGGACTCGGCAGGGCCTGCGATGACCCCGATGTGCTGGTGCCCGAGCCCGACCAGGTGCTCCGCGGCGCTCCGCCCGCCGAGCCAGTTCGTCGAACCGACGGACACCACGCCCGCCTGGGCGAAGTCCAGCGGGTCGATCACCACGATCGGGATGCGCGCACGCGCGAGGCTCCCGTACACGTCCGGGCCGAGGCCCGAGGTCAGCACGATGGCGCCGATGTGCTCGGCGGCAGCGATGCGCTGCGCCCAGGCGGCGCTCGACTCCATCACCCCGCGCGACGACCTGTGCCGCACGCGCCCGACCACCACGTCGATGCTCAGCTCCTCCGCCGCGAGCACGACGCCACGCAGGATCTGCGTGGCGTAGGTGGTGTTGAGGATGTCGACCATGAGCTCGACCGTGCGCGCAGCGCTGGCGCGCGACGGCCCCCGGTAGCCGAGCTCGGTGATCGCGGTCTCGACCCGTTCGCGCGTTCCCTCGGCCACGTCCGGCCGGCCGTTGACGACCTTGGACGCGGTGGCCGTCGACACGCCCGCATGGGCGGCCACGGCGGAGAGATTAGGGCGCGCCGTCCCGGTCTTCTTCGTCAAGGCTGCCTCCTCGTTCCGACAGTTTCTATCGCGAATCCCCGAAAATCACAAGCATCTGCAGCCCGTGGACACGGCGCAGACGAGGGCCACTCCGCGATCGTAGCCCTCTTTACACCGCGTAGAGCATGCGGCTAGCCTGCAACGCGGTTTCTGAATAGTACCGAAACTTTTCGATAGATCCGAACCCGAGGAGCAAGTATGCTGAACGTCGCCCTGGTGGGAACCGGGAACATCTCGAGCTCACACCTGCTGGGCTACCTCCAGTTCCCCGAGCGGTGCCGCATCGTGGCGCTCTGCGACACGGTGCCTGCCAAGGCCGAGGCGAAGAAGCAGGAGCACGGGCTCGACGACGCGGTCGTCGTCTCGTCCCACGAGGCGCTCCTCGGCAGGGACGACATCGACCTCGTGACCGTGTGCACACCGCCGTCGACGCACGCCCGGATTGCGATCGACCTGCTGCACGCCGGGATGAACGTCGTCGTCGAGAAGCCCATGGCGCCGTCGCTCGCCGAGTGCGACGCCATGCTCGCCGCGGAGCGGGAGAGCGGCAAGCGGCTCTCGGTGATCGCGCAGAACCGGTTCCGGAACGACATCGCCACCCTCAAGGACGCGCTGGACTCGGGCCTCCTTGGCCCCGTCGCGCACTTCAGGACGGACTCCGCCTGGTGGCGCGGCCTGCCGTACTACGACCTGTCGTGGCGCGGTACCTGGCAGTCGGAGGGCGGCGGGCCCACCCTCAACCACGCGATCCACCACATCGACCTGGTGCTCTGGATGCTGGGTGCGCCCGAGGCGGTCACCGCGAGCATGACCAACGCGTGGCACGACAACGCCGAGGTCGAGGACCTGTCGGTGGCCCTCCTCCAGTACGACCGCGCCATCGCGCAGCTGACCAGCTCGGTGGTCCATCACGGCCAGGAGCAGGAGATCGTCATCCAGGGCAGGGACGCCTCCGTGTCCCAGCCCTGGTCCGTGCACGCCGAGACCACGCAGCCCAACGGCTTCCCGACGCCGGAGGGCAACACCGAGCTCGCCGAGCGCCTCGAAGCCATCGGGTCCGCGCACCGGCCGCTGCCCCACCTCGGGCACGCCGGGCAGATCGACGACCTGCTCAGCGCGCTGGAGACCGGCCGCCCGCCGGCCATCGGAGGCGAGGACGGCCGGCGCACCGTCGAGGTCGTGACCGCGATCTACCAGGCGGCCATCGAACGCCGGACGGTCGACCTGCCGATCCCGACCAGCAGCCCCTACTACACGGGTGAGGGCGTGCTCGGCAACGCCCCCCGCTACTTCGCCAAGAGCCGCTCGATCGACGACCTCGAAGGCACCATCACCGTCGGGGGCGAGCCGAGCCCGGCCGCCTGAGCCGGTCTTAGACGGCGAGCACACAGCACTCAGACACCCGACACCCGACACCCGACGAGAGAGCATCGATGAGCACAGCATTCGGCGGCAGCTACTCCCCTGACTCGATCCCTGCACCGGTAGTGGGTCCCGGTGAGTTCACCTTCGCGGTGATCGGCCTGGACCACGGCCACATCTACGGCATGTGCAACGGCCTGATCGGCGCGGGCGCGACCCTCGCGTCGGTCTACGACCCGGACCCCGCCAAGGTGGCGCAGTTCGTGGAGAGGTTCCCCCAGGCCCGCGTCGCACGCACCGAGGCGGAGGTGCTGGACGACGACGACGTCCGCCTGGTCGCCGGCGCAGCGGTGACGTCCGAACGGGCGGCCCTCGGCCTGCGGGTCATGGACGCGGGCAAGGACTACTTCACCGACAAGGCGCCCCTGACGACGCTCGAGCAGCTCGCCGCCGCCCGGGAGGCCGTCGCCCGCACGGGGCGCAAGTACGCCGTCTACTACTCCGAACGCATCCACGTCGAGACCGCCGTGTTCGCGTCCCAGCTGATCGAGGCCGGTGCGATCGGCAAGGTCGTCCAGGTGATGGGCACCGGCCCGCACCGTCTGTCGGCGGGCAACCGCCCGGACTGGTTCTTCGAGAAGGAGAAGTACGGCGGCATCCTGTGCGACATCGGCAGTCACCAGATCGAGCAGATCCTGCACTACACCGGGGCGAGCGACGCGACGGTGGTCCGCAGCCAGATCGCCAACTACGCGAACCCGGACCACCCCGGTCTGGACGACTTCGGTGACGCGATGCTCACCATGGACAACGGCGCCACGGGCTACTTCCGCTGCGACTGGTTCACCCCGGACGGCCTCCAGATGTGGGGCGACGGCCGGACGTTCATCCTCGGCACCGAGGGGTTCATCGAGCAGCGCAAGTACATGAACCTCGGCACGCAGGACGGCCCGGGCCACCTGTACCTGGCCAACGGCTCCGACGAGACGCACTTCGACGTGCACGGCAAGGTCGGCTACCCCTACTTCGGCCGGCTCGTGCTCGACTGCCTCGAACGCACCGAGAGCGCGATGACCCAGGAGCATGCGTTCAAGGCGGCCGAGCTCGCCGTGCGCGCCCAGCTTCAGGCCGTCGACCTGGTGCCACGACCGGCCCGGTGAGCGGCGTGACGCAGCACGAAGTACGGCTGGTCGGTCAGCGACTCCCCCAGCCCCGGCACCGTCCAGGCGTCGCCGGTCGGGCCGTGGACCGTGAAGTACAGCTGCACCGCGTACGCCGAGTCGGTGTCCGCCCCCGGTACCGCTGCACCGTGGCGGTGGCCCAGCGGGGTCATCGCCATGGTGGACCACTGCTCGCCCTGGTTGAGCCGGCGGTAGTGCAGGTCGATCGTGCAGTCGGCGTCGTCGAGGACGGCGACCTCCACGGGGACCGCCACGCCAGGGTCGAAGGTCTCCGGGACGGTGCACCGCACGACCGGACGGTACCCGCGGGCCGGGCCTGCGACGATCGCCCGGGCGGTCTCGGACCGGACCGGCGCCGCGGCCAGCTCCGCCTCGAGCTCGGCCAGGTCCTGCTCGACCGCCGGCAGCCGGTCGGACCAGTGCCCGCGCTCGGACGCCCGGTCGCCGAAGGCCAGGTCCGGGACGTAGACACCGTCCGTGAGCCCGACCACGGAGACGAACGCGTCGCGCGCGGCCCGGTAGTGCTCGACGGCGTCGAGCAGGTGGCCCGACGCGTGGGTGCGCTCGTACAACGCGTAGTCGAGGCCCGCCCGCGTCTTCTGGGCGAAGAACGTCCCGAGCGCGGCAAGGACCGCTACGTCGGTGGTCGTCCGGCGGAACTCCGGCGCGCCGGCGTCACCGCAGGCCGCGACCGCCGCGGCCAGGTGCCGGTCCGCCCTGCGGACGAGGTCCTCCAGCCACTCGGCGACGTCGACGGGTGTGTAGCGGCCGCTCGGTCTGCCGGAGAGGACCTCGTCGGCATACGTGTCGATCGACGCGAACAGCTCTGGGTCGAACGAGCTCACGGCGCCGACGGTCCCCGGCTCCGGCGTGTCGAACGCGTAGTGCTCGGACCTGCCGTGCTGGGCGAGCGGCATGTTCACGTACATCTCGGGCCAGTAGAAGTTGTTCGATGCACTGGGCCCGTGCGACGTGGTGACCAGGGGCAGCACGCGGCTGGCCGCACCGATGGCGGCGGCCAGGTCGTCCGCCGCCCTGCCGAACCGGCTGCTCAGGTACCGGAGCCAGGTCGACGGGTGCGCCTCCGGGTCGTACAGCAGCCGCCCCCACAACCGGTAGGTGTAGGCGTACTTGGTCCACGGGTCGCCGTCGAGCTGCAGGTCCCGGTCCGCGTACAGCTCGCGCGAGCCGTACGTGCCGGTGGTCTTGCGGCCGAGGAAGGAGAGCGGTTCGCAGAGCTCGACGCCACGCCCGCCGACCTGCGCCGTCGCCCTTGCGATCCCGGCGACCTGCTCGGGGTCGCCCCACAGGAGCACCCGCTGCGTGCCGGGCCAGATGCGGAACATGAACCCGTAGTCGCGGTCCGCACGGAGGAAGTCGCCGTACCCGTAGCGGGTGAAGCGCCGCTCGTTGCGGGTCACGCCGCTCAGCCCCTCGCGCGGTGGCCGGGCGCACTCCATCTCCCGCACGGACGACTGGTGGTACGGCAGCCCCCAGTGCTCGGCCCAGTACTTGGCGGACACGACGAGCGGCGCCCCCGTCGCGCGGGCGGCGTCGAGGATCCGCGCGTCGACCCCCTTCGCGTGCATGTCGATCTCGACCGGGCGGCCCACCTCTCGCACGCCGGCGAGCACCGTCCCCCAGAACTCGTGGGTCGGCTCGTGGACGCCGCCCTCGTAGTGCACGCGGATGGTGACGCCGTCGATGCCGGGGCAGCGCAGCAGCAGCTCGCGCAGCGCCGCCTGGCAGTACTCGGCGTGGTTGTCCGCACTCAGGCCGCTGACGCGGTAGTGCTGGCGCGGGCTGTCCGGGAACTCGTAGGCGTGGTTCCACAGGCCGAGCTGGAAATGGATCCCGCGACGGCCCGCCTCCTCGCTGATGAACCGCAGCGAGGCGAGGTTCGCCTCGCGCTCGCTCTGGTCCACGACGGCGACGTCGAACCCGGGGACAGCCACGAGAAAGGGGTAGGCGAAGGCCAGGTAGCTGTCCCGCACGTCCGGGTCGTGCGAGTAGTTGTACTGCATGCCGAGGGCGAGCTGGAGCCGGTTGATCCGGTGGGTGGCGAGGTGCGTCAGGTACTCGCGCCAGAAGTCGCGGTCGTGGAACCAGGACAGGTCCTGGACGTAGCTCGTCAGCGTGCGCAGCACGCTCCGGACCTCGGTGGCCGGCTGGTGCGCGCCGGCCGGCACGGCACGCAGGGCGGCAAGGACCGCGTCGCCGGCGTGGCCGCCCAGGGGGCCCTCGGCGTGCTCGGCGACGTCGGCCAGCTCCAGGAGTCCGTACGTCAGGCCGCGTTCGTCCGCTGCGACGACGACGAGCGCCGGGCCGGCGGGTGTGTCCACGTGCGCGATCACGAACGACTCCGGCGCCTGCGGCGGCTCAGCCACCAGGGCGGCGGCCTCCCCGCCCGTCAGGCCGGCGACGACGTGCAACGCGTCGTCGACGACGCCGGGCCCGTCGGTCGCCCGGACCCCACGTCCGGCGAGCACCGCCGTGAGGTGCTCGATCACCCAGGAGCCGGTGCGCGAGCGCAAGAGCTCGTGGTCGCAGGTCAGTCGGATCGCGGCCATTCGGTGGGTCCTCTCCTGGGTCGCCACCCGGGACCCGGGCACGCGACGTCGCTGGTGTCTGGCGCGCTCTACGGTGACGCGGCGGAGCACAGCTCTCAACGGACAACCTTCCACGGCCGGTGTGCAGGATTGCCCAGCCCCGCCCCGCGGGCCTGGGCAGGGAAGCTGGGTGCGGCATGATGTCGGCAGACGATCTTCGGTACTTCCTGGCGGTCGCGCAACGACGGCGGCTGGTTCGTGCGGCGGCCCAGCTCGGCGTCGACCACACGACCGTCAGCAGGCGGATCGGCGCCCTGGAGCGGGCGGTGGGGCAGCGCCTCTTCGACCGCACCGAGCAGGGCTGGCTGCTCACCGACGCGGGGCGGACGCTGCTCGAGCCCGCCGAGTCCGTCGACGGGGCCATCGCCCTGGCGGAGGAGCGGCTCGGCATCGGCGGGCCGACCCTGTCCGGAACCGTACGCATCACCTGTCCCGACGGGTTCGGGGCGTTCCTGCTCGCTCCGGCGCTCGGCGCGCTCAACGAGCGCTACCCCGACCTCGTCGTCGAGATGGTGACCGCCACCCAGCACCTGGACCAGGCGGTACGCGGGTTCGACGTCGCCGTGACCCTCGAGCAGCCCTCGTCGGCGCACTTCACGCACCGCCCCCTGACCGACTACATCCTGCGGCTGTACGCGACACCGGAGTACCTCGCCGCTCGTCCGCCGGTCGAGCGGTTCGAGGACCTCGCCGGGCACGTGGTGATCTTCTACGTCGACCACCTCCTCGACCTTCCGTCGCTGCGCCTGCTCCAGCGGCTGCCGCTGCAGCCCAACCTGCAGTCGACCAACGTCGTGGCGCAGTGGCAGGCGGCCGCAGCGGGCGTCGGGATCGCGCCGCTGCCGCAGTACATCGCCGGCAGCGATCCCCGGCTGGTGCCGGTGCTGCCGGAGCTGGTGTTCCGCAGGCGCTACTGGCTGGCGCTGCCCGCCGAGCACGCGCGGCTGGCGCGCGTGCGGGCGGTCATCGAGGTGCTCGCCGACGTGGTGGCGTCACGCAGGGACGACCTGGTCGGCCGTCCCGGCGGCGCCTGACCGAAGTAAGGAGATCGACCGGCAAGGTGGCCGGCCGTCATGAAAGGCGCAGTGTGTCGTCCACCGGAAAAGGCATCGGAAGGGCCCGCTGAAACGCCGTTCGGAATGCCGACGGCGGGCTGTGCAAATCTGCACACCGCTGGGACTTTCTGCGTATTGCCACGTCGCGCACAACGTCGGAACCATGGCAGTCGTCCGGACCCTCCGCAAAGCCGCCCAGCGGTCCGTGACGTGGGCTGTGCCCACCACGACAGCCCCACCACGACAGAGCCCCACCACGACAGCCCCACCACGACAGAGCCCCGACGAAGGAGTCGAGATGCACAACACGGCTGACACGATGCCAAGAGACCGGATGTCCCGGCGAAGCTTTCTCGGGATCGGTGGGATCGTCCTGCTGGGCGGGGGCGTCCTCGCCGGGTGCGCGGGCGGCAGCGGCCGGGCGGCCGCCGACGGTGTGATCGAGGGGACCGTGCGATTCGCGTGGTGGGGAAACGCCGCGCGGCAGGAGATCTACACCGAGTTCGCCAAGGGTTTCGAGGCGGTGGAGCCCGGCGTCACGGTCCAGGTCGAGCCGGCGGAGTACTCGGGCTACGTCGACCGTCTGTCGGTCCAGGCCGGCGGGCGGAACCTGCCCGACACGTTCTGGCTCCCCGCGAACCAGGCGGCGAGCTTCGCCGACTCCGGCGTGCTGAAGGACGTCGCCACGCTGCCCGACGGGGTGCTCTCGCTGAACGACATACCCGCCGCTCAGGTGTCGTCGTGGGAGATAGCCGGCAAGCAGGTGGCTCCGGTCTACAGCCAGTACAGCGTCTGCGTGCAGCTGGACCGGACGGCGTTCGAGAACGCCGGGATCAGCGGCCTGCCCGACGACGAGAGCTGGACCTGGGACGACCTGCACGACCTCGCGAAGGAGTACAGCGACGCGACCGGCGAGGACAGCTGGGGTATCTCGAGCCAGGCGTCGTTCTACCAGCACGCCCACATGTGGATCCGGCAGCACGGGGCAGAGGCCTTCGACGCCGACGGCAGCCTTGGCTTCGACGCCGACCTGCTGGCCGGCTGGTTCGAGTGGTGGAAGAAGGGCATCGACAGCGGTGCCGTCATGCCGACCGAGATCAGCGGGTCGGAGACCCAGTGGACCCAGACGGGGCACCGGACGGGCCTCTACCTCGTCCAGCTCAACCAGGTCCGCGACAACGCCACCTTCTCCGCGGACCACCAGCTGGAGCTGCTCAAGTACCCGGTCGAGCCCGGCCACCCCGACGACTACCAGTTCCGCTACTACACCCGGATCGCCATCGCGGAGACGTCCGCCAACGCCGAGGAGGCCGGCGCGTTCGTCAACTACATGCTGAACGACCCGAGCGGTGCCGAGATCGTCGGGATCGCCTCGGGCATCCCCGTGAACCCCAAGGTCGTGGACCGGATCCGTGAGGTCGGCGACGACATCGACAACCAGATCATCGACATGCAGGACCGCATCGACCAGCAGCCGATGCGGGAGCGGCCCGAGCCGCCGCCCGCCGGGGCCGACTGGCAGCTGCTCATCGAGACCGCCGCCGACAACATCTTCAACGGGGGCCAGGCGATCGACGAGGCCGTGCAGACGGCCCTGACCGAGCTGCAGACGCAGCTCGACCGCGGCTGAGCCGAAGGGGACCATTCTCGTGGCAGCACCGACCACCACCGTCGTCCGCGGACGAATCCCGCCTCGCACCCGACCACCCCGGCGCGCGCCCCGCGGCCGCGGGACCGGGGCCCGCCGCGGACGCTTCCGCGACCTCGCGGTACTCATGGGGCCGTGGACGATCGGCTTCGTGCTGCTCACCGCCGGGCCCCTCGTCGCGGCCGTGTACCTCTCGTTCACCGACTTCAACCTGCTCGGCAGCCCTGAGCTCGTCGGCGCCGACAACTACGTGCGGATGTTCACCGCGGACCCCCGGTTCTACCGGTCGCTCCTGGTGACCGGTACGTACGTTGCCGTCTCCGTGCCGCTGCAGCTCGCCCTCGCCCTGCTCCTCGCGCTCGTCCTCGACAACGGCGTGCGCGGGCTCTCCTACTACCGTGCGCTGTACTACCTGCCCTCGCTCATCGGCGGCAGCGTCGCGGTCGGGATCCTCTGGCGCACCGTGTTCGGCTACGAGGGCGGCTTCAACCAGGTGCTGCGGCTGCTCGGGTTCGAGAACCTCCCGAACTGGGTCGACAACCCCAGCACGAGCATCTGGACGCTGATCGCGCTGAACGTCTGGACGTTCGGGTCCCCGATGATCATCTTCCTCGCCGGGCTCCGGCAGATCCCCATGGAGCTGTACGAGCAGGCGTCCATCGACGGCGCCGGACCGCTCCGGAAGTTCTTCAGCATCACGCTGCCGATGCTCACGCCGCTCATCTTCTTCAACGTGATCCTGCAGACCATCAACGCCTTCCAGGCATTCACACCGGCACACGTCATCAGTGGCGGGACCGGGGGCCCGGCCAGGGCCGGTCGGTTCGTTTCGGTTCTGTTATCTGACCAGGGCGAATGTTCGCTCGGGCTGGCGGTAGCAAGCCTGGGTCGTGGTGGTCACGGGTAGCCCGGCGAGGTGGATCAGGCTGATCGCGGTCGAGCGCAGCAGTGTCCATAGGCGGGTCGTGTTCGCTCGTCGGGTGGTGTGGCGGTCCTCGTCGAAGACGACGTCGCGGATCCAGTGCAGGCGGTTCTCGATGCCCCACCGGGCGCGGATCACGTGCGCGATCTGGGCGAACGTCGCCTGTTCAGGGCCGAGGCTCGTGACGTAGAACAGCACCGTGGTCGATGCTCGGCCGCCACTGGAGGGCTTGCGGGTGGCGGTGACGCGGATCGCCTGCCGGGCCCCGGGCAGAGACAGCCCGCCGCCGAGAACCCCGGCCGGGGTCGTGATCTCCACGACCTGGTAGGCGCGGGACTCGACCCGCCCGTGCGTCGTGGCGCTGGTGGTGACGGTGACCGGGACCTGGCCCCAGGGGATCTCACCGACCTCGGCCTGCAGCAGCGACCTGTTCGCCTTGACCGCCAGGACGTAGTGCGCGCCCCGGGCGCGCAGATACGACGCCGTCGACCTGGTGGTGTGGGCGGCGTCGCCGGTAACGACCCACCCGCTGATCGACCCGACCTGGTCCAGCGCGACCTGCACCGCGGCGCCCTCCCCGCCCTTGCCCGCCCGGGGGTCGACCTCGGCGGTGGCCAGCACCACCCCGGGGTCCGGGGCGAACACCGCCAGCTGCATCGGCGGTGCACCGTCCGCCGCGCGCCGGTCGTGCCGCGCACCCCGCAACGCCTTGCCGTCCACCGCCACATGCACCAGAGGCTCCTCGACCCAGCCCGCGCCGCCCTCACCGGTGGCCGTGGCCAGCCGGTCGGCGAGCCACCCGGCTATCACCTCGGCCACCACGGCCATGTCGATTCCGGCCATCACACCCGCCAGCGTCGAGCGGACCGGGAGCCGGCCCCGGCCGAAGCCCAGCCCGAGGACCACCGCCGGCGCCAGGTCACCGGCCCACGCGACCGCCGAGCGCAGGCTGCGGCACCCCGCGAGCGTGGCCAGGACCAGCAGCGCGAGCATCGACGCCAGCGAGTACTGCCGAGCCTCACGCCGACGCGGGTCCCCGACCGACTCGAGCACCGTGACCAGAGAGCCGAGCGCGGCCCTGGCTTCCAGCATCCCGTCCAGGTCCGGTCGCTGGAGCAGGTAGCGGTCGACGGCAGGGCTCAGCGAAGATAGCGACATCGGGCATGGTCCTTCGGGGAAGACGGCAGCGTAGAGAACTCCCATCCTCCCTGGCCAGGGCCATGCCCGACCCCGCTACCGACCACCACGCCCCATGATCAAGCCCACGTCTCGCCCACCGAGAACCGACCAGCCCTGGGGCCCGGCGGACTCGACGATGTTCTACACCCTTTATCTCTACATCGAGGGATTCACCAGGTTCAACATGGGATACGCGTCCGCGATGGGCTGCGTTCTGCTCGCGCTGATCGGCGTCCTGACCGCCCTGAACTTTCTCTTCTCACGATTCTGGGTCTTCTACAATGACTGAGCCGATGACGGCCGCAGAGCCGACGCAAAGAACCGGGCCGACGCAAAGGACGACGAGCGGCGCCGCGAGGGCCGCGCGGAGGAATGGCCGCAAGAAGACGTTCCGCGGCACCCGGCAGGTCAAGCACCTCGTGCTCCTCGTCGGTGCGCTCGTGATGCTCTACCCACTCCTGTGGCTGCTCAAGAGCACCGTCACGCCGGAGGACCAGATCCTGAGCTCCTTCTCGATCGTCCCCTCCGGGTTCACCGGCGAGAACTTCGCGCAGGGCTGGGCCTCCGGTGCGGCCGGCGGCTTCCCGTCCTACATCGTCAACTCGCTGATCGTCGTCGTCGGGTGCGTGATCGGGAACCTGGTGTCCTGCTCGCTCGCCGCGTACGCCTTCGCACGCCTCGAGTTCCGGTTCAAGAACACGATGTTCGCGCTCATGCTCGCCGGGATCATGCTCCCGTACCACGTGATCGCCGTGCCGCAGTACGTCGAGTTCTCCGAGGCCGGGCTGGTCGGGACGTTCTGGCCCCTGATCCTGCCGAAGCTGCTCGCGACCGACTCGTTCTTCATCTTTCTGATGGTCCAGTTCCTGCGCGGCCTGCCGAAGGAGCTCGACGAGGCAGCGGCGCTCGACGGCGCAGGCCCGCTGCGGACCTTCGTGAGCGTGATCCTGCCGCTCATGCGGCCCGCGCTCATCACGACGACCATCTTCACGTTCATCTGGAACTGGAACGACTTCTTCTCGCCCCTGATCTATCTCACGGACCCGACGCAGTACACGGTTCCCATCGGGCTGAACTCCCTCGTGAGCAGCGAGTCCGGGGCGGGCCTCGGACCGCTCTTCGCGATGTCGGTGGTCTCCCTGGTTCCCGTGGTGGCGTTCTTCATCTTCACGCAGCGCTACATCATCCGCGGTATCGCGACGACGGGGCTCAAGGGCTGACCGGCTACCCAGGGCCCCCCGACGTGGTGACGGTCGCGTCGCGCAGGAACTCCGGGTGCAGCTCGATGCCCCAGCCCGGCTCCGTGGGGAGCGCTACCTGGCCGTCGTGGACCTGCGGCATCGGCCCGTAGAGGTGCCGGGTCCACGGCGTGTCCTCGATGCTCCACTCCTGGCGCTGGAAGCACGCAGGCGCTGCCGCCGCCAGATGCAGCGAGAAGACCTGGAGCAGCGAGTCGTTCGCGCAGTGCGGGGTGCAGGGCAGCCCCACCGCCTCGGCCAGCACGGCGACCTTCCGCGCACGGGAGACACCGCCGAGGTAGCCGATGTCCGGCTGGATGATGTCCACGGCACCGGTGGTCAGGAGCCGGTGGAACTGCGGGAGCAGGGTGTCCTGCTCCCCGCCCGACACCGGGATGTCGAGCGCGGCGGTCACCCGGACCAGCTGCTCGACGTCGCCGAAGGGCACCGGCTCCTCGAAGTGGAAGTAGCCGTGCTCCTCGAGCAGACGTCCCACCTGCACCGCTCGACCGGGCGAGTACCCACCGTTCGCGTCGGCACTGATCGCGACGTCGGGACCCAGCACCTGGCGCATGAGCGGGACGAGCTCCTCCGTGCGGCCGGGGGCGGCGTCGGTGTCACGCCCCATCGCATCGCCCACGCGGATCTTCACGCCGCCGAACCCGTGCTCCTGCACCAGGGCGGCGAGCCGGTCGGCCTCCTGTGCCGGCGATGTCGACCGCAGCATGCTCGACGCGTACACGGGCACCCGCGGCCTGGCCTGGCCACCGAGGAGCTTGTACACCGGGACCCCTGCCGACTTGCCCAGGATGTCCCAGCACGCGGTGTCCACGCCCGCCAGTGCCCGCAGGATGAAGCTCGACGGGAACTTGTAGGTCTCGCGCAGGCATCCGTCGACCAGGGCCTCCACGTCCCAGGGGTCGCGGCCGAGGAAGAACCGGGCCACCACGGCGTGCAGCACGTGCGCGGTGGTCTCGGCCTGGTACGGCGCGGACTGCCCGATGCCGACCACGCCGTCGTCCGTCCGGACCCGCACGACGACGATGTTGTCCCGGACGAGCGACTCGACCGACTCGATTCTCATGCGTCCTCCCGGGCGTGCAGCCCAGTTCCGCTCAGTTCTGCCCAGTTCTGCCCAGTTCCGCTAGAGCCATGCTTCCGTACCGTGGAAACTGAACTCTGCCAGGCGACATTCAATCGATTCGAGCACCCAGCGTCAACCGTGTGCGCCGGTCCGGTCCCTGCCCAGCAGGTGGCGGAGGGCCGGCTCGAGCGTCGGGTGCCTGAACCGGTGCCCCGTCGCGAGCAGGGCCGCGGGGAAGACGCGCTGGCTGGCCTCGGCGAGCTCGTCCGCCCCGGCACGGCCGAGCAGGAGCCGCGGCCCCAGGCTCGGCACCGGCAGCACCGCCGGCCGGTGCAGCACACCGGCCAGGGTCGCGGTGTACTCGGTGTTGCGGACCGCTCCGGGTGCCACGGCGTTGACGGGGCCGGACAGCGCGCTGTCGTAGAGGGCCCGGTGGTAGACGTCCACGAGGTCGTCGATGCCGATCCAGGACTGCCACATCCTGCCGTCACCGAGCCGGCCGCCGAGCCCGGTGGCGAACAGGGGGTAGAAGAGCCGTAGCGTGCCACCGCGTGGCGACTGCACCAGCCCGGTGCGGACGTTGACCACGCGGAGCCCGGCCTGCGCAGCGCCGGCGGTCGCCTGTTCCCAGTCGGCGACGACGTCGGCGAGGAAGCCGTCACCCCGGGCGCTGGTCTCGTCGAGCACCTCGTCGCCGCGGTCCGCACCGTAGTACCCGATCGCCGAGGCACAGACGAAGACCTTCGGCCCGTCGCCGGTGCGCCCGGCGAGCTCGGCGAGCGCTCGGGTGGGTCCGATCCGGGAGCCGCGGACCGCGGTGCGGTGCTTCTCGGTGAACCGGCCCGCTATCGACGCACCGGCGAGGTGCACCACCGCGTCCACCCCGCGCAGCAGGTCGTCCGCAGGCGCGTCCGGGTCCCAGTGCCGCTCGTCGGGCCCGCCCGGTCGCCCGCGCACCAGCCGCACCACGCGGTGGCCCGCGGTGGTCAGGAACGGCACCAGGGCGCTGCCGACCAGCCCGCGGCTTCCGGTCATCGCGACCACCATGGGCCGGTCGCCGCTGTTCCGGGCGGTCGCCTGTGCCGCCAGGTCCATGCCGAGCTGCCGGTGCCGGTAGGCGAACATCGCTCGCAGCAGGGCCGGGGGCACTGTGGTCTCCACCCGGTCGGTGACGCGGGTCCACGGCCCCTCGTCCTGGAACTCGTGCGTGTGCCGCCATCGGATGCCCCACCGCAGCGGCGCGGAGACCAGCTCGTCGACGAACCGGGCCGGCGGAACGCACGCCGAGTGCCGGGCGACCCACCGCAGGCCGAGCGGAAAGCCCAGCACCGCCTCGCCGTCCGCCAGCGACGTCGCCTCCCGGACGATCCGCACGGGCAGCCACGGTGGCGTCAGCCGCGTGACCGCGCCGGGGCGTTCGTGCCAGGCGAAGACGTCGGACCGGGGCAGCCCGACGACGCTCGACCAGGTCTGGGGCCTCACCGGGGTCATGACACCGCGTAGAGCGCCAGGTCCCGTGCCTGGCTCACGAACCACGGGGAGAACGCCCAGGGTGCTGCGCGGAGCGCGTCCCCCAGCGGACCGGGGTCGGTCCACCGGGCCTCCATGACCTCGTCGGGGTTCGGCAGGGGCTCCTCGTCGGTCACGGCCAGGTAGACGGGGCACACCTCGTTCTCCACGACTCCCGTGGCGTCGACGGCGCGATACCGGAACTCGGGCAGCACGACGCGGATGCTGTGCAGGGACAGGCCCAGCTCGTCCTCGCCGCGTCGGACGACGGCGTCCTCCATCGCCTCGCCCGGCTGCGGATGACCGCAGACGGAGTTGGTCCAGACACCGGGCCAGGCGCGTTTGCCCAGGGCACGGCGGGTGACCAGCACCTGACCCGCTGCGTTCAGCACGTGGCACGAGAACGCCAGGTGCAGCGGCGTGCTCTCCGAGTGCACGACGCTCTTGAGCTCCGAGCCGATCGGCGTACGGTCCTCGTCCAGCAGGACGACTCTCTCCGTCGTCATCTGTCCTCCTCCATCGATGTGGCCAGCCCGGGCCATCTTCCGGCACAGCAGGCATTCAGCCCAGCCCTGGAAGCGGCATCGTCCGGCGGGGATCAGCGGGCCAGCCGCTCCACGACGGCGCCGTAGAGCCACGGCGCTCGCGACGCCGCCGGCACGATAGCCCTGCGGGCGGGGCTCGAGGCCCAGGCGAGCAGCCCCGTGGTGAGCGCACGGTAGTCCCGCGTCACCGCCCGCCACGCGCGCTCGTACGCGTCGGCGTCAGCAAGGTGGCGGACCGCTGCGTCCGCCTGGGCGAGCCCGACCCGGACACCCTCACCGGTCAGCGCGTCGACGTAGCCGGAGGCGTCCCCGACGAGCCGCACGCGCCCGGCGGACCGCCGCCGCGACCGGCGCCGCAGCGGACCGGCCCCGAGCAACCGCCCGGCGCTCGTCGCGGGCGCGAGCCGCGCGCTCAGCTCGGGGAACTGGGTACGCAGCAGGTCGTCGAACCCCGCGCCGGACACGGCTCGGGGCCCGAGCAGCGCGACGCCGACGACGCCGGTGGCGACGGGCGTCACGTAGGCCTCGGCATGCGGCGACCAGTGCACCTCGACGAGGTCGCTCCACGGTGCGACCTCGAAGTGCCTGCGCAGCCCGTACCGGTTCGGCACCGGCCGCCCACCGCGCTGCCCGGTCCCGGCGTCCAGCCCCGCGAGCCGCCGGACCATGGAGTGCAGGCCGTCGCACCCGAGCACCCAGCCGGCACGGAGCCTGACCGGTGCCCGCTCCTCGCCGGTCTCGCCGGCCCGCGATCCGGGCACCACCTCGACCTCGACACCCGCCGCGTCCTGCCGCAGGGCCGTGACCCGCCCGTACAGGAGCGGTGCGCCGACGGCGGCGGCGCGCTCCCCCAGCGCCACGTGCAGCGCGGTGCGCCGGACCCCTCGGCCCGGCCCGGTGACGAACCGGTGGTCGGCGTGCCGGCCAGGTGCCCGGTAGCTGATCCCGGTCAGCGGATGGCCCGGCGGGTCGGCGCCGAGCGCCTGCACGGCCCGCAACGCGCCGGGGAGGAGCCCTTCTCCGCAGGCCTTGTCGAGGGTGCCGGTTCTCCGGTCGACGACCAGCACGTCGAGCCCGGCGGCCCGTGCGTGCACCGCCGCCGCGAGCCCGACCGGCCCTGCGCCCACCACCACGACGTCCGCGTCCCGCAAGCCTCTGCCGTCGGCCATCCTGCTCACCGCGCCCCGCGTGCGGCCGGCTGGAGCGCCCGTTCCTCCGCCGGGATGCGGAAGCGGGCGAGCAGCACCAGGTTCAGCGCCGTGAACACCAGGGCCGTGACCCAGGAGGTGTGGACCAGCGGCAGCGCGACGCCCTCGAGCACCACGGCCACGTAGTTGGGGTGCCGCACCCACCGGTACGGGCCGGCGGACACGAGCGGCAGGCCGGGGACCACGATGATGCGGGTGTTCCAGCGGTGCCCCAGCGTGGCCACGCACCACCACCGCAGCGCCTGGCTCGCCAGCACGAGGACGAGCATCGGCCAGCCGAGCCACGGCAGGAACGGCCGGTCGGCGAGCACCGCCTCGGCGACGCACGCCACGAGGAGCCCGCTGTGCAGGACGACCATCGCGGGGAAGTGCCCCTGCCCGGTCTCGACACCGCCGCGGGCGAACGACCAGCGGGCGTTGCGGGTCGACACGACGAGCTCGGCGAGGCGCTCGACCGCCGTGGCACCGACGAGTGCGACATAGAGCCAGAGCATCAGCGGCCCTCCAGCTGCAGCAGGACGAGCTCGCACGACACGCCCGGGCCGAAGGCCATGAGCACGGCGAGCGAACCGGACGGGGCTTCGGAACGCGCGAGGGTCCTGGCCAGGACGTCGAGGACCGACGCGGACGACAGGTTGCCGGCGGCGGCGAGGCTCGCCCGGCTCTCCCGGACGGCGTGCTCGGACAGCCCGAGGGCGTCCCGCACGGCGTCGATCACCCGTGGCCCGCCCGCGTGCACCACCCAGGTGGGCACCTCGGCCGGGGTGATGTCGTGCTCGGCGAGCAGATCCTTCACGTCGGCGAGCAGGTGCGCGCGCAGGAGGTCCGGCAGCCCGGCGGAGAGCACTATCGCGAACCCGGTGTCGCGCACCTCCCAGCCGAGCGCGGCAGTGGTCCCTGGGTACAGCCGCGAGCGGGTGTCGACGACCCGGGCCGTACGGCGCTGCCTGCCCCCACCTGTCGACCGCGGCTGCGCCAGCGGATGGCCCGCACCCACGACGACGACGGCCGCCGCACCGTCACCGAACAGACCGGAGGCCACCATGTTGGCCGTGGAGTCGTCGCCGTGCTGGAGCGTCAAGGAGCACAGCTCGACGGACACCAGGAGCGACACGTCGCCCGGCCGGCCCCGCAGATGGTCGTGCACGCGCGCGAGCCCTCCGGCGCCCCCGGCGCAGCCGAGACCGAACGACGGCGTGCGCCGCACCCCGCTCCGCAGACCGAGGCGCTCGGCGAGCAGCACGTCCAGGGACGGCGCGGCCACCCCGGTCACCGAGGTCGCGAACACGTGGTCGACGTCGCCCGGCTCGAGCCCCGCGGCGGCCAGCGCGCGCCGGGACGCCTCCTCGGCCAGCACGGCACCCTCGCGCACGAAGACGGCGTTGGTGGCGCCGAGGGAGCGCAGTCCCCCGTACTCCTCGAGCGGCAGCACCAGGTGGCGGCGGCGCACGCCGGCGTTCGCGTGCAGGCGGCGCAGCAGCGCGGTACGTGCCGGGTCCGGCGCCACCAGGGGCCCCACGACCTCCGTGATCGCCTCCTGGGCATACCCGTTCCCCGGCAGGACCGGCTCGACCGCCACGACGCGCGACATCTACGCATCGTGACCCAGGACCGGTCCGCCCGCGCGGGGAGAACATGCCACGACTAGCGTTCCGCCCATGACGCCCGGCCAGGAAACCCGCAGGCTGGCCCGTGGGCTCGTGCGCGCGAGCCATGCAGCTCCGGCAGCCGTCGTGACCGGCCTGGCCGGTGCCCTCGCAGCGGCCCTGGGCTCCGGATGGGTCACCGTCACGCTGGTCACCGTTGCGGTCGGGACCGGCCAGCTCTCCGTCGGATGGTCCAACGACTGGATCGACGCCGCACGCGACGTCGCCGTCGGCCGTACCGACAAGCCGGTCGTCGCAGGGCTCGTCACCGCCCGCACCCTGCGCCTCGCCGCCCTCGTGGCACTCGCCGTGTGCGTCCTCGCGTCGCTCGCTCTGGGGCTCGCCCCCGGGGCCGCCCACCTCGTGGCGGTGGCCGGCGCGTGGGCGTACAACGCCCGGCTCAAGCAGACCGTCTGGTCATGGCTGCCCTATGCGCTCTCGTTCGCGCTGCTGGCCGTCGCCGTGGTGCTCGCGGCGCCGGGAGATCGGGTCCCGGCCGGCTGGGCGGTGGCAGCGGCGGCACTGCTGGGCGTCGGCGCACACGTCGCGAACACCCTGCCCGACCTCGAGGACGACGCGTCGACGGGCGTGCGCGGGCTGCCGCACCGGCTCGGTCGCCGGGCGTCCGGCGTGCTCGCCCCTGGCCTGCTCGTGGCCGCCGTCGCCGTGGTGGTCGCCGGCCCCGCCGGCCCCCCGGGCCCCGTTGCCTGGATCGGTGGCGCGGCCGCCGTCGGCCTGGCCCTCGCCGCAGGTGTCAGCACCGTGGCCCGGCCGCACAGCCGCGCGCCGTTCGGCCTCAGCCTGGGGGTCGCCGTGCTCTGCGTGGTCCTGCTTGGCCTTGCCGCTGCCGATATCGCGGTTCCCCGGTGACCGGGACCACCGTGTGCGTTCTACCCAGCGATCGGGCCCGGACTCACGCCGAGTTCGGGCCCGATCCCTGGGGTACACGCGCACGAGGACGGAACGGGGCGGATCAGTGCTGCCGCTGCGCGCCGCCCGGGGCGTCGACGTGCTTGCGGGGCCAGAGCGCGATGGCCAGGCCTGCCGCGACGCTCAGGATGTGCAGCCAGTTGTCCGCCATGTTGATGTTCAGGATGTTGATGTCCGGATTGTTGACCGCGAACAGGCCGTACACGAAGGCCGCGCCGTACCCGACGACGAGCAGCCAGCCGAACGTCCGTGCCCTGCCGGGGGTGGACCACATGGTCAGCCCCAGGATCCCGATCAGGAGGTGCACGATGTTGTGCAGCGGGTTGATCGCGAAACCGAGCAGGGTCTGGTCGTGGTCGTGCTCGGCGAAGCCGTCGAACCCGGTCACGAAGAACCCGGCGATACCTACCAGGAGGTAGACGGCGCCTATGACGAGGGCGAGCCGCTGAAACGGCGCCCGGGTGGCCGTCGAGGACGTGGACTGCGTCATGATGCTTCTCCATTCGGTGTTGTCATGCACGTACGGCTCACGGTCGAGCCGAGCCGCTCGGTCGCGGCACGGGTCGTACAGGGTGTTCGGAGCAGTGCCGGAAATGGATGTGCCGGAAGTGGATGTGCCGAAAGTGGATGTGCCGGGACCGGACGGGAGTGGCCGGGTGCCGGGTGGCGAGTGCGGTCAGGAACCCTTGCCGTCCGCGCGGGCCCGCACGTCACGGTCCATCCCCGACGGGTCGATGCCGCGGTCCTCCAGGAGGGCGTCGATCTTGGCCTCGACGCGCTCCTCACCCTCGCGGGACTGGGACGAGCCCCAGAAGTAGAACAGCATCAGGCCGGCCGCCTGCCACACCAGCTGGAGGAACTCCGACTGCCAGTTCTCGAACGTGGAGGCCAGGAACTGAGGATAGAAATCGGCCCAGCTGAACGGCGACCCGTGCTGGGCCGCCTCGTTCCGGACGGCGATGGCCTGGAACACGAACTGGCCGATCCACGACACGAGGAAGAACCCGGCGGTCACGATCCCGAACGAGTACGCGCGGTGGAACCGCGGACGGGACTTCTCTTCATCAGCAGCGCTCTCGCTCATGGAGGCCTCCCTTCGAGCGGCCGGCAACGCGCCGCTCGGCGCCTGAGAGTCCCGCTCCTTGAGGCCCGCGCCGGGGACGTCCGAAGACGTCTCTCCTGGTCACGGTAGGACGGACCGAGACGGCTCGCACGGGGAACCGCTGCGTCCTGAGGGGCCTCTGCGCGGTCGGCGGGTCCGACGTACGGTCCGGCGCACCCGTCACGACGCCTCGCTCTCCCGTCGGATACCATCGGGACCGCGAACCGCCGCTCCCTACGAGATCCCACCGGGATGCGGCACGACGAGATCCCACACCTTGCGGCGACCGGCGCGAAGCCCCTGGTCTTGATCACGGGTCACAAGGTGCGGCCGAGAGGTACCGAGATGAGCACGACGGCTGATGCCGAGACCGCCCGATCGTGGCTTGCGCGGGCGAAGGTTCGCCAGACCGGAGACCTGACGTGGGTCGACGACGATCTCGGGTCGGAGCTGAGCGCCAACGACGTCGCGCTCGACTACTCGAGCTGGGTGTTCGACGACGCCGACCTCGAGGTCGCGATGCGGTTCCGCATCGCGTTCGGCCTGATCGACCTGCTCGACGAGTACTGGACCACGCAGGAGATGCACTTCCCGTACTGCGGCAGCTCCCGCGAACGGCCTCCGGCGGAGCTCTGGGACGGATACCGGACCCGGCTGGAGGCGCCGCAGGTCAGCGAACAGGTCACCCAGTCGCTCTGGTACACCTGGTTCGAGTGCACCGACACCTCCGAGGAGGCGTTCGTCGCCCTGCTCGGCCAGGACGTCGAGCGGCTGGAGGCAGGCAGCGTCGACGACCGGTTCCTCCGTCGGGCAGACCGGGTCCTGACGGCCTCCGGTCCCGTCCGCTGGGGTGTCAAGATGCGGGCCTACGAGGCAGCTGCCTCGGTCGAGGCGCTCCAGCCGGCGGTCTTCCGTGGGCTCCTGAGGAGCTATCACGACTACTTCGGCGACCTCGAGCCCGGCCCTGCCCGCACGATCCTCGACGGACTCGGGCTCGCCCCCGACACCGAGCACCTCGCCGAGCTCCGCACCGTGCTGGCCGCCGGGCACTCGAGCCACGTCGCGAGCCCGGACGCGTGGGCCGCCGCGCAGAAGACCCTCCTGCCCTGACGCGCGGGCTGGTGGGTCAGTAAGCGGGCATCGTCCCGTCCACCTCCTGCGCCCAGGCCAGGATCCCGCCCTCGACCGACCGGGCGTCGACCCCCGCGTCGCGCAGCCGCCGGGCCACGCGCGCGGACCGGGCCCCCGACTTGCACAGCACGTGCACCGGTCGGCCACCGGCCCATGCGGCCACCTCGTCCACGGCCCCGGCCGCGCCGTCGCCCACGAAGGTGCCCGACGGAACCCCCCTGGCCCCGGGCAGGGCGGCGAGCTCGACCTCCCACGGCTCGCGCACGTCGAGCACGACAGGCTCGGACCCGTCGGAGCGCAGCGCTGCCAGCTCCGCGGCAGTGACCGTTGCGCCGTCCGCCGGCGGCAGCCCGCAGAACGCCACGTACGGGTCGGCGTCGCCGGTACCCGTCAGCAGCGCCGTGACCGGTTCCCTCGCCGGGTCGGGGCGCACGGTGAGCTGCCGCCACGTGCACGCCAGCGCGTCGTACACGGCCAGGCGCCCGAGCAGGGTGTCCCCCGCCCCGGTGATGAGCTTGATCGCCTCTGTCGCCATGACCGAGCCGACGGTGCCGCACATCGCGCCGAGGACACCACCCGCCGCACAGTCCGGCGAGGCCCCTGGCGGCGGCGGGACCGGGAACACGTCCCGGTAGGTCACCCCGTCGACGCCGTCCGGGGCCCCCGCCGGGCCCCAGAACGTCGCGACTTGCCCGGTGAACCGGTAGATCGCCCCCCAGACGCACGGGATGCCCAGCACCTCGGCGGCGTCCGACACGAGATAGCGCGTGGCGAAGGCGTCGGTCCCGTCGAGCACCAGGTCGTAGCCGGACAGCACGTCGAGCGCGTTCGCCGTCGTCAGCCGCGCACGGTGCTCGACCACCTCGACATGCGGGTTCACCTCCGCGACCGCCGCCAGCGCCGACGCCGTCTTGGGCAGCCCCAGGTCCGAGACCCCGTGGATCACCTGACGCTGGAGGTTGGACGTCTCGACGACGTCGTCGTCCACGATCCCCAGCGTGCCGACGCCCGCAGCGGCGAGGTAGAGCAGGATCGGGCTGCCGAGGCCGCCGGCTCCCACCACCAGCACACGCGCGTTCGCCAGCCGGCGCTGGCCCGCCGGGCCCACGCCGGGCAGCACGAGGTGCCGGGCGTATCGCGCGAGCTCGTCACGGCCGAGCTCCCGACCGGTCTCGACCAACGGCGGCAGCGCGGTCACAGGGCCAGGTCCAGGTTGTCGCCGACGCGCACCAGCCCGTCGGCAGGGGACGACGCCAGCGCCCGCTCCCGGCGCGGTGACCGGCCGGCGTGCGCGGCGTCGTACCCCGCCTCGACGGCGAGCCGCATGGCACGGGCCATGCGCACCGGGTCGGCGGCGCGCGTCACGGCGGTCGCGAGCAGCACGGCGTCGCACCCGAGCTCCATCGCCAGTGCGGCATCAGAGGCCGTGCCGATGCCCGCGTCCAGGATCACCGGCACCGCCGACGCCGCGGCGATCGCCTCGATGTTGCGCGGGTTGGCGATACCGAGCCCCGAGCCGATGGGCGACCCGAGCGGCATGACCGCCGCGCAGCCCACGTCCTCCAGCCTGCGCGCGACGATCGGGTCGTCGTTCGTGTACGGCAGGACGGTGAAGCCGTCGTCGACCAGGATCTTCGCCGCCTCGACCAGACCGATCGCGTCGGGCAGCAGGGTCACGTCGTCGGCGATGACCTCCAGCTTGATCCAGTCGGTCTCGCACGCCTCCCGCGCGAGCTGCGCCGTGAGCACCGCCTCGCGCACGGAGAAGCAGCCGGCGGTGTTCGGCAGGGCGCGGATGCCCAGGCGCGCGAGCAGGCCCCAGATCGACGGGTCCCCCGCGCCGGCCGGGTCGCCCGACGGGCGGGGCCGGGACACCCGTCGCATCGCGACGGTGGTCAGCTCGGTGCCCGACGCCACGAGGGCGTCCTCGAGGGCGAGCAGGCTCGCCGCTCCCCCCGTGCCCATGACCAGTCGTGAGCCGAGCTGCGTGCCCGCGATGGTGAGTGGTGTCTCCTGCATGGTCAGCCTCCCTGGACCGCGGTGACGATCTCGACACGGTCGCCCGGCCGGACCGTCGTGGTGCTCCAGGCGCCGCGCGGCACGACGGCGTCGTCCAGCGCCACCGCGACGCCCTGCGGTGCGCCGTCGACCACGAGACCGGGCAGGAGGCGGGCAACCAGGTCGGTGACGGGCAGCTCGCCGTCGAGCCGGTACGGCTCACCGTTGACGACGGCGGTGCCTGCGGGCCCGTGGTGAGCCCCCGGGTTCTCCGGGTGCGGGTGCTGTGTGGACGGGGCGGTGCTCATGCCGTGCCTCCTCTAGTCGTGCTGTACGTGTCGGCGAACCTGCGCGGGTCCGCGAACTGGTGAGCGGCTTCGATGGCCTCCGCGGCCTGCGATCCGACCGGTGCCACCCCCAGCACCCGGTCGACGGCGGCCGCCGTCAGCGCCGTGAGCAGGATGCCGTTGCGGTGGTGCCCGGTGGCCAGGCAGAGGCCCTCGGCGGCCCGGCCGAGCAGCGGAGCGTTGTCCGGGCTGCCGGGCCGGGAACGGGTGGTGGTCTCCACGAGGACGGCGTCGTCGAGCCCTGGCAGGAGCGCGCGGGCGTCACGCAGCAGGGCGAAGACGTCGCCGGCGCGCGTCAGACGGTCGTCCTCGCGCTCGTCCGACGTCGCACCGACGACCACCTGGCGCCGCCCGTCGGCCCGCAGCGCGCGGGGCACCGCGTAGATCGGACGCCCCTGGACCGTGCCGCGCACCACGACCGCCGGCGACCGGTCGGCGTCGGCATCGAGGCGCAGCGTCGTGCCGGGAACCGGCCGGGTGGGCGCGCCCGCGAACAGGGTCCCGCTGGCGTGGCCGGCGGCCAGGACCACCGTCCCTGCCGCGTACCCGGCGCCCGCCTCGTCGACCGCGCCGACCACCGCGCCGTCTGCCCATGTCAGCGAGACCGCGGCGCGGCGGACGAAGGTGCCGCGCGCCGCGACGACGGCGGCCAGCGCCCGGTGCACCGCACGGGGGTCGACCCGGTGGTCGCGGGGCACCCATGCCGCGCCGGCCACCCGTTGCCCGACGGCGGGCTCGCGGTGCCGCGCCTCGTCCGGCGGGATCTCCGCCGAGCCGAGATCCCACTCGCTGTGCAGGGCGAGCATGCGGCGCATCGCGACCAGGTCGTCGCTGTCGTAGGCGAGCGCGAGCGTCCCGGTCGTCTCCAGCCCGACGGCGCCCGGTGGCAGTCCCGCCGCGCGTTCGAGCGACTCGGCGAACGCCGGCCAGAGGGCGAGCGAGGCGGTGCCGAGGCGGGCCTGGCCCGCTTCCCCGAAACCTGCCTCCATGACGGGTGCGAGCATGCCCGCTGCGGCGTGGGTCGCGCCGTCGCCGGGCGACGGGTCGAGGACGACGACGCTCGCGCCGGCCTCCAGCGCACGCCAGGCAGCGGTCAGGCCGATGATGCCCCCGCCGATGACGAGGACGTCGCACACACGACTGCTCACATGTTCTCCCTTCGCTGGCATGACCCAGATCAGGTTCGACGGTCGGCGCTCTCGCCCTCTCAGCCCCGTGCGGGGCTCCCGTGCACGCGACAACCATAACCCGGCCCGAGGGGCGGCCTGGCGGGTGGACCGGGAGGCACGGCACGGGCCGGCGTCTGCCTACACTCGCGCTCGTGGACCCCCGAAACCGCCTCGCCGACGCCCACCTGTACCTGTGCACGGACGCCCGCCAGGACACGGACGACCTCGAACCGTTCCTGCACGCGGCGCTGGAGGGCGGCGTCGACGTCGTCCAGCTCCGGGACAAGTCGCTGGACGCGGCCCGCGAGGTCGAGCTGCATGCACTCGTCGCCCGGGTCGCCGCGGAGCACGGTGCGCTCTGGGCGGTCAACGACCGCGCCGACATCGCCCAGCTCACCGGTGCGCCGGCGGTGCACATGGGCCAGGGCGACCTCCCGCCGCACGCCGTCCGGGCCCTGCTGGGCGACAGCCCCGTCCTCGGCCGCTCCACCCACTCCCTGGACCAGGCGCTGGCCGCAGAGGCCGATCCGGGGGTCGACTACTTCTGCGTCGGACCCCTGTGGGCGACACCGACCAAGCCGGGCCGCCCCGCCGTCGGGCTGGACCTGCTGCGTGACGTCGCCGCCCGCGAGCCGGCCACGCCCTGGTTCGCCATCGGCGGGATCGACGCCGCCCGCCTCGACCAGGTGCTCGACGCCGGGGCCCGCCGCGTCGTCGTCGTCCGTGCGATCACTCAGGCCGCGGACCCCCGGGCCGCGGCGGCCGAGCTGCGCCGCCGGGTCACCGACGCAGGGCTGCGCTGACGGGGGGCTGCGCTGACGGGGGCCTGCGCTGAGGGGGCCTGCGCCGAGGGGGCCTGCGCCGACCGCGCTACTCGGGGGCCCGTCTGCAGCGCGCGCACCTCGATCGTGGAACCGCCGGGCCGACGATCACTGCTCGGCCCAGCCGAGCGCGGCCTCCTCGTCGGAGAGCGCCGAACCGCAAGTTGATGGTCCTCCGCCGGTCTGACGGACCTCGAACCGCAAGTTGACGGTCCTCCGCCGGTCTGACGGACCTCGAACCGCAAGTTGACGGTCCTCCGCCGGTCTGACGGACCTCGAACCGCAAGTTGACGGTCCTCCGCCGGTCTGACGGACCTCGAACCGCAAGTTGACGGTCCTCCGCCGGTCTGACGGACCTCGAACCGCAAGTTGACGGTCCTCCGCCGGTCTGAAGAGCGCCGAACCGCAAGTCCCGCTTCCTTCTCGACGCCGAACCGAATGTTGATGGTCGATCAGCGCCCTGATCGACGCGTGACTTGCGGTTCGGCGCGACCGGTGACCAGCAACTTGCGGTTCGACGGTGAGTTAGCCGCTTGAACACGAACAACTTGCGGTTCGACGTGCCCGAGCCGAGCAACTTGCGGTTCGGCGCAACCCGTGACCCGTGACCTGCAACCAGCAACCAGCAACCAGCAACCAGCAACCAGCAACCAGCGACCAGCGACCAGCGAGTCGACAGCGAGTCGACAGCGAGTCGACAGCGAGTCGACAGCGAGTCGACAGCGAGTTGGTGCCGCCATCCGCCTGCCGGATGACGACACCAACCCTGGTTCGGCTGTGGAGCCGACCCTGCCTGGAGCCGACCGCGCCTACTCGCCGGTGAACACGAACGTCGAACCCGGCTCCTTCTCGATGTCCCCCTCACCGGAGTTGGTGACGGTCACGTTCGAGAGGATCGCATTGCCGCGAGCGCCGCCCATCGCGAGGATGCCGGACCCGTTGTTCGACCGGTCGATGCGCACGTCCGTGATGCGCACGTCGGGCATGTTCCCGCCGCCGTTCTTGAACTGGATGCCGTCGTAGGTGGAGTCGACGATGTCCGTGTCGCGGATGGTGACCCCGACGATGTCGTGCGTCTGCGGGAAGATCGTGATGGCGCCGAACTCCTGGTCCTCGTTCCAGAACGCCCCGCCGGTGCGGTGGAGGCCGTTGTTGGCGATGAGCGTCGTCCCCGAGAACGGCAGCGGGCTGTGGTCGGTCGCCAGCATGATGCCGGGGTAGTTCATCGTGTCCGAGATCAGGTTGTTCTCGATGCTGTTGTCGTAGCCGCCGTAGATCGCTATGCCGTTGGCGCGCCACGGCAGCTGCACCGTGTTGTTGCGGAACGTGTTGTCGTGCCCGATGTCGACCGCCGGGTCCTTGACGTACGGGTTGGCCCAGACGGCGAGCGCGTCGTCGCCCGTGTTGCGCAGCGACGAGTTGAGCACGCTGGAGTTGCGGGTGCCGTTGCTGAAGTTGACGCCGTCCGCGTAGGTGTTGCGGATGCGCATCCCGCTGAGCTGCAGCCCGTCGGCCGGGCCCCACAGCTCGGGGATGTTCGAGTAGTCGCGGCCGACCCAGACGGCGACGTTCGCGTGCTCGATCCATACGTTGCTGATCTTCGTGTCCTTGCCGAACCGGCCGTTCAGGCCGACGCCGCCCTCCTGCTGGCCGTTGTTGCCGCGGATCCTGCCGGAGCCGAAGATCGCGATGTCGGAGATCTGGACGTTGTCGTCGATGTCGAACCCGAAGTTGCCCTCGTGCGGGTGGTTGATGACGCCAGGGGCGAGGTGGGGCTCGATGAGGCTGTAGAGCTGCGAGTGCCACATGCCGGCGCCGCGGATCGTGACGTCGCTGATCCCGACCTGGTTGTGCGTGCCACGGTTCAGCGGGTCGTCGGTGAGGATCTTCTTCTCCTGGCGCCACTGCCCCGCCGGGATCCACACGCAGTCGATCTCGCCGTTCTGGTCGGCGGTGACGGCGTCCTGGATCGCTGCGGTGTCCTCCTGCCCGTCGTTCGGGACCGCGCCGTACTCGGTGATGGAGGTGCACTGGGCAGGCTTCGAGGCGGGCGGCGCGACCTGCTCCAGCTCGACGAGGTCGATGACGTAGAACGCGGCGTCGTCGCCGGCGTCGCGCTGGAGCCTGAACACCGTGCCCGCGGAGAACGACCGGTCGAGCAGCGCGTGCGACTCGTCGAAGAGCCGGCGCGCGTCACCGCCAGGGGTGTTGGTGAGGCCCTCCGGGTCGTCGGTGGTCCCGTACAGCCACGAGTGCTTCGACGAGAGGGTCAGCTTCTGCACGAACTCGCCGTCGGCGTACAGGCTGATCGTCTTGTCCTGGCCACCGCCGCCGGGCGCGTCGGGGATCGAGCTGCGCACGACGATCGAGTTCGTCGGGTTCGTGGACGTGAGCTCCACGTGCTGGCCCGTGCTGTTCAGCCGCACGGACTCGCGGCCCGACGACTCGGTGGCGAAGTTGGTGTGCCCGAACGTCCGCAGCGGGTCGGTCTCCAGGAGCGTGCCCGTGTAGCGACCGTCCTCTGCCTCGTAGGTCGTGTACGGGACGGCGGCGCCGCGGCCGACGGTCACCGCGAGCGTGCCGGTGTTGTTGTCCTCGTTCGTCTCGTCGACGACGTCGGTGGCGTCCGCGGTCGCCGTCACGGTGGCCCCGCCGTTCGTCGCGGTCCACGACCCGTCAGGTGTGACGGTGACGGTCTCGCCGGCGGGGACCGCCGGCGTCGTGCCGTCGAGCGTGCTCGATCCGGCCTCGACGCGCGTCACCGAGCCTGCCGCTGCCGGCTGGTTGCCGCGGTTGCGCACCTGGACCGTGAAGGACACGTCCGCGCCGACGGCGGGGTTGGCCGGGTCCGCGGACACGGAGACGACCTCGAGGTCCGGTCCTGGCGCAGCACCCACGACCAGCTTGGCCGGCGCCGTGAACGCGTTGTCGGTCTCGTCCTGCTCCGCAACCGTGTCCGCCGGGTCGACGACCGCGCCGACCGTGTACTCCCCAGCGGGGCGGGTGCCCGCGTCGACCTCCACCTGGGCGCTCGCGCCGGGCTGCAAGGCCGCGACGTCCGCCGAGCCGACGGTGGAGCCGCCGACCTTCGCGTCGAGCGCGGTGCCCGACGACGCCCGGTCGCCCGTGTTCTCGACGGTCGCCGTGAGGGTCACGGGGGTCGTCGCCGTCGGCGACTCCGGAGACGTCGCCACCGCGGTGACGGTGAGGTTCGGGTTCGGTGCCGGGTCACCGTAGACCTCGAGCTCGGCGACCTGGCCGTTGCCCGCGCCGGTGTTGGCGCTGAACGCGAGGCGGATCTCGTCGGCCTCCGCGTCCAGCGGGATCTCGACCTGGTTGCCGCTCGCGGGGTCGAACCCGTAGTCGGCCGAGGCCTCGAGGGTGCGGAACGACGACTCGCCGTCGGACCGGCCCAGCACGCTGAACGTCTGGGTTCGGGCCGCCCACACCGCCGCAGGCGGCAGCGTGACGACGACGCGCTCGACGTCGGCCGGCTCACCGAGGTCGACCGTGAGGTGCGCGGGGTACTGACCGCCCCCGCCCTCCCAGTAGGAGCTCGTGCTCCCGTCGTTCGCGTTGCCTGCGACGTACGCCTGCGTCACCGATGACGCAGCGATCGGCTTGCCGAGCGCGAGGTTGGTGGCGTCGGCGGCGTGCGCGACGGCGACCACGCCGAGCGGCACGACGAGCGCCACCGCGGCACCCGTCACGACCGTGTGCTTCCAGGGGATTCTCATGAACGTCCTCGTTCTCCCGCCGGGGCGGGCTCGGCCACCCCCGGGCTGCGCTGCCCGACGACGGCGCGACCGTGCGGGTGCGCGTCGACGTCCTGGGTGGGTCGGGTCGGCGCCACCGGGGCGACCCATCGGAGATGAGACCGGCCACCCGGAGGCGAGGTTAGTGACTTGCAGCCTGCGCACTGCTTTGTGCTCAGCGCCTGTCACTTTCTTGCAGTCTTCTGTATGGACGTTACGAGCACACCACGACCGCGTCAAGGGGTTCGACCAGTTACGCGCCCCCTTGGCGGACTTCCGTCGACGAGGGGGCGCGGCGGCCGCCGTTCGTGGCCGAGCACGACGGCTACGTCAGTTCGATCCGCCCAGCGCGCGCAGGACCGCGACGACGCCGTGCTCCTCGATCGTCCCGGTGACCTCGTCCGCCGCGTCGATGACGGCAGCGGGCGCATGGCCCATCGCGACGCCACGGGCGGCCCAGGTGAGCATCTCCAGGTCGTTGACCCCGTCCCCCACCGCCACGGTCTGACGCGGGTCCACCCCGATGCGCTCGCGGACGCGCTCGAGCGCCGTCGCCTTGCTCAGGTACCTCGGCGTGACGTCGAGCCAGTCGGGCCCGGCGGGGCTCGCCGTGACGCCGAGGTCTCGCAGCGGCTCCGTGAGGGCCAGCGCTCCCTCCGCCCGGAGGATGACGCGTGGCGCGGGCACGTTCCACAGCTCCGTGTCGGACGCCCTGCGTTGCTGTCCGTTCACCAGCCCTCGCTCGAAGAGCCGGTTGACCCGGTAGCCCCAGCCGATCTCCTCCACCCCCACCTGGATCCCCGGGATGAAGGCACGGGCCAGGCGGATCACCGGTTCGACGTCGAAGGTGTGCATCTTCTCCAGCCGGTAGCCGTCGGGCAGGCCGTCACCGGCGCGGGCGACCACCGCGCCGTTGGAGGCGACGACCCAGCCCTGGTCGAAGCCCAGGGCGCGGGCGACCGGGAGCACCCCCACGAGGGACCGGCCGGAGGCGAGCACCACGTGGTGCCCGGACCGCCGCGCGTCCAGGACCGCATCGACCGTCACGGCGGGGACGACCCGGTCCGCGCCGAGGAGCGTGCCGTCGATGTCCAGCGCGACGAGAGACCTGGTGGCGGTGCCTCTCCCAGGAAGAGACCGAGAGGGAGCAGGTGCGCTCCGCGGGGCGGTGGTGGTCGACGACGTCGTTCCGGTCGTTTCTGTCATGTCTCTCAGACGCGCCGAGGACCGGGATGTCACAGCACTTCGTGAACCGGGTTCCTCCTGACCCGGCCGAGCGGGGTTCAACGCCCGGTGAAGACGGGCGTCCGCCGGTCCAGGAACGCGGCGACCGCTCCCGCGTGATCGCTGGTCGAGCCGCACCTGGTCTGCCCGACCGCCTCGGCCTCGAGCGCCTCGTCGAGGCTCAGGCCGTGCGCCTGCTCGATCAGGCGCTTGCTCTGCGCGAAGGCGGCGGTCGGCCCGTCGGCGAGCTGCCGGGCGAGGGCCGTCGCCCGGGGCAGCACCTCCTCGGCGGCGACCGTCTCGCCGGAGATCCCCCAGCCGATGGCTTCCTCCGCGGTGAAGGTCCGGCCGAACAGGAGCAGCTCCTTCGCCCTGGCGTCCCCCACCGCGCGCGGCAGCGTGACGGAAAGGCCGGTGTCGAAGGTCAGCCCGATCCCTGCGAACGCGGTCGCCAGCTTGACGCCGGTCGCGAAGACCCGGTGGTCGCAGGCCAGTGCGAGGCCGAGCCCCGCGCCGACACAGGTGCCGCCCACGGCGGCGATCACCGGCTTCGGCATGGTCAGCAGGTCCCGGACGATCGGCGTGTAGTGCTCGCGGACCGTGGCGAACGCCGCCTCCGGCCCGTCCGTCAGGGCCCGCGCATGCTCGCCGAGGTCCTGGCCGAGGCAGAACGCCCTCGCCGACCCGGTGAGCACGACGGCGCGCACCCGCTCGTCGCCCGCCACCTCCGCCACGGCGTCCCGCAACGCCTCCTTGGCCGCGGCCGTCAGCGCGTTGCGGTGCTCGAGGTCGTTCAGCGTGATGGCCGCTACCGCGGCCGTGCGGTCGACGGTGACAGGGCTGTCGGTCATTGGTCCTCCTGAGGAATGGGCCGCCCCAGCGGGCGGCTCGGCGTCACCACGTGTAGAAACCCTGCCCGGTCTTGCGGCCCAGCTCACCTGCCGCGACCTTGTCCCGGAGCAGCCGCGGCGGTGCGAACCGCGGTCCCAGCTCGCGCTCCAGGTGCTCGGCGATGTGCAGCCGGACGTCGAGCCCGACCAGGTCGGTGGTGCGCAGCGGACCCACCGGGTGCCGGTAGCCCAGCGTCATCGCCGTGTCGATGTCGGCGGCGTCGGCCACGCCGTCCTCCAGCATCCGCACCGCCTCCAGCGCTATGGCCACCCCGAGCCGGCTGCTCGCGAAGCCTGGCGAGTCCCTGACGGTGATAGCCGCCTTGCCCAGGCCTGCGACCCAGGCCCGTGCGTCCTCGACCAGGCCGGGCGCCGTCCGCGGGCCGACCACCACCTCGACCAGGGCGCTGACCGGGACCGGGTTGAAGAAGTGCAGGCCGACCAGACGGGACGGGTCCGGCAGAGCGTCTGCCAGCCCGTCGATCGACAGCGAGCTCGTGTTGCTGCCGATCACGGCGGAGGGCGCGGCCGCTGCGATCGCCCGCAGCACGTCGTGCTTGAGGTCGACCAGCTCCGGCACCGCCTCGACCACGAGCCGGCAGGCGGCGAGCGCCGCCGCATCGGTCACGACGTCGAACGTGCCAGCGGCCCGCACGCCCTCGGCGTCCGCCCGGGCGAGGCTCGCGTCGATCCGCGCCCGCGCCGCCGTCGCGGAGGCGGGGTCGGTCTCCACGACGGTGACGGCGGCGCCGACCACCGCGAAGGCGTGCGCGATGCCGCTGCCCATCCGGCCGCCGCCGTACACGCCCACGGCCCGCGGGACCAGGCTGCCGGTCATGACCTCTCCTTCCCGCGGTCGAGGAACGCCGTCATCCGGTCGGTCTTGTCCTGGGTCTCGAACAGCACCGCCTGCGCGACGTTGTCGACCAGCGGATGCGCGTCGCGCGGCGCGTCGAGGACCGACTTGGTGAGCCGCACGGCGAGCGGTGCCTGGGCGGTGATGCGGTCCGCCAGGCGCCGGCCGGCGGCCTCGAGGACCTCGGCCTCGACCACCTCGTTGAGCAGGTGCACCGCCAGCGCCTCGTCGGCGTCGAGCACGCGCCCCGCCAGGAGCACCTCCTTGGCCAGCGGCTCGCCGACGAGCTCCTTCAGCCGCCAGGCGGCACCCGCGGCGGCAAGGATGCCGAGGCCGGGCTCCGGGTTGCCGATCCGGGTCGCGGGGGTACCGATCCGGAAGTCGCACGCGTACGCGAGCTCCGCCCCGCCCCCGAGCGCGTACCCGTCGACGAGGGCGACGGTCGGCATCGGCAGCCGGTGGATCCGGTCGAAGACGCCGGAGTTGATGCCGGCGAGCGCGTCCTCCCTGCGCCGCTCGCGCAGCTGGGCGATGTCCGCGCCTGCTGCGAACGTGCCGCCGGAGCCGATCAGGATCGCCACCCGTGGCGCGGCCTCGAGGGCGGCGCACGCGTCGTGCAGGGCCTCGACCATGGCCCGGTCGATCGCGTTGCGGACCTCGGGACGGTTCAGCCGCAGCACCACCCGGTCGTCGTGCTCCTCGACCACGAGCGGCGCGCTCACGGTCGCTCCAGCAGGAGCGCGGACCCCTGACCGACGCCGACGCACATCGTGGCAAGGCCCCGCCGGCCGCCGGTGCGAGCGAGCCGGGACAGCAGGGTGACGGTGATCCGTGCCCCTGAGCTGCCGAGCGGATGGCCGAGGGCGATGGCCCCGCCGTCGGCGTTCACCGTGTCCTCGTCCAGGCCAAGGTCCCGCACGCAGGCGAGGGACTGGGCGGCGAACGCCTCGTTGAGCTCGACGGCGTCCAGGTCGCCGACCGACCAGCCGGCCCGGTCGAGCGCCTTACGGGTTGCCGGCACCGGACCGATGCCCATGATCTCCGGCGGGACGCCAGCGTTCGCCCCCGCGACCACCCGGGCGGCCGGTTGCAGGTCGTGGGCCTCCGCGTACCGCTCGCTGACCAGGACCAGGGCAGCGGCCCCGTCGTTGAGCGAGCTGGAGTTGCCCGCCGTGACCCGGCCGCCCGGGCCGTGCAGGGGGCGCAGGCCTGCGAGCTTCTCCGCTGTCGTGTCCGCCCGCGGCCCTTCGTCCTGCTTGACGTCGCCGACGGGGACGATCTCGGCGTCGAAGCGACCGTTCCGCTGCGCGTCCAGCGCACGGTGGTGCGAACGCAGCGCGAAGGCGTCCAGCTCTTCGCGGCTCAGGCCCCAGCGCTCGGCGACCCGCTCGGCGGTCTGCGGCATGGTCAGCGTGGTGTCGGGGCCGAACGCCGGGTTGGTGAACCGCCAGCCGATGGAGGTGTCCCAGGTCTGGCCGGGTCTGGCCCACGCGCGCGACGGCTTCTCGGTCACCCAGGGCGCTCTGGTCATCGACTCGACGCCGCCCGCGACGACGACGTCGGCGTCACCCGCGACGATCATCTGGCGCGCGGTGGTGATCGCCGTGAGCCCGGAGGCGCAGAGGCGGTTGACGGTGAACCCGGGGATGCTGCTCGGCAGCCCGGCGAGCAGCGTCGCCATGCGGGCGACGTTCCGGTTGTCCTCCCCCGCCTGGTTCGCGGCGCCGAGCACCACCTCGTCGATGTCTGCCGGGTCGATGCCGCTGCGCTCGACGACGGTGCGCACGACCAGCGCGGCGAGGTCGTCGGGCCGGTGCGCGGCCAGGGCGCCGCCGTACCGGCCGATCGGTGTGCGCACCCCGTCGAGGATGAAGGCGTCGGACATGATGCTCCTGGTTCGGTGGGCCGTCGGCGTGGTCGGTGCTGCGTGGGTCGGTGCTGCGTGTGGTCGGTGCTGCGTGTGGTCGGTGCTCGTGAGGTCAGGCGTCGTAGTCGACGACGACCTCGGAGCTGACCGGGTAGCTCTGGCAGGTGAGGACGAAGCCGGCGGCGACCTCCTCCGGTTCGAGAGCGTAGTTGCGCATCATGTCGACCTCGCCGTCGCGCACCTTCGCCCGGCAGGTGCCGCAGACCCCGCCCTTGCACGCGAAGGGCAGGTCGGCGCGGACCTCCTGGGCGGCGTCGAGGAGCCTCGTGTCCCGCGGCATCGCGCTGGTCGTCGACCGGCCGTCGAGGACGACCGTCACCTGGCTCGTCGCCCCCTCGACGACCCGGTCGGCGTGCCGCAGCTCCGGCGGGGGCTCGTCCACGTAGAAGTGCTCCACGTGCACCCGCTCGGCCGGGACCCCGAGCTCGTCCAGCACGGCACGGGCCTCCGTCAGCATGCCGAAGGGCCCGCAGAGCCACACGTGGTCCATGTCGCCGAGCGGGACGACGAGCGTCAGCAGCTTGCGCAGCCGGTCGCCGTCGAGCCGGCCCGAGAACAGCTCGACGTCGCGCGGCTCCCTGGACAGCACGTGGACCAGGTCGAGCTGCTCGTGGTGGACGTTCTTGAGGTCCGCCAGCTCCTCGGCGAACATCACCGAGCTGGTGGTCCGGTTGCCGTAGAGCAGCGTCACCTGCGCGTCCGGGTTGCCGAGCACGGTGGCGGCTATCGAGAGCATCGGCGTGATGCCGGAGCCCGCCGCGATGCACAGGTGCCGTCCGCCCTCGGCCGGGTCGGCCCGGAAGCTGCCGCTCGGCGGCTGCACCTCGACCTGGTCGCCGGGTCGCACCTCGTGCACCAGCCAGGACGAGAACATGCCGTCGGGGATCTCGCGCACGCCGATCCGCGGTGCGCTGCCGGCGGGCGAGCAGATGGAGTAGGTGCGGCGGTGCTCGACGCCGTCGACGGTGCGCCGCAGGGTCAGCGACTGGCCGGCGGCGAAGTCGAAGACGGCGGCCAGGTCGGCGGGCAGCCCGAACGTCACGGCGGCGGCGTCGTCGGTGAGCCGCTCGACGTCGGTCACGGTGAGTGTGTGGAACGTCGTGCGCGAGGCGCGGGCGCCGGCCGGCAGGGTCGCGGTCACGTCAGATCTCCTTCAGGTGCTCGAACGGCTCGAGGCAGGCCAGGCAGCGGTACAGCGCCTTGCAGGCGGTGGAGCCGAACTCCGAGCCGACCACGGCGTCGTCCGACCCGCACAGCGGGCACCGCACGGCACGACGCGTCGGCACGAGCCGCAGCGGCACCGGCCCGGTCCGGCCCGGGGCCCGCCCGGGCGGGGAGATCCCGGCGGCGGCGAGCGCCGCGCGCCCGGCGGGGGTGATCCAGTCGGTGGTCCAGGCAGGTTCGAGGACCACCCGTACCCGCGCGTCGGCGAAGCCCGCAGCCCGCAGCTCGCGCACGAGGTCGTCGCGCATGGTCGCCATCGCAGGACACCCCGAGTAGGTGGGGGTGATCGCGGCGACGACCGCGCCGTCGTCCCCGAAGCCGATGTCGCGCAGCACGCCGAGGTCGACGAGCGTGAGCATGGGCAGCTCCGGGTCGACGACGGCGGACGCGGCGTCCCACGCCCGGTCGAGCGTCCGGTCCCGGCGGAGCGCGGCGGTCACCAGTGCCCCATCGGGTGGGCGCGGGCGACCACCTGCATCTCGGCGAGCATCCTGCTGTGCGCCTCGGTGTGGCGGCCGTCGCGACCCTTGCGCCCCTGTACGCCCGCGAGCGGCGGCACGGTCGGCCGGGTGACTCCGCTCGCCACCAGCACCTGGTCGAGGATCACGTCGACGTCGGCGGCGAGGCCCGCCGGGTCGACGCCGACGCCGGCCTCGGCCGTCTCGCGCTCGACGTCGTGCGTCTCGAACAGCTCGGTCCAGTACGGCCAGAGCGTGTCGAGCCCGGCGAGCAGCCGCCGCCGGGACTCGTCGGTGCCACGGGCGAGCGTCAGGAACCAGCGGCCGGCGAAGTCCCGGTGATAGGTCAGCTCCTTGACGGCCTTGGCGGCCACCGCTGCGAGCACGGCGTCCCGGCTGTGCGCCAGCTCCTCGCAGAGCGCGAGGCGCCAGGTGGAGAAGAGCAGGATCCGGGCGACGGTCTGGGCGAAGTCGCCGCCCGGGAGCTCCACGAGCCGCACGTTGCGGAACCGCAGGTCGTCGCGGAAGTACGCCAGCCGGTCCTCGTCCGGGACCGGCGAGCCCTCCGGGAGCGCGGGGACCTGGCCAGGGTCTGCCGCGGCCGCCCGCGCGAGCAGCAGGCGTGCCTGACCGAGCAGGTCGAGCGCGATGTTGGAGAGCGCGATGTCCTCCTCGAGGTCCGGCGCGTTGCTGCACCACTCGGCCAGCCGCTGGGACAGCACCAGGGCATCGTCGCCGAGCATCAGGCAGTACGTCGCCAGCGCCGCCGGGTCGACGCCGTCGGGCACCGTGGTGTCCACGCCGGCGAGCGGGTCCTCGAAGTCGGTGCCGAAGGCCCAGTGCGCGTCGTTGACGAGCAGCCCCGCGTAGGCGTTGTCGTGCTCGTCGGGTTCGTGGGTACGGACGTCGGGCATGCGGTGCTCCTTCCTTCTTCCAGGTGGCTTCTTCCGGGTGGTTTCTTCCAGGTGGTTTCTTCCAGGTGGTTTCTTCCAGGTGGCGCTACATGTGCGGGACGTCGGCGGGGATGTCGTAGAACGTCGGGTGCCGGTACACCTTGTCCCCGCTGGGGGCGAACAGCGGGTCCTTCTCGTCCGGGCTGGACGCCGTGATCGCGGAGGAGCGCACGACCCAGATGCTCACGCCCTCGTTGCGGCGGGTGTAGACGTCGCGGGCATGCCGCAGCGCGAGCTGGTCGTCGGGTGCGTGCAGCGACCCGACATGGACGTGGTTGAGGCCCCGCTTGCCGCGGACGAACACCTCGTAGAGCGGCCACTCGCCGCGGACCTGGTCTGTCATGCTTGCTCCGTCCCGTCGTGCTCGTCGCTACGGATGCCGTTGCCGGCGCCGATCCCCGTGCCGTTCGCGAAGGCGAGCGCCGCCGCACGGACCCAGGCGCCCTCGTCCCAGGCTCGCTTGCGGTGCGCCACACGCTGGGCGTTGCACGGACCGTTCCCCTTGACGACCGCCCAGAGCTCGTCCCAGTCCGGCTGCCCGAAGTCGTGCGCTCCGCGCTCCGCGTTCCAGACCAGGTCGGGGTCGGGGAGCGTCACGCCGAGCGCATCGGCCTGTGGCACCGTCATGTCGACGAAGCGCTGGCGCAGCTCGTCGTTGGTGTGCGTCTTGACGCCCCACGCCATGGACTGCGCGGTGTTGGGCGACGCGTCGTCGGGCGGGCCGAACATCATCAGCGACGGCCACCAGAACCGGTCGACGGACTCCTGGACCATGGCGCGCTGCTCGTCGGTGCCGCGCATCATCGTCATCAGCAGCTCGTAGCCCTGCCGCTGGTGGAACGACTCCTCCTTGCAGATGCGGATCATGGCCCGGCCGTACGGCCCGAACGACGTCCGGCACAGGGGCACCTGGTTGCAGATGGCCGCGCCGTCGACCAGCCAGCCGATGGTGCCCATGTCGGCGTACGAGAGCGTCGGATAGTTGAAGATCGAGGAGTACTTCTGCCTCCCGCTGATCAGCATCTCGGTGAGCTCCTGGCGGGAGACGCCGAGCGTCTCCGCCGCCGAGTAGAGGTAGAGGCCGTGCCCTGCCTCGTCCTGGACCTTGGCCAGCAGGATGGCCTTGCGCCGCAGCGACGGCGCCCTGCCGATCCAGTTGCCCTCCGGCTGCATGCCGATGATCTCGGAGTGGGCGTGCTGGGCGACCTGGCGCACCAGGGTCCTGCGGTAGGCCTCCGGCATCCAGTCGCGCGGCTCGATGCGGTCCTTCCGGGCGATCACGGCCTGGAAGCGCGCCTCGAGCTGCGCCTCCGGCTCCGGCCAGGGCTCGGCATCGTGCGCTGGCTCGGCGACTGCCGACATGGGTACCTCCGCTGGGCGACGTCTGCTATTTACCGACCGAACGTTCTGTAATACATTGACACAGGCACAGCGGGTAGCACAACGGCCCGGGCGGACCGATCTGGAGGGATGCGCACAGTGAGCACACAGCTGGAGAGCTATGTCGCGGGCAGCTGGTTCCGCGGGACCGACGGCGGCGAGCCCGTCCTCGACGCGGTGACCGGCGACGAGGTCACCCGGGTCTCGAGCCACGGCCTCGACTTCGCCGCGCTCGTCACCCACGCGCGCCAGGTCGGCGGCCCGGCGGTCCGGCGGCTCACGTTCCACGAGCGGGCGACCCTGCTCAAGGAGCTGGCCCTGCACCTGGGCGGCCACAAGGACGACTTCTACGCCGTGTCGCTGCGCACCGGTGCCACGCGGCGCGACTCGATGGTCGACATCGACGGCGGCATCGGCACGCTGTTCAGCTATGCGAGCAAGGGCAAGCGGGAGCTGCCGAACGACACCGTCGTCCTCGACGGCGCCCCCGAGCCGCTCGGCAAGGGCGGCACGTTCCTCGGCCAGCACCTGTACACCTCGCGCACCGGGGTCGCCGTGCAGATCAACGCCTTCAACTTCCCCGTGTGGGGCATGCTCGAGAAGCTTGCACCCGCCTTCCTCGCGGGCCTGCCCAGCATCGTCAAGCCGGGCAGCCAGACCGCCTACCTCACGGAGGCGGTGGTCCGGCAGATCATCGCCTCCGACATCCTGCCCGCCGGCAGCCTTCAGCTGGTCTGCGGCAGCGCGGGCACCCTGCTGGACGAGCTCGGCGAGCAGGACTCGGTGGCCTTCACGGGCTCGGCGCACACCGCCGAGCTGCTGCGCAACCACCCGTCGGTGCTGCACCGTGGTGTCCGCCTCGGCGTGGAGGCCGACTCCCTGAACTGCTCGATCCTCGGGCCCGACGTGACCACACAGGACGAGGAGTTCGACCTGTTCGTCAAGGGCGTCGTCACCGAGATGACCGTCAAGGCAGGCCAGAAGTGCACGGCGATCCGGCGCGTCATCGTCCCGGAGCCGATCGCCGACGCCGTGGTCGACGCGATCAGCGCGCGCCTCGGCCGGATCACCGTCGGCGACCCCGCCGACCAGAGCGTCCGGATGGGTGCGCTCGCCAGCCTCGGCCAGCGCGACGAGGTGCGCAAGGCCATCGAGGCGCTGCGCACGTCCGCCGAGATCGTGTACGGCGACCCGGCGCACGTCGACGTCGTGGGCGCTGACGCCGAGCGTGGCGCGTTCCTCTCCCCCGTCCTGCTGCGGGCCCGTCCGGGCGCCGCCGAGCCTCACGAGGTAGAGCCCTTCGGCCCGGTCAGCACGGTGCTCATCTACGGGCCGGTCCACGAGGCGATCGAGCTGGCCGCCCGGGGCAGGGGCAGCCTGGTGGCCTCCCTCGTCACGCACGACCCGCAGGTCGCCCGCGAGGTGGCCCGCGGTCTGGCCCCCTGGCACGGCCGGCTGCTGATCCTCGACCGCGACGACGCCGCGGAGTCGACCGGCCACGGCAGCCCGCTGCCGATGCTCGTGCACGGCGGTCCCGGCCGCGCCGGCGGCGGCGAGGAGCTGGGTGGCACCCGCGCCGTCCTGCACCACATGCAGCGCACCGCCGTCCAGGGCTCGCCCGACATGCTCACGGCGATCACCGGCCGGTGGACCACCGGGTCGCGCCGGGTGCTCGACGGCGTGCACCCGTTCCGCAAGTCGCTGGCCGAGCTGCGGATCGGCGACACCGTCGAGACGGCGTCCCGGACGGTCACCCGCGACGACATCGACCACTTCGCGGAGTTCACCGGGGACACGTTCTACGCGCACACCGACCCGGAGGCCGCAGCGGCGAACCCGTTCTTCGGCGGCATCGTGGCGCACGGCTACCTCGTGGTGTCACTGGCCGCCGGCCTCTTCGTCGAACCGAACCCCGGCCCGGTGCTCGCCAACTTCGGCGTGGACAACCTGCGGTTCCTCACCCCGGTCAAGGCGGGCGACACGATCCGGGTGAGCCTCACCGTCAAGCAGCTGACCCCGCGCAGCTCCGCCGACTACGGCGAGGTGCGCTGGGACGCGACGGTCACCAACCAGGACGACGAGCAGGTGGCCACGTACGACGTGCTGACCCTCGTCGCCAAGACCGCCACCCGGACCGCCACGGAGGGCTGAGGCCCCCGGTCTGGGACGATGCTCGGATGACCACTGACGCAACGGAGACGGGCGCCCCGGCTCGCCGCCCCCGCGGGCGCCCTGGCCACGACCGCGAGGCGGTGCTCCGGACCGCCATCGACCTCTTCACCCGCCGCGGGTTCGACGCGACGTCGATCAGCGACCTCGCGGCGGAGCTGGGCGTCACCAAGTCGGCGGTGTACCACCACTTCCCCAGCAAGGAGGCGCTGCTGTCTGCGGCGCTCGACGAGGCGCTGGAGGGGCTGAGCTCAGCGGTCGAGGCGGCGGCCACGGCCACCGACGGCGAGCGCAGCTCCGTCCGCCTGCGGACCACCGTCGAGGCGGCGGTCCGCATCCTCGCGGGCAACCTCCCCGCCGTCACGCTCCTGCTGCGCGTCCGGGGCAACAGCGACGTCGAGCGCGCGGCGATGGAGCGGCGCCGGCACATCGACGAGCGCCTGGCCGCCCTGGTCCGCCAGGCGACGGCGGAAGGCGACCTGCGCGGCGACGTCGACCCCGACATCGTCAGCCGGCTCATCTTCGGCATGGTCAACTCCCTCGCCGACTGGTACCGGCCCGACGGGCCGTTGCGCGAGGACGCGCTGGCCGCCACGATCTCCAGCCTGCTCTTCGACGGTCTCCGTCCGCCGCGGCCCTCCGGTGGCTGATCGCGCCCCGGTGCTACCGTGAACCGGCGAGGCCTGGCGGACCGCGACCGGTCCGGTGGAGGGATGGGTGATGACGCAGGAACAGCGAGTTTCCGCGGCGGATCGGCTGACCGACGACCACCGCGACTACCTCCACAGGACCTACCGCCAGCTCCACCAGCACCCTGAGCTGTCCATGCAGGAGCACCGGACGGCCGAGCTCGTGGCCGCCGACCTCATCACGGGCTCCCCCGTGATGGCCTCGGAGGACATCGGCCACCTCTCCGCCGCGCTCACCGCGATCCTCTCCCGGGTCGGCCACCATGCCTGAGCCGACGTCGACGACAGGGGCCGGCCGGCCGTGAACCTCATGTTCGTGCTCGACCTGATCGGCGTGTTCTTCTTCGCCGTGTCGGGGTCCCTCCTGGCGGCCCGCCGCGACTTCGACATCGTCGGATCGGTCATGCTGGCCTCGCTCGTCGGCCTCGGCGGCGGCGTCATCCGCGACCTGGTCATCAACCAGGGCGTGCCCAACGCCTTCCAGCAGCCCCTCTACGTCGTCCCGCCGCTGCTCGCCGCCCTGGCGGTCTACCTGCACGTGTTCGGGGTCCGCCGGCTGCGCCGCACGCTGTTGCTGTTCGACGCGGGCGGCCTGGCGCTGTTCTGCGTCACCGGGACGCTCACGGCGCTGGAATCGGGCATGGGTGCGGTGACGTCCGTGCTGCTGGGGCTCACGACAGCGGTCGGCGGCGGCGTCATGCGGGACGTCGTCGCCAACGAGATCCCTCAGGTGTTCCAGCCGCAGGGGATCTACGCGATCCCTGCCGTGGCCGGCGCGGCGCTGACCTCGCTCCTCTGGAACCTCGACTGGTTCAACGTCGTCACGGGGAGCGCCGTCGCGGCGCTGGTGTTCACCGCACGGGGACTCTCGCTGCGCCACCGCTGGCGCGTCCCGTTGGCGGGCCGGGCCGGCTCCGGCGGTATGCCGTAGCCGGCTCGTCCACGACCCCGGCACCTCACAGCCCGTTTCTCCGTTAGCCGGCGAGGATCCGGACGGCCTCGTCCTGCGCCACGCGCAGCGGCGCGACCAGCCGCGCCTCGTCGTCCGGGTCGTAGCGGGCCGTCGGTAGCGAGATGCTGACGGCCCCCGCCGGCTGCGCGGCGTCGGCCCCGACGGCAACGCCGACCGCGGCCACACCGAGCTCGCTCTCCTCGGTGTTCACGCCGTAGCCGCGTCGCCGCACCCGGTCGAGCTCGGCATGCAGGTCGGCGAGCGACTCCGCGTGCCTGCCCGGCCAGGGGCGGAGCCCCTCAGGGTGCAACCCGTCGACGACGTCTGCCGGGAGCGCGGCGAGGATCGCTTTGCCACCGGACGTGCAGTAGGCGGGGATGCGGGAACCGATGCGCAGGCCGATCCGCAGCGTCTGCTGTCCCTCGATCCCGTACACGAACTGGACGTCAGGTCCCGCCAGGACGACGAGGTGGACGGTCTCGCGCACCTCGTCGTGCAGGGCCTGGAGCACGGGACGCATGCGGGCGACGAGCGCCGGGATGCTCCGCTGCGGTGCCCGCGCCCCGAGCAGCTGCGGTCCTGGGTGGTAGAGCTTGCGCTCGCCCTGCTCCACGAACCCGCGTCCGGCCATGGTCGTCAGGAGGCGGTGCGCCGTCGACGGCGCGACACCGAGCGACGCCGCCGCCTCGGTGACGCTCAGGGACTCCCGCTCCACCAGGAGCGTCAGCAGAACCATCGCCCGGTCAACCGCCTCGATGCGGTACGAATTCTGCTCCAAATTCTGCTCCACAGAAAAACTGTAGCCCATGATTGCGGTAACCAGAACTCCGAACATACCGTCGGGCATCAGGCAGAGACGCCGTACGAGCAACCGCTCGCCGCGACTTCGAGGAGGAAGCCATGACCCACGGCACCGACCACGTGATCATCACGGGCGGCGGCATCGGCGGACTGGGGGCGGCCCTGATGCTTGCCCGGCGGGGCATCCCCGTCATGGTCCTCGAACGCGCAGCCGAGTTCCAGGAGGTCGGCGCAGGCCTGCAGCTCGCGCCGAACATCACGCGCATGCTGGACGAGGTCGGCGTCCTGGAGAGCCTGCTGCCCCACGCCGTGCGCCCCCGCCGGGTCGTCTTCGCGAACGCGGCGACCGGCGAGGAGCTCACCCACCTCGACCTCGAGGACGCCGCCACGCGCTACGGCGGGCCGTACGTCGTGCTGCACCGTAGCGACCTCCTGGACGCCCTGCTCCTCGCAGCGCGCGCCGAGCCGCTGGTCACGCTCCACACCGACCACCACGTCACCCGCATCACCGACCACGGCGACAGCGTCACCGTCACCTGCGCGGGCGGGCAGGAGCTCACCGGCCGCATCGTCGTCGGCGCGGACGGCCTCCGTTCGGTCGTGCGCAAGCTCGTGGTCGACGACGAGCCGGTCTGCTCCGGCTACGTCGCCTACCGCGGCGTCGTCCCCATCGAGACCGTCGACCGCCTCTCGGAGACTGACGACGTCGTCGTCTGGATGGGCCCCGGCTGCCACTTCGTCCAGTACCCCGTACGCGGCGGTGAGCTCTACAACCAGGTGGCTGTCTTCAGGTCGCAGGAGTACCTCGACGGCAAGGAGGACTGGGGCACCCCCGCCGAGCTCGACGCCACCTACGCCGGCCTGGCCGCGCCCGTCGTCGCAGGACTGCCCGCCATCCAGCGCGAGAACCGCTGGCCCATGTACGACCGCGAGCCGATCACCACCTGGACCAACGGCAACATCACCCTGCTCGGCGACGCCGCCCACGCCATGCTCCAGTACCTCGCGCAGGGCGCCGGCCAGTCCCTCCTCGACGGCGCGGCGCTCGCCGACGCCCTCGCCCCGCTCGCCGAGGTGCCCGACGGCGAGCGCTGGTCAGCCGGCGGCGTCAAGGCCGCGCTGCACCGGTACGAGGCCAGCCGCGTCGCCGCGGCGGCGACCGTCCAGTCGACGGGCCGGCTCTGGGGCGACATCTGGCACGTGGACGAACCGGTCCACGTCCTCCTGCGTGACGAGGCGTTCCGGCGCAGGGACGTCTACGACTACCACCTCGTCGACTGGCTCTACGGCCCGGTGCTGGACCCGGGCGATCATGCGGACCCTGCCGGTCCGCGCCCGGTCGACACCTATCTCGTGAGGAAGTGAACCGATGACCGACGCGATCACCCTCGACGACGTCTACCCCGACGACGCTCCGGGCCACGACGACGTGGAGGACGCCATGCAGCCCGAGCAGACGCCGGCGCTGCGCGCGCTCTACCAGGGCTTCGAGGAAGAACACATCGTCCCGTTGTGGACGCAGCTCGGCGATCTCATGCCGACCCACCCCACGCCGCAGGCCGTTCCGCACGTCTGGAAGTGGGACCGCCTCTACGACCTGGCCCGGCAGTCGGGCGACCTGGTGCCCGTCGGCCGTGGCGGCGAGCGCCGCGCGCTCGGGCTGGCGAACCCGGGCCTGGGCGGCCGCGCCTACGTCTCTCCCACGTTGTGGGCGGCGATCCAGTACCTCGGTCCGCGCGAGACGGCGCCGGAGCACCGCCACGCGCAGAACGCCTTCCGGTTCGTGGTCGAGGGCGAGGGCGTGTGGACCGTGGTGAACGGCGATCCGGTGCGGATGAGCCGCGGCGACCTGCTGCTCACTCCCGGCTGGCACTTCCACGGTCATCACAACGACACGGACGGACCGATGGCCTGGATCGACGGGCTCGACATCCCGTTCTCGCACCAGAACGACGTCGGCTTCTTCGAGTTCGGCTCTGACCGGGTCACCGACTACGCGACCCCGAACTACTCCCGCGGCGAGCGCCTGTGGGCACACCCCGGTCTGCGGCCGCTCAGCGGCCTGCGGGACACGGTGTCCTCGCCGCTGATGGCCTACCGCTGGGAGCACACCGACGCCGCCCTGACCGAGCAGCTCCTGCTCGAGGAGGAGGGCCAGCCCGCCACGGTGGAGCAGGGGCACGCGGCGATCCGGTACACCAACCCGACCACGGGTGGCGACGTGATGCCGACGATCCGCTGCGAGTTCCACCGGTTGCGCGCAGGCACGGTCACGCCGGGCCGCCGCGAGGTGGGCTCGAGCGTCTTCCAGGTGTTCGACGGCGAGGGTGTGATCACGCTCGGCGGTACCGAGCACCGGCTCGTCCAGGGCGACCTGTTCGTCGTCCCGTCGTGGGTCCAGTGGTCGTTCGCCGCCGACACCCAGTTCGACCTGTTCCGGTTCTCCGACGCTCCGATCATGGAGCGGCTCCACTTCGCCCGCACCCACGTCGAGGAGGCACCCCGATGAAGCTTGCCACCATCCGCACCACCGCCGAAGCAGGAGCGTCGACGACGGTGGCCGCCCGCGTGGAGGGCGACTCGCTCGTCACGCTGCCGAGGTACGCCGACGTGGGCGCTGTGCTGCGTGCCCGGGCGCTCGGCACCGTCGGGCAGGCCGGGTCGCACGACGGCGAGCGGCTACCGCTGGCGTCCGCCGACCTGGCGCCCGTGGTGACCAGCCCGGGCAAGATCGTGTGCGTCGGCCTGAACTACAAGGCGCACATCCTGGAGATGAGGCGCGACCTGCCGGAGCACCCGACCCTCTTCGCCAAGTTCGCGGACTGCCTGCTCGGCGCGGGCGACGACATCCCCTTGCCGCCGGAGTCCGGGACGGTCGACTGGGAGGGCGAGCTCGCGGTGATCGTGGGCTCCCGCGTGCGCCGAGCCTCGCCGGACGAGGCCCGCGCGGCGATCGCGGGCTACTCGGTCTGCAACGACGTGTCGATGCGCGACTGGCAGTTCCGCACGAAGGAGTGGCTCCAGGGCAAGATGTGGGCGGACTCCACTCCCCTCGGCCCGCTGCTGGCCACGCCGGACGAGATCCCGGCCGACGCCAGGCTCACGACCCTGATCGACGGCGTCGAGAAGCAGCACGGCGACATCCACGACCTGGTCCATGACCCCGTGCACCTCGTCCGGTACATCTCCACGATCCTGCCGTTGAACCCCGGCGACGTCATCATCACGGGGACACCGGGCGGCGTCGGGCACGCGCGTTCGCCGCAGGAGTACCTGCGCCCCGGACAGACCGTGACGGTCCGGATCGACGGGATCGGCGAGCTGACCAACCGGACCGTCGCGGAGCGGGTGCCATGACGGTCACCGCCCGCGAGGCGCTTCGGCTCCGGCAGGGCGCCGGCGCGCGGTACGACGCGCCCGAGGCCCCGGCCGAGGCACTGGCCTGGGCTCGGCTCGGCTCGGCGTACTTCGCCCGTGTCCTGAACGACCTGCCCGACGCCGCGCTGTACGAGCCGTCAGCACTTCCTGGCTGGACCAGGGCGCACGTGGTCGCGCACGTCGGCTACAACGCGCGGGCCCTGGTGCGCCTCGTCGGCTGGGCCCGCACCGGCGAGACCACGCCCATGTACGCGTCCGCCAAGCAGCGCGACGCCGAGATCGAGCGGGGCTCGACGCTGCCGGCGCGTGCGCTGCGGCATCTCGCGGCGCACGCGGCGATCCACCTGGACGTCGAGTGGCGCGACCTGCCCGGTGCAGCATGGACCGAACCGGTCGTCACGGCACAGGGCCGCGCCGTGCCGGTGTCCGAGACGGCCTGGATGCGCACGCGCGAGGTCTGGGTCCACGCGGTCGACCTCGCCGACGCATCACGGGGCGTCACCCCGTCGTTCGCGAACCTCCCTGCGGGCGTGCTCGAACGGCTGCGCGACGACGTCCTCGGCACCTGGGCCAGGCGTGGCGAGCCGGTCGACGTCTCGGGCGTCCAGGGCACGCTCCCGGACCTGGTGAGGTGGCTCACCGGCCGGGGAGAGGGCCGGCTGCGGACGACCGACGACCACGACCTGCCCGAGCTGCCTCGCTGGCTCTGACCCATCCACCCCTGATCGGGCCGCAGGCAGGCCCACCGACTTCACGTTCCCCCGTCCTTTCCTCTCCGCCCGGCGGAGATAGGAGTACTTCCATGGCTTCCCAGACAACGTCGTCTCCCGGCCCGGAACTGGTTCGTCGCCCTCGTGTGCGGCGCGCCCCGGCCGACAGCCAGTCCCGCCGTGCCGTCGCGAGCGGCACCGCCGGATCCATCCTCGAGTGGTTCGACTTCGCGGTGTACGGCGCGATGTCGGCCACCGTGTTCCCCGTCGTGTTCTTCAGCGAGATGACCGGACCGGTGGCGCTGCTCGCCTCGTTCGCGACCTTCGGCGTCGGGATCTTCGCCCGGCCGCTCGGCGGCATCGTGTTCGGCCACCTCGGCGACCGGATCGGACGCCGCGCGGTCCTGCTCGCGACGTTCCTCCTGATGGGCGTCTCCTCGGCGATCATCGGCCTCCTGCCGCCCTACGCGCAGATCGGGTTGCTGGCCCCGCTGCTGCTCGTGGTCATGCGCTTCGTCCAGGGCGTCGCGCTCGGCGGCGAGGCGACCGGCGCGCAGCTCATGACCATGGAGCACGCCCCGCGCGACCGCAGGGGCTTCTACTCGGCGCTGATGTCGCTGGGCTCGCCCGCCTCTCAGGTGATCGCGAACCTCCTGCTCGCCCTGCTCACCGCGACGCTCAGTGACGCCGACTTCTTCGCGTGGGGCTGGCGCCTGCCCTTCCTGCTGAGCCTCGCGCTCGTCGGCGTCGGGATCTACATCCGGCTCAAGGTCGAGGAGACGCCGATCTTCCGCGAGGGCGTGCAGGAGATCGACCAGAAGACCTCGAACCCCGCGACGGTCGTCCGCGACCACTGGCGGACCATGATCCGCCTGATCATGTGCTACTCGCCGATCGTCGTCACCTTCTACGTCGTCTCCGTCTACGGCATCAGCTACATGACGTCGCACGGCCTGTCCCGCAGCGAGAGCTTCACGATCGTGATGATCTCCAACCTGCTGTCGGTGGTCGCGATCGTGATCGGCGGACGGGTCGCGGACACGTGGGGCCGGCGCAACACGCTCATGGCCGGCGGCGCCGGCTGCCTGGTCGCGAGCCTGGTCTTCTTCCCCGTCGTCGACCTGCAGAGCTTCCCGCTCACCCTTGCCGTGGTGGCCTTCGCGCTGGTCAGCGCCCAGTTCGGGAACGCAGGCTTCGGTGCACTGTTCGCCGAGGCCTTTCCGACCCGTGTCCGATACACCGGCTCGGCGCTCGCGCTGACCGGGGCGAACCTGATCTTCGCAGCGCCGGCCCCGTTCCTCGCCTCGTGGCTGACCACCATCAGCGGCGGCAGCAACCTCCCGATCACGGTCATCTGGCTCGGCATCATCGTCGCCGCCCTGGTCGTGCTCTCCCGCACCTCCGAGGGGCCGACCCTCGAGGGTGAGCCGCAGTACTTCGGCAGGTACGTCCCGGTCGAGTTCGCCCGGGCCATGCTCGCGGCGCAGGAGCACGAGGTCGCCCCCGCCGCAGGTTCCACCACCACCGAGGGGGGCCGCCGTTGATCGTCGAACAGCGCACCTACGTCCTGCACACCGAGGCCAGCATGGCCGCATACCTCGAGGCCTACTCGACGATCGGCCTGCCCGCCCAGAAGCCGATCCTCGGCGGATTCCTCGGCTACTTCCTCACCGAGTTCGGCACCCAGAACGAGATCAACCACTTCTGGGCCTACAGCGGGCTCGAGGACCGCCGCGAGCGCCGGGAGCGCCTGGCCAAGGACCCCGAGTGGCAGCGCTGCCTGGGGATCATCCGGCCGCTGATCATGACGATGCAGAACCGGATCATGTACCCGACGGACTTCTCCCCCATCCGTTCCCTGCCCGTCGTCGTCGACGATCCCGACACCGCGTTCACCACGACCGCCAGGGGCGACGTATGAACAGCGCCCGGACCGCCGGCCCTGCCGCACCTGCCCGCACGGCGATCGTCACCGGCGGTGCGGGCGGCATCGGCTCCGCCATCTGCCGCGGTCTCGCCGAGGCCGGCTACGGGGTCGTCGTCGCCGACGTCGACGTCGACAGGGCTCGGGCGACCGCCGACGCCCTGCCTCGCGTCGGCGGCGTCACCCACCGCGCCTTTGCGGGGGACCTGACGCGCAGCGAGGTCAACGCAGAGCTCGCGGGCCTCGCCGCTGGCACGGCGCCGATCGGGGCCGTCGTCAACGCGGTCGGCATCTCGCCGAAGCGCGACGGCCGGAAGATCCCGTTCGCCGAGCTCGACGACGAGACCTGGAACAGGGTCCTGGCGGTCAACGTGAGCGCCCCCTTCTTCCTGGTCCGCGAGGCCGCTCCGCTCATGCCGACCGACGGTACGGGCAGCATCGTGAACCTCCTGTCCATCACGGCGTCGGTGGGAACGGGCGGCCCGGAGGACGCTCCGTTCTACCCACGGCTCCCCTCGACCATCGCGTACGGTGCATCGAAGGCCGCGTTGCGGAACCTCACCGCGAGCCTCGCGCACGAGCTCGCCGGCAAGCACATCCGTGTCAACGGCGTCGCCCCCGGGTTCGTGGAGACGCCGATGATGGCGGCGGTGCCCCGCGACAGCGGCATCACCGACCAGGTCCCCCTGCGGCGCTTCGCCCGTCCCGAGGAGATCGCCGACGCCGTGGCGTTCCTGGTCAGCGAGCGGGCGTCGTACATCACCGGCGCGAGCCTCGACGTCACCGGCGGGTTCACGACCTGCTGAGCCCCACCCGCACGAGACCTCCCCTCAACGACGAAGGAAGTGCACCGTGACCATTCCAGAGAACGCCTTCGACCTGGTCGTCATCGGATCAGGGATCGCGGGCCAGACGGCCGCGACGAGCGCGGCCGAGGCCGGCCTGCGCGTCGTCCTGCTGGAGAAGACCGACAGCCTCGGCGGGTCCTCGGCCATGAGCGGCGGCTGGTTCGCCTTCTCCGGTACCGCCGAGCAGCAGGAGCTCGGCATCGAGGACTCCGACGACCTGTTCCTGTCGGACCTCCTGGAGGGCGGGGCGCACCTCAACGACCGCTCCCTCCTCGAGGCCTATCTCGCGAACCAGCGGGACGCCTACGACTGGCTGAAGGGCCACGGCACCGCGTTCCGCGAGGCCGAGATCAGCTCGGGCCAGTCGGCCCGGCGCGGCCACAACGCCCCGATCAAGGAGGTGCTGGCGAGCCTGCACGAGGCGTACCGGGCGGCGGGCGGCGAGACCTGGCTGTCGGCCCGCGCCACCCGGCTCCTGCGGGACGTCACGGGCCATGTCACCGGGGCCGTCGTGCACACCCCCGCCGGGGAGCAGACCGTCTCCGGCCGTGGCGGCGTGGTGCTGGCGACGGGTGGCTTCAGCCGCGGCACCGACCTGCTCCGGATCTTCGCACCCGAGCAGCTCGCTGCGATCCCCTACGGCGGCCGTGGTAACACGGGAGACGGACTGAAGATGGCCTGGAAGCTCGGCGCCGGCCTCGCCGACATGTCGTTCGTCTCCGGAACCTACGGCTCGCACCCCGAGACCGGCGAGGAGTTCCACGAGCTCCTGACCGCCTACTACATGGGCGCGATCATCGTGAACCGCGACGGCCGGCGCTTCGTCGACGAGTCGCTGGACTACAAGGAGCTCGGCCGTGTCGTCCTCGACCAGCCCGACGGCCTCGGGTTCGAGGTGTTCGACGCCAAGGTCCGCGCGCAGTCCCATCCCGGTATCCCGCTGAAGGACATCGACCTGCTCGAGGAGATCGGCCACGTGCACCGGGCGGACACCCTGGAAGAGCTGGCCCGGATCGCCGGCATCGACGCCGAGGCGCTCACCCGCACGGTCGCCCGGTACAACGACGCGGTGGCCGGTGCCGCTGAGGACGAGCAGGGCCGCACGCACCTGTGCAACGGGGTCGGCGACCTGCTGCCCGTCGACACGGCCCCGTTCTACGCGTACCCCGCCAAGTCGCTGATGACCACCACCTACTGCGGTGTCACCGTCAACCCGTCCGCCCAGGTCCTCGACGTCGACGGCGATGTCATCCAGGGTCTCTACGCGATCGGAGAGGTGACCGGCGGGTTCCACGGCGCCTCGTACATGACAGGGACGTCGCTCGGCAAGGGCACCGTGTTCGGGCGGATCGTGGCCCGCCACGTTGCGGGCGCGCTCGCGGCAGCGCGCCCCGGCACCGCCGCCCGTGGTGCGACCCGCACGACCGAAGGGATGCCGAGATGACCACCTCGCCCGCACCCGACGTGCTCCGCTCGGCCGACGTCGTCGTCGTCGGCTCCGGCGTCGCCGGCTCCGCCGCCGCGGCGACCGCGGCACGAGCGGGCGCCCGCGTCGTCCTGCTCGAGAAGCTCCCCACCCCTGGCGGCTCCGCGGCCCTCTCCGCGGGCATGTTCTGGACCGCCCCGACCGCAGAGGCCTACCGCGCGCGCATCCCGCTCGGCCGCACGGATCTCGGGGACCGGCTCGTCGCCGACTACGCCGAGGCGCTGGCAGAGCTCCGGTCCACGGGAGCGCGCGTCGCCGACGAGCCGCAGCGCGACATCATGACGTTCGGCGTCGGCTACGCCACCGACATCCGGGCGATCCTGGCGTGGTGCCGGGACGTGGTGCTCGCAGCGGGCGGCCTGGTCCTGACCGGCACGTCGGTACTGCGCCTGCTCAGCGACGAGCGCGGGACGACGGGCGTGCTGGCCCGGACCACAGACGGCGGGACGGTCAGGATCTTCGCGCCGTCCGTCGTCCTCGCGACCGGCGGCTTCCAGGGCGACCCTGCCGAGCTGGCCAGACACATGGGTCGCAACGCCGACCGCCTCCTGCTGCGCTCGAACCCCGGCAGCGTGGGTGACGGGCTCCGCCTGGCCCGGCACGCCGGCGCGGGTGGGACCGGGGCGATGAGTACCTTCTACGGCCATCTCATCGGGTCCCCGGTCGACCGGTTCGAGCCGGCGGACTTCCTGCCGACCTCTCAGTACTACTCCGGGTCGGCGGTGCTGGTGAACCTGCGCGGCGAACGGTTCGCCGACGAGACCCGCGGGGACGAGATCCTCAACCAGGACCTCATGTGGCAGCCGGAAGCGCTGGGCATCCTCGTCTTCGACGACCACGTCCGTCGCACCGAGGCCACCTCCGAGCCGTTCCCCGGCCTCGGTGCCATCGACCGCTTCCAGCACGCCGCCGACCTCGGGGCGCGGCACGCCACCGCACCCACCCTCCCCGACCTGGTCGCAGAGGTGGCGTCCTGGGGCGTCGACGCGGAGGTCCTGAGCCGTACGCTCGCCGACTACGACCGGACCGCGCGGGAGGGTGGCGGGGTCTCTCTCGGCGTCCCCGTGGCGGCCACGGCACGCCCCGCCCAGACGGGCCCGTTCTACGCGCTCCAGGTGCAGCCGTCGATCACCTTCACGTTCGGCGGCATCCGCACCGACACGGAGGGCCGGGCGCTCGACGCCGACGGCCGCCCGGTACCCGGCCTGTTCGCCGCAGGTGCCGATATCGGGGGCCTGTCGAACCACGGGTACGCGGGCGGCCTGGCACCCGGCTACGTCACCGGGCGATGGGCAGGACGCTCCGCCGCCGGGCACGCCACCAGGTCCGCCACGGTCTCTACCTCTACCTCTACCTCTGCCGCCGTAGGCTCGCCCGACACCGTAAGCTCGCCCGACACCGTAGGCTCGCCCGACGCCGGAAGCCCGCCCGACGCCGGAAGCCCGCAGCGAGCCGTCGTCGTCGGTGCCTCGAGCGGGATGGGCGCCGCCATCGCGGCCCGCCTCGGTGCGCACGGCGTCACCGTGACCGGGCTCGACCTCCCGGACGCGGTCTGGCCGGAGAACTCGTCCGTCACGGACCGGTTGCCGGTCGACGTCTCGGACCCGGACTCGGTCGACGCGGCGATGCAGCTGGTCGCCGGCCGGCTCGGCGGCATCGAGATCGTCATCAACTGCGCGGGGATCCTCGGCCCCGTCGTCCCGACGACCGAGGTCGACCAGCCGACGTTCGAGCGGATCCTGCGGGTCAATCTCGGCGGTGCGTTCGCCGTGACCAGGGCCGCGCTGCGGCACATGCTGCCCGCCGGCTACGGACGGATCGTGCACATCGCATCGATCGCGGGCAAGGAGGGCAACCCGCAGATGGCGCCCTACTCGGCGGCCAAGGCGGGCGTGATCGGCATGGTCAAGTCGGTCGGAAAGGAGTTCGCCGCGTCGGGCGTCACGGTCAACGCCGTCGCCCCCGCCTCGATCGAGACACCGCTCATCGCGGGGATGGCCCCCGAGCGGCAGGCCGTCCAGCGGGACCTGATCCCCATGGGCCGGTTCGGCACCGTCGCCGAGATCGCTGCCCTCGTCGAGTTCATCACGTCGGCAGAGGCGTCCTTCACCACCGGCTTCGTCTATGACGCGTCCGGCGGACGCGCCAGCTACTGACCTGCACGCCCCGCCGGTGGTCGTCATACCGGTCCGACTCCCGTGAGAGGTAGACCATGAACAACAACACTGCAGACGTCCTGGTGATCGGCGGCGGCGGCGCCGGGCTGAGCGCCGCGATCTCCGCGGCCACCAGCGGGGCCACCGTGCTCGTCCTGGAGAAGTGCGACCGCGTGGGTGGGAGCACCGCCATGTCGGTCGGCTCGTTCACCGCCGCGAACACGTCCTACCAGTACCGGGCGGGCGTGAACGACAGCATCGATCTGTTCGTCGCCGACATGAAGGTCGCCAACGGCGAGTTCGAGGCGCGGGAGAACCAGGAGCTCCGGCGGATCCTCGCCGAGAACGCCGGCCCGACCGTGGAGTGGCTGTCGAGCATCGGCGTGCAGTTCCTGGGTCCCACGCCCGAACCGCCCTACGAGAAGCCCCGGATGCACAACGTGCTTCCGAACTCGACGGCCTACCGCGAGGCGCTGCTCCGCGAGTGCCGCAAGCGCGGGGTCACGATCCGCACGTCCGTACGCGTCGAGACCTTGCTCCGCAACGCCGCGGGGGACGTGATCGGTGCCCGTGCCGAGGGCCGCGACTACTTCGGACGACGCGGGGTCGTCCTCGCGACCGGGGACTACTCGGCCTCCGAGGAGATGAAGGCGCGGTTCGTCGGCGAGGACGCCGCGCGGATCCCCGCGGTGAACAAGAACAACACCGGCGACGGCTTCCTGCTCGCCACCCGGGTCGGCGGCGTCATGCTGCAGATGGACCGACTCTACGAAGGCCTGCGGTTCGCCCCCGCGAACCGCCCGGACCCGATCAAGATGCTGCCGTCACACCCCCTCCTGTCGAAGGCGATGCGCCTCGTCGTCGAGCACCTGCCGAAACGCCTGCTCGCGTACGTGATCCGTGGCGCGTTGACCAGCTGGGTCGGACCGAACGTCGCGATGTACCACCGGGGCGCGATCCTGGTGGGCCCGAACGGTGAGCGCGTCGCGAACGAGGACACCGACAAGGCCATGGCCCGCGCGGTCGCCGCCGAGCCGGCCAACGCCGGTTACATGATCTTCGACGCCCGTGTCGCCGAGACCTTCTCGGCCTGGCCGCACCCCGTCTCGACCTTTCCCGGCGTCGCCTACGCGTACGTCGAGGACTACCGGCGCTATCGTCCGGACACCTTCCATCGCGCGGACACGATCGAAGAGCTCGCGCGAAGCATCGGGATCGCCCCCGCGACGCTGCGCTCCACCGTCGACCGATGGAACGCGGACGTCTCGGCGGGCAGCGACAGCCGGTTCGGCCGTGAGCACCTCGGCGACGGCGTCCGCTCGGGCCCGTTCTACGCTCTCGGGCCGATGAACGCCTTCATCACCCTGGCCGACGGCGGTCTGGCCGTCGACACGCAGCTGCGGGTGACGACAGAGGACCAGCAGCCGATCCCCGGCCTCTGGGCGGCCGGCTCCACCGGCCAGGGTGGCCTGCAGCTGCTGAACCACGGGCTGCACATCGGCTGGGCCATGGTCTCCGGCCGGCTGGCGGGCCGGCACGTCGCCCAGGCGTCCGACCGTGCCGACCTGGTTCCGGACCTGGACCGGCAGGATGCCGGGGCGTCGAGCTGGTAGAAGCTGCCGGTCACGCCCCTAGAGTGTCGGCATGACGAAGCCATGGGCGATCACGCTGGGCGCGCTGGACGAGAAGCTGGGCATCCAGGTTCTGGAGCAGTCGGCGCAGCGCGTCGTGGCCACCATGCCGGTGGCGGGGAACACCCAGTCGCTGAACCGTCTGCATGGCGGGGCGACCGCCGCGTTCGCGGAGGCCCTTGGATCGTGGTGCGCCCTGATCCACGCCAGCACGATGGACAAGGTGTGCGCAGGCGTGGACCTGAACATCACGCACCACCGGGGCGCGACGGACGGGCTGCTGACCGGCACGGCAACTCCCGTACACCTGGGCCGGACCATCACGTCGCACGAGATCGTCGTCACGGACGAGCAAGGCCGCCGCATCTGCACCGCGCGGATCACCAACCAGCTGATCGAACCCCGCTGACGCCGTCCGGGTCCTGCAGCGGTGCGCGGGTCCTGTGCTGGTCCTTGTGCTGGTCCGGCCCCCGCTACCCATAGGTCGGACCGCTTCGGCTGTCGGCGGCGGCTCGGCGGTCGGGGCTTGCCGGAGCCGGGTCGGAGCTGGCCGGGTCGTGCCGGGTCCCTGCGTGTCAGGCGGCTTCGGCGTCCGGCGGCGGTAGGCCCTGGATGGCGTCGGGTAGGTGGATGCGGTGGCCGCGGGCGTCGGTGAAGGCCCACCCGGTCTCGATCAGCATCCCGGGCGTGTCTGCGTGAGTGGGCTTGCCGGTCCAGTGCATGACGATGCCACGCGTGTCGACGAGCTGGTGATGGAACCAGCACAGCAACGCACTGTTCGCGACCGACGTCTCCCCACCATCGGCCCAGTGCCGTACCGCGTGGTGGACCTCGCACCGCGACGGCGGCTGATCACACCCCGGATACACACAATGCCCGTCCCGGGCGATCACCGCACGACGCATCTGCCCCGTCACCGTCCGTCGCGCACGTCCGACATCCAGCGCGGCACCGTCCGGTCCGAACACGATCCTCGTGACCGCGCTGTCGCACGCCAACCGGCGCACCAACGCCCGCGGTGCACGCCCGCGGGTCTCCGTGAACACGGGACCTCCCGCTGACAACACCCCGGACACCATCACCGGGCCCGCCTGGTTCCCGGGTGCGGGCGCCTGCCCACACGTCACGCACAACCCGTCACGGGTGCGGATGACCTGGGTGACCAGCTCCGTCCACGACACCGTGACATTCAGATGAGGCGCGATCGCCGCCCCCGGAGAGGCCTGGTTCGTGTCCAGCACCATGCGGGCCACGTCAGCCAGGCCTTGCGCCCGACGCTGCGCAGGCGTCCTCGAGTCCTCCGCGGCAGGACCGCCCATAACCGCGTTCACCGCCGCCGAGACCAGCAGACCATGCTCATCGGTCAAGAACCCCGCGACGTGATACCCACCAAACGTCTTCGACAGGTCCAAGAACTCCCCCGCCGCGGCCTTGTCGTCCTCCACGTCATCGGTGTCCGGATCGGTCACCGACGCGAACCGGCGCGCCACCACCCGGAACTGGTCCGCGTTCAACCAGCCCGCCTCCCGCAGCACCAGACCCTCACCCGTGACGAGGGTGCCCTGCGTGACCGCGCCCTCCAGCACCTGCGTGACCAGCTCACGGGTCCGGGCCCCGTCCGGGTCGTCGGCCGGGTCGGGAAAGTCGACCGGCACGGTCTGGATGAACCGCTCCGGCGTGGTCGTCTCTCCGGTGCGGGTGTCGATCAGCCACGCCAACGCGTCCGTGCGGGTCTGGCTGGTCGGGGCGACCTCGGTCATCACTTTTGCGTGGTCCGCGCCCAGGGTCCCCGCGACCAGACGGTCGCGTGTGACGGGCAGGGCGGTGGCCAGGCGGCGCGCGATCGTCATGTCCTTCCCCGCGGTGGCTGCGGAGATGCCTTCACGCACCCGCAACCACGACGTGAACGTGCGCGCCATCCCACCCGACCGCCAGGAACCCTCGGCCTCGATCCGCGGCAACAACGTGTACCGCACCCCGTCCAAACGGCCCGTCACCCGACGGATCCTCGTGTGCGCGTCAGCCAGGCGGGTGATGGTCGGTGCGTCCCACCCGTCCAGCACCTCCGCACCCGTCAGACCCGCCAGCTCGCTCACCGCGGCCTCAATCCGGGCCAACGCCTCCTCGATCGAACTCGCCGGAGGCAGACCACCAGACGCCACGCTGTTCGTCGACTGTCCCACTGGTCCCCACCCCCGCCCCGTTCGTCACTGTCTCGATGCCCCATTCTCTCGAACAGTCGTACGATCTGCACGTGCTAACTGCAATCTGTGGATAACTCTTCACGGCCTTCCCGGGGGCGCGTCAGCCGGGATCGCGACGGGCGAGGGCGATGCCCAGGCAGCCGAGGGCCACCGCGGCGGCGAACGTGATGGGTAGACCGACAACGTCAGCGACGAAGCCGATCACGGGCGGCCCGCCCAGGTAGGCGATGTACCCGACCGCGCTGACCCGCGCGGTCATCGCCGCGGCTCGTCCAGGTGCGGAACGGCTGGCACGGGAGATCGCCACGGGAAAGACCGGGCCAAGGACCAGCCCCACCAGGCCGATTGTCACGGCCATGACCAGCGGTTGGGCAACAACGGAGCCCAGCACCACGAGGCAGACCACAACGACGGCAACGGTGGTCAGAACCGTGCGTTCGGCAAAACGGTCCAGCACGGCGTCGCCGGCCGAGCGGGAGATGAACATCGCCACGCTGAACAAGGCCAAGGCGGCGGCCCCCAGGGAGGCTGGTGCTCCGAGGTCGCGGGTGATGAGCAGAGCCGACCAATCCGTGACCAACCCCTCGATGAACAGGCCAGAGACGGCGACCACGGCGATCGTCAACGGCAGACGGAGGCGCCTCTTCCGCGCCAAGACCTGGGTGCCACCAGCCTCTCGTTCGGCGGGGCTCCGGGGCCGGGACCACAGCATCGGCGCACCCACCACGGTCAGGGCCACGAGGAGGACGGCGACGGCGACGAAGTGCTCGGTCGTCGTCGCACCGACATGCGTCGCGGCCACCCCGCCCAGGGCACCGGCGAGCACGCCAAGGCTGTACCCGCCGTGCAGCCGGGACAGGACCCGGTGACCGGTGTGCTGCTGGTAGGCGATGCCCGCGGTGTTCATGGCGATGTCGAGGACACCGCTGGCCGCCCCGAGCAGCATGAGCACTCCGGTCAGCTGCCACAGGCCGTCGACGACACCGATCAGGGGCAGGGACGCGCTGAAGACCAGCGCGGTGACCACGCACACCGGTCCTGATCTCGCATGATCGAGGATCCGAGCGGTGAGCAACAGTGCGGGGACCGATCCTGCGGCGACCCCGAACAAGGCGACGCCCAGCTCGCTGTCGCTGAGATCGAGAAGGTCCTTGACCTCTGGAATGCGCGGGGCCCAGCTGGAGAGAACAGCCCCGTTGACAAAGAAGACGGCCCAGAGCCGGGCGGCGAAAGAACGGTTGCGTGGCAGATACAAGGCGACCCTCAGGCCGCCCTGACGACTGTGTTTCGCCTTTCCCCCGGACGGTCAGGAGAGGCGGTCTGTGACCCGTCAACGCTCTCACGCCACCAACGGGGCATCAAGCCCGCAGAGCACCGTCAGAGCCGCACGATCGCCGCGGCGGGGTTCTCGACGGCGTCGGCAACGGAACGCAGGAATCCCGCCGCAGTCGCGCCGTCGCAGACCCGGTGGTCGAAGACGAACGACATCTGGGTGATCTTGCGCGGCACGATCTGGCCGTCGACCACCCACGGCCGGTCGATGATCCGGCCGAGGCCCAGGATCGCGACCTGCGGGTGGTTGATGATCGCCGCGCTGCCGTCGACCCGGAGGCCGCCGTAGTTGTTCAGGGTGAACGTCCCCGCGGAGAGCTCCTCGGCCGTCGCCTTGCCGACCCTGGCACGGGCCGTCAGGTCGCGCAGTGCCGCGTCGAGCTCGACCGTCGTCATCGATCCCGCCCCGAGCACCGCCGGGGCGACCAGCCCGAGCTGGCCCTGGACAGCGACGCCGAGGTTGATGACGTCGGGCACGACGATCTCGTCGCGCTCGTTGTCGAGCCGCGCGTTCAGTACCGGGTAGACCTTGAGGCCCGCGACGACGAACCGCGCGAGGTAGGCGAGCAGGCCCGGCCCGGGGTCTGTGGGTGTGCGGGCGGCCTCGCGCAGGTCCCAGAGCGCCGTGGCGTCGACGTCGACCCAGACGGTCGCCTCGGGAATCTCCTCGCGGCTCCGCGACAGCACCCTTGCGGCCGCTCTCTGGAAACCGCTGAGCGGGATGCGCCGCTCGCCGGGAGTGCCCGGGGCGACGACGACGGCACCGGCACCGGCACCGGCACCGGCACCGTCGTCGTCGGCGTCGGCGACGAGGGCGGAGGCTGAGGCGGATCCAATCCCCCCTGCCGTCACGGGCTCAGAAGCTGGAGCCGGAGCCGAGGCCGAGCGCGCGCTCTCGACGGCGGCCCACACGTCGGACCTGGTGACGACGCCCCCCGCGCCGGTGGGCCGGATCGTGCGCAGGTCCAGCCCTGCCTCACGCGCCAGCCGCCGGACGATCGGCGAGATCACCTTGACCGGCCGGTTGTCCGGCACGGCGCCGACAGGCTGCACCGGCCCGGCACCCCGTGGCCGGCGTCGGCGGCCCTGGCCCGCTCCCGCCGACGTGCCGTACCCGATGAGCACATTGCCGGAGCCGGCCTGCTCCTCCTCGCGGTAGACCTCCGCGGCCGCGCCGGTGGCCTCGCCCGCGATCGTGATCAGCGGCTTCCCGACCTCCAGGAGCTCTCCCTCGGCGGCATGCAGGGTGCCGACCCTGCCGGCGTACGGGCTGGGTACCTCGACGACCGACTTCGCCGTCTCGACCTCCACCACCGGCTGGTCGATGGTGACGACGTCGCCCTCCGCGACCAGCCAGTGCACCACCTCTGCCTCGGTCAGGCCCTCACCGAGGTCGGGCAGCAGAAAGGTCTGTGCGGTCGCGGTGCTGGTCACGCGTCCTCCCACTGGAGCTCGTCGACGGCGTCGAGGATCCGGTCGACCGACGGCAGCTGGAAGTGCTCGAGCTTCGGCGGCGGGTACGGGATGTCGAAACCGGTGACCCGCCGCACGGGCGCCGACAGCGAGTGGAAGCAGCGCTCGCTCACCCGGGCCGCAATCTCGGAGGAGACGCTGGCGAAGCCCGCCGCCTCCGCGACGACGACGGCACGCCCCGTCGACTCCACGGCCGCGCACACGCCCGCGTCGTCGAACGGCACGATCGAGCGAAGGTCGACGACCTGCAGGCTGCGGCCGTCGCGCGCGGCCACCTCGGCCGCCTCGAGCGCCACCGGCACGGTCGGTCCGTAGGCGATGAGGGTGGCATCGGTGCCCTGGCGACGCACGACGGCGGTGCCGATGCCCGGCTCACCACCGCGGCCCAGGACGACCTCGCCCTTCGCCCAGTAGAGCTTCTTCGGTTCGAGGAAGATCACCGGGTCGGGCGAGGCGATCGCCTCGCGCAGCAGCGTGTACGCGTCCGCGGGATTCGACGGCGCGACGACGTGCAGGCCGGGGGTGTGCGCGTAGTAGGCCTCCGAGGAGTCGCAGTGGTGCTCGACCCCGCCGATGCCACCGGCGTAGGGAATCCGGACGACGATGGGCAGCGCGACGCGGCCGCGGGTCCGGTTCCGCATCTTGGCGATGTGGCTCACGACCTGCTCGAAGGCGGGGTAGGCAAAGGCGTCGAACTGCATCTCGATCACCGGGCGCATGCCGTTCATCGCGAGGCCGACGGCGAAGCCCGCGATCCCGGCCTCGGCGAGCGGGGTGTCGAAGCAGCGGTCCTCGCCGAACTCGGCGGTGAGGCCGTCGGTGACCCGGAAGACGCCGCCGAGCGGGCCGACGTCCTCGCCGAGGACGAGCACGGACGGGTCCTCCGCCATCGCGTCGTGCAGGGCCCGGTTGATCGCCTGCGCCGTGCTGAGCGTCGCGTGCTCCACCGCGGTAGTGGTCATCAGCGGGTCTCCACTCTGCTCTGCTCGTCCCTGCTCTGCTCGTCCCTGCTCTGCTCGTCCCTGCTCTGCTCGTCCCTGCTGAGCGCGTCACGGCTGAGCTCGTCACGGACCAGGTCGAGCTGCTCCACGAGCTGGGGGGTCGGCTGGGCGTAGACGAACCGGAACAGGTCCTCTGGGTCCGGCTCGACGTCCTGGTTGAGGCCGTCCCGCGTGCGGCGGGCGACCTGCTCGGCGGCCTCGGTGAAGCTGGCGGCGCGCGCGTCGTCGAGCACTCCCTCGGCCCGCAGGTAGGCCTCCAGCCGCAGCAGCGGGTCCTTGGCCGCCCACGCGGCGACCTCGTCGTCGGCGCGGTAGCGTGTCGCGTCGTCGGCGTTGGTGTGGGCCTGCATCCGGTAGGTCAGGCCCTCGACGAGCTGCGGTCCGGCTCCGGCGCGGGCCCGCTCGACCGCTGCGGACAGGACGTCAAGGAGCGCCGCGAGGTCGTTGCCGTCCACGTGCTCGCCGGGGATCCCGTAGCCGACGCCCTTGTGCGCCAGCGACGGGGCGGCCGACTGCCGGGCCAGGGGCACCGAGATCGCGTACTGGTTGTTCTGGACGAAGAAGACGACCGGCGCCCGGAAGACCGCCGCGAAGTTCAGGGCCTCGTGGAAGTCACCCTCGCTCGTGCCGCCATCGCCGCACATCGCCAGCACCACCGTGTTCTCCCCGCGCAGCCGCGCCGCGTGCGCGACGCCCACGGCGTGCGGGAGCTGCGTGGCCAGCGGCGTCGTCAGGGGTGCCACGTGGTGCTCGTAGGGGTCGTACCCCGAGTGCCAGTCGCCCTTGAGCAGCCCGAGGACGTCGACCGGATCGACACCGCGCGCGACGGCGGCCGCGGTGTCGCGATAGGTGGGAAAGAGCCAGTCGTCGTCGGTGAGCACCTGCGCGGCGGCGACCTGGCACGCCTCCTGCCCGAACGACGAGGGGTAGACCGCCAGCCGCCCCTGCCGCACGAGTGCGGAGGCCTGCTCGTTGAACCGGCGGGCGGCGACCATGCCCGCCAGGCCCCTGAGGAGCTCCTCGTGCGCGGGCAGACCGGCCTGGTCGGCGGCGGTCGGGCGGCCGTCCGGGTCGATGTGCATGACCGGCGCCCGGGACGGGAGCATGCGATCCGGGTCACTTGCTCTGCCTGCGATGCCTGTCATACCCGTCATGTAGATATCATGGTCAAGGTTCTATTCGGAATCCATCAACGGCGACGATCCGAGAGAACGTCCAGCAATATGCTGGTCATGCGATCCAAATGTCCAGCGGCGAAGGGGCTGAGGGCGTGGCGGCGAGACAAGTGGTAGCGGGCCTCGACGACGTCGACCAGCGCATCGTCGACGAGCTACGTCAGGACGGCCGCATGTCCATGCGAACGCTGTCCGAGAAGCTGCACATCTCGCGCGCCAACGCCTACGCGCGCGTGCGCCGCCTCGAGTCGACGGGCGTCATCCGCGGGTACCGCGCGGACATCGATCCGGTGCTGGCCGGGCTGGGCACGTCGGCCTACGTCACGGTCAACCTGGAGCAGGCGGAGTGGCGTTCGGTCCGCGAGGAGCTCCGCACCCTGCGCGGCGTCGACCACATCGGGCTGGTCGGCGGGGAGTTCGACCTCGTCCTGCTCGTCCGCGCGCGGGACAACGCCGACCTGCGGCACCTGATCCTGGACCAGATCCAGGGCATGAAGGGAATCGTGAACACGCACACGCTCCTCGTGTTCGAGGAGCCGATCCCCGCCGGGCAGACGACCACCGCCCCGCCCCCCGACGAAGACGGCTGAACCCGCGCTGCGCGGCCGGCTACTCGGGCTTCTCCTGCAGGGCCCGCACCTCGATCCGCGACCGCAGGGCCGCGGAGCACCGCTCGGCCCAGCCGAGCGCGGTCTCCTCGTCGGCGACGTCGATGATCCAGAACCCGCCGACATACTCCGGCGCGTCAACGAACGGACCCGGAACGCGCTTCGGCTCAGGTCCGGTGGCATCGACGGTGATCGCGGTCGACGGCGGGTGCAGCCCGCCCGCGGTGACGAAGGACCCCGACTCGGTCAGGGCGGTGTTGAAGGCGCCGACGGCAGCGAAGACCGCCTCCAGCTCCGCCGGGTCCATCTCCTTCATCGACTCCATCGTCGGTTCCTCTGCCGCATCGTGCGGCATGGTCAGGAAGTACTGGGTCATGGGACTGCTTCCCTTCTGATGGTTGGGCTGGATTCTCGTCGCGTGGTGGACGGCGGGCAACACAGGCCGCCGCCGTCACGCCTCGGGAGCGAACTCCTGGATCATCACCGGCGAGGCGTGGATGCAGACCATCCGCAACGTCCCGGTGCCGGTGTTGGTGAAGCGGTGCCAGGTGTCGGCGGGCGCGACGGCGGTGTCACCGGTCCTCGCGACGAAGGTCGCCTCGCCGACGACGATGGTCGCCTCGCCCTCCAGCACCGACCAGGTCTCGTCGTAGGGGTGCCGGTGGAGGCTCGGGCCCTGCCCGGGGTCGTTGGCGACGAGGAAGAACGAGACGTTGGACCCGTAGGACGCGCCCTCGAACCGGAGGGTGCGGCTGTCACCGATGCGGATGCTGTCGGCGGGGATCGCTGTGGAACTGGTCATGACGGGGGTTCCTCTCAGCGGGGAGTGCGTTCTGATGGCCCCACTCTCCGCCCGTCACGGCACCACTGACTACGCTTTCGACGTGGATCGAAAGTTCGTGGAGTTCCGGCTCGGTTCCAGCGACATCTCGGCGGTGCGATTCGGCATCTCCCCCGGGCACGAGCTGGTGCACGCGGTGCGCACCGTCCTGCGTCCGCAGAGCGCACCGTTGCACTGGGGGTGGTTCCGCGACCTGGACGGCAGGCCGTCCGGCGAGGCGTTCCGGCTGCTGGCCGTGATCTGCGGCGTGGACGGATACCTGCCCGACTTCCTCACCGCCACGCCGTCGGGCGACATGACCCCGGAGGAGGAGGCCGAACGGCTCCGCCAGGTCCCCGCCGAACGGCTCCGGTTCGACCTGGAGAAGATGGTGCTCCGCTCGACCGGAGCCAGGCAGCAGGAGATCCGCGACCTGATCGCGGCGCCGGACCGCGCAAGGACGATGATCGCCCAGGCATGGCAAGAGGTGTGGGACGCCCTGCTCGCGCCCGTCTGGCCGCAGATGCTGCGCCTGCTCCGCGCCGACGTGGCGGTCCGCGCGCGGCGGAGCAGCGACGCCGGTCTCGCCGAGATGGCCGGCACCCTGCACTCCACGGTGACCTGGGCCGACGAGGTGGTCCGCGTGCAGATGCGCAAGCACGAGGAGGTGGTCGACTGCGGTGGCACCGGCCTGGTGCTCGTCCCGTCGGTCATGATGGCCACCCGCGGCTGCGCCGTGCTCACCGAGCGCCCCGCGCAACCCACCATCTTCTACCCGGCGCACGGGGTGTCCGAGACCTGGCACCGCGACGGGGCCGACGCGCTCGCCGCGCTCACCGCCCTGCTCGGGGCGGCCCGCGCCCACCTCGTCCTCGAGCTCCAGCAGCCGCTGTCGACCTCCGAGTGCGCCAGGCTGACCGACCTCGCCGTGTCCACCGCGTCCCACCACCTCACCGTGCTCCGCGACGCAGGCCTGATCGACAGCCGCCGCACGGGCGTGCGCGTCCTGCACACCCGCACGCCCCTGGGCGAGGCGCTGGCGGGCGTCCGGTAGCCGACGTGGGTGGTGAACGCTGCTGAGCGCGGTTCAGCACGTGACCCTCAGTGGTCCCCGTGCGGCAGCTCCGCCTCGCCCTCCGCCGACATGCCGGAGTGCAGCGGCAGGAAAGCATGCAGGTGGCCACGCTCCGCCGCGATGTACTGGAGGTCGAGCTGGACCGCGGCGACGGCCCAGGCATCGACGGCCCGAGTACGCAGGTCGCCGGCGACGGCGGAGAGCCGCTCGGACTCCCCCGACCCGCCGCCCGCGCCGGCCAGCTCGACGACGTCGAGCGTGTCTCCCAGCAGCCGCGTGGAGAGCAGGAGGCCGTTGCGCACGATGTTGTGCTCGGACGATCCGGACGGCAGCGCCTCGATCTCTGCGCTGACCTCCTGTACGACGCCTCGCCACTCGCCCAGCTCGGCCGCCGTCGGGGGCTTCCCGTTCCCCTCCGGCCCGCCTGCCGACGCATCCGCTGCCGAGGCGTCGCCCGACTCGTCCCCCGTCGGCAACGCCTCGTACAGCCCGTCCATCACGGGCAGCAGCCGCTCCTGCGCCGAGGTGGCGAGCTCCGCCGCCGCGGTCAGGTTCTCGCCGTCTCGGGCGGCCTCCGCGGCCTCCAGCTCTGCCACCCGGGCGGGATCTACCTCGATCCCGCCGGGCGAGGGCTCCGCCGTTTCCCACGGCTGCACCACCAGCAGGGTCAGGGCCGTGGCGGCCACCAGCACGGCCGCCGCCACGGCGCCCCACCTCAGCCACCGGCGCCGCGTGGGCGCCGGCGGCCGAGGTCCGGGGCGGCCGGCACCGCCCCGGTTCGATGGACGTGCCGCGGCGCTCGGTCCGCTCCGCGGTGGGTTCCGCGGCCTGCTCCTCGTCTTCGGCACGCCCTTGCTCCTCTCGGTCAGGCCGTCAGGCCGGACAGGCCATCCGGTCGGTCGGTCCGGTCAGCCACGGCGACTACCCGCAGCTCACGGCGTCGTAGTCGTCCTCGACGACCACCTCGTGCGGCCCGTTGGTCGCGGTCACCGTTGCGGCCCCCGCGTCGAGCGCAACGGCGCCCGACCGGAACTGCTGGAAGACCGTCTCCCCTGGCAGCACCTCCTTGAAGGTCTTGCTCCCGTGCGCGGTGCTGAGCTCGAACCGGGCCGGGTCGGCGCCCGCGTTGGTCGCGCTCACCGTCACGCGCCCCTGCGGACCGGTGCACCGGCTGTCTGCCGCCACCTCGACCCGTGGCGGGTCCGGCTGGTCGTCGAACGTGAAGTCCTGGAACTCCACCGCGCTGCGGTTCGTCGTGCTGTGCGCGGTGACGAACAGCCCGACGTCCTGCAGGTCGGCCGCGCCTGCCAGCTCCTCCGGCTCCCCGATCTGGGTGAACGTCTCGCCGTCCGAGCTCCAGTACGCCGAGTACAGGTCACCGTCGCGCACGAGCCGCACCCAGGCCGGGTACGCCGTCGAACCGCCGCCCGTCGACGTCACGAGCTGGCCTGCGTCGTTGCCCCGCAGCCACTCGAACCCGCCGCTCGGCCGGAGGCCGAGCGCCGCGTAGCCCGGTGACGTGCCCGGCTGGGTCACGTCGTTGCGGACGATGATCCCCGCCTTGGCGGACCCGTTGGAATTCCCCTGGCTGTTGATCTTCACGGTGGCCGACCAGTGCCGGTCGGAGCCCTCGCGGTAGATCGTCGAGTACTGGTCGGTGCCCTGCCACATGTTGGCGCCACCCGACTCGATGACGTAGGCCCCGGAGGACAGCTGCTCGAACTCGCCGTCCGCGTTGCTGAAGGTCTGCATCCCGCCGAACATGTCGCCGACCTGCGCGACCACCACCCGGGACGTCGTCGGCAGACCGCGGTCGTTGGTCGCGACCGCCGTCAGGTCGTAGTAGCCGTCGGCGGTGACGTCCCAGGACGCCGCGTACGGCGCGGTGTCGTCGACGCCGATCGACGTCCCGTCGACGAAGAACTCCACCTGGCTGACGGTGTTCTCCGCGTCGGTGGCGTCGGCCGTGACCTCGATCTGGCCGTGCTCGAGCTCGGCTCCTGCCTCGGGCTCCGTTATCGCCACCTCGGGCCGCGTGGTGTCGCTGACGCCCTTGCCGTTCGCCTCCACGAAGTTGAGCAGGCGCTCACCCGGCCCGGGGAAGACGACGTAGAGCGCGAAGCTCTCCCCCGGGTCGTCGACGTCGACCCGCACGTCGGCGAAGTCGCTGACCCCGCCGCCCTCGATCTCCGCGGTCCCGAGCAGGTCGCCGTCCGGGGCTCCCTTCCGCAGCTCGATGGTGCCGGCGGCGGCCGAGGCCACCCGCAGCGTCAGGGCGTCGATCCCCGTGAGGTTCACGGGGTCGTAGGACGCCCATGCGCCGTCGGAGCCTGCGACGACGTCACCGCCGCCCTCGGCGTCACGGCTCGGCGCCGTCCTGGTCCCCTCCTGCTCCGTGTGGAACTCGGCCTGCCGCTCCTTGGGGAACACGAGGGTCGTGTCCGAGCCTGTGAGCGACGGGATGTCGCCGGCGCCGCCGTCGTCCTCGTACCGTGCGTCGAGCACGTAGAAGACGTTGGTGCCCTCCCCGTGCCCGCCGCCGAGCTCGGTCGCGACGGAGCCCGTGCGGCCGTGGAGCGGCTCGGACGGGTGCGCGTGCGCGTCGTGCCCGAGGGCCGGCTGGATGACGACTCTTTCGTCGTCGATGGCGGAACCGTCGGGCGAGTCCTCCGCGTCGGTCACGGAGACGTCCCACGAGATGGTGTCGCCGAACTCGAAGAACGAGCCCGTCGGCGGCAGCCCGAAGTCGACCTCCGGCCGGGTGTTGCCGACGGTGATCGGCACCGTGGCGGTCCCGTCCTTGCCTGCTGGGTCCGTGACGGTCAGCCGTGCGTCGTAGACGCCGTCCGCCGTGTACGTGTGCGATGCCGTCGGGTCGGTCGAGTCGGTGGTCCCGTCCCCGTCGAAGTCCCACGCATACTCGAGGTTCTCGCCCTCCGGGTCGGTGCTGCCCGTCCCGTCGAACTCCACCTCCAGCGGCGCGGTCCCGGAGTCCGGCGACGCCTTCGGCAGCGACTCGGGCGAGCGCGAGCCCGTCACGTAGTCCACCCGGTGCAGGCCCGAGTCGGGGTTGTCCCGGCCGAAGCCGCCGCCCCAGTCGAGCACGTACATGGCGCCGTCCGGCCCGAACTTCGCGTCGATCGGCGCGAGGAAGTCCTCGTCGGGCAGGAACCGGTTGACCTTCTCGACGTCGGTCTCACCCGGCGCCGCCTCGGGATCCTTCGGCTCGATCGTGAACACCTGGTTCCGCGACCACTCGTAGAAGAACGCCTTGCCCTCGAAGTACTCGGGGAACTTGGTGTCCGAGTCGAGCTCCGGGTCGAAGTCGTAGAACGGGCCACCCATCGGCGCGAGCCCGCCACCCTGGTTGATGGCGCCGGGCACGGAGGACCGCTGGTAGCCGTACCACATGTCCGCCGGCTGAGCCGCAGGCAGCTCGGTCAGTCCGGTGTTCCGCACCGAGTCGTTGACCGGTGCGTCGCAGTCGAAGAACTCGCCGACCGTCACCGGGCTGGTGCGGTAGTCGACGTCGCGGAACGGCTCGTTGTTCCCCATGCACAGCGGCCAGCCGAAGAAGCCCGGCTCCTTGATGAGGTTCCACTCCGCGATGCCCGCAGGGCCACGCTGGGCCAGGTTGTCGCTGCCGTTGTCGGGCGAGTAGTCGGCGACGCCGAGGTTGCCCGTCGCCGGGTCGATGGCGAACCGGAACGGGTTGCGGAAGCCCATCGCGTAGATCTCGGGCAGCGTCTTGTCCGCGGTGTCCTCGGACTCCGGGAACAGGTTGCCGTCAGGGATCGAGTACGTCCCGTCGTCCTCCGGGTGGATCCGCAGGACCTTGCCGCGCAGGTCGTTGGTGTTGGCCGACGTCTCCCGCGCGTCGTGGAAGGTGCCGTCCCGCTCGGAGATCGGCGCGTACCCGCCCGACGGTTCCGAGTGGGGGTTCACGTCGTCGCCGACGCCGAGGTACAGGTCACCGGTCGCGTGGTCGACGATCACGCCGCCGCCCGTGTGCCCCGGCTCGTCCGGCAGGCGCCGGGCGGGGACCTCGAGCAGCACCTTCTCGGACTCCGGGTCGATCGTCGTCGTCCCCGGGCCGTCCTGCGTCACCGTGAAGCGCGAGAGCCGGTTCGTGAAGCTCGCCGGGTCGGTGTCGTCCTCGCTCGCGGGTGACCAGTACTGGTAGAGGTACCCGTTCTCGGCGAAGTTCTCGTCGAGCGCTACGCCCAGCAGGCCGTCCTCACCGCCGGAGTAGACCGGGAGCGTCACCGCGGTGGACGTGGTCTGCGTCTCCGGGTCGAAGACCCGGATCTGCCCGCGGACCAGCTCGGTGAAGAAGACGCGGCCGTCCGGCGCCACGTCGATCCCGAACGGCGCGCTCGTGTTGGTGTCCAGCGAGACCTTCTCGAACTGGCCCCAGTCGGTGCCGCCGCAGTCACCCTCGGCCAGCCCCGCTGCCCACTGCACGCCGCCGACGATGTGCTGCACCAGCTCCGGCTCGTCGGTGTAGTGCGCGCCGAAGTGGCCCATGCCGGTCATCCACGCGCGGCCGCCGTCGTAGTACTTGCACCACGAGATCGGGTGGTCGTAGCCCATGGCGTTGCTGCCCGGGTCGTAGGTCGACTCGTCCATCGTCGCCAGCACGTGCGCGTCGCCGCGCACGTTGGTCGAGAAGTTGTACCACTCGTCCGCCCGGTCCCAGCGCTGCGGCAGGTGCTCCGTCGAGGGGTGCTTCCGGTCCTCGACGCGGACCGTGCCGGGCAGGCCCGGGCTCGAACCGGTGGCGGCGTGCCCCGGCATCAGCGACCCGATCATCTCGTCCCACCAGGCGTAGCTGCCGCGCATGTCCGTCGCGTTGTGGATGGCGACGATGCCACCGCCCGCCTGCTGGTACCGCTCCATCGCGGCCTTCTGCTCGGCGTTCCACGGGTCGCCCGACGCCTGGAACATGACCAGCGCGTCGTACTGCGCCAGGTCCGCGTCGTTGAAGACCGTCGGGTCCTCCGTGTGGTCGGACTCGATGCCTGCCTCGGCGAACGCCGCCTCGAGCACTGGCGTGCCCTGCGTGATCGCCTCGGCGTGCCGGTACTGGGTGGTGGCGGTGAAGATGAGGACCCGGCCCTCCTCCAGGGCCGCCGCCTGCTCCCCCTCGGCGCCGGCTTGCGGCCCGTCTGCGGCCGTGGCCGCCGGGACGGACGCGAGCGTGAGCGCCAGTGCTCCGACGGCGAGAGCCGCTATGGATCTCCCCCAGCGGGGACGTCGTGGTGCGGTCATCGTGTTGCCTCCTGGGCAGATCGACGTGCGGACCCGCCGGGGGTACCCCCGGCGGAGCGTGTTTCGTTGACCAGCCCGGCGTGCCGGCGCCGAGCGCGCTGCGCATCCTCAGACTCAGGCGCGTGCTCCTCAGACCTTGTTCGGTGGCATCAGTCCTCTCAGGTGGTCGAGGCCCTCGGTCGCGAGGGCGTCCTGGCTCGCGGCCAGCGGCCGCCAGATCGAGGCGGCGGTGGCGATCGTGGCGTTCTCCGCGGTGAACGACTCGATGACGAGCGGGCCGTCGTAGCCGGCTCGCTCGAGCCCGGCGAGCAGCCCCGGCCAGTCGATGCCGTCCGCGCCGGGTGCCCCGCGGTCGTTCCCGCAGACCTGCACGGCGGCGATGCGCGCCCCAGCGCGCACCACCGTGGCGGGCAGGTCCCGCTCCTCGATGTTCATGTGGTAGACGTCGAGCATCAGCCCGATCCCCTCGGCGGGCAGGCGTCTGACGACGTCGAGCGCCTGGTCCACCGTGTTGATCAGGCTCGTCTCGTAGCGGTTGAGCGGTTCGAGGCCGACGACGACGCCCGCTGCGATCGCGTGCTCGACGACGGGCGCGAGGTGCTCGGCGAGCTCGGCGTACGCGTCGGCCCGCTCCTGCGGCGTCGTGCGCCACGTGCGCCCGACCGACGCGTACGCAGGACCACCGACCACCCGGGCGCCGACCGTGTGCGCCGCGTCGACCACCGCCCGCAGGTAGTCCTGCGTCGCACGCACGGTTCCGGCGTCGGCGGCGACCAGCTCGCGGCCCTCGCCCATCACGAGGGACACGCTCGCAGCGAGGCCGTTGTCGGCGAGGACCTGTGCCGCACGGCCCGGGTCCCAGTCGCCGAGGTGCTCGACGGGCAGCTCAAGGACGTCGAACCCCCATCCCGCGACGCGGGACGCGATCTCGGCGAGCGAGCGGTCGGTGAGCGGCGACGTCCACACCCAGGTGTTGACGCCGACCGGCCACGTGGTCCCGCTCTTCGTGGGTGCCGTCATTCAGCGGTCCGTCCAGGCTTCGGGGTACCCGGGCAGGTCCTCGCCGCCGAACTTCGCGTAGTGCAGGGACGGCATGTCTGCGTTGGCGTCGAGGAACGCGGCGAGGTCGGCGTCGTCGACCGGCTCCTGGGGCAGCACCCACTCGGAGGGCACCTCCTCGCCGGCCCAGATCTTCTGCGCGGCAAGGATCGGCGTGCGCCACTGGAAGTTCGAGTAGACGTTGCCGATCGCCGTCATCCCCGTCTCGTCCCACTTGCGCATGAAGCTCATCTCGTCCTCGCCCACGAAGACGGGGTACGGCTGGCCGGCGTCCTCGAACGCCTCGACCGCTGCGACGGCTCCGTCGCCCGCGTCCATCCAGATGCCGTCGACCTCGCCGCGCTGCAGGTACTGGGTCACGAGGTCCTTGATCTTCGCGCCGTCCCCGCCGGTGAACTCGACCCCGACGACGTCGATGTCGGACTCCGAGAAGACCTTGTCCGCCGCGGCCCACCGGTGCTCCAGCACGTCCACGCCGGGCAGGATGCGCAGTGCCAGGACCGTCGAGCCAGGTTCCAGGTTGTCCACGAGGAACTCGGCGCCCACCGCGCCGTAGGCGTAGCCGCCGATCGGGTGGATGAACGTGACCATGCAGTCGGTGTTCACGCCCCGGTCGAACACGATGACGGGCTTGCCGCTCTCGCAGGCCGCCTCGACGGCCGGGGTCAGCGTCGCCGTGGTCGACGGCGAGATGATGATCGCGTCGCAGTCACCCGCCTCGACGAACGCCTGGATGTCGGATATCTGCTTGTTGTCGTCGTCGGCGGCGTCGGAGACCCGGAACTCGCCGATCACGCCCTCCTCCTTGAGCACCTCGACCTGCTGCTGCATGGTGATCCAGCCGGTCACGCGCCACGGGTTGGAGACAGAGGCGTTGGAGAAGCACAGCGTCTTGTCGCCGCCGTCGCTCGCGAGGTCGGCGGTGTCCACGAACTCCGGCTCGATGGCCTGCAGCCATGGCTGGTCGGCCGGGCCTTCTGGCTCGATGTCGCGCTGGGCCAGCTCCCGGTCGTAGTCCGCCTGGACGAACCACTCGCTCTCGGCCCCGGACTCGGCGGGCGCCTCCTCGGCCGCGCTCGTCTCGGCGGCCGGCAGCTCCTCGGTCGGCGCGTCGGTGGTGCAGGCCGTCAGCAGGAGCAGTCCTGCCGCTGCCGTGCCCGCCAGCAGTGCTCGGATCGGTCGCATGTCCATCCCCTTTGATGAGTGCTGTCGTTCGATGGGTTCGAGCTCAGGTGCGTTGTCGACGCGCCGCGTAGGCGACGGCGACGATGATGATCACGCCCTGCACGGCGGGCCGGATGGTCGACGGCAGGGCGAGCTGGTTGAACAGGGTGAAGAGGGCTTCGAGGGCGAGCGCGCCGACCATCGCGGCGACGACGGTCCCGCGGCCGCCACCGAGGGCGACGCCGCCCAGCACGACCGCGGTGATCGCCATGAACTCGAGCCCCTGCCCCACCTGGGCGGTCACGCCGGCGAACCCGCCGATGAGTACCGCCGCCACCGTGGCGAGGAACGACGAGAGCAGGAAGGCCCGTGTACGCAGCCACCACACGGAGGCCCCGCTGTACGTGGTGGCAAGGGCGTTGTCGCCAGCGGCGACGAGCGACCGGCCGAACGGGCGGCGCATCAGCAGCACCGCCAGCCCGACGACGACGAGCGCCACCAGCAGCGCGTACGGCACCTGGAACTGCCCGGGGACGTCAGGGAAGCCCTTGCGGCCGAGGACCCGGAAGCTCTCGCTCAGCGCGCCGGTGGGCGCGCCGCCGGTCCACAGCCGGATCGCGCCGAACAGCACGAGCATCATGCCGAGCGTCGTGATGAACGACGGCACCCGCAGCAGGGTCGTCACCAGGCCGTTGACGAGCCCGACCAGCAGGCCGAAGGCGAGCATCAGCCCCAGCACGGGCCAGGTCAGCGCCTCCTCGCCGTCGATGAGCCGCGCCGCGATGACCACCTGGGCACCGACGAGAGAGCCGACGGACAGGTCGAACTCGCCCGAGACGATCACGAAGTACTGCCCCACGGCGAGGACCACCAGCGGGGCCGCCTTCTTGGCGAACGCCATGAGGGAGACCGGCTCGGCGAACGAGGGGTTGATCACGACGATGACGGCGAGGACCACGACGAGCAGCGCCAGCACCGTCCAGCTGCCGCCGGACAGCAGGCGCTCGCGCCACTGTCGCGCGGTGCCCCGTGCGGTCCCTCGCGAGGTGTCTGCGGTCAGGGTCATGCGGCGTCGCCTCCTCGGATACCAGCTCTGGTGCCGAACCGGATGCGCCGGCTCGCCGGGTCGATCTGCCGTCGTGCGTACAGGGCGACGGCGGCGATGATGATCGCGCCGCGCAGCACGTCCTTGAAGAACGGGTTCACGTCGAGCACGTTGAACGCGGTGTCGAGCACGGCGAGGATCGCCACGCCGCCGACGGTGCCGACCACCGAGCCGCGGCCGCCGAACAGGAGGGTGCCACCCAGCACCACGGCCGCGATGGAGTCGAGGTCGAGGCCGTACGAGTAGACGAGCGCGTTCCCCGTGCCGAACCGGGCGGCGATGAGGAGGCCCGCCACGCCCGCGCACAGGGAGCACAGCACGTGGGCCAGCACCAGGGTCCTGCCGGTGCGCACGCCCGAGAGCCGCGCGACGTCGAGGTTCCCCCCGACGGCGAACATGTGGTAACCCGCCCGGGTCCTGGTGAGCAGCACGAAGGCCGCAGCGGCCACGAGCAGCATGACGATCGTCGAGACGGGCACTGGGCCGATGCGCGTGTACCCGAACGCCTGGAACGCGAAGGGCACCTCACCCTCCGGCCCCTTGAACCGCGTGTCGAGGAAGCCCTTGACGATCAGTCCCATGCCGAGGGTCGCGATGAACGCGTTGACCCGCAGCGCAGAGATGATCAGGCCGTTCACGAGCCCGACGCCTGCAGCGACCGCGAGCGCCGCCACGACGCCGAGCCACACGCGGGAGGGGTCGCCTGCCATCGTCGTGGCGCCGATCAGCGAGCACAGCGCGACGACGTACCCGACCGACAGGTCGAGCGAGCGGCACAGGACGACGAGCGTCTGCCCGACGGCGACGAAGCCCAGCAGGCTCGTCTGCGTGAGCATGTAGCTGATGTTCTGCTGGGCGAAGAGGTTGCCGCCCTGGACGGCCACGAGGACGCCCGCGACCAGCAGGATGCCTCCGAGCGCCAGGTAGACGATCTCGGTGGACCCGAGGTGGTAGCGGCGTCGGGTGCCTGCGGTCCTGCTCGTTCCGGCGCTGCTGCTGGTGCTGGTCGTCATGCCGCCCCCGTCGCCAGGGCCATGATGGCCGCTTCGTCGCTGCCGCCCGGCAGCTCGCCTGCGATCCGGCCGTCGCGCACCACGAGGATGCGGTCGGCCATCGCGACGACCTCGGGCAGCTCGGAGGAGATGAGCAGCACGGCGGTCCCGTCGGCGGTCAGGGTCCGCATGAGGTCGTAGACGGCGCGCTTGGCGCCGACGTCGATGCCGCGCGTCGGCTCGTCCAGCACGATGACCCGCGGCTCGGTGACGAGCCACTTCGCGAGGACCACCTTCTGCTGGTTGCCGCCGGAGAGGTACTGGACCTCGGCGTCCTGGGAGCTCGCGACGACCTCGAGCGACGACAGGATGCCGGTGATCCGGCGTGAACGGCGGTCCGAGGAGCCGGGCAGCACGGCGTCGAGCACGAGACGTGCGTTCGCGAGGACCGACTGCCCGAGGGCCAGGCCCTCGGCCTTGCGGTCCTCGGTGACCAGAGCGAGGTGGTGGCGGACACCCTGCCGCGGCGTGCGTACCTGGGCCGGCTGTCCGTCGACCGTCATGCGGCCGCGGGTGAACGGCGCGATGCCGAACACGCCGTGGGCGATCTCGGTGCGGCCGGACCCTTGCAGGCCGGCCAGGGCGACGATCTCGCCGGCGCGCACCTGGAGGTCGATGCCGTCCACCATGGTGTTGCCGGAACCTTCGAGGGCGAGCCGCACCTCGCCGGGCACGGCGTCGGCGGCCTTGTCGGGGAAGAAGCCGGCGAAGTCGCGCCCGACCATGGTGCGCACCAGCCGGTCCGGGCCGACGTCGGCGGCGGGGGCTGTCAGCACGTGGTTCCCGTCCTTGAGCACGGTGATGGTGTCGGCCAGGTCGTAGATCTCCTGGAGGCGGTGGGAGACGTACAGGATCGCGACGCCCCGGTCCCGCAGCCGGCGGACCAGCTCGTAGAGCAGCGCGACCTCCTGGTCGGCGAGCGCCGCCGTCGGCTCGTCCATGGAGATGATCCGGGCGTCGTACGAGACCGCCTTGACGATCTCGACGACCTGCTGCTGCGCGACGGACAGGGATCCGACGCGCGTCCAGGACTCGATGCCCGTCAGGCCGAGGTCGTCGAGGAGGCGGGTGGTGTCCGCGTGCAGCCGTCGCCGGTCGACGAGGCCGCGCCTGCGCGGTTCGCGGCCCAGGTACACGTTCTCGGCGACGGACCGGTCCGGCAGCAGGTTGAACTCCTGGAAGACCGTGGCGACGCCGGCCCGCTGCGCATCGAGCGGTGTCGGGAAGGCGACGACGGAACCGTCGAGCTCGATGGTGCCGGTGTCCGGCTGGTGCACCCCGGCGACGATCTTCATCAGCGTCGACTTGCCAGCGCCGTTCTCGCCCACCAGGGCGTGGACCTGTCCTGGGTACAGGGTCAGGTCGATGTCTCGCAGCACCGAGGTGCCGAAGAACTCCTTGCCGACGCCACGGAGGCGCAGGACGGGGTCGGGTGAGGAAGTGTGCGCGTCGTCATCGGCTCGCATATCCACCAATGTAGGGACCTTTTGGCTGATGTCAACCAAAAGTTGCATGTCACTTACGCGGCTTCTGTGGTTCGTGGAGCATATGGGCTATCTTTTGCCGATACGCGACCGCAAATTCACCCGGGAGGCTGCTGCCCATGCCCACCGACGGCCCCTCGAGGACGCCGCCCCTGTCACTGGGCACCGGCGACTTCTTCCAGCTGCTGCGCGACGGCAAGCCACGCACGCGCGCGGACCTGATCGCCATCACCGGCCAGTCCCGGTCGACGATCGCCACCAGGATCGACGCACTCATGAGCACGGGTCTGATCACCCCGGCGGGGACGGCGGGCTCCACCGGCGGACGGCGGCCGGCGACCTTCGCCTTCCACCCGGGCGCCCGGGTGGTCCTCGCCGTCGACCTCGGCGCCAACCACGCCCGGCTCGCGGTCACCGACCTCGCCTCGACCGTGCTCGCTGCGCACGACGAGGCCCTGTCGATCGCGGCAGGGCCCGACGTCGTCCTCCCGTGGGTGGCGCGCGCGGGCCGCAACCTGCTCGCGGCAGCGGGCCGCGACGTCCACGACCTCGCGGGCATCGGCATCGGGCTGCCCGGTCCGGTCGAGCACTCGACCGGCCGGCCCATCAACCCGCCGATCATGCCGGGGTGGGACGACGTCGACGTCCCTGGCATCCTCGGCGCAGAGCTCGGGGTCGCCGTGCTGGTCGACAACGACGTCAACATCATGGCGCTCGGTGAGTACCGGGCCGCGTGGTCGCAGGTCTCGGACCTGCTGCTCGTCAAGGTCTCCACCGGCATCGGCGCCGGCATCATCGCCGACGGCGCGCTGCGGCGCGGCGCTCAGGGCGCTGCCGGCGACGTCGGGCACATGGCGGTCCCCGGCGCCGACCACGTGCCCTGCCGGTGCGGCAACACCGGATGCCTTGAGGCGGTGGCGAGCGGCCAGGCCGTCGCGGCGGCGCTCTCCGCCCAGGGCCTCGACGCCGCGGACAGCGCCGGTGTCGTCGAGCTGGTCCGGTCACGGGGCGTCGCGGCGAGCCAGGCCGTGCGGCAGGCGGGCCGCGACATCGGCGGTGTCCTGGCCTCGTGCGTGAGCATGCTCAATCCGTCGGTCATCGTGATCGGCGGGGTCGTCGCCGACGCAGGAGAGCACCTCATCGCCGGCATCCGCGAGGCCGTCTACCGCAGGTCCCTGCCGCTGGCGACCCAGCACCTGCGCATCGTCGCGTCCCGTGCACGGGCCGGTGCGGGGGTCCTCGGTGCGAGCGCCATGGCCATCGACCACGTGCTGTCCCCCGCGGCGATCGACGCGCTGGCCGGCTGACGACGCTTCCGCGATACTGTCCCGAGGGAAAGGTGGCTGCATGGTATCGACTTGGGTCTGGGCCCTCACCATCGCTGGGATCGCAGGGCTCCTGGTCTTCGACTTCGTCTTCCACGTCCGCAAGGCACACGTCCCCACGCTGCGGGAAGCAGCGATCTGGTCGAGCCTCTACGTCGGTATAGCGATCGCGTTCGGGCTCGGCGTCCTCGTCTTCGGCGGCGCGACGATGGGTTCGGAGTACTTCGCCGGCTACGTCACCGAGAAGGCGCTCTCGGTGGACAACCTGTTCGTGTTCCTGATCATCATGTCCTCGTTCCGGGTGCCGCGGGAGGACCAGCAGAAGGTGCTGCTGTTCGGCATCGTGTTCGCGCTGATCGCCAGGACCGGGTTCATCTTCCTCGGCGCCGCGCTGATCAACTCGTTCGCCTGGGTCTTCTACCTGTTCGGGCTGATCCTGCTCCTGACGGCCGGCAACATGCTCCGGCCCGAGGGCGAGGAGTCGCACACCGGCGACAACGTGATCGTGCGGCTGGCCCGCAAGGTGTTCCACACCACCGACACCTACGACGGCGACAAGCTGTTCACGGTGGTCGACGGCAAGCGGACCATGACGCCGATGCTCCTCGTGATGGTCGCGATCGGCGGCACCGACATCCTGTTCGCCCTCGACTCGATCCCGGCGATCTTCGGGCTCACCCAGAACGTCTTCCTGGTCTTCACCGCGACCGCCTTCTCGCTGCTGGGGCTGCGGCAGCTCTACTTCCTCATCGACGGGCTCCTGGACCGGCTGATCTACCTCTCCTACGGCCTGGCCACCGTCCTCGGCTTCATCGGGGTGAAGCTGGTCCTCCACGCGCTGCACGAGAACAACGTCCCGTTCATCAACGACGGCCAACCGGTGACCGTCGTCGAGATCAGCACAGGGCTGTCGCTGACGGTGATTCTCGGCGTCCTGGTGATCACGACGCTCGCCTCGCTGTTCAGCAAGCGCGGGCGGGCGCAGAACGCGATCTCGAACGCACGCAGGCACGCGACCAGCTACCTGGACAGCGAGTACACCGCCGACGCCGCCGAGCGCGAGCGCATCTTCGGCGCCCTGCTCCGCGAGCGTGACCAGATCATCGCGCTGGGCCCGAAGTACCGGCAGATGGTCCAGGACGAGGCCACGCTCATGACCCTGCTCGAAGACGCCCTTGCCAGCCACGACGAGGCCGTGGCAAGGGGCGAGGCAGCACCCATCGGCGAGCCGAAGATCGTGCGGCGCCGGTAAGGAGCCGAGGTCCGTGGCACCCCTACGACCTGGGTATGACGTCGGCGGTGCAGAACCAGCCCGGGGCAGGACGCGGTGCGGCACCCGCCGTCCGTAACGTCTGCGACATGGATACCACCGTTTACGCGCCAGGGTCGTCGGCACCCGCTGTGCGCGCTCGTTCCCTGACGAAGACGTACGGCAAGGGTGAGGCCACCGTGCAGGCCCTGGACGGCGTGGACGTCGACTTCGAGCAGAGCCGCTTCACCGCGATCATGGGCCCCTCCGGATCCGGCAAGTCGACCCTGATGCACCTCCTGGCCGGCCTGGACTCCGCCACCAGCGGACAAGCCTTCCTCGGGACCACGGAGATCACCGGCCTGAACGACAAGGCCCTGACCCGGCTCCGCCGCGACCGCGTCGGGTTCGTGTTCCAGCAGTTCAACCTCCTGCCCATGTTCACGGCCGAGCAGAACATCACCCTGCCCGTCGAGCTCGCCGGCGGCACCGTCGACAAGGCCTGGCTGAACACCCTCGTGGAGACCCTCGGCCTCGGCGGCCGCCTGACCCACCGCCCCGGAGAGCTCTCCGGCGGACAGCAGCAGCGCGTCGCGATCGCCCGCGCCCTGATCGCCCAGCCCGACGTCGTGTTCGCCGACGAACCCACCGGCAACCTCGACTCCCGCTCCGGGGCCGAGGTCCTGTCCTTCCTGCGCCGCTCCGTCCGCGAGCTCGGCCGCACCATCATCATGGTCACCCACGACCCCTCCGCCGCCGCGTATGCCGACCGCGCCGTCCTGATCGCCGACGGCCGCATCGCCGGCGACATCAGCGACCCCACCCCCGAGTCCGCCATGGCCGGCCTCGACGCCCTCCGCACCCTCGAGCCCTCCGTCGCCACCGCGCCCGGGACGGGTGCGTGATGTCCAGCTCCTTCCCCACCGCACGCCTCACGCTCGCGCAGATGCGCCGGAGCGTCGGGCGGCTCACCGCCGCAGGCGTCGCCATCCTGATCAGCACGGCCTTCGTCACCGTGACGCTGCTCGCCGGCGGTGTCATCCAGGGCACCACCCACGACATGGTCGCGGCGGAGTACGCGAAGGCCGACGTCGTCGTGTCCGCCGACGACCCGGAACAGGGCGGATTCTCTGACGACACCGTCGACGCGGTCACCGCCGTCGACGGTGTCGACAGCGTCCAGCCCTCCCTCTCCTGGTACGGCGACCTGCGTAACGGCGGCAAGGGCGGCTACCAGCTGTTCGCCCCGGTCCCCGAGGACCCGCGGCTCTCGCCGCTCGAGCTCACCGACGGCGCCTGGCCCGCCGCGGGCGACGAGGTAGCACTGACGTCGAAGCTCGCCGAGCGGCTCGAGGTCGGGCTGGGCGACCAGCTGTCGGTCAAGCGCACCCTGTACCCGGACGGCTGGGAAGAGAGCCAGGCGGAGGACCCGGCAGCCGAGCTCGGCGAGCCCAAGGAGGTCACGGAGACCCTGACCGTGTCCGGCCTCACGGTCGACCCCTACGGCGCGTACACGGCCTTCGGCGGGGCCGCCGCGGTTCCCGCGGCAACGCTCCAGTCCTGGAGCGCGGCCGAGCCCTACTCCGACCCGGTCGGCGAGCTCCTCGTCGCGCTCGACGAGCCGCTGAGCGGCGGCAGCGTCCCCGCCGCCCTGGACGACGCCGTGCAGGCGGCCGTCGGCGAGGTCGAGGGCGGCGTCTCCGTCCAGACCACCGAGGCAGTGGCGACCGCGAAGACCGCGGAGCAGACCGGTGGCCAGGACCTCGTCTTCCTCGTGTTCGTGATGACCTTCGCCGCCATCGCGCTGCTCATCGCGGCCATGGTCATCACCAACACCTTCCAGGTGCTCGTGGCCCAGCGGACGCGGACCCTGGCCCTGCTGCGCTGCATCGGCGCGGGCACCGGCCAGCTCTACCGCAGCGTCCTGCTCGAAGCGGCGATCCTCGGCCTCGTCGCCTCGGCGGCGGGCATCCTGATCGGCGCGCTGCTCGCACAGGCCGCGCTGATGGTGGCGCCGACCTTCGACCTCGGCGTACCGCTCCCCACGACGATCGCCCTGACCTGGCAGTCGATCGTGCTGCCCCTCGTCGTCGGCACCGGCGTCACGGTCCTGGCCGCGCTCGCCCCCGCCCGCTCGGCCACCCGCGTCGCACCGCTCGCCGCGCTCCGGCCCTCCGACGCGCCCACGCTGCGCGCCCGGTCCGGCCGTGCCCGCCTCGTGATCTCGCTCCTGTGCATCGTCGGCGGCTTCGCGCTGCTGGGCCTCGGCGTCGTCCTCGGGATGCAAGGGTCACCGCAGTTCGGCCTCGTCGCCACCGTCGGAGGCGGCGCCCTCGCGTTCTTCGGAATCGTGCTGAGCGCGGTGCTCTGGCTGCCCCGCGTCGCGGCCTTCCTCGGCGCCCTCGTCGCCCGCACCGGGCCCGCCTCCCGCCTGGCGGTCGCCAACACCCTGCGCAACCCGCGCCGCACCGCGGCGACCTCCACCGCCCTGCTCATCGGCGTCACGCTGGTCACCATGATGTCCACGGGCGCAGCCAGCGCCCGCATCTCGGCGGACGCCCTGCTCGACGAGACGTTCCCTTATGACGTGAGCGTCTCGGCGTCGTCCCCTGACTACGTCGCGGACGTGCGCGACGCCGTCGGCGGCTCGGAGGGCGTCGCCGCCACCGCCCTCGTGACCAACGCGTCGGTGACGCTCGACGGCACGGACGAGACGAGCATCGTGGGCGCCGATCCCGCCGACCTCGCCGCAGTGGTGAACGTGCCGGAGGAGGCGAACCGTCTCACCGAGGGTTCGATCCTGCTCACCCAGGAGGCCGCCGACTCGCTGTCCCTCGGCGCGGGCGACGAAGCCATCCTCACGGGTCCGGAGGGCTCGGTCGACCTGACCGTCGCCATCACGAGCGCCGACCCGCTCAACCGGTTCGTCACCACCACCGACCTCGCCCGCATCACGGACGACTCGTGGACCGACGTCTGGGCCCACATCTCGGGCACCGATCCGGCCACCGTGCTCGCCGACGTCCAGGACGCCGTCGCGCAGGTGGACGGCGACGCGTTCGTCATGGGGCCGGCCGCCCAGGCCGCGCAGTTCCGGCAGGTCGTGGACGTCATCCTCGGCATCGTGGTGGGCCTGCTCGCCGTCGCCGTGGTGATCGCCCTGATCGGCGTGACCAACACGCTGTCCCTCTCGGTGATCGAGCGGACCAAGGAGTCGGCGACCCTGCGGGCCATCGGCCTGAGCAAGGAACAGCTGCGCGGCATGCTCGCCGTCGAAGGCGTGCTCATCGCCGGTGTGGGCGCGCTCCTCGGCATCGTGCTCGGGCTGATCTTCGGCTGGGCCGGCGCCGCGACCGTACTGTCCCTCATGGGCGACGTGCGGTACGCCGTCCCGTGGACGGACCTCGGAGTGGTCGTAGCCATCTCGCTCGTCGCCGGGCTCCTTGCCTCGGTGCTCCCGGCACGGGCCGCTGCCCGCACCTCGCCGGTGGCGGCGCTCGGGGTGGAGTGACGACCACCCGTCGCTGACGCGGCGCCCGTGCACAGCTGGTCTGTGCACGGGCGCCGCTGCTCTGCCCGGACTACCGACGCATCCCGTCCGGGAGCGCGCGCCGCGACGAGACCGCGACGATGACCAGGCACAGCGCGACCGCAGCCGCGCCGAAGCCGAACATCTCCCCGTACGACCAGGTGTCACGCAGCCACGCGAGCACCATCGGGACGAAGAACCCGAGGTAGGTCAGGGAGTAGAACACCGCGGTGAGCCCGGCGAGCTGCCCCGGTCCCGCGATGCGGGCAACCTCGCTCAGGCCGGCCACGAGCGCCAGGCCGTAGCCGGTCCCCAGCACCACCGCCGCAACCACGCCCACCGGCAGCGACACCACAGCGGACGCCCAGGCCGCGAGCGCCATCCCCGCGCCGACGATGGCCAGAGCCACCACCGACGCCCGGGCCGACGACGGCGTGTCGATCCGCCGGGCGAGGACCTGGATGCCGATGCCGCAGCCGAGGGCGAGGATGGCCATCGCCCCCGCGAAGGCGATGGGCAGGCCGCCGACGCGATCGGTGAGCAGGCTGGGCAGCACAACGAACGCGCATCCGGCGCAGCCGAACACCCAGGGCGCGAGCGGCACCACGACGCGCAGGAACCGGGGGTGCCCGACGGCGGTGATGCGCAGGTCGTCGAGCAGCGGCCCTCGCTCGCCGCGCGGGAGGCTCGGCCGGGTCTCCGGGACGCGGAGCAGGAACAGCCCAGCGACCAGGGAGCCGGCCGCATGCAGCACGTACGAGAGGAGCGTGGGCCACGGGGCGAACTGGGCCAGCATGGCAGCCACGCCCGCTCCCGCGAGGAACCCCACGGTCAGCGCCAGCGACCCTCGGCGAGGTCCGGCGGAGCGCTCGCCGGTGGCTGCGCTGAGCTCGGTGAGCCAGGTGGAGCCGACGGCCATGGCCAGCCCGAGCGCGACGCCGCACAGCAGGCGTCCGATCCCGAGCACCACGGGGCTGGCCGGGTCGAGCGCGAGCACGAGCGAGCCGACTGCCGAGATGGGCGCTGCGGGCAGCAGCAGCGGGCGGCGGCCGAGCCGGTCGGACAGCGGTCCGCCCAGCAGCAGGGCGGGCACCAGGCCGAACACGTACACGGCGAGCAGTGCGTCAACCGTGACGGGTCCCATGTCGCCCTGCTCGCGGTACAGCATGAGCAACGGCGTGAAGTCGTTGCCGCCCCATGCCACGGCCAGGAGGACGGCGGCGACCGGCCACCAGGTTCGCGCTCCCCTGGCTGGCCCGGTCGAGGCAGAGGCGTCCCCAGGACGGGAATGTGGCATGACCTCATCCTCCGCAATCGGCGTCCGGAGGAACAAGCCGTGGGGCTGTGACCGTGCGCACAGGCACGGTCACAGCCCCGGGGGTACGGCTGGTCGAGAGGCGGCTACTTGCTGTCGGCCGAGCCGTTCGCCTCGACGCTCTCGGCGTCGGCATCCTCGGTGTCGGCGGCGTCGGTGTCAGCCTTTTCGGTGTCAGCCTTCTCGGCGTCAGCCTTTTCGGCGGCGCTCCCGGTCTCGGCCGCGCCGGCGCTCTTCGCCTCGGCGCTCGTGGCCTCGGCGGAACCGGCGGCCTCGGCGTCCTCGTCCACGGGCTCGCGCCCCGGCTGGTACACGGACGGCTCGGGCTCCGGGTGCCGGCGCCCCTGCACCACGACGATCACGATGCCGAGCACGATCGCGGCGCCCGACGTCCAGATGTTCGCGGGGACGCCCAGCGGCGCATCGCTCGTCGGGTCGATGCGGATGGCCTCGAGCCAGCTGCGGCCGAGCCCGTACCAGATCAGGTAGAGACCGAACATGCGGCCCCAGCGCAGCCCGGCCCCTGGCGTACCGCCGTCGGCCAGGATGGCCGCGTTCCGGCGGACCACGCGCCGCTCGATGGCGAGCAGCAGGGCGATCCCGATCAGGTTCCAGATCATCTCGTACAGGAACAGCGGGTGGAACAGGGTGCCGGGGTCCGCCCAGTCGGGGAACATCGGCGCGTCGGCCCGGATCTCCAGGCCCCAGGGCAGCGTGGTCGGCAGGCCGAACAGCTCCTGGTTCACATAGTTCCCGAGCCGCCCGATCGCCTGGGCAGCGAGCAGGCCGGGGGCGAGCGCGTCAGCGAACGAGCCGAACCGCAGGCCGGTCAGACGGCAGCCGATCCAGACTCCGACCGCCCCGCCGAGCAGGGACCCGAACAGGGCGTTGCCGCCCTCCCAGATCCGCACCCAGGCCCACGGGTCGACGCCGGGTCCGGTGAAGTCACCGAGGTGGGTGAGCACGTGGTAGATCCGGGCGCCGACGATGCCGATCGGCACCGCCCACATCGCGATGTCGAGGGCGAGCCCGGGGGCTGCGCCGCGCGCGCGGAGCCGCCGATCCGTGATGTAGGCGGCGGCGGCGATGCCGGCCAGCAGACACAGGGCGTAGGTATGGATGGTGAGCGGGCCCAGGCTGAACTGGGACCACACCGGGTCAGGGCTGGGGATACTGGCCGGAAGCACGACCCGAAGGTACCGCGATTTTGCGGCTCCGTGGGCATCGGGCCGCAGTGGTCGGTAGAACGTCAGGTGATCGGTAGCCCGGGCTACCGATCACCTGACGTTCTACCGACCACACGCTGAGATCCCGCTGTCAGCGGCGGCGCTTCTCCCGCACGCGCACCGAGATCTCGATCGGCGTGCCCTCGAAGCCGAAGGTCTCGCGCAGACGGCGCTCGATGAACCGGCGGTAGCCCGCCTCGATGAACCCGGTGGCGAAGATGACGAACCGCGGCGGCCGGGTCGAGGCCTGCGTCGCGAACAGGATCCGTGACTGCTTGCCGCCGCGCAGCGGGTGCGGGTGCGCTGCCACGAGCTCACCGAGGAACGCGTTGAGCTTGCCGGTGGGGACACGACGGTCCCAGGACGCGAGCGAGCGCTCGATCGCGGGGACCAGACGCTCGCTGTGCCAGCCGGTGCGCGCCGACAGGTTGACCCGCGGCGCCCAGGCGATCTGGACCAGCTCCTTCTCGATCTCACGCTCGAGGAAGGGGCGACGGTCCTCGTCCATGAGGTCCCACTTGTTGTACGCGATGACGAGTGCGCGCCCGGCGTCCACGACCTGCTGGATCACCCGGATGTCCTGCTCGGTCAGCGGGTTCGACGCGTCCACGAGGACCACGCCGATCTCCGCCTTCTCGATCGCGGCGGCGGTGCGCAACGACGCGTAGAAGTCGGCCCCCTTGGTCTGGTGCACCCGACGGCGGATGCCTGCGGTGTCCACGAACCAGTACGGGATGCCGCGCAGCTCGATGAGCTCGTCGACCGGGTCGCGCGTGGTGCCTGCGACCTCGTCGACCACCACCCGCTCGGAGCCGGCGATCTTGTTCAGCAGTGAGGACTTGCCGACGTTCGGCCGCCCGACGAGCGCCACCCGGCGCGGGCCGGCGGGCCGCAGCGCGCCGTGCTCCGACGTGGTGGGCAGCGCCTTGACCGCCGCGTCGAGCAGGTCGCCGGTGCCACGACCGTGCAGGGCGGAGACCGGGTGCGGCTCCCCGAGGCCCAGGGCCCACAGGAACGTGGCGTCCGCCTCGCCCGAGGCGCCGTCCACCTTGTTGGCGCACAGCACCACCGGCTTGCCGGAGCGGCGCAGGAGCTCCACGACCCGCTCGTCGGTGGCGGTGGCGCCCACAGCGGCGTCGACCACGAACACCACGGCGTCGGCGAGGGAGATCGCGACCTCGGCCTGCTCGGCCACCTTGGACTCGATACCGGCGACGTCGACCTCCCAGCCGCCCGTGTCGACGAGCGTGAACCGGCGGCCGGCCCACTCGGCCGGGTACGACACACGGTCGCGCGTCACGCCGGGCTTGTCGGCGACGACGGCCTCGCGACGGCCGAGGATCCGGTTGACCAGGGTCGACTTGCCGACGTTCGGCCGCCCGACGACGGCCAGCACGGGCAGCGCCGCCTCGGCCGCCGCCTGCTCGTCGCTCCACTCGGAGTCGAGCAGCACCTGGTCCGACTCGTCGAGGTCGAACTCCTCGAGGCCGACGCGCAGCGCACGCTCGCGCGCGATGTCGTCCTCGGTCTCGGCGAGGTCGGGTGCCACCGGGTCGGCAGCATCCAGGGCAGCATCATCTCGGGCCGCAGCGTCCAGCGCAGCAGCCTCCGATGCAGAGGAGTCGTGGGTCATGCCCCCATTGTCGCAGGCCTGGCGCGCTCGGGCCGCCTCGTGGCCGTATGACCTGTGTCGCTCCCTGCGGGGGGCGTCACGCGGACGGCGCCACCTCGCGCCCCGTCACCTGCGTGACGACGGCGAGGACGGCGTCGATCGTCTGCTCGAAGTCCAGGTCGCTCGAGTCGACGGTCACCACACCGTCGGCGGCGACGTGGAACTGCGTCACCTTCGCGTCGTCCTGGTCCCTGCGCAGCACCTGGTCCCGCGTGGCGTCAACGGCTTCCGTGTCGGCGGCGCCGTGCACCTCCAGCGACCGGCGGCGCAGGCGCGCCTCCTCCGACGCGGTGAGCAGCACGCGGACGTCGGCGTCGGGCGCCACGACCGTGGTGATGTCGCGGCCCTCCGCCACGATCCCCCGCCCGCCCGAGTGCACCGCCCGCACCGAGCTGGACTCCTGCTCGATGATCTCGCGCTGGAGCCGCTTGAGCTCGGACCGCACCTCGAGGTTGGACGCCACCTTCGACACGGCAGCGGTGACCTCGGTCGAGCGGATCGTCACGGCGATGTCCCTGCCGTCCAGCTCGACGCCGGGCGCGGCCGGGTCGAGGCCCATGACCAGCGGCATCGCGCGTACGGCCGTGGCGACGGAGACGGTGTCGGACAGGTCGGCCGTCTCCATGCTCCACACGGTGGCCGCCCGGTACATGGCGCCCGTGTCCAGGTACGCCAGGCCGAGCCGGGCGGCGACCGCCTTCGACACGCTCGACTTGCCGGAGCCGGACGGCCCGTCAATCGCGACAACAACAGGGCTGGTCACAGTCCCGCTCGCTTTCCGTTGAGTGCTGGGTATTTGCGGTCAGAGTGCGTGACAGGGCGCAAATACCCAGCACTCAGCGGTCGAGGTTACAGGTCCACCGCGTTCATCAGGGTGCCCAGCTCCGTGCGGCCGAGGACCCGAGTGCGGCCGGACTTCAGGTCGCCCAGCGGGATCGGCCCGATCCGGGTGCGCACGAGGCGCGTCACGGGGTGCCCGACGGCGTCGAACATCCGCCGCACGATCCTGTTGCGCCCCTCGTGCAGCACGACCTCCAGCATCGCGAAGCCGTCGATCTGCTGCACCACGTGCACCGCGTCCATCTTGGCGATGCCGTCGTCGAGCTCGATGCCCTTCAGGAGCTCCCGGCCGACGCGCGGGAAGATCTCGCCCTCGACCGTCACCAGGTACGTCTTGGCGATCTTGTACTTGGGGTGGGACAGGCGGTTGGCGAGCTCGCCGTCGTTCGTCAGGAGCAGCAGGCCCTCGCTGTCGGCGTCGAGCCGGCCCACGTGGAAGAGCCGTTCCTCACGGTTCTTGATGAGGTCCGCGACGGTCGGGCGCCCCTTGGGGTCGTCCATCGTCGACACCACGCCCAGCGGCTTGTTCAGCGCGATGGTCACCTTGGCCTGGTCGAGCTGGATCCGCAGGCCGTCCACGTGGATGACGGCGGTGTCGGGGTCGACCCGCACGCCGAGCTCCGTGACGATCTGGCCGTCCACCTCGACGCGCCCGTTGGCGATCATCTCCTCGCTCGCGCGGCGGGAGCCCAGCCCGGCCTGCGCGAGGACCTTCTGCAGCCGCACGCCGCCCTCGACGTGGACGTCGCGGCCCTGTTCGGCGGGCTGCGCCGGCTTGCGGCGTGGTGCGTTGGCCTGGGCGCGGCTCTTGGCCGAGCTACCGCCCCGGAAGTTCCTGCCGCCCTGCTTGCCGGACTGGTCGGGTCGGCGCGGCTGCTGGCCACCACTGGATTCGCGGCGGCTCCCGCCGCGGCGTTCGTTGCTCATGATTCATCTCTCGGTGAGTCGGGTAAGGCGCTGCGGACCTGCCTGCGGGTCCGTGTTCGGGAGCCCGTGCCCGGCCCGGAACCGGACTAGGAGTCCAGCCCGTCGAGCCCGTCGATCATGTCGAGATCCGGCAGGTGCGGCGCCAGCGGAGGCAGCTCGTCGAGCGACGAGAAGTCCATCCGCTCCAAGAAGTATCCCGTGGTTCCGAACAGAACCGCACCCGAGCTCGGATCCTGCCCGATCTCGGCGATCAGACCGCGGGTCAGCAGGGTCCGCACGACGCCGTCGACGTTCACCCCGCGCACCGCGCTGACCTGGCCACGCGTCACCGGCTGGCGGTAGGCCACCACGGCGAGGGTCTCCAGTGCGGCCTGGCTGAGCTTCGACGACTGCCCGTCCAGCACGAAGCGCCCCACCGGGTCCGCGTGCGCCGCCGACGAGTAGATGCGCCACCCGTCGACCGTCCGGCGCAGCTCGAACCCACGCGGCCGGGAACCGAGGTGGCCGGCGTACTCGTCGGACAGCTCGTGCAGGATGTCGTCGGTCTCGTCCTGGGTGAGGTTCAGGGACGCGGCGATGCGGTCCGCACCGATCGGGGCGTCGGCCACCATGAGCACCGCCTCGACCGCCGCGTGCGCACCACCGGGGAGCGTGTGCACGTCGACGAGGGCCGGCTCGTCCTGCCTCGAACCCACGGCCGGGGCGGCCACCTGCAGGGCCTCGGGGGCCTGTTCTTCGACGGTCATGCTGTCGCCTCCGTTCCGGGCTCCGCGGTCTCTGCTTGCTCCTGTGGGCCGGCTTGCTCCTGCACCGGGCCGTCGCCCGCCTCCTCGCCGTGCGCCCCGGGCGGCGGCACGAGGTCGCCCTCGTCGAACTCGCTGGGTCCGGCCTGCGGATCGAGGTACTTCCCGCCGTCGTCCGGCCCGGCGGTCCACCGCACCGTCAGCTCGCCCAGGGGGCTGACCTGCTCGAAGCTGACCAGGGAGTCACGGAACAGCTCGAGGAGCGCCAGGAACCGGGCCACGGTCACGAGGCGCTCGGACCCGGCCGTCAGCGACCGGAACGTCACGGACTGCTCCACCCGCAGGCGCCGCACGATGACGCCCGCCTCCTCGCGCACGCTCACCGCGGAGCCGTGCAGGTGGGCCAGGCCCACCACGGGCGGCAGCTTGGGGGCCAGCACCCGGGCGGCCAGCTCGGCGAGCCGCTCCCCCGACGTGTCCCAGACCAGCTCCGGCAGGATCGCCGCGAGGTGCGGCTCGAGCGGTGTCAGACGCGGCACGCGGCGTCCGGCCGATGCCAGCTGCTCCGCGATGACCTTCGAGACCTCCTTGTACGCCCGGTACTGCAGGAGCCGGGCGAACAGCAGGTCGCGGGCCTCGAGCAGCTCGAGGTCCTCCGCGTCCTCGTCGACGACGCCGGGCAGCAGCCGGGCGGCCTTGAGGTCGAGCAGCGTCGCCGCGATCACAAGGAACTCGCTGGCCACCCCGAGGTCCCAGGAGGCGTGCTCCTCGCCGCGGGCGGCGGCCTGGCGGGAGGCCCGCTCCGCCTCGCGGATGTGCGCGACGAACTCGTCGGTCACCACGGCCAGCGCCACCTCGGTGACGTCCATCTTGTGCTTCGCGATGAGCGAGAGCAGCAGGTCGAACGGCCCCTCGAAGTTGTGCAGGTGGACCTGGAAGGTACGAGAGCTCCGCCGCTCCTCGACGGGCGGACCGTCGGGACCGAGCAGCGCCGGCGCCGCCTCCAGGACCTCGGGCTCTACCGTCTGCTGCCCGACGCCGCGGTTCCGCTCCGCCGCCTCCGCCTCAGGCAGCATCGCCACGGGCCACGAGCTCCCGGGCGAGCTGACGGTACGCGGCGGCGCCCGGGTGTCCCGGCGCGTACGCCGTGATCGGCTCCGCTGCGACCGTGGCGTCGGGGAACTTCACCGTGCGCCCGATGATCGAGTGCAGGAGCGTGTCGCCAAAGGCCTCGTGCACCCGGGCCACGACCTCCCGGGAGTGGAGCGTGCGCGAGTCGTACATGGTGGGGAGGATACCGTCGATCTCCAGGGCCGGGTTGAGCCGGTCCCGGACCTTCTCGATGGTCTCCACCAGCAGCGCGACGCCACGCAGCGCGAAGAACTCGCACTCCAGCGGGATCAGGACACCGTGCGCGGCGGTCAGGGCGTTCACGGTGAGCAGCCCGAGGCTCGGCTGGCAGTCGATGAGGATCACGTCGTAGTCGTCCATCACCGGACGCAGGGCGCGGGCCAGCACGGACTCGCGGGCCACCTCGCCGACGAGCTGCACCTCCGCCGCCGACAGGTCGATGTTCGCGGGCAGCACGTCGAGGTTCTCGATACCGGACGGCATGAGGACGTCGTGGATGTCGACGTTCCGCTCCATGAGCAGGTTGTAGATGGTGAGGTCGAGCTCGTGCGGGTTGACCCCGATGCCGACCGACGCCGCACCCTGCGGATCGAAGTCCACCAGGAGCACCTTGCGGCCGTACTCCGCCAGACAGGCGCCGAGGTTGATCGTGGTGGTGGTCTTGCCGACCCCGCCCTTCTGGTTGCACATCGCGATGATGCGCGCCGGGCCGTGGCTCGTCAGCGGCGCCGGCTCCGGCAGCTCCGGCATGACGCGCCCGACGACGTCGCGCACGATCTCCGAGTCCGTGGGTGCGCCGACAACCGTCTTGCCGAGAAGCATGTCGGTCATCGTGTTCGCTCCCTCCTGGCTGGGTGCCTCGCTCACGACCGCCACGCTATACCAGGGTGTGGGCGCCACCGGGGTCGCGGCCTCGGCGTGGCGTCCTTCGGCTGCCCGGGCCAGGCACCCGTCGGCGAGCCCGCGACCGCCGTCACCGCGCTCGTGGGTGGGCTGCCGCGTAGACCTCGCGCAGCGCGTCCGGGGTGACCATCGTGTAGATCTGCGTCGTCGTGACCGACGCGTGGCCCAGGAGCTCCTGGACCACGCGTACGTCCGCCCCGCCGGACAGGAGGTGGGTGGCGAACGAGTGCCGCAGGGTGTGCGGTGAGACGTGCTCCTTGAGCCCCGCGCGCGCGGCGGCGGACTGCAGGGCGGCCCAGGCGGTCTGCCGGGACATGCGCGCGCCCCGCGTGTTGAGGAACAGCGCGGGCGTGCCGCGGCCCGACGCGGCCAGCGCAGGGCGCGCCCGGACCAGGTAGGCCTCGAGCGCGTCGCGCGCGAACGAGCCGACCGGCACCGCCCGCTCCCTCGAGCCCTTGCCGAACAGGCGCACGGCCGTGCTGTCGCTCACGCCGTCGACGTCCAGCCCCACGATCTCGGAGATCCGCGCACCGGTGGCGTACAGCAGCTCGAGCAGGGCCCGGTCGCGCAGCGGCAGCGGACCCTCGCCCGCCCCTGCGGCGTCCAGCAGGGCCGTGACGTCGTCGACGGACAGCGCGTGCGGCAGGCGCCGCAGCTGCGTCGGCGCCCGCACCTCCGCGGACGGGTCGTCCACGGCGAGCCCCTCGGCCTGGGCGAACCGGTGCCAGCCCCGCACCGCGGCCAGGGCACGCGCGGTGGACGACGGCGACAGCGGGCGGCCGCCGTCGTCCCCTTGGCGCACCGCCTCGACGAAGCCCGTGACGTCGGACTCCGTGACCCCGGACAGGCCGGGCCGGCCGGCGGCCGCGAGGTACCCCACGTACCGCACGAGGTCGCGGCGGTACGCGGCGACGGTGTTGGCCGAGAGCCCGCGTTCCACGCTCAGGTGCGCGAGGTAGTCGCGCAGGGCGGAGTCGAGCCGGGCGTCCGGGAGCGGGGCGGGCTGGGTCGGGCGAAGCGACTGCAGGTGGGCGGGGGCAGTGGACACCGCCCCATCATGCCGAGCGTGACCCGCCCGGGCGGGCGGGCCACGCCGGGTGACCGCTACGCGTGGTAGATCACCCCGCAGGACGGGCTCAGGAGGGGTTGATACCTCCTGAACCGGAGGTGCAGTGCAGGGTGAGAGCCGAGGAACGAGGCGCTCGCCCGGAGCGGAACCGCAGGCTCAGGAGGGGTTGATACCGAACAGCTCCGCGCGCGAGCGGATCACCTGCGCGCGGGCGAGGCGCGGCTTGTCGCTGCCGTCGCGGATGACGGAGCCCGCCGCCTCGAACTCGGCGAAGAAGTCGACGGCCCAGGCCACGTCGGACGACGTCGGGGCGAACGACTCGTTGATGACCGCCGACTGCTCGAAGTCCAGGCAGAGCTTGCCGGTCATGCCGAGGTTGACGGCGTCGGCGGACTGCTCACGCAGCAGGGCGTGCGACGAGGCGACCGTCGGGCCGTCGACCGGACCGGGCAGGCCCCCGATGCGGCTGGCGACGACGAGCCGCGTGCGCGGGTACGCCATCGCCATGGGCTCGTTCGCGGCGCCGGTGTCGCGACGGTAGTCGCCGGACCCGAACGCGAGGCGGAACGCACCGCGCGCCCTGGCGATGTTGACGGCCTCCTCGATACCGAGGGCCGACTCGACGAGCGGGATCACTGGCACGTCGCCGCCGAGCCGCTGTGCGGTGTCGATGACGTCGTCGGCGCTCTCCGTCTTGGCGAGCATGACCCCGTTGAGGCCCTTGAGCCCGCGCAGGTGGGCGACGTCGTCGGCCCACGAGGGCGCCTGGCGGTCGTTGATCCGGACCCAGGCGCAGCCGCCGTTCTTGATCCACCGGATGACGTTCTCGCGCGCCTCGTCCTTCAACGAGTCGTCGATGGCGTCCTCGCAGTCGAGGATCACCTGGTCCGCACGAGAGAGCTGCGCCTTGTCGAAGAGCTCGCTCCGCATCGCGGACAGCAGGAGCCAGGCACGCGCGTAGTCGGGAGCCACGCGTGACTTCTCGCGGGCCGCCCGGCGCGGGGCCAGGTCACTCTCCTGGACGACGGCGGACGCCGTCGGCAGGCCTGCCGCGTAGCGCCCGGACTGGTCGGCGGGTTCGGTGGTTCGGTCGGCTGGGGTCTCGGTCACGGCCTCAGCCTAGGCCGGGACCTCGGCACCGGCCGAATCATGACCGCGCGGTGACCAGGGTCAGAACCGCGCGGGTCAGAACGGCAGGAAGACGTCCACGGCCACCGCGACGAAGAGCAGCGACAGGTACGTGATCGACGCGTGGAACACCTTCATCGCGCCCAGCTTGCCCTTGGCGCTGCCCTGCGCCCGGCGCAGCATGGCGATCGTGGACCAGAGGAACCACGCGCCAAGAGCTGCGGCCACCGCCGTGTACACCCACGACATGCCGGCGAGGGGCGTCAGGAGGAGCGAGCAGGCGATCATGGCGAGCGTGTAGCCGACCATCTCGGCGGCCACGCGCTTGTCGTCGCTGACCACCGGCAGCATCGGGACCTTCGCGTTGGCGTAGTCCTGCTTGAACTTGATCGACAGCGGCCAGTAGTGCGGGGGCGTCCAGAAGAAGATGACGCCGAACAGCGCGACCGCCGCCCAGCTCAGCTCGCCCGTCACCGACGCCCAGCCGATGAACACCGGTATGCAGCCCGCGATGCCGCCCCACACGATGTTCTGCGGGGTGCGGCGCTTGAGGATCATCGTGTAGCCGACGACGTAGATGGCGATGGCGGCCAGCGCGAGCCACATGGTCGCCCAGTTGACGACCAGCGCGAACCACGCCAGCGACAGCAGGCCCAGGATCGAGGCGAACACCAGGCCGGCGGCCGGGGTGATCTCCCCTGTCGCCATCGGACGCTTCTTGGTCCGGTTCATCACCTGGTCGATGTCGCGGTCCCACCACATGTTGAACGCGTTCGCGCTGCCTGCGGCGCCCGCCCCGCCGATGAGGGTGGCGACGATCAGCCAGAAGCCCGGCAGGCCGTCGGCCGCGAGGATCATGGTGGGCACGGTCGTCACGAGCAGCAGCTCGATCACGCGGGGCTTGGTCAGCGCGACGTAGGCGCCGGCCCGACGCAGGAACCAGCCACCGGGGCGCTGGCCGTCGTCAGCGACGGCCGCCTGGGGGCTGGACTTCTGGGGACGCGCGGTCTGGCCGGTCGTCGTGTGGCTCGTTCTCACGCGCGTCGCAGTTCCGTTCGGGAGAGTCCTGAGGTCAGAATCGCACCTGGTAGGTCCTCATACCGGTCAGGCGCGTGCTCATCGTACGTCCCGGCACGACGCGGTCGCACACCGCATTCCCACGACCAGGTGTGAGATTTGTCCTGAGCGCGCCGGTCGTACACAGCGTGGACAGCCCTGCGCGACGGATGATGCGCGCGTATAGGGTTGTTGACGCCATCGAACGAAGGGCGGCAGGCATCCCGCCGCCGCCGCACGCACGCTGCGCGGCTCTCCGGCCCGTCCGCTCCCCGGGCAGGGCGGGAGTCGACGGCGGAGAGAAAGAGGACTCGTGAACGCTTTCGACCCCGTGCTGAAGCCCCTGGAGTGGTCGGAGCTCGACGAGCGAGCGGTCAAGGCCATCAAGGCACTGGCTGCGGACGCCGTCGAGAAGGTGGGCAACGGACATCCCGGAACCGCGATCTCGCTCGCGCCGGCCGCGTACCTCCTCTTCCAGAAGGCGATGCGCCACGACCCGTCGGACCCCGAGTGGCTGGGCCGCGACCGGTTCGTGCTGAGCGCAGGCCACTCGTCGCTGACCATCTACCTGCAGCTCTTCCTCGCCGGCTACGGCCTCGAGATGGACGACATCGCCGCACTGCGGACCTGGGGCTCCAAGACCCCCGGGCACCCGGAGTACCGCCACACCACCGGCGTCGAGATCACGACCGGCCCGCTCGGCCAGGGCCTCGCCTCCGCCGTCGGCATGGCGATGGCCTCCCGCCGCGAGCGCGGCATGCTCGACCCCGCCGCCGCCCCGGGCGAGTCGCCGTTCGACCACCACGTGTACGTGATCGCGTCCGACGGTGACCTGCAGGAGGGCGTGACCTCCGAGGCCTCGTCCCTCGCGGGCCACCAGCAGCTCGGCAACCTGATCCTGATCTGGGACGACAACAAGATCTCGATCGAGGACGACACCAACATCGCGTTCACCGAGGACGTGCTGAAGCGCTACGAGGCCTACGGCTGGCACACCCAGCGCGTGGACTGGACCTCGGGTGGCGACGGCTACGCGGAGGACACCGACACGCTGGCCGCGGCGCTCGACGCCGCGAAGGCCGAGACCGGCAAGCCGTCGATCATCGCGCTGCGCACGATCATCGGCTGGCCGGCACCCACCAAGCAGAACACGGGTGGCATCCACGGCTCGGCCATGGGCACGGACGAGGTCAAGGGCCTCAAGTCCGCGCTGGGCCTCGACCCCGAGGCGTCGTTCGCCATCGACCCGGAGGTGCTGTCCTACACGCGCTCCGTCGCGGAGCGCCAGGGCGCCCAGCGTCAGGCCTGGGAGTCCGCCTTCACCGCCTGGTCCGAGCAGAACCCCCAGAACGCCGCGCTGCTCGCGCGCCTGCGTGCCCACGAGCTGCCTGACGGCTGGACCGGCTCCCTGCCGGAGTTCGAGGCCAGCGAGAAGGGCGTGGCGACGCGGGCGGCGTCGGGCAAGGTGCTGAGCGCCCTCGCGGACGTGCTGCCCGAGCTCTGGGGCGGCTCGGCCGACCTGGCCGGCTCCAACAACACGACGATGGACGGCGTGCCGTCCTTCGTGCCGACCGAGCACGCGACCAAGAAGTTCCCCGGCGACCCCTACGGCCGCACGCTGCACTTCGGCATCCGCGAGCACGGTATGGGCTCGATCCTCAACGGGATCGTGCTGCACGGCCTGACCCGGCCCTACGGCGGGACGTTCCTGCAGTTCGCCGACTACATGCGCGCCTCGGTCCGCCTGGCGTCGCTGATGGGCATCCCCACGACGTTCGTCTGGACGCACGACTCGATCGGCCTCGGCGAGGACGGCCCGACCCACCAGCCGGTGGAGCACCTCGCGTCGCTGCGGGCCATCCCGAACCTCGACGTCGTGCGCCCCGCGGACGCGAACGAGACCGCATGGGCATGGCGCGGCATCCTCGAGAACCGCGACAACCCGGCCGGCCTCGTGCTGACCCGCCAGAACGTGCCCACCTACCCGCGCGGCACCGACGGCTTCGGCGCCGCCGAGGGCACCCTCAAGGGCGGCTACACCCTCCTGGACACCGAGGGCACGCCCGACGTCGTCCTCGTGGGCACCGGCTCGGAGGTGCAGCTCGCCGTCGAGGCGCGCAAGATCCTCGCCGCCGACGGCGTGCAGGCCCGCGTGGTCTCCATGCCCTCGCGCGAGTGGTTCGACAAGCAGGACGACGCCTACCGCGAGTCGGTCATCCCGTCCGGCGTGAAGGCACGCGTCTCGGTCGAGGCGGGCGTCGCGCAGGGCTGGCGCGAGGTGGTCGGCGACGCCGGCCGCATCGTCTCGCTCGAGCACTACGGCGCGTCGGCGGACTACAAGACGCTCTACGCCGAGTACGGCATCACGGCCGAGGCTGTCGCCCAGGCCGCCAAGGAGTCGATCGAGGCGGCGTCCTGAGCCGTTGAAGAAGCACACGGACACGAGAGGAAGGGCATGATGACCGACAGCACGAACGTCAGCACAGGCGAGAACGTCAGTCCCACCCAGCGGCTGTCCGAGGCGGGTGTCGCTATCTGGCTGGACGACCTGTCCCGTGAGCGCCTGCGTACCGGCAACCTCGCCGAGCTCATCAGCACGAAGAACGTCGTCGGGGTCACGACGAACCCGACGATCTTCGCCGCTGCCCTCGCACAGGGCGACGCGTACGACAGCACGCTGGCCGAGCTGGCCGGGCCGCCGAACGGCGGCGACGTCGAGGCTGCGGTGGAGCGCATCACCACCGACGACGTCCGCGACGCCGCCGACCTGCTGCGCCCCGTCTACGACGCCACGTCCGCCGTGGACGGCCGCGTGTCCATCGAGGTAGACCCGCGCCTGGCCCGCGACACGGCGGCCACGAAGGCCACGGCCGTCCGGCTCTGGGAGACCGTCGACCGGCCGAACGTGATGATCAAGATCCCCGCCACCGTCGAGGGTCTGCCCGCGATCACGTCCACGCTGGCCAAGGGCATCAGCGTGAACGTGACGCTGATCTTCTCGCTCGCGCGCTACCGGGAGGTGATGGACGCCTTCCTGGCCGGCCTGGAGCAGGCCAAGGCGGCAGGCCACGACCTGTCCGTGATCGGCTCGGTGGCGTCGTTCTTCGTGTCCCGCGTGGACGCGGAGGTCGACAAGCGACTGAAGGCCGTCGGCACGGAGGAGGCGCTCGCGCTGCGTGGCCAGGCTGCCATCGCGAACGCCCGGCTGGCCTACGCGGCCTACGAAGAGGTCTTCGCCTCCGAGCGCTGGGCGGCTCTCAAGGCCGCCGGCGCGCAGCCGCAGCGCCCGCTGTGGGCGTCGACCGGCGTGAAGGACCCCAGCTACCGCGACACGATGTACGTGGACGAGCTCGTGGTGGCCGGCGTGGTCAACACGATGCCGGAGAAGACGCTCGACGCGTTCGCCGACCACGGCATCGTGCTCGCCGACACCGTCACCGGTTCGGGCGAGCAGGCCGCCGCGGTCATCGAGGCCGTCGAGGCGCAGGGCATCTCCATGGACGAGGTAACGGCGCAGCTGGAGGACGAGGGCGTGACGAAGTTCGAGGTGAGCTGGGACGAGCTCCTGACCACCACCAAGACCGGGCTCGACGGCGCCGGAGCAGCAGGGGCCGGCGCCCGGTGAGGCCGGCCAAGATCGCGCAGGGGGTCAACCCCCTGCGCGACCCACTCGACCTCCGCCTGCCGCGGATCGCGGGGCCGAGCGGCCTGGTGATCTTCGGTGTGACGGGTGACCTGTCGCGCAAGAAGCTCATGCCGGCGGTCTACGACCTCGCCAACCGTGGCCTGCTCCCGCCGGGCTTCGCCCTGACGGGCTTCGCCCGGCGTGAGTGGGAGGACCAGGACTTCGCGCAGGTGGTGCACGACGCCGTGAAGGAGTACGCGCGTACCCCCTTCCGGGAGGCGACGTGGCGCCAGCTCGCCGAGGGCATCCGGTTCGTCCAGGGCTCGTTCGACGACGACGACGCGTTCGAGCGCCTCCGCGAGACCGTCGAGACGCTCGACAAGGAGCGCGGCACGGGCGGCAACCACGCGTTCTACCTGTCGGTCCCGCCGTCGGCGTTCCCCGTGGTGTGCGAGCAGCTCTCCAGGCACGGGCTGTCCCGTCCCGACGACGACGCGGACGGCGACGGCGTGGACGCGTGGCGCCGGGTGGTCATCGAGAAGCCGTTCGGGCACGACCTCGCCAGCGCCAAGGAGCTCGACGCAGTGGTGTCGAAGGTCTTCGAGCCGGAGTCGGTCTTCCGGATCGACCACTACCTGGGCAAGGAGACCGTCCAGAACCTGCTGGCGCTGCGCTTCGCGAACACGATGTTCGAGCCCATCTGGAACTCGAACTACGTGGACCACGTGCAGATCACGATGGCCGAGGACATCGGCATCGGCGGTCGCGCCGGGTACTACGACGGGATCGGCGCCGCGCGCGACGTCATCCAGAACCACCTGATCCAGCTCCTTGCGCTGGTGGCGATGGAGGAGCCCGTCAACTTCGACGCCGCCGAGCTGCGGGCCGAGAAGATCAAGGTGCTCTCGTCGGTCCGCCTGCCGGACGACCTCGGCAAGCACACGGCACGCGGGCAGTACGAGGCCGGCTGGCAGGGTGGCGCCGAGGTGCCCGGTTTCCTCGACGAGGACGGCATCGCGAAGGACTCCGCCACGGAGACGTTCGCAGCGGTCCGGGTCGACGTCGACAACCGTCGCTGGGCCGGCGTGCCGTTCTACCTGCGCCACGGCAAGCGCCTTGGCCGCCGCGTCACCGAGGTGGCCGTGGTGTTCAAGAAGGCACCGCACCTGCCGTTCGAGTCGTCGCTGACGTCGGAGCTCGGCAACAACGCCCTGGTCATCCGCGTGCAGCCCGACGAGGGCGTCACCATGCGGTTCGGCGCCAAGGTGCCTGGCACCGCCATGCAGGTGCGCGACGTGACCATGGACTTCGGGTACGGGCACTCGTTCACCGAGTCGTCCCCCGAGGCCTACGAGCGGCTCATCCTCGACGTGCTGCTCGGTGACCCGCCGCTGTTCCCGACGCGCGAGGAGGTCGAGCTCTCCTGGAAGATCCTCGACCCGATCACGTCGTACTGGGCGCGCAAGGGCAAGCCAGAGCCGTATGCGTCGGGTACGTGGGGTCCGCCGTCGGCCGACGCCATGATGGAGCGCGACGGCAGGACCTGGAGGCGGCCGTGATGACACCGCCTGCCGACATGGTGCCATCCCGAGAGGTGAGGACCCGCTGTGATCATTGACATGCCGGACACCACGACCAACCACGTCAACAAGCGCCTCGTCCGGCTGCGTGACGAGGGTGGTGCGGTGGCCCTCGGCCGCGTGCTCACCCTCGTGGTGCTGGCCGACGAGCGGGACGTCGAGGAGTCGGTCGAGGCCGCCAACGACGCGAGCCGTGAGCACCCGTGCCGGGTGATCGTCGTCGCGCCCACCGCGCGAGGCACCGAGGGCCGCCTGGACGCTCAGATCCGGGTGGGCGGTGACGCCGGTGCCTCCGAGGTGGTGGTGCTGCGCGCCTTCGGCCCGCTCCTCGAGCGGACCGACACCCTGGTGATGCCGCTCCTGCTGCCCGACGCGCCGATCGTGGCCTGGTGGCCGCGTGAGGCTCCCGCTGTGCCGTCGCAGGACCCGGTGGGCGCCATGGCGGCCCGCCGGATCATCGACAGCACCGTCGCGAAGAACCCGGTCGACATGCTCGCCAACCTCGCGGGGACGTACGCCCCCGGCGACACCGACCTCGCCTGGGCGCGCGTGACCCTGTGGCGGGCGATCATCGCGGCCGCCATCGAGCAGCCGCCGTTCGAGCCGGTGCTCTCCGTGACGGTCGAGGGGCAGAAGCGGCACACGTCGCTCGACCTGCTCGCGGCGTGGCTCGGCGCGCGGCTCAAGTGCCCGGCCGAGGTGGTGCGCACCACCAGCGACGACGCGATCACTCGCGTCACGCTCGAGCGCAAGAGCGGGCCGATCGTGCTCGACCGGCCCGACGGCCGCACCGTCACGATCACGCAGCCGGGCAAGCCTGCCCGCCGGATCGCCCTGCCGATCCGGGCGCTCAACGAGGCCCTCATCGAGGAGCTGCGCCGGCTCGACCCGGACGAGATCTTCGAGGAGGCCCTCATCCGCGGTCTCAAGCACGTGACAGCCCGGACGGCCGCCTGATGTCTCGGCCGCAGGGCTCGACGCCGGGGGTGCGGCTCGTCGTCGTCCACCCCGACAAGGAGGTGCTCGCGCAGGCGGCGGCCGCCCGGCTGCTCACGCGCGTGCTGGACGTGCAGTCCGTCCGCTCCCCCGTCCACGTGGTGCTCACGGGTGGCTCCGTCGGCATAGCGACGCTCGCAGCGGTAGCCGCGAGCCCGCTGGTGCCTGCCGTCGACTGGTCGAGCGTCCACCTGTGGTGGGGCGACGAGCGGTTCCTGCCGGACGGCGACCCCGACCGGAACGAGACCCAGGCACGGGAGGCCCTGCTCGACGGCCTCGTCGCCGAGCACGGGCTCCCCGAGGCCAACGTCCACCCCATGCCTGGGCCGTCGTCCGTCGCGACCTCGGAGGAGGGCGCAGCGGACTACGCGACGCTCCTCCGCGAGCACGCGGGCGAGCAGGACGAGGAGCAGGGGGGCGTCGCGGTTCCCGCGTTCGACGTCCTGCTGCTCGGCATGGGCCCTGACGGGCACGTCGCTTCCCTGTTCCCCGGCCACGAGGTCCTGGCCGCGCAGGGCACGACCACAGGCGTGCACGGTTCGCCCAAGCCGCCGCCGGAGCGAGTCTCGCTCACCTTCGACGCAATCCGGTCCGCCCGCGAGGTCTGGATCGTCGCTGCGGGGGCAGAGAAGGCGGAGCAGGTGGCGGCCGCGCTGGCCGACGGTCCGGTCACGGAGGTGCCCGCTGCGGGCGCCGTCGGGCAGGCTCGCACGCTGTGGCTCCTGGACGTGGAAGCGGCGGGCGCGCACGCGTAGCAGCCCGTCCCGAACACCAGCGGCGAAGCAGAGCGCCTGTCCCGGTCGACCGACCAGGGCAGGCGCTCTGCTTCGCCGCTGCAAAAAACCTTAGCGTGCTACGCGTCCGCCGCGGCGGGTGCGCAGTGCCTCGAGAGCCTCCTCCAGGAGGGCGGCGCCGTCCTCCTCGGAGCGGCGCTCCTTCACGTAGGCGAGGTGCGTCTTGTACGGCTCGTTCCGCACCGGAGCCGGCGGATTGACCGGGTCCATCCCCGCAGGGAAGCCGCAACGCGGGCAGTCCCACTGCGTGGGGGCCTCCACGTCCTCGCCCACCGAGAACGTCGGTGCCGTCTCGTGCCCGTTGGCACACCAGTAAGAAACCCGGATGCGCGGGGCTGTGTCGCCGCGCTCCGTCTCCCCGAGAGGGCCGGCGCCTACCCGGCTCCCCCGAATCGCATGACCACCTGATGCCACGTCTGTCGTCCCCTCTGTGTGTGGCCGTCAGCTGCTAGGCGCTTGGCGACCGGGTCAGCTGACCTTCTGGATGAGCCCGAGCAGGACGATCACCACAGCCCACACGAGGGCGAAGGCGACGGTGATGCGATTGAGGTTCCGCTCGGCCACGCCGGAGGAACCGGCGCCCATCGAGATACCGCCACCGAACATGTCGGACAGTCCGCCACCCTTGCCCTTGTGGAGCAGGATGAGCATGGTGAGGAAGCCGCTGGTCAGGACCAGCAGGACTTCCAGGATGATGCGGAGCGCGTCCACGGGTTCACGTCCTCGGTTGTAGGTGTGCCGGGCGTGTCCCGGCGGCGGATCGGTCAAGAGTAAGCGAGACGTACCTCACAGTGCGAACCCCCTGTTCAGGGCCTTGCAAGGCCTTGAACAGCAGTCACACCAGGAACATCACGCCCGAGCGAGGGTACCTCAGCCAGGTTGCGGGACGGTCTCGGTCAGGCGATATCCAGGGAAATCTGACCTGCGGTCTCGGTCGACCGCCGTGCGGGGCCTCCGGGTCACGGGAGTGACCCGGAGGCCCGACGGGTGACGCTCGGTCAGGCGACGACGTGCGACTGGTAGCGCGCGATCTTCGCGAACTCCTCCGGGTCCAGGCTCGCACCGCCCACGAGGGCGCCGTCGACGTCGGGCTGCGCCATGATCTGCGCGACGTTGCCCGACTTCACCGAGCCGCCGTACAGGACGCGGACGCCCTCGGCGACGGTCTGGTCGCACAGCTCGCCGAGCACCCGGCGGATCGCGCCACAGACCTCCTGCGCGTCCTCCGGGGTGGCCACCTCGCCCGTGCCGATGGCCCACACGGGCTCGTAGGCGATGACGATCTGCGCGATCTGCTCGGTCGGGACGTCCGCCAGCGCGGCCTCGACCTGCGCGAGCGTGTGCGACACCTGGTTGCCCGCCTTGCGGACCTCCAGGCCCTCGCCGACGCACAGGATCGGCGTCAGGCCGTGCGCGAAGGCTGCACGGACCTTGTCGTTGATCAGGTCGTCGGACTCGCCGTGGTGCTCGCGGCGCTCGGAGTGCCCGATCGCCACGTAGGTGCAGCCGAGCTTCGCGAGCATCGCGCCGGAGACCTCACCGGTGTACGCACCGGACTCGTGCTTCGAGATGTCCTGGGCGCCGTAGACGAGCTCCAGCTTGTCGCCGTCCACGAGCGTCTGCACGGACCGCAGGTCGGTGAACGGCGGCAGCACCGCCACCTCGACGGCGGTGTAGTCGTGCTTGGCGTCCTTCAGGGACCAGGACAGCTTCTGGACCGTGCTGATCGCCTGCTGGTGGTCCAGGTTCATCTTCCAGTTGCCCGCCATCAGCGGCGTGCGAGTGGTTGCCACGTGTCTCTTCCTTCTCTCAGGGGTACTACTGATCGGTCGGCCGGGTCGGCAGGGCCGGCTCAGCCGGCGCTGCACCTTCGGCTCAGTCGGCGCTTGTCTGCCGCCTGAGCCTGCGGTTTGCTCCCGGCGATGCGCCTCGTTCCTCGGCGCTCCGCCGTCGCTGCACCTTCGGCTCAGTCGGCGAGGACGGTGAGGCCGGGGAGCTCCTTGCCCTCCAGCAGCTCGAGGCTCGCGCCGCCGCCGGTCGAGATGTGGCTGAACCCTGCCTCGTCGAAGCCGAGCGCGCGCACGGCCGCTGCCGAGTCGCCGCCGCCCACGATGGAGAACGCACCGTCCGACGTCGCGTCGATGATGCCCTGCGCCACGGTCGTGGTGCCCGCTGCGAACGCCTCGAACTCGAAGACCCCCATGGGGCCGTTCCAGGCGATGGTCTTCGCGTCGGCCAGCTTCTCGGCGAACAGCTTGCCCGACTCCGGGCCGATGTCGAGGCCCATGGTGCTGTCAGGGATCGAGTCGGCGGCCACGACCTGGTGGGGCGAGTCGGCCGCGAACGAGTCCGCCGCGACGATGTCGGCGGGCAGCACGATCTCGACGCCGTTCTCCTTCGCCGACTCGATGTAGCCCTTGACGGTCTCCACCTGGTCGTCCTCGAGCAGCGAGCTGCCGACGGAGTGGCCCTGGGCCTTGAGGAACGTGAAGACCATGCCGCCGCCGATGAGCAGGCGGTCCGCCTTGGTCAGCAGGTTCGCGATGACGCCCAGCTTGTCGGACACCTTGGACCCGCCGAGCACGACGGCGTAGGGGCGCTCGGGGTCGCCGGTCGCCTTGGACAGGGACTCGACCTCGTTCAGGACCAGGTCACCTGCAGCAGCGGGCAGCACCTGCGCGACGTCGTACACCGACGCCTGCTTGCGGTGCACGACACCGAAGCCGTCCGAGACGAACGCGTCGGCGAGCTGCGCCAGCTCGCCGGCGAGCTCCGCCCGCTCCGCGTCGACCTTCGAGGTCTCGCGCGCGTCGAAGCGGACGTTCTCCAGCAGGGCGACCTGACCGTCGGCCAGTGCGTCGACCGTCTCCTTCGCCGACGGACCGACGAGGTCCACGGCGAGCGGCACGTCCTGGCCCAGCAGCTCACCCAGGCGGGCCGCGACGGGCGCGAGGGAGAACTGGGGGTCCGGTGTGCCCTTGGGGCGGCCGAGGTGCGCCATCACGACGACGCGCGCGCCGGCGTCGGTCAGCCGCTTCAGCGTCGGCAGGGCCGCGCGGATGCGGCCGTCGTCGGTAATGACAGTCGTGCCGTCCTCCTCGGACAAGGGCACGTTGAAGTCTGAGCGGACCAGGACGCGCTTGCCGCGCAGGTCGCCGAGGGAGTCGATGGTCTTCATAGGAGCACTCCAGATCGAGGTACCGGCAGGTTCCGTGACATGACGACGTCCGCGTGCGCCGGCTGGCCGATGCGCACGCGGACGTCGAGGATCACGCTGGGAGAAAAGCCGTCAGAGCTTCTCGCCGACGAACACGGTGAGGTTCACGAGGCTGTTCGAGTAGCCCCACTCGTTGTCGTACCAGGCGACGACCTTGACCTGGTTGCCGATCACCTTGGTGAGCTGCGAGTCGAAGATGCTCTGGTGCGGGTTCGTCACGATGTCCGAGGAGACGATCTCGTCCGTCACGTACTCCAGGACGCCCTTGAGCGGGCCCTCGGCGGCGGCCTTGACGGCGGCGTTGACCTCGTCGACCGTCACCTCGCGCGGTGCCTCGAAGGTGAGGTCCGTTGCCGAGCCGGTGATGACCGGGACGCGCAGCGCGTAGCCGTCCAGCTTGCCCTTGAGCTCCGGCAGCACCAGCGCGACGGCCTTGGCGGCACCCGTCGTGGTGGGGACGATGTTCTGCGCGGCCGCACGGGCGCGGCGCAGGTCCTTGTGCGGGCCGTCCTGCAGGTTCTGGTCACCCGTGTAGGCGTGGATCGTGGTCATGAGGCCACGCTCGATGCCGATCGAGTCGTTCAGAGCCTTGGCCAGCGGGGCCAGGCAGTTCGTGGTGCACGACGCGTTCGAGATGATGTTGTGCACGGCCGGGTCGTACAGCTCGTTGTTGACGCCCATCACGAAGGTGGCGTCCTCGTTCTTGGCCGGGGCCGAGATGATGACCTTCTTGGCGCCGGCGTCGATGTGCGCCTTCGCCTTGCTGGCGTCCGTGAAGAAGCCCGTGGACTCGATGACGATGTCCGCGCCCAGCTCGCCCCAGGGGAGGTTCGCGGGGTCGCGCTCGGCGAGCGCGCGGATCTTCTTGCCGTCCACGATGATGTTCTCGTCGTCGAAGTCGACGGTCTTGCCGAGGCGGCCCAGCACCGTGTCGTACTTGAGCAGGTGCGCGAGAGTCTTGTTGTCGGTCAGGTCGTTGACACCCACGACCTCGATGTCTGCACCCGACTCGACGAGAGCCCGGTAGAAGTTCCTGCCGATACGGCCGAAGCCGTTGATGCCGACGCGGATGGTCACAATGCCCTCCTCAGGGGGCGCCGGCCGTCCCGGCGCACACGTTTCCTTGTATCTGTCGCCACTGGCGTCGATGGTCGACGGCACAGTGCGTTGCCGGGTAGTCCGCGCGCCGCGACCTCGCGACGACCCGTACGGGAAACGCGATGGTCACGGCGTCGTCACCTGACGATTTCGAGCCTATACCCGATCACTGCCGAACCGTGACCCGAGCCGGACAGCATGGAACTCACGGTTCTGTTCGTTCTCACAACCCGGATCTCGCGACCCGGGCCTCGCCGCGCATGTCAGAGGTCGAGCAGGTCGGCCGGCAGCCCGGCCTCGGTGTCGGGGATGCCGAGCTCGAGGGCGCGCTTGTCCGCCGTCGACAGCAGGCGGCGGATGCGGCCCGCCACGGCGTCCTTGGACAGCTGCGGCTCGGCCAGGCGGCCCAGCTCCTCGAGCGACGCCTGCTTGTGCGCGAGGCGCAGCTCGCCCGCCTGGCGCAGGTGGTCGGGCAGCTCGTCGCCCAGGATCTCGAAGGCCCGCTGCACGCGCGCACCCGCCGCCACGGCAGCCCGGGCAGACCTGCGCAGGTTCGCGTCGTCGAAGTTCGCGAGGCGGTTCGCGGTACCCCGCACCTCGCGGCGCTCCCTGCGCTCCTCCCAGACCTTGAGCGTCTCGGGCGCGCCGATCCGTTCCAGCATGCGCCCGATGGAGTCACCGTCGCGGATCACCACCCGGTCGATGCCGCGCACCTCGCGGGACTTGGCCGCCACCCCGAGGCGGCGGGCCGCACCGACCAGCGCGAGCGCCGCCTCCGGGCCGGGGCTGGTCACCTCGAGCGCCATGGACCGGCCCGGTTCCGTCAGGGAGCCGTGCGCAAGGAACGCACCGCGCCACACCGCCTCGGCCTCCTGCACGCCCGCTGACACCACCTCGGGCGCCAGGCCGCGCACAGGGCGGCCCCGTGGGTCCAGGAGGCCGGTCTGGCGGGCGAGCGACTCCCCCTCGCGCACCACCCGCACCACGAACCGCGAGCTCTTCCGCAGCCCGCCCGCCTGGACCACGATGAGCTCGCTCGTGTGCCCGTACAGGTCGTGGATGGCATGTCGCAGCCGGGTCGCCGCCGCCTCGGTGTCGAGCTCCGCCTCGATCACTACCCGACCGGAGATGATGTGGAGCCCGCCCGAGAACCGCAGTGTCGCGGAGACCTCTGCCTTACGGCAGGACGTCTTCGCCACCCGCACCCGCGCGAGCTCCTCCTTGACCTGTCCCGTGAGCGCCATGGCGTCATACTGCCATGGTCACGCGCGGACCATACGGGTGGAATCGCGGATGCTCGGGCGAATTGTCCCGGCGTGTCGCCTGTCGGGTGCGGACAACCCTGGTCACGACCGCCCGTGGCCCGCGGAAAAGCGCCTCATCGCGGCGCCTTCTCCCCTGCCGTCACGGCGAACGGCAGGTGGTTGCCCGCCAGCGGTGCGGCGCTCGTCCCGAAGTCCGTGAACGCGTACGGCAGGTTCACCGCCCGGTTCAGGTCCAGGCGCAGCGTGCCCGACGCCGCGACGGACGCGTCGGTCGTCTCGCCGACGGTACCGTCCGGCTCGCCGGGAGCCGTGACCCGGAGCACGCGCCACGGCGCGACGTCGTCCGCCTCGTCACTGAACACGACGACGGGCGACGTCAGCGTGCCGGTGAGCGCGAGGCTGGCGACGCGCCCGCCGATCACCACGTCGATCTCACCGAGCACCTCCACGTGGTGCACCAGACCCGGGCGCGCCGAGCCGACCGTGACCTGCTCGGGCTCGTCGTACCAGCGCACGGGGACGTCCAGCACCCAGGCGGGATCGTAGTCGAACGCCGGCACGCTATCGGTCCCGGTGCGGGTGACGGCCTGCGGGTCGCGCGGCCGGACCCCGTAGCGGCCCGTGCGCAGCACCACCTCCACCGCCACCTCGTGCTCGTCGGGCGCACCCGCCGCGGCCCGGCCCTCCGGCACGAACGTGCCGACGACCCGGCCACGCCCCTCGCGGACGGCGACCGCCGTCGGCCCCTCCGGCTCGACCCGGTCGCCGGCCAGCACCGTCGTGTCCCCCTGCGCGGGCTGGGTGAACAACGTCCCGTCCGCAACCCACCACTCACCGGGGAGCCCGGACAGCCGCCGCGGCTGCGACGTCGGCCAGTACAGCGCGACCGGACTCAGCGGCCCGTGGGGCTCACGCACCTCACGCTCGCGCGCGGCGCGCCACGCGACGTGCGCCGGAGCCCCGTCGGCCTCGATGGTGGTCGTGCCGGCCGTCGCGGTGTGCGGAGCCTCGGTCATCTCATGTCCTCTCGTCCGGGGTGCCGGCTGCAGCGGCGATTGCCCCACCGCTATAGGACGGCCCGGGACCCCGATTCGTTGTGGCACGCCACGGGTGAAGTTTCCGCCGGCGCTGCCTCACGGCCCGTCCAGCCGGCGGTACGCGCGGTCGTGATAGACCAGCGGGGGTGCACCGGAGGCCACGGCACCGGACAGCGCCCGCACCGCCACCAGGTGGCTGTCCCCCACCGGCGTCCGCTGCACCACCCGTCCCCGCAGCCAGGCCACCGCCCCCTCGATCACCGGCTCGCCCGTCGGCAGCCGCACCCAGCCGCCCGCGGCGAACCGGTCGATCCCGCTCGTCGCGAACCGTGCCGAGACGTCCGACTGCCCCGCCGCGAGAAAGCTGATCGCCACCGTGCGGGCCCGCGCAAGGGCCGGCCACGACGAGGACGAGGTCGCCAGCGAGAACGCCAGCGACGGCGGCGCGGCCGACACCGAGATGACCGACGTCGCGGTGAACCCCACCAGCCGTCCGCCGTCCGCCAGCGCGACCACCGCCACCCCGGCCGGGTGCCGCCGGAAGACCGCCTTGAACTCGTCGGAGCCCACACCGGGGCCGCTCAGCACCGTCAGGTCGGTCAGCTCGGCGGTCACGAGGCCACCTCCGCCGGCGCTGCGGGCACTGCCCTGCCGAGCGTCGCCGTCCAGCGCTCCGCCCACGTATCGAGCAGCGGCCCGACCTCGGCGAGCCGGTCCTCGGTCACCGCGAACGTCCGCGTCGGCACCACGGCCCCGAGATCGGTCAGCACCGGCCGCAGGTGCACCTCGCCCGCCGACGCGTGCGCGGCGCTCGCGGAGACCACGACGGGCACGGCGACGACGTCGGCGAGCGCGTCCGGGCCGTACCCGTCGAGGAACGCCTTGAGCAGGCCGGTGTACGACGCCTTGTAGACAGGCGTCGCCACCACCACGAGCCGCGCCGCCGCCACCCGGTCCCTGGCGGCGGTCACGGCCGCCGACCCGGTCAGCACCGTCGGGGCGAGCAGCGCCAGGTCGACCGGCTCCGCCGGGTGCAGGCCGAGCGCGCCCGCCAGCCGGTGCGCGACGGCCTCGGCCACCCCCAGGGTGCGTGAGCCGGGCCGGGGATTGCCGCTGAGGACCACCAGGCCGCCCTCGCCCGGCCGCCGGTCCTGGTCCCGGCGGCCGGCCGAGCCGGTGGCGGCCGTCATGCCGCCACCCGCTCCGCCTCGCGGTCGCGCTGGGCGACGCCCTCCTTGACCAGCGGGATGACGTACCGGCCGAAGTCGATGGCGTCGTCGAGCAGGTCGTAGCCGCGCGCGGAGATGACCCGGACGCCCAGGTCGTAGTAGGCGAGCAGCGCTTCGGCGACCTGTTCGGGCGTGCCGACCAGCGCGTTGGAGTTCCCTGCGCCGCCGGTCGCCTTCGCGGTGGCGGTCCAGAGCGCCGTGTCGAACCGCTCGCCCTGGGCCGCGATCTCCAGCAGACGCTGCGAGCCCGCGTTCTCGGGCTTGTCGATCGGGTGGCGCCTGCTCAGGACGCCGCCCTGCGCCGCCTTCCGGGCCTCGATCCGGCCAAGGACGTCGTACGCCTTCTCCCAGGCAAGCTTCTCCGTCGGCGCGATGATCGGCCGGAACGCGGCATGGATCCGCGGGGGCGTGGCGCGGCCCGCCGCCTGCGCCTCTGCGTGGACGCGGGCGATCTGCTCGGCGGTGCGGACGAGGGGTTCGCCCCAGACGGCGTAGATGTCCGCCTCGGCCGCGCCGACCGGGTAGGCGGCGTCCGACGAGCCGCCGAACGAGACGGTGGGCACGTGCCCTTCGTACGGCTTGGCGTCGAGGACGAAGTCGTCGAGGTCGTAGAACTCGCCGTGGTGGTCGAACGGCTCGGCGCTGGTCCACGCCCGCTTCACGATCTGGATGTACTCCCGGGTGCGGGCGTACCGCTGGTCCTTCGTGAGGGTGTCGCCCTCCCTGCCCTGCTCGTGGTCGTTGCCGCCCGAGATGAAGTGCACCGACAGCCGGCCACCGGAGAGCTGGTCAAGGGTCGCGAACGTCTTGGCCGCGTACGTCGGGTACGACACGTTGGGCCGGTGCGCCAGCAGCAGCTCGATGGCCGGCACGTGCACGGCCACGTGCGCAGCGAGCGCCGCCGGCTCCGGGCCGGACGAGCCGTAGGCGAACAGGACGCGGGTCCAGCCGTTGTCCTGGTGGGCGCGTGCGATGCGGACCAGGTAGTCGGGGTCGACGGGCCGCGTGGTGCGCTCGCTGGTCTCGGAGGCGTCGTTGGTCGTGGCGATGCCGAGGAACTCGACGGGCATGGTGGTTCTCCTTGGGATACGGGGTTGGGTACAGGGCTGCGAGGGTGGGCAGGTCAGGCCGCGCCGGCGATCCGGCCGGTGACACCCCATGCGTCGGCGAGCAGCTCGAACGAGCGGCGCGTCTCGGCGGGGTCGTGGGTGGCCGTGGTCACGAGCAGCTCGTCCGCGCCGGTCACGCGGACGAGCGTGTCGAGGCGCTCGACGACGGTGGCCGGGTCGCCGACGATCCGGGTGTCGACGCGGTCGGCCACCAGCGCGCGCTCGGCGTCGGGCCGGTCGGTCCACGCGGTGGCCGCCGACGGTGACGGGTAGGCCATGGCGCCGCCCTCACCGCGGCGGATGGACAGCACCCAGTCGGCGAACGGCTCGGCGAGCAGGCGTGCCCGTTCGGGCGTCCTGGCGACGAGCACGTCGGCCGACACGGCCACGTAGGGCTCGGCCAGCACCCCGGGCCGGAACGCGGCCCGGTAGGCCGCGACCGTGTCAAGGACCGTGGCGGGGCTGACGTGGAAGTTGGCCGCGAGCGGAAGCCCGAGCTCGCCGGCCACCGTGGCGCTCTCGCCGCCGCTGGAGGCGAGCAGCCACAGGTCCAGCGCTGCGCCCTCGACGGGCGGGCTCGTGTGGGCGCGGCCGGTGCGGTCGCGGTACGTGCCCCGTTGCAGCGAGAGCACGAGCTCGACCTCCTCACGGAAGCTCGCGGGCTTCCGGTGCGCGCCGATCACCTCCTGCTGGACCAGGAGCCGTTCGCGCAGTGCCGGGCCGCCCGGCCCGTTCGGCGGTGCGGGCGGCACGTACAGGCCGTCGACGAGCCGTGGGACCGCGGGGGCGGGCGGCCTGGCGGGGCGTGGGGTCACCGCGTCCGGCCCAGCGTCCGGCTGGTCCGGCGGCACCGTGAAGGCGCGCCCGAGCCCGAGGTCGACGCGCCCAGGGTGCAGGGCGGCGATGGTGCCGAACTGCTCGGCGGCGATCAGGGGTGACGTCGTGGACAGCAGCACCGCGCCGGAGCCGACCCGGATGCGCGTGGTGCGGGCGGCGACGGCGGCCGCGAGGACAGCGGGTGACGCAGCCGCGACGCCGGGCGCCAGGTGGTGCTCGGCGTACCAGACGCGGTGGTACCCCAGCGCGTCCAGGTCGACAGCGAGCGCCACGGCGCGCTGGATCGCCCCGATGCCGGTGGACCCGTCGGCGACCAGGGCGAGGTCGAGGACGGACAGCGGTACCCGCCGCGCCGTCATCGGGGGGCCTTCTCGCCCGCCGGCACGGCGAACGGCAGGTGGTTGCCCGCCGGCGGGGCTGGGCACGTGCCGAAGTCGGTGAACGCGTACGGCAGGTTCTCCGCGCGGTTCAGGTCGAGCCGTAGCGTGCTCGACGTCGCGGGCCCCGGGCCCGGCGGCGTGGCGCGCACGAGACGCCACGGCGCCACGTCGTCGGTCTCGTCGGTGAACAGCAGGGCCGGCTCGATGAGGCTGCCGGTCAGTGCCAGGGTGGTGACCGTCCCGTCGCGGACGACGTCGACCTCGCCGAGCACCTCGACGTGGTGCACGAGGCGGGGCCGGGCCGCGCCGACCGTCACCGGTTCGGGCTCGTCGTACCAGCGCACCGGCACGTCCAGCACCCAGTCCGGGTCGTGGTCGAACGTGGGGACGCCTGCGAAGGCCGTGCGCGTGGCGGCCTGGGGATCACGCAGGCGAAGGGCGTACCGACCGGTGCGCAGCACCACCTCGACCGCGACCTCGTGCTCGTCGTCGGCGTCGTCCCGCCCCTGCGGCAGGAAGGTGCCGAGGATGCGGCTGCGCCCCTCGCGGACCCCGATCGCCGTGGGACCCTCCGGCTCCACGTGCTCGCCGACCAGAACCGCGACGTCCCCGGGCGCAGGCCGGGTGAACAGCGTGCGGTCGGCGACCCACCACTCGCCGGGCACCCCCGGCAGTCGCTGCGGCGTCGACGAGGGCCACAGCAGGGCCGTGAGGCTCAGCCAGCCGTGCGGGGTGCGCAGGTCGCGCTCGCGGGCGGCGCGCCAGGCGGCGTGCTCCCGGGCCGCGGCGTCGGGGGTGCCCGAGCTCGCCGTGCCCCTCGCTGTCGTCGGTGTCTCGGTCATGTCAGGTCCTTCCGGTCGGGGTGCCTGCGGGTGCGGGCACCGGGGATCGCCGCGATCAGCTCGGCGGTGTACGGGTGGGCCGGGCGGTCGAAGACCTGCCCGACGGGCCCGGTCTCGACCAGCCGCCCGGCGTTCAGCACGCCGACGTGGTCGGCGACCTGCCGGACGACCGCCAGGTCGTGCGAGATGAACAGGTAGGTCAGGCCGCGCTCCGCTCGCAGGCGGGCCAGCAGGTCCAGCACCCGGGCCTGCACGGAGACGTCGAGCGCTGACGTCGGCTCGTCGAGCACCAGGACGTCCGGGTCGGGCGCCAGCGCCCGCGCGATCGCCACCCGCTGGCGCTGCCCTCCCGAGAGCTCGGCGGGCCGGCGTCGGGCCAGGTCCGGCGAGAGGCTCACGTCTTCGAGGAGCTGCGCCGCCCGGTCGCGGCGCTCCGCGCGGTTCCCGACCCGGTGCGCGCGCAGCGGCTCCGCCACGACGGCGGCCACCGTGAACCGCGGGTCCAACGACGAGTACGGGTCCTGGTGCACCAGCTGGGTGCGCCGCCGGGTGGCCCGGTCGCCGCCCACGGGGGCGCCGTCCAGCTCGACCGTGCCCGCGTCCGGCCGTTCCAGGCCGAGCACGAGCCGCGCCGTCGTCGACTTTCCCGAGCCCGACTCCCCCACCAGCGCGAACGCCGAACCTTGCGGCACGGTGAACGACACGTCGTCGACGGCGCGGAACCGGTCGCGGCGGCCCAGCCGGAACTCCTTGACGAGCCCGCGGGCAGCCAGGACGACGGGTCGCGGCACCGGCGGCTCGGCGGCGGCCCTGCTCGTGGCCGACGTCCCGCTCCTGGCCGGCATCCCGCTCGTGGCGGGGGTGCCCGACGCTGCTGTTCCTGCCGCAGCGGGTGCGTTCGACGCGCTTGGCACAGTATTTTGGCCGGGCACGGCGGCGACCAGCTCCCGCGTGTACGGGTGCTCCGGCGCGCCGAGCACGCGCCCGGCCGGCCCTTCCTCGACCACGACGCCGTCCCTGAGCACCACCACCCGGTCGGCCCGGTCGGCGGCCACCGCGAGGTCGTGGGTGATGAGCAGCACCGCGGTCCCCGCACGGGACGTCAGGTCGGCCAGCAGGTCGAGGACCCGCCGCTGCACCGTCACGTCGAGGGCCGACGTCGGCTCGTCGGCGATCACCAGCTCCGGCTCGCACGCCATGGCGATGCCCACCAGCACGCGCTGCCGCATCCCGCCCGACAGCTGGTGCGGGTACTGCCGCGCCCGCTGCGCCGGCCGGTCGAGCCCGACGTCGCGCAGGATCTTGACAGCTCTCTCCCGCGCGGCGCGGCGCGGCGTGCCGTGCACCACGAGCGCCTCCGCGACCTGCTCCCCCACGCGCTCCACAGGGTTCAGCGCGGTCCCCGGGTCCTGCGGCACGAGCCCCACCCGCACGCCCCGGACGCGGCGCCAGGCGTTCGGCTGGAGCCCGCTGAGCAGCCCCGTGAGCGGCTCGGTACCGAGAACCACCTCGCCAGAGGTGACCCTGCCGCCGTCGGGCAGCAGGCCGATCAGGGCGTGCGCGGTGGTGGACTTACCGCTCCCGGACTCGCCCACCAGGGCGACCACCTCCCCCGGCCGCACGTCCAGGTCCACGCCGTGCACCACCTCCCGGCCGCCGTAGGCGACGCGCAGGCCGCGCACGCGCAGCAGGGCGCCCGACGGCGTGGGCGCGCCCGCCGGGACCGGTGCGGTCGGTGTCTCCGGCGCGTGCGCAGCGCCGACCCCTGTCGCGCGAGGCTCTGTCGTGCGGGCCCCTGTCGTGAACGTCATCGGTCGGTCCTTCCGTCGCGGGTGAGTGCCCGGCCGAGCGCGCCGACCGCGAGCACGAACAGGACGATGACGAGACCCGGCAGCGTCGAGTACCACCAGGCGACGGCGAGATAGTCGCGGCCCTCCGCCACGAGCGAGCCCCACTCGGGGGTGGGCGGCGTGGCGCCGTACCCGAGGAAGCTGAGGGCGGAGACCGCGAGGATCACCGCGCCCAGCTCGACGGCCGCGAGCGCCAGCACCGGTCCCGCCGCGTTCGGCAGCACGTGCCGCAGCACCACGGCGGTCCGGCCCGCGCCGGCCAGCCGCGCCGCCTCGACGTAGGTGGCGTGCCGGACGCGGAGCACCTGGCTGCGCATGACGCGGGCGAACGTCGCGACGGACGCGATCCCCACGGCGATCGCCACCTTCACGGTCCCGAAGCCCAGCGCGGTGACGACGGCGAGCGACAGCAGCAGGCCGGGGATGGCGAGCAGCACGTCGGTGGCGCGCATGAGTACCTCGTCGACCGCGCCCCCGGCGGAGCCCGCGACGAGGCCGAGGCCGGACCCGGCGACGAGCGCGACGCCGATCGCGATCAGCGCGGCGCGTACGGACAGGCTCGTGCCGTGCACGGTGCGGGCGAACAGGTCGCGTCCGAGGTGGTCGGTGCCGAACCAGTGCGCGCCGTCCGGCGGGAGGAGCTTGTCGGCGGGGACGCCGGTGACGGGGTCGTGGCTGGTGAACAGCCCGGGTGCGAGGGCCCAGACGAGCACAAGGGCCACGACCGCGAGCGCGAGCAGCGGGCCGGGACGGGTCAGGATGCCGGTCATCGCGTGCCCTCCCCTGCGAGCGCACCAGGAGCGGTGCCGGAGCGGGTGCCACGGCCGGCGTGCGGGGCGCTCAGCGCTCTGGGGTCGAGGAGGGGGTGGGCGAGGTCGACCAGGAGGCTGGTGGCGACGAAGACCGCTGCGGCGACGACCACGAGGCCCTGGACCACCGGGATGTCCTGCGTGGTGACGGCGTTCTCGACGAGCCGGCCGAACCCCTGGCGGGAGAACACCGTCTCGACCACGACGGTGCCGCCGAGCAGGTTGCCCACCAGTACCCCGAGCACCGTGACGGTCGGCAGGGACCCGTTGCGCGCCACGTGGGCGCCGAGCACCCGGGCGCGGCCGGCGCCCTTGGCGAACGCGGTCTCGACGTAGGGCGCTCGCCAGGCCTCGCGCAGCCCCTGGGACAGCATCTGCGCGACGACGGCGGCGAGCCCTACCGCGAGCGTCACAGCGGGTAGGACCAGGGAGGCGAAGCCCTCGTTGCCGACCGCCGGGAAGACGAACCAGGTGAACGAGAAGAGGTGGAGCAGCACGAGGCCCACCCAGAACCCGGGCACCGCGACGCCGAGCGGCGGCAGCGACAGCAGCAGGCCGCGCAGCCAGGCGGCCCGGGTCCAGGACGCCAGCGTCGCGATCCCGACCCCGCCCGCGAGGCCGAGCACGAGCGCGAGGCCTGCGAGCTTCGCCGTCTCCGGGAACGCGTCGGCGATGAGGCCGGTGACGGGCGCGCCGCTGCTGATGGAGGTGCCGAGGTCGCCGGTGAGGGTGCGTCCGAGCACGGTCAGGTACTGCTGGAGCGGGCCCTGGTCGAACCCGTAGCGCTCGCGCAGCTCGGCGACACGTGCGGGGTCCACGCGCTCGCCTCCTGCGCCCTGGTCGAGCATGATCGCCACGGGGTCGCTGGGCAGCAGGTACAGGACGAGGAACGACACGGTGAACGCCGCCCAGAGGACCGCGACGGCGCCGGCCACCCGGCGCAGGACGTGGACGAGCATCAGCCCTGCTCGATCCAGGCGTCGTGGAACAGCAGGCGCGAGGAGGCGTCGAAGGCCACGCCGTGCACGTGTCCGCCGACCCCTATCGACTGGGCGAGCTCGAACAGCGGGACGGCGAGCCCCTGGTCGAGGATCTCCTCCTGGGCGTCCGCGACGAGCGCGTCACGGGCGGCCGGGTCGGCCTCGCCGAGCTGGTCGTCGAGCAGCGGGTCGACGACGTCGTCGGGCTCGCGCAGGCTGAGGTTGCGCTGGGCGGTGGCGAACTGGGTGCGCAGGATGTCGGCGTCGGCCCGCGTGACGTTGTAGTAGTACAGGTCGTAGTCGCCGGAGTCCTGGGCTGTGGACTGCTCGGCGGCCGTGAGCTGGCGCAGCGTCAGCTCGACGCCCACGGCGCGCAGCTGCTGGGCGGCCAGCTCCAGCACCGCCGTGCTGCCGGTGAACACCGGCGTGTACGTCACCTCGATCGCCAGCGGCTCGCCGTCCTTTCCGCGTATACCGTCCGGGCCCGGCAGCCACCCCGCGGCGTCGAGGACCGCCCCCGCCTCTGCGGGATCGAAGGCGAGCCGGTCGGACAGGTCGGCGTAGCCGGGCGTGGTGGAGGCGAGCACGCTGGTGGCGGGCTCGAACGCGTCGGAGAGGACGGTGTCGACCAGCTCCTGGCGGTCGATCGCGAGCAGGAGCGCGTGCCGCACGTCCGGGTCGTCAAGGGGCGGGCGGGTGACGTTGGGCTGGAGCACGAACGGCACGCCCGGGTTGGCGCGGGTCAGCACCTCGCCACCGGAGCCCTCGACCTGCGGCACGTCCTGCGGCAGCACGTCGCCGACGGCGTCGAACTGGTCCGACGCGAGGCCGCCGGACCGGACGCCGGACTCAGGGACCACCGAGAACTCGATGCGGTCGAGATAGGCCGCACCCTCGTGCTCCGCCGACGCCGGCGCCCAGTCGTAGCCCTCGCGCCGGGTGACGACGGCACCCTGGTCCTGCGTGTAGCTCTCGAGCACGAACGGCCCCGAGCCGACGATGCCGCCCTGCAGCCGCTCTGCGGGGTCGGTCCGCGCGGTCTCCGCGGAGAGGATCGCGAGCGACACCGTCGACGTCGCCTGGAGGAACTGCGCGTTCGGCTCGTCGAAGACCACGGTGGCGGTGCGCTCGTCGGGCACCTCGGTCTTCTCGTAGCCGGCGAGGTAGCTCGCGGCGAGCGGCGCCGTCGCCCCGAGATCACCCGCCACGGCGTCGAGGCTGGCCCGCACGTCGTCGGCCGTGAGCGGGCTGCCGTCGGAGAACGTCACGCCGTCGCGCAGGCGGAACGTGAAGCGGGTCAGGTCCGCGCTGACGTCCCAGCTCTCGGCGAGCCACGGTTCGATCTCGCCCGTTTCGGGGTCCTGGTCGGTGAGCGAGTCCGCGAGCTGGCGGGCGACGTAGATGCTGACGTTGGTACCGACCTGCTGCGGGTCGACGCCCTGGGGCGCCGCCCCGAGCGCGAACCGGAGCGTGCCGCCCGACGCGGGTTCGGTGGGACCCGTCCCTGACGCGGTGCCGGGACCGGCGCAGGCGGCGAGCAGCGCCGCAGCGGCAAGGGCCGCCGCCGCGAGAGCTGGGGCGGTGCGGGCCGGGCGGGCGGGGCGCTGCGCTTTCGGGTTCGGTGCTGGGCGGTGGTGGCGGGTCCGGACCATGAGGCGTCCTCTCGGGGCATGGCGAAGCAGACCTGCGCGACGGTGTGCGCAGGTCCGTCACCGGCGGTGACGTGGGGTGCTGGGGGGTCCGGCGGGCAGGCCGGACGGCGCGAGGCCAGATGGCAGAGCGCGGCGTCGCCGGCCCGGAGGGGGCACGACGAGGACAGGCCGCGAGGGCCGTGCGGTGTGGGGGCGCTGCTGGGTCCTACCTGGGTGCGGTCAGCGACAGCCGGGGCAACACTCGTGGACAGGACACATGGAGCGGACGTGCGCGATGTGCACCGTGCCGTTCGTTGCTCGTGCCATGCCGGTCTCCCTCCGATTCGAATTCCCTATCAGTTTGATCGGGATTCGATAGGTGCGAAGTTACGTCGGCCCGCAGGGCATGTCAACGGTGCTCGGGAAAGGTCTCGCATGCCGGACGGCCGAGCCGGGTCGGCAGGGCCGGTCGGGGCGACCTGCAGGGGTGACCGGCAGGATCAGACGTCGCCGTAGACGCCCTCGAACACGTCGCGGTAGGCGGCGGCCAGGCGCAGCCCGTCGTGCTTCGCGGTGTCGTCACCGCGCCGGACCTGGCGCATGATCACGCGTGCGCCCATGGACGCTGCGGCGGCCTCCAGCGCCGCGACGTCCTCCACGGCGGACGGGTCGGCCAGCACGGCGTCGATCCGCAGTCCCGGCGCGTGCTTGTGCAGGGCCTCCAGGTGGTCGACGGCGGTGAGGCCCTCGGTCTCGCCGTTCTCCGCCGACAGGTTGAGCGTCACGCAGCGTCGCGCCTTGGTGGTGTGCAGCGCGTCGGCGAGCTCCGGCACCAGCAGGTGCACGAGCACCGAGGAGTACCAGGACCCCGGGCCGAGGACCACCCAGTCGGCGTCGAGCACCGCCTGCACCGCCTCTGGAGAGGCGGGCGGGTCGGCCGGGAGCAGGCGGAGCTGCTCGATCCGGCCTTCGGTGACGGCCACCTTGCTCTGCCCGACCACGGTCTCGAGCGCCGGCTCGGGATCGCCCGCCGTGGCGGGGTGCCGGACGTCCGCCTCAACCACGAGCGGGACCGACGCCATGGGCAGCACGCGGCCCCTGGCGCCGAGCAGGCGGCCTACCCAGTCCAGGCCCTCCACCTCGTCACCGAGCAGCTCCCAGAGCGCCACGATCAGCAGGTTGCCCATGGCGTGGTTGTCCAGCTCGCCCGACGAGGAGAAGCGGTGCTGCAGCATCGCGCTCCAGGTGCGGCCCCACTCGGAGTCGTCGCACAGGGCCGCGAGCGCCATCCGGAGGTCGCCGGGAGGCAGCACGTCGAGCTCCTCGCGCAGGCGCCCGGACGAGCCGCCGTCGTCGGCCACCGTCACGACGGCCGTCAGGCGGTCCGACATGAGACGCAGCGCGGACAGGCTGGCGGACAGCCCGTGACCGCCGCCGAGGGCGACGACCGAAGGGTTCTTGCTCCACTCCGGTGCTGGGACGTCGGGCGCTCCCGGGGCGTGCGGGATCATTCGCGGCCCAGGTCCCGTGCCGAGACGGAGACGAGCTGGCCACGGGCGCGGAGCCGTTCGGCGATGGCTTCCGAGATGGCGACGGACCGGTGCTTTCCGCCCGTGCATCCCACGGCGATGGTCACGTAACGCTTCTCCTCGTTGAGGTAGCCGGCGAGCACCGGCGCCAGGGCATCGACGTAGCGGTCGATGAACTCGACGGCTCCCGGGCGCGCGAGCACGTAGTCGCGAACCGGCTGGTCGCGACCCGTCAGGTGCCGGAGCTCGGTGATCCAGTACGGGTTGGCCAGGAACCGTACGTCCACCACGTGGTCCGCGTCCAGGGGTATGCCGTACTTGAACCCGAAGGAGATGACGTTGACCCGCAGCACCTCGTTGATGTCGTGCGCGAGCCACCCCCTGATCTCCCGGGCGAGGTCGTGCACGGACAGGTCGGAGGTGTCGACGCGCAGGTCGGCGCGCGCGGCCAGCGTGGCGACCACCGACCGCTCCTCCGCGATGCCGTCGAGGATCCGGCCGTCGCCCTGCAGCGGGTGCGGGCGGCGCACCTGCTCGAAGCGGCGCACCAGGACCTCGTCGCTCGCGTCGAGGAACAGGATCCGGTAGGCCACACCGGCCTCCGTCATGTGCACGAGCACCTTGTCCAGCTCCGCGAAGAACTCCCGGCCGCGTACGTCCACGACGACCGCGACCCGCTCGATGCTCGACCCCTTGGCCATGAGGTCGACCAGGGGCACGAGCATCATCGGGGGCAGGTTGTCGACCACGTACCAGTCGAGGTCTTCCAGCACGGCCGCGGCTCGCGACCGGCCGGCGCCCGACATTCCGGTGATCACCAGGACCTGCGGCTCGCTGCGCTCGGGGCTGTGCGTGGCGGCCTCGACCTCGGCGATCCCGTCGGGCGCGGTGGTGGGTGACGGCTCGGTGTTGCTCATGGAGCCAAGCATGCCAGCGTCAGCCCTTGAGGGCGGCCACCACCGCCTCCGCCGTCTTGTCCCCCATGCCGCGCACGCTGGCGATCTCCTCGACGCTAGCGGCCTTGAGCCGCTTGACCGAGCCGAAGTGGGTCAGCAGCATCTTGCGGCGAGCCGGACCGAGCCCCGGGACGTCGTCGAGCACGGAGGCTGTCATGCCCTTGCTGCGCCGCCTGCGGTGCTGGGTGATCGCGAACCGGTGCGCCTCGTCGCGGACGCGCTGCAGCAGGTACAGGCCCTCGCTGGACCGCTGCAGGATCACCGGGTAGTCCTCCCCCGGCACCCAGACCTCCTCCAGGCGCTTGGCCAGGCCGCACAGCGCGACGTCGGTGATGCCGAGCTCGTCCATCGCCTTCTTCGCCGCGGCGACCTGGGGCGGGCCGCCGTCGACCACCACCAGGCTGGGCGGGTAGGCGAACCGCGGCTTCTCCCCCGGCGCGTCGGCGTCCACCTCGCCGCCGGACAGCTCAGCGGCCATCTCGACGTCGTTGGACCTGAGCCGGTCGGCGAGGTAGCGCTTGAAGCGGCGGGTGATGACCTCGTGCATGGCCTGGGTGTCGTCGCGGGCGCCGTCGCCGTCCGAGCCGCGGATGCCGAACGAGCGGTACTCGCTCTTGCGGGGCAGCCCGTCCTCGAAGACGACCATCGACGCCGACTGGTAGGTGCCCTGCGTGTGCGAGATGTCGTAGCACTCGATACGCAGGGGCGCGGACTCCAGGTCGAGCGCCTCCTGGATCTCCGCCAGGGCCTGGCTGCGGGTCGTCAGGTCGCCGGCGCGGCGGGTGCGGTGCACCATGAGCGCGTGCTCGGCGTTCTTCCGGACGGTGGCCGCGAGCTCCTTCTTGTCGCCGCGCTGGGGCACGCGCACGTCGACCCGGGCGCCACGGAGCCCGGTGAGCCAGGTGCTGACCTGCTCCAGGTCGGGCGGCAGCACCGGCACCAGGACCTCGCGGGGCACCGCGTCCCGCGCCTCCAGCCCGGTCGCCTCCTCCGCCGCCCCGTACACCTGCTGCAGCAGGTGCTCCACGAGCTCGCCGTCGGTGATGTCCTCGACCTTCTCGACGACCCAGCCGCGCTGGCCGCGGATGCGTCCGCCGCGCACGTGGAACACCTGGACCGCCGCCTCGAGCTCGTCGCCCACCAGGGCGAACACGTCGGCGTCGGTGGCGTCGCCGAGCACAACGGCGTTCTTCTCCGTGGCGCGTCGCAGCGCCTCGATGTCGTCACGCAGGCGGGCCGCCTGCTCGTACTCCATCTCGGCGGCCGCCTCGCGCATGCGCTGGGTGAGGCGGCGCTCGAACTTCGCGGTGTCGCCGGCCATGAAGTCGCAGAAGTCGAGGACCAGGGCCCGGTGGTCGTCGACGCTGATGCGGCCGACGCACGGCGCCGAGCACTTGTCGATGTACCCGAGCAGGCACGGACGGCCCGACTGGCCCGCGCGCTTGTAGACGCCGGCCGAGCACGTGCGGATCGGGAACACGCGCAGCAAGAGGTCCAGCGTCTCGCGGATGGCCCACGCGTGCCCGTACGGGCCGAAGTAGCGGGTGCCCTTGCGCTTGGCCCCGCGCATGACCTGGGCCCGAGGGACCTCCTCCCCCAGGGTCACGGCGAGGTACGGGTACGACTTGTCGTCCCGGTACTTGACGTTGAACCGCGGGTCGTACTGCTGGATCCAGGTGAACTCGAGCGCGAGCGCCTCGACCTCCGTGCCCACCACCGTCCACTCGACGGACGCCGCCGTGGTCACCATCCGCCGGGTGCGCTCGTGCAGGTGCGCTACGTCCTGGAAGTAGTTCGCCAGACGCTGGCGCAGGTTCTTCGCCTTGCCCACGTAGATGACGCGGCCGTGCTCGTCGCGGAACCGGTAGACACCGGGCGCGGTCGGGATCTCTCCCGCCTTTGGTCGATAGGTAGCTGGATCCGCCATGCCCCAAACCTATGCGCTGCCACTGACACGTGGGACCGGCGACGCACGACCGGCCGGGGCCGTCGCGGGGTGTCAGACCGAGATGGACAGGGGCGCCGGCGACCAGTGCACGGGGAAGTTCACCGACCGCGCGATGAAGCACATCGCGTGCGCCTTGTGGTGCAGGGCGGCGACATGCTCGTCGGTGGCGAGCTCGCCCGCGTCGGCCACGATCTTCGGGTGCAGCGTCACGTCGGTGAACGCGCCTTCGCCACGCGCCTCGACCCGCATGGTGCCGGTCGCCGAGTCCTGGTACTCGCGCACGACCAGACCCGACTCCGCCGCCAGGTGCAGGAACCACAGCATGTGGCACTGGCTCAGGCTCGCGACGAACAGCTCTTCCGGGCTGTTCCGCGCCGGGTCTCCGCGGAAGGCTGGGTCGGACGACCCGAGCAGGGGCGGCTTGTGCGGCAGGTCGACCTCGTGGTCCCGGGAGAACGCGGCGTACGACGACGTACCCGTGTCCCCTGCGCCCGTCCACCGCACCGTCACGGCGTAGTCATGCGTGGCTCCGCTCATGGGGTCAGCGTAGCGGCTGGTGGCCGGGATCACACCGCCGCTCAGGGCGGCGTGGCGGGGAGGAGCCCTCGCCGGTACGCCTCGCCGACGGCGGCAGCGCGGTCGCGCACCGCGAGCTTCCCGTAGACGTGCAGGAGGTGCGTCTTGATGCTGGCCTCGCTGATGAACAGGCGGCGGGCGGCCTCGCGGTTGGACGCGCCGTCGGCGACCAGGGCGAGCACCTCCAGCTCGCGCGTCGTGAGGAGCGCGGGTGCCGGACGGCGTACCTGGCCCATGAGGTGGCCCGCCGCCGCGGGGGCAAGGACCGCCTCGCCGCGGCGTGCCGCACGGACGGCGGCTGCCAGCTCGTCGGTGCCCGCGTCCTTGAGGAGGTATCCCGTCGCCCCCGCAGCGACGGCAGCCAGCACGTCCGCCTCGCCGTCGAACGTCGTCAGGACCAGGACCCGCACGTCCGGTGCGCGCTCGCGCAGCTCCGCCGTCGCCTCGACACCGTCGAGCACCGGCATCCGGAGGTCCATCAGCACCACGTCGACGTCGCCGCGCACCGCCCGGGCGACGGCCTGGCGCCCGTCGGGCACCTCGCCGACCACGGTGATGCCGGGGTCGTCGGCGAACGCCCCGCGCAACCCGTTGCGGACCACCGGATGGTCGTCGGCGATCAGGAGCCGGATCGGGTGCTCGACGGCGGAGCCGTCCGGTGCGTTCATGCGCGTCCCCGCCCGGTTGTCCCTGCGGTGTCCCCGGAGCCCGGGGCGCCGGACCGGACCGCGGCACCTGCCACGGCGGCCTTGCCGACCGGGACGCTCGCGCTGATCGCTGCGCCCTCGCCGGGGGTGCTCTCCACGACGAGGGTGCCGCCGACGCCAGCGAGCCGCTCCCGCATCGCCGTCAGGCCGAACGTCGGTGTGGTCGCGTCCGGCACGAAGCCCGAGCCGTCGTCCCGGACGTCCAGCAGGACCGTGTCGTCCAGGTAGCTGAGGGTCACCCCGACCCGGCCGGCGGCCGCGTGCCGGGCGACGTTGGTCAGGGACTCCTGGGCAGCGCGGAACAGCGCGACCTCCGTGGCGGGCGGCAGCGGCACCGCCTCGCCGGTGATGTCGCAGGAGCAGAGCACGCCGTGGTCCGCGGCCCAGCGCCGGGTCAGGTCGGCCAGCGCCTCCGGGAGCCGGGAGCTCACCAGCTCGCCGGGGTGCATGGAGCGAACGGAGCGGCGCGCCTCGGCCAGCGAGTCCCGTGCCAGGTCGAGCGCCCGGTCGACGTGCGGACGCGCCCGGTCCGGGTCGTGCCACACCCGCTGTGCGGCCTGCACCTGGGTGACGATGCCGGTCAGGCCCTGTGCCAGCGTGTCGTGGATCTCGCCGGCCAGGCGACGCCGCTCGTCCGCGACGCCCGCCTCGCGCGCCCGGTCGACGAGCCGGGTGTGCAGCGACTCGTTCTCGGCGAGGGCCAGCTCCAGGCGCGTGACCGCGCGCTGCTGCTCGCGCTGCTGCTCCATGCCCCTGACCGAGAGCACGTAACCGCCGGAGATCGCGACGGTCTGCACGACGACGATCAGGACGATCATCCCGATCGACCGGAGCGTCGGTTCCGGGTTGATGGTCACGAGGTTGATGACCAGCGACGTGGCGAGCACTCCCGCGGTGACCGCTGTCCACGAGCGCGGGTGGTGGGCCAGGTAGTAGGCGTGGAAGAACCCGGCGATCACGAAGATCACGAAGTAGTCGTCCTGCATGGCGAGCACCGCGGCGAGGGTCAGCAGACCCGCCAGGTAGACGACGGTCACCACCCGGCCGCGGGCGAGCGGATCGTGCCGGGTATGGCCGACGTAGATCCACCCGCCGGCGAGCGCGACGAGCGCGAGCTGGACGATCCGCTCCGCCGGGCCGTAGGTTCCTGGGCCCGGCACGACGAGGCTGAGGAGCACGGGGACGAGGAGCAGGATCCAGGGCAGGGCGACCAGGAACGCCTCGAACCGCAGCCAGATGTCCGGTCCGCGCAGGTCGGCGCGCCACTGGCGTACGGACCAGCGTCTGGGTGTCGCGTCGTCGGCCACCGGAGCCCCCTGCCTCTCGTCCAGGTACATCGTGACAGGCTGCGGGCTCAGAACACCCGCCTGGCGCCAGGGATCGCGCGCACCCCTCGGGCGACGGCCCAGCACACGGGGAGCGCCGTGACGGCCAGCAGGGCAAACTTCGCGACGGCGGGCGCCTCGATCGGGGCGAGCACCAGGGCGAGCAGGACGAGCACCGGCCCGTGGGCGAAGTACACGGCGTAGGCGTTGTCGGCCAGGAAGCGCAGCGGTGGCCCCTGCACCGCGAACCAGGTGCGGAACAGGACGAGCGCGGCGGTGGTGAGCCCGAGCGCCGTCGCGACCGTCGCAGCGGCAGCCACCAGCGACTGCCACGACCCTCCGCCTGCGAAGGTGTCCGGAGACGTGATCACCACCGCCATGTACACCGTCGCACCGGCCAGCGCCGCGGCCCCGCCCCTCCGGGCAGCCCGCGCGGTGAGCGCGTCCAGCCAGCCCCGGCGCAACGCCAGCGTGCCGAGCCAGAAGAACGCCACGTACAGCGGCAGATGGTCGGGCGTCGGCAGGCCGACGACGGGCCAGGTGGTCTCGGTCGGCACCAGGATCCGCCACAGCCACACCGCCACGGTCAGGCCCGTCGCGAAACCAAGGACCGTGCTCGGCCGGGGCAGGCCCTGCCCGACGACGGGGGCAGCGGGCCGGCCACGACGCAGGTACCGCCACCCGGCGTGGACCAGAGACATGACCAGGAGGGTCTCGACGAACCACATGTACTGCGGGGTCGCCGTGTCCATCCACCATCGCAGCGGTGACGTCCCGGCGCCGGCCGGCGGGTAGTCGTGCAGGTTCATCAGCGGGTTCAGCACGACCAGGAAGACCAGCAACGGGATCCCCAGACGGCGCAGCCGGTCCAGGGCGAACGCGCGTGGGCCCTTGCGGTCGATCGAACCGGGTGCGAACAGGCCCGAGATCGCGAAGAACGCGCTCATGAACCACAGCTGGTTCAGGACGAGGAACAGGAGGAGCAGGCTCGAGGTCGGACCGTTGTCCGGCTCGTGATACGGCCATACGGGTAGCGGGCTGTAGACGACGGCCGCGTGGTGCAGCACCACGAGGACGGTCAGCCAGAGACGGAGGTTGTCCACATACGCCAGGCGGGGCGCGGCCGGTGTACTCATGCACCCCAGCGTCGTCCTGGACGAGGCCCAGTGGATCAGCCGCCTGGCCCACCGATCGGTGGAGACCCGTCAGCCGATCGGTGGGCGTCCGGCCCACCGATCGGCCCGCACGCCGGCCGGCTCGCGCACACGACGCGCCTCAGGCCGTTGCGCCCGCCTTGGCCTTCGCGGTCCGCTTGGCCGCCGGCTTACGCTTCGGCGATCCGTTCGCCGGCGAGAGCACGGGCACCTCGCCCGCCCGCGCGTGCCCGTCGAGGATCTCCGCGAGATACGTGCCGGTGTGGCTCTCCGGGACGGTCGCCACCGCCTCCGGCGTACCCTGCGCCACGACGTTACCGCCGCCGCTCCCGCCCTCCGGGCCCATGTCGATCACCCAGTCGGCGTTCTTGATCACGTCGAGGTTGTGCTCGATCACGATCACGGTGTTGCCCTTGTCGGCCAGCGACTGCAGCACGCCCAGCAGGCGCCTGACGTCCTCGAAATGCAGGCCGGTGGTCGGCTCGTCCAGCACGTAGGCCGAGCGTCCCGACGAACGCTTCTGCAGCTCCGCCGCCAGCTTGACGCGCTGCGCCTCGCCACCGGAGAGCGTGGGCGCGGGCTGCCCGAGTCGCACGTACCCGAGACCGACGTCGACCAGCGTGGACAGGTGCCGCGAGATCGCGGGGAAGGCCTTGAAGAACTCCGCGGCCTCCTCGATCGGCATGTCGAGCACGTCGGCAACCGTCTTGCCCTTGAAGTGCACCTCGAGCGTCTCGCGGTTGTACCGCGCCCCGTGGCAGACCTCGCACGGCACGTAGACGTCCGGCAGGAAGTTCATCTCGATCTTGATGGTCCCGTCGCCTGCGCACGCCTCGCAGCGCCCGCCCTTGACGTTGAACGAGAACCGGCCGGGCCCGTAGCCCCGGACCTTGGCCTCCTCGGTCTCCGCGAAGATCTTACGGATGCGGTCCCAGACGCCGGTGTACGTGGCGGGGTTCGAGCGCGGTGTGCGGCCGATCGGGCCCTGGTCCACGTGGACCACCTTGTCGAGCTCGTCAAGGCCCGTCACACGGCGGTGCCGCCCGGCCACCCGGCGGGCGCCGTTGAGCTGGTTCGCCATGACCGTGTAGAGGATCGAGTTCACGAGCGTGGACTTGCCGGAGCCGGACACACCCGACACGACGGTCAGCACGCCGAGCGGGAACGACACGTCGACGTCACGCAGGTTGTTCTCCCGCGCTCCCACCACCGTGACCTGCCGGTCGTGATCGACCGGGCGTCGCACGGCCGGGACCGGGATCGAGCGCCGCCCGGCCAGGTACGCGCCCGTGAGGGATTCCTTCTTCTCCAGCAGGCCCGCATAGTCACCGGAGTGGATGACGTCGCCGCCGTGCTCGCCCGCACCAGGACCGATGTCGACGATCCAGTCCGCCGCGCGGATCGTGTCCTCGTCGTGCTCGACGACGATCAGCGTGTTGCCGAGGTCGCGCAGCCGGGTGAGCGTGTCGATGAGGCGGCGGTTGTCCCGCTGGTGCAGGCCGATCGACGGCTCGTCCAGCACGTACAGCACGCCGACCAGCCCTGAGCCGATCTGGGTGGCGAGCCGGATGCGCTGCGCCTCCCCGCCGGAGAGCGTGCCCGCCGGACGCTCCAGCGTCAGGTAGTGCAGCCCGACGTCGAGCAGGAAGCCGAGGCGCGCATGGATCTCCTTGAGCACCTCGGTGGCGATCTGGGCCTCGCGGACCCCGAGCTCGATCCCCTTGAGGAACTCGGCGGCCTCGCCCACCGGGAGCCGGCTCACGTCGGCGATGGACAGCCCGCCCACCTTGACCGCGAGCACCTCGGGCTTGAGCCGTGCGCCGCCGCACGTGGGGCACGGGACCTCACGCATGTAGGCCTCGTACTTCTCCTTGGACCAGTCGGAGTCCGTCTCGCGGTGCCGACGCTCGAGGAACGTCACGGCGCCCTCGAACCCGGTCGAGTACTGCCGCTCGCGACCCCACCGGTTCTTGTACTTGACGTGCACCTTGTGGTCGCGCCCGTGCAGGATCGCTTCCTTGGCGCGCTCCGGCAGGGCCCGCCACGGCACGTCCATGGAGAACTTCATCTCGTCGGCGAGCGCGGTGAGCACGCGCTCGAAGTACTCCGACGACGTCTGCGACCACGGGGCGACCGCGCCACCGCGCAGCGTCTGCTCGTCGTCCGGCACGATGAGGTCCGGGTCGACCTCCAGCCGGAAGCCGATGCCCGTGCACTCCGGGCACGCGCCGTAGGGCGCGTTGAACGAGAAGGTCCGCGGCTCGATCTCGTCGAGCGCGAGGGGGTGCTCGTTGGGGCAGGCCCGCTTCTCGGAGAACTTGCGGGTACGGCCGAGGTCGTCGATGTCCGCGTCGACCAGCTCGACCATCACCAGGCCGTTCGCCAGGGTGAGCGCGGTCTCGACGGAGTCGGTGAGCCGACGCTGCACGCCCTCGCGGGACACGAGCCGGTCCACGACCACCTCGATGTCGTGCTTGAGCTTCTTCTCCAGCGCGGGCGGGTCGGTGAGCTGCACGACCTCGCCGTCGACGCGGGCACGCGAGAAGCCCTTGGCCTGCAGCTCCTTGAACAGGTCCGCGTACTCGCCCTTGCGGCCGCGCACCACGGGGGCCAGCACCTGGTACCGCGTGCTCTCCGGCAGCTCGAGGATCTGGTCGACGATCTGCTGCGGCGTCTGCGACTGCACCTTCTCGCCGCACACCGGGCAGTACTGGGTGCCCGCGCGTGCGAAGAGCAGGCGCAGGTAGTCGTAGACCTCGGTGATGGTGCCCACCGTGGAGCGTGGGTTGCGGTTGGTCGACTTCTGGTCGATCGACACGGCCGGCGACAGACCCTCGATGAAGTCGACGTCCGGCTTGTCCATCTGGCCCAGGAACTGGCGCGCGTACGCGGACAGGGACTCGACGTACCGGCGCTGGCCCTCGGCGAAGATCGTGTCGAACGCGAGCGACGACTTACCGGAGCCCGACAGCCCCGTGAAGACGATGAGCCGATCCCTGGGCAGGTCCAGAGAGACGTTCTTGAGGTTGTGCTCTCGGGCTCCCGAGACGACGAGACGATTGCTCACACAGGCATCCTAGGGCGCCTCACTGACATTCGCACGCCTGTTCTATGAACGAGCTTGGCAGACTCGTCACACCCCAGCGGAGGTCAGCGCACGGCGCGGCCACCGGCCACGCCGGCCCGCCGCACACGGGCCTGCAGGTCGAGGGCGCGCAGGAGGTCCTGCTCGTGCGCGTACGACCCGTCGACGAGGCGTCGCCGTACGTCCACGACCTCCTGCGCGTACTCCGCCGCCGTGTCGAACGTCTCCAGGTCGAGGTGGACGGAGACCATGTTCGACAGCGCGGCCGCCAGCCCCGGCAGGTGAAGATCAGGGCTCCGGCGCGCCAGGTCCCTGCGCACGCGCACGGCCTCCGCCGTCGGCTCGATGCCCTCCTCCGAACGCCCTGCGTCGATGAGGGCGGCCCCGAGGTTCAGCAGCGCGTCGGCGAGATCCGGCTCGAAGCGGTCGGGGTCGCTCACGGCAAGCAGCCGCAGCTGGGCGACCGCCTCCCGGGTGGGCGCGACGGCGTCGGCGGCCCGGCCGAGCTCCGAGAACAGCACCCCCAGGTTGGACAGCGAGCGCGCGAGGTACTCCTCGCCGGGCTGCCCCTCCTCCGCAAGGCCACGCCGGATCGCCACCGCCTCCTGCTCGAGGGGCAGCGCCTCCTCCGGCTCGCCGGACCGGGAGTGCGTGACCGCGAGGTTCGAGAGCGAGGCCGCCAGCATCCGGCGGTAACGGGTCGGGTTCTCGCGGACGAGCCGGCGGCGGAGCAGCACCGCCTCCCGCTCGATGGCTATCGCCTCGCCCAGATCGCCGAGGCGGGACCGCACGGCACCGAGCGACGCGAGGGTGTAGGCGAGCGTCCAGGTGTGCGCGACGGGGTTCTCGCGGGAGAGCTCGCGCCGGAGGGTGACGGCCTCGTCGAGAGGCCCGATCGCCTCCCTGTCGCGACCCACCGCCGCATACGCGTTACCGAGGTTCGTCAGCGCGAACCCGAGCTGTGGCCGGTGCCGCTGGGCGGCCTGCAGCACGAGGGCGCGGGTGAGCTCCACCGCCTCCTCCGCACAGGGAAGGGCCTCCTCCGGACGGACCTCGGTCAGCGCCACCGCCCGGTTGGACAGCGTCTGCGCGAGGGAGACGCCCCACTGTCGCGGGTCGCGGGCCACGAGGGTCCGCAGGATCGGGATGACCTCGGCGTTCCGCGCCTCGTGCTCCTGGGGATGGCCGGTCTCGACCAGGCTGACGGTCAGGCTGATCAGGGTGCGGGCCAGCTCGGGCTCCACCCAGCTCACGTCGCGCTCCGGAGCCGCCCGGCACAGCTCGAGCGACTCGAGCTGCAGCGTCAGTGCCTCCTGGGTCAGGCCAGCCCCCCAGTGCGCGGTGCTGAGCGTGTGGATCGCGCCGATCAGCCCCGTGCGATACCGGTCGAGGTCCCCGGCCGCGAGGCGGCGCCACGCGTCGACGGCGTCGTCAAGGGTGTCGAGCGCCTCCGCCAGCCGGCCCGACTCCTTCAGCGCGGTCCCGAGGTCGACGAGCGCCTCTGCCCGGCCCACCGGGTCACGCGCCACCGCTACGGCCTGCTTGCCCCTGTCGACGTCGTCAGCCGTACCGCCCAGGAGACTGCGGGGCTTGAGCAGGAACATCGTCCGCAGCGCGCGGGGGTCGTCGCCGCAGGAGTCGGCGGCGCGCCGGAGAAGCTCGCCCGCCAGGGCGGCCGCCCCCGGCTGCTCCCCCAGCTCGACCTCCAGCCGGCGGGCGACACGCACCACCCGCAGCGCCGTCTTCCGGGACAGGCCCCACGTGCACGAGCCGACCAGGGCGACAGAGCGGCCGAGCCGGTCCACGACGAGCAGGTCGCCGACGCGGTCGTGCCCTGCCGCGCTCGTCCCGAGCCCCACCACGGAACCCTGCAGCCCGAGCAGCCAGCGTGCCCCCGTGCGTCCGGGCAGCCCAGGGACGACCCGGCGCAGCACGTCGCGCGCGCTCGCGGCGTCGTCCGCACCGAGCAGGCATGCCGCCGCGACGACGTCCTGGACCTCGTCGATGGTCAGGTCCAGCCCAGCCTCCCGCGCCGACCAGGCCCAGGAGCTCGCCGCGACCTCGAGCAGCCCGCGCACCGGGTTCGGCTCGTTCGCCGGGACCGACGTCCCCGCTGCGTCGAGCGCGGCGAGCGCGGCAGCCGCGTGGAGGTCGACCACGCGGGCGGCCCCTGCCGGCTCCGGCGCGCGCACGGCGGCCGCTCCCGGACTCTCGACACCGAGGCGCTCCGCGAACGCGGCGACCGCTGCGTCCAGCACGACGCCGTCCGGCAGGCCGGCCGCGAGCGGCAGGTCGAGGGCGGTCTGCGTCGCGTCGCCGCGGTCGAGCTGCGTCCACAGGGTCGAGCCCCAGCGCAGCCGGCGCAGCCACTCCCCCGCGACGCGGGCGAGCAGCAGGACGCGGGTGCGGCCATCGGCCGGGCGTCCGACGGCGTCGAGCATCGCGCCGAGGCCGAGCCTGGTCGCCGCGTTGTCGACGACGAAGAGCACATCACCCTCCGGCCGCGCGCGGACGGTCGCGGCCTCGCGGCCGCGCGGCACCGGGACGACGGTCCAGCCGGACCGGCCCATCCGGTCGCCGAACTCGTGCGCGAGGCGGGTCTTGCCGAATCCCGCGGGTGCGACGACGAGCCGCAGCCTGATCGGAGCGGCGCTCTCGGCCCAGGTGCGGAGCTCGTCGATCTCCTGCTCGCGGCCGAGGAACGGGACGACGGCCCGTGCGGGGTCGAGCAGCGCGGTCGGCCACCGGACGCCGTCCTGGAGCGGACCGTCCGGAGCAGCCGCGAGCGGGCCGCGGCGTACCGCTGTGCGGGCGGCCCGGACCGCGGCGGCCAGCCGGGTCGACACCTCCGAGACCACCACGATGAGCAAGTCAACCGGACGAACGTCCAAGACTGCAAGAGGAACCGGTGAACTGATTCACCCTGGTAACAAAGCGGAGGCACGCGACCGGCGCCGCCCGGCCGCCCCGACCCAGGTGAACGCTGGGACGAGGCCCCTGCGCCGGACCAGACACCCTCGTCCGATCCGACAATCTGGGCAAAGGTTGCATATCGCCCTAGATACCGACATCCTTCCCTCGGCCGGGTGAAAGCCCAGCCGCTCCACGACCGCACGGACGAAAGGCAGGCACGTGAGCCTGAACCTCAACAAGCTCGTCGACAAGGCCTACAACGACCAGAGCATCGCCGCGATCCTTGCGGCTCCGCCGTCGGCGCTGCTCGGCCTCACGCCGAAGCACGACGAGATGCTCGCCGAGCTCAGGATCAAGACGATCGAGGACCTGGGCAAGTGGCAGCACGCGCTCCACGCACAGGCTCTCGTGACGCTCGCCGACGCCGAGGTGTCTTCGGTGGCCGGGGACAAGTAAGCCTGGCTCACGCGTCGCGACGACGCAGGACGGCGCCCGCCCACCGCTCGGTGGTCGGACGCCGTCGTCGTCGCCGGTCGGCGGCGGCCCTCGTCGTCGTCAGATCCCGAACCGCGCCACGTCGCGCATCTTGTTGGTCGCGTCCAGCGCCGCGACCTTGTAGGCCTCGGAGAGCGTCGGGTAGTTGAACACCGTGTCGACAAGGTGGTCGACGGTGCCGCCGGTCGTCATGATCGCCTGCCCGATGTGGATGATCTCGGTGGCCCCCGTCCCGAACACGTGGACGCCCAGCACCTTGCGGTCCTCGGTCGAGACGAGCAGCTTGAGCATCCCGTAGGAGTCGCCGACGATCTGCCCGCGCGCCAGCTCGCGGTAGCGCGCGATCCCGACCTCGTACGGCACGCCCGCCGTGGTGAGCTGGTCCTCGGTGTCCCCGCAGTACGAGATCTCGGGGATCGTGTAGATCCCGATCGGCTGCAGCTCCAGCACGGAGGAGACCGGCTCGCCGAACGCGTGGTAGGCCGCGAGCCGCCCCTGCTCCTGCGAGGTCGCCGCGAGCGCCGGGAAGCCGATCACGTCGCCGACGGCGTAGATGTGCTCGACCGCGGTGCGGAACTGCTTGTCGACCTGGAGCCGCCCGCGCTTGTCCGCCTCGAGGCCGGCGGCGGCGAGCTCGAGCCCGTCGGTGGAGCCCTGCCTCCCGGCGGAGTAGAGCACGCAGTCCGCGGGGATCCGCTTGCCGGAGGCCAGCGCGGTGACCGTCCCGTCGCTGCCTGCTGTCACGGACTCGACGGTCTCGCCCAGCCGGAACGTGACCGACAGGTCGCGGAGCTGGAACTTGAGCGCCTCGACCACCTCGGAGTCGCAGAAGTCGAGGATCTTCTCGCGCGCCTCGACGACGGTGACCCGCGTGCCGAGCGCTGCGAACACGGACGCGTACTCGATGCCGATCACGCCCGCGCCGACCACCACCATGGTCCTCGGCACCTCGCTCATGTCGAGGATGCCGTCGGAGTCGACCACGCGGACGCCGTCGAACGCGATGTTCGCGGGCCGCGCCGGCCGGGTACCGACCCCGATCACGACCTTGTCGGCGCTGAGCCGCCGGACGACGTCGCCCTCCGCGTCCGTCACGTCGATGTCGTGCGGCCCGGCGAACCGTGCGCTGCCCACCACCGTCTCGACCTGGTTGCGGGCCAGCTGGTTGCGCACCACCTCTATCTCCCGGCCGATGACGTGCTGCAGGCGGGCGAGCAGGTCCTGGACGGTGATGCGCTCCTTGAGCCGGTAGCTGGAGCCGTACACGTCGCGCATCTGCAGCCCGGTCAGGTAGAGGGCAGCCTCGCGCAAGGTCTTCGACGGGATGGTGCCGGTGTGGAGGCTCACCCCGCCGACGTTGTCGCGCCGTTCGACCACCGCAACCCGCTTGCCTAGTTTGGCGGCGCCGATCGCGGCTTTCTGACCACCGGGGCCGGAGCCGATCACGACGAGGTCGTAGTGGTTCTCACGTGCATCCATGGTCCGAGTGTGCAGGTGCGCGCGGCCTGTGACGAACAACTTCATCAAGATTTAACCGGTCGTGGCAGGCTGGCGCGCATGAGCATCTATGCCGTGAGCTACACCTATACCGACGACGTGGCGACCCGCGACGAGGTCCGCCCCAGCCACCGTGAGTTCCTGCTCGGGCTCAACGCGGAGGGCGTCGTCCGCGCCTCTGGACCGGTCGACGGCGGGACCGGAGCCCTGGTCATCGTCGAGGCGGAGTCGGCGGACGCCGCGCTGGCGATCCTGGATGCCGACCCGTTCACCGTCCGCGGGGTCATCGCCGAGCGCGGTGTGCGCCAGTGGGACGTCGTCATCGGCGGTCTGGCGGAGTAGACGTCGGCAAAATTCACCCCATACCAGGCCATGCCGATTATTTTACGCAATAGTCACGTTCAGGGCATGGCGTGGCATGCTCCGTGGTGCCCATGATGCCAGTTCGAACACGGCTGACTACGTTCGGGGAGGCAATGCATGACCTCTGTCGACAGCACCACGGTGGCCTACGAGGAAATCGGCCCGCACATCTGCGTGAAGCCGCCCTACTACGCGCTCGATGACCTGGCCAGCTCCGCTCCGGGGCTGGCCAGCGCCACAGTTCCGGTCCAGACGCCGACCGGGCGTCAGGCAACCCTGATCAACGTGGCGGAGGCAGGGCGGCACCTGGCCATCCTCGGCCTCTGCGCCGCCGCCACGATCAACCCGCGCACCGGCCAGCACTACTACCTCGCCCATCGTGGCGTGGGGCGGATGTACCCACCCGTCGGGTCGTTGACCACGCTCCACGGGACCGCGACCGCCCGCATGAAGGGCCGCAACCGCGCGGTCGCGGAGACGGAGCTGCACGACGCAGACGGGAACCTCGTGGCGCGGCTCGACCTCGAGTACCTCGTCCTGTCGGTACCCGTCTTCCGACGTCTGCTGGGGACTGCTGCGGAGCCGGACGCCACCGAGCCGGCCAACCCGTACAGCGCGGCGGCTCCGCTCGTCGACGTCGCTGCTGACGCCCGGAGCGCCACGGCCAAGCTGGCCGTGGAGTCCTCGATGTGCCGGGGGCACTTCGACGGGTACCCGGCGCTCCCCGTGTCCGTAGCCGGCTACGCCACGTTCGCGCTCTTCGACCACGTCCTGAGCGCCGCGGCGGGACCCGGCGCCCGATGGCAGGCGGGTGTCTACCGGCTGCAGGCCGACCATCTTGCAGCGGCAGGCCAGACCTGCACCGTGGACGTCGAGCCCTCGGCACCCGCAGAGCCGGAGGTGCACGACCACGCGTTCACCGGGACGCTCCGGTCCGGGGACCGGAACGTCTTCTCGATCCAGCTGGACTACAGCACGGTCTGACGCGGATCCCCTCGCTCCGACGGCGAACCTCGCCGACCGGGGCCCCTACGACGGACCCGGCCGGCAGACTGCCGACCGGGTCCGGGTGCGGGTTCGACAGCCGTGGCGAGCGAGGCAGACCCGACCACGCCACCAGCCGAACTGATCAGCCGAACTGATCAGCCGAACTGATCAGCCGAGCTGGTCCACCTTGTCTTTGGCACGGTTCACGGCGCGGTCGCGCAGGAGGCTCGCCACGGTGGTGACCGTCAGAGTGACCAGGATGACGCCGAGCGACACCGGCGTGCTGATCTCCGGGACGGCGGTGATGTGCTCACCACCATTGATGAACGGCACCTCGTTGGTGTGCAGCGCGTGAATCACGAGCTTCGCGCCGATGAAAGCCAGGATGACCCCAAGTCCGTAGTTGAGGTACACGAGGCGATCCAGGAGACCGTCGATCAGGAAGAAGAGCTGCCGCAGGCCCAGCAAGGAGAAGGCGTTGGCGGTGAAGACCAGGTAGGTCTCCTGCGTGAGGCCGAAGATCGCCGGGATCGAGTCCACCGCGAAGAGAATGTCGGCGCTACCGATGGCGAGCATCACGATGAGCATCGGCGTGATGTGCAGCTTGCCGTCGACACGGGTCGTGAGCCTGTCGCCCGCGTACGAGCTCGACGTGGGCAGGAATCGCCGTGTCAGCCGCAGCACCGCATTCTCGCGGAACTCCTCGTCGTGCGAGGTACCCGCCCGGATCTGGCTGATCGCCGTCCAGACCAGGAACAGGCCGAAGAGGTAGAACACCCAGCTGAAGTTCTCGATGAGCGCGGCGCCGACCAGGATGAAGACGGTGCGCAGCACCAGCGCGACGGTGATGCCCACCAGCAGGACCTTCTGCTGGAACTCCCTCGGCACCCGGAAGCTCGCCATGATGAGCACGAACACGAACAGGTTGTCGACCGAGAGGCTCTTCTCGGTGATGTACCCCGCGAAGTACTCACCGCCGTAGACCGGCCCCCACACAGCCCATACAAGGCAGCCAAAAAGCAACGCGATCACAACATATGCCACCGACCAGCGTGCCGACTCTCGCAATGTCGGCGCGTGCGGTGTCCGCACATGGCCGAGATAGTCGACCACCAGCATCGCAACGATCGCGAGGATCGTGGCAGCCCAGACCCAAAAGGGCACGTCCATATAAACCTCCGGTACACGGCGCTTGGTACCGGAAGTCTCGCCCGCCCATCCCCCAGCTATGCGGAGGTGGACCCATGTGACCGGACCGGCACCGACGCCGACCGTGATGACGGCCCCATGACGAAAGGACTACTCCCCTCCGACCAGGCGAAAGTCTACGTGACGACGGCGGATGGTCTGTGCTGGCGCCACCATATTTCTCCGGCGATTCTTGTTCGCTGCGAAGCCCGCCGAGACGCTCGTCGCCCGGTAGGGACGGCCCTCACTGCAGGCAGAACTCGTTCCCCTCGGGGTCGCGCAGCACGATCCAGAAGTCGCCCAGCTCGCTGCCCTCGTTGACGACGGTCGCACCGAGGCTCGACACCCGTTCCGCCTCGGCCCGGACCCTCGCGGCGCGCTCCTCGCCCCGCAGGCCCTCGCCCACGTTGACGTCGAGGTGCACCCGGTTCTTGGCGGTCTTGGGCTCGGGCACCTTCTGGATGAAGATGCGCGGGCCCACGCCGTCCGGGTCGCTCACGGCGTTCTTGTCGTTCCACCGTTCCTCGGGCAGGCCCCAGGCTGTCAGCGCCTCCTCCCACGTGGTGAAGCCCTCGGGTGGCGCGTCGCGCACGTAGCCAAGCACCGCGCACCAGAACTCGCCGAGGGCACGCGGGTCTGCCGCGTCGAAGGTCACCTGAAACGTCTTGGCCATGGTCCAGCTCCTCGTTCGTACTTGCGCTCACCACGACGGGACAGAACTACGCCGTCGCCGCCTGCATCTGCCGGAGCTCCTTCTTGAGCCCCGAGATCTCGTCGCGCAGCCTGGCCGCCACCTCGAACTGCAGCTCGGCGGCCGCCGCGTGCATCTGGTCGGTGAGCTCCTGGATCAGCTCCGCCAGCTCGCTGGCCGCCGCGCCCGCCAGCCGGTTGCCCGCCGTCGCGCCTTCCTTCGGCGAACCGGGGACCCTGGCACCCGCCCTGCCCTCACCCTTCGCCTTGCGGTTGTTCCGGTACCCGCCGGCCAGAAGCTCCTGGGTGTCCAGGTCCTCACGGGCGAGCATGTCCGTGACGTCGGCGATCTTCTTGCGCAGCGGCTGCGGGTCCAGGCCACGCTCGGTGTTGTAGGCCACCTGCTTCTCACGACGCCGGGTGGTCTCGTCGATCGCCATGCGCATCGCCGGTGTGATCTTGTCCGCGTACATGTGGACCTGGCCCGACACGTTACGGGCCGCACGGCCGATGGTCTGGATGAGGGAGCGCCCGGAGCGCAGGAAGCCCTCCTTGTCGGCGTCGAGGATCGCCACGAGTGACACCTCGGGCAGGTCAAGGCCCTCGCGCAGCAGGTTGATGCCCACCAGCACGTCGTACTCGCCGAGCCGCAGCTCGCGCAGCAGCTCGACGCGGCGCAGCGTGTCCACGTCGGAGTGCAGGTAGCGCACCCGCACGTTCCGCTCCAGGAAGTAGTCGGTGAGGTCCTCGGCCATCTTCTTGGTCAGCGTGGTCACGAGCACACGCTCGTTCCGGTCCACCCGGTCGCGGATCTCGCCGAGCAGGTCGTCGATCTGCCCGGTGGTCGGCTTCACGACGATCTCGGGGTCGATCAGTCCGGTCGGGCGGATCACCTGCTCGACGACGCCGTCGGACAGCGAGCGCTCGTAGTCGCCGGGAGTGGCCGACAGGTACACCGTCTGCCCGATGCGCTCGGTGAACTCCTCCCACTTCAGCGGGCGGTTGTCCATGGCGCTCGGCAGCCGGAACCCGTGGTCGACGAGCGCGCGCTTGCGGGACGCGTCCCCCTCGTACATGGCGCCGATCTGAGGGACCGTCTGGTGGGACTCGTCGATGACGAGCACGAAGTCCTCGGGGAAGTAGTCGAGCAGCGTGTTGGGCGCGGTGCCTGGCTCGCGGCCGTCGATGTGCATCGAGTAGTTCTCGATACCGCTGCACGTGCCGATCGAGCGCATCATCTCGATGTCGTAGGTGGTGCGCATGCGCAGCCGCTGGGCCTCCAGGAGCTTGCCCTGCTTCTCCAGCTCGGCCAGCCGCTCCTCCAGCTCCTTCTCGATACCCCCGATGGCGCGCTCCATGCGCTCGGGACCCGCCACGTAGTGCGTGGCAGGGAACACGTAGATCGACTTCTCGTTGCGCACCACGTCACCGGTGAGCGGGTGCAGCGTCTGGATGGACTCGATCTCGTCGCCGAACATCTCGATCCGGATCGCGAGCTCCTCGTACACCGGGATGATCTCGACGGTGTCGCCGCGGACCCGGAACGTGCCGCGCGTGAACGACATGTCGTTGCGCGTGTACTGCATGGTCACGAACTGGCGCAGCAGCTGGTCGCGGTCCACGACGTCGCCCACGTCGAGGCGGACCATGCGGTCCACGTACTCCTGCGGCGTGCCGAGGCCGTAGATGCACGAGACCGAGGCCACCACGATCACGTCGCGCCGGGTGAGCAGCGACGACGTGGCCGAGTGCCGCAGCCGCTCCACCTCGTCGTTGATCGAGGAGTCCTTCTCGATGTAGGTGTCCGACTGCGCGATGTACGCCTCGGGCTGGTAGTAGTCGTAGTACGACACGAAGTACTCGACCGCGTTGTTCGGCAGCAGCTCACGGAACTCCGTCGCGAGCTGCGCGGCCAGCGTCTTGTTCGGGGCCATGACGAGGGTCGGTCGCTGCAGCTTCTCGACGAGCCAGGCCGTCGTCGCCGACTTACCGGTGCCGGTGGCGCCGAGGAGCACCACGTCCTTCTCGCCCGCCTGGACGCGTTCGGTCAGCTCGGCGATCGCCGTCGGCTGGTCACCTGCCGGCTGGTATTCGGAGATGACCTCGAAGGGGGCCACCGTGCGCTGCAGATCGGTCACGGGTCGCATGTGACTACGGTACGACCGACCACTGACACTCCCCACGAGCGCCCGCACCGCCCGTGCGGTGCGGGCGGCGCCGAGGGCGCGCCCGCCGGCCCGTCAGTGCAGCGTGCCGACCGCTTCGGCCGGCTCCGCCAGCTCGCCCCGGGCCGCCGCGAGCGCCGTGCGCACGACGATCTCCAGGGCGTGGGCGAGGGCGCCGAGCGGGAGGTGCGGCTCTCCGCCGTCGGACAGCGCGGAGGCCGCTGCCTCTCCCCCGACCTCCTCCGTGGTGCGCGGCACGTGGACGAAGCCCGACAGCACGTCCGGCCGCTCCGCCAGCGCGTGCTGCAGGGCGTAGAAGCTGGCGTTGCAGACGTACGTCCCTGCACTGTAGGTGACGCCCGCGGGGATTCCGGCCGCACGCACTGCGGCGGCGGCCGCCTTGACCGGGAGGGTCGCGAACCGGGCGGCGGGGCCGCCGTCGGCCACGGGGGCGTCGACCGGCTGGGCTCCCCCGTTGTCGGGGATCCGGGCGTCCATGAGGTTGATCGCGACCCGCTCGACCCGCACCTGGGTGACGCCGTCGGCCAGGCCGACGGCGAGGACCACGTCGGGCCGGTGCTCGTGCAGCAGCCGAAGCAGGGGGCCGTCCGCCGAGCGGACCCGGTCGAACACGACGGGGAGCACTGCGGTGACCAGCTCCTCCGGCCCTGCCCACCGCGCGGCGAGGGCCTCGACCGCCTCAGCCGACGCGTTGACGGTGTCGCCGCCGAAGGGCTCGAACCCCGTGACCAAGACCTTCATCTCGCACGCTCCTCACCCGGACCGCACGGATCACGCCGGCCGGATCACGCGGAGTCTGCCTCCGCCTCTTGCGCGACCTCCGCGGCCACGCGCTGCCACAGGGTATCCACCTGGGCGCGCAGGTCGTCCTCGCTCCCCGAACCGTCCAGGGTGAAGTCGGCGGCGGCGAGCCGCTCGTCGTCGCCGGCCTGCGACGCGAGCCGGGACCGCGCGGCGTCCTCGCTCAGCCCGCGCCCCTCGACGAGGCGCCGCACCCGCTGCTCCGCGGGTGTGTGCACCACCACGACCAGGTGGAAGTGGCCGGCCTGCCCGGTCTCGACGAGCAGGGGGATGTCGTGCACGACGACGGCGGCCGGGTCCTCTGCCGCAGCCCTGGCCTCCCGTTCCGCCGACAGCCGGCGGACCTCTGGATGCACGATGTCGTTCAGGCGGCTCCGTGCTGCGGCGTCCGCGAAGACCAGGGCACCGAGCCCCGGCCGGTCGAGGCTGCCGTCCGGCGTCAGGACGACGTCCCCGAACGCCTCGACGACCTCCGCGAGACCCACGGACCCGGGCGCCACCGCCTCGCGGGCCAGCAGGTCGTGGTCGACGACGACAGCGCCGAGCTCGGCCAGGCGTGCTGTCGCGACCGACTTGCCGGCCGCGATCCCGCCGGTCAGTCCGATGCGGAACATGTGGTCCTCAGAGCCCGGGTGGTTGAAATACTGCGGCTGCAGCGCGTCAAGGTTACCTCCTGATCAGCGTACCCAAACCCGATCACGGTGCCGCGATCGCACGTCCGACAACAGCCGGCGCCCGCGCATCGGACACCTGTCTGTCGTCTATTCGCCGGCCTGCCGGCCGGCGTCTTCACGCGCAGCCCGCTGCACCGACTCCTCGTGCTCGGCGTGAGCACTCAGCAGGAGCTCCATGAGCTCGGGCTCTTCATGGACCATCTTGCGATACTTCCCACCAAGACTGCGGATTATCTCCTCCTCGTGACGCAGCGCGTCGTACACCCGGACGCGCTCGGTGTGGTCCGCGGTGTAGCCGAGGTCCAGGTAATCGGTCGCGTGGCGTCGAGCGTTGGCAATAGCCGTTTGCGCCCGACCTGCCGGACTCAGCAGCGAAGCGAGCACCGTGACCACGAGGACCCCGACGATGACCGTGAGCGAGAGGCCCGTGCTGATCTCGAAGACCGGCACCGGTTCTCCGTGATTGATGATCGGCACATTGTTCTCGTGGAGCGCGTGGAGTACCAGCTTCACACCGATGAAGGCGAGTATCGTTGCGAGCCCGTACGAGAGGTAGATCAGGCGGTCAAGCAAACCGTCGAGCAGAAAGTACAGCTGCCGGAGACCCAGGAGCGAGAACGCGGTCGCGGTGAAGACGATGTACACGTTCTGCGTCAAACCGAAGATGGCGGGAATCGAATCAAGCGCGAACAGCAGGTCGGTGCCGCCGATCGCCACCATGACCAGGAGCATTGGCGTCAGCGCACGCTTACCGTTGTGGACCGTGAAGAGCTTGTCCCCGTCGTAGTCCGGGCTGGTGTGGAAGATCTTGCGCGCAATCCGCACCATGACGTTGTCGCCAGATTTGGACTCCGAGCTTTCCGGCTTGAGCATGTTCCCGGCCGTGATCAGAAGGATCAGTCCGAAGAAGTAGAACACCCACGCGAAGGAATTGATCAGTGCTGCGCCGAGGAAGATGAATCCGGTGCGGGCGACAAGAGAGAAAGCGATGCCGAAGAGCAGCACCTTCTGCTGGTCCTCACGCGGCACGCGGAAGCTCGTCATGATGATCAGAAAAACGAAGAGGTTGTCGACCGAGAGCGCTTTTTCTGTGATGTAGCCGGCGAAGTACTCCGACCCGGAATGGACGCCGGCTGCCACCAGGACGCCCACACCGAAGAGTATGGCGATCCCGACGTAGAGCGACGACCAGATCGCCGCTTCCTTCAATGACGGGACGTGCGCCTTGCGTACATGAAAAAAGTAGTCGAACAGGAGGAGGCCGAGAACCCCTGCGACCGTGATTGTCCAGACAAGAGGCGAAGCATCCATTCGGCCTGCTTTCGGTCAATGGGGCTGGGGCTCGTAGCGGCGGCAAGGAGAAATGGGTTCGCAGATGCGAATCCCCTCGAGGCTACACGCGTGAACGCATCGAAGGAACCGTGCCGGGTCAGAGTCAGAGTCAAGAGCCGAATATGGCTCCGTCCTGCCTTCTCGACCCGGCTCTGTCAGACGCAGGCCGGGCGCCGTCCACAGCCGGACGAGGCCCGCCGTGCGGCGCGCCGGCCTCAGATCCGAGCAGGCGTGCGCGCCGCCTGCCGCTCGGGCGTGAACGCGACGGGCAGCACCGCCGGGTAACGCGACCACGGCGACGGCGCCCAGGTCACGGTGGGGTCGGTGAGGCGCAGGTCGAGGCGCTCCATGAGGCTCTCCACGGCGATCTTCACCACCAGCCGTCCCGGACGCCGGGCGGGGCACGCGTGCGGTCCGACCCCGAACGACAGGTGCGACCGGTTGTTCGCCTCGAACAGGTCGTCGCTGGTGCGCACCCGGGGGTCGTTGTTCGCAGCGGCCAGGCCCATGACGATCGCGTCCCCTGCCCGGATCCGCGCCTTGCCGAGCGTGCAGTCGGTCACGGCGTACCGGGCCGGCAGGTTGGCGACGGGGGGCTCGCTCCACAGCGTCTCGTCCATCGCGTCGTCCAGGCCGCGGCGCACGCCGGTGACGCGCCCGGTGTACCGGGGGTCGATGAGCATGCGGCGCAGCGTGGCGGCGATCCAGGTCACGAGCATCTCGTTGGCCGCGCAGATCGCCACCACCATCGAGTGCACGATCTCCGTGTCGTCCTCGAAGCTCGGGTGCTCGACGAAGCGTGCGGTCAGGTTGTTCCCGGGGTTCTCCCGCGTCGCGAGGACGTGGTCGAGCACGATCTGGTCCATGGTGGCCAGCGCCGTCACGGAGTCGCCCCCGTGCCCGAAGATGCCGTGCGCGCACCGCAGGAGGGCGACGCCCTGCTGCTCGTCGAACCCGAACATCCCCGACACCGACAGGAACGAGACCGCCGCGGCGTACCCGCCGATCAGGTCGGCCTGGCCCTGGGCCGCGAACGAGTCGATCAGCCGGCTGCACACGCCCCGCACCATCGCGGCTGTCTGCGCCTCGTCGATGCCCGCGAACGCCTCGTCCACCGGGAGCCGCAGCCGCCGGTGGTCCGCGCCGTCCGCGTAGTACAGCGCTCGCCGTCCCGCCGGGGAGAGGATGGCATGCAGGGTCGACTCCAGCGGGAGCCGCTCCTTCCAGTGACGTGGGTTCCTGGCGAAGACGCTCTCCGTACGCATCACCTCCATGACCTCGGCGTGCCCCAGCACGAGCCAGCCCGGCACGCCCGGCTCCAGGTCCACAGGGGCCACCGGGCCCCATTGGTCCTGCAGCTTCCGCAGCGCCGCGGTCATGTCTTCCGCGCCGGTCAGGTCCACCAGCGCCACACGACCTCCGCTCCGCTGCGGTTCCAGGTCAGACATGGCCCTCCACCCGTCGATATTCATCGAATCATCCATCGAAGTATGGGGCGACCTGCGTAGACGCCCGATCGTGGGTTTCTATCACGGCCTGTGGAGAACACGTAACACCCGCGTGGTCCAGATCACCCCCGGCTGACCCGCTACGTTCAGTCTGTCTGTGCTCGCCGGAGGGTGAGGAACGGCGCGAGCACCGGCCGGAGCCGCGGCCCGTGGGACCATGCAGACGTGAGCATGCACGGTGGCGGCGGGAGTATGGGCGGAGGCCGCGCGATGCGGTCGTTCACGCAGGACGGCTCGGTAGCCCACCAGCGCCTGGGGTGGCCCACGCTGCGGCGCATAGCGGGCTTTGCCCGCCCCTACCGGGGCCGGCTCATCGTGTTCGTGCTGATCCTGGCCCTGGAGGCCGCTGCGGGAGCCGCGACGCCGCTGCTTTTCCAGCGCATCATCGACCACGGCATCGTCGACGGTGACACCCGCCTGGTGGTCCTGCTGGCCGGCGCCGCCGCACTGCTCGCCATCCTGGCCGCCGGCCTGTCGGTGGCTGACCGGCTCGTCTCGTCCCAGGTCGGCGAGGGGCTGATCCTGGACCTGCGGATCGCCGTGTTCGACCACGTGCAACGCATGCCGCTCGCCTTCTTCTCCCGCGCGCGCACCGGCGCCCTGGTGCAGCGGCTCAACGGCGACGTGCTCGGTGCCCAGCGCGCCTTCACCTCGACCCTGCAGACCGTGGTCTCCAACACCCTGACCATCGCGTTCACGCTCGCGGCGATGCTCACCATGTCGTGGGAGCTCACGCTCGGGGCGCTCGCGCTGGTCCCCCTGTTCGTGTTCCCCGCGCGCTGGTTCGGCCGCCGGCTCGCCGCGCTGACCCGGCGCGGCATGGAGGTCGACGCCGACCTCGGCCAGGTCATGAACGAGCGGTTCAACGTGTCCGGCGCGCACCTGGTGAAGATCTTCGGCGACCCGGCCACGGAGTCGGAGCGGTTCGCCGAGCCGGCGCGCGAGCGCCGCGACCTGGGAGTCCGGACCGCCCTGCTCGGCACGTGGTTCCGGGTGGGGCTGGCCACCATCGCGTCCCTAGCCGTGGCGGGCGTGTACGGGGTGGGCGGGCTGCAGGCGATCGCCGGTGAGCTCACGGTCGGCACGGTCGTGGCGCTCGCCACCTACCTCACGCGCCTGTACGGGCCGCTGACGGCGATGGCGAACGTCCAGGTCGACGTGATGACGGCGCTCGTCTCGTTCGAGCGGGTGCTGGAGGTGCTCGACCTGGAACCGTCGGTGGCCGAGAAGTCGGACGCCGTCGACCTGCGGGCGGCAGTCGCCACCCAGGGTGCCTCCGTCTCGATGGCGGGCGTGACGTTCCGGTACCCGCGGGCAGAGGAGGTCTCGCTCGCCTCCCTGGAGTCGGTGGCCGGGCAGCGCAAGGACCCCACGACGGACACGCTGCACGACGTCTCGTTCGAGGTCCCAGCCGGCTCCATGGTGGCGCTCGTCGGCCCGTCCGGAGCGGGAAAGACCACGGTGTCGCAGCTGGTCAGCCGCATGTACGACCCGACGTCGGGCGCGGTGCGCATCGCAGGGACCGACCTGCGCGACGCGACCTTCGCGTCGCTGCGGGCCACGATCGGCGTCGTCTCGCAGGACGCGCACCTGTTCCACGACACGATGGCGGCGAACCTGCGGTTCGTGCGTCCGGAGGCGACCGATGCCGACCTGGAGCGGGTGCTCCGCCAGGCGCGCATCTGGGACCTGGTCGACCGGCTGCCCGAGGGCCTGGAGACCGTGGTGGGTGACCGCGGCTACCGGCTCTCCGGGGGCGAGCGCCAGCGGCTCGCGATCGCCCGCCTGCTGCTGAAGGCGCCCGACGTCGTGGTGCTCGACGAGGCGACCGCGCACCTCGACTCGGAGTCCGAGGCCGCCGTCCAGGCAGCGCTCGACCAGGCGCTCGCCGGGCGCACGTCGCTGGTCATCGCGCACCGGCTGTCCACGGTCCGCGCGGCGGACCGCATAGTGGTGCTCGCCGACGGGCACGTGGCCCAGTCCGGCACGCATGCGGAGCTGATCGCCGCAGGGGGCCTGTACGCCGACCTGTACCGGACCCAGTTCGCGGGGACCGCCTGAGCCGGAGGTGAGCGCCGGCGGAGCGCCGAGGAACGAGGCGCACCGCCCGAAGCGAACCGCAGGCCCAGGCGGCAGAAGGCGGCGCCTGAGCCGGAGGTGAGCGCCGGCGGAGCGCCGAGGAACGAGGCGCACCGCCCGAAGCGAACCGCAGGCTCAGGCGGCAGAAGGCGGCGCCTGAGCCGGAGGTGAGCGCCGGCGGAGCGCCGAGGAACGAGGCGCACCGCCCGAAGCGAACCGCAGGCTCAGGCGGCAGAAAGCGGCGCCTGAGCCGCAGGCCCAGGCGGCCCCTGGTCGGCACCGCCGTCTGCTCGATGTCGCCGGCCTCATACGGCTCGCCCGGCTACCGCGCCGCGGCGGGGTCTTGGATCGCCGCCTCGATCCGGGCCAGGACGGCGCGCGACCGCTCCAGCTCGGAACGGTACCGCTCGGGCAGGTCGGCGGCGAGCCGGCGCCGTATGTCCACCGCTTCGCGCGCGAGGCCCAGCGCCTCGGAGTTCTTCCCGACGGCGCTGAGCGCGCTGGCCAGGTTGGAGACGGCGAGCGCCAGTTCCGGCCGGTGCTTGTCCGGGTTCTCGAGCACGAGCTGGCGACGCATCGCGACAGCCTCGCGCATGGGCCGCAGCGCCTCGTTCGCCCTGTCCAGGTCGAGCATGGTGGCCCCGAGGTTGGCGAGCGCCTCAGCGAGCCCGCCGCGGTACTTCTCCGGTTGGTCGCGCACGAGGCCCCGCAGCATGTCGACGGCTTCCTGCGTAGGGCGCAGGGCCTCCTCGAACCGGCCGAGGTCGGCGTAGCGCACGCCAAGGTTGGACAGCGACTGGGCGAGGAACTTCAGCGACCGCACGTTGTGCGATGCGAGCCCCCGGCGGATCGCCACGGCCTCCTCCTCGAGAAGGACCGCGTCGTCGTATCGGCCCCGCCGCGCATAGGTGACACCGAGGTTCGACAGGGAGTGGGCGAGGTAGTGCAGGTACCGGTCGGGGTGCTCGTCGGCCAGCACCCGCCGGATCTTGAGCGCCTCCCGCTCCAGTCGGAGCGACTCGTCCGCACGACCCGTGGTCGAGTACAGGGCGCCGAGCGCCGACAGCGCGCTGGCCAGCTCCGGACGCGTGCCCTGCTCGTTCACCGTCGCGAGCCGCCGCTGGAGGCCCAGCGCCTCGACGAGCACCGACTCCGCCTCCTCAGAGCGCCCAAGGGCCTCCAGGGTGGTACCGAGCTGGCCGAGCGACCACGCCAGCTCACCGAGGTGCTCGGGGCGGGCCTCGACCAGCCGGCGCCGGATCGCGACGGCCTCCGCGTTGGCGGGCAGCGCCTCCTCCGGGCGGCCGCTCTCGGTCAGGGCCTCGAAGTTGCCCAGCACCGCCGCGACGTGCGGCTCGTACTGGACGGGGTCGCCCTCGGCCAGACGCCGGTAGATGTCGAGCGAGGCCCGCTGCGCCGCCTCGGACTCGCCCGTGCGACCGAGCTCCGTCAACGACATCCCGGCGTTCTGCAGGGCGCGTGCGTGCTCGGCGTCGGCCCAGGGCGCGTCGCCTGCAGGGAACCCGCCGCACAGCGCGACGACCTCCTCCTGGACGGCGAGCGCGTCGTCGTGCCTGCCGACCGCCCAGTAGCCCGTCCCGAGACTGTTCAAGGCGCTGCACAGCGGCGGCCGGTACCGGTCCTCGTCGGTGCGGGCGAGGCGACGCCACAGGCCCACCGCCTCCCGCAGGAGCGCCACGGCGGCGTCGGGGTCGCCCTCCGCGACCAGCACGAGGCCGAGGTCGGCCAGCGCCTCCGCACGCACCGCGTCGTCGTCCCCGGCCCGGGCGAGGTCCGCGATGCGGTGCCTGAGACGGTCCAGCACCGGTACGGCGAGCGGGCCCGCCGAGCGCGGCAGCCGACGCGCCACCCGCATCAGGCACGCCAGGTCCTCCGGCCGCTGGTCCGGCAAGGCGGACACGGCGACCGCGATCAGCTCCCCGGTGACGTCCCGCTTCGCGGCGGGCCGGTCCAGGCTCATCCGCGTGGCCGCCTCCAGCACCTTGCACGCCTGCCCCTGCTCCAGGTCGCTCGTGCACGCGTCGATCAGCTCGTCCGACTCCGCCAGGACCTGCGCCACGAACAGCTCGGCCAGGCGTGGGACCCGGAACAGGTGGGCGCGGAGCCAGTCGACCGCCTCTGGCGTCTGCCTGTCGGCGTCGACGCCCGCGCAGCGTAGCGCGACACGCAGGCCGTCGTCCGAGCTGTCCCCCAGTAGCGTCGCCGCCGCCAGCGCGGCCTCGGCCGTACCGCCGGCCCCCGCAACGAGTCCCGCCGCGGTGGCCGAATGCACCCAACCGTCGCGCTCATGATCGAGCACGACGCCCAGAGCGGTGGCCGGATCGACCGGTTCGCGCCCACCGTCGAGCACCGCGGCAAGCGCGGTGGCGTGCAGGTCGAGCGCGCGGAGGCGCAGGCCCGGCGACGGCTCGAACCGGATGCGCGGCACCGGCCTGCCCAGCTTCCTCGCGAACCGGGCAGCTGCGCCGTCCAGCAGCGCGGGCACGTCGTCAGGGCGCTCGACCGCCAGGCCGAGCGCGGAGCCGAACGCCACGTCCGGGGCGGGGTCCGGAGCGGGATCCAGCGCCATCTGGGTGACCGGCGGAGGATGCTCGGCCCACAGGGAGCTGGTCCACCGCTCACGCCGCCACCACTGCCCGCCGGTGCGGGCGATGCACAGGATCCGCAGGCGTCCGCGCCACGGAGCCGCCCCTATGGTGTCGAACATCGCGGTGAGGCCGGGCCTGCACCCGGCGGTGTCCAGGACAAGCAGCACGCGGCGCGCCCCGACGACGCGGGACAGCGCGGCCACCTCCTGGCCCACCGGCACGTGGACCACCGTCCACCCCGTGCGGCGCAGCCTCCGGCCGAGCTCGAGCGCCAGCCGCGTCTTGCCGACCCCGCCGAGCCCGCTCAGCAGCCGCAGCGCCACCGGGTCACGCGACCGTGCCCACGACCGCAGCTCCGCCATCTCCCGCCCGCGGCCCATGAACGGCATCACGGCGCGCTCGGGCGCGAGGAGAGCAGCCGGGCCGGTGCCCCGCGTCTCGTCGGGTCCGAGTCGACTCATGGGGAGTTATCCAACAGCACTACGGCCGTCCTGGCCAGCGAGTCCGTGATACGCCCAAGAGTCACGCGAGACGACGTCTTCGCAGGTCATCGGTACAAGAACTGGCGCAGGCCGGCGTCGTGCACCGCATCCTGAAAACGACGACGGCCCGCCGCCCCCCGAAGGGGCGACGGGCCGTCGATGGGCTCAGATCAGTTGCCCGTGAGCTTCTCGCGGAGCGCGGCCAGCGCCTCGTCCGAAGCCAGCGTGCCGCCGACCTCCTCGACCGGAGCCGAGGAGTAGGTGGTGTTGCCGCCGCCACTTGCCGGGGCAGCGGCCGGGGCGTCGGCCGGCGCCTCGGTGTCCGCGGCGATCGCCTCGGCGACCTGCTTGCGGTGCGCGGTCCAGCGCTCGTGCGCCTTGGCGTACTCCGCCTCCCACGCCTCGCGCTGGGTCTCGAAGCCCTCGAGCCACTCGTTGGTCTCCGGGTCGAAGCCGTCCGGGTACTTGTAGTTCCCGGCGTCGTCGTACTCGGCGGCCATGCCGTACAGCGCGGGGTCGAAGTCCTCGGACTCCGGGTCCACACCCTCGTTGGCCTGCTTGAGCGACAGCGAGATCCGGCGGCGCTCCAGGTCGATGTCGATGACCTTGACGAACACCTCGGCACCGACGGTGACGACCTGCTCAGGCAGCTCGACGTGGCGCACGGCCAGCTCCGAGATGTGGACGAGGCCCTCGATGCCGTCCTCGACGCGCACGAACGCACCGAACGGGACGAGCTTGGTGACCTTACCCGGCACGACCTGACCGATGGCGTGCGTACGGGCGAAGGTCTGCCACGGGTCCTCCTGCGTCGCCTTCAGCGACAGGGAGACACGCTCGCGGTCGAAGTCGACGTCGAGCACCTCGACGGTGACCTCCTGGCCGACCTCGACGACCTCGGACGGGTGGTCGATGTGCTTCCAGGACAGCTCGGAGACGTGCACGAGACCGTCGACGCCGCCGAGGTCCACGAACGCACCGAAGTTGACGATCGAGGAGACGACACCCGGGCGCACCTGGCCCTTCTGCAGCGTCTGCAGGAAGGTGGAGCGAACCTCGGACTGCGTCTGCTCGAGCCAGGCACGGCGCGAGAGCACGACGTTGTTCCGGTTCTTGTCGAGCTCGATGATCTTGGCCTCGATCTCCTTGCCGACGTACGGCTGGAGGTCGCGGACCCGACGCATCTCCACGAGGGAGGCGGGGAGGAAGCCGCGCAGGCCGATGTCGAGGATGAGGCCGCCCTTGACGACCTCGATGACGGTGCCGGTGACGACGCCGTCCTCTTCCTTGATCTTCTCGATCGTGCCCCAGGCGCGCTCGTACTGTGCGCGCTTCTTGGACAGGATCAGACGGCCTTCCTTGTCCTCCTTCTGGAGGACCAGGGCCTCGACGGCGTCACCGACGGCGACAACCTCGCCAGGGTCGACGTCGTGCTTGATCGAGAGCTCCCGGGACGGGATGACACCCTCGGTCTTGTAGCCGATGTCGAGAAGGACCTCGTCGCGGTCCACCTTGACGATCGTGCCTTCGACGATGTCACCATCGTTGAAGTACTTGATGGTGGCGTCGATGGCAGCAAGGAAGTCCTCCTCGGTGCCGATGTCATTGACGGCAACCTGGGGTGCGGACTTCGCAGGGGTGGAGATGGTCATTGAGTTCGATGCTCCGATGCGGACATGGCGTAGTACGGACAAGGTCTGTTTGAGCTCTGCTTGTGCTCTGCTCGTGTGGTGCCGATGGTCGCCAAAAGGCGCACGGCACCGCCAGTCATCCTAGTGGCGTCGCAGCGCCCTGGTCAACGTGAGCCAGGGCGGTGCGAACCTCAGGATACCGGGCGGGACCACCGGGTGCCGAGCGCTGCCCGGCAGGGGGAGCAGGTTCAGAGCGCGAGCTCCAGGTCCTTGCCAGGGATCGCGTCGAGCAGCGCCCGCGTGTACGCGGTGCTGGGCGAGTCGAAGACCGAGTCGACGGTCCCCTCCTCCACGACACGGCCCTCCTGCATCACCAGCACGCGGTCGGCGATCTGCCGCACGACGGCGAGGTCGTGCGTGATGAAGAGGTAGGTGAGGCCCAGGTCCTCCTGCAGGCCGGCGAGCAGCTGCAGGATCTGCGCCTGCACCACGACGTCGAGCGCCGAGACCGCCTCGTCGCACACCACGAGCTCCGGCGACAGCGCGAGAGCACGGGCTATCGCCACCCGCTGCCGCTGACCACCGGACAGCTCGGAGGGGAACCGCTGCAGCTGGCCCTTGCTGAGCGCCACCTGGTCGGCGAGCTCCTCCACGCGGGCGCGGCGGGCCGCCGCGTCCCCGTAGTCGTGCGCGCGCAGCGGCTCCTCGATCGCCCGGTACACCGAGTACAGCGGGTCGAGCGACGAGTACGGGTCCTGGAACACGGGCTGGACCCGCCGCCGGTAGGCGATCTGGTCCCGGTGGTTGCCCGCGCCGACGAGGGCGCCGTCGAACGTGATCGAACCGGAGGTGGGCTTCTCGATGTCGAGGATCATCCGCGCCAGCGTCGACTTGCCCGAGCCCGACTCCCCCACCACGGCCACGGTCGAGCCGCGCGGGATCTCGAGGCTCACGCTGTCCACCGCCGTGAAGTCCTTGCTCCGGGACAGGAGGCCGCGACCACGGATGGAGAAGACCTTGCTCGCCTCCTTGACGGACACCAGCACGTCGGGCTCCTCGGAGCCGTCGGCGACCGCCTCCTCGCCGTGGGCCAGCAGGGAGCTGTCCAGCACCTCGTCGAGGCCGCGCTCCCGCGCGATCTCGATACGGCGCGAGGCGAGCGACGGCGCCGCCGCCATGAGGCGCTTGGTGTACTCGTGCTGCGGGGCCGTGAGCACCTGCCGGGCCGGGCCCTGCTCGACGATGTCACCGCGGTACATGACCACGACGGTGTCGGCACGCTCGGCCGCGAGGCCGAGGTCGTGCGTGATGAGCAGCACGGCGGTACCCAGGTCCTGGGTCAGCGCGGTGAGCTGGTCGAGGATGCCGCGCTGCACGGTCACGTCGAGGGCCGACGTCGGCTCGTCCGCCACCAGCAGCGCAGGGCGACCCGACAGGCCCATGGCGATGAGCGCCCGCTGGCGCATGCCGCCGGAGAACTCGTGCGGGTACTGGGCGGCCCGCTGCCGGGCGTCGGGCAGGCCGACCTCGTCGAGCAGCTCGACCGTGCGGGTCCGAGCGTCCCGCCGGGTGCGCAGGCCGTTGTCGATCAGGCCTGCGTCGATCTGCCGGCCGATCTGCATGATCGGGTCGAGGTTGGTCATCGGGTCCTGCGGCACGAGACCCAGCTCCGTGCCGCGCAGCTGCGCCATGCGCTGCGCGGACACCTTGCCGAGGTCCTCGTCCTTGAACCAGATGTGGCCGTCGGCCACCGACCCGTTGCTCGCCAGCAGGCCGAGCACCGCCATGGCCAGGGTCGTCTTGCCCGAACCGGACTCGCCGACGATCGCCACGGTCTGGCCCCGTCGGACGGTCAGGCTCGCGTTCGCCACGGCACGTGCGGCGCCGTGCTCGGTGCGGAAGTCGACGCACAGGTCCTCGACGCGCAGCACGACGTCGTCGGCCGGTGCTCCGCTGGTGGCCTCGGCTGTCTTCTTGTCAGGGGATTCGCTCATCGTCGGGTCCTGTTCCGGGGGTCAAGGGCCTCACGCAGGCTCTCGCCAACGAGGGTGAAGCCGAGCGCCGTCACGGCGATGCAGATACCGGGCAGGATCGCCAGCCGCGGCGCGACCGCGAGCTCCTGCTGCGCGGCCGTCAGCATGCGGCCCCACTCGGCGGTGGACGGCTCGCCGCCACCCAGGCCGAGGAAGGAGAGCGCAGCGGCCTCGATCACGGCGGTGGCCAGGCTCAGCGTGGCCTGCACGATGACCGGGCCCACGCTGTTCGGCAGCACGTGGCTCATGGTCACCGACCTGCGCGTCAGCCCGAGGGCCGACGCGGCGAGCACGTAGTCCTGGCCCTTCTGGGCCAGCATCGAGCCACGCAGCAGCCGCGCGAAGATCGGTATCTGCACCACACCGATGGCGACGATCACCGCCATCGACGACTGACCGGCGATCGCCGCGATCGACACGGCGAGGAGCAGCGACGGCACGGACAGCATGAGGTCCACCAGGCGCATGATCGCGAAGTCGACCCACTTGCCGAACCAGCCGGCCAGCAGGCCGAGCAGCAGGCCGCCGGTCAGGCCGAACAGCGTGGACAGGACACCCACGAGCAGCGACGCGCGGGCACCCCAGATCAGCTTGCTCAGCACGTCGCCGCCGTAACGGTCCAGGCCCAGCGGGTACTCGGCCGACGGGCCGGGGATCATCGTGGGGCGCACCTCGTCGCGGCCGGGCAGCTCCGTCCCGCCGTACGGGGCCAACCACGGGGCGAAGATCGCCACGAGCACGAACACGGCGACGATCACGCCGCCGATGATGGCGACGGGATTCTTGCGCAGGGTGCGCCACGCGCGTCCCCAGACGCCCTCACCACCATGGTCCTGACCGGCCGGCCCGTCACCATGGATGCTCGTGTGGAGCGGCGCCACCGCGGCGCCGTCGGTCACAGGAAGCTCGTTGGCACTCACTGCTGCCTCCTCAGCCGCGGGTCGATCAGCCCGTACGACACGTCGACTATCAAGTTCACGAGGGCATACACCACGGCGATCAACAGGATGAAGCCCTGCATCACCGGGTAGTCGGCGCTGAACACCGAATCAGCGAGGAAGCTGCCGATGCCGCTGAACGCGAACACCGTCTCGGTGAGGACCGCGCCGCTGAGCAGCAGTCCCACCTGGAGGCCGATCGTGGTGACGACCGGGAGCATCGCGTTCTTCAGGATGTGCTCGTTGCGCAGCCGGCCGGGCCTGATCCCCTTGGCGCGGGCAGTGCGCACGTAGTCGGCGTTCTGCACCTCGGACACGGCTGCCCGGGTCATGCGGGCGACGATCGCCAGCGGGATGGTGCCGAGCGCGACGCCAGGCAGGACCAGGTGCATCAGGGCGTCCCATGCCGCGTCCCACTCGGCGGTGAGCAGGCCGTCCAGGACATAGAAGTTGGTGGGGTGGGTGGCGACCATCGTGGCGCTCTGCCGCCCCGTCGTCGGGAACCAGCCCAGCTCGACGGCGAACAGGTACTTGAGGATGAACGCCAGGAAGAACACCGGCACCGTGACGCCGATCAGCGAGACCACGACGGCGGAGTGGTCGACGATCGACCCGGACCTGCGCGCCGCGACGTACCCGAGCGGGATGCCGATGCCGATGGCGAAGATCAGGGCCACCAGCGTGAGCTCGATGGTGGCGGGGAACCGGGTCAGGAACTCGTCCAGCACCGGGCGCCCGCTCTGCAGCGAAGTACCGAAGTCGCCTTGGACGAGCTGGAGCAGGTACTTGCCGTACTGGACCGGCAGCGGCTGGTCCAGACCCATCTGGGCCTCGATCTCCGCCGCGGCCTCGGGGGTGTACCGCTCACCCAGCATGGCCTGCACCGGCCCGCCGGGCAGGGCGCGCACCCAGCCGAACAGCAAGATCGAAAGCCCCAGCAAGAGGGGTATCAAGAGCAGCAGTCGCTGCACAATCAGTCTGAGCATCGTTCCTCGACAGACATGCGATTCATCGGTCACTCCGGCGGCCGGGCTCGTGGCCCGCCGTCAAGGACTCCGGACAGCGGTCGGGGCGCGGCAGGCGCCGCGCCCCGACCTGAGGTATTTCACCCTAAGGCTTGGGGTCCCTAGGTGGTTCGGAGGGGAACCTTACTCGCCCCCGCCGAGAGTGATGACGTTGTACACCTCGTCCTGCACCGGGGAGATCGGGTAGCCCTCGACCTCCGGAGCGACGACGAGCGACGGCACGGGGCTCGCCAGCGGCACGCCCGGCAGGGCCTCCATGATCACCTCGTTGGCGTTCATGTAGGCGGCCTCCTGCTCCTCGAGGGGAGCGTTGCGGGCGTCCTTGATCGCCTGGAACACCTCCGGGTCGTCGAAGCCCCACTCGAGGGACTTCGCGCCGAAGAAGGTGCCGATGAAGTTGTAGGTGTCGTTGTAATCACCCGTCCAGCCCAGGAGGTGCAGGCCGTGCTTCTCGCCACCCTGGATGGTGTCGATGTAGGTCGGGCTCCACGGCTCCGGGGTCGCCTTGCTCGTGATCCCCACCTCTTCGAGGTCCGCGGAGATCGCCTCGAAGATCGCGGCGGCGTCCGGCATGTAGGGACGCGAGACCTCGGTGGGGTAGTTGAACTCGATCTCGAGGTTCTCCTGCCCGGCCTCCTTGAGGAGCGCCTTCGCCTTCTCCGGGTCGTACTCGTAGGTCTGCACGTTCTCGCTGAACCCGGTGACGATCTCCGGCACGAACTGCGTGGCGGGCTCGGTGCCCTCCGGCAGCGCGGCCTGGACCAGGCCGTCCTTGTCGATCGCGTGCGCGATCGCCTGGCGGACCTTGATGTCGTCCAGCGGCTCCTGCGCCTGGTTCATGCCCAGGTACAGGATGTTGAACGCATCGCGGTCGAGGATCGTGTAGTCGGCTTCCTTGAGCGCGTCGACGTCGGCGGGCGCGACCAGGTCGTAGCCGTCGATGTCACCGGCCTCGAGCGCCTGGCGACGCGCGGTGCCGTCGGCGATCACCGTGAACACGATGGTCTTGACGTCGGCGATCTCGCCCCAGTAGGTGTCGTTGGCGGTGAGGGTCACGCTCTCGCCGCTCTTCCACTCCTTGAACTCGTAGGGCCCGGTGCCGACCGGGTGCTCCTTGCCGTACTCGGTGAGCTTGGGGGCGTCGGACGTGCCCTCCACCTCGTCAGCACCGAACTCCTCCAGCGCCGTGGGCGACTGCATGGCGAACGACGGCAGCGAGAGCGCCGGGACCAGCTCAGGGATCGGCTCCTTCAGCGTGACGACGGCGGTCGCATCGTCGGACGCCTCGCAGGACTCGTACAGGCTGTCCTCGCCCGTACCGCCGAAGACGACCTTGTAGTAGTACGAGAGGTTCTCGTGCGCGGCAAGACCGGTCCAGTCGTGCCAGCGGTCGAAGTTGAAGCACACGGCCTCGGCGTTGAAGTCCGTGTCGTCGTGGAACTTCACGTCCTCCTTGAGGTGGAACGTGTACTCCAGACCGTCCTCGCTGACGTCCCAGCTCTCCGCGAGGAGCGGAGCGGGGTCCGCGGTGCCCGGCTCGACGCCGACAAGACCCTCGAAGATCTGGCGGGCGACCCGGAACGTCTCGCCGTCGCTGGCGAACGCGGGGTCGAGCGAGCTGGGCTCTGCCGATCCGGCGAACACGAACGTGCCGTCTCCGCCATTGCCCCCGCCCTCACCGCCTTCGGCGTCCCGCTCGCTGGCGACACAACCGCTCAGAGCCACTGCGAACGCAGTCACCAGGGTGACGCCGCCCGCAAGGCGCGTAGCGCGTCGACGCATGGCACTCTCCTTCCTCGAGCGCATCGGCGAGCCCGGGTTCGGACACGACGACACGCAGACGTTTGCGCCTGACCTTAGGAGCGTTCTCGTTGCCTGCGTATTTCGCTTCCCTGACCGGAATCTAATCGTGACCCTTTCGTTATCGCCACGGCTGTGGTATTTGGCGACGACCCATAGACGCGGTCGCATGAAGCCATAGAGAGCGGGCAGGCGCGATGATTGCCCCGTGAGCAACGACGAGCCCGTGTCCTTCGGCTACCGCGAGGTGGCCGACGACGGCCGCGCCGCCCGGACCTGGTGGGACGCGAACGCCGACGAGTACCTCGACGAGCACCGCGACTTCCTCGGCGACGCCGGGTTCCGCTGGGGCCCCGAGGGCCTGACCGAGGCGGAGGCCGGCCTGCTCGGCGAGGTCGCGGGGCGCGACGTGCTGGAGGTCGGCGCAGGGGCCGCGCACTGCTCGCGCTGGCTCACCGCACGGGGGGCGCGCGCGGTCGCCACCGACTACTCGGCGGGCATGCTCGCGGGGGCCGAGCGCCTCGACACCGCCACGGGCGTCGCCGTGCCGCGCGTGCAGGCGGACGCGCGGGCGCTCCCGTTCGCCGACGGTTCGTTCGACGTCGTGTTCACGTCGTTCGGCGCCCTGCCCTTCGTGCCCGACGCCGGCACGGTGCACCGCGAGGCGGCCCGGGTGCTGCGCCCCGGCGGGCGCTGGGTGTTCTCGGTGACCCACCCGTTGCGGTGGGCGTTCCCCGACGACCCGACCCGGCGCGGCCTGACGGCGTCCCGCTCGTACTTCGACCGCCGCCCCTACGTGGAGACCGACGCAGCGGGCCACGTCCGGTACGCGGAGTACCACCGCACGGTCGGCGACCATGTGCGCGACGTCGCGGCCGCCGGGCTGCGCCTCGTCGACCTGGTCGAACCCGAGTGGCCGGAGTGGAACGACCAGGTCTGGGGCGGGTGGGGCCCGGAACGCGGCCGCTACCTGCCGGGCACTGCGGTGTTTGTCACCGAGTCGCCGTGAGGGTCAGTGGCCCGCCTCGTGCCAGGTCGACCCCGTGCCCACCGAGACGTCCAGCGGCACGTTGAGCACGAACGCGGCGCCCATCTGGCTGCGCAGGACGTCCTCTGCGGCGGCCCGCTCCCCCGGCGCCACCTCGATCACGAGCTCGTCGTGCACCTGCAGCAGCAGGCGTGAGCTGAGGCCGCGGGTGTCGAGCTCGTGCTGAACCTTGAGCATCGCGAGCTTGATGATGTCCGCTGCGCTGCCCTGGATGGGCGCGTTGAGCGCCATGCGCTCCGCCATCTGCCGGCGCTGCCTGTTGTCGCTCGTCAGGTCGGGCAGGTAACGCCGCCGGCCGAGGATGGTGGCGGTGTACCCGGTGGCGCGCGCCTCCTCGACCACGCCGGACAGGTAGTCGCGCACGCCCCCGAACCGCTCGAAGTAGTCGTCCATCAGGGTCTGTGCCTCGCCCGTGGCGATGTTCAGCTGCTGCGACAGGCCGAACGCGCTCAGACCGTAGGCCAGGCCGTACGACATCGCCTTGATCTTGGACCGCATCTCGGGCGTCACGTCGGCGGGCGCCACCTCGAACACGCGTGAGCCCACGTACCGGTGCAGGTCCTCCCCCGAGTTGAAGGCCGCGATCAGACCCACGTCGCCCGACAGGTGCGCCATGATCCGCATCTCGATCTGGCTGTAGTCCGCGGTCAGCAGCGACTCGTACCCGGCACCGACCTGGAACGCCCGCCGGATCTGCCGGCCGGCCTCCGTGCGGATCGGGATGTTCTGCAGGTTCGGGTCCGTCGAGCTCAGGCGGCCGGTTGCGGCGATCGTCTGCTGGAACGTCGTGTGGATGCGGCCGTCGGGCGCGACCGACCTGAGCAGCCCTTCGACGGTGGTACGCAGCCGGGACACGTCGCGGTGCGCCAGCAGGTGGGCGAGGAACGGGTGCTCCGTCTTGACGAACAGGTCCTGCAGGCTCGCCGCGTCGGTCGTGTATCCGGTCTTGATCTTCTTGGTCTTCGGCATGCCCAGCTGGTCGAACAGCACCTCCTGGAGCTGCTTGGGGCTGCCGAGGTTCACCTCCCGGCCGATCACGGCGTACGCCTCGGCGGCGGCGTCCGCGACCCCCTCGGCGAACTGCCGCTCCAGGCCGGTCAGGTACTCCGTGTCGGCGGCGATACCGATGCGCTCCATCCGCGCCAGCACGCCCGACAGCGGCAGCTCGACGTCGTCAAGAAGGTGGGTCGCGCCGCGATCGGCGAGCTCGCCCTCCAGCGCCGTGGCGAGCTCGGCCACACCGTGGGCGCGCACGGCCTCCGCCTGACCTTCCGCCTCGCCCTCGAGCGAGAGGTCGAGAGCACCCTGGGCGCCGTCGGGCTCCGCTACCTTGAGCTCCCTGCCCAGGTGACGCATCGCGAGGTCGCCCAGATCGTAGCCCCGCTGGTCGGGGTAGCACAGGTACGCGGCGAGCTCGGTGTCGAACGTGACGCCCGCGAGGTCCATGTTCCGTGCGGCGAGCATGTGCGCAGCTGCCTTCGCACCGTGCAGGATCTTGGGCGCCACCGGGTCGGCCAGCCAGGCCGCGAGGGCCTTCTCGTCGTCGGCGCCCAGCTGGGTGAGGTCGAGGTAGGCGGCCTCCCCACCTGGTTCCGCCACGGCGACGGCCCAGGCGTCGCCGCCGCCGGCGACCGTCTTGCCTGCCACCTCGACGCCCACGCGCTCCGAGCGGGCGGCGAGCCAGGTGCCGAGGGCGCCCGGCGCGACGTCGGCCAGGTCGAGCTCGATTCCTGCTGCCACTGGGGTCTCCTCCACCGCGGCACCGGAGGGGTCGACGGCGAGGAGACGGTCGCGCAGCTGGCCGAACTGCAGGGTGTCGGAGACCAGGTGCACGGCCTCCCGGTCGAAGCCCTCGAGGGCGAGGTCGGCCACGCCGAGCGGCAGCTCGACGTCGGTCAGCAGCGCGTTCAGCTCCCGGTTGACCCGCACCTGGTCGAGGTGGGCACGCAGGCTCTCGCCGGCCTTGCCCTTGATCTCGTCGGCGGCGTCCAGGAGGGCGGCGAGGCCGCCGTGCGCGGTGATCCACTTGGCCGCGGTCTTGGGCCCGACGCCGGGCACGCCCGGCAGGTTGTCGCTGGTCTCGCCGACGAGTGCCGCGAGGTCCGGGTAGCGTTCCGGCGGCACGCCGTACTTCGCCTCGACGGCCGCGGGGTCCATGCGGGCCAGCTCGGACACGCCCTTCTTCGGGTACAGGACCGTGACGTCGCCGTTCACCAGCTGGAGCGTGTCGCGGTCGCCCGAGCACACCAGCACCTCCATGCCAGCGGCCTTTGCCTGCAGGGCGAGGGTCGCGAGGATGTCGTCCGCCTCGATGCCGGCCATCTCGATCGACGCGACGTTCAGGGTGTCCAGCACCTCCTTGATGAGCGGGACCTGGCCCTTGAACGCGTCCGGCGTGGCGAGGCGCGTGCCCTTGTACTCGGGGAAGCGCTCGGTACGGAAGGTGACCCGGCCCGCGTCGAACGCCACGGCCAGGTGCGTGGGCTGCTCGTCACGCAGCAGGTTCGTCAGCATCGACGTGAAGCCGTAGACGGCGTTGGTGATCTGTCCTGAGCTGGTCGCGAGGGTGTCGGGCAGCGCGTAGAACGCCCGATAGGCCATCGAGTGGCCATCGATCAGCAGGAGACGGGGGCGGCCTGATGAAGGCTTGTCCGGAGTACGGCTTGGCACGGTGGAGGTCACGCCTGACAACATAGCCCGCATGACTGACACGAGCGCTTCCGCGACGCCCTCAGGTACCGAGATCGACTGGAAGGCGATGTACGGTGCCGCCGGCACGACCGGCACGCTGTTCGAGCGCATGGAGATGGAGCTGCTGGAGCTCGCACCGGACCGCGCGGTCGGCCGGATCCCCGTCAAGGGGAACACCCAGCCGGCGGGCCTGCTGCACGGCGGCGCGTCGGTGGTCCTCGCCGAGACGCTCGGCTCGCTCGCCGCGCAGGCGCACGCAGGCCCGGACAAGAAGACCGTTGGCATCGAGGTGAGCGCCACGCACCACCGCGGTGCCCGCGAGGGCTATGTCACAGGGACGGCCACGGCGGTCCACCTGGGCCGCACGACGGCGTCCTACGAGATAGTCATCACCGACGACGCGGGCAAGCGGGTGTGCACCGCGCGCCTGACCTGCCTGATCCTCGGCTAGAGCCGGAGGTGCAGCGCAGGGTGGGGGCCGAGGGACGAGGCACCCGCCCGGAGCGGAACCGCAGGCTCTAGCCGACAACAGCGGAGCAGAGCCGGAGGTGCAGCGCAGGGTGGGGCCGAGGGACGAGGCACCCGCCCGGAGCGGAACCGCAGGCTCTAGCCGACAACAGCGGAGCAAAGCCGGAGGTGCAGCGCAGGGTGGGGGCCGAGGGACGAGGCACCCGCCCGGAGCGGAACCGCACGCTCTGGCCGACGACATACCCGACGACAAGCAGAGCCTGAGCCGCTCGCCTGAAGCGAGGGTGCGGGCTCAGCCGGCCTTCGCCGGGCGGCGCGACGGGGCGCCGCCGCCCACCGGGCGCATGTCGATGGGCCCTGACTCCATGACGGACCGGGCCCGACGGCGCCGGGCGATGAGGTCCTCGAGGCCGGCGCGGGCGGACCGGCGACCGGCGCGCGCGCCGTCGCGTGCCGCTGCGTCGGTCGCGAGGCGCCGTTGGAGCGCCGCGACCGACACCACGCGGTGCCCTGCCGCGGGGGCGAAGCCGAGCCGGGCGAGGAACCGCTGCACCCCACGGTTGCCTGGCACGGGGGCTGAGTAGATGTCGTCGCACTCGTGCTGGGCCGCGAGATCGGCGGCCGCGCGGAGGAGTGCGTGCCCGATGCCGTGGCGGCGCGCTCGTGGCGCCACGAAGAGCATGTCGAGGTACAGGCTCGCGCGGTACGCGAAGAGGTAGGCGGCGACGACCCGGCCGAGGATGACGCCGACGACCTGTCCGTTGTGCTCGGCGACCAGTACGTGCCCTCCGGCCGCGAGCAGCACGCTGAGGTGCTCCAGCAGCCGGCCGGAGTCCTGGGCTCCGAGCTGGGCCCCGGTCGGTGAGTCGTCACGCGCCTCGACGGCCAGTGCGGCGACGGCCGGCAGGTCGTCCTCGCGGGCGGGGCGTATCTCGAGCACGCTCATCTCCTTCCGGGATCTGGGGTTCCGGACGACAAGCCCGGCTGAGCGCCGAGACTAGTCCTCACCCGGTCGACAGCAAACACGCCGACCGAAATTTCACCCGCTCCAGACGTCCGTCCGGGTCAGGACCCGACCTGCTCGATGACGGCGTCCGCGACCTCGCGCATGGTGAGGCGACGGTCCATCGACGTCTTCTGGATCCAGCGGAACGACTCCGGCTCCGACAGGCCCATCTTGGTCATCAGGAGGCCCTTGGCACGGTCCACGCGCTTGCGGGTCTCGAAGCGTTCGGTGAGGTCAGCGACCTCGGCCTCGAGTGCGCCGATCTGCGAGTAGCGCGAGATCGCGATCTCGACGGCGGGCAGGAGGTCGGCCGGGGTGAAGGGCTTCACCACGTACGCCATGGCGCCGGCGTCGCGGGCGCGCTCGACGAGCTCGGTCTGCGAGAACGCCGTGAGCAACACCACAGGGGCCGCGTGGGCCTTGCCGATGCGCTCGGCGGCGGAGATCCCGTCCAGCTCGGGCATCTTGACGTCCATCACGACGACGTCGGGCTTCAGCTCGATCGCCAGGTTCACAGCAGTCTCGCCGTCGCCGGCCTCACCCACCACGTCGAACCCCGCCTCGCGCAGGGTCTCCACGACGTCCATGCGAATGAGGGCCTCGTCCTCGGCCACGACAGCGCGGCGGGACGGGTTGGCGGGAGCTGCCTCCGGCTCGGCGTCGATCATCGGGGGCAGGTCCAGGGAAAGCTTCTCGGTGTTCTCGTCGGTCACGGAGAACATCCTACGTCGCGCACACCCGGGCTTGGGGCCTGGACCGACGTGTGGTTCGATGTCTGCTGCACGACGCTGCGGTGCAGCGAGCCGGGTTGGCGGAACAGGCAGACGCGGCGCTCTCAAAAAGCGCTGCCCGCGAGGGCGTGTGGGTTCGAGTCCCACACCCGGCACACCACGCACTTCCCTTGGCCTGGCCGAGATGCAGGATCAGACCTCGACGGAGGCCTCCAGCAGCCGGTCCTGGCCGTACCGCACGACCTCCAGCCCGAACTCCGCGAGGATCTCGGGCAGGAGCCGCACCACGTCACGGTCCTTCTCCCGGTTCGCCTCGGGCAGCTCCGACCACGGCACGCCGATCATCGGGTGCACCTTGGCCGCGTCGTCCCGCACCGGCCCGCCACGCCAGCCCTGCTGCACCCGCACGGACTCCCACAGCTCGTGCTCCGCCTCGGCGAGCTGCTCGAGCTCCGCCCCCTCGAACACGACCTCGGAGGCACCCTCGCGCGGCGCGATCGTCGCGCCCATCCGCGCAAGGCGCTCCGGCAGCCCGACCACCCAGCCACGGTTGGAGGCCCGCAGCGCCTCCGGGAGGTCCTCCCAGCGCACCATCGCAGGGACCTCGCCCCAGCCGACGCCGCGCTCCAGCTGGTTGCGCAGGTACACGTGGTGCACGGAGCGCGCGATCCGCTCGTACATGTCGGCGTGCGCGCGTGCCTCCTCGCGCTGGACGTCGGCGAGCAGGTCCCGCATGGTCACGGTACGCAGCCGCCCGTCCAGGTCGTCGAGGACCCGGGACGCTTCCGCACCGAAGGCGCCGGACAGCTCCGCGAGGCCGTCGAGCAGGAGCACGAGGGAACCAGGCCCGCCGTGCCACAGCCTCGTGGCCGTGAGGGCCACACGCAGCGACGCGCCGTCGGAGGCATGGCACACGTAGACGACGTCCGGCACCCCGAGGCTGCCCGCGCGCCGAGCGCCGGCGCAGCGCGCAGCGCGATCGTCTGCGCGACGGGCGACCAGCGGGCCCGCAGCGCCTCTGCGACCGGCTCGGCGTCGTCAGCCACCAGGTCGACCGTCAGGCGTGCCCCGTCGCCCGCGAGCTCCCACTCGCGAGCCAGCCCCACGACGAGAGCCTTGGCGAACTCGCCCGAGCCCACCACCGCGACACGGGTCCGCGCGGCCGGGCCGTCCGGGCCGCCCACCATGCGGCGCACCTCGCGGGCGGCGAGCGCCTGCGCGGCGATGACGTCGAGCGTGAAGAAGTCGACGCCCGGTTCGGCACAGCTCAGATGCCTGGCCTGGAGCGCCACGCCGAGGTCGGGATCGCTGACGTGGGCGTACAGGCGGTCGGGTCCGCTGCCGGCACGACGGACGGCGTTCTCCGCCTCGGCAACGGTCAGCACGTTCGCGGTGGCGTCCACCGTGTCGTCCCTGCACGCGTACAGGACCGTCGCGCCGGCGAGCCCCACACCGCCGAGTCCCGCTGCGTCAGCGGTGCGCAGCACCCGGTGGCCCGCGGCCTCCAGGGCTGCGGTGACGGTGTCCGCGGCGTCGGTCTCCCCGACGACTATCGCGTGGCCGCGCGCACGCCGGTCCCTGAACCGGCGGATCTCTCCCGTGAACAGGGCGCGCGCCGCCTCGAGCAGGGCATAGACGGCCGTGGCCGGTGCGAGGAACCGGGCCACCTGGAGCTGCCAGGAGAGCGGGCCGCCGCCGCTGGCGGGGTCGGCGCCCATCACGAAGAGCTGGAGGTCGTGGTAGACGACGTCGTACCAGGTGCGGCCGGGCTGGTGGCTGGTGTCGAGCGCGAGGCCCCACCACCCGAGGCCGAGCGAGATCACGACGAGGGCGGCGAAGCCGAGCCGGGACCAGGGGAAGGAGGTGCGGGTCACGTCCGGAACAATAGCGACATCTCTCCCAGCGGGCGGTCACGGACCACTCCCCCGGGCACGAGAAGGCCCGGACCCCCCGCCAAGGGTGTCCGGGCCCGTTCGGTCCGGCCGGGACGAGCCGGCCGTCAACCGTCGTCAGACCGTGCTGCCACCCGTCGTCAGGGCGTGCTGTAGCCGTCGACGTGCGAGCCGATGCGGTGCACCAGGATGGAGTTCGTCGTGCCGGGCACGCCGACCGGAGCACCCGAGACGACGACCACCAGGTCGCCCTTCTCGGCGAGGCCCTGGTCCTGCAGCGTCCGGTCGACCTGGTCGACCATCGCGTCGACGTTCTCCACCTTCGGCACCAGGTACTCCGAGGTGCCCCAGGTGAGCGCGAGGGTGTTGGCCACGTGCTGCTCCGGGGTGAAGGCGAGCAGCGGGATGGACGAGCGCAGGCGGGACATCCGGCGTGCGGAGTCACCGGACTGCGTGAACGTCACGAGGTACTTGACCCCGAGCGTCTCGCCGATCTCTGCGGCGGCGCGCGTGATGGCACCGCCACGCGTGTGCGGCGTGGAACCGAGCGGCGCGATGCGCTCCCGGCCCGCCTCCTCCGTCGCCTCGATGATCCGGGCCATGGTCTCGACGGTGACGATCGGGTAGTCGCCCACCGAGGTCTCACCGGACAGCATCACGGCGTCGGCGCCGTCGAGCACCGCGTTGGCGCAGTCCGACGCCTCGGCGCGGGTCGGCGTGGGCGACGTCGTCATGGACTCGAGCACCTGTGTGGCGACGATGACCGGCTTGGCGTTGCGCCGCGCCATCTCGACGATGCGCTTCTGCACGAGCGGCACCTGCTCCAGCGGCATCTCGACCGCGAGGTCACCGCGCGCCACCATGACGCCGTCGAACGCCGCGATGACCTCGTTGAGGTTCTCCACGGCCTGCGGCTTCTCGATCTTGGCGATGACGGGGACCGTGCGGCCCTCTTCCTCCATCACCCGGCGGACGTCCTCGTAGTCCTTGGCGGACCGCACGAACGACAGCGCGATGAAGTCGGCACCGAGCTTGAGCGCCCAGCGCAGGTCCGACTCGTCCTTGTCGGACAGGGCCGGCACGGAGACCGCGACCCCGGGCAGGTTGATGCCCTTGTTGTTCGAGACGGGGCCAGGCACCTCGACCTCGGTGATGACCCGCGGACCCTCGACGGCGGTGACGCGCACGCGCACCTTGCCGTCGTCGATCAGCAGCGGGTCGCCCACCTTGGCGTCCTGGTTCAGGCCCTTGTGGGTGGTCGACACGATCTCCCGGCTACCGAGGATGTCCTCGGTGGTGATGGTGAACGTGTCGCCCTTGTTCAGGAAGTGCTTCTCGTCCCCGGCGAACCGGCCGAGCCGGATCTTGGGGCCCTGGAGGTCGACGAGCACGGCGACCGACTTTCCGGCCGCCTTCGCGGCCTCACGCACGTGACGGTAGACCGCCGCGTGCGCCTCCTGCTCACCGTGGCTGCGGTTGATCCGCGCCACGTTCATGCCGGCGTCTACGAGTTCCCGGAGCTTCTCCGGCGTCTCTGTAGCGGGTCCGATGGTGCACACGATCTTGGCTCTGCGCATGTCTCCAGCCTAGGCAGGTGGGCGCCGCAGCGCCCTGTGGGGGTGAACAACTCCCGGGCGGGTTCTCCGGTCACGACCGCAGAGCGAGCGTGCGCGGACGCACCGGGGCAGGCAGCTCGGTGCTGCCCTGCAGGTAGGTATCAGCCGCGGCGGCCGCAGCACGGCCCTCCGCGATGGCCCACACGATGAGGGACTGCCCGCGGCCGGCGTCGCCGGCCACAAAAACTCCAGGCAGGCTTGCAGCGTAGTCGTCGCCGCGGGCGACCAACCCACGCTCGGTGATCTCGATGCCGGTCTGCTCCTCGAGCACACCGGTCTCCGGGCCGGTGAAGCCCATCGCCACGAGCACGAGGTCCGCCGGGATCTCGCGCTCCGTGCCGGGCGTGGCGGCCCTGCGGCCGTCGGGCAGGTACTGGGTCTCCGCGACCTTGAGGGCACGGACGTTGCCGTCCGCGTCCGGCAGGAACTCCACCGTTGACGCCAGGTAGGTGCGCTCACCGCCCTCCTCGTGCGAGGTCGAGACCTCGAACAGGATCGGGTCGGTCGGCCACGGCTGGTTCGCCGGGCGCTCGGTCGGCGGCATCTTGCCGATCGCGAGCGTGGTGACGCTCGCGGCACCCTGGCGCAGCGCGGTGCCGAGGCAGTCCGACCCGGTGTCGCCGCCGCCGATGATCACCACGTGCTTGCCCGCCGCCGACGGCGCGCCCTCGGGCAGGACCTCCGGCGTGCCTGCGCGCACCGCGTGGTTGGCGGGCGTCAGGTAGTCCATGGCGAAGTGGATGCCTGCCAGGTCCCTGCCGGGCAGGGCCAGGTCGCGCGGCACGGTCGCGCCGGTGGCGACCACGACGGCGTCGAACCGGCGGCGCAGGGCGTCCCAGCTCATGTCCTTGCCGATCGTGATGCCCGTACGGAAACGCGTGCCCTCTGCCTCCATCTGCGCCAGACGGCGGTCGATGTGCAGCTTCTCGAGCTTGAAGTCCGGGATGCCGTAGCGCAGGAGTCCGCCGACGGCGTCGTCCCGCTCGTACACGACGACGGTGTGGCCGGCGCGGGTCAGCTGCTGCGCCGCGGCAAGGCCGGCGGGCCCCGAGCCGACGACGGCGACCGTCGAGCCCGTGAGCCGCTCCGGCACGTGCGGCGTGACCAGCCCGCGGGCGAACGCCTCGTCGATGATCGACACCTCGACGTTCTTGATCGTCACCGCCGGCTGGTTGATGCTCAGCACGCAGGACGACTCGCACGGCGCCGGGCACACGCGGCCCGTGAACTCCGGGAAGTTGTTGGTCGCGTGGAGGCGGTCGATCGCGTCGGCCCACTGGCCACGCCAGACCAGGTCGTTCCAGTCCGGGATCAGGTTGCCCAGGGGGCAGCCCTGGTGGCAGAACGGCACGCCGCAGTCCATGCAGCGGCCCGCCTGCTCCTTCAACATCCCGGAGAGGTACGGCTGGTCCTCGACCCGGTGCGCGTGGGTGTCCTTCCAGTCGCGCAGCCGGACCTCGACGGGCCGGTTCGGCGGGAGCTCCCGCTCCCGGACCTTGAGAAATCCCCTGGGGTCAGCCACGTGCCACCTCCATGATCTGGTCCCAGACGGACGGGTCCCACTGGGTCTTGCCTGAGACGTCGGCGCCTGCGGCCTCCGCCTCACTGAGGGCCAGGCGCACACGCGCCCAGCCGGGCGGCAGCATGCGGCTGAACCGGCCACGCGCGAGGGCGGGGTCGTCGAGCAGCTCGGCTGCCACGGTCGACCCGGTCTCGGCGCGGTGCCGGTCCAGCAGCCCGCGCACGGTCTCCCAGTCGGCGTCGTCAAGCGGCTCGAGGGCGAGCTCGCCCGCCTCCAGCGCCGCCTGGTTGACCCGCGAGACCCGGAGGTCCAGGAAGTACGCGGTGCCGCCGGACATGCCGGCGCCGACGTTGCGGCCCGTGGGGCCGAGCACCAGCACCGTGCCGCCCGTCATGTACTCGCAGGCATGGTCGCCGACGCCCTCCGCGACGAGGGTGGCGCCGGAGTTGCGCACGCCGAACCGCTCCCCTACGCGACCGCGCAGGTAGACCTCGCCGGACGTGGCGCCGTAGCCGATGACGTTCCCACCGATGACGTTGCCGCCGTCGAGCACGGACGACCGGTCCGGCCGCACCGCGATCCGGCCCCCCGACAGGCCCTTGCCGACGTAGTCGTTGGCGTCGCCGAACAGCCGCAGCGTGATGCCGCGGGGCAGGAACGCGCCGAGCGACTGGCCGGCGGACCCGGTGAGGGTGACGTCGATGGTGTCGTCGGGCAGGCCTGCGCCGCGGTAGCGCTTGGTCACCTCGTGGCCGAGCATGGTGCCGACCGTACGGTTGACGTTCCGGACGGGCAGCTCGATCTTGACGGCCTCTCCCCGCTCGAGCGCAGGGGCCGCGGCCTTGACGAGCTGGTTGTCCAGCGCCCTGGCCAGGCCGTGGTCCTGCGCCGTCGTGTGGCGCAGCGACGAACCGTCCTTGAGCTGCGGCTGTGCCAGCACCGGAGCCAGGTCGAGGCCCTGTGCCTTCCAGTGGTCGACGGCCTTGCGGGTGTCGAGCACCTGCACCTGGCCCACTGCCTCCTCGAGGCTGCGGAAGCCGAGCGCCGCGAGGTGCTCGCGCACCTCCTGGGCGATGAACTCGAAGAAGTTCACGACGAACTCCGGCTTGCCGGTGAACCGGCTGCGCAGCTCGGGGTTCTGCGTCGCGACGCCGACCGGGCACGTGTCGAGGTGGCACACCCGCATCATGATGCAGCCGGACACGACCATGGGCGCCGTCGCGAAGCCGAACTCCTCGGCCCCCAGCAGCGCCGCGACGATCACGTCACGACCGGTCTTCATCTGGCCGTCCACCTGCACCACGATGCGGTCGCGCAGGTCGTTGAGCACGAGTGTCTGCTGGGTCTCGGCCAGGCCGATCTCCCAGGGCGTGCCCGCGTGCTTGAGCGACGTGAGCGGCGAGGCACCGGTACCGCCGTCGTGCCCGGAGATCAGGACGACGTCGGCGTGCGCCTTGGACACGCCCGTCGCCACCGTGCCGACGCCGAACTCGCTGACCAGCTTCACGTGCACCCGCGCCGCCGGGTTGGCGTTCTTCGCGTCGTGGATCAGCTGGGCCAGGTCCTCGATCGAGTAGATGTCGTGGTGCGGCGGCGGCGAGATGAGGCCGACGCCTGGCGTCGAGTGCCGGGTGCGCGCCACCCACGGGTAGACCTTGGACCCGGGCAGCTGCCCGCCCTCACCTGGCTTCGCGCCCTGGGCGAGCTTGATCTGGATGTCGGTGGCGTGCGTCAGGTACTCCGACGTCACACCGAACCTCCCCGACGCGATCTGCTTGACGCGCGAACGCCGCTCGTCGTCGTAGAGCCGCTCCGGGTCCTCGCCGCCCTCGCCCGTGTTGGACCGGCCGCCGAGGCGGTTCATCGCGATCGCGAGGGTCTCGTGCGCCTCGGCCGAGATGGAGCCGTACGACATGGCTCCCGTGTTGAACAGCTTCACGATCTCGCTGACGGGCTGGACCTCGTCGATCGGCACCGGCTCACGGTCGGGGCTGAAGCGCAGCAGGCCGCGCAGCGTCATCAGGCGGTTGGACTGCTCGTCCACGCGCCGCGTGTACTGCCGGAAGATGTCCATCCGGCCGGACCGGGTGGCGTGCTGCAGGCGGAACACCGTCTCGGGGTCGAAGAGGTGGTCCTCTCCGTCCCTGCGCCACTGGTACTCGCCGCCCGTGGTGAGGCGCTCGCCCGGCTTCTTGTTGCCCGACGGCGGGTAGGCCTCGGCGTGCCGTGCGGCCACCTCGGCCGCGATGACGTCGAGGCCGATGCCGCCGAGCCGCGACGTGGTACCGGTGAAGTAGTCCTCGACCAGGTCGTGGGACAGGCCGATGGCCTCGAAGATCTGGGCCCCGCGGTAGGACATGATCGTGGAGATGCCCATCTTGGACATCACCTTGAGCACGCCCTTGCCGAGCCCCTTGATCAGGTTGGCGACCGCCTTCTCGGGCGTGACGTCCAGGTACCCGCGGCGGGCGAGGTCCTCGACCGTCTCCATCGCGAGGTACGGGTTCACGGCGGCCGCGCCGTAGCCGATGAGCAGCGCGACGTGGTGCACCTCGCGCACGTCGCCGGCCTCGACCACCAGCGACACCCGGTTGCGGGTGTGCTTGCGCACCAGGTGGTGGTGCACGGCGCTGGTCAGGAGCAGCGACGGGATGGGCGCCAGCTCGGAGTTGGCGTCGCGGTCCGAGAGCACCAGGAAGCTGGCACCCTCCTCCACGTACCGGTCGACGTCGGCGAAGATCGCCTCGAGCCGGGCCAGCAGTGCGGCGCCGCCGCCCGAGACCTCGTAGAGGCCCTGGATGGTCTCGGCGTGGAAGACGCCCTCCAGCTCCCGGTCGCGCTCGACGTGCACGATCTTGGCGAGCTGGTCGTTGTCCAGCACCGGGAAGCCGAGCACGAGCTTGCGGGCGTGCTCGGGCAGGTCGGCGAGCAGGTTGGGCTCAGGCCCGATCGCGCTGCCGATGGCCGTGACGAGCTCCTCGCGGATCGCGTCCAGCGGCGGGTTGGTGACCTGCGCGAACATCTGCGTGAAGTAGTCGAACAGGAGCCGCGGACGCTGCGAGAGCACCGCGACGGGCGTGTCCGAGCCCATGGCGCCGAGCGGTTCGCCGCCGGTGGTCGCCATCGGCGTCAGGATGATCTTGAGCTCTTCCTCGGTGTACCCGAAGGCGCGCTGGCGCCGCCGGACCGACGCCGGGCTGTGCGCCACGTGCTCGCGGTCGGGCAGCTCCTCGAGGTGGACGGAGTGCTCGCGGATCCAGTCGCCGTACGGGTGCTTGGCGGCGAGGCCGGACTTGATCTCCTCGTCGTCGACGATCCGCCCGGAGCCGGTGTCCACGAGGAACATCTTGCCGGGCTCGAGGCGGCCCTTGCGGACCACGGTGGCTGGGTCGATGTCGAGCACGCCCGCCTCGGAGGCCAGCACGACGAGCCCGTCCTCTGTGACCCACCAGCGACCGGGGCGCAGGCCGTTGCGGTCCAGCACGGCGCCGATCAGGGTGCCGTCGGTGAACGTGAGGGAGGCGGGGCCGTCCCACGGCTCGATGAGGTTGGAGTTGTACTCGTAGAAGGACCGCAGCGCCGGGTCCATGCTCGTGTTGTTCTCCCAGGCCTCCGGCACCATCATCAGCACGGAGTGCGGGAGGGACCGGCCGCTCAGGTGCAGGAGCTCGAGCACCTCGTCGAAGCTCGCCGAGTCGCTCGCACCGGGCGAGCACACCGGCTGCAGGGCCTTCAGGTCGCCGAGCACCTCGGACTCCATGGTGCCCTCGCGCGCCGCCACCCAGTTGCGGTTGCCGCGCACCGTGTTGATCTCGCCGTTGTGGGCCAGCAGGCGGAACGGCTGGGCCAGCGGCCACGACGGGAAGGTGTTGGTGGAGAACCGCGAGTGGACCAGAGCGAGCTCCGTGGCGTACCGCGGGTCGGACAGGTCGGGGAAGAACGGCTCGAGCTGCGCGGTGGTCAGCATGCCCTTGTACGTCAGGGTGCGGGCGCTGAGCGAGGCGAAGTAGAGGTTGATCTCGTTCTCCGCGCGCTTGCGCAGGCGGTAGCAGCGGCGGTCCAGGTCGATCCCGGACAGGCCACGCGACGGGTCGGCCACGACGATCTGCCGGAACACCGGCATGGAGGCGCGCGCCGTCGGGCCGACGATCCCTGCGTCCACCGGGACGTCGCGCCACGCGAGCACGTCGAGCTTCTCCTCGGCGGCCAGCGCCTCCACGCGACGCACGACGGCCTCACGCTCGGCGTCGTCGGCCGGCAGGAAGGCCGTGCCGATGGCGTACATCCCCGCGGGCGGCAGGTCGACGCCCACCACGTCGCGGATGAACGCGTCGGGGATCTGGGTCAGGATCCCGGCACCGTCACCGCTGTCCTCCTCCGCCCCCACCGCGCCGCGGTGGTCGAGGTTCAGCAGGGCGGTCAGCCCGGCATCGACGATGTCGCGTCCGGGCGTGCCGCGGAGCGTCGCCACGAAGGCGACGCCGCACGCGTCATGCTCGGCAGCCGGGTCGTACAGGCCGGCACCAGTCATCGGCGCGGGCAACCCAACCCTCTGTGTCGGCAACGGCTTGGTCATGGGTCCTCACAGGCACCCGGCCATGGCCGGGCGCAGTTCCTTGCGATGGTCCGGGACGACGGCGGCCCGGTCGGTCAGGGGGCTCGTCGTCCGGTGGTCCCGGCGGTCGTGCCCCTCAGGTGCGCGCGGAGGTGTCCGCGTCGGACTCCTCCACTGCTGCGTTCTTCTCTTCCTCCGGCTTGGCTGCTGCCTTGCCGGTCCCTACGCTCGCTGGGTCAGGCTCTGGGTCAGGCTCCGGTTCGGCCTCAGGTCCGGCCGACGGATCATCCCCCTCCGGCCGCAGCCGTACCGACTCTTCCCTGGTGGGGAACCTCCGAGCCAGCACTATCGAGATCACCAGGGCCGCGAGGCCCAGGAGGACCGAGGTCCAGACGTTGAGGCGAAGCCCCAACACCAGCTCTGCATCGTCGATGCGAAGCATCTCGATCCAGACCCGTCCGAGAGTGTAGAGCAGAACGTACGCCCAGAATACCCGCCCATGACCCAACTTGAACCGACGGTCGAGAAAGAGAAGGGCGCCGGCCATTGCGAGGCACCACAGGAGCTCGTACAGGAACGTCGGGTGGAACAGCGTGCCCTCGGGATATGCCACGCCGGTGGCGGGGTTCGACACCAGGTACTCCGCGTCGATGTACAGCCCCCAGGGCAGCTCGGTGGGCCGCCCGTACAGCTCCTGGTTGAACCAGTTGCCGAGGCGCCCCACGGCCTGCGCGACCAGCAGGCCGGGCGCGACCGCGTCGGCGAAGGACGAGAGCTTGACGCCCTTCTGCCGGCAGCCGAGCCACGCCCCGAAGGCACCGAGCGCCACCGCGCCCCAGATGCCGAGGCCGCCCTCCCAGACGTAGAGGGCCTTGATCGGGTCGCCCCCGCCCGAGAAGTCCTCGCCGAAGTAGCAGTCGGGCGAGGACAGCACGTGATAGATCCGGCCCCCGATCAGCCCGAACGGCACCGCCCAGAACACGATCTCCAGGACGTCCTCCGGGTTGCCCCCACGGGCCTTCCACCGCCTGGCGGTCATCCAGACGGCGATCGCGATGCCCGCGAGGATCGCCAGGGCATAGGCCCGCAGCGGGAAGATCCCGAGATACCAGGTGTGCTCGGAGGGGCTGGGTATCTCGGTGGCCAGAGCAGCCGGCAGCACAGCGGTCAACTCCATGGGCAGAGTTGCCGGCAGTACGGTCAGCAGCGTCACGGGGCCTCTCCGGGGACGGCGGCCGCGCCGGCGGGTGCGTCGGGCGCGGTAGTGCGCGCAGACCGTACCCCGGCGGCGAGGTCCTCCGTCACCTCGGCCAGCTTCGTGAGACGGTCGGCCCACTCGGCCTCGTCGAGCGTCGCGTCCGACAGGAGCGGCCGGACCAGCGCGGAACCCACGATGACGCCGTCGGCGTAGCGGCCGATCTCCTCGGCCTGCGCACCGGTCGAGACGCCGAGGCCCACGCAGACGTTGGCCGCGCCTGCGGCGCGTGTGTCGGCCACGAGCTGCTCGGCGCGCGAGCCCACCTCAGTCCGCACCCCGGTCACGCCCATGAGCGACGCCGCGTAGACAAACCCGCGCGTCGCGTCCACCGTGCGGCGGAGCCGCTCCGGTGTCGAGCTCGGCGCCACGAGGAAGACGCGGTCCAGGCCGTGCGCCGTGCTCGCGGCGATCCAGTCGGGACCCTCGTCCGGGATGAGGTCGGGCGTGATCAGCCCTGCGCCCCCCGCGGCGGCCAGGTCACGCGCGAACGCGTCGGCACCGTACTTGAGCACCGGGTTCCAGTAGGTCATGACGAGCACGGGTACGTGCGGCGCGTAGTCGGAGAGCTCCCGCAGCACGCGGAACACGTCCTTCACGCGCACGCCCGCGTCCAGCGCACCCTGCGCGGCCTGCTGGACCACGGGGCCGTCGAGCACCGGATCGGTGTAGGGGATGCCGAGCTCGACGATGTCCACGCCGTGGTCGATCAGCGTCTTGATCGCCTCGATCGACCGGTCCACCGTCGGGAAGCCCACCGGCAGGTAGCCCACGAGGGCCGGCCGGTTCTCCTGCGTGCGCAGCCGGTCGATGAGGTCGCTCGTACGCGACCCGGTAGCCGGCTCTGTCACGGTGCTCATCCCCGGCCCTCCTGCCGCTCGAGCTCTTCTGCCGCTGCTCGGTTGCCTGAGTCGGCACCGTCGAGCAGTCCGAACCACCGGGCCGCCGTCGCCACGTCCTTGTCGCCGCGACCGGAGAGGTTCACGAGGATCAGGAGCGGCTCGCCGTCGGGCCCTGTGCGGCCCTCCGCGGCAGCGGCCTTGCCGATCCGCAGCGCGCCCGCGAGGGCGTGCGCCGACTCGATGGCCGGGATGATGCCCTCGGTGCGGCACAGGAGGTGGAACGCCTCCATGGCCTCGACGTCGGTCACCGGCTCATAGGTGGCGCGGCCCAGGTCGTGCAGCCAGGCGTGGGCAGGTCCGACGCTCGGGTAGTCCAGGCCCGCCGACACCGAGTGGCTGGGCAGGGTCTGGCCGTCGTCGTCCTGCAGCAGGTAGGACCGTGCGCCGTGCAGCACGCCGAGCGCGCCGCCGCTGAACCGGGCCGCGTGCTTGCCCGAGTCGATGCCCTCGCCACCGGCCTCGAAGCCGCACAGGTCGACGTTCTTGTCGTCGAGGAACGCGTTGAAGATGCCGAGCGCGTTGGATCCGCCGCCCACGCACGCCGCAACGACGTCGGGCAGGCGGCCGGCCCGCTCCAGGATCTGCTCCCGCGCCTCCTCACCGATGATGCGGTGGAACTGGCGCACCATCTCGGGGAACGGGTGCGGGCCCGTGACAGTGCCCAGCAGGTAGTGCGTGGACTCGACGTTGGCGACCCAGTCGCGCAGCGCCTCGTTGATCGCGTCCTTGAGCGTGCGCGAGCCGATCTTCACCGGCACGACCTCGGCGCCGAGCAGGCGCATCCGCGCCACGTTCAGCGCCTGACGCCGAGTGTCCTCCTCGCCCATGTAGATCACGCACTCGAGATCCATCAGGGCGGCGGCGGTGGCGGTCGCGACGCCGTGCTGGCCGGCCCCGGTCTCCGCGATGAGGCGCTTCTTGCCCATGCGCTTGACCAGCAGGGCCTGCCCCAGCACGTTGTTGATCTTGTGCGAGCCGGTGTGGTTGAGGTCCTCGCGCTTGAGGAACACGCGCACATCGCCTGCGTGCGCCGCGAATCGCTGCACCTCGGTCAGCGGGCTCGGCCGGCCCGTGTATTCCCGGTGCAGGCGCTGCAGCTCGGCCGCGAACTCGGGGTCGTCGGCCGCCTTGCGGAACTCGGTGTCGAGCTCGTCGAGCGCGGCGATGAGCGCCTCTGGTACGAAACGCCCGCCGTACTGACCGAAGTACGGGCCGGAGACGTCGGACAGCTTAACGGAGGTCACCTCGGATCCCTTCAAGCCGGACGGACGGACCGCAGCGACGGGTGCGAGCCGGCCGCGACGAGGTCTGCCACCGACGAGCGCGGCGCGCGGTCGGTCACCAGGGCCTCGCCCACCAGGACGCCGTCAGCGCCCGCGCGGGCCATCTCCATCACGTCGTGCGGGCCTCGGATGCCGGACTCCGCGATCTTGATCACGTCGTCCGGGATGTACTCGGCGAGGCTGCGGAACAGTCCGCGGTCCAGCTCGAGGGTCTTCAGGTTGCGCGCGTTGACGCCCACCACCCGAGCCCCGGCGTCCACGGCCCGGCGCACCTCCTCGAGGTTGTGCGCCTCCACCAGTGCGGTCATGCCGAGCGAGTGCACCCGCTCGACGAGCGACTCGAGCACGGTCTGCTCGAGAGCCGCCACGATGATCAGCACCAGGTCGGCCCCGTGGGCTCGCGCCTCCCAGACCTGGTAGGGCGTCACCACGAAGTCCTTGCGCAGCACCGGGACGTCCACCCGGGCCCGCACCGCGTCCAGGTCGGCCAGCGACCCGTTGAACCGGCGCTGCTCGGTGAGCACGGAGATGGCGGACGCGCCGCCGGACTCGTACTCGACGGCGAGCGCGGCCGGGTCGTCGATGGAAGCGAGCGAACCCTTGCTCGGGCTCGAGCGCTTCACCTCGGCGATCACCGAGACGGCGTCCGCCTGCTTGAGGCGACCGAGGCACTCGAGGGCCCCGGGCACCGCGGTGGCGCGCTCCTTGAGCGCGTCGAGAGACACACGTGCCTCACGCTCCGCGAGGTCCTCACGAACTCCCGCGACGATGTCCTCCAGGACCGACATGTAATGAGCCTCCCCGTGCCCTTGCTCTGCCCTCGTCTTACGCCTCGTACGTTTGCTGGGGGCGATCGGCCCCATGGCCATCGTAGGCGGACCAAAGGTGTGGTCCTGACCACTCCCGGAGCGTGAGACGACGTTCCGTCAGATCCCGGGCCGGGAGTCGTCCGAGGACTCCCTGGAGATCACCTGATCAGGTCCACGGCGTCAGGTACGGCTGCAGCCAGGGGAGGTTGCGTGCGACGAAGAACGCCAGCGCGACCCCGAGGGTGACCCACCCTGCCGTACTGGTCAGGCCCTTGACGGGCCGGCCGCGCGCGGCGGAGACGAGCCACACCAGCCACAGGAGCACCACGACGGGGGCGGTCACCGTCCACAGCGCGTTCGCCGACCAGGCGCCCACGAGGTCGAGATGCGCCAGGTCGTGGGTGGCGCGCAGGCCCCCGCAGAGCGGGCAGGCCAGGCCGGTCAGCTCCAGGAGCGGGCAGAACCCGTAGGAGCCGCGTGCGTGCGGGTCGCGCAGCGCGACCAGCAGCGTTGCCGCACCGACCGCGGCGCCTGCCAGCAGCGGCGCACGCAGCGAGGGCCTGCCGGCCTCCGGCACGGCCCGGGCGGCCGGATCCCCCGCGTGGGGGCCGGTGCGCCGGGCCGACGCCTCAGGAACCCGTTCCACCGGCCAGGAACCTCGTGACGATGAGCCCGATCACCAGGGCGAAGATCACGAGGGAGGTCCAGCCGAGCACGACGCCGGTCAGCGCCATGCGCTCGTTGTCGGCCTCGCCGGCCCGCACGGCCCTGCGGCCCTTGTTCCCGACGATGATGGCGGGGACCCCCGTGAGGACTCCCAGTGCCAGCACCACCGAGGCGATGCCCAGCACGAGCGACCACGCCCCCAGGTTGTTCCTGGGGTACGCGGCTGCGGGCGGCGCAGCCATCGCGAGGGCGGTCATCGCCTTATCGTCCGACGCTCTTCTGGCCCATGCCGAGGTTGCGCAGCACGAGGCCGACGATCAGCGACGCGCCGATCACCACGAAGCCCAGCACGAACAGGACCAGCCAGGAGGACCAGGACTGGGCGACCAGCACACCCCACGCGCAGACGAGCACGCCCAGCGTGATCCCGGCCATCGTGACCCACGCGGCGACCGTGTGGCCGTGGTTGGTCGGCGGGACGCCCGGCGGGAGGTAGGCGATCTCGGGCTTGTTGTCGGTCATCGCAGGTGGGTGCCTTTCGTGTCGTGCGGTACGCGCTCAGCCTAACCGCTCCAGGTCAGGTCAGCGGCCCGTGGGGTCGTCGCCGCGGGACAGTGCGTCCCAGGCGTCGTGGGGGTCGATCTGGTCGTCGTCGGCCCCTTGCACGGAACCGGTGGTGGTCTCGCCGGGGGGCTCGGTGGAGGGTTCGGCCGCGGACCCGGCCGCGGGCTCCGTTCCGCCACCTGCCGGCGCGCCGGCGGCCGCGAGGTCCGTGCGTTCGTGCCGACCGGACGTCGCCGCCCAGCCGGGGGCTGCTATCGCGCCCCAGACCGCCACGACCACGGCGAGCACGCCCGTGGCGAGCGCGGCCCACGGCCACAGGGTCAGCGTGACGGGCGACGTGAGCTCCGTGACGCCGCTCGTCGCGGACGCGGCGGCGGTGGCGGCAGGCGTCGGGTCGCCGACGACGACGAGCGTGCTCGCCACCACCAGCACCCCGGCGGCCGCCGCGATCACGAGGGCGACGTACCGGGCCACGCGCCCCGTGAGCGCGCACGCGATGCCGGCGGCCAGGAGCACGAGCGCCCCTGCCCCGACACCCGGCGCTGCCGAGGTGCCCGCCGCTGCGACTGCTACCTCGGACTCCAGTGCCGTGGCCACCGTCGTGGTCACCCAGGTGGGCGAGCCGGTGCCGAACGTGAGCGCGCCGAGGACGAGGAGCGCGAGGACGGTGCGGGTGCGGGTCACTTGTCGCCCCCGGCGGGCCGCAGCGGCGTCAGGCGCGATGCGAGCTGGATGGCCCGTACCGCCGCGGCCGCCTTGTTGCGCGACTCCGCGTACTCGAGGGCGGGCACGGAGTCCGCGACGATGCCCCCGCCCGCCTGCACGCTGGCGCGGCCGTCGGCGATGTACGCGGTGCGGATGGCGATCGCCATGTCCATGTTGCCGCCGAAGTCGAAGTAGCCGCACACCCCGCCGTAGATACCGCGGGAGGCGGGCTCGAGCTCGTCGATCAGGGCGATCGCGCGCGGCTTGGGGGCACCGGACAGCGTGCCTGCCGGGAAGGTCGCCCGCAGCGCGTCCAGAGCGCTGCGGCCGGCGCGGAGCCGGCCCACCACCGTCGAGCACATGTGCATGATGTGGCTGAACCGACGCACCTTCATGAACTCGACGACCTCGACGCTGGTGGGCTCGCACACCTTCACCATGTCGTTGCGGGACAGGTCGACGAGCATGATGTGCTCGGCCCGTTCCTTGGGGTCGGCGAGGAGCTCCTCGCCGAGCTCCGCGTCCTCCTCCGGCTGCGCGCCACGAGGCCGCGACCCGGCGATCGGGTAGGTGGTGACGTGGCCGTCGTCGACCTTCACGAGGGTCTCCGGGCTGGAGCCCACCACGGCGAACTCTGCGCCGTCGGGCTTGGCCAGGTGGAAGTAGTACATGTACGGGCTCGGGTTCACCGTGCGCAGCGCGCGGTAGACGTCCAACGGATCCGCCGGACAGTCCAGGTCCAGGCGCTGGGAGAGCACCACCTGGAACACCTCGCCGTCGCGGATCGCCTCCTTGCCCGCGAGCACCGCGTTCTCGAACTCGTCCTGGGTGGACCGGAACTCGAGCTGCGGCTCGGGGCCGTCGACGACCACGGACGTGACGCGCGCCCCGCCGGCGGCGAGCTGCGCCTCCATGGCGTCCAGCCTGGAGACGGCGTCCGCGTAGGCCTCGTCGACGCGCTCGTCGGTGGCGTCGGCGTTGATCGCGTTGGCGACCAGCCACACCGTCCCCTCCCGGTGGTCCACCACGGCGAGGTCGGTGGCGAGGCACAGCGCGAGCTCGGGGGCACCCACCTCGTCGGGGGCTGTCGACGGGAGCGTCGGCTCCCAGTGCCGCACGATGTCCCAGCCCAGCACCCCCGCGAGGCCGCCGGTGAGCGGCGGCAGGTTCGCCACACCGGGCGTGCGCAGCGCGGTGAGGGCCGCTTCCAGGACCTCGACGACGTCGCCGTCGGTCGGGATGCCCACCGGCACGTCACCCGTCCAGACGGCCTGTCCGTTGTCGCTGGTCAGCGTCGCGCGGGACGTGACGCCGACGAACGACCAGCGCGCCCAGACGCCGTCGGACTCCGCCGACTCCAGGATGAAGCTGCCGGGCCTGCTCTGGGCGAGGGTCCGGTAGAGGCCGACGGGCGTGGCGTCGTCGGCGAGCAGGGGGCGGACCACCGGGACCACGCGGCGGTCGGTCGCCATCTCCCGGAACTCCCCGAGGCTCGGCCAGGTGCGACCCCAGGGCAGGTCGGCGGGTGCGGTCGCCGTGCGGGCCTCGTGGGGGTCGATCTGGGTGTCGAGCTGAGTCACCGGTACTCCTCGTTCCGCTGGTTGCGTTCTGCGACGTCCTGCTGGCCACGCTCTCCGACCACGGCGCCGAGGTCGCCCCCCGCGTCGAAGCAGGTGCGCGTGCCGGTGTGGCACGCGGCGCCCACCTGGTCCACCTGGACGAGCAGGGCGTCGCCGTCGCAGTCGATGCTCACGGCCTTGACGTACTGGGCGTGCCCGGACGTGTCGCCCTTGCGCCAGTACTCCTCGCGGCTCCGGGACCAGAAGGTCACGCGGCCCTCCGTGAGGGTGCGGCGCAGGGCCTCGTCGTCCATCCAGCCGACCATGAGCACCTCGCCCGTGTCGTGCTGCTGCACGACGGCGGCCACCAGGCCGGCATCGTCCCGCTTGAGTCGGGCAGAGATCGTGGGATCGAGAACGTCGGGCACCTGAGAATCCTGCCACGTCGCGGGCCGACGGCGGTGTGATGTCCGCCGCCGTCGCGTGTCGACAAGGGGGAGTCGGCCTGCCCGGAGGCTGTCCGGTCCGCGCCGCGCACGGGTGCCTGCGGCGAGGGCCCTCGCCGCGAGAGGCCCGCCGCGCGGCGTCGAACCGCAGGTTGCACGTCTGGGCGGCGCTCGAACCGCAAGTTGCACGTCCGGCGCCCGCCGAACCGCAAGTTGCACGTCTGGCGCCCGCCGAACCGCAAGTTGCACGTCCGGCGCCCGCCGAACCGCAAGTTGCACGTCTTGACAGGCGCCGAACCGCAAGTTTGTGCCCCTGTGCTGCGCCGAACCGAACGCTGCGCGTCGATTCGGGGCTCGCAGGACGTCCAACCTTCGGTTCGACACGAAGATCGACGGGCAGGTTGCGGTTCGGCGCCGAGAGATCCGGAAACAGACGGCCAAGTTGCGCTTCGGCGCGGAGAGACCCGGTTACCGACTAGCAGGCTGCGGTTCGGCCCTCGTCGTCGCCAGCCGATCAGCGGAGCTCGCTGTTGTACTGGTCGAGCGTTGCGCGGACCTTGCTGGATACTGCGCCGGGCGTGTTGACCGCCTGCTTCCGAAAGTGCAGTACGACCGCAGAGACAGCGGTGATGTCGTTGTGCCGCTCAGCATTGGCGGCGAGCTGCGCCATGCCGTGGTGCTCGTCGCTGTCGATCTCCGCGATCAGGAGCCGTCCGTCCTTGAACTTCCATCCCAGATCGCCTCGGCGCACGACTCCGGACAGGTCACGGACCGGCACCTGCAGCACATCCGGCGGTACGCCGCCGTCGACACAGTCGAGTCGGGCCCTGGACTCGGGCGGAGACTCCGCCCTCGCGTCCACCTCGCCGAAGAAGCCGTGCCGCGTGGCGATTCCTCGCCGCCCGCGAGTTCGGTCGTGCACCTCGTCCAGCTCGTCGCGGGTCAGGAGCCCTCTGTTCAGGACATTGTCCATCACCCCGACCGCCTGGAACCGGTCCATCTCAGGCACGGCCTGGACCAGCGCCCAGTCCACGGTGGCCACCGTGATCCCGTCGACCTCGGTGACCGTCATCCCGGCGTCGAACATCCGGGCGTGTATTCCGTCACGCGAGTATGCGCGGCGCCCGCCTGGTAGGGCTGCCTGCGGCTCGAGCGCGATCGGGAGGCCCCAGACACCATGGATCGCCAGCGCGCACGCACCGACCACCACCGAATCCGGCCCGAGCGCGAGCTTCGCCGCAAAGGCAGCCCGCCGCCGACGGCGATCCGGATGCCGCATCACGATCGGAGTCGAATCGGTGTCGTACACGCCACGGGCAACGCGCAGCCAGACACCCGAATCGAGCAGGCGGGCGACACGCGTCAGTGACACACCGAGCTCACGACACTGCGTGGTCGTGATCAGACCTGCCTGGGCCTCGGCGATGATCGCAAGGTCGCTGGGTACTTCGATCCTTCGTCCCATGGCGCCAGCAAACGTGACCGAGCCAGGCGTGATGGCACGGCAGCCGGCGGCCTGTGCACGAGTGCCGCCCGACGGCGGATGTGGTCGCGCTCATTGAGTTCTGCCGCCGTCGACAGGTGCTGCCCGGGGCGTAGGCATTTTCACGCGTCGGGTATCAGCCACCAGCCCCACGCCGTCCCACACGCCAGCAGTGCAGCTCGCCACGTCGCCGAGCTGCAAGGTAGGCGTCCTGCCGCCAGACTGGCCCGCGCTGAACCGCAAGCTGGGCGTCCACACGCCCCAACCATCGGCGTCGAACCGCAACCTGCGTGTCAATCTCGGCGTCGAACCGAAGGTTGTACGTCCAGTTCGGGGCCAATCAACGCGTGGGTTGCGGCTCGACGGCGACAGCGACGGCTAACTTGCGGCTCGACGTCCCCAGCAACGACTAACTTGCGGCTCGACGTCCCCAGCAACGACTAACTTGCGGCTCGACAGCCCCAGCAACGACTACCTTGCGGCTCGACGGCCCCAGCGACGACTAACTTGCGGCTCGACGGCGACAGCCCGTCGCCTACCTCGTCTGCGCCACCCAGCTCGCGTGCATGCGGGCGTAGATGCCGTCGGCGGCCGCGAGCTCGTCGTGCGGGCCGACCTCAGCCACGTGGCCCTGGTCCACCACGACCACCAGGTCGGACGCCTCCGCGGTCGAGAGCCGGTGCGCGATGGTGATCGTGGACCGGCCCGCCGTCAGGGAGTCGAGGGCCCGCGCGATGCGGACCTCGGTCGCGGGATCCACCGCCGACGTCGCCTCGTCGAGCACGAGCAGGTCCGGCTGGGCGAGGTAAGCGCGTGCGATCGCGACGAGCTGCCGCTCCCCCGCCGACAGCGACTCGCCGCGCTGGCCCACCTCGGTGTCGAGGCCGTCGGGCAGGTCGGCCACCCAGTCGGAGAGCCCGAGCTCGACGAACGCCTGCGCGACGGCGGCACGCGTCCTTGATGCGGTCTCGGCGGACTCGACCGCCGGCCCGCCGTCGGAGCCCACCGGAGCCCGGAGGCCGTACGCCGCGTTCTCCAGCACCGTCCCGTCGAAGAGGAAGCCCTCCTGCGGCACGAGCACCACTCGCTCACGCAGCGACGCGAACGCCAGGTCGCGCAGGTCGACGCCGTCCAGCTCCACGGCACCGGACGTCGGGTCCATGAGGCGGGTGACGAGCTTGGCGATCGTGGTCTTGCCGGATCCGGTCTGCCCCACCACCGCCACCTTGGTCCGCGGCGGCAGGTCCAGCGTCACGCCGTGCAGCACCTCGGGCCCGTTCGGGTACGAGAACCGGACGTCGCGCAGGGTCACGTGGGCGGGCCCGCGCTGCTGCGTCACCGCGTCCGGCTTCTCGGCCACCTGGACCGGCGTCTCGATGACCGCGATCACCCGCCGCCACCCGGCCACGGCGTTCTGCAGCTCGTTGAGGATCTCGGTCGCCATCTGCACGGGCCCGGTGAACAGCTGCACGAGGAACAGGAAGGCCACGAGCTGGCCCGCCGTCAGGCCGCCGCCGACCCCGAGCAGGGTGCCGACGACCACGACGACCGCGAGCACCAGGTTCGCGATCAGAACACCCGACGAGAACGTCGCCGCGACCAGGACCTGGGACCGGGCCTGCGCGCTGCGGGTCGCCTCGACGGCGTCGCCGATCCGGCGCCCCGTGCGCTCGGACGCGCCGTACGCACGCACCGTCTCGGCACCGACGACCGACTCGGAGACGGCACCCAGCATCGCCCCGACGCGCTCGCGCACCAGCGTGTAGGCACGGTTGACGTACTTCTGCCCGTACCGGATCACGAGGAACATCGGCACGAAGCTGATCCAGACCACGGCCGTGAGGATCGGCGAGTAGACGAGCATCAGCCCGGTCGCCACCACGATCTGCAAGGCGCTGACCAGCAGCATGATGCCGCCCCACTGCACGAACAGCGACACGGTGTCGACGTCGTTGGTCACGCGGGAGACCAGCGCTCCTCGCCGCTCCGTGTTCTGCGTGAGGGTCGAGAGGTTGTGCACGTGCCGGAACGCCTTGACCCGCAGCGTCGCCAGGCCGGCCTCGGCCGAGCGGAACAGGCGCACGTTGACGAGGGCCGCGCACAGGCCTGCGAGCACGAGCGCCCCCGCCGCCAGCGACGCGAGCAGCACGACTCGCCCTGCGTCGGGCCCCGCGTCGGCAAGGATGCCGACGTCGATGGTCTGCTGCACCGCGAGCGGCACCACCACGCGGCCGGCGGCCGCGAGGGACGCGAGGCCGAGCGTGATCCAGATTCCCTTGGTGATCTCTGGGCTGATCTGGACCCCGCGACGCAGGGTGGCGAAGACGCCGAGATTGCTGGTGGACTCGATGCGGGCGCCGTCGGCGTCCAGCAGGTCCTCCGGAACGTCGGTCACATCGGGTTCGTCCGTCGCCGTGGTCATCCGGCCACCTCTTCCAGCTCGTCGTCCAAGGCGCCGGCGGCGGCCGCGTCCGCCCGTTCCTGCTCGCGGCGCTCGGTCTCGACCTCGTAGGCCGTCGCGAGCTCCCGGTAGCCGGGGTCGCGTGCCATCAGCTCGTCGTGCGTCCCCGCATCGACCACTCGGCCGCCGTCGACGTGGATGACCCGGTCCGCCAGCGTCACCGACGACATGCGGTAGGCGACCATGATCACGGTGGTGCCTGGGCTGCCGCCGCCCGCCGCCGTAGCGGCTCCTGGCTCGGCCGTGCCTGCCACCCTCTCGTCGGCCCGGTCGGCCAGGCCCCGCAGGATCTCCTGCTCCACCCGTGGGTCGACGGCGCTGGTCGCGTCGTCGAGCACGAGCAGCCGCGGGCCGCGCACCAGGGCGCGCGCGATCGCGAGCCGTTGTCGCTGACCACCCGACAGGTTGGCGCCGCGCTCCCCCAGTGGTGCGTCGAGGCCGCCGGCGAGGGCGCGGACCGTGTCCTCCAGGCGGGCGAGCCGCAGCGCGTCCCACACCTCGGAGTCCGACGGCGCTCCTGGCGCGCCCTCGTCGGCGAGCGTCACGTTGCCGCGCACCGTGTCCTCGAAGATGAACGTGGTCTGCGTGACGAACGCGACCTGGTCCGGGATCTCACCGTCGGCGAGGGTCCGCGCATCGACGCCGTCGAGCAGGACGCTCCCGCGGGTGGGGTCGGACAGCCGGGCCAGCAGGCTCACCAGGGTGGTCTTGCCGGAGCCGGTGGTGCCGACGACGGCGACGGTCGCACCCGGCTCCACGTCGACGTCCACGCCGTCCAGCAGCGTGATCGGGCGGCGCTGTGCCCCGCTGAGCGCGGGCACGTCGACGCCCACGCCCTCCAGACGGACCGCCAGGCCCGGCTGACCGGGTGTCCGCGGCAGCCTGGCGTCGCCGTACGCGAGCGCTCCGCTCGAGTCCACGACCTGCGCGATGCGCTCGTAGCCGACCAGCGCGCGCGGCAGCTCGCCGAGCACCCAGCCGAACGCCTGGACCGGCACCGTCATCATCGTGAGCAGGTAGGCGGCGGTGACGATGTCGCCGGCGACCACGTCACCGGTGGAGATGCGCCAGGTGCCGATGCCGAGCACCAGCAGGGTGCCGACGGCCGGCAGGGTCTGGATCACCGGGTCGAACAGCGAGCGCACGATGCCGACGCGCACGTTCGCGGCGCGCAGCTCCTGGGTGCGGTCGTCGAACCGGCGCTCCTCGCGGCCCTCGGTCCCGAGCGACTTGACGAGGAGGGCCGCCTCGAAGCTCTCGTGCGCGGCGTCGGCGACGTCGCCGCGCAGGCGCTGTGCCCTGGTCACCGCCGGTGACATGTGGCGCTGGTAGATCGCGTTCACCGCGACCGTGACGGGGATGATCGCGAGCGCCGCGATGGCGAGCCACGGGTCGATCGTGAAGAGCATGACGACGGAGACGCCGATCATGACCACCACACCGAGCGCGAACGGCAGCGGGTTGAAGACACCGGTAGCGGCCTCGGTGTCGGAGGTGGTGTGGTTGAGGAGCTGGCCGGCCGGGTGGGCGCGGTGCCAGGACGCCGGCAGGCGCAGGTACTGACGGGTCAGCGCCGTGCGGTGGTCGGCCTGGATGCGGACCACGCCGAAGCCCGCCCAGATGCGGCGGCCGGCGACGGACAGGGCGAGCGTCAGCGCGACGGCCGCGAGCACGAGGCCGCCGAGCCAGACCCGGTCGCGTGCCACCTCGTCCCCGGCGATGGCGGGGACGACGACGGAGTCGGTGGCCCAGCCGACCGCGCGGCTCACACCGACCGTCAGGGCGCCGAACACCGCTGACGCGCCCACGGCCAGGGCATAGGTGCCGGGGTGGGAGCGCATACCGCGCCACATCAGCGCGAGGGACCGGCGTACGCGGGACCCGGTCAGGGCCATCGGTCTGGATCGCGGGGCATCTGTGGGCACGGCAAAACCTCGCTTCCTCGGGGACAGCATGATTTTCTCACGGCCCGGGAATCGATTCGACAGATTTTCGCCCAGGGCATCGACGACATTAGGACCTCAACCTTGGTTGGGGTCAAGAGGGCTCTCTACCGGTTCGCAGGGACCGACGGAAGGACGGGCTCTACCGCTGGTTGGTCAGCGCACGTCGAGGCCGGCCGCACGCATCGTGTCCTTGACCTGGCCCACCGTCAGCGCGCCGAAGTGGAACACCGACGCCGCGAGCACGGCGTCCGCCCCCGCCCTGGCTGCCTCCACGAAGTGCTGGGGCGTTCCCGCCCCGCCGGACGCGACCAGCGGCACGTGCACCCGGCCCCGCACCGCGCGGAGCATCTCGAGGTCGAAACCGGCGGTGGTGCCGTCGGCATCCATCGAGTTGAGCAGGATCTCGCCCGCGCCGAGACGAGCAGCCTTCTCGGCCCACTCCACGGCGTCGATCCCGGTACCGCGCCGTCCGCCGTGCGTGGTGACCTCGTACCCCGACGGGGTGGTGACGTCGCCGGTGACCCGGCGGGCGTCGACGCTCAGCGTCAGCACCTGGGAGCCGAACCGCTGGGCGATCTCGGCGATCAGCTCTGGCCGCGCGATCGCCGCCGTGTTCACGCCCACCTTGTCGGCGCCCGCCCGGAGCAGCCGGTCGACGTCGTCCGTCGAACGCACGCCACCGCCCACCGTGAGGGGCACGAACACCTGCTCCGCGGTGCGGCGCACGACGTCGACCATGGTCTCGCGGTCACCCGACGAGGCTGACACGTCGAGGAACGTGAGCTCGTCGGCGCCCTCGGCGTCGTACCGGTCAGCGAGCTCGACCGGGTCCCCGGCGTCGCGGAGGTCGGCGAAGTTGACACCCTTGACCACTCGGCCCGCATCAACGTCCAGGCACGGGATCACGCGGATCGCGACGGACATCAGCCCTCCTTCTTCTTGGGTTCTTCCTCTGCGCCCGCCTTGTGCGGATCGAGCTTGTGCGCGTCGAGGATGTCGACCACGTACACCAGCGTCTCGCCGGCGAGCCGGCTCCTGGTGTTGGCGTAGCCGTCCTGCGGTGGTACCACCAGCAACACCTGGGATCCGACGGTCTGTTCCAGCAGCCCCTGGTCCCAGCCCGCGACCAGCCTGCCGATCCCGATCTCCGCGGACTGCGGCGGGGTGCCTTCCGTCCAGGTGGTGTCGACGACGCTTCCGTCGCTCCAGCGGACCGCGGTGAACTCGACGGTGAGGATCTGGCCGGCCCGCACCTGTTGGCCCGACCCGCGGATGAGCGGGTGCACCACGAGCTCCGTCGGGGGTTCGACGCCGCGCGGGATCCGGATCTCCGGGACGCCGAGGTCGTCGAGCCGCACCTGCGGCAGGTCCTTGGCCGGAGCAGCTCCCTCGACGCCGGACGCACGGGCGGGCAGCACGTCCACGACCAGCAGCACCGGGACACCGTCCTGCTCCTCGATGAGCGAGAGCCGTGCGCCGACGCGTTTGCCCTCGAGCGCCTCGAAGAGGTTGTTGCCGAGGGACTGCTCGGTCATCGTGTAGGCAGCGGGCGCCGTGCGGAAGGTGTTCTGCAGCTCCGAGCCGTCGCGGCCGTCCTGCGCGTAGAGGTTCAGCAGCACCGGGTCGTCGCGCTCCAGCACGTCGCCCGTGCCGGGCCAGACCGTGCGCGAGCCCGACCGCACCACGTCGAACGGCTTCTGGTAGTCGAGCGTCGGCGGGGCGCCGCTCGTTCCTTCGATCTGCAGCGGCGCCTGCGACGCCGACGACGTCGGTGCCGGACCGATGTCCACCGGCAACGACGCCGGAGCGCACGCCGCCGTCATCGCCACCGTTGACGCTGCCAGCGCACCGACGACGACACGTACCCAGGAACTCACCAGCAGATTCTCCCATGACGCGGGTGTGCCCCGGAATCGACCACTGGTCCATCCCGGGGCACCGACCAGGCCTTACATGCTCTCGATGAGGCGCTCCACACGGTCGTCCACGCTCTTGAACGGGTCCTTGCACAGCACGGTGCGCTGCGCCTGGTCGTTCAGCTTGAGGTGCACCCAGTCCACCGTGTAGTCCCTGCGTGCCTCCTGTGCCGCGCGCACGAAGTCGCCGCGCAGCTTGGCCCGCGTCGTCTGCGGCGGCAGTGCCGTGGACTCGAAGACCTCCAGGTCGGTCGTGACCCGCTCGACCATGCCACGTGCCGCGAGCAGGTTGTACAGGCCCTCCGTGCGGGAGATGTCGTGGTAGGCCAGGTCGAGCCGCGCGATGCGTGGGTCGTCGAGGCCCATGCCGTGCTTCTCCTGGTACCGCCGGATGAGCCTGAGCTTGATCGCCCAGTCCAGCTCACGGTCCACGAGCGTCAGGTCCTCCGCCTCCAGGGCGCGCAGCCCGCGCTCCCACAGGTCGAGCACCTGCTTGACGACCGGTGTGACCTCGAGATTGGCCTCGACCAGCTCCCGCGCCCGCTCGTAGTACTCCGACTGGATCTCGATGGCCGTCATGGTCCGGCCGTTGGCCAGCGTCACGGCGTGCTTGCCGGTGCGGTCGTGGCTGATCTCCCGGATGGCACGGATCGGGTTCTCCAGCGTGAGGTCACGCATCGGCACCCCGGCCTCGACGAGGCGCAGCACCAGGTCGGTGCTGCCCACCTTGAGCATCGTGGTCGGCTCCGCCATCGACGAGTCGCCGACGATGACGTGCAGCCGCCGGTACAGCTCGGCGTCCGCGTGCGGTTCGTCGCGCGTGTTGATGATGGGGCGCGACCGCGTGGTCGCGCTGGAGACGGCCTCCCAGATGTGGTCGGCGCGCTGTGAGAGGCAGTACACCGCACCGCGCGGCGTCGAGAGCACCTTGCCGGCCCCGACCAGGATCTGGCGCGTGATGAGGAACGGCACGAGCACGTCGGACAGCCGCGAGAAGTCGCCAGACCGCCGCACCAGATAGTTCTCGTGGCAGCCGTAGGAGTTGCCCGCCGAGTCCGTGTTGTTCTTGAACAGATGGATGCGGCCCGGGAGGTCCTCGTGCTCGAGGCGCTGCTGCGCGTCCGCGACGAGCCCCTCCAGGATGCGCTCCCCGCCCCGGTCGTACGACACGAGCTGGCGCACGTCGTCGCACTCCGCCGTCGCGTACTCCGGGTGCGAACCCACGTCGAGGTAGAGGCGGGAGCCGTTCCTCAGGAACACGTTCGAGGAACGGCCCCACGCCACCACCTTCCGGAACAGGTAGCGGGCGACCTCGTCAGCAGACAGACCACGCCCGTCGTCGGCCGCGCACGTCACGCCGTACTCGGTCTCGAGACCAAAGATCCTGCGGTCCATGGACTTCCCCTCCCTGTTCGCGGAACCTGCTGCTAGTGGTCGGCGCCGGGCGTGGTGCCGGGAGTGTCCCGGCCCTCGCCGGGCTCTTCCTCGGTCGGGGCTGGTTCGGTCGCGGGCTCCTCGGTCGAGGTCGCCTCGGCCGAGGAGGACTCCCCGGTCGAGTCGGCCGGGGTCTCGGGTGCAGGCAACGGCTCGGCCCTGGCCTGGGTGCTGCCTTCGGCCTCGGGGGTCGGCCGCGCGTCGGGCTCCTCCGGTTCAGTGCCCGTCGTCGACGGCTCCGCACCCTCGGCCAGGAGCTCGGCCAGGACCGGGCGGGCAAGGCGTCGGAACGACCGTCGCGGCCGGTCCCGTTCCAGCACCGCCACCTCGAGCTGGGCTGCCTCGATGGTGCGCGACGTCGATCCCTCACCGGAGCCGAGCGCGGCGACGGCGAGCCGCAGCGCCTCCCCGAGCGACATGTCCTCGCGCCAGCCCTCCTTGACGCGCCGGCCGAGCTGCTCGGCCTGACCGCCCATGACGACGAAGCCGTGCTCGTCCGCCACCGTGCCGTCATAGGTGAGCCGGTAGATCTGGTCGTCCGCCGAGTCCGCACCCACCTCTGCGACGACGATCTCCACCTCGAGCGGCTTGGACTCGGTGATGAACACGGTGCCGAGCGTCTGCGCGTACGCGTTGGCCAGGCCACGCGCCGTCACGTCCGACCGGTCGTAGGAGAAGCCGCGCATGTCGGCGTACCGCACGCCGGCCACCCGCAGGTTCTCGAACTCGTTGTACTTGCCGACGGCCGCGAAGGCGATGCGGTCGTAGATCTCCGAGATCTTGTGCAGCGCGCGCGACGGGTTCTCGGTGGCGAACGCGATGCCGCCGTCGTAGGCGAGCACCACAACGGACCGGCCCCGAGCGATGCCCTTCCGGGCGAAGTCCGCCCGGTCCTTCATCAGCTGCTCTGGTGAGACGTAGAACGGCATGTTCATGCGAGGTGCCCCCTCTCTCGGCGCTGCGCCACGATCTGCTCCGCGACACGGGAGATCTCCGCGTCCTCGATGCGCTGATAGCCGTCCTCGGACACCGTTGCGACCACCGGGAAGATCCCGCGCACCGTGTCGGGGCCGCCCGTCGCCGAGTCGTCGTCCGCGGCGTCGTACAGGGCCTCGACCGCGACGTGGACCGCTGCCTCGGCGTCCATCCCACGGCGCCAGAGCTTCTTCAGCGCGCCGCGAGCGAAGATCGAGCCCGAGCCCACGCCGTGGTGCTCGTGCTCCTCGTACCGCCCACCGGTGGCGTCGTAGCTGAAGATCCGGCCGGTGCCCTTGGCCAGGTCGTAGCCCGCGAACAGTGGCACCACCGCGAGCCCCTGCATGGCCATGGGCAGGTTGCCACGCAGCATCGTGGCCAGGCGGTTCGCCTTGCCCGTGAGCGAGAGCAGCGAGCCCTCGATCTTCTCGTAGTGCTCGAGCTCGAGCTGGAAGAGCCGCACCAGCTCCAGCCCGATACCGGCAGAGCCTGCGATGCCGACGGCCGAGTACTCGTCCGCCGGGAACACCTTCTCGATGCTGCGGCTGGCGATCATGGGACCGGCGGTCGCCCGGCGGTCACCCGCCAGCAGGACGCCACCGTCGAAGGTGAGCGCCACGATCGTGGTGGCGTGCGGGGACAGGGTCGCCGGGTCGGTCACGCCGACCGGCATGACCCGGTTCCCGGGCAGGCGGTCGGGGGCGTGCTCGGCCAGGAAGTCCACGAAGGACGACGATCCCGGACGCAAGAAGGCGTCCGGGAGTCGTCCTGTGGTGCGGTCTGCGCTCAGGGTCACTGCCCACCCTTCTGGACGAATCCACGAACGAACGACTCGGCGTTGGTCTCCAGGACCCCGTCGATCTCCTCGAGGAGAGCGTCGACCTCGTCGTCGTCCTTCTGTGCCGCCGCAGCGGCGGGGGCCGGAGCCTCCGCGTCGTCGTCGGGAGTGCGGTCCTCGTGTGACGGGTTGATTTGTTCCTGACCGGCCATGATCGCCTCCTGGTGATTCTCTGACGTAGTGCTGGTCTCGAAGCCTAGGCCCTGACCCTAGATATTGACCCTAGGCGGTGACACTGACATAGAAGGTCACCTTCTTCCGGAGAGTCCCGCGAGCAGGGTCGCGGCATCAGGGCTCGCGTCGAGCAGTGCGCCGATGTGGCGTCGTGTGCCACGGGTCGGGTCGAGCATCGGCACGCGCTGCAGCGCCTGGGCACCGTCGACGTCGAAGATGACCGAGTCCCAGCTCGCCGCCGAGATCTGGTCCCCGTAGCGAGCCATCACCTCGCCCCGGAAGTAGGCGCGTGTGTCCGTCGGCGGGTGCTGCACCGCCCGCGCGACGCTCTCCTCGTCGACGATGCGGTCCACCGCGCCCTTGGCGAGCAGCCGGTGGTAGATACCGCGCTCGGGGCGCACGTCGGACCACTGCAGGTCCATGGCGTGCAGCCGCGGGTGGTCCCACTCCAGGTTGTCCCGCAAGCGCAGCCGGTCGAGCAGGCGCATCTTGGCGATCCACTCCACCTCGCGTGCACAGCTCGCCCGGTCGGTGCGGAGCCGCTCCACGACCGACGCCCAGCGGTCCAGCACGGCGTCCGACTCCGCGTCGGTACCGAGCACCTTCAGGGAGCGCCGTACGACGTCGGCGATCTCGCCCTGGACCTGCAGCGCCGTCATCGTCCGACCGTCGGCCAGGTCGAGCGGTGCGGTCAGCTCGAGGTCACGCGACACCTTCTGCACGTCGCTGACGGGGCTGGCCAGGCGCAGCGCACCGAGCTCCGCGCGGGCGTCCACGCCCTCGGCTGCCAGCTCGTCGAGGTGCTCCAGCACCCACAGGACCAGCGAGGTGGTGCCCGTCTTGAGGTAGGTGGGCACCTCCATGAGGTTGGCGTCGCCGACGATGAGGTGCAGACGCCGCCACCGCTGCCGGTCGGCGTGCGGCTCGTCGCGGGTGTTCACGATGGGTCGGCGCAGCGTCGTCTCCAGGCCGATCTCGGCCTCGATGTAGTCGGCGCGCTGCGAGATCTGATAGCCGGCGGTACCGCTCGTCGCGCCGAGGCCCACCCGGCCGGAGCCCGTGAACACCTGCCGGGTGACGAGGAACGGCGTGATGAGCTCGGCAAGCGTGGTGAAGGGCAGCGCCCGGTCGACGAGGTAGTTCTCGTGCGTGCCGTAGCTGGCGCCCTTGCCGTCCACGTTGTTCTTGTAGAGCACCACCTCGCTGCCGGGGAAGCTGGCCAGCTCCCGCAGCGCGGCGAGCATGACCCGCTCCCCGGCGACGTCCCACCGCACGATGTCCTCAGGAGTCATCACCTCGGGCGAGGAGTACTCGGGATGGGCGTGGTCCACGTACAGCCGCGCGCCGTTCGTGAGGATCACGTTGGCGGCGCTGGGGTCGTCGTACTCCTCTGCGGGCGGCCGCTCGACCTCTTGCGTCGACCCGGTCCGGCGTCGGCCCCGGCCCGGCAGACCCGGCTCCACCACGGGCACCTGCCCGGTGACGGGGCCCGACGGCGCGGGCAGCGCCGGGTCGTCGGTCAGCATCGACGGCTGCGCCGAGGCGCGGTCGAGGTGGAACCCGCGCGCGTCCTGCAGCGGGTCCTCGTCGTCATAGTCCCAGCGAGCCTTGCCACCCGTACCCTCGGTACGCGTGGAGATCGCTCGGTAGGTTGTCACCACCTGGCTGGAGAGCAGCATGGGGTTGGCCAGGGGACGACCTGGCTGCAGCACCCCGTACTCGGTCTCGATGCCCATCACACGACGCACGCTCACGTCCACCACCCTATGCCGGAGTAGTCCCGTTGGTCGGGCAGGGTCCGCACCCGCCTGACGGCGGACGCGGACCCTGCCCCGCTCGTTGTCAGAGGTACTGACCGGTGTTCTGGACGGTGTCGATGGTGCGGGGCGTCGAACCCTCGCCCTTCTTCTGGACGATGGTCCGGATGAAGACGATGCGCTCGCCCTTCTTGCCGCTGATGCGGGCCCAGTCGTCGGGGTTCGTCGTGTTCGGGAGGTCCTCGTTCTCCTTGAACTCGTCGACGCACGCGGTGAGCAGGTGCTCGACGCGGATGCCCTTCTGCCCGGTGGACAAGAAGTCCTTGATCGCGTTCTTCTTGGCGCGGTCCACGACGTTCTGGATCATGGCACCGGAGTTGAAGTCCTTGAAGAACAGGACCTCCTTGTCCCCGGACGCGTAGGTGACCTCGAGGAACTGGTTCTCCTCGTCCTCCGAGTACATCCGCGCGACGACCGAGGTGATCATCCCGTCGAGGGCCGAGGCGATGTTGCCTTCGTACTCCGCCAGGTCCTCGGCGTGGATCGGCAGCTCCTTGGTGAGGTACTTGCCGAAGATCTCCTTGGCGCCCTCCGCGTCGGGCCGCTCGATCTTGATCTTCACGTCGAGACGTCCCGGGCGCAGGATGGCCGGGTCGATCATGTCCTCACGGTTGGAAGCACCGATGACGATGACGTTGTCGAGCCGCTCCACGCCGTCGATCTCCGCGAGGAGCTGGGGCACGATGGTGGTCTCCACGTCCGAGGAGAGCCCCGTGCCGCGGGTGCGGAACAGCGACTCCATCTCGTCGAAGAAGACGACGACGGGCATGCCCTGGCTGGCCTTCTCGCGAGCACGGGAGAAGATCAGCCGGATGTGCCGCTCGGTCTCGCCGACGTACTTGTTGAGCAGCTCCGGGCCCTTGACGTTGAGGAAGAAGCTCTTCACCTCGGGGTTGCCCCCGTTGGCACGCGCGACCATCCCGGCGAGGGAGTGGGCAACGGCCTTGGCGATGAGCGTCTTGCCACAGCCGGGCGGGCCGTAGAGGAGCACACCCTTGGGCGGGCGCAGGCCGTGCTCACGGAACAGGTCGGGATGCGCGAACGGCAGCTCGACGGCGTCCCGGATCGCCTCGATCTGCGGGCCGAGGCCGCCGATGTCCTCGTACTCGATGTCCGGGACCTCTTCGAGGACCAGCTCCTCGACCTCGGACTTCGGTACGACCTCGAAGACGAAGCCGCTGCGCGTGTCGATCGTGAGGGAGTCACCCACACGGAGGGGCACGTCCATCACCGAGCCGGCGAGGCGCACCACACGCTCCTCGTCGGCGCGGCCGACGACGAGCACCCGGTCACCGCCGAGCATCTCCTTGACGGTCACCAGCTCGCCCGTGCGCTCGTACTCGCCCGCACCGACCACGGTCATGGCCTCGTTGAGCTTGACCTCCTGGCCCGGGCTGAGCCGGGTGACGTCCAGGTTGGGGCTCGCGGACACATGCATCTTGCGGCCGGCGGACGAGATGTCGACCGAGCCGTCGGCGTGAGCCCCCAGGAACACGGCGTACGTACCCGGCGGCTTGGCAAGCTCGTCGAGCTGTTTCTTCAGCTCGACGATCTGATCACGCGCCGCACGGAGTGCCTCCGCCAGACGCTCGTTCTTGGCTGAGAGGAGGGCAATCTGGCGCTCGTAGTCGCGGTTTGGCAAAGACTCATGCTCGGGATGGTTGTATCCTGACGTGCTCTCGGTCATGACATCCCCTCTCGTAGGGCCCGGGAGGCGACCATATGACGCAAACGCCTCCGAGAACAGCACTCTAAGCACAGTCACTGACACACCGGGAGTAAGAACACCCGTTTGAGACGTCCGGGGTACGCGATCGTTACAGCCCGTTCACGCAGGCGGGGTGTTCGGATCCTCGGGAGCAACGCCCAGGTCACGTCGCACCTTACGGACCTTCCTGTCCGATATGGCACGCTCCCCCAGCTCCTCCGGAGTCCACTCCGCCTCGGGCGTCACGGGGTACGCACCCTTGGCAGGACGCCGTTTCCGCTCGGGCGCGACCACGCCGTCGGCCATCCGGCGGGCGATGATGAGGAAGCCCGTGTGCCCGATCATCCGGTGCTCGGGGCGCACGGCCAGACCCTCGAGGTGCCACCCGCGGATCATCGTCTCGAAGGCCGACGGCTCGGTGAACCGGCCGTCCGCACGCAGATCTTCCGCTGTGCGCGAAAGTTGGGTGGTGGTGGCCACGTAGCAGACGAGGACCCCGCCTGGCGCGAGGGCAGAGGCGACGGCGTCGACGTTCTCCCAGGGCGCGAGCATGTCGAGGACGACCCGGTCGACCTCGCCCGGCTCCGCTACCTGGGGCAGCACGTCGGAGAGGTCGCCGACCGAGAGCTGCCACGCCGGGTGCGGTGCGCCGAAGAACGTCTCGACGTTGCCCTGCGCGATGGCCGCGAAGTCCTCGCGCCGCTCGATCGAGTGCACGTGGCCCGCGTCGCCGACGGCACGCAGGAGGGACATGGTCAGCGCGCCGGAGCCGACGCCCGCCTCGACCACGCGTGCGCCAGGGTAGATGTCGGCCATCGCGACGATCTGCGCGGCGTCCTTCGGGTACACGACGGCGGCGCCACGAGGCATCGACAGGACGTAGTCGGCCAGCAGCGGGCGCAGGGCGAGGTACTCGATGTCCGCGGTGTTGACCACCACGGAGCCCTCGGGCTGCCCGATGATCTGCTCGTGCTTGAAGTAGCCCCTGTGCGTGTGGAAGGTCCCGCCGGGCTGCAGCGTGATGGTGTGCAGGCGCCCCTTGGGGTCGGTCAGCTGGACCTTGTCGCCCACGCGGAACGGGCCGCGGCGCAGCTCGGCACCGGTGGCGGACGGGGTATCGGTGGGTGTGGTCACGACCGACCATCCTAGGCGCTGGGCCACCTGCCCGCGTCCGGCGGCGGGCCGCCGCCCGACGCTCCGGGCGAGGCACCGCAGGTCACGCCGCGCGAACCGCCCGCGCGACGTCGGCGAGGTCGAGCACGCCGGTGACCCTGCCGGCGTCGACCATCGGGACCAGCCGTGCCCCTCCCGACCGCTGGGCCAGGTGGGTCAGGAGCTCCGTGCCCGACATCTCGGGATGGACCCCCGACCCCGCGACGAACGGCACGGCCACGGCGTCGACCCGGGTCAGGTCCCATGCCGACGCCGGTACCGCGGCGACGGCGTCACCGTCGAGCACCGCGACGGGAGCGCCGTCGTGTCCCACGACGACCACGTAAGGCGACGACGACCCGCCGCCGGCCGCCGTCCGAGCGTTCAGCGCGTCCGCGACCGTCGAGCCGAGCGGGACGAGGACGGCGGGACCCGCGAGCGCCGCGGCAGACAGCCCGGCAATCGCCTCGCGCCGCCGGCCGTTGGTGATCGCCGCCCCCGCGCCCGCCCAGAGGATCGCGCCGATCAACGCCGACCACAGGACCTCCGTCAGGGCCGGCGTGCGACCCAGGACGAACGGCACGACCAGCGCCCAGAGCAGGACGCCGACGGCGACGACCCGGCCGACCCAGCCAGCCACGACGGTGCCGGTGTTGCGCTTGCCCGTGACGGCCCAGACGAGGGACTCGAGGATCTGGCCTCCGTCGAGCGGGAGTCCGGGGAGCAGGTTGAACGCGCCGACCAACGCGTTGGACAGCGCGCCGGTCCACAGCAGGAGCGTCGGCACGTTCAGTACCGGCGATGCCTGGTAGGCCCACCAGAACCCGGCCGCGAGCGCCAGGTTCGTCAGCGGCCCGACGACCGCGACGAGGAATCCGTCGAGCGGTCGGCCGAGGCCGCCGGTGTAGGCGGTGTGGCCGCCCCAGAGCGTGACGGCAAGCTCCGTCACGTTCTGGCCGCGCGCCCTGGCGACCAGCGCGTGGGCCGCCTCGTGCAGGAGCACCGAGCCGAACAGGAGCAGCGGGAAGGCAACCGCGACGAGGTAGGCGCCTGCGCCGAGCTCCGGCGCTACCGCCTGCACGTTCGGCACGAACAGGATGGTCAGGATGAGGGCCGCGAGGAACCAGGACCGCGTGACGATGACTGGCGCGCCCGCCACGCGGCCGATCACGAACCCCTTGGAGCGCTGGGGTGCTGGCGGTGCGGGTGTGGACGCGGGCTCCGAGGTGGTCACTGGACAAACCTATCCGGCCGGTCGGCGCGGGCGGGACGGCGCGCTGTGGACAACTCCCGAGGCATGTCGGTGGCCGCCCATAGGGTTGGGGCCATGACGACGACGGAGGTTTCCCAGGGGCCGGTGCCGGGCATTCCGGCGGAGGTGGCCGAGGCCGCACCGGCGGTGAGCGCGCCCTCGCGGCCGCCGGCCCTGTCGCCGTCCCGTGCGAACGACTTCATGCAGTGCCCCCTGCTGTTCCGGTTCCGCACGGTGGACCGGCTGCCGGAACCGCCGTCGGCCGCCGCGGCGCGCGGCACCCTTGTGCACGCGGTGCTGGAGCGGCTGTACGACGCCCCGCTGGGCGAGCGGACGCTGGCCGCGGCGCACGACCTGCTCCCGGGCGAGTGGGACCGCCTGCTGGAGGCGGACGACCGGTACACGTCGCTGTTCACGGACGGGGTCGGCCCGGACGGGCAGGACCGCGACGGCTGGCTCGCTGGTGCGGGTTCGCTGCTCGGCACGTACTTCACGCTGGAGGACCCGAACCGGCTGGAGCCGGCCGAGCGGGAGCTGCTGGTGGAGTCGCAGCTCGACGGCGGCCCGCTGCTGCGCGGCATCGTGGACCGGCTGGACATCGCGCCGACCGGCGACGTGCGGGTGGTCGACTACAAGACCGGCAAGTCGCCGCGCCCTGGGTACGAGTCGTCGGCCGTGTTCCAGATGCGGTTCTACGGGCTCGTCCTGTGGCGCGAGCGCGGGGTGCTGCCCAAGATGCTGCAGCTCGTGTACCTGGGCGACGGGCAGGTGCTGCGGGGTGAGCCGACGACCGAGCACCTGGAGCACACGGAGCAGAAGATCCGCGCCATCTGGTCGGGCATCGAGGAGGCGGCCCGGACCGGGGAGTGGAAGCCGCGCAGGTCCAAGCTGTGCGGCTGGTGCGCGCACCAGTCGCTGTGCCCGGAGTTCGGCGGCACACCTCCGGAGATCCCTCAGGGGGCGGTCGCACTGCGTCTGGGCATCGCGGTCTGAGCCCGCCGCCCGGGAGGACCGGCCGAGGCCTCCGGGCAGGTCGCACCAGCCGGGCAGGTCGCGTCAGCCCAGCAGGTCGACGACCTCGCCCGACACGATCCGCCCGAGCACGTCCAGATCGATCTGCTTGAGCGACGCCGCTCGGCTCAGGCCGGGACGCTGCGGCACCGGCACCTCGGCGGGCACACCGAGCGTGCGCGCGCCCGAAGCGAGCGCGGACGTGATCCCGGGGCCGGAGTCCTCCACGGCCACGCAGTCCTCTGCCCGCACACCGAGCAGGTCGGCGGCCACCAGGTACGGCTCAGGGTGCGGCTTGCCGTGCGCCACCTCGTCGCCGGTGACGAGGTGCGCGAAGGTGCCTGCGGGGGCGCCGTCGGCCACGACCTGCGCCTGGCTGCGGTAGGACATGGTGACGATCGCGCACGGGACCCGCGCAGCGCGGAGGTCGTCGAGCAGCTCGAGCACACCGGGGCGCCACGGCACCGCCTCGCGCAGCTGCTCGTTCACCCTGGCCACGAGCCAGGTGACGATCTCGGCGGGCTCGAGCGGGACACCGGCGTCGCGGAGCATGGCGCCGGTGGTGACGAGGGCCTGCCCGACGGCCCCCAAGGCGTCCTCGTGGGTCCACGTCGCCCCGTGCGCCGCCACGATCTCCCGCTCGGCGAGCATCCAGTAGGGCTCGGTGTCGACGAGGGTGCCGTCCATGTCGAACAGGACGGCAGCGGGCAGGGTGGCGGATGAGTCGTGGGGCACCGGCACATCGTAGGTGCCGACGTTGTACAGGCGGTAACGAGCCCGCCGTCGTCCGGACCGCTTCGGGCGGCGCTGCCGGGTGCCGCGCCGGGACATGCCGGACGATGGCGCCATGACGCACTCGGCCGCTTCCGGCATCGCAGCCTTCACCTTCGAGATGGGCGTGCTCAAGCGCCTGCGCAGATCCGGCTGGTGGCAGGTCGGGATCCGGGACCCGGAGTCCGTGGCGGAGCACAGCCTGCGCGTCGCGCAGCTCGCCGCCCTGCTGGCCGCCGAGGAGGGCGCGGACCCGGCGCGCGCCGCCTACCTCGCGCTCTGGCACGACTCCCAGGAGACCCGCATCACGGACCTGCCGCACACCGCTCGCCCGTACGTGACGAAGCCGGACAACGTCGCGGTCACCCGCGACCAGGTCGCTCCCCTGCCGGACGCCGCGGCCGCGACGGTCCTCGACGCCGTCACCGAGTTCGAAGCGCAGGAGACGCCCGAGGCACGCTGCGCGCGGGACGCGGACAAGCTGGAGTGCCTCGTGCAGGCCGTCGAGTACCGGTACGGCGGCCAGGCCGGGGTGCAGGAGTGGATCGACTCGTCCTATGCGGCGCTGCGCACGGACGTCGCTAAGCGGGTGGCGGACGCCGCCCTCAGCCTGTCCCCCATGAGCTGGCGCGGCTGAGGGGCGGGTCGGCCGGCCCGCCCGGGTCCGCGAGGCTCAGTCCGTGAGGCTCAGTCCGTGAGGCTCAGTCCGTGAGGCTCAGTCCGTGAGGAGCTGCGCCACGCGCTCCTCCTGGTCGGCGTCCAGCTCGGTCCGCTCGAAGGCGGCGACCGCCTTGTCGAACGTCCGGTTCACCGACGGCTCGATCTCGACGACGCCGGCCGGGGCGACCATCGCCTGCTCGTACTCGGTGATCCAGGCGTCGATGTGCGCCACGTACGCGTCACGCGCCTGGTCGAGCTCGCTGCCCTCGGTGAGCGTCACCGCCCGGACGTCCTCCTTGGCGGTCAGGACTCCGTCGCGCGCCTCTTCGGCGAGGTCGGGCACGTCCGTCATGAGCGCGGTAGCGAGATCCTCCTGCTGCCCGGTGTCGGAGGTGGCCTCGATCTCGTCGAACCGGCCACTGATCTCGTCGATGTAGTCGCGCATCGTCGACTCGCTGTGCTCCACGGCATCGAGCAGCACGTCAGCGGGCTCGCTGGTGCGCTCGGCCTGGGACCAGGCGATGCCGCCGCCGGCGCCGGCGACGACGAACGCTCCGACCGCAGACAGCAGGGCCCGGTGATTTCGCAGGTTGAGCATTCGCTCATACTCACCCGAACTTGGGGTGCTCCGCGCGCCTGACGATGTGATTCGTGGCGGAGCAATCAGGCATATACCCATTTTCCGGGCGCACATCGCAGCCTGTCGGCCGCTGCCGGGGCCAGGCACCGGGTCAGCGCGTCTTCCGTTCCAGGTGCTCCAGCCGCTCCGCGGCCAGGGCTGCCCGGTTCATCCCGGCCCGGATGTACGGCGCATCCGTGCCGGCGCTCTTCGGGTAGAAGATGCCCAGGTTGATCAGGCTGACGAAGCACGCGTAGACCAGCTCGTCGTGCACCAGGTCGAGCGACAGCAGCGTGCCGATGCCGACGATGGGGACCAGGTAGACAGCCACCGTGGGCTGCCAGGCCGCCAGCCGTCCGAGCGTCGCGATCTCACCCAGCGGCACGGACGAGAGCCCCGCCGCACGGGCGCGCTCGTTCGTGTCCCATGCGAACCAGAGGCAGGCCTGGACCACCACGGCGAAGGTGACATGACCGACGAGGGTTCCCAGCGGCCACCAGTCACGCTGGACCAGCGTCGGCAGCACGACGTAGACCGCCGGCAGGATCGCGAGCGACCGCAGGCCGGCCTCCGCCGCCACCGCCCGCACCCGCGCCGACCGGCCACGGGGCATCGCCCAGACGGTGCTCAGCTCGGCGAAGACGTTCAGGTACAGCCGAGCGCTCACCAGTGCGAACGTCAGGGTGACGAGCCGCACCGGCAGGTTTCCCCACGGGTCGGGAATCGGGTAGTCGTCCGCGCGGACGTCGTCGAAGAAGGCGAGGCCCGTCCCCGACCGTCCGGCCACCTCGTCCGCCATCTCGAACCACTTCGCCTGCCAGGACACCCCCAGGTCGCGCGACCACCAGGTCACGATCAGCGCGGTGGCGCACCAGAGGAGCACCGCACAGAGCCAGGCCCAGCGGCGCAGCCTGCGCGCCTGGCCCAGCTGAGCGACGCCCGTGCTGTCGCGCACCTGGGCGCTGCGCTCCTGCAGCATCCGCCGCTGGCGGGCCACCGTCCCTGCACCGGGCGACAGGTCCTTCAGGCGCTCGAGGCGGGATCGCGGGCGTTCCCTGCCGTCCTGCTCGAGAATCGCCATCTCGTCCCGGAACACGCGGCCGATCTGCTCGAACGTTCCGCCGTCCGGATCGAGCGGCGTGACCAGGAGCCGACGCCGGGGGTCGGCGTCGGTCAGGTCCTCCAGGAGCCTGGCGAGCCCGACCGAGTTCACGTAGAACTGGTCGGGCACGGTCCCGTCGGCGTTGTGCGGGATCCCCGCGACGGTGATCAGCAGGGCGCCCAGCGAGTAGAGGTCGGCGCGGGGATGCCCGACGCCGTCACGCCGCACCTCCGGCGCGGCGTACGCCCCGTCGCCCTCCGGTCCTGCGATGGACCGGGTGTGCAGGTGGTTGACGCCGAGGTCGACGAACCGCAGGCGCACCGTGCCCGGCTCCCGGTCGGTCTCCACGATGATGTTCGACGGCGTGAGGTCGTCATGCCGGCGCCCCTCCCGCTCCAGGGCGGCCAGCGCGGGCAGAAGGGCACCGCCGAGCTCCCGGAGCGCGTCCGTGTCGATCGGGCGGAGGATGTCCCGGGCAGGAGCCGGCGGACGACCCGCCGCCCGGTGGGCCAGGTGCTCGCCGAGGGTACGGCCGCGGATCAGGTCCATCAGGATCCAGCTGTCGTGGCTCGCCCACACGCGTACCGCCGGCGAGCTCTCCACGGCATCGAGCCGACCGTGCTCGGCCAGGTAGTCCCGCGTCGCGGCAGTGATGGCGGGAATCGTGAGGTACGGATGGATCAGGCACTTCAGCGCGAAGACGGCGGTCCGGCCCTGTGACGGTGCGGCGACCCGGCCCGTGAGGATGATCGACGTCGTGCCGTGCCGGTAGAACTTGAGGCTCGTGACGTCGATCGCCGCCCACTCCGCCGTCGTCTCAGGGGACGCGGGGGCGCGGGCCGCCGAACCTCTCGACGAGCCTCGGCGCGCGCCCGGCGGAGCGTCCGGATCGTGCAGGGCGACGATCGAGCGGCGGACGTCGGGATCGGCCACGAGGGTCACGCTCACGCCCTCCGCCGTCGTCCCCGCCAGGGCGACGTGCCGAGGCGCGTCGCCGTGGAACCGCACCCGGTCCGAGCAGTGCATGGCGACCAGGGTGAGCAGGTAGAACCCGACGAAGCCCACGGCACGCGGTTCCAGCCCGCCGGCGCCGGAACGTTCGGACCACCAGCGCCACAGGTCGTCGATCTCTTGGCGGCGGGCCACCTGGAACCGGTCCGCGTAGGCACGCTCGTCCAAGGGGATGTCGAGCAGGACCGCGTGCCAGTCGTGGGTCCGCCAGGTGTTCAGCCCGGCAGGACGGACCTTGCCGGCAGTCCGACCGGTCAGCTCAGCCACGACGGCGGTGAGGCGCTCGAGCGTCGCTCTCATGGCGTCCACCTGATCACGGTCCGTGACGATATCGGAGGCCTGGCCCCGCACGCTGCACAAACGCCTTCTCCGGTCGACGGTGCAACTCACACTCCCGCCGCGCGCTCCGCAGCGACCTGGGTGATGCTGACCCTCGGTCGGCGGCTCCGGCCAACGACTCTCGGCAGCACTCGACGAGGAGGAACAGACCGTGTTCGGACCCGATTTCTTCGAGCGACTCTCCCAGCGGATGTACTACGACCTCGACGGAAAGCCGATCACCCAGGACCAGTGGTCGGTCCTGCGGCTCGGTGCGGGCAGCGCCCACGTCGCTCGGGACCACGTCGGGTTCTACCACGTGTCCACCGTCTGGACCGGGATCGATACGGCGGCCCCTGTCGACGACGACCACGGTCATACCCCGCTGATCTACGAGACCTTGGTCTTCGTCGAGCGGCTCGACCCGGACGGCGTGCTCGCGGAGGACGACCGGCTGGACTGCACCGAGCAGTACGCGGAGCTGCACGCCACGCGCGACGACGCGCTGGCCGGCCATCACCGCGCCCTGACGATGGTCCACGACTGGATAGTCAACGGCCGCCCGGAGCTCTGACACGGAGGCCACGGATGCAGATCAGGACACCCTCTCGGACCACGTCTCTCACCGCCCGTCGCGCCGTGCGCGGTCCGGCGATCTACGGTGAACCGATGCACGGAACCACCCCGCGGAAGCTGGACCCCGCGGGCGCACAGGCACTCCTGGCCGAGGTCTTCGAGCCCGGCGCCGACCGTCTCGCCCACTCGATCGGCGTCGGACGGCGCGCCGAGCATGTCGCGCGGGCGCTGGGCCGGCCGGAGCTGCTCGTCTCCGCCGCCTATCTGCACGACATCGGCTACGCAGCGGCGGCCCGTGACACCGGCCTGCACCAGCTCGACGGTGCCCGCTACCTTCGTACGCTCGGTGCCCCGGCGGCGCTGACCGGCCTCGTCGCGCACCACACGGCGGCCACGGTCGAGGCGGCGGAGCGGGGCCTCGACACCATCCTGCGGCGCGAGTTCCCCGCGCCGTCGGACGAGCTCCTGGACCTGCTCACCTACTGCGACATGACCACGTCGGCGCGCGGCGAGGCCGTCACCGTGGACGAGCGGTTCGACCGCATCTACGACCGCTACCCGCCCGGCCACCTCGTGTCCCGCAGCATGCGGCACGCGGAGCCGTGGCTGCGACGGACCGTGACCGGGATCGAGCGACGGCTGGAGCGGCCGCTCAGGTGAGGAAGGGCTGCGTCCGCGTCGGGTCCACCGCGTGCTCGATCCGCAGCCGCATCGAGGGGTGGATCTCCAGCTCGCCCAGCCGGTCGACGGGCTGCCACACGACCTCGCTCGACTCGCCGGACGTCCGCAGCGCACCACCGGTGACCGTGCCCCGCATGCAGATGGAGAACTGGGCCCTGACCTCGCCGTCCGAGTACACGATCACGTGCCGGGGGTCGGTGTAGATCCCGATCAGGCCGGTGATCCGCACGTGGTAGCCGGTCTCCTCCTCGGTCTCCCGGACGCCCGCCTCCCGGACGGTCTCGCCCGGGTCGATGCCCCCGCCCGGGAGCGCCCAGAGGTCGTTGTCGGTGCGATGGATCAGCAGCAGCCGTCCGACGGGGTCCTGCACGGCCACCGTGACGGACGGAACCACCGAGTTCACGGGCGGGGCGGCCGGATCGTCGAAATAGTCGAACCGCACCATCACGCCACCTTGCCCGAGTCCTCCGTCCGGGGCCAGGCCTCCAATGGTTTTGCGCCGTTCCAGACCCGCTCGAACCCCGCCTGGTAGGCGGGCGCCATCGACGCCTCCGGACCGTCCTTCAGGTGCAGCAGCGGGTTGGCCCCTGCGGGTGAGCCCCAGATGTGGGTGTTGACCAGCAGGTCGTCGTCGAACCGGAAGGTCGTGGCGTACAGCGCCCGGTCGTGCAGCCGCACCTCGACGCCCGGGGTGCCGAGGGCTGGCGCCAGGTAGGCGAGCACGAGTGCGATCCGCCCCGCGAGCCCCGTGCCGCCCTCCTCCTGCGTACGTACCGCGACCGCGTCGCCCTCCGGATCCCCCAGCAGCAGCCGCACCTGCACGCCGCGCGCCGCCATGGTGACGATCTCCGTGGTCAGGTCCAGGGTCTGGTCCGGCAGGAACGTCGCGGCGAACGCGTGCAGCTCGAACCGCTGCTCCACACCCGCGAGGAAGGCCTGCCAGGTCCCTGACGGCACGGCACGCCGAGCCGGGTACACCCCGACGATCTCCTGGGCTGCCGCCTCGGCCCTGTCGACGTCGCCCCACAGCGCCGCGACGTCGCAGCCCAGGGCGTCGGAGACCGCGACGCGGTGCCGGGGGTGCGGCGTGCGGCCCTGGGCCACCCAGCGCTCCACCGTCTTCGGGTCCACACCGACAGCAGCCGCCAGGCGGACCTGGCTCAGGCCGGCCTGGTTCATCGCTGCGACCAGTCGTTGATTCCTCACGTGTTACCCCCCAGGGACGTATCTATCACCGAAACGTCCCGAGCGCTGCCGATGGCACGTCCCATGCCCTCGGCGCACAGTGGACTCAGCCAGTCATCACATGTCCGCCCTATGCCCGACCCGTGCCCCGGAGAGTCTCGTGAATCCCATTGCAGCGCAGTCGGTCACCGAACGTCTCGGCGATGTCATCGATCTCCTGCGCCACGTCCGCGCGGACTGGATCGAGGTTCTCACCGTCACCCCTGAACGTGTGTGCCTGCAGCCCTGGCACCTGGACGACGGCGAGAGCATCGCCCGTGCGCTCGGCCTGGACCACGCCATCGACCAGCGCATGGTGAACCCCGGCTACACGTTGTGGACCGGTACGTGGCGCGGCGTTGAGGTGCAGGTGCGCGGCGCGCTGCGAGCCGGCGTGCCGGTGCTCTGACCTCGGCGTCCGGTCCGCCGCGGACGCCCGACCAGCAATTCGCCCGTCCGCGAACGCGGCCGCGCCCCTGGTCACGCCGAGCGCCCCACACCCTAGGCTGGGGGGATGACCGACGCGCATCACGAGCAGCCGGATCAGGCCTCGCCTCGCCAGACCGTGCTCCTCGCTGCCTTCGAAGGTTGGAACGACGCGGGGAGCGCCGCTACGTCGGCTCTCACGCACCTGGCCGAGGTGTGGGGCGCCGAGAAGGTGACCGAGCTTGATCCCGAGGAGTTCCACGACTTCCAGGTCAACCGGCCGTACATCTCGTTGGACGACGACGGTAAACGGTCCATCACCTGGCCGACGACGTCCGTGTCGGTGGCACAGGTCGGCGAGCGCAAGGTGGTGCTGGTGCACGGTGTCGAGCCGTCGATGCGCTGGCGCAAGTACTGCGAGGAGCTGCTGCAGGTGGCCGACGACCTCGGAGTGCGCACGGTGATCACGCTCGGCGCCCTGCTGGCCGACGTGCCGCACACCCGGCCCATCCCGATGACCGCGACGTCGGACAGCGTGGGCCTGCAGGCCGTGCTCGACATCGAGGCCAACACCTACCAGGGCCCGACCGGGATCGTGGGGGTGCTGCAGCACGAGGCGGCGCAGCGCGACCTGCAGTCGGTCAGCCTGTGGGCGGCGGTGCCGCACTACGTCGCCAACCCGCCGTCGCCCAAGGCGACGCTCGCGATCCTCACGCGCGTCGAGGAGATCCTCGGCGAGTCGGTCCCCATGGGCGAGCTCCCCGACGACGCCGCCGCCTGGCAGCACGGCGTGGACGAGCTGGCGTCGGAGGACTCGGAGATCTCCGAGTACGTGGCCCAGCTGGAGGAGGCGAAGGACACCGCGGAGCTCCCCGAGGCGTCGGGCGACGCGATAGCGCGGGAGTTCGAGCGCTACCTGCGCCGCCGGGACACCGGCGGCAAGGACAGCGGCCCCGAGAAGCTCTGACCCGCCCGCACCCGCCGGCCGGTCGAGCAGCACGCACAGAGGCCTGAGCCCCCGCGGGGGCTCAGGCCTCTGTCGTCGTCAGCTCGGTGGCGCGTTCACGCACTGTTCGAGATCGGCTCGATCCGCACTCCGGCGTCCGGACCATGAAATCCCACCCACGTCTCGAGGCACCGTGCGGCGTCCTCTACGCGGTCGTAGACCGGGGCATATCCCGGCCCGTTGCGCACCACGCGATAGCGCGTGCTGCACCGGGGCGTCGTCGTGACGGTGACCCGGGTCTCGCCCGTGAAGTCTTCCTCGTACTCCGTCATGCTCCCCATCCTGCCCCGGGTTAAATGCAAACGGAAGCAGGGGTCAAAACTAACCTGACCGGCGCATGACGTGGTCCTGGCCTACCTGGTGCAAACCAGGCGACCGAACGGTCAAAGACGCACTCCGAGCAGGGCGTTTACCGTCCGAGCCATGATCCCGGGGGCACCCTCCTCGTCCGCGGAGGTGTCCCGAGCAGGGTCCAGCGACACCTCGGCCCAGGCGTCGACAGCGGCCACGGCGGCCGGTGCGTCGAGGTCGTTCGCGAGCGCCGACCGGACGGCGGCGAGCGTAGCGTCGGCCGACGGTCCGCCGTTGCCCGACACGGCGGAGCGCCACCGCACGAGCCGCGCCTCGCCCTCCGGCATCGACGTCTCGTCCCACTCCCACTCGCTGCGGTAGTGGTGGACCAGCAGGGCCAGCCGGATCGCCATCGGGTCGTGCCCGGCCGCGCGCAGGCGCGACACCAGGACCAGGTTCCCCAGCGACTTGCTCATCTTCTCGCCCTCGTAGCCGACGAGGCCCGCGTGCACGTGCGTGCGTGCCCCTGCGGGCTCGGCGCCGTCCGGCCCCGGACACAGCACCCGGAGGTGGGAGGTCGACATCTCGTGGTGCGGGAACAGCAGGTCCGCGCCTCCGCCCTGCACGTCGAACCGCTCCCCCTGCGCGAGACCGAGCCCGTCCCGTGCGATCACGGCGCACTCGATGTGCCAGCCGGGGCGTCCGGTGCCGAGCGGCCCGCCGTCCCAGGCGGGCTCGCCAGGGCGCTCCCGGCGCCACAGCAGGGGGTCGAGCGGGTCCTTCTTGCCCGCGCGGTCGGGGTCGCCGCCGCGCTCGGCGAAGTCGGCCAGCGCCTGCTCGCGGTCGAGGTGCGCGACAGTGCCGAAGAGCGGGTCCGCGGTGAGGTCGGCGTAGACGTCGCCCAGGTCGGGCGCCGGGCCGCCGGCGCCCGGCTCGAGCGGCACGCGGTAGGCGGCACCGGACTCGACCAGGGAGGCCACGGCGCGTGCCACCTCGGGGACCGACTCGACGGCCCCCGTCCACGTGTCCGGCGGGACGACGCCGAGCGCCGTCATGTCCTCGCGGAAGAGCGCGGTCTGGGAGGCCGCGAGCTCGCGCCAGTCCACGCCGGTCGCCTCGGCGCGCTCCAGCAGCGGGTCGTCGACGTCGGTCACGTTCGAGGTGTAGACCACGTCCTTGCCCGCGTCGCGCCAGGCGCGCACCAGCAGGTCGAACGCGACATAGGTGTTCGCGTGGCCGATGTGCGTGGCGTCGTACGGCGTGACGCCGCACGCGTACAGCCGGGCGTGTGGCCCCGGCGCCGCCTCGACGAGCTCACCGGTGGACGAGTCGTGGACCCGGACCGGGTCGGAGGCGGGGAAGCCGGGGAGCTCCGGGACTTGGGGTGTGGGCCAGGCGTGCACGCGACCAACGATAACTGCCGCCCGTGACGCTCCCGGACCACGTCAGGGCGCTGCGCGTGTGTTTTACGCGACGCCGCCGGTCGCGTCGATCGTGCCGGACGTCAGCAGCCACACGACGACGGCCGCGAGCGCGAACCGGTAGAACACGAACGGCTTGTAGGAGTAGTTGCCGATGATCTTGAGGAACCCGATGATGACCGCGTACCCGACGCCGAACGCGATGATCGTCGCGATGATCGTGGCGCCCCAGCCGGGTGCTCCGGCGGGGATCGGCTCGCCCAGCGTCTTGATCAGCTGGTAGAAGCCCGAGCCGAGCACCGCGGGCAGGGCGAGCAGGAACGAGTAGTCCGCCGCGGCCTTTCGCGTGAAGCCCATGGTCAGGCCGGCGGTGATCGTGCCGCCGGAGCGGGATACGCCGGGCACCAGTGCCAGCGCCTGGGCCAGACCGAAGCCGATGGCGCTGGGCCCCGTGAGCGACGTCAGCTCGCGCTCCTGGCGGCCGAAGACGTCGGCCAGGAGCAGCAGCAGCCCGAAGAACGCGAGCGTGAAGACCGTGAGCCAGAGGTTACGGAACGTGGACTCGATCTGATCCTCGAACAAGAGGCCGAGCACCACGATCGGGATCGAGCCGAAGATGATGTACCAGCCCATCGCGGCGTCGTGGTTGGCGACGGCACCAGGGCGGCTGTGCCGCACCTCGACCGACCCGGGCCGCGGCCCCAGGCCGACGCGCGCGCGCCACCCGTTGCCGTTCGCACCCGAGAGGGCCTTGAACCAGGCGACGAGGATCGCGCCGATCTTCTTGCGGTAGTAGATGATCACCGCGATCTCGGTACCGATCTGGGTGATGGCGGTGAACGCCGCACCGGGGTCGCCCGATCCGATCAGCTCGCCGACGATCCGCAGGTGCGCCGACGACGAGATCGGCAGGAACTCGGTAAGGCCCTGAACCAGGCCCAGAAGGATCGCTTCCCACGCAGTCACGGGCGGTGACACTACCCCACGGCGCGCCTCCTGACGCACCCGCAGGAGCCGCGGGTAGCCTGCCTCACATGGAACGACGCCGCGTGGGCAGCTCTGGCCTACGGGTCTCCGAACTTGGGCTCGGGACCATGACATGGGGTCGCGACACCGACGAGATCGACGCGGCCGAGCAGGTGCGGGACTTCCTCGACGCCGGCGGCACCCTGATCGACACCGCCGCCAGCTACGCCGACGGCGACGCCGAACGCGTCATCGGCGCTCTGCTGTCCGGCAAGGTGGCACGCCACGAGGTGGTCCTCGCCACCAAGGCGGGCATTCGCTCGGAGTCCCGGCCCGACGGCGGCTCCGGCCGCGTGGTGGACGCCTCCCGCGGCGCGCTGCTCGACAGCCTCGACGAGTCGCTGCTGCGCATGGGCACCGATCACGTGGACCTGTTCCTCGTGGCCTGCCCCGACCCGCACACCTCCCTCGAGGAGACCTGCAACGCGCTGCGCATCGCGGTCACCAGCGGGCGGGCCCGGTACGTGGGTCTGAGCAACCACCCGGGCTGGGCCACCGCCCGGGTGGCGACACTGCTCGAGCCCGACGTCGGGCTGGCCGCGGTCGAGCTCGAGTACTCGCTGCTGCAGCGCGGCGTGGAACGGGACGTGCTGCCCGCCGCCGACGCGCTCGGGGCAGGGCTGCTCGCCTGGTCGGCGCTCGGGCGCGGTGTGCTCACCGGCAAGTACCGGCGAGCCATCCCGGCGGACTCGCGGGCCGCGGGGGCGCTCGCCGGGTTCGTGCAGCCGTACCTGGAGGGTCCGGCGCGCGCCGTCGTCGAGGCGGTGGCCACGGCGGCCGAGGGCCTCGGCCGCACCGCCGGGGAGGTCGCGATCGCCTGGCTGCTGGAGCGTGAGGGCATCGCGTCGGCGATCGTCGGCGCGCGGACGCCCGCCCAGCTCCGTTCGTCGCTGGAGGCAACGACCCTGGAGCTGCCCTACGAGGTGCATGCCGCGCTCGACGACGTCTCCGCCCCCGAGATCGGCTACCCCGAGCGCTGGTGACCGTGCCAGCTCCCGTGCTTGATCAGCGTTGCTGCGCGGGCTGCGGCTCCTCCTCCGCTTCCTCCAGGTCGTCGTCGAAGTCGATGTCGTCGAGGTCGTCCTCGTCGTCATCCTCCTCGTCGTCGTCGTCGACCTCGTCGGCGAGGTAGAACGGCGTCACCTCGCCGAACACCGTGGCCAAGGACTCCTCGTACACCTCGTAGGCGTCGGCGAGCACGTCGTACGCGTCGTCGACGGCGGGGTCGTCGTCACTCCGGCGAGTGGCGACCGCGTGATGATGGGCCTCGAGTGCGGCAATGAGGCGATCGAGCGCGGCACGCGGTTCAACGGTCATGCCTTGACTGTAGCGTCAGGTCCTGGCCAGCGGGATCGCAAATCCTGATCGTTACGGCGGACCTCGCGGCGGCCGCACACAGGGTTTCCCCCCATGCCCGACCTGGAACGTGGTCCCGCAGGCGGACGACGGGAAGAGGGCGGCCGGTTTGGATGGTGGGCATGAGCACTCTTGCCCTCACCGCCGGTCCGGCGACCGGGACCCGACAGCGCTGGCGCTTCCTCGACTCGCTCCGCGGCTTCGCCGTGCTCGGGATCCTCCTGGTCAACGGGATCGATATCACCCAGGTCGGGACGGCGCGGCCGATCGAGGGCGGCGCCGTGCTCACCGACCCGGTACGCGAGGCGCTCTACCTCACGGTCCAGACCCGGTTCGTGCCCATCTTCGTCCTCCTGTTCGGGATGAGCCTCTGGATGGTGCTCGACGGCGCGCGCGCCCGCGCCCCGCGCCCAGGGCTCGTGATGGTGCGCCGCCTGGCCGGCCTCACGATCATCGGCGGGCTCCTGATGTTCGCCTACCCGGGCAACGTCCTTCTGGAGTACGGCATCGTCGGCCTGCTGATGCTGCCCGTCGTCCTGTTCGCCCCGCGGTGGGTGACCCTCTGCGCGGGCGCGGTCCTCACCGTCGCCGCGTACGCGCTCTTCGGCGGAGGCCTGACGTCCGTCCCCGGCCTCGTCCTGCTCGGCGCGGGCGCCGCAGCCTTCGGGCTGCCCAGGGCCCTCGAGACCTCCGGACGGACCGTCGCCGTCGTCGTCGCGGCCGCACTGACGGGACCGGCTCTGCTGTGGCAGCATACCACGCAGGGCGACCCGCGGTTCTCGACCCCGGGTGGCATCGCCGGCCTGGTCATGGCCGTGCTGTACGTCACTGGGCTGGCGCTGCTGTGGCGCACCAGGGCCCGCACGGTGATCGCGGCCGCCTTCGAGCCGCTGGGCCGGATGGCGCTCAGCAACTACGTCGGGGCCGCGATCGTGATGGCGCTGGTCCCTCAGGTCGTCGACGTCGGTGGCCTCACGAGCGTGGCGCCCGTCGTCGTGCTGTCCCTCGCCCTGATCGTGGCGCAGTCGCTGGTGAGCCGTCTCTGGCTCGCGTACTTCGCCTACGGTCCGGTCGAGTGGCTGTGGCGCACCGTGACCTGGCTTCGTCCGGTGGCCTTCCGCCGCGGCGAGCGGCGGCCCGTGCCGACCCCGTGAGTGCGAGCCCGGTCACTGTGCACGGGTCGCTCGGTGGGTCACAATGGGCGGATCGAAGTGTGTTGCTGTCGCCGCTCAGCAATGAAACCGGCATAAACTGACCTCACCCGTGACCCGAGGACGGTGCATCAGATGGCGAGAGACGGCTCCGTGTTCCGCAAGCACAGCCAGTACGAGTACCGCGTCGTGACGTTCGACCCGGACACCACCGTGCCGGACGCTCGCAGACTGCTCACCGAAGAGGCCGAGTACGGCCGCTGGGAGCTGGCAAGGACCCTTCTCTACATCGGCGGCAGACGAAAGGTCTGGCTCCGCCGCAAGATCATCAAGGTCTCGTCGACCCTGTGACGCCCGCCGCGCCACCCGGGGTGTTCCGCAAGGCGGGCGCGGGTGTGCCGGACGGCTTCTTCGCACGGGAGGCCGCCGGCCTGGAATGGCTCCGGGGCGCCGGCGGGCCGCGAGTCGTCGGGGTGTGCGACGTCGGGCCCGGCCACCTCGACCTGGAGCTCCTCTCCCCCGTCGCACCCACCGCACCGGCCGCGCGGGCTCTCGGCGGCGCGCTGGCCGTGCTGCACGACGCCGGCGCACCCGCCTTCGGCGCCGGACCGGGACCTGCCTGGGACTGGTCCGGCGCCCCCGGAGGCTGGTTCGGGCCGATGCGCGACCCGCTGCCGATGGCGGGCGGGGCCTGGCCCTCCTGGCCGGAATTCTACGCCGAGGCGAGGCTGCTCCCGCTGCTCGGTCAGGGCCGTGCCCGCGGTGTCCTCGACGACGACGACGCCCGGCTGGTCGACGCCGTCTGCGCGCTCCTGCCCCGCCTGGCAGGACCCGCTGCCGACGACGAACCGGCACGCCTTCACGGCGACCTCTGGTCCGGGAACGTGATGTGGGTCGACGGCGGCCGGTCCGCGCAGGGCTCCGCTGACGGCGCGCCGTCGGGCACCGTCGAGGCCGTGCTCATCGATCCCGCCGCGCACGGCGGGCATCGCGAGGCCGACCTCGCGATGCTCGCCCTGTTCGGTGCGCCCTACCTCGCCGAGATCCTCGCGGGGTACCGCGAGGTGCACCCGCTCGCCCGCGGCTGGCAGCACCGCGTGCGGCTGCACCAGCTCTACCCGCTCGTGGTGCACGCGGTCCTCTTCGGCGGCGCCTACGTCCACGAGACGCGGTCGCTGCTGACCGAGCTGGCGGCGTAGCAGGGGCTCAGCAGGTCGCCAGCAGGCGGTCCAGCACGCGTGTCCCGAACCTCAGCGCTTCCGTCGGCACGCGCTCGTCGACGCCGTGGAACATGCCTGCGAAGTCGAGGTCGCCCGTGAGCTGCAGCGGCGCGAAGCCGTAGCCGGTGATCCCGAGCCGGTGCAGCGACTTGTTGTCGGTGCCGCCCGACAGCGTGTAGGGCAGCACCTTCGCCCCGGGGTCCTCCGCGTCGATCGCCGCGACCATGGCGTCGACCAGGGAGCCGCTGAACGGCACCTCGAGCGCCGTGTCCTGGTGGATCGTCTCGATGCGCACGGTGGGCCCTGCGAGCTCGCGCAGCGTCGCCATGCCGGTCTCCTCGTGCCCCGGCAGGAGGCGCACGTCCAGCGTCGCCTCGGCGCGACCAGGGATCACGTTCGCCTTGTAGCCGGCCTGGAGCTGGGTCGGGTTGGAGGTGTTGCGCACCGTGGCGCCCACGAACTTCGCGACAGGGCCGAGCGCCGCGATCAGCTCGTCGATGGTCGCGGGGTCGGAGTAGTCCACCGGGAGGCCGGTGAGGTCGCCGACGCCGCGCAGCAGCGCGTCGACGGTCGGCGTGATCGTGTACGGCCAGGCGTGCTGACCGATCCGCGCGACCGCAGCGGCCAGCTCCGTCACGGCATTCTCCTCGTTGACCTGGGAGCCGTGCCCCGCCCGGCCGTCCGCGACCAGGCGCAGCCAGGCCAGCCCCTTCTCCGCCGTCTGCAGCAGATAGGCGCGCTTGCCACCCAGCTCGACCGAGTAGCCGCCCACCTCGGAGATCGCCTCGGTGGCGCCCTCGAACAGCTCGGGCCGGTGGTCGACCGCCCACCGGGCGCCGTGCACGCCGCCTGCTTCCTCGTCGGCGAAGAACGCGACCACGACGTCACGCGCCGGCTTGCGGCCCTCGCGCACCATCTGCCGCACGACGGCAAGGATCATGGCGTCCATGTCCTTCATGTCGACGGCGCCGCGACCCCACAGCAGACCGTCGGTCTCCTCCCCGCCGAACGGGTCGACGGTCCAGTCGTCCTTGGCCGCCGGCACGACGTCGAGGTGTCCGTGCAGGACGAGGGCGGGCCGGGTGCGGTCCTCCCCCTCCAGCCGCACGACGACGGACGCCCGCCCCGGGAGGGACTCGAACAGCTCGGGCTCCAGCCCGACCTCGTGCAGCAGCTCCATGACGTACTCGGCTGCGGCCCGCTCACCCGGGCCCTCGTTGTTCCCGTAGTTCGACGTGTCGATGCGGATCAGCTCCTGGCAGATCCGGATGACCTCGTCGGCGGCGGTGGGCACGGGCGTGGGAGTCGGAACAGTCTCAGTCACGAGGGCTACCGTAACCGGCCCGTGCTCGATGTCGGGCACGTGTCAGACCAACCCACGGCGCTTCAGCAGCGGTGTGATCTCCGGCGCCCGGCCGCGCAGGTCCTCGAAGGAGACCAGCGGGTCCTGCGACCCACCGCGAGCGAGCAGGTTGCGCCGGAACGCCTCGCCGTTCGCGCGCGTCAGGCCACCGTTCTCGGCGTACCACTCGACCGTGTCCGCGTCGAGCACCTCCGACCAGATGTAGGAGTAGTACCCGGCCGAGTAGCCGCCGCCGAAGACGTGGTTGAAGTAGGTGGTGCGGTACCGCGGCGGGACCGACCCGAAGTCGACGCCGGCGGCCGCGAGCGCCGCCGCCTCGAAGGGCAGCACCTCCTCGACCGATGTCGGCACGTCCGACGGCGCGAGCTGGTGCCACGCCTGGTCGAGCAGGGCCGCGGCGAGATACTCCGTCGTCGCGAAGCCTTCGCCCCAGATGCGGGACGCGAGCATGGTGTCGACCCACTCGTCGGGCATGGGCTCGCCGGTGGCGTGGTGCACCGCGAACGACCGCAGGATCTCCGGTTCCCACGACCACATCTCGTTGACCTGCGACGGGTACTCGACGAAGTCGCGCGGTACCGACGTGCCCGACCGGGACAGGTAGCGCACATCGCTGAGCAGGCCGTGCAGCGCGTGCCCGAACTCGTGGAACAGCGTGGTGACCTCGTCCCACACGAGCAGCGTCGGCTCGCCGGCCGGCGGCTTGACGATGTTGAGGTTGTTCACCACCACGGGCTTCTGGTCCAGCAGGTGGTTCTGGCTCACGAGGCTGTTCATCCAGGCTCCGCCGCGCTTGGACTCGCGGGTGTACCAGTCGGCGAGGAACAGACCGAGGCCGGTGTTCGGCTCCCCCGGCTCCGGCGCGTCGAACACCTCGAAGATCCGCACGTCCGGGTGGTAGCCCCGGAGGTCCGTGCGCTCGGTGAAGGAGAGCCCGAACAGGAGGCCCGCCGCCTTGAACACGCCGTCGTGCACCACGCGCTCGAGCTCGAGGTAGGGACGCAGGGCGGCGTCGTCGAGGTTGAACCGCTCCTTGCGCACCGCCTCGCTGAGGTAGGACCAGTCGGCGGCGGCCACGGTGCCCGGGGTGTCGGCCCCGGAGGCCCCGCTCACCGTGGCGAGCTCGCGCGCCTCGCGCTTCGCGTTGGCGACGGCGGCGGGCGCGAGCCGGGCGAGCATCTCGTTGACGGCGGCGGTGGTGCCGGCTGTCGCATCGGCCGCGATGTACGCGGCGTGGTGCTCGTAGCCGAGGAGCTGGGCGTGCTCGGCCCGCAGCCGGGCGAGCTCGAGGAGCACCTCGCGGGTGTCGTTGTCACCGCCGGTGGCGCCGCGGGTCCTCGACGCCTCGTGGATCCGCGCGCGGAGCCCGGCGTCCGCCAGCGACGCGAGCACGCTCTGGTGCGTGAAGAGCTGCATCTCCAGGAGCCAGCCCTCCTTGCCGCGGGCCTCGGCTGCCGCCCGGGCGCCGGCCTTGGCGTCTTCGGAGAGGCCGGCGAGCTCCGCCTCGGAGGTCACGAGCACGCTCGCCTCGTTGGCGCCGGCCAGCAGCTTGCGGCCGAAGCTCGCCTGCAGGGACGTGATCCGTGAGTTGAGGGCGCGGAGCCGGTCCTGGTCGGGCTCGGACAACGCGATGCCGGACCGCTTGAACTGCGTCATGAGCTTCTCGAGCAGGTAGGCAGTGTCCGGCTCCAGCGCGAGAGTGCCTGCCGCAGCGGCGTCGGAGAGGGAGGTGACGCGCCCGTGGAGGCGCGCGTCCATCAGTACCGCGTCCTGGTGCGCTGCGAGCTGTGGCGCGAGTCGCTCCTGGATGTCCTCAAGGCCCGCGGTCGAGTCCGCGGAGAGCTTGTTGTGGAACGCTCGCGACGCCCGGTCCAGCAGCAGTCCCCCGCGCTCCAGCGCCTCCAGCGTGTTCTCGACGGTTGCCGGTTCCGGGTTGGTCGCGATCGCCTCGACCTCTGCGCGGTGCGCGGCCATGCCCGCGACGACGGCCGGCTCGTAGTGCTCCTCGCGGATGGCGGAGAAGTCCGGCAGCTCGTACGGGAGGGTCGACGGGGCGGCGAAGGGGTTGGCCGGGTCCAGCTCCGACGACACGGTGGTCTCATGGATCGACGTCATGGGGACATCCTGGCTCATGGCGGCGCACGACCCCGCGCGGGCTATGGTCGAGCGGTGGATCCGCTCCGGCTCGTCGGCACCTGGGACTTCCGACGGGAGATCCACGACCACCACGACGGCGCGGAGTACACCGCGCACGGGACGGCCCGGTTCACCCGGGAGGGCGACGGCCGGATCCGCTGGGCGGAGCACGGCACCCTGGACTGGGCCTCCGGGACCACCCCCGTGTCGCGCACGCTGTTCCTGGTCCGGTGCCCGGCCGACGACGAACGGCGCTGGCGCGTGACGTTCGAGGACGGCCGCGACTTCCACCCGTGGACGGTCGGCGCGGTCGAGCACCTGTGCGGGCGCGACCTTTACCAGGGGGGCGTCGCCGTTCCGGAGGGCCCCGCCCGGTCGTGGGAGCTGCACTGGCGCGTCACAGGTCCGGAGAAGGACTACACGATGCACACCACCTACTCCCCCTGACCTCCTTCGTCGTGGGCGTGATCGTTGCGCCGGGAACCGGCGGACAGCCACAACGATCACGCCCACTAACAGGGGGTTGGGTCAGAAGCCTGCGGTGATGCGCGTGAACTCGAGGTTCTGTTGCGCGATGCCGCTGCAGCTCGCCGACAGGCCCCCGCCCGCGCAGCCCCGGTCCCGGTTGACCGACCAGAACGCCAGGCGCGTGAGCCCGTTGTTCCTCGCGTAGTCGCGGATCTGCGTCCAGGAGGCGGGCGTGGTGACCTCGCCCTGGTCGGAGACCCCGTTCATGCCGGAGATCCCCATGTGCGCGTACGCCTGGGCGTCCGTCCAGCCGTGCGCCGCCTTGAGCTGGCTCTTCAGCCCTTCCGAGGCGTTGATCGTCGACTGCACGATGTTCGTCGAGCCGAAGTTGAACGGCATGATCGTGTAGTTGTCGATCGGTGTCCCCAGCTCTGCGGCACGGTTGATCAGGCGTGTGCCCCACCAGTCGGGGCCGTTCAGCCCGGTGCCGAACGTGACGACGACCTTGGTGCCAGGGTTGTTCCGCTTGACGATGGCCAGACCGCGCAGGATCCGGTCCTGGACGGCCTCGTTCTCGAACTCGTCGGAGTTCTCGATGTCGAAGTCGACGACGTCGGGGTGGTGCGCGTCGATCACCCGCTGCACGGCTCCCGCGTACGCCTCGGGCGTCGCGCAGTTCGGGCCCAGCTTGGTGCCGGACCAGCCGCCGAACGAGATCTGCACCTGACCACCCGCTGTCTTGATGGCGTTGATGGTCTGCTGGTCGACGCCGCCGGTCAGCGGACGCTGGCCGTCCCACGCGGGGTTGCACCCGCCCGAGGACAGCATGAACGCCATGGTGAACCCGCGGACGCCGGTCTGGTTCATGACATCGACGGGGTTCTGCGGGTTGCCCCAGCCGAGGTACAGGTAAGGGGCTCCGGCCATACGGCCCGTACCTGGGTTGCCGCCGCCGTCACCCCCAGGCAGGTCCCACACCTGGTTGGCGCCTGCGTGGCAGTCCCAGATGATGAGCGGGGTGCGGTCGGCCGTGTTCCAGCCGGACACGTCGAGGCACTTGCCCAGCGCCCGCAGGGTGCCGTCCGCCCGGTGCGTCCATTGCTGCGCCACGTTGCCGTTGCAGGCCACGATCTGCACCGTGGTGCCGTTGGCCGAATCGCCCCACGCCACGTCGAGACACTTGCCGAGCGCCCGGATCGTCCCGTCGGAGCGGACGTCCCAGCTCTGTGCGGCCGTGCCGTTGCACGTGTACAGCTGGACCTGGGTGCCGTCGGCGCTGTTCCCACCTGCGACGTCGACGCACTTACCGCCGATTCCGGAGATCGCTCCCGTGGCCGCCTGAGCCGGCGCCGCGCCGGCCCCCAGGGCGAGCACGGTCAGTAGAGCAGTGGTCAGAGCTGTGAGGGCACCGAGTACACGGCGTCGTCGACGTGCTTGCATGGTCGTCCTCCTTGACGTTCACGCCATTAAGTAAGGAGACCTTATTACCTGCCTCAGCCCACCGATACTGGGGTTTACCCGTACACGCCAGTGCCTCGGCCCACCGTCGTGGTGGGCCGAGCCACTGGTGCGGGGTCAGCGCGGGCCGGTCAGAACCCCGCCGTGATCCGGGTGAAGGCGAGGTCGTCCTGCGCAATACCGCTGCAGTTCGCCACCACACCCCCGCCCGGGCACGGGCGGTCGCGGTTGACCGCCCAGTACGCGAACCGTGTCAGACCGTTGCTGCTGGCCCAGTCCCGGATCTCGGTCCACTGCTCCGGCGTCGTGGTCTCGCCGACGTCGGAGATCCCGTTCATGCCGGAGATGCCGGAGTGGGCGTACGCCTCGGCGTCCGACCAGCCGTTCGCGGCCTTGAGCTGGTCCTTCAGACCCTCGGCGGCGCTGATCGAGTCGGCGACCATGTCGGAGCCGCCGAAGTCGAACGTCATGATCGTGTAGTTGTCGATCGGCGTGCCGAGCTCGGCGGCGCGGTCGATCAGGCGCGTGCCCGCACCGGCCGGGCCGCTGACCGAGGTCGGGATCGTCACGACCGTCTGCACGCCGGGGTTGTTCTCCTTGACGATCGCGATCCCGCGCAGGATCCGGTCCTGGACCGCATAGTCCTCGAGCTCGTCGGTGTTCTCGATGTCGAAGTCGACGACGTCCGGACCGTGCGCGTCGATCACCTGCTGCACGGCGCCGGCGAACTCCTCCGGGCTGGAGCAGTTCGGGCCGAGCTTGTTGCCCGACCAGCCGCCGAACGAGATCTGGACCTGACCGCCTGCGCCGTTGATCGCGTCGATCGTCTGCTCATCGACACCGCCGGTCAGCGGGCGCTGCCCGTCCCAGGCCGGGGTACAGCCACCCGACGAGAGCATGAACGCCATCGTGAAGGCGGAGACACCGGTCTCGCTCATCACCGAGGTGGCGTCCTGCGGGTCGCCCCAGCCGAGGTACAGGTATGGCGCGCCCGGCATCTTCTCGGCCTGCGCCTGTGGTGCGACACGCGGGCCGCTGACCTCCGCGGCGCTGGCCGAGGTGAGCACGCTGGTGCCGACCACGCCGCCGGCCGCGAGGAGCGCCGCGGTCAGCGCACTGAGAACGCCGAGGCGCCTCGGGTGTGTCTTCATCGTCATCTCCCGAAGATGTCGGTCGAGTAAGTAAAGAGACCGTACAACCCGGGTGAAATTTGGCGCATCAGGGTTATCCCGTACCCGCTAGCGCCGCACCTCCGTCAGGTTCCCCGCCGCGTCGAGACGGACCTCGGCGTCCAGACCCAGCCGATCCAGGAACGCCCCGTCGTGGCTCACCACCAGCAGCGCTCCCCGGTACGCCGACAGCGCGTCCACCAGCTGGTCGGTGCTGGCGATGTCCAGGTTGTTCGTCGGCTCGTCCAGCATGAGGAGCTGGGCCGGCGGGTCCGCCAGGAGCAGCCGCGCCAACGCGACCCGGAACCGCTCGCCGCCCGAGAGCGTGGCGACCGGCCGGTCCACCGCCGCACCCCGCACCAGGAACCGGGCCAGCCGGTTGCGCAGCTCCCCCGGTGCCACGTGCGGCGCGCCCTCCCGCACGGCGTCCAGCACCGACGAGTCGTCGGACAGCACATCCACCCGCTGCGGCAGATAGGCGACGCGCTCGGTCACCACCTCACCCCCCGCTCCGCCTCGTTGGGTGCTGGGTATGTGCCGAGTGGCATCGGTGTCGCCCCGCACATACCCCGCACCCAACGAGGCGGGGCGGGTGGTGGACAGCAGACGCTCCAGCAACGTCGTCTTGCCCACGCCGTTCGGTCCGGTCAGCGCGATGCGCTCCGGGCCCTGGACCACGATCTCCCGGCCGTCGGCACCACGCAGCACAGCCAGCCGCCGACCCGCGGGCACCCCTGGGTCGGGCAGGTCCACCGAGATCCGGTCGTCGTCACGCACCGCCCGCTCCGCCAGGTCGACCGCGACCCGGGCGGCGTCGACCTTGTCGTCCAGCATCCCTCGGCGCGAACCCGCCGACTTCTCCGCGCTGTTGCGCCGCTCGTTGATCACCGCCTTGACGAACTTGCTGTTCGCGGCGTCCTTACGACCTTTGCGCTCGCTGTGCGCGATCCGTTCCTCTGCCTCGATCCGCTGCCGCTTCTCCTTGCGCAGCGTCTGCTCCGCCGAACGCAGCGCCTGCGCGGCCGCCTCCTGCTGCACCTCGAGCCACTCCCGGTACGCCGAGTACGGCCCGCCGAACGTCGTCAGGGACCCCGCGCGCAGCTCGGCCGTCTCGTCCATCAGCTCCAGCAGGGCCAGGTCGTGCGACACGACCACGAGCGCGCCCCGCCAGCCCCGCACCAGCTCGTAGAGGCGCTCGCGAGCGGATCCGTCGAGGTTGTTCGTCGGCTCGTCGAGCAGCGCGACGGCGCCGCCCCCGGTCGCCTGGCGCAGCCGCACCCCGGTGATCGCGGTGAGCACTGCCTCGCCGCCCGACAGCGTCGCGACCGCGCGGTCGAGCCCTGTGGGCAGCCCGGTGGCCGAGAGCAGGGCGACTGCCCGCTCCTCGACGTCCCAGTCGTCGCCGACGACGTCGAAGTGCGCGACGTCGACGTCTCCCGACTCGATGGCGCGCAGCGCGCGCACGACGGGCGTGATGCCGAGGAGGTCGGCGACCGTTGCCTCCACGTCGAGCGTGATCCGCTGCGGCAGGTAGTCGGCGGTGCCGCTCAGGGCGACCCGGCCCGACGTAGGCGTGAGCAGGCCGGCGACCAGCCGCAGCAGCGTGGACTTGCCGGCCCCGTTGAGGCCGGTCAGGCCGGTGCGCCCGCGGCCGAAGGCCCCGGACACGTGATCGAGCGCGACGGCGCCGTCGGGCCAGGCGAAGGTGACGTCGTGCAGCACGACGGAAGGGTTGGACAACATGGAAGGACTCCCGGGTGGTGGCTGGTGCCGACGCCGGGGTGCCGCACACGGTGGTGCGGCAGGGCAGACGTCAGCGCGAGGTGGTCTCGTACCGGGAGATGTCTGTCATCACAGTCCTTCGAGTAGCTCCCTCACACACGCGGCCCACCCGCAGGAGCAGACAAAGCCTGACATGGCCCCACGCGGGGGCGCAACGTGATTCACGGCCCCTTCGCCGTGCACCGCGCCGCGCCCCTGCGGGGTCAGCGCCCGGTCAGGACCGCCCAGCGGATCCGCTCGCTGCGCAGGAACAGCGCGGCCCAGAGCGCTACGGCGTAGAGGACCGGCGTGAGCACGTGCGTCACCGTGTCCTCCAGCCGGATGTGGGCCGCCACCGCGCCACCCAGGTAGGCGGTCAGGAGGAGGCCGCCCAGGAACGCCGTCCACGGCACCACGTAGAGCACCACCGCGACGGCCTGCAGCACGCCGATCAGGAGGACGGCGGACGCCGGATAGCCGATCGCCTCGAACATGCCGACGGACCGCTCGGACTCGGTGAGCTGGCCGTACGCGCCCTGGCCGAGGTTCACGGCGACCGCAAGGGTGACGACCCAGCCGAGCACGGGAGCCGCCCGCTCGGCGAGCGCCCGCCACGCGGGTGCCCCGCGAGGGCTTGCGACGGCGGCGGGTCTCCTCGCCCGCTCGGCCGGAGGTGGTTCCGCGGACCGTGCAGCTACGGGTCTGACTACCTCGGTGGGGCCTGGAGCATCGATGGTCATGTCGTGGTCTCCGTTTCGTGCGACGTCAGCGGCGCGGTCACGTCGAACGTAGGACGTGGCGTCGGCGCAGCACACGGCCCTAAACGATTAGGCGGCGCCACCTCCCCGCGCGGGGCCGCTCAGCCGTCCCTGGTCGTGATGCGGGCGTAGGCCACCGACAGCCCGATCACGAGGTAGCACACCGCCCGGAACGCCCCCTCGACCAGGCCGTCGAACGACACCGGGTCCCGGATCAGGTCGACCAGGCTGGTCAGCGACGACGGCAGCAGGTAGGGGTGCAGCCAGTCCAGCGCCGAGATCTGCAGCAGGACGACGGAGACGATCAGCCCGCCGAGCACACCGACCACGACCAGCATCGGGTGCTCCGTCGAGGCAGAGATCGCCAGTGCCACGGCGCCGACGGCCATCAGGTAGAACGTCGCCCAGGCGACGGCGACGGCCAGCCGCCACAGCACGGCGCCCACCGACAGCTCCGTCCCTGACATCGACACCAGGCCGTCCGTCCCCGCGAGGACGAACCCCGTCACCAGGCCCGACGCGACGACCAGCCCGGCTGCGACCAGGGCGACGACGAGCACGCCCATCGTCTTGACCAGCAGCAGCCGACCGCGGCTCACGGGGGCCAGCAGCCAGCCGCGCAACGCGCCGTGGGACTGCTCACCCGCCAGCGCATCACCGGCCGCCATCGCCACCGTCAGCGGCAGCATGAGCATCAGGAGCGTCATGAGCGACCCCAGCGGCAGCACGAACGCGCTGGTGGCCATCGTCACGAAGATCGGTGGTCCCCCGGCCCCTGGCGGTCCGTCCGGACCGGCGTCGACCGGGGCGGCGGCGCCGTCCATCGTCAGGTCAACGGCCACTCCGGTGATCACGGGGAGCAGAACCAGCAGACCCAGCACGGCCAGCGTCCTCGGCCGCCGGAAGATCCACCGCACCTCTGCCCGCAGGAGGCGCCCGATCGGGGCACGCCGCCGGGCGGGCAGCGCCCCGGACCGGGCGGCGCCGTCGCCGGCGGCGGCACCGGCACCGACGTCGGGCACGGCAGCGGTGCCTCGGGCAGCGATCGGACCCTGGGTGGTCATCGCACCGCCTCCGGCTCGTCGGGGTCGAGGTCGCCGACGAGCTCGCCGACGTCGTGCGTCAGCCGCGCGAACGCGTCCTCCAGCCCGGCGCGTTCCCGCCGGGCCTCGTCCACCCGCGCACCGGCACGGACCAGTGTCTCGATCACCGCCGCAGGCGCCGTCGTCGTGATGTCCACGCGGACGCCGTCCGGCGCGAGCCGCGCGGGGATCCGGTGGTCGCGCAGGGCGTCCACCGCCGATGCGGCGTCGGGCGTGGACACCAACAGCGTGGGGCTGCCGGACTCCAGCAGGTCGTCCAGCGCACCCTGCGCCACGACGACGCCCTGGTTGAGCACGACCACGTGGGTGCAGGTCGCCTCGACCTCCGCCAGGAGGTGGGACGACACGAGCACGGTCACACCGTGGGCGTGCAGCTCGCCGATGATCCGGCGGACCTCCTGCGTGCCTGCCGGGTCGAGACCGTTCGTCGGCTCGTCCAGCACGACGAGCCTGCGCGGGACCAGCAGCGCCGAGGCGAGCCCCAGCCGCTGCTTCATGCCGAGCGAGTACGCGCGGTACTTCCGCCTGGCCGCGTGCGCGAGGCCCACCCGCTCCAGCGCCACGGACACGGCGCCGTCCAGCTCCCTGCCGGACAGCAGCGGCTCGGCGGCGGCGAGGCGCTGCAGGTTCTCCCGGCCGGACAGGAACGGATGGAACCCCGGTCCCTCCACCAGCGCCCCGACATGCGGGAGCACCCGGTCCGCCGACCTCGGCATCGGCACGCCGAGGAGCTCGATCTCCCCTTCGGTCGGCTCGACGAGGCCGAGCAGCATCCTGATGGTCGTCGTCTTGCCGGAGCCGTTGGGCCCCAGCATCCCGACCACGGCGCCCTCCGGGACCTCGAGGTCCACCCCGTCCACGGCCACCGTGCCGCGATACACCTTGCGCAGCCCCCGCGTGCGCGCCGCAACGGCGGTACCGGAGCCGTTCCTGGCCTCCGGTACCGCCGCTTCGGCGGTGCGCGCAGTGGTCACTGCTGGACCGCGCCGTCGGTGTCGAGGGCGTCGACGAGCACCTGCCGCGGCACCGCGCCCGCCGCGATGCGGCCGTCGTCGGTGATCACCGCGCCGCCGACGGCGACCTGGACGTGCGTCCCGGTACCGAACTCGCCGGTCACGGGCTGCCCGACCTGCGCGAGGATCCCCTCGAGATCCTGCCCGTCCTCGACCGCCGCCTCGGCCGGCACGTCGTCGGGAGCCTCGCCGACCACCACCGTGTCCCAGCCGTCGCCGACCGTCGACGCGTACTGCTCGACGTCGTCACGGCCCTTGGCGTCGTGGGCGGAGCCGGCGGCGTCATCAGCCTCCGTCGTCTCGACCTGCGCACCTTCGGGCGGCGTGAACTCGAACAGCTCCGCGTCCTGCGCCCCGACCTCGAACTCGACGAAGCCGAGCGACAGGACCGGCTCGGACCTGCCGTTGGCGAACAGATCGAACCGCAGCGGGACCCGCGTCTCCTCGTCGACGGCGATCGTGATCTCCCGCAGCAGGGTCTTCTCCGACGGCTTGGGCGTGAGCACGAGCTCGTACGCGGCGCGGCCGGCGACCCGTGCCGTGCCGTCGACGGCGATGTCGCTCGTCGGACGCAGACGCTCGATGATCTCGGCCGCCGCCTCGGACGGGTCGGCCAGCTCGGCCTCTGCGTGCCCCCTCGCCGCCGCGGCATCCGCCTCGTCCCAGGTGAAGCGCTTCGCCGAGTTCTCGCGCGAGTCGTAGGCCCACGCCTCGTCGGTGCTCTTGACGAACGTCAGCTCGGACACCTCCCGCTCGACCTGGACTCGGGCGCTCTCCTCGCCGTCGTGGAACACCCGGACCGCGTCGAAGTCGAGCGCCTCGGTGCCGGGCACGACAGGCAGCCCGAGCTCGTTCTGCATCTCGGCCACGCCCGAGAACGCCGGCGCCCGAGCCGCGAGAGCCGAGGTGACCAGCTCCTCCGCGCCGATCGCCGGCAGCACCGGATCGTCGTCCGCGCCGGCGGGCAGCATGCTCAGCGCCAGGCCCGCGATCCCTACCGTGATGCCTGACCCCGCGGCGACCAGTGCCTTCGTCCTCGGCCCCATGTCCAGCTCCTTCGCTCTCCGACCAGTGTGCTGCATCCGACACCCTCAACGATGCGCCCTGCCCGCTGAGACCTCCCTCAGGTTCTGCTGGCCCGCCGAGATCGTGGGCCGGCGGCGTCCGAATATGCTCCGGGAAGGGCCGCGCATACGGCATGCTGGCAGGCATGAGGCCGCAGATACTGGTGGTCGACGACGAGCCGGGTGTGCGCAAGGCGCTGGACCGCGGCCTGCGCGCCGAGGGCATGGACGTCACGGTCGCCGCCGACGGGCCGACGGCGCTGCGACTGGCGCGCACCGGGTCGTTCGACGCGATCCTGCTGGACATCATGATCCCCGGGCTGTCGGGGTACCGCGTGCTGGAGCAGCTGCGGTCCGACGGGATCGCGACCCCTGTGCTGCTCGTGTCGGCGAAGGACGGCGAGGTGGATCAGGCCGACGGCCTTGACCTCGGCGCCGACGGCTACGTCGTCAAACCGTTCTCCTTCGTGGTGCTGCTCGCGCAGCTGCGCGCCACCCTGCGCCGCGCCGCCTCGGGAACCACGCGGGACCGGATCCGGGTCGGGGCGCTCACGGTCGACCGGGAGGCACGCACCGCGCGGTACGACGACACCGACGTGGTCCTGAGTCCTCGCGAGTACGCGCTGCTGGAGGTGCTGGCGACGCGCGCGGGGACGGTGCGGACGAAGCAGGAGCTGCTGAACGAGGTCTGGGGCGACGAGTGGGCCGCGACCCGGAACGTCGTGGAGGTGTACATCGGCTACCTGCGCCGCAAGCTGTCCGCCGCCGGCGCGGACGGCCTCGTCCGGACCGTGCGGGGGCAGGGATACCAGCTCGGGGACCCGCTCTAGTGCGTGCGTCGCCGGGCGGGCCGTGGGCGGGCCTGTCGTTGCGCCTGCGGGTCACGGCCCTCGCCACGGCGGTGACGCTGGCGTGCCTGGTAGGGCTGGCGACGGTCGCCGGCCGGGGTCTCGGGCCGCTGCTCACGGACGCCACGGACGACGAGCTCCAGGCAGAGCTGAGCGGCGCGACCCGCGCCGTCGTGGCCGGACGCGACCCCGTCCCGCCCGACGGCCTGGAGGTGCGCGTCCTGGACACCGCCGGCGACGCGGTCGACGACGGCCTGTCGCCGAGCCTGACGCGAGACGAGGTCCGCACGCTGAAGGCCGGCGTCCCGACCACCACCGACGGCCGGGGGCCGGTCCGGTGGCACGGCGCCGTCGTGACGGCTCCCGACGGGAGCCAGCGGCTCGTGGTCGTCGGGGCCGGCCTCGTGGGCCAGAGCGCCGCCGAGGCGTCGGGGAGCCGGTGGCTGCTGGTCACCGCGCTCGTGGGGGGCGTGGTGGCCGGGGTCGCGATCTGGTTCGCCGTCGGGTCGGCGCTGCGCCCGGTCGCCCGGATGCGGCAGTCCGTCCGGCGTCTCGCACCCGGCGCGCGCGTGGAGGTGCCCGACGCGGCGGCCGGCGAGCTGCGTGCCCTGGCCGATGACTTCAACGTGCTGCTGGACCGGACCGAGGCCACCACGGAACGACTGCGGCGGTTCACCGGTGACGCGGCGCACGAGCTACGGTCGCCTGTGGCATCCATCCGGGTGCAGTCGGAGGTCGCTGTCGCCAACCCCGATCCGGAGCTCTCGCACGAGGTGCACGCCGACGTCCTCGCGGACGCCGAGCGGTTGTCCGCGCTGCTCGACGGGCTGCTTGCCCTGGCGCGTTCGGACGCCGGTGAGCTGCCGCCGTCGGACACCGTCGACCTGGTCGGCGAGGTCCGTGCGGCCGTGGCACGCGCCGGGGAGCAACCGGTGCCGGTCGTGGTCAACGCGATGGCCGGCCAGGCGTGGGCGGCGGCCGCGTACACCGAGGTCGAGGTGGTCCTCGACAACCTGCTGCGCAACGCGTGCCGGTACACCCGCACCCGGGTGGTGGTGTCGGTGCTCGCCGGCCGGACCAGCGTCCGCGTGCTGGTCGACGACGACGGCCCGGGCGTCCAGCCGGAACACCGGGCAAAGGTCTTCGACCGCTTCTACCGGGTCTCGGACGACCGTGCGCGCTCCTCCGGCGGCGCGGGGCTCGGGCTGGCCCTGGTCGCCGAGCTCGTCCGCCGCCGCGGCGGCCGGGTCGCCGTCGGCGAGTCGCCCGACGGCGGCGCCCGCTTCACCGTGGTGTGGCCACGAGCGGGCTGAGCAGGAGCCCTCAGCGGCATCCGGTCACGGCGCCGGCGCCGTGATGTACCGCTGCACGGTGGGCGCGAGCCAGCTGATCACGTCCTCCCTCGACAGGTCAGCGGCCGGGCCGAACTTCAGCACGTACCGGACCAGCGCCATGCCGAGCACCTGCGAGGCCACGAGCGCGGCACGTCGTTCGGCGTCGGCCGGGTCGTCGACGAACGCCCGTGCGGCGGGCACGAGCTGTGACGTGAACACCTGGCGCAGGCGGTCCGCGCCGGACTCGTTCGTCACCCCCACCCGGAGCAGGGTACGCAGCACCGTGTCGCGCTCCCACAGCTCGAGGAAGTGCGTGACCAGAACCACGCCCAACCGGTCCGGGTCGAGCTCGCTGAGATCCGGGAAGTCGAGCTCGACATCGATCACCGCGGCGAACAGGCCTTCCTTCGAGCCGTAGTAGCGCATGACCATGGAGGGGTCGATGTCGGCGGCGTGCGCGATAGCGCGCACCGTCGCACGCTCGTACCCGTCCGACGCGAAGCGTTCCCTCGCCGCCTCGAGGATCGCGCTCCGGGTGACGTCGGAGCGGCGGCGCGGGCTGTCGGGGCCTGTCATGCCAACAACTGTATGCCAACGGCCGTTGACTCGGCGCGCGAGTCTCGCTACGGTGGTCAACAAGCGTTGGCAAACAACCGTTGACCAAGCATCGGAGGAGGGCATCATGGACACGGACGTCATGGTCGTCGGGGCAGGGCCTACCGGCCTGCTGCTCGCCGGAGACCTCGCCACGGCGGGGACCGGCGTCACCGTGCTCGAGAAGCGTCCGGCCGAGCTGAGCAACCTCACACGCGCGTTCGCCGTCCACGCCCGCAGTCTCGAGGTGCTCGACGCGCGCGGTCTCGCGGACGAGCTGGTCGTGAGAGGGCGTCCGGTGCGGAGCGTCCAGCTCTTCCAGCGCCTCACGATCGACCTCTCGGACCTGCCCTCCCGGTTCGCCTACGTCCTCGTCACGCCCCAGTACGAGGTGGAGCGGCTGCTGCGTCGCCGCGCGGAGCAGGCGGGCGTCGTCTTTCGCTACGACACCGAGGTGACGTCCCTGACCCAGGACGAGGCCGGGGTCACCGTCGCGACCGCCGGCGGCTCGCGCCTGCGAGCCACGTACCTGGTCGGCACCGACGGCGCCCGCTCGACGGTCCGGGACGCGGTGGGCATCCCGTTCCCCGGCCGCGCCGTCATCCGGTCTATGGTCCTGGCCGACGTCCGGCTGGCCCGCGAGCCCGCCGACACCCTGACCGTCGCGGCGGCGAACGACTCGCTCGGCTTCATCGCCCCGTTCGGCGACGGCTGGTACCGGTTCATCGGCTGGCACGGCGATCGCGACGTGAGCGAGGACGAGCCCGTCGACCTCGACGAGGTGCGCTCCATCGCGCGTGCCACCCTGCGGGACGACTTCGGCATGACCGAGCCGCGCTTCTTGTCCCGCTTCCACGCCGACGAGCGCCAGGCTCCCACCTACCGCTCGGGCCGGGTCCTCCTGGCCAGCGACGCCGCGCACGTGCACAGCCCGGCGGGCGGCCTCGGCATGAACACGGGTATGCAGGACGCGGCAAACCTCGGCTGGAAGCTCGCCGCTGCGCTGCGGCTGCCCGACGCCGCCGGTGCCGAGCTGCTCGACAGCTACGAGGCCGAGCGGCATCCCGTCGGCCGGCAGGTCCTGCGCGCCAGCGGCGGCATCCTGCGGGCGGCGACCCGCCGGGGGCCGTTCGCCACGATCGCGGGCACCGTCGGTGTCGGGATCGTCTCGCGCGCCGCCCCGATCCGCCGGCGGGCGGCGGGCTTCATCTCCGCGCTGGGTATCGCCTACCCGCGGCCGCGCGGGGCGCACCCACTGGTCGGGACCCGGGCGCGCGACCTGCCCTTGGCAGGCGGCGCACGCCTCGCCGAGGCGCTGCGGGCGGGCCGGTTCGTCCTGGTGGCTCCTGCAGGTGCGTCAGCGCCGGACCTGCCCACCGCGTTCGGCGAGGTGGACCCCGCCGAGCGGATCCTGACCCGCCGGGCCGACGGCGGCGCGACCACTCTGCTGGTCCGCCCGGACGGCTACGTCGCCGCCGCCGTCGCTGACGCCTGATGCCCCGCCCCGCCCCGCCCCGCCCCGAACATCAGTAGGTCGAGCTGGACTCGCTGAAGAAGCCCTCACGGAAATCCGGGATGCTGAACAGCAGCGCGATCCCGACGATGGCCAGAAGGGTGAGGCCGATCGTCACCCAGCCCGTGATGATGCCGCCGAGCGCCAGGCCGGCGTTGTCCGCGAGGCCCTCCCTCTGCGCCTTGCGGCTCAGGTGTCCGGTGATGACGGCAGGGATGGCCGCGAGGAAACCGACGAGGCAGCTGAACAGCATGACGACGCTGACGATGCCCAGCACGAGGGACCACACGCCGAGCGCGTTCTTCTCGGGAGAGACCGGATAGCCGTAGGGCGCTCCGTACCCCGGCTGGGGCTGGTACGGACCTGGCTGGTACGGACCTGGCTGGTACGGACCTGACTGGTACGGCTGCTGTACGGAGGGCTGCTGGTACGGCTGCTGATAGGGGCTCGGCGCTGCGGCGTCGCCCGGCGTGGGGGTCGGGCCGGGCGCCGTCCCCGAGGTGCTCTGCTGCGGCGGGTCGTACGGGGACTGCCACCCGTCGGGCTGGGTCATCGCGCTGCCTTCCATGCTCGGCGCGCCGGGCGGCGCAGGGCATAAACCTACAGGTCAGCCCGCCACGTGCCGGGCAGGACGAGGACATCCGGCCACGGGCGCGCCGGGCTGACCGGTCACCGCGGGAGGACTCAGTAGTTCTCGGAGTAGCCGCTCTCGAGCTCCTGCTCGAAGCTGTCCTGGAACGACGGGTCGTTGATGGCCATGCCCACGAAGAAGATCATGATGATGACGTAGATCGTGGTCCACGCGATGCCGACCCAGCCGGTGATGATGCCCGCGAGGCCCATGCCGCCGTTGTCGGCAAGACCCTCCTGCTGAGCCTTCCGGCTCTTGTGCCCCGTGATGATCGCGGCGATACCCGTGATCAGGCCACAGCCCAGCACCGCCAGGATGCCCAGCACGAGCGACCACACGCCGAGGCTGTTCTTCGGCATCGGTGCGCCACCGTAGGCGTACGGCTGGCCGCCCTGCGCATAGGCGGGGGCCTGCGGCGCCTGCTGGTACGGCGCCTGCTGGTACGGCGCCTGCTGGTACGGGTCCTGCTGGTACGGCGACGGCTCGCCCGGAGCTGCTCCCGGCTGCTGCGCGGGCTGGCCCTGCTCGGGCTGCTGCGGCTGCTGCGGCGGGTCGTACGGCGACTGGCCGCCGTCGGGCTGGGTCATCGTGCTGCCTTTCTGCTTGCGTTGTGCCGGGCTGACCGGCGCGGAAATGCCAAACCTACAGGTCGGACACGGTGTGCGGCACGTCAATCACATGGGGAGGCCTACCCACCGTCGACGCAGGTCGGCGGATCAGTAGCCGCCCATGTCCCGCATGTACTCGAAGCTCCCCACGCCGCCGGCGAACAGTCCCGCCGCGATGGCGATCAGGAAGAACACGATGGCGAGCACCACGAGCGCCACGTTGATCCAGCCGAGGATCAGGCCGGCGGTCCCCATCCCGCGGTTGTTCGCCAGGCCCTCGTCGGCGGCCCTACGGCTCATGGTGCCCGTGATGATCGCCGCGATGCCGAGCAGCAGCGGGCAGAACACGTAGCTGAGGATGCCCGTGACCAGCGACCAGACGGCCAGGTCGTTCTTGGGCGGCGACGGCGCGTAGCCGTACTGCTGAGCGGCGGGAGCCCCGGGCTGCCCGTACGCCGCGGGGGCGCCCGGCTGCCCGTAGGGCGTATCTGTCCCTGGCTGCCCGTAGGGCGTATCTGCCCCTGGCTGTCCGTAGGGCGCGTTCGCCGGGTCCGGCGAGGCACTCGACGGCTGCTCCGCGCCGAACGACGACTCCGGCACCGACTGCGTAGGCGGCGTCTCCGGGTCTCGCTGCGGGTCGCGCGGTGTGCCGCCATCGTTCTCGGTCATGAGGCTGCCTCTCAAAGGTCTGAGGTTCAGGCGCCGGGACCGGCGCCCCGCCTCCACTTAACCAGTGTTGCCGCAGGTACGCCTGGCAAACACGCGCGTCAGACGCGGTGCCACGTCTCCACCTCGTGCGCCAGCACGAAGCCGAGCCGCTCGTAGACGCGGCGCGCGGCGACGTTGTCGTCGTACAGCCCGAGCGTCACCAGCCCGTGCTCGGCGACGCCGTCCGCCGTCATGCGCGCCGTCAGGGCCCCGGCGTACCCACGGCCGCGGAACGCCGGGTGCGTCCCGACCGAACGCAGGTGGACCGCGTCGCCCGGGACGGGCGTCGCCGAGCCGACAGCGACGAGTGCCCCTCCCCTGCGCCCGCGGGGCTCCGACGGAACCCTGACCCCGTACCAGCGGGCCCGGCAGGCGTGGGGACCGCTGGCACCCTGTCGCGTGCTCGGGTTGGCCACGGCAAGCAGGCCCGCGATCTCGTCGGCGTCGCGGTCCAGGTCGAGCAGCGCCACGGCGGCCTCGCCGACGTCGGGCACCTTCGGTGCGGTCTCGGTGGCCATCCGGTCCCAGGTGGTGGCGGGCCGGAGGCCCCAGCCGGAGAAGGTCTCTCCGGCCAGGGCCCCGGTACCGCGGGTCACCGTCGCGCCGCGCACCGTGTCGTCCGGCGTCACCGTGCCGAGCAGTGCCGCGACGCGCCCCGGCTCGCCCACCGCCGCGTACACGTGCCCGGGCCGCTCGCCCGTCGGGCCCCGTGCTGTCGGTCCACGACCGGACGACGTCGAGGAAGTCGGTCCGGACGGCGTGGAAGACGTGGTCGAGCCCGTGCCGGCCCAGCCGGGTCACGCCGTGGTGGCCGCCACGGGCGCAGCGGCCTCCGGCTGGAAGTCGACGCCGGCCTCCTTGCGCTGCTCGGGCGTGATCGGGGCCGGTGCCGCCGTCAGCGGGTCGAACCCGCCGCCCGACTTCGGGAAGGCGATCACGTCGCGGATCGAGGCCGACTTCGTCAGCAGGGCCACGATCCGGTCCCAGCCGAACGCGATGCCGCCGTGCGGCGGGGCGCCGAAGGCGAAGGCGTCGAGCAGGAAGCCGAACTTCTCCTGCGCTTCCTCCTGGCCGATGCCCATCACCTCGAAGACGCGCTCCTGCACGTCACGGCGGTGGATACGGATGGAGCCGCCACCGATCTCGTTGCCGTTGCAGACGATGTCGTACGCGTACGCCAGCGCGTCGCCCGGCGCCTGCTCAAAGGTGTCGATCCACTCCGGGGTCGGCGACGTGAACGCGTGGTGCACGGCGGTCCAGGCGGACGAGCCGAGGTCGACGTCGTCGTCCTCGCCGGCCGGCTTGAACAGGGGCGCGTCCACGATCCAGACGAACGCCCAGGCGTCCTCGTCAATCTGGCCGGTCCGGTGCGCGATCTCGACGCGCGCGGCGCCGAGCAGCGCGCGGGAGTCGGTGGTCTTGCCCGCGGCGAAGAACACCGCGTCGCCCGGCTCGGCGCCGGTGACCTTCGCGAGGTTCGCGCGCTCGTCGTCGGACAGGTTCTTGGCGACCGGGCCGCCGAGCTCGCCCTCCTCCGAGAACGTCACGTACGCGAGGCCGCGCGCGCCGCGCTGCTTGGCCCACTCCTGCCACGCGTCGAACTGGCGGCGGGGCTGCGAGGCGCCGCCCTGCATGACGACCGCTCCCACGTACTCCGCCTGGAAGACGCGGAACGGCGTGTCCGTGAAGAAGTCGGTGAGCTCGACGATCGGGTTGCCGAAGCGCAGGTCGGGCTTGTCCGAGCCGTACAGTCGCATGGCCTCGTGGAATGTCATGCGCTGGATCGGGGTCGGGATCTCGACGTCGATCAGGGCCCACAGCGCCTGGAGGATCTTCTCGCCCAGGGCGATGACGTCGTCCTGCTCCACGAAGCTCATCTCGACGTCGAGCTGCGTGAACTCCGGCTGGCGGTCCGCGCGGAAGTCCTCGTCGCGGTAGCACCGGGCGATCTGGTAGTACCGCTCCATACCGCTGACCATGAGGAGCTGCTTGAACAGCTGCGGCGACTGCGGCAGGGCGTACCAGGAACCAGGCGCGAGGCGGGCCGGGACCAGGAAGTCGCGGGCGCCCTCAGGGGTGGACCGGGTGAGCGTCGGCGTCTCGATCTCGACGAAGTCCTGCTCGTCCAGCACCCGGCGCGCGGCCTGGTTCGCCTTGGAGCGCAGGCGCAGCGTGGCGGCGGGGACCGGACGGCGCAGGTCCAGGTAGCGGTGCTTGAGGCGAGCCTCCTCGCCGATCACCTCGGTGTCCGCCAGGGCGGTGGACACCTGGAACGGCAGCGGGGCCGACTCGTTGAGTGTGATGACCTCGGTCGCGACGACCTCGATCTCGCCGGTGGCGAGGTTGGGGTTGGCGTTGCCCTCAGGGCGGCGGCCGACCTCGCCGGTGACCTGCAGCACGAACTCGGCGCGCAGCGGGTGGGCGATCTCCTCGTCGCGGATGACGACCTGGGAGATGCCCGACGCGTCACGCAGGTCGATGAACGCCACTCCCCCGTGGTCACGGCGGCGATCGACCCAGCCCGTGAGGGTGACGGTCTGGCCGATGTGCTCGGCCCGTAGTGAGCCGGCCGTGTGGGTGCGGAGCACTGAGCGTTCCTTTCGTACGGAAGATGGAGGTCCCGTCGCCGGGCGCCCTGGCGGGCGGGACGACGACGTGTGAGCGCCTCGAGGCGCGCCGCCGAGTCTAGTGCGTGACGACGGTTGACGAGCCCCGCAGACAGGCTCCCGCCAACGGCCCATGGGTACTTATATCCATGGTCTGCGTGCGACGCGCCCAGTATCCTCGCTGATCAGCAGTGGTGTCGGACGGTGGCCTGTGCGGGCCGTGGACGGACGGAGAGGACGGGTCGATGGCTGATCTGAAAGTGGATCTGGATGCAGTGCGGGAGCTGGGTTCGAGTCTGACGACAGTGGCGAACGAGTTCGAGAACGCGAATGCGAACAGCGACCGGATCGCCGGCGCCGTAGGGCACGAGGGCTTGGCGGGCGTGGTGCGGGACTTCGCACACAAGTGGGATGACACCCGGGAGAAGATGACCGAGAACCTGAAGATGCTGGCCGAGTCGTCCACGCAGGTGGCTGACGCGTTCACGCAGGTCGATGGAGATCTCACCAAGGGGCTTCAGGGCGAGGGCGCATGAGGCCGTCTGATTGGTCGCCGGTGGGGTTGGATGCTGATCCCACTCCGGGTGATCCGGTGCTGGTCCTCTCGGGTGGGCAGGAGTATCTGGAGGTCGCTGAGTCGATCGACAGTGCCGCCTCCTCGATGTCCCGGTTGGACGTGGACGGGACCATCTCCCAGGCGGTGGACGCGTTGATGGCGACGAAGGAAGACACCATCGGCGAGGTCCGTAAGGCGCACGGCCGGTACGTCGCCGCGGGTGAGGCCCTGGTCGGGTACGCGTCGTCCCTGGAGCGGGTCCAGTCGGAGACGCTGGCTGCGTTGGACAAGGCGCGGGATGCGCAGGATCAGGTGCAGGCGGCGTCGGGGTCGAAGGACCGGTGGCAGGACCTGGCCGACAGTGCGAAGGACGAGACCGAGAAGCGGGAGTACGAGCAGAAGGCCGAGCAGGCCGGCGGCGACGCGGACCAGGCTGCCGGGATCATCTCCTCGGCGAAGTCGACGGTGGAGTCCGCGGTCTCGGACCGGGACCGGGCGGCGGAGCATGCGATCGACCGGATCGAGGAGATCACCTCCTCCGACGACCTGAACGACGGGTGGTGGGACAACTGGGGTTCCAAGCTCGTCGCCGCGATCGCGGACATCGCCGACATGATCTCCACCATCGCCGGGATCCTCGCGATCATCGTCGCGTTCATCCCCGTGGTCGGCACCGCCCTGGCAGGGGTACTCATAGTCATTGCCGCGGTCGCGGCCATAGTCAGTGCGGTCGCGAACATCACGCTTGCCGCGACGGGTGAACGCTCCTGGGCCGAAGCCGGGCTGGCGATCGCGGGCGCTGCGTTGTCGTTGATCGGTCTGGGTGCTGCGGCGAAGGCTGCGACCGGGCTGGCGAAGGGGATCAGCAAGACGGCGGTCAAGCAGGGCGTGCGGTCGGGCAAGAACTGCAAGCTGGGGTTCGGGGCCTGCTTCGTGGCCGGCACGCCCGTGCTGACCGCGGACGGCACCAAGCCGATCGAGGACATCACGGTCGGGGACAAGGTCTGGACCCGCAACCTCACCACCGGTCTGGACGAGCTGCAGCTGGTCGCCGAGACCTTCGTCCACCAGACCGTGGTCCTGCACCACCTGACCATCAACGGGTCCGTGCTCTCCACGACCGCGGAGCACCCGTTCATGGTCCAGGACAAGGGCTGGCAGATGGCCGGCAACCTGCATCCCGGCGACGTGCTGATCACCCCGGACGGCACCACCGTCCTGGAGGCCGTCGAGGTCGAGCAACGCGACCTCGCGGACATCGAGAACGTCTACAACTTCCACGTCGAGAACAACCTCAACTACTACGTCCACGCCGGCGACACACCCGTCCTCGTCCACAACGCGCACGCGCCCAAGCCGCCGGATTTGGTCACGGCGAGGAGCGGGGAAGTCATCGACCGGGCGAAGATCAATACCCGGATCAGCAGGCAGAAGCAGGACAGACACGTCGAGGACAGCCCGATCTACCGCCATGGTGGATATTTCAAGGCCGAGAACGTGGGGGATGCGCAAAAGGTTCTCGACGAATTCCATAACGGAACGGCCGCGGTGATCGGGCTCAAGAACCCCGGACCGGATGCGTTCATCGCCGTGGAGTCGCCGAACATCACGGCGTTCAACCACAACCCGAGAGCTGGTTTCCCGAACCAGCCGACCAACACATTTTTCATCAAGGGCAGCGCGAGCCCAAGCGTCGTTCCTACAACCCCAGGATGGACCCCATGACACTGCCGACACCAGAAGATCTGGGCAACGCCCCCGTGTGGGAGAACTACATCATCGCTCAGACGACCCAGGCATCCCTCGGACTCATCCCGCAGGGCGCTCTGGCATTCGGGGTCGCCGTCGACGGTCTCACCGTGACCCTCACGTGCCAACTGCGGGAGATCGGCGATGCGGACACGGCGGACCTTGAGGAAATCGCCCAAGAACTCTCCATGCTGCTGGGGGAGCACGTCTCCGTCACCATCGCACAAGAGGTGCACGACACACCTACCATCACCCCTCACGACACAGTGGCCTGGACGTTCATCGCACGTTCAGAAGAAGCCTCCTCGTGATATTTGCACCACGCCTATCCCGGAACGGTCCCCGTCAGGACCGGAACGAAGGAGACCCACAGGTATGAGCGGGGACGGCACACCCCAGATCCAGGTCTTCCCCGCTCCGGAGGAACCGGCCAAGTCCCACCAGCTCTGTCTGTTCTCCACGACGCAGACCCTGGGCGAGTTCTTGGCAGCACGCAGCACGGTGACGCGCTCCAACAGGTCGTCGTCGACGCCGCTGGGCCCCATCCCATGATCCTCGGGGTCACCGAGACGCTGGCGCTCCTCGACCCGCAGCCCCCCGCCGACGACCCGACCGGTTCGACGAGACGGGCGCCGGGATCAGCAGCGAGGCCCTGCACGTCCTCGGCACGGTCGAAGTTGCAGATCAGCAAGGCGGCCGCTGATCGTGACGGAGTCGATGCGTTGTACTACCTGGAGGACGGAACGCCATCGAGCGCTATCGACCAGGCCAAGAAGTGGTTCGGTGACAGCTACGTGCACAGTTTTCCCAAGGAGTGAGAATGTCTGACGGATTCATGATCTGGTTCCTTCGTGGGGAACCCACGGGACGCGTCATCGACCACCTGGCTGGCACAGGCGCCGCACTGGCCTATCCGATCGGCGAGGGAAAAGTCAGCGTTCTTGATCTCGAGGGAACACAGCAGATCGTCTCCAGCGAAGCCTTCATGCCGTTGCTGGAGGACAACGACTCCCCATCGCTGACTTTCCAGATGTGGTACTCCATGGCGGAGGACATGGTCGTCACGATCCAGCGCAACCTCCCTGGAGCCTCGTCAGATACTGCGTCCTATGCCGTGACCTGCTCCCTGGACGGACTTGAGACCGACCAGGTCGAATCAGCAATTGCCGGTGCGGACCGGCTCGTGAGTGAGTCATCCGACGAGGTCATCGGAATCGTGATCGACAAGCGCGGCAGCACAGAAGACTTCGATTGGGAGGCGTTCATCGCGGATCCGAGCACCACTCCGCCCGCTCCCGATCGACTGGTGGTGCGGTGCGAGGCCCTCGAAGGTCCCGCCGTGGATCGCGGCGCTTGGTCGATGGGCAGGCCGACGGCAGATCTGGCTACTTTTGGAGGCTGACTGGAGCCCTCCCGTGATCCCGCACCCGTCCAAGAACGGTCCCCGTCAGGACCAGAACGAAGGAGACACTCACCAATGAGCGACGCATCGTCCCAGGCCGGACCGCTCGGGCCCGACGACGAGAGGTCGCGGCCCGCCGTCGACCCCCAGTCCGACGTCGGCTCGCCAGCGCTCGCCCTGGCCCTCGCGGCGGGTGACCGCGCCGCCGTCGGCGAGGCGCTGCGGGACGACGCCGTCGTCGTGCCGGTCCTCGACCGCGGTGACGGCACGCCGCAGGTGCAGGCGTTCCCGGCTCCCGAAGGATCAGCCAAGCCCTACCGGCTGCACCTGTTCTCCACGACGCAGACGCTGGGCGAGTTCCTGAGGGACGCACCGGACCGGGCCTTCAGCCTGCGCCGGCGCGAGTCGCTGGCTCCCTTCATCACGCGGCACGGCGACGCGCTCGATCAGGTGGTCATCGATTCCGCCGGTCCCAGCCCGATGACGTTCGGGGTTGCCGAGACCCTGGCTCTCCTCGACCCGCAGCCGCCCGCCGACGACCCCACCGGCCTGTTCGACGAGACCGGCGCCGGGATCAGCGGCGAGGCCCTCCACGCCCTGGGCACCGTCGACGAGCCCGGCGGGTTCCGCGGTATCGGCATCGAGATGAACCTGCCCGACCACTGGGCCATCATCGAGCTCGACGAGCCCGAGCAGCGCGAACGCCAGATCCGCGAGATCGTCAAGCAGCAGACGGCGAAGCTGGGCGACCGTTCCGCTCCCCTGCGGCGCGACCTGCGCCAGAAGATGATCGAGGTGGCCGACAAGGCCGAGGCCGCAGGCGGCAAGGCCATGGCGTACCTGCTCCTGCCCGGCCAGGAGGCCACGCTCGCGCTGAACGTGACCCTGTACTGGCACGACCTGGGCCCCGAGGCGGGGAGCGCGAGCCACCTCCAGCGCATCCAGGACCGGCTCGGCGCCAACCCGGGGCCCGACGACGCGCTGACGCGCACCGAGACCCTGTCGGGCCCGTTCCTGCGCCACATCCGGCTCACGCACGGCTCCGAGGAGGTCGGCGGCGAGGACGTCCCGCTGCTCCTGATCGACTACTGGGCCGAGGCACCGGGCAAGCAGTCGGTCGCCCGGCTGGCGTTCTCCACCCCGCACGTCGGGATCCGCGAGGAGATGCTGCGGCTGACCGACAAGATCCTGTTCTCCACCGAGTGGATCCTCGGCCAGCCCAGCGACAACACTCCCGAGGACGCTGCACCGGAGACCGGCCCTGCCACGCCCGCGCCAGCCACGCCGAGTCCGTCCGGCGTCTGACCCGGCCGGAGCCCTGCTGAGCCGCACAGCACGGTCAGCCCCACGGCACCCGCACTCCGAGGCAGCGCCCGGTGCTCACGAGGGCGTCCGCCACGTCGTCGGGCAGCTCCACGCCGTGCGCGAGCGCGTCCTCGTGACGGCGCCACTCGAGCTGGCCGGGGTGGAGGATCTCCCTCGCTCCGCCGGCGAGGGGCGCAGCGTGCAGCCGGTCGAGGTAGTCGTCGACCCGCTGCCCGAACGGTGGCGAGCCGCCGAGCACCACCGGGTCGATCACGACGAAGACGTGCGCGACACCGTTGGGCGCCTCGGGCTCGAACAGCCACGAGGGAATCTGGTCCGACGTCGGCCCGGACGCCAGGACACCGGTCAGGACGTCCACGAGGACCGCCAGCCCGTAGCCCTTGTGCGCCGACATCGGCACCATGGCGCCCTCTGCGGGGTAGCGCGACGGGTCCGTGGTGGGCCGGCCGGCGCCGTCGACGATCCAGCCCTCCGGGACACGCTCCCCCGCGTCGCGTGCCGCGACGACCTTGAGGGAGGCGACCTGGCTGAGGGCGATGTCCAGCATCACCGGCGGGTGCCGGCCCGCAGGAACCGCATAGGCGAGCGGGTTGTTGCCGAGCACCTTCCCGCGAGCGCCAGGAACCGTCATGTTGGGGTCCACGTTGCTGCCCACGATGCCGACCATCCCGGCCTCGGCGGCCGCGAGCGCGTACAGGCCCGCAGCCCCGAAGTGGGTGGATTCCCCGACGACCACCAGCGCCACACCCGTGGTCCGCGCCTTCTCGACGGCGACGCGCACCCCGGTGTGGCCGCCGACCATGCCAAGGCCCCGGTGCGCGTCCAGGAGGCAGTACGCGGGCCCGTCGACGACGGTGGTCGGCGTGGCAGCGAGGTCCAGGCCGCCGCGCCGTGCCTTGTCGAGGTAGCCGCCGAGGTTCTTCAGCCCGTGGGAGTGCACGCCGAACGCGTCGGTACGCACGAGGTGGCCGGCCGCGGTCCTCGCGTGCTGCACGGGAGCCCCGGCTGCGACCAGGCACGACACGGCGAACTCCTCGAGCTCGCGGCAGGGCACGCGCAGGGCCGGGCTCACATCGTCATCCCGCCGTCGACGACCAGCACCGAGCCGGTCATGAACGCCGCGTCGCTCGACGCCGCGTAGGCGATGGCCGCGGCGATCTCCTCGGGCAGAGCCAGGCGGCCGAGCGGCTGACGCGCGACGAAGGCCGCCTCCTGCGCGGCCGGATCGGGGGCTGCGGCGATCTTGTCCGCGAGCGCCGGGGTGAGCGTGGTCCCTGGGCAGACGCAGTTGACCCGGATGCCGTCGCCGACGTGGTCGGCTGCCATGGACCGGGTCAGGGCGACGGTGGCGCCCTTGGTCGCCGCGTAGACCGCGCGTTCGCGATGCCCTTTGAGAGCGGCCACGGAGGCGACGTTCACGATGACGCCGCGGGTCTCGCGCAGCGCGGGCAGCGCGGCGCGGCACATGTGGATCATGCCCTTGACGTTGACGGCGAGCATGCGTTCGAGGTCGGTGTCCGACGTCGTCTCGACGGTCCCGGGGATCGCTATGCCGGCGTTGTTGACGAGGACGTCGAGGCGGCCGAACCGTTCCAGGGCCGTGGCGACAGCGGCGGTGGCCGTGGCGGGGTCGGCGACGTCACCGGGGGCGAGTGCCGCGCGGCCGCCGTCGGCCAGGATGGCCGAGACGGTGCGTGCGCTGCTCGCCGCGCTCCGGGCGTTGACGACGACGGCTGCGCCGCGGCGCGCGAACAGCACCGCGGTCTCGCGGCCGATGCCCGCGCCGGCACCGGTCACGAGCGCGGTACGGCCCGTGAGGTCGCCGGTCATGGTGCCGCTCCGGTGGTCCCGAACACGAGGTCGGGCAGCCAGAGGCTCAGCTCGGGCACCAGGATGACGGCGAGCAGCAGCGTTCCGATCGCGCCGAACAGGTAGCCGGACTGCCGCAGGTAGGCCGGGACGGTGGTCTCGAACATCGAGCAGGCGATCAGCATCACGATGCCGACCGGTGGGGTGAGCAGGCCGAGGGTGAGCGTCAGCACCATGACGATCCCGAAGTGGACCGGGTCGATCCCGGCGCGCTCCGCCACGGGGACGAGCATGGTGGTGAGCAGGAGGATCAGCACGGTGGAGTCCATGAACATCCCGACCACGAGCAGCGCGACGACCAGGATCAGCATGAGGAGGGTCGGGTTCTCCGTGATGCCCAGGAGGCCGTCCATCAGCCGTTGCGGGATCCTGTCCCAGGTCAGGCCGCGGGTCCACGAGCCGGAGACGGCGATGAGGAACATGATCATGCCGACGTCGACCGCCGTGTCCGCCAGCGCGCGCCCCAGCCGCTGCCACGAGAGCTCTCGGTAGAACAGCGCCCCGACGAGCACCGCGTACGCGACGGCGAACGCACCCGCCTCGGACGGCGTGAAGTACCCGAACCTCAGGCCGAGGATCAGGATCACGGGGAACATCAGGGCCCACATGCTCCTGGCCGCGGCCCCACCGATCTCGCGGGGCGGTGACATGCGGGGGCGCTCGCGCGGATAGTCGTTCCGGTGCGCGGACACGCCGACCGCGGCCATGAGGAGCAGCGCCATGAGGACGCCCGGCAGCACGCCCGCGACGAAGAGGCGGCCGATCGAGACCTCGCCGAGCGTCCCGTACAGGATCAGCCCGGTTCCTGGCGGAACGAGCGTGGTGATGATCGCGGAGGTACCGATCAGCCCGGCCGCGAAGCCGGGCGCATAGCCGCGGGCGGTCATCCCCGGGCCGAGGACGCGGCCGAACATCGTGGCGTCCCCGATCGCCGAGCTGGTCACGCCGCCCATCGTGAACGCCGTCACGACGTTCACGTGGCCGAGGCCCGCGCGCAGGTGTCCCGTGAGGGCGGACGACAGGTCCAGCAGGCGCCGCGTCATCCCGGACTCGTTGAGGAAGTTCCCCGCGAGCACGAACAGGGGTATCGCGAGGATGGCGAAGTTCTGCGTCTGCGTCAGGGTGAGCTGGGCGGCGACGGTCAGGTCGGCCGTGGGCTCCGACAGGTAGTAGAGGAATCCCGAGACACCGATCGCGAAGGCCACGGGCATGCCGAGGGCGACAAGGATCAGGAAGACCACGAAGACGGTGATCACAGGCCGGCTCCTTGCGCCTCGCCGGCAGTCTCCCCAGCGGGGCCGGGCGGGCCGGGCGCTCGCAGCGTCGCGACGTCGCCGTGGATCCTCCGCAGCGTCGTGAGGAGCATGAGCAGGCAGCCGACCGGTACGGACAGCGTGACCCAGGTGTAGCTGAGCCACGGCAGGCCGCTGAAGCTCCGGTCGGCGGCGTCGCCGGCGAGCTGCACGCCCGTCACCACCATGGCGACGAGGAACACGGCGATGAGCAGGTCGTTGGCGAGCCGGACGCCGGTACGAGGCCGGGCTGGGAACCGGGCCACGAGCGTGTCGATGGTCACCATCCGGTCCCGCCGCCAGGCGACGTCGGCCCCGACGAACACCGCCCACGCGAACACGAACGTGGCCAGGTCGACCGTCCAGGACAGCGGGCGCCCGACCGTTCGGGACGTCGCCGAGACGAGCACCAGCAGCGTCATCAGCACCAGGCAGGCCTGCGTGAAGCGGAGCTCGACCCGGCCGAGCTTCTCGTAGAGGCGGGTCATCCCTTGCCGATCTCCGACCAGATCCGCTCCCTGGCCTCTGTGAGTCCGAGCGTCTCGTAGGCCGCCTCGCCCGCCGTACGGAACGCGTCGACGTCAGGGCTCTCGTTGATCGTCATGCCCTGCTCGACCAGCTCTGCCTTGATGCCGTCGATCTGTTCCTCCATGGCCCGCGACGTCGCGAGGCCTGCTCGGTCCGCCTCCTCGACGAGGATCTCCTGGTACTCGGTGGGCAACGAGTCGAACCACTCGCTGCTCACCACCTCGAAGTTGATCAGCAGGATGTGGCCCGTCTCGCTGGCGTGGCTCAGCACTTCCTGGAGATTGCCGCCGGGGATGTTGGCGTAGACGAGCTCCGCACCGTCGACGGCGCCCTGCTGGATCCCCGGGTACACCTCGCCGAAGTCCATGGCTACCGGTTCCGCGCCGAGCGCCCGGACGGACTCCTGCCAGATCGGCGAGCCCGGTGTGCGGATGCGCAGCCCGTCGAGGTCCTCCGGCGTGTCGACCGGCTCGTTCGTGAAGAAGTGCCGGTGCGTCTGGACCCAGTTGAACGAGATCACCTTCAGGCCCTGCTGCTCCAGCTCGTCGAGGTACCCCTGCAGCGTCTCGCTCTCGGCAAGCCGTTCGACCTCCGCCAGGTCGTCGGCGAAGTACGGGCCGTTCATCACCGCGATGTCCTCGACGTACTGCCCGAGCCGGGCCGCGTCGGTGTTCTGCCCGATGTTCGCGCCACCCTGGATCTGCTCGATGATGTCTTCCTCGACACCTAGCTGTGCCGCGGGGTAGACCTCGATCGTCAGGCCGCCGTCGGTCCGTTCCTCCACCGCCTCGGCCCAGTCGAGGAAACCCTGGTGGAACGGCTCGCTCTCGGCGAGCACATGGTTGAAGCGGAGCTGGTACTCGCCCTGCCCCGCATCCTGCCCGTCCGTGCAGCCTGCGCCCCCCATCGCCGCCGCAACGGCGATAGATACTACCAATGCCTTCTGTCGACTGAGCATAATCGCCCCTTCGCACCACGTTGTACGCCGGATTCTCGCCTATAGACGATGTTGCCACTCCGCGGTTCCAGGAACAAGTACTCTCTTTTAAATCCGTGCCCCGGTGTCGACGTGCCGTAGCCGGCCTCAGTCCGGCAGCACGAACTCCGCACGCACCCGGGACACGAGCAGCCGCGAGTACACCTCCGCGGCCTCCGGCATGCGCTCACGGATAGCCCGGGCCGTTGTCACGTGGTGCTCCAGCACGGCATGGACGGGATCCGACGGCGACATGCCGAGCCGCGTGCGCCCGACCATCACGGTCTTGACCACCTGGTCCAGGGCCGCGAGCATCTCGTTGCCGCTCGCCCGCAGCATCGTCTGGTGGAACTCGACGTCGGTCTCGAGGTACTCCTGGGTCTGCCCCAGCCCTTGTCGTCCCATGTCGACGAGGCGCTCGGCGAGCACCACGAGCCGGTCCCGCTCGGCGTCGGTCGCATGGTCGGCGGCACCGCGGGCCGCCGTCGGCTCCACCGCCACCCTCAGGTCCAGGAGCGTGCGCAGCTGAGCGTCCCGTCCGGGGCCCGACAGACGCCACTCGATCACCTGAGGGCTCAGCACGTTCCAGTGCTCCTGGGGGGCGACGATCAGGCCGACCCTGCGCCGCGCCTCGACCATGCCGAGCGACTCCAGGAGGCGCATCGCCTCGCGCGCGACCGTGCGCGAGACACCGTTCTCCTTCTCCAGCCCCGCGAGGTTGACCACGCTGCCTGCGGGCAGCTCCCCGCCGGCGATCTGTCGTCCCAGGACGTCGGCCACGTGCTGGTGCAGTGAGCTGGTTGCCACCGAGGCATCATCGCACCTGGCGTAGTCTGCCGCGCATGGCCAGGACGATCGCTACCAACACCACCGTGACCCGTGAGGAGCTGCTGGAGTTCCTCCGCTCGCGCCGCAACGGGATCCTCGTGACCAGCCGGGCCGACGGCGCCCCGCAGCTCAGCCCCGTCACGTACGGCGTGGACCCCGAGGGTCGCGTCGTCGTCTCGACGTACCCCGAGCGCGCCAAGGTGCGGAACCTGCGGAAGCGGCCCGCGGCGTCGTTCATGGCGCTCGGCGAGGGCTTCAACGAGGCGTGGGTCCAGGTGGACGGCACCGCCGAGGTGCTGGACGTCCCCGAGTCCGTCGAACCGCTGGTCGACTACTTCCGCGCCGCCGCAGGCAAGGAGCACCCCGACTGGGACGAGTACCGCGCTGCCATGGTCGAGCAGGGCAAGTCGATCGTGCGGGTCACCATCGAGCGCTGGGGCCCGATCGCGACGGGCGGGTTCCCCGCGCGGCTCGCGCAGTGACGACGTAGCCCGAGCCGGCCGCACGGTCTGAGAACATGTGCCGGTGCGAGAGATCAGGCAGAGCCGCAAGCTGAAGTCAGTCCGCTACGACGTCCGGGGTCCCATCCTCGAGGAGGCGTACCGACTGGAGGCCGAGGGTCACAAGATCCTCAAGCTGAACATCGGCAACCCCGCCCCGTTCGGGTTCGAGGCGCCCGAGGCGATCCTCGCGGACATGATCCACCACCTGCCCGAGGCGCAGGGCTACAGCGACAGCCGTGGCATCTACTCGGCACGTACCGCCGTGGCGCACTACTACCAGTCGCACGGCCTCGACACCCACGTGGACGACGTCTACATCGGCAACGGCGTCTCCGAGATGATCAGCCTGGTGCTCCAGGCCCTGGTCGACGACGGCGACGAGGTGCTGGTTCCTGCGCCGGACTACCCGCTGTGGACCGGGGCCGTGAGCCTGCAGGGCGGAACGCCCGTGCACTACCGCTGCGACGAGGCCAACGGCTGGAACCCGGACCTCGAGGACATCGAGTCGCTGATCACCCCCGCCACCAAGGCACTGGTGATCATCAACCCGAACAACCCCACGGGGGCCGTGTACAGCGAGTCCACCGTCAAGGGCCTCGCGGAGCTGGCGCGCAAGCACGACCTGGTGCTCCTGAGCGACGAGATCTACGAGAAGATCCTGTTCGACGGCGCCACGCACCACCACACCGCCACCTACGCCGCCGACGACGTCCTGTGCATCACGTTCAGCGGGCTGTCCAAGGCGTACCGGATCTGCGGCTACCGGTCGGGCTGGGCCATGATCTCGGGACCCAAGCACCGCGCGGCCGACTTCATCGAGGGCCTCACCCTCGTGGCGAACATGCGCATGTGCGCGAACGTCCCGGCACAGCACGCCATCCAGACGGCACTGGGCGGCCACCAGTCGATCGACCAGCTGGTCCAGCCCGGCGGGCGCTTCTACGAGCAGTCGATGCTCGCCGACAAGCTGCTCAACGACATCCCGGGCGTCACGTCCGTCCGTCCCCGCGGGGCGCTGTACTGCTTCCCCCGCCTGGACCCCGAGGTGTACCCGATCAAGGACGACGAGGCGTTCGTGATCGGCCTGCTCCGCGCCAAGAAGATCCTGGTGACGCACGGCACCGGGTTCAACTGGCCGGAGCCGGACCACTTCCGCCTGGTGACGCTGCCCGACGTCGACGTGCTCACCGAGGCGATCGGCCGCATCGCCGAGCACCTGGAGACTCTGCGCGGCTGAGCCCCGCCCGCTGGCCGAGCGTGTCGAGACCGGTTTCGACACGCTCGACCAACGGGAGTCAGCGTCCGGCGCCCACCATCGGCCGCGCGTGCTCGGCGCGACGCCGTCGAACGCAAGATCATGGCGTCGAGTGAAACAGTCCACTCCGGGGGCACAACAAAAGTTCGACCGCGCACCGGGCGCCTGGCGACCCCTACGTACTGCACGCCGTCGTCGGCGTGTCGCGCGCACTGCGTAGGGGTGGATGGTCGGCGTCAGCCAACCGCGCGTGGGTGTGCATGTCGTGGTGCCCGTCCGCGTGCAGCGCCGCTCCGAGACGCTTTCCCTCCAAGCCGAAGCCTGCCTTCTCCGCGACACGGCAGGACGCCAGGTTCAGTGTCGAGTGCTGCAGCTCGAGACGCCGGAAACCCACGCCGAATGCCCACTGGCCCACCGCCATCACGGCGCGCAGCTCGACGCCGTTCTCCAGCGAGAACGTGGGCTGCGGCGTCCCCGCGAGGGCGCCGGGCGCAACGGTGTGCGAGACGAGTTCGGCCATGGCCCCACGGTGGTGCCGCAGTTCACGGCCACGGGGACCCACGCGTCGGCGGCCGGGCGTAGGTCGCTGAGCGGTGGCGGGAGGCGCCTCAGAACAGCGTCTCGCCCCCGACATCGACGCCCACGGACGCCGCGCCGGCCCCGTCGGCCCGCACCCCGCTGAACGCACCCCGTGGGTAGTCGCCCTCCACGTGCTGGTTGCCCTCGTCCGCTCCGGCGGCCCGGGAGCGGTGCATGGCGGTGCTGCCCAGCCCGCGCTCGTCGATCAGCGGCCGTACTCGCTCCCAGAGCCAGTCCCGGTAGCCCTTGTGCGCGTAGGCACCGCGAGCGTAGACCCGGCCGTAGCCCTCCACCAGGTGCGGATGTTCCCGCTCGAGCCAGCCCAGGTACCACTCTCTGGCGCCGGGTCGCAGGTGCAGGGGCAGGACGGTGACGCCGGTCGCGCCGGCGTCGACCAGGGTGTCGAGGAGCCGTTCGAGGTGGGCTAGCGAGTCGGTGAGCCACGGCAGGACCGGCGCGACCATGACGCCGCAGGGCAGGCCGGCGGCCCTGATCGCACGGATCAGGTCGAGTCGGGCGCGTGGCGACGGCGTGCCGGGCTCGACGGCCTGCTGCAGCTCCCTGCCGGCAGGCGAGTCGGCGAAGGCGAGGGACACCCCGAGCCCGACGTCGACCTTCTCGGCGGCCTGCGTCAGCAGCGGAAGGTCACGTCGCAGGAGCGTGCCCTTGGTGAGGATCGAGAACGGCGTGCCCGAGTCCGCGAGCGCCGAGATGATGCCGGGCATGAGCTGGTAGCGGCCCTCTGCCCGCTGGTACGGGTCGGTGTTGGTGCCGAGCGCGACGGCCTCGTGGCTCCAGGAGGGTTTGGCGAGCTCGGCGCGGAGCACCTGGTCGGCGTTGACCTTGACGACGACCTGGGAGTCGAAGTCGTTCCCGGCGTCGAGATCCAAATATTCGTGGGTAATTCGAGCAAAACAGTAATTGCAGGCATGGGAGCAGCCACGGTAGGGGTTGATCGTCCACCGGAACGGCATCTGCGACGCCGCCGGCACCTTCGACAGCGCGCTCTTGGCCAGCACCTCGTGAAAGGTCACACCCGCGAACTCGGGCGACCGGACCGTGCGCAGCAGCCCGGCGGTGCGCAGCCCGGGCAGCTCGAGCCCGGGCAGCGCACCGTCGTCATGATTGATCGCCTGACCATGCCATCGCATACCTGATTCGAACATCCGTTCGAACAGACGTCAAGTCGCTACGGCGGCGGCGTCGAACGCGGGTCAGGTCAGGAGGCCGGGACCACCCGCGGCCAGCGGTCCTCGGCGGACGGCTCCCACGTCGCGGCGTCGGCATCCATCTGGTCACCGGAGCGGATGTCCTTGACCTGGTCAGCGCCTACGGCACCGTCCTCCCCCGCGGTTCCGGGGAACCACACGAACGGGATGCCGCGTCGGTCGGCGTACTTGATCTGCTTGCCGAACTTCGCAGCGCTCGGCGCCACCTCGACGGGGATGTCGCGGGCCCGCAGGGCGGTCGCCACGGCGTCGGACACCGCGCGCTGCTCCTCGGACGACACCGCCACGAGCACAGCGGACGGCACCGAACGCGTCGCCCGCACCAGCCCAGCGGACAGCAGGCGCGACACCAGGCGTGAGACACCGATCGACAGCCCGACACCCGGGTAGGTGTTCTTGCCGTCGGTGGCAAGCGTGTCGTAGCGACCGCCGGAGCAGACCGAACCGAGCTGCTCGTGCCCGACCAGCACCGTCTCGTACACCGAGCCCGTGTAGTAGTCGAGACCGCGCGCGATCTTCAGGTCCGCCACGACCACGCCCGGTGCGCGCTGGGAGGCCGCAGCGATCAGCGCCTCCAGCTCGCCAAGACCGGTCTCCAGCAGCTCCGTCACCGCGCCGTGCGACTCGGCGAGCGCACGCACCTCGGCGATCACCCCGACGTCGGATCCCGAGATGGACGCCAGGGCCAGGCAGGCCTTGGCCTGGTCCTCCGTCGCGCCGCACTCGGTCACCAGCAGCTCGGACACCTTGTCGGGCCCGATCTTGTCGAGCTTGTCGATCTGGCGCAGCACGCCTTCGACGTCGTCCAGCCCGATGCCGCGGTAGAAGCCTTCCGCGACCCTGCGGTTGTTCACCAGGATCCGCACGGGCGGCAGGCCGATCTCGGCCAGTGCGCCGAGCGCCTCCGCCATGACCAGCGGCGCCTCGACCTCGAAGTGGTACGGCAGCTCCCCCGCACCGACGACGTCGATGTCGGCCTGGATGAACTCGCGGAACCGGCCCTCCTGCGGGCGCTCGCCGCGCCAGACCTTCTGGATCTGGTAGCGCTTCAGGGGGAACGCGAGCTTGCCCGCGTTCTCCAGCACGTAGCGCGCGAACGGCACGGTCAGGTCGAAGTGCAGCCCGAGCTGCTTCTCGGAGCTCGCACGGCCTGCGCCGTCCTCGTCCTGCAGCCGAGAGAGCACGTAGACCTCCTTGGAGGTCTCGCCCTTCCGGAGAAGCTGGTCCAGCGGCTCCACGGCCCGCGTCTCGATCCCGGCGAACCCGTGCAGCTCGAAGGTGTGCCGCAGGGTGTCGAGGACGTGCTGCTCGACGATGCGACCGTCAGGGAGCCATTCGGGGAAACCGGAGAGAGGAGTGGGCTTTGCCATGCCACAGATCTTCCCACGATCACGGAGCGCTCAGCCCGGCTTTTCCACAGCCGGCACCTGCCGGCCGACCTACACCCTCACGCACGTCCCGCGGCGAGGAACGGGTTGGTCTCCAGCTCGCGCGCCACGGTCGTGGCGGGTCCGTGCCCCGGCACGACGGCGAGCGCCGGGTCCAGGCCGCGCACGACGGAACGCAGCGTCTCCCCCATCACCTGGCCGGATCCGCCGTGCAGGTCGGTGCGGCCGACGGAACCCGCGAACAGGACGTCGCCGGTGAGGATCACCTCGCCGTCGGAGCGGTAGAGCGTCGAGCCCTCTGTGTGGCCCGGCGCGTGCAGGGCGTGCAGGGTGACCTGGCCGAAGGTGAGCACTGCCGAGCCGCCGGGGGTGGCGAACGGTTCGACGACGGCGGGCGCCCGGTAGTCGTCGCGGTGCAGGCCGAGCGCTGCCTCCAGCGCGGGACTGAGGGTGCCGAAGGGGTCCGCGAGGCGATAGGCGTCAGCCTCGTGCAGGCGCATCGGGATCTCGTACCGTGCGCACAGCTCTCCGGCGTCCCACGTGTGGTCGGCGTGGCCGTGCGTGGCCAGGACGGCGCGGGGCGTGAGGCCGTCGGAGTCGACGAGCCGCGCGACGGCGTCTGCCACTCCTGCGCCCGCGTCGACCACCACGCAGTCGGTGCCGGAGGACACCACGCAGCAGTTGGTCCCGAACACTGGTGCGACGACCACACGGAGCTCCACGGCGCCAACGTTAACGGCAGATGTTCTCGCTGGCAGACCGCATCTTCACCCGTCGGCGAAACCGCTCGAACAGTATGACCTGGCATCCGATGCCTACACTGTCCCCGCACGGGGTGATTCGCCCCGGATCCGGCAGTGAATCGGTCCAGCGTGGCCAAGCCCCGGGTCAAGGCGAGCACGAGAGAGCACGGAGAAGGGAACGCGGTGGCGTCCACCAAGCAGCGGCAGCGCGCGCAGCAGGCCAGGCAGGCGGAGAAGCAGGCACAGCGGCTGGCAGCCAAGCGTGCCCGCAAGCAGCGCCTGTGGGCACTGATCGCGCTGGTCACGGTGCTCGCGCTCGTCGGCGCCTTCGTGATCGCTGCCCTGGTCGACGACAACGGCGGGGGCGCCGCGTCCGATGACGCCGCCGGGGCTTGCCCGGCGGGTGTCGAGGAGGCGCGGGACGACTACGAGCTGGCCGACCCGTCGGTCGCCGAGGACCGCACCTGGACCGTCACGCTGCAGGCCTGCTCCGGCGACACCGAGGCCGACATCGTCCTGGAGCTCGACGGCAAGGGCGCCCCGCAGGCGGTCGCCAGCTTCGTCACGCTCGCCCAGGGCGGCTACTTCGACGGCACCGGCTGCCACCGCCTCGTCACGGAGGGTATCCACGTGCTCCAGTGCGGCGACCCGACCTTCACCGGCTCGGGCGGCCCTGGCTACAACTTCGGGCCGATCGAGAACGCCCCGGAGAACGACGTCTACCCCGCCGGCACGGTCGCGATGGCGCGCCGCGGCGGCGACGCAGAGTCCATGGGCTCCCAGTTCTTCCTCGTCTACGAGGAATCGACCATCCCCTCCGACGCCGCCGGCGGGTACACGGTCTTCGGCACGATCACATCCGGCCTGGACTTCGTCCGGGCAGTCGCTGACGCGGGAACGGCGGGCGGCGCATCTGTTGCGCCCGCCACCCCGGTCACCATCGAAGGAGTTGAGACCCAGTGAGCGAACCCACTTCTCGCTCGTCCGAGCCCGTCCAGCAGGACGCGCCCGCCGAGCCAGTGGCCGAGACTCCGACCGCAGCCGAATCTCCCGCCGAGGCGGTGAGTGAGGCAGCCGAGGCACCTGAGACGGCCGAGGCGGCCGAGGCAGCTGAGGTGGAGGCACCGGAGGAGACCGTGGAGGCGGCTCCTGAGGCCCCCGTCCAGGAGCCGGCCGCCGCAGAGGCCCCCGCACAGGAGGCTTCGACGGAGGAAGCTCCTGAGGCCCCTGCACAGGATGCTCCGGCGCAGGAGGCTCCCGCGGAGGAAGCCGCCGTGGCCGAGGCTCCTACGCACGAGGCAGCCGCGCCCGCGGCCGCTGACGAGGCTCCTGCCGCTGAGGCGCCCGTGCAGGAGGAGGCTCCGACGGAGGAGGCCCCCACCGAGGAGCCGACCGCTGCAGAGCCGACCGCTGAAGAGGCTCCGACGGCAGAGACCGTGACCGAGGAAGCTCCTGCCGAGGAAGCTCCGACGGCAGAGGCCGAGACCGAGACCGAGACGGCTACTCCCGAGGAGGCACCGGCGACCGACGCCGCGACGCCTGCCGAGGAGGCGCCCGCTCCGGCTCCCGAGCCTGCGACGGCGAAGCCGTCGACGATCCCGACGCCGGCAGCGCTCGCGAGGCCGCGTCCGCCCAAGCCGGGCGTGCCGTCGGCTCCCGCTGCGCAGGCTGCTCCCGCCGCCGCACCGGCCCCGGTGGTACCGGTGGCGGCCGACGCCGCCGCGCATGCCGAGGCGGAGAAGTTCGGCCGGGTGGACGACGACGGCAACGTGTACGTCCGCGAGGCAGCGGGCGAGCGCATCGTCGGGCAGTTCCCTGGTGTCACCACCGAGGAGGCGCTGGCGCTGTACGTGCGCCGGTACCTCGACCTGGCCGCGAAGGTCGGCCTGTTCGAGGCCCGTCTGGAGAGCGCCGACCTGTCGGTGCGCGAGATCGACCAGACGCTCCAGAAGCTCGGCGAGGAGACTGCTGAGCCTGCCGCCGTCGGCGACCTGGACGCCCTGCGTGGCCAGGTCGAGGCGCTGCGCGGCCGTGCTACCGAGCGCCGGGCGGCGCTCGAGGAGGCGCGCTCCGCCGCGAAGGCCGAGGCCGTCGCCGCCCGCACCTCGATCGTGGAGGCCGCCGAGAAGATCGCGGCGACCGACCCGAGCAAGATGCAGTGGCGTCCCGCGGGCGAGGAGCTGCGTACCCTGCTGGACCGCTGGAAGGACGCTCAGCGCTCCGGTCCACGCATCGACCGCCCCACGGAGGAGTCGCTCTGGAAGCGGTTCAGCCACGCCCGCACCGCGTTCGACCGCGAGCGCCGGCACTTCTTCGCCGACCTGGAGCAGCGCAACAGCGCCGCCAAGATCGAGAAGGAGAAGCTGGTCTCCGAGGCGGAGTCGCTGTCCACCAGCACCGACTGGGGTTACACCGCCGGCGCCTACCGCGACCTCATGACGCGGTGGAAGGCGGCGGGCCGTGCGTCCCGCAAGGACGACGACGCCCTCTGGGCCCGTTTCCGGGCTGCTCAGGACCGCTTCTTCCAGGCTCGGGACGCGGAGAACGCGGTCATCGACGCGGAGTACGGCGAGAACCTGAAGGTCAAGGAGGAGCTGCTCGCCGAGGCTGAGGCGCTGGTCCCGGTCAAGGACCTGAACAAGGCCAAGGCCGCGCTGCGCGCCATCCAGGAGCGTTGGGAAGAGGCCGGCAAGGTCCCGCGCGGCGACATCCAGCGCGTCGAGGGCCGGCTGCGGGCGGTCGAGACCGCTGTCCGTGACGCCGACCAGGCGCAGTGGAAGCGCAGCAACCCGGAGACGCGTGCGCGTGCCGAGGGTGCTGCCGCGCAGCTCGAGTCTGCGATCGCCGGTCTCGAGGAGGAGCTCGCGGCCGCCCAGGCCAAGGGTGACAAGCGCAAGGTCGCCGAGCTGGAGGCCGCGGTCGCGGCCCGTCGCTCGTGGCTCGAGCAGGTAGTCAAGGCCGCGGAGGACTCACGGGGCTGACCCCTCCCGAGTTGTCCACAGCGGGCCCGGTCGCACTGCGCGACCGGGCCCGCTGCGCATAGGTTTCTGCGCATGTCGTCACCGTGCACCTCCCTCGCCGCGCTCCTTGACCCCCGGCCGGCGCCCGCGCCGCTCGTGGTGACACCCGCGCACGTCGGCGGCCCGGTGGCCTGGTCCGACCTGCGGCGTTCCGGTGCCCTGGCGGTTCTGCACGACGGCGTGGCGGTCGCGTCCGGCTCGGTCGTCGAGTCCCCGCACCGGGCCCTGGCGCTGGCGGGCGACGTGCCCGCACGGTGTGTCCTGGCCGCCTCGACGGCCGCCTGGGTGCACACGGGGCTGTACGACGGCGGTGCGGCACCTGCCTGGCCGGCCGACGCGCCGGTCGAGCTCGCCTACGCCCCCGACACCCACTACCCGGCGGCCCGCCCCGGACGGGTCACGCGGCGCGCACCAGGGCTCACGCGGGACACGGTCCTGCTCGCCGGCGTGGCGGTCACCGGGATGGTTCGCACCGCCGTCGACGTCGCGTGCACGGCGCCGCCGGAGGCGGCGGTGCCCGTGCTCGTCGCCCTGGCGGGGCGTGGTGTGGACCTACGGCACGCGGCGCGGCAGCTCGACCGGCGGGCACGCGTGATCGGCCGACCCGCGGCACACCGGGCGCTCGCGGCAGCGCAGAAGCTGCTGGGGGTCTAGGTTCTTGGCATGGCCGGATCCAAGACACCCGCAGTGGAGCTCGACGTCGCAGGCCGCACGGTGCGCGTCACGAGCCCCGACCGCGTCGTCTTCCCCCGTGGAATCACCAAGCTCCAGGTCGTCGAGTACTTCGTCGCCGTGTCGGACGGCATCACCGGTGCCCTCCTGCACCGCCCGACGACGCTGGAGCGCTGGCCCAAGGGCTGGCACGAGGGCGCGCACCTCGCCACGCGCATGCCGAAGCCGAACGACCCGAAGGGCGACGGCTTCTACCAGAAGCGTGTCCCGAAGGGCGCACCGGACTACGTCGAGACGGCGACCATCGCGTTCCCGTCGGGGCGGACGGCCGACGAGGTGTGCCCCACGGAGCCTGCGGTGGTCGCCTGGGCCGCCAACATGGGCACGCTGACGTTCCACCCGTGGCCGGTGCGGCGCGACGACGTCGAGGCGGTCGACCAGCTCCGCATCGACCTGGACCCGCAGCCCGGCACCAGCTTCGACGAGGCGGCCGCCGTGGCCCCGCACCTGCGGGAGCTGCTGGGCGAGCTGAACCTGACCGGGTATCCCAAGACGTCCGGCGGGCGAGGGCTGCACGTTTTCGTGCCGCTGGAGCCGCGGTGGACGTTCACGGAAGGGCGGCGGGCCACCATCGCCATCGGGCGGGAGCTGGAGCGCAGGCTGCCCGGCCAGGTCACCACCCGGTGGTGGAAGGAGGAGCGGGGCGAGGCCATCTTCGTCGACTACAACCAGATGGCTCGCGACCGGACCATCGCCTCCGCCTACTCGATCCGCGCCAACGGGAACGCCACGGTCTCCATGCCGCTGGACTGGGACGAGGTCGCCGAGGTGCACCCGGACGACTTCGACGTCCTGAGCGCACCGGCGCGGTTCGCCGAGCGCGGCGACCTGTTCGCCGCGCTGCGGGCCGACCGGGACCCGGGTCTGGACTGCTCGTTGGACGCCGCTCTCGAGCTCGCGGTCCGCGACGAGGCCGAGGGCCTCGAGGACCTGCCCTACCCGCCGGAGTACCCGAAGATGCCGGGCGAGCCCAAGCGCGTGCAGCCCAGCCGCGACAAGGACCGCGACAGGTCAAAGGACTGAGACCACGACGGGTCAGTGGTTGCGCAGCGCCTTGATGAGCTCGCCCTTGCGCATCTTGGACCGGCCCTCGATACCGATCTCGGCCGCGCGCTTGCGCAGGTCCTCGACCGACCAGTCGTCGTACTCGGGCGACTTGCCACCCTTGTGACCGACGCTCTTGCGGGACGAGCCTGCCGCGGCGTTCGCGATCCGCGCCGCCTTCTCCTTGGAGTTGCCGTCGTCGCGCAGCTTCTCGTACAGCTCCTTGTCCTTGACGCTCGGGCCTGGGTCACGCTTCGGCATGGTTGCTCCTCCGCTCGGACTGACCGTTCACCCCCACGATGGCCCGGCCCGGAGCGGCTCGCACCTCGCGCACCGATGAGTTCCGGCCCGCCGCGCCGTCGGACGAGGCATGGGGACCCTGAGCTACTTCGCGAACATGTCCGCCGACGGGTACACCGTCGACACCGACGGGAGGTTCGACTGGACCGATCCCACCGACGAGGTGCTCGCGTTCATCAACGAGATCGAGTCGGACGTCGCCGTCTACGTCCACGGCCGGCGCATGTACGAGACGATGGTCTACTGGGAGACCTACGAACCTGGTCCCGACCCGGACCCGCACTCGACGCGCTACGCGGAGATCTGGCGGGGCATGGAGAAGGTCGTCGCGTCGTCGTCCCTCCCCGAGGAGGCCATCACGTCGGCCCGCACCCGGATCGTGCGTGACTTGCAGCTCGGCGAGCTGCGCCGGATCACCGACTGCGCACCCGGTGCCGTCTCCGTCGGCGGCCCCACCGTGGCCGCCGACGCCATCCGAGCGGGTCTCGTCGACGACTTCCGGTTCTTCGTCTACCCGGAGGTCCTGGGCGGTGGTCTGTCGGCGCTGCCGTCCGATGCGCGGCTCAGCCTGCGTCTCGTCGACACCCGGACGTTCGCGAGCGGGTGCGTCTACCTGCACTACGCGCCGCGCTGAGGCAGGCTCGTACCTGTGACCACACTCAACCTACCCGTGCAGCCTCCGGTCCGGCCGATGCTCGCCAAGAGTGTCGCGGCGGTCCCTGCCCAGCCGTCCGCCGACGCGGGCGCCGCCTACGTCTACGAACCCAAGTGGGACGGCTTCCGCGCCATCGTGTACCGCGACGGCTCCGAGGTGCGGATCGACTCACGCAACGCGAAGCCGATGGACCGCTACTTCCCGGACGTCGTCGCCGCCGTCCTCGAGGCGCTCCCGGAACGGTGCGTGGTCGACGGCGAGATCGTCATCGCGCAGACGCCGGGCGGCGGCCCTGCGCACCTGAACTTCGAGCTGCTGTCCCAGCGCATCCACCCCGCTGCATCGCGCGTGAACATGCTCGCCGAGACGACACCCGCCGCGCTGGTGGTGTTCGACGTCCTCGCGCTGGGAGACGAGTCCCTCATGGACCGGCCCCTCGCGGAGCGGCTCGAGGCCCTGGACGGGCTGGGGCTGACCGGTCCGCTCGTGTTCGCGACACCGCGCACCGCGGACGCAGCGGTGGCCGAGGAGTGGTTCGGCTCGTTCGAGGGCGCAGGCCTGGACGGCGTGGTCGCCAAGCTCGCCGACGGCCCCTACGCGCCCAACAAGCGCGCCATGCTGAAGATCAAGCACACCCGCACGGCCGACGTCGTGCTGGCGGGCTACCGGTTGCACAAGACGTCGACCCCCGAGCAGCCCGTGCTGGGCTCACTGCTGCTGGGCCTGTGGGACGAGTCCGACGACGGGCCGCGGCTCCAGTTCGTCGGCGTCGCCGCGTCGTTCTCGGCGACCCGGCGCACGGAGCTCGTCGGCGAGCTGGCGCCCCTCGTCGTGGAGCCGGGCACGCCGGCGGCCGACGAGCATCCCTGGCACGGCTGGACCGACCCGACGAAGGCCGAGGCCGGTGACCGGCTGCCCGGGGCACAGTCGCGCTGGAGCTCCGGCAAGGACCTGTCGTTCACGCCCCTGCGTCCCGAGCGCGTGCTCGAGGTCGGCTACGACCACATGGAGGGCACGAGGTTCCGGCACACCGCTCAGTTCAAGCGCTGGCGGCCGGACCGGGAGCCGGAGTCGTGCACCTATGCGCAGCTGGAGGAGCCGGTCCGCTACGACCTGGGGGAGCTGCTCCCCGGCGCGCCCGGCACGGCCTGAGCCCTGGCGCTCCCCGCCGAGCGAGCACAGGTACCGGCGGGCTCGACCAGCGGGTGGTCGAGCCCGCCGGGGCGGTCAGACCGGCAGCTGGGTCCGCTCCACCGGCTTGGTGCCGGTGATGCGGTGCACGTCGAACACGCCCTCGACCTTCCGGACCGCGGTGAGCACCGTCGCGAGGTGCGCGGGCTCGGCCATCTCGAAGATGAACCGGGAGACCGCCAGCCGGTCGTCCGACGTCGAGACGAAGGCCGACAGGATGTTCACGTGGTTCTCGGACAGCACCCGCGTCACGTCCGACAGGAGCCGCGACCGGTCCAGCGCCTCGACCTGGATCTGGACCAGGAACATCGTGTTGGCGCCCTGGGTCCACTCGACCTCGACCAGCCGCTCCGGCTGCTTCCGCAGCCCGTCCAGGTTCACGCAGTCCGTGCGGTGCACGCTGACGCCCTGACCACGGGTGACGAACCCGACGATGTCGTCGCCGGGCACCGGGGTACAGCACTTGGCGAGCTTGACCCACACGTCGGCGGAGTCCGAGCCCTTGAGCATCACGCCCGGGTCGCCCGACCGCACCCGCCGGGCGGTGAGGCCGCCTGGCCGGGTCGCCTCGGCGACGTCCTCCTCCGCGCCGTCGGCGCCGCCGAGCGCCTTGACGAGCTTCTCCACCACGTGGGCGGACGAGACCTGTCCCTCGCCGACGGCCGCGTACAGCGCGGACACGTCCTGATAGTTCATCTCGTTCGCGACCCCGACCAGGGTCTCGTGCGACATGAGGCGCTGGATCGGCAGGCCCTGCTTGCGCATGGACTTGGCGATGGAGTCCTTGCCGGTCTCGACGGCTTCCTCGCGGCGCTCCTTGGTGAACCACTGGCGGATCTTGTTCCGCGCCCGCGGCGACTTCACGAACCCGAGCCAGTCCCGGCTCGGCCCCGCCGTCTCCGACTTGGAGGTGAGGATGTCGATGACGTCGCCGTTCTCCAGCGGCGAGTCCAGCGGCACGAGGCGGCCGTTCACCCGGGCACCCATCGTGCGGTGGCCGACCTCGGTGTGGACGGCGTACGCGAAGTCGACCGGCGTCGCCCCACCGGGAAGAGCCATCGCCATGCCCTTCGGCGTGAAGACGTAGACCTCGTCGCCGCCGATCTCGAACCGCAGCGAGTCGAGGAACTCCGCGGGGTCGGCGGTCTCGCGCTGCCAGTCCACGAGCTGGCGCAGCCACGCCATGTCCTGGTTCTTCGGGTCGTGGGCACCCGCGCCGGCGGGCGTCTTCTCCTTGTACTTCCAGTGTGCCGCGACGCCGTACTCGGCCCGGCGGTGCATGTCGTGCGTACGGATCTGGATCTCGACCGGCTTGCCGCCCGGACCGATCACGGTCGTGTGCAGCGACTGGTACATGTTGAACTTCGGCATCGCGATGTAGTCCTTGAACCGGCCGGGAACCGGGTTCCACCGCGCGTGCATGGCGCCGAGCGCCGCGTAGCAGTCGCGCACCGTGTCCACGAGGACCCGGGTGCCGACCAGGTCGTAGATCTCCGCGAAGTCGTGACCGCGGACGATCATCTTCTGGTAGATCGAGTAGTAGTGCTTCGGCCGGCCCGTCACGGTGGCCTTGATCTTGGAGCTGCGCAGGTCGGACTCGATCTGGCCCTTCACCACGCCGAGGTACTCCTCGCGCGCGGGGGCCCGCTCGGCCACGAGGTGCACGATCTCGTCGTACACCTTGGGGTACAGGGCCTGGAAGGACAGGTCCTCCAGCTCCCACTTGATCGTGTTCATACCCAGCCGGTGGGCCAGGGGCGCGTAGATCTCGACCGTCTCGCGCGCTTTGCGCTCCGCGGACTTGCTCGGCACGTACTTCCAGGTGCGGGCGTTGTGCAGGCGGTCGGCCAGCTTGATGACCAGCACCCGGATGTCCTTGGCCATCGCGACGACCATCTTGCGCACGGTCTCCGCCTGCGCGGCATCGCCGTACTTCACCTTGTCGAGCTTGGTGACACCGTCCACCAGCAGCGCGACGTCGTCGCCGAACTCGCCACGCAGCGTGTCCAGGGAGTAGTCGGTGTCCTCCACCGTGTCGTGCAGCAGAGCGGCGGCGATCGTCGTGCCCTCGAAGCCGAGCTCGGCCAGGATCGTCGAGACGGCGACGGGGTGCGTGATGTAGGGGTCGCCGCTCTTGCGCATCTGTCCGCGGTGCGCCTTCTCCGCGACCACGTACGCGCGCTCGATCAGCGCCACGTCGGACTTGGGGTGGTTGCTGCGGATCGCCTGCAGCAGCGGCTCGATCGCCGCGGGCGTACCGCCGCTCACGCTGCGCACCCCGAGGCGCACCAGCCGGTTCCGCATGCGGTTGCCACCGGGCGGCGTCGGCGGATTCTTCTCGGGCACAGGAGCGCGTGACACCGTGTTCTCAGCCATGTACGCGCCTCCTTCCCCGGGTCGAACCCGGAGTCGCCAGTCTAGCCCTGGACCTCTATTCCCCGTCCGGCCGGCTCAGTCGCCGGACGGCGTGCCTACCCGCAGGAGAGTATCGACGTTGTGGCCCTGAAGCCTGTCCCGACCGTGGAGTGCCTCCAGCTCGAGCAGAAAAGCCAGCCCGGCTACCACTCCCCCGCACTGCTCCACCAGCTGTGCGGCCGCCGCCGCGGTACCACCCGTGGCGAGGACGTCGTCAATGATCAGAACACGCGCACCGGGGGTGAGTGTTCCCGACCGCAGCTCGATGGCCGCCGAGCCGTACTCCAGGTCGTACGACACGCTCTCCGTGGGCGGCGGCAGCTTGCCCGCCTTGCGCAGGGGCAGGAAGCCCAGCCCCAGCGCGTGGGCCACGGGCGTACCGAGCAGGAAGCCGCGCGCCTCCATCCCCGCGACGACGTCGACGCCGTCCGCGAGAGCGAGGCGTGTGAAGGCCTCGATGACGTCGGCCAGTCCCTCGGCGTCGGCCAGGAGCGGGGTGATGTCCTTGAACAGGATGCCGGGGGACGGAAAGTCAGGGACGTCCACGATCAGGTCGCGAACGCGCGTCGCCCTCTCCGGCAGCAGGCCGGAGAGGGCGACGTCGGTGATGTCGTCTGCCACGAAGCGGAGCCTACCGGCGGCGCTTGGGCTGAGCGTCATGTCCCTGGTGATGTCCAGGGACGAGCTGCGCCGAACCGGCCGTCGCGGCGGCCAGCATGCTCTCGTCCGCGCCCTCGGCGACCAGGCCTGCACGCAGGTCCATGACCTTCTTGGTGTGCGCGGCGATCTTGGGCTCGCCCTGGCGCAGGGCCACGTCCAGCGGCGTCGCCAGGAAGATGGACGACGTCGCACCCACCGCGATGCCGACGAACAGCGACAGCGAGATGTCCTTCAGCGTGCCGGCACCCAGGAGGAAGCCACCCACGAAGAGGATGCCCGCGACCGGCAGCAGCGCCACCACGGAGGTGTTGATGGACCGGACCAGCGTCTGGTTCACCGCGAGGTTCGCCCGCTCGGCATAGGTGCTGCGGGACTGCTCGGTCAACGCGACCGTGTTCTCACGCACCTTGTCGAAGACGACCATCTTGTCGTAGAGCGAGAAGCCGAGGATGGTCAGGAAGCCGATGATCGTCGACGGCGTGACCTCCCAGCCGATCAGGGCGTAGACACCGGCCGAGACCAGCACGTCCGCGAGCATCGCCACGATGGCGGCCACCGACATGCGCCACGCCCGGAAGTAGGCGGCCATGAAGACCGCCGCCGCGATGACGAACACGACGGTGCCCCAGAGGGCCCGCATGCTGACCGACTCGCCCCACGTCGGACCGATGAAGTTCGACGTGACCTCGGTCGTCTCGACCCCGTAGGCCTGCGCCAGTGCTTCCTGCACCTGGTCGGTGCCCTCGGAGTCGAGCTGCGAGACCTGGACGCGGACCGCGTCCGGGCCCACCTGGCTGACGAGCGGTTCCTCGCCAGGGGCGACCTCACCGACGGCGTCGAGAGCGATGTCCTCGTCCGTGCTGGACACGCCGGAGACGGTGAACTCGGAGCCGCCACGGAAGTCGATCCCGAGGTTCAGCCCCTGGAGCAGGATCACGAGAATCGACGCAGCCGAGAAGAGGCCGACGATCGAGAACCAGACGCCCCTCTTCTGGATGATCGGGTAGGACCGGCGCCCCGTGTAGAGGTCGTTGCCCCACTGGGCGAAGCCGCCGCTAGCCATCAGTGCTTCTCCTCGTTCTGAGCCGCTTCGGCGGCAGCCTTACGCTCGGCGGCACGCCGCTCCGCGATAGTCATCCTGCGGCCGTCGTCGGCAACGCGCGGCGCCGAGGCGACGGACTGCGCCGAGACGAGCTCACGCTCCCGGTCCGGCGTGCCAGCGGAGGGGGTGTCCACGGCTGCGGCCTTCGAGCCGGCGAACCGCCCGGCGCCCCGGTACCGCGGCTCGACGTCGAGGCGGTCGGGCGAGAGACCCGACCACTTGTGGCCGTCCCGGAAGAACGGGACCTTGGCCAGCAGCTCCATGACCGGGTGCGTGAACCAGATGACCACCATGACGTCGATGATCGTGGTCAGGCCGAGCGTGAACGCGAAGCCGCGCACCCCGCCGACCGTCATGAAGTACAGGATCACCGCGGAGAGCAGGTTGACTGCCTTGGCCGCATAGATGGTGCGGCGCGCACGTAGCCAGCCACGCTGGACGGCGAGCCGGAGCGACCGTCCGTCACGTAGCTCGTCACGGATACGTTCGAAGTACACGATGAACGAGTCGGCAGTGAAGCCGATAGCCACGATCAGACCTGCGATACCGGGCAGGGAGAGGCGGTAGCCCATGCCCCAGCTCAGGAGCGCGATGACGACGTAGGTCATCGCACCGGCGACGATCAGCGACATCACCGTCAGCAGGCCGAGCGTGCGGTACTGGAACAGCGAGTAGACGACGACCAGCGCGAGGCCGATGAGGCCTGCGAAAAGGCCGCGCTGCAGCTGCTCGGCACCCAGGGTGGCCGAGATCTGGTTCTGGCCGTTCACGTCGAACGTCAGCGGCAGCGAACCGAAGCTCAGCTGGTTGGCCAGCGTCGCCGCCGAGTCGCGGGTGAACGAGCCGGAGATGACCGCCTGCCCGTTCGTGATCGGCACGTTGCTGCTCGGCGCCGAGACGATCAGGCCGTCCAGCACAATGGCGAACTGGTTGCGCGGCGGCTCGAGCGGCGTCAGGCGCTCCGTGGTCTCGCGGAACTTCGTCGTGCCCTCGGAGTTGAAGTCGAGGGTGACGCCCCACTCGTTCGAGACCGTACCGTTCGCGCCGGGCACCAGGCCGGAGGCAGCCGAGGTCAGGTCGGTGCCGTCCACCTCGACGGGACCGAGGATGTACTTGGCCGCACCGGTCTGGTCACACGTGACCAGCACCCGGTCCGGGTGGTCGCCGCCACCGCCCTGCAGGTTCTTCGGGTCGGTGCAGTCGAGCTGGTCGAAGAGCTGCTGGACCGCCGGCGTGACCTGGGCGAGGTCGCTCGGGTCCGTCGGGTCGACGTCCTTGGCTTCCTCTGCGGCCTTCTTCTCGAGCTCCGCCCTGCTCTGGTCGCCCTCGGCGTTCTCGTCACCCTTGGCACCGGCGTCGTCGCCGGAACCCTCGGGGGAAGCGGACGGCTGCGCCGTCGGGATCGGGTTGCCCACGGTCAGGACCGGGCGGAACTTCATCTGCGCGGCCTTCGAGATCAGCGCGATGGTCTCGTCGTCGACCTCGCCCGGGATCTCGACCACGATCTGGTTGCTGCCCTGGCTGGCGATCTCGGCTTCGGTGACGCCGTTGGCGTCCACCCGCTGCCGGATGACACCGATGGCCTCTTCCATCGCCTCCGGGGTCACCTCGGACCCGTCGGAAGTGACGGCCTGCAGGATGATCTGGGTGCCGCCCTGGAGGTCGAGTGCGAGGCCAGGGGCCAGGCTCGCGCCGTCAGGATTATCGCTCGACTTTCCGTCGAGCTGCCAACCAGCCAAGAGGGCGCCGAAGGGCAGCAGGATCGTCAAGATCGTCAGGAGCACGATCGTGCGAACCGGCCGCGAGCGCCGGGTGTCAGTCGCCAACGTCTGTCTCTTCTCGTGTGCGCGCCGGGGTACGTCCGACGCGGGTTCGGCGCCGTCCGGGTTCACCGGACGGCGCAGCCGTCACTTGCCGTCCGCGTCAGCGTCCCGTCGCTGCTGCTCCCGGTACTCGCGCTTGGCGGTGTCCAGGTCTGACAGGTCGTCGGGAACGTCCGTCGCGTCGGGGCTGATCGTACTTGCCGTTTCGCTCTCCTCTGTGACGTCGGACTCATCGGCCGCGTCGTCGGTGTCCGCGTCGTCGGCGACGGGCTCCTCGACCTTCTTGGAGATGGCGGCACGGAGCCACGTGGTGGGGCTGCCCGGGAAGGACTCGATGGTCACCTGGTCGGTGGACTCGTCGACGTCGATCACGGTGCCGATCATGCCGGAAGCCGTCATGACCTTGGTCCCGACGGTGATGTTGTTGCGGAACTCCGCCGCCTCACGCTGCTGCTTGCGCGTACGGGACGACATGAAGAACATCACCGCGAGCAGGATCGCGATGAGGATGAGCATTGTGGGGTCCACGGTGGATGGTCCTGTTCGATTGCTGGGTCGGATGTGCTGCACTCACGTGCGTCGCGCAAGTACGACGAGGATCCAACCCAGTGTAGTGCTCGGGGTCGAATCCTCGGACGTCCCCGGCGAGGGGCGCCACAGGAACAACGTCAGGGGCCGGGCAAAGTTCCCGTGTCGGGGATGTCGGGGCCGCGTCCAGCGGGTTGCGTTGGCGGGGTGAGCCCCAGGTGCTGCCAGGCCGCCGGGGTCGCCACGCGGCCGCGCGGGGTGCGGCCGACCAGTCCCTCGCGGACGAGGTAGGGCTCTGCGACCGTCTCAACGGTCTCCGCCTCCTCGCCCACGGTCATGGCCAGCGTGCTGAGCCCCACGGGGCCGCCGCCGAACCTCGTGCACAGTGCGGTGAGCACTGCGCGGTCGAGGCGGTCGAGTCCGATGGGATCGACCTCGTAGACCTCGAGGGCCGACTTCGCGGCGTGCAGGTCGAGTCGGCCGTCGCCGCGCACCTGGGCCCAGTCGCGCACGCGGCGCAGCAGCCGGTTGGCGATGCGGGGGGTGCCGCGTGAGCGGCCGGCGATCTCGTGCGCCGCTGTGTGCTCGAGGTGCACGCCGAGCAGCCCGGAGGAGCGCAGGATCACGCGCTCCAGCTCCTCGGGCGAGTAGTAGTCCATGTGGCCCGTGAACCCGAAGCGGTCGCGCAGCGGGGCCGGCAGGAGGCCCGAGCGCGTGGTGGCGCCGACGACGGTGAACCGCGGGAGCGCGAGCGGGATCGCCGATGCGCCGGCGCCCTTTCCGACGATGACGTCGACCCGGAAGTCCTCCATCGCGACGTACAGCAGCTCCTCGGCCGGGCGGGCCAGGCGGTGGATCTCGTCGATGAACAGCACGTCCCCCTCCTCGAGAGAGGACAGGACGGCGGCGAGGTCTCCCGCGTGCTGGATGGCGGGGCCGCTGGTGAGCCGCATGTGGGCGTCCAGCTCGCCGGAGATGATCATGGCGAGGGTGGTCTTCCCGAGACCGGGCGGACCGGACAGGAGCACGTGGTCCGGCGGGTTGCCGCGCGCGACCGCCGCCTGCAGCACGAGGGAGAGCTGGTCGCGCACGACCCGCTGGCCGACGAAGTCGTCGAGCCGCTTGGGGCGGAGCGCTGCCTCTGCGGCGCGCTCGATCTCGTCGGCGCTCGGTGCGACGATCCGATCCCGCTCCCCGGTCGAGCCGGCCGGGACCTCACCCACGATGGCCTCCCAGCAGGCGCAGCGCCGAGCGGAGCGTGCCGGCTACCTCGTCGGCGGCCACTGCGTCGGTCCCGGCTTCTGCCAGGACCTTCGCGACGGCGTCGTCGGCCTGCTTGGCCGGCCAGCCCAGGCCGGCCAGTGCCTCCACCACGCGCTCGGAGTGGTCGGCGGCAGCGCCGAGGGCAGGGCCCGCCGAGACGTCCGCGACCGGCGCCCCGGACGGGAGGCCGAGCCGGTCGCCCAGCTCCAGGACGATGCGCTGAGCACCCTTCTTGCCGATGCCGGGTACACGGGTCAGCGCGGCGAGGTCCTCGCCTGCGACGGCACGGCGCAGCGCGTCCGGTGTGTGCACGGCGAGCATCGCCAGCGCCAGGCGCGGCCCGACGCCGGACACGGTCTGCACCACCTCGAACACGTCACGCTCGTCGGGGTCCCCGAACCCGTACAGGGTCATCGAGTCCTCACGAACCACCATGCTGGTCGCTACCCCGGCCGTCTCGCCGACGCGCAGCCCGGCCAGCGTGGTCGGTGTGGCGTGCACCAGGTAGCCGACGCCGCCGACGTCGACCACCGCTCGGTCGAGGCTCACGTGGGCAACGGTTCCCGTCAGCGAGGCGATCACGGGCTCCCCCTTCTGTGCGTCCGGGCACGGTCGATGCCCTCCGGCAGCTGAACCTGCCGAGACCCGATCGAACGTTCGTGCGAGGAGCCTAACAAGGCCGGGCGCACCCGGAAGCGGGCCACGCCGCCAGCCCGCCGACTGCAGACTTGGTTGCGGAGCCGGTGACCCACTGCAGAGTTGGTTGCGGGTGCGGGGCCTCTAACCGCAACCAAGACTGCACTCGGCGGAAGGGGCAGCAGCCAAGTCTGCACTCGGCGGCGGCGCCCGGACCGGTGAGATGCCGGCGGGCCAACGCTGGCGGGTCAGCGTCAGTAGGTCAGCTCCAGCAGGTCGCCACCAGCAGGTCAGCGCTGCAGGTCAGCGCTGCAGGTCAGCGCTGCAGGTCAGCGCTGCAGGTCAGCGTCTCGGGCGTTGCTTGGCCGCCTGCTCCGCCGCCGCCCAGGCCCGCTGTGCCGGCGTGAGCTCGTGCCGGTCGCCGCCCTGCAGGGCGCCGGCCGGACGCCACAGGTGACAGACGGCGAGGGCCAGCGCGTCGGCGGCGTCGGCGGGCTTCGGCGCTTCGTCGAGGTCGAGGATGCGCGTGATCATCGTCGTGACCTGCGCCTTGTCGGCCCGCCCTGAACCGGTCACCGCCGCCTTCACCTCCGACGGCGTGTGCAGCGCGACGGGCACGCCCCGGCGGGCGGCAGCCACCATGGCCAGGCCCGCCGCCTGGGCCGTCCCCATCACGGTGCCGACGTTGTGCTGCGCGAAGACCCGTTCCACGGCGACGACGTCGGGTACGTGCTCGTCGAGCCACTCGTCGAGGCCGTCCGCGATCTTCAGCAGGCGCAGGTCCGTGGACAGGTCGGCGTCCGAGCGGATCACTCCGACCGCGACCATCCGCGCCCGGCGTCCGGGCAGGGAGTCGACGACGCCTACGCCGCACCTGGTCAGGCCGGGATCAACACCGAGAACGCGCACGGAGGAACCCTCTCACGCGCGGTCGCGGTACCCCCGCAGGCTCGGCGGGGCCGGGACTACTCCTCCTCGTCGAGCGCTGCCATGACCTCGTCGCTCGCGTCGAAGTTCGCGTAGACGTTCTGCACGTCGTCGCTGTCCTCGAGCGAGTCGATGAGGCGCATGATCTTGCGAGCGCCCTCGACGTCCACCTCCACCTGCATGGAGGGGTGGAAGATCACGTCGGCGGAGTCGTACTCGATGCCGGCGTCCTGGATGGCCGTACGCACCGGCACCAGGTCGGTGGCCTCGGTCAGGACCTCGATGACCTCGCCCTGGTCGGTGACGTCCTCAGCACCGGCGTCCAGCGCGGCGAGCATGACCTCGTCCTCGCCCACGCCCTCTGCCTTCGGCACCACGATGAGGCCCTTGCGGGAGAACAGGTACGACACGGAACCCGGGTCGGCGAGGTTGCCGCCGTTGCGGCTGAACGCCAGGCGCACCTCGGAGGCCGCGCGGTTCTTGTTGTCGGTGAGGCACTCCACCAGGACCGCGATGCCGTTGGTGCCGTAGCCCTCGTACATGATGGTCTGGTAGTCGACGGCGTCGGCGCCCTCGCCCGAACCACGCTTCAGCGCACGCTCGATGTTGTCGTTCGGCACAGACGACTTCTTCGCCTTCTGCACCGCGTCGAACAGCGTCGGGTTGCCGGCGAGGTCGCCGCCGCCCGTGCGCGCCGCGACCTCGATGTTCTTGATCAGCTTCGCGAAGAGCTTGCCGCGCTTGGCGTCGATCGCGGCCTTCTTGTGCTTGGTCGTGGCCCACTTGGAGTGACCTGACATACCTCTACCTGACTCCTTGCATTTCCGATGGCACTTTCAATGGCGTCGAACGGTAGCGGGGAATCCGCTCAGCCGCCCGCAACGATGCTGACGAACAACCCGTGCACACGCGTGTCCCCCGTGATCTCAGGGTGGAATGCGGTGGCGAGCAGCGGACCCTGCCGTGCTGCGACGATCCTACCGGCGGCCGCCACAGGGCGTCCCTGCGTATCCACAGCCGGTATGCGCGCCAGCACCTCGACGTCGCGCCCGGCCTCCTCGATCCAGGGGGCGCGGATGAACGCGGTACGCACCGGGCCACCCGGGCGCCCTGAACCGGTCGGAGCGTCGCCGGCCTCGGCGTCGACGTCCGAGATACCTGCGAACTCGAGGTCGGTCTCGAACGAGTCGACCTGTCGCCCGAACGCGTTGCGCCGCACCACCACGTCCATCCCGCCGAGGGTCTGCTGGTCGGCGGTGCCGTCGAGGATCCGGTCGGCGAGCAGGATCATCCCTGCGCACGAGCCGTAGACCGGGAGCCCTTCCTTGATCCTGGCGCGCAGCAGGTCGTCCAGCTCGAAGATGCGCAGCAGCTTGTCGATCGTCGTGGACTCCCCGCCGGGGATCACGAGGCCGTCCACGGCCGCCAGCTCGGCAGGGCGGCGCACGGTCGCCGCGCGCGCGCCGACAGACTCCAGGGCGGTCAAGTGCTCACGAACGTCGCCCTGCAGGGCGAGGACTCCAACGGTCGGGGTTGTCACAACCATCAATTCTACGTCCGGCCATACCCTCGTCGGCGCTACGGCGGCGAGGCGCACTCCAGAGTGAGCCCCGGCGGCAGCGCGGTGACCCCGGCCTGGACCGTCTCGGTCGCGACCGGCGCCGTCCAGGCGGTACCCGGCAGCGCGGCCGTCACCCGGACCGTCAGGGTGCTGCCGAACAGGCCGCCGAAGAGCTGCTGCAGGACCGTCTGGTTGATCGCCACGCTCCGGGTCGCGCCGTTGTCCGTGACCGAGGCCGCCACGCCGTTGATCGTGGCGGTGTAGGCGAGCGCGCGGGGCGTGCTGGTCTCCGGCCAGGTCACCGCGGCCGTCTCGAACAGCGGCCCGTCGGTGTCGCTGCAGGTCGTGGTCGTGACCGGCACCGACCAGGCCGTGACCGGCGTCGTCGGGCCCGCCGCGACACCGCCGTCTGCCCACAGCGCCCAGGCGACCCCACCACCCAGGCACAAGGCGAGCGCACCGAGCACCACCACCGCCGCCGTGCGCCGCACCGTCCCCTGCCGCACGGGCCCGCGCGGGTCAGCCACGTCGCGCCGCCCCGCGTAGGAAGACACCCAGCGCGACCGCTCCCACGGCCACCAGGGCCGCCAGCAGCAAGTTCGCCCCGGTCCGCGGCAGGCTGCCCGGCGCGTCCTCGCCCGGCGTCGCGCCCGGGTCCCGGTCGGAGTCCGCCCCGCCGCCGTCGGGGCCCGGCCCGACGGCGGAGAGCAGCACCGCTACGCCGATGCGCGCCGTGCGCAGCTGCGACGCGTTCGTCGCCGCCGGGTCGAACCGCACCTCGATGCCGATCGGGAGCTCCTCGCCGGGCGGCAGGTCGGTGATCGCCGCCGTCGGACCGTCTGTCCAGGGGCCGGAACCCGTTCGGACCCGCACGTCCAGCTCGTCGACCAGTGGGTCGCCCGCGCCGTCCGGCCCGCCATCGAGGTGGACCGTCACGGCGGCCGTCGCGTCCTCGCCCGACACGTTGCGCGCGTACAGCGTGCCAGTCGCGACGTCACCAGGCACCCAGACCAGGTCCGGGTCGAGCAGCGGCGTGGTGACGTCCGGCGTCCAGGTACTGCCGTCCACGCTCAGGACCAGCCGGTCCGGGCCGTCCGGGGCGTCCACGAGTACCGCGGAGTGCGCCGGGAGCACCCCCGCGACGCACGCGACGAGCAGTGCGATCAGGGCCGCGCATCGTGCCGGCGTCATCCGCGTCCTCCGTTCTCGAGCCGGCAGGCCCTGCCCTCGTGCTGAACGGCGCGCTCCTCCACCTGGCCGGTCCCGTCGGCGGTGCCCGGCCGGCCAGAGGGCACGGCCTCGCGGCCGGACCCGTCGCCGGCGACCACCCCCGGGCCGACGGCGACGGGCAGCTCCTGTGCCCGCGTGGACCGTTCGCGCACGGCACGCAGCACCTGCCAGCCTGCGTACCCGAGCAGCAGCACCGCGGCGACGGTACCGATCGTCTCCCGCGGGCCCGTGAACACTCCGGCGGCATGCCCGAGGTACGGCACGTGGTACCAGACGGCCCCGCGCACCTGGACGTCGCGCACGGCCTGCGCGTCGGGCACGTCGTTCGCGTCGCCCTGCGTGAGGTACGTCCGCTCGCCACCGATCGTCGTCCCGATGCCCACCACCCGATGGGTCACGAGCTGCTCCTGACCCGAACGGAGCTGATAGGTGACCACGGTGCCGGTGCTGATCCGTTCCGGCTCCACGGGCCGGGACACGATCAGCGTGCCAGCAGGGAACCCGGGCTCCATCGAGTCGGTCAGCACCACGTAGGGCGTCGCGCCCGCGAGCCGGGGCACGATCACCCCGATCACGAGGGCCGCGCCGCAGACGGCGACGACGAAGGTCGCGAGGGCTCGCCCCGCGAAGCGGGCTCCTGTTCGCACGGGTCGCCGTCCCGGGTCAGGGTGCCGGGACGACGTGCGCCTGCGTCACCTGGACCGTCACGTCCTCCAGTGTCGCGGTGAGCGCCTGGGTGTCGTTGCCGGAGTCCTCCGGGAAGGTCGCCGCGACGGTGACCACCAGGTCGGAGGCGGCCTCCACGGCCACCGGATCTGCCAGCGGGAGGGTGAGCTCCGTCCCGTCGAGCGTGGCTCCGTCCACGGTCACGTCCAGCGCCCCGGTCAGCGGGTTGGTCTCCGCCCAGGTCGGGGCGGTCACCGTGATGTCGCCGAGCGCGAGGTGGTCACCCGTGCCGCCGACGCTCAGCGCGCAGTCGGCGGTGACGGTGTCGCCCGGCACGATGCCCTCGGTCACCGCACCGCCGCCGTCGAGCACCCAGTCCCCGCAGGCCCCGTCGGTCACGGTCAGGGTGCCCGACGTGACGTCGGTCCCCGTTGCGAGACCGTCGTCGGTCCAGAACGCCATCGTGCCGGCACCGCCGAGCAGCAGCGCCGCGGCGCCGCCAGTCGCCAACGCGGCCTTGGTAAGTCTTTCCATGACTGGAACCTTCCGTGGTGGTTGCCCCCGCGCCACCACATAATCAGGTCCCGACAATGCGTGCGCGGTGCATCGCCGCGCATTTCAAGTTTTCACCCTGAATTCGCTTCATGAATCGCCGGAAATTCCCGTCCCGTCCCGGAAAACAGTGATGTGCTCTCGCATGAAGACGAATACAACGACCCGATTCCTCGGGCGGCTCGCGCGGAGGCACATCGAGATAGGCGGCAGCACCGTGGACTGGATCGCCGAGCAGCGATCCCACCGAGAAACACTCTGATACCGCCCCGGAATGCGCCGAGAAAGCCGGCGAGATCGGCTCATGAATGCATAACGATCAATTCCCGCGCCGCCACGGCTTCCGGCTCAGTCGTCCAGCTGTACGCCCAGGTGTCGTGCCTCGCCGTCCCAGCCGGCCAGCAGGTGGTCGACGACGTCCGGCAGCTCGGGCGGGAAGACCTCCAACGGCTGCTCACGCAGCTCGGCCGGCGTCAGCCACGCCATCTCGTCGAGCAGCTCCCGCTCGGCGGCGGTCCAGCCGTCGGACGTCACCGCGACGGCGTCCGGCGTCCTCGCGAGGTAGAACACCTCGTGCTGGCGGCACGTCTCGGCGAAGAACTCGAAGATGCCCGTCCGCGTGAGCACGGGGCCGACCAGGTCGTCGGCGGCCAGCGCGATGCCCACCTCCTCGCGGGTCTCACGCAGCGCGGCCTCGACCGGGGTCTCCCCCGGATCGATCCCGCCGCCGATCGTGAACCACCAGGACCGTTCCGGCTGGTTCACGTCGTGCCCGCGCATCACGAGCACGCGGCCGGCGTCGTCGACCAGGATGACGCGGGCCGCCGAGCGCTCGCGCATACCGTCCGACGCCGGGACCCAGTCGTCGCCAAGGGCCGAGGTGATGGACATGCGGGCCAGGATATCCGCTCCCGGCTCGGTCATGATGGGCGCATGACGCAGGTGTGGCCGGTCGCGGACCTCGAGTACGGGCGCTTGCTGGGGCTCGCGTTCCGAATGCTCGGAACCGTCGCGGACGCGGAGGACGCCGTCCAGGAGGCCTTCGTCCGCTGGAGCCGGCTCGACGACGGCGCACGGGCAACGGTGCGGAACCCGGTGGGGTGGTTCGCGCGGACGACCAGCCGCGTGTGCCTCGACATCCTGAAGAGCGCGTCGCGGCGGCACGAGCAGTACGTCGGCCCCTGGCTCCCCGAGCCCGTCCCGGACAGCCGTTACCACGTGCCGGCGCCCACCGACGTCGGCGACCCTGCGGACCGGGCCGCGCGGGCGGAGTCCGTGAGCATGGCGCTGGTGACCGTCATGGAGTCCATGACGCCGGCCGAACGGGTCGCGTTCGTGCTCCGCGACGTGTTCGACTACCCGGTCGCCGAGATCGCCGACGTCCTCGACCGCTCCCCGGGCGCCGTCCGACAGCTCGCGTCGTCGGCGCGTTCGCGGGTCGCCTCGCTCGGGCCGGACGAACCGGCGGGCGAGCCGGGCGCGCGCCTGGCCGCCGCGTTCGAGCGTGCGGCGAACACCGGCGACGTCGCGGCGCTCGTGCAGCTGCTGCACCCGGGCGTGACGCTCCGGTCCGACGGCGGTGGCATCGCCCGGGCCGCGCTCAACCCGGTCCACGGCCCGGACAAGGTGGCCAGGTTCGTGGTCGGCGTGCTCGCACGACAGCGTCCCGCCACGCTCACGAGCCGTTCCACGGACGCCGGCACCGTCCTGACCTTCGACCGTGACGGGTCGGTCAGCGGCGTGCTCGAGCTCGTGGTCCGCGACGGCGCCGTCATCGACGTCCTGATCCAGTGGAACCCGCGCAAGCTCCGGCTCTGGCACGCAGTGACCTGACATCCGGGGCCGCTGTCTCGTCTACCCGGTGAGACCCCTCGTCCGCGTGACGAGGCCACCGAACAGGAGAACACCAGATGAAGGCCATCACCGTCACCGACCGCGACGCAGGCACCGCTGGAATGCGGCTGACCGACGAGCCAGAACCGACCGCGTCGGAGAACGACGTCGCCGTCCGGGTGCACGCGTCCGGCTTCACGCCGGGCGAGCTGACCTGGCCGGGCACGTGGACCGACCGGGCAGGCCACGACCGCACCCCGAGCATCCCCGGCCACGAGGTGGCCGGCGTGGTTGCCGAGCTCGGGTACGGGACCACCGGGCTCAGCGTCGGACAGCGCGTGTTCGGCCTCGCCGACTGGACCCGGAACGGCACTCTCGCCGAGTACGTGGCGGTCGAGGCCCGCAACCTCGCGCCGTTGCCGGCCGACATCGACTTCGTCACCGCCGCCAGCCTGCCCATCTCCGGTCTCACCGCATGGCAGGGCCTGTTCGAGCACGGACGTCTCGAAGCGGGCCAGAGCGTGCTCGTGCACGGCGCGGCCGGCGGCGTCGGATCCGTCGTCGTCCAGCTTGCCCGCGAGGCGGGCGCGTACGTGATCGGCACGGGCCGTACGGCGGACCGCGCGGCCGCCGTCGACCTCGGCGTGCACGACTTCGTCGATCTCGGCAACGACGACCTCGGTGCCGTGGGGCCCGTGAACCTCGTCTTCGACGTCATCGGCGGCCAGATCGGCGATCGCTCGACGGACCTGGTCCGGCCGGGAGGCACCCTCGTCACCATCGCCGAGCCGCCGGCGCGGCAGCCGGACACCGGACGCTCCGTCTTCTTCATCGTCGAGGCCAGCCGCCATCAGCTCACCGAGATCGCCCAGCGTGTCCGGGACGGTCGGCTGCGGACCAACATCGCGGCCGCGCGACCGCTCGCCGAGGCGGTCGACGCGTTCAACCCGACCGAGCGGGTGGCCGGAAAGACCATCATCACCGTCGCGTAGAGCGGCCGCCCCTGCCTGTCCGGCTCAGAAGCCCAGGCTCCTGAGCCAGGCCAGCAGGTCGTCCTCGCGCTGGTGTGCCGTGCCGGGCTGCCAGGACCCGATCTCCTGTGCATCCACGATCACGCCGTCACGCAGGTAGATGACACGTTCGCCGCGGACGGCGACGCCGGGGTCGTGCGTCACCATGACGATCGTGGTGCCGCCGCGGTGCACGTCGGTGAACACGTCCATGACCTCAGCGCTCATGCTGCTGTTCAGAGCGCCCGTCGGCTCGTCCGCGAACAGCACGGACGGTTCGCCGGCGAGCGCCCGGCAGATCGAGGCGCGCTGCAGCTGACCACCGGAGACCTGGGTGATGCCGTGCTTCTTGAGGTGCGCGATGCCGAACCGCTCCATCAGCGCGTCCACCCGCGAGATCGCGGCCTTCCGGCCCTGCCTGGGCGCCGCCCTGAGGGCGGGCAGCAGGATGTTGTCCCGCACATCCAGGTTGCCCAGGAAGTGCGGCTGCTGGAACACGAAACCCATCCGCGTCAGACGGACCTTGCTCATCTCCGCGTCGCCGAGCGACGTCAGCTCCCGGCCCTCCAGCGTGACGTTCCCGCTGGTGGGCCGGTCCATGCCACTGATGCTGTACAACAGCGTGGACTTGCCGGAGCCGGACGCGCCCATGATGACGAGGAACTCGCCGGCGCGGACGGACAGGTCGATGCCGCGCAGCACCTCCGTCGGCGGTTCGGAGGAGAAGTACGTCTTGCTCAGCTCGCGCGACTCCAGGGTCACCGTTGCTTCGTTCATGAGTTGTCCCCTCATCCTCGGATCCATTCGCTCTTGTCGGTGCGCCGGATACCTGCCGTGAGCACGGCGACACCGATCCAGCCCGCCCCGAGCAGCAGCAGCGGGTACAGCGCGTACACGAGCCACGGGTTCGGGATGAAGGTCAGATCCGTGATCCCGAGCTGGACGGCGGCCAGCCCGGCGCTCGCCAGCGCCTGCCCGGCGGTCGCCGCGAACACCAGGCCCGCCGCCGTCCCTGCGGCCACCAGCAGCAGCGCCTTGGTCCGCACCTGTCCCACGAGCTCCCTCGACGAGAACCCGATCGCGGACAGCACGCCCATCGTGGGCCGGTCGCGGGTGACCCGGAGCTTGAGGAACAGGCTCGTGATGAGCCCGGCCACCCCGAGGCCGAACACGAGCGCGACCCAGGCCGCGCCCCGCATCGAGTCGATCAGGACCCCCATGGTCTCCCGGACGTATTCCTGGGTCGGGTTCACCCCCGCCGTCGGGAACTGCGCGTCGTACTCGTCGGCCGTCGCGGCGGGGTCCGCCCCTTCGTCCGCCAGGTCCGCGTAGACGGTGTAGGCCGAGGCACCCTCGGTCACGTCGCCCGGCATCTTGGCGGTCTGCCCGCCGTCGGTGATGTCCTGGTAGATCCCGCTGACCTGCACGGTGATCGGCTGTTCGCCGTCGTAGACCGTCAGGTCGTCCCCGACGCCCACCCGATACCTGTCCGCGTTGAGGACCGACAGCGCGATCTGGCCGTCCCCCGGCATACCGCCCTGGCTGAACCGGACGGCGCCGTCGGCGTGGTCCCCGACCGCGACGCGCAGTCTCGTCCGCCCGTCCGCGCTGTCGGCGCCGTAGTCGACGTAGGCAAGGGCCTCCACGTCCGTGAGGCGGTCGTCGTCCTCCATCGCGGCGACCAGCCGGCCCGTGACGCCGTCGACGTCCTCCTGGAACTGCACGTCCGCGCGCAGGTCGCGCTCCGGGCCACCCAGGTAGGTGACGAACCGCGGGCTCTCGAACGTGCTGACCAGGTTGGCCGGCAGCGTGATCAGCACCGCGGTCAGGCCGAACACCACCGGCAGCAGCGCCCACGCCCGGCCCTCTGCGCGCAGGTCGAGCAGGGCCAGGCGCCCGTTGACGCCCGCACCGGACGACGACGCCAGCCCGGTCCGGCGGACCCATCGCGCCTGCCGCCGCGCACGGCGGGCGGTCTGCTTCTCGTCGAGCGTGCTGCCGTGCACCAGGGCGTTCACGACCTCGATCCTCCGCACCCCACGCAGGACGCTGCGACAGATCCCGACCACGATCACGTAGACGGCGGCGAGCGCGACCAGCGGCACCAGGAACGTCCAGATCCCCACCGGCGCCTGCGCGTAGCTCGTCTGGACGTCTTGGGTGAGCGCGTTCGCCGCGAGGATCGCGAGCAGCCCGCCGACGACGCAGCCGACCAGCGCCAGGATGCGGTACTTCGTGAGGTAGAGCCCCGAGATCTCACGGTCGGGGATGCCGATCGCCTTCATCGCGCCGATCTCGTGGACCTCGTCCTCCAGCGTTCCCCGGATGACGAAGCGCAGGTTGAGCAGCGCGATCGCGATGAGGACCAGGCTGACGAACACCAGGGCGAACGCGACGAGGCCGTCGCTGAGCATGCTGATGATCCGGAGCTGCTGGCCGGTGACCACCTGGCCGTTCGTCGGTAGACCGCCGGTGCCCTCGTACGCGGTCTGGATCGCGTTCGCGGCACCGCCGGCCGCCAGCCGGTACTCCACGATGATCTCCGGCGTTGCTCCTCCGGCCTGTCTCAGCGTCTCGAAGTCGTCGGGGTGGATCAGGAACCGGGACGACGGCGACAACGAGGCCGCCATCTGGGAGTCCTTGACCTCTCCCTGCACCTTGAGCCGGTGGGGCCCGTCGTCGGTCCGGACCGTGAGGACGTCCCCGGCCGCCAGGCCGTACTGCTGCTGGTAGAGGACCGGGACGTACACCTCGCCGGGAGCCGGCTCGACGACGTCACCGGTCCCGTCGACCAGAAAGTCGAACTCCGTGTTCTGCGTGACGAAGAGGTTGTCGATCCGGCTGGCGGCCAGGTCGCCGGTCTCGCCGGTGTCCGGGCGCGACCAGGACAGGGAGGCACTGTCGTAACCGAGCATGTCCTCGACGAGCCATTCGTCGATCTCCGGCTCGTGGTCCACCGCGAACTGTGTCAGCGCCGCTCGGTCGTACGCCCCCTTGTGCATCTGGAGGAAGTCCGGGGGCCGGCCCTGCTCGGACAGCCTGCTGATGGAGCCGGCCAGCCGTTCCAGGACCATGGAACCCGTCGCCATGAGGAACGCACTCAGGACCAGGGTGACGACGATGGCCGCGTTGATCCCCTTGTTCTTGGCCAGGTCGTTGAAGGCGTACCGGCGGTAGAGCCGCTCCCCGTTATCCACCGTGATGCTCCGCATCCTTGGGGACTTGTGATCAGGACGCCCTCATCCTGTCCCGGTCGCCGCCCGGAAAGTATCGGTTCTTCCCCTGAAGCGACCCTGGCTCCCGAGCGCCGGCCCCTGAGCAGCAGGCATCGCGAACCCTGACCGGGTCCCCGCCTGTCGGACGGGAAGTCACCTGTCGCCGGTTTCGCCGGAAGGGCTTGACGGCGCCGACACCGCGCGCAGGAAGTCAGCGAGCATCTCGTCGACCGGGCGCGCCTCGTCGGTGACCCAGTCGAACACCTCGCGGTCCTGCCGGACGACGTCGCGCACGCCCGGGACGGCAGCGAGAGTCTCACCCTCCTGATCATGGTCGGTCACCGGAAACCCCTCGTCGTCGACGGAGACGCCCCAGGACAGTGCGCCGTTCGCCAGGACGTAGACATCGATCGAGAGCGCCCGGAGCAAGCCGTCCCAGGTGATGCCGTGGACCTGCACGGTGCGGTCGTCCGCCCACGGCTCACCCAGCTGGGCCGGTCCCGCAGAGACCGCGGCCAGGATCACCGGACGGTCCGCGAGCGCGGCGGCCTCATAGGTCATGCCCATGCTGGACTCGGACGAAGGAACGACGCCCGGTACCCGGCACACCGGCAGCAGCAGCCGTGCGTGCCGTCGCGCCTGCAGCAGGTGCACCACGGAGACGACGATGGAAAGCACCAGAACCACCGGCGCGCTGAGAACAGCGATCGGCAGCACGATGAACAGCAGGAACGGCACCGCAAGGACCCAGCCTGCGGTGCGTACGGCTCTGGATCCGCGCATCCAGGACACGACCGCTGTCCACGCAGACATCATGGTCCGGGCAGCTCGCTTCACTGGCGAGGCTTCACCCGTCTGGTCGGGAGAGCGCTCAGCGGGTCCTCCGGCCACGGATGGCGGGGGTAGCGGGCTCGCAGGTCGGCGCGGACCTGGGGATAGCCCTGCTTCCAGAACGAGGCGAGGTCACTGGTGATCGCGACCGGGCGGCGGGCGGGCGACAACAGGTGCAGGACGACCGGGACACGCCCGTCCGCGACAGCCGGGGTCGCGGTCCAGCCGAACACCTCCTGCAGCTTCACGGCGAGGACCGGCGGCTCGACGCCGTCGTACACAAGGCGGACCTCGGAGCCCGACGGGACCTGGAGCCGCTCCGGTGCGAGCTCGCCGAACCGGGCCGCTGCGGGCCACGGCAGCAGTCGCCGGAGCGCCGAAGCCACGTCGATGTGCGCAAGATCGCGTGAGCCTCGCACCGAGGCGAGCTCGGTGCCCAGCCATTCGTCGAGCTGGGCCAGCAGTGCTTCGTCGTCGACCGCAGGCCACGGGGCGCCGAGGTGGGCGTGACAGAACGCGAGCCGTTCCCGCAGGGCGAGCGCGGCCTCCGACCAGCGCAGCACGGACAGACCGCTGCGCCGGATGCCGTCGCGCACGGCCGCCTGGACGAGCAGCGGGTCGGGCTTCGCCAGCGGCACGTCGCCCAGCACGATCGCGCCGAGCGCCTCGACGCGCCGCGTCACGACCCGGCCGTCGTCCCAGCGGATCTGGTCGGTGGTCGAGAGGAGGTCCCCTGCGATGTCTCGCGCGGTCTGCTCATCGATCGGTGCCGCGGATCGGATCCTCGCGTCGGCGCGACCGGGAGCCCTGTCAGCGACCGCGATCGCCAGCCAGGTCGTGCTCCGCAAGGGTGACTGCGGATCCAGCGCGGCGCCCGTGCCACCAGACATCTGGTACGTCGCCGAGCCGGCTCCCCGGGCCCGCGCGATGCGGTCCGGGTACGCCAGCCCCACGACGATCCCTACCGCAAGATCGTCCGGTCCCCCGCGCGCCTCCGGACCAGCCGGCCCGCCCGACGCGTGGCCGGTCGCAGCGCTTCGACCGAGGCGCTTCGCTTCTTCTCGCCAGCGGGCCGTGGCTCCGCGGTCCTCGCCACGGCGAAGGGCCCGCCAGCGGGCCGGTAGATCGTCACCGGCGCCACGGCCGGAGTCGTCCGAAAGCATCGCGACGATCTCGCGCGCCCGGTCGGCGCCGACCCGTGGTGCCCCGTCCAGCAGCGCACGAGCAAGGCGAGGATGTGCCCCGATCGCCGTCATCCGCCGGCCTCGCTCGGTGATCCGGCCGTCGTCGTCGGTGGCATCGATGCGGCGCAACAGCTCTGTGGCCGCGGTCATCGCCGGCGCCGGCGGCGCGTCGAGCAGGGTCAGACCGGCACCCGCAGGCGCACCCCACGCCGCGAGGTCGAGGGCAAAGGCTGCCAGGTCGGCGATCGCGATCTCCGGTGCCGCGTGCTCGTCGAGGCGCGCGTGGTCGGTGGCCGACCAGCACCGATAGACGCGGCCTGGCGCCTCCCGCCCGGCGCGGCCGGCACGCTGGTCGGCCGACGACCTCGAGACCCGGCAGGTGACCAGCGCACCGAGGCCACGGGACTGATCGGTCCGCGGCTCCCGGGCAAGACCCGCGTCGACCACGACCCTGACCCCTGGCACGGTCAGCGAGCTCTCAGCGACCGACGTCGTGACCACGATCCGTCGGGTAGCGGCCGGCGCCAACGCGCGGTCCTGTTCAGCCCGTGACTGGCGGCCGAACAACGGGAGGACGTTCTGCCCGGCCAGCCGGCGGGTCACACCGTTGATCTCGGCCTCCCCCGGCACGAACACCAGGATGTCGCCCTCGTTCTCGGCCAGTGCACGCCGGACGACGGCCGCGACGTGATCCAGCAGGCGCGGGTCGACCCGCCCACCGGGGAGCAGCGGCACGGGGACCGGTGGTGGGGCCCACTCGACCGCGACCTCGAACAGCGCAGCGGACGCGGTGATCACAGGCGCCGGGACGTCCGTGCCCAGTGCGCGGCTCAGCCGGACCGTGTCCGCAGTGGCCGAGGTCGCGACGATCGCCAGGTCGTCCCGAAGATTCGCCCGGATGTCGACGCAGAGCGCGAGCAGCAGATCGGCATCGAGGTGCCGCTCGTGGCACTCGTCGATCACGATCGCGGCCACGCCCGGCAGCTCCGGGTCCTGCTGCAGACGCCGCACGAGGAGTCCTGTCGTCACCACCTCGACACGGAGCCCTTTGCCGCCGCTGCGTTCGCCGCGCATCGCGTAGCCGATCCGCTGCCCGAGCGGTTCACCGGCCAGCATCGCCAGCCGCGTCGCCGCCGCGCGGGTCGCCATCCTGCGCGGCTCGGCGACGATGATCGTGCCCCCGAGCGCGTCGGCCAGCGCGAGCGGCAACAGCGAGGTCTTCCCCGAACCCGGCGGCGCGACCAGCACAGCGGTGCCGCGCGACCGCACCGCATCGACCGTGGCAGGCAGCACCGCCCGGACAGGCAGATCCGCCCCCGGCACAGACAACTCAGGCAGCAGCACGACCCGACGGTAACCGACCACCACCGCGGAACCTGTCATCCGCCCGCAGGCTGCAAGAATGCGTCATCGTGAACCATCTGCTGGACCTCGGGTCCCGGAAGTTCTGGCGGCTGGTCGGCAAGCCTGTCGACCTCGCCATGCGCCACTCCTGGTTGCGCGCCCCGATGAGCCGTTCCTCCACGGTCGGGGACGGCTGGCTCGCCGCCGAGGCCGCGCACCACGGCGGCACGGTCGACGACGATGCCGCGACCACGGACCCGTCAGCGGACCGAGCACCCGGCCTCCTTCCGGCGATGACGATCCTCGACGGTCCCGGGTTCGACGCCTCCCGACTGGATCCGCGGATCCGCGACTTCTACGAGCACACCGCCGCCTGGCACATGGAGGTGTGGACCGGATGGTCACCCCTGTTCTGGCCGGCCGGTGAGCTGATCGCGCGGTTGTTCGCCCGCCGGGTCGAGCAGCTGTCGCTCCCGATGCGCCCGCTCGACGTCGCGCACGGGATGGACAGCCGGGTCCGCGTGATCCGCGACCGGGACGGCGAGCAGGTGGGCGCTGCGTGGCTGCGGACCCTCCGGCCGTCGGGCCGCTACGTGTTCAGCGGCTGCTACTCGGCACGCCGCCTTCCCGGCGCGGCACAGCCGAGCGTCCACGTCGCGTTCCCGCTCGAGTCCGGCAACGTCCAGGTGTTCCTGCGCCCGGTCGTCAGTGACGAGGGCGGGCTCGTCCTGGAGTCGCCCCCGGGACGGTTCGGGCAGGACGGCGCGTACGTCGTCGTCCACGACGGCGGGCGGGACTTCGCGGCGCGCATCCCGCTGCACGAGACCTTCCGGCTGTACTGCGACCCGTACGGGGTGCTCCGCACCGACCACGAGCTGCGGGTGCGACGCACCTGGATGATGCGCCTGCACTACAAGATGGAGCACGCCTGATGATCCACACCTTTCACCTCGCCGAGATTCCGGCCGCCGTGACGGCACGCGCGCTGCTGCGACCGCCGTCGGGCGCCACCACACCGGGACTGGACCACGCCGAGTGCCTGGCGCTGATGCGCCTGGGGGCGCCCACCGTCACCCCGGACCGGCTGCAGCTACGACGGATAGCGGTCTTCGCGCAGTGGCGCGACGAGAACGCCGTGGACCACTTCCTGTCCGACGACGCCCTCGGCCGCCACCTGGCGACCGGCTGGCACGTCCGCCTGGAGTACCTGCGCCGCTGGTCCCGGCTGGCGGCCCTCCCCGGTCTCCCCGCCCGGGCGGGCGGCTGGGACCAGGACGAACCCGTGGTCGCGGTGACCGTCGCGCGGATGCGTCTGCTCGAGGTCCCCCGGTTCCTGCGGTGGGGCAGACCTGTCGAACGCCAGGTGCGCGACCACCCCGGCACCACGCTCGCCCTGGCCGCCCTCCGGCCGCCGCACACGATCTCCACGTTCTCCGTGTGGCGCACCGTGCGCGAGATGGAAGAGATGGTGCACGGTCGCTCCGGTGTCCCCGCGGACCGACGGCACGCGGACGCCATGGTCGAACGCCGGCGCCGTGACTTCCACCACGAGTTCGCGACGTTCCGCTTCCGCCCGCTCTCCGAGCACGGCACCTGGGAGGGGCGGACGGGAATCGTTCCGCTGGACTGACTCCCTCGCTCGGCGGCCTTGAGCTGTCCCCCGTACGGGCTATGGAAAGTGTCCACACCAGGGGGATTCGTGACGCCGCGGTCTTCCATAGGTTCTCTGGTAACGGCGTCAGCGCGTCGTGACACACCGAGAACTGGAGGCACGACGTTGAAGACGATCCAACGGTCAGCGAGAACCGGTATCCCCCCGAGGCTCACCAGGGTGGTGATCGCGGCGGCGCTCACCGTCGCGACGGTGGCGGCCTGTGCCGCGACCCCGGATGCGGGCGCGGCGGACGGGGCCGCACCACTGGTCGCCGACGCGGCCACCACGCCGCGCATCACCTGGGGCCCGTGCCCCGCGCTGCCCGAGGACGCCGGTCGCGACCCCCGGCTCACCTGCGGAACCGTCGAGGTTCCGCTCGACTACCGGAACCCCGCCGGCGAGCAGATCGAGGTGGCGGTCTCGAAGCTGCCGGCAGCGAAGTCCCGTGACCGCCGCGGTGTCCTGCTCCTGAACCCGGGCGGCCCGGCGCTGCCCGGGCTGGACACACCGCGTGTCGTGGCGCCGACCTTGCCACCGTCGGTGTTGGCCGCCTACGACCTGATCGGCTTCGACCCCCGTGGCGTGGGGCACAGCACCCCGCAGAGCTGTGGCCTCGACGACCCGTCCCTCGCCGGACTCTTCCCGTACCCGGCGGCGGACGGCTCGATCACCGCGAATGTCGACCACGCCCGCACCGACGCCGAACGGTGCGCGACGAACGCCGGCAAGAAGCTCCGGTACTTCACCACCGCCAACGCGGCACGTGACATGGACCGCATCCGCGCGGCGCTCGGTGAAAGGAAGATCTCCTACTGGGGCCAGTCCTACGGCACGTACCTCGGCGCCGTCTACCAGTCACTGTTCCCGGAGCGCGCCGACCGGGTGGTCCTCGAGGGCAACGTCGACCCCACGAAGGTCTGGGCCAACGCGAAGGACAACTGGGGCAAGGCCATGTCGGAACGCTTCCCCGACGCGGCACGGATGGCGGCAGCGCGGCACAGCACGCTCGGACTGGGCGGCACCGTCGAGGAGGTGACCCAGACGTACCTCACACTCGCCGACCGCCTCGACCGCGCCCCCGCGCCCGTCTCCGGCACCGAGCTTGCCCTGACGGGTTCGATGCTGCGCACCGTCACCTACAGCCTCCTGCTGAGCAACGACACCCTTCCGGTGCTCACCCAGTTCTGGAAAGCCGCCGCCGGGCTGGCCGACGGCACGCTCACCGAGGCGGACGGCCAGGTGCTGCAGCAGGTGTTCGCCGCGCCGCCGCCGACCCCTGGCGTGCCGACCGACAACCAGGCCACCATGTTCCTGGCACTGACCTGTGGTGACGCCCGGTGGTCCGACGACGTCGACGAGTACGCCCGCCGGACCGCCGAGGACCGCGCAGCCTGGCCGCTCAGCGCAGGGATGCCCGCCAACATCTGGGCGTGCGCGTTCTGGCCGGAGCCGATCGAAGAGCCCGTCCGCGTGACCGGCAAGGGACCGCGCAACACGCTGATCCTGCAGAACCGCAGGGACAACGCCACACCGTGGGAGGACGGCCTCGGGCTGTCCAAGGTCCTCGGCAAGCGCGCGGCCTTCGTCGGCGCGGACAACGGCGGGCACTACGTCTACGACCAGGGCTCCACGTGCGTGGACGAGGCAACGGTGACGTTCCTGACCACCGGCCGGCTGCCAGGCAAGAAGGTCTACTGCACGGACGTCGCCCCGCAGTGACGCTGGTTACTGACGGCAAGGGTCCGTAGACGGGACTCCTGGTGGCTCGGCCGCTGACCAGCTGCCGTTTCACCAGGAGTTCCGGTGCCTCGGTGCTGAGCCTGAACACGTCGGCGGGTGATGGACCGAGCCGGGCCTCGGGCCCCGGCGACAGTTACCCTACGACGTGCCAACGAACGCGGGGATCGACCCGGACGAGCTCGCCACCACCCTTCGGGTGCTGGGCCGGCTCAAGGACCTCGATCCCAACCATCCCGACGTCCAGACGGTCAAACGGGCGACCGGTTACATGTGGAAGCTGCTCAAGAAGTCCCGCAAGGCCGCGGTCCGCGACGAGATTCAGGCGCACGACCGGAGCGTCATCGAGCGGACGGCGACTGGTTCGGCGGCGCGGATCGACGACGAGACCGCCGGCATCCCGCTGGTCTCGACCGCGCCGGGAGCGTTCGCCGGGGAGCTGCGCACCGCCCGCGGCTGCTACATCTGCAAGACGGACTACACGCTGGTCGACTCGTTCTACCACTGGCTGTGCCCGGCCTGTGCCGCGAAGAGCCACACGCGGCGCGACCAGCGCACGGACCTGACCGGCCGCCGCGCCCTGCTCACCGGGGGCCGCGCGAAGATCGGCATGTACATCGCGTTGCGCCTGCTGCGCGACGGCGCTCACCTCACCATCACCACCCGCTTCCCGAAGGACGCGGTGCGCCGCTTCTCGGCGATGCCCGACGCCGCCGACTGGCTGCACCGGCTCAAGATCGTCGGGATCGACCTGCGTGATCCCACCCAGGTGATCGCCCTCGCCGACGACGTCGCCGCGGCAGGCCCGCTCGACATCCTGGTCAACAACGCCTGCCAGACGGTCCGCCGGTCCCCGGGGTCCTACTCGCAGCTCGTCACGGGCGAGTCGTCGCCGGTCGCCCCGCTGCCCCACGGGCTGGTGGCGCCGGAGATGGTCACGTTCGACCACATCTCGGAGGCGCACCCTGCTGCCATCGCGGGGGCGCTGACCGCCTTGTCGGTCGCCCACCACGAGGGGCAGTCGCAGGACGACGCCGTCGCGATGCACAGCGCTGCGTCCCTCACGGCGCTGGCGCTCCGGGCGGGTTCCGCCTCCCTGGACGCCCACCTGGCCGGCACGGCCGTCGATGCCGGCGGGCTTCTCCCCGACCTGCAGACGACCAACTCGTGGACCCAGGTCGTGGACGAGGTCGACCCGCTGGAGCTCCTGGAGGTCCAGCTCTGCAACGCGATCGCGCCGTTCCTGCTCATCTCCCGGCTGCGGCCCGCGATGCGGGCCGCGACGTCCACGGCGCGGCGGGGGTACGTCGTGAACGTCTCGGCGATGGAGGGACAGTTCTCCCGCCGGTACAAGTCCGCGGGACACCCGCACACCAACATGGCCAAGGCCGCCCTCAACATGCTGACCCGGACCTCCGCGGCGGAGATGTTCGAGAAGGACCGGATCCTGATGACCGCGGTGGACACCGGGTGGATCACGGACGAGCGTCCGCACCAGGAGAAGCTGCGCATCGCGGCCGAGGGCTGGCACGCGCCCCTCGACCTGGTCGACGGCGCCGCCCGCGTCTATGACCCGATCGTCCAGGGCGAGGCCGGGACCGACCTGTACGGCAGCTTCCTCAAGGACTACGAGCCGTCGCCCTGGTAGATCCGGAGATGAGCCGTCAGTTGCGGGCGGCGTCGAGGATGACCCTGGTGACGGTGCCGGGCTGGGTCATCATGACGACGTGTGAGCTGTTGACCCGGACCGTGGTGGCTCCGGCTCGTTCGGCCATCGCGCGTTCGGCTTCGGGCGGGATGATCCGGTCCTGGTTGGCGACAATGGACCAGCTTGGGATCTCGGTCCAGGCCGGTGCGCCGGACGGGATGAGCAGCGCACCGAGGGCGCCGGGGCGCTGGCTGGCGGCCATGAAGCGGGCCTGGTCGCGGGGCAGGTCCTGGGCGAAGAGCCGGTGGAACCAGGCCGGGTCGATGTAGGCATCAGCGTCGTTGGCGGACGCGCCGGGGTACGGGCGGGTCACGAGGTGGTCGGTGACGACCGTGTGGCCGCCCCCGAGCTGGTTGGCGGCGGCCACGCTCTCGCCTTTGGCGGGTGCGTAGGCGGCGACGTAGACGAGTGCCTTGACGTCGGAGTCTCCGGTTGCCGCGTTGGTGATGACCGCGCCGCCGTAGGAGTGCCCGACGAGGACGATCGGGCCCGGGATGGTGTCGATGAACTGGCGGAGGTACTCGCCGTCGGACACGGGGCCGCGCAGCGGGTTGGAGAACGCCAGGACGGGGTAGCCGCGGTCGGTCAGCCGGTCGGCGACGGCTTCCCAGCCGCTGGAGTCGGCGAACGCGCCGTGCACGAGCACGATGGTGGGCTTCGGGCCAGCGCCCGGGTAACCGCTCTGGCCGCCGTGCGTGCTGGCGGGCGAGGTAGAGCCTGCAACGGGTGAGAAGGCGAGCAGTGCCGTGGCGAGCGCGGCGATCAGTGCGGTGGGGCGGGTGATGCGTCTTCTGGTCATCAGGGGGCCTCCTGTCGGGGTGCGTACACAAAAGATCATCCGCAGCCGGCCGGGTGAACTGGACCACGTGAACCGCGTAGTCCCACACCGCCGGACCTACCGTGGAGCACATGGAAAAAGCCGGCGCGCTCCTGGGCCGTGACGAAGAGCAGCACCGGCTGGCCGCGCTCCTGGGCGCAGCACGCAACGCACGCGGCGGCTCCCTGCTGATCTTGGGAGAGCCGGGTATCGGCAAGAGCTACCTCCTGACCGAGACGGCGCGGCAAGCAGGCCTTGGCGTGCTCAGGCTGGACGGGTACGAGTCGGAGTCGGCGATGCCGTTCGCCGCGGTGCAGCGACTCGTGACCATGCTGCAGGGGCACCACGCCGTGCTTCCGGAGCGGCAGCGACAGGCAGTCCAGGTCGCGTCCGGCGCGGTCGACGGACCCGTACCGGACCGTTTCCTTGTCGGCCTGGGCATGCTCGGCCTGCTGGCCGCGGCGGGCACCGAGCAGCCGGTGGCGTGCTTGATCGACGACGCGCACCTGATCGACTCCGAGAGCCTGGACGCCCTCGCGTTCGTGGCACGCCGGCTCGCGGTCGAGCACGTCGCGGTCGTGTTCGCGGCCCGCGACGAGGAGGGCTTCGCGGATCGGATCGGTGGCGTGCCACAGCTCGCTCTGACCGGCCTCGACGTCGATGCATCGGTGCGACTGCTGAACCGCTCGGCGACGAAGCCGTTCGCCCCATCGGCGGCAGCGGCCATCGCACGAGCGACCGGTGGCAACCCGCTCGCGCTGATCGACCTGGCGGGCGATGCGCTCGTGCACGAGCTGCCCGACCTGGGACTGGACGGCGCTCCGGTGCCGGTCGGTCAACATCTCGAGGCGCACTACGTTCGCCGGGTGCGGCAGACCGACCCCGGGGTTCAGCCCTGGATGCTGCTGGCTGCCGCAGACTCGACGGGAAACGTCGATCTCCTGACCGTGGCGGCGGCGGTCCTGGGGCTCAGCCCCGACGGCGGCGACCGGGCGGAGATCGCCGGCCTGGTGGAGCTGGAACCGGTCGTACGGTTCCGGCACCCGCTGGTACGGTCCGCGGTCTACAACGCCGCACCAGGCGCCGAGCGACGCCGCATGCACGGCGCTCTCGCACGTGCTGCCGAGCAGCTCGGGCTGGTGCAGACCGAGGCCTGGCATGCCGCCCGTGCGGTCCTTGGGACCGACCCGGAGGTCGCCGACCGGCTGGCGCACTCCGCGGACCTGGCGGCTCGGCGTGGTGGCCTGGCCTCGCAGGCGACCATCCTGACCCGCGCGGCCGAGCTCAGCCCGCCCGGACCGGTGCGCGATGCGCGCCAGATCAGTGCGGCAGAGGCGGCTCTGGCGGCCGGGGCGATCCACGTCGCCCACCGGCTCGTCGATGAGATCGACCCCGCCACGGTCGACGCCGTCACCCGAGGCCGTGCCGTCTCCGTACGCAGCGCGCTGGGCATCTTCGCGGGTGACGCTGCCGGTGTGCGCGGGGCCACCGCAGCGAGCCTGCGGGCAGCCGACGAGTTCCACGGGCACGACGCCGCCCGGGAGCAGAGGGCGCTGCTCACAGCGTTCGACAGGATGTGCAACGCGGAACGCATGGTCCTTGGCACGACCCACGACGCGCTCGGACGACGGCTGCTCGCAGGCGCGGGCGTGGCCGACGGTCCGCTGTCGGTCATCCTCCATGGTCTCGGTGCGCTGATGCTCGAGCCGTACCCGCTCGCAGTCCCGCCCGCCCGCGCAGCTCTGGACACGATCCTCGCGCAACCCGACCACGAGATGATGCAGATGGCTTCGGTGACGGCGGCCCTGGGAGCGTTCCTCTGGGACAACGACGGCCGCACGGCCGCCCTGACCCGCGCGGCAGGCGCGGCCCGCGATGCCGGAGCCCTGCAGCTCGTCGACACCCTGCTCTGGGTCATGGCGCTGTCCGAGCTCTGGGGCGGCACCCTGCGCCGCGCCGTCACGTTCGACGAGCTGGTCCGCGAGGTGCGCCGCGCCATGGGCTACGACGCGGAGAACGTCATCAACGCTGCCGTCATGGCCTGGACCGGGTCACCGCTCGAGGTGGTGGCGGCGATCGCTGACGGTGCGGACGAGACCGGGTTCGGCGGTGTCAGCTCGTCCGCGCGCGCATCGGTCGCGGTGCGCCACCTCGCGGCCGGGAAGTACCAGGAGGCATACGAGCAGCTGACCCCGCTCGTCACTGACGCTTTCCTGCACACCACGCCCACCTATTACCCCGACTATGTCGAGGCTGCTATGCGCAGCGGGCACCACGGCGATGCCGAACCGGTCGCGACGCTGCTCAAGCAGCTGGCCGACGCGAACGGCTCGCCCTGGTGCGACGGGCTCGCCGAGCGCGCGCTGGCTCTCGTCGGCACGCGGGGCGCGGCCGGTGCCGAGCCCCACTACAGAGCCTCCATCGACGCGCTGGGCAAGACCGGAGCCGAGATGGACCTGGCCAGGTCCCACCTCGTCTACGGGGAATGGCTGCGGCGGGCCCGACGCCGTCGCGAGGCCGGCGAGCAACTCCGGCTCGCCCTGCGGCACTTCCGGCACAGCGGCGCCGACCTGTTCGTCGCACGCGCGACCGCCGAGTTGGCGCCCCTTGCCGGCACCGATGACAACGACAGCGTGCCACGGCAGTTCGACCTGACCACACAGGAGCACACGATCGCGCAGCTCGCCGCGTCCGGCCGCACGAACTCCGAGATCGCCGCGAACCTGTTCATCAGTCCGAACACGGTCGACTACCACCTGCGCAAGGTCTTTCAGAAGCTGGGTGTGTCGTCCCGGCGCCAGCTGGCCGACCGCCTTACGCCGGCGTCGGACGACGAAGGCACCACGACGCCGTAAGAGAATGGCGGACTACGAGGTTCACGTGGTCCGATCCTGGTGGGCCCGGCGGCAAGGTCGAAGTGCCAGAACTCGACCGAGAACCGGGGAGGCCCACCATGCCTTACATCACCACCGACGACGGTGCCCAGATCTTCTACAAGGACTGGGGAACCGACGGCACACCCGTCCTGCTCAGCCACGGCTGGCCGCTCAACTCCGACGCCTGGGAGGCTGCGGCGCTGTTTCTCGCCGAGCACGGCCACCGGGCCATCGCGCACGACCGGCGCGGCCACGGCCGCTCCAGCCAGACCTGGCAAGGCAACGAGATGGACACCTACGCCGACGACCTCGCGTGCCTGATCGACGCGCTCGACCTGCGTGACCTGACGCTGGTCGGCCACTCCACGGGCGGCGGCGAGATCACTCGCTACGTCGGCCGCCACGGGACAGCTCGCGTGGCCAGGCTCGTCCTGGTCTCAGCAGTCCCGCCCCTGATGCTGCAGACCGAGGACAACCCGGGCGGGCTGCCGATCGGGGTGTTCGACGGGATCCGGGCGGGTGAGAAGGCGGACCGGTCCCAGCTGTACCGGGATCTCGCCGACGGCCCGTTCTTCGGCCACAACCGGCGCCAGGACGTCGACCAGGGGTTCCGCGACGCGTTCTGGCTGCAGAGCCTCGCCTCCGGACACCGCGGCGCCTACGAGTGCATCGCCGCTTTCTCCGCGACCGACTTCCGGCCCGACCTGGCAAAGATCGACGTCCCGACCCTGGTCATCCACGGCGACGACGACCAGATCGTGCCGTTCGACGTCGGCGGCAAGCGATCTGCCGCGCTCATCGACGGAGCCACCCTGACCGTCTACGAAGGCAGCAGCCACGCCCTGCCCGACACCGAACGTGACCGCCTCCACGCCGACCTGCTGGCGTTCATCGACGCCTGACCGGCGCCGGACCCATCACCACGCCGGACTCTTCACACAAGGAGCATCAGCATGAACGCAGCACAGCCTGACACCGTCGTCCTGGTCCACGGCCTGTGGATGACCCCGCGCAGCTGGGAGGGCTGGATCTCCCACTACGAGGCCAAGGGCCTCAAGGTCCTGGCCCCGGGCTATCCGGGGTTCGAGATCGAGGTCGAGGCCCTGCGGGACAAGCCCGAGATCATCGCTGACCTGACCGTCCCGAGACCGTCGACCACCTCGCCGGCGTCATCGAGGCACTGGACAGCCCACCGATCATCATGGGGCACTCGTTCGGTGGCACCCTCACGCAGCTCCTGCTCGCCCGGGGCCTGGGTGCCGCTGCCGTCGTGGTCGACTCCGCACCGACAGAGGGCGTGCGGGTCAACCCGCTGTCACAGGCGAGGTCCCTGTTTCCCGCCCTGAAGAACCCCGCCAACCGGCACCGCGCAGTCGGGTTCACGCCGGACGAGTTCCACTACGCGTTCACCAACACCCTCTCGGCCGAGGAGTCCCGACGGGTCTGGGAGCGGTACGCCATCGCCGCGCCGGGCCACTGGGTGTGGGAGTACGGCCTCTTCGCGAACTTCAAGCCCGGACCGCAGGAGACCTGGGTGGACTACGCCGCCGACCGGGCCCCGCTGCTGTTCATCGGCGGCAGCGAGGACCACATCATGCCCACCTCGGTCAACAAGTCCAACGCCAAGCACTACGACAAGTCGCCCGCGATCACCGAGTACTACGAGTTCGAGGGCCGCGACCACTGGACCTGCGCCGCACCCGGCTGGGAAGCCGTGGCGGACCACGCCCTCACCTGGGCCCTGGCGCACACCAAGGCCAGCGACACGGCCGTCTGACCGGCATCGGTCCACCTCCCGGGAAACGGAGGGGCCCCGCAGACACGATGTCCGCGGGGCCCTCCGACGGTCTAGCGCTCAGCCAGCCGCACCGGCGCCGGCTCCTCCTCGACGTTGATGCCGAGTTCCACGATTGACACGGCTCGCCAGCTACCTCTCAGGTCGAGTCTCTACGCGCACATTGTCAGGAGGCGCTTCGACGGCTGCGAGGAACAGGTCCACGTCACTCGACGGGTTGTCATCGGGAAATACGGCGCCATCCTTCTCGCGCCGCCGCCTCAGTTTCTGCGCTCGCATGGACGCGTCGGCGCGTCGCGCAACGAACTGTCCCGCGTCGACATGCTTGCCGTTGACTCCGTCCAACGCCTGTGCGGCCCTCACTGCGTCGGCGGTGGTGAGGAAAGCACCGAGGTCGCGGTCGTGGAGCAGCAACCAGGCTTCGAAGCACGGGTTCGAGAACGCAAGGTGGACCTTAGAGTGCGGTGCGGCCAACGCGACTGTCTCGGACAGCCGGGGATGCGGTCGAGGCGCCTCGACGTCCATGAGGCACCAGATCTCGTCGACATCACCGTCACGCGCCTGCTCGATCGCTCCGTCGACAAGCGGGTAGGGCACGGTGTGCGAAGGCGCGATCCTGATGGAGAGAGCAGTGTTCGCGCGCACGTGCTCCAACTTCTTGAGGGCATTGACGTATGCCGGTTCAGTAATCTCGCCTTCGGTCCACACGACCAAGACGCGGCGTGGCTGCTTCCTTGCGCTGGCGCGCGACAGCGACTGCTTTCGCCCCATCGCCGGCTCAGCCCGAAAGCCCGAGCGAGCGCAACCGGGTCGGGTCGATCTCAGGGATCGCTCCGTACCGGCCATGCAGGTATGCAGACTCCAGATTCGCCGACTTGCGGACACGCTCGCCGGCGAAGTCCGCGAGGGCTCCGAGTTCGGTCGAGCCGTCGGGACGCTTCTGAGTCAGCCAGACCTCGTCGCGATTGAGGTGGGTCAGCAGGCTCGTGTCATGAGTGGAGAAGATCAGTTGGGCACCGCGAGGGTTGGTGCGCTGGTCGTGGAAGATCTTGATCAGCTCGGCCGACAGGACCGGATGCAGGCTCGCATCGAGCTCGTCGAAGACGACTGGTGCTCCGGTGTTCAAAGCTTCGAGGACGGGCGCGATGAGGGCGAACCACGTCCTGGTGCCTTCGGATTCCTGTGACAGGTCAAGCGGCATGGCTCCTTGAGCCGTCTCGTGCAGCAGAACGGGCCGGCGCCTGACTCCAGCGCGCCGCTCCCGGCCCATCAGGATCTCTTTCTCCTCCACTACGACGTCTGCGATACCAAGGTCTGCGAGCCGAAGAAGGTCGAGGGCCTGCGTGCGGCGATCTGGCAGGTCGTCACCGAACAGTGACGGCTGATCGTCGCGATTGGTCGGATCGTCGAAGATCTTCGTGGTCGGCACGTTGCTCATCGGGCTGCTGATGTTGCTCCTACTGGGGAGCTTGCCAAACGCCTGCGTCCGGACGAAGACATTGGCGAATCGTGCGGCGTCCGGCAAGTCGAATCGGCGCGCCAGCGAGAGCAGGAGCGTAGTCGGCGTGAGCAGCTCTACGAATGGGCCGCCGCTGCCCAGGCTCCGGTGGAAGGTGACGTCGTCGCCGGTCCGCTCGAAGACCCGGCGCGCGCGCCCCTCGGGGTAGTGGTGCAGCTCCTCACGCACGACGCCGTCACGTTTGGCCTCGAGCAAGTACTCGAACCGGACGCCGTCAACGACGAAGTCGACCGTGAACTCCGTCGGCTCGTCCTTTCGATGGTCGAAGGCGAACGGTTCAAGGGGGATCTCGTCGTCCCAGGCTCTCAGGGAGTTCTGGACTGCATCGACCAGCCAGACCAACGCCGCCAGGACGTTGGACTTCCCGGACGCATTCGATCCATAGACAGCGGCACGGGTGAGCAGGTGCTCACCGAGGCTCGACACCCCACGGGCGGCTTCCCGTTCGATGTCGATTGCGACGAGCGAGATCTCGACCGGATCGGCGATCGAGCGGAAGTTGCTGACCTCGAAGCGCGCTAGCATGCCCTTGATGCTAGCTGATCTGACACAAGCTCGAAGCGGATTTCGCCAATCACATACTCAAGAGGCAATCTGCATGCACTAGATGAGCCCGCTGGAGGCAGCCTCCACTGGTCCAGGGACCTCCTCCACGTTGATCATGTCGGCGACGTACCGGCCGTCGTTCTGCCACCGTGTTGCTGGCTGCTTTGCCGCATGACACTTGGTCGTGCTGCCGCTGGACTACCTGACCGTCCGATGCCGCGACTGCACGGAGCGACTCGTCGTCGAGCAACGTGGACGCTGTGCCCAGACGAACCGGTCGCCCCGACCTGGCCGCTTGCGTCCGACCACGCTGGAGGCGTGGTGACAGGGCGGACGCCGGGGAACGAGGGCTTCCCGGCGTCTTCCGACCACGACCCACTCCGCAGGTCGCCGTTCTGCAGGAACGAAGTCGCTGTTCTGCAACGCTCAAGTCGCTGATTCCGCACGATGCGGGCCGCAGTCGACGGAAGGACGGCCGCCGAGGGCGAAAAAGAGCGGTCCCCTGAAGAGGAGGTCAGTAGGCTCTCGGCGTGAGTCGCCGACGACAGCCCTCGAACCAGAGCGAAGCGTTCTACGCGAACGCGAGGCTGTACGACCTGATGTTCCCGGGCGGCGGGCCTTCAGTCGACTTCTACCGGGCCGACGCCAACCGGAAGGGCGGGCGCGTGCTGGAACTCGGGTGCGGCACCGGGAACAAGCTGATCCCCATCGCTTCCGGCGGGCAACGGTGTGTCGGCCTGGACCTCTCGGCGGACATGCTGGCCGAGGCTCAGCGCAAGGCGGACGAGCGCGGTGTCGCGGTGGAGTGGATCCAGGGCGACATGCGGGACTTCGATCTGGGCCGCACCTTCGACTACGTGTTCATCGCTGCCAATTCACTGCTGCATCTGCATGAGGCCGAGGACCTGGTGAGCTGCTTCCGGTCGGTTCGACGACACCTGGCGCCCGGAGCACGGTTCGTCTTCAATGTCTTCAACCCGAGCACAAAGATGCTTGCCGAAGCCGATGGAGTGCGCCGCACCCGGAAGTCGTTGTCGTTCATGGACCCTGACCTGGGCGACGTCAGCGTCGACGTCGCAGAAACCTACGATGCATCCGCGCAGGTAACACGCGGGACGTGGTACCTCTCGACCAGCTCCGAGCCCGACTTCGTCGTCGCACCGCTCGAGATCAGGAGCATCTTTCCGCAGGAGCTGCCGCTGCTCCTCTCGCTCGGCGGCATCGAGCTCGTCGAGCGCTTCGGCGACTGGTCCGGTCGCCCGTTCACCGCCGATGCAACGGTCCAGCTCTGCATCTGCGCGTGACGGAGAGGCTCGGCCGCAAGGCCGACTCCTGACCTTGATTCAGCAGGCGGCAGGCAGCCGTCATCGGACGAGTTACCGCTCCGCAGAGCCTGCTGAACGTGAATCAGCCAACGGTCCCGTGGGCCTGCTGGCCCAGAGCAGAAGGGCCCCGCGGACTCGACGTCCGCGGGGCCCTCCGACAACCGCTGGCTCACCAGCCGCGCTCAGCCAGCCGAGCCGGCACCGGCTCGTCGCGAGCGTCACCGGCCCTGGCACCTACTGAGTCGCACTTCTCTGACAAGCGCCCGGCGAAGATGACCGAGATCATCTTGATCGCCGACGCGGTCGGCTGCACGGTGGCCCAGCTGACGGGTACGGCCGTTGCCTCGGCGTCCGCCCTGGTCAGACAGGTGTTACCAGCCGCGCTCCGCCAGCCGCACCGGCGCCGGCTCCTCCTCGACGTTGATGCCGTGGTCTAAGATTGTTCGATCCGGTGAGGGCATCGGAGCGAGCGTCGCATAGGGGAAGGCCATGCCATTGAGCCTAGTCAAGGCCCGATTCCGGGTCCCTGAGTCAGAGATTCAAGCCGAGGTTGACACGTGAGGCGGTCCAGGCGCACGAGCGGGCGGAAGCAGTGGCGGCCCGGCATGCGCGTCCTCCTCTACATCCGAGTCTCGAAGATCGGTGATCGGCACGACACCCTCATCTCCGACGACGTGCAGGAGGACGTTTGCCGCAAATGGGCCAGCAGAGAGGGGCTGGTAGTCGTCGGCGAACCTGTTACCGATCTGGACAAGACGGGTCGCGAGATGACCAAGCGGCAGATCTCGCACAGCATCGAACGAGTGCGACGCGGCGAGGCCGACGGAATCGTCGTATGGAAAGTTTCACGCTGGGGCCGCAACCTCATCGACTCCATGCTCAACGTCAACGAACTGCAGGAGGCTGGCGGGTTTATCGCATCGGCCACAGAGAACCTGGACGACGTCGAAACCCCGATGGGGCGCTTTTCGTTGACCCAGATGCTCGCAATTGCACAACTGCAGTCGGACCAGATCGGTGAGACATGGGAGAACATCCATGACTATCGGCGTCAACGAGGGCTGCCCCACAATGGCGGTCCACGTTTCGGCTATATTAAGAACGATGACGTCGGTCGAGATGATCACCCTAGTCTCGTCTACACGATTGACCCACACACAGGACCCTGGCTTCGAAGGTGTTACGAAAACTTTGTCGCGGGCAAAGGAGTCAGCAAGCTTGTACTAGACCTAAACGAAAACGGCATCACCACCACTCGAGGCGGGCGCTTCACTTATCGAACGTTGCTCAAAATCCTGGACTCGGGGTTCGGTGCCGGATTGGTTATCGACCGTCGGGGCGCCAATCCGAACACCGACAAACCCAGTCTCGTTAACTACTATCCGGGCGCACAGGAACCAGTGATCGATACGGAAACGTGGGACGCTTACGTCGAGCGTCGCGCACGCAAGGCGCCACCTCGAGAAGTTTCCGCCCCCACTAAACTCTCTGGGCACCTCTACTGCGCATCATGCCAGCGCAAGCTGCGTGTATATTGGTCGACAAAAAGCGGCAGAAACAGTAGACATCGTGGCTATGAGTGCGGTCGCGACAAGTACAGCAATCAGACAACAATCCTCTGCCCCTCACCGGTCGCGATCCGGCAGAGCATGGCAGAGGCTAGCGTCTTAGAATGGCTGGAACGTAACGCACGTGGCGAGGATGACTTCGCCGCCGCGCTTGAGCGTCAGCACCAAAGAGAACAAGCATTGGCCGACGCCGAAGCAATTGATTCCGAGGTCGTGCGGTTGAAGTCTAGAAGGAAGCGCCTTCTTGACGTGTTCCTCGATGCAGATGGCGATGCCGAGGACTTGAAGGCCGAGTTCCGGGACAAGCGCGACGAGATCACGGCTCAGATCGAGGGACTCACGGCGAGGGCACAGTTCCTACGGAGCGAGAACTCAGTTGCGAAGGTCCCGTCGATCGAGGCCTTCGAAGGGCTTGTCGCGATTTGGCCCGATGCCGACGTGAACATGATGAATGAGGCTCTGCGGTCGGTGGTGAAGCGGATCTACGTGCACCGCGCGGGTGAGCAGAAGGCTGGGCTCGTGGGCCGTCTGGAAGTGATCGGCCTCTGGGCTGACGATCCGTATCAGACCTCGGAAAGCCAGGTCGGCGCCATGGGCGCACCCTCGTCTGCGTCGATCTCCGATGCCGACCGACGTTCGTAGATGACGTCGGACACGGCGTCGTCATAGGCGACAGCGACGCCCGGGCCGCTCCTGTCGAAGATGCTCTCCCAGTCGAATCCCATGGCCACGATCCTATTGGTACTCCGAGAGGATCCTCGCGATCCGGGTGTTGAGCTCGTCGGCTCGCGCGAGGATCGCGGCTTCCTCTTCCGGCGTGATCCGCCGCACTGGCTTCTTCGACCCGGGGTCGACCGGGTGGTCCAGGACGGTGGGTGCGTCGATCATCGTGGTCATCGTCCGGACGACGACCGAGAGGGACGACGAGTGCATCGAGGCGTACCGGTCGACGTAACCCCACTGGTCGGTCGCCGGCAGGAGGCCCGGGTGGTCGGGCCAGTCGAGCCAGCCGGGGCTCGGGTCGTCGCGCTGATGCCGGTGGGTCTGGTCGTCTGGGTCGTCGCGGCGGTGGCCCAGCGCCCGGACGGCCCTGTGTGTCCAGCTGCTGTTCGTGCCGATCACGTCGAGCCACGACCACACGGCGCACGCCGGGCATGAGGCTTCATCTTCTGTCCTGCGGATCCGAGGTCGCAGGTCCTGCAGCGCCCGTGGCGTGAGGCCGAGCGCACGGGTCCGCGTGAGTCCCAGTCCTCCGTGGCCGGTCGGTGCGAGCAGGACGGCGGCGAACAGCAGCCGGCGCAGCCTGAGTCGCGCCACCCAGTGGCTATTCGGGTCGGCGATTCGCGCAGTCCCGTGTCGCACGAGCCGTTCGAGGGAGGTCGCGTCGCCTCGAAGAGCGGCCGGCCACGCAGGCGCCGCGAGGTCTTCGGCCACGGGCAGCAGCGCGTCGAGCAAGGCACGAGAAGGGCTGGCCTGCCGGACGAACTGGTCGAGTGTCGTCTGGTCGCGGCGGTCGATCGGGGTCCCGGTGACCGCGCACCAGTCGAGCCAGAGGTCGGGTGCGGTGCTGCTCATCCCTCCAGCGTGTCACGCGACGCACAGGTGTCTTCATGCCCCGATAAGAGCCCTTACCAGGAACCCAGCCCGCCATGCCCGCCCTCCCCAACGAGGTGAATTCTCAGGTGTCCTCCGCTGTCCTCCGCCAGGTAAGTTGGCCCGTCCGCCACCTAACTTGTCCGTACGCGGTTCTCGGTCACTTAACTTGTCATCGGCGCAGGTCAGAGCGATGCGGCCATCAGATCCAAAGGCGCGGCGGCGACAACTTCACCGACCGGTTCCGGCAGGCGTGTCCGCCACTCAAGTTGTCCCACTGCAGGTCAGAGAGCCAGGCGGAGACAAGTTGAGTGGCGGAGGACATCAGGGCTCACGACGGGACCTACCCGGCCGTGTCGGTGGCTCCCGGTACGCTCGCCTCGCAGTGCCCACCGTTCGGGGAGGATGCTCAATGAGGCTGACGTCGTTCCGGGTTCGCCGGTACAGGAACGTGCTCGACTCGACAGAAGTGTCGGTCGAAGGTGACGTGACGACACTCGTCGGGATGAACGAGTCGGGCAAGTCAGCGATGCTCGACGCTCTCTATCGGCTGAACCCGGTCTACGGAGACACGTTCGTCGAGCGGGACGACTACCCGCGGTGGCGTTGGAAGCGCGACGGCCGGAGCGAAAACCTCTCGGAGGTCTCGCCGATCGAGGCGACGTTCGACCTGGACCAGGATGATCTGGCTGCGCTCAGTGACGCGCTGGGCACAGGTGTCGCTGCGCCAAAGACGGTGACTGTCGGCCGCCAATACGACGACGCGCTCTGGGTCGACATCGACATCGACATCGACCGCTTCATGCGCAACGTCCTCGAAGGCCACCCGGATCTGGACAAGCTTCTGAGGACGCATGCCACCGTCACCGAGCTCAGGGAAGCCCTTGCCCCCGTCCCGGCCGCCGCCGTATCTGACGAAGCTGAGCTGGACGATCCGGAGGACGACAGCCCCGTCGCCAATGCTGCCGCGCTGGAGAGGATCAAGTCGCTCGTTGGACGCAACGACGATCTGAACATGATCGCGAGGGAAGTCGTCGCGGCTCGGATGCCTCAGTTCTTCCGGTTCGCGGGGTATCAGAACCTTGAGGGCCGTGTCGATGTCGCCACGCTGCGTACGCAGGAGGACGAGGAACCCGGAGCGTCACCCAAGCAGACTGCCCGTGCGCTCCTGCGCTTGGCCGAGACCGACATCGACTCGGTGACCGACGCCGAATTCGAGTCGCGCACCGCCGAGCTCGAGGCCGTCTCCAGCGATCTCTCACGCGAGATGGCCGAATACTGGAGCACCAACCCTGAACTCAGGATCAGGGTGGAGATCGAGGCGGAGACTGTGCCGCAGCCGCAGGGTCAGACGATCGTGGCGCGTTACCTCAACTTCCGCGTCGAGGACCGTAAGCACGACTTCACAAACAACTTCGCACTCCGCTCGTCGGGCTACCAGTGGTTCTTCTCCTTCCTCGCGGCGTTCAGCGAGTTCGAGGAACGAGAGGACGACGTTGTGATCCTGCTCGACGAGCCCGCGCTCACTCTCCACGCGAAGGCTCAGCGGGATTTTCTGCGCTTCATCAACGACCGCCTCGCACCAATAGGGCAAGTGATCTATACAACGCACTCGCCGTTCATGGTCGAGCAGATCGAGCGGGTGCGGGTCGTGGAGGACCGCGGCGAGGACATTGGTTCTGTCACTTCGTCGGACGCACTGGAGGTCGGTGAGGACAGCGCCTTTCCGTTACAGGCTGCTCTCGGCTACGACCTCTCGCAGAACCTCTTCATCGGGGAACGGAACCTGCTCGTCGAGGGCCCCTCGGACCTCGCCTACTTCGACGTGATCAGCCGATACCTCCGTGACCAGGGTCGCGAGGGGCTTGACGACCGGTGGCGCATCCTCCCCGCGGGAGGTGCCTCGAACGTTCCCGCGTTCGTCTCGCTCCTCGGGCGCAAGGTGTCCGTCACTGTTCTGCTCGACTCGGGCACCGAAGGCGGCGGCAAGGTCGAGGCCGCGATCAAGGCAAACAAGATCGACGGTGGACGAGTCGTGTTCGTAGGTGCGGTCCTGGACCAAAAGCACAGCGACATCGAGGACCTGTTCGGCGTTGGTGACTACCTCTCGTTGTACAACGCCGCGTTCGCAAAGAAGCACAAGGTCGGAGACTTGCCAGATCATCCCGACCGCCTACTCCTGCGGCTTGAGGCGCTAGACGGCAAGTTCGACCACTGGCGCCCGGCCGAGGTGCTGCTCCGTGACCCGACGAAGGTCGAGAAGCTCTCACAGACCACGCTGAACAACTTCGAAGCGCTGGCACGCAAGATCAACGTCACCCATGCATGATGTGTCGATGCATGTTCGGAAGCTAACCCGGGATCGTCGCGTTGGTGCGGTGGACAGACGATCTGTCACCCTGCTTCGCCGTTGCCACTATCGGTGCCAGACGTGTACGTATTCGCTCGTCTTGAATGGGGCTCCCTCAGGACCTTTGGTGTAGGACGGAACCCACGTCGGCCGGCGCAGTGTCTGACGAGGTCCGTGGGGTTGCTGGCGCCAGTGGCCGCGCACGATCCACCGGTGACGGTACGTGCGCCCGCCGGCGCCGAGAGTTGTGTCGACGTGCTTCATACGACGCAGGTCGACCACAGTCACACCCGGGTTGGTGCCTGCCCGACGCCTTGCGGCCTTTCTGCCCGGCTGTACCCGGCGTGTGCTGGCGGCCGTCGATTGCTTGCATGAGAGTCCACGCACCGACGAGCATCGCGACGAGAGCGCCGTAAGCGAGGTCCTAGCGCATCTCGGGCAGGTGCGTGGGGTTCCACCTCATCATGCTTCCTTCGGGTCGATACAGATCTCTGGCCAGGTCTCATCTATTGGTGAACCGCTTATTGCGTGGTGTGCTCGGCTAGCCAGTCCTGAAGGGTTTCTTCGTCCCACTCGGAGACAGGCTGCGGTGGCGCGCCGACGAAGGATCGCCGTGGATCCGTCGTCCGATTTGTCATTGCCCGTCTATAGGCGGCGTGGTCGGAGAAGTATGTGGTCACGTGGCCGTCGGTATAGGTGACGATCGTCGGGTTGTGACCGGTCGCATGGTCAGGCTCCCTCAGGCCCTGCTCCTCTGCGACGTCCCGCACTTGGTCGCGTAGGACGACAAGGCGTTCCTCAGCGTCGTCCGCAGCGTCCGCCTTGAGTTGTGACTTGGAACCTGCAAGGCCCGTACGCCAGGCGGCCGCCAGGGGTTTGATGATCCACCTGAACACCGCAAGGACAGCTGCCGGGATCACGCCGCCGAGGACGACGTAGACGATCTCTTTGGTCTCAAACCCTTCCGCGAAAATGGTCGCCATGGGGTCTACTGCCCGACCCTGCAGCAACCTGCGTTACCCGTCTCGTGCATCCACCTTGAACCGCGCGGCGTGCTGCGCTCATAGTCCCGCTCATTCGCGCGCGAGGATCCATCCGTCATCTCGCGAGGATCGCCTATGTCGTCGAGGTCCGCACGCCCGGCACCTAGTCGACCACCACCTCCGAGCGCTGTACACGCTTCGTACCTAGCCATGGTGACGACCGTAGTCGGCAACTCCCGCAGCGCGCTATCGCCACCCATCAAACTCGATTTGTTCGTTGCCCGACGCTTCAGGAACTCGACGTCGTTTGCCCCCCAATTCCGGGCGGGGCGTGAACGACACTGGAGCGATGGTGATGGTGAACGCGCTGGAGCGCAGGGTGCACCTCGCGGCGGTCGACGCGCCGCCGGTGATCCTCGACGCTGACATCGCCGAAGAGCTGCACGAGCTCGAGGCTGTCTCCCGGGACCTCGAGACTCACACCCTGTCGATCAATACGCGGCGGGCCTACGAGAAGGCGTGGCGCTCGTTCGGCGGCTTCTGTGTCGACCTGGGCCTCGAGGCGCTGCCCGCTCACCCGCAGGTGGTGCGGTGGTACGTGGCGTGGATGTCGACCCAGGTCGACGACTGGGGCGAGCCCCGGTTCGCACTGGCCACCATCCGCCAGCATCTCGCGGGCGTCGCCGAGCGCCACCTGCGTGACGGTTACCTCGACCCGACCGGTCACCGCGCGGTGAGCGACCTGGTCCGCGGCCTGGCGAAGCTGCGCGCCGCGAGGCCCGTGCGCAAGAGGCCCTTGGTGCTCGACAAGGTGGTACGGATCGTCGATTCGATGACCCACGACGTCTATCCCGCAGGTGTCTCGGCCACGAGGGACGCGACCGCGCTGTGGCTCGGCTTCGCCGGGGCTCTGAGGCGCAGCGAAGCGGCAGGTCTGCGGCTCAACAGCCTCGAGCTGCACCCGGGCGACGGCATCCATGTGCACGTGGGCCGGTCGAAGGCCGATCAGGACAACTCCCAGCCCGACGTCGTCGTCCTCCCCTTCGGCGGTACGCCACGGACTTGCCCGCCGTGTGCGGTGCACCGGTGGGTCGCACTGCTACGAGAGTCGGCGACTGTCGACCCCCGGACTCGCCGGCAGTCGCTCATGAGCCAGCTGTACGGCTACCAGCTCGACACGCATGTCTGTGGCGCCGACGGCGGCGGTCAGCTCATCGACGGTACGGATCTGGCATCGTCCGCTCCCCTGCTGCGCGCGACGTACCGCAACCGGAAGGACGCACGGATCCACGAGGCCGGCGTCAGCGGCGACGCGCTGCACACGATGCTGCGCAGACGTATGACAGAAGCCGGGATGAATCCCTCGGCGTACGGCTTTCACAGCCTGCGCGCCGGGCACGTCACGCAGGCGAGGCGCAACGGCGCGAGCACCGAAGAGATCATGCGCGCGGGCCGGTGGCAGAAGGCCGAGACGGTGAACGTCTACGACCGGGAGTTCAACCCGGCCGCCCGCAACAGCGTCATGCGTCTGGGTCTGTGACCCGCGCGTCGATCGCGGCCTGGTGCTCCGGATCTAGCTTGTAGTCGACACGGGTCTTTGGATCCGCATCCCTGGCGTGCTTGCGAAGCTGCTCCCGTTCTGCGGACAGTAGCTGGATCTCCCGGGTGATCCGAGCGACCTCGTGACGCTGCTTCTCCCACAGCTGCTCGGCCGCTGCGAGCTCGGCGAGGCGCTCCTGGATCTCGGCCTCGTTCTCGCGGGCGGCATCGTCGCTCACGAGCACGATCAGCGGCACGCCGAGGGAATCGGCCGCGGCGACCGCCTCGTCGAGTCGGACCGCGCGGGTCATCTGCTCGATGCGGGTGATCCTGGTGGACTCGACGTTCTCACCGAGCAGCCGCGCCATGCGCCGGGCGAGCTCGGCCTGGCTGATGCCGAGACGCGCCCGCTCCTGTCGCAGGCGTCGCGCAAAGAGGTCTCCGGGCAGTGGGTTCATGCGGGTCGTTGCTCCTGGTCAGGTGAGCGGACATGCGGGCCTTGCATCTGTCGGAGCAGACCCTGCCACAGCAGTGCTGGAACAGCACATTACACAGATCGACCTGCGGATTCCACAGGGCCGCTGTGCGCTGCCGAGGCTGGCACGACACCGCCCGCCTCTCGCCACCGAGACCTATCGGAATCTATCCACAGCCCATCCGATAGTCCTATCGATTGATGACTCGAATGATGTAGATTGGCAATAGGAGACGCGCACGCATACGAGTAGACCCGGATCTTGTCGACGAGTACGTCGACCAGTCCGACCCTCAAGGCTCCTGGTCAGGATGCGTCCGACGGCATTAGCGATAGGTCGTCGCATCCTCTATCAGCAGGTAGTCGTGCTCGTGGTCTTGTGACTCGCCGTCATGTCACGAGCGATCCGAAAGGCCAGAGGGAAGAATCATGACGAGGATCTACTACGAGGCAACAGCCCTCGGACCGGCGTCGCTGCCGAGTGCCGCCTGGGACCTGACGAGCTTCCTGGAGAACGCCAAGGCCCAGGTCCAGCAATGGGGTGGTCTTGTGCTCATGCTGCTGGGGGCTGCCGCACTGGTGTGGGGAGGGGTGCTCCTCCTCAAGAAGCTATGGGCGAACCCGCAGACGGCCAGCCAGCAGGCGGGCTGGGGCACCATCGCCGCACTCATCATCTTCGCGGGTGCCCTGGGCACGGGCGGGTGGCAGTTCATCGAGACAGTCGGGTCCGGCGGCCAGCAGACCATCGAGGACCTCGGCGGAGGCACCGTGATCGTTCAGACCCTCGATCAGGTCGGCGGGGCCCTGGACCGCATCTCCGGCTAGGAGGTCCTCCCAGATACGCCCGGACACACGAGATGTCGCCGGACCGGAACCCCGGAGGAGCCCGGCATCCTCCGGCCCGGTTCGTCGTACCCAGGTCCGGGCCCGGTACAGGCAGGACAGAGAGCAGGGCGGCAGGCAGGGAACATGGGAATCAAGGACAAAGCACTGAACCTCGGCAAGAAGTTCAAGCTCGACTCGCACCACGCGATCGAGCGCTTCGGTGTCTTTTTCGGCATCTTCGTGGTCACCGGCGCGATCGTGATGGTGGGTTCGGGTGTCGCGGCCTTCAAGGCGGGTCGCGACGCGCTGTCGCAGACAGCTTTGTACACGCAGGAGTTCGTCACGTCGAAGACGGATCTCGGCGGCGACGTCGACGGGATCTACACGAACGAGAGCGGCGACAAGGCGCTCGTGATGATGCACTTCGACGACAGCGCACGGATCTCGTACAACGCAGCGGACTACCAGGCGTTCCTGCTCGGTTCGGACACCTCGCTCAACAGCGAGCCGGTCAGCACCGGCGGGATCGAGGGGTCCTTCCACGTCTTCGGCTCGACCGGTTACGCAGGGGTCCTCCTGGACGCCGAGGAGCCCTTTGACCGTCAGGTTCTCAATCTGACCGTACGAGCGAACGCAGAGCTGTCCTTCGCGGAACAGGACGGGACCGCGAACCCTGACGAGCTGCTCGGCGATCGGACTTTCGCCAAGTACGACCAGTGGAGGGTCTTCTTCAACCCTGGGGCCTCGGGAGCCGAGGTGATTCCCGCTCTCGACGCACTGGCCTTCGATCCTGCGCGCGCGTTCTACGACGTCGTGCTCGAGACGCAGGAGGCGGAGCTCCGGACTTCCCTGGACCGGAAGCTCATCGAGATGCGCACGAGCCTGGCTCAGGTCGAGGCGTATACGACTGACCTGGAGATGACGAAGGTCGACGGGCTGTTCCTGCGTCCGCCGTCGGTGCCCGCGTCGCTGGCCGGCGACGAGATCACGGGTGTCTCGGCCGCTGAGGCGCAGGACGGTGTCTCGACGTTGACGTTGGAGACCGACCAGGTCGTCCCGGGCGGGTTCGGCCTCGACTGGCGCTCGGGCGACGTCTACGACGGCTACCTCGATGCCCTCGTGCCTTCCGGGCAGAGCTTCGCCGAGTTCCTCTCCGCGAAGCGAGAGGAAGCGGCGGACGGCAGGACCCAGGGGGTCTCGGACATGCAGTGGATCCTCTCGGACGGTTCCAGCCTCACCGACGACTACCAGCTCTCGGACGTGACGATGCGGCCCCTCACGACCGTGATGAACAACCTGTCCCGGGCGTATCAGGACTACTCCACAGGCAAGGCCGAGTATCAGTCCGACCTGATGCTCGAGCTTCTCCAAATGGACATCTCTCTACGCGGCGTGCAGTCCAACAGCACAGTCCGCGACGACCCGGACTTCCTGACGACGCTCTACTGAGCGCGAACGGGTCACGACCAGGCACCGAACCGGGAGGGAAGATCTGATGGCAACCGACAAGCGCACGGATCTGGCCGCGTCGGCCCGGTCCGGCACCTCAGCGGATCCGAAGGACATGGAAGGGCACGGCAGCGAGCCGCCACCGCACCGGACAGCTCCAGGACCGAACACCTCAACCCCCGCACGGGTCCCCACGACTTCCTCGTCGTCGGCCGAATCACAGGGGCGAGTCGGCAAGAGCCTCGACGCTGATCGCGCCGGTACGAGCAGATCGGGTGGGCCTGTCATGGGGCGAAGCAGTCCGGGAAGCTCCGGCGGCGGACCCGCTACACCCAAGCAACTGCCGATCCCGGCTTCCTCGAGCGGCCCGACAGCACCGGTCGGACCGGACAACCACCGGGCAGATGCCGGGGCTGCAGTGGCTGCTTCGCGTGTTGAGGCGCGCCCCGCCCCGGTCTTGGGCCTCGCTCAGGCCGCGAGGCACAGCGTGGGAGGTGTGGCTGGCCGGGCTGTGGAGGGCGACCGCGAGAGCAGCATTCGCCGCTACGCCGGCAAGGTTGTGGCGGGCGGCGTCGACGGCGGCCTGCAGGGCGGCGCGCACGGCGCCGTGATCGGTGCGGTGAGGGAAGTCGGCATCGAGGCGGCCAAGGACTCCGTCAAGGGTGCGGCCGAGGTCACCGGTGGAGGCCCGGACGCTAAGCCCGCGGACGAGCGCGGCCTGGGTGCCGGCGGCACGGGGTACGCGCGCGGCAGCGCGAAGGCCGACAAGGGCACGGGCTCGAAGGGCGCTAAAGGCGTCGCCGTCGGGGGTGCCGCGGTGGCCGCGCCACCGGCTCTGGGTGTGCTCATGACGATGGCGCTGCTCAACTGGCTGAAGTCGATGTTCTTCGCGTCCATGGCGTTGGCGGCCAACGCCGCGAACGCGCTGTGGATGTTCCTCGTCAACGTCGCCAAGGCGGTCGGTCACGCGGTCGCCGCGCCCTTCGTCGCGATCGGTGGGTTCATCGCGAACACCGCGGGCGCGGTCCTGGGCGTCGCTGTCGGCGCCGCGGTGGCCCCGGTGGCCGCCGCGGCGTCAGGTGTCACCGCGTCGGTGGCCGCGATCGCCCTCATGAGCACGGTCGTCACTGGCGTCATCGACCAGACGTCGCTCACAGAGGGTCGCATCAGCTCCAGCGGGTCAGCATGCGTGGTCGACACCCGCAGTGACAGCGCATCCGGCGTCGGGGTCTCGGTGAACACCGAGGACAACGCGAAGGCCGTCTACTCGGTGCTGAGCAGCTGGGGGATGCCAGACGAGAACATCGCGGGCATCCTCGGCAACTGGTCACAGGAGTCGGGCATCGACCCGACCTCGGTCGAGGCTGTCTTCGACGAGCCCTATCGGATCGGCCCGCGCAAGCAGGCTGCCTGGGACGGAAACTTCACTCACATCCCTGGCCAGACGCACGGCGGTATCGGCCTGGGCCAGTGGTCGAACGGCCGCACGCTGAAGCTGCTCCGCTACGCCGAGGCCAAGGGTCTGGACTGGTACACGGTCCAGGCGCAGCTGGCGTTCATGGTCGAGGGCGACAACCCGAGCGACGTCGCGGTCTTCAAGGACATGATCACGACCTCACAGGGCTCGCCGAGCGCTGCGGCGATCCATTTTCACGACCGGTGGGAGCGCTCGGCTGACAACGCCGCGATGATGGCCGAGCGCTCCGCCGACGCCGAGATGTGGTTCGGCAGGATGAGCGGTTGGGTGGCCGACGACTCCGTCGCCAGTGGCGTCGAGGACATCGTCGGCGGCATCGTCGCCGGGGTCAGCAACGGGATCAGCACCATCCTCGGCAACTGCGCCGCCCTGGGTGAGTACGTCGGCCTCACCGGTGGTGGGATGTCCGAGGCGGACGCCCAGGCGCTCGTCGATCTTTACAACGCGGAGGGCGACCAGGTCCTCCGGGACGCCTTCAACGGCGGCGGCCCTGGGCAGTGCAACGGCAGCTACATCGAGAACTGCGTGAGCTTCTCGTGGTACTTCATCGTCAAGTACACGTCCTACAAGGGTGGCTACGCACCGGGCAACGGCGTCGATGTCGCCCGGTCCATGGCGGGTGTGATGGGCAAGGAGACCACGAACACCCCGACGCCCTACTCCGTCTTCTCGCACGGCAACACCTCGACAGCCGGCCACACGGGCGTCGTCCTCGCCGTCGAGGGTGATCGGATCCTCATCGGTGAGGCCGCCTACTGCCAGTTTCCTGGCCGGGCGCGCTGGGTCGAGGTCTCGGAGTGGAAGGACGGCGGCTGGGAGTTCGTCGACGTCTCGGACATGGTCGGCGACGGTGGCAACGACGCAGACGGGATCCAGATCAACAACGCGAACGCCGCTCAACGGGGACGACAGGGCCCAGCCGCCGTCGGTTGAGGGTTACCGGGTTCGGGCACGGCGGAGTGAACAGTGCCGACGGCGGAGGGGGCGGCGACATCTCGCGGGACCTCGCGTGGCGTGCCGTCGCCTCCATCAGGAACGGTCGTCGGTGAGACTGGCGACTTCGCGGGCGATCAGTTCGGCAACCTTCTGCGATCTCTTCTCCTCGTCGTACCGGTCCGACATGCTCAGCGCGTTGTCGTTGATCGGCAGGTACTCGAGCCTGTGGCGCCACAGATAGGCGACCGGCAACCGCAGCGCGGTGTACTCCCCTATGTGCAGCGACGGCTTCGCGGGCCCGAGAACGAGGTCGTCATTCTCACCGATGCCGGTCTTGCTCAGGACGACGAGCCTGCGCTGGGCGACATCGTGCGGATCTTCGCTGACCGCGTCACGGGCGGTGACGACCTTGTTATCGAGAAAGACTCCCTCAGAGCCAAGGAGGCCGGACGGCAGCATCCATGCCTGGTCCCTCTCGACGAGCTTTGGTCGACCAAGCAGGCCGGACCCGAACTCGATGACGGGGATCGTCGGCACCCGCGCCTCGCGCAGATGGTTGGCAGCACTGACGCCAATCTGCTTCACCTCAACCACGGCGCGCTCGGCTTCCTTCTTCGCCCGCTCACGCTGCCGCTCAACTCGATCGCGGTCCGATTCGCGTTCCTGCTTTGCCTTCGCCACCAGATCGTCAAATCCCGTCATGCCGAAACCGTACCCGCCGCCGCTGACACGCCACGGACAGCCAGGATGGGTGTCGCGGTGCCGGTCGCAGATCGCGCAGGATCGGCGGACCGATCGACGATCGCTGTGTTCCGGCGGCGTTTCGTGGGTCCATGCCGGAGACATGAGGCAGGACGCACTTCTAGACTTGCCCCATGGAGAAGCGCGCAGGGGTCTACGCCCGCACGGCCAACGAGGACGGCAGCCTTACCGCGATACCCCTTCAAGAAGACCTGTGCCGACGCCTCTGTGACGAGCACGGGTGGCGGGTAGTGGCTGTCGAGAGTGACACCGCTTCGGGCCTCGACGAGGACAGGCCCGGCTGGAGCCGCATAGTGAACATGGCCAAGGCGGAGGAGATCGACGTCATCGTCGCGTCGGACCCGGACCGCATCTCCCGCGCAGATTCGGTGTACACGATGCTCAACGAGCTCACTGTGAAGCACGGCGTTGGTTTCGCCACCGTCAAATCGGGGATCCACACGTCCCCTGAGGACGCACAGGTTGTCCGAATCCGCATGATGTTCGACGACTACGAGTCTGATCGGCAAAAGAGCTAGCCGCAGGGGCGCTCAGACCATTCGCCGGACACTCGCGACTCGGCAGATGATTGTCTCGCTGGCGTTGCCCTCGCACAGGACCGTGCGTTCGTCAGCCACCAGGGCACACGGCTCGAAGCCTTGCAGGTGAGCGTCGTGACCTCATGGCCGAGATCGGCCCGCGAGGGCACCCGCCTTCGCGACGCGTGTTGTGCATGGTGATGTGTGCCATGGGCTGAACCGGGCCTACCAGGGTCGCAAACTCCGGCAGGGGACTTCGCGCGGTTTCATCATCGAGCGACAGCACGTCCCACGCCGTGATCCAGGAGCCAGACGCTTTCTTCAGCAGCTGCGGCTTGAGCACCGCGGTCGGCGCACAGGACTACTTCGCCCTGCAGCAACTCAACATCACCCTCCGAATCCAATCGATTGATGATTCGGGCTCTATCGAGCGCCTATCGATATAGACTTGATTCGTCCTATCGGGTGACGTCGAGAGAGGGGTGGGTGTCGTGGGGACAGCCGCTGGCGATGCGGAGGGTGCGATCCCTGAGAGGATCGAAGCCGAGTCGGTGCCCGAGGGGCGGCCTGTTGTGCCGAGAGCGCGCACGCACTTCACGGGAGCCGAGCTCGAATCGCGGTTCGCCGGCTGGGCGAAGCGTCAGCGCGAGACGGCCGCACTCACCAGGGAGGCCGGGCCCCGGGTGTTCCGGCACAGTCTCGTCGCGCTCATGGGCTTGGGACTTCTCGCTCTTGTTGTCGCCGCGGGCGTGACCGGGGAACGGTACGACGCGGCCCGGGCACAGAACGAGGCTCAGATCGTCGACCTCGAAGAACTGCTCACCAGGACCGAGGCAGATGGACAGGGCGGTGACGCCGCCGGGCAACTGTCGGCCCTGATCGAGGCGGCCGCTGCAGATGCGGAGCAGGTCGCGACGGCCCAGCAGACCTTTGCCGAGCTCTACCGCGAGGCCAGCACGCAGCCCGGCCCGAACAACGGCGCGCCCAACCGGGCCATGCTCAACATCGCCGAGCACCGGCGACGGCTCGCGCCGCTGTTCAGCCACTCCTCCTATCTGGTCCAGGACGAGCAGGCCTACAGCTGGTCGACGGCGACATCGTTCGATGCGACCTCCGAGATCGACCCTCGCTACGCCTGGTACATCCGCTACGAAGGGCCGGACGCCGCCGATCCGCGTGCGTACACGTGGGTCCTCGAGGCGGCGCTGCCGGACGTCGATTCCCTGGACACCTCAGGCGTGACGGACCGGGCACAAGCGGTCTGGCTCTGCCGGGACGCGGCGACCGACGAGGTGCTCGCCTGGGCGAGCGCGCGCTACACGCATGACGGCACGGCGGGGGCCTTCGACCGACTTGAGGTCGTGACGACGGCGGCCGGTGCGCAGTACCGGCGCGGCTCGAGCCCGCCTCAGGACCGGTCAGCGGTCCCAGAGATCGCCGCCGACCTGGGCGGACAGGACAAGAACAGCGGCGGGAACTGATGAGCGAAGCATCGACGAGGCGAGGACTCTTCCGGCGCAACCTCTGGACCTCGGTGATCGCGGCCGCCCTGGTGGTGGTCTCGATCGTCGCAGGCCTCACCTGGAACGCCCAGCACGTGGACCTGGCCAGGCAGGAAGCGCGGATCGATGAGCTCGCCGGACGGCTGGCCGACGTCGAGCAGGAGAACGACGAGCGGGTGGAGGTGAACGTCCTCGAGTCTCTCGGCGTCAGCCGGTCGCGGATGGACACCGATGCCGCGGTCATCGAGTCGCTGCTCGATGTGGCCTTCACGTGGGACTCGGGCGTGGCCTACGACGAAGCGCGTGAGCGCCTCAAGGACCGGTTCGGCCTCACCGAGGACGACGTGTTCCTGCAGGAGTTCATGCCTCCGTCGCGATTCAACGAGGTCCGCGACGGTCAGAGGTACTACTACATCGACGCGGTCGGGCTGAACTCGGCGATCGGCGACGATCCCGACATCGAGGTCGTCGAGGTCCGGGCGAGCGACTACGCCTATGCCGTCCTGGTCGACATCGCGATTACCTCAGACGCGGTGAGCCGGAACGACGCCAACAGTGCGAGCGTCACGGCGCACCGACCGATGCTGCTCTTCGTGACGGTCGACGCCGACGGAGCGGTCTCTGAGCTCTCTGGCGTCCCCGCGAGCGGCAGCACTCGCCATTCCGGATGATTCCATCCATCTTTCGAATCATCCTATTGATAGGCTTGCATTGGAGCGCTAATGGACCAGCGAGTCGAGGCGAATGATGTCGACACGGATCGGCGAGTCGGAGGTCAGGCTGTGAGCGGTACGCACAAGAAGCGTTTCGTGACCCCGTCGAGCGTGTCGGGCCTCGAGCCGCCGAACGAGGAAGCTGATGCCCCCGACCAGATGGGGACCACCGGTGACATGCGCACCGGCACGGTCGTCGCGGCTGTGAGCATGGGCGTAGGGGCGCTGTTGTGTTTTGTGCTGGCCGCAGGGTTCGCCGGTGGCCGGCCCGGGGACAGCGCCCAGATGTCGCAGGAGCTCTTCGCCCTGCAGGAGCGGATCCGGGTCGCGGAGGCGAAGACCGTTGCCCTGCCGGGTGCGGAAGACGCCGACCGCGGTCTGGTCGCGGCCTTGTCTGCTTCTGGCCAGGTCGCGAAGCTGCAGAACGACTATCGCTATCTGACGCCCCACGTGGCCGCTTCCGGCGGTGACGTCGACTTCGATGCGAGCCTGTCGGGGCGCCGGAACCTCGTCCCCTACTTCGCGCCCTCGGTCGACCAGGCACGTCTCGCGCCCTGGTATCTGCTGGCCGGCGACAAGGACGTCGCGAGCGGCATAGGGACCCCGATGAGCTTCGACTCGGGCTTCGAGTGGGTCGCCCAGGTGCCCTACGCGATCACCGACGACAGCAGCGTCGAGGTCACGTGGCTGGCGTTGGAGACCCGGACCGGTCAGGGCGAGACACCGGCGCTGCTCGCCTGGGCCAGCGCCTACTACGACATGCACCGCAGGACGTTCTCGGGTGTGACGACGGGTACGACGGCGACGGGTGAGGCGCTGCGACTGGAGGTGACGGGATCGTGACCGCAGACAGGAGGTACTGGCTGCGCAGCCACGCCGGGAAGCTCCTGGTCGGCGGTGCAGGGGCTCTGCTCACGCTCTCGGTGTTCGCGCTCGGCTCGGCCCTGCTCGATGACGGCTCGACCGAGCCCGATGACGAGGACGCTCTGGTCCAGGCGCTCGAGGCAGATCTCGCCGTCGCGCTGCACGAGCTCAAGGTCGCGCACACCGCGCTGCAGACAGAGCTCGCGAGTACGGAGACCGATCGAGTGAGCCAGGACGAGGCCGTGATCCGGTCCCTCCTGCTCAGCCTGACGGACAGTTCGGCGTCAAGCCGGTCGGTCGCTAGGACGCAGGCGCTGCTCGACGCTCGCTACGAGTTCCTCGACCACGAGTCGAGGGTCCTGACCGAGTTCGTGCCCGGGTGGATGACGGCGACCGGATCCATGCAGGGCGCTGGCACTGTGTACGCCCTCGCCGGTCTCGACCTCGACGTGCGTGGCGTGCAGGGCCTGGACTACTCCTACGTCGGAGTGGCCCGGCTCGATCCTGTCGAACAGGACGAGAACAGCACCACCAAGAGCGAGTTCGTGGTGTTCACCTGCGCCACTGCCCATGACGGCACCGTGACGTCGCTGGACGCCTACCGAGCCTCGAACAGGACCCGCGATGTCCTGGTCGCGGCCAGGAACGAGGACGAATCTGCCGAGACCGGCATGACGCCGACGGCGGATCCGTCGTCCGATCAAGGCGGCTGATCGGCGCACTGATCGACCAGCACATACCCACAGGGCCTCGACGACACGAAGGGCGAGCAGAGTATGACCACCTCGACGTTGGACCAGACCGAGACGGCAGACACGACCGCTACGAAACCTGTGTCGAAGAAGCGGGATTCACGGCTCCGAGCTGTATGGCAGCACCTGGCCCCGACGAAGAGCCGCGACGGCGGTCTGCCGCTCGTCCTGTGGGCCGGGTTCTACCGGACAGTCGTTCTCGCCGGCGACTATCTGCTCGCGTTCATCACTGCCATGGTCGTCATCCCGTCGTTGGGTGCCTGGCTGCACGCGCAGTCCGGTGCGTCCCAGGGCGGTCTCACCGAGGCCGGGACGGTTGCGATGTGGCTGATGCCCTTCCTCTTCCTGGTCGCTCTGCTCGTCGCCGGCGAGATCGCCCTCATGCGCGGCATGTGGCGCTGGGCGACGCGGATGATCGCGCGGATCCGGGACTCCCGGACCAAGGAGACCGAGACCGAGACCGAGACCGAGACCGAGACCGAGAGCGAGAGCGAGAGCGAGAGCGAGAGCGAGACCACGGTGCCTCGCGCCAGGACCGGCCGACAGAGCAAGAGGAACCACAGGAGGAGCACGTGATGCGAACCGCAGGACTTCCGATGGACGACGTGTGGGCGCACCGTGTGCTGCACGAACGAGGTGTCGAGACGTACCGGATGGAGGGCGTGCCTGCCGAGATCGGTGTCCTGGTCGGATCGCTCGACCTCAAGCACCGCAGCAAGGAGGAGAACTACCGCCCGTACCTGCACCTGACCGGCGAGCTGCGTTCGATCACCCCGACCGAGCCGCTGCCGTACGCGATCTCCCAGGTGACCTACTCCCCCGGCCACGGAGAGAAGGTCGACGCGTTCTACGAGTTCGACGACCAGCAGCTGGTCGCGCTCGCCGCCAAGGGCTATTTCACGGACGGCTTCGTGGTGCCCGAGCAGGTCACCGGGATTGAGTGGGAGCTGCCTGCCGCGGTAGACGTTCTCGTGCTCGCCCCGTCGGGGATGCCGACCGAGGGTGACGCACCTGTGGTCTTCACCCGGGTGCACGACATCGGAGGCCTCGAGATCGATCGCGAGTCAAGTGGCTACGACCTCGCCCAGTACTTCGCCGAGCACCCCGCGGACGGCGCACGGAGGACGCAGACCGTCGTCGACGAGCGCGCGCTGTTGGCTCGCTCGGACGCGATCAACTCGTTGTTCACTCAGGACGAGCTGAGCCTGGACGCCGAAGCCGGGCGGGCTGGCGCTGCGCCCGGGGTCCAGGCGGAGCCGGTCGGCGACGGTGTGAGCGAGCGGTTGCAGCAGGTCGAGGCCGAGATCGCAGCCGAGGCCGAGCAGTTCCGTACCGGACGCGAGCGTATCGAGGGCACCACCGAGAACCTGTACCGGGAACGCGTGGCCCAGCCGAGACCCGCGACCGAGCACAAGGGCGAGCCGTTGCTCGAGCGAGCGGCCCACGTCCCAGAGGCCGACCTGGATCTCGAGGTCGAGGAGCGGGAGACCCGCTGGCAGGCAGGCGAGCCCGCTGCGAGCTTCGAGGAGCACAAGCGCATGGTGGCCCGCCGAGCGGCCGACCTCGATCTCGACGACTCCGGCGAGCAGGGTCTGGGGTCCTGAGGACGGTCCGAGCACAGCGAGCGTGCGGCCCCGGTTGCTGGTGGACGGCAGTCGGGGCCGTGTCGTTCCGGGACAGAAGGAGCGCGCCATCATGGGTCTCAAGCAGGACATCGTCATCGTCAACGAGTTCTCGGTACCGCAGCCGGGTGGCACGGGATCTCGTGGCGCGACACCGGGCCGGTACGTCGAGCGGTACATGGCCCGCGCGCAGGCGACGGAGTCGCTCGCACCGATCCAGCGGCTGCGCACCGACGACTTCGTTCTGCGCTACATGGCTCGCGAGTCGGCCGTGGAGCGCGCCGGCCTCTCGCGCAGCACGGTCAAGACCCAGATGCGGCAGGCCCAGGCACACGGCGGCGTCGCCTTCGGCTACGGCTCGGTCTCCCTCTCGGACGAGCAGCTCAAGACTGCTTCGAAGGATCTCCAGCAGCACTTCGACAGCGGCAAGACCGTGCTCAAGACGGTGCTGAGCTTCGACGAGGCGTACCTGAAGAAGCACGGCATCGTCGACCAGGACTTCCACTGCACCGAGCGCGGTGCCTACCGCGGTCACATCGACCAGATGAAGCTGCGCATGGCGATCATGCACGGCCTGGATCGGATGAGCGCCGGCACGAGCGGCTTCGACGACCTGCGCTACGTCGGAGTCATCCAGGTCGACACCAAGCACGTGCACTGCCACCTGGCGATGGTCGACGGCGGCCGGGGTCAGGTGACGAAGGACGGTACCCAGCGCGGCAAGCTGCTCGATCGCCACAAGTCGCGCCTGCGTCGCGGCGTCGACGCCTGGCTCGACCAGAAGCAAACTGTCGCCCACCTGTCGAGTGCCGTCGGCTACGAGCGGCGCAACGTCACGACGTTCATCAAGCGCTGGGCCCACGAGCAGATCCGAGCCGAGTCCCTGCCACAGTTCCTGCTCGCGTGCCTGCCGGCGGACCGCCGGCTGTGGCGCGCCGGCAGCAACGACCACCGCATGCGCAAGGCCAACCAGCTGGTCACCGAGCTGGTGGTCGAGCAGCTGGAACGCCCAGGCTCCCCCCTGCCCGAGGCGATGGAGCGGATCGTCGACTACGCCAACGGCCGGCGCGAGAGCGAGGACCTGTCCACCGACCAGTGGCGGATGCTCGTCGACCGTGGCCGAGCCCAGATCATGGAGCGTGCCGTCAACGGCATCTACCAGATGCTGCAGGCGATGCCCGAGTCCGAGCTGCGGGTGCGCACGCCGATGCTCGAGGTCATGGGGATGGACTACGAACAGATGGCGGTGCTCGCCGCCGACCGGCAGAACACGGACGAGAGCGCCAAGGATGACCTGGTCTCCTTCGGCTTCCGGCTGCGCAGCTACGCCACACGCCTGCAGCACCACCGGGACAAGGCCGGGGTCTATCGCGACCTCGCGCGCCAGTGGGAACATGCCGAACGGGTGGGTGTCGCCGCCGAGGACTCACGTCCCCTCTACGACTTCTATCGGTTCGAGGAGGACTATCACCGGCGGGTGATGAGCAAGTACCAGCACTTCCTGCCTTTCGTCGGGGACGCCGGGCAGTGGTACGAGCAACAGCAGCACGTCGCCGCCTACGGCCGGCGGCTGCTCTCGCTCATGGCGCTGCGCGCGGACGCCTCGCTGCGGCGGATGAAGGACCCTGAACAGGCCGAACGCCTGGGACGGACGATCTACGACCAGCCCGGCGGCAGGCACCTCACCGCCGGCAAGAACGGTCGTGCGGTGCTCGACCAGCGCATCCGGACGATGAAGCAGGTCTATGACGAGCGTCTTGAGCATCTGCGTGCCGATCTGGCAGCCTCCGGCCTCGTGCTGCGCGTGGGCCGTGCCATCGAAGACAACGGCAGGACGCCGAAAGCGGGTGGGACCGACGGGGTGAGCACCGATCTGGGGGTCGTCGTCGGCGCTGCGCACGAATTCGACGAGGTCAAGGCTCTGGATCTGCACCACCTGGGCTACGACTTCGTCAGCAACGTCGAGGTCGGGCCGAAGGCGTGCCGCGACTTCGTGGCGGCGACCCGTGAGCGCCGCCGGTTGCTCCTGGCAGCGGTGGCCTACCTCGACGATTCCGGCCAGTCCGAGGCGATCTCGGACCTACCGGTGGACGACGTGGCGGTGATGACGCGCGTCGCCCGCGAGCTGGCGACCCAGGCGGACGACGACGGGACCGGAACCCGCGTGCTCCGCTCGCGGATCGCCGAGCTGCGGACCGGGCGCGAGCAGGCCCGGCACGGGCGCCGGTCGAAGGCTTCTTCCCTGGACGCGGGGCTGGTCGTGCGCGTCCGCGCCGAGGTCGGTGGTGCCGCGACCAGGCCGAACGCCACGAACACCACAGGATCCAAGCCGATTGATCTATCAACCGATGCACAACACGAGTGATAGATGATCACTACGTCTTGTCGAATGATCTATCACGCATTAGTCTGAATGGTGTTCGGCAGGCATTCGGAGACTTGTCCGGACGATGTGACTGATCATGGCCGACCTGTCGAGAGGGCAGGCGGATCGACGAAAGGCGAGAGATCATGGCACTTCTCAAGGGCAAGGGCGCGATGACCGGGGTCAACCTCATCGCGAAGGTGTACAAGAACGGCCGCACCCACGACGGCAAGACGCAGTACGCCGACGTCCAGGTCGACGCGCGCGACAGCCGCGGTCCGGAGCAGACGAACCTCCACCTCAAGTCCGAGCGGTACAAGACCGACGACGGCAAGACCGGCTTCAACAACGGCGCGCCGTACTCCATCGGGCAGCTGGAGGAGATCGTCAAGGCTGCGGGTCCGAACACCGAGCCGATCCTCGACAAGGACGGCAACGAGATCGGCACCCTCTACGGCCTCAAGGGCAACGTGATGCCGGCCTCGCGTGGCACCGGCCTGGTGGTCAACACCAAGTCGGTCCAGGCGAGCGAGTTCAAGATCGACAGCACCACGCTGGACAACCAGTTCGCGTCGATGCGCGCGGCGCGGGAGGCGCAGGAGGCAGCCAGGGAGACCCAGGTCGACGCCCCAGCCCAGGAGACCGAGCAGGCGGTCGCGGTCGAAGAGCCCGCTGTCGGTTGAATCGACTCCCCTTCGAAAGGCCCCTGGAGTGCCATCCAGGGGCCTTTCCGTTCAGGACGGAGGATGATCGTGGTAGATCTCAGCAAGGGCCGCAGCCGGCCGATCGGGCTGGCGAGACAGGAAGCGCTCTCCCGGCAGCGCACAGTCGGGCGGCGTGGCGACCAGGATCCTTCGGCGCTTCGCCAGCAGACCGCTCCGGAGGCAGCTCCGGAGGCCGTGCAGACTCCGGCAGTTCCGCCAGTCGACCCGGTCGAGCCTGGTTCCAGTCCAGGGGTCAGCTCCCAGGCAGGCCTGTCGGCGGTTCGACGCCCGGCACGGTCGGTGCCCGCGTCCCCGGCTCCTGGCGAGCAGGGCTCACCGTTCAACCCTGTCGTGCGTGAGCGCCGTACGTCGGCCCCTGAGAGCGCGGACCCGAAGATGATCACCTCCCGGGACGTGCCGACGACTCAGCCGGAGCAGCCGGATGCCACACCCAGGGGGCAGGAGAGTCGGACAGCGCAGCGCCGCGACACGGCGCAGGGCCAGTCGACGAATGAGGTGCCCGACCGCCCTTCGAACGCGATCGCCCATGAGGCCGAGAAGCGTCTTCCGCGCAGCGCGTACGGTGCGGCGCTCCTCGGACGCGTCAACGCGGTGGTACATCCGGATGGTGCCGGTGGCCCGAAGCGCCGGGTGCCGTCGCACAAGGCCCCAGTGAGCGAGCGGGTCAAGGACCAGTTCGAGCAGCCGACGACGCCGGCGGCAGTCGGGTCCGAGTACGAAGGATGAGCGCCCTCACTCGTCTTGGCGAGCAAACCGGCCAGACCCCGGAATCGCACCGAGAAGCGCCGCGGACCTTGTTGCCTCCTCATGAGCAGCGACCCGTCGAGCTCGCGCCTCGTCGACAAGCCCTGTCCGGCGCATCCCACGATGCACACCTCGGCGAAAGCTATGGGCTCCTGTCCAGTCTGGCGGACCCGCTCAAGCCGCCCGAGCGGCCGATCGTCGGTCGCGAGCAGGAGAAGATGCAGCTTCTGGCCTCGATGAACCGGCCCGAACTGTGCAACGCCCTTCTGCTGGCGGAAGCCGGAACGGGAAAGACGGCACTCGTCCAGGCGACGATGCTCGCCGATCCGGAGCGGCTCTACCTCGAGGTGGACCCGGCGCGGATGATCACGCACGCGGGCAACGCCGCGAACATGGCCTCGACACTCAAAGGTCTCTTCGACGAGGCCGAACGGTTCGTCGAGGACGAAGAGCGCGAGCTGGTGCTCTTCATCGACGAGTTCCACCAGATCGTCCAGCTCTCCGACGCCGCGGTCGAGGCGATCAAACCGGTCCTGGCAGCCTCGGGCACCCGTGGCATCAGGATCATCGCGGCGACGACCTACGACGAGTTCCACAAGCACATCTCACCGAACCAGGCACTGGTCGAGCGCCTACAGCGCATCAACGTCAACCCTCCGGACCAGCACACGACGGTGACCATCCTGCAGGCGATGGCCATGCGCTACGACGTGTCCGACCAGTTCTACGACGACCACATCTTCCGGCAGATCTACGAGTACACCCAGCGCTACATGCCGGCCAGCGCCCAGCCGCGCAAGTCGATCCTCGTGCTCGACAGCATGGTCGGCTGGCATCGCCTCACGAAACGGCCGATGGACCGGGAGCTCCTCTCGGACGTGCTCCAGGAGTCCCTCGGCGTCAATATCGCCTTCCAGGTCGACGGGACGAAGATCAAGCAGCAGCTGGACGCCGAGGTGTTCAGCCAGGACCTCGCGACGAGTGTCGTCGCCAGGCGCCTGCAGCTGTCGGTGGCGGACCTGAACGACAAGGCGCGCCCCGAGGCGAGCTTCCTGTTCACCGGGTCGACCGGCGTCGGCAAGACAGAGCTGACCAAGCAGCTCGCACGGCTGCTCTTCGGCGACGACCAGCGCCACCTCATCCGCTTCGACATGACCGAATACGCCGAGGACTCATCATTCACGAGCTTCCGCTCCGAGCTCACCAAACGCGTATGGGACCTCTCGCACGCCGTGCTGCTCTTCGACGAGGTCGAGAAGGCCTCGCAGATGGTCACGCGCGTGCTGCTGCAAGTGCTCGACGACGGCCGGCTCACCGACGACAACAACCGCAAGGTGAGCTTCCTCAACACCTACATCGTGCTCACCACGAACGCGGGCTCCGAGATCTACAAGACGATCGCGCAGTACGCCGCCGACGACACCGGCTCCGGCAGGCAGCTGCTCGAGTACGAGAAGCTCATCCACCGCTCGATCTCCACGACGACCGGTGACAACAGGTTCCCGCCGGAGCTGCTGGGCCGCATCGACGCGATCGTGCCCTTCCAGCCGCTGTCGCTGGAGACGCAGACGAAGATCGTCCGCAACAAGCTGCGCCGGATGACGCAAGAGGTGCTCGTCAAGCACGACGTGCAGGTCCACACCGACAAGCGAGTCCTGCAGTACCTCATCGAGGACAAGGGCGACAGCGACTCAGACGCCGGCGGCGCCCGCACGGCCGTAGCGAAGATGACCGACGAGGTCACCACCGCGGTGGCGACGTTCATCAACGAGCATCCCTCGCAGCGGCAGATCCGCATCGACGTCGTCGGCGACCTGGTCAGCGACGACAAGAACCGGCTGAGCTCGGACGCCCACATCAGGGTCGGTGCGATGCGATGAGCGAATCAGCGACACCACCATAGATGCCCCCACTCATTCGATAAGCATGTCGATAGAGCAGCTAAGAGAAATGTAGATCATACGATCTGTGGCTAGTCATCGAAGGGATCCTACCGATGGGCATTCTGAGAACGAGGACAGGACGCCGGAAAGTGGAGCGGAGGAAGAAGCACGACGAGCTTCTGTCCTCCGTGGTGAGGGAGACGGCGATCCCCGCAGCCGTAGAGCTGCTGCGGTCGAACTCGCGGTTCGTCTTCCCCAGCGGCACGGCATGGGTCATCCTCGTGCTCACCGCGGACGCGATCGGGGGGCTGAGCAGGCGGCACAGCCGGGACGAGGCGAAGGGCTCGATCATCGAGCTCATCGGCTCCGACCAGATCCACACCGTGGCGACCGCGGAGATGCTCGAGGAGGAAGTCTTCGGCATCATCCCCACCGACGAGACGCTGGCGCGCATGGAGGAGTACTCGCTGCTCACCGGTGCGCAGTACGCCTGGGCGGTCGTGTGGCAGAAGCCCAGCGGCGAGCTGCTCGTCGACGTGGTCAACGAGGCGACCTTCCTGCAGGCCCGCACGGTCGCCGCGGGCACCACCACGCTTGAGGACGCGGTCGGCATGCAGGCCTGGGCGGAACACAGCGGTCTGGTCGTCGAGGACGCCGCCGGCCCCGAGCTCGCGGCCGCTCCCGGCGCGGACTTCGAGCCCGTGAGGACGTCCGAGGACGAGGACGACGGGATCTTCGGTTCGGGTTCCGGTGACGACGTCGCCGACCCCGACGACGAGCCGGTCTTCGGCGACGTCGTCGACGCTGAAGCGGCCGAGTACGAGGGAGCAGACGCACCCGTGTTCTACGAGGACGCGGGTATCGACGATGACGGTGGGGCTCCGGTCGAGCCGGAGGCTACTGGCGCAGCACTCGAGGAGGTCGATGACGGCCAGGGCGTCGAGGGTGGCTATCGGGAGGACGACAACGTCAGTGGCACCGAGGACGTCGTGTCGTTGGCCGACCAGGACCAGGTGCGCGAGGTGATCGCCCGCCGTTTCCTGTCCGAGGATCTCGACCTCGCGATCCGCCTGGACGAGTTTCATGCCACCTTCGCGATAGGCGCTCCGGTCGTGCAGATCGACGTGCCCGAGGGGGCCACCGAGTGGCTGGGTGACCAGATCGCTCAGCTGGGCCGGCAGGCGAACGCGGAACTCGCCCAGCTCCGCTTCGCGCACGAGGACGAGCTGCGTGCGCTCTACGTCAACCTCATGTCGGCGCACGCCGAGCAGGTCATCCGGGAGGTGGCCACCGACCGCGACGGCGCGCTGTACAAGCTGCTGAAGGAGGCCGCGGAGTCTGAGCACCAGGAGCGGCTCGCCGAGAAGGAGCAGCGGATCCGGACCCGCAGGGCCGGGATTGTCAGGGAGTACGAGGAGCAGGCAGCCAGGCTCGCGCAGCAGGCGGCGATGCAGGCCGAGATCCAGTACAAGGAGCGCAACCGGCCGAGGATGGAGCGGGAGCAGGTCGACGCGGTCGCCGAGATCGAGCGGATCATCGACAACGACCGCACGCGCGACCAGCAGGAGATCCTGCGGGTCCGCCGGCAGCACGCGGCGCTGAAGATGCAGACCGGGCAGACGCGGATCTTCGAGCTGCTGCAGGAACGCCATTCGCAGTACCTGGCGGCCGAGGAGGAGCGTCTGGGCCGGTGGAAGATCGAGATCCAGACGGTTGTCGACGACAACCGCAAGGCCGACATCGCGCAGGCCGAGACCCTGGCCGAGCACCTGCGGACCGTGGACGAGATCGGCACCATGCGCCGTGAGCAGGAGGCTCTCGTCGAGTCGATGCGCACCGAGCACACCCACCGGATCGGCCGGATGGAGGACGAGCTCGAGCGCCTCCGCACGGACACCATCACCCGGATGAAGGCGCGCGACGAGGAGTGGCAGCACAGCCTCAACCTCGAGCGGGAGAAGACCAGCTCCCAGACGTCACGGGTCGCCGACCTGCTCAGGCAGGTCGAGATGGTCGAGGACACGACGGCTCGGCAGTACGAGGCACGCCTGTCCGAGCTGACGACCGACAAGGAGTCCTACGCCAACGCGCTGGCACGGGCCTCGGAAGTGCAGGGACGCTCGAGCAAGCTCTTCACGATCCTGGTCGTCGCGAGCTCGCTGCTGACGGGCGTGGCCGGCTTCATCATCGGCGCCGTCCTGTGACGCACGCAGAAGTCGGGGCGCGCACGAGGAATTGACGAGACGGCGCATGGGGCCGCACCCCCACACGCGGTCGTCGACCGGGGAGGGCCTGCGGCGCACGCAGGACGACCGACGGACCAGGTTCGAGCGAAAGGAACCCCAATGGCTCTGCACAGGTGGAAGGCGACGCGGCCGAACGCGAAGAGCTGGGACAAGATCTCGGCCCGGGAGCCTGGCGAGACGCTGGCGAACCGGGACGTCTACGACGAACAGCAGCTGGACCGCGGAAGGTTCCGGACCCGGCGGTCGAGGGCGCCGGGCCTCGTCGCCGCCGTGGTCGCCGGAACGCTCGTCGCAGGCGTCACCTGGGTGCTCTACTCGCTTATCGCCACGGCAGTGATCTCGGTGAGCGCGTCCATCGGGGCGGGGCCGCCCGTCTCGAGCGGCGAGGCGGCCGGATACTACGTCGAGGACACGACGACGGGTGCGGGCGGGTCGGTCGTGACCTGCTACCGGCCTCTGGCCGAGACCGGCACCCCGGACCCCCACGCGGGCTGCTACCCCAACGCTGAGGAAGTACCCGTCCCCCACTGGTACACCGGCACACAGGACGGCACCCCGAGCACCGAGAACGGCGCGACGAACGAGGGTGCGACGCCGACGACGTTCCGTGAGCAGCTGATCTCCGTCTCACCGTTCAAGCACGTCGTCACGCTCGGCTCGGGCCTTCTTCTCACGCTCGTCGTCGGTACATGGTTCGCGCGCCGGGTCGGCGCGGCGAACCTCATGAACACCACGAGCGACATCAACCAGTACCAGAACGATCAGCACATTGCCCTGCCGGAGGAGATCCAGCGGAAGTTCGACTGGTTTCCCGACGCCGGTGCGCACTCGGACGTGCAGGTGAGCTCCGTGATCAGCCACATGATGCTCAAGCAGAAGGGTCTGGGGACCGTCGAAGTCTCCCAGCGCGCCGAGCAGGACATCTTCGACGAGGACGGCCACCTGGTCTACTACGCCGGCGAGATCCTGGACGACGACGAGGGCAACCCGATCACCAGGACGCTGCCGATCATCGACGAGGCCTTCGGGAACGATCTGTTCGAGACCTCTGGCCTGCCGCAGGACAAGACGATGCGCAAGAAGTACGACACCACGGCCATCCCCTACAACCCGGACGGCAAGGACCGCGACAAGCTCGGGAAGTACAAGACGGTCGCCGACCTCATCAAGAACGACTGGACCTTCCCGGACTACGAGGTGCAACGCCCGGCTGGCGGCTACATCGTCGACACCACACCGGTGAACACGATGGTGCTGGCCATGACCCGCGCCGGCAAGGGTCAGGGCTATATCGAGCCGCAGATCGACATGTGGTCGCGCGAGAAGCGCCCGTCGAACATGGTCATCAACGACCCCAAGGGCGAGCTGCTGGTCAAGTTCTACGTCCCGCTGGTCACGCGTGGCTTCGAGCCGGTGCAGTTCAACCTCATCAACCCGCTGGCCACCGACATCTACAACCTGCTGGGCCTGGCAGCGGAGGCCGCTCGCGAGGGCGATGCGACCAAGTGCGCGCAGTACGTGGAGAACATCGCCGATGTGTTCTTCCCGCTCGACGGTGGCGAGGACCCGGTGTGGCCGCACGCGGCGAACAACGCCTTCAAACGCGCCGCCTATGGCCTGATCGACTTCTACCTGGAGGAGGAACGCGAGCTGCGCGGGGTCGCGGCGAGCACCGGCATGGACCCGGAGACGCTGGAGCGGCGCCTGGACGACATGTGGGGGGTGTCCACTCTCTACAACTGCTACCAGCTGTTCGTCCAGCTGACCTCGAAGAAGATCAAGAACCCCGAGGTCGAGCTGGAGAAGAAGGTCAAGGCCGGGCAGTTCGACCAGGACGAGGCGGCGCTGGCCGAGGAGCAGGAGAAGGCCGCGGCGCAGGCGTTCCTGTGGGAGGGCAAGGCGGAGCAGGACATGCTCACGCTCTACTTCAATGCGACCGAGGCGCTACCACGCAACACGATGCGCACGCTCATCGGCAACGCGAACAACGCACTGCGTGCGATGGCCGGCGCGGAGAAGATGCTCGCCTCGGTGTACGGCATCGCGATCACGGCCATGTCGTTCTTCACCGACCCGACGATCTCAACGCTGACCTCCGGCAAGCCCTCGCAGAACACCGACCTGGGCGGCTTGAGCTTCCCCCGCCGGTTCGGCGTGCGCTTCGCGCCCAACTACCTCAAGCGCGACCACCTCGTCGGCCAGCAGGCCGTGTGGTCGGCGTACGCGGACGCGATGTTCACCCAGGACCTGGGCACGGACTTCGAGCACTCCGACATCGTCAGCAGAGAGGGCTGGGCGCGGTACTACTTCAAGGGGAAGTTCCCCACCGACGAGGCGTGGATCAAGCTCGAGCTGGTCAACCCGCAGAGCAAGATGCTGGTGCGCACCTTCTATCTCCACTTCAAGAAGAACTACCAGGTCTCCCTCAACGGCCGGCACTACGTGACCGAGCCGGTCACCGGCAGGAAGATCATCAAGAACGGCGTGCTGCGCGAGCTCAGACCGGTGCGCGCGGGCGGGACGCGGGACGGAGAGATCCTCTCCTTCGAGCCCTCGGACACGATGTACCCGCACACCCGGTTGGACTTCTCCGGTGGCGGCAACCCCGAGATCGTCCAGGGCGAGACACGGGCGATCACGCAGACGATGGTGCGCTACTCGGAGTCACCCAAGGCAGTGTTCCTGGTGACCCCGCCGCACCTGATGAAGTACGCCAAGCTCATCCTGATCCTGGTCAAGCAGCTGGTCGACCTGAACTTCGACAAGTCGTACATGACCAAGTCGGACCAGAAACCGCTGTACAAGACCCGGTTCATGCTCGACGAGCTGGGCAACCTGCAGTCCGAGGGTCACGGCATCGCCGGCTTCGAGACGATGCTCTCGATCGGCCTGGGACAGGAGCAGCAATTCACGCTCATCCTGCAGACGCTCCAGCAGCTGCGCGACGTCTACGGCGAGAGCGTGGACAAGATCGTGCAGGGCAACACCTCGAACATCGTGTTCCTCAAGTCGACCGACGACTCGATGATCGAGACCCTCGAAAAGATGTCGGGCAAGACACACAGGTCCTATATCGACTCCAAGCAGATCAGCCAGGACCTGGACCGGATCGTCGGCGGCAAGACCGAAGGTCGTGTCACGTACACGATGAACACCAAGGAAGAACCGTTGATCTCCTACAACGACATGGAGTTCATCCCCCCGCGGAACTCGATCGTCTTCCGGGCCGGCGACCCACCCGTCTGGAACAGGAACGAGACGATCCTGCCCATGTCGTGGCGTCTGCTCAAGGACACGATCGCCCATCCGGGGCACGCATACACGCTGCAGGACATCCCGACACTGTCCTCGGCCATCGACTTCGACGTCCGCAACAACCAGCCAGACTTCGTCCGGATGCTCGACAAGCGCATGCGCCAGGCCGTGCGCGCCACGGACGCCAAGACGCTCTACAAGGAGACGTACCGATACCGGGACGTCGACATCGAACGCCTCGATCCCGACGTCTACTCCGACGAGGTCATGGAGATCATCACCATGATGACCGCGGCCGACGAGGGCCATGACCCAGGCGCCCCGACCGTCGTGGACCCCGAGGCCTACGCAGCCACGATGATGCTGGACGAGGACCAGTTCATCGACAACGTCGAGCTGGCCACGGAGGTCGCCGCACGCGAGGCAGCCCGTGCCGAACGGCAGCGCCTGGTCTACGCCGAGGAGACGATCAGCAAGGAGATGCTGATCAACCCCGACGGATCGGCGAAGGTCAAGAGCCTGGACACCGAGATCAGCGAGGCATACAAGTCCGCGCAGACCGACCTCGAACAAGATCACGAGCACTTCTCGGTCGGCGGTCACGGCGAGCTGCGCAGCGCCGACGGGTCCAAGACCTACATCAGCCAGGTCCGCTCGGACGCGTACACCGAGGCGGCCCGCCGGATCAACGGCCAGGTCAGGGACCAGGACACCCGAGTCTTCGCCGAGGACGACCTCACCGAGGAGGACCTGAAGTCCCTGTCGACAGTGAAGGTCCACGCGGCCTTCTACCAGTATCTCGCCGCGCTACCGAGCTGGGAGGTCCTCGCCGACGGCCGGTTCGACCGGGCAATGGCCATCGAGATGAACTCGAAGTAGGACGCGCCCTGCCTCCGTCGACCAGACCCTGAACCAGTGCCGAGGTGGCCGCCTCTCCCCAGAGGCGCAACCACCTCGGCATTGATCTTGTCGAATGCCTATCACCCTCCTTTCGATAGGTGGCGTATGATCTATGCATAGATCCAAGCGCCGAGCGTCCACAGGGGGCTGAGAAGCATGAAGAAGGCACATGGTCTGCGCAGGTACTTCTACGAGTACATCTATTACAAGGCAGTCGAACAGGCGAGGGCTCAGACCGGACAGGTCATTCCCATCTCTCAGGGCAAGGCGATCCGGGGCCGGGTCGACGAGATGCTCGGCGAACAGGGCACGACGGTCGCCGACCCCCGGCTGGGTGTCTCCGACTGCCTCACCGCCATCGACCAGGCCTTCGGCGAGCGGGTACCGGGCTACGAGCCGCAGTTCGGAGACCACTCCACACGCGGCGAGCGGTACCTGGAGCTGCAGCGGGAGTTCACCGCGCAGACCGGTGTCGGTGCTCCTGTCGCCTCGAAGTCGGCCCGGCTGCCTATCAGTCCTTACGACCCGCACTGGTCGGAGCGTGCGAGCGTGAAGCGGGCGGGGACCGACCTGGTCTACCTCCCCGACGAGACGATCAACCGTGTCGCCGGCGGCGAGGTGGAGACCCTGGCCGAGCCGCGACGCGGAAACATGGTTCTCTGGCGTATCGACGACGAGGGTCAGTTCTACGAGGCCGGTCGGGCGATGACGAGCGACGACGCGGCCGGTCTCACGGCGCTCATGGACAAGATGAGCCAGCAGGAGTACGAGCAGGTCCGTGACTGGGTCATCGACGGCGGACGCGACCCGCGAACAGGACGGGTCGACCACAACCGCTTCATGTCATCGCAGGCCGTCGCGCGCTCGGCAGCGCTGCTCGAGGAGCTCAAGTCCCAGGGTGTGTCCTACGAGGTGCTGCGCGACCGCGAGCCCGGTCAGATCAAGGCGAAGGTCGCCGGGACCGGTATGGAGATCCGGCTGACCGACACACGCCAGGAGGAGTACGCCGGGGCCCGGATCTACGACAACGGCACCGTCCTGCGCTACTCGACGAACTATCGGGTCCCCGGCGGCATGGCGGTCCACTCCCCCACGCCCGCAGAGGCCGTGCAGCTGCTGCGCTTCGCCCAGGGCCAGCGCATCGAGCGCACCGACGTGCCGGGCCGGGCCGTCGGCGAGATCGGCACGACGCACCCGGAGCGCGGCCGCGGCGGCATCGCCGTGGACGTTCCCGACGCCTACCACGTCGACCGCGAGTCGATGTTCGTGGTGAGCGACTATGTCGTCCCCGGTCAGGCGAGTCCAGGTCCCGGCTCGAAGGTCATGGTGCGCAGGGACGCGAAGAACCGGTCGCTGCCGACCTTCTTCGTCGACGCCGAGCCCGCGGTGGTCTATGCGAGTACCGCCGTCCAGAGCGCTCGGGAGAACCTGCGCACGGCTCTGGGCGTCGAGAGCCTGATCGCGCACGCTGAGGCAGAGCGCGAGCGCACGGGTGGCCGGATCGATGAGATGGAGCTTCCGGAGTACTCCTCCGACCCCGAGATCGCCGCGATCCAGCGCTCGTACTGGGATGTGCTCACCGGTGCCCGCGGCGATCTGCTGCGCCCGGGCGCGACACAGGAGATGTACCAGGAGCGCCTGGACGCGATCGGTGAGCTGCAGGCGGGTGATGTTCCCGACCTGGGCAACATCGTCTATGGCGGCACAGGCGCCGAGAAGGTCCGTGCGCATGCCGAGGACGTGCCCTTCGAGCTCGTCGGGACGTGGGAGGCGCAGCCGCACGACGTCGACGGCGAGTGGGTCGACCAGCGCTTCGACCCTGCCCGGGTGGCGAAGTACATGACCAGCGCGACAGGGCAGTGGTCGAACCTCGACAGCCTGGCCTCCGCTCTTCGGCGCTGCGGTGTCCCTCCCGAGGAGATGATGGGCTCGAGCTTCCAGACGACGCGGTTCAAGGACCGCCTGGTCAGGTTCGACGCCAGCCGCGCCGTGCCGATCGCCGAGCATGAGTCACCGTTCATCCGGCGTATCGGGACCACCGTGCGCGAGAGCCTCGAGCGCAACGCGGCGCTTGCGGCCGAGATCCTGATCGACGACAAAGGAGTGATCCGCTGGAGCGGCAGCAAGCTGCGCCGCAACGGGAAGGCCACCCCGTTCTCCGGCGAGATCGGTCAGGTCTTCGACGTCGGCCGGCACGGCGAGATCACCACCGTCTTCGCCAGCGGTGAGAACGCACTGGTCGTACCCGGCTACGAGGCCCGGATCACGGCGCAACCACCAGGTGCGGCGCCGACCTCGGTGGAGGAGCGCACCCGGCTGCGCGGCTACGAGCAGCTCATGCACGAGCGCATCCAGTACCAGATCGCCGGTGACGTCGTCTCCGGGCGCAGCGAGACCGGGGAGCCATCCTCGCTCAACACGGTGTACTCGCAGCTGTACGGCACGAGGCACCCGGTCGACTTCATCCAGCGCGCCACGACGTACGAGATCGACCAGTCCACCGGCGAGGTCAGTACGCACCTGGACGAGTGGACGGCGTCGATCCTGGCGACCGAGGCGCGCCGGGTGCGCTACTCGGGCGAGATCAAGCAGGGCTCGACGATCTACGCGGAGTACCGGGCTGATCGCGACCGCACGGATCCGGCCGACGACAACCGCTTCGACGCCTGGCGACTGACCGGCGGGAGGAACATGACGGTGCTCACCGGAAAGGACCGGAACAACGTCGCGGCCCCGGGCGGGTACTTCGACCCGGTCATGACCGGCGGCGCGACCAACCAGGGCATCGTGCGGTACCTGACACAGGACGCGACGGTCGCTCCCGACGGCTCCATCCGCCCGGGCGACCCGCAGACCGTGACAGGTTCGCGAGCACCGCTGATGAGCCGTCCCGAGCTCGAGACCCTGCGGTACGACCCGTTCGACCGCCAGCAGATGACTGCCTCGACCATCATGCAGTCCTCGCAGGTCACCCGCCCCACTGGTACGGCGCTGATGACGTTCGGCGGATGGACCGCTGATGACCCGATCGTGGTCAGCTCGCACTTCGCCCAGGACCATCAGATCCGCGGGGCCGGTGGCCAGCTGCGTGACCTCGTCGTCGGCGACAAGATCAGCGACCTGCACGGGAACAAGGGTGTCGTCTCCCTGGTCGTCGACCGGGAGATGCTGCCTCACGAGGCGCGTGAGCAGGGCATCGAGCAGGAAGTGGCCTGGTTCCGCGCCAACGCGGATCTCGATGTCGTCATGAGTCCGTTCAGTCTCATCTCCCGGCGCAATGCCGGCTCGGCGCGCGAGCTGATGAACGGACGGGTCGCGGGCTTGTTCACCCCCGACGGCGACTACAAGCGCGGCGCGCTCGGCGAGATGCGGTTCGTGGTGACCCACATGGCGGTCGACGAGAAGACGAAGATCTACGACGAAGCGCAGCTGCGTGCCGGCAGGGGTCGCAAGGCCTCCTCGCAGCTGGCCTGGGCGCTGCAGGCGCAGGGCTGCCCGGCGATCATGCGCGAGTTCTACGAGCACAACTCCGGCGCGGAGGCGAACCTGCGCGAGTACCTGCTCGTGGTGGGCATGGACATGGAGGCCGACGGCACGCTGCGGGTCATCGGGCAGGCCGAGAGCATCGACGAGCGCCCCGAGCGCCACCTCATCGCGATGCCCGAGCTGCAGCGCACCCAGCCACGCGCTCAGGGCCAGCGCCCAGGTCTGAACACCACGGCGATGCGCAAGTCCTTCGGCGAGCTGATCGGTGACCGGGGCGGGGACATGGAGATCCCGTTCCCGCTGAAGTACCCGACCGGTGAGGAGACCGAGACGGTCAGCGCGACCTCGTGGAGGCTGCCGGTGATGTCCTCGCACCTGCGCAGCGCCCAGGAGTTCGACGACGGCGCCTCGGTCACGCACGACTACACCCGCAGCTACCAGGACGTGTTCGTCGAGGCCTGCCGGTACCGGTACATGGCCGAGCAGCTCGAGGGTCAGGACCTGCCCCCGCAGAAGCGCGCCGAGGTGCGCCGCGCCATGGGCGAGTCTGTCTCACGGGCTCAACGCGCCTTCGAGGCGATCACGACCGACGTGCGCAGCCGGGTGCTCACGGGCAAGCACAACGTGTTCAAGACCGGTCTGATGTCCTCACGGTTGTCCGACTCGGCGACGATGGTCTGGACCGCGGACCCGCGGCTCGACGTCGACCAGGTCGCGCTGAGCTCGGTCAAGGCCGCACAGCTCGGCCTGGCCGAGGGCGACCACGCTCTCGTGTGGCGCGATCCGGTGCTCCGTGACGCCGGCGTGCGTTACATGCGGGTCGCGATCGACGACCGGCTCACCGGCGCCGCGATCAACCCGGTGATGGACCAGTGCTTCGACGGCGACTTCGACGGCGACGCGGTCGCCGTGGTGAGGCTGCACAGCGAAGCGGCCAAGGCCGAGGCGATGGATCGGCTCTCGGTGCCCGCGAACCTGCTCGAGACCGGAGTCGTCAGCCCGGACGGGACGCACCCGCTGGCCATGCAAGTCTCGCTGGACACCCAGGTCGCCATCTCCAAGCGCCCGGACCTGGCCGAGGACATGGACAGTGCTCGCAAGGAGGCGAACCGCCTGCGGTTCGTCGACTACGAGCCCGCGGAGCTGCGCGCCTGCAAGGAGATCGTCACCGAGGAGCTGAGCGGCTTCTACCGGGAGGCTCAGCGCTCGGAGTTCGGCTCCGCGCTCGTGTTCGGCGACCGCGAGATGCACCTGCGCAGCGTGCGGGAGGTCTGCGTCGAGACCCGTGCCAAGGGCAGCGAGCGGAAACTGGCCGACTATGCCCGGAACCTCGGTGACGAGCAGGGCAAGCCCGGTATCACGCAGGCCGACCAGGAGGCCTCGATGTTCGCCACGGCGATCAAGGCCCACGGCACGGGGCTGGGAGGCTCGTTCAGCCAACGCGCGGTGCGGGCCCTGCGCGGCGCGGACCTGAAGGCGGTCCTGGAAGTCACCTACCCGGTGACGCAGTCGATCCTCCAGGCCAAGCACGACGCTGCCGAGGCACGCCACAAGTACGAGATGCTCCAGGGTCCCGGCCGTGACCTGTGGCGAGGTCGCAAGCTCGAGCACGTCGGGCCGGGTCAGTGGCGCACCCAGGTCGCCGACGGCGCGCCGGTCCAGGCCACGGCCACGGAGTGGGAGGCCCAGTTCGCCGAGTTCTACGCCTCCAAGGAGGGCTTCGGCGTCGAGGTGAACCCGGACTACGTCGCCCGCGTCGCCCGCGCGCTGGAGGACCCCAGGACAGGGCTGATCCGCAACCTCGAGGAGGACCCGTCGCTGCGTGGCACCGTGATGGACCGGATGGCCTACGGCGGCACGTTCGCCGACCTGGTCGAGGCGGCAAAGAACCGCGAGAGCGTCTACGACGGCGAGAAGAACGAGCAGTTCGCGGCCACGCCGGCCCGCAAGGCCCGGGCGGAGACGGCCCGGCAGCTCGACACGCTCGAGACGCACGACCTGGACGAGGTAGGCAGTGCCGTGATCACCGTCGACGGCTCGGTGATCAAGCGCGATGTCGTCGCCCAGGAGGGGCGCACTCACCGCGCGCGGGGCGCCGATCGGCGTTCGGTGCACGCGGTCGGCGTCGGGGTCTCGCACCCGGTGTACACGCCGAGCATCGAGCTCGAGCAACAGCGCACCGGCGGGGACGACTACGGAATGGGGTACTGAGATGGCGCAGCGCAAGGACCTGGGGGCGGGCCCGACGAGCCGGCCGCGACCGACGAGGGTGCTGCCGGTCAGCACGGACGGCACGGTCCACCTGGACGGTACCGGTACGGCCGACGACGGCGAGCCGGTCGAGCCCGAGGTGATCGACGAGACGGGACCCGGTGATCCGCTCGGCGGGCATACCTGGCACGACAGGCTCCGGGACCGCGCCCGCGCGTTCTTCGGCGAGAGGACCCGTGAGCGGATGGCTGACCATGATCGCGTCCACCGCATCGACATCGAACGAGCGCAGGACGAGGACGACGGCAAGGACCAGCGCGAGCACCTGCTGAAGCTGCGGGCCGAGACGAGGCTCGCGGGCGAGAAGTACATGGACTCGCTGCGGGACTCGAACCTGCTGGTCCCCGGGTTCAACGACGAGGAGCGCGACAAGCAGCTCGACGTCATGCACCAGGTCTACATGCAGATGATGATGCAGTCCTGCCTCAAGCCGCTCGCCCGCGGGGTGAGCACCACCTCGGTCGTCCAGGCCGCAAGCATGATGATGGCGATGCGGATGCTCTCGCCCGACTTCAGGAGGGAGATGGGCGTCTACCTCCAGCCGCTCAAGGACAAGATCCAGGAGCGCATCGACCTGCGGACGAATTTCGTGGGCTCCTGGGCCGAGGGCCTGTCCGAGTCGCACAACCGGCGCACGGACCAGCGCACGCGCGCACTCCTGCAGGAGACGCCGTCCCTGGCCGAGAGCGAGACGTTCCTCAGGCGGCGGGAGAGCAAGAAGACCGACCGTGGTTCCTACCTGGCGACGAGGTGGCAGCGCCGGGTGGACGATCTTGAGCGTCGTGAGCGCGGCAACCGGGAGATGTTCACCCCGGACTCGGCGGCGATGACCGAGGTCGCGCTCATGGAGAGCGCCTTCTGGAAGATGCGTGAACCGGATGCTGACACCGGCCAGATCTTCGAGAGCTACCGGGCGATGCGCAAGCGGCTGCGCGATCAGATGGGCGAGGACGGCCTGGAGCGTCAGGAGGTCGTCGCGCGGGCGCGGATGATCATCGGCCAGCGGATGGACTACGAGCCCGAGCTGCGCACCATGTTCAACGGCGTAGCCCACGGCCGGATCGTCAAGGCGATCCCGCACGAGGAACGGATCGGTGGCACCGACCACGTGCGCGAGGTCTGGAGCGGTCAGTTCGACGACCAGCTGGGCCAGCACGTCCCCGAGGACGGAATGTTCACGCTCCGCCGCCCCATGGGCGCGGACGCGCACCAGGTCCAGCTCGCCGAGACGATGACGACCTCCCTGCTCCACGCGCTCGACCGCGAGGACCGAGACGCCTTCGCTGCCAACGTGCAGGGCTACATGGTCGGCTTCGCGGCGAGGAGACAAGGGCTGGACACCCGGGGCCTTCCGCGCACGCTCGGGCACCGCCTGGACCAGTGCGAGGTGATGATCGCGAGCATGGACATCGACGGCCTGTCGGCCGAGGAGCAGCAGCGGGTCTACTCCAACGCCTACGTCGACGCGATGGAGGCCGCAGGTCAGAAGTACCCGGACCTGGCGCACGAGCTTCGGCTCGCCCTCGGTGACGACTGGCAGCAGACCCTGCAGATGGCAGTCGACGACCCACAGGGCTTCTACGAGGAGCAGCGGCTCAGGCCGCGGCCATACCGGGCGGGTCCGGCGCCCTCGACCGGCCACGAGGACGGCTTCGATCGCGACGCACCGGGGCAGACGTCCGCCACCGGCGGCTACCAGCCCGCGTGACAGACCAGGGACGAACAACCCAGGAAGAAGAGAGCCATGAGCGATGACCAGCGGGCCGAAGGGCAGCAGAGCCGGTACGGATCGCGCCTGGCGCGGATGTTCGGCTACGTCACGGCCAAGGACCGCGGCGAGTGGGAGCAGGAAAGGATGCAGAACAGGAGAAACGTCAATGCCGTGAAGAAGGGCGCGAAGTCGTCGCTGAGCTCGATGATGGAGTTCGGGGAGCGCAACATCGGCTCAAGGCTCGACGCGGCCCATCGCGTGGCGGCGCAGACGCGGTTCGAGGAGTCGCACGACAAGGTCGTGAGCAGGCACCGGGACCCGCGGACCCGGTCGATCGTCGAGACGGTCGACTACGAGCCCAAGGACGAGCGCCAGGAGATCGAGCCGGACATCGAGATCTAGGCGGACAGGCGGACGAGCGCCTGGTCGGTGCAACCTTGCCGGTGGCCTCGCGTCGTACCGGACGACGGCGAGGAACGGCCTGAAAAAGAAGAGCCCCGGTGATGCACGGGGTATCACCGGGGCTCTTGCGTCGCAGGTGGATCAGTGGTCGACACGCGCCGTGCGGGCAGCGTCCACGACGGACGGGTTCAATACCGGGCGCTGTCAGTCCCGGCCTGCGTGAGTTTCTCCCGCAGCTTCGCGTCGAGCGTGCGGCGCAGCTCTACGGTCTCGCGGGACGGGTCGGCCGCGAGCCCGTGCTCGGCGGCCTGACGGCCGGAGTCGAAGAGATCGACGCCGGTGCGGTAGCTGAGCAGCTGGTCGTGCTGTTCTCCGGTCAGGTGCCCGGTCAGCAGAGCCAGGCGAGCGCCGAGGTTGTGGTCCATCGGATGGCAGCTCGCCCATCCGGAGCAGATCCGATCGTTCTCGTGGTGGCACAGGAACAGGGAGCGCGGCTGTTCCCACGTCTCGGCGTCATAGCCGGTCAACAGGCTCAGCTCTTCGCGGTGCCACAGGCCGACCGGCGCATCGCGCCGGTACGGGCATGACCCACAGGGATACCTCGCCGGCAAGGGTGCGGGGAGGTTGCTCATGCAGGCTCCTGAGGATCGACGGCACAGTGGCCACGGCACCACGACTGGACAGACCACCAGGGATCTTACGGAGTGTCTGGGACCTCGGTCCGCGGATCGTCCGGTGCGCTCAGGACCTCGGCGACCCAGTACGTCTGGTCGGTCTGGACGACGCCGCCTTCGTGACCGTGGCAGGCCAGGTCGTGGCTGCCGTCCCAGGTGTACGGTCCCTGCGCGATGACCGTTTCCGCGGGCACGTCGAGACCTGAGTGGGTGTGGTGGTGGAAGTCGCGGCAGCCCGACTCGTCGTCGTTCGACAGCTTGAGCGCGCAGCACTCACACAGGAAGAGGGTCCGGCGGGGCATCGTCAGTCCTCCCTTTCGTCGTCGAGGCCGTCGGCCCCGGCGGTGACACGGTCGACGGGATGGTCGGCGGTGGGTGGGTCGCAGGGGGTGCCATCAGGAGCGCCGGCCCTTCGGAGTCTCGAGTCCCATCCGCCGATCACATGTGCTGGCGTGGGCCAGACGTCGCGCTGCTCGAGGGCGAGGGTGTTGCCGTGCACGACCAGTGCCGGGATGTGCAGCAGCGCCAGCTGGACGTACGTCATGTGCACGGCCGTGATGTCGATGTCCTGCGCGGTCACGTGCATGGATCTCTGGTAGTTGATGCCGGCGTCGCTGAGAGCCTCGGCGGTGGCGACCACCATTCCGCCCGAACCGCAGGTGGGTTCGCTGACCGTCACGAATTCCTGCTCCTGCAGGCGCTCGACCAGGTCACCTGCGGTCATCCTGGCGGCGAGCACGCTGACCTCGTACGGGGTGAAGAATTGGCCGAGGCGTTCATTGCCGAGGTCGAGGCTCATGTACAGGGTCCCCAGGACGTCCGAGAGCCCGGTCTGCAGCGCCAGCGCGAGATGCGCCAGCGCCGTGGCGAACCGGTCCAACTCCTCGGGCGTGTAAGCCGCGGCGACGGAGAGATACCGGTCCTCCCGCTCATCGACCCCTCGTCGGTCGACGGCGTTCCGGATCGCGAGGGCGCAAAGCTCGCAGAAGTCCGCGAAGACCTGCGTGACCCGGCGCCGGCCCGAACCGGTGTTGGCTTCGAGGAGCTTCTTCAGGTTCGTCATGGCGCGGGCGCTCCTCTTACTCTTGGTCGTCGTCCGCGTCCGCCTCCCTGCTGACGTACTGCGTGAGAAAGTTGCTGGTCGTCGGGTCGAACTCGTACCGCTCGGTGAACTCGCGGAGGTACTGCGCCGGTGTGGTGCTGCCGGGTTGCTGACGGACGGCACCGATGAGCTCGGGGATCCACACCTGCTCGTCGCTTCCCCAGTCCGGCTTGGTGCCCATACCGAGAGCGATGGCGTCGACGATGTCGGTGTCGGTGACGTGGCCGGGGTTGCCGTTCTTCCGGGCGAGCGGCTTGCTGTAGTCGGGGATGAACCCCATCGCCAGGAGCACGGGCTCGGGCAGCTTGTCGGCGTTCCACATCGCGTCGGCGGCGACTGTGGGCGCGCCGCCCCAGGAGCGGCCGGCGGAGAAGTAGATCTCGTAGCCAGCGACGACGAGGAAGCTGGTCTTGCTGGACGCGAGGGCTTCCTCGAGGCTGTCGATGATGGCGAACCCGGCCTGCCTCGCGTACCCGAGGATCGGCTGGCCGTGCTCGTCGACGACCTGGGCTTCGGGGTCGAGTTCCGGCAGCAGGTCGAGGATCTCGTTCGCGGGGTCGTCGAAGCTGAACTGGGAGACGTCGTCGATCTCCTCGAGCAGCTGGCGACCGCGGTCAAAGTCCGGAGGTTGGATGCGGTCAGCCGGGACGGCGAGGGTCCCGATGAGCATGGCTGAGCTCATGGTGGTGGCTCCTTCTGAGGTATCGGTCCAGGACGCGGGACGTGTGCGCCCCCTGGGTTCAGTGGCCGCCGCGGACCCATCCCAGGACGGTGTCGACGTCCTCGCTGTACTTGGCCTCCACAACGGCTTCAAGGTCGGCGTCGGGGAACTCGAGGATGTGCAGAGCGGCGTTGGCGACGAGGTTGATGGCGTCGCCCAGGCGTACGTCCTGCGGGGCGAGCGCGCAGACCTTGTCCGCGGCGCGGTTCAGCGCGGCACTGATCCGGTCCTGGGTAAAGGTGCGGGCGCCGTCGGCGACGCACCTGCCGGACAGGTGCTCCTCGGCCCACCAGCGTTGGTCGTGCTCGCGATTGGCCGGCGAGGTATACCGTCCGGAGGCGTCACGCTTCTCGCCGCAGTTCGGGCAGGTGACGTAGTGGGGCGTGGTCACGGGCATACTCCTGACCTGGTGACGTGCTGGTGGGGGCGTTCTGCACTTCCTGCGCTGTCGTTCGAGCCGCCGGGTGCTGGAGCCGGCCGGGCACGGCGTCAGGCGTGCGGGCGTTGTGCCGATGGCGCAGGTGCCCGGTCTCAGGCACCTGAGCCAGAGCAGCGGCTTGTGCTCCAAGCGCCGCTAGTTCGGCTAGCTGCAGGGGCGGCGCGGGGCGGTCCGTCGTCGCTTGCGACCGACGACAGGCCGCGAGCTGGAACACGGCGGCCAGGACGACACCACGATGGACGGCCCGGTGCACGACCGGAGGCACGAGTGCAGGTCGATGGCAGACGGGGAAGGGAACCTCCGAGGAGACCGTTCAGTCCCCTCGACAGGTCGGGCGGCGGTGCCTCAGACGGTATGAGGTGACGGTCGTGCGCGGGTTCGGGATTCCGCCGGACCTGCCATGGTGGTGCCAGCCGTGATGGTGTCAAGGCCCTTCGGCCCCTGCGGGGCGGCCTGCGGCCGGCCCCGACCCCATCACGTCCGGCACGATCGGCAGGGAGCGGCGGAATCCCTCGCCAGGCGGGTTGCCTCTGGTCGGCAGAGGCCTCCGGAGCGCATGGTCGTGAGTTACCGGGACACCGCCCGGGTGCCCTGGCGTCACAATGTCGACCCCCGGAGGCCCCTGTGTTTACCAACACTATCCCCGTACCCACCGAGCGGTGGGCCGTCGGGCTGGACGTGCACGCTCGATCGATCAGCGCGTGCGCGCTGGACCTGTCCACCGGCGAGCTACGCACCGCTCGCCTGACCTCGCACGACGAGTCCGTCCAGGGCTGGCTCACCAGCCTGGCCGGCACCGCCGCGGTGACCTACGAGGCCGGCCCGACCGGCTACGGCCTGGCCCGTGCGCTTCAGACGGTCGACATCCGGTGCGTAGTCGCCGCGCCTTCCAAGATCGCCCGCGCCGCCGGGGACCGGGTCAAGACCGACAAGCGTGACGCGGCCCTGCTCGCCCGTCGCCTGGCAGCCGGCGACCTCGTCGCCGTACGCATCCCGACCCTGTCCCAGGAAGCAGCCCGTGACCTGACCCGCGCCCACGAGGACGTCCGCCACGACCTGATGTCGGCCCGGCACCGGACCAGCAAGCTGTTGCTGCGCCACGGCATGCTCTTCTCCGGACCCACCACATGGGGATCAGCCCACCACGCGTGGCTCGCCCAGGTCCGTCTGCCGCAACCTGCCGCGCAGGACGCGTTCGAGGACGCCCACCAAGGCGTGCTCCTGGCCGAGTCGCGCAAGAAAGCCCTCGCCGCCAAGATCATGACCCTCGCAAGTGACGACCAGTTCGCTGCGACGGTGACGGCGCTGGGCTGCCTGCGCGGCATCGGCACCCTCACAGCCATGAGCCTGGCCGCCGAAATCGGCGACTGGGACCGCTTCACCGGGACCTCCATCGGCGCCTACCTCGGCCTGACTCCGATGGAGCACTCCTCGGGACAGTCCCGCACACTGGGACCGATCACCAAGACCGGCAACCCCCACGCCCGTCTCCTGCTGATCGAGGCAGCCTGGAAGCACCGCCCCTCCTACCGCATCGGAACCACCCTGCAAGCCAGGTTCGACGCCGCGACCCCCGCCGCCCGAGCCCGCGGCCACGCCGGCAACCTGCGCCTGCACAAGCGCTGGACCCACTTCACCACACGCGGCAAGCGCACCACCGTCGCAAACACCGCGATCGCCCGAGAACTCGCCGCCTGGTGCTGGTCACTGGCCACACTCGACGGCTGACAAACCCTGGACCCCTACCCGCGAGTGCCAGCAGCGTGACGGGACGACCCACGACACTTCTGTGAGCACCGACCCGACCAAGGCCGGCACGCCCGACCTCAGACACGTGCCCACCGTCCCCGCCGAACACCACCGTCATGCGGAACCAACCCGCGCATATCAGACTCGACACCGCGTCGAACAGACACGCCACCCACTTCGCGGGCACCGGCCCAGGAACAAGGAAGGAACCGCCGACCAGGCACCCAGCCCGGCCGACGGTTCCAACCTGCCCTTGACAGGACCGCCCTACATATCAGAAGTCGATCGAGCGCTTCTGGGGGCGGCGCAGGACGACGGAGACGGCTGTCGGCCGCTCGTCGTCCTCGGCCTTGTCTTCGTCGTCACGGGTGTCGACGGGCTCGAAGGCGCCGGTCGAGAGGAGGTAGCCGTGCTTGGTCGGCACGGCGTCGCGCATGCGGAAACGCAGGCCTGCACGGAGGTCCCAGTCGGTGATCGACTGCGTGCTGTCGCGGTCGAACAGGTCGACCGGACCGGTGAGGACGGCGGTGTCGCCGTCGTCCCACGTGACGTGGGCCTCGACGTAGGAACCGATGCGCTCCGTGCGCTTGATGTTGAGGTCGCCGAGCACCTCGGCAAACGGCTCCCCCAGGCGCAGCTCGAAGGCAACGGCCCGGAGGTGGTCGAAGTTCAGGTCGTACTTTCGGGCAAAGTCGACTACTTCGTCCACCTGTGCGTCGGAGATCCCGGGGACATGGTTGCGCAGGTAGGTGGCGACCGTCTCAGGCTCCGGGTAGGCGAACCGCATGTGGTAGTGGAACCGGCCAGGACGGTTGAGCATGTAGTCGTTGACGCGGCTCAGCTCGTTGACCGAGAGGACGTAGAGGCGCTTGGTCACGCTCAGCCCGTCGAACAGGCTCAGGAACTGGTTCTGCGCCTCAGCGTCGCCTTCGCTGGCGAACACCTTCTCGAACTCGTCGAAGACGACGACGGACTCGCCGAGCTCATCGAGGAACGATGCGAGTCCCGGCGTGGAGTGCTGCACGAGGACCGTCGGCAGCCGGTGCAGCTCGCGCATCTGCTCGGCGAGCATGCGAATCATGAGGCTCTTGCCCATGCCCTTGTCTCCAGAGAGGATGACCCCAAGAGACCTGTCCATCGCCCGGTAGCCGGTGACGATCCGCCGTACGCGGGAGGCATGGTTGCCGTAGATGGTCTCCTCGCCGGGGGCCAGTGGCTCGGCCTCGTGCAGGCTGTAGCCGCTCATCTGCGAGAACGCGATCGTGTAGGTGGCCACGGGCAGGTCGTCGAAGGTCTGCACGGAGTCGTCGTAGAGACGAAAAGCACCGCCGGAGGCGACGATCGTGGATGCGGGCATGGACGAGGTCTCGCTTTCGCTGGATCGTGGGGTGTAAGTGGTGGTACGGCTCCCGGGTCCAGGCGCTCAGCAGATCGGCAGCGAACCGCTGGCCGGTCGGTAGGCGCCATCGCGCTCGTCGAGCGCGGACTCCGTGAGGGTGACGGTGGCCGGCATGAGGAATGTCGCGACGAGCGCGGCCAGTCTCTGCTCGTCGCAGAGCACGCTGCTGGGGATTACCCCAGTTGCACCGAAGAACTGCTCGGCACGCTCGACGAGGCTGGCGGTGCGGGCCACCCGGTCGGGGAAGTGCTCGGCGACGACCTGGCCTCGGCCGTACTCGGTGACGACCGAGTAAAGCACCCGGGGAGCGGCGCTCCTCTTCTCGGTGGTGCTCACGTACAGCTGCACGCCCCATGCGCGGCAGAGCGTCGCGATGGCGTTGACGACCACGTCGGGATCGGCCGGCCACTGTGCGACGTGCGCCCGATGGAGCTCGTGGATGTGGGCAGCGCGCTCGGAGGTGATCGTACCGGCGAGAATGTCGGAAACGGTGAGGATCCCGACGCACACGCTCAGGCGCTGCACGCGCGTCGCGTAGTGGTCGTGGAAGACGACTCGGTCGTCGCGACAGACGATGAGGTCATAGGTCGTCCGGGAGCTTCGGTCGAGCTCGGCGGAGTCGGCCCGTGTTCCGATGGTGGTCATGGTTCGCTCCCTTCGAGGCCGCACCTGGTGGTTCGTGGTCACCGTTCAGGCGACAGGCTCACCGAGTCCAGCGATGTAAGCGCGGACCCACGACGGCGTCAGGCGGGGGCCGAACCGCTCAGGATCGATCACGCGGACCTGGATCGGGTTGCCGTCCACGCCCGTCCCGGGCAGAGTCGCATAGACCGATTCGCTGAACTCGTTCCCGATGAATGTCATGGCATGTCGACAGCGGCCCTTTTGGCAGGCGCAGACGGGAAACGGCAGGTCTTCTCCGTACTGGAAAGTGACGCGGTAGGCGAACTGTCCAGCCACGCCGCGCTCCTTGCGAATCTTCCCGATAACCGTCGCCATCATTCACTCTCCGTCGCTCTAAAACCTCTTCGGGCAGGGAATACCACTCGCCGCGTGGCCCGACTGCGTTACGACGGTGGATCACGCCGTCACGGGCATGTCCACGATGGCCTTTCCTTCGGCAGGACCGCAGAGCATTCGGCTCTGGAAAGCGCCAGCTTCGTGCCCGTCGTCAAATCTCACGACGTACGCGTCACCTGTGATGCGCTTGACGACGGTTGCGCACTGCCAACCGATTTCCTCGCCCTTTTCCCAGCGGGGAGTCATGACGACGATCTCAGGCATTCCTCATTCACTCCCTCCGGGTTCTTGCATGCCGAATGGTTGCGGCCTGGTGGCCGCCACAGCCCGCCCGGCGCACACTGCAGGCGGTCGCTGTACAGCTGGAACCTGCACGGTCTCGGTTCATGGACCGGCCGACGCGGACGCGGGCGCTCCGTTTCGTGGTGCGAGCGGGCGCCCGCGTCCGTGGGGTGGTGGCGGTCGATCAGTCGGCCTGGCCGACCACGGCACCGTCATCGACGGCACCAGTCCCGGCTGCGTCGTCGTTGTTGTCGTCGAGGAGGTCCGGGTCGATGCCTTGCGCCCGCAGCGTGTTCCTCTTGTCGCGCTCGGTGAGGGCGTTGACGATTCGCTCGTAGCTGCTCTGGATCGGCGGGGTCTTCGCCGTTCCGTAGGACAGGACGTACTGGCTGTTCATCGCGCGGGTGAACGCCACGTAGAACATCCGCTTGGTGTCCTGGCTCATGGTCGTGTCTTCCTTGTAGAGGACGACGACGTTGTCGAACTCGAGGCCCTTGGCTCCGTGGATCGTCGAGACGACGAGGTCGGCCTTGGTCTCGAGGTTCTTCCGCTTGCGCTCCTGGTTCTTCTGCTTGTTGATGTTCAGCTTCTTCTGGGTGCGCTGGATCTCGAAGGACAGAAGGTTGTCGCGGAGCCGGTCGAAGAACGTCTCATGCGGCAGGGCGCCCTGGTTGCAGAGCGCGACCCACCCGTTGATGGTCGCGCTGTTCTCGATCCACCATTCGGAGATGGCGCGCAGGATCGCTTTCTCGACGTTCGGACTGCCTGCATTCTTCGTCAGCTTGTCCATGTTGTCCTTGATCCCCTGAGAGACCACGAACGCGGCGTTGCCCGGCAAGACCTGCAGGACGTCGTTCCAGTAGAGCTTGATGTACTTCGAGAAGATGTCCGTGGAGTAGACCCGCTCGCTGACGAGAGAGGCCACGTGCCGGCTCGGGTACTTCTTCTCGAGCGCCTCCTGGATCACTGCCACCTCACGGCGCGAGTAGGCCAGGAAGGCGACCTGCTCGCCCCGGTCGAGGCACTCGTCCACGTACCGGGGCACGACGACGTTGCGCACGAGCGGCTGCAGGTCCTGGTTGACGAAGTCCCTGAGCCTGGTGACGTTGTGGTGGTCCAGCGTGATCTTCTGCCGGAACGAGTCCGCCGTGGGAACCACGAGCGAGTTGGCCTGCAGCTGGATGTTGGCGAACGCGTTGGTCTCCAGCCCGCCGAGCACGACGTTGGCGAAGTCCAGGATCTCCTGGTTGCTCCGGTAGTTCGTCGTGAGCCTGAAGGTCGCGAAAACTCCCGAGCCCTCCAGCGTGTTGAGCGCCCTCGGGTTCGCCGAGCGGAACTCGTACAGGGTCTGCGAGGCGTCACCGACGATGAACAGGCTCTGCGCGTGCTTGGTGATGTACTTCAGCAGGTAGATGAACTCGAAGACCGAGTTGTCCTGGACCTCGTCGATGATGAGAAATTTCGACTGGACGTGCGCCGGTTCGGCCATGTCGTCGATCCGCTGGTAGCAGATGATGATCTGCAGCTCCAGCGAGGTCTGCTGGATGCGGTCGAGCAGCGCGATCACCGCGTCGAAGTGGATCTCGACGAAGGTGTTCAGCGCCGTGAACGCACCAGTCTTGTTCTGGTCGACCTCCAGCAGGCGGGTGCGGAACTGTGCTGCGAGCTGGTTGTTCGGGTAGAAGATGTCGATCGAGTTGATGATCGTGTCGATCGCGGAGACCTTGTGGGTCGGGTGATTGAGCGCATAGATGTCGATGATCTTCCGGGCGATGGTCATCGAGCCGACGTTCGGGTTCTTCTCCGTGATGTTGTCGGCCGCGGCGTTGGTGAACGACAGCACCGTGATGTCGCCGGCGGGGACCCCGCAGGCCTCGAGGTACTTGATGCGCTCGAGGATCACGGTGGACTTGCCCGTCCCGGCACCGGCCTGGGTCATGACCAGCGGCTCGTGCGTGGTCAGGGCGTCGAGCTGCTGCTTGGACAGGTGCGCTGGCAGCGCCGGGGGCGAGACCGGAGCCGCGGGAACGGTCAGCTGGGGCTTCATCTGCTCGAGATGGCCGAGCGTGTGGTTCATCAGCAGGCTGAGGTTCTGCTTCGAGAGCGTCGCGGCGACCTGGTCGGAGAAGGTCTGCTCGAGCGTCCGGTGGATCGAGCGGTAGGCCTCGAGCGGGACGTTGTAGTTCTCCAGGTAGCGCAGCTGGACGGCGAGCATGTTCAGCTGCTCCTGGGTCGGGCTGGTGGGCATGTCGGCGATGTACCGGCAGACCTCGTCGGCGATCGCCTCGCAGTCCCAGATCTCGGCCAGGCGCGTGATGCGCTCGTAGATCGGGTACTCACGCAGCCACTCGTCGAGGTCGTCGAGGTTGGACCCGGTCAGCCCGGCGCGAGCCAGCATCTCTTCGACGAACTCGCGGGCGTTCTCCAGCGGGCTGGTGTCCCACTGCAGGAGCACCGCGGCGTCGTGGTTGCCGTAGCCGGCCGTGGGCGAGACCAAGGTCGTGCGCTCCGGCTCGGGGAGGCCCTTCTTGAAGAAGTACAGCTCCATCCGGTACTGGATGACGAGGTCACGCGTGGGCCTGTCTCCCGACTTGTCCTCGTAGAGCATGAGCGCCTGCGGGGTCATGTCGAGCAAGACGTCCCAGTCGTCGTGCCGGCTGGTGGTGGTGTCCACGACGAAGCGGTCGTCGACGTGCGGAGCCAGGAGCGTGAACGAACCGCCGGCGTTCAGGGCGCGGCGGGTGATCGGCGCGAGCGGGACGGACGACGTCGTGATGTCGTGCTGCGTCGAGCTCTGCTTGACCTCGATGTCGTTGCCCAGGGCGTAGGCCGTGTTCGTCGCGGTGTTGATCGGCAGCAGGCTCTCGTTGAGCAGGCCGGTCTTCTTGCCGGACCCGGTCAGCTTCGAGGAGAAGAACTTCGGGTCGGCGGCCTTGTGGGTGACGGCGGCCGTCGAGAGGTCGATGTCATCGAGCAGGATAGGCATGATGTCGTCTTTCGTCAGCCGGGTCGTGGGGTGGGATCGAGAGAAGAGGAAGTCGGTCGGCACAGCCGTTCTGACCAGAGCCGGATGGTCGATCGACCGCTGCACGGCGAGCATCGGCCGCGGTCGCATATCCAGGTCATGGGTGCAGGTGCGAACACGGACGGGGCTCTCGTCAGCCGACGAGCCCCGTCCGTGTTCCTCTCAACCCAACCCGTCAGGGGCCGTGAGGCCCCTGAGTCCGGGGTCTGTGGCGCAGCCACACCCCGGACACCACGCGCTACCCAGGCACGTGGTCGTTCATCAGCGGCGCTTCTCTCCTGGGGTGAGCGCCGGCAGGGACCGTCGGCCTCAGGTGCCCAGGGGAGGCCGCGACGAGGGATCCGTCTGGATCGACCTCGTTCAGCCCGAGCATGATGCCCATATCGTGCAGCTCGTCCGCGCTCCGGGCGCGGACGGCGAGGTTGTTCAGGCGGCGGCGAGCTTCGTAGTCGGCTGTTGGTGCTGAGCAGCCATGGCAGGCACGGGTGTCCTACGTCCCGTGCGACGCGGGGCGCCGAGCTGCCCTACATCAGCAGCAGTGCCGGCGCCTCGGACCACTGCATCGTGACGGTGCTGAAACGCTTGACATGGGCGTGAACCGCGTACCGCCAGACCTCGTCCGTGGTCATGTCGTACGTCTTGGTGCCGGTCGCATAGATCGTGGGGCCGTGATCGCTGTGCACCGGACCGAGCAAGGCCAGGACGTCTGCCAGTTCCCCGCGTTCGTCCTCGTTCAGCGGCAGGTACGCCATGAACAAGGGCTCCACGTCGTTACGCGCCTGCACGGGCTCGTCCGGCTGGTCCAGTTTGGAGACCCACCCGGACCGGTCGGCGCTGCCGAACTCGATGGCTTCGTTGGTCCAGACCTCGGCAGTCGCGTACACCACCAGATACCCGTGCTTGGGCAGCAGGTCCAGCGTGAGAGCGTCCTCGGGACGCACATGGTGCTTCGACATCTTCTTCTCTCCGCTCTCGGGGTGCGTAACGGTTACGCGGTGTTGACGGCAGCTCGGTCAGCTCCCGGGACGCGATGCGCTCCAGCACCACCTCGTCCAGCGGACGCATCAGCCACGTCGATGAGGTGGCGGGCACACCCAGAGCGCACCTCCCCCGGTGTGTCGGAGAAGGGACGCTCAGCACGATGCCCGGCTGGTGCTCGATCAGTCGTCCGACGCGGGCGAGGGCATGCTGACGGCCTGGGCCGTGAGCAGCCGGTCCTCGATCCAGGTGCGCACGGCCTTGCGGGCAGGTCGCGCGCCCTGGGAGTCGACGTAGGTCGTCTCGGCAAGGGCATGCAGCTCGTCGTCGGGCATCTTCGCGGGTAGGTCGCTGGCGAGGCGCGGGCTGACCTGAATGATCCGCTCCCGCTCGGCGGCGTAGTCCGCCGCGACGATCTCCCGGTAGGTCCCTTCGCTGATCGGGTTGAACCCGAGGACGAGAGAGAACCGGCCCAGCAGCTCAGCGTCGAAGTGATCCGCCAGCGTCTTGACGAGGCTCTGGTGCGAGATCGTCGTGGGTTCGGAACCGAACCCGACGGTCTTACCGCTGAGGGACTCGCGTGCTGCGTTGGTGGTGGCCACGATGATCGCCTTGGAGAAGTCGATGGCCCGGCCTCGGCTGGTCTTGATCGAGCCCTCGTCGAGTGCGGACAGGAACAGGCGCTGCACGGAGCTGTCGCACTTCTCGAACTCGTCCAGGAGGATCAGGCGGTGCGGGTTGGACTCCAGGGTGTCGAACGGGAGCTCGGCGTTGGAGTCGTAGCCGACGTATCCGGCCGGCGACCCGATGATGCGGGCCATGGCGGCCGGCGAGTTGTACTCCGTCATGTTGAGGATGATCGGGTCTTGGTCGGTGGTGTGACGGGCGACCAACTTCGCCGTCTGGGTCTTTCCGACGCCGGAGGCACCCGCGAACATCCACGCGATCGGGGTGGTGCGCGGGAAGAGGTTCAGCTCCTCGCGCGCGAGCCGGTCGACGAGCTGGTCCAGGACCTGGTCCTGCCCCTGGATGCTCTGCTTGAGGCTGGCCTCTAGCTCCTGCACGTCGAACGTGTGCTTGACGGCGTTGCCGGTGAGCAGACGCCTGGCGACTGCGAGAACCCTGGTCTCGGTGAGCGGGACGTTCGGGGTGGCTTGCAGTACCTGAGCGACAGGGTTCGGACCGGCGGCCTGCGCTTGGGTGGTGATGCGCTTCTGCTCCAGCACACGATCGGCCATCGCCCGGTCGAGCAGCGTGATGGCGTTGTCAGGTCGGTGGGACCCGGCTCGTGAGTTCTGGTCGGCGATACGGACGACCTCCTTGAGGACGTTGTCGTCCACGGTGATCTGGTGCTGGTAGTGCGCTACCAGACCGGCACGTACGGTACCGAGCACCTCGAGGGTCTGGGTCGCGGTGAGCTCGTCGACGACCAGTCGGGAGAAGCGGCGGCTGAAGGCCGGGTCGTTGTCGAGATCGCGCGATTCCTGACTCGTGGTCGCACCGACGACGCGTAGGTCACCGCGGGCGAGGGCAGGCTTGAGGATCTGTGCGATCTTCGAGTAGCTCGGGTCGCGGCCGGAGACCAGGAGGTGGATCTCGTCCATGAACAGGACGACCTTGTTCCTGGGGTTCCGTGCGTACTCGACGACGTCTTTGACCTTCGCCTCCAGGGTGCCGACGATGCCGGACCCCGCGACGAGGTCGGAGATCGGCAGCTCGAAGACCGTGTGGCCCTTGAGCTGGTCCGGGATCAGCGTGTCGCCCAGTTCGATGCGGCGGGCGATGTCCTCGACGATCTTTGTCTTGCCGACGCCTGCGGCACCGATGAGCAGCGCGTTGCTCTTGGTCTTGCCGATGAGGACGGCCAGCGTCTGCTCGATGAGCGTGTCGCGGAACCGGGTCGGGTCGGCATTCTTGAAGCGCTCGTTGTAGTTCACGAGCATCTCTTCGACAGCATCGCCGATGCTGTTGCCGCCCGAAGGCGGCCCTGCGGGCGGGAGCCTTGTCGGGAGACCACCTGACGACGAGCCGGCACCGTTGGTCGCGTCGTCGTCGGAAACATCCGGTGTGAAGTTGGCGAGTCCCATCGCGGGGGCTCCTCTCTGGGCATGGCTGGGCAGTTGGGTGGGCTGTGGTGAGATCTGTGTGGCGGGCGCTGCCTGCAAGGTGTCGTTGATGCGGGCCCGTGCGGCGGTGCATGACGCACTGGGCCCGGGTCTCGTCATTCCGCGGCTATCGGGCGACCTTGTTCCCGGTCACGGTGAACTGGTCGCCGTAGAGCAGCCGCAGAGACGTGTAGGCGTCGCGGGTCTCGCTCGTGTGGTCGCGGAAGTCGATCTCGTCGAGGTGATGGTCGACCCAGATCAGACCGTCCGCGGCCACACTCATATACCTGGCAGCCGACGCGCTCTCGCGGCGGGCCGCCCCGAAGGCGTCCATCAAGGCGCGCTCGGCGCACCGACGCTCGTCCTCGGCGATGACGGGCACCTGGCCCGCCTCGATCGTCAGGTCGGGCTCGCGCTCACTGGGATCGCCCAGGTAGCCGAGCCGCCGACGGAGCCGGGACAGGTCGGCATCCTCGTCGTCGGTCTGGGTCTGAAGATGCCAAGGCTGGAGCTCGGCGAGCAGATTTCTCGGGTTCTGCGTGTCGAGCCACCGTGCGATATCGGCTCGTTCCGTGTCGGTGGCAGTCTCGGCGACCGCACCGATAGCGGCCAGCCTGGCTTCCCCGAACGGGCGCCTCGTGAGCAAACCGATCGCACCTTCGAGGGTGTCGATCCGGCCGGTGGCCCGTTGGATACGAGGCGAGAGGTCGTAGCGGTACGGGATCGGTGCTCCGAATTCCCAGATGCTTTGGCGGATCTCACGCATCAGGTCCAGGATGAGTCGTTCAGCCGCTGTGACGGTCTCTCGCTCTGCGTCGCGAGGTGATCTGACCATGGCCGTCATCCTCCTTCTCGAGAACTTTGGGTGCGGGCTACCCGTCGTGGGGAATGTGTGTGCTTGAGTCGCCGTCGACGCCGAGGAGCGCACGCAGGTCGGTGATGACCTTGCGGTCGTCGGTATCGATCGGGATCCGGACGACCAGGTGCTCCCGCCCGGAATCGGACTCGGCGATGTCCCACTGGATCGGGCGGATGGCGTTGAGATCACGCAGGAGCGTGAGGACCTCGAACATGGAGCTGGTCCTTCCTGGTCAGAGCAGCCAGCACCAAAGGGCAGACATGTGGCTCTGGCTGTTCGGATGGAATGCAAGAGGCCCGGACCGGTCCGCCGTCTGACTTGACTCTGCGAACGGACCCGTCCGGGCGTTGTCTTCTGCTCAGTGCTCCTACCGGCGCTGGTGCGACATCCCCATGTGGGGCTGTCGGCCTCCGGCGCCCCACTCCTTGCCATCCCCGTCTGGAGGTCAAGCTCCCTACGGCCTCGGTGAGCAGAAGAAGATCGGGTGGGAGCCGCGACCACGTCGAAACGGCGAACCTGGTCCGCTCCCTCTCCGGCACGCTCGTCGTTGCGACGGAGCCGGCCGAGCTCAGATGACCATGCCCAGGAGCTTCTGTCTGATGCTCGGGTCGATATGGCGCATGCCGTGCGCGTACCGCTGGGCGGACTGGACCATGTCGTTCCAGTCCATCGCCGAACACGGCGCGTAGTACAGGTTGATCGGGTGGTCCACACGGGCCGACGGCGGGTACCACTCGAAATCGGTGATCATCAGCGAGAGCCGACGACGGCGATCAGGGCTGGCATTGATGTAGTCCCAGACCTGACGGAACTGGGTTCCGCCGGAGACCTTGGGGACTCGGCGGAACTCCTTCCAGATCTGGCTCACCGACCTGTTCTGGACCTTCAGCATGACCTCCTGGGACAGGATGTGACTGAAGGAGTTGAAGTACAGGTTGACGTTGAGCTTCTTGGCGACCTGGATGAGCATCATGACCGCCTCCTGGTAGTTCTTCTCGCTGATCGACCCGGAGGTATCGACGAAGACGTGCAGGTCGGGCATGTAGTGCGTTGACGTGACGCGGCCCGGTTTGTTGAAGTCGTCCGGGTTGCGCCGGTTCGCCTTGGCGAAGCTGGTGCGCGAGCTGCGGAAGATGTTCTGCGAGTGGTTGACGGTCCCCATCCGCCTCAGGACCCTGGTCAGGTCCTTGAAGAGATCGAGCTTGCTCGGTGGCTGCTTGCGGAACTTCACCCGTGCCGAGCGGCCGCTCGGAATGCCGGGTCGGTTCCTGACCGCCTGCATGGCGGCTCGCGCCGCCACACGGGGCAGCGCGGTGAGCTTGGACAGCGTCCGGTTCGACACCACCTTGACCGGTGAGGCCAGCGACTGGTTGATGAGCTTCCACTCGGTCGTGACCTTGCCGTGCACGGCACGGGCGTGAGCCTCAACGTTGACCAAGACCAGCGTCAGCGGGCAGAACAGCTCCCCCGCGGTGAACGGCAGGATGCCCGTGGTCACGCCTGTGCCGTGGTGCGACGCCTGCTGGCGTTCCTGATCCACATAGAGCATGAGCATGTGGATCAGGACGCGTGCGAACGAGTGCTCGTCGTTCTCGTCGGCGTCACTCTTGCGCAGCAGGAGCGACTCGGTGAGCCCGTTGAGCGACAGCTTCACGAAGTCGCCGAGGAGCTTGCGGGTATCGGGGGGCAGCGACGAGGCCATCACCGAGGTCTGCTGGACGAGCCAGGCCTTGAAGTCGTTGAAGGCGCCGCTGGACTGGAACCAGAATCCCAGCGTGTCGGGGTGGTAGGCGTAGGCCAGGGACGCGAAGAACAGGCTGTCGTCGTTCGCGCCTCCCAGCAGCCCCTTGGCCGCTGGGATGACGTCGTCCTGGGCCGTGTAGAGCACGGTGGGCCCTGGTGCGGGCAGCTTGTTCCTGTGCCCTGCCTGGGCGGCGAACATCTCCCGCACCGGCAGGGAGGTGTTCTGATCGAAGTTGACCAGGGTCTGCCCGAGCAGTTCCTTGACAGCCTGCTCGCTCGGCGGTTGCACGGTCTCGCCGAGGCAGTCGAGGACGAGCGGCAGGATGTCGCCGGTGAGGTCGGTGCCCTGCGTGTTCGTGATGCTCACCGGCGACGCGGAGTTCAGCGGCCGCAGCAACGGATCGACGAGCGTCGCCTGCACCGCGGTCATCGGGTCGTAGGGTCCCGTGCACGGGATGAGGTGCAGCGGGTCGAGCACAGCGGGCTTCTGGTTCGTGACGGTGATCGTCATGCTCTACTCCGTTTCTCCAACGGTCGTGAGGTCGTTGCCGCGGCGGGCCAGCGGTCCGCCTCCCGTCACAGGAAGGCCGACAGAGCAGGCTTGACACTGTTGGCGATCGCCGTGTCGCTGTCGATGAAGGCCTCGAGGTTCTGACGGTTGACGTGCTGACCGGTGACCATCTCCAAGAGGGTTCGGATGTGCTCCGCCTCGATCTGGTTCATCCCCTGCGCGAGCTGCTCGATGAGGCGCGTGTTGTCGTCGTTCTCCTTGAGGGCGTACAGCAGGGAGCCGGACTTCTCGTTGTCGGTGAGCAGACCGATCTGGTCGGCCAGGTCGGTGACCGTGGTGGCCGCCTTGAGCCCTGCGTAGCAGTTAGGCGTGGGCACGTTGACCCGGGAGGTCTGGGCACTGCCGGCACCCGAGGCGAGGTCCTCCGCGATCGCCGCAATGACCTGAGTGGCGAAGAGGGTGTTGCCGACCTTGGCCTCGACGATCTCGTGCAGTTCCGTGTCCTCTCGCCCCTGGGTCTGGGTCGGGGTCGAGAGATACCGAGCAAGCTGCTGCTGATCGACCTTGTTCAGCCACTTCGACAGGTTCTCGATGGTGCGTGGCGTGGTGATCTGGTTCATCTCCTCGCCGGAGTCGAACAGCTCGGCCATGGTGACCGTGTCATCGTCCTCGTCGTCGCTGCCGTCGGCCACGATGGCGCTCAGCGTGGACTTCTGAAAAACCAGGGCCGGGAACTGCGTGAGAACCTTCTTGACCCAGGGGTTGATGGCGTCACCGAGGATCCGGATCAGCGTCGGTGCGTCGGGCTCCACGTGGTAGATCGCGAAACGCGAAAGGCTGGCCTCGTCGAGCGTGGTCACGTTGCCCTTGTCGTTGCCGGCGACCATCAGGCGGACGTTCTGCGGCAGCTCGACGTGCCCCATCTTGCGCAGGGTCACCAAAGTCAGGGCACCAGAGGTGACGTCAGTGGAGGTGCGGTTGATCTCGTCGAGGAAGAGGATCGGCCACTCGCGCGGGTTCGCCAGCGCGTAGTCGATGGCGTCCTGGATGACGTGGTGCGGGTAGAAGAGCTGCGTGTAGGACTTCCCGTCCGCGGTCGGCACCAGGCGCGCACCGGTCAGGTCGGCCTTTTCGGCGAGCTGGTTGACCGGCAGCACGAAGGCTCTGGTGCCCATGGAGTAGGCGAGGTCGTCGACGAAGGACGACTTGCCGATGCCGGACTCGCCCATGAGGGCGGGGACAATGCCCACCTCCAGGTCCTGCTTGACGATCTCGGTGAGAGTGTCGCTGAACTTCATGATCGATGACGTTCCTTCTGTGATGAGCGGGATGGGAGGAGACCGCTGTCCGGGCTGTGGCAGCACGCGGATCTGCGCGGGTGTGAGGGCCCGAGATACCGGTCGAGTTGATGGCGTTGTCGTGGACACCCATGAACACCCGGGCTCAGGCACCGGAGGAGCGTCGACCCGGGGGTGCGGGTCGACGCAGGTCAGCTGCCGCGCCACGAACACGCCTGCACACCCGGCGAGGAGGGCGCCAGCAGCGCGGACCCCGAGGCCGACGACGCCGTCTGGTGCGGTAAGGAGAGCGCCGAGGTGTGAACCGAGACCTCGGCCGCTGGCGGAAGGCGCCAGCCGCCCACCGCCACCCGATCGCGCTGCGCGCGATACAGGCCCTGCTCCACCGGTGCTCGCCGCTGCTGGGCCGACGCGCGAACCAGTGCCGGACGAGCAGGCGCGCCACAGGGCCAAGCACAGTCGACGCAAAGAGTCAGGAACTCGACTGCGCGGAGGCTTCGCGATCGGCCACCAGCGCCGCGGCGCGGTCCAAGAGGAAGGGCCGTCCGTTACGGCGCTGACTGTGCTTGGGGCGCGGGGGGATGATCTCCACCGCCGCGCGGTAGAGCAGCCAGGCGACGTCACCGACGGAGTACTCGATGCCGAGGGCGTTGTAGGCCCGCAGCTGTGTCCTCATCCACCCGTGGAGCGAGGCGAGGACGGAGAACTCCCAGCGCGAGAGATCGTGGTCGAAGTCCTCGGGAGCGCGAAGCTGATGACGCGCGGTGGCCAGGGTCTGCTCGACGATCTCCTGGGCGTACGGGATCTCGGGCATCGCCTCGTCTGTGTCGATGTCCGATGCCGAACCGGCCGCGGACTCGCGGGCCTTCAGTGCCAGCTCGGCATAGAGGTCCTCGTACGAGGCGAATGCTGCGCTCTCGGTCGCCGAGTTGGCGTGAGCAATGATTCGCTCGGGCACTGAGTGACGCGTGAAGGTCGCCCAGTGGTCCAGGAGCAGCTCGTACCAGCCGTGCTCCTCGCGTAGCACGCGCTTGGTCGCTGCGTTCGGGAAGTCGTGGAAGTTCTCCGGGAGCGCGGCGAGGAGATGGAACCCCTTGCCGGACATGGACAGCTCCGAGTAGAGCGTGCCGGGCAACCGGAGCAGGTCGGTAGCGACCTCTGGCGGGCAGTCTGGCTCGATGTCCAGGACGAGCAGCCCGTCGGTCTGGGCCTGCAGATAGAACGCATTGTTCGCCGCATCGGGGATTGCCCGCGTGAGCTCGCCCAGAGTGACCAGGCAGGACTGGTCTTTGGCCCACGCGCCTCGGAGCCGGCCGAAGTCGAGCAGGTGCCGGATGTCGATCGGTGCCTTGTGCGTCGGCGGTTTGTCGTGACCCTCGGGATCGTCGTCTCCGATCTGGCCGGAGATGGTCCACCGGGATGCGTCCGCGAGAGCGCGGATCGCGGGGTTGGCGTAGAACTGCGGGAACCAGGCGTAGGGGTCGGCTGGCATCATCGCTCGTGCACGCTTTCGGTCGGCCGGGCTGAGGAGAAGTAAAGACGAGACCCCCGTACTGCGCGGATGCCAGTACGGGGGTCTCATCGGTGGTCAGCGAGGATCAGCCCTCGTAGGTGATCCCGGCCTGCGGAGCCTGGCCCGGGTTGTTCCAGGGACCCGCGGCAGCGCCGACGGCGGAGCCGGTGTCCTTGAGCGAGGCGTTTTCGGCCTCAAGACGCGCGAGCTTCTCCTGGAGCGTCTCCTCCGTAGCGGGAGCCGGGGCTGCCGCCACGGCTGACGGCTGGTCCGGGACCTGCCAAGGATCGGAGGTTGGCGCGGCCGCCGGCTGCGGGGTCGGGAAGGACAGGCCATCCTCGACCTCCGTACCGTTCGAGGCGCCCTGCGCGTCACCGGTGGGCTGGGCCTCGGAGGCCTGGACCGGAGAGAGCGGAGTGTTCAGCACGATTCCGCGCGCACGGAGCTCGTTCACGTCGACGCCGACGTTGTAGTACCGCGGCTTCTCGTGGACGATCACCTGGTCCAGAGCCAGGCCGCGGTTGTTGAAGTTTCGCGGCTTGTACACGCGCAGCACGAGCGTGACGTCGAGGCCCTGCGCGAGCTCCTGACCGGAGTGGTCCTGGTCGTAGGTGCCGTCGCCCTTGTCGGAGGGGATCACGATCGTCGGCAGGCCGGTGCCCTTGGAGTCGATCGCGTAGTTCATCCCGCTGTCGGGGTTCTTCCTCGATGTGTAGCAGCGCTCGGCGACGAAACGCTCTTCAAGGGTCGGGGCACCCGGGTTGGCGAGCTGGACCTCAGCCTCGGTGATGGTCACGGTCGTATGCGGCTTCTCGACCGGGTTCATGCCGTTCTTCACTCTGCGCAGGTCACTTGCCTCGAGCTCCGCTCCCTCGATGAGGCGGGTGAGCCGGGCGAAGGCGAGCTTGCCGCGGATGAAGACGCTGCTGCCCTCGGTGAGCTGAGTGGCGGAGACGGAGTAGGTGGCCATGGTGGACGTTCCTTCGGTCGGTGGATCTGTGGTCTATCAAACGTCTATCAACAAGTGCACTGAATGATGCCCACTCGCTCATTCTATCAAGGCTCGGTTCGACTCCAGTAGGTCACTGATACATGAGTCGAATGCTCGCTCGCACTGGTGATAGAGGTAGGGCACAGGGATGCGGATCCGGTTCACCAGGCAGCCGTGACGGAGTCGGAGCCCTCGGGCCGTAGGGCGCCGCCGATCCCGGTCAGGTGGAACCGATGGCTGCGTCAACAAAACAGGCGGCCCGGGCGGGCCTCGTGGTGGGCGGACCTCGGTCCTCGCCGATGGGGCCTGACACTGATGGGCCGGCGGGCGTACTCGAGGGCCCGCAGCCGCCATGCGCCCCTGACGCGGCTCGCTGTTCTTCGTGGGCTCAGACCCTCTGGCAGGCCGTGGCACGGCGTGCCGGCCAGTGGGCGCGGCCCTGTTCACCACATGACGCCACCCGGGACCGGCGCCAGCCGGTCCACCGCACGCTTCTGCGCAGAGCACCCCGCGATCCACGACTTCCAGAGCTGGGCGCGGCGGGCACGCTTCGGCCCGGTACCCGGATCAGCTGCGCTGATCCCCCGCGGGGACTGCGCAGGCTCGCGGGCGCCTCAGACACAAAAAGGCCCCGCCCGAGTCGGGCGGGGCCTGCTGCGCTGGCCGGGAATCGAGGTCGTGGCCCTTCACGCCGCGTCGGCGTCGCCGAGGTCGATCAGGAAGCCTCGGGCTTGACCGTTCGTCATCATGTCCTTGAGGTGCGCCACGAACATCGCTCGCTGCGCGGCCCGACGGTCAGCGAGGAGGTCGTAGTTCCGCAGCGCCGACATGTCGATGATCCAGCCATCCTCGCGGGCCACGACTCGCGCGAGCTCGGATCCACGCGGGACCGCCAAGCCAGTGAAGTCGTGGTCGAACTCGGGCGCGACGTCGAGGCGCTGCTCCGGTTCGTCGATGTAGAGCGTGTCGGAGTCGACCAGCCGGCCACTCTTGTCGAACGCCGAAAGAGAGACCCGGTCGGCCCGCGAGAAGTTGTCGACACAGACCGCCGTGACGCCCTCGTCGAGGATGAAGGTCGTCCGGTCGAGCTGCTCGCGCACGCGGGTGCGCGCTTCATGGCACCACAGGACGTGCCGGGCCTCGTGGAAGCCCTGGAACTCGTCAGGGCCATGGATCTCGGGTTGGGGGGCGGTCATCGATGCACTCCTTACACGTGCGCGGCTGGGGAGTCCGTGATGCGCCGGGGTCAGGACGGCGGCATCGCCGGGTGCATACTGCGATCATGCCTCATGAGTGGAATTATTTCCACTGGTGTACCGATCGGCAGGGGTCCCCGGCTCAGCACGGCCCGACGGTGAACGCCTCAGGTCACCAGGGCCGGCTTCCACCACTGGTCTCGTGAGCCGCAGGCCCGCCTGATGGCATACAGATCCCGGATCGACGACATCAGGGCCTCGTTCTTGGTGCCACTGATCAGGCGCATCAGGAGCCGTGTCACACGTCCGGGCGATCTGGGCACGGCGTCCTCGCCCAGGAGGTGCAGGAGCAACCCGGCCGTGAGCTTCGGGTCGTCGCCGTACCGGTCGCGGACGACATCCAGGGCGTGATCGGAGTCGGAACGGATGAGGGTGAGCGCGTCATGGGTCTCCACCACGAGCCGGATCATCCGCTCACGCCTACTGAACCCCTCGCTCGGGAGCACGACATCAGGGTGGAGCGTCACCACAGCGCGCCAGAGCGGCTCGATGACGTCGGTGGCGGTGTAGATGGTCAGGGCCTGCTGCCCCTCGACGACGATCTTGCGCAGGCCGCCGATGGCGAGGCCGACGAGCAGGAGGACCAATGTCAGGAGGTACACCTGCCCCCTGAGCTCGGAGGTGTCGGCCGCACCCCCGGACAGGGAGTACCACCCGAGTGCGACGTAGACCATGGTGCCCACCGCCGCGACGGCGATCATGATCAGAGACAACCGGGCAACGATGGGCTGCCCGGTTCTGACCAGCGCGGACCAGCAGCCAACCGCGACCACCAGGGCAGTGACGGCCATCGTGGCTTCATACAGGCCGTAGTAGGCCATGCCGGCCGGCGACCCAGCAGCCTCGAGGTGGGTGTAGAGGGTTCCGTCCGCGTGCGTGGGCACGAACCACACGAGTGTCGCCGTCAGCACCCCGATCGCGGCGGTCACGGCCCAGATCTTGCGGGCGGCACGAAGGGTGACGGACCTTCGACGGAAGGTGAGCATCAGCAGGATCGAGGAAGTCTGGGTCACGAGGAAGGTGAGGCGCTTGAGCAGGTCGATGACCGGCACACCCTGGACGGGTTCGAGCTCACGCAGCACCGCAGCGATGAACATCGTGATGACGGCGTACCGCAGCAATTTCGATCGGTCACCGCGCCCCTTGTGGACGAACGATATGAGCACGACGGTCGCGGCGGCGACACCGACGATGAGGACCGAGAGCATGGTAGGCCTCCTGCTTCTGCGCAGATGAAGTCGAACACGGCACCTTGCTCGCGACAACGGCCTGTCTCGAGCTACTCGGCGTTTCCGTCCCGGCAGTCGAGAAGGAAGCGCGGCACGATCGAGGACAAGTTCAGAAACGAGGTTCGGACGGCAGACCAGCCAGAGACTCTCGCCCCGACTTCTGCTCGCAGGCTCTGCACGAGTCCGGGCTCATCCTTGGTCATGCGGCTGCGGCACATCATCGAGCTGTTCGCTCTTGCGAGCGAACTCGATGATGGCCTCGATGCTGGACAGAGCATCCGGGCTCAGACCGTGGACGCGCAGCGCGATCGTGCGCTCCTGCGGCGTCAGGTCCTGCTCGGCGTCCAGATTCGAGGGTTCGTCGTCGAAGTACGACAGCGTGACGCCGAAGGCGTCGGCGAGTGCCCGCAAGTGCTGCAGCCGGGGATTCTGTGCCTCACCCTTACGCAATTGCTGCAGGTAGCTCATCGACATCGTCGAGATGCCGCGCTGCTCCATCCTGCTGATGATCTCCTGCATGGTGACCGGACGGCCACGAGGTCCGGCAGTCTGTGCAAAGAGATCCTCGAGTCGCTGTGCGATGCTCACAGGCCCGGCCCCTCTCGCGATCGGTGACGACTGGCTCGTCACGGCGCTCCACGAGAACCGCGACACGAACCATCGTAGTGGAAAATCTTCCACTCGGGTACCGGTCCCACGGGTTCCCCGTTGCCATCGGCAGGACTGCTCAGCCTCTGGCCCCGTCAGCGGTAGCCAAACAGGGGCCCGGGCGGCGGGTACCACGCGGGCAGAGCCACCGGCTCGACGTGGGGGAACGTGTGCGAGGGACACGCCAGATCACGAGCGATGCTCAACGTCACCGTTGCCGGAGATGAAGTCAAGGACGTCCGACCCGCGGTGCTTGCGCAGCATGGTGTCCATCAGCCGCATCCCGGTCGTCTCGGCCCGTTGCTCGACCGGGCTGTCGAAGGTCGTGCGGGCATGCGTCGCATCGGCGTTCGTCCGGACATCGCCGTGGAGGATGTGGGCATATTCGTGCAGCACCGTCTGCATCTGGTTGAGCGGAGAGACTCCGGCGTCGTAATAGACATGCGCGGTCGACCCAATGACGATGGTGAGTCCACTGATCTCGGGGTGGCGCAGTCTCGTGGGGATGGGCGCAACGACGATCCCGAGACCACACACGGAAGCGATAGTTGCACCGAGAGCCTCGAGCGTGGACTCCTCAGGCCATTCGAGGCTGTCGATCGGATCCTGGACGGGGCCATGACGGGCCGGCTCAACAGGCGCGCCACTTCGGTGGTGGAGAAGATCGCGGAGGGACCCGGTGATCAGCGGCGTCAAGGCAGGCATCTGTAGTCCTCTGGGGAGAGTAGTACGGACACCGCCTGTCGCTGGCTAACGCAGGGGTACGAGTCCTGAATCTTGAAGGGCAATCACAATAGCCGATAGAGGGTTGGGGGGACAAGTGGTTGAGGCAGCAAGAACGGCACTTGTGATCGGAGCGAGCCGAGGAATCGGCGCAGCTACCGCGCGAGGGCTCCTCAAGGTGGGATACCGGACCGCAGGGACACATCGTGGTGGCGGGTCGGTGCCTACGGGAACAGTCGGGATCGAAATGGATGTTCGCGACGCCGGGTCGATCTCGGCAGGCGTGAGAGAAGCGGTGGCTTTGCTGGGTCGCCTCGACGTGCTCGTGGTCGCCGCCGGAATCACGCGGGACAAGCTGCTGTTGAGGATGAGCGAACAGGACCTGAGCGAGGTGATGCAGGTCAACGCGATCGGACCGATGCTGGCCTGCAAGGCCGCGCTGGAACCGATGATGCGTCAGCGAGACGGCTCGATCGTGCTGGTGTCGTCGATATCGGTGAAATACGGGGTTGCCGGCCAGTGCAACTACACCGCCTCCAAGGGTGCCCTGGAGGCGTTCGCCCGCTCGATGGCCAGGGAATACGCAGATCGCAACATCCGCGTGAACGTCGTCGCGCCCGGCGCGACAGACACTGACATGATGGCGAACGTCTCGCAGCAGGCACGCGCAGCGATGCTGGAAGGGATTCCGTTGAAACGCCTGGGAACCGCGGACGAGATGGCATCGGCAATCATCCATACCGCTGAGAACACGTACATGTCCGGGGCCACTATTCCGGTCGCAGGGGGAATCTGATACATGCCAGTCCAGCTCGACGTCGGGTCCTGGGGCCTGTTCTGCGGCCATGGCGGAAGGCAGCTCGTTCTCATCGACGACCAGCCCTGCGGACCCATCTCGGCACGGAAAATCACACGCCCGATTCCGCGCCGCCTGCTGCTGGACCAGAACCGGGTCACCCATGCCTACCAAAACGGCAGTGCGACCACCGAGACGGTCACCCATAGCGGTACCGAGTGGACCGTCGCCCTACGACCGGTGTTCTCACCACGGTCCTCGACCCTGATCGGCGTGCTCGCCGCCGTCTCGTCGGCCGACCAGGCGCTGCCAGATCCGCCGCTGGTCGGCAGCTGGGAATGGGAGATCGAGCGCCACCCCAACGGTCAGCCGACATCGCATCGACGCACCTACTGGGATCAGAACCTCTTCCAGATCTACGACGTCGACCCGAGCATCGCCCAGCTACGTCAGGACCAGGGCTACTGGGAGGCCGGTGAATGGGCGACCGGGCTCATTGATCAAACCGACCAGATGCGGTTGAGCGCTTCGATCCGGGACAGCATCCAGGACGGACTGAAGGGCATCTCGGGTACGCTCCGGTGCCTCACCTACAGCGTGGTGACGGGCTACGGCTCCTCATCGCAAGGTCGTCGGCACCTGCGCATGGTCGGTCAGGTCGTCCCGGTTGAACCGGGTGACGACAAGATCGTCCTGCAGGGATTCAGCTACGACGCGCCGTCGACGTTCCACGATCTGGCGTTGGAGCACGACGCCGCACGCGTCGATGACGTACTTCGTGGAGTGATGGAGCTCGCCACGGAACCGATAGCCGTGGTGGACGGAACCACCCTGGACGTGCTGATGACTTCTCAGTCGTGGCGGCGAGCGGGCTTCGGACATATTGGTGGGCTCGGCGATTTCGCCAATGGTGCTTCAGGAGAGCTCCGTGCCTTCATCGCAACGGCGGCAGCGGGCGTGACGGAGGAACCTCGCTCGATGGTGGTCGATCTTCGCCGGGTTGACGGCTCGGTCAAGACGGTGCGTATCACCGTCACGAGTGTCAGGTCCGGCGCGCAGGGTCGCGATGCGGTGATCCGGCTCGACCTCTAGCAGAACGGCGCTCATCTGCGATCCGTGTGTCCGCCGCACCCTCAGGGCAGGAAGATCTCGCGGCCAATCAGGGCCGCGGGGTCGACGCCGGTGGGGACGTAAGCGTCCAAGCAGTCCTCCTCCGCGAGGCTCTCGACGAGAGGATGACTTTCGATGGCCTCGCGTGCCTCGTCCGGCGTGGAGAAGACGATCGCGGCGTTCGGGTGGTCCTGCCTGTCGATGAGGACATAGCCCAGCTTGGCCGGTTCGCCGCGCTGCATGCGTGTGAGGTCGAGACGGAAGCGGACGTGTTGCTCAAGCATGAGGACGTCGAAGCCGAGATCATCCGAGAGGTCGTCCACGCGCTTCGACGTGTCCTCAGTGCTGTCGTCGACCATGGTGGTCCTCGCTTTCAGGGTCGGAAGTGTCGGCGCCGGATTCGTCGAAGGTCTGGATGACCGTGCCGGGGGGCACATGGATCGCGACACGGTGGCGGGTGCTGTCCATGGCTTGTCCGTCTGGCATGACGCATTCGGTGACCTGCCAGTCGTCGGGCAATTCGCACCGGTAGATCTCGATGCGTGCGCTGGTGCCGTCGGGCTCGGCGTCCTGGTAGATGGTCACGACATTCGATCCGGGATACGCGTCGTAGTCGGCGATCCGCTCGTAGGTGGAGCTCATGAGGTCTTGGCGAAAGCCGCCTTCGTCGAGCTCACGGGCGTACTTGTAGTCGATGACTCCGCGGCTCCGGATCTCGCCGCGGCCCCCGACCAGGCCGGTGTTGACGTATCCCTCGACGTAGACGCCGGTGGTGGCGTCCATGGCGACGATGTCGCCCTCGGCCACGAGTGTCCACGTGATCTCGTCGGGTTCCGCTGACCGGCAGCCGGCCAAGCCGGCGACGAGGGCAAGCGCGAGCGCGGCGATGGTGGTGATCCTGGTCTTCACGCCCGAGCCCCCTCGGCGGACCGCTGGGCCCGTGGTGGGAGTGCTCATGGGACGGCTCCTTATGTTGTGTGCTGTTCGACCTCGCGTGCCTACTTCGGCAGCACGACGGGCTTGTGGTTCTCAGGTGTGAGGCCGGCCTGCCATTTGGTGACCTGGTTGTCCTCGACGGTGATGCCCCAGAGGTCGAGGTACTCCTCGCCTTGAGCGGTGAAGGAGCCGTTCACGACGTGGTCAGTCGTGAACTCGGCGAGCCTCGGGTCCTCGTCGCGATGCGCGTCGAGATATTCCTTGGCGCTGGGCGCGAGCAGACGGGTGACGAGGAAGGCGATCCACTCGGCGCCCTGGTAGGTCTTCTCCGATTCGTTCCAGACGATGGTCGTTCCGTCTTCGTCGGGCTCGAAGTGGCACCAGACGCCCGGCTGTCCGGCAGGCGGCCGGTTGAAGTCGACGGTCACACCGTCCAGCGCGAGAGGGCCCTCGATGCGCTGGCACCGGCGGGTCGCGGCGAAGTCGATGAGGTAGGCGGTCTCGTCGTCGTTCAACGGCGGGACGATCGTAAGACTGCCGCTGAAGTAGGTGTCAGATCCCATGGGTCAAAGCTTCTTTCTCGTCAGGCGGACTGTTCGTCGGCGAGCTGCTCAATCGCATCCAGCCGTGTTCGCACGGTGTTTTCGAAGCCGTTGGTCGTCGGCGTGTAGTACTCCCGGTCCCGGACCTGGTCGGGCAGGTACTGCTGCGCGACGACCCCGTGGTCGTAGTCGTGCGGGAACAGGTAGCCCTGGCCGTGGCCGAGAGCTTTCGCTCCCGGGTAGTGCGCGTCGCGCAGGTGCACGGGCACCTCGCCGGTCATCCCTTGCCGGACGTCCCGGAGCGCGCTGTCGATGCCCCTGATCACTGCGGGGCTTTTCGGTGCGGTGGCGATCGCGATCGCCGCGTGGGCAAGGTTGATCCGTGCCTCGGGCATGCCGACCAGCTGCACGGCCTGCGCTGCGGCGACGGCGATCGACAGGACGGACGGGTCCGCCATGCCGACGTCCTCGGAGGCGTGCACGACGAGCCGGCGCGCGATGAAGCGCGGGTCCTCCCCCGCCTCGATCATCCGGGCGAGCCAGTGCAGCGCTGCGTCGGGGTCGCTTCCCCGCATCGACTTGATGAACGCGGAGACGACGTCGTAGTGCTGGTCGCCGTCGCGGTCGTAGCGCTGCAGCGCGGAGCCCGCGGTCTGCTCGAGGATCTCGTGGTCGATGCTGTGCTTGCCGGCAGCCTGCGCCGTGGCGACGGCGGTCTCCAGGCGGTTCAGCGCCTGGCGGACATCGCCGCTCGAAGAGTCGGCGATCACGTCGAGGGCGGAGTCCTCGAAGCCGATGCCCGTTGCACTGACCTGAGGGTCGTGCTCGAGCGCTCTTCCGAGGACAGCGACGATGTCGCGGCTGCTCAGCGGGCGCAGCACCATGAGGATGGACCGGGAGACCAGAGCCGGGTTCACCGAGAAGCTCGGGTTCTCCGTTGTCGCGCCGATCAGCGAGATGGTCCCGGACTCCACGGCGGGCAGCAGGACGTCCTGCTGTGCCTTGGAGAAGCGGTGGATCTCGTCGATGAAGACCAGCGTCTGGGTGCCGTCCACGTCGAGCGCCTTCTGCGCAGCAGCAAGCGTCCTGCGCACGTCGGCGACTCCGGCGGAGGTGGCCGAGAGCTCGACGAAGCGCCGCCTCGTCTCGAGCGCGATGACGCTGGCGATGGTTGTCTTGCCGCAGCCGGGAGGACCGTAGAGCAGGACAGACACAGCGGGCGCACCCTGACCGCTGGCGAGCTGCTCGAGCGGCGAGCCGGGGAAGATGAGGTGGTTCTGTCCGACGACCTCACTCAGTACGGTCGGCCGCATGCGCGCGCCGAGTGGTGCGTTCCCGGTCATGGTGCTGCTCCTGGATCTCGAGGGCCAGTGTCAGCCCGTGTTCGCGAGGCGCTCGCGCTCGCGCGCCCTGCGCGCCTTGATCGCTCGGTACACGGTCTGGTCGGAGACACCGAAGCTCGCGGCAACGACAGGTGCGCCGACCTCTGTGTCGACCATCGCGAGGATGGCCTGGTCACGCGTCTGCCTGCGTGCACGAGCGAGACCCAGGCGCTGGCCGGGCAGAGCGCTCGTGATGCGGTCACGCTCCGAGACGGAGAGCCCGCCCCAGATACCGAAGCGCTCGTCGTTGCGCAGCGCGTACCTCAGGCACTGAGCTCGGACGTCGCAGCTGTCGCAGACGCGCTTGGCGTCTGCGCTATTGCTGCCCTTCTCGGGGAAGAATGTCTCCGGGTCGGTCTGCGCGCACAGGGCCTGGTCACGCCAGCCCTCGTCGACGTCGATCTCGGACATGACTGCTCCTGTCCCAGCTTCCCGCCGTTGGCCCTGGACCGCGCTCGCTTTGCTGGCGACGGTTCAGGCACCTGCTGCGTGTGTCTGGGCGAGCGTCGCGATGGCACAGCGGCGGACCGCGTCGTACTGTGCCCAGAAGTCGTCGTCGACTGCCTGGGTGATGGCGCGGTTGATCTCGTCGTCGCCCAGGTGCTGGATCAGCGCGGCCTGCTGAGGGGTCAGATCGTGAGCCTCCGCAGGGGCATCGTCCGGCTCGGCGCGAACCGAATCTGCGTCGAGGCTGATGCCGTGCCTGCGCGGAGGCAGGTTGGTCGGATCGGTCGCGGTCTTCTCCTTCTCCGCAGCCTCGGCCGGGTTCTGGTCTCTGGCTGTGGCCATGCCGATATCCTGGAGGTAGGACTCCATGAGTGCGGCGTTCCGGGCGTCGTCACGGGCGAGGTACTCGGCCTTCAGCTGGCGGAGGTAGGCGCCGATGATGCGCTTCGGCCGTCCGCCCTCGGCCATCGCCCAGGGGCATCGCGTGCACCAGTAGTTGCCGTCGTAGACGACGGTTCCGACGTGGCGGCATCGTGGACAAGGCTCGTCGTGCACGGGATCACCCGACAAGATCGCGGGGTCGAACCTGGATGACATGGCGGTCTCCTTCTCGGTCTCGGGTCGGTCCCGCTGCGGTCTGTGCTGATCGCGGCTGACACTTGCGCACACGCCTGGTGCTCTTCCGTCGCTTCGGGGTGGGTCGCTACGTGGCGCTGGACTTTCCGAGCTCGGTGCATCCAATGCGCCAGATCGGAGTTCGGCGCAGCACGGAAGCCCTCGATGGGCTGACGGCTGCGCTAGTAGCGGCTCATGGTGTGTGCCTTCGCGAGTGCACTGCCAGGTGGCGTCGGAGGCTCTGTCCCGCCCCGGCGAGGAGGTCGGTGATCTCCTCGGGGAACGTGACGAAAACGAAGTCCAGGGAAGTCACCTTGTCGAACAGGAGCATCACGGCCTCGTGGCGCGCGATGCCCCGGCTCATGAGGTAGAACAGCTCGTCCTCGTCGAGGACCGGCTGCCCGCCGAGCGCGTTGAGGGTCGCATCGGGATCAGACGCGAGCTCCATGGGCCGTTCGGCCACGACGTACTCGTGCGGCCAGAGGTGCAGGTCGCCTGCCGGGGTGGCGATGATGGCCTGCTTCGGGTAGACCTTCACACCGTTGGTGGTGAACGCTCCGGAGTTCAGCTCGTGCGCGCGGGCTCGCCACATGCTCAGCGGTGGGATCCGGAATCGCGATCGCAGCTCGGTGAAGGGCTCTTCGACCACGATGACCCACGCTCCATCCTCGGGGATCTCTTTGCCCTCCTGCTCGGGGAAGTACATCGATGGCTCGATGCCCGCTGATGCTGCTTCGAACCAACCGTCATCGGAGGCCTTGGCACGACGGGACTCGTACCAGTCCAGCCACTCGGGCGTGACCTGGGTGCGTCGGGAGTCGGTGTACTTTTTCGGCGCGCGTGCGCGCTTGCTCTGTGCCAAGGCTGGATCACCCGGATCTGTTTGGGCCCTCGGCGCGCATCGGGCACACGGGGTACATGCGGAGTACTTCTCGGAGTTGAGCAAGAACTGCCAGGTCTTCTCGCCCAGTGCCCTGCTGGTGCAGATATCCCGCAGCCGGCGGCACCCACGACGTCGCGCACACTGTCGGCCGGCGTGCTCACGACCTGTTGCGCTGTTTGGCCGTGCGGGTGATGCGGTCGAGCAGGCCGCCGATCAGGCTCCAGGCCTCGTCGTCGTTCTCGTGCTCGGCCAGCCACTGGGCAGCCGCCAGGGATTCGGGGTCCCCGCGGTCGCGCAGCGCGTTGGCCAGCTCACGGGGGATCGCGTTGTCCCAGGCACCGCGTTGGTCTGCTCGGGCGTCGACGACGGCGGCCGAGATCTGGAGATCGGCGCCGGTCTCCGGGTCGATGAGCGTCCCGACCGAGACGACGTCGGAAAGGGGCTGATGGTGAGCGGTGCCGTGCTCGTCGAGGTAGACGAGCGCAATGTGCTCGGCGCCCACCGTCGTCGGCGTCGTGGCAGCGGGCTGGGGTGCAGTCCCCTGGAAGACCTCGATCAGCGTGTTGATCTGCTTGCGGCGCACCAGGAGTGCGTCGCGTTGAACCTTGCGCTCCTCATATCGGGCCAGGTGTGCGTTGCAGCAGACATCCAGCGGACCGGGCGTCTCGTCGACCTGGTAGCCACGAAGGTAGTGATCGGACTCGACGGCCTTCTCGTGGAGCGCGCTCAGAACGAGGCGCTGCTGCACTGGGGTCACCGTGATGCCGAGGTTGGAGTCGGTCGCCGTCATCCCGTGGTCTCCTGCCCTGCCGAGTCGGCGATCTCGAGCATGTTGATCACCTCGCGTGTGGCAGCGACGGCCGCGGCGTCCGTGTCGGTGTTTCGCACAGCGAGCTCGGCGATGGTGAGGCGTGCGCTGGCTGCCCGGGCCGGGGTGATGGACGGCAGGACGTCGACGTCGACGTCGCCGTCGGTGACGGTGACGAGATGGCTCTGGCGGAGCTGGAACCTCCCGAACGCACCCGCACGCTCCCGGGCGGGGATCTTCGCGAAGCACTCCCGGCAGTGGACGGCGCGGGTCTTGCGCCCGCAGCCGCCGGCGCACGGCTTGAGCCGCTGGCTGCGGCCGTTGAAGCTGGTCATGAGCGGTCCTCCGCGATGACGGCGTACAGGTGGACGGTGACCGGGTGAGCACCGTCGGGCAGATGGCCGACGTGGGGCCTGCGGTCGAGGTCACGGTGACGCGAGTCGATGCAGAAGCAGACCCAGGCGCCGGAGCGGACGTGCTCGGCGACCATCACGTCGCCGTCCTCGACGACGTGCACATCCAGTGCGGGGACAGGGACCGTGGCAGTTTCAACGTCGCGGTCGTTCAGCAGGAGGTCCTGCATCAATGCGTTCATGGTGTGCTCCTGGTATGGGGCCCAGGCCGGACGACACGGCCCGGGCGTGGATATCGGTCGTGGTCGCTGCGCTCCCCGCCAGGGCACAGGTCGTCGCTGGTCAAGAGCGCAGCGCGGCCGGAGAGGATCTTGCGGACGCGCTCGCATGGTTCTCCGGGTCATCGACCTCGGAGGTTGTACGGATGATCAGCCGAACTCGAAGCTGCGGCCCAGAAGCGCTGCCTCCGACGAGCCCGTGATGGTCACGTCGTAGCTGGAGTCGCCGTGGGTGCGGCCGGTGCCGGTGAACTCGAAGAGTTCGTCTGTCGCCCAGTCCTGGAGCTCGTCCTCGACGAAGCTCTCCGGTGCCCCGACGACAGCAGACAGCACGAACGTCTGCACGGTCTCGCCGGGGTAGAAGTTGTCGATCGTGAGGTCGACGGTGATGGTCCGGTTCTCGGTGCTCATGGGTCGCTCTGCTCCCTCGGGCACGCGTGCGTGCCAGATCGTTTGGTGGCTGGGCGTTCAGTCCGCGTTGCCTCGGCGGTGCCGCACGTAGACGCGCTCGTGGTTCTCGGCGAGGACTCCGGCAGGCCGCATCAGCGACTCATGTAGGTCGCGAGTGCGCAGTCCGTCTCGTCCGAAGCTCCTGCGGGGGCTGTCGATGTCCCTGACGAGACACCGATGTGATCCTGGGGGGGCGCCCGATACCCGACCCGTTGCGCCATCGGCCTGCCACCCGGGTCGGCGCCGCCGACCTCCGAGGGTCAGCGCCCGCAGGGCGCGACACCGAGGGGTGACCGCGACCTCGTCGTGCTCACCCAGCTACTCGTCGACGCTGGTGCGATGTGCTCAGGCCACCGGACGGACGTGGGTCCGGGATTCTCCGTGGTCGTTGTGCGGATCAGGCGCAGATCACTGCCGACGACGAGCGATCTGCAAGAGCTTGTCGATCGACTCGTCCCGCGACAGCGCGTGGTAGATCTCCGAGACGATGTCGTGCTCGTCGAGGACCTGGTCGCGCAGTGCGGCGATCTCCCGGCCGGCGACGGTCTCGACGGCGGGCACGCGCTCGTCGTGCGGATGCTTCGTCGGCACGTGCCTGCCGCTGCGGCGCTGGACGAGGTTCTCGCACGGCTCGGCCCGCCCTGCTCCGCACCTGGGGCAGTCGCGCTCGAGGCTGTGGCGCGCCACGAGTTCCTGCAGCTCTTGCCGGGTGCCCTTCGCGGCTACTCGGGCGTCGGCGTAGCTGGCCTGGTCCCAGGGCGAGGTGGTCTCCTCGCGCAGCCTCTCAAGACTCTGCACGACGGCGTCGATCTTGCGCTGGTACTCCTCGATGTCCTCGTCGAGGCACTCGTGCGGGAGGTAGGTGTACCGCTCCTCGAAGTCCCCCGGGTCGTGGGTGGATCGGGTGAGCAGCCTGCCGGCGACGGGGTCGTAGAGGCCCTGGTCGTACCGGAACCCGGTGCGACCGCAGGAGTGGCACACGGACTTGCGCATGAACATGACGTCTCCTCTTCTCAGCCCGACCACTCCTCTCGACGCGACGCGGAGACGACATGGGCGGGGTCGGCAACCGCGGCGACATCCCCACTGGTGCGCAGCGGGGACGTCGGGGGATGAGCCTCAGGCTCGTTCGATGGCCCAGAGATCGCTCAGGTCCTCGCGGATCTCCGCCTCCAGGGCAGCCAGGAAGGCTTGCTCAGCGGCATCGTCGCCGGAGACCGCCCGGATGAGGTCGTCCTGGATCTGCTGCTTGCCGGCGAGCACCGCGGGCATCCGCTCGTCCTGTGTGCCCTTGGCGATGAGCCGGTGGATGGTCACCGGCTGGGTCTGGCCCGTGCGGTAGAGCCGGCCGTTGGTCTGCAGGTAGTGCTCGAGCGAGAACGGCAGCGTGTACCAGATCATCGTCGAACCGCCGTCCTGCAGGTTCAGGCCGTGTCCGGCGCTGGCGGGGTGCAGGAGCATCACCGGGATCTGCTTGGTGTTCCAGCGACGGACCATGGCGCGCGATCCGTCGAAAACCCGTGCATCGAGTCCGGCCTTCTTGAAGCGCGCGAGCAGCTGCTCGAGGTCCGAGCGGAAGTGGTAGGCGACGAGCACCGGCTCGCCGCCGTTGTTCCGTACGAGGTACTCGGCCATCTCGAGCTTCTTGTCGTGGATGACCTCGTATCGACCCGCCGTGGAGGGGTCGTCCGGATCCGCTGTGTAGAGCGTGCCGGAGGCGAACTGGGCGAGCTTGCTCGTGAGCACGCCCTGGTTCCCGGCGACGACGGTGCTGATGAGCGCCTGGTCCGGATCAGTGACGAAGTCCCCGATCATGCTCTGCCGGAAGTCCCGGTAGGCGACCTGTCGATCGTCGCCGGCGAGCGTGCTCAGATGCGTCCGGATCACCTGGGCCTCGGGCTCGTGCGATGTCCTGAGCCAGTCGTCGTAGGCGGCGCCGGCCTTGCGCATGACTGCCTCGTTGACGACGTCCAGGACGAGGCGGCGCCTGAAGTCCTTGTAGGCCTGCAGCAAGTCCGACGGGAGCGTGACGTTCGTGTCCTGAATCGTGAGCGCCGGGAGCTGCAGGCTCGTGTTCTGCGCGCTCATCACCAGATGCGAGATCGCCTGATGGATCTCCGCCTCGGCGCCTTCGGTGGGATCCCACCTCGCCGGCCTCGTGGTGCCCGGAACCATCTTCGCCACGAACCAGCGGTCGCGAAACGCGTCGATGTCCTGCCCCAGGGCCTGGCCCTGGTCGAGCAGGAAGACCTGGCTCCACAGGTCGTCCAGACCGTTGGGACTCGGCGTGCCGGTCAGCTCGATGAGGCGCGTGACGGCCGGGCGCACCTGCTTGAGTGCCTTGAACCTGTTGCTCGTGGGCGACTTGAAACCCTGGGACTCGTCGATGATGACGGTCTGGAAGGGCCAGATGATGGTGTCCTCGCCATTGATCGACTGGATCGGCATCTGGTCGACGAGCCCGCTCTGGCACCCCAGGCAGGGGTGGTTCCCGTGGCCACCTGCCCCTTTGCAGGTCGTGCAGGTCTTCTGCGGGGAGCGGGTGAGCAGCTCCTGGTTGATGAAGTACATCGTCGGCGGGTCGGTGAAGACGTCCCGGAACCGCGCCAGGCGCTTGGCCTTGGGCAGTTTCCGGTCGTTCTCGTCGACGATGAGCGACTTCGTCCGGATGGGGAAGCCCCACTTCTCGATCTCGTCGAGCCAGGTGGACCGCGCGATCGCGACAGGGGCGACGACGAGGATGTGGCCCATCGGGCGGACCGTCTGCAGCACGGAGAGCGTGGTCAGGGTCTTTCCGTCCCCGACGCCGAGCCATGCCCCGGCGAAGGGGTGGTCGACGAGGAAGTCGTGGATCTGCTGCTGGTGCGGCTTCAGTGTGATCGCGGACGGTGACGGATGTGTCGTCGTGGGGGCGTTCATGGGGTGGGGTCTCCCTTCTGGATGGTGTCGGCGGCGGCGCCGTGTGCCAGGCGCGTAACGAGGTGGTTGACGAGGTCGTCGACGGCCGCCTTGTTGTCGATGACGTCGACGCGTGCGCCGTCGCGGCGCAGTTTGGCGTGCCTGGTTCGCTGCCGTTTGCGCACTTCACCGCCGGGACGCTTCAGCTCGACGGACACGATCCCGGCCGGCCGGCGACGATCCGGTCAGGTACTCCCCCGTAGGCCGGGACCAAAACGCAGCAGACCGTGCCGCCTGCACTGGCGCGGGAAGTAGCGCGCCACCATGCCCTCGCGTCGGCCGCTAGGCGAGATCACCGGGGGTCGGCAGTCCGGGCGACGGCCTCCCGCAGCATGGCGAGGCGCTCGCCCGCGCCCGGTGAGCCGTGGCCATCCGTCCATCTCGCGGCGGCGATGACGATGCCGAGGGCACGGTCCTGCTCCGCTGCGGCGTCCAGCGCCAGCGCGAGGGCATGGTGGCGCGCGGTCCCGGCCGGTCTGCCGGGCTCTTCGGCGACGACGCGTGCGGTCTCGAGGATCATCTTGAGGAGCTGTTCTCGGGTCATGTTTCTCTCCGTGGTTGAAGGACGCGGTGCGGGAGCTGAACAGCGCATGCCCGTTCGGGAAGCGTTGACCGACCCTCGGTCGAGGTCACGGTCACGAGAACAGGCCTGTGCGGTAGGTGCGCAGGGTCGCCTTGATCGTGCCGAGCGCTTCGTCCAGAGCCCGGACCTCTTCATCGGAGTCCTCGTAGACCGACCGGTCGGACGGGATCTCCCCGACGACCTGGGTGATGATGGTCAGCGTCTCGGTGGGGGTCATGGTTGGTCTCCTTCGCTGCTCTGGGCCGTCAGGTGGCGTTCATCCAGTTCTTGGTGAACGTCTCGTCGAGCATCTGGGTATAGGTGCCTAGATCGAGCGCTGCGATGAGCCGTTCGACCCGCGGGGCCGGCAGCGTCCTCAGATCGTCGTTGGCGACGACCATCGACCACGTCGGGTCGATGCCGTTGATGCGGCGGATCACGACGTCCTGGTCGTCGGGCAGCAACATGAGGCCGTCAGTGGCGATGGTCTCGTTGCGGTTCTTCGCCCAGCCGTGGTGGCGCAGGACCTGGACGGCGATCTCGTCACGTCGCACTCCGGCGCTGCCGTTCTGGCGGCGCTTGGCCTGGCTGGCCGGGCTGACCTTCCAGGCGCCGGCGTTGTGCAGGCTCACGGCACCGTCGGTGCCGTCGAGGACGATGAAGACCCGGTTGACCATCTGCAGGGCTCGCGGGTTCACGATCCGGGCGTCAGCATCCTCATCGTCCTGGTCACCGTCGCTGAGAGGGTCCGCGGCGAACGGGTAGGTGATCGATCCACGCGATGCGGCGATGACGTTCTGGAACAGCACGAGCGTGCGCACCGGGTCGTCGGGGTCGATCGCCTCCTCGATCGCCTTGCGGCCCAGCACGGGGTCGAAGGGTTCGGACAGGGCGCCCTCTCCCCGGCTGGCGACGGTCTGCAGGTATCGGGCCAGGGCGAAGTCGATCACGGCGGGGTGGGCCAGCGACTTCGTCGGGGTGGGTCCCGCGTGGCAGGCCAGCGTGCCACCCGAGGCGGTGATGATCGGGCTGTCGGCGACGGCCCGGCCGGGGGTCGGCGCCTCCAGCTCGAGGCGGTTGTTGGAGTCCTTGCTGATCAGGAACATCAGCTCGGGCTCGATCTCGACGCCGATGGCCGACTGCTGCTGCGCGAGCACGCGGTTGTTGGTGCTCTCGTCGAAGCCGTTGCTGCCGTCGACGACGGAGTAGAGGCCGTCGGTGTTCGTCGAGATGATCCGTGCGCCCGCGAGGGTCTGTGCCTGGCCGATGCGCCAGCTGAACAGCTGGCCGATGATCCGCATCGAGATGATCCGGTTGTTCATCCGGATGGGAGTGCGGTGCGAGGCATCACCGGCTCCGGACGCCGAGTTGAGGATCAGCTTGGTGCCGTTGCGCAGGGTCGCCAGCCGGGCCTTCTCCTCAGGGGTGATCCCGAGCTTCTTCATCTCCTGGCCCAGGCGCTCCTTCTCGAAGAAGATCGTCGTGTAGCGGTCTTCACCCAGCTCGGGGTTGTAGAAGGCCCGCATGTTGCGCAGCAGGTTGGGGTAGTAGCTCGTGAAGTCCTCGTGGATGACCAGGCCCGCGCTGGTGCGGGCGTACTTCGGGTGCAGCCTGGTGGAGCCGTCCTCCTTCGAGGTGAACAGGGCCGGTGCTCTCTTGGCCGGTTCGTCGCGGTAGACCGCCTTGGCCGCCGAGGTGACGGCCAGGACGGCCTTCCCATCGAGCACGGTCCCGTCGGCCAGACGCACGTGCAGCGCCTCGGCCTCTGGGCGCTGGGTGGCCAGCAGGTCGGCGGGGTCGGATGTTTGGGCCTGCGCGCGTGCGAGCTGCGCGGTCTGCTCGGGGTCGTCCTTCTTCGGCTTGCGGTACTTGACCTTTTCGGTGTCGGAGCCGAGCAGCACGAGGCGCTTGTCGACCCATGTGCCGTCGGGCAGGGCCAGCAGGTGGTGCTGGCGCTTGGCCTCCGCGACGAAGTCCTTCGCGTCCGGGAAGGCGATCCGGGCACGCTGGAGCATCGTGTCTGCCTCGATGCGCGCGATCCGGTCCAGGGTGTAGGCAGACATGTCGGCCTCGGCGCCGTGGATCCCTCCGGTGGAAAACGTCACGAAGCACGAGGACGGCGAGGCGTCGGAGTGGAAGTAGGGCACGTTGTTCGGTGTCTTCGGCACGTCACGCAGCGACCTGGGCGGCAGGGAGTAGAGCTCTTGGTACTCGTCCGAGTCGTTGAAGTTCTTCCCCTCGACCGAGCGGTAGTAGCCGACGACCTGCATGAACTGCGCATGCGCCGCCTTCTGCGCCGGTGTCGTGCCTGGGTTCTTCCTGGGGTCGGGTGCCACGTGGTTCTCGAAGAAGCGCACGCACTCGTCCAGGACGTTGACCTGGGCGACGCCTCGCTCGGCGGCCACCTCCTTGGCCGGGTAGAGGAAGGAGACTGCCTCGATGTCGTTCAGCGGCGTGTACGGCGCGAGGATGCGGCCGACGAACTTCGCCGAGGACGAGTCGACGGTCAGCCGGTCGCGGCGTGCCGAGCCGTCCCTGGCGTAGACCGTCTCGGCGTACTGCGTGAGCAGGCTGGCCTTGAGGTCGAAGCTGCTCGCGTAGGTCGGATGCGTGAACAGCTGCGCCAGACCGAGGCAGTCGGAGACGTTGTAGGCCAGCAGCTCGTAGAGCTCCTCGAGGGTCCGGATCGAGGTGTCGTGGCTGAGCTTGTCGGACTCCTTGATCTGGTGGCCGAGCATCCCGAGCAGGCGCTTGAGGCTCACCTTGAACTGCTGCTCGTTGAGGCGGGCGACGTCGAGGTGACGCCCTGAGTGCAGCATCGCGCGGCGGATCTTGGCCGCCGGGCCGTCCCAGCCGAGATAGCCGGGCATGTACTCGATGTGCTCGCCGAACAGCGTGTCGTTGTGCTCGCGCATCCCTCGCGCTGTGGCCGGCTGGAACAACCGGTCGCTGTGCGGGGCCGGGAACGCCTCGTGGAGATAGAGCGCGAGCATGACCGTGTCGTAGTTCATCGAGTTGTACCCCGCCAGGAACGGGTGCGCGCTCGGGTCGTAGTCGGGATCCGTGTCACAGACCGGGCGCAGGTGCGCCGGGTAGCTCGAGACATCGCTGCGGTCGTTGACCTGGTCGGCGTTGGACAGGCCCACGAGCTCGGCGAGACGGATGTTGCCCCGCTCGGAGCGCAGGTTCCACAGTTGGGTGCTCACCGCGGGCAGGCCCGGGTTGGATCGCACGACCGCCTCGTACAGCGCCTGCGGGTCGACGCCGTCCGAGAGCTGCTCGTCGTCGGTCAGGAAGAAGATCTCCAGCCGGTCGACGACGCCGTCAGGCTCGGGCGTGTACGCGCACAGCGTGAAGACGTCTTTGAGCGACTCGATGTCGTAGAAAGTGAAACGCGCGTTCTCAGCCGTGACGGGTCTGCGCTGGGTGGTCATGATGGGGACCTCTTTCGTCGTTCCGGCCGTCACGGCCGTCTGCGTTCGCCGGTGTCAGGCCCGCTCTCAGTGCAGGTCGTGGGGTGGGCGCCGGGGCGTTCGTCCACGCGCCGGGTGGCCGCAGCCATGAGCCGGGCCTTCACGGTCGGGGCGGTCGCGATCTGCGCGCGCAGGGTGGGCTTGGTGATCCTCTGCTCGCGCGCGATGTCGGCCAGCACCGTGCTGGTACGGCTCGGTTGGCCGGCGAGATCGAGCACCGCCCGGGCGCGCCCGGCGATGGTGTGAACGACTGCACGCATACGTCTCAGAACTCCTCGTCGGTGGTGTCGTCGCTCTGGGTGGGGCCACCGGCGTGCCGCAGCAGGCCGCGATAGCTGGCCTGCGGGAGTGGCTGCGAGATCTTCATCGGGTCCTTGCCCGTGTAGATCGGGTTCGTCCACTTCTTCAGGTCGTACTCGGCGATGAGCGGCTCGGGGTTGCGCATCATCTGGCCCGGGCGGATCTTGCGGTTCTTGTCCGGGCAGTGCCACAGGGCGTCGGCCCGGACGATCGCCACGACATCGGTGATGAACTGCTTGTTGCTCACCGGGGAACCCGAGGGCGAGACGTCGGCGAACCAGGACTTGTACAGGTCGTAGAGGAACGTGAACGGCGCCAGGTCCCACACCAGCCGCTCCCGGAACTCCTCCCAGAAGGCCCGCACGGGGTCGTTGGCCTCCTTGTACTCGGCCAGGACGGCCCTCGTGGCCGGAGGCTCGGACAGCTGGTAGTAGTTGCCCGGATCGGCGGCGCCGGCCTGGTTGAGCACGTACCACAGGGCGTACTCGAGGACATCGGCCCGCTGGAGGTAGTCGCCCTTGATGTACTTGCGCTCCATGCCGGTGAAGCTCTTCATGAAGGGCACGAAGAGCTGCCGGCGGTAGAACGACTCGGACTTGTCCTTCACGCGCGGGAACTCGTTGAGGCACTGGACCATGAAGCCGAAGAACTGGTAGGCGATCGGCATCCGGAACTTGCGGTTGATCTGGATGACGTCGTTGGTCACGATCGCCTTCAGGTTGGCCGCCTTGTCGATGAAGGTCCCGACGTCGTTCTCGTCGACGATGATCGCGTTGGCGCGTACGAGCGGCTCGAGGGCGAAGTCCTTGCCGAAGTCGGACAGCGGGATCGAGGTGTGCGACCTCGGCCCGCACAGGTTGCGCATGAGCGAGCACAGGCTGCCCTTGCCGTTGTTGCCCTGCTCGGAGTAGAACCAGGCCGTCTTGCCCCACGAGACGTGCGGTCGGATGATCGCGCCGACGATCTCCCAGAGCAGCTCGGGCACGCCCTCGTCGTCGGAGAGGTCGTTAACCCAGGACTCGATGTCCCACACCGTGCCGTCGTCGGGGTCGGTGATCACCGGGTTGTCGGGTGCGTCGACGTAGTCGATGTGGCACTTGGCCAGGAAGACGAGCGCCGGGTCGAAGGGGCGCAGCGACTTCGCTTTGAGGTGGAATGCTGTGCCGGCGATCGTGATGTCGCGGTCCTCGCGGCCGTAGTAGAAGACGCCGTTGTTCACCGCGATGAGGTCGCGGTCGCTGCACTGGTGGGTGCGCGGGCTGTCCTCGCGCAGGACGGCGAGGATCTCGGCGAACTCCTTGAGGGTCAGCTGCGTGTTGTACTTCCGCGCGGTCGTGCGGATGTCGTCCTCGCTCGTGGTGTAGGTGCCGCGAGCGGGGCCGGTGGCCTGGTACATCGCCAGCAGGTCGTACTCGCGGTCGGTGTCCTTGGCGCTCGGCGCGATGCGGATGACGTGGTGCAGGTGCAGCAAGATCTGCGCGACCTGCCAGTTCGTCAGGCACTTGGCGGGATGGAGCTTCTCGGTGGCCGTGGTCGCCTTGGCGTTCTCTGCCTTGCAGACGACGTTGACGATCGCGAGCAGCTCCTTCTCCAGGACACGCGGGGCCGGAGGTTCCGCTGGATCGAGCACCTCGAGGTAGGCCGCGGTGACGTACGTGACGATCTCGTTCGGCAGGGCCATGCCGCCGTGCTTCGAGAAGTACCCCGTGACGCGGGCGAGGGCGTCGGCCGCGGGGCTGGTGCCAGGGCTGCGCGTCGCGGTGGCCTCGTCAGGGACGGGTGTACGGGCATCAGGTGTCGTCATGCTGCCGTCTTTCTCGATCGTGTCGAGCGCCGCCGGCAAGGTGTGGGAAGCCGATCGGACTCGCAATCGAATGGAACGTGCACGCGACTCTATGCCATCCGACCCTCCTTTCGCAATCATTGCGATGGTCTATCGAATGATCATTCGATAGATGCTCCGGGAGCGGCCTGTCGAAGACTCGGTCGCGCCTCGAACGGGATCGGCGAAGGCGCACGGTCCGCGGTTCAGCTACACCGCGGAGCGTCGAGGCGTCGGATCCGTGTGAGCACCGGCGGTTCCGTGAGCCATGCACCGCGGGGCGACCGGCGGCTCACTCCCGGCCACGCCGCCCGCGGGCGGCGTGAGCCGCCCGGCCGTCCGGTCGGGGTTCGGAGGGGTTCTTCGGCCCGGCCCTCGGCTGGCACTCGTACGCCTGGCAGACGCCCCACAGGCACCGCATACCCCGTCGGGGGTATCGGGGCGTGTACCACGTGTGGTGGTACACCTGTCCTGCCTGGTCAGGGCGACCATTTCACAGGACACAGCGAGGCTGTACCACGAGGAGATGTGCACGTGGTACACACGTTTCCCCTGGTCAGGCAGGCATTACATACCCCCTGTACCACTTGTACCAGTAAATGAAGGCCAGAAACACGCGCGAGGGATCCAGAGCAGACTGGTGATCGGGTGGTGGATAGGGTCGGGTCGCCGACTCGATGCGTCCCTATACACGTGCTCGGAAGATCGTGGTACACGTGGTACATCGACGAGAAACGCCCGTTGAGCAGGCAAGACGGCGTACCACGTCGGCAGTTGCAGGTGGTACGTGGAGCGTCCAGCAGACCCTCGCGATACAGACGTTTGACCAGGTCAAGTGTGGTTTCCCTGCGTGTACCACGTCAGGTGGTACACCTCGAGGCCCGAACGCCCGGTTCTCTTCCTGGGCGACCTGAGACCTCGGCGTCCGACGCCGTCGTGCACCGTCCAGTTGCCGCGGGTTCTGCGCAGCCGCCGAGCGTGAGCTGAGCGCGATCGCCGGGCAGCTGACGCCAGGTACCCATCCGGTTCGATGCGACACCCAGGCGAGCACCTTGGGATCCATGCCTCCGTATGAGCCGCTCGCACACCATGGTGTTACTTAGCCTCGGTCACGTCGGTGCGTGTTCCCCCGTCACCGTGGCCTCTCGTGCTCCGCTGGTGGGCTCTGACGAGCCCCCCGGGTGCGTCCTTGCGAGGTATCGATGTCTAGCATCCGCCTGGCGGACTCGTACGACAGCACGGTCTGACTGATCATCTGCGTCGCGGTGGACATGGATGACGCCTGCGATACGAGGACGAGTCGGAATCGTGGCTTCCGGTGCCGGCAGTGCCGCGATGGTCGCGAATGGTTTCACCGGTCGTGTGTGGTCCCTGCTCATTGCGAATGATCATTGGCGGTTGGTAGCATTGGCGTCGGGTGATACGCGGCTGTCGTCGCCGTTGTTGCACTGGAACGTGAAAACACAGAGGCCGGAGAGCGTCCCCGTGGGAAGGGAACTCTCCGGCCTCTGTGCATCGTGTTGACGAGCGCGAGACGTGGACGGTGGCCGTCACACGTGGACGGCAGCACCTCTGTCTCGGTGGTATCCCGCATAGGGGGGCTCGGGACTGTGGCTACGGGACCACGCGGGCCGTTCGACGGCGTAGAGGATCTCGTAGGCGATCGTGGTGTTGCGGTTGAGCCGGTTCATGTCGGCGGTCTTGCTCATCACGATCTTGCGGAAGCCGTGGACGGTCTCGGCCCGCTCGAAGAAGCGGCGCAGCTTCTCGCTCACGCGCTCGTGCGCGTGGTCTTGCGTGACGCCACTGCCGGACACGACGAAGACGTGCGTGTGGCCGGGATCGAAGGTGGGGAACCCACCGGTGTCGAGATCGAGACCGATCTTCGCGCGGCCGATGTTGAGCTGGTCGGGACGGACGAGCCGGCCCCGCGCGTCGTACGTGCAGGCGCTGACGATAGCCATGATGGATTCCTCTCCCCTCTTGTCGAGTTTGACTGAATGAATTCTCTCAGCCGTTCCCCCGGTGACCGGATCGCCCCGGTCACCCTGATGACCGGAGGGCGTCATCGCTGCCTCCGCGACGCGACCAGGTCGCTCTCGGACGAGGGCACTCCGAGGCCCGCAGCCCTACCTGTCGCCTCCCGGTCCGTCCGCGGCGGCGGGGGCAAGTGGGTCCAGGACGACCGTCTGGCAGAGGACCATTGCGACCCCGGCGAAGACGGTGCCCAGAAGCAGCGCCGCGACCGGGTTGGACAGCCCCACGAGCGCTGGCGCGGGCACGAGGATCGCCGCGAGATTGAAGCCCAGGTGCAGGAGCACGCAGGGCCAAAGCCTCCGGGTGCGCTCGTAGACCAGCGCCAGCAGTATGGCGAGGGGTAGCACCGCGACGAGCTGGACGGCGTTGCCGTGTACGAGGCCGAACACCGCGGTCGTGACGAGCACGGAGCCGACGACACTCACGTGGCGGCGCAGCAGGGGGTAGAGCAGGCCCCGGAAGAGCATCTCCTCGGCGATCGGCGCGATGACCAGCGCGAGGAGGACTGTGACGGCCGCGCCCGCGTCCGCCTTGGCCCGCAGCGACTCGTCGAAGCCGGCCGAGCCGGCTGTGGTGTAGAGCCACAGCGCGAGCGACTGACCGGCCAGGAAGGCCAGCACGGCGCAGGCTCCAACGAACAGACCGAAGTGCGAGGTCTCACAGGTCGGATGCGGCGCGGGCGTGTAGTCGAGCCAGCGGAGCCGGGCCACACGCATGAGGCCGACCAGCACGATCACCACCGCGCCGAGCAGGGCGGTCGCGCCGATCGGCTCGCCAACGACGGATACCGCCCCGAGGCCGAGACCGAGGTAGGCCGTGACGACGCCGAGCGGCGCCAGGACGCACCAGGCGACGGCGAGCAGTCGGTGATCGGTTCGTGGCACGGCCATGGCTGCCTCCTTGGCAGGGTCATGCGGAGGACACGACCTGTTGGGTGATGACGGCCTGGACGCGAGTGTCACCGCGAAAGGTGTTCAGCTGCAGCGTGGCCGTGAAGCGCAGCGTCCCGAGGTCGGTGCGGCTTGCCCGGCGGACAAGTCCCCGGATGCCGTCGAACTTCTCCTCGGCGGCGTTCCACCACAGGCAGGACAGACCTGACCGGGTGACCAGGCGCAGGTGCTGCGCCTCGGACCCGATCCGGTCGACGCGTAGCCCGAGCGGCTCGATCGCGATCTCGACGACCGGCGCGGTGAAGCCGTGCCCGAAGGGCTTGAGCGTCTCGGTCCGGCGCACGAGCTCGAACAGGGGCTCGAGGTCGTCGAGCCCGGCGTCGCAGTCGGCGTCCGGCCCCAGGACGAGATCACCCTGAGGCGCATCGGGGTCGACGGCCAGGAGAGCGACCCGTGTGGCGTCGGCGAGGATCTCGACGAGAACGTTGAGCTTGTCCGCGCTCTCGATGCGCACGCCGCACGCCTGCTGGTGCCCGATGGCGGCAAGTCCGTCGTATGGTTCGAGGCCGGTGATGATGTCGAACCAGCCTGGCGCACGACCGGAACCGCTAACGAAGTCGTCGGAACCGCTGGGGCGGTTGACGACCACGACGGGGTGGCCGCTGCGCTCCATCATCTGGCTGGCCAGCAGGCCGTACATGCCCGCCCGTGCGTCCGAGAAGTACACCCACGGAGCCAGCGGCTGGTCACCGTCGGTGAGCTCCTTGAGGTGCTCGACGGTCATCTGCCTGCGCAGTTCGTTGTTCGCGATGACCGCGTGAGCAGCCTTGAGCTTCTCCTCGGTCCCGACGGCCGTAAATACCTCGAAGCAGTCGTCCAGCGGCGCCCCGATCCGGCGGGGACTGTTCATCGCCGGTGCGAGATAGAAGCCATAGAAGCCCTCGTCGAGGTCGTCGGCGTCGCGGATCTTGCCGTGCTGCGCGAAGGCCTTCAGCATGAGCGCGAAGCCCTCGAACGCCGAGAGGAACGCCGGGTGATGCGCCTCGGTGCGCAGCAGCTGCATCAGGGTCGACTTCTCGATGTCGATTGCCTCGGGGTCCGGGTCGTAGCCGCCCCAGGGGTTCGGGATCGTCTTCGGCGCAGCCACGCGGAGAAGGCGGGCGATCGAGAGCGAGTCGCGTACCAGCTGACGGTTCTCGTAGAGGATCGGCATGACGTCGGAGACGGTGCCGAGGCCGGCGAACAGGCGCAGCAGGTGGATCGCCCAGAGTTTGTCTGGACGGTGCTTGCGGGCGTGGGCCTCGACGACCTGGTAGAGCACGTGCGCTCCGCAGATGCCCGTGTGAGCGTAGGTCTCGTCGATCCGGCAGGGATCGACGGTGATGTCCGCGGTGGACCCGGGCTCGAGCTCCTCGTGGTGGTCGGTCACCAGCGTCGTCCAGCCCAGAGCCCGTGCGGCGGCGATTCCGTGGTGGGAGTTCACTCCCCCGTCACAGGTCAGGAGGATCTGGGTGTCGGGCCAGCGCTGATGGATCTCGTCGATGTCCTCAATGGTGAGATCGTGACCACGGCGGTAGTCAGGCACGTGCAGCTCGACATCGAAGCCAAGCTCGGACAGCCCTGCGTAGCCGAGGACACCGGAGGCGATGCCGTCCATGTCGAAGTCCGGGGCGATCGTGACCTTCTTGCCTGTGGTCCGGGCGTCCTCGAGAGCCTCGACCATCTCGGCGAGATCCAGGAGCTCGTCGTGCTCGGTGGACTCGATGGCCTCGAGGTAGCCGTCCGACCAACCTCGGCGCCGGCACAGCAGAGCAAAGAGGTCGGTGTTCTCGACGCTGCCGTAGCGGTCGCCGACGGTCTGGAGCATGGACATGCTGGTGGCCTCTCTCGATCGGGTCGATAGTCGTGGGAGCGGCGTGAAACCATCCGAGCCCGTAGTGCGATTTTAGCAGTGCGATCCGTCTCTACTGCTAGAATCGCAGCATCAATGGCACTATACGAGGGCCTATGGCACAGATCTGTCACTTGATCACTCGATAGGCTTCTCATGGCTCTCGCGCATGAGCTAGTGTCGGCAACATGGCCATTAAGACAATCGTCGAGTCAGACATCAGTGGGCAATCCGATGCCGCCACGGTCACCTTTGGCCTGGGCAACACCTGGTTCGAGGTCGACCTCACAGAGGATGAGCAGAAGGAGCTCGAACAAGCCCTGGCTCCCTTTGTGAAGGCTGGCCGGAAGGCCGGGCAGTCGACCAAGAAGAAGCGGGCCACGCCCGAGACGACCGTCGAAGAGCGCGCGAAGATCCGCACCTGGGCCCGAGAGCAAGGCCATGAGGTCACCGAGTTCGGTCGCATCCCGCGAAAGATCATCGACGCCTACCGGGAAGCCCACAAGAAGAGCGATCAGACGTGACTGTTCGGAACGTCGTTGTCGTCGAGTCGGACATCAGCGGGAAGCCGGACGCAGGTACGGTTGTGTTCGGACTGGCAGACACGTGGTACGAGATAGACCTCACGGACGAAGAGCAGAAGGATCTCGAGCGAGTCCTGAAGACGTATCGCGAGGCCGGCCGGAGAGCTTCGAAGAAGACGGGCGATCGGGTCCCGTCAGACACGACCCCCGAGGAACGCGAGCAGATCCGGATCTGGGCCCGAGCGCAGGGCTACGACTTCGCTGACCGTGGTCGAATCCCGAAGAGGATCTACTCCGCCTACCGCGAGGCTCACAAGGAGAGCGATCGGTCCCGCGCGAGGACGCGCAACCGGGCCACCAAGAGCAGCTGATTCGCTGATCCTGCTGCGGAACTGCCGCAGCATGGCCCCGGACCATTTTCTCGGCCCGGGGTTCGTCATGGGCGACCCAGTCGCGCGCACGGCCTCAGCGAGCCGAAACGCTGGATGGTACGGCGTCGAGGACCTGGAGCCCGGCAGCCAGCGCGCGCGATCGACAGTGCACGGTGCCGTGGGAGAAGTGACCTGGAGGGCCGGCAGGCAGAAGCTGCTCCTGGCTGCGCCGCGGACAGGCGGGCTTGCGGCACAGGTCGAGGAATGCTGTGCAGAGCACGCTCGCTCCTGCGTCGAGGAAGTCCCCTGCGACGTCGACCATGTGTTGGTTGCGTCGCAGGCCGGGCCGGTCGTGCGCGGACCAGTCGGCGGGGAACGTGAGGACCTCGAAGCCGGCGTCGCGCCACAGCCGTTCGGCCATGGCATCGGCACCTTTGTCGCAGTTGCCGGACAGGAGCAGCGGGCGCACGACGATCTCTGCACCCCAGGTTCGCCAGGCTTCGCGGAAGACCGAGCGCATCGTCGGCTCGTCGGTCCAGGTGCGGGCACCGGTGACGAGGACGACGTGGGAGAACCTGTCTGAGATCTTTCCGGGCATCATTCCACTCTCCTCTTCCAGTGGCGTCGTCGACTTCCGACTCGTCGCATAGATGTGCGACTGCGCACCCGTGCCAGCTCTGCTGGCTTGACGGCCCACTGCTCGTTCTCGTGCGATCTGCTCCCCTACGGGAGCGCAGCGAGCGGTCGCACGGACCGTCCTCAGTCAGCCCGGCGCGCAGCGCCGGGCCATCCGCCACGGCTACGCCCTCCTGCTGCGGCCGGCTTGTGGATGAATGCAGCGGAGCAGTGGTGGGGCCTCCTCTCTCAAGCGCAGCGCTGGGCATAGCCGAGGGAGCGCAGCGACCGAAGGTCTGGCGAGCGAAGCGAGCGGCGGAACCCGTCGGCTATGCCGACTAACACGTCCTCGCAGCGCAGCGGAGAGGCCGAGCGGAGCGAGGGTCCGCAGGACACGTGTTATCAGGTTCCCTTATGCCCTTTGCTTCTTCCCTCCACTGCAGCGCGTCCGGAGCCTTGGCGGAGGACCGATGCGCCGTTCATCAGGGGAAACGGCTCGTACCCTCTCGACCCGTACCCCTCCCCCTTTTCCGCGCAGCGGGGTACGGGTCCGGCCGTTTCGCCTGGTCATCGCACCTTCTGGTCGTACGGCTCTTTTGACGACCGTGATACAGCCGTACCCCAAGCTGATTCCGTCTCGTGAGGCACGATCGAGCGGGGGGTACGAGTCTGCGCTGCCCTCAGAACGCGGGGCGCAGCCCTGGTCTATCGCTCCTGTCACAGCGTGCTCCGGCAGGCGAAGCAAGTCCTCGCCGTGCTCCTCGTCACCTGCGCCGTTACGGCTGTACATGGGCGCTTCGGACGGCGACCGAGCCTCTGGATCAGTGGAGCAGACGACCGGTAGAAGGTGGAGTCGACGCTTGGTAGCGACCCGGCCCCCGGTTGCACAGCGCACTCGAGGCGTGCACGTCACGCTTCTCGACGTCTGCGAGCTCCCATCCTGGGCCGTCGATGTGTCGCACCAAGCGGCTCCTCGGGACACGGACAAGACACGACCCGTGCCCGGGTAGGCGGCTGGGCTTCGCCAGGACCCAGCGGGAACACCTCTGGGCGTCATGAAGCCGCCGGAGCGGCTCCTGTCGGACGACGCCGTCGTCCCGGGTGGCTCGATGGTGTCCCGTGCGCGTCTCTCCCGTGTATCTCGCGTGGCGCGCTGGCGCATGCGGCCGGCGCCCTGCGTTCCATCGCCCGTGAGTGGCACAGAGGTGTCTCCTGCGTGTCCTCACTGGTACCCGATTCGTACCGCAATGGTGGATGACTCGCGTATCCGATAGGTATTGCAAAGGGCTCGATAGATCATCTATGCTCGGCCCGGAATGATCCATGCTTGAGCCTGAATACGAAGGTGAGGTGAGTCCGCATGACGGCAACAGCCACGTCGGTTGCACAGCCGGATGGGCGTCGACTGCGAGCTCGGGGGTCAGGTGAGCACGATGGCAACGCAGTCGGGTGAACCCCGCAAGATTCGCTGGACCGTGCCCGCCGTCGACACCTCGGTGATCGCCTGGCTCGATGCGCAGACCAAGCCCACGCAATCGCTGCGGTGGCTCGTGCGGGAAGCGATCCAGCACCACGGCTACACAGACGTCGTCTACCAGCCCGTTGAGCAGCTGCCACACCTTGGGCACCCAACGCAGGCAGAGCAGTCCGATGACGGGCCGAGCTCGAGTCCCGCACCGCGGGACGAGGAGTCAGCCCCCGCGCCGGCCGACGATTCCGAGGAATCCACACAGCCCGCAAAGCAGGTATCCATCGACGAGATCATGTCGAGCACCCGGCGGTAACGGAGTGATCGTCGCTCTCCAGGTAGGGACACCATTCGTGAACGACACCAAGGGGTCGAAGAAATGAACAGCAGCGCGAACGACATCATCACTCTCACCGGCGGTATCGACGTCGGCAACGGCTACGTCAAAGGCGTCATCCGGAACACGAAGACCGCGGTGTTCGACGAGATCGACCTGCCCAGCGCGGTCGTCTCGACGTCTCGCACCTCCCCGAAGGTGCCTCTCTCGGACAGCGACGCGTTCGCGGTGATCACCGGCGACTTCTACAACCATCTCGACTGCTCACTCACGACGCCGCTCGTGGCCGCCTCGGATCGCCGGATCTTCGGCCGGGCCGCGCTGTCCGTGCGCGGCTCGAAGTTCACCGAGTTCGAGGTGATCGGCAAGCACTCCAAGGCCGATCAGGAGCTGTCGAAGGTGCTCGTGCTCGGCGTCTTCGCCGCCAAGGCGCTGCGCGACCACGTCACCACCCACGGCTCGCTGCCGGATCACGAGCTGCGCGTACTGGTGCGTGCCGGCCTGGCGCTGCCGATCTCGGAGTACGTCGCACGACGCCACGCCTACGCCGCGGAGTTCACCGGCGCTCGAGGCGGTACCGACCGCGCGGTGCACCTCGTGACGATCAAGAACTTCAACACACCCGTCAGCATCCGCCTCGAGTTCATCGACGTGCAGGTGATGGCAGAGGGCGCCTCCGCGCAGTTCGCCATCACCGAAAAGGGCGAGGTCCTCGCCCAGGCGCTCCTGCAGGACCTGCGTGCTCGCGATGCCTCGCTCGTCGAGGGCGTCACGGCGGCGGACCTGGTGGCGGTCCAGAACACGATCGGCGTCGACGTCGGCGAAGGCACTGTGAACTTCCCCGTCTTTACCGACGGGCGGTTCAATCCCGAGGCCGCCGCCACGCTCGACGAGGGCTACGGCACGGCGCTGATGAACGCCATGGAGCGCATGAGCGAGTCGGACAACACTCTGCAGTTCTCCTCGCGCAAGCAGCTGGCGGACTTCCTGCACGCGAAGCCGTCGGTCCTCCAGAAGTCGCGCCACGACCGCGCGGCGGGCTTCGCCGAGGTCGAGGCCAGCTACCTGGTCGACGAGATCGTCTCCGCCCTCGGGGACGTCCTCTCCCAGGCCGGCGCGACGACCGAGGTCGTCTACGTCTACGGCGGCGGCTCGGGCGCGATCAAGGACCTGCTGCACCCTGCGCTGCTCAAGGCGGCCGGTGACGTGCCCGTGCTCTACCTGGACTCAAGCTACTCGCGACACCTCAACCGCGAAGGCCTCTACATCGCGGCTCGCCACGTCGAGCAGAGCGCGCAGGCGGCACTTGCCGAGGTGCCGAGAGAAGAGGTAGTCGCGTGGTGAGCAAGGACGCAGAAGGCGAGCACCCAGGTGACTTCGAGAAGGACCTGCACGCCGTGCTGCGCCGGAACAACCGCGTCGTCCGAAAGACTATCGGCACCGTCTCGGCGGGATTGCGACGTGTCGCCGAAGGCTTGCCTCACGATCGGACATCTCAGCACCGACAAGAGCAGGACTGTCGCTGATGCTCGCCCCAGTGAATCGGCCGGACGTTCTACGCCACCTGCGAGGACAGTGAGCGCTCCGCGCTCCCCGGCACCACGACGGCTGGGAGGACAGAACGATGACGATGTTCGACGTGTACGACCAGTTTCCAGCCCTTGCGTCGTCCTGGCATGAGCGCTCGAGCTGCCTGGACGAGGATCCCGAGATCTTCTTCGCCGGCGGCGGCGTCAGCCGCAAGGCGAAGAAGATCTGTCAGTCCTGCCCGGTGCGCGAACAGTGTCTCGAGCTGGGCTTGCGCAACGACGAGCGCTTCGGCATCTGGGGCGGCCTCACCCGGGCCGAGCGGAAGGCACTGACGAAACGCAGCCCGACATGACGAGCCGGCGGCTCCGGGCTGTGACGGGCAGAGGGTCCGGCGGGAGAGAAAAAAGAACCCCACCGTACGGAGCATTCGCTCCGTACGGTGGGGTCTTCAGTGCATGCTCAGTCTGCCTCAGCGAACGCGCTCGATGAGCGTGGCACCGCTGCCGTCCTGGAGCCCGGTGGCCAGGTCGTACCAGAAGCCGCTGGGGAGCCTCACGAGGGTCTTCGCTTCGCAGACCTGCCACGATCCTGGTATCGCTGGGTGGTGGCGGCGGTCGACGATCGCCGCGATGCCGATCGTCTCGACGACGCTCTCGTCCCGGACCCACCTAGTACCGCCGTCCCGGAGGTCGGCGGGCACCTGCTTCATCCACGCGGGGTGGTCGAGGTTGCGCTTGACGACGACGCGGTCGCCGATCCGTAGGTCGGCGAGGTCGGCCGGTGCTGTGGGCATGGTGGTGTCCTTCGTCTCAGGTATGGGTAGCGCCTGTTCGATCACCGGGATGCTCGATACGTCCAGCAGTCACCACCAGTGCCGGAAGATGTAGTTACCTCTCGGCAGTTCCCCTCGGCGGATGAGGTCAGCCAGGACTCCCTCCAGCGACGGTGTGAAGGCGAGGTCGGCGTAGAAGTAGGCCTCGAACACGGCGCCCTCCAGATCGGCAGTCTCCGGCGGGTTGGCCTGAGCCGTGACCTTCGCGTGGTCGTCAGAGACGGAGATGCTCAACCAGTAGTCGAGCTCTGTCATGCCGGCCTTGGTGACGCTCTCCTGCCGCGCACGGTCGTACCCGAGGTAGATCTCGGTCCGGTCGAAGTCGTGGAGCGCCTGCTCGTAGTCGTCGTCCGACTCCAGCTCGTAGAGCTTCACGCTGTCGTTGGGCAACGACTCCTGATCGCGCTGGCAGCCCCGCAGCGAGCTGTAGGGCTTGCCGTGGACGCGCTCGACGATCGTCTCGATGGGGATGTAGCCGGTCTGGGGACCCGCGCAGTGACTGTGTGGCTCAAGGATGTAGTAGGTGCGGCGCGCGTACGCGGCGGATGGCTGAGGGGTCTGCTGAGACATCTGTGCTCCTCGATGAGGGTGCGGGTACGCAAAAGCGCGGCCGCCGCCCGCCTCGATGGACGGACGGGACCGGATCACCAGGACATGGATCAGCCGAGGCTGACTCTCTTGCCGCGCGCCAGCTCGGCGCCGGAGACGACGATCCGGTGGCCGCCGACCGGGTAGGCCGGGTGGTCGGAGGCGACGACGGCACACGTCCAGGAGCCGGAGTGGCGCCGGCGCGGCAGCGGCTCCTGGTCGACGCCGTCGGGCAGGAAGTCTCGCTGGTACTCGATGGGCACGACCACGACCCGGTACTTGCGGTCGGTGCGCGGCGCGACCCAGGGCAGCTCGATGAGCAGGTCCAGGGGCCAGCCCGGGATCGTGACCGGCAGTGTGGACAGGAAGTGGTTGATCGAACCGTCGGGGGCCTGAGCGAGCCGGTCGCGCTCTTGCTCGGGGGTCTCGACGAAGCCGATGAGTTCGAGGAAGGCCATGGTGATCAGGGCTCCTTTCTTCGGTCAGACGGCCGCGCGGTGCACGAGAACCAGGCGCGAGCCGGGGGTCAGGAACAGTCCGTGCTCGGCGGTCATGACGAATGCGGTACCCGTGGACGAGACGGACGCGTCGACGACGGTGGCTACGCCCGGGACATCGGCCCGGATCAGGGGCAGGTCGCGCAGGGCGACCATGTCGCCGGCGCGCAGCAGGCGAGCGCTCTTGCCACCGAAGAGGCGATGACGCCCGGTCGAGCGGTAGACGACGTCGAGGAAGTCCGGGGTCGGGTTCTGGAACATCTCGCAGAAGGCCGGGGTGAGGGCGTCGGCCCGGTCTCTGCGGGTCGCTGCGGGCATGTCGGGGTCCTCAGCGGGTCTCGCTGTAGCCGCACTCCGGGCACGTGTGTGAGACGTCCTTGTGGGAGTGGACACCTCTGGCGTCGGACTCCATGGGGACGCCGTCGTTGGGGCAGGTGAAGCTGGGCATAGTGGCCTCCTGGGGAGAGAAGATGTTCTTCGACGCCAGATCCGGATCAGCTCCGCTGATCCCTGCTGCTCCAGCCAGCAAGGCGGCGTGCAGCGCAGGCGGGCATGGGCGGCGGAGGCTGCCACCTCGTAGCGGTTCCAGTTCGCGGTTCGCAGGCGCGTCAACTGGTCAGATACAGGGCTGTGCAGCACGCTGGGGCCGTGGAATTCCTCGGCAGGTTGTTCGGCTTCGACTGGTCCGCGCTGGAAGCCGAGACCAAGGTCGCGCTCGCCACTGCGCTTGTCGCCGTCATCGGGACTGTGGTGGCCAGCGGGATCGGGTGGTTCGTGAGCTTTGTCAACAACCGCAACACGCTCAAAGAGCAGCGTCGGCTGGCGATGGAAGAGAAGGTCTGGCCAAGACGCGCTGAGACGTACGTGGAGGTTCTCGAGTGGGCGCGCGAGGCATCGAAACACATCGAGGAAGGTGAAAAACTTCCTCTTGCACTTCAGAGCAAGATGGCCGCTTACGCCTCACCCGGCGTCCGTGCAGCGTGGGCCAAGGTCGACAACGAGATGGGAGGCATCTCGGGTTTGCGCCTTCTCAAAGCAATCGACGAAGGTAGTGCCGCCGTACCCGAGACGCTCGCGCTGTTCGGCAACGCCAGCCTCGGCCAACGGGTGGTGGACTTCACTCGTCAAGAAGTGCAGCAAATGGGCGGTCATGAGAAGGCGCTTCGAAATTCCTACGTACGGCTCCATCTTCGTTTGGACGACCTAGAGCGCGAGATCAGGCAGGATCTCAACGGTCGGCAGGTCAAGAAGAAGTAGTTTCCGAATCTGGCTCAGACTGCTGCGTCAAGAAGCGCTCCAGGTGCGAACGGCCCTCCTGGCGCTTCAGAGGCTGGCGAGATAGCGAAGAAAAAGAAGATCCCCGTTCGAGGAGCACGAGGCTTCTCGAACGGGGATCTTCGGGTACGACTCTCTATTCAGTTGTGGCACGCGCAGCCTGGACCGGTGCCTGGGAGGTGCTTCCATCCCTGCGACCCTCGTCGCTCGTGGCGGGCTGCCCCGCAGGGCACCGGTCGCACGGCTAGCTGGCTGCGCTGGTTCCGAAGGGCAGCTGTTCGTCCTGCACGGCGCTGGAGGTCGCAGGCTGTGCGGCCGCCGCGGCGACGTGCACCTGGTCCTGCCTGGCGGCCTGGTTCTGGGCCTCCGCGTTGACGACGCGCTCGGCCAGGCGGGCCTGGGTCACCGAGCGCGGCTCGAGGAAGGTGATGTCCTCGGCGGTCACCTTGAGGTCGAAGACCTGCTCGCCGTTCTTCGAGTAGCGGTCCATGCGCAGCGTGTAGCCGATGGCGACCTGGTCGCCCTTGTGGATGTTCGAGTACGGGCCAAGGCCCTGGGTCTGTGAGCGGACGAAGGCCTCGACGGGGATGGCGTCGGACGGGCGCTCGTTCTGCGCGTTGGTGTAGTTGCGGTCGGCGAAGATCGTGAGGAGGACCTTCTTGGAGCCGTCCTTGTTCTCGAAGACCTTCGGGTCGTTCGCGAGGCGGCCGATGACGGTGCCGTTGTTGCGGGGGTTCGACATGATGATGCTCCTCGGGTACACGAGAGCGCGCGGTCGATGTCGTCGATCCGCGCGCGGGGTGGGTTGGGTTGAGCTGTTCGGTTGTCTGTCGAGTCACCATCCGGATCAGCTCCGCTGATCGAACGATGGTCTTCAGGACGAGCTCCGGATCAGGCGTGCTGATCGAGTGCTCCTGCACATACCTTCCGGATCGACTTCGTCGATCCCAGAAGCCCTTGCACCACGTGTTCCGGATCAGCTCTGCTGGTCGGACGCTGTGATTCCAGGGCTCAGGTCCGTCCCGGTGTCAGATGTTCAGCCGTTCGCGGATGAGGCGGTCGAGCTGCTGGTCGTTGCACGACGCGCCCTGGTCTGTGCTGGTCGTGCGGGACATCTGCAGGTAGGCGATGAGGCTCTGCGTCTGCTGCTCTTCGAGCTGCTTCTGCTGGAGCACAACGAGGTCGAGGGCGCGTTGGGCGATCAGGTGGATGGACCGCTTGATCTCGTCGAGGTTCTCCCCCAGATCCGTGTTCCGATCGGTCATCCCAGCGTCACCTCGACCTCGTAGGCGGTCGAGCAGAACGGCCCGACGACCACCTTGTGCACGCGCTTGACGAGACCAGCGGCCTCGAGCCGGGCGGTCAGGCCCTCACCTTCGGACCAGTCCTTGATGAAGACGTTGCCGGGCCTGGCGATAAAGCCGTAGTCCAAGAGGTTCACCGAGAGCCGCTCAGGGCCCTCGTCGGTCATGAGCGTCAGCGCCTGGTACCCCATGTCGTGGTGGAGCGAGCCGGTCAGCTCGGTCAGCTCGGTGGTGCCGAAGACGATGGTGACGTCGTCCTTGGTGGTGGGCGTGATCATGATGGTGGCTCCTTCGTGAGCGCGCGTACTGGGGTGGTTGGTGCTCCCGGGCCGCCGCGGCTTCGCCAGGTCGCCGGCGCGCACGGTGATGCGTTGCGGCGGGCGCGGGACCTGATCTGCTCGCGCGACGGCTCGGGGGTGCTCGGTGGAGGCCGGGTGAACCGGTCTCAGAGCCCGTCCTTCTCGTGGTCGTAGGGCTCGTCGGGGTCGTGCGAGTCCGCGTGCACGCCGGAGTCCTGGCCGTGTGTGTTCCGGTACTCGACCTTGCGGGTGAGCCGGACGAGGCTCAGACACAGGCACAAGAGCAGGAACAAGGCCAGGGCGAGGAACGCCCAGCTCTGCAGCGGTGTCATGGGGGATCCCTTCGACGAACGGATGTCGAGAAGACCCCCGACGCAGCCCTGCTGCGTCAGAAGCCCTTCCCCACGGCACCCAGACGTGTCCGCCCCGAGGAGGCCCAGCCGATGTAGCGATGACTCCTCGCTCGGCACATCAGCAGAGCTGCGCGAGCGTGTGGCCACAGCAGAGGTGCCAGACCTCGTACTGCGGGCCCTGGCCCCAGCGGTCGTCCCAGGTGGGGTCGTGCTCGATGGAGTAGTCGACGACGTCGCGGGGCATGCCCGGCTCGCACGTCTCGTCGTAGGAACACAGGTCGCACCACTCCTGCTCGGCGCTTCGTGGCAGAGCCGTGCCGTCGTCCAGCCAGGGCGTGCCGCTCCCCCAGGTGGCACCTGCGGCGGGTGCCGTCGACGAGCCGGCAGTTGCCTCGTCGGCCATCCGACTCGGCCCGTACCTGGTGAGAAGGTTGCCGACTCGGATCGGCGTGCGGGCGATCTCCTCGGCGTCAGTGATGCTGGTGGTCGTGGTGTCGATCATGGGTGCTCCTGGGCGTTGGGGTCCGGGGCCGGTGGTGCGGCCCCGGGTTGGTGGATCAGAGATCGGGCGGGACCGGCAGATGGGCGCCGCACCCGTCGTTCGCAAACCTTTGGCAGCGACTACGCGGACTGCGCGCAGCTGCTCGCTGACGCACTCCGCCGGTGTCAGGACCGACTTCACAGAAGAACCCCGGTGATGCCTCGCGCATCACCGGGGTTCTTCTTTTTCCGCGGCCTCGTGACCGACCCGCCAGGGACCTGCCGGAGAATCTGGATGTACTTCGGCTCAGCTCCGCCGCGCCTCCGTCACCGCGTCGACGGCGGCTCGCAGGTCCCTGTCCCCGAGGCCGCAGTTCACGTTGCGCTCTGCGACTTTGAACAGATCGGCGAGGGCTGCGTTGATGGACTCGGCCCGGCGCATGGCGGCTTTCGCCGTGGCGCGCATCGCCTCGTACTGGGCCAGCTCTTCCTTCGTCGGCACCCGGGGCTTGTGGCGGGTGGTCCGGGTGTTTCGGGCGGTCATGCTGTCGCCTCGTATCCGGCGCCGAGCAGCGCTACTCGGTGGTCGAGCGTGCCGGCCGTGGAGCCCGGCAGCTCGGTGGGGTCGGCGAGCACCCCGTCGGCGTCGGCGCCGTAGATGTAGGTCTCGGCGTGCATGCTGGTGCCGCCTGCCTCCGGGTCGTGGTGCGGGGCCTCCAATGCGGAGACCACGACGTGCGCGTGACCCTGGAGCGGCGGGTCGAGGCGATACAGCGCTGCCATCCCATGGAACTGAGGCAGGTTCGTCCTGAGCAAGATTGCGGTCTTCACGATGCGAACTCCTCTGCATAGGCAGTGTTGGCGCGGTCCCACCTGTTGGCGGCCTCGACCAAAGCGACGGCGAGCCGCGGGGCCCGGTCGAACGAGGCGGACAGCGCGTACCGGACGGCCGCGGTCTCCATGTCGATCAGGGCCTGACCGACGGCGAGGCCGTGTCTGGCGCCGGACCAGTAGCGCCCCGCGTCCAGGTGCAGCGCGGGGTGCAGCGCGGGTCGGTGAGTGCTCGACCCAAGCTGGATCTGTTGGGCCTCCAGCGGTACGTACCAGGTCAGGCCCACCGGGTGAGTGCGGTCAGGGTCGGGGATGGTCGCGGGGTCGGCGACGGCTGGCGGGATGTAGACCGCGGCGATCTGCCCAGCAGGCGGGCAGGTGTGCTCGTCGCCGGTCCAGTACCAGTTGCCACAGGACCTGCACTGTCTGCGGTCGATGTGCTCGACCATCGCTGGTCCCCGATCGGGCCGGACACCAGGTGTGCGTGGGCCGGGACGATCACGCGGGACGTGGGAGGCGAGCACGGGTATCGAGGTTTCGTGGCGCCGGCGGACGGTCATTGGTCCGTCTCGCACTGCTCGGCCGCCTTGTTGAACGCGGCGGCGGCGCCGGCGGCGTCGAGCTCAGCCTGCTGCACCAGCGCCATCTCGGCGTCGAGGGCTCTGGCGGCCTCGGCGATCGTGTCGTTGTCACGGGTGCGCTCGGCGTCGTACCGCTCGGAGGCCTGCACCCTGGCCAGCGCGTCGTGCTGGTCAGCCGTATTGCGATGGGCGCGCTCGGCGCGTCCGGACTCGATCAGGTCGGCCAGGCACGGCGGTGTGTCCGTCGCGATGGTGTGGGTGATGGGCTCAGGCTCGGGAGTGAGGGCGACGGTCAAGCCGTGCCCGGCGGCGCCGGAGACGAGAAGCGCAACGGCCATGGCGCCGTACTGGATCAGGACCGGGGACCGTCGTTCCTTCGACCGTCGTTCGTTCTTGCGGAGCATTAGGATCTCCTTTGGTGGTGCCGTCACGTCCGGGTCTGGAAACTGGGGCGTGGCGGCATTGCTTTGCCTGAGGCGTCAGGCGGCGGTGGCTTGCTCGGCCTTCCCCGCCCGACCCAGGAATGCAGGTCGACGCAAGGATGAGCGGAGTGTTGACCTCGCGACCGTCGGTCGTCCGACCGAGTGCGACAAGGCCAGACGTGAGAGATCAGCAGCCGGACGACGAGGTCCTGTGTCTGCTTCTCCTGGAGCTACCCACGCTGCATGTCGAGATGCCCGACATGACGTGTCAGAAATCGCTCCGGATCAACTCCGTTGATCCCTGACCAGACCAGGCCAGGCCTGCACACCACCTGTGCGCTCGCTCCCCGCTCGACGCTCCCCCTCACCAGGCGGCACCACCGGCAATGGCATTCCGATTGATCGAAGACAACCATTCGATAGATCTTTCGGATAAGATGCTATGGAACGTCGGTCGAGATGATCGATAGATCACTGCGGACCAGTCGAGTCGGCGATTCCGCGCGCTCGGCTGGGACAGGGCACAGGGTGTCGGACAGGAGACACGAGGACGATGCAGACCAGGACGACCAGGAAGACCGCGCTGCCAGCTGTCGTGTTCGCTGCGGCCCTGGGCCTCCTGCTTCCCGGGTGCTCCGGTGGCAGGGCCTGCGAACAGGCGATACCCACGCAGCGTCCGACGACCGAGCCGGTCGAGGTCACCGACGAGGATCTCGGCACGGCGCTGGACAAGCTCGTCTACCAGGGCACCCAGCGTTCGAGCTCGGACGGCGGGGTGTGTCTGGTCACCGCCGTGCGCACTACGGGACTGTCGGACGAGGCGCTGGTCTACCTCACCGAGACGGGTAGTGACGACCTCGGCGCGATCATCGACCGCTTGCGTGAGGTGAGCGAGGACGACGTCGCGATCCTGCTCTCGCCACGGCTGCGCGAGGACTTCGACGCCTGTGTCGACCAGGACCTGCTTCCCGATGGCAGCGGGCATCAGACCTACGAGTCTCCGAACCCGGCATTGGCGCCGGTGGCCGACGAGCCGAACCTGAAGCCGAGGTACGAGGTCGGCGAAGACGAGCAGATCACCTCGGTCGCGCAGTTGACCGACGGCCTGGTCTCGATGTTCTCCTCCTACGCACTGGACGAGAACCAGAAGAAGACCTATGCGGCGGCTGGGCCGTGTCTGTCTGGCGCCGTGCTCGACGCTGGCTTTACACAGAAGACACTGCGCTTCCTGGCCGGCGGAGCGCCCGTCGGCACCGGATCGGTGGCCGACCACCTGCCGGGCAACGAGGACAAGGCGATCTGGGAGTCGGCGGAGTTCACCACCAGTCTCGTGGACTGCACGAACGTGACCCCGGACCTGCCCCCGGAGGCTGGATCCTGAGAGCCACCCGCGAGGCCACGCAAGGACCCAGAGGAGCGCTCGAAGACAGAGCATCGAACGGAGCAAGGAGCCGGTCATGACCCTCACACAGAAGCCGGATCAGGCAGAGCCGCCCGCAGGCAGCCGGCGCCCCGGCATGTTCGTCCGGATGTCGCCCGACGACAAACAGCGGGTGCAGTACTGGGCCGACAAGCGCGGCTACCCGTCGGCGAGTGAGTACGCGGCCGAAGCGGTGGTCGAGAAGATCCAGCGCGAAAACCTCGACTACGACCTTCCAACACTCGAGATCGCGCGACTCAACCAGCTCGTCGACGAGGTCAAAGCCCTGTCGACGAACTCGGCGAACCTCGAGCGCGTCGTCACCCAGGGTTTCGACTCCCTCATCGGACTGACCCGCGGCGACAACTACCTGCTCGACGACGAGGACGGAGAGCTGTCATGAGCCGGGACTTCTCGGAGATGCTGGAGACGACCACACCCACCGACGAGGTGATGGATGTCGACATGCCCTTCCTCGACGCCTACCGACATGGCGGGAGCTCCGAGCTGCAGCGGCTCCAGGCGCAAGAGGCAGACGCGCCGCAAGCCGAGGCGCAGCCACGAGCTGCCGAACCGCAGGCTGGTACGCAGTACGACGACGGCGACCGCGAGACCGAGGCCCTGGGGCCGGATTCCGAACCCGCCTCCGCGGGGTCCGAGCGCGCCGGTGGAACCAGCCGTCGCGGCGGCACCGGTGGCGCCAGCGCTGCAGGAGGTGCAGCTGGCGAGATGACCCCGGGCGGACCGGCGGAGGCGTCGGCGAGCGTGGCCGCCCCCGCCCGCGAGACACTGGCGGACGCCGGCGCCGAAGTCGGCGTCAGCTACATCGCCGCATCAGGACCCGATCTTGAGACCGAACCTGAGACGCCGGCCTCGCTCCAGCTCACTGACCACCAAGAGGTTGTGCAGGGTGCGTCGTCGGCGAGGGGTGGCTCGGGCGGTGCAGACGACACAGAGGCACTCCCCCAGTCGGGTTTCCGGCTCTCGGGTGTGAAGAGCCAGCCGCACATCAAATCGCTGCCCGACGTCATCATGAGCGTGCTGCGCGAGCAGCTGCGCTCGGCTGCGGTCCGTGAGCTGAGCGTGAGCGACGCCGACGCGCGCGAGTTCAGCCGGCGGCTGAGCCAGGGCACGCTCGTGACGGCGTTCCTGGCGGCGCAGCTCGACCTGCGCATCACCGCGGACGCCGCGACCCAGCGCGCCGCGGAGCTGTTCCGCTCCCGGGACCCGCTGCTGGGCAGCGTGGCTGCGCGGCTGGAACGCCTCGAACAGCTCGAGAACGACCAGAGCAACACGCTGCACCGCCTCGGCGACGAGCTCGCCATGGTCCGTCAGACCGGTGCCACCATCGAGCAGGCTGTGGCGTACTCCATCGCCGACCGGACGGAGAACTTCCTGCGCGGCTCCCACAACGTCCATGACGCGCCGATCACGCACAAGGACGCGCTGTTTGTCCGCGACAGGGTGCGTGAGGCGACCAGAAAGCAGGAGAGGCTCGAGCGCGAGCGGGAAGGACGGCCGATCAGGTGATCCTCGCGATGCGCTGGGATCGCGCCTTCCGCGCAGTAGCCCGAGGATGTGCCGCGCGATGACCGCGATGGACGAGCGCGTGGTCATGACCCAACGTTAGGACGGCGGACCGATGTACGCCTGCGACCGATCCTCCCTATGCGATGAGTCCATCCCGCTCTGCCAGCGTCTCCCGGGCCACCGCCGGCGCGTCCTCACGATGCCGAGCGTTGAGTACCTCGACATACAGCGCACGCAAGTTGATCGCGCTAAGGGACCACGCTAACGGACCACCGTGGACTGATCAGAGTGACACTCCTACGAGGATTGTCTCGGGCACGAGGGTGACGCCGAACCGGTCGCGGACCCCGTCGCGCACCGCGCGGGCGAGGGCCACGACGTCCTCGGCCCGGGCGCCGCCGCGGTTCGTCATCGCCAGCGTGTGCTTGGTCGACAGCCGCGCCGGGCTGTGCTCCCCCGCCAGGCCGAAACCCTTGCCGAAGCCGGCCCGCTCGATGAGCCAGGCGGCGCTGGTCTTGACCAGCGTCGGGTCGATGGTGCCAAGGCTGGGACCGGTGGTGGTCTCCGGCATGGCCGAGCGGACGGGATAGCGGGGAGCGTCCTCGGGCAGGTGCGCGAGGTGCTCCACGGGGATCACGGGGTTGGTGAAGAACGACCCCGAGTTCCAGCGGTCGTGGTCCGGCTCGGCGCCGAAGGGCGGGCGGTCGAGCAGCATGCCCTTGCCGCCGCGCAGTCCCAGCACGGTGTCGCGGACTTCCCTCATCGGGGCGCGCTGCCCCACCTCGACGCCCAGACGACGCGCCAGCTCGCCGTACCCGACGGGTGCGGACAGCGTGCCGAGCCGGAACTGGAACTGGACGGTCAGCACCACGTAGCGCGGCGACGGGTACCAGGGGGCACGCGGGTCCTCGTCCCGGCCCTCGCTGTGCATCGAACGCTTGAGCAGCGACGTGCGGTACCCGAAGTCCAGCTGTCCGACGGAGAACGTGTGCACGCGCCGCTCGCCCCGGTCCCACGTGCGGACCAGCGAGACCACGCCGGAGAGCTCCTGGCCGTACGCGCCGATGTTCTGCACCGGGGCGGCGCCCACCGTCCCGGGGATGCCCGACAGCGACTCGACACCCACCCAGCCCTCGGCCACGGCGCGCTCCACGAGATCGTCCCAGTTCTGGCCGGCCGGTGCGCTCACCACAGCGCCGCCACAGGAGTCGTCGGACTCGACGGTGATGCCGCTGCGGATGTCGCGCACGACGACGCCGTCGAAGCCCTGGTCGGCCACCAGCAGGTTGGAGCCGCCACCCACGACCAGCAGCGGCACACCGTCGTCGTCGGCGGTGCTCACCGCCTCGATCAGAGCGGCCTCTTCCTCAGCCTCGACGAACGAGGCTGCGGGGCCACCCACGCGGAGTGTGGTGAGGTCGGCGAGGCTGGGGGCCACCGCTTGCGCCTGAACGGTGTCTGCCGGGTATGGACTCACCATGCGAGCCTATCTACCTGTCGCGTTGGATTTGTGGACATCTCCGACATGCCGTGGGTGATGTCTGCCAATTCTGGAACCTTCCAGCGCCCACGAACGTGTTCCATGCCCGACCTCGCGGGCCCCGCCGCCGAAGCCGTGCGCTCGTCTCCCTGCACTACCTCTTCACACCGGGCGCGGTAGGCAGCGGCCGCACGGAGCGCGCCTGGACCAGCGCGAGCACCATGGGGATCAGGAGTACGAGCACCGCGAGGCGGTAGCCCGTCGCGTGCGCGACGGGGCCGATGAGCGGCGGCCCCACGAGGAACGCCGCGCGCTCGCGCTGTCCGAAGCGGGCGTCGACCTCGAGCACGCCCTGATGATCCCTGATGCGCGCTGCCGCAGTGCTGAGGTCATCGCAGCGCTGCTCGACGGCGTCGACCAGGTCGTCGTCGGCCCACACGTCGCGCTCACCGCCAGCGAGCAGCGCCAGCTTCTGGCACGTGCCCGCCGAAAGAACAACACCTTGCTCACCCGCCGTGCGTGGGAGAACGCGGCACTACGTATGCGTGTCGACCGCGCGGCATGGTCCGGCCCACAAGGCGGTGACTACTGGCTGCGCCAGGTTCGATACGACGTCGTCCGCCAAGCACGAGGCGACGGCCGACCGCGCCGGTTCATGGTCTCGCTGGGCGTCGACTCGGTTCAGGTCGAGGCGGTTCACCCTGGCACCCGTCTGATGTCCGTCGGGGCGTGACGTCGGGTGACGTGAACGCCAGGTCCTATGCCGGCCTCAGATCTGTTCGGCGAACGCTACGAGCGAGGCGACGGCTGCGCCACCGTCAAGAACGATCCGGCCCGGTTTCCGCTCGGCCGTGTTCCCACTCAGTCTCACGAGGACGTCGAGAGGTGTGGACAGAGCGAGGCGGGCCCGGAGCCCGGACTCTACGGTTATCGCATGACCATACCCGCGGAGCAGCTCGCCGAGATGGATGCGCTGTTCTTCCAGGTCGCTGGCCGCTGGCCGGAACGCCCGGATTTGGATCGCGTGCTTGTAGCCAAGTCCCGTGAGCTCGCGGAGGCCCTTCTCGAGGGCGACGGCGTCTGAGCCCGCTGCTCGACCGCCACCATCGCTGCTGTCAACGTACGCGGCGGAGCCACCGTCTGCGGTAACCGTTGGGGGCGGCCCCACTTGCACCTCCAGCGACCGCCACCCGACGACCTGCAAACAGCGACCGATGTCATGTCATCTACGACAAGCACTAAGCCCATTCAGGAACGCCGCATGCCCTCCCTCGGAGGTCAGGTATCGGCCTCGTTCGCAGAAGTAGGCGGCGATTCGCGACGGTGCCGTCGGGCTTGCTCATACTTCTCGTATTCCTCCGGGTACTCAGTCCGAGCTAGAGCGACTTGTTCAACCAGCCAGTCGGGCATCTTGTCTTGGTCCCGCGGGTACTTGATCAGGTCGGTGGTGTATAGACCAGAAGCCGGCATGGTGCCCCATTGGGGGACTTCGTCATAATTGTAGTCAGCGCGCATCCTGACGCGCCCGTCTTTCTTCATAATCGTCAGCTTCACTGAAAACCAGGTGCCAGCGCCATCTCGATACATGACGTCGCGGAGCTCCACGATCTTCTTCCACGTCACACGAGGTGCTGCAAGTGACTTGTCCGTGCCGGTCGGTCGATCAACAGTGAGCTTTTCCTCTGCATATCGCGAGAGATTTCGGCTCACGAATACGATGGTGTGCCAGTCCCCGGAATCAGATACGTGGCGTGCGATCTCCCGGGCCGCCTTCTGCACCAATTCACCCTCACGAATCATTGGTGGTACATTTTCACTCATTTAAAAATCTCCTTCTTTCCGTGTCGCCATCGACCGTATACTCGACCGTGATTGCAATCGGGACCCGACTTTCTCCCTCGTATTCAGGCAGGACTTTGAACTTAATACTTGGTGGCTCCCAGTCGGGGCCCGCATCTGGCGGTGGTCGCAACTTTGCGCGCAACTCTTGCTCGACTGCGTAGAACGTATCGCCTGGACTGTTACCTTGGTTAAGATCGGAGAGCATCGGGACGAGGTTGATGTCTTCCGGGCCACCCGCGAACATGTTGGCGAGCAGGTGGCCGCCGTCGTACTCTTCACCGCCGATATTTCCGATCCTGCCCTGGATGCTCCTAGAGCGATCTGCATCACCAATCTGAAGATCATCTGCATAGGCTTCGATCGTACGACCAGCGTGGTCGGTGACGAACACGTGGTCATTGACGACGTACGTGACGTCCGGCTGAGGTTTCATCAGGTCCCAGTTGAGAGCTCCTGTGCGTCCATACTGTGCCTCGACGTGCACGACTTTGCCAGTGTCATCAGTGTAGAAGGTGCCCCGATTGGGAACCTCATATGCCGCGTTCGGTTCGAGGTTGTCAAGTGCCGCGAAGGGCTTGCGAGGAGACGGCATCTCACCCGACAGGCGCTGAACGACTTCCGGTGCAGAGAAACGCTGATCGATGCCGTCAACATCAGGTACCTCGGGTCGCGAAGGTTCGGCATCGCCGCCAACGTCGAGATCCTGCATGTCTTCGAACGGTTCGGCATCGCCGCCAACGTCGAGATCCTGCATGTCTTCGAACGCCGCGGACTCGCTGAGATTGCTGTCCTCGCCGCGCATATCGGTCTGGTCGGGTTGCCCCGGGAAGTCCTCACGCCCCTCAATTTCGGTGTCGGACAGCCGGGCCGAGCCGGTCGCTTCAGTGCCAACGAAGCCAGCATGAGCATCGATGTCCCGATCGACCAGGTCGACGTCTTTGCGTTCCTCACCCGTGTCGACTGGTTCGTCGACGACGTCTAAAGTCTCGTCCGTACCTGGTTCTTGCTCCCCTCGCTCTTGATCCCAGCTGCTGTTGCCAACCGAGTCTTCACTCGTCTGCGCAGCGACGCTGTTGCCGGACCTGTCGCCTACAGGCCGCCCCTCGGTGCCGTCCCCGAGCACCGCAACGTCGACACCAGGGTGTACGTCAGATTCGCCGGGTCGAGCGTGTTCGCCGGACTCGTCGACGACAGCGGCATGTGCGTCCTTCTTGGGGAGAGGCTGGTCCTGATTCTCTCTGACGGTGGCGCGCTCGGCGCCCGAACTCGTGACGGCGGGGGCCTCTTCAGGCCCTGGGGTCTCGTCCGTGTCCGGGGCTTGCCCAGCCTCTTCGAATGCCTGGGCGTCCCAGGCCGTCGCATCGTTTGCAGTCGTCTGATCGGCTACGACCTCGCCGATCTGGTCGCCTTCGGGCAGGTCCCCGGTCTCGACCCCGAGCAGTAGATCGTGGTCAGGCTGCTTCTCGTCAAGTCCGTTGGCAGCGGGGCGAGTGTCCATCTCCGCGGCGGGCTCGTCCCGATCGTCGTTGGGGATGTCACCCGCCGCACCGGCCTGCTCGTCGGTGTCGGACCGATCCTCGGATCGGGACGTGTCGCTGCCGGTCTCGCGCGAGTCCTCCCGACGGATGACCCGGCCCTCGGCCATCGCATCGAGGAGTTCCTCATTGACTGGCTTCCGGACTCGGGGCGTATCAGGCGCTGATGACGGTGTTGACTCTGGGTTGTCGGTGTCGGACGCTCCGTGCGCCTCGTGCTTGGTAGTGCCGTCATCGAACTTGCGCGGGTTGTCCCGCCCGATGATCCGGTTCTCGGCCATTGCGTCCAGGAGCTTCTCTGCCACCGACTTCTGGGACCGGGGCGAGTCGGATGCCGACGGCTGGTTCGAATCCGGCTTGCCCGCATCGTTGCCGACGTCGGACTGCCTGCCTCCGTCAATGCTCATCGTGCGCTCATCAGCGCGGCCGCTGACAGTTCCAGCGTGTTGAACGTCCGCTTGGCGTCGAACGAGAGAAAGCTGGTTGCAGCCAGGAACCGTTCGTAGTGGTCAGGCGCGTTGCTCAGGCGCGCGATCACACTGTCGACCACGGGCGTTTTGCCGCCTGTGATGATGGTGTGGTCGGGCTGCCACGTCGAGGGATGACGCCGTAGCGCTGTCAGTTGTTCGCTAGCGGTGCTACCCGGCAGGGTGACACCCCTGGCTTCCCAGCGGATGGTGTCCGGGTGCGGTTCGCTCACCGTGGCGACATGCAGGGACGTGAAGATGTCGTTCCAGCGGTAGGGACCGGCTTGCCACTGGACTTCGCTGCCGTCGCAGCCGTTGGTCTCCTCGCCAGTCAGGGTCGCAGCGACGCTGGTCATGAGGTGTTCGGCGAGATCTTCGGGCCGGTAGTAGACAGCGAGTCCGGTGTAGCGGGTCTCGATCGACGCCTCGATGCGGTGGGCGACACCGCGCTCGAGGAGGCGCGTGTCCTCGAAGTGCTGCGTCAGGTCCTGCAGCCAGGGCGCCCTGGGCGAGGGAGCGGCCTGCCCGGTGACGTGAGCCAGCACAAGGAGTTCGATCCACAGCATCAGCTCAGGGTGGTCGTCCGCGAGGCGTGTGGCCCGGTTGAGCTCCCTGAGCGTGCACTCCCGCCGCGTGCCTCCCGGAAAAGAGAGCGGACCGACCAGAGTATCCGTGTGCGGGAACTGACGGGCAAGAGTCCGATCTTCGACGGTCTCGCCGAGGGGAATGGTCAGGCGAATCGGCCGGTCCATGCCGTCGGTGAAGATGACAGCCCTGCCGGGGTGCAGTGCTACGACGTGTCGGGACTGGGCGTCGTCGAGGTTCATGGTCGCGCCGACCGTCTCTCGGTCATCGGCGGCCGGCAGGCGGTGCAGGATCTTCAGGGCGGTGTTCTTGATAACGTCCGGCACGATCTTGGCCGGGATCTGCTCGGCCACGATGATGCCTTCACCGTAGGCGCGGATCTCGGCCAGGAGAGAGGTGAACAGCTCGACGGCGTGTGCGGTAGGGCTGCCTTCCTCGGCGCGCTTAAGCAGCCGGTGTGCTTCCTCCAGCACCGTGACGTGCGCCAGGCCCCTGGCTGTACTGTCCCCGTGGTGGGTGCGTTGTTCGTCGCGGACGCGCAGGTGCTCGTAGAGGCGGATCAGGATCGTGCCAATGAAGAAGGCCTTGTCGGCGTCGTTGCCGATGTCTTCGATCTCCAGCACGACGTTGCGTCGCAGCAGCTCGCCGACGTCGATAGGGATGGCAGCCTCGAAGAACCGGCCGGGGGTGCCCAGGCGCAGAGATCCGATCCGCACGTCGATGAAGCCGCGGACGTTCTGGCTGATCTCCGGTCCGTACCCGATGCCGTCGACCACGTCCATGGCCACTCGCTGCAGGTCTGCCAGATCGGGGTACTTCGGTCGGCCGGCCGCGGTGTGGGCGTCGCCGGTGACCGGGTCCCAGCCCAGCTCGCTGTAGCAGGTGGCCAGAGCCTGCGAGAGGACCTGCGGGAACGGTTCCTGGGCATCGAACGCGGCCATGAACAAGGCACGTGTGAGGTCCAGGTGAGTCTGCAAGGGAAAGCCCGGCTCGGGCTCCAGCGGGTTCAGCCCCACCGGTGCGGCGTCGGGATCACCGGGGCGGATCACGAACACATCATCACGACTGGTGTCCTCTGTACCGGACTTCCCCTCCCCGCCAGGGGTGTGCAGGCGTCCGGCCATTCCGGCGTACTCGGACTTGGCAGGTTCGATCACCAGCCACGGAACGTCGTGCTGGTGCAGTCCTTGCAGGAGGTGGCGCACGGTCTGGGACTTGCCCGACCCGGTCGCGCCGGCCACGAACGCGTGCCGGTTGAGGGTGCCCAGGGCGATCTTGAGGTCGCCGACCGGTAGGTCGGCGTCGTCCAGGACCCAGCCGAGGGGGATGTCGCCGTCGTGCTCGGGCGTGAGGTCGAACCGGGGTTGCTCGACCAGGCGGATGCCGGGCAACTCGCGTCGAGGCGGGCGGGCAATCGCCGTCAGGAACTCTGACGTCGCGGTGAACGGTGAGGCCGGATCCGACAGTGCGCCACGAGTCGGCGAGGTCACCGTGGTCCAGGCCGACTCGAGGTCGGCGATCTCCTGGCCGGGCGTCAGGACGTAGGGCAGTTCGTCTAGGTCGCTCGCGCTGCACAACAACGCGGCGGCCGACCTGGTGGCGGCCTCGGTCTGCGCGCCGACCAGGACATGGACGTCCCAGGTGCCGGCGGCACGGGCCTTGGACAGCTCCCGGAACCTGCCCTCAGCCCGCACGAGGTCGATCCGGCTGGCCTCCACCGACTCTTCGAGCCGTAGCCCCGGGATGGTGACCTCGAGGCGGTCGAGATCGTTCTGGAGTTGCGTGCTGGTGCGCGGTGTGGCGACCACGAGCCACGCGAACGCGCCTGGAAGGTGCGCGATGTAGTCGTCGAACCCTCCCCGGACCTGGCGCCCCGAGACGTCCTGGCGGTTGTCGTCGGCCCAGAGGTGGTCGGGTTGGCCATGGCACCGGGTCCAGTACGGCAGCTGGCTCCACTGGTCGTGCACAGTCGCGGGGTCAATCACTGTCGCGCGGCTTCCCGGCGGGTACAGCACCGGTTCCAGACGGTCCCCACGGTCAGGGTCGCGGCCGGCGCGCTCACCGAGGATCCGCATCCCGGACGTGTCCCCTCCGGGCGGGAAGGTGGGGCGGCCACCGGCAAGGACACGGATCTGTCGCTGCCCGGGAGGCCGGTCCCACGCCACGACGAAGCCCGGCCGGCCTTCGGCCGGCATGGCCGCCAGCTGGGCGTGCGCGGCGGTCAGGGCAGCGAACAACTGTGCGGGAAGACGTGGACGGTCCTGGTCATCCATGGGCGTCTCCCGCAGATGGAAGAGCTCGTGCCCGTCCAGGAAAGGCATCAGCGCCCCTACCGATCTCGCCCGGCGGGCAGTCCGTGGGGCACATTGGAGACACCCTCCAGGAGGGTGATGCCGGGGTTGCAGTCGACCGGAACGATCCGTCGTCCCGCGTGCCCGTCCGGATCGATCAGCAACGCCGCGGTCTCGGGCAGCGCCTGGATCCGATTGGGTTCGACCTCGTACTCGTAGCCTCGCCCGTGGGTCTCGCTCGTAGAGGTCGAGTCCGCGGTGGAGTGGTTCACCGTGTCCTGCCACGTCGCGGCACGAGTCGTGGACTCCGACTCCGACCAGGTCGTGCTCGTGCCATGGGACCGGCCCATACTGCTGCCCGACGACCCTGACGAGCTGCCAGCGCCCTGGCCCGTGGACTTGTTAGTCCCGAACGAGATCGACGAGTTCTCGGTGACCGATGTGGAGGTGCCCTGGGTAACCGAGTCCGAGCCACCCTCGGACCACGAGGAACCCTCGGTGAAGGTTCTGCCGACCTGGACCGTGACCTGGGACAGCGTGATCTTGTGGTTCCTCCCGATGAAGTCAGCCGCGGCAGCGGCTTCCTTGGCGGGCCCCAGCCGCATGATCAGCGCGGTGCTGTCCGCACCGCCCAGCAGCGATTGAAACTCCTCGCGCAGAGACCTCATCATGAGCACCAGCCGCACCCCGACCCGACGCGCCTGGTGCGACAACGCCTCCAGGTTCTCCACACCCAGGTCATCGGCTCCCGCCACGAAGATCACTCCGTTGTCCCGCACCCGTGGCCGGGACGCGCGCAAGTCCCGGAGGATCCGGTGGAACACCGCCCGGTCGTACAACGGCTTGCGCCGCGCGTACTGCGACCCGGTAGAGATCACGGTCAGGCCCCGCTCCGCCCACACCTGCCCTGCCCTGGTGCCGTCGGGCGGCTGCTCCGGCACCGTGTCGTCGCTGCCCTCGACCAGCTTCTTCAACGCTCCGGCCAGGTGCTGCAGACGATCCTTGGCAGTCGGGGTTGCACCAGCGGCATCGAGATGCCCCTGCAGGGCCTTGATCTCCCCCGCGGTCAGGAGCTCTTCGTGGCCGGCCCGGTAGCTGCTGCGCAGGACCCGCAGCCCTGCTTCCAGACGCGTGAACGTGTACGGCGGCTCAAGACGCTCGGCCACGGCCTCGATCAGATTCGCGTCCAGATCACGCACATGTGCCTGCTCGGTTCCCGACCCGGGACTGGCGACGTTCGCGACCAGCTCACCTATATCCTCCGGGTCAAGCCCGGCCAGCAGGTCCAGACCCGATGTCGGCGAGGGCCACCAGACCTGAGAGACCGGCACATCCTGGGCCCGGCAGAAATCGGCGAGATCGGCAGCGACGGCGTTCTCGCTGAAGTCCAGGACCAGCATGTCCTTGCCCGAACCCATGATCGACGGACCCAGTGTCGTCAGCAGGCTCGCCCAGCCGTCGCTCGTGCCTCCGAACACGTCCGCCCGGCTCCACCCGGGCCGCAACGGCACCGGGAACCAGCGCGGCGCCTGCTCGTAGCGGTCCTTCTCGGCCCGGTCATGCGCGTCCACGTCAGCCTGCCACCGGGTCAGGGCCGCCTCATGCTGCGCCTCCGCGTCGGCGGCACGTTGTGCGTGCGCGGCCTCGATCTCGCCAGAGCGCAACCTCGGTGCCACGATCGCGGCGATCGTGAACGTCGTCCCGATCACGAACGCGGCCGGCGCCAGCCAGTCCCCCCACGCGGTCCACGACAGTACCAGCGTCACCACCAGTGTCACCACCAGGCGACGCACCAGCTTCTTCGCACCCGCCCTGCGGTCAGCGTCGAGTGCCTCCCGGTCCAACGGCTCCAGCACCCCCTTGACCGGACGCTGCCCCACCAGCGGGCTCGGTACCGGAGACGGAGGCTCGACGTACGTGAACCCGCACCGCGCCTCAGCAACGAACACCCGCTCCGCCAGCCGGGTACGAGCCGTCTCGGCCTGCTGCACCACGCCGCTCGTCGTACTGCGCTCCACGTCCCATTCCCCCAAGTAGAAGGCGCCATCGCACGTACCAGGCATACGGTCATAGAGAATGTCAGAACCCGCCCCCTGTGGCGAGACCTACAAGCCCACCACCAGGGATAACCCCGGTCCCCGACGGCCGCTCAGCCAGTTCTGCTGACCTCACAGACATGCCCGGCGAGATCAGCTACATCCTTCACGCGTCGTCCCACACCTTGAGCAGCACGTCGACGTATGCCGGATTCTCTGTATCGAAATCGTCCGGGTAGGTCTTCGGCGAGAGGACCGTCGCATGGCCTGTCCTGCCTGCGCCGGTCGTGAAGCAGAAGCGCTGCTCGTAGCTCTGGTAGCCGTCGATCTCGATCTCGACGAAACCGCTCGGCTCCCCTTCTGGCTCACAGTCCGCATACTCGTCCGCCGAGCCGAAGCGGGTGCTGTTGACGATGTCGGGCGCGTTGACAATGAACCGGTCGTTGTCACCTGCGCTCGTGAAGCACAGCAGCCCGTCCCCCGGGCCCTTCTTCATGCCCCAGTCGTCCGCCTTGCTGTCCGGATCGACACACTGACCGTCCTCAAGCCGCAGCGGGCTGTTCCCTACACGATGGAGAGCCGGAGCGCCGGGCTCCGTGGACGGAGTCGGCGCGCTTCCGCTCGGCACGAGTCCACCCGGCTGCGCAGAGGCCTCACCAGTGCCTCCTGCGGCCGGCGCGCCGGTCTCTACCTGCGCGCGAAGGTCAGAATTCTCGGCTTCCAGCTGATCGATCCGCGACTCTGCGACCTCGAGCGCGCCGTCGCTCCCAGCGCCTGTCGAAATACCGATCACCGCCGTCGCTAATGCACCGATCACGATCCCGGCTACCAGCCCCGACAGGAACCGGCGCTCCCGCAACGCACCTGCCGCAGCATCCATCGTCTGCGCAGCGCTCTGCTCAAGACGGCCACCCCTGGCCTGCCCGTCATCTCCGGCCATCGGCCGCCTCACCTCAGTGTCTCGCAGCTCCAGCCCAGAACGGGCAAGTCGGACTTCGCCTCGCTGCTGAATCTTGGCACAGACCTTCGCACCGCGCAGCAGAAGACCCACATGCCTGACCTGACTCGTGCCACATCTCGGCGTTGCGTTATCGGCGGGGTTGTGGCCTGGGGTGATGGTCTCGGGGTGGGTTGTTCGGGGTGACTAACGGCCGGTCTCGTCGTAGCGTCCACGGGTGGCGTCGTTCATCCGGAAGGTCCCCACGGCGTCGGGGGCGACGGCGGTGCAGGTCATGCACAAGCAGGGCCGGCAGGTCACCGGGATCGAGCACATCGGGTCTGCGCACGACGAGGCGCAGCTGGCGGTGCTGCTGGAGATCGCCGAGCAACGGCTTCGGCCCGGTCAGGGCGCGCTCGATCTGGAGCCCGACACGCCACCCGGCGGTGGAGCACGGGTCGTGGGCGGGGCGTCGCAGGTGTTGTGGGACGTCCTGGCCGGGGCGTATGCGCACCTCGGGTTCGGCGGTGTGGACGACGACACGTTCATGCGGCTCGTGCTCGCCCGGATCGTGGAGCCGACGTCGAAGGCCGACACGGTCCGGGTGCTGGCCGAACTCGGAGTTGCGGCACCGAGCGTGCGGACGATCTTCCGGAGCTTGAAGCGGTGCCAGGACCACGACTACCGGGCCGTGGTGCAGGCCGCGTGCCTGGAGCACGTCACCGCGAGCGGGGCGGGTCTGGCGATGATCATGTACGACTGCACCACGCTGTGGTTCGAGGCCGAGCACGAGGACGATCTACGCAAGGTCGGGATGAGCAAGGAACGGCGCGTCGATCCGCAGATCCTGGTCGGTCTGCTTGTGACGACCACGGGGTTCCCGCTCGCGATCCACTGCTTCGAGGGGAACAAGGCCGAGACCAAGACCCTGCTGCCGGTCCTTGCCGCGTTCACCGAGACCTACGGGCTGGGTGTGAAGGACATGGTCGTGGTCGCCGACGCCGGGATGCTGTCCGCAGCGAACCTGAACGCGCTGGAAGAAGCTGGGTTCTCCTTCATCGTCGGCTCAAGGATCTCCAAGGCACCCTACGACCTGGCCGACTACTTCGAACGCCACGGCACCCACTTCGCCGACCGGCAGGTTCTCGAGAGCGACCGCGTGATGGGCACCGGCAAGCACGCCCGGCAGCGGCGGGTGGTCTACCAGTACCTGTTCGCCCGCCAGCAGCGTGACCAGCGCACGATCAACGCCCAGATCACCCGCGCCGAGAAGGTCGCCGACGGTTCGAAGCCGCTCAAGAAGGACCGGTTCGTCAAGATCGACAACACCAGCCGGGGCGTGGACTGGGGCCTCGTCCAGCGCGCCCGCGACCTGGCCGGCCTCAAGGGCTATGTCACTAACCTCGCCGTCGAGACCCTGGACGGGCAGGCCGTGATCGACGCCTACCACGACCTCTACCAGGTCGAACGCTCCTTCCGGATGTCCAAGCACGACCTGGCCGCCCGGCCGGTCTTCCACCACGTCCGCGAGTCGATCGAGGCCCACCTGACGATCGTGTTCACCGCCCTGGCCGTCGCCCGCCACCTCCAGCAGGCCACCGGCGTCTCGATCCGCAAGCTCGTCCAGACCCTGCAGCCCCTACGCACCGCCGTCATCGAGATCGCCGGCCACCGCATCACCGCCCAACCCGAGATCCCGCCCCCAGCCGCCGAGATCCTCACCGCGCTACGGGGTGACTAAACCGGCACGACTCAGGCCTGACGGTCGCCGACGACCCGGAGCCACTACCAAGATCTCTTGCACCGTGGCATCCGCACGGCTAGGTCACAGAGACCTTCGCAGTGTCGCTGACCTCGCGGATGATCCTGATGATTTCGGCGACGTCCTGCTCGTCGAAGAGATCGTTCGGGCCACCGGGGGCGTCGTCGGTGAAGGGCGACCGGTACAGCAGACCCGGATCGAGGACGCCGTTGTACGACAGGTCAGCGACGACGGCGTCGATGAATCGGATCTGGTCGGCGTCGAAGTTCCGGTCGTGGAGGAACTCGGCAAAGGCGTCGGCTGCGGCAGCGCGGTCTAGGCCGACGATCAACCGGACGAATACACCGAGGCCGCCGGCCTGTTCGCCTGCTGCGGCGACGTCCTGCTCGGTCCCGGCTCCGGCGTCCACGAGCAGCCGTCGAAGCTGGTCGAGGTCGGTCTGAGTGAGCTGCTTGCCCAGGCGCACCCTCTGCAGAGCGACGTCGTCGGCGTGCTTGCGGAGGACGGAGCGGGCCTTCTCCCGGAGCCGCTCGGGGCTGACACCGACGATGGGCCGGTTCAGGTCGACCAGGCGCAGGTCCCCGAGGGTGTCCTCGAAGTTCGTGTACACCGGGGCTCGCTTGTGCTTGGGCAGGTACTTCACCAGTCCCCGCACGCGACGACGGACGAGCTCCAGCAGCGGGACGGTCGCATCGGTCCACCACTCGTCACCGGCGATCGCCTCCAGGAGGGCGACCTGCTTGCCCACCTCGGGCACCGCGACGGCCTCCAGGAGCCCGCCGGCGATCTCCTGCACCTGGGACTGCAACCGCATCGCGTACAGGTCCGGCTTGAGGGTGCCGAGCTGGAGACGCAGCAGGGTCAGGTCGAACCGCTTGGCCAGCTCCTCGCCCTCCGGTGCCGCCGACGGCAGCGCGGCCAGGTGTCCGACGACGTCCGGGGCGGCCTGGTCGGTCAGCGCGCCCCAGGCCTCCCGGTCGGAGTAGGTCGCGACCCAGGGCCGGTGCGGGCGGACCAGGAAGTTGTCCGGGTCCATGCCACGAACCCGCGCGGTCAGGGCGTCTGCGACATCGGCCCGCAGTGCGGCGAGCGACGTCGTACCGTCCTCCTTGCCGGGGACGGCAGCCAGCACGTCGGCGCCGACCTGGTCACGCAGGGTGAGCAGCAGCTCGACCCGGTCGGTGAAGATCTGCTCCGGGACGGACGGCGCGGCCTTGCTCTCGGTGCCCTTCGGGTTCTGCCCGAAGTAGTCGAGGTTGCCACAGAAGTCGAAGACGTAGAACTCCTTCTTGTCCTGGCCAGGCCCGAACAGGCCTCCGGACAGCCGGGTGCCGCGGCCCATCATCTGCCAGAACTTCGTCACCGACCGGACCCGCTTGAAGAACACGAGGTTGACGACCTCGGGCACGTCGATGCCGGTGTCGAGCATGTCGACGCTGATCGCGATGTGCGGGGTCTTGGCCGGCTCGGAGAAGTCCTCCAGGAGCTGGTCGGCCCGCTCCACGGAGTACGTGATGACATTGGCGAACTTGCCCTGGTAGTGCTTGTAGTGGTGGTCGAACCGTTCGGCGATGAACTTCGCGTGCGCGTCGTTCTTCGCGAAGATGATCGTCTTGCCGACCCGTTCCCCGCCGGCGACCTTGATGCCCTGCGTCATCAAGACCTCCAGGACCTTGTCCACGGTGTCGGCGTTGAACAGCCACCGGTTCACGGCCTCGGCGTCGATCTCGTCGGGGACGTCGTCGTCCTCCTCACCCCAGTCCAGGGTGTCCCATGCGTCCTTCTCCTCCTCGGACAGGTCCGCGTACCGGATACCGCGGCGGGGGAAGCCGAGCTCGATGTCCACCGGGACGGGTGGGACGAGGTAGCCGTCGGCGATGGCCTGGTCCAGCCCGTACTCGTAGGTCGGGGCACCTGCCTCGAGCCCGAACAGGTCGTAGGTGTTGCGGTCGACCTCGTCCTTCGGGGTGGCCGTCAGACCGACCAGGTGCGCGTCGAACCAGTCGAAGATCGCTCCGTACTTCTGGTACACCGAGCGGTGCGCCTCGTCGATCACGACGACGTCGAAGTACCCCGGTCCGTACTTGCCCGGCTGCGTCGCCAGGAGGTTCATCATCGTGGGGTAGGTCGAGACGTACACCCTGCCCTCGGAGTCCTTCTCCTCGAGCAGGTTCACCGGGTTGGCGTCCGGCAGGTGCTTCTTGAACGCCGCTACCGCCTGGCGCACCAGCGCCTTGCGGTCCGCCAGGAACAGCACCCGCTTGACCCACCCGGCTTTGGCCAGCTGGTCGGCCAGCGCGACGACGGTACGGGTCTTGCCCGACCCGGTCGCCATCACCAGCAGCGCGGCCCGCTCGTTCTTGGTCTGGAACGCCTTGTCGACCGCTTCCACGGCACGTAGCTGGTAGTAGCGGCCGGCGATCTCCTCATCGATCGGCACCTGGTTCAGGTCCCGCCGGTCCCGCCGGCGCCCGATCAGCCACTCCAGCTGGTCCGCGGTCCGGAACCCCGCCACCTTCCGTTGCGGGTAGCCGACACGCTCGTGGTCGTCCCACAGCCAGTGCTCGTGCCCGTTGGTGTAGTAGATCAGCGGCCGGCGCCCCGGGAATGCCTTCTCCAACGCGTCCGCGTACGCGCGTGCCTGGTGTTGTCCCGCGCGTGCGTCCCGCTGGGTGCGCTTGGCCTCCACCACCGCCAACGGCAGACCGTCAGCGCCCCACAGCACGTAGTCGACCTTGCCCGACTTCCCACCGGGCAGGCCCGTCACCGGGTACTCCATCGAGGCGTGCACGCCCTCGTGCGGGTGCGGGAGGACCGGGAAGCCGGCCTCGATCAGCAGGTCATCGATCACCTGCGCCCGCGTGGTGGCTTCGTCGTAGTCGTGCGTGTCCGGCCGGGTCAGGTTCTCCTTCTTCGCTTTCGCGACGTCACGGCGCAGCTCAGTCAGTTGCTCTTCCAGGTCCGCACTACGCGCCTGCTCCGCGGCGATCTGCGCGTCCCGGGCCGCGAGCTCCTCGGCAAGCTTCGTCACCTCAGCGCGTGACCGTGCCTTCGCGGCCGCCGGGTCCGGGAACGCGGATGGGTTCAACCGTGCGGCGTACGTGATCGGGGACTGCCGCGTGTAGGTCCGGTGGAACCACACCAGCACGTGGAACAACTGCCCCAGCGTCGCCTCGCTGTCGCCAGGCTGCACGACGACGTCGTCGTGCACCGCGCGGTTGGTCTTCTTGCGGACCAGGTTCATCTTCGACTGCACGTCGTTGCCGGCCAGCTCGCGCAGGCCCGGCTCATGGATCATCGCCGACAGGTCCGTCTTGTACGGCGGCGTGAGTGACCCGTCGGCCTGGAACGCCCACCCCAGGGCCTGCTCCAGCGCCCGACGCGCGTACAGGCCGCTCACCCGCGGGTCGACGCGCACGTAGCGCTCGGCACGCTCGGCCTCGCCGAACACCTGCGGGAACTCGTCCTTCAAGAACCCGAAGTTGCTCACACGATCTCCCTAGCGGTTGGCGACGACAGACGATCCACGCCGTCAGCATGCCAGAACCTGCAGGTCACGGCACCGAATGCAGGGGTGAAGCGCTCACCCGCTCCGCACGCTCGCGGATTCGGCGGCAGCGACCAATGCGAGAAGCGACAGTGGCCGATCGACGGCAGCACCGACGTTGAGCGAGCACGAGAAGGCGACCTGGTGCCTCTCCTTGAGTGGATGCGCGAACACCCTGGTCACGAGAAGAGCGCCACCTTCGAGACGTCGAGGTCGCCAGCGAACGCTCGGGACTGGAGCGATGCGAAGAGGGTATCGAGTTCGACGAGATGACGCTCGGCCGCGGCGCGCAAGCTGTCAGTTTGAGCAACCGTTGCAGCAAACTCCCGTTGAAGGGCGGCCGGTGGCAAGGAAAGGGGAAGCCCTTTGATGATACTCATGTTCAGACCGGCCATAATCGCCCCCTTCGCCGTCGCGGCGAGGTACTGACGCGCCACGGGATTCCAAAGGAAAGTAGCACGCAAATAGTCAGGCAGACACTGGTCATGATCAAGCGTGATGCAGCAGAGATGCTTGGTGCTGATCGCAGTCGGAATACTCTCCGGCACAACAGCAACGCGCCCGTTGGTTCCCATGATCGTGATTAGCACGTCGCCAGGTCGAACAGTGTAACGCTTGAGGGTCTCGTATTTCTCTCGCGAGATATAGCGACGGTCGGTCCATCGAAAAGAATTCGTAACAACATTCTCGATCCCGATCACCGGGATACCCTCGGTCGTGAACTCTTCCTTCAAAAGCTGACTACCAAAGGGTCCCGTGCGCATCGCATCCTTTACGGATGCGACGACATCGACGACCTGTGCCGTAGTCCAACCCGGATCGGAATTCTCGACGAACATGCTCCGATAGACGGACTCAGGCATCCTCTCAAGCGCAGCCATAGATGCTCGCCGCTCGGCGCGGATCGTGTCCACATGGTCGAGCACGGCAGCGATTCGGCGCTGCTCGCCGAGCGGCGGAAGCGGGATCATCACCGTGGCGAGCGCTTTCGGACTGATCCTCGGGAGGTTTGCACCACTCGTCAGTCCTGCAATTTCTGCTGTGACGCTAGGGCGGCGGAGGTGCTGCAGCAGGTATCGCTGATCCAAGCGATCTGATGGCAGCAGTGGAAGGATGTCAGTACTGGCGACTCCGGCGACGTTGGCTGTCGTCACCTTGCACAGATTTGGCCGCAGTTTACCAAAGAGTACGTGGGCTTGCGTGAATCGCACCTTCGTGCTTTTGACGCCGGCCGCTGCGACCGATGACATTCCCAGCAGGCGCCCACCCTTCTCGATGTGTTCGAGCCCGACATACGGCGTGTCGCCCGGCAGCGAGGCCGGATCGACAATGTGTCCAGTGATCCGAGCAACGTCTCCGAGCGTGACTGTCGTCCAGCCCGGCTTCACAGCATCATCTCCAGCTTGTCCAGGCCTGCAGCGATCTGGGCCTCGAGTACCCGGAGGTCGGCAAGGATGTCGGCAGGGGCGGTGTGCTCGACTTCGTCGTGGACAACTTCGCGATACCGGTTGGGCGACAGGTCATAGTCATTGGCAACAAGGTCGGCCTTCGGCACGAGGAACGACTGCTCGGTGCGCGCACGGGACCTCTCTGACGTCGCGCGCTGCTTCCACCGCTTCAGAGCATCGGGCAAGTTGTTCTTCTCGTGGTTCGCCACGACGAAGGGCTCACGCGGCGCGGCGCCAAGTTGCCCCTCGGGCAGGAGTGGCTGGCGCTTGTCGTCTAGAGACAATCCGTCAGCCCGGATGTCGTAGAACCAGACGTCGTCCGTGCCGCCCGTACCGGTCTTTGTGAACACGAGAATCGCGGTAGACACGCCTGCATAGGGCCTGAAGGTACCGGCGGGAAGCTTGATAACCGCGTCAAGCTTGTGATCCTCGACAAGCGTGCGCCGAAGTGCCTTGTGTGCGCCGCTCGAGCCGAACAGAACGCCGTCTGGCACGATTACCGCCGCTCTGCCACCCGGCCGCAGCAACCTCAGGAACAGGGCGAGGAACAGCAGCTCGGTCTTCTTCGTCTTGACCATCTTCAGCAGGTCCGTCGCGACGGTGTCATGGTCGAGCGACCCGGCGAACGGTGGGTTTGCCAGGATTAGGGAGTATTTCTCGGCATCCTCCCCAGCCGACTGCGATAGCGAGTCGCGGTAGCGGATGTCGGGGCGGTCGACGCCGTGCATCAGCATGTTCATCGAGCCGATGCGCAGCATGGTGTTGTCGAAGTCGTAGCCGTGGAACATCGTGGAATGGAAGTGGGTGCGCTGCGCAGCGTCGCGCATGACGTCGGGATGTTCCGCGCGGACGTACTCCGAGGCAGCCATGAGGAAGCCGGCTGTGCCGCACGCGGGGTCGCAGATCTCGTCGGTCGGCTTCGGCTCCGTCAGGTGGACCATGAGCTCGATGATGTGCCGCGGTGTCCGGAACTGACCGTTCTGCCCGGCCGATGCGATCTTGCTGAGCATGTACTCGTACAGGTCGCCGCTGGTGTCCCGCTTGTTCATCGGGATGTCCGACAGAAGTTCCATGACTTTGATAAGAAGGCCCGGCGTCGGGATCGTCAGGCGCGCGTCTTTCATGTGCCCCGCGTAGGTGGAGTCCTGCCCACCCATCGCCTGGAGGAACTTGAAGACGTGGTTGGCGACCAGGTTGTACGCCACGGCAGGCGGCTGGTCGTTGAGGTACTTCCAGCGCAGGTGGCTGTACGGCACGCCGGACGGAGTGTTCCCATCGGGGAAGAGCGGGTTCTCGATCGGTTCGCCGGTGGCGTTGGCCCGGTTCTCCTTCGCGGTCTGGAGGTCGTCCAGGCGGCGGATGAACAGGAGGAAGGTGATCTGCTCGATCACTTCCAGCGGGTTGCTGATACCGCCCGACCAGAACGCGTCCCAGACGCGGTCCACCTTGCCCTTGAGCTCTCCAGTGATCACCGGGCGAGTCTATTGGTGCTGGTGGAGTGCTGCGTGGCTTCGCGGTGAAGCAACCGGCGATCGGCTGCGGCCGACCGAGCGTCAGCACGCAGGTCAGATGTCAGTGGTGGTCCGTACGGTGTCACCGAACCTGCCCTGAGCTGGTACCAAGCACGACGACCTGGGAGAGAGCATGGCTGTAGCGAGCATCGACAGCAGCGAGGACACCACACCGGCCGTGTGGAGGGAACACGTGACCGCGCACCTGACCGAGCGGGGTGTCCATGTCGCCGAGGGCGAAGCGGGCGGAGAACTGCTGGTGTCGATCTCCCTGGAGCCTGAGGGCTCGGTCGGGGCCACCATCGCCATCGTGAACGCCGTTCGACCGACCCTCGCCTTGTGGACGAAGATGGACGGCAGCGAAGACGCCGAGGTCGAACAGAGCCTGGCGCTCCTGGGCGAGGACGGCACCTGGCACTGCCTGCGCTTCATCGCGGACATCGACCTCGACGAGGAATTCGACGACCTCGCGGGCTACGACGACACCGACACGATCGAGATGGACGGCCGGCTGAGCCAGTTCCTGAATGCGACGGTCACACAGGCGGCGGCCGAGGTATCGATCGACTCCTTCCACGACCGCTGGACGCTGGAACGGCGGGTGCTCCAGCACCTCGGCGAGGCAGTCGAGAACGCCCCTAACGACCTTCGTGCGGCCTTCGAGCGCCGGGAACGACGGATCGGCGAAACGGTGCGCGAGCGGATCAAGATCGAGGTCGAAGACCTGCACATCAAGCAGATCCGTCACCGTGCGGGTGAGTACGCCCAGGGAATTCTCGATAGCGACCCGAGCCTGCTGACGGCGACAAAGCCCCACCGACGCGGTGTCGTCAATCGGTGCATGAAGCTGGAAGACGGCCACTGCATGACGGTGGACTCGGCCGACGTCGTCGTCGCAGCGCTCGAAGAGCTGATCACTCGGCGAGGAACCGGACAGTCGCTGTTCTGAGAACGCTGTTCGACACACACCGACGTGAGACGAGGTAGTAGATGCGACTGGGTCGAACTGGGCAAGGAGCAGGCGGTGGGTGGCGGCAACGCCGAGCCGTGACGCTGCTTGCCGGCGTCGGGATCAGCCCGGCGATGGTGGCCCTTCTTCCTCCCGCAGGCGTCCGCCGCTTGTCGGGATGGGCACAGCACCGTGGGTCATGGCTCCAGGTTCTGTTCTCGGTCTACCTCGGCATCATGTACGGAGCGGTCCCACCTCTGGCGCTCGATATCGCCGGGACGGGTGTCTTCGCCTTCGCGTGGGCAGTCTCGGGGCTGTTCTTTTTCCTGGTGTTCCTCTTCGCCGCGATGGTCGTTGACGAGATGTTCTCCCGGTGGACCGACAACTTCCATGCCTATGGGCAGGCGGGATTCCGGATGATCCGAGCGCTGCACCACATCGAGGCATACAGCCTCGCGCAGAAGGAGACGGCAATCCGAGCGGCTCACGCCTGGCAGCGTCTTGGACGGGCGCGCGGCGTGGATGCCGAAGAGCGCACCCGTCGCGTGTTCGAGTTGTTGGCAGGGCACCCGTTGGACCAGGACGCAGCAACCCAGGTCCGTGACCTGGTCAGGACGGCGCTCCTGGAGACGGCGAGTGGAAAGATCGACCCCGCCACCTACCAGGAACCGCGAGGAATGTGGCACCAGAGAGCCAGGGTCGAACTGGTCAGCGTCTGGGTTGGGTTGGCTGGCGGCGTCTTGGCACTCACTGTGCCGGGCATCTCGCTCCTGCTGAGCCTCCTGGCACGGTAGCCCGCCGGTGCGCTCTGTCCACCCACGCGTCTCGCCACGGTCCCCAGCGGAGCGATGGTGACCCCTCGGGCGTTAGCAGAGCAGGACCTGCCCGTGCGAATGGCTAGGCTTGCTGGTCCCGCAGCCGCCGGATCTCCGAGGATGCATGTATCGCGGCCTGCTCGACGGCCACGACGGCGTGCTCCAGCTCGTCCAGACTCGCGCTGACCACGACCATCCCGGTGGCCGGCAGGAAAGGGCCGCGCATGGCACCACAGCGGCGGACAGTGACGTCCTCGTCTGACTCTGCGCGGGACGCCCGTTACTCGGGCCGGCTAAGTGGTGGCGACAGGCGCCAGCAGCGACACGCCCTGCAGTCGGGGCATCCATCGGGCAAGGGGTCCTCGGGTCGCGGAACGCGCCGCTCATCAAGGATCCCGGGGTCACCGCGCCACTGCGCGCGGATCTCCAGGTAGGCGGCACGCTGTAGTCCGGGGTGACGGTTCAGGCCGTAGGGGACATTGGCGACGGGGCGTGCGCGCGGGTAGCCGCGCTCGACCCATCCCTTGGAGGTCTGGCACTGGTTCGCTTCCATCCGCCACGTGCGGGTGCCCGTGTGAGCGATGAGCTCGTCGAGGGTCGCTGTGCCCGTCTCACGCATCGCGGCCAGGATCACCTCGGCGCATGCCTCAGCATCCTCGACGGCGTCGTGGCAGACGTTGTAGCGCGTTTCCAGCAGTCCTTTCTCGGGGAAGACATGAGTCGAGAGCTCGTCGAGTGTGTGGTTCGCTCCCGATCGGTGCCAGGGCTTCCAGACTCTCTTCGCGATGCTCAGCGAGCAGGTGTACTGGAGGGCGGGCCAGGGTGCACCGTGTGCATCGAAGCCTGCGCGAACCCGCGCGAAGTCGAGGCCAGCACCGTGCGCAACAAGGAGCCGCCCAGCGATGATCGCGTCGATGGCTGGCCATGCGTCGACGATGTACGGCGACCCGGCGTAGACGTCCTGAGTGAGCTGCTCGCCGCGGAGGAACATGTTGTCCTGGTGGTGCCCGGTCCCGGTGAAGTGCCAGGGGCGGCCCACGACGCGGAACCAGAACCCATGCCGGGCGACCACAACCCTCTCGCGGACCTCGACGAGTCCGAGCCGCAGAGGAAGCCGGCTGGCGTCGGAGTACTCCAGATCGATCGCGACGAACGAGCCCATGCCCCCAACTTTCGACGCAGCACCGTCGCATTGCCAGCCCAGTGGGTGCGGTGCTGTGCCCAGAACGTCTGATCGGCGAGCGCATGCACGTCCGCCTGGCAAGAGGTCGGTGGTCGGTGAAAGGCGTGTACTCGAGAGCCACGCGCGGGGCGCACGATGAGGGTGCGTGGCGTCGTCGTCGGCCAGACGTACCGGGTCCGGGTACCGAAGCGGCGCCGGGCCGGGCAGTTCCCGGAAACCCGCCTGCACGGAAGTCTCTCGGCGCCAGCCCCGAGCGGCCCTGGTCCCTCAGTGCCTTACGTTCGTGGCCGTCCTGCGCCTCAGGATCGGGCGAGCCTGTCTTCGAGCAGATCATCTCGCAGCTGCGAGAGCATGTACCACTGCGGGCCCTTCCTCTTGCACGGGACGTAGTGCTCGTGCTGCTGGCCGTCGTGCTGCCAGTCGAGCACGAGCTCGGGTCGACGGAGCACGCCGTTGTGGTCATCGACGAAAGAGCGCAGCTCGACGCGCACACGGCGCTCGCCTGCGGGCACCAGCAGCACCGCGATGTCCCCCTCGTAGCTGACGGTCACTTCGCGGGCCAGGATCCGGCGCACTTCCGCGGTGCTGATCTCGCCACGGTCGATGTCGACGACGTTCTGACCGCCGGTCTCGGTCTCCCATGCGTCGATGCTCGCGATCAGCGACGCGCAGCGATCCGCAAGATGCTGCAGATCGGTCTCGGTCGGTGGCCAGGAGGCAGTCTGCAGGTCCGCAAGCGCGCCACCGAAGTCCTGGGGCGAGCGGAAGAAGTCGTGATCGACGGTCAAGGGAAGCGCTCCTGGGCGGGATGAGCGGGTGTGCCGGTCAGACGCTATCCCAGCATCTCAGCAGCCAGACGACCGTTGCCGGCAGGCCTGCCGATCCAGCCCTGACCATTCAACACCCATTCGAACGTCTATCGAATCATCATTGCCATTGACCTATCGGATAGGATAGGCACTCGTACCGAGTCGTCGACGAGAGGCAAGCGAATGACGGTCGGGATCCTCACGGAGAAGCCGAGTGCCGCGCGACACTTCGCCCAAGCACTGGGTGGGACCAGCGGGACGTACCAGGGTGAGCTGTTCGTGATCGCGCATGCGCGCGGCCATCTCTACGAGTTCGCTGCCCCGCACCGGATGGTCAGCGACCCCGGTCTCGTGGCGAGGTACGAGAGGTGGGACCTGGGGAACCTGCCGTGGGATCCGGACGACCTCGACTGGAAGCTCGAGGTGATCAAGGACGTGAAGTCGGTCGCGCACGAGGTGGAGCGAGCGCTGGGCGGCTGCGACGAGATCGTGGTCGCCACGGACGTCGACCCGACCGGTGAGGGCGGGATGATCGCCGTCAACGCCTTCCTCGAGCTCGGGCTGATCCCGAGGACCTGGTCGCGGATGTACTTCACCGACGAGGCCCCGGCTTCTCTGCAGAAGGCGTTCTCCGCGCGCAAGACGATCCCGTCGCTGGTCGACTTCGACGAGTACCGGAAGGCGCGCTACCGATCGCAGTTCGACCTGTTGTCCATGCAGTTCACCCGGGTGGCGACGAACATGGCGCGCGCGTCCGGACAGGATCTCGTCCTGCGCCAGGGCCGGCTCAAGTCGGCGATGGTCAAGCTCGTCGGCGACCAGCTCAAGGCGTACGACGACTACGTCAAGAAGCCGTTCTTCCAGAACCGCTTCCGCGATGAGAACGATGTGATGTACACCAACCCGGACGAGCCGCGGTTCGACCGGTCGGACCAGGTCCCGGGCCAGTACACGACGTCGCCGGTCGTCCTGGACGGGACGGTGGACAAGAGGACCGCTCCCCCGAAGCTGCTCGATCTCGCAGCCCTGTCCTCGATGCTGGTCGGCAAGGGCGTGAAGGCGAAGCTCACGCTGACGACCTATCAGAAGATGTACGAGGACCAGGTCGTCTCCTACCCGCGCACCGAGGACAAGACGATCACCCCGGAGCAGTTCGACGAGCTCTCTCCCCTGGTCGACCAGATCGCCGGCGTGGTGAACGTCGATCCGGCGCTGCTGACGCATCGACGGCCGCGACCGACGCACGTGAAGCCGAAAGGCGCGCACGGCGCCAACCGGCCTGGTCCGAAGGTGCCGGCCTCGCTCGACGAGGTCGAGCACCAGTACGGCACGGCGGGACGACTCATCTACGAGACGCTCGCGAAGAACTACCTGGCCATGCTCGCCGAGGACTACCTCTACGAGCAGCAACAGGGCCACGTGCAGAAGTACCCGGGCTTCGTCGGGATCGCCAACGTGCCCAAGAGCTTCGGCTGGAAGGCCGTGTTCGACCCGGACGCCGGCGACGGTTCCGCCGGGGACGAGAACGAGAGCGGCAAGGGCCTGGGCAGCAAGGCCGACCCGTTCATCTTCGAGGGCGCGAACAAGCGGCCCGAGCATCCGAGCATGAAGTGGCTGATGAAGCAGCTCGAGAAGCGCGACGTCGGCACCGGTGCGACGCGCACGTCGACCTACTCCGAGGTCACCAACGACCGCGCGAAGTACCCTCTGCTCACGGAGAAGGGCACAAAGGTCACGCTCGCACGGGCCGGCGAGCTGAGCTGGCTGCTCCTGCCCGGCACGCGCATCGGCGACCTGGGGCTGACCGAGAAGGTCTACCAGGACATGCGCGACATCGCCGACGGCAAGACCACGGCGCAGGAGTGCCTCAAGGCGGTCGCCGGCTGGGTGCGTCAGGACATCGCCACGATGCAGAAGAACGCAGCGACCATGCGCGCCGGCCTGGGATTGAAGGAAGTGCAGGTCTCCGCCCGCGCGGAGGGGATCTGGCAAAAGGCACCGGGCGGGCCGGCGAAGGTCGCCTTTAAGAAGATCTGGTCAGGTCACGAGTTCAGCGACGACGAGGTCGCGAAGCTCCTGATGGGCGAGACGATCTCGTTCTCCGCGACGACGAGGGCCGGCCGGACCTACACGGCGAGCGGCGCGCTGGCGCTCCAGACGTACAAGGGTCGCAAGTTCATCGGGTTCCAGCCCGAGGTCCCCGACAAGCCGACGACGTGGTCGGGCCGGACCTTCACGCCGGACGAGGTCGGGGCTCTGCTCGCGGGGCAGGTGCTCGAGATCGACGACTTCGTGAGCTCGAAGACGGGCAACGCCTTCGGCTGCAAGGTCCGCTGGGACGCGACCGCGAAGAAGATCGTTCCCGACTTCGGCTCCGACGACCAGCCACCACTGTCCTGGTGCAAGCACACGTTCACCGACGCCGAGAGGAAGAGGCTCGCCGACGGCGAGCGGATCTTCGTCAAGGGCTTCACCTCGAAGCGAGGCAAGACGTTCGACGCCGAAGTCTCGTGGAAGGAGGAGAAGGGCAAGAAGAAGATCGTGCCGGCCTTCGGGTGAGAGCGAGTGCGGCACCACTCCCCCGATGCCGCACCGCTCTCGATCAGGTCAGATCAAGCGGCCGCCGAACACGGCGCCGGCCCGAGGCGCGGCGAGCCCGACCCGCCGAGTGCACCCCAGTCACGCCAACCAGTGAAGGACGAAGGAGAGTCTCATGGCGAAGACGTCGTACAAGGTGCCCAGCAGCCTCAACCGGTCCTTCCTCGACCACGAGATCACCCTGAGCAAGGGTGGCTGGGCGGCCAGGCCGTCACCGTTGAAGCAGCTGTTCTTCTTCGGTGGGGGCGCGCTCGTGCTGCTGTGGGTGACGACCTCGACGTTCGTCTCGAGCTCGGGGCCTGGCTTCATCACGTTGTTCGTCATCTGGGGGCTGCTGACGATCGCCTACTTAGGCGGGCTGACGAGGACGAAAGAGCTGCGCGTCATGACAGTGCCTGCTCTCCTGTCGTACCTGCCGGCGAGGGCCCGCCACGTGATGACCCGTCGCAGCTCGAACCCCTCGGACTTCTACTCCATCGTCGGAATCCACGGGATCGACGAGGACGGGCGGATTCACTTCGCCGACGGCGGCGAGGGCCAGGTCTATCTGGTCGTCGGCTCGGCGAGCTACCTGCTGTTCGACGAGGACCGGATCCAGATCCTCGACCGGGTCGACGCCTTCTGGCGCAAGATCGACACGGCCTGCGAGTGGTCGTTCATCACGACGAAAGAGCCTCAACGGATCTATCACCAGGTGGCGAAGCTCGAGGAGCGCAACCAGGCCCTCGAGGTCCGCGACCCGGATCTCGTCGAGCTGCAAAACGAGCAGTACGACATCCTCACGCAGCACGTCGGCGGGAAGTTCACCTCGATCCACCAGTACCTGCTGCTCAAGGGCAGGAGCGCCGACGCGCTGCGTCGAGGCCACACCGTTCTCCAGGCCGAGATCGAGGGGTCGGCTCTGATGATCAAGGAGGCCACGTTGCTCCACCGCGAGGAGACCGAGCCGATGCTGCGGCTCTTCTACCAGGGCGTCGACGGCGCGGCGATCACACCGAAGGCGTCGCTCGGCTGATGTGCACCGAGCTGACCCGCACGACCAAGAACGAAGGACACCATGGCGCTGATGACCACGGTCCGGCGGCAGCTGGGCATCCCAGGGAAGAAGCAGTCCGCGACGAACACGAACGAGCCCGTCGACGCCACGGACGAGAACCCGCCCATAGACGACGCCGCATTGCGTGAGGCCGAGGCGGCGGACGTCGACGAGACGGCCGAGCGGAAGAAGGGCTGGTGGCGGCGCCACCAGGAGATGCGCGAGCTCCAGGGCATGTTCGACGCGTACCCTCACCTGCTCGCGCTGAAGCCGAAGGAGAAGTACCTCTTCCGCTCCGACTACTTCGAGGTCGACGGCACGGTCGCCTGTGTGCTCGCGTACTTCCACGACGACGCGTCGCACGACCGCTTCGCGGCTTTCTGGGGCATCGACCGGATCCCGGACGGCCTCGACGACCGGGTGACCGCCGTCGTGCTCGAGCAGGTCGGTCGGATGAGCGACAAGTGGGTCGACACGTTCACGGTGCAGTCCGAGAGGCTCGACGGGCTGGATGCGACCGAGCAGGCGGAGACAGGCAGCACCTCCTCCAGGCGCAAGGCCGAGAAGATCTCCTCGGACCTGGAGGTCACGATCGGCGAGATCCAGGACGGCGCGAGCTACCTCTCGGTGCACAACCGGCTCTTCCTCAAGGCACCGGACCTCGAGACGCTGGACGACTCGATCGAGCGCGTGACCCGGCTGTACATCGACCGGTTCGGCACGCTCCAGGCCGCCCCGTACGCCGGCGAGCAGCGCCAGGAGCTCTCCGGCCTGTTCAAGAACAACGAGAAGAAGCGCGGCCGCGGGTTCCACTTCACCTCGACCGAGCTGGCCGGCTCGTACTCGCTGGTGACCAACGGGCTCAACGACAAGGGCGGCGAGTACGTCGGCTACATGGTCGGTGACGTGAACAACTCCGCGGTCCTCATGGACGTCAACGCCTACGACCACCACGTCGTCGTCGCCGACGCGACGCTCAGCACCTTCCTCGACCGCCAGCGAATCTCGGGCATGTGGTGCTCCAAGATCAGCCAGTCGGCCCTGCTGAACAACGGCCAGGTCGTCCACCTCGTCCTGGACGGGACGGACCTGGACCGGCTCGGCCCGAGGTTGGAGGGGCTGACCTCTCGAGTGGACCTGAACCAGGGCGACGTGAACATGTTCGAGATGTTCGGCAACCAAGACGACGAGCTGACGGTCTTCGCCGCCCAGATGGAGAAGCTCAAGCTCATGTTCGAGCAGCTCTACGAGACCTCCGACGGTGCGATCGGCTCGATCATCCGCAGCGCCCTGGAAGACACGGCCACCGATTTCTACATCGAGCAGGGCATGTGGAGACACAACGCCCAGGAGCAACGACACCGCCTGCGCGTGGTGAACCTCCCGCACACGCAGGTACCGCGCCTGCAGATGTTCGTCTCCTACCTGAACACCGCGCACAAGGCACTGCTGAGCTCCGCGAAGACCGATCCGGACCAGCTGCGGGCGTACAACGTGCTCAAGGGCCTCGCAGCCGCGATGCTCAGCACGAACGGCGACCTGTTCAACAACCACACCGCCAGCACGGTCGACGGAGTCCGGGACTCCCGCCGCGTCGTCTACGACTTCTCACGGCTCATGCGCCGCGGCAAGGGCGTGGCCATGGCGCAGCTGGTCAACATCATCGGCTTCGCCGTCGGCACGCTCGGCACCGGCGACACGGTCATCATCCACGGCACCGAGCACGTCGACGACCGGGTGAAGAAGTACATCAAGGACCAGTTCGACCACATGCACGAGCGTGGCGGCCGGGTGGTCTACAGCTACAACGACGTCGACAAGATGCTCGCCGACTCAGACTTCAACGCCTTCGACGCCGCCGACTACACGCTCTTCGGTCCGATGCGCGACCGCACGGTGGCGAACTACCAGAACCAGCTCCATCAGCAGATCCCACCCGATCTCGCCCAGCTCATCACGAAGAAGGGCCTGAACCTCACCTACCTGCGCCGGGACGTCTCCAACGTCGTCTTCCACCTCGACCTCGCACTGGGGATCAACCCCTACCGAGAAGCCCAGCGCAGGCGGGTCCGGCTCGATGCGCAGAGGGCCGCGGAGGCGGCGCGGGTCGAGGCGATCATGAAGGACGAGCCAGTCGCTGGTGCGAACCTCACCAGCATTCGAAAGCCTGACGAGAGCCGTCCGCACGTGCACAGGACGCCGCCAGGTGACGGCACGGGGAAGACCCTGGCCAAGCCGCCGGGTGGCGCACAGAAGGCGGATCAGAAGCCTGCGCGGAAACTGGTCGGCCCATGAGCCTCGAGAAGGCGGGGAGAAGCGATGTCCGGGCGATCCCGACCGCGCCGCTGGCGTGGACGCGCGGGGGCGGTGCGGACCGTCACCGCGCACGCATGCGGGTGCTCGTCCTGGTGATCATGGCGGCGTTGCTCGTTCCGTTGCTCATGGCGGTGTCCTCCGGGCCGGCGCACGCAGCCGAAGAAGAGGAACGCGACAACTACAGCCTCTACCAGCTGGCGTCGAACGCGGCCACGTACTTCAGCGAGCAGAACTCGCCGGAGACGAACGGAATGAGCCAGGAGTGGCGCGAGGTCACGAGCAACCCGGCCGCGGGTGGCTCCATGCTCGGCTACGCCGACCCGGACTTCAGCGTGGGCAACATCGTAGGCTGGTTCTTCGCCGAGGTGTCTGGCTCCTCGCAGACCGTCCGGTACGACACCCTCAAGGCCAACGACGCGAGCCAGGAGGGCGTCGACACGTACGCGGGCATGCTCGACTACGCCCACTTCGGTGCGGCGAATGCCGACCTCGGCCTGGACACGATGTCGTCGGGCATCGGCGGTCAGATCGCAAGCGTGATCGGCGGCTCGGCCATCTGGATCCTCTACGCCCTGGCCCTTGCCGTCGGCACGCTGTTCTTCGTCATCATCCAGCTGCTCAAGCTCATCAACCCCTTCATGTGGTTCTACCAGGCCGTCGCCGGCGTCGCGGACGCCGGCGGCAACAGCGGCAGCGCGCACCAGCAGGAGCTCGCCGACGGGATGACCGGAGGTGACGCCGGCGGTGGTGCCCTGGCCGGCCTGCAGAACTGGATCAGCAGCTGGTACGGCCTGCTCGTCGAGATCTCGTGGCAAGCCCTCGTTCCGCTGTTCATCGCCTTCCTGCTCATCGGCCTGGTCCTGTTCAAGAAGATGGACCGGGGCTCGGCGATCAAGAAGCTCATCGTGCGCATCATCTTCATCGGTCTCGGGCTGCCCCTGATCGGGTCGATGTACACCTCGGTGCTGGACAAGTTCGACGACTCGATGCTCGGCCAGCACGCCGGCCCTACCCGTGTGGTGCTGAGCACCTACGTCGACTTCAACGCCTGGATGATGAACGACCGCCTCGGGATCCCTCCGAGCGCGTCGATCTCCTGGGACGGCGAACAGGCCAAGCCGGAGTCGATGATGTCGGTGCGCACCAGTGCGCTGGCGATCAACGCGCAGTCCCACGGGTCGACGTTCGACGGCATCGAAGTCGGGACCAAGACCGACGACGCCGAGACCGCCTGGCGCAGTGGCACGGTCACGATCGACGACTCCGCGTCGGACGACTTCCGCGCGGTGTTCGCGACGTTCGGAATGATCAACAGCTACATCACCAGCACCGAGGTTGCCGCGTCCGACTTCGAGTCGGGGATCAAGAGCTCGATCACCCAGCTGGACGTGGACTCCGACGTCAAGAAGGACTGGTTCGTCACCGACGCCTACGGCGATCCGGACGGCTTCGGTGAGGGCGAGGACCCCACACAGCACCCGGTGATCGCCACCGGCGGTATGGAGGGGCTGTCCTCGGACAACCCGGGCGGCGCCACGAAGACCTTCACTACGTCGACCACGGCGCGTGGCTGCGGCTTCACCGTGGTCCAGGAGGAGGCTCCCGCGTCGTGCAACCTGTCTCCCCTGGCGGCGTACAACTACCTCAACACCGGCTTCGGTGCCGACTCACTGACGATGTACTCCTCGAACAACGCCACCAGCGGGTTTACCCGGGAGAACCACATGGCCGTCAGCCAGGTGGGGACGGGGCCAGCGAAGTTCATGTACTGGCACAACGCCGCGACGGTCCTGGGCTGCATCGTCCTGCTGGGCTTCTGGTACGCGATCGGCATGCTGGCCGGTGCGGTCAAGCGGACGTTCAGCCTCGTGGCGGCGGTCCCCTTCGCCACCCTCGGCGCACTCCAGGCGATCAGCAAGGTCATCGTGTACTCCGCGGCGCTGATCCTCGAGGTCGTCGTCACGCTGTTCCTCTACCAGTTCGTCTCGGAGTTCCTGATCTCGGTCCCGGGCATCATGGCCGGGCCGGTATCGAGCTTCATGACTCCGAACGGGCTGCTGGGCAGCCCTGCTCTGGGCGGGATCGTCGTGGTGGTCCTCACCCTGATCTCCTCGCTGGTGATCATGGGCGTCACCTTCGCACTACTGCGGGTGCGCAAGTCGGTGCTCCAGGCGATGGACGAGGTGGTCACCAAGCTCGTCGACAAGTTCCTCGACACGAACACCTCACCGAGACCGGACCAGGGCGGGATGCTGCCGGCCCTGGCCAGCGGCATCGGCGCGGGCGCCGGAATGGCCGCGGGCCACAAGCTCGCCTCCGGGTTCGGCAGCAAGACGGGCGGGCCGACGTCTCCGAACCTGGGCGGCAAGCCCCGCACCGGGGCGGCGTCCACGAACGCCGGCGGCACCAACGGGGCACCGAAGGCTCTGCCCGCGGGCAACCAGAAGCTGGCCCTCGAGGGCGGCACCGGGGCACCTCACGGGCCGGATGACCCGAACGGCCCGTCGCCCGACGACGGTCCCGACGGCGCAGGCTCGGGCGGGGACGTCCCGGGACAGCCGGGCGGCAGTGGACCGGCGGGTGCCCAGGGGGCATCCGGTCAGGACGACGGGCCGGACCGCAACGGTGGACGCCTGCAGCTGACCAGCGGCTCGGCGGGCAGCTCGCACTCGGCCAAGGAGGCGGCACAGGGCCTGAGCAACCAGGGCGGCCTGTCGAATCTCGGGTACAGCTCGGGCAACGGTGTCGCCGAGGACCGGAGTCGGGGTCGCACCGACAGCCCGGCTCCGACGAGCGGAGGTCGCAAGGGGACCGCGCGTCATGCAGCGTCCACGCAGCTCGGTACCGATACGCATCCCCCTTCGCAGAGCACGGACGGTCACAGGACCCCGCAGCGCTTCAGCGCTGGTGACGCTGCTCCGGCACCGGAGACGAAGCGCGCTCCGGGCACCCCGAGCGGGCCGGGCACGCCCCGTACGCAAGGTGTTCCGGGCACGCCGTCAACACGGACCACGCAGGCTCACCTGGTGCCGAGGCGGATCGACTCCGGCAAGCCGGATGTTCCGCGGCAGAATTCGGTCGGTCCGCGACCGGCCGGAGCGCAACGTCCGCAGGCTCCGGCCCAGTCGGACGTAGCACGTCAACCGTCCCCGCAACGCTCCAGCAGCGGTGGCACGGAAGGTACTGAGACTCCGGTTCGCCTGCAGGCTCCGGCCCGGCGTTCACAAGGATCGGCCCAACCCTCGATTCCCGTTCCGGCCGCACCTCCGAAGCAGCCGGTCCGGGGCCGCCAACCCCCGCTCCGGCCCGTGTCGAAGGTAGCTACGGCGCCGGACTCCGGCCAGGACCAGGTGCAAGTCCCGACGCCACCACGAAAGGTCGGGGAGCATGCTCAGCCGGGCTCGGAGATCCCGGGGCCGGAGCGGAAGCGCGCGAACGGGCGCGGGCGCGACAAGCAACGGAGGTCGAAGGATTGACCGGCTGTGGCGACCCTGATTGTCGTCACGACTGGCCAAGACTCGGAGTACACAGAACCCCGCGGGCATCATGTCCGCGGGGTTCTGTCTTTTCGAGATCGGGGATGTTCCGACTCAGAGCATCGGCGCGCTGCACGATTCTTCGTACGTCGCCAGCATCTCGGCGACCTTCGGATCGCTCCTGGGGAAGAACTCGCGCGTCGGGTCGTTCCCGTTCGTCAGGTCGATCCGGCCGTTACCCCCGTGCGCCAGTATGCCGGTGACACCGGAGTCGTCGTCCCAGGCGACCTCCAGGTCTGACACCGTGCCTGACTTCGTGGTCACGATTTCCTCACAGGTGGCGACACGGAACGTGACCGTCGTGCCACTGATGGCCAGTTCGGCAACCTCGTACTCGGACGAGCGCCGACATAGGTTCCGTCCTCGATCGAAGTCGAACCATCCGTGGCAGAGCCTGAACCGGCATCCCCCGTACCAGCGCAGCCCTCCTCGTGATCGGCACGGACCGCATTCCCCGCGTCGGAGCCCTCGCGGGCGAAGGTCTCCCAGCCGCTGATGTCGATCGCGTTCTCGGTGATCGTGACCTCGCTACTGTTCTCGAACCGGCCGGGCTCCGTCCACGCGATCGCGGTCTGACCCTCGTTGAGCTCGCCGACGCTCCTCTCGGCGTCGTCGAGGTCGCCGTCGCAGTGGATCTCCGTGTACGTCACCGAGCTGCCCTCGACGACGAGGCTGAGCAGATCATCGTTCTTCGTGCTGAGGTACTCGCCGTCCGCACCGGAGGCTCCGCTCCCACAGGCCGAGAGCAGGATCGCCGCCCCTGCCAGGGCCGCACCTGCGGCGACGGTCTTGGCCTTTCCCACGGGACCACCAACACGGCTCACGAAAATGTGTCGCATTTCCACTCCTGTACCTGGTTTCTCAACCAGGATGGCAGGTCCGGCGATCAGATGCACCAACCACAGGCGTCCCGATGTCAACTCGGCTAACTGGGGCTGCGCCTCCCCGCGTCGAGTGTCAGTGGTCCGTGCGACCCTCGTGAGATGACTGAGCTCGCCTACATGGTTCGGGAAGACTGGGCCCAACAGGGCACAGCGATGGAGCAGAGCAGCGCCACGATCCGCTCGTGGCTCGGGGACAAGAAGCTGGTCTACGCCGTCGGTAGGCCGGACATGTTCAACGACAAGGCCCGCAACATTGAGCGCGGCACGGCGATGCAAATCGGCGACACGACCACGCCCGCACCGGTGGTCGGTCTCGAGCAGCTGAGCGATCTCGCCGCTCGGGACGATGCCAGCGATATCGCGGTCGTAGCGATTCACCCGCGTGATCCGCGCGAATGCGACGCTATGCGCAACGCATACGAGACAGAAAGCCTGGATCGCATGTACGTGCAGATCTGGGCGCCCAGCAATTTGGCACGCTCATGGGTCGAAGGACAAGGCGCGATCGACCTTCACACCGGCCGCGCAGTGGAAACGCCGGATCCTGTCCAGGTTGCGGGTTGCGAGCTCATCGTTAACGAGGAGTACAACGGCCTCAGCACCGGAAACGGCAAGGACACGGTCATCCAGGTCCTTCGGTCGTTCAACGCCGAGGGCTACCCGCTCGACACCGATACGTGGCTTCGCGCGTACTTTTCTGCAGGCGGCGCGTTCCGTCACGCCGAGGTCGTGAAGAAGTTCGTGGAAGAGGTGGCCGGAGGCAAGCGTCACCGCGTGACCGATCGCTTCCTGCCTGAGATCGTCGGCATCTTGCGCGAGCAGGTCGCCAAGACCCCGCCGAAGTAGATCGCCTCGCCGGCAGGGTGACGTGGCGGCGGTTGGCTTGCATGGCATGGCTGCAGTCGGCCCCTTCGACTTCTCCTGTGCCCTCGTCGGCGCCCACGCTCCATCGTGCAGGCGCCCTCATCAGCGCTACAGCGGGGCGGTCGCGGCACGTACTTCGACGTCTGGGCGGAACCTGGCACCGTCCGATTTCGATGCCTGCGATATTCCTCGGGTCGCGCGGCACAGATTCCGCCACCGGCACGCATGCCGCACCGGTGGCGGGCAAGAGCTGGGGACCAGGCAGTCTGTCGAACGCTCGTACAGTGCCCGCCGGCGCGGTTCGCGAGGTGCGTGTCTCGGCTGCTCGATGACACCAACGACCCCAGGCCAGCTCAACTGACTGCCAGACTCTGTAGAAAACGCCGGACGCCGTGGGGTCTTGAGGACGAGGATGCTCATCATGGACGAGACTGCGATCGACGGCTGGTCACCGGCAGACAGCCCCTACGCGATCGCCTCATCGGAGGCTCAGTGGGCATTGCGTGATATCGAGCTGTGCGCCCGGCGCATCCACGCTGGCGATGAAGTAGTCAGCGGGTTCAGCTCCCGACAGATCGACGCGAGACATTTGTGTATCGCGCTACGGCAGTTGCTGACGGCAGAGGATTTGGAGCAGGCCGCGCTGGCTGATCTCGACCTGGATCCGGGAGTCGGACAAGCGCTGGAACAGGCGCGCAGGCAATTCGAACGGTCGCTGCCGGACATCACACAAATCCGAAACGGACTGATCCACTTCGAAAATTGGTCGCGTGGCCTGGGTCACGGTCCGCAGCGCCAGCGGGTCAAAGCTGGTGACGAACCGCGCGACGTGGCTCGCGACTTCTGGGGCTTCCGCTACGACGTCACCACCGACACCGTCTCCATGGGGCCCTACCAGATCAAAGTTGCCGCCGCCGGGGAGGCTGCCGCCGAACTGGCTCATTCGATCTACATGGCCGCGCGCGCCGTCGACATGAAGAACCGCCGGCCATCGTGATGCCGCCGCGCAGGTCTTCACCGACGCGAAGTCCATTGCGCAAAGGCGGACCCACGTCCGGTCACAGTAGTGCGCCGAGCCGCTATCACGACGACTAGTCGTTACGCAGTAGATTGGCGGCCTATGCGGGGTGGGGTGGCGTGACGCTTCTGACCTCGGTGTCCGGACGCACCCGCACGAGACGCAGTAGGTGCCGGAAGCTCTGCCCGTCCCATCCGACGTCAGCACTGACTTCGACAACGACCGGCTCGACCAGCGTCAGGTTGACGACGTCGCTCCTAGCGGATCTGAACCGCGCCAGCGCTGTCCGGGGCAACTGCGTGGGCCAGGGATGCTTCTCAGCCGGTGGAGCCAGCCATGGCGCCAGGGAGCGGCGGACCGATGGTGACAGGAGCGTAGTGCGCCCCACGATCCGCAGCTCGCCGTCGATCGTGAGGCCCGCGATGACTTCCTGTGGCGATGATCGGGTACCGATCACCGCGCCGCAGACGACCTCGATCGTCTCGCGGTGCTTGACCTTCAGCCAGCCCCGCTGACCAGCCGGGTAGGGCTGGTCTCCGCCCTTGATCACGAGGCCTTCGATGCCGGCGGCCGTGTAGGTCTCGAACCACCCGGTTGCGACGTCGCGATCATCCGTGACCGGCGAGAGGTTCAGCGGCGGGTGCCAGGTGGTGGCAAGCTGCTCCAGAAGCCCGCGGCGTTCGTCAAACGGCCGGTTCCGAACGTCCCTGCCGTTGTGGGCCAGGAGGTCGAACGCTGCGTAGGAGGCGGGGTGGCTGGCGGCGTGTGCGGCGGCGCTGCGAGGGCTACGGCCCATGCGCGTCTGCAGAGCCCCGAAGTCGAGACGACCAGCAGACCAGATCACCACCTCCCCGTCGAACACAGATCCGGGCCCGAGCTGGTCGAGGCACGCGGAGGCAATCTCCGGGAACGTCCTCGACAGGTTGGTTCCGCGGCGCGACCACAGGTTCGCGCCGTGCTGGTCACGCGTGATGACCATGCGGAAACCGTCCCACTTGAGCTCGAATCTGCACCCGCCAGGCAGCGCGCCCGCGTGCGGGATCTGCTCGACGGCGCGTGCGAGGGCGACCTGCACTGGACCAGTCAGCCCGGGAGGCAACGTTGCCGACATAGACCCACAGTCACCCGCCGACGCTGACACCGCGCGCTGGCCGCTGACCAGCATCGTTGTCACCACATGACCATCCGGCCATACACTCGAACGCATGTACTACCATCGTGCGGTCTGGGAGGCGTGATGTTTGCTCACTCGCCTCGCCCCGCCAGCAGCGCCACCATCAGCCCCACCAGCACCAACGCGCTGCGGGTTGCTCCCGTCTCGGTCGCCGCAGGGTTTCCCTCCCCCGCGCAGGATTACTATGACGGCGCGATCGACCTGACCGAGATGCTCGTGCACGACCACGCGGCCACTTTCATCGTGCGCGCCGCGGGCGACTCGATGACCGAGGCCGGCATCAGCCACGGCGACGAGCTCCTGGTCGACCGGTCCAAGACACCCCAGGACGGCGACGTCGTCGTCGCCGTCCTGGACGGCGAGCTCACCGTCAAGCGCCTCGAGGTCGGCCCCCGTGGCGTCGTGCTGCGAGCGGACAACGCGAACCACCCCGACATCACCGTGCCGGAGCTGTCCGACCTGCAGGTATGGGGCGTGGTGACGTACTGCATTCACCACCTGCGGGGGCGGCGGTGATCGCACACGTCGACGTCAACTCCGCCTACGCGTCCTTTGAGCGGGTCTTCAATCCCGCCCTGGAAACGGTGCCGCTGGTCGTGCTGTCCAACAACGACGGCATGGTCGTCGCCGCCTCCCGGGAAGCCAAGGCGCTCGGCCTGGACCTGGGCAAGCCTTGGTTCGAGCTACGGCCCACCGCGGCCCGGTCCGGCATCGTGGCCGTATCGAGTAACTACGAGCTCTACGGCGACATGTCCCGACGCGTGATGGAGGTCCTCGAGCGCTTCACCCACGACCTGGACGTCTACTCGATCGACGAAGCCTTCCTCACCGTCGACCGGCGCACCTCCGCAGACCCCGAGGCGATGACCCGGCTCGGGCACGACATCAAGAACACGATGCGCCGCCTGCTCGGCGTACCCGTGTGCGTCGGCATCGCCGAGACCCGCACCCTGGCGAAGCTTGCCAACCGGGCCGCGAAGAAGATCGGCGACTTCGACGGGGTGTGCGTGTGGCCTGCCATCGACACCAGTTGGCGCGAGAGGCTGATGCGGGTGCTGCCGGTCTCCGAGGTCTGGGGCATCGCCTCACGTCTGGAGCGACGTCTGGGCGGGCATGGCATCCTGACGGTCTGGGACCTAGCTACCGTCGATCCGGCGCGCATCCGCGCACTGTTCAACGTCGTCGTGATGCGTACCGCGTTGGAGCTGCGTGGGGTCGCGTGCATCGGCCCTGAGGAGGACCACACCGGGCGCAAGCAGCAGATCATCGTGTCCCGCTCGTTCTCCGAGAAAGTCACCTCCGCCGTGACGATGCGGAAGGCGCTGAGTATCTACGCCCAGCAGGCCGCGACCCGTCTGGTCAAGCACGCCCAGGTCGCCCACACCCTGACCGCGTTCGCCGGCACCAGCCACTGGGCTCAGGACAAGCACCACCCCACAGTCACCGTCCGCCTGCCGTTCCCGACCGCCGACCCCGTCGAGCTGACCCGGGCCGCTCACCGCCTCCTGCCCCAGATCGTCGAGGGTGCCCGGTACGCGCGTGCCGGGCTGCTGCTCACCGACCTCACCCCCGCCGGCGCGCAGCGCCCCTTCGAGATCTTCCGCTCCCCACACGAGGACGCCGGCATCGCCACCCTCATCGACCGAGTGCAGAAGAAGACCGGCAAGGACTCCCTCGGGCTCGGCTACGGCGGGTTCCGGCCCGGTCCGTCCTGGCAGATGAAACGCGCGATGCTCACGCCCCGCGCGACGACCCACTGGGCAGAACTCACCACCGTGCGAGCGTGATCCGACTAAGGCCCACATCGTGCGGCGACCTCGTCTGCAGTCGCCAGCGAGACGCCAACCTGCCCCGGTAGGTTGGCTCTCGTCGCACTGGCTCTGCGTTTTCTCGGCGCGATCTGCGCAGTGCCGCATCTACACAGGCACGGGGCCGTCGGTACGGTTTGGTAGCCCGAGTCCGGAGGGGGACTGATGACCGCAGTTGTGGGGCGGTGGACCGGGCGCGAACTGAAAGTGCTGCGCCTGGCTCGTCGGTTGAGTCAACGCCAGTACGCCGCCCACCTGGGGTTGAGCGACGTCGCGCTGTCCAACGCCGAGCGCAAAGGCCCTGAGGCGGTTCTCCGGATGGAGACCCAGCAAATCCTGGACACGGATCTTGAGCAGGCGTCCGAGATGGTGCTGGAACGGTTCTGGCTGCTGCTCGAGGAGCGAAACGACCCTGATCTGGCCGCTGCTTCGACTGCTCGGGCCCTGTCTGCAGCGACCTCGCCCGCCTGGCACGTGCCGGACGAGGCTGGAATGGCCGTTCTTCAGGAGTTCGTGGGGTCCGGTTCACGCGTGTTCGTGCTCAGTGGCCTGGCGGGCACCGGGAAGTCCATGCTGGTGCGGTCCGTTGCGGCCGGTTTGTCGGCGACGGCGGACGTCCAGATCCATCCGGCGACTGCAGCAACGCCGACGGACCTCGCCGCCGACATCCTCCGGTACGGCTCTGCCCCGGTAGGCACCGACGCCCTGCTGACCTTGGAAGGTGCGGCCGAGTCCCTGCTCCGTCCCCTGGTCGTAGTGGTAGACGGCATAAACACGGAGGCCACGCTCGATTCCGTCGGACGAGCGGTCGACGTGATCCTCCGCCAGGCGGCCGCGCCTGCTCTCCGCTTCGTCCTGGTGATCCGCACTCCCCCGACACCGGACCTTTCCGCCTATCCGTTGCTGACCGCGTCGATGTTCCGCCCGAGCTCAACAGCTTCGTACACGACCTCCTTGTGGTCCCCATCGACCACCGCTCAGGCATGGGAACGGGAGCCACGAGCGGACCAGCCGGCGTTCGCGGATCTGCCGCCTCAGGTCCAGGACTTGATCCGGCTGCCGATGTTCATGAGCTTGCTGCGCGAGGGCGCGGTCGACCTTCCCGTGCACAACGCCGGTCCCTACTTGCTGATTGACCAGTGCGTGCGCGCGATCGTGCAGCGATCTGCGCTCAAGACCGACGACGTGATGCGCGTCCTAGGTGACGCCGCCGCCGCCGACCTCAGTACCCGCCTACCGCAGCTCCGGCCCTGGCTCTCCCCCGCCACCGGCCCCAACCTGTTCCAGGCTCCTGCGGAACTTGCGCAGCGAACGGCCGGCGGGCGCGTCGAGTTCAGCCACGACCTCGTGCGGGAGTATTTCGCGGCCACCAACCTTGCGCATGTCACATCCGAACGAGGACGGGGCCAGCTCATCGAAATGATCGGTGTCTTGTCGGACGCGGCCGACACCAGCGCCGTGGCCGCCGGCCTGCACCGGTTCTTCGTCATGGCCGTAGACGACGGCGCACCTGGGACGCTCTCGGCCGTCGCGCTCGCTCCGGCTCTCGCCGGTACGCCCGCGATGGCACGCCTGCTCGACGCTGGCAGCGACGGTGCCCGTTTCACCACTCCTGAGGTGCTGCGCTCGTGCGCCCGTAGCTGCGCCGGTGATCCGGAAGCTCTCCCGGTCGTTCTTGCGCTGTTGCGCCACCGATCGTTGCCTACCGCGCTGGGCGGCAGCTGGTTCACCTGGCTGACCGAGGTTCTGCACGATCACGGGTCGACCATCTGGCCCGATCTCGCCCGGCATGTCGAGGCACGATTCGATGCCGACTCGGCCACACAGTTCGTCCAGGACCGCGTCCTTGACACCACCGAGGTCGCAGCTTTCCTCGCCCACCACGTGAGCCTGTTCATCACAGCCGACGATCGTGCCGGCCTGGTCACCCGCCTCTTGCTTCATGCGGACTGGCGTGTCCGAGCAGCCGTCGCATCCGGGCTCAGCCAGGTCACGGCCTCGGCTCCTGCCGTCGTACGGGGCCTTGAGCATTTGGTTGCCGATCGGGACTACAAGGTTCGCTCCGCCAGTGCCCAGCTGCTGCGCACCGCTCCTGACCATGTCGCGTCCGCCGTGCTCTCGACACTGCTGGACGACGACGTCTGGTACGTACGGGCTCGCGCACTGGAGGAGCTCTCGCGCCGTGAGGATCCTACTGACCTGGTTCGATCCGCCTTGGCTCGATGTCGCTCCCGAGAGTCGTGGCGGCGGGCTCCTCGGTACGTGCGCGACCTGCTGGATCGGCTCTCGTTGCTGTGCGACGATCCGGCGAAGGTCGAACAGGACGTGGTGCCACCGGCCGCGGTCCGATTGGTGCGGGAGATCCGCACTGGTGCACTGTCAGTGCCGACCGCGCGCGCCTCTCTGCTCGCAACCGTCTCTGCCCGGTCAGGTGCCTGGCTCGCAGTCCGCGAGGGAAAGGCCTTGGCCGCGCAACACGCTTCGCACGATGAGGAGCCACAAGGTCTGATGACGAGCGAGGCCTTCCGCCGGCTGCGCGACGGCCGCCATCTCCAGGTCGCCCTGGACGTCTCCGACCTGGACCTGGCAGTAGCCGTTGCGCAGGCCGCCGCCGACGCTGGAGCGAGGTTAATCGAGGTCGGTGACCCGTTGATCAAGGCCAGTGGCGTCTTCGCCATCGAGACCATCAAGCGGGCCGTGCCCGACGCGCTGGTGGTGGCCGAGATGATGTCGTCCGACTGGGGCCGCGACCAGGTGGAGAACGCCGTCGAGCATGGTGCAGATGTCGTCCTGCTGATCGGGCCGGCCAGCCGGGCGAGCGTGGCCGCGGCCTGTGCCGCCGCCCGACGACTGGGCACGTCGATCCTGCTTGACGCCCCGGCCGAACGACACTCCGCGGAATGGGTGCGTGAGATGGCGCGTGCCGGCGTCGACGGACTCGTAGTCACCACCAACATCGACCTCGGCCCCGGGGGCCGAGAGCCCTTGCTGCGCGCCCGGCAGATCCGAGCATGGACGCAACTGCCGGTGGCTGTCTCGGGCGGGTTCACCGCGGCCGACCCGTCTGTGGTCACCAGCCCGGACTGGGACATCCTGATCGCGGGTCGCGCCGTGACCGAGTCGGCCGATCCCAGCCGGGCGACCGCCGCCCTGACCGAACTGTTTTTCCCGCCTGCTGAGAGGACCTCATGACCGCCACTGTCACCCCCCTGACCGTGCCGATGATCAACGACGTGATCGCGCTGATGGACCAGGGCGCACCGTTCATCACCGCGCGCACCGCATCGGACTACTGGGCGTACGCCACGCTGTTCTCCTCGACCTGCCCGGTCGCGCACGTCGACGGCGAGCTCGCCGGAGCCGTGATGGCGTTCCGCAGCCAGGACGAGCCCGACCAGATCTACGTCCAGGACGTGATGGTGCACCCGAATCACCGGCGCAAGGGGATCACGTCGGCGCTGCTTGGCACCGTTCGCGCACAGGCAGCGGCGTGGGGCTGTGCCCGGTTGTGGCTCACCTCTGAGCCGGACAACCGGGCCGCGGATGCGGCCTGGAAGGCGCTGGGCTGGTCGAACGTCCCTGGCGACCAGGCGGTCGACGGTGTCCAGGTGGTCTCGGACTTCAAGGGCCCGGGCAAGGACCGCGCGGTGTACGAGCTGCTGCTCGCCTGACCCGCTCAGGCTTGCGAGCGCGGGCGGCGGAGGGCGGCGGCGTGTTCGTGCAGCACTGGCAGGAGCGGATCGTTCGGGGTGTCTTCACGGCGCCAGATCTGCTCGGCGACAACGACCTGTTGTGCGTATCGACCGTGCTCGCCGTCCAGGACATCGGCGAAGTGAGCTCGGACCTGGGCGGCCAGGTCTGGCACGAGCAGGCTGTGCACGAGCAGTGTCGCGGCGTCGTAGCCGACCGGGCCGCTGCCCCAGCCTTCCCAGTCGAACAGCATCAGGTCTCCTCCGGCGAGATTGGCCCAGTGCACGTCGCCATGGCAGGTCGCCCACGGATAGTCACCGGCGACTGGCTGGCCGAAACGGTCGACGACGAGCTGGCTGGCCCAGATCGGGCCGATGGTGAACCGATCGGTGGGCACCGTCGCGACGGTGCCGAGCGCGCCGCGCAGAGTCGTCCACCACCCCAGGTGCAGAGGGCCGGAGAGCGGCGCAGGTACGGCGGCCGTTTCGCTGAGGGGATCGACGGTCGCGTACTCGAACATCTCGGCGGCGTAGCGCCAGGGGCGCGTTTCCCACTCGTCGCGCAGCAGCAAGCGAGGTCGGGGCACGGTCGTTGGCAAGGCCCGCTGAGCGGCGGCGTTCCCGTGCCAGAAGGTCTGGGCGATCTCTCCGATCCGGCCGCTGGCTACTCGTACCCAGGCGAGCGTGTCGCCCACGGTGGCGGGGCCGGACAGGGTCCTGCCCCGCCACCCCCAGATCCGCTTGGCCTCTGGCCTGGGTTGGCCTCCGAGTCGGTGGGTCGCGACGTCGAACGCGGCGGTCATTCGGTATCGGGTCTGCGGGTCGGGCAGGTTCGGCAATGCCGGCGGCGTAGGGGTGTGCGGCGGCAACGCTCAGTCCATGATGGCGAGCCGGGCGGCGTGGGCCCAGACTGCTTGCTGTTCGGCGGTGAATCCGACGCGGTTCCAGCAGAAGATGACCGCACGGGCTAGGACCTCCCGCAGACCGGTCTGGAGTCCGCCGCTGCGGTGCAGCTCCACCAGCCGGTTCCCGGCGGTATGCATCCCGGTGGCCCACGTGCTCAGTCCGGTAAAGCGAGGGTCGTTCTCGATCAGGACGGTCAGGTCCGCGGCCAGGGGCTCGCGGGCGTTCGTCGCGAGGGCTGCGGCTTGGTCAGCGGTGATCGGTGCTGGGGGTCGCTGGGACTCAACGCGCGCCCATACGTCCCCTTGCTCGGTCCATTCCAGGCCTGCTGCCCGCATCAAGTGGGAGAGGACCATGAGGGAGGCCACCGACCGCCCCGGGCCGTCGTAGGTGGGGACCGCGGCGGCGTCCAGGTAGGCGAACAGGCCAGCGGCGTCAGCGCGATGGAGCTCGTGGACTGCCTCGATCCCGTCGGGGCCGCCGAACGCGGTGGTCTCTGGTTCGTAGATTGCTTCGTCCCACCGGCGCAGCACGCCGCCCTGCGTCATCTCCTCCAGGGCTGCGCGCAGGCCGTCGGGCACGCCGTGCGTGGCCGGGTATCGCAGCCTCCAGCAGGGCGTCTTGCGGACGAACCACCATGGCTGGCTCTGCAACGTGGGCCACAGGCCCTTGCGGAAAGCGTCCTCGGCTTCGGCGTAGTTCGTGAACTCGACGTTGATCTGTGCCCACCCGACCGTTGGGGCCAAGGTGGCCAGCCCGGCGGCTCGGTACCGGTCGGCCGCCCGGGCCAGGTGGTCGATGCTGACCCCGGCACTCTGTGCAGCGGTGTCGGGGTCGGTGCCGCTCAGGTAGGCCAGGATCGCGCTCTCGAGCGAGGACTTCTCCACAGTTTCCCTTCCGAGAAGGTGCTGTTCCAGCTCGTGTGCTGCTGTCGTCATGGGTGTCTCCTGTCAGGCCAGACCGAGGCAGGCGTCCCAGGCGGGGGTCTGCGGGTGGGGCGGGTGGTCCAAGACCAGGCGGAGGCCGGGCGTGCCCTCGAGCAGACCGGCTCGGCGCGGTTCACCTGCGGCGCGCACGCGTGCGGTCCAGTGCTCGATGTGCTGGTTGAACACGGACGGGTCGTCGGCGTCGGCGGCGACGCGCCGCACGGTCTGCAGGACGCCGGCCGGGCCGTGGCAGATACCGTCGCCGACCAGATCGCTCGTCGGTGCGGGGTCGGTCAAGCAACTGGTGAGGGAGTCGGCCAGCAGGGTCTCGACCTGATTCTTGCGCTGCTGATCGCCTATGGCGATGGCCGCCAGTTGCTGGGCTCGTGCGATGCCAGGGGTGCCGTAGCACCATGACGGTGCCAGCGGGCCGGGCTGGTGGTCGCCGGACCAGCGCGCCCAGCCGTCGCCGGAACGGCGTTGGGTGTCCAGCCAGTCGAGGATGCGGTCGATCGCGGCCAGGTCACCCGGCACCCGTACGCCGCGCTGGACCGCCAGGGACAACACGGCCAGCGGTCCGGTGATGCCATGGGCGAGCCCGGCGTTGGCGTGCGGCCAGGGTCGCTCCAGGTCGGAGTGGTGGTGCCACACCTGCCACCCCGGATCCGGCTCATCGGCCGTTGCGCGTAAGGGTTCGGTCAGTCGGACCAGATAGGTCAGCAGTGCTCGGGTGGTTTCCGGGTCCGTCGACCGGACCAGGAGCAGGGCGCCGATTCCCGCCAGACCATGCATCAGGTCGTACTCGCCGAAGTGCGCTGTTTGCTCGGTGTCGATGCGCTGGTGTGCGGCGGCCAGCCGGGCAGTGGTGTGTGTGGCCAAGGCCTGGTCGAGATGAGCCATCGTGGGACCGGTCCAGCCAGCGGTGTGCAGGACGAACGTCAGGGCCGGAGCCCCGAAGAAGATGCCCGCGCTCGGGCCGTCCACCAGCGGCATCGCCGCCCGCGCCAGCTGACTCAGCGCCTGGGTATGGGCTGGGTCGTCCGGGTACATCGCGTGCAGGAGTGCCGTTCCCAGGTCGCCCCGGGACAGCGACTGCGCGGCCGCCGGTAGTTCACCGGCGTTCGTCGCAACTGCCTCCCGTCCGGCCACCGGAGTGGCCGACGGGACAGATGTGGGCGGGTTGGTGGTGCTCATGCGGGCACCGCGTCCAAGCCGTGCATGGGTGCCGGCTGGTCGGGGGCATTGACGTCATCGCTGCCAGAGTCCCTGCGGCTTGTCTTGGTCGGTGGCGCGGTGGTGAGGGTCAGGGCGGTCTGGCGTGCGGCGCGCAGTATCATCGTCTCGCGGTCGCGGTCGATACCCAGCGCCCGGTTGTGGTGCATGTGCAGCAGTGCTCCGAGGACCTCGGCCGGGTCGGTACCTGCCGAGCGCAGCCGTTCGGCGTACTGTCCCAGGGCGTCACGGCGCTGGCGCCACGCAGCGACCAGCTGCTGGCCGTGCTGGGTCTGGCCCATGAGCGCCGGCCCTTCAGGCCCGGCCAACCGGGAGGCCAGCAACTGCATGGACCGGTCAGGGCGCTCAGCGGAATCGCGGCGAGGCCGCCGAAGGATCCAGTCGAGGCCGTCGCTCTGCCCCAGAAGCCCTCCGGCCAGATCGACCATGCTTGCCACCGTCACAGCCGCATGCCAGGTGCTCTCTTCCAGGCCACCGCTCTTGTCCTGGTCTGCCAGGTCGTGGGTGCTGGAGGCTGCCTGCGCTACAGCGGCCTGGGAGTCGACGACGAAGAACTCCTCGGCGGCCTCCAGTACGGCGCCGGTGCCGTAGCGCCCGACCTCCGGGGTGTCGGTTTCCCAGCGGATCCGGGAGACCATGCCGGTCTCCCGGGCCTGCGTGGCCCAGTCGGCCATGTGGCGGGCGACGGCGCCGAAGTCGTCCGGGTCGCGCAGCCGCAGTCGCAGCTTGAGGTGGTCGTCTGGGTCGCGGTAGCGGATGAACCACCAGTCCTGGATGCGGGTCTCGCGGGCCAGTTCGGTTTCCAGGGCATCCGTCAGCAGGGTGTCCATGAGGTCGGCCGGGGTGTAGATCTTCAGCAGGCAGGAGCGGGCCGTGCCGGGTTGACGAACATCCGGGCGTCGGACCAGGGCTGGCCCCGCCAGCGGCTCGGGGGCTGTTGCCGGGGGTTGGGTAGCGGCGAACTCGACGGTCAGCTGGTGGGCGTGACCGATCCACCCGTAATCGGTGAGGTCGGGGGCCTCGGTGAGCGTCACCCGTCCCTGCCGCCTGACCTCATGCAGCAGCAGCTGACGGTGCCCGGGCTCGGCCAGGTCCAGGCGCAGCCGCCGGTCGTAGGCGCCCAGGAAGACGTGGTCGGGCACGCCCCAGCGGTCGAGCCACACGTCCAAGATGTAGGAGGGGTCCACCTGACCGCTACCCTTCGTGCGACCCTGGTCGATGTCGCCCACGCCGAGCTTCCACTGAGCTTCGGACAGGATGACCCGGCCGGTGCGCACGCGCGGTAGGAACGGCAGAGAACCCGCAGCGCCCCAGGAGAACGGGGCCATGACCGTGGTGTGGGCGCGGGGCAGCTCGTAGAGGAAACGGACGATCGGGTGAGTCGCCGAGACAGGTTCGAGCGCGTGCAGCACGAACGGTTCGATACGGCGCCCGGTCGGCAGGTGGACCAGGATCATGCGGCTGGTGGTGGCCCCGACCGCCAGGTCGGCCAGGCGGATCGTCGCGTCCTGGTTGTGCTCACCCACGGCGATCAAGTCAGGCACGATCTGGTCGGTTCGAGCTACGTTCTGCGTGCGAGCACGTAGCGCGGCACCGGAGATTTGAACCCTGACGGCGTCACGGTCGAGGGTGGGCAAAGCTGCCAGGGCTTCGACCCGCTCATCATGGTCTGCGGGGTCTAGCAGCGGGAGGAACCTGCCCGCGGTGACCCCGGACGCCACCGACAGGCCCCCGCAGACGACCCGGAACTGGCCCTGGTCGATCGCGGTCGCGGAGGCTGCGTGAACGGTGATGTTCATCGCGGTGTTGGACGGGACCTGACTCGCGCCAGTCTGGTCGGTGGTGAGTGCGTCGACGTCGCTGGCGGTCAGGATGATCTCCGGGGCACCGGTGACGACTGCCTGTTGCACCAGGGCCAGGAGGTGCTCGTCGCGGCCGGTCACGTCCTTGGATGTGTCCTGCTCGTCGGCGCCTCGGTACCCGTCGGGCAGGCCGATCCCCTCGACTGGGTCGATCAGGTCGGTGAGCGGCACGAGCGTGCCGAGGCTGTATACCTCTAGGAACCGGGAGCGGTACGCACGCCAGGCCGGGGTGCCGTTCGGGTGCGGTGAGGTCCGTGCCATGACCGCCAGAGCCCGCTCGACCTCGCGGGCGACCTTGGCCGAGACCATAACTCTGGTACCTGAGACAAGATCGGTCATCGCGCTGGACTTGCCCTCTGTCGTGGCGTCCTCGGTCCAGGCCACTGCGACGTCACGGACGGCCTCGACGGGATGCGCGGCCAGGTAGGCCAGCGGGTCCGGTGCTGTGGCCGGGGGCCGGACGTCGGTGTGCAGGAAGCGTTCACGGACCAGCCCGATGATCGCGGTGCGGACGACATCGCGAGGCACGTGCGGGTACTGCTGTTGGACAGCGTCGAGCAGGGTCGTCACGTGGATCGGGTGCGTCGCCAGCTCGAGGATCTTGGTCAGGGCCGGTGTGGCGTGCAGGCGTGCTTCGGTGGGGCCGTCGCTGCCTGGCCTGTTCGGCAGGACGAGGGTGTCGCCGTGGCGGCGCGCCGTCGCGTCGGCGACGACCTGGCAGTGCTCGAGCACCTCGGCGTCGGACTCCAAGCTGGCGACCTTGGCGTCGAGCCACAGCGCGTCAGGCCGGGTCCGCACCCGGGGTGCGGAGTGCGTGACCTGTGTCGGCTCCGTCGTCTCGGTGAAGCGGGCCGGGCCGATCCCAGCGAGCCGACCGAACGGGCTGGAGCGGGTCGTGGCACGCAGGTGGTAGCGCGCCACGGACAACGCGATGCGGCGCACGGTACGCACATCCTGCACAGGCGTGGCGGTCAGGACGGTGGCCACCGCTGAGGCTAGGTCGGGGCTGGCGTTCTGCACGGCCGTACGGAATGGCGCCTGGGCCCACAGTGTTCGGAGCCACCCGAGGAGATGCGCCGGGTCAGCGTCTGGGCCGGGGAACGCGGGGCTCTGGTCGGAGACGGGCAGGGCAGCCGTACGGATCAAGGCATGGGGACGGTGTCGGTACATGGGTTGGTCCTTTCCGCTCCGGTAGTGGCCTGGTGCCGGGACAGCCGGCTGGGCGATGTCACGGCACCAGGCCTGGGGTGGATCAGCCGCAGGTGGAGTTCGTGCAGGCCGACTCGCAGGTGGAGGTGCAGCCGTCGGACGTGCCGCGCATCAGGTTGCCGACCACGGGGGCCGACTTCACCGTGGTGATGTCGAGGTCGAACTCGCCGAAGCTGCTGCGCGAGATGGTGGAAGTGGGCATAGGTGTGCCTCCTGGTTGTGAATCGGTTTGGTTTCTTGCTCCCTGGCCGCTCAGGGCCAGGTGATCGTGAGCCGGCTGTGCGGTCGCTCGACGGTCCGCGAAGGCCCAGCGGCGTTGGGCGCCTCGGTCCTCCTGGGTCGGACGGTCAGGCGGGGCCGGTCGCCGCGGTGCTGCGCATCCCAGGCCACGATCTGCTCGGCGTACTGGGACGCAACCTGGTCGGCACGGGGTCCGTGCGCGATGACACCGAGCTCGTACCGGTCAGGCTCCTCGGTCGGGCGCGCCTTGCGGTAGGCGAAGGTGTCCCCCTCGACCAGCGTCGGAATCCCCAATGGGGACGCCGCGGCCACCAGGCCAGCGGAACGTGCGCCCGGTTCGGCGGCCATCAGCGGCAACGGGTTCAGGACCGTCGTCAGCCACATGTCGAGGTACTCGGTCGACTCCGTTCCCCCGATACTCACCCCGGTCCACTGCTCGGTTCGCTCGGTGTGCAGCGACTGGCTCAGTCCTGCTACGTCCAGGTCCTCGGGACCGTCCACGCGCAGCCCGACGGAGGTGCCAGGTTCGTCGTGCAGGACTACCAGTCGGACCGCGTTCTCGCCTTCACCGCGCATCGGGACGAACCCGCACACGTCCATCGAGCGGCTGACCAGCGTGTCGCCGTCGCGGACCAGCGCGGTGCTGCGGGTCAGTCCACGTACCCGAACCGGAGCGACGATCAACCCGTCTGGGCTCAGCTGCTCCCACCAGGCTGGAGGGATGTCGGGGGTCTCCACCGTGGCCACGATCCGGTCGTACGGCCCATGCCCTGGTACGCCGTGCTCGGCATCGCCCGTCACGACTGTCACGTCGTGGTATCCGGCCTCGGCCAGGAACAGATGTGCCTGATCAGTCACGTCCGGATCGATATCGATCGTCACGACCTTGCCTGACGGGCCGACAAGCTCGGCGAGATAAGCAGCGTTCACACCGCCGGACCCGATCTCCAGGACCCTCATCCCCGGGCGCAGGTCTGCCTGCTCCAGCTGCATCGCCTGGATCCGTGCTGCGGAGACCGAGCTGAGGCTGACGCCCTCGTCCGATCGCTTCGTCACCAACGGCTTCTCCGGGGAGTAGGCCCGCTCCGGATCGGCCCCCGCCACGAAGTGACGGGGCACAACGCGCAGAGCTGCGATGACGGACGGCGTGCGTGCATCGCCGTGCTCGACGAGGTACTGAACCATCTCCTCGCGCAGGCCGATGGCCCGCTCGTCAGCGGTCGTCGTGGGTAGCTCGGTCACGTGGGACTCTCCTTCGGGTTGTTACCTGGTTGGTGTCGCAACGTCATTTACGATCCTGCCCGGCCCGGGCGCGGCGCGGGAGATGGGAGCCCCCAAGCGACGACCAAGTCTTGCGAACCTCATTGGCCGCAGGGCGGCTCAGGCGACGCTGTCCTGTCTCCCTGAAGCAGGGATGGCGTCGCCAGCCTTCGCGACCAGGTCGTGCCGGCGGTCGAGCGGGTGGGCTCAAATGTCGTCGGCGCCGTCGTGGTGCAGGGTGACCGCGAGGTCCCCGCTCGGCAACGCCATGGTCGTCCCGTCCAGCGGAGACTTGACGCCGGCCGGGCGGTAGACGTGGGCGGCGCGTTGCGGCATGCCTGCCCGGCCCCATGCCGCCACCTGTTCGACCAGCACTTCCGCCATGTGCTGTGCGCGAGGGCCGAAGCCGCGGGCGCCGAACTCGTGCCCGCCGTCGACGGGCCAGTAGCACAGGAGGGCCAGGGAGTCGTCGTCTACCTGCGCGATGTTGACCCACTGCTCGGTGGTGTGCCCCAAGAGGTTTCGGTCCTCGAAGGCGAGCTCGGCGAGGCCGGGCAGCGCGTAGACCAGGTGGGTGCGCAGGCCGATGAACATCCCTGGGGGCGGCAGGACCACCCCGGAGGGGACCATGACGCTCTTCTCGGCCAGGGTCTCTGGCAGGCCGGACAGGTCCGTGCCGTGGTCCCACGAGCGGGCCACGACTGCTCCCCCGTTTGGGCCGGTGATCAGTGCCGTGTCTGGATCGAGACCGGCGGTTCCTTGGATGTCGACGAACCCGCAGACCATCGACGACTCTCCGACCAGGAGGTCGCCCTGGTGGCGGAGCTCGATCGACCAGCACTCCGAGGCATGCCGGGCGCGCAGCGGGACGACCAGGGCGCCTCCGGCGGTCAGCTGTTCGAGCCAGGCCGGGGCGATGTCCCACACCCCGACCGTGACCACAATCCGATCGAAGAGCCCCAGGCCCAGCGGCTCGACGCCGTCGGCATGGACGACCGTGACCCGATCCGTGTACCCGGTCGCGGCCAGGGCGGCGCGAGCGGACTCCACGACGACAGGGTCGATGTCCACGGTCACGACCTGCCCGGTCGGGCCGACCAGCTCCGCCAGCAGCGCCGCGTTGTACCCGGACCCCGCGCCGACCTCCAAGACACGCATGCCGCGCTCGACACGGGTCTGATGCAACTGCCGGGCCACCAACCTTCTCTGCACTACCGGCATGCCGTACGCCAAGCACCTCTTGTGCACCTGCCCTGCGTGTAGAGCCGACGCTGACGCTGATGCCCTCGAACTCGATCATGAAGAGCGGCGCGGATCGTTTCGTCCTGGCTTGCCGAACTCAGCGCTCGACGAAGACTTAGGCACATCGCCGACCAGAAGCGCCAGGCTGAACGACAGTTCCAGGACGCTGACAACGACGAGTCCGGTCTCGACGCGCTCGACCGAATGATCACCGACGAGGTGGTGGCTTGAGGCTACAGAGGTTTCAGGAGCGTTGGAGCCGAGTGGCGGGAGCGATCGGTTCTGGCGGAAGGCTGTGGTGCTGCGTTAATCCTGACCGGTCGATGATCAGCGGTACCAGCTCGTCAGGGACGTCTTCGACACCTGGGCCGCCGGCTTGGAGCCACTGGCAAAGCCGGGTGGTCGGCTCGTCGCCGGCGAGGCGTTCGAACCACACAGGCCTGCCCGCTGCCTCCCGCCCGGCGCCGCTCGGACGCGCAACGACGACATCTCCCCGCTCGCACTCGTCCAGGCACTCAGACAGGGTCAGGCGCGCTATGCCGGCCGCACCCAGTCGGCGCAGCCGGGCGAGCTGGCCGCCCGGCATCGTGTCACCCTCACCCAACGTCTCTCCAGCGCACAGACTGCACGCCGTCAGACCAGGGGTCGACGTCGCAGCACGGGCCGGTGAAGTCTCAAGCACTCCCGGATAGTACCCCCCTCGGGTATGACCGGATTCAGACCTGTTGAAAGAGGCGGTGATGTGATCCTCCGTTTCACGCATCGCCGTCTGACACGCTCGCAGCGTGCCGGATAGGGCAGGCAGCCGTCGAAGCTGGCTGCCTCAGTGGTGTTCGTCGATCTGAGCCACGGCGGCCGTGAATTCCCAGTGCCACGGTTCGTACGGTCCCGAGCCTCCCTCTCGGGCCCACGGCGGGTTGTCCCACCCGTACTCGGGTCCGTGCGCTTTGAGCCAGTTCAAGCGCTCACCGGCGTAGCCGTCGGCGCAGATGTCCACCGCAAGCCCCCAACCGTGGTTGGACCGGCCCGGCGTTGCCGTCAGGGTGGGCTTTGCCGCTTTCGCGGCGACCTGCTGCGCGTAGCTGCGGTACCCGTCGGTGATGCATATGGGTTCGCCGAACTGCGCGGTGTATGCCTTGTTCATGCGCGCGAATGCCACGGCCGCGTCGGCACGGATCGGCGGGTGTCCGTCCCACAGGTCGCACAGCTCGCTCTGCGGCACCTGGCCGTTGAGTCCCGCGCCCGTCGCCTCGCCATCGCAACCAGGCAGGACCGGCGGGGCCTTCACCCGCACGGGGGCTGGCTCCTCGACCGGCATCGACGCATCCGGAGACACGGTGACACCAGCGGCAGAGGTTCCGCGTGGTGAACGCTCCTGACTGCGCGACGCTCCGCTCCGCCGGTCGGGCACCGCCGCTGCCATGCTCGACGGCGATGGACCGGATGCCGCCACGGCGTCAGCCGCTCCTGACCGGTTGTGCTCATCGCCGCCCGACGCCCCGGCGTTTGCGGCGACCGTGAACGATGTCGTGGTGGCCAGGGCGATCCCCACGCCAAGAGTCAACGACCATCGTCCTGAGGTCGGAGGTGGCGTGCGACGCGGCGAGGCCGCGTGGCGACCCTTGCGACGCCGTCCTCGGTTACGCCGCGTCTGCGTCTCGGAGCCCTCGGCCAGGGTTAGGCGCCGGGAGGAGGTCGCGTCTCGTCCGTGCCTCATCGCTTCCTCCGACGTAGGCAGTGGTGCGGATCGCGGTGTGGAACGTGTGGTGGGCGACGGGCGAAGACACACCCTCGAGCCATCGGTGTCATGGAGTACCTCTTGGCCGTCGGGCCGACGGATGGCGAGCAGTTCACTGTTCGACCATCGAGGAGAAGGTGGCCCCGCCGTCGGTGGAGGCGAGCACGGTGCCGTTGGCAGCCGCGTAGATCTGCGCGCCTGAAGCGATGGTCAGCGCCTCGGGCTGGCCGTCCAGGTGAGCCTGCTCGGTCCACTCATCGATGGGGTCCTGCGTGGTGTAGACGACGCCGTCCGGGGTCACGCCGGCCAGTGTGCCGTCGTCAGCCCAACTGACGAAGATCATCACCGGTGCGGACTCAACCACCTCGAACGTGGCTCCGCCGTCGGTGCTGTGGGTCAGGCCCTGCTCAGTGGTGGCCACCAGGAAGTCGGCATCCGTTGGGCTGACCGCGAAGTCCGCGATCTGTGCACTGCTGAGCTCTTCCCAGGACTTCTTGTCGGTGCTGGCAAGGAGCTGGCCGGTCATCGAGTTGAGTCCGTACACGCGGTCGTGGCGGTACTCGAGCGCGTGGAAGTCTGCCTGCCCGCTCAGAGAGAGCGTCTTCCAGGTCTGGCCGGCGTCGGTGCTCTCGATGAGGCCGACCGAACTCGGGCCGCCCTGCCCTGGGCCGGGGTGGCCGCTGGCCAGGAACTGGCCCGGTCCGGCGACGGTGAAGCCCATGTAGTCCTGCACTCGGTCCGCGACCGGGGTCGCCCGGCCGTCGGCGATCCGAAAGAGGCCGTGGTGCGTTCCCGCATAGACCGTGCCGTCGCCAGGATCGATCCCGATCCCATGGATGTGCTCCATCTCTGGGGCAGCTCCGGTGTCGCTCTGGCCTTCGTGCAGAGTATCGGCGGCCAGCCTCGGGATCATGAGCGCGGCGACGACAAGAGCGACGGCGAGCGCGATCCCGACGGTCATGACAACAGATCTCGGTCGAGCCACGGCTGGGCCTTTCTGGTGGGCGTACGGGGATCGTCGTCGTGGCGCTGCCTGGTGAGTGTCGTGATCGCCAATAGGATCGCGAGCACCAGGATCACGGCTCCGACGGCCAGGGCGAGTGGGGTCGGGATTCCGGCGACTGTGCTGTGGTGGCCGCCCGTTGTCGGTTCGGATGCGGACGACGCGGCAGCGGGACTCGGACCGGTCTGTAAAGCCCGATCAGCGGGACTCTCCCCGCGGGGCTGGGTGAGCTCTGCCCTCGGGGCTGCCGATGCCGACGACAACAGCTGGCCGTGCGTAGGAGCCAGCAGCAGGGCGAGCACGAAGAACAGCATGGCCACTTGAACGCCGGTGACCCGCGGTCGGGAGCGGAGGTCTGGCGTCGTTCTTGTTGTTGGGTTAGGAGTCAAGTGGGTGTGCATGGGGGTCTTTCGGCTCAGCGGTACCGAGGCTTCCGGGCGACCGGAACGGCGCCCGGTGGGCAGCGTGAGGGGCGGGCCTGAACCCGCCCCTCACGCCAGGTATCGGTCAGCCGACCCGCAGGACTACCGGGTTGGACTGCCAGACCTGGGTGTACCGGACGGACTTGCCCGGCACGGGCGCCTCGATCTGCATGCCGTCACCGGCGTAGATCGCGATGTGGCCGGGCGACCAGAGCAGGTCACCGGGCTGCGCCTGGGACCAGGGCACCTCGGTCCCCGCGTACCGCTGCTCGGACGAGGTCCGGGGAAGGTTGATCCCTACCTGCGCGAAGACGTAGGACGTGAACCCGGAGCAGTCCATCCCCGCCGGGGTCGATCCGCCCCACAGGTACGGCACCCCGAGGTACCGCATCCCGATGGACACGATCGCGGAGCCCTGGGCGGAGGCGGGGATATCGACGGCGATCTGGGCAGCTGCTTCAGCCTCCGCTTCGGCGGCTGCGGCGGCTTCCGCCTCCGCCTCCGCTTCTGCCTCAGCGGCGAGCTGCGCCTGGTACTCCTCATTCTCGTCGGCCGAGACGACGGAGACGGCGGCCGTCTCGACCTTCAGCTCCGCATCGGGAGCGACGGTCACCACGGGCGCAGCGGCGACTGATTCCTTTGCCTGGGTAGCCAGGGCATTGAGATCGACCGAGTTGAGCGTGCCGTTGACGGGCGTGCCGGCCAGCGAAGTGTTGATCGACGCGGGCGCCGGTGCGGCCTGGGCGGGGGCGGCCACCAGGGACAGCAGGACGCCGGAACCGGCCGCGGCTACCACGGCGGTGCGGCCGGCGAACGCGGTGGCCTGCTCGGTGGCGGTTCGGGCGACGTCGGCCAGGACGGGGCGACGCGCCGCCCGGTGACGACCACGGCCGCGCACGGCCGGGTTCAGGTTGAAGCTGGGCTCCATGAAAGCTGGGACCTTTCGGATCGGAGTAGAACCACGCACGCGACCCGGTTCGGGGCGCGCTGAACCGGTCGACACCCAGGTGGGGTGGTGTCGACGGGATGTGGTGGTCTACGTCCGGGAGATCCCGAGAGCGTGCAGCGACGGCGCGGCTGCTACGGCCAGGCCCGACGGCCCCCGGGGGGCGTGGTGCGCGATACCGGGCACCAGCCACTGCTGGGCGAGGTCCGGGGCTTGGGCCAGGTCCGGGAAGGGCGACAGCGTCCGGTCATACCGTGCTGTCGCCGTGCGCTCTTCCGAGCAGTGGGACGGGTCGTCACCGTGGTGTCCGAGGTCCGCCTCGGTGGCCTGGTCCGAGGTGCCCAACCCGGCAGAGGCCGCATGGTGCCCGGCACCGGCATCCGTGAGCGCGCTGGTGTGGCCGGCTTCGTCCAGGTGGACGCCGCACACGGCCTGCACGCCCAGGACAGCGAGCACGAGGAACATGACCGTCAGGACGCTCACGAAACCACGCCGAGGAGCGGCGAGCGGCGAGCGAGCAACACGGTTCAGGTCCATAGCGAGCCCAAGAGTAACGGAATGGACACGGTGTTCTGCAACACCGGGTCGTGATCCGTGCCGTCCGGGGCCTTGGCCAATGCTGTGATGCGTGCTGGTCGCGCTGGTCAGGTGGTTGGGCTCGTTGTGTGGCGGTCCTGTGCGCGACGCCAGCCGTAACGGGTCAACCCGCGCGGCTTGTAGATGTTCAGTGCCAGCGGGACCAGCAGCACGACCAGGCCGCCCACGGCGTGGAACAGGTCCCCGCCGAGCCGGTCGACATCGGCCGTCGGGTTCGCCGCGACAGCCGCTAGGGCCTCGACCTCCGGCAGGTGGAGCACGAGGATCGCGAACGCGAAGGTGGTCAGTACCAGGCTGATCGTCACCCAGTAGTGCCGCAGCAGACCCCAGGGTGTGCCGAGGGCCTGGACGATGCCGGTGGCCAGCGCCGCCGCGGCGAGCGGGATCAGGGCATACCGCAGAACGGGTTCCATCATCAGGTACGCCGCCCGCACGGCCTGCTCGTCATTACTGACGTAGACGGGGACATTGAGGGCGATGTACGCCACGATCGCGCCAAGCCAGCCCACCGAGCTGGTGATGTGGACCGTCAGCATCAGTTTCCGAATCGCCGGAGGCATCAGCATCAGCCGTGCATCCCAGGACCGTGCTCGCCGCCGACGAGCAGCATGACCACCACGAGCACGACGACCGCGATCGCAGCACCCGCGACTAGCAGCTTGGCCCATCGGGGCAGCCCAGGATGGGGCCGTGGGTCGTTGTCTGCCGCCGGGTCCGGTGCGTTTCGCGTCATCGTCGTCTCCTTGGATCGGCCTGGCCAGAACTAATCGTTCGAGACACAGTGTATTGGCTATCGACGGAGTGTCACGCCATCGACGAGGCGTACGATTGCCGGGTGCCGAAGCTGTGGGAGGAATCGATCGATGAGCATCGCCGATCCGTGCGAGATGCCATCACTGAGGCCACCTGGCGACTGGCCCAGGAGCACGGCCCTCTCTCCCTGACGATGTCGCAAGTGGCCGGCGCCGCAGGAATCGGTCGAGCGACGCTCTACAAGTACTTCACGGACATCGAGTCGATCCTTGTGGAGCACCACGAACAGCACGTCGAGGGCCACCTCCGGGCCTTGGAGGACCTGCGCGTGGAATCACGGCCGTCGGGTGCTCGACTCGAGGCCGTTGTCGACGCCTACGCGTCCATCTGTTTCCACCGCGGGAGGCACTCGTCCGTCGACATCCGCGCGCTGGTCCATCAAGGGCCCGAGATCGCCGACGCGGAGCGGCGTCTGCACAGCGTCTTCGCCGATCTGATTGCGGAGGCGGCAGCAGAAGGCCTCGTGCGTACTGATGTCGGCCCGGACGGGCTCGCCGTGTACTGCCGACGCGCGCTGGAAGCGGCCAGCGAGGCGAGCGACCTGGACGGAGTTGCCATGCTCGCGCGGGTGGTGCTGGACGGACTCGGATACTCGACTCAGGCCAAGAACGGCAGCCAGGTAGCAGCGGCCAGGAATCATCGCGGGGCCCATTAGCCTGGGTGGACGGCGCGTCGCCGTGGGAGTGACACACCGTCGCCCGAGGCGCTTGCTGGCGAGCAGGTCCTGAATCGTCAGGGATCCTGCGTGCGATCAGGCACGGGAGATCGAGGGCACGAGATCTCGGGCCACGCCTGGTGCATCGAGGGCGACAGTGCCGACCAGCCGGCCGGCTGAGCTGATGAACCGGGTGATGGCCGCGTTTCGGTCAGCACGCGGGGAAGGCTCGGTAGCTCGGCGGCGATGATGCAGAACCGCCACTCGCGTTGGCCCGCGGCATGCTGAGCGGCGATGAGTCCTGCGAAGGTCGCCTCGTCGAGGTCTTGCATCTCGTCGATAAACAGCCCGAACGCGGGACTTGGTCTCCTGCAGGCCTAGGATTCAATAGCGAGTGCGACCGTAGCCGCAACTGTGCCACAAGTCGCAGTGACGACTCGCATGGCTCAGAACTCAAACCCTGGTGAACGCGAATCTGCTGCCTGGACTGCTGCTCCCCATCCATTAGGGGATAGGTCGACCGCGACGGGCGAACCATCGGGAGCAAGGCCCGCCTCGATTCGCCCCGGAGCACCCTTCGCAAACACAAAGTGGACGAACGGAGGGGCGTCCTTACCTGCAGCGACTACACCGGTATAGAGAGCTTGCTCGTCGGTCAGTTGCACGGCGAGCATGGGATTCAGCTCGTGAACACGCCCGTCGTCGGCACGCACGACGAACGCGTGCGCGCGAGCCGTCAGCGGATTCACCTCGTCGAGAACGAGCGCAATGTAGACCGAGTCGTCAGAAGCTTCGACCAGGATGCTCCTGCTGCCGGCTTGCAGGCGATGTCTTGTGTCCCACCAGGAGGTGATGTCAGTACCTCTCTCAAAAGCAGAGGGTCACGGGCGTGCCGTACTTGGTTGCATAGCCCCAGGCTCCGTGAAAAGGCCTCACGATGAATCCGACCCCAAAAGCGATGGCAACCCGAGGATGCGCCCGCCCCACCATAGATCGACAGGTGCGTAGCGGCGCTGGAACTGCTTACGGACTTCCCGAAGTTTTTCCAGACGCCGTCGACAAGTCGCTGCAACCGAACAGTGGTCACTGCTGCGTCAGGCGAGTAGTTGCACTCGACTTCGCCGAAGAGACCCGACCGCCGTAGCCGTGGACTTAAAGGGCCTTGCTGACGTGCTCTCGGTGCAGGTCGGCCACCCGATCGGCGAGCTGTGGCCCCAGCGTCGCCACAAGCGGCCGCTCGGAGCGGGCGATCAGATGGACGTATGCGCCGGCGTCCGTCAAAGGTGCAGCCGTCTCCGCACCGACCAATCCCGCGCCGAGGATCGCCACCCGGGCTGACCCGGGGTGGGCAGTGTGAAGCAGGTGCAGGTCGACGCGCCGCCGGAGGCATTCGGGCCCGCGGCGGGGCCTTCGACCCGCTCCACACCCTGCGGCGGGTGGCCTGCTGTCTGGTCGGCGGAGAGCAGACCAGTGAGCACGCCCTTGGTGACCAGCGTGCGAATGATGCCACCTGCATCGGCGATCAGGGCCGCGGACAGGTGCGGCGCGTTGGCTCGCAGCTCTCGGAGCACGGCTTGGGCAGCCGCACCATGCCCCACTACGACGACGCCGAACGTGTTCATGCTCCGCCCCTTGCATAGGATACCCGGGCTGGGTATGTTCTCCGGGAACATACCCCCTAAGGGTATCTGTTGGAAGGGATGAACCATGAGCCAGACCACCACGACCTACGCGGTGACCGGTATGACGTGCGGTCACTGCGAGATGTCGGTGACCGAAGAGGTCACCCAGGTGCCCGGAGTGGACGGCGTGCAGGTCAGCGCCTCGACGGGCCGTCTCGACGTGACGAGCTCTGCCCCGGTAGATGACGCGGACGTGCTGGCCGCGGTCGCCGAGGCCGGCTACAGCGCACAGCGGGCCTGAGCACGCCGGCGCAACACACCTGACCCCGACCCCAGAACGAAGGGCTTCTCTCTCATGGCGCATGATCACGCGCACGACCACGGCATGCATGACCACGCCCACGCCCACGGCGATGCGCACGACGGCCCCGCGCCGGCGACCGCCTGCGGGCACGCCGCGGACACCAGCGGCCTGAGCGCCGAGGACGTCGCAGACTGCCCAGTCATGCCCGGCAGCTCGGTCATCAAGACCGACGCCGAGGCCGCGGGCCTGTTCCGCGACTACGACGGCGCCCGGTACTGGTTCTGCTGCGACGCGTGCGGGCCACTGTTCGACGCCGACCCCAAACGGTACGTCACCGCGGCCTGACCCCAGCGGTCGTGGGCGTCCGCCCGGCCGCCCACGACCGTTCCTCTTGCCCATCCACCCCACCCAGCGAAGGCTGACCACCATGAGCCAGGATCACCAGCACCACCACGGGCCGAACGGCGCCGGGACCCCCGGACGCGGCGAGCACTCTCACCACCCGGCGGCTCCGGCTGGTGACGAGCACGCGGGGCACACCGCGACCGACGAGCACAGCGACGACCACAGCGGCCATGGCAGCGCCGAGCCGGCGCACGACCGGCACGGCGGAGCCGACGAGCACGCCATGCACGCTGACGACCACGCCGGCCACAGCGGACACGGTGAGCACCCCGACCAGACGGGTCACGCGGACCACAGCGAACACGCCGGCCACACCGGTCATGGAGGCCACGCCGGGCACGGAGGGCACGGGGACCACGTGGGACAGTTCCGGCGCCTGTTCTGGATCATGCTCGTGCTGGCCGTGCCGGTCGTCGGGCTGTCCGGCATGTTCGTGATGATCCTCGGCTACGCGCTGCCGGACCTCCCGGGCCTGGCCTGGGTGTCGCCAGTGCTCGGCACGGTCATGTACGTGTGGGGCGGGCGGCCGTTCCTCACCGGTGCCGTATCGGAGCTCAAGGCCCGCAAGCCCGGGATGATGCTGCTGATCGGGCTGGCGATCACAGTCGCGTTCCTCGCGTCCTGGGGTGCGAGCCTGGGGTTGCTGGAGCATCAGCTCGACTTCTGGTGGGAGCTGGCGCTGCTGATCGTGATCATGCTGCTCGGCCACTGGATCGAGATGCGGTCCCTGGCCCAGACGACGTCGGCACTGGACTCTCTGGCCGCGCTGCTGCCCGACGAGGCCGAGCGCATCGAGGGCGACCAGGCCGTCACCGTGGCGCCGGCCGACCTACGGGTGGGCGACGTGGTGGTCGTGCGCCCGGGCGGTCGGGTACCCGCTGACGGCCAGGTCGTGCAGGGCTCGGCCAGCATGGACGAGTCCATGATCACCGGAGAGTCGCGCCCGGTACGTCGCGCCGAAGGAGACCCAGTAGTCGCGGGCACGGTGGCGACCGACTCTGGCATGCGTGTCCAGGTCACCGCCATCGGCCAAGACACCGCCCTGGCCGGTATCCAGCGCCTGGTCACCGACGCCCAGAACTCCAGCTCCCGCGCCCAGCGCCTGGCCGACACCGCCGCCGGATGGCTGTTCTGGTTCGCCCTGGGCGCCGCCGTGATCACCGCGCTGGTCTGGTCGCTCGCCGGAATGCCGGACGACGCCGTCGTCCGCACGATCACCGTGCTGGTCATCGCCTGCCCCCACGCGCTGGGCCTGGCGATCCCCCTGGTGGTGTCCATCGCGACCGAGCGTGCGGCGCGCGGCGGGGTGCTCGTTAAGGACCGGCTCGCTCTGGAGAGCATGCGCACCGTCACCTCCGTGCTGTTCGACAAGACCGGGACGCTCACCAAGGGTCAGCCGACGGTCACCGAGGTCCACCCCACCGGCGACAACGAGACCGGCACCGTCCTGGCGCTGGCCGCTGCTGCCGAGTCCGACTCCGAGCACCCTCTGGCGCGCGCGATCGTGCAGGCGGCACGCTCCCGCAGCCTGCAGATCCCCGGTGCCGCCGACTTCACCTCGTCCCCTGCCGTAGGCGTCAGCGCCATGGTCGACGGCCGTCAGGTCGCCGTGGGCGGTCCCTACCTGCTCGAGCAGCACGGCACCGGTGAGCTCGACGTCGCCGACCGGTGGCGTACGGACGGCGCGATCATCCTGCACGTGCTGGTCGACGGTCAGGTCGCCGGTGCGCTCAAGCTCGCCGACGAGATCCGTCCTGAGTCGCGGGAAGCCGTCGACGCCCTGCACGCCCAGGGTGTCCAGGTCGTCATGATCACGGGTGACGCCGAGGCCGTGGCCAAGACCGTCGCCGACGAGCTCGGCATCGACAGGTACTTCGCCGGTGTGCGACCCGAGGACAAGTCGGCCAAGGTCCGCCAGCTGCAGGACGAGGGACGCAAGGTCGCGATGGTCGGCGACGGCGTCAACGACGCCCCTGCGCTCGCTCAGGCCGACGTCGGGATCGCGATCGGCGCCGGTACTGACGTCGCGATCGCGTCCGCCGGAGTGATCCTGGCGAGCGATGACCCACGTTCGGTGCTCTCGGTGATCGAGCTGTCCCGTGCGAGCTACCGCAAGATGAAGCAGAACCTGTGGTGGGCGGCCGGGTACAACCTCATCTCCGTGCCGCTGGCTGCGGGTGTGCTCGCTCCGATCGGGTTCGTCCTGCCGATGTCCATCGGCGCGATCCTGATGTCGCTGTCCACGATCGTCGTGGCGGCGAACGCCCAGCTCCTGCGCCGGCTGGATCTGCGGCCCGAGATCAGCGCCCGTACGATCCGCGACCGTGGCACGGTCACCCCGCAGGATCGCGAGCGCGTCGATAGCCTCAAGTGACGAGTGCGATCGTGACCATCCAGAGCTGGCGCCCCGTGGTCCGTCAGACGCGGACGCTCGCTCACGACCAGGCGTAGGCAGGTGGTTTCCGTGCGGCACCCGCCGTGGACTACTCTCCGTGACGTGCGCGTGATCTCGCTCCTCCGCTCGGCCGTCGCCGAGCCCGGGCGACGCCTGAACGGCGCTCTGATGATCCTCACGGTCATCATCGGCGTGGTCACCATGCACCAGATGAGCGGGTCCCCGGCCTCGCACGGTTACGGGCCGCACGACGCCTCCGTCGTCGCCACGCAGAGCGCCGTCGTCGATGGCCTGCCGCCGACGGTGACGCCGACCGCCCCGGTCACGACGGAACCCCACGGGCACGCGGGCGACTGCTGTGACGGGTGCGGCGGGCACGACGCCGCCATGGCGATGTGCCTCATGATCCTCGTCGCACTGCTGGCTCTCGTCGTACCCGTACGGCGTCTCCTGTGGCGGGCCCTGCCCGCGTGGTCTGTACCCCTGGCGCAGGTGGTGACCGACCTGCGTGCGGTTGCCGCACCTTCCTTGCACGAGCTCTGCATCTCCCGGACGTAGACCCGGCGTCGGCGCGCACCGCGCCGACCCCCACCAGCGCGACCACGCCCCGCGTGACGCGCCGATGAGTGCTACCCCGAAGATCGAGACGAACCAGAGGAAGATTTTGATGAAGCGCACCCTGATGTCCGCCGTTGTCCTGGCCGGCGCCCTCGCCCTGGCCGGCTGCTCAGGCTCGCAGGAGCCCGCGGACCACGACATGTCCACCATGGCCGGCTCGGAGTCCGGCGACGGAGCGGCCCACAACGAGGCGGACATGATGTTCGCGCAGATGATGATCCCGCACCACGAGCAGGCGGTCGAGATGGCGGACGTCGTCCTGGCGAAGAACGGGACGAACCCCGAGATCGCGGCGCTGGCCACCCAGATCAAGGCGGCGCAGGCCCCCGAGATCGAGCAGCTCGGCCAGTGGCTCGACTCGTGGGGCGCCGAGCGCACCGCGCAGGAGCACGACGGCCACGACGCGATGAGCGGCATGATGACCGAAGAGGACATGCAGGCACTGGAGGCGGCCACGCCCCCCGAGAGCGACCAGCTGTTCCTGGAGCAGATGATCGCGCACCACGAGGGCGCCGTCGAGATGGCGCAGACCGAGATCGAGGACGGCAGCGACCCGGCCGCCGTCGAGATGGCGCAGACCATCGTCGACACGCAGACCGCCGAGATCGGGACGATGGAGGACCTGCTCGCGTCCATGTGACCGACGTCCAGGTGACCGATGGGTGGTGCGCCGGCGACGAGCCGGCGCACCACCCGCTCGTGAGGAGTCCTTCATGTTCCGACCCTCCAGGGTCATGCACGCCTCGGCCCGGCTGGTCGTCGGCCTGCTGGCGGCGTTCGTGCTCGCGACGTGGTGCGCCCCGTTCGCCTCCGCCCACACCAAGATCGAGTCGACGGCGCCCGCCGCCGGCTCGACCTCCGACGTCCCCGTCGACGAGGTCGCGCTGAGGTTCACACTCCCGGTGACGCCGCTCGGCGACGGGATAGTCGTCGACGGACCCGCCGGCACGGTCGCGGCTGAGGTCGCCTCGGCCGAGGGCGGCCTCGTCCTCGTGGCGACACCGGGCGAACCGCTGGCTGCCGGCGACTACACGGTGTCCTGGACGGCCGCCGCCCAGGACGGCCACCCGCTGGAGGGCACCTTTGGCTTCACCGTCGCCGGAGCGGGCCCCGCCCCGAGTGGGTCCGCCGCTCCCGAGGAGCAGCCCGAGGACACCGGCGGGGAACACACCGACGGCCCGCACGGCGCCCACGACATGGGCAACATGGACGGGATGGACCACGACGCCATGGCGATGGACAGCCCGGCGAGCAACGCCGCCCAGGCTGTGGCGCGGCTGGGCAGCGCCGTCGCCCTCTGGGGCGCGCTGGTCGCCGCCGGCGCCCTGGCGTTCGCCGGTCTCGTGCTGCGTGCGGAGGACCGGGAGGACGTCCCCGTCGTACTCCGGGTGGTCCGCGGGTCGGGCCTGCTGATCCTGGGCGGTCTCGTCATCCACGTCGCCGCCGGTTCCGTACACCTGGCGCACGGCGACCTCGCCGCCGCAGTCTCGCCCTCCGCGATCGCGGACTCGCTCACCGATACCACCCGCTGGGCACTAGGCCTGCAGGCGGTCGGCGCGGTGTCGATCACGGTCGGGGCACGGCGCACCGTGCCAGGCTCGTGGCTCGCGATCCTCGGCGGCGTGCTCGTGGGCGCCGGGCACGTGCTCGGCGGCCACAGCAACACCGCCGAGCCGCGCTGGCTGGTCATGAGCGCCGACGTCGCGCACCTCGCGGCCGCCGCCACGTGGGTGGGCGGCGTCGTCGCGATGTGGATGTTGCTGCGCCGCCGCAGCCGTGACGGACGGGCCCTCGATGCCGCGCTGATCGGCGCCCGGTTCTCCGTCGTGGCGGCCGTGGCCGTCGCCGTGGTGGGCGCCGCCGGGGTGGTGCTGGCGGTCGAGATCGTCGACCGTCCGGCGCAGCTCTGGGAGAGCACCTGGGGGCTCCTCCTGCTCGCCAAGGTCGGTGTCGTCGTGGTGGTCGGGGCGATCGGTGCGTACAGCCACTTCCGGGTGGTGCCTCGCCTCGAGTCCAGGCGGTTCCGGCAGCGCAGCGCCCGCAAGGCGGGCAACCTGCTGCGCCGCAGCGCCACTCGCGAGACCTCGCTGATGGTGGTGATCGTGCTGATCACGGCCTGGCTTGTCGCAGCGTCCGTCACAGACTGACTTCAGCGCGGCGCATCAGTCCGGGCACCCTCCCGGGCGACCAGCAGATAGATCGCCGCGCTGAGGAGGGCGAGCGCGCCGACACCGGGGAACATGACCGCGCCGTTCCAGGTGGACAGCAGCACGCCGAGGAGCGGGGCCCACCGCGTACCCGGCGTTGGTGGCCAGGTACTGGTAGGAGAATCAGCGGACCGGTCGTCGCCCCTGACCGCGAGCCTGCTGCAGGCCCTGACCGCCCACCAGACCCGTCACGTGCTCGTGACCGACCTCGCCGGCGGGCGGCTTTCTACGCTGGTCAAGGCCGCCGTCGCTGCGCTCGGCGCGCTGCTGGCCCGCGGTAGCTGACTCAGGTGCCGGCCAGGACGCCCAGCTCGGTCAGCAGGGCCAGGACGCGGCGCTCGATCTCGTCGCGCACCGGCCGTACTCCCTCGGGTGTCCATCCCGCGGGGTCGGGCAGGGTCCACTCCTCGTAGCGCTTGCCGGGCAGGACCGGGCAGGCGTCCCCGCAGCCCATCGAGATCACCACGTCCGCGGCGCGAACGACCTCGTCCGTCCAGGGCTTGGGGAACTCCCCGGTGATGTCGATCCCGCGCTCGGCCATCACCTGGACCGCGACCGGACTGATCGTCTCGCCCGGTTCGGAACCACCTGACCAGCCCACCGCCTGGTCACCGGCGTGGTGCTGGAAGAAGCCAAGGGCCATCTGCGAGCGGCCCGCGTTGTGCACGCACAGGAACAGCACCGTCGGTGCCCCGGTGACATGAAGCCCGTCGACCCGGGCCAGGGCGCTCAGCCGCTGCCGCGCGAACTTCTCCGTCAGCACCGGCAAGAAGTTGGGCACCGTTGCCCCGGCAGCCAGCTCGGTATAGGAGGAGTGCAGGAAGCGGTCGATCGTCTCCTGCCCAAACGTGCCGTCGAACTCCCGCGCCAGGCGAGCGGCCGCTGAACCCAACGGCCCCTCCTGATCGATCGTGACCACGGCGTGGCCCCGGTCATTGCCATCGCCCTGCCTGTGGTGCTGGCTGGGGTTCTGGTTGTCGCTCTGCGGTGACATCGTCGTCATGCCTTCGTCCAGTGGCGCTGCTTCATCGGGTGGCACTGCTTCATCGAGCTGGTTCAACGGGTGGCGGTGAGCTGGGGTGCCAGGGTGTGGATGCGGGTGGCGAGGTCCTCGAACGCCGCGTCGAACGCTGCCTTCGACCCGTCGCGGACCGGGTCGGGCACCGACCAGTGCAACCGGCCCGCGTCGCCGAGCTCCTCGTGCGCGGTGTCGCAGACCGTCACCACGAAGTCGTCCACGTGGAGCACGTCGTCCAGGGCGCGTGGGGCACGGACCTGCAAGGTCAGGCCGTGCCGACTCGCGGTCGCCATCGCACCCGGCTCGATCGCCTCGGCCGGATGCGTGCCCGCGGAGGCGACCGGGATGTCACTGGTGTCGTGCCACAGGGCTGCGGCCAGCTGCGAGCGGGCGGAGTTGCCGGTGCAGACGAACACCACCCGCCGGACCGCCAGCGCTGAGAACGGGACCAGGCCGTCGAACGCGCCCGGCGCGAGGTGCAGGTAGGTGCGGCGTCGGTCCGCCTCGGACCGGGTGCGCACGATCAGCCCCACCTGCTGAAGCTGGTTGAGGTGATGGGCCAGCAGGCTGGAGGAGATCCCCAGCTGGCCCTGCACCTCCACGGGGGCGACGTCACCCAGGGTGAGCAGGTCCACGATCCGCAGCCGCACCGGATCGGCCAGCGCCGCGTACCGCGCCGCCCGCCCTGTCAGATCATTTCCCTCAATGTTCATTACCTCAATCTTGACTGAGTGATCCTCGGCCCGTCAAGATGATGCTGCGATGAACACCACTCCCGAACCCGCCCCGCTCTGGCGGCGGGCCAGCGCAGAACTCGTCGGCACGGGCCTGCTCGTGACCGTCGTGGTCGGCTCCGGTATCGCCGCCCAACGGCTCTCCCCGGACGACGTCGGACTCCAGCTCCTGGAGAACAGCCTTGCCACCGCGCTCGGCCTGACGATCCTGATCCTGGTTTTCCAGAGCGTCTCGGGTGCGCACTTCAACCCCGTCGTCACCCTCGCTGACCGCGTCCTGGGCGCGCGGGTGCGCGGGGCGGAGATCGCCGTGTACGTCACTGCGCAGATCGTGGGCGCCGTCGGCGGCGCGGTCCTGGCGGGCCTCATGTTCGAGACCCCGACCGCGCTGTCCGCCACCGACCGTGCCGCCCCCGGGCATCTGCTCGGGGAGGTCGTGGCCACCGCCGGGCTGGTCCTGGTGATCTTCGCCCTGGTCCGCACTGGCCGTATTGCCCTGGTCGCCCCGGCCGTGGGCGCTTACATCGGCGCGGCCTACTGGTTCACGTCCTCGACCTCGTTCGCCAACCCCGCGGTCACGATCGGCCGCATCTTCACCGACACCTTCGCCGGCATCGCCCCGGCCTCCACGCCCTGGTACCTGGCCGCCCAGCTCCTGGGCGGCGCTCTCGGTGTCGGGCTGGTCCTGCTGTTCTTCCCGCACCGACTTCCGCATCGAGAGGCATCCGCATGACCCACCTGATCGCGATCGGCGGCTCCGACGCCGGCATCTCCGCCGCACTGCGTGCCCGCGAGCTCGACCCGACCACCGACGTCAGCGTCGTCGTGGCCGACCAGTACCCGAACTTCTCCATCTGCGGCATCCCGTACTACTTCACCGGCGAGGTCGCCCCCTGGCAGTCCCTGGCCCACCGCACCACGGCTGACCTCGAAGCCACGGGCATGACCTTGCGCCTGAACACCCTCGCCACCGGCATCGATGTTCCCGGGCAGCGACTGACGGTGCGTACCCCGGACGGCACGAGCCAGGACCTGGCCTACGACGAGCTGATCGTCGGCACCGGCGCCATCCCGTCCTACGCCGGCATCACCGGCCTGGACGACCTCACGCCGGCCGACGGGGTGCACGTCATCCACTCCATGGGCGACACCTTCGCCCTGGACCAGGACCTCACCCAGCGCCAGCCCGCCTCCGCGATCATCGTCGGTGCCGGCTACGTCGGCCTGGAGATGGCCGAGGCCTTCACCGCCCGCGGCATGCGCGTCACCCAGCTCCAGCGCGGCCCCGAGGTGCTGTCCACCCTGGACCCCGAGCTCGGCGCACTGGTCCACGACGAGCTCACCACCCACGGCGTGGACGTCATCACGAACACCACCGTCAGCGGCATCCAGAAGACCCCGGCCGGGCTCACCGTCACCGGTGTCCAGCACGGCGAGCCGTTCGTGCAGAGCGCCGACCTCGTGCTCGTCGTGGTCGGGGTGCGCCCCAACACCGCGCTCCTGGAGAACGCCGGCGCCAGCCTCGGCGCCGGGGGAGCAGTCGTGGTCGACGAGCACATGCACACCGGCCTGCCACATGTCTGGGCCGCCGGCGACGGCATCATCACCCACCACCGCCTCCTCGGCCCGACCTACCTCCCGCTGGGCACCACCGCCCACAAGCAAGGCCGCATCGCCGGAGAGAACGCCCTGGGCGGCGACCGGAAGTTCGCCGGGTCCGTAGGCACCCAGGTCGTCAAGGTCTTCGACCTCGTCGCCGCGCGCACCGGACTGCGCGACCACGAAGCCACCGCCGCCGGATACACGCCCTCGACCGTCACGGCCGCCGCCGACGACCACAAGCGGTACTACCCCGGAGCTCACCCCATCCACTTCCGCATCACCGGCGACACCCGCGACGGGCGCCTCCTGGGCGCCCAGCTCGTCGGGAAACGTGGGACCGAGGTCGCCAAGCGCGTCGACACCTTCGCCACCGCCCTGCACACCGGCCTGACCATCGACCAGATCAGCGACCTCGACCTCTCCTACACCCCGCCGCTCGGGTCCCCGTGGGACGCCGTCCAGGTCGCCGCTCAAACATGGCAAACCACTCAACGGCTCACGCCAGCAACCGCATAACCCCCCCAGCACTCATCGACGGCGGGCGGGGTCTGGCAGTGACACTCAGCGTGGCCTGGTTACGGTGACCGGGTGGGGACAAAGCAAGCGAAGCGGTTCATGGCCGTCGTGCGGATCGACGAGCGCGGGCGCACCCATGTGCCGGTTCCGTTCGAGCCGGACGATGCCTGGGGCGCCAAGCCGCGCCATCACGTCACCGGGACCTTGAACGGGCTGGGGTTGCGCGGCGTGCTCGACCGGTCAGCGCACGGCTACGTGCTCGTCCTGGGGCCGGCGTGGTGCCGGGACGTACGGCTCACTACCGGCGACCGGGTCGAGGCAGTCCTCGTCCCCGAGGGGCCACAACGCGCTGATCTGCCGACGGACATCGCGGTTGCCCTGGACGCGGCGCCGGATGCCGGTGCCTTCTTCGACTCGCTCGCCCAGTTCTACCGCAATGCCTACCTGCGCTGGATCGAGGCGACCAAACGCCGCCCCGAGCAGCGCCCGGTGCGGATCGCCGAGGTCGTCCGCCTGCTCCAGGACGGCCAGAAGGAACGTCCGAAAAGCTGAGCTCGCAGAGATCGGCGCCCCTGTCCGGGTCGTCTTGCCCAGGCTCACGCGCGGAGCGCGCCCAGGACCTGTGCTCGGGTAGGCAGGTCAAGCCGGCAGCAGGTGGCAGACATCACGGCTTGACCGGTAGCGACGTCCAGGCCTTCCACGACCAGGGTCGGGGACGGGTACTGGCCGGTCAGGACCTGCACGTCCAGGTCGATACCGGACTGGACCCGACACTCCTCGACCAGTGCCAACAAACGGTCGACCAGAGGGCAGCCCGGAACCTGCAGCACCTGAACCTGGCGCTGCGTCGAGGTGCTCGCATCGTCGATCATTGCCGTCCTCCGTTCAGATCGGGTGGTTCGAGCCGGTAGGTGCTCATGCAGGCCGTGGTGCGTACATGATGATCGCGACGCCGATCAGACAGATCAGGGCCCCGGTCACGTCCCACCGGTCGGGTCGGAACCCGTCGACGACCATGCCCCAGGCCAGCGACCCGGCGACGAACACGCCGCCGTAGGCGGCCAGGATCCGTCCGAAGTTCGCATCGGGCTGGAGGCTGGCGAACACGCCGTAGATTCCCAGCGCGATGACCCCGGTCCCGATCCAGACCCAGCCACGGTGCTCCCGGATGCCCTGCCAGACCAGCCAGGCGCCGCCGATCTCGAACACCGCCGCGCCGAGGAACAGTGCGATCGAGTACAGAACCGTCATCGGGCCGCCGCCCGAACCGGCATGGAGTCGTCGGGCAAGAGGTCTGCGAGCATCGCCGCGGCCTGCGGCGGTGCCGTGATGGTCAGGTCGAACGTGGGGCCGAACAGGTCGATGCGGAAGCGGTAGAACCCGCAGCAGTCCTGCTCGGCAGCGGCAAGCGCGGTAGCGCGCTCCAGCGCCGGCGTCGGCAGCGTCACTCGCACCCCGCCGTCGACATCGGTACGGGACCCGCCACCGATCAAGACCTGCCACGCGGCGACGCGTTCGGCGTAGTCACCGGCTCCCAGGGTGCACGCGATCGGGGTCGGCTCAGGCCCGACGGCGGGCAGCAGCCTGATCGGGTCCGTGATCGTGGCACTCTCCTGGTCGAGGAACGTGCATGCCGTCTCGCACGGGCCGTCCCGGTCGGGCAACGCGTCCAGGCGCTCGATCGCCGTCGCCAGTGTGGCCCGCAGTCCCTCCAGAGCGACAAGCCGCTCGGCGACCTGCCCGGCCCGCTGCGCCAGCAAGGGCCGGTACCTGGCTCGTACGCTGCGGCATGGTTCGGACTCCCATGCCGTCGCCAGCTCGCGAACCGCAGGTAGCGGCAGGTCCAGGTGCTTGGCCTGGGTGATGAACGCCAGCCGGTCTACGGCGTCCGGTCCGTACATCCGGTACCCGTTGCCTGCGCGATCCGCGGGGAGCAAACCCTCGGCCTCGTAGTACCGCAGCGTCGAAGCGGTCATCCCGCTGCGCCGCGACAGTTCACCGATCCGTATCCCGTCCATGCCCCGACCGTAAACCTTCAGGTCGACTCGAAGGTCAAGCGCCACATGGTCGTCGTCGATGAGCACCCCGTCGTGTGCTCGCCTCGCCATGTCTCGAAGTCTGTGAATTTGTTGCGCTCGGTCACCCATCGACGAACCTCGAGCGGAGGGGTCAGGTCGGTCCTCCGTGCTACATCAAGTGCTTCAACCTCGACATCCGTCGCTGCAATCTGCAATCGGCCAAGGGCACCGGTGAGTTGCCTGAGCTCAAGGGATAACCTCGCTATCGGTGACGCTAGCCACCCCGTGAGTTCAAGCCGGGACTGCCTGCAGAGTTCCTGAACTCACGGGGCTGCGGTCATCGCTCAGTGGGAATCGGCGGGACGGCCCGGAGTCAGCGCAGCGGCCACCAGCGCCCCGCCGCCCGCGACGAACGCCATCACGACGAAGCCGTTCGTGAACCCGGTGAGGGTGTCTCCGACGAGACTGGCCGCCGCGACGCTGGACACGACCGCGGCCCCGATGGACGCTCCGAACTCGTGGAACGTGCTCACGAGGCCTGAGGCGACGCCGGCCTCGTGGGGGGCGACCTGACCGAGCGCAGTCGCAGATGCGACGACATAGAGCGCGCCGGTCCCGGCCCCCGCGATCGCGACGCCCACGGTCACGGCGACGGGCTGCGTCCAGAGTGCGGGCACGGCAAGTCCGATCGCCGCGACGAGCAGGCCAGTCACGGCCAGGGTGCGCGCGCCGAGGCGGGCGATGGCACGGCCGGTGAGGTTCGCGCCGAGCATCGTGGCCAGCGCGACCGGGAGGAACAGCAGGCCGGTCTGCAGTGCGCCGTAGCCGCGTGCGTGCTGGAAGTAGAACGTGCCCAGGAAGAACACGGCGATCATCAGGATCGTCGCCATCAGGATGAGGAAGGTGCCGGTCGCCACCGGGCGCCGCGCGAGCAGGGCGACATCCATGAGCGGTGAACGCGTAGTCCGCTGCCAGAGCACGAACACGATGTAGCCGGCGACGGCCAGCAGCACGAGCCACCCGGTGGTTGACGTCAGCCACCCGTCCTCTCCGGCGTTGATCAGCGCGTAGATCAGCGAGCCCGACGAAGCGGTGACCAGCAGCGCGCCGAGCACGTCGAGCCGGGCGCGCGGTACTGCCCCGCTCTGCTGGGGCAGCAGGACGGCGAGGCCGACAAGGATCACCAGGCCGATCGGGACGTTGACGTAGAAGACCCAAGGCCAGCCCGGTCCGGCGGTGAGCAGCCCGCCGACCAGGAGGCCGAGGGCCGCGCCGCCGCCGCCGAGCGCGGACCACACACCGAGGGCCTTGTTCCGCTCCTCGCCGTCGAACAGTGTCACGACCAGCGACAGCGCCGCCGGTGACAGCAGCGCCGCGCCGACGCCCTGGGCGATGCGACCGCCCAGCAGCAGGACGGTGGAGTCAGCCAGCCCAGTCAGCAGCGACGCGGCCGTGAAGATCAGCAGGCCGGCGAGCACCACCCGCTTCGCCCCGACCAGGTCGGCAAGCCGCCCGCCCAACAGCATCAGACCGCCGAACGTCAGCGTGTACGCGCTCACCATCCAGGTCAGTGCCGCCCGGCTCAGGCCCAGATCGGTCTCGATGTGCGGCAAGGCGATGGCTACGACCGTCACGTCGAGGATCAGCATGAGCTGCGCCACCCCGAGGAACCCCAGGATGCGCCACCGCAACGGATGCCCAGCATCCCGCTGTGGGGCTGCTGCGCTGGTCTTGTTCGTTGTCATCGCCGTCCTCCATGGACTAATTCGTATGTCGAAGTACGAGTTACAAGCGGCAGCATAACCCGTATATTCCCGTACGAGATAGGCTGGGTGGCATGAGCACCGATACCCGCCCGCGGAGGCGAGCCGACGCCGAGCGCAGCATCGCCCGCATCGTGTCCGCGGCACGCGTCAGCCTCAGCGAAGACCCGGACGCGACCATCGATGCCATCGCCACGGCAGCGGGCGTGGGCCGGATGACGCTCTACGGACACTTCAAGACCCGCGCGGATCTGGTGGAGGCGGCTCTCGTCGACGCGCTGCGGGCCGGAGAGGAGACGCTGTCCGCCGTCGATCTCGGCGGCGACGCACGCGACGCCCTGGACCGGTTGCTCGCGTCCAGCTGGGCGCTGGTCGCGGAGTCAGCGGCGCTGCTTGCCGCCGCCCAGGGCGTCCTGCCCGCCGGCCGCATCCGTGAGCTGCACGCGGGTCCGGGAGAACGCATCGAGGAACTCATCCGCCGTGGCCAGCACGAGGGCGCGTTCCGCACTGACCTTCCGATCGAGTGGCTGGTGAACGTCGTGCACTATGTCCTGCACGGCGCCGCCGAGGAGAACCGCGCCGGACGCATCAAGACCACAGACGTCGCCGACATCATCACCGCGACCGTGCGGTCGATCCTCGACCTCCACACGTAGGCCTGCAGGACAACACCGGCGCCGTCGTCGCGGCACTGTCCGCAACCGTGCCCCTGAAAGCCGCGCCGTCCACGATCGTGCTCGACCCCAGTCGCATGGTCGCCGCATACGTAATCGGCGAGGTCGACCGTTCGACCCTGGAGACCCTGATCAAGGACGCACTCGCCGAAGCTGGACCGGACAGCAGCAGGGTAGGGAGCCGTGCGGCGTCGTCAGGCGGCGTGCTCCGCACCGCCGGGGTGATGGCCGTGCCGCTCACCGCGTCGATGAGCGGACCCAACGGGAGAGGCGCTCACCGGTGTTCCTCGTCAGTCGAGCGCGTCGGGCCCCGCCTCGTCGTTGTCGGCCTGCCGCAGCTGCCGTTCGGCCTGGTGCTTCTTCTCAGCGATGTGCCGCAGGTTCTCCTCGAGCGCGGAAACCTCGCCGAGCCATTGCAGACGGTGGGCCTCCTCGAGCCGTTCGTGGGTGTTGCGTTCGATCTGGAGCAGGCGTGGCATCTGGGTAGGAGCCATGCGGAGCATCGGGCAGCGGACGCAGGCGTGTTCGTGCTGGCAGGGGGTTCCGTAGGGGCGTTCGCAGGTGCCGAGGGCGACTTTGCGGAGGCTGAAGTGGTCGCGGAACTCGTTCCACTCGGCGTCGCTGGGTTCGCGGTACTCCTCGCTCGGGCGGCGTTGCCGACGTTCGTCGACGAAGGCTCGGTAGCGGCTGATGACTTCTTCGGGGTAGACGGCGACGTAGCCCTGGGTGGTGTTCAGGTCCAGGTGGCCGAGTAGCTTCGCGGCGATGTGGATCGGCAGTCCGCCGTTGACGACCTCGGTGGAGAACACGCGGCGGAAGTCGTGCGGGGTGAACCGCAGCGGTGTTCCGTCGACGTCGCGCAGGTCGGCCCGCCCTGCGACCTTGCGCAGCAGCTTGCGGATGCGTTCGGTGGAGATGACCTGGCGCTGGTAGTTGACGACGTGCTGGAACAGGTGCGGCAGGGGCGGACCGAAGATCTGTTCGTGCTCGTCGAAACGCTGGACCAATGGGACGCGTCCCTCGTCGTCCTTGACCCGGCGGATGATCTTCGCCAGCACGGAGACGAGAACAGGGTCGGCGGGGATGACGCGTTCGGCGTCGGTCTTGGACGGGCTGATCTGCAGCAGGGGCACCATCTCGCCGGTGGGCGCCTGGTACTGGCGCAGGCCCACGTGCGTCAGCTCCAGGAGTTCCTCGACCCGGACTCCGGTGCGGCGCAGGACCTCGATCGTGGCCCAGGTCCAGAACGCGTCGGTGTCACGTTGCGCGACATCGAACCGGGGCCCGGGATCGTCGTCGAGGGCGACGGCATTGATCTTCCACGTGGTCTTGGTGCGCTGGTAGCGGCGCCCGTCGATGATGACCTCGGCCAACGGTTCCGTGTTCTGCATCGCGGCCAGGAGCTTGCCGGTGTGCTCGAGCTCAGCCTGGGCGGTGGCGACCAGGCGTGGCAGGACCGGGACCAGGGTGCGGGTGCGCGCCTGCATGCGCGCCTTCAGGAGGCGGAGTTCCTTGATCTTGCCTCGGGTATCGGCCTCGGTGATCGGGCTCGGAGCGGCCCACTGCGCCCAGCGGGCTGGGTCTTCCAGTGCCCACTGCTGCAGGTCGAGGTAGAGAGCCCGGACCACGAGGAGGATGAGGTGGGTGCCCTTGCGCGGGCTGCCGTCGGGCAGGACCCGCAACCGTTCCTTCCATCCCTGGATGGCTTCGTCGGACAGTCGTAGGGAGTTGATCCCGGGGTGGTGGCGCTCCAGGTCGCACCAGAACAGGCCGGCCAGGAGCTGGACCTGACTGCTCAGGGTGCTGTAGTCCAGGACCGTCGAGCGTTCCACGAGGTAGTGCACGAGCAGGTCACGAACCCCGGCATCGACGATCGGGTAGCGGTCGACGAGCTCGGCAACCGTCAGCTGCCCGCGGGCTATAGCCTGCCGCAGCGTCGGGGGCTGACCGACGAGCCCGCCGATCGCCTGCAGCGCCTCGTAGGCCAGGGGCAGGCCAATGCTAGGACGCCCCGAGGCAGCTCGCGCGGCCCGGTAGGTGTTGAAGTCGGCCGTATCGATGTCTCGCGGCGACTTACCGGTCACGATCGCGATGTGCGTCAGCACGGTCAACGCGTAGGCGGCGTAGCTGCCCGTGTCCGCGCGAGCGGTGTGCGGCTCGATCGCAGCGAAGACGGCGGGGTGATTGTGCTGGCGAAACTGGGCGTAGACCCCGAGCAGGCGGCTGGCGAAGAACCACGCGTACGTGGGCCGGATCGCGCGCAGCACGATCAGCATCCTGATGCCCGAGGTCAGCGAATGCCGAGCCTTTGGATGGACGTCCGGGAGCCACCGGTGACCGACCTGGTCGGAACCGCTGTACAGCCACCGCTCCTGCCAGTCCCCGCCGTCGAAGGTCTCCAGCCAGTGCAGGGCACGACTCAGCGCCAGGGAGTGCTCCGCACGTTGCCGGGAGGAGGACCCACCTTCCAGCAACCCCTCGGCCAGGCGAACCAGCTCTTGCCGCGTTGCTCCCTCCTGGCCCGGCAGCGCCGGGACGTAGGCTGGAACGGCTGGGGCGGTGAGCACGCCGGGCTCCCGCCGGCTGACCGGTGTCACGCGGGTCGTCTGCCCGTGCCGCCCGACCATCAGTGCTCCCCGAACACGTCGGACAGATCCTGCTCGTCGTAGGTCCACCCGGCGAGCGGACGCGGTTCGGGTCTCGGGCGGGTGTAGTGCTCGTGAACCCTGGCGATCACCTCGTCGACGCGAGGCCGCAGGTAGAGGCCCGTGGTCGTGATCTGCCGGTGTCGCAAGACCTGCTGGACGTCGACGAGGGTGACCTGCGGGTCCGCGATCAGCCGGAGCCCGAGAGTGTGCCGCAGGTCGTGCAATGTGACGTTCGCGCCGATCGACTCGTTGATGCGCCGCAGCACCGCGCGCACCGCGGTGTAGGTCAGCGGCCTGAGCGGGTTACGTCGGGTCCACCACAGGGGCTCGTCCGGCTCGGGCCGGTGCCCCTCACCTGTGAGCTCGCCGAGGTAGAGAGCGAGCCACGTGAACGCCTCCGGCGCCGCCGGGCACGCCTGCTTGATCCCACCCAGGCCCTTGGTCGCTACGTAGATGCGCCCCTCGCCCGGGTGAGCATCCCCGACGCTCATGCCCAGCAGCTCCGAGGCCCGGGCACCGCTGGACAGGTACATGCTGAACATGGCCCTGTCCCTGTTGCAGCCGAGCCGGGAGAACAGGTCGTCCAGGACGTCGTCGGGCACCGCACGCGGGGGCAGTTCTGGCTGCTTCTGCCGGTAGCTGCCCCGCTTGTGCGACGCGAACGGCTCCATCGGGTTGTGATGGGAGTAGACCCGCCCGCCACGACGAGACTGCGCCGGCACGGGCGAGACGATCGGCCCTCTGCCGGTCCGGACGTGGAAGGCGTAGAACGCCGCGACGACCGACAACGCATGGTTGATCGTGGCCGGCGCATATCCCGCAGACAGCGACGACTTCCCGGTCCGAGCGTTGATCGCCCCCGGCGCCGACGCACCAGGCCGCGACCGCTCCCTGGCCGGGTTGACGCTCGTGCGCAACCACAGCACGAAGTCACGGACCTCTGCGCGCTGTACCCGGTTCCACGGCACATCTACCGCGGCCAGAAACCGGAACCAGCGCAGCAGATCGTATGCGTACGACCGGCATGACGAGGTCCCGTTCCCACATGCGAGCAGCTCGCGCAGGAACTCGCTGACCGGCTCGATCGCCATACCTGCGCCGTCGCACACGACCCACGGCAGATCCGCCGCGCGGGTCGGCCGGACCGCGCCGCTGCGTGTCACGACGAGTTCCGCGACCGAACGGCTGCCGTCTTCCCCATCTACGTCCGGTGTCATTGCTGCTGCTCCTCAAGGTCGGGCCAGAGGGCATCAGCGTCGGTGCTGCCAGCGCGTGCTACCCGGACGACACGCCAGTAGTGCGGTCAACAAGAC